>NZ_CP176522.1:0-3637187 GCF_057457785.1 Herbaspirillum sp. WTB6
ATCACGATCTGATTGCCGTCGGCTCGGCAGCGCACATCGATCTCTGCCGTCTCGGAGTCGGCGTTCTTGCCATAACGGCGGGCGTTTTCCAGCAGATTGTTGAATACGCGCTTCAACTCGGTCGGGTTGCCCTCGGACCGCAGGCCGGGCTGGATCGTGCTGGAAATCCGCACATCCGGCAGGCGGGCGCCATTGTGCGCCAGCTCGGTCAGCAGCGCGCTGACATCGACCGCGCTGAAGCGGCCGGCATCCGCCGGCTTGGCATAGTCGAGGAACTGGCCGATGATCGCGTCCATCTGTCCGAGGTCGGATTGCATGCCGGCGCGCGCATCGTCATCCAGTCCGGCAGCCATCTCCACTTCCAGCAGCATGCGCGAGAGCGGCGTACGTAAGTCGTGGGAGATGCCCGCCAGCACCACCGCACGGTCAGTTTCGACGCGCTTCAAGTCATCTACCATCTGGTTGAAGCTGCGGTTGGCTTCTTCGATCTCGGTCGGGCCTTTTTCCGGCAGCGTCTCGGGCTGCTGGCCCTTGGCAATCGCGCGCGCAGCAGCCGTCAGGCGCGCCAGCGGCTGATTGATCAGGCGGGAAATGAAGACAGCGCCCAACAGCGACAGCATCAGCACCACCGCGGCCCAGCCCAGCCATTGCAGGCTGGAGTTGCGGCTGATCCGCTCGCGGTCCAGCATCAGCCAGTAGGCATCATCCTCGATCCCGAAGCTGACCCAGAATCCGGCCACGCCGTTGACGCTGCCGGCGAAGCGAGTATCCGCACCCAGGCTGCGCTTGACCGCCGTGCGCACGTCCGCCATCAGGCCGCTCGGCGGCGGCGCCTGCACCAGATCGGTGTCTTCCAGCGGATAGATGCGGATGCCTTCGTTGCTGGCCAGCTCGAACAGCAGTTCGCGCCGCAAATCGGGTGCAGAATGGGTCAGCGCGGCACGCGTGATGGTAACGATGGAAACCACCTGCGCGGCGATTTGCTGTGCGCGCGGAGCCCGCTCCAGCATGCGGAAGCTGCCGACCCAGGCCGCCATGCTGAGCATGATCAGTACCGCCAGCAGGAAAAAGGTACGCCAGAACAGCCCGCTCTTCAGCCAGCCGGACTGGCTGGGTGCGGAAAACGTCGAGACGGAAGGCGGGAAAATGACTGCTTCAGCCCGCGCTAGCGGGGCTGCCCCTCTGGAATGAAGACATAGCCCAGACCCCAGACGGTCTGGATGTAGAGCGGATTGCCCGGATCGGGTTCGATCAGCTTGCGCAGGCGCGAAATCTGCACGTCGAGGCTGCGATCGAATACCTCATATTCACGGCCGCGCGCCAGTTCCATCAGTTTTTCGCGCGACAGCGGCTGGCGCGCATGGCGGGCAAAGACTTTCAGCACCGAGAACTCGCCGGTGGTCAGTGGCACGGGGCTACCGTTCTTTTTCAGCGAACGGGTGCCGAGATCCAGCACGAACTCGCCGAATTCGAACGACTCTGGCGTTTCCGACGGCGCGCCAGGCGCCTCGTCCGGACGCTTGCGGCGCAATACCGCGCTGATACGCGCCACCAGCTCGCGTGGATTGAACGGCTTCGGGAGATAGTCGTCGGCACCCATCTCCAGGCCGACGATCCGGTCCACGTCCTCGCCCTTGGCGGTCAGCATGATGATCGGGGTCTGGTCGCCGGCGCCGCGCAGGCGGCGGCAGATCGACAGGCCGTCTTCACCCGGCAGCATCAGATCCAGCACCAGCAGATCGTAGCGTTCGCGCAGCCACAGCTTGTTCATCGCCGGTGCGTTTTCGGCGGTGACGACATTGAATCCCTGCTCGGCCAGATAGCGCCGCAGCAGATCGCGCAAGCGGATATCGTCATCGACCACCAGAATTCTGGCTTGATGGCTGGCGTTGCCGGTGTGGCTGGTATTGGTCATGTTCATGAGCTTATGGTAACGTCAAAAATTAACGCGAACGGCGCGCAAAACGCATGAATTACAAAGTGTTACAGACTTTACGGTAAAGCGCCTTATACCGCTATCGCCAGTGGCCTAGACTCGATCAGGACAGATTTGATGTGGTCAAATCTTGATGGTTGGTCGCCGGCAGCTTCACGGATGGAACAATGCATGAATAGCTTATACAAAAAAAGCGCGCTCTGGCTGGTGCTGATGCTGGGCACGGCGAGCGCCTTTGCCTGGCCGGGCGATGATAATGCCGGCCAGTTTGCGCTGCAGGCCATACAGTTCCGCCCATACGGGCAGGAGCAGGGGGCAGGGCAGAACCGGGGCGGGCGCAATGAAAATCGCCGTGGCGAGGAGGCTGGGCGCCGCGAATATCAGGATAATTTCGCCGCCCCGAATGGCCCCCGGCAAGGCCGGATGACGCCCGATGAACGGCGCGCGCTGCGGCGCCAGATCAACGAAGCCGGGCAGGATATCTACCGGCAAAAACGCTAGATCCGAACGGCTCAGGCGCCGAATTTGGGTACGCTGCCGGTAGCCAGGTAGCCCCCTTCGGTCGGATGATCGGCCTTGACGATCATGCCGCGCGCCTGAAACAGCGGGCTGGCGGCTGCTTCCTCCACCCGCAGCACCGGCGTCACGCAACAATCCTGACCGGCGAATTTTTCAGTCCATTCAGCCAGCGTGCAGCGCGCAAAAATCGCCTCCAGTTCCGCCTTCAATGCCATCGCGTCGACACCGCCGACGGCCTGGCCATGGGCCCAGTGCCGGCGCTTCCAGTCCGGCCGCTGCAGCACCTCGCACAGGATGTCCCAGAACTTCGGTTCCAGCGCGCCGACCGCCATGAAGCGGCCGTCGCTGGTGCGGTAGACGTTGTAGCAGGGTACGCCACCGGTCAGCAGATCGCGCCCAGGTGGCGGCGCCTGGCCGAAGTTGTTGAAGGCAACCAGCGGCATGATGTTGTGGGCGAACACCGCATCGGTCATCGAGACATCGACCAGGCGCCCGGGACCGCCCATCTTCACCGCCAGCAGCGCCGCCAGGATACCCTGCAGCGCGCACTGCGCGCCGCCCAGCAGATCGCCCACCTGCAGATTGGACAGGGCCGGTGTGCCGTCCGGCCCGACGTTCTGTTCCAGCATGCCGGCGTAGCCGATGTAGTTGATGTCGTGCCCGGCGGCCTGCGCCAGCGGGCCGTCCTGGCCGTAGCCGGAAATCGAGCACAGCACCAGCTTCGGGTTGCGCTGTTTCAGCACGTTCCAGCCGAGGCCGAGTTTGTCCATCACACCGGGGCGAAAGCTTTCGACAACGGCATCGGCCTCTTCGACCATGCGCAGGAATTCATCGCGCTGCTTCGACGCCTTCAGATCGAGCCGGAGAAAGCGCTTGCCGCGGTTGACCGCGACGAAAAACTGCGAGACTTCGTGCCGCACGTGGCCCATCGTGCGGGCGTAGTCGCCGCCGCCGGGTTCCTCGATCTTGATCACTTCGGCGCCCATGTCGGCCAGATGCATGGTGGCCACCGGCCCGGGCAAGAGGCGGGTCAGGTCGAGGACGCGGATGCCGTGCAGGGGTTTGTCGATCGCTTGGGTCATGGTCTCTGTTATTGGTATGTGTCGATCGAAGCTGTGCCTTTGAGGGCGCAACGACGCTTGGTCTATGAGATTAAGGTTCTGTTGCAGAAACGAGCTACGCGCCATTCGCCCATCATCCAAGCTGCTTCGTTGGCATCAAAGCTGTTGAATGTCGAGATATTATCCGACCATTTCACATGGATCAGCCAGGCGAAGCGCGATGGCGCGCTGTACCCGCCCATCGGGAGTCATTGGCGGCCTCATCAGGCATTCTCGCCACCATCGGCTCGCAACGACCACTCAACCTGCGGCCGCACCGTCGAAATGACTTGGCTGAACACCGGTACATCGACCTGTGGTTCCCGATCTTTTGTCGGGAAACAGGGAGAACGGCTAGAGTCGCTCCTGCAACAACACCCAACATCATCTGAGGACGATTTGGCGGGCCTCGCGAGTCCGCTGTCGACAACCAATTTCAGAACAGATCACCGCCTCCGCTGACTTGTGCAGAACTACAGCCATTGCCATAATGAAAGGTTGTCACGCACAAACGCTGAAGCCGTGTCACAACCACCACGTTGACGGTTGCCATTGACGGCTGCAAACAGCACAAAACACCCGGAGAAAAATGATGCGATGGAGCGCAATCACCTTTGAAAAATTGACAATCTACCTTTTCCTGATATGCGGTTTATTCGGCTGCTCTGGAGATACTGGACCGCCAGCAGAAACCACGCATTATGAATTCTCCTTGGAGAACGGCACGCTCAAAATGAGAGATGGCGTGCATTTGGCCGTGACCTACTATCGCCCCTCAGCCAAAAAGGCCGGCGAAACTTTCCCGGTCATTATGGAAATGGTGCCTTATCGCAAGGATGATTTTTTCGCGCTGGGCGATTATGGATATGGCGCCTATTTTGCCAAGCGTGGCTATGTCGTTGCCAGGGTGGATGTGCGCGGCACGGGAGGCAGCGAAGGCAGCATTCCTGTCAGCGAGTATTCCGAAGTGGAGATTTCCGATGCCGAGGAGTTGATCGCACAGCTCTCCCAAAAGAGCTGGTCCAATGGCAACGTCGGAATGTATGGCCTTTCGTGGAGCGCCTTCAACTCCCTGATGACGGCCCACAGGAAACCGCCTGCACTCAAGGCCATTATTGCCGCGCATGGGTCGACTGACCTTTTCTACAACGACGTTCACTACATTGACGGCGCCTTGCACATAGATTCCTATGCGCATCAGATCGATACCGATAATTCAATGCCGCAAAGCCCGGACTACCGCATTGATGAAAATTATTTCCAAAATCGCTTCGACCGGGAACCCTGGATATTCACCTGGCTGCGTCAGCAACAAGATGGCGACTTTTGGCGCAAGGAGTCTCTCAAATTCAAAACACCGCTGGAAGTTCCAGCCTATCTGATCGGCGGATTGCTCGACGGCTATCGCGATTTCGTGGTGGAGGTGAGCCAAACCTCCAAGGCGCCGGTGATTGCAGACATCGGACCATGGAACCACGCATGGCCAGAATACGGCGTGCCCGGCCCCAACTACGAGTGGCGGCAAAAGGCCTTGCGCTGGTGGGATTACTGGCTCAAGGGAATAGACAACGGTGTCTTGGATCAACCGCGCTGGACCGCATTCATGCGTACCGGGCACCCGCCTGCCACCGATCTGGAGACCATTCCCGGTTATTGGCGTTGCGACCAGCAATGGCCATGGGACGGCAGCACCGCCCAACGCCTCTACCTTCAAACTGCGCAACAACTGGGCAATACGCCTTCAGCGCAGGAAACGGCCCAAACCCTGCTCTACCGCGCAGGCGCCGGGATGGGCGCCGGCGGTTGGTGGGGCGAACAAACGGGCGACATGGCGGCGGACGACGCCCACAGTCTGGTCTATGACTCCGCTCCTTTGACTGAAGCCATGGAAATTATGGGCATGCCGCAAGTGCGCTTGCGCGTGGCCGCAGATGCGCCTTTTTATCAGTGGACGGTGCGTCTGGAAGACGTTGCTCCGGATGGCAAGGTATCCCTGGTCAGCGGTGCGATCATCAATCCTTCCCAGCGCTTTTCACGGCTTGAGCCTGAAGCGCTGATACCCGGTAAACCGACTACGCTGGCCACCTCGATTCACTTCACCACGTGGCGCTTCAAACCGGGCCACCGCATCCGCCTGGCCGTCGCCAACGCGCAATTTCCGATGATCTGGCCCAGCCCCACGCCAGGCACCACCAGCCTTCTGCTGGGCGACAACACATGGCTTGAGTTGCCGGTGGTACCAGTGAAAAACGAAACCAGCCCAGCCTGTGTGCTACCCCCGCCAGAGCCCAGCGACGCAGCGCCTTTTGGCAAAGAACTGGAAAAGAACGCACCGGTTTTCAAGCCTGATCGCGATGAACAAACCGGCGACTCGACATTCTCGAGCAGCAGCGACATTACCTGGACCATTCGTGACAACAAATTTCAGTCCAGCGAATCGTACCGATGGAACGTCAATGACGCCAGGCCTGCCAACGCCCGCTACCAGGGCGAGCGCAGAAACGTGTTCACCATCGGGGACAATGAAATAGCCCTCTCGACCCAAGCGCGGATCGAGTCGGATGCCTCATATTTCCACGTCACTTTCACCAAGACCTTGCGGCAAAACGGCAGCCTGGTGAGGGAAAAGACGTGGGCAGACCGCATTCCGCGGGTGTATCAGTGAGGAGTACCTCTAAAAACTGCCCTTTTCAGCTTCTCAAGAGTTGAAGGCTTGACCTTGGTGTTCGTCAACCATGATGTCCGCTTTTTCATGCGGCGCGGCCCGATTTCTGAGTGCTCGCCGCATTTTTCTGAGGTTGATTATTTCTAGCTCATGACAGGGAATTTACGAAGCAAAAGCCAAGAAATAAAGGAAGGCCCGAACAATAGAGCAGAACTTTAATGTCAATCGCAGTCGCTCGATGTGGTTAACTGGTTCAAGACTTTAATCTCAGAACATTTTTTGAAGTTCGTGAATTTCATTTGAAATCAATGATCTTCCAGATCTAAACTTTAATCGCACTAACCACGCTGGCGCACGCTTACGGCCGCGGAAACGACAGCGCAACGAATTACGCCACCAGCTGCTCCAGCGCTTCCTGCTGCTCCAGCCATTCCGCTTCGTGCTGCGCCAGTTCCCGCGCCTGGTAAGCCTGCTCGGTCAGCAGCGTTTTCAATTCCTCCTTGTGGGCGCTGTCGTAGATTTCCGGCGCCGCCAGGCGGGCGTCGATCTCGGCCTTTTTTGCATTGCACCTGGCAATCTGTTCTTCCAGCCGCTTGATGCGCGCTTCGATCGGTTTTTTGACGGCGGCCTGGCGCTGGCGCTGTTCGGCTTCCTGCCGTTTTTGCTCCTTGCGCTCGGCGGCGTTCTGGGTGGCGCCCGGCAACGGATTGGCCAGCAGGGTTTCGACCGGTTGCTGTGACGGCGTTTTCCGCGGCGCTGGCAGCGGCGTTGCCGCCGCCGCGTCATTCCTGGCATCCAGCTTGCTCTGGAACAGCCAGTCCCGGTAGTCGTCGAGGTCACCGTCGAACGGCTGCAGCTTGCCGTCGGCGACGATCAGGAACTGGTCGGTGGTGGCGCGCAGCAGATGGCGATCGTGCGATACCAGCACCAGCGTGCCTTCGAATTGCGCCAGCGCCAGCGTCAGCGCTTCGCGCGTTTCCAGGTCGAGGTGGTTGGTCGGTTCGTCCAGCAGCAGCAGGTTGGGGCGCTGCCAGACGATCAGTGCCAGCGCCAGGCGCGCCTTTTCGCCGCCGGAGAAGGGCGCAATCGAACTGGTGACCATGTCGCCGGGGAAGTTGAAGCCGCCGAGGAAGTTGCGCAATTCCTGCTCACGCACATTGGGCGCGATGCGGCCCAGATGCCACAGCGGCGATTCGTCGTGGCGCAGCATTTCCACTTGGTGCTGGGCGAAATAGCCGATCACCAGCCCCTTGCCGAAGGTGGCGCTGCCGGCCAGCGGCGCCAGTTCGCCGGCGATGGTCTTGATCAGCGTCGACTTGCCGGCGCCGTTCACGCCCAGGAGGCCAACCCGCTGCCCGCTTTGCAGCGAGAACTTGATGTCGCGCACGATGACTTTTTCCGCTTTCTGTACTTCCTGCGCGTACTCGTCACGGCTCCGGTAGCCGGCGTTCACGTCCTCCATCACCAGCAGCGGATTGGGGGCCGAGAGTGGTTCGCGGAAATCGAAGGAAAAGGCGGCCGCCGCATGCAGCGGCGCCAGTTCTTCCATCTTCGACAGCATCTTCATCCGGCTCTGTGCCTGCTTGGCCTTGCTGGCCTTGGCCTTGAAGCGGTCGATGAAGGATTGCAGGTGGGCGCGTTTGCGGTTCTGCTTTTCCAGCGTGCCGGCCGCCAGCTCCAGCGCCGCCGCACGTTGCCGCTCGAAGCTGGAGTAATTGCCGGAATAACGCTTCAGCTTCCTGTCGTCGATATGCACGATCACATTCACCACGCCGTCGAGGAAATCGCGGTCGTGGGAAATGATCAGCAGTGTGCCGGCATAGCGTTTCAGCCAGTCTTCCAGCCAGATGATGGCGTCCAGGTCGAGGTGGTTGGTCGGCTCGTCCAGCAGCAGCAGGTCGGACGGGCACATCAGCGCCTGGGCCAGGTTCAGCCGCATGCGCCAGCCGCCGGAAAAGCTGGCCACCGGCTGCTGCATCTGCTCCAGCGAGAAACCGAGGCCGGTCAGCAACTGTTCGGCGCGCGAACGCACGGTATAGGCGTCGGCGTCGGCCAGCGCGGCGTGGATTTCGCCGATCCGTTCGCCATCGTCGGCAGCCTCGGCGGCGGCCAGCTCGGCCTCCAGCCGGCGCAGCGTGACGTCGCCGTCAATCGCGTATTCCAGCCCCGGACGATCCAGCGCCGGAGTTTCCTGGGCCACGTGGGCGACCCGCCATTGGCGCGGATAATCGATCTCGCCGCCGTCGGCATGCAGTTCGTCGCGCAACAGGCCAAACAGGCTGGACTTGCCGGCGCCGTTGGCACCAATCAGGCCGATCTTGTCGCCCGGGTTCAGCGTGAGGTCGGCATTTTCCAGCAGCGGCTTGACGCCGCGAATCAGGGTAACTTGTTGAAAACGGATCATTGTTCAAATATATGGGAGTATGGGATAAAACATGCCATTTCCCGCCTGTTTTATTTGTGATTTAAAAAATACGCTATGGAGTATGAGGTGGGATCGAACTCCGTTGAGGCGCAGGGCTAGCGTTTCGCTGTTTTCAACTGATCGGCGCTCAGCATGAATACCATATCGTCGCCGGCCGAGGTCGCCAGCCAGGTCAATCCCAGCTCGCCGAACGCGGCTTCCGCGTGCTGCCGCTCATTGCCGATTTCGACAATCAGCAGGCCGCCGTCGTTCAGCCGCTCGGCGGCGCCGGCGACGATGCGCCGCACCAGGTCCATGCCGTCGCTGCCGCCGGCCAGTGCGATGTGCGGCTCTTGCCGGTATTCGGCCGGCAAGCGTGCCATCGACTCTGCATTCACATACGGCGGGTTGCTGACGATCAGGTCGTAGGTGCGCGGCGGCAGTTGCGCGTACAAATCGGACTCGATCAGCGCAATCCGTTCCTGTAGTTGATAGTCGTCGACGTTGCGCCGCGCCACCGCCAGCGCATCGGCCGAAATGTCGACGGCGTCGATCTGCGCGTTCGGGAAGGCGTCGGCCAGCAGGATCGGCAGGCAGCCGGAGCCGGTGCAAAGATCGAGGATGTTTTCAACCGCGTCGGGGTCGGCCAGCCAGGGCGCGAATTGCTCCGGGATCAGTTCGGCGATGAACGAGCGCGGCACGATCACGCGCTGGTCGACGTAAAACCGGTAGCCGCCGAGCCAGGCTTCGTTGGTGATATAGGCTGCCGGCACGCGCTCGCCGGCGCGCCGCTCGATCACGCGCAGCAGCGCCGCGACTTCGTCCGGCAGCAGGCGCGCATCCAGAAACGGGTCGAGCTGATCCAGCGGCAAGTGCAGCGTATGCAGCAGCAGGTAGGCCGCTTCATCGTAGGCATTGCTGCTGCCGTGGCCGAAAAACAGCTTGGCGGTGTTGAAGCGGGTGACGGCGTAGCGCAGCAGGTCGCGCAGGGTGGTGAAATCGTTTGGGGTCATGGCGGGAAAGTGTTGGTTGCAACGGTACAGGGCTCCCGCCGAACGGTGCGGGAAGGACGGGGCGCGGGCACGCCCTGGCGCCCGCGTTCGCAATTCACAAAAGCAGGTTTTCCAGCGTGCGCCGGTAAATGTTTTTCAGCGGCTCGATGCAGCCCAGTTCGATGTGCTCGTCGATCTTGTGGATGCTGGCGTTCGGCGGGCCGAATTCGATCACCTGCGGGCAGATTTGCGCGATGAAGCGGCCGTCCGAGGTGCCGCCGGAAGTCGAGAGTTCGGTCTCGAGGCCGGTTTCGGTTTGGATCGCGGCCGCGAGCGCTGTGCTGAGTTCGCCGCGCGGCGTCAAAAACGGCAGCCCGCCGACGGTCCACTGCAGCGCGTAGTCGAGCTGGTGGCGATCCAGCAGCGCATGCACGCGCTGCTGCAAGCCTTCGGGCGTGCTGGCAGTGGAAAAACGGAAATTGAAATCGATCACGACTTCGCCCGGGATCACGTTGGAGGCGCCGGTGCCGCCGTGGATGTTCGAGATTTGCCAGGAAGTCGGCGCATAGTATTCATTGCCGTCGTCCCATTTTTCCGCCACCAGTTCGGCCAGCGCCGGCGCCGCCAGATGGATCGGATTCTTCGCCAGGTGCGGATAGGCGATGTGGCCTTGCACGCCCTGGACCGTCAACCGGCCCGACATCGTGCCGCGGCGGCCGTTCTTGATCATGTCGCCCAGTTGTGCGACCGAGGTCGGTTCGCCGACGATGCAGTAGTCGAGTCGCTCGCCGCGCGCTTTCAGCTGCTCGCACACCACCACGGTGCCGTCGGTGGCCGGGCCTTCCTCGTCGCTGGTGATCAGGAAACCGATCGAACCCTTGTGATCCGGATGGGCGGCGACGAATTCCTCGACTGCCACCACCATCGCCGCGATCGAGGTCTTCATGTCGGCCGCGCCGCGCCCGTACAGCTTGCCGTCGCGCCGCGTCGGCACAAATGGCGGGGATTGCCATTGTTCGATCGGTCCGGTCGGCACGACATCGGTGTGGCCGGCAAATACCAGCAAGGGCCGGGCGCTGCCGCGCCTCGCCCACAAATTGGTGACTGCGCCCGACGCCACGCTCTCGCAGGCAAAGCCGAGCGGCGCCAACCGTTCGATCAGGCGCGCCTGGCAACCCTGGTCGTCCGGTGTGACCGATGACAGCGCAATCAATTCCTCGGTGAATGCCAGTGTCTTGCTCATGGTTCAGCCCTGGAAAATTTGCTGGTAACGGGCGTCGGCAAAGCCGACATGGGTGCGACCGCCGACGCTCAGCACCGGCCGCTTGATGAGCGAGGGGAATTCCAGCAGCAACGGGATGGCGCTGGCGGCGTCGGTTACGGCCGCCTTGCGCTCGGGCGGCAGGCCGCGCCAGGTCGTGCCCTTGCGGTTGAGCAAGGTGTCCAGTCCGACTTCGGCCAGCCAGGCGCTGACCAGATCGGCGCCGATGCCGTGTTTCTTGAAATCATGAAATGCATATGCAACCTGATGGCCGGCGAGCCAGTCGCGGGCTTTCTTCACTTGGTCGCAATTCGGAATTCCATACAGTGTGCAAGTGTTCGTCATGCGTTATCAGTCATGTGTCAAGGGTCCAGCGTGAATTCGGTAAAGGTGGCGCCTTCGGCTGGTTCCGGCTCGGGCTCCGCTTCGGTTTTCCGGCCGGGCTGCTCGTTGTTGATCAGCCAGTACAGATTGGTGGCGGAATCGGCATTCGCCAACGCATCTTCCTGCGTCACGCGGCCGTCGCGGATCAGTTGCAGCAGCGCCTGCTCGAAGGTTTGCGAGCCGGGCGCCATGCTTTTCTCGATCGCTTCCTTGATCGCGCTGATGTTGCCTTGCTCGATCAGCTCCGCCACGTGCTGCGTATTCAGCATGATTTCCACCGCCGCCGTGCGGCCGCCGTCGGTCGAGGGCACCAGCCGCTGGGAAATGATGGCGCTGATGGTCGAAGCCAGATCCTGCAGCAGCGCCGGCCGGTTTTCCAGTGGGTAGAAATTGATGATGCGGTTCAGCGCGCGGTAGGTATTGTTGGCATGCAGCGTCGAAACCACCAGATGGCCGGACTGCGCATAGGCCAGCGCCGCCGACATCGTGGCCTGGTCGCGGATTTCGCCGATCAGGATGCAGTCCGGCGCCTGGCGCAAGGCATTCTTCAGTGCGATGCCAAGGCTGGCCGCGTCGCTGCCGATTTCGCGCTGGTTGACGATCGAGCGCTGGTTGCGAAACAGGAATTCGATCGGGTCTTCCAGCGTCAGGATGTGACCCGCTTGCTGCTGGTTGCGGTGGTTCAGCATCGAGGCAATGGTGGTCGATTTGCCGGAGCCGGTGGCGCCGACCACCAGCACCAGGCCGCGCTTTTGCGTGACCAGTTCGGCCAGTACTGGCGGCAACGCCAGTTCCTGCAGTTCCGGGATGTTCACCGGGATGTAGCGCAGCACCGCCGAGACGCTGCCGCGCTGGCGAAAGGCCGACAGGCGGAAGCTGCCGACCCCCGCCACCGGGATGCCCATGTTCAGTTCGTTGTTTTGTTCCAGTTCCTGCAGTTGCGCGACCGACACCACTTCGGCCAGCAAGGCCATGACGTTGGCATGATCCAGCTTCTGCTGATTGACCGGGATCAGCGCGCCGTTGATTTTCAGGTGTATCGCCGAATTGACCGCCAGGAACATGTCCGAAGCGCCCTTTTCCTTCATCAGCAAAAACAAACGATCCATCGCCATGGTGCTCTCCTGGTTGACAACTTATTCTCGAGCGAGCCCGACGCCGGCGGCGTGCTTCAAGCTTCGCGCAGCAATTCGTTGATGCCGGTCTTGGCGCGGGTCTTGGCGTCGACGCGCTTGACGATCACCGCGCAATACAGGCTGTACTTGCCATCGGCCGACGGCAGGTTGCCCGAGACTACCACCGAGCCGGCCGGGATGCGGCCATAACTGACTTCGCCGCTGGCGCGGTCGTAGATTTTGGTCGACTGGCCGATGTAGACGCCCATCGAGATCACCGAGTTTTCCTCGACGATCACGCCTTCGACGATTTCCGAGCGGGCGCCGATGAAGCAGTTGTCCTCGATGATGGTCGGATTGGCCTGCATCGGCTCCAACACGCCGCCGATGCCGACCCCGCCCGACAGGTGCACGTTCTTGCCGATCTGGGCGCAAGAGCCGACCGTGGCCCAGGCATCGACCATCGTGCCTTCATCGACGTAGGCGCCGATGTTGACGAAAGACGGCATCAAGACCGCATTTTTGCCGATGAAGCTGCCGCGCCGCGCCACCGCCGGCGGCACCACGCGGAACCCGCCGCGGGCGAAATCCTCGGCCGTGTAATTGGCGAACTTAGTCGGCACCTTGTCGTAGAACTGCATTGCATTGATCCCATTCGCGCCGGCCGGCATGACGAAATTATCTTCCAGCCGAAACGACAGCAGCACCGCTTTCTTGACCCATTGGTTGACGACCCAGGCGCCGCTGTCTTTTTGCGCCACCCGCAGCGAGCCGTCGTCCAGCCGGGCGATGACGGCGGCGACTGCGTCACGTACTTCGGCTGGCGCTGATTTGGGGGAAAAATCGGCACGGTTTTCCCATGCCTGTTCAATGATGTCCTGAAGTGGTTGAGTCATCTTGGGATTGTTTCGAGTTTGTGAGTGCTGCGGGGGAAAAAGGCCGGACGGCCTTACAGTTTTCTGGAGAATTCGACGATGCGCCGTGCCGCTTCCAGGCATTCGTCGACTTCGGCCACCAGCGCCATGCGGATGCGGTTCTGGCCGGGATTGATGCCGTGCGCCTCGCGCGCCAGATAACTTCCCGGCAACACCGTCACATTATATTCGGCGTGCAAACGGCGGGCGTATTCGGTATCGCTGATGGCCGCGTGCTGGTCGACCCTGGCCCACAGGTAGAAACCGGCGTCCGGCAACTGGACGTCCAGCACCTGCTGCAGGAGCGGCGTCACCTGGGCAAACTTGGCCCGGTATTGTTCGCGGTTTTCCCGTACGTGCGCCTCATCGTTCCAGGCCGCGGCCGAGGCCGCCTGAATTGCCGGGCTCATCGCGCTGCCGTGGTAGGTGCGGTATAGCAGGAATTTTTTCAGGATGGTTTCGTCGCCGGCGACGAAGCCGGAGCGCATGCCGGGTACGTTGGAGCGCTTGGACAGACTGGAAAACGCGATCAGACGCTGGTAGCCAAGGCCCAAGCGATGCGCCGCTTGCAATGCGCCCAGCGGCGCTTCTTGCTGGAAATAAATTTCCGAATAACACTCGTCGGCCGCGATCACGAAGCCGTAGCGCTCGGACAGTGCGAACAACTCCGCCCAGTCGGCCAGGGACAGCACGGCGCCGGTTGGGTTGCCGGGCGAGCAGATATACAGTAGGCGCACCCGGCGCCAGATGGCTTCCGGCGCCGAGCTGAAGTCCGGCGCGAAATTGCGCGCCGGATCCGAATTGACGAAATACGGCTGCGCGCCGGCTAGGTAGGTAGCGCCTTCATAGATTTGATAGAACGGATTCGGGCACACCACCAACGCGTCTTTTTCCGCCGGATCGAGCACCGCCTGCGCCAGCGCGAACAAGGCTTCGCGCGAACCATTGACCGGCAGGATTTGCGTCGCCGCATCCAGCGGCGGCAAGCCGTAGCGGCGCTGCAGCCAGCCGGCGATGGCGCCACGCAGCGCGTCCGAGCCGACGGTGCTGGGATAGCTGGCCAGGCCGTCCAGGTTATCCGCCAAGGCCTGACGGATGAACGTCGGGGTCGGATGCTTCGGTTCACCGATGCCGAGGCTGATGGCGCGGTAGGCCGGATTTGGTGTGGCGCCGGCCAGCAGCTGGCGCAGCTTTTCAAACGGATAGGCTTGCAGCTGGTCGAGACGTGGATTCACGGTGGCTTGGATAGACGGGAGAGCAGTGTGCCGGTGCGACGGCAAGCCTGCATTATAGCGTTTGGCCTGCCGCCGGGCGCGGATCACTAAGTCTCGACCTGCCGCCGTCTGCGCCCCCGTCGCGCACTAAAGGCCGCAGTTGGCAACTGGCCGCACGACGCGGCTTGCAGCCCGACATATTTTCCATTGCTCGCCGCCATAGTTGATCTATCTCCATCTCGACACCCTCTTGGTTTGCAATTTGTCAATATTGCGCGCTTCCGCATATCTAGCCTGAACCATGGCTCGATCGGATCGCCAATCGGGCCGTTCCGGGCATACACCCCAACCGAACGCCGATCGGAGAGCGAAAAATGAGTACTACCGGATCTTCAGGGCTGGTTCGTCTTGAGTGCAGGATGGCACTCGTCCTCTTGCTATATGCGACAAGTAGCATGGCCGAGCAAGCGGCTTCATTGCCCGTAGTGCCGCCCGATACGCTGGTCCCCGCGCAACAGGTTGTGGCCGATGCAGCGGGCCAAAGCGAGCAAACGGCACAGACCCCGGTGGTCATTGCGGGCGATCAGGACGCTTCGCCGGAAGACGCGAAAAACCGCGCAATGGCGTCGGCGGTGGCTGATGGCGTCACTACCGGCCTTGCCATTTCGGCGGGTGGCCTGGAAGCAAATCCGCTCATCTCCACTTCACCATTCGGCCTGGTGGCGGTAACCGCAATGAAGCTCGGAGTCGTGCAATATGCCGACACGCTGTCGCAGGAAGACAAGCGCGTCGTGCTGAAGTCGGGTTCCGCGCTCTGGGGTGGCGCGGCGGTCAATAACATCATGGTGCTTCTGGCGGCACCGCCTCCTTTTCCCATTGTTGCCGGATTGATCATGGGGATTGCGACCTGGAGTCACATGGGCAACCTGTACGAACGCGAAGATATGTTGGCTGCAGCCGATAGAAAAAAAACTGTGGCGGAAGAAGAGGGCACGCAGGCAACTACCTTGGTGGAGGCGGCCGCACCTGGGAATTAACTTGCCGGTCGCCAGGAAAACGGGCCGGACATACTTGCCAACTGCTGCTTGCGAGGCGGCACGAAGAAGCACGTTTTTGAGCGAATCCAAGAGTATGTCCTGTAAATGACGGTTTTATAAGCGGTGAACTAGGGTATTTTTTGGAGTATGCTTCCAGTTTCTAGGCATCCGCAATTCCATCCCAAGTCGGCCCGATGGCTCCGGCAGATGTCCGCCGGGCACTGGAAAGCAGCCATCGGCAGCCGTTTCAAGCACTTTGAAATGTTATGATGGGGCCCTTTCCCGGGCTCGTCTGTAGCCGCTAGTCACCGGGCGTGCATGGCTTTGCCCCGGCCAACGCCAAGAGTCAACGAGAGTACATCCACGTGCGTCTAACTTCCATCAAATTGTCGGGATTCAAGTCTTTCGTCGATCCCACCCATTTCCAGGTGCCGGGCCAATTGGTCGGCGTGGTCGGCCCGAACGGTTGCGGTAAATCCAACATCATCGACGCCGTGCGCTGGGTGCTGGGCGAATCGAAGGCGTCCGAACTGCGCGGCGAATCGATGCAGGACGTGATCTTCAACGGTTCCACGCACCGCAAGCCGGCCGGGCGCTCCTCCGTCGAGTTGATTTTCGACAACGGCGAGGGCAAGGCCGCCGGCCAATGGAGCCAGTACGCCGAGATCGCGGTCAAGCGCACGCTGACGCGCGACGGCACCTCGACCTATTACATCAACAATCAGGCGGTGCGGCGGCGCGACATCCAGGACATCTTCCTCGGCACCGGCCTGGGGCCGCGCGCCTACGCCATCATCGGCCAGGGCATGATTTCGCGCATCATCGAGGCGCGCCCGGAAGAGTTGCGGATTTTCCTGGAGGAAGCGGCCGGCGTCTCGAAATACAAGGAGCGGCGGCGCGAAACCGAAAACCGCTTGCACGACACGCGCGAAAACCTGACGCGGGTGGAAGACATCCTGCGCGAACTGAATGCCAACCTGGAAAAACTGCAGGCACAGGCGGCGGTGGCGCAGAAATTCCGCGAATTGCAGGCCGATCAGGAAGAAAAGCAGAAGCTGCTGTGGCTGCTGCGCAAGAACGAAGCGAAGAGCGAACAGGAAAAGTTCTTCCGCGACATCGAAAAGGCGCAGACCGATCTGGAGGCGCGGACCGCGCAGTTGCGCCACGTCGAAACCGAGTTGGAGCACATGCGGCAGGCGCATTACGCGGCCGGCGACCGCATGCACCAGGCGCAAGGCCATCTGTACCAGACCAATTCCGAGATCGGCAGCCTGGAAGCGCAGATCAAGTTCGTGATCGAATCGCGCAACCGGCTGCAGGCGCAACTGAATTCGCTGACCGCGCAGCGCGACCAGTGGCAGCGGCAAGGGAGCCAGCACCAGGACGACCTGGCGGAAGCCGAGCTGCAACTGGAAGAGCAGGCGGCGCGGGTCGAGCAATCGCAGTTGTCGGCGCAGCAGCAGCATGAACTGTTGCCGGCGCTGGAACAGGCCTGGCGCGAAGGGCAGTTGAAGGCCACCGAGTCGCGTGCCGCCATCATGCAGATGCAGCAGCAGATCGAGCTGGAATCGGCCCACCAGCGCAATGCCGCCAACATCCTGGCCAACCTGGCGGTGCGGCGCGAACGGCTGGCGCAGGAAAAAAACGGCTTGAGCCTGCCCGACAGCGCGCACCTCTCCAACCTCAACCTGCAACTCGAGGAAAAGCGCATGGCGCTGGAAGAGGCGCAGGAACAGCTGGAGCACGCGCAAGAGCAGCAGCCGCGGCTGGAAGAAGAGCGGCGCGCGGCGCAGGCGCAACTGAATGCCGAGAGTGCCGCCAACGCCCAACTGGAAGCGCGCCTGGCCGCCCTGAAGCAATTGCAGGAAAGCGTGCAATCCCAAGGCAAGGTGACGCCGTGGCTGAAAAAGCACGAGCTGGCCGAATTGCCACGCCTATGGCAAAAGCTGCATATCGATGCCGGCTGGGAAACCGCGCTGGAATCGGTGCTGCGCGAACGGACCTCGGCGCTGGAAGTGTCGAACTTGGACTGGGCCAAGGCTTTCTTCAGCGACGCGCCGCCGGCCAAGCTGGCGCTGTTTTCGCCGCATGCGGCAGCGGTTGCCAATGCCGAGGTGCCGTCCGGGTTGCGGCCGTTCCTGAACCTGTTACAGCTCAACGACCCGGGCTTGCGCGCCTTGCTGCAGGATTGGCTGCACAACGTATTTGCCGCCGAAGACGTCAACGCTGCCTTCACCGAGCGCGCCAAGTTGCCGCCTGGCGGCAGCTTCGTCACCAGGCAGGGTCACGTCATCAGTCAATCCAGCGTGCGCTTCTACGCCTCGGATTCGGAGCAGGATGGCATGCTGGCGCGCCAGCAGGAAATCGAAAACCTGGACAAGCAGTTGCGCGCGCAAAAGATGCTGGCCGACGAGGCGCGCACACGCTCGGTGCGGGCCGAGTCGGCGCTGACGCAGGCGACGCAGCGGCTGCAGGAACTGCGCCAGCGCGCCAACGGCCTGACGCAGGCGGTGCACGCGTTGCAGATCGACGTCATGAAACTGGCCGAAGTGCAGGAGCGCTTCAACCAGCGCAGTGCCCAGATCGAGAGCGACCTGGCGGAAATCGCCCAGCACGAGAGCGAGCAGCAGCAGGCCAGGGCGGAATCGGAAGCGAAGTTCGAGCAGCTCGACATGGAACTGGCTGAATTGCAGCAGCGCCACGAGGACGGCCAGACCGATTATCTGGCGAAGGAACAGCAGTTGAACGAGGCGCGCGGCCGCCTGCGCGAACTGGAGCGGGCGGCGCAGGAAGCCGAATTCGCCGAGAAATCGCAGCGCAGCAAGATCGAGGAGTTGAAGCGCAGCATCGCCACCGCGCTGGAACAGGCGGCGCAATTGTTCGCCAACATGCAGCAGGGCCACCTGGAACTGGAAAGCCTGGACGAGCAGACCGCGCAGGCCGGCCTGCAGTCATTGCTGGACAAGCGTAGCGAGCAGGAACGGGCGCTGGCCGATGCGCGCCACGAACTGGATCAGCTGACGCAGAAACTGCGCCAGCACGAGGAAAGCCGGCTGCAGGTCGAGCGCAGCCTGCAGCCGCAGCGCGATCGCATCATGGAGCTGCAGTTGAAGGAACAGGCGGCGCGCCTGAACCTGGAGCAATACGCGCAGCAACTGCTGGAGGTGCAGGCCAACGAAGAGGAACTGGCGGCCAAGCTGAACGGCGACATGCGGCCATCCTGGTTGCAGGGGGAAGTCACGCGCCTGACGAATGCGATCGCGGCGCTGGGCGCGGTCAACCTGGCGGCGCTGGACGAGCTGGCGCAGGCGGCGGAACGCAAGAATTTCCTCGATGCGCAGCATGCCGACCTGACCGAAGCGATCAATACGCTGCAAGATGCGATCCACAAGATCGACCGCGAAACGCGCGACCTGCTGCAAGACACCTTCGACAACGTGAACCAGCATTTCGCCGAACTGTTCCCGATCCTGTTCGGTGGCGGCAACGCCAAGCTGATCATGACCGGCGACGAGATTCTGGATTCCGGGGTGCAGGTGATGGCGCAGCCGCCAGGCAAGAAAAACGCCACGATTCACCTGCTGTCGGGTGGCGAAAAGGCCTTGACTGCGACCGCGCTGGTGTTTTCGATGTTCCAGTTGAATCCGGCGCCGTTCTGCCTGCTGGACGAGGTCGATGCGCCGCTGGACGACGCTAACACCGAACGCTTCTGCAACATGGTCAAGCGCATGTCGGCCAACACCCAGTTCCTGTTCATCTCGCACAACAAGATCGCGATGGAGATGGCGCAGCAACTGATCGGCGTCACCATGCAGGAGCAGGGCGTGTCGCGTATCGTCGCCGTCGACATGGAATCGGCGGCGCAGCTGACCGCGGAAGAGCAGGCGGCGTAAGGTTAACCAGCTACGCCGGCGCTGCCGCTGCGCTAGTGGCGTGCCGAGCGGGCCAACGCTGCCTGTTTCTGATACCACGCGGCGTTCAACTGTGCTTCATGCGCGCGCGCGGTCTCAACATCGGCGCAGATCAGGTAGTGGTCTTCGGCGCGCCGCAGCCACCAGCGGCGCAGAGAGCGCAAGGCCGGCTGGAAGGCAAGCGCGGCCAGCTCGTGCAGGGAACATTCTTCGATGTTTCGCATGAATTCCTCCGTGGGACATGAATCCTTGCAGATGTCGGGAAGGTTGAAATGGATGCATCGCCCGGCGCCGGCCGAGTCGGACTCCGATCACCTGGCGCTTGCCGTTAATATGGCTGTTCGCCGGCAAGCCATATTGAGCACCGTCAACTTTGTGAATTGCCGTATCGAAAAATGCGGCCGAAAGCCGTGCTATGGGTGGCGCAGCCGTGGCGCCATTGGCTTGACAACTTTATTGTGGAACACTACTCTAACCCGCTAACCGTGCGCACGCCTGACGCCTTCCCGGTCGCTTGCAGACCCTGCATCGATAGGCTATGCGGAACCGTCAACTCCTTGGATTTCCCTAAATGACCAGTCTCGATTTTCCGCTGCTCCCGTCAGGCCAGCGCGCCGACCATTGCGGTAGCCGGTTGCCGTCCTCCGGCCTTGCAGTGCAGGTGCGTGCAGCATGACCGATCTCCAGGCCAGCCTGCTCCTGATCGGCGGCGCCATCGTGGTTGGCGTCATCACCTACAACAAGTGGCAAGAGCACAAGGAGAAAAAGAGCGTCGAACGGGCTTTCTCCTCGTCGCACGACGATGTGCTGATGAATCCCGATGCCGCGGACGTCGCCGCGCGGCATGAACCGACCCTGGATTTGCCGGCGGTGCCGGCCGTCGCCGCGGCGCCTGCCGACGATCCGCAGCCAGCCTCGGCCGATGACGGCAAGGCGGCCCCGGTGCGCGAATTGCCTGTCGATGAAATGCTGGATTGCATGATTCCGATCACGCTGGAAAATCCGGTGCGCGGAGAAAAAATCCTGCCGGCGCTGCAGGGCTTGCGCCACGTCGGCAACAAGCCGGTGCATTTTGTCGGCCTGGAGGCGGTGCGCGGCTGGGAGCCGGTGACCAATGGCGGCGTCTATTCGGAATTGCAGGCTGGCGTGCAGATGGCCAACCGCGGCGGCGCCCTGAACGAACTTGAGTATTCGGACTTGCTGATGCGCTTGCGCCAGTTTGCCGATGGTTTGGGCGCCGAACTGGAGGTGCCGGACATGAGCCAGGTGATGGTTTCGGCACGGGCGCTGCAGCAGTTGGTCGAGGAATACAGTGCGCAACTCAGCGTCAACGTGCGCTCAAACGGCGCGCCCTGGGCCCTGAATACGCTGTTGGCGGCGCTTGAGCGGCAGGGCTTCGATCTGCGTCCGGAAGGCCGGCTGGTGATGCCAGACGGCGATGGCGGCGTCCTGTTTTCGCTCTCGACCAACGTCACGCTGGCAGCCGAGACCACTTCCCGCCTGACCCTGTTGCTGGACGTGCCGTGCGTGATGGCGGCGCGCGATGGCTATGGTGCGATGATGGCCTGCGCCAAATCGATGGCGGCACGGCTGGATGGCAGCGTCATCGACGACAGCGGCCAGCTTTTACCGGATCAAACCCTGGCTGAAATCGCCGGCCAGGTCGAGGCGTTTTACCGGAGCATGGACGCTGTGGGCATTCCAGCCGGCTCCAGCCGTGCGCTGCGCCTGTTCAGTTGACGATGGCGCCGGACCCTCATTCTTCCTCTGTCTCCGCTTTTCCGACTGCCGAGCCGCCGGCCACAGCACTGCCCGCGGTGCGCGCCGCCTGGCTGCGGGCCGAGCTGAACCGCCATAATTACGCCTATTACGCGCTCGACAATCCGACGATTCCCGACGCCGAATACGATCGGCTGTTCCAGGAACTCCAGCGGGTCGAGAGCGAGCACCCCGAGCTGATCGTTGCCGATTCGCCGACCCGGCGCGTTGGCGGCGCGCCGCTGTCGCAGTTCGCGCAGGTGCGCCACGCGGTGCCGATGCTGTCGATCCGTACCGAGACCGATACCACCGAAAATGGCGCACTCGCGTTTGATGCGCGCGTTCGCCGCGAACTCGAACTCGATCCGGAGGCGCCGCCGCTGGAATATGCCGCCGAATTGAAGTTTGACGGGCTGGCGATCAACCTGCGCTACGAGCATGGGGTATTGGTGCAGGCGGCGACCCGCGGCGACGGCGAAACCGGCGAGGACGTGACGCAGAACATCCGTACCATCAAACGGATTCCCCTGCGGCTACAACACTGCGTCGCGCCGGTGCTGGAAGTGCGCGGCGAAGTGTTCATGCGCCGCGACGATTTCGAGCGCATGAACGAGCGCCAGCGCGAGCAGGGCGAAAAGACTTTCGTCAACCCGCGCAACGCGGCCGCTGGTTCAGTGCGGCAGCTCGACCCCGCCATCACCGAGCGGCGACCGCTGAGCTTCTTTGCCTATGGCCTGGGCGAGGTTCAGGGTTGGGCCGCGCCCGCCACACACGGCGCCACGCTCGATGCGCTGGCCGGCATGGGCGTGCCAGTCAATGGCGAACGTGCGGTGCTGCAGGGCGCCTCCGGCCTGGTGGAATTCCATCGGCGTATTGCCGCCATGCGCGATGCGTTGCCGTTCGACATCGACGGCGTGGTCTACAAGGTCAACGATCTGGCGCTGCAACGCCGCCTTGGCTTCGTCTCGCGCGAGCCGCGCTGGGCGGTGGCGCACAAGTATCCGGCGCAGGAGCAGATGACGGTGGTGCGCGATATCGACATCCAGGTCGGACGCACCGGCAAGCTGACGCCGGTGGCCAAGCTGGAGCCGGTGTTTGTCGGTGGCACGACGGTGAGTAATGCCACGCTGCACAACGAGGATGAAACGCGGCGCAAGGACGTGCGCATCGGCGACACCGTGATCGTGCGGCGCGCCGGCGACGTGATTCCCGAAGTGGCCGCGGTCGTGCTGGAGCGGCGCCCTGCGGACGCGGGTGAGCCGTTCGACATGTTCCAAAGACTGCGCGGCAAGTGTCCGGTGTGCGGCAGCGCGATCGCGCGCGAGGAGGGTGAGGCCGACTGGCGCTGCACCGGCGGCCTGTTTTGTGGTGCCCAGCGCAAGCAGGCACTGCTGCATTTCGCGCAGCGTCGGGCGCTCGACATCGAGGGGCTGGGCGACAAGCTGGTCGAGCAGCTCGTCGATGGCGGCATCGTGCGTACGCTGCCCGATCTGTACAAGCTTGGCGTGGCGAAACTGGCGGCGCTCGAGCGCATGGCCGACAAGTCGGCGCAGAACCTGCTGGTGGCGCTGGAAAAATCGAAGTCGACCACGCTGGCGCGCTTCATTTACGCGCTCGGCATTCGGCATGTCGGCGAAGCGACCGCGAAGGAGCTGGCGCGTCACTTCGGCAGCCTGGACGCCCTGATGCAGGCATCGGAGGCGCAGTTGCTGGGGGTGGCCGACATCGGCCCGGTGGTCGCGCAAAGCATCCGCACCTTTTTCGACCAGCCGCACAATTGCGAGGTGATCGAACAGTTGCGCGCCGCCGGCATCCACTGGACGGAGGGCGCGGGCCGCAGCGTGGCTCCCAAGCCATTGACCGGGATCAGCTTTGTGCTGACCGGAACCTTGCCGAACTTGACGCGCGATGCCGCGGGCGCAATGATCGAAGCCGCTGGTGGCAAGGTGGCCGGTTCGGTCTCGAAAAAGACCGGCTATGTGGTGGCCGGCGCCGATGCCGGCAGCAAGCTGGCCAAGGCGCAAGAACTCGGCATCGCGATTCTGGACGAGCAGGGATTGCTGACACTTTTAGAAAATCATCATGAAAAAAATTAGAAAAGCCGTGTTTCCGGTGGCCGGTCTCGGCAGCCGGTTTCTGCCTGCGACCAAGGCACAGCCAAAGGAAATGCTGCCGATCGTCGACAAGCCGCTGATCCAGTACGCGGTGGAGGAAGCAGTCGCCGCCGGCATCGAGGAAATGATCTTCATCACCGGGCGCAACAAGCGCGCGATCGAGGACCATTTCGACACCGCCTATGAGCTGGAATCGGAGCTGGAATCAGCCGGCAAGATGGCGCTGCTGGAGTTTGTGCAGAACGTGATTCCGAAGAGTGTGACCTGCATCTACATCCGGCAGTCGGCACCGCTCGGACTGGGTCACGCGGTATTGTGCGCGCGGCCGGTGGTCGGCAACGAACCGTTCGCGGTATTGCTGGCCGATGATTTCATGGATGTCGAGCCGGGCCAGCTGCCGGTATTGAAGCAGATGACCGACATCTACGCGCGCGAAGGCTCCAGCATCCTGGCGGTGCAGGATGTGCCGCGCGCGCAAACCGGGCAGTACGGCATCGTCAGCGTCACGCCCTACCTGCCGCACCTGGAGCGGGTCGACGGCATCGTCGAAAAGCCGCTGCCGGATGAGGCGCCGTCAACCTTGGGCGTGGTCGGGCGCTATGTCTTGAACAACCGGATTTTCGATTACCTGGAAAACCTGGGTGAGGGCACCGGCGGCGAAATCCAGTTGACCGACGGCATCGCCGCGCTGATGCAGGCGCAAACCGTGCTCGCCTATCGCTATACCGGCCAGCGCTACGATTGCGGCTCCAAGCTGGGCTACCTGAAGGCGATGCTGGCGATAGGAATGAAGCACCCGGAAACCGGCAAGGAGTTTGCCGCCTACGTGCGCGAATTCGTCAAAGGGCCCCAGTGAACGTGCGCGCGATCCTGAAAATGGGCGATCCGCGCCTGCTGCGGCGCGCCGCACCGGTGACCGCCTTCGGCACGCGCGAGCTGGACGAGCTGGTGGCCGACATGTTCGAAACCATGCACGCGGTGAATGGCGCCGGTCTGGCGGCGCCGCAGATCGGCGTCAATTTGCGGCTGGTGATTTTCGGTTTCGGTAGCAACAACCGCTACCCGGAGGCGCCGCCGGTACCGGAGACGGTGCTGATCAACCCGCAGTTGACCCCGCTTGGGGAACAGATGGAAGACGGCTGGGAAGGCTGCCTGTCGGTACCCGGCATGCGCGGCCTGGTGCCGCGCTTTGCGCGCTTGCGCTACGAGGGTTTCGACCAGCATGGCAAGCCGATCCGGCGCGAGGTGGACGGCTTCCACGCGCGCGTGGTCCAGCATGAGACGGATCACCTGGACGGCATCCTGTACCCGATGCGTATCAAGGACTTGAGCCAGTTCGGGTTTATCGATGCGCTGTTTCCCGGGGGCTCTGCCATCCCTGATGAATGATGGGGTATGAACGGATTTCGACCGCTTGACGCCTGGCGTTGGGTGTCGATAACAGGGGTATGTGAGCGTTTGCGCTAGCGGCGCTGCTAGAACTGCTCGTCGGCGCGCAGATAGCGCCATTGGCCGGGCGGTAGGTCGCCCAGCTTGACGCGGCCGATGCGCACCCGCTTTAAGCCCAGCACCCTCAGGCCGACTGCTTCGCACATGCGGCGGATCTGGCGCTTTTTTCCTTCACGCAACACGAAACTCAATTGATCGTCGTTTTGCCAGCGCACCTTGGCCGGCTTCAAAGGCTTGCCGTCCAGCGACAGGCCATGATTCAGGCGCTTCAGCTCGGTTTCTGGCAGCTTGCCGCCGCGCGTGTATTGCACCCGCACCAGGTATTCCTTGTCGATCGTCGAATCCTCGCCGATCAACTGCTTGGCGATGCGGCCGTCCTGGGTCAGTACCAGCAGGCCGACCGAATCGATGTCGAGGCGACCGGCCGGGACCAGGCTCTTCAACTGGCTCGGATGGAATTGCTGCGGCGCCGGGTCGTCCTGCCAGCGGCTGGCGGCATTCACCAGCACCACCGCCGGCTGATAGCCGTCCTCGGCCTGGCCGCTGACGTAGCCGACCGGCTTGTTGAGCAGGACCGTCACGCGCCGGGCCTGTTCGGCGCTGGCCTGGCGCTCGACGCTGATTTTTTGATGCGGCAAGACCTTGCTGCCGAGTTCGGAGACGACCTTGCCGTCGACCCGCACCCAGCCGCGCGCGATCCACTCGTCGGCTTCACGGCGCGAACAAAGGCCCAGTTCGGACATGCGTTTGGAAAGGCGAAGCGGTTCGGTCATGGTGCGGATCGGTTGAAGTCGGATGGATGAAATGAGTCAGACGTGCAGCGCTTCCAGCAAATCGGTTTCGAGCTGGATCTGGTTGCGTGGGTGATTCAGCGCCTCGCCATCCACCAGGAACACGTCTTCGGCGCGTTCGCCGAGCGTCATGATCTTGGCGGTATGCACGTTGATCTTGTATTTCGCCAGCACGTCGGCGACCGCGTACAAGAGGCCGTTACGGTCGTTGGCGCAGATCGACAGCAGGTAGTACTGGCTGCGCTCGTCCGGCCGCAGATCGACGGTCGGCACGATCGGGAAAGTGCGCGACTGGCGCGACAGGCGGGCCGGCAGCGGCGGCTCCAGCGGTGCGCTTGACGCCAGCGACTGGGCCAGTTCGTGCTCCACCAGGTTGATGATGTCGCGATAGTTGCCGGCAAACATCGGCGCCGTCACCAGGAAGGTGTCGAGTGCGTAGCCGTGGGCGCTGGTGTGGATCTTGGCATCGAGAATGCTGAAATTCTTGTGGGCGAAATAGCCGCAGATGCGCACGAACAAATCGGCCTGGTCGCGGCAGTACACGGTGACCTGGATTCCTTCGCCGATCGGCGCCAGGCGGCATTTGACGACCGGCACCGGGCTGTCGATCCGGTTGTACAGGGTGCGGGTCTGCCAGGCGATATCCGACGCGTCATGGCGCAGGAAATAGCCGACGTCGAGCTGGCGCCAGAGCCGCTCGTGCGCATCGGCTGGCAAGCCATACAGGCGCAGCGTCTTCAGCGTTTCCTGCTGGCGGGCGTTGAGTTCGCGATCGGCCGACGGCGTTTCGCCGCCCAAAACGCGCAGCGTGATGCGGTACAGGTCTTCCAGCAGCTTGCCTTTCCATGCATTCCATACCCTCGGGCTGGTGCCGCGGATGTCGGCCACCGTCAGCAGGTAGAGCGCGGTCAGGCGCCGCTCGCTGCCGACGCGCGCGGCGAAGTCGCGGATCACCTCCGGGTCCGATAAATCGCGTTTTTGCGCGACCAGCGACATCGTCAGGTGCTGCTCAACCAGGAATACGATCAGCTCGGTATCTTCCTTTTCGAGCCCATGCTGGCTACAGAACTTGCGCGCCTCCGCCGTGCCCAGCAGCGAATGGTCGCCGCCGCGGCCCTTGGCGATGTCGTGGAACAGGGCGGCGACATACAGCACCCAGGGCCGGGCGAAATCGGCGATCAACTGGCTGCAGAACGGGTATTCATGCGCATGCTCGGCCAGCGTGAAGCGGCGCACGTTGCGCACCACCATCAGGATGTGCTGATCGACGGTGTAGGCGTGAAACAAGTCGTGCTGCATCTGGCCGATGATGCGGCGAAACGGCGGCAGGTAGCGGCCCAGGATGCTGGTCTGGTTCATGCGCCGCAACGCGTGGGTGATGCCTTGCGGCGCCTGCAGGATCTGCATGAACAGTGCGCGATTACCCGCGTCGCGCCGGAACGCGGCATCGATCCCGAGGCGGGCATGCCATAACGCGCGCATGGTGCGGGCGGTCATTCCCTTCAATTCCGGGTGCCGTTCCAGCAGCAGGAATACCTCCAGCATGGCCGACGGCGCGGTCTCGAAAGTGTCGTCGGCGGCGATGTCGATCAGGCCGTTGATTTCGTTGAAGTTCAGGTTGACGGCGCGCACCGTGGCTGGTTGCGGGAACAACTGGGCCTCGATGTTTTGCAGCAGGATCGTGTTCAGCTGGGTAACCGCTTTCGCCGCCCAGTAATAACGCTGCATCAGGTATTCGCTGGCGCGGCGGGTATCGGTGGTTGTGAAGCCGAGTGACTCGGCAATCGGCGTCTGCACGTCGAACAGCAGCCGGTCTTCGCGCCGCCCGGTCAGGGTGTGCAGGCGGATGCGGATATCCTTGAAGGCGCGCTCCTTCTGCGTCAACTGGCGCGCTTCGGTGGCGGTGATCAGGCCGCGCTGCGCCAGCTTGCGCCAGGAGTTGCCCAGCCCGGCGGCCTTGGCGACCCAGATGATCACCTGCAAATCGCGCAGGCCGCCCGGGCTTTCCTTGCAGTTCGGCTCCAGGCTGTACGGCGTGTCTTCGAATTTCAGATGGCGCTGGCGCATTTCCAGCGTCTTGGCGCGAAAGAACGCTTGCGGATTGACCGCGGCGATGGTGCGGTCGCGCAGGAAATGAAACAGGCTGCGGCTGCCGAATACCAGGCGCGCTTCCAGCAAGCTGGTCTGGACCGTGATGTCGGCCGCCGCCTCGGCCAGGCATTCGTCAATGGTGCGGATGCTGTGGCCGAGATGCAGGCCGATGTCCCACAATAACTGGATCAGTTGCTCCAGCTTGCCCTGCAGCGCGGCACCGGCCGGCGCTTCCAGCAGGATCAGCACATCGACGTCGGAGTAGGGAAACAGTTCGCCGCGGCCATAGCCGCCGACCGCCACCAGTGCCGTGCCGGCCGGCATGCCGCATGCCTTCCATGCCTGGATCAGCGCCGTATCGACATTGTGGCATAGCGCTGCCAGCAGTTTTTCGGGCTTGCCGTCCGCTTCGAATGCGGCGATTGCTGCTTGCCGGCCGCTTTTGATCCGCTCTTTTAACGTCGGCGCGACGGCGATCATGCTCAGGCGGTGGCGGGGTGGGACGTCGTATCCTGCGCCAGGATGAAGGCCGGCGGCGGCGGCATGCCAGGCGAAACGGTCAACACTTCGTAGCCGGTCTCGGTCACCAGCACCGTATGTTCCCACTGCGCCGACAGGCTGCGATCCTTGGTCTTGATGGTCCAGCCATCGCCCATTTCGCGAATTTCACGTCGGCCGGCGTTGATCATCGGCTCGACCGTGAAAATCATGCCGGCGGCCAATTTTTCCAGCGTGCCGGGGCGGCCGTAGTGCAATACCTGCGGCTCTTCATGGAACACCTTGCCGATGCCGTGGCCGCAGAATTCGCGCACCACGCTGTAGCCAGCTTTTTCCGCATGCTGCTGGATCACGTAGCCGATGTCGCCCAGATATGCTCCCGGCTTGATCTTCGAGATGCCGAGCCACATGCACTCGTAAGTGATGTCACCCAGGCGTTTGGCCAGGATCGACGGTTCGCCGACGTAAAACATGCGGCTGGTGTCGCCGTGATAGCCGTTCTTGATCACCGTGACGTCGATGTTCAGCGCGTCGCCGTTCTTCAATACCTTGTCGCCCGGAATCCCGTGGCAGACCACATCGTTGACCGAAATGCAGACCGCCTTTGGATAGGGCGTGTAGCCGGGCGGGCAGTAGTTCAGCGGCGCCGGGATCGTGTCCTGTACCTTGACCATGTATTCGTGGCACAGGCGATCGAGTTCGTTGGTGGTGATGCCGGCCTTGATACGCGGCGCGATGTAATCCAGCACCTCGGCGCCGAGCTTGCCGGCCACGCGCATGCCTGTGATGTCTTCGGCGGTTTTGATGGTAATGGAAGTCATAAGCGCAACGACCGGCCGATGGCCGGTGTGAAGATCGGGGGAAGCTGCAATTATAGTCGAGCACTGCCGGCGCCGCTCGGCGCCCGGCGCCATGCCACACTACGCCAGCTGTGCGCGAGCCCGCCGTCAGCCGCGATCCGGATAGCCGGTGATCGCCTGGATTTCCCGGTACAGCGGCTGCAGGCGCGCATACATTTTTTGATAGACGCGGCAATACAAGTCGTTGTAGATCGCCTGATGTTGGGCATCCGGCTCGAACACGCGGCCGATGCGTGTCATCGCGTTCACCGCGGACTGGAAATCCGGATACAGCTTCAAGCCGACCGCGGCGTCGATGGCGGCCCCGAGCCCGGACGTTTCATAGAGATGTGGCCGCGCCGCCGGCAAGCCGAAGATGTCGGCGGTCAGCTGCATCGCGGCGTCGCTTTGCGAGCCGCCGCCGGACACGCGCAGCGAGCTGACCGGCACGCGGCTGCGCTTTTCGATGCGTTCCTTGCCTTCGCGCAGCGCATACGCCAGCCCTTCCAGGATGGCCCGGTACAGATGAGCGCGGGTGTGGACGTCGCCGAAGCCGATCACCGCGCCTTTCGCTTCCGGTCCCGGCGCCTTGATGCCGGGCGTCCAGTAGGGTTGCAGCATCAGGCCCATCGACCCGGGCGGCACAGCGTTCACCAGCTCGTCGAACAGCGCCTCGACGGCCACCCCCTGCTGCGCGGCCTGCAATTTTTCCCCGTGGCCGAACTGTTCCTTGAACCAGTTGACCATCCAGTAGCCGCGAAAGATTTGCACCTCGGTACTGTAGGAACCGGGGATCGCCGCTGGGTAGGGTGGAATGAACGGCGTGACCTCCAGATACCTGCTGCTGGTGGTGTTGATGGTGGCAGTAGTGCCGTAGCTGATGCAACCGATCTGCGGTTCGATGCAACCGGAGCCGATCACTTCGCAGGCCTTGTCGGCGGCGGCGGCGATCAAAGGCAGGCCCAGCGGGATGCCGGTGGCTGCCGCAGCCGCGGCGTCGATGCGGCCGATTTCGGTTCCCGGCGCCACCAGCTCCGGCAGCATGTCGCGCTCGATCGCCAGCGCCTGCCATTTCCAGTCGTGCGTGCCGGCCCACTTCAGGCGCCTGTAATCGAACGGAACATAGCCGACCTGTGAGCCGGCCGAATCGACGAAACGGCCGCACAGCCGGTAATTCAGGTAGCCGGACAGCAACAGGAATTTGGCGGTCCGGTCCCAGATCTGTGGCTGCTGTGCCTTGATCCAGTTGATTTCCGCTTCGCCGCGAAAGAAATTGATGGTGCCGTCCACCCGCGCCAGCTTGAAGGCAGCGCGCCACAGCGGGCTGATCGGCGGCACTTGCGTGGTGCGCCTCTGGTCCAGCCACAGGATGGCGGGGCGCAGCGGCTGGCCGTTCTGGTCGAGGTTGATGACGGTGCCGCGCTGCGTGGTGACCGCGACGCCCCTGATCGCCTCCTTGCAAACGTCGTTCTCTGCCCACAGGCGCTGGCAGGCGGTGCACAGTGCCTGCCAGTAGCCTTCTGCATCATGTTCGGCCCAGCCGGGGTGCGTCGAAAAATAGGCATCCAGATGTACCTGCGACTTGGCGACGATCTCGCCGTTCAGGTCGAACAGCAGTGCCCGCACGCTTTGCGTGCCGTTGTCGATCGCCAGGACGGTTTCACCGGACATGGTCTCCTCCAAGATGCTCGGGACTGTTTCAGGGATGGCCACCGTTCGCCGCATCTGTCGGCGGCAGACGGTAGCATGTCTGCCACAAATGCAGGTAACTTGCCTGCTCGGACTCCCATAGCGCGTCGCTCCAGCCCAGTTCCGGCTGGCAGATGGCGCGGATGCGCGGCAGCTCCGCAGTTCCGCCATCCCGCAGCAGCAAGCCGAGCCGGGTACGCCTCAGCAGCAGGTCCTCCAGGTGGAGCACGGCTTCACCGCGCGCCGCCCAGCGCAATTCTGCCCACAGGGTTTCGGTGCCGGCGATCGTTTCCAGTTCGCCTGCCTGCGCAGCCGCCAGCAGCGCCGGCGCATAGCGACCGTAGCGCCCCTGCAGCCGCAGCCGTTGTCGTGTGCCCAAGGCTGTTCCCGCTGCCGCTGCCGCTGTTGCTGTTGCTGTTGCTGCGATTGACGGCGCCGGCACGCGGGCGAAGACCGGTTCGATGCGCGGCGTCGCATGCCAATCTGGCAAGAGCGGCGCCGCATGCCTGAGCGCATCCAGCGCAATCAGGCGGAAGGTGGTCAATTTGCCGCCGGTCACCGACAACAGGCCGTCTTCCAGCCAGACTGCATGATCGCGCCCCTCTTGCGACGGATTGGTCTTGCCGCTGTCGATCACCGGACGCACGCCGGCATAGGTGGAAATAATGTCGTCCGGCCCGAGGCCGAGTTGCGGGAACTGGAACCGGACTGCCGCCATCAGATATGCGGCCTCCGCCGTCGTGATCGACGCCTCGCGGCGCATGTCGTCGCGATGGTCGACATCGGTGGTGCCCACCAGCGTGGCGCCTTCCCAGGGAAAGGCGAACACCGGGCGGCCATCGGCCGGGTGCATCAGGCTGACCGCCTGCGCCACCGGCAGGCGCCAGGCCGGGAATAGCAGATGGCTGCCACGCAAGGGCCGCAGCTTCGGCTTTGGGTGAACGGTGGGACGCAAGGCGTCGCCCCAGGCGCCGGTGGCGTTGATGACGAGCTTGGCGTCGACTTCGTGGGTGCTGCCGTTAGCGGCGTCCAGCAGTTGCGCGCCGCTGACTTTGCCTTTCGCATGCAGCAACTGCGCCACCGCCAGGTAATTGAGCGCGACCGCGCCGGCCGCCACCGCTTCCTGCAGTACGCGCAGCACCAGCCGGGCATCGTCGGTCTTGGCGTCGGTGTAGCACAGCCCGCCCTCCAGACCGTTGCGCTCGATGTGCGGTGCCAGCATCAGGAATTCATCAGCCGGGTACCAGTGCTGCGAGTGCCGCGCGCGCTGTCTCGCCATCCGGTCATACAGCGCCAGCGCGACCGAAAACAGCAGGCGGCCCGGCTTGCGGCCTTGATAAACGGCAAAGGCGAAGCTCTGCGGCGTCACCAGGCCGGCCGCTTCCTGCAGCAGGTGCTGGCGCTCGCGCACCGCGTCGCGCATCAATTGCAGCCTGCCTTCCTTGAGATAGCGCAGCCCGCCATGCACCAGCTTCGATGAGCGGCTGGAGGCGCCCCAGGCGAAATCGCGCTGCTCGACCAGCAAGGCGTTCAAGCCATTGCGCGCCGCTTCCAGCAGGATGCCGGCGCCGGTAATGCCGCCGCCGATGATCAGCAGGTCCCACTGGCGGCTGGCCAGCAGCGCGGGTATCCGCGCGCGACAGCCGGCTTGCCATAGGCCTTCCATGTCAGCCAGCCGCTTCTTCGGGCGGCAGCAGCTTGCCCGGATTCATCATGCCGTCCGGGTCGAAATGGCGGCACAGCGCACGCATCGCGCCGATCCCGAGCGCGCCTTTTTCCGCCTGCAGGTACGGCGCATGATCGGTGCCAACGCCATGCTGATGGCTGATGGTGCCGCCGTTGTTGACGATCGCCTGGCTGGCCGCGTGTTTCAGCGCTTGCCAGCGCGCAAGGTCTTGCTCGTAGTCGCCGGCCAGGCGATAGACGAAGGTGCTGTAGACACTGGCGCCTTGCGCATAGAAATGCGACAGGTGGGTGTAGACATGCAGGCGCTCGCCGACGGCGGCCATGGCCTCGGCGGCAGACTGCTCGATGGCCTGCATCATGCCTTGTACCCGCGGCCAGTCGACCGCGGTTTCAACGGTGTCGACCGCATAGCCGTGCTGCCACAGCGCATTGCGCAGATACACGTTACGAAAGCGGCCTTGCTTCCATTTTTCACCGATTGCGCGGCCGATGTGAATTCCGTGATGTTCGCGCGTGATCTGCAGCGCCGCGCGCAGCGTGCTTGCCACCGTAGCAGCGCTGCCGCTGGCGCCCAGTAGCAGCAGGCATTTGTGCTGGCCGCAGCCGCGCCAGCCGAGATAGCGCTGCAGCAGGCCGATCAATTTTTCATGACCGGCCAGCGTCAGGCTGGTGGTGGTTTCAACCGGATTGGACAGGCGTAGCAGCGACAGCGGCAGCCTGGCCTGCGCCAGGGTGCGCGCCGCCCACTCGGCCTGCTCCCAGGCGGGGAAAAACACTGCGTGGAAGGATTCGCGCTGCGGCAGCGGTGAGATGCGCACCGTTGCTTCGGTCAAAATGCCGATCCGTCCTTCCGAGCCGAGTGTCATCTCGCGCAAGTCGATGCCGGCGGCCGAGGCCGGAAAGCAGGGCAGATGCAGCGTGCCGTGCGGCGTTTCCAGCGTGCCGCCGGCGAACAGTTGTTCGATGCGCCCATAGCGCAGCGACTGCTGGCCCGACGAGCGGGTGGCGATCCATCCGCCCAGCGTCGCATATTCGAACGATTGCGGAAAATGCCCGAGCGTGTAGCCGTGGGCGCGCAACTGGGCTTCGAGATCGGATCCAGTGACGCCGGCGCCGAAGGTCGCCAGTTGCGCCTCGCAGTCGAGATCGATCAGATTCGACAGCCGCGCCAAGCTGACGGTCAGAACTGGCCGCCCGCCTGGTGGCACCGTCAGATGGCCGGCGACGCTGGTGCCGCCGCCGTAGGGAATCAGCGCTGCGCCGCATTGTCTGGCGTATTCCAGCAATTCACGCACCTGCTCGCTGCTCTCGGGGAAGGCGACCGCGTCCGGCACGGCGCCGATCCGGCCATTGCGCAGTTTCAACCAATCCGGCAGGCTTTGACCCAGCGCATGCTGCACGCGGCTTGCCGGCGTGGCGTCGAGCAAGCGCTGCGGCGGCAAACGGCTTGGCGGCAGTGCGCGGCACACATCGGCCAGGGAGGCATCGCGCGGCAGCGTGCCGGCGCCGATGCGCTCGCGCAGGAATGCCAGTGTCGCTGCGTTCAATGCCAGTTCGATCGTGTCGTCGCCCCAGCCATTCCATCGTCTCATAGCGTTTTTCACGTTTGCGCGGCTTGTTATACTGCCCGCGAATCCATCGGATCCGACAGCATATCCAACAACATTGAGCACGTATTGCGCATTCATGCCAATCGATTTGTCCAATCATGCCAGTTCCCGGCTCGGATAGCGCCGCCGGCGCGCATGGCGGCCGGGTTGCTGGCCCGTATTTGCAGCCGCTGCTGGAGGCGGCTGCAGCGCGCGGCGTTGCGCCGCGAGAGTTGGCGCGCGGCGCTGGTCTGGCGCCGGAGGCGCTGACGCCTTTACCGGAATCGCTGTCGACGCCAGATTACCTGCGCTTGCTGGATGCCGGTGCCAGGCTCGCTGCCGACCCGTATTTCGGGCTGCATGTCGGGGAGCGCGTCAAACTGGGCGCATACCATGTGTACGGGCTGATCCTGTTGAGCTGCGGTGATGTCGGCCAAGCCTTGCAGCAGACCATGCGTTTCGAGAGCCTGGCGCATGACCTCGGCAGATCAGCCTTGCACGTGCAAGGCGGCGTGGCCGAATATCGATGGCAAAGCGCACTGCCGCACGCCAGCCGGCACTTGGCGGAGAGCGTCTTCGCCGGCATTTACGTATTCGGCAACTGGCTGGCCGGCCGGCCGTTGCCGGCGGCTCACATTGCTTTCATGCATGACGCGCCGGCGGATAGCCGCGAGCATGTGCGTATCTTCGGTGCCAGACCCGAATTCAGCGCCGAAGCGCATTACGCACATTTCGACGCCGCGTTGCTGGCGTGGCCGGTGCCGAATGCGGATGTCGGCATGCATCCGGTGCTGCAACGGCACGCGGAGCGGTTGTTGCAGGAGAGGCGGAAGGCGGTCAGAGAAGGGGATGTCGTGGCCCGGGTGCGCTCGCTGATCGTCCGCAATCTGGCGCAGGAACGGGTGCGCCTGGCGCAGGTTGCTCAGGATTTGAATGTCACGCAGCGCACACTGCAACGGAAGTTGAGCGAGGCCGGCATCAGCTTTCAACAGGTGCTGGATCAAACTCGATGCGATCTGGCCCGGGATTATCTGCAGGAGGACAACCTCGGCATCGCTGAAATCGCGTTTCTGCTCGGGTATCGGGAGCAAAGCTCGTTCAATCACGCTTTCAAGGAGTGGACTGGCGTCAATCCGGGTGTATATCGCGCCAGAACCAGGGGATGAGTCGATCCCTCACCGGCAAGCGGGCCGGGTCTGAGGTCGAAAGGGCCGCTGCCGCGCTTGAACGAATGCATTATTTTGCAGTACAATCTTTTGCTTGCCCGAATCCATTTTTTTGGCAACTTGTTAAGTAAATCGCGAATCCGGTCCAAAAAGGGTGCCCGCCAGGCGGGTAGCTACTGGATTCCAGACCCAACCCTGGAGAATCAACATGTCCGTTACCATGCGTGAAATGCTGGAAGCCGGTGTCCATTTCGGTCACCAAACTCGTTTCTGGAACCCCAAGATGGCGCCGTATATCTTCGGCCATCGCAACAAGATTCATATCGTCAACCTGGAAAAAACCCTGGGCATGTACCAGGAGGCGATGAAATACATTCGTCAGCTGTCGGCCAATCGCGGCACTATCTTGATGGTTGGTACCAAGCGCCAGGCGCGCGAAATCATGGCTGCCGAAGCGCAGCGCGCCGGCATGCCTTACGTCGATCAGCGCTGGCTGGGCGGTATGCTGACCAATTTCAAGACCATCAAGACCTCGATCAAGCGTCTGAAGGAAATGGAAGCGGCGATCGCCGATGGTTCGGTCGAAAAACTGAGCAAGAAGGAAGCGCTGATGTTCCAGCGCGAACTGGTCAAGCTGCAAAAATCGATTGGCGGCATCAAGGATATGGGCGGCGTGCCGGACGCAATTTTCGTGGTCGACGTCGGTTACCACAAAGGCACAGTAACGGAAGCAGCCAAACTCGGCATCCCGGTCATCGGCGTGGTGGACACCAACCACAGCCCGGACGGCATTGCTTACGTGATCCCGGGTAACGATGATTCGTCCAAAGCCATCACCCTGTACGCCCGCGGTGTCGCCGATGCCGTGCTCGAAGGTCGTGCGAATGCGATGCACGACGTGGTCGAGGCAGTCAAGGATGGCGACGAATTCGTCGAGGTCAGCGAACAGGAATAAGCCTTGCTTCCAACGCATTGAGCGATTCCGTTTCAGTGGCACAAAAAAGGGGCAACAGCGGTTCGCCCCTTTTTTTTAAGATGGATATGAACGTAATTTGATTTCGGGCGTCCCATCGGACGTCGATTGATCCAGGAGAAAGATATGGCAGCAATTACAGCAGCAATGGTGGGTGCACTGCGCGCGAAAACCGATGCGCCGATGATGGAATGCAAGAAGGCGTTGACCGAAGCGGATGGCGATGCGGTCAAGGCGGAAGAAATTCTGCGTGTCAAGCTCGGCAGCAAGGCGTCCAAGGCCTCGTCCCGTATTACCGCCGAAGGCGTGGTTGCCGCCCATATCGTCGGTAATGTCGGCGCCCTGATTGAAGTCAACTGCGAAACCGATTTCGTCACCAAGAACGACGAGTTCATCGCCCTGGCCAACGCCTGCGCGAAGCTGATCGTCGAACACAACCCAGCCGATGTGGCGGCACTGTCGGCGTTGCCGCTGAATGGCAAGACGGTCGAAGAAACGCGCGCCGAGCTGATCGGACGCATCGGCGAAAACATGTCGATCCGCCGGTTTCAACGCTTCCAGACCGACGCCAAGCTGAGCGCCTATCTGCACGGTACGCGCATTGGCGTGATCGTCGATTTTTCGGCAGCCGACGAGCAGATCGGCAAGGATGTGGCCATGCATGTGGCAGCGATGAAGCCGGTGGCACTTTCGTCCGCCGACGTGCCGGCCGACCTGATTGAAAAAGAGCGTTCGGTGGCAAAGCTGAAAGCAGACGAGGATGCGGCCAAGGCGCAAGCTGAGGGCAAGGCACCGCAATCGGCGGAAATCGTTGCCAAGCGGATTGATGGTTCCGTGCAGAAATATCTGAAAGAGGTTTCACTGCTGAACCAGCCGTTCGTCAAAAATGACAAGCAGACGGTTGAACAGATGCTGAAAGCCGCCGGCGCGGTCGTCAATGGCTTTGCGCTGTATGTGGTGGGCGAAGGCATTGAGAAGAAACAGGATGACTTTGCAGCCGAAGTCGCAGCCCAGGTAGCTGCAGCCAAACAGTCCTGAGTCACATCAAGCGGGCCGCAAGGCCCGTTTGAATTTTTCCGTATTTCAGGCAAAGCCGGTCCGTGGGGTGCTTGTCACGCCGGTTTTTCAGCCAAATTGCCAGCACTGCCGGCAAATCAAATAAACTCTATCCAATCTTGATTGAATTGGATATCGAACAGATCTTTCGCCCATGACAAAACCTGCCTATAAGCGCATCCTGCTGAAACTTTCCGGTGAAGCCCTGATGGGCGACGACCCCTATGGCATTAATCGGGCAACCATCGAGCGTATGGTCGCGGATGTGGCGGGGGTGGCGGCGCTGGGGGTTGAACTGGCTCTGGTCATCGGCGGCGGCAATATTTTTCGCGGTGTCGCGCCGGGCGCGCAGAATATGGACCGCGCCACCGCCGATTACATGGGCATGCTGGCGACCGTGATGAATTCTCTGGCGCTGGCCGATGCAATGCGTCAGGTCGGCCTTACCGCGCGTGTGATGTCGGCAATCGGCATCGAACAGGTGGTCGAGCCGTATGTGCGGCCGAAGGCGCTGCAGTACCTGGAAGAAGGCAAGGTCGTGATTTTTGCCGCCGGCACCGGCAACCCGTTTTTTACGACCGATACCGCGGCGGCCTTGCGCGGGGCGGAAATTGGCGCTGAAATCGTCTTGAAAGCGACCAAGGTCGATGGCGTCTATACCGCCGATCCGAAAAAAGATCCGACCGCGACCCGGCATTCGTCGATCACCTTTGACGAAGCGATTGCCAAGCATCTGCAGGTAATGGACGCGACCGCATTCGCGTTGTGCCGCGACCAGAAACTGCCGATCAAGGTGTTCTCGATCGTCAAGCCGGGCGCCTTGATGCGTGTGATCTTGGGCGAAGATGAAGGCACCCTGGTGCACGTATGAATTTCGTGTATTACTCGTTGCAGAAGAGGAGAGCAGCATGAGCATCGCTGAAATCAGAAAGAATACCGAGCAAAGAATGCAGAAGTCGCTGGAGACGCTGAAGGCCGATTTGGCCAAGGTGCGTACCGGCCGTGCGCATGCCGGAATTCTGGACCATATCCAGGTTGATTATTACGGCAACCCGACGCAACTGACGCAAATCGCCAACGTTACGCTGATCGATGCCCGTACCATTGGCGTGCAGCCGTGGGAAAAGAAAATGATTGCCGTGGTGGAAAAAGCGATCCGGGAATCCGATCTTGGCCTGAATCCGGCCACGCATGGCGACTTGATTCGCGTCCCGACCCCGCCCCTGACAGAGGAGCGCCGCAAGGAAATGGTCAAGTTGGTCAAAAACGAAGGGGAAGACGCAAAGATTGCGGTGCGCAACATCCGGCGCGATGCCAACGAAGGGCTGAAGAAACTGGTCAAGGATAAGGCCTGTTCCGAGGACGAGGAACGGCGCGCGCAGGAAGAAATTCAGAAACTCACCGACAAGTTCGTGATTGAGATCGACAAGCTGCTTGCCGAAAAGGAAAAAGATGTATTGACGGTTTGACGGCCGCTGCCGCATCTTCCGCGGCGATCGCAAACGCCCTTATCTTTTTTCCAAACCATGACTTATTCCAGTTCGACCGAGGCGATTCCCGATGTGGCGACAGTCCCGCGCCATATCGCCATTATCATGGACGGCAATGGTCGCTGGGCGACCAAGCGGTTTCTGCCGCGCGTGGCCGGACATGCGAAAGGCGTGGAGGCGGTGCGCTGCGTGACCGAGGCCTGCGTCGAGCGCGGGGTCGAGTACCTGACCCTGTTTGCCTTCAGTTCCGAGAACTGGCGCCGTCCAGCCGAGGAGGTGTCGCTGTTGATGCATCTGTTCGTGACGGCTCTGGAACGCGAAGTCGCGAAAATGCACGCAAACAGCATTCGCCTGAAGGTTGTAGGCGATCTCAGCCGCTTTGATGCCAGGCTGCGGCAGTTGATCGTGAACGCCGAACGTCGTACCGCCAACAATACGCGCCTGACCGTCACGATTTGCGCGAACTATGGCGGTCGCTGGGATATCATGCAGGCGGTTCGTAAAATGATTGCGGAGTGTCCCGCCGATTCCGAATTTGACGAGAGCCAACTGGCCTTACGGCTGGCGATGGCTTACGCGCCGGAGCCCGACCTGTTCATTCGTACTGGCGGCGAGGAACGGATTTCCAATTTCCTGCTATGGCAATTGGCTTATACCGAATTGTATTTCGTCGACACCTGGTGGCCGGATTTCGACGCCGCCGCGCTGGATCTTGCCATCAGTTCCTATCAACAACGCGAACGGCGTTTTGGTCGCACCAGCCAACAGGTAACGGAACAAAAGAAGGCGCCCCAATGCTCAAAACTCGGGTAATTACGGCGCTGGTTCTGTTGGGGATATTATTCCCTGTTCTGTATTTCAACTCCTTTCCTGCTCTGATCACGGTCGCTGCGGTTTTTTTTGCCGCCGCCGCTTGGGAAGGTGCACGACTGTTCGGCCAGGCTCGACCGGTACTAATCGCCGCGATCTGGAGCGTGGTATTCGTCGCGCTGGTATATCAGGGGGTGTTTGCCGAGGCGACGCTGCTCTTCAGCCTGTGCGTCGCGATATGGGCGGTGCGGTTGGCGCCGATGCTGAAAATCGGCTTGCCGGCCATGGAAAATGTCGGCAATCGCCTGTTGGCGGGTGTGTACGGGATCACGATACTCGGTTGTTTTGTCGCGGTGGTTGCCTTGTTCCTCCATTCGCCGGTGTACTTGCTGTCGGTGATGGCGATTGTCTGGATCGCCGATATCGGGGCGTATTTCGCCGGCCGCGCCTTTGGCAAACGCAAGTTGGCGCCATCAATTTCCCCTGGGAAAACATGGGAAGGAGCAATTGGCGGCTGGCTGGCGGTGCTCGCCGTGTCGGCTATCGTGATCGGCGCCTGGCCGGCAGCCGATACTTTTGTGGTTCGTCTGCAGCAAGCCTGGGGCTGGCTGGGCGTGACGGCCGTGCTGACCTTGATCGTCGCCGCCAGCATTGTCGGCGACCTGTTTGAATCGCAACTGAAGCGCCGGGCCGGGATGAAGGACAGCAGCGCACTGTTGCCGGGGCATGGCGGCGTACTGGACCGGATCGACTCGCTGATACCGGTCTTGCCGCTGGCGGTATTGTCCGGCGCCTGGTTGTAGCATCTCGAATCGAAAATACCATGCAGCAGATTACGATCTTAGGGTCCACCGGCTCAATTGGCGCTTCTACGCTGGATGTGCTGGCGCGGCATCCTGAGCGCTATCGGGTGTATGCGCTGACGGCGCAAACCAGCATGGAACGGCTGGCACAGCAGTGCCTGCAGTTTCGGCCGCAGGTAGCGGTGGCCGGGTCGGCGCAAGCAGCGCAGATCCTGTCGCGACTGCTGGCCGGCAAGGGCCTTCAGATTGAGATCGAATTCGGTGAAGCTGCCTTGTGTGCCGTCGCGGCGGCCGCCCACTGTGACACAGTGATGGCTGCCATCGTTGGCGCGGCGGGACTAGCACCGGCGATGGCGGCTGCTCGCGCCGGCAAAAAAATTCTGCTGGCCAACAAGGAAGCGCTGGTCATGTCGGGCCAGTTGTTCATGGATGCAGTCGCAGCCAGTGGCGCCACCCTGCTGCCAATCGACAGCGAACACAATGCGGTCTATCAATGCTTGCCGCCAGGATATCGGCGCATGGGCGTGCCGGTCGGAGTCGCCAAAATCCTGTTGACCGCGTCCGGCGGGCCATTCCTGACGCGCCGGGTTGAGACGCTGGAGGCGGTCACGCCGGAAGAAGCGGTGGCACATCCGAACTGGGTCATGGGGCGCAAGATTTCGGTCGATTCGGCTACCATGATGAACAAGGGACTGGAGGTCATCGAGGCGCACTGGCTGTTCGGCGCACCGGCGGAACAAATCGAGGTGGTGATTCATCCGCAGAGCGTGATCCACTCGATGGTGTCGTATGTGGATGGCTCGGTACTGGCGCAACTGGGCAACCCGGATATGCGCACGCCGATCGCGCACGCGCTGGCTTGGCCGGAACGGATCGAATCTGGGGTCAGGCCGCTCGACTTGGCGGCTATCGGGCAACTGGATTTCCGCGCGCCGGACCTCATTCGCTTCCCCTGCCTGAAGCTTGCGTATGATGCACTGAAGGCGGGCGGCAGCGCGCCGGCGATCCTGAACGCCGCCAACGAAGTAGCGGTCCAGGCGTTTCTGGAGCGGCGGATCGGATTCCGCAAGATCGACCAGTTGATTGCCCGGGTCATGGACAAGCTGGCACAGGTGCCGGCGACTGCCATGGAGGTGCTGCTCGAGCAGGATCGAAAGGCGCGTACCATGACCCATTCTTTCATCACGGCTTGAGTAGCATGTCATGAGTTTGTTGCAGACCATTCTTGCCTTCATCGTCGCGCTCGGAATCCTGGTGACGATACACGAGCTGGGGCACTACCTGGTCGCACGTCTGTGCGGCGTCAAGGTGCTGCGCTTCTCGGTCGGCATGGGCAAGGTCGTTTTTTCGCGCCGCTTTGGGCGCGACCAGACCGAATGGGCGATTTCGATGCTGCCGCTGGGTGGCTACGTCAAGATGCTGGATGCCCGCGAAACCGATCTGAAGGATTTGTCGGCGCAGGACCTGCAGCGCGAGTTTACCCGGCAGTCGGTATGGCGTCGGATTGCCATCGTGGCGGCCGGCCCGTTGGCCAATTTTCTTCTGGCCATCGCGCTGTTCGCCGGCTTGTACGTGCATGGCATTCCGGAGCCTCTGCCGAAACTGCGCGCGGTACCGGAAAATACTGCCGCCTACCAGGCCGGCCTTCGCGGCGGCGAATTGGTTACTGCGGTCAACGGCGAGCAGATCCGGATCTGGTCCGATCTGCGCTGGAAACTGGTGCAACTGGCGCTCGAAAAAAAACCGGTTGAGCTCGAGGTGGAGCGTCCGCTGGCCAACTCCGCCACGCGGATGGCTTCGGGCTTTGTGTCGCTGTCGCTGGCCGGATTAACGCCGCGGGATCTGGAAGGCGATTTCCTGACCCGGCTCGGGATTGAACTGGCGCGGCCGCCGGCCACCATCGGCAAGGTGCTGCCGGACGGCCCGGCATCGCGAGCCGGATTGCAGCAGGGCGATCTGATCCGGAGCGTGGACGGGGTGCCACTGGCTGATGGGCTGGCATTCGTCGATCTGGTGCGCGCTTCGCCCGGCAAATTGCTGAGCTTGCACGGGATGCGCGGGCAGCAGCCGTTCGATCTGCAAGTTACGCCGGAAGCCCAGATTGGCAGCAACGGCCAGAACTTCGGTCGCATCAAGGTCGAAGTAGCGCTGGCGCCGGAGATGATCGTCGCCAGCGACGCGCCGCTGACGGCGTTGTGGCGTGCCGGCCTGCGCACTTGGGACACCAGCGTATTGACCTTGAAGATGCTGGGAAAAATGGTGGTAGGACAGCTTTCATGGAAAAACATTACCGGCCCGATCACGATTGCCGATTACGCCGGGCAGACCGCGCGTACCGGCATGATCAGCTACATCAGTTTCATCGCCTTCATCAGCATCAGTCTGGGCGTGATGAATTTGCTCCCCATCCCGGTGCTGGATGGAGGGCTTTTGCTGTATTATTCGCTGGAAGTCCTGACCGGCAGGCCCGTTTCCGAACGATTTGGAGAAATCGCGCAACGTGCGGGTATCGGTGTTTTGATGACACTGATGGCGGTAGCGGTCTTCAATGACATTATCCGGCTTATATCCTGATACTTGCCTGTACTGTCGCAGCGTGATCACGCCGACAGGCACTCTGACAATAAACAATAGCTAATGAAATTAAATTCCGCTTGCTTTTCCCTGCCGGCCTTTTCTCGGCATGCATTCGCCGTAGCCGCTTTTGTGCTGTGTTCCGGACAGGCGTTGGCGATCGAGCCCTTTGTGGTGAAAGACATTCGCGTCGAAGGCATTCAGCGGACCGAAGCGGGCACCGTCTTCAGCTATTTGCCGGTTCGGGTGGGCGATACCTTCAATGACGAGAAAGCGGCAGCGGCCATCAAGTCGTTGTACGCCACCGGTTTTTTCAAGGATGTGCGAATTGAAGCCGAAGGCAGTGTGCTGGTGGTCCAGGTGGAAGAGCGTCCGGCGATTGCCGGCGTCGAATTCAGCGGTACCAAGGAATTCGACAAGGAGCAGTTGACCAAGGCGCTGAAGGATATCGGCCTGGGCGAATCGCGCATCTACGACAAGGCCTTGCTGGATCGCGCCGAACAGGAGCTGAAGCGCCAGTATCTGTCGCGCGGGCTGTACGGCGTCCAGATCACCACCACAGTCACCCCGATCGAGCGTAATCGCGTGACCATCAATTTCGCGGTGAATGAAGGCGATGTCTCGCGTATTCGCCAGATCAATATCGTCGGCAACAAGGCTTTTACCGACAAGCAGTTGCGCTCGGAAATGAAGTTGACCACACCCGGCTGGTTTACCTGGTATTCCAAGGCTGACCAGTACTCCAAGCAAAAGCTGAGCGGCGATATCGAAACGCTGAAGTCGTTTTACCTGAATCGAGGCTACCTGGAAATGCAGGTCGATTCCACCCAGGTATCGATCACCCCGGATAAAAAAGATATCTACATCACGCTGAATATCAACGAGGGGCAGAAATACACCGTGTCCGGCGTCAAGCTGGAAGGCGAGATGCTGGGGCGCGAAGAGGAACTCAAATCGCTGGTGGAGCTGAAAAACGGCGACGTTTATTCGGGCCAGAAGCTGACCGACAGCATCAAGAAAATTTCGGAGCGAATGGGCAACTTCGGCTACGCCTTTGCCAACGTCAATGCCAATCCCGAAATCAATCGAGAGAAAAATGAGGTCGCCTTCACCATTTTCGTCGACCCCGGCAAGCGGGTGTACGTGCGACGCATCAACATGGCCGGCAACACCAAGACTCGCGATGAAGTGATTCGACGCGAGTTTCGCCAATTCGAGGACTCCTGGTACGACGGGGCGAAAATCAAGACTTCGCGCGACCGCGTCGATCGCCTTGGTTATTTCAAGGATGTCACGATCGAGACGCCAGAAGTCCCCGGTACCGTCGATCAGGTCGATGTGAACATGACGGTGGAGGAAAAACCGACTGGCAATATTTTGCTGGGCGCCGGATTTTCCAGCGCCGACAAGCTGAGCGTGACCGGCTCGATTCAGCAGGAGAACGCATTCGGTAGCGGTAATACCATTGGCCTGGACGTGAATACCAGCAAACGCTATCGCACCATCTCGCTGTCCCAGACCAATCCATACTTCACCGATGACGGCGTCAGCCGCAGTTTCGAAGTGTTTTTGCGTACGGTGCGTCCGCCCGAGTATTACACCAGCGACTATAAGGTGCAGACCCTGGGCGGCAACGTCAAATTTGGTGTGCCGTTTTCCGAAGTGGACAGGGTTTTCTTCGGCATCGGCGTCGAACGTACGACGGTGCAGACCTATCCGCTGAACGGTGTCGTTGGCGGCAACAGCCCCGCCGTATATCAGAAATATGTCACAGACTTCGGCGGCCCGGGTGCGGATAGCGCAACTACCACCGCCTATCCGCTGACCGCTGCATGGCAGCGCGACAGCCGCGATAGTGCACTGGTGCCGACCGTCGGCCGCTACCAGCGCGCCAACTTCGAACTGTCGACGATCGGCTCGCTGCGCTATTACCGGGGCATCTATCAGCATCAGTACTTCCAGCCGTTGTTTGGCAGCAGCACTCTGGCCTTGAACGGTGAGTTCGACTATGGGCGTGGGATTGGCGGCAAGCCGTATCCGATCTTCAAAAATTTCTATGCTGGCGGCATCGGCTCGGTACGTGGCTACGAAAGCTCGTCGCTCGGCAATAATCGTGATGCCGTGACCAAGGATGCACTGGGCGGCTCGGCGCGCTTGATTGCCAACGTCGAGTTGCAGTTGCCGTTCCCGGGCTCAGGCTCGGACCGCAGCCTGCGCTGGTTTACGTTCTTCGATGCCGGCAACGTGTTCGCCGAAGGAGAGAAAATCCAGGTGTCCGATCTGCGTTATTCTGCTGGTTTCGGCATTAGCTGGATTTCCCCGATCGGCCCCTTGAAACTGAGTTACGGGATTCCGCTGAACGCGAAAACGGACGACAGGAAGCAGCAATTCCAGTTCCAGCTTGGAACCGGCTTCTAGTCGCTACGCGTGCCTTTTACTTGATTGTGGAGAATGACTCTGATGTATTTGCCTAAATTATCCATTTTGCTGAAATCTGTCGCCGTGTGTGCGGCGTCGATGGTTTTCATTGCCAATGCGCAGGCGCAGGAAATGAAGATCGGTTTTGTCAGCACCGAACGCATCTTCCGCGAAGCCAATCCGGCCAAGACGGCCAATACCAAGATCGAACAGGAGTTCTCCCGCCGCGACAAGGAATTGCAGGACCTGGGATTGCGTTTGAAAGGGCTGTCCGAGAAACTGGACAAGGATGCTCCGGTGCTCTCCGATTCGGAGCGTGCCAAGCGGCAGCGCGAGGTGGCCGACCTGGACAAGGAATTCCAGCGCAAGCAGCGCGAGTTCCGTGAAGACCTGAATCAGCGCAAGAACGAAGAATTGGCGATTGTGCTGGAGCGTACCAACAAGGTGATCAAACAAATTGCTGAAGCGGAAAAATACGATATCGTGTTTCAGGAAGCGGTCTACATCAGCCCGCGCATCGACATCACCGATAAAGTGCTGAAGGCGCTCAACAAGTAATTCCCGGATTTCGATTCCCGATGCCCGAATCCGCCGGCATCCGGGCCGGGGTTTGGTACGGTGCTGCATGACTGAAGAAACCATGATGAGCACTCGGCTGCAGGAGCTGGTCGACCACCTGGGTGGGCAATTGGTGGGAGACCCGAATATCCTCGTATCCGGCATTGCGCCGCTGGAGCATGCAAACGCCGCGCATATCACCTTCCTGAGCAATCCCAAGCTGCGCGCGCAGGCGGCGCAAACCCGCGCCGCCGCGCTGATCCTGAGCCCGACGGACGAAGCGATTCTGGGTTCCGGGTGGCACGGTGCGCGGATTGTAACCAACAATCCCTATGCCTATTTTGCGCGAGTGGCGCAATGGTTCGCCGCGCGCAGTGCGCGGGTGTCGGTTCCTGGAATCCACCCCAGCGCTAGTGTCGATTCCAGCGCCCGCATCGCTGTCACTGCCTGCATCGGGCCGCAGGCGACGATCGAGGCTGGGGTGCAAATCGACGAGCATGCGGTGATCGACGCCGGCTGTTTCGTCGGTCACGGTGCCAGGATCGGTGCTCACACCCACCTATTCGCACACGTCAGCCTGCATGCCGGCTGCAGCATTGGTCAGCGCGGCATCGTGCATTCGGGGGCGGTGATCGGGGCGGACGGCTTTGGCTTCGCCAACGACAATGGCGCCTGGATCAAGATTCCGCAAACCGGCGCGGTGCGGATCGGTGATGACGTTGAGATCGGCGCCAATACCACGATCGACCGCGGTGCCCTGGAAGACACCATCATCGAGGATGGCGTCAAGCTGGACAATCAGATCCAGATCGGTCACAACTGCCATATCGGCGCCCATACCGCGATGGCCGGGTGTGTCGGTGTTGCCGGCAGCGCAGTGATCGGCAAACATTGCACCTTTGGCGGCGCAGCGATGGTGCTTGGCCATTTGACGATAGCGGACAACGTCCATGTTTCGTCCGGCAGCATGGTGTCGCGTTCGATTCATGAGCCCGGCCTGTACACCGGGTTCTACCCGCTGGCGAAAAATCGCGAGTGGGAAAAATCGGCTGCCGTGGTGCGCAACCTGGCAACGATGCGTGAGAAAATCCGGGAGCTGGAGAAAACACTCAAATCGCTTACAGAAAAGAATAATGAATAGTCTCGACATTACCCAAATCAAGGAATATCTGCCGCATCGTTATCCGCTCTTGCTGGTCGATCGGGTGGTCGATTGGGAATCCGGCAAAAGCATCACCGCACTGAAAAACGTTACCGCCAACGAGCAGTTCTTCAACGGTCATTTCCCGCACAAGCCGGTCATGCCGGGAGTGCTGATGGTGGAAGCGCTGGCACAAGCGGCGGCGCTGCTGTCTTTCCTGACGATGAATCTGAAGCCGGGCGACAACAACGTCGTCTATTTCGTCGGCATCGATGGTGTCCGTTTCAAGCGTCCGGTGGAGCCTGGCGACCAGTTGATGCTGCAGGTGGAAATTCTGCGCACCTCGCGCGGCATCTGGAAATACAAGGCGCAGGGTACGGTTGACGGACAGCTTGCGGTGGAAGCCGAATTGATGTGCACGATGCGTACGGTAGCCGACGCGAGCCAGCCCGCGGAGCAGTGATGGCACGCATTCACCCGACCGCGATCGTCGATCCGGGCGCGGTGCTGGACGCTACCGTCGAGATCGGCCCGTATGCGGTGATCGGCCCGCATGTGACGCTCGGCGCCGGCACCAGGGTCGGCCCGCACGCGATGATCGAGGGCCATACCACCGTCGGCCGCGATAATACGTTTTTCCAGTTCTGCTCGATCGGCGCCGCGCCGCAGGATAAAAAATACGGCGGCGAGCCTACCCGGCTCGAAATCGGCGATCGCAACACGATCCGCGAATTCGTCACGATCAACCGCGGCACGGTGCAGGATGCCGGCGTCACGCGCTTGGGCGACGATAACTGGATCATGGCCTACGTGCACATCGCGCACGACTGCCAGTTGGCCAGCAATATCACGATGTCGAACAATGCGACGCTGGGCGGCCACGTGGTGATTGGCGACTGGGCGGTACTGGGCGGCTTCACCACCGTCCATCAGTTCTGCCATATCGGCGCCTATGCGATGACGGCGTTCACCGCTGCGGTCAGCCAGGATGTGCCGCCGTTCGTCACCGCGGCGGGAAATCGGGCGGCGCCGGCCGGTATCAACAGCATCGGCTTGCAGCGGCGCGGCTTTTCCAGCGAGCAGATTGCCGCCATCAAGCGGGGTTATCGCTTGCTGTACCGGACCAACCTGCCGTTGGAAGAGGCGAAGCAGGCGCTGCTGGCGGAAGAGCAGAAATCGCCCGGCGCCGCCCAGTATTTGCGCCAGCTGCGCGAATTCGTCGAGTCCTCTCCCCGTGGCATCATCCGCTGACAAGTTGGCCGGGCCCGCAATTGCCCTGGTCGCCGGCGAAACCTCGGGCGATCTACTGGCCGCGCGCCTGCTGTCCGGCTTGCGCGCGCAACTGCCCGAGGCCCACATGCACGGCATCGGCGGCGCGCGCATGGCGGAATACGGTTTCGTGTCCGACTGGCCGATGGAAAAGCTGGCGGTGCGCGGCCTGTTCGAAGTGCTGGCGCACTACCGCGGCATCAAGCACATCCAGAACGCCTTGCGCGATCAACTGCTGGCGGAGAAGCCGGCGGTATTCATCGGTGTCGACGCGCCCGACTTCAACCTGGGCCTGGAAATGCAATTGAAGCGGGCCGGAATTCCGACCGTGCATTTCATCAGCCCCTCGGTCTGGGCCTGGCGCGGCGGCCGCATCGATAAAATCAAGCGCGCGGTATCGCACATGCTGGTGATTTTCCCGTTCGAGGAAACTTTATATCGGGACGTCGGCATCCCGGTGACGTACGTCGGCCATCCGCTGGCCGAGGTGATTCCCATGACCCCCGACGTGGCGGCGGCGCGCAAGACGCTCGGACTGCCTGCCGCCGGGCCGGTGGTTGCCCTGCTGCCGGGCAGCCGTATGTCCGAGATCAAGTACAACAGCGTCGCCTTTGTCGCGGCGGCGGCGATCCTGGCCCAGCGCGAGCCTTCGCTGCGTTTCGTCGTGCCGATGGCGGGGCTGGCCCAGCGCCGCTATTTCAGCGAGCTGGTGGCGCAGGCGGGATTGCAGCAGGTGCCGATTGAGCTGGTCGACGGGCAGTCGCATGCAGCGATGGCCGCCGCCGATGCGGTGCTGGTGGCGTCCGGGACCGCCACGCTGGAAGTCGCGCTGTTCAAGAAGCCGATGGTGATCGCCTACAAGATGATGGGCGCGTCCTGGCATGTGCTGCGCCACATGAGTTATCTGCCCTGGATTGGCTTGCCGAATATCCTGGCGCGCGAATTCGTCGTGCCGGAATTGCTGCAGCAGCAGGCGACGCCATTGGCGCTGGCCGATGCCATCGGCTACCAGTTGCATGACGCCGGCAACCGCAGCCGCCTGTTGCAGCGCTTTACCGACATGCATTACGCCTTGCTGCGCAATACCGCGAGCGAAAGCGCGCGTGCGGTGCTGGACGTGATGGGCGCGGCCAGGTCAATGCCTTGATCTCGCAGTGCAATTTGAGTGCGGGTATATCGTGAAGATCATTATTTTATATGCGAATTTTGCCGGTTGTATAGGGAGTATGTGTAGACTTCAACTTCCGTTTGGCATCATCCAGCAGGCTGAATGCCTGGTCGGTGCGCGCGCGTGAGACAGGCTGAACTGATATCGGCTGCATTTGACAATTCCGGTCAGATTGTCTGCGGCGTCGATGAGGCAGGGCGCGGGCCGCTGGCCGGCCCGGTGTTTGCGGCGGCGGTGATACTCGATCCGGCGCATCCAATCGCCGGCTTGCGCGACTCCAAGAAGCTGAGCGAGGCGCGGCGCGATCAACTCGCGCTGGAAATCCGGGCAGGCGCGCTGGCATGGTCGATCGCATCCTGTTCCGAGCAGGAAATCGATACGCTCAACATCCTGCAAGCCACCATGCTGGCCATGCGGCGCGCGGTGGAAGGGCTGGCGCATATACCTGATCTGGCCCTGATCGACGGCAATCGCTGTCCACCGCTGAAGATCCGGGCCCAGGCGATCGTCAAAGGCGACGCCACGGTGCCGGCGATTTCGGCCGCTTCGATCCTGGCCAAGACGGCACGCGACACCGCGCTGTATCTGCTGCACCAGCAATATCCGGAATACGGATTCGATCAGCACAAGGGCTACGGAACCGCCTTGCACCTGGAACGCCTGCGCCGGTTTGGCGCTTCGCCGGCGCATCGCAAGTCTTATGCGCCGGTGCGGGCGGTGCTCGACACAGCACCGGCCGCGGCCGAAGCGGCGGCCATGACGAATCCGTCGGCGAGGCTGGTATGAAGCGGATTACCTCGCGCGATAACCCGCTGTACAAGGAACTGAAGCAACTGGCGACCAGTTCGCAGGCGCGCCGCAAATCGGGTCGTGCGCTGCTGGATGGCATCCATCTGGCGCAGGCCTATCTGCAGCATGTCGGCCTGCCGCTGCTGTGCGTGGTCGGCGATAGCGCGCAAGGCAATCCCGAGGTGGCCGCCTTGATGGCGAAGTGCGCCGCCGGTGACCGTTGCGTGATCCTGCCCGACGCGCTGTACCACACCTTGAGCCAGGTGGAGCATGGAACCGGCCCGCTGCTGCTGGTGGAGGCGCCGCAACCGCAAGCGCCGGCCGCATTGACGCAATCGGCGGTGCTGCTTGACCAGTTGCAGGACCCGGGCAACCTCGGTTCGATCCTGCGCAGTGCGGCCGCCGCCGGTATCCGACAAATCTACTGTTCGCCCGGCACTGTATTCGCCTGGTCGCCGAAGGTCCTGCGGGCTGGAATGGGGGCGCATTTCCTGCTCGAGATTTTCGAGAATCAAGACCTGGCCGCGCTGGCGCGGGCGGCACGCATCCCCTTGCTGGCAACCAGTTCGCATGCGTGGCAAACCTTGTACGAGACCGATCTGAAGCGTCCGGTAGCCTGGCTGTTCGGCCATGAAGGGCAGGGCGTGCGGCCCGAATTGCTGGCGCTCGCCAGCCTCCAGGTGACGATACCGCAGTCCGCAGGCATCGAGTCGTTGAATGTCGCGGCGGCGGCGGCGGTCTGTTTTTTCGAACAGCGCCGGCAGTCCCATCAGTGAATGGGCATACGCCCCCTGGTGTTATTGGCTCCGGCTTTGCCGGCGCCGGCTTCGGGCCGCCATTCGCCTCTGATTCTTCCGGCTGTTTTCCCTGCGCGCTCCAGGGAATCCTCCTCGCCGATGGCCATCAATTCTTCGTAAAAAAGTGTGATTTATTTCTGAAACGCCGCTTGGCAACGGTGGTATATTTGGAACCCGCCGAATTCAATACCATGGAATCGGCAATTTATCGGACCAGCGCAAGACACAATCGAGCGTGGAGGAGACCGGATGGACCATACCCAAGCACTGCATCTGCACGTGCCGGAGCCGACAGGGCGTCCTGGCCGTGAGACTGATTTCTCATATCTTCATTTATCCCCCGCCGGCGAATTGGGGCGGCCGCCGATAGACGTGGCTCCGTCCGACACGGCATCGCTTGCCACCGGCCTGGTGCGCGTGCTGGACGATCAGGGACAGGCAATCGGCCCCTGGCGGCTGGATATCGATCCTGCACTGTTGCGCCGCGGACTGCGCGTCATGCTGAAGACCCGCATTTTCGACGCCCGCATGGTGATCGCGCAGCGCCAGAAAAAGATGTCGTTCTACATCCAGAGCCTGGGCGAAGAAGCCATCGGCACCGCGCATGCACTGGCTCTTGGCGAGGGCGATATGTGCTTTCCCTCGTATCGCCAGCAAAGCCTGCTGATGGCGCGCGACGCGCCACTGGTCGACATGATCTGCCAGTTGCTCTCGAATGAACGCGACCCACTGAAGGGGCGGCAGTTGCCGATCATGTACTCGATGCGCAAGCTCGGGTTCTTTTCGATCTCCGGCAACCTGGCGACGCAGTTCATCCAGGCGGTCGGCTGGGCCATGGCATCGGCCATCAAGGGCGACACCCGGATCGCTTCCGGCTGGATCGGGGATGGCGCCACGGCCGAGGCCGATTTCCACAACGCGCTTACCTTCGCCCACGTGTATCGCGCGCCGGTGATCCTGAACGTGGTCAACAACCAGTGGGCGATCTCCACCTTTCAGGCGATTGCCGGCGGCGAGAGCACCACTTTTGCCGGCCGTGGCGTCGGCTGCGGGATCGCCTCGCTGCGGGTTGACGGCAACGATTTCCTGGCTGCTTATGCCGCTTCGCAGTGGGCGATCGAGCGCGCGCGGGGCAATTTTGGGCCGACGCTGATCGAGTGGGTGACCTACCGCGGCGGCCCGCATTCAACCTCGGATGATCCCTCAAAGTACCGGCCAGCAGACGATTGGTCGCGCTTTCCGCTGGGCGACCCGATCGCACGCCTGAAGCAGCATTTGATTTCCTTGGGCGCATGGTCCGAGGAAGAGCATGCGCAGATGCAACAGGAACTGGAAGCCGAGATCGTGGCCGCGCAGAAGGAGGCGGAGCGTTACGGCACGCTGGCGGACGGCCGCATTCCAAGCGCGGCGGCGATGTTCGAGGACGTCTACAAGGATATGCCGGAGCATTTGCGCCGGCAGCGCCAACAGCTCGGAGTGTGACGATGAATGCAGAAGCTGGAACCAAAATGATGGCAACCGCCAGCACAGGGCCGAGCGTACCGATGACCATGATCCAAGCGTTGCGCTCGGCGATGGATGTGATGCTGGAGCGCGACAGAAATGTGGTCGTGTACGGCCAGGACGTCGGCTATTTCGGCGGCGTGTTCCGCTGTACCGAAGGCTTGCAGGCCAAGCATGGCAGAACGCGCGTGTTCGACGCGCCAATCTCGGAAGGCGGCATCGTCGGCGTGGCGGTGGGCATGGGCGCCTACGGCCTGCGCCCGGTGGTGGAAATCCAGTTTGCCGATTATTTCTATCCGGCATCCGACCAGATCATTTCCGAGGCGGCGCGCTTGCGCTACCGCTCGGCCGGGGACTTCACCGCGCCGTTGACCATCCGCATGCCTTGCGGCGGTGGCATTTACGGCGGACAGACCCATAGCCAGAGCCCGGAGGCGATTTTCACCCATGTGTGCGGCTTGCGCACCGTGATGCCATCCAATCCGTACGACGCCAAAGGTTTGCTGATCGCTTCGATCGAGTGCGACGATCCGGTGATTTTCCTGGAACCCAAGCGCCTCTATAACGGCCCGTTCGACGGTCACCATGAAAAGCCGGTGGTGCCCTGGTCGAAACACCCGCTGGGCGAAGTGCCGGAGGGGTATTACACGGTGCCGCTGGAATCGGCCGCCGTGTTCCGGCCTGGCAGCGAGCTGACCGTGCTGACCTACGGCACGATGGTGTTCGTCTCTGAAGCGGCGGCGCAGGAAACCGGCATCGACGCCGAAATCATCGACCTGCGCAGTATCTGGCCGCTCGACCTGGCGGCGATCGTCGCTTCCGTCAAGAAAACCGGCCGTTGCGTGGTGGTGCACGAAGCCACGCGTACCAGCGGCTTTGGCGCCGAACTGATCGCGCTGGTGCAGGAGCATTGTTTCTACCATCTCGAAGCGCCGATCGAGCGCGTGACCGGCTGGGACACCCCTTACCCGCACGCCCAGGAATGGGCTTATTTTGCCGGGCCGGCGCGCGTAGGCGCGGCGTTCAAGCGGGCGATGGAGGCTTGAGATGGGTGTTCATGTAATTCGCATGCCGGATATCGGCGAGGGTATTGCCGAGGTGGAGCTGGTAACGTGGCACGTCAAGCCGGGCGACAGCGTTCTGGAGGACCAGTTGCTGGCCGATGTGATGACCGACAAGGCAACGGTTGAAATTCCGTCGCCGGTGGCTGGCAAGGTACTGGCGCTCGGCGGAACGATCGGCCAGGTGATGGCGGTCGGCTCGGAATTGATCCGCATCGAGGTCGAAGGCGCGGGCAATCTCGGCGCCGCAGCTTCTGCTGCTGCTAGCGCCGAGGCGCCGGCCGCGCCCGCCGTGTTGGCGGCCGCGCCCGCGCCAGCGCCGGTTGCCGCGGTATCGCGACCTGCGCCGGAGAGCGTAGCGTCCGTGGCGGCGGCAGCATGGGCGCCGCGGCAAGCCGGCGACAAGCCGCTGGCCTCGCCCGCGGTGCGCCAACGGGCGTGGGATCTCGGCATCGAATTGCGCTATGTGGCCGGCAGCGGCGCGGCGGGGCAGATTACTCACGCGGATCTTGATGCCTATGTGGCCGGGGCTGGCGACCAGGGCGCATCGCGCACGCATGCGGCGGGGTACGCGGAACGGCAGGATCAGGTGGCGCTGCCGGTAATCGGTCTGCGCCGCAAGATCGCGCAGAAAATGCAGGAATCGAAGCGCCGTATTCCGCATTTCACTTATGTCGAAGAAATTGACATGAGCGAGTTGGAGGCGCTGCGCGTGCGCTTGAACGAGACGCGCGGCGCCGCTCGCGGCCGGCTCACCGTGCTGCCATTCCTGATGCGGGCGGTGGTGCTGGCCTTGCGCGAATTCCCGCAGATCAATGCGCGCTTTGACGACGATGCCGGTATCGTCACCCGTTACGGTGCGGTGCATATGGGCATTGCCACCCAGACCGAAGCCGGCCTGATGGTGCCGGTAGTGCGTCATGCCGAGGCGCGTGATCTCTGGTCCAGCGCGGCGGAAATCGCGCGCCTGGCGGAAGCCGCGCGCAACGGCCAGGCGACGCGTGACGAGCTCTCCGGCTCGACCATCACCATCACCAGCCTCGGGGCATTGGGAGGCATCGTGTCGACGCCGGTAATCAACCATCCGGAAGTCGCCATCCTTGGCGTCAACCGCATGGTGCTGCGCCCGGTGATTCGGGACGGAGCCGTGGTGGCCAGGCAGATGATGAACCTGTCTTCCTCGTTCGACCACCGGGTGGTGGACGGCATGCATGCCGCACAGTTCGTGCAGGCGCTGCGCGGCTTGCTGGAATGCCCCTCGACGCTGTTTCTGGATTAATCGATGAACACTCAAACAACCACGCTGCTGGTGATCGGCGGCGGTCCGGGCGGCTATGTCGCGGCAATCCGCGCCGCGCAATTGGGCATTGCCACCACGCTGATTGAAGGCGCCCAGCTTGGCGGTACTTGCCTGAACATCGGCTGCATCCCATCGAAGGCGCTGATCCACGCCGCCGAGGCGTTCGAGCGGGTCGGCCACTATGCCGGCGATTCGCCGCTCGGCATCCGGGTACAGTCGCCGGCCATCGATCTGGCGCAGACGGTGCGCTGGAAAGACGGCATCGTGCGCAAACTGACGTCGGGTGTGGCCGCATTGCTGAAAAAAAGCGGTGTCCGGGTAATCAAGGGCTGGGCCCGCATCATCGACGGCAAGACGGTTGAGGTACTGCCCGGCGACGGAGAAGGGGAAGGCGCGCGCATCGCTTGCCAGCACCTGTTGCTGGCGTCCGGTTCGGAGCCGGTGGAGCTGCCGATGCTGCCCTTCGGTGGAGCGGTGATTTCGGCAACCGAAGCCTTGTCGCCGCCCTCGCTGCCGCAAAAACTGCTGGTGGTCGGCGGCGGTTATATCGGCCTCGAACTGGGGACCGCGTATTGCAAGCTGGGTGCCGAGGTCACGGTGGTCGAGGCGTTCGAGCGAATCTTGCCGTCCTATGACGAGGAACTGGTCAAGCCGGTGACGGCATCACTGCAGCGGCTGGGAGTGCAACTGCACCTGGGTTGCACGGTGCAGGGCAAGGGGGCGCAGGAAGACGCGCTGCGTGTACGCAATGCGCAGGGCGAAGAATTCGAATTGCGCGCGGATCGCATACTGGTGGCGGTCGGGCGCCGGCCGCGGACTCAAGGTTTCGGGCTGGAAGCGCTGATGCTCGACATGGATGGCCGTTCGGTCAAGGTCGATCACCAGTGCCGCACCTCGATGCAGGGAGTCTGGGCGATCGGCGACCTCGCCGGCGAACCGATGCTGGCGCATCGGGCGATGGCGCAGGGGGAAGTGGTGGCCGAGATCATCGCTGGCCAGCGGCGGTATTTCGAGCCGACCGCAATCCCCGCGGTGTGTTTTACCGATCCGGAAATCGCGGTGGTTGGGCAAACACCACGGGCTGCGGTGCAGGCCGGGCTGGATTGCATCCACGCCGAATTTCCATTTGCCGCAAACGGCCGCGCGATGACGCTGGAGGCGGGCGAGGGATTCGTGCGCGTGGTGGCGCGGCGCGACAACCACCTGATTGTCGGCTGGCAAGCGGTCGGCCGCGGCGTGTCGGAGCTATGCACCGCTTTCTCGCATTCGATCGAAATGGGAGCGCGCCTGGAAGATGTTGCCGGTACCATTCATGCCCACCCGACACTGGGCGAAGCCGTGCAGGAAGCCGCGCTGCGCGGCTTGGGCCGGGCATTGCATCTTTGACGGCGGCCCGCGCGTCCGGCGCTTAGCACAAGGTGTATACCAATCCGGGGCTTAAATAACGCTCATTGGGGCGCATGGTGAGACGGTTTTCCCATGGGCAAACATGAGAAAACTCGTAATTTTTCCCGGCGATGCGGGCATGCTGATAAATTGGCTGCTCAGAATAGGTTCCGATGGGATCGGCGAGCAACTCGGCATGATCAAAATGCACCGGAATCGCTTGCGATCGTTGTCGGTCCGAGGGATCGGGGGCGAGATTCGATTCGACTCCATCCAGCTTGTCTTTCATGACCCAGAAAAGAAACGCCAATCCTCCCCATAAAACCAGTTCAATCAAAAAAATCTCCATGTTGCGCTCCCACCGCATTGCCTGCGATCAACTATCACCCGATATTGCTTTTCCAGCTCTGATTTAAACGCCGTCACCCGCCATCTCGCGATGTCGAATAGGCACAAAATATAAGAGCGTTTTTATAGCAGCAAGTTTCTGTGAGATGCGAGGAATGAGGCAGCATTGGTGTCGCCACCGGGCGACGCGGGAGCCTCGCTCAATAGGTTCGCCAGTCGAATTTCAACTCCTGCAGGATCGTGGTCGCAATCTCCTCGATTGACTTGGCGGTGGATGACATCCAGCGGATGCCTTCGCGCCGCATCATCCGTTCCGCTTCGTTGACTTCATAGCGGCAATTTTCCAGTGCTGCATATTTGCTGCCGGGGCGTCGCTCGTTGCGCACTTCCGACAGCCGGTCGGGGGCAATCGACAGGCCAAAAATTTTGTGCTTGTAGGGCACCAGATCGCTCGGTAGCTTGTTGCGCACGAAATCATCCGGAATCAGCGGATAGTTGGCCGCCTTGACGCCGAATTGCATCGCTAGATACAGGCTGGTCGGGGTTTTTCCCGAGCGCGAGACGCCGACCAGGATGACGTCGGCCGCCGCCAGGTTCAGGTTTGATTGGCCGTCGTCATGCGCCAGCGAAAAATTGATGGCTTCGATCCGGTTCTTGTATTCGTCCGAGTTGGCAATGTTGTGGCTACGGCCAATGGTGTGCGTCGATTTGATCCCGAGTTCCTGCTCCAGCGGCTCGACGAAAGTGTGGATCAGATCCATGTGCATCGCTTTTGACAGTCGCACAGCTGACGATAGCTCGGCCTTGACCATGGTTGAAAAGACGATTGGCAGCTTGCCGTCGTTCTCAAAGGCGGCATTGATGCGTTGCACCGCCTCATATACCTTGTCCATGGTGTCGATGAATGGCAGGCGCACGTGTTTGAAGCGCAATTCAAATTGGGTCAGCAGCGAATGGCCAAAGGTTTCGGCGGTGATGCCGGTGCCGTCGGAGATAAAAAAAACGGTGCGATCGGCGGGTGGCAGGGTGGGAGGAAGCATGTGGACTCGAAAAAATATAAAAAAACCAAGTCAAAAATCGACGGCGGACAAGGCAAAACGGGATGGCAGGTTGTAAAATGGCACGGAATATGTATCAGTCACTCCATCCGTAGCAAGAATAACAAAAACACAGGCCGAGCGAAGCGACCGTGAAGATTTCCCATCATCAAAATAGAGGTAGTCATGTCCAGCGCAGTATATGCAGGGCCGCAACGCGAGCCCAAACCGGAGGCCGCTTACGTCGTTTCGCTTGATCAGTTACGAATGACCGATGTCGATTCGGTCGGCGGCAAAAATGCGTCATTAGGTGAAATGATCAGCCAATTGGCTGAGAATGGCGTGCGCGTGCCCGGCGGTTTCGCCACCACCGCGCAAGCCTTTCGCGATTTCCTGGCGCATAGCGCCGCTGGCGGCCCGACGCTGGCCGAGCGTATCGCCGATCGACTGTCGGCGCTCGACATCGATGACGTGCGGGCGCTGGCCCAGGCTGGCGCGGATATTCGTCAATGGATCATCGATACCCCCTTCCAGCCGCGTCTTGCGCAGCAAATAAAGGATTCTTATCAAGAACTTGTGGCCGATTCTTCAAGTGAAATGTCGTTCGCGGTCCGTTCTTCCGCGACGGCCGAAGATTTGCCGGACGCGTCTTTTGCCGGTCAGCAGGAAACCTTCCTGAACGTGATCGGGATCGACAACGTGCTGGACGCGATGAAGCACGTGTTTGCCTCGCTCTACAACGACCGCGCGATTTCGTACCGTGTGCACAAGGGCTTCATCCATTCCGAAGTTGCCCTGTCGGCCGGGGTGCAGCGCATGGTGCGCTCCGACGTCGGCGCCGCCGGCGTCATGTTCACGCTGGATACCGAATCGGGCTTCCGCGACGTGGTCTTCATCACCTCCAGCTACGGCCTGGGCGAAACCGTGGTGCAGGGCGCGGTCAATCCGGACGAATTCTATGTCCACAAGCCGATGTTGGAGCAGGGCAAGGCGCCGATCATCCGGCGCAACATCGGCTCCAAGCTGATCAAGATGGAATTCACCAGCGAAGCCAAGGCCGGACGCTCGGTGAAAACGGTCGATGTGCCGATCGAGTTGCGCAACCGCTACTCGCTGACCGACGCCGATATCGTCGAGCTGGCGAAATACGCGGTCACGATCGAGAAACACTATGGCCGACCGATGGATATCGAGTGGGGCAAGGATGGCCGCGACGGCAAGCTGTATATCCTGCAGGCGCGGCCGGAAACCGTGAAGTCGCAGCAAAAGCACAGCGACGCCCAGCAGCGCTTCACCTTGAAGAGCAGCGGCACGGTGCTGGCGGCGGGCCGCGCGATCGGCCAGAAGATCGGCGCCGGCCCGGTGCGCGTGATCCGCGACCCGTCCGAAATGGAGCGGGTACAGCCAGGCGACGTACTGGTGGCCGACATGACCGACCCCAACTGGGAGCCGGTGATGAAGCGCGCCTCGGCGATCGTCACCAACCGTGGCGGCCGTACCTGCCACGCGGCAATCATCGCCCGCGAGCTGGGTGTCCCGGCGGTGGTCGGCTGCGGCAATGCCAGCGACGTGCTGAAGGATGGCACGCTGGTCACGGTGTCCTGTGCCGAAGGCGACGAGGGCAAGATCTATGACGGCTTGCTGGAAACCGAAGTCACCGAGATCCAGCGCGGCGCGATGCCGGAACTGCCGTTGAAGATCATGATGAACGTCGGCAATCCGCAACTGGCGTTCGATTTCCAGTCGATTCCGAATCATGGCGTCGGTCTGGCACGGCTGGAATTCATCATCAACAACAACATCGGCGTCCATCCGAAGGCGATTCTGGAATACCCGAACATCGACCCCGACCTGAAGAAGGCGGTGGAATCGGTCGCGCGCGGCCATGCCTCGCCGAAGGCGTTCTACGTGGACAAGCTGGCCGAAGGCATCGCCACGATTGCCGCCGCCTTCTGGCCGAAGCCGGTGATCGTGCGCCTGTCCGACTTCAAATCGAACGAATACAAGAAGCTGATCGGCGGTTCGCGCTACGAGCCGGACGAGGAAAACCCGATGCTCGGTTTCCGCGGCGCCGCGCGCTACCTGGCGGACGACTTTGCCGAGGCGTTCGAGATGGAATGCACCGCGATGAAACGGGTGCGCAACGACATGGGCCTGACCAACGTCGAGATCATGGTGCCGTTCGTGCGTACGCTGGGCCAGGCCGAGAAGGTGGTCAATCTGCTCGCCAAGAACGGGCTGAAACGCGGCGAGAACGGCTTGCGCCTGATCATGATGTGCGAAGTGCCGAGCAACGCCATCCTGGCCGAGCGCTTCCTCGAGTATTTCGACGGCTTCTCGATCGGCTCCAACGATCTGACCCAGTTGACGCTCGGCCTCGACCGCGATTCCGGCATGGCGCTCTTGGCGGCCGATTTCGACGAGCGCGATCCGGCTGTGCGAGCCTTGTTGTCGCAGGCAATCGCGGCCTGCCGCGCACAGGGCAAGTACATCGGCATCTGTGGCCAGGGGCCGTCGGATCATCCGGATTTTGCCGAATGGCTGATGCAGGAAGGGATCGCCTCGATATCGCTGAATCCGGACACCGTGGCCGATACCTGGCAAAAACTGGGAGCCGCGAAATAGGTCTGCCAAGTCCGGCCGCCGCGCCGTCGCGCCGCGGCCGGCGTGGCGCGGATCAGACAAAGCGGTTGACGGCAGCCGATTTTCGGCTAGACTAGCCCTCACTTGCCGAATACAAACAAAAACAGTTTCGTTGTTTGAACTTGAACCCTCGTCACCGCTGGTCGACGAGGGTTTTGTTTTTATGCAAGCGTTGTCGAAAGGGAGGAGTGTGCAATGGCGGACTGGATGATGTGGCTGGCCGCGGCGGGTGTCGTCGTGATCCTGGAGATATTCAGCGGTACCTTCTATTTGCTGATGATTGCCGTCGGCCTGGCCAGTGGCGCGCTGGCGGCCCTGGCGGGGCTGGACCCGCAGTGGCAACTGATTATTGCCGCCGCGGTCGGCATTGGCTCCACCTATGCGCTGCGACGCAGCAAATGGGGCCGACGGCACAGGCATGATGTGGCGCGCGACCCGAACGTGAACCTGGACATCGGCCAGAGCGTGCAGGTAAACGACTGGACGCTCGGACCGAACGGTCAGGCCAGCGCCCGCGCGCCATATCGTGGGGCCTTGTGGGATATCGAACTGGCGCCGGAGGGTGACGCTCGGCCGGGATCGTTTATCATCCGCGAGGTGCGCGGCAGCCGCCTGATCGTGTCGAACAATTAATCGAGCAATAACCAATACCAACCGGGAGCGACAACATGGATTTCAGTTTCGGCAACGTGTCTTTGATCATCTTCATCCTGGCGATCGTTTTTGTCGTCAAGACCATCAACGTGGTACCGCAGCAGCATGCATGGGTGGTCGAACGCCTGGGTAAATACCATGCGACCCTCGGCCCGGGCCTGAATATCGTGGTGCCGTTCATCGACCGCATTGCATACAAGCACGTACTGAAGGAAATTCCGCTGGATGTCCCGCCCCAGGTCTGCATTACCAAGGACAACACGCAGTTGCAGGTGGATGGCGTGCTGTATTTCCAGGTGACCGATCCAATGCGCGCTTCCTACGGTTCCTCCAATTACTTGGCGGCAATCACGCAGTTGGCGCAGACCACCTTGCGCTCGGTGATCGGCAAGATGGAGCTGGACAAGACCTTTGAAGAGCGCGACCACATCAATACCGAGATCGTCAACGCGATCGACGAATCGGCCGCCAACTGGGGTGTCAAGGTGTTGCGTTATGAAATCAAGGACCTGACGCCGCCGAAGGAAATCCTGCATGCGATGCAGGCCCAGATCACCGCCGAGCGCGAAAAGCGCGCCTTGATCGCCGCCTCCGAAGGGCGCAAGCAGGAACAGATCAACATCGCCACCGGCGAACGCGAAGCCTCGATCGCCAAATCCGAGGGCGAGAAGCAGGCCTCGATCAACCGTGCCCAGGGGCACGCCGCCGCCATCGTCGCCATCGCCAACGCGACCGCCGATGCACTGCGTCAGACGGCGGCGGCGATCCGCGAACCGGGTGGTGCCGATGCTGTCAACCTGAAGGTCGCCGAACAGTATGTCGGCGCCTTCGCCAACCTGGCGAAAACCGGCAATTCACTGATCGTGCCGGCCACCATGAGCGACATGGGCGGTTTGATCGCCAGCGCCTTGCAGGTGGTGAAGTCGCAGCAGAAGTGAGAATCGGCATATGAGTGGCGACGCCGGTTGTGGAGCGCCGAAAAACGCGTCCCGCAATCGCCAAGCCACGCTATTTGCGGGAGTATCGTTGAATAACCGCCATTTTTCGTGCGGAATATCGCGTCGGTGGTTGGAGTATATCGGGCACTTAAGCCGAATTTGAGGCCCTCGCGAAGGCGGCACCAAATGCCGCGGCTAGCGCCGGTGCGATTTCATGATGCTCTGTATTTCCCGCTGCGAATCGCGCTGTTTTTCAGTCTCGCGCTTGTCGTGCATTTTCTTGCCCTTGGCCAGGCCGATTTCGCATTTGACGCGGCCGCGCACGTAATGCAGGTTGAGCGGCACCAGTGTATAGCCGGCGCGCTCCACCTTGGCCCGGATGCGCTTGATCTCTTCCGCATGCAACAGCAGCTTGCGGGTGCGCAGCGCTTCCGGATGAACGTGGCTGGAAGCGCTGAGCAGGGCGCTAATGTGGGCGCCGAACAGGAACACTTCGTCATCGCGCACGATCACGTAGGCTTCCTTCAATTGCACGCGGCCGGCGCGGATCGCCTTGACTTCCCAGCCGTGCAGCACGACACCCGCTTCGTAGCGCTCCTCGATGAAGTAATCATGGAACGCTTTTCTATTTTCAACTATGGTCATCGGGTCGGCCGGGGCAACGGGTCGGGTAAAATTTCAACCCCGAGATTCTATCAAACGGTTATTCAATGGCGGTGGTACACAAAGCGGTATTCCTTGGTTATAGCGTGGAACAGATGTTCGCCCTGGTGGATCGGGTAGAGGACTACCCATTGTTTCTGCCGTGGTGCGGCGGCGTCGCGGTGCGCGAGCGGCAGGCAGACCGCCTGGTGGCGACCATCACCATCCAGTACCGCGGCGTGCATCATGCCTTCACCACCGAAAACACCAACGCGCCGCCGACCGCGATGAAGATGCAACTGGTGGACGGCCCGTTCCGGCATCTGGACGCAAGCTGGAACTTCAAGCCGCTGAAGGCCGATGCCTGCAAGATCGAGTTCGACATGCATTACGAATTTTCGAATCGGCTGCTGGAGCAGATCATCGGCCCGGTCTTCAGCATGATCGCAAACAGCTTCGTCGATTCCTTCTGCAAGCGGGCCGAGGCTGTGTATGGCTGACGGTGGTGGCAAGATCGCGGTGCAGGTCTGCTATGCGCGGCCCGAGCGCCAGCTACTGCTGAGCCTGGAGGTGGCCGCCGGCAGCACGCTGCAGCAGGTGATTACCGCTAGCGGGATATTGCAGCAGGCGCCGGAAATCGATCTGGCCCGCGCCCGAGTCGGCATCTACGGTAAGTTGAAGGCGTTGGAAAGCATCGCGCGCGAGCACGACCGGATCGAAATCTACCGGCCACTGATTGCGGACCCCAAGGAGGCGCGTCGGCGCCGCGTCGGTAAGCGGCGTTAGCCGGCCAAGCGTCGCCGAGCGTGGCTAGCGTCATTCGCAGGCTTTGAGTGCGCTGCGCACATCGCGTTCTTCCTGCGCCCGTTGCGCATCGTCCAGGAACACCCGCTCGCCATTCTTGTCGATGCCGGCCATCCGCACCCCCGAAGCCAGGGTTTTTTGATACTGGCGGGCGCGTTCGCAGCTCTTGGTTTTTTCATCAGCGATACGGCGTTGCTCGGCCTGCTTTTTTTCCTGCTCGGCCTGATCCGCGCGGCGCTTGACGAATTCCGCATTCTTCTCGGCCAGGGTCGGCGGCGCCTTGGCCTTGCTGGCGGCGCCGTCGGTCGCGGGCTCAGCGGCGGCCTGCGCTGGCGCGGCAGGGCGCACCGCGTGCGGCGTTTTCAGGATTCGACTGGCGGCTACCGAAGGCGGTGGCGGCAGATCGGAATACTGCTTGCGGCCGCCATCATCGAGCCACACGTATTGGGCGAATGCCAGGCTCGCCAGCGTCCAGCCGCCGGCCAGGACGGTCGCGGTGCAAATCGATTTCAGTCGACTCCGGTTCATTGTTATTCCTTGGATGGTGAGCGGCCGGGACGATTTCGCCACGCTTTTTTCCGTCTGTCAACGTAACTGGTGCGAAACAGGCATGTTTTACCAGAAACAACGGCCGGCGGGCCGTCGTGACTTGGCGATTTCTGTATAATTCGCTTTTGCGCCTGTAGGAAACATTATGCGTCTACTCCACAAAGCACTCACCTTCGATGACGTGCTGCTTGTCCCCGCGTTTTCCAACGTCCTCCCCAAAAACACTTCCCTGCACACGCGCCTTACCCGCAACATCACGCTCAACATTCCGCTGCTGTCGGCGGCGATGGATACCGTGACCGAGGCGCGACTGGCGATCGCGATGGCGCAGGAAGGCGGCATCGGCATCGTGCACAAGAACCTGAGTCCGAAAGATCAGGCGCGCGAAGTGGCGAAAGTCAAGCGTTTCGAATCCGGCGTGGTGCGCGATCCGATCACGATCCCGCCCACCATGAAGATCCGCGACGTGATCGCGCTGTCCGATCAGCACGGCATCAGCGGCTTCCCGGTGGTGGAGGGCAAGCAGGTGGTTGGCGTGATCACCAATCGCGACCTGCGTTTCGAGGAAGAACTGGATGCCCAGGCGCGCGACAAGATGACGCCGCGCGACAAGCTGGTGGTGGTGAAAGAGGGCGCCGAACTAGAAGAAGCCAAGCGCCTGATGAACAAGCACCGGCTGGAACGGGTGATCGTGGTCAACGATGCCTTCGAACTGCGCGGGCTGATCACGGTCAAGGACATCCTAAAGTCGCATGAACATCCGCTCGCTTCCAAGGACGAGCACGGCATGTTGCAAGTGGGCGCGGCGGTGGGGGTCGGCCCCGACAACGACGAGCGGGTTGAGTTGCTGGTGCAGGCCGGAGTCGACGTGCTGGTGGTGGATACCGCGCACGGCCATTCGAAAGGCGTGCTGGATCGCATCAAATGGATCAAGGCGCGCTATCCGAAAATCGAAGTGATCGGCGGCAATATCGCGACCGCGGCAGCGGCGCTGGCGCTGGTGGAAGCCGGGGCCGACGCGGTCAAGGTCGGCATCGGTCCCGGTTCGATCTGCACCACGCGCATCGTGGCCGGCGTCGGCGTGCCGCAAATCACTGCGATTTCGAATGTGGCCGAGGCCTTGAAAGGGACTGGTGTACCGTGCATTGCCGACGGCGGCATCCGTTTTTCGGGCGATATTTCGAAGGCGCTGGCGGCCGGCGCGTCTACCGTGATGATGGGCAGCATGCTGGCCGGCACCGAAGAAGCTCCGGGCGAGGTGATCCTGTACCAGGGCCGCAGCTACAAATACTATCGCGGCATGGGCAGCCTGGGCGCGATGGCGGACGGCTCGGCCGACCGCTATTTCCAGGACCCGGCCAACAATACCGACAAGTTCGTGCCGGAAGGAATCGAAGGCCGCGTCCCCTACAAGGGCAGCGTGGTGGCGATCCTGTATCAGTTGATCGGCGGCGTGCGCTCATCGATGGGCTATTGCGGTTGCGCCTCGATCGATGAATTGCGCGAACGGGCCGAGTTTGTCGAAATCACTTCGGCCGGGATGCGCGAGTCGCATGTGCATGATGTCCAGATCACTAAGGAAGCGCCAAATTATCGCGCCGATTGAGTGCCGGCACACCGGCTGAAGCGGCGTTGCCCAGGCACCATCGAATGAGCAATCCAGAGCGGACCAATCAGGCTGGCGGCGAGGCGACCGCGCTCGAATCGGGTTTTTTCCCCGCAGCCGAGGACGCGCAGATGGTTCGCATCCGCCGCATCGGCAAGCATTTGTTTTCTGTCGCCAGCTGCCTCGTACAGTGGTATGGCGTTGCAGCCGAGGGCGCCGGCGGGCGCTCGATGGCGGCGATCGAGGCCGCATTTTGCCATGATCTGCCGCCGCTGGATGCGGTGCGCGTGGTGACTGATACCCGGGCGGACGCCGCGCTGGCCATACATCGCTCGGTGCTCGGGGCGCCGTACATCCGTTTTTATGCCGGCTGTCCGGTCCGCAACGCCAGCGAGGCCGTGGTGGGTGCCCTGCATCTGGTTGACTACGGCTCCCGACAGTTCGGCGAGCAGGAGCGTGAGTTGCTGCTTGATCTGGCGGCCCAGGTCGAGCGCGAATTGCGCCTGCAGACGGCCGGCGCGGCGCAACTCGACCTGTTGAAGAAGAACAAGAGCCTGCGCCGGGATTCCCTGCTCGACCCGTTGATCGGCACCTGGAACCGGGTCGCGATTACGCGCCTGGTGGCAGTCGAAAAAGAGCGTTGCAATAACAATCGGCAACCGCTATCGCTGGTCCTGGTGGGAGTCGATCATTTCAAGAAATTGAACGACAGCCTCGGGCAATCCACTTGCGATACGATCCTGGTCAAGATCGCCAGCCGCCTGCGTTCCTGCATTCGTCCCGGCGACGCGCTGGGCCGCTATATCGGCGACCAGTTGCTGGTGGTGCTGCCCGGCGCCTCCCATGTGGTGGCGGAATCGGTGGCCGAACGCATGCGGCGTGCAATCATGCTGCCGCCCGAACTCGGCAGCGATGCCAGCAGCGTGACCATCAGCATCGGCAGCGCATCGACCAACCTGTTTCCCTCGGCCACGGCCGAAGACCTGATTCGTCACACCGATTTGGCGCTATATGCGGCCAAGGGTGCCGGCCGTAATTGCGTGGTGCAAGCCCGGCCGCCGTTGTCCTGATTTTCCAATTGCTTCCTTTTCGCCCTTTCCGATGCATACAAAAATCCTGATTCTTGATTTTGGCTCGCAAGTGACGCAACTCATCGCACGTCGCGTGCGCGATGCCGGCGTGTTTTCCGAAGTCCATCCGTATGACGTCAGCGATGATTTCATTCGCGACTATGCCCGGGACGGATCGCTGCGCGGCATCATCCTGTCCGGCGGCCCGAACAGCGTGACCGAAGACGACACGCCGCGGGTGCCGCAATCGGTGTTCGAAATCGGCGTGCCGGTGCTGGGCATCTGCTACGGCATGCAGGCCATGGCGCAGCAGTTGGGCGGCAAGGTCGAGATGGGTAAGGTGCGCGAATTCGGCTATGCCGAAGTGCGCGCGCGCGGCCATACGGCGTTGCTGGACGGGATCAACGACTTTGTCACGCCGGAAGGCCACGGCATGCTCAAGGTCTGGATGAGCCACGGCGACAAGGTCAACGAAATGCCGCCCGGTTTCAAATTGATGGCTTCCACCGACAATTGCCCGATTGCCGGCATGGCCGACAAGGCACGCCATTTTTACGCGGTCCAGTTCCACCCGGAAGTCACCCATACGCTGCAAGGCGAGGCAATCCTGACCCGCTTCGTGCATGAAATCTGCGGCTGCAAATCGGACTGGAACATGCCCGATTACATCGCCGAAGCGGTGGAGGCGATCCGCCGCCAGGTGGGCGGCGACGATGTCATCCTCGGGCTGTCCGGGGGGGTCGATTCAAGCGTGGCGGCAGCCCTGATTCACCGCGCCATCGGCAACCAACTGACCTGCGTTTTCGTCGACCACGGCCTGCTGCGGCTGGGCGAGGGCGATGCGGTGATGGACATGTTCGCCAAAAATCTGGGCGTCAAGGTGATCCGGATCGATGCCAGCGACCAGTTCATGCACCATCTGCACGGCGTCACCGATCCGGAACAAAAGCGCAAGATCATCGGCCGCGAATTTGTCCACGTGTTCCAGTCCGAGGCAAGCAAGATCACGAATGCGAAATGGCTGGCGCAGGGCACGATTTATCCGGACGTGATCGAAAGCGCCGGCAAGGGCAAGAAGGGGCACACCATCAAGAGCCATCACAACGTGGGCGGCCTGCCGGAAACCCTGAACCTGAAATTGCTGGAGCCGCTGCGCGAGCTGTTCAAGGATGAAGTGCGCAAGCTTGGCGTGGCGCTCGGATTGCCGCATGCGATGGTGTACCGCCATCCATTCCCGGGGCCCGGCCTCGGAGTGCGCATCCTGGGCGCAGTAAAGCAGGAATTCGCCGACTTGCTGCGCCGGGCCGACGCCATTTTCATCGAAGAATTGCGCAACACCGTCGATCAGGCCAGCGGCAAGAGCTGGTACGAGCTGACTAGTCAGGCGTTCGCCGTGTTTCTGCCGGTGAAGTCGGTCGGCGTGATGGGCGATGGCCGCACCTACGACTATGTGGTGGCGCTGCGCGCGGTGCAGACCCAGGATTTCATGACTGCGCACTGGGCGCATCTGCCGTACGAACTGCTGGGCAGGGTCTCCAACCGCATCATCAATGAAGTACGCGGCATCAATCGCGTGGTGTACGACATTTCCGGTAAGCCGCCGGCGACGATTGAGTGGGAATGACGCATTAGGTTTGATTGAAACGCCGCGCTCGGGCGTGGCGAAAATTCGGTGATACCGGTCAGACGTCTGAAAACCCAATCCGTCAGGCCGCCGGATTATTCTTTGTACTGGTATCCGTATTGCCGGGATGCCGCTCCAGATAGTCGCGAATCAATTGCCGCACGACTTGGGACGGAGTCAGGTCTTGCGTGGAACAAAGCTCCTCGAAATTTTTTTTCTTGACGGGGTCGATCAGGACGGTCAAGCGGGCGGTTTTTGTTTCCATTATCATTCTCCACGGATTGGGCGCAAAATTATAATTTGATTGTAATCAAATTATGCTAATGGTGCGGAAAATTGCCAGAATGGCTACTGTCATTCGTGCCATTCGGTAAAAACCGGGGATATTGTTGACTTACAGCATCAAGGAAATTTTTTACACATTGCAAGGGGAGGGCGCGCATGCCGGGCGGCCGGCGGTATTTTGTCGTTTTTCCGGCTGCAACCTGTGGAGCGGCCGCGAAGCCGATCGCGCCAGTGCGATTTGCCAGTTTTGCGATACGGATTTCGTCGGTACCGATGGCGTGCTGGGCGGCAAGTACGAGGTGCCCTCGCTGGTGCAGGCGATCGACCGGCTCTGGCCGGCAAGCTACCCGTCCAACAAGTACGTCGTATTCACCGGCGGCGAACCGACGCTGCAGCTTGATGTGCCGCTGATCGATGCGATGCACGCGGCCGGATTTACCATCGCGATCGAGACCAATGGCACCTTGCCTGTGCCTCCTGGTGTCGACTGGATTTGCGTCAGCCCGAAGATGGGGGCGCCGTTGCGTGTCCAGGCCGGCAGCGAATTGAAGGTGGTGATTCCGCAAGCGGAGCAGAACCTTGCCGATTACGAGGCGCTCGCGTTCCAGCATTTTTTCGTGCAACCGATGGATGGTCCCGATCTGGAACGCAATACCAGACTGGCAATCGACACCTGCAAGCAGAATCCAAGATGGAAATTAAGCCTGCAAACCCATAAACTGCTGCAAATTCCATGAGCACCACTTCCACGCAACCCGAATCCGCCATGCTGACGATTACCCGCAAGCTTGAATTCGACGCCGGCCACCGGATTCCCGATCACAAGAGCCAGTGCCGCAACCTGCACGGTCATCGCTATACCCTTGAGATCACGCTGATCGGCGCCGTGATCGACGAGGAAGGGCGTTCCGACAACGGCATGATCATGGATTTTTCCGACATCAAGACGCTCGCCAAGCAGCATCTGGTCGATGTCTGGGATCATGCCTTTCTGGTGTATGAAAAGGACCACGCGGTGCGCGATTTCCTGGCGACGCTGCCGGGCCATAAGACGGTGGTGATCACCCGCATTCCGACGGTGGAAAATCTGGCGCGCACTGCATTCGATTTGCTGCAAGTCGCGTTCCAGGATCATTTCGGCACCGGTTTGCGGTTGCAGCGGCTGGTGCTGCACGAAACGCCGAATTGCTGGGCAGAAATCAACGCGCCGGTCTGATTCGATGCGCGACATCATCCTGATGCAGCAGGCGCTGTCGCAAGCGCAAAATGCCAGGTTGCTGGGCGAAGTGCCGGTGGGCGCGCTAGTGGTCAAGGATGGTACGGTCATTGCGACCGGCTTCAACCAGCCGATCGGCACCCATGATCCGACCGCGCACGCGGAAATCGTGGCTCTGCGGGCTGCGTCCGCGCTGCTCGGCAATTACCGGCTACCCGGCTGCGAGTTGTTCGTCACGCTCGAACCTTGCGCGATGTGCGCCGGCGCCATGCTGCATGCGCGGCTGGCGCGGGTGGTATTCGGTGCCACCGACCCCAAAACCGGCGCCGGCGGTTCGGTGATCAACCTGTTCGAGCAGGCCCAAATCAATCACCAGACCGAGCTGGTTGGCGGCGTGCTGGCCGATCGGTGCGGCGCCTTGCTGAAGGATTTTTTTGCCGAGCGGCGCCGCCTGCAACAACGCGGGGGAGCACAATGACAGAAGATTTTCCTGGCCGCGGGCAGGGGGTTGCTGTGGCCCTGGTCGCGCCGTCCGGCTACGCTTACGACCCGGCCGCGGTCGAACGCGGTATCGCACGCTTGCAGGAGGAAGGTTGCCGCGTCAAGCGCTATTTCGACCCGGCGCAGCAGTACCAGCGCTTCGGTGGCACCGACCGGCAGCGCGCAGCACAGTTAATGGCAGCGGCGGCCGATCCGGACGTGCAGGTGGTGCTGGCGCTACGCGGCGGTTATGGGCTGACGCGGATCTTGCCGGCGCTCGATTTCGATCGACTGGCCGCCAGCGGCAAGCTGTTCGTCGGCCACAGCGACTTTACAGCGTTCCAGATGGCGCTGCTGGCGCGTACCGGCGCCGGCAGTTTCGCCGGGCCGATGCTGTGCGACGACTTCACCCGGGCGCAACCCAGCCGGTTCACGCTGGACGATTTCTGGCGCTGCCTTGCCGGCGGCGCACACACGCTGCAGATCCCCGCAGCCGACAATCCGACGCTCGATGTCTGCGGCACGTTATGGGGTGGCAACCTGACCATGCTTACCCATTTGGCCGGCACCCGTTACCTGCCGCAGATAGAGGATGGCATCCTGTTCGTCGAAGATATCAACGAGCACCCCTATCGGATCGAGCGCATGCTGCTGCAACTGCTGCATGCGGGGGTGCTAGCGCGGCAGCAGGCCTTGCTGCTGGGTGATTTTTCCAACTATCGTTTGAACGAGTACGACAACGGCTACGATTTCGATGCGATGCTGGTGTATCTGCGCGCCCATTGCCCGATTCCGGTGGTAACCGGGTTACCGTTCGGGCATATCCCGGACAAGGTAACGCTGGCGGTCGGTGCGCAGGCGCAATTGACCGTTGACGATTCGCAAGGCCAATTGACGATGTCGCGCTACGCGGCGCTCGCTGGTCCAAGCCAGCCTTGATGCAGAGGCCGGTGGCCTGCGGCGAAGGCGCTCAAGGAGCCGGCGGTGCATCCGGGGCCGAGCCGGGCAAAGCAAGGGTGCTGGCGACTTCCTGATCGTCAACTTGCGGGAAATGCCGGTAGAACTGGCTGACCGCGTGAAAGTTATCCGGCGCATGCAGGCAGATCAGCCTGTCCGCAAACGGCATGACGTCGGTCAGGCTGGCGGGCGGGGCCAGCGGCACGGCGCATACGAGCTCCGCCGGATTTCGGGCGCGAACCGCATGCAGCGCGGCGATCATGGTGGCGCCGGTGGCCAGGCCGTCATCAATCACGATGGCGATGCGGCCAGCTGGATCGATCGGGCGCCTGAACGGCGTGTATTGCACGCGCCGCCGCGCCAGAAGCTCCAATTGCCGGGTTTTTTCCTGTTCGATGAATGCCCGCATCCCGGCGGAATCCTCAATTTCGGAGGAAAGATAGGCCCAACCGCTTTCGTCGACGGCGCCGATCGCATATTCCGGATCAAATGGGGCCGCCAGCTTGCGCACCAGAACCACGTCCAGTTCGCCGCCGAGTTGCTGCGCAATGATCTTGCCCATCGGCACTGAGCCGCGCGGAATCGCGAGAATCAATGGCTTGCGGCCGCGATAGTCGCGCAAGCGCGAGGCCAGTGCTAGCGCCGCTTCGGCACGATCGGCAAAGAGGCATTGTGCGGTCATTGAATTTTCGCTCCTGGATGCATTCGTCGCCGGCGTCGGATTTTTCTGCGGGCGGTGTGCTATGGGCGCTGGTACAGGCCGATCAGTTCGGTCTGCTCGATGATATGGCCCTGCATCGCGCGTTCCAGCTTCGCCCTGCTCGGATGGTCAAGATCGGGGAGCGTCGCGTCCAGTGCATACAGGCGGAAAAAATAGCGGTGGCGCCCGATCGGCGGGCATGGCCCGCCATAGCCGATGCGCCTCCAGTCATTCAGCCCTTCCAGCGTTTCAGCCGGCAACTCGGCCGAAGGCACGCCGCGCGGCAGGCCGGAAGCATTCGCCGGGAGGTTGTAGAGCATCCAATGCACCCAGACTCTCTGCGGTGCCGCCGGATCGGGAGCATCGGGGTCGTCCATGATCAGCGCCAGGCTTTTCGCCCGGGGCGGAATGCCTGACCAGGACAGCGCTGGAGACAGGTCGCGGCCATCGCAGGTATAGACGGCCGGAATGCTCCCGCCGGCGCCAAACGCACTGGAGGTCAGCTCGAGGCACGCGGCGCTCTGGCTCTGCGCCGGCATAACCTGCGCCACCAGTCCGACCACCAGCACGGACCCCAAGCTCAGGAAGCAATGTTTTTCAGCGAGCATGGCGTTTCAGAGCCTTGGCGTGTCCCTGTTTTGCGCCCGCCGTCGGCCAGCGGGATGGTGCGCACCAGGAAGACGCATGCTTTTTCAGTACGACATCAATACCGGTACAGTCATCGATTGCAGCAGCGTGCGGGTAACTCCGCCTAGCACCACCTCGCGAAAACGCGAATGGCCATAGCAGCCCATTACGATCAGGTCCGACGACAGGTCGGAAGCCAGCGATAGCAGCGCGTTGCCAACATCGGTTTCGACCGTGACTTCTTCCCGCACGTTCACCGTTACTCCATGCCGGGCGAGATAGAGAGCAATATCGGCACCCGGCTGTTCGCCGTGCACTTCTCCCTGAGTGGAGGAATTGAATATCGCCACTTCTACCACTGAGGCCCGCCGCAGCAGGGGAAGTGCGTTATGCACCGCGCGTTTGGATTCCTTGCTGCCGTTCCAGGCGATCAGTACCCTGGAGCCAACGGATTTGAAGTTGCCGGTGTATGGAACGATCAGGACCGGAGTGCCGGAATTCATCACCACATATTCGGGAAAATCGGCTTGCAGATAGGGAGAAACCTCATCCGGGTCGTATTGCCCCAGAACGACCAGGTCGCAATACTCCGCCTGCAGACTGACGCCGTCAGCCGCCTCGTCGTCCACCAGCCGACTTTCAAACGACAGGACCCCGGTTTGTTGTGCCAGCTTGTCGAATTTTTCCAGTGTTTGGCGGCCCCGCTGGCGCAACACCTCCAGATACGGAGCGATGGCCGAATCGTCGGGGTTGACCGTCACGCTTTCGTAAAGAAATCGCGACACGCCGGTCATTGCCGTGCCAATCAGATGGGCGTTTTCGCTGATGGCGATGTTGGCAGCGATCTTGATCCGTGCATCGACATTTGGGGATTCATCCACATGCACGAGGATGGTTTTATAGCTCATACCGCACTCCTGATTTTGTGTTGGTTTCATCCGCATTAGGCTTGCGGGCATTTGCACGCAAGTTGACAGGCTACTCTGGATGCCGTGCTCGTAGCGTTCCGGCAAGCGGGAAATTTTATTTTTTTGATATGCATCAAGCAAGTCTGCGCAACCGGCAAGAGTGGGGGCATGGCTGCTTTTGGGAGGGGGCGCAAATCGCCTTCCGCTTTGGCCGTCCCGGCGGTGAACTCCGCGAAATCCGATTTATTGATACTCTTGCGGCTTTGCAACGAAGGCAGGGCTCGTGCTGCCTTCCCACTTCATCAAACCATTCTGCAATGACTACCTTCCAGGCCAGCCCGTCATCCGCCTTGTCGCACACTGAAGTGCGGTCGGTCATTATCGGCCTGATGCTGGCGATCCTGCTCGGCGCGCTCGACCAGACCATCGTTTCCGTGGCATTGCCGAAAATGTCGGCCGAACTGCAGGGCTTTGAACTGCTGGCCTGGGTGGTCTCCGGTTATCTGGTGGCGGTGGCGGTGGCGACGCCGATCTATGGCAAGCTGGGCGATCTGTACGGGCGGCGCGCCATGCTGTCGTCGGCGATCGCAATTTTCCTGATTGCCTCGGTCGCGTGCGCGCTGGCGCAGTCGATGCCGATGCTGGTGGCAGCGCGCATCCTGCAGGGGCTGGGCGGCGGCGGCCTGATTTCGGTGGCGCAGGCCACCATAGCCGACGTCGTGGCGCCACGCGATCGCGGCCGTTTCCAGGGGTATATCAGCGGCGCCTATGCGGTCGCCAGCGTCTGTGGGCCGCTGGCGGGAGGTTTCCTGACCGCCTACCTGTCGTGGCGCTGGGTGTTCTGGATCAACCTGCCGCTCGGGTTGGCCGCATTCGTCATCTCGCGCCGGGCGCTGGCGCGGCTGCCGGTGCCGCGGGTCAAGCGGCCGGTCGATTATCCGGGCGCGCTGCTGCTCTCGCTCGGGCTCAGCCTGCTGCTGATCGGCATCACGCGCATCGGCCAGGGCACGGCCTGGAGCGAAACACTCAATCTGCAATTGTTTGCCATCGCGGCTGCCGCGTTGGCGGCATTCCTGTGGCAGGAGCGGCGTGCGCTGGAACCGATCATCCCGATCGACCTATTCCGCATGCCGACGGTATCGATCTGCTGCAGCGTCCTGTTCATTGCCTTTTTTCAGATCGTCTCGCTGTCGGTGCTGATTCCGCTGCGGCTGCAGATGATGACCGAGGTCGGGGTCGAAGGCTCGGCCCTGCAACTGATCCCGCTGTCGCTGGCAATCCCCTTCGGCGCCTATGTCGGCGGCAGCCTGACAGCGCGCAGCGGCCGCTTCAAGCGCATCCAGCTGAGCGGCGCGCTGCTGGTGCCGTGCGCGGTGCTGGGCCTGGCCTTGATCGATCCGCGCGCCAGCATGGCGGGCATCCTGCTGATGGCGCTGACCGGCCTTGGCATCGGTCTGCAATTGCCGACCTCGATGGTGGCGGTGCAGAACGCGGTGCCGCACAGGCATGTCGGCATCGCCACCGCAGTGACTGCGTTTTTCCGCTCGTTGGGCTCCGCAGTAGGGATTGCGATATTGATGGCGCTACTGCTGGCGATGCTGCATCAGCAGGCGCCGGAACTGGCCGGGCCGCTTTCCGGTGCCGAAATCATCCGCGTGATGGTGGGCGCGGCGGGCGAGGCGGCGCCGCAAATGGGACACGCATTGCACGCCCAATTGCGCGTTGTCGTACAAGACGCATTCCAGAGCCTGTTCATCGTCGCCGCCCTGGTGGCGTCATTGGCCGTGGCGCTAGTGCTGATGATCCCGGACCAGATATTGGGCGAGCAGGCTCCGTTGTAAGCAGGCGCCGGCCGGATGGCTAGGGCTTCAACTGGGCGCGGATTTCGCCGCCGGGGTGGGCCGCGCTATGTACATTCACATACAGATTGCCGCTCTGGAAGGCCTTGTATTGGGCGCCGGTCAATTTGGCCCCGGCCGGAACCGCCCAGCCGCCATCGCCTTTTTTCTCCAGCGGCACGATCACCGGGCCGTTCTTGCCGGCGGCTCCTTCATGGATATGGGCCATCGTGCCTTCCACGCCGGAGGTGGTGACGCTGCCGCTGACCGACCCGTCGGCGTTGATGACCAGCGTGCCGCTGCCGGACGCGCTGGTGGTGACCGGCGGTACTTCGTTGCCGCCATTCAACGCGACCTTGACATCGGCGGCGCTGGCCAGTCCGGCAGCGGAGCCAAGGGCGCCGGCGGCGATCAGGCTCATGATTAGTGCGCGGCGTGATTTCTGAAGCATGAGATTCATCGAAATTCTCCTGGTGATTGCTGCGGTTGTGACAAGGGCGAAACACGGATGACGACTGCGCTCGAAACCATTTCGGGTGCCCGCTAGCGCTGCCAGTAACCTTGCTTGCCGTAGAAATCATGCAGGCTGGTTTCATAGGCGCGGTCGATTGCGGCCGTGTCGTCATATGGAGGACTGTTGCTGATAGCATCCCGGCTCAGCGCGGTGTGCACCACCGAATCGCTCCAGTCGATGTCCTCGATCCATTCGGTGGCGATCAGCACTGTTTTGCCGCCGGGCCACCATCTGCGCGTGTCGACTACCAGGTAGCGTATCGCCCACCCCTCGTCGTCGAAAATGAAATCGCTGACGTGGCCGATGCTGCCGTCGCTGGCATGCAGGCCGTAACCGCGCACCTCGTTGGTACTGCGCAGATGCAGGTCTTCCGGCCGTACTTCGACTTCCAGCGCGGCGCGGCGCAGGTCTTCCTGCGTCGGCGGAATCGGCGTGAAGATCGGATATTCCGAGGCTCCCCTGATATACGGGCCGCCCCAGTAAGGGGCGTAGCCGTAGTAGCCGAAGAAGTCGATCTCGTGCTGGCGCGATACCGGCTTGTGGGTGTCGATGTCCGGACTGTTCCTGATTTGCTGTTGCGTCAGGTCCACCTCCAGCCGGTTGTCCTGATCGTCGATACGGATCACCGAGATCGGTGAAATCAGCACTTCACGCCCCAGGAGCCACAATCCGGTCTTGACCACCAGATAGCGAATCCCCCACTGCTGATCATCGAAAAACGCCTGCTCGACGCTGCCAATCTCGCCGTCCGTGGCATGTAGGGTCAAACCGTGCAGGTTATGTTCACTGCGTAACATGGGTGCCTCGCGATCCACCGATCATGCAAGTGTGACAACGGGCTCCGGCTGGCGTTCCATCGAAAATCAGCAGTCGCCCATTGTGACGCCCGATGTTATCCGGGTTTCAATATCAACAGGAGTATATGTAAAAGTTCTTTGCAAATAGAACAGAAATTGCTCATGATTTCTGGAGTATATGAGTTTGCGCAATGCGTTGTTCAAACTCGAGTTCGGCGCGCAAGCCATCCAGGTCGCGCTGCACTACCGCTAGTGCCAGCCTGACGCCGTTGCGCCAGTAGCCGATGCTGCAATCGCGCGCCTCCAGCGAGCCGTCGATCTCGATCCGGTCCCAGGTTTCGGCGTGGCCGGTGTAGCCAAGCGTGAAGTCGTATTGTTCGGTCCAGAAGAACGGCACCGCATCAAACGGCTCGCGCTTGCCCAGCATGTTGCGCGCCGCAGTCTGCCCCTGGCGCTCGGCCACTGCCCAGTGCTCGACCCGGATCGGTGCCCCGGACAGGCGATCCGGCCAGCGCGCGATATCGCCGGCGGCAAAGATCCCGGGCACGCTGGTTTCCAGGTATTCGTCGACGGCAACCCCGCGATCCAGTTTCAGCCCGGCCTGTTGCGCCAGCCCGAGCACCGGTGCAACGCCGATGCCGACCACCACCAGCTCGGCCGCCAGCGTTTCGCCGTTCTGCAGCGTCACGCTGTGCGAATCGATTGCCGCGGCACTGGTGTTCAGGTGGAAATGCACGCCATGCGCCTCATGGAGGGCGCGCAGGAAAGCGCCGACTTGCGGTCCCAGCACGCGCTCCATCAGGCTGCTTTCGCGCCCGACCACGTGCACCTCGATGTTGCGTGCGCGCAGCGCGGCCGCCACTTCCAGGCCGATGAAGCTGGCGCCGATGACGACCGCGCGCCGTGCCGTGCTGGCGGTGGCGATCAGGGCATTGCTGTCGGTCAGCGTGCGCAGCGTGTGGACGTGCGGCAGATCGGCGCCCGGCACCGGCAGGCGCAGCGGTTCGGCACCGGTTGCCAGCAGCAGGCTGTCGAACGAGTACTGGCTGTCGTCCACCAGCAGCAGGTGCCGGCGCACGGTATCGATCTCCGCCACTTCGGCGTTCAGCCGCAGATCGATGTCGTGCTCGCGATAGAACTCCGTCGAGCGCAATGGAATCCATTCCGGCGGCGCGCTGCCGGCCAGGTAGGACTTGGACAGGTTGGGGCGGTCGTACGGAACCGAGGAGTCGGCCGAGAGCATGGTGATGCCGCCCGTATAGCCTTCGCGCCGCAGCGTTTCCGCCGCCGCGTTACCGGCGGCGCCGCCGCCGACGATCAGGATCGATTGCGGCAATCCGGGGCTTGCCGCCAGCGCCGGTGGCTTGGCCGGCTGGATTTGCTCCCGTACATACACCATGCCCTGCGCCTGCTCGATGCGCCAGCAGGCCACCGGATTGAGCGCCGGCGCCCGCACTGCCGCCCCGGTGCGCAAACTGAAACAGGCGTGGTGCCATGGACAGCGCACCGTATCGCCGACCAGCAAGCCTTCCGCCAGCGGTGCACCATAATGGCTGCAGGTGGCGCCGATCGCGAACAGATCATTGCCGCGTCGCGCCAGCAGCACTGCTTCTCCTCCCACGTGTCCGAGCAGCATGCCGTTGTCGGTCACGCTGGCAAACGGGACGCCGGCGGCCAGATCGGGGCCGGTAATCTCACTGCTTGTCGAATCACTCATTCCACCCTCCGTTGTAAGGCTTTCGCCATGCCGATGCATGTCGCCAATATTATTGTGGCGGTTTTGATCATAAAACTTTTCCGCTTGCGCTGTTGGAAGCGGGCGCCGGCCGTTGCTCCGGATGCTGCCGCACGATCGGCCTGATAGCCCGGCCAATTCACATACCCCACTATTTGAATCTTGATTACACCCATAAATATTTGGAAAAATCAATATACTCCACCTATTAAATTATATTTTTAGAACTATTTCCGGTGCCTGGCCTCTATCGTGTGTATCTGGATACCTTGCGTGGTGTCGGACCGGTGCGCATTTGGCGTGCATTATCGGTATGCAAAAGCCGGATACGTGATCGGCATCCCGCGAGCCAGCGGCGCGCCGGATTTGCGCCGGGAATCTGGCGCTGTTGACGGTGGATGGCGTGCCGCAGGGAACTCCGGCGCTCGGGCTGAGGGATGATCGGCGTCCGCATCAGGTCGGGTTGTGGATTCATCGGATGGCGGACGATGCGCAACGATAGAGGAGGGCCAGGATGCAAATCGGCATGATCGGCCTGGGGCGGATGGGCGCCAGCATGGCGCGGCGCCTGATGCAGGCCGGCCATCGGTGCGTCGCCTACGATGCCGAGCCGGCGGCGGTCGCCGCACTCGCCGCGCGAGGTGCGGTCGGCGCCGACTCGCTGACGATGCTGGTGGCGGCGCTGGAACCGCCGCGCGCGCTGTGGCTGATGCTGCCGGCGGTGGCGGTGGACCAGGTGCTGGCCGGGCTGATACCGCTGCTGGGCGTGGACGATATCGTGATCGATGGCGGCAATTCGCTCTATCACGACGACATTCGCCGCAGCGCCGCGCTGCGGCCGCAGGGCATCCATTATGTGGATGTCGGCACCAGCGGCGGCGTGGCCGGCCTGGAGCGCGGCTATTGCCTGATGATCGGTGGCGAACCCCAGGCGGTGCGCCGTCTCGAGCCGATTTTTGCGGCGCTGGCACCCGGTGCCGGCAGCGCGCCGCGCACGCCGGGCCGCATCGGCGTCCCGACGCCAGCGGAGCGGGGCTACCTGCATTGCGGCAATGCCGGCGCCGGCCATTTCGTCAAGATGGTGCACAACGGCATCGAGTACGGCCTCATGGCCGCGTATGCCGAAGGCTTGAATATTCTGCGCAATGCCGATGCCGGCAAGCATGCGCGCAGTGCCGACGCCGAAACCGCGCCGCTGCGCCATCCCGAGCATTACCAATACGATCTGAATCTGGCCGACATCGCCGAGGTCTGGCGCCGTGGCAGCGTCATCGGCTCCTGGCTGCTGGACCTGACCGCCGCTGCCTTGCACGCGAATCCGGAACTGAGCGATTACGCCGGCCGCGTCTCGGATTCGGGCGAAGGGCGCTGGACGCTGGCGGCGGCCATCGACACCGGGGTTCCGGCGCCGATCCTCTCGGCCGCCATATTCGAGCGTTTCAGTTCGCGCGGCGACGCCGATTTCGCCAACAAGTTGCTGTCGGCGATGCGCCACCAGTTCGGCGGCCATCTCGAAACCACGGGGCCGCGCAAATGACGCAGACCCAAATGGCAGAAGGGGCAGAAGGCCAATCCGACGCCTTGGTTTTCTTTGGCGCCACCGGCGACCTGGCCTGCAAGAAAATTTATCCGGCGCTGCAGGCCATGGTGTGGCGCGGCCAACTGGATCTGCCGATTATCGGCGTGGCCCGCTCCGGCTGGAGCCTGGAACGCCTGCGGCAGCGGATCCGCAGCAGCCTGCATGAATATGGCAGGCTGGACGAGCACGCCTGCGGCAAGCTGTGCGGGCAGTTGCGCTATGTCGACGGCGACTATGACGACGACGCCACGTATGAACGGCTGCGTCAGGCACTGGGCGAGGCGCAGCGGCCGCTGCACTACCTGGCGATCCCTCCCAGCATGTTCGGGCCGGTCGCGCGCGGGCTGGCCCGCTCGGGCTGCGGCCGGGGGGCGCGGATCATCGTCGAAAAGCCATTCGGGCGCGACCTGGCTTCCGCCGAAAAACTGGACGCGACGCTGCATCAATCATTCCCCGAGTCGGCGATCTTTCGCATCGATCATTATCTGGGCAAGGAAGCGGTGCTGAACCTGCTGTATTTCCGCTTCTCCAACGCCTTTCTGGAATCGATCTGGAACCGCGATCATGTTGCCAGCGTGCAAATCACCATGGCCGAGAATTTCGGCGTCGAAGGCCGCGGGCTCTTCTATGAAGAGGTCGGCACGCTGCGCGACGTCGTGCAGAACCACTTGCTGCAAGTCATGACCCTGCTGGCCATGGATGCGCCGGTGGGTCGAGGCGTCGATATCCTGCGCGATGAAAAACTGCGCCTGCTGCGCGCGATCCGGCCGCTCGACCCGACGGAAGTGGTGCGCGGCCAGTTCGACGGTTACCGCCAGGAACAGGGTGTGGCGGCCGATTCCAGAGTCGAAACCTTTGTCGCGCTGCGGCTGCATGTCGACAGCATGCGCTGGGCCGGCGTGCCGTTCTATATCCGCGCCGGCAAGCAGATGCCGCTCACCGCGATGGAAGTGCTGGTCCAACTCAGGCGCCTACCGCAGGCCGTGTTCGATGCGATGGGGAAGGTCGGCTCGAATTATTTCCGCTTTCGTTTCAGCCCGAACGTCGGCATTTCGCTCGGCGCATGCGTCAAGCTGCCTGGCCCGGAGATGGTCGGCCAGGCCACCGAACTGATCGCGCAGCGCGATCCGGGCGACGACATGACGCCTTATGAGCGCCTGTTCGGCGATGCCTTGCGCGGCGACCCGTCCCTATTCACGCGCGACGACTGCGTCGAGCAGGCATGGCGCATCATTGACCCGGCCTTGCATGGCGGCGCAGCGCCGATCGGATACCCGGTCGGCAGTTGGGGGCCGGAGCGAGCCGCGCAATTGACCGAATGCGACGGCGGCTGGCATGACCCGATCTCGAATAGTCGATCATGAACGGAGCGCAGAAACTTCACCAGCTCGGTCAGAGCCTGTGGCTGGACAACATCACCCGACAAATCGTGCGCGACGGCACCTTGCGCCGTTATATCGACGATTTCGCGCTGACCGGGCTGACCTCCAACCCGACCATCTTCCAGAAAGCGATCGGCGACACGGATTTCTACGACGGGGCGATCCTCCAAAAGACCGGGGAAGGCAAGGCCGGCGAAGAGGTGTTCTTCGAACTGGCGCTGGAAGACCTGACCGCGGCCGCCGATCTGTTCCGCCCCGTGTACGAAAGGACGAATGGGGTCGACGGCTGGGTGTCGCTGGAGGTGTCGCCGCTGCTGGCTGACGATGCCGAGGCCAGCGTCCGCGCGGCGCTGGCCCTGCACGCGCGCGCCGCGCGGCCCAACCTGTTCATCAAGATTCCCGGTACCGCCGCCGGCTTGAGCGCAATCGAGGAATCCATCTACCTGGGCGTGCCGATCAATGTCACGCTGCTGTTTTCGCGCGAGCAGTATCTGGCGGCGGCGGCCGCCTACATGCGCGGCATCGAGCGTCGCCTGGCGGCCGGCCTGGATCCGAAAGTGGCCTCGGTAGCTTCGATTTTCGTCAGTCGCTGGGATGTGGCGGTGAAAGACAAGGTGGCGCCGGAACTGCAAAACCGGCTCGGCATCGCGATTGCTCAGCGCGCCTATCCGGCCTACCGCGAACTGCTGGCGTCGGCGCGCTGGCGCCGGCTTGCCGCCGCTGGCGCGCAGCCGCAGCGCCTGCTGTGGGCCAGCACCGGCACCAAGGACCCGGCGGCGCCGGATACGCTCTACATCGAAGCGCTGGCCGCGCCCGACACCATCGACACCATGCCGGAAAAGACCTTGCTGGCCTTGGCCGCCCATGGCCAGTTGAGAAAGACGATGACGGCGGATGCCGCAGCCGCCGGCGAGTGGGAAGGGGTGCTGGCCAAGTTCGCGGCCTGTGGCATCGACGATGCGAGCCTGGCCGGACAATTGCAACGCGAGGGCGCCCAGGCGTTCGCCAAATCCTGGCGACAACTGTTGGCCGCCATTGCTTCCAAGGGCGAGCAGTTGCGAAACGCTGCTGATGCGAAGGTGGCGCCGTGACGGCCGGCGATTCGGGCGCCGCGCCAACCCTGACTGAGCGTCCGGCCTGGCAAGCGCTGGCAGCGCACCAGCGGGCGGTAGGCGGGCTGCATCTGCGCCAATTGTTTGCCGACGATCCGGGGCGCAGCGAGCGCTTTGCGGCCGAAGCGGCCGGACTGTATCTCGACTATTCGAAGAACCGCATCACCGGCGAAACCCTGCAACTGTTGCTGCAACTGGCCGCCGAATGCGGCCTGCGGGCGCGGATCGACGCCATGTTCCATGGCGACAAAATCAACGTCAGCGAGCAGCGCGCGGCCTTGCACGTGGCGCTGCGCGCCAGCGCCAATGAGCATCTTCTGGCCGATGGCCTGGACGTCGTGCCGCAAGTGCACGCGGTACTGCACAAGATGGCCATCTTCAGCAATCAGGTGCGCGACGGCGAATGGCGCGGGCAGGGCGGCAAGCGCATCCGTAACATCATCAATATCGGTATCGGCGGCTCGGACCTGGGGCCGGTGATGGCGTACGAAGCATTGCGCCATTACAGCCTGCGCGAACTGAGGTTTCGCTTCGTCTCCAACGTCGACGGCACCGACCTGGTGGAAGCGTTGCGCGGTCTGGATGCGGAAGAGACGCTGTTCATCGTCTGCTCCAAGACATTCGGCACCCTGGAGACCCTGACCAACGCCCGCGCCGCGCGCGCCTGGTGTGTGGAAAAGCTGGGTGATCCGCGAGCGGTGGGCCGGCATTTTGTCGCGGTGTCGAGCAATGCCGAGGCGGTGGCCGAATTCGGCATCGACCGTGAGCATATGTTCGGCTTCTGGGATTGGGTCGGTGGCCGCTATTCGATGGATTCGGCGATCGGCCTGTCGACCATGATCGCGATCGGACCCGAGAATTTTCGCGCGATGCTGTCCGGCATGCATGCGCTCGACGAGCATTTTCGCAGCGCACCGTTCGAACGTAACCTGCCGGTGCTGATGGGACTGTTGGCGCTGTGGAACAACAATTTTCTCGGCATGGAGACGGTCGCGGTGTTGCCCTACGCACAGTACCTGAAGCGCTTCCCGGCTTATCTGCAACAGTTGGCGATGGAAAGCAACGGCAAGCACGTGACGCGCGATGGGCAGCCGCTCGGCTACCAGACTGCGCCCGTGTATTGGGGCGAGCCGGGCACCAACGGCCAGCATTCGTTCTACCAGTTGCTGCATCAGGGGACCCGGCTGGTGCCATGTGATTTCATTGGCTTTTGCCAGGCGTCGAATCCGCTTGGGCGGCAGCACGACATGCTGATGGCGAACCTGTTCGCGCAGGGCGAAGCGCTGGCGTTCGGCAAGACGGCCGCGGAAGCGCGCGCCGAAGGCACGCCGGAGCGGACGGTGCCGCATCGTACCTCCGAGGGCAATCGCCCCAGCAACACCATCCTCGCCGAGCGGCTGACGCCACAGACGCTGGGTGCGCTGATTGCGCTATATGAGCACAGCGTCTTCACGCAAGGCGCGATCTGGAACATCGATTCCTTCGACCAGTGGGGCGTCGAACTGGGCAAGGTGCTGGCGCAGAGAATCATTCCCGAACTGGAGAGCGCGGGGGAACCGAGCCTGGCGCACGACAGTTCGACCAATGCGCTGATCCGGCGCTATCGCCACTTCCGGAAGGAGACATCATGAACATCGGCTACCACCACACGCTGTACGTATTGCCGTTCGATCACCGCCAGTCGTATGTGAGCGGGATGTTCGGCTTTCATCCGCCACTGACGTCAGGCCAGCATGACAAGGTGGTGGACAGCAAGCAGTTGATTTACGAAGGGTTCCAGCAGGCGCTGGCTGACGGCGTTTCGAAGGACAATGCCGGCCTGCTGGTGGACGAGGAATTCGGCGCCGCGATCCTGCGCGATGCGATCGCGCAGGGCTATACCACCGCGCTCTCGGTCGAAAAGAGCGGTTCGGACGAGTTCGAATTCGAATACGGCCCGGATTTCGCCGCGCATATCGATGCCTTCAAGCCGACGTTTGCGAAGGTGCTGGTGCGCTATAACCCGGAGGGCGATGCCGCTCTCAACCAGCGCCAGGCGGCGCGCCTGAAGCAACTCTCCGATTTTTGCCACAAGAGCGGCCGGCGCTTCATGTTCGAATTGCTGGTGCCGGCGACCAAGGCGCAACTGGAAGCGCTGCACGGCGACAAGGACGCCTACGACCGCCAGACTCGTCCCCATCTGATGCTGCAGGCGATCCGTAGCCTGCAGGATGCGGGGGTCGAGCCCGATGTCTGGAAGATCGAAGGCGTGGAGCGGCGCGAGGACTGTCTGCGCATCGTCGACGTGGTGCGGCGCGATGGTCGGAGCGAAGTCGGCTGCATCGTGCTCGGGCGCGGTGCCGATGAAAGCAAGGTAAGCGCCTGGCTGCGGACCGCGGCTGGGGTGCCGGGATATATCGGCTTCGCGGTCGGCCGCACCAGCTTCTGGGATGCGGTCAAGGATTACGAGGGTGGACAAGTCACCCGCCAGCAGGCGCGCGATCGCATCGCCGCGCGCTATGCAGGCTGGGCAGCCATCTTCGAGCGCGAGCGGCAGGCGGCCACTACCGGCGGTGCGCCATGAGCGAGCAGGCGCAAATCGACCAACGCTGCGTCGATACCCTGCGCACGCTGTCGATCGACGCGGTGCAAAAGGCGCAATCCGGCCATCCCGGCACGCCGATGGGCGCGGCGCCGGCCGCATTTTGCCTGTGGCAGCGCTTTTTGTGCTACGACCCGCAGGACCCGGATTGGCCCAACCGCGACCGCTTCGTATTGTCGGTCGGCCACGCCTCGGCCTTGCTGTACAGCCTGTTGTACCTGTGTCGGGTCAGGGCGACGGCGCCCAGCTATCGGCAAGCCGGGCGGCTGGCGGTGACGCTGGACGATCTGCAAAGCTTCCGCCAGCTCGACAGCCGCTGCACCGGCCACCCGGAATATGGCTGGACCTCGGGTGTCGAAGCCACCACCGGCCCGCTCGGGCAGGGCACGGCGAACAGCGTCGGCATGGCGATCGCCGGGCGCTGGCTGGCGGCCACCTACAACCGTCCCGGCTACGAACTGTACGACTACCGCGTCTATGCGCTGTGCGGCGACGGCGACATGATGGAAGGCGTCAGCAGCGAAGCGGCGTCGCTGGCCGGGCATTTGAAGCTGGCCAATCTGTGCTGGATCTACGACGCCAACCGCATCTCGATCGAAGGGCCGACCGCCATCGCGTTCACCGAGGATGTCGGAGCGCGGTTTGCTGCCTACGGCTGGCAAGTGCTGCGGGTACCCGACGCCAACGACCTGGCGCTGCTGGAGGCGGCCTACCACACCTTCCAGAACACGCTGGAGCGGCCGACGATGATCATTGTCGATAGCCATATCGCCTATGGTGCGCCGCATAAGCACGACACGCGCGAGGCGCACGGCGAGCCGCTTGGTACGGAGGAGGTGCGGCTGGCCAAGGAATTCTATGGCTGCGATCCCGACCGGCAGTTCGACGTGCCGGCCGGCGTGGTCGAGCATTTCGCGGCGCACTTCGGCCGACGCGGTGCCGGCGCGCATGCGGCGTGGGGAACACTGTTTGCCGGGTACAGCAAGCAGTATCCTGACTTGGCAGCGCAGATCGACTGCATGCGCGCACGTGGCTTGCCCGCTGGCTGGGATGCGGAGTTAAAGGCATTTGCGCCGGACGCGCAGGGCATGGCGACGCGCGAATCGTCCGCTACGGTACTCAACGCCATCGCCGCCCGGGTGCCGTGGCTGCTGGGCGGCGCGGCGGACTTGGCGCCGTCGACCAAGACCGATCTGAAAGACCCATTGTTCGGCAATTTCCAGCCGCCAAACACGGATCGCAGCGCGGCTGGCGACTATCGGGGGCGGAATTTTCATTTCGGTGTGCGCGAGCATGCGATGTGCGGGATCGCCAACGGCATGAGCCTGTCGCAACTGCGTCCGTTTGCCGCCAGTTTTTTGATTTTCACCGACTATTGCCGTGGCGCCTTGCGGCTGTCGGCGATGATGGAAATCCCGGTCGTATATATCTGGACGCACGATTCGATCAGCCTGGGGGAAGACGGACCGACCCATCAGCCGGTCGAACAACTAGCGGCGCTGCGTGCCATGCCGGGCATGATCGTGCTGCGCCCGGCGGACGCCAATGAAGTGGTGGAAGCTTGGCGCTTCATCATGGCCTGCCGGGACCGGCCGATTAGCCTGGTGCTGACGCGGCAGGCGGTACCCACCTTCGATCGCAGCCGCTGTGCGGCGGCGGCCGGCCTGGCATGCGGCGCCTATGTCCTGGCGGATGCCCCGGACCAACAGCCGGAGGTGCTGCTGCTCGGCACCGGCAGCGAGGTCGCGCTGTGCCTAGCGGCGTATGAGCAATTGAAGGCCGAGGGCGTCCACGCCCGCGTGGTCAGCATGCCGTCGTGGGAATTGTTCGAACAACAGAGCAGGGAATACCGTGCAAGCGTGCTGCCGCCGGCAATCGGGGCGCGGGTGGCGGTGGAACAGGCATCCGGCTTCGGCTGGGAGCGGTATGCCGGGCCGGACGGCGCGGTGCTGGCGATGCACACCTTCGGCTTGTCGGCGCCCGGGAAGATCGTCGCCCGCCATTTCGGCTTCGCGCCGCAGCACGTGGTGCAGGCGGCACACGCCCAAATCGAGCGAGTGAACCGGAGGATGCATGGCTAACGCAGCCGATGCGGCGGCAGCGACCGCGCAGCAGATCAGTCCGCTGGCCGGCAAGCCGGCACCGCGTTCCATGCTGGTTGACGTGCCGAAGCTGATCACGCAGTACTACACCGAAACACCCGACCCGGCGGTGGCTGCGCAGCGCGTGGCGTTCGGCACCTCCGGTCATCGCGGTTCGTCGCTGGAGTGCAGCTTCAACGAAGCGCATGTCCTGGCGATTACCCAGGCCATTTCCCAGTACCGCAAGCAGCGCGGCATCGATGGCCCGCTGTTTCTTGGCATCGACACCCATGCGCTGTCGCAGCCTGCCTATGCCAGCGCGCTCGAAGTGCTGGCCGCAAATGGCGTCGAGGTGATGCTGGCAGAGGGCGATGAATATACGCCAACGCCGGCGGTGTCGCGTGCGATCCTGGTCTACAACCAGGGGCGGCGTGGCGGCCTGGCCGACGGCATCGTCATCACGCCGTCGCACAATCCGCCCGACAATGGCGGCTTCAAGTACAACACGCCCAACGGCGGGCCGGCCGAGACCGATGTCACGCGCTGGATCGAGGCCAGGGCCAACGCGCTGCTGGAGGCGGGTCTGGCCGGCGTCGACAGGATTTCTCTGGCAAGGGCGCTGCGCGTTGGCACCACTCACCGGCATGATTTTCTCGGCGCCTACGTCGACGATCTGGCGAACGTCATCGACATGGATGCGATTCGCGGCGCCGGCGTGCGCATGGGCGTCGATCCGCTGGGTGGCGCCGGCGTGCACTACTGGGGCCGGATTGCCGAGCGCCATGGTTTGAACCTGACGGTCGCCAGTGACCAGGTCGACCCGACTTTCGGCTTCATGACGGTCGATTGGGACGGCCAGATCCGGATGGACCCTTCCTCGGTCTATGCGATGCAGCGCCTGATCGGCATCAAGGATCGGTTTGACATTGCCTTCGCTTGCGATACCGATCATGACCGGCACGGGATCGTCACCCGGGGCAGCGGATTGCTGCCGCCGAACCATTATCTGGCGGTGGCGATCGATTATCTGTTTCGGCACCGGCCGCATTGGCCGGCACAGTCCGGGGTCGGAAAAACCGTGGTCAGCAGCCGCATGATCGATTTCGTCGCCGCCCGCCTGGGACGGCCGCTGTTGGAAGTGCCGGTCGGCTTTAAGTGGTTTGTCGAGGGGCTGTTCGACGCTTCGCTAGGCTTTGCCGGCGAGGAGAGTGCCGGCGCCTCGTTTTTGCGGCAGGACGGTTCGGTCTGGAGCACCGACAAGGACGGTATCGCACCGGCGCTGTTGGCGGCCGAAATCACGGCGCGGCTACAGCATGACCCGGGCGATGCCTACGTCGACCTCACGCACGAGTTCGGCACCCCGGTATTCCAGCGCTTCGAGGCGGCGGCAACGCCGACGCAAAAGCGCAAGCTGGCGCAGTTTTCGGTCCAGCAGATACGCGCGCACGAACTGGCGGGAGAGGCAATCGAAAGCGTCCTGACCCAGGCGCCGTACAACAAGGCGCCAATCGGCGGAGTGAAGGTGGTGGCGAAAAGCGGGTGGTTCGCGGCGCGTCCATCCGGCACGGAGGATATCTACAAGATTTATGCGGAAAGCTTTCTCGGCACCGATCATTTACAGCGCATCGTGAGCGAGGCCCGGGCGATTGTCGGCACGGCCCTCGATGCGGCGGCCAAATAAGCTCAGGGAGCATGCATGAGCAAGCGGGAACCTACGATCGATGCCGAAATGAATCGGCTGCAGCACGAATCCTTTAGCTATTTCTGGCACGAGGTCAATCCCGGGAACGGTCTGGTGATCGACAAGAACGCGGAGAATTGGCCAGCCAGCATTGCCGCCACCGGCCTGGCGCTGGCGGCGTATCCGGTTGCGGTCGAGCGCGGCCTCATGCCGCGTTCAACCGCCCTTGCGCGCACCCTGGTCACGCTGCAATTTTTCTGGAATAGCCCGCAAGGGCCGGAGCCGGACGCGACCGGCTATCAGGGTTTTTATTATCATTTCCTCGACATGCAGAGCGGCCGGCGCGCATGGCAGTGCGAGTTGTCTACCGTCGACAGCGCCTTCCTGCTGGCCGGCGGGTTATTGGCGGCAGCGTATTTTTGTGGCCAGTCGGAGCAGGAGCAGGAAATCCGCACCCTTGCGGAGGATTTGTATCGGCGCGCCGACTGGCAGTGGGCGCAGGACGGCGGCGAGACGGTGACGCACGGCTGGAAACCCGAGAGCGGATTCCTCAAATATCGCTGGGAAGGCTACGACGAGGCGATGCTGCTCTACTTGCTGGCGCTCGGTTCGCCCACCCATCCGCTGCCGGAGAGCAGTTATGCGGCGTGGACTTCCAGCTACAAATGGGCGCAATGCTACGGCTACGATTACCTGTATTCCGGCCCGCTGTTTACCCATCAGCTACCGCATGTCTGGATCGATTTTCGCGGCATTCAGGATGCCTTCATGCGGGAAAAGGGGATTGATTATTTCGAGAACAGCCGGCGTGCAACCTATGTGCATCGCCAGTACGCGATCGAGAATCCGCTCGATTTTAGTGGCTATGGCGAATGCTGCTGGGGAATCACCGCCAGCGACGGGCCCGGACCGGCCAATGTCAGGGTGAATGGCATCCAGCGTCATTTCTTCGGCTATATAGGGCGCGGGGTGCCATACGGGCCGGACGATGGCACCCTCGCCCCATGGGCGGCGGTGGCGTCGCTGCCGTTTGCGCCGGAGATCGTGCTGCCGACGATCGACTATTGCACGTATGGCTTGAAACTCAAGCTGGATCATCCCTATGGCTTCAAGGCTACGTTCAACCTCACTTACCCGGAAAAAAGCCACAACCAGGCGGGTTGGGTGTCACCCTGGCATGTCGGCCTGAACCAGGGGCCGATCATGCTGATGATCGAGAATTATCGGACTGGATTGCTGTGGCAGTTGATGAGAAGCTGCCCGCATGTGGTCAATGGCTTGCGTCGCGCCGGGTTTACCGGCGGTTGGTTGGCGTCTTGAATCGGGTGACTCGATGGGGAAATCGACGGCAGCAGCAAATGGCCAGCATGTGCTGGCAATCAATGGCGGTTCCTCCAGTATCCGCTTTGCGCTGTATCGAGTCGGCGCCGAACCGGTGCGCATCCTGGCCGGAAAGGTGGATCGCATCGATTCGCCTGAACAACATCTGTCGTTTCACGATGCGTCGATGGATGAAGCGCGCAAGCAACGAGTCGATATACCCGCTTCCAACTCGGCGATGGTTTTTTTGATCGACTGGCTGGCACAGCGGCTGGATTTCGGCGCGCTGCGCGCAATCGGCCATCGGGTGGTGCACGGCTGGCAGCATACCGAACCGCAAGCGATCACGCCGCTGCTATTGCAAGACTTGCGCAACATCATTGCGCTCGATTGGGATCATCTTCCGCGCGAGATCGAGTTGATCGAGGAATTGCGCCGGCGCTATCCACAACTGCCCCAGATTGCCTGTTTCGATACGGCGTTTCATCGCACGCTGCCGCGCGTGGCGCGATTGCTGCCGATTCCGCGCCGCTTCGATGAGGTCGGGATCCGGCGCTATGGATTTCACGGCCTATCCTATGCCTACCTGATGCAGCGTCTGGAGCAGATCAATCCGCAACGCGCGCAGGGACGCGTGATCTTGGCGCATATGGGAAACGGTGTCAGCATGGCGGCGGTGCAGGGCGGCGCCAGCGTCGATACCAGCATGGGCTTTACGCCGACCGGGGGGTTGATGATGGGGGCGCGCGCGGGCGATTTCGACCCCGGCCTGATGTGCTACCTGATGCAGCGGGATGGCTTGTCGACGCAACAGTTCAGCCAGATGGTCAACCACGAATCGGGTTTATTGGGCGTTTCCGCCAGCAGTGCCGACATGCGCGACTTGCTCGAGCGCGAGACTGAGGATGTGCGGGTAGCCGAGGCGGTGGCCTTGTTTTGCTATCAGGCACGCAAATGGGTCGGCGCCTATGCCGCAGTGCTGAACGGCATCGATACGCTGGTCTTTTCCGGCGGCATCGGTGAAAACCAGCCGCTCATCCGGGCGCGCATCTGCGACGGGCTGGCGTTTCTCGGGATTGCGCTTGATGCTGAATCCAATGCGGCGTCGGAAGAGCTGATTTCGACGCCGGCCAGCCGGGTCGAGGTGCGCGTCATTCCCACCGACGAGGAATGGATGGTGGCGACCACTACTTGCCGGCTGCTGAGCGGCGAGCAGGAAGGAGCATCGGCATGAAGGTAGCAAGAACGGAATTGAGTAGGAATCCGCTGGACCCGGAACTGCTGCGCAAGATGGACGCCTATTGGCGCGCGGCGAATTACCTTTCCGTGGGCCAGATTTACCTGCTCGACAATCCGCTGTTGAAGCAGCCGCTGACGCTGGACCATGTCAAGCCGCGCCTGCTTGGGCATTGGGGGACGACACCCGGCTTGAATTTCATTTACGTGCATCTGAACCGGATCATTCGGCAGTACGACCTGGACATGATCGACGTCACCGGCCCCGGGCATGGCGGCCCGGCGCTGGTGGCCAACACTTGGCTGGAAGGCAGCTACAGCGAACTTTACCCGGAGATTTCGCAGGATGAGGAGGGGATGAGAAAGCTGTTCCGGCAGTTCTCGTTCCCAGGCGGCATCCCCAGTCATGCCGCGGCCGAAACGCCGGGTTCGATCAATGAGGGCGGTGAACTGGGCTATTGCCTGTCGCATGCCTATGGCGCCGCGTTCGACAACCCGGATTTGCTGGTGGCCTGCGTGGTGGGCGACGGCGAGGCTGAAACCGGCCCGCTGGCGACCAGTTGGCATTCCAACAAATTCCTGAATCCGGTACATGACGGCGCGGTGCTGCCGATCCTGCATCTGAATGGCTACAAGATCGCCGGGCCGACGGTATTGGCGCGCATTCCGCGTGACGAATTGGAAGCGCTTTTCATCGGCTACGGCTATCACCCATATTTCGTCGAGGGCGACGATCCGCAGCAGATGCATCAATTGATGGCGGCGACACTGGACGCGGTGGTGGCCGAAATCCGGGAAATCCAGCACGATGCTCGCACCAATGGCTTTCGGCAGCGGCCGCACTGGCCGATGCTCATCCTGAAATCACCCAAGGGATGGACAGGCCCGAAGATGGTGGATGGCAAGGCGGTTGAAGGGACATTCCGTTCGCACCAGGTGCCGGTGGCGGAACTGGCGACCAATTCGGAACACCTGAAAATCCTGGAACACTGGATGAAAAGCTATCGGCCGCAGGAGCTGTTCGATGCGAACGGCGGTTTGATCGGCGAGCTGGCCGATCTGGCGCCGCGCGGCGCACGGCGCATGGGCGCCAATCCGCATGCCAATGGCGGCTTGCTGTTGCGTGATCTGGCGCTACCGGATTTTCGCGACTACGCCCTAACCGTTGTGCAACCTGGCGCGACCGATGCCGAGGCGACCGCGGTGCAGGGTCAATTCATCCGCGATGTGTTGCGGGCAAACCAGAGGACGCGCAATTTCCGGGTCTTCAGCCCGGACGAAACCAGTTCCAACCGCTGGAGCGCGGTGTTCGATGTGACCAGCCGCTGCTCGACGGCAGAAGTTTTCCAGTACGACGATCACGTCGCGGCTGACGGACGCGTGATGGAAATGTTGAGCGAACATCAATGCGAAGGCTGGCTGGAAGGCTATCTGCTGACCGGCCGGCACGGCTTTTTTTCGTGCTACGAAGCCTTCATCCATATCGTCGATTCGATGTTCAACCAACATGCGAAGTGGCTGCAGGTGACGCGCAAGATTCCTTGGCGCCGACCGGTCGCGTCGCTGAACTACCTTTTGTCATCGCACGTCTGGCGCCAGGACCACAACGGCCTGAGCCATCAGAATCCCGGCTTCATCGACCAGGTGATGAACAAGAAGGCCGATGTCATCCGGGTTTATCTGCCACCGGATGCCAACACGCTGCTATCGGTCACCGATCATTGCCTGCGCAGCCGCAATCAGGTCAACGTGGTCGTGGCCGGCAAGCAGCCGGCACCCCAATGGCTGGATATGGACGCGGCGATCAGCCATTGCGCGGCCGGCGTCGGGATCTGGCAATGGGCCAGTAACGATCAAGGCGGGGAACCGGATGTGGTGATGGTGTGCAGCGGCGATGTGCCGACACTGGAGACGCTGGCGGCAGTGAAGTTTTTGCGGGAGCATTTGCCGGCACTGAAGATACGCGTGGTCAACGTCGTCGACCTGATGACCTTGCAGCCGCAAAGCGAACACCCGAATGGCCTGTCCGACGCCGCCTTCGATGCGCTGTTCACGCGCGACAAGCCGACCATCTTTGCCTATCACGGTTACCCGTGGCTGATCCATCGGCTGACCTACCGCCGCACCAACCATGACAACCTTCATGTACGCGGCTACAAGGAGGAAGGCACCACCACCACACCGTTCGACATGGTGGTGCTGAACGACCTGGACCGCTTTCACCTGGCCGGCGACGTGATCGCTCGGGTGCCCGGGCTGAGTGCGACCGCAGGTGCGGTCAAGGCCATCCTGCGCGACAAGCTTATGGCGCACCACGCGTACGTACGTGTGTATGGTCAGGATATGCCGGAAATCCGTGATTGGCGCTGGTGACGCTGGCGGCAGCGATTTGCCGCGTAAATTTTTGTAACGTCATGCCTCCTGCCGCCACGGCCGGTTTAGAGTGATGTCCTGTTCGGCAGTTGGGTTGGGGTGAGCAGCCGGTCCGCGGCTTGCAGCCTCCGCACCGGACCGAGGATGGCGCAACCGGCTCATCCTGCTGTGAACCCGAGGTTGGAGGATGTCAATCATGAAACGACTGCTGATTTGCCTAGCCATGTTCAGTGCAATCGCCGTGCTCGGAGGATGCGTGGCGGTACCCTATAACGCTGCGTATGGCGATCCATATGGAACCGTGTATCCAACCCAACCCGCCTACGGCTATGGGCCTGCGTACGTGGCGCCGCCCGTGTATGTGGGCCCGCCGGTGTATTTTGGATTTGGCCTGAACTATCGAAGTGGCGGCCACGGTTTTCGCGGCCGGCGCTAGAGTCGGGCCGGCGCTAGAGTCGGACTGGCGCTCGTTGCGCAGCGCAAAAATTCTTGCCAGCGTTGCTGGTTTTTCAAGGTTTTCCTACCTGATCGATTACTTCTGAAATTCCCCGATACCGCACATTTGGCGCATGCGGCAATTGCTTTTTTGCGCAAATCGGACTATATTGGTGCTGTTTAAAAATATGGGTGTCGGCAATGTTGCGAATGAGTAAATTGGCGGATTACGGCACCGTGATCCTGACGACGATGCTGCTGCATCCGGAGCGTATCCAGAGCGCAGCCGAAATCGCGGCCAACATCCGGGTTCCGCTGCCGACGGTGAGCAAGATTCTGAAGATATTGACGCGTGAGGGCTTGGTGGTGTCGCTACGCGGGTCGCGCGGCGGTTACACGCTGGCACGCCCCGCAAACCAGATTTCGATGGCACAGGTGATCGAGGCAATGGATGGACCGATCGGCATGACCGAGTGCAGCATCACGCCCGGCCTGTGCGCCCAGGAACGCGGTTGCCCGGTGCGCGCCAACTGGCAGCGGGTCAACCAGATCGTATTGCACGCGTTGCGCGAAGTGACCTTGGATCAGATGGTGCACCCGGTGGCGGCAACTGTTCCTGCCGGCGAGCCGCGCGCGCACCGTCAGCTAGCAAATCATATGAACGGAGAACAGGCATGACAGAGGCAGCATCGACGACCGCCACACAACTGGACGGTTTTCTCGAAAATGAATATCAGCACGGTTTCGTCACCCACGTGGAGACCGATACGGTACCGCGCGGCCTGACCGAGGACACGATACGGCTGATCTCGGCCAAGAAGAATGAGCCTCCCTTCATGCTGGAGTGGCGGCTGAAGGCGTTTCGGCATTGGCTGACGATGACTCCGCCGGCATGGTCGGCGGTGAAGCATCCGCCGATCGACTATCAGGACATCATTTATTACTCCGCGCCGAAATCCCTGAAGGAGGGGCCGAAAAGCCTGGACGAGGTCGATCCCGAACTGCTGAAGACCTACGAAAAGCTCGGCGTGCCGCTGAAAGAGCGCGAGATGCTGGCCGGAGTTGCGGTCGATGCGGTGTTCGACAGCGTCTCGGTCGGCACCACCTTCAAGGACAAGCTGGGCGAACTCGGCATCATTTTCGGTTCCTTCTCGGATGCGGTGCAGAATCATCCGGAACTGGTGCAGAAATACCTGGGGTCGGTGGTGCCGCCCGGCGACAATTTCTATGCGGCGCTGAATTCGGCGGTGTTCACCGATGGGTCATTCTGCTATATCCCGCCCGGCGTGCGCTGCCCGATGGAGCTGTCCACCTATTTCCGCATCAATGCAAAAGACACCGGCCAATTCGAGCGCACCCTGATCATTGCTGACGAAGGCGCCTACGTCAGCTACCTCGAAGGCTGCACCGCTCCGGTACGCGACGAAAATCAGTTGCACGCGGCCGTGGTGGAACTGGTGGCGATGGATAACGCGCAGATCAAATATTCGACCGTGCAGAACTGGTACCCGGGCGACAAGGACGGCAACGGCGGTATCTACAATTTCGTCACCAAGCGTGGTGATTGCCGTGGCAAGAAATCGCGCATTTCCTGGACCCAGGTCGAGACCGGCGCCGCGATTACCTGGAAATATCCAAGCTGCATCTTGCGCGGCGACGATTCGATCGGCGAATTCCACTCGGTGGCGCTGACCAACAATTTCCAGCAAGCCGATACCGGTTCCAAGATGATTCATATCGGCAAAAATACCCGCAGCACGATCGTGTCCAAGGGCATTTCCGCCAAGCGTGGCCAGCAATCCTATCGCGGCCAGGTGAAGATCATGAAATCGGCCGAGGGCGCACGCAATTACACGCAGTGCGATTCGTTGCTGCTGGGCGACCAATGTGGCGCCCATACCTTCCCGTACATCGAAGTCAAAAATCCCGGGGCGCGCGTCGAACATGAGGCATCCACTTCACGCATCGGCGAGGATCAGCTGTTTTATTGCATGCAGCGCGGCATTTCGGCGGAAGACGCGGTGTCGATGATCGTCAACGGATTCTGCAAGGAAGTCTTCAAGGAACTGCCGATGGAGTTTGCGGTGGAAGCGCAGGCGCTGCTTTCCGTGAGCCTCGAGGGTTGTGTCGGTTAATCATTGTTATAAGCGAACTAGGGAAAAACATGCTGGAAATTAAAAATCTGCAAGTCCGGGTCGAGCAGAAACCGATCCTGCAGGGACTTGATCTGACCGTCAACGCCGGCGAAGTGCACGCCATCATGGGGCCAAACGGCTCGGGAAAAAGCACGCTGGCCCAGGTTTTGGCGGGGCGCGACAATTACGAGGTGACCGGGGGCAGCGTGGAATACCTGGGCAAGGACCTGCTCGCGCTGGCACCGGAAATTCGCGCGCGGGAAGGTGTCTTCCTGGCGTTCCAGTACCCAGTCGAGATTCCTGGGGTCAGCAACGTCTATTTGTTGAAAGCGGCGCTCAATAACGTGCGCAAGCATCGCGGCTTGCAGGAACTGGACGCCTTCGAATTCATGAAGCTGATGAAGGAGAAGATGAAGCTGATGGAAATGAACCAGGAATTGCTGTACCGCTCGGTCAACGAGGGATTTTCGGGTGGCGAGAAAAAGCGCAACGAAGTGCTGCAAATGGCAATGCTGGAACCGAAACTGGCCGTCCTCGACGAAACCGATTCCGGACTCGACATCGATGCGCTGCAGATCGTGGCCAAGGGCATTAACGCGCTGCGTAGCCCAGAACGCTCGATCATCATGGTGACCCACTATCAGCGCCTGCTGGACTATGTCGTGCCGGATTTTGTGCACGTGCTGTCGAAAGGGAAAATTATCAAGTCTGGTGGCAAGGAATTGGCGCTGGAACTGGAAGAGCGCGGTTATGGCTGGCTGGAGCCGGGTGCCGATGCCAAAAAATCCGTCACCGCGGGAGTGGGGGCGGCAGCATGATGAACCTGGAACCCAGGGAGCGCACGCTGGCCGATTACGCCCGCATTGCGTTGACCTTGCCTGGCACCCAGTTGCCCTGGCTGGTGCAGGGGCGTAACGCCGCGCTTGAGCGCTTTGCCCAGAGCGGCTATCCGACGACGCGCGAGGAAGACTGGAAATACACCAACGTCAGCCGGATTGAACGCCAGGCTTTTGCCGCACTGGCGGCCGCCGACTCCGACGCAACGGGAGCTGAGGCGTTGCTGAAGAACATTGCTCCTGACCGCGAAGCAGGCCACTGGCTGGTATTCGTCAATGGCCGGCACGCACCGGAATTGTCGAGCCTGCAGCCCCTGCCGGACGGCGTCGTGCTGAGCAGCCTGGCGCAGGCGCTGAAGGAGGCGCCGGACTCGCTGCAGCCTTATCTGATCGACCGCACCGGGCAGACCGTATTCGGAGAACTGAACACCGCCTTCATGGCAGATGGCACCTGGCTGCATGTGCCGCGCGACATCGTGGTTGCCCAGCCGATTCATTTGCTGTTTCTGACCACGCAGAGCGGTGTGGCGATCTACCCGCGCAATCTGCTGGTGGCCGAACCCGGTGCGCGGGCGACCGTGGTGGAACACTATGCGGGAACGGACGATGCGGTGTATCTGACCAATGCCGTCACGCAGATCTTCACCGCGGGCAACGCCGCGATCGAACACTACAAGCTGCAACAGGAATCGGCGCAGGCGTTTCATATCGCCGGCATCCATGCGCAACAAAAACAGGACAGCAGCGTGGAGTCGCATTCGATCTCGCTGGGAGCGCTGTTGACGCGCAATGACATCACGACCAACTTCGGCGCAACCGGCTGCGAGGTCACGCTGAATGGCCTGTATCTGGTGGGTGGACGCCAGCATGTGGACAACCACACCCGGGTTGATCACGCGTCGCCCAGCGGCACCAGCAGTGAATATTATCGGGGCGTCATGGATGGTTCGTCGCGCGCCGTATTCAACGGCAAGGTGATCGTTCACCCCGGTGCGCAAAAGACCAATGCCCACCAGTCGAATCACAACCTGCTGCTCTCGCGCGATGCCGAAGTCGATACCAAGCCGCAACTCGAGATTTATGCCGACGACGTCCAATGCACGCATGGCGCGACCGTTGGCCAGATCGATGATGAGCAGCTGTTTTACCTGCGCTCGCGCGGCATCGAGGACGCGATTGCGCAAAGCCTGCTGGTGCATGCCTTCGCTCACGACGTGATCGAGCGGATCCGGCTGCAGTCATTGCGCCAGCGACTGGAGCAAATTTTGTTCGCACGCCTCCCGCAAGGCGAGCGCATCAGGGAGCTGGTGTGAAACTGGATACCGAAACCCTGTTGCACTCGGCGACCGCGAGCGGCGTGGCGAACTGGCGTCTCGATTTTCCGATTCTGTCGGAAACCGTGCGCGGCAAACCGCTGGTCTACCTGGACAATGCCGCCACCACGCAAAAGCCGCAATCGGTGATCGACGTCGAGGCCAGTTACTACCGCAAGCTGAATGCCAATGTCCATCGCGGCGTGCACGATCTGAGCCAGCGCGCGACCGATGCCTATGAGGCGGCACGCGGCAAGATACGCAGCTTCATCGGCGCCGGCCACGACGAGGAGATTATTTTTGTTCGAGGCGCTACCGAGGCCATCAACCTGGTGGCGCAAAGCTATGCCCGGCCACTGTTGCAGGCGGGTGACGAGATCGTCGTCAGCGCCATGGAGCACCACTCGAACATCGTGCCGTGGCAAATGGTGTGCGCGCAAAGCGGTGCCGTGCTCAAGGTGGCACCGGTAAACGATGCCGGCGAACTCGACATGGCAGCCTATGCCGCGCTGCTGGGCGAGCGGACCCGGCTGGTGGCGATTACCCATCTGTCGAATGCGCTGGGCACGATCACGCCGGTGGCGCAAGTGAGTGAAATGGCGCATGCGGTCGGCGCGCTGGTATTGCTGGACGGCGCGCAGGCGATTTCGCACCTTACCGTCGACGTGCGTGCGCTGGATTGCGACTTCTATGTTTTTTCAGGGCACAAGATTTTTGCTCCGACCGGCATTGGCGTGCTGTACGGCAAGAAGGCCCTGTTGGAGGCCATGCCGCCCTACCAGGGCGGCGGCGACATGATTCGCGCGGTGACGTTTGAAAAGACCGAGTACAACGACCTCCCATACAAGTTCGAGGCCGGTACGCCAAACATCGCCGGCGCAATCGGACTGGGCGCGGCGCTCGACTATGTCGCGGCGATCGGAGTCGAGCGGATCGCGGCGCACGAACAGGATTTGCTGGAATACGCAACCGAGCTGGTCAGCGCCATTCCCGGTCTGCGCATCATCGGGCGCGCGCAGCACAAGGCCAGTATCCTGTCGTTCACGATGGATGGAATTCATCCGCACGATATCGGCACGATCCTGGATCACGACGGCATTGCGATCCGGGCCGGCCATCATTGCGCGATGCCGGTCATGCGCCGTTTCGGGCTTGCCGGTACCGCGCGTGCATCGTTTGCGCTGTACAACACTCGCCAGGAGATCGATGCGCTGGTGGCCGGTTTGCACAAGGTACGGGAGTTATTCCAGAGATGAGCGATCTGCGAGATCTATATCAGGAAGTGATCTTCGATCACTACCGCAAGCCGCGTAACTGCCATGTGCTCGACTGCGCCAATCACAAGGCCGAAGGCCATAACCCGCTGTGCGGCGACCAGGTGACGGTGTATCTAAAAATCGAGCATGGGGTAATCGAGGACCTGAGTTTTTCCGGCAGCGGCTGCGCGATTTCGACCGCTTCCGCGTCGCTGATGACTGAGGCGTTGAAGGGCAAGAAGGTGGCGGAGGTCGAACATCTGTTCCACGAGTTTCACCAAATGGTCACCAGCCCCGACGATGTCCCGCATGACGACATCGGCAAGCTCGAAGTGCTGGCCGGCGTGCGCGAATTCCCGGCACGCGTGAAATGCGCGACGCTCGCATGGCATACCCTGCATGCGGCTCTGAAGGATCAACCACAGGATGTGTCAACGGAGTAAATGATGAACGTCTCAGAACAGCCAGGCAACGGCGCTTCCCTGCAGGAAGAACAGATCAGGGACAACCTGATCGCCGCGATGCGCACCATTTACGATCCGGAAATCCCGGTCAATATCTATGATCTCGGTTTGATCTACAAAATGGATATCGGCAACGAAGGCGAGGTCGCGATCGAGATGACGCTGACGGCGCCGGCCTGCCCGGTGGCCGGGACATTCCCCGGCACGGTGGAAGAGCGCCTCTCCGAAGTGCCGGGGGTGTCCGATGTGCGGGTCGAACTGGTATGGGAGCCGGCATGGAGCATTGACATGCTGAGCGACGAGACCAAGCTGGAGCTTGGGCTGCTGTAACACGGTTGGCACCGGGAGCCTTGCATGCTGCAATTGAACGCCATCCGGTCAATTCCGGGCATGCCGCCCCAGGTGGTGCCGCCTGGCGCACCGGAGGCAGGCATCCTGGCGCGTTTCACACTGTTTGCCGAGGTCGGCGATTTGCCGTTGTCGCGCCTGGCGCGCGAAATGACCCGGCATCGCTTCAAGGCCGGCGAACGTATCTGGTATGCCGGGGACAAGGCCGATCACTTTACGCTGATCGACGACGGCATCGTTGAAATCGAGCGTACCAGGCGTTCCGGCGATGGGGTGATCCTGGGCCTGTTCGCCGGCGGCGAGACGGTCGGCTTGCCGGCGGCAATCGCGCACAAACCCTATCCGGCGGATGCCATTGCGCTTTCCGATCATGTCGACATCGTGCGCATCCGGGCATCCGTCATGCTGCAGGTGATGCGCGAACACCTGCCACTGGCACTGGCGGTCAATCAGGCCCTGCTGCAGCATAATGCGGCCCTGCACGCATCGATCGAGATCGTCGGCGCCGGCTCGGTGCCCAAGCGGCTGGCGGCCCTGTTTCTTTTCCTTGGCCGCCGCTTCGGCACCAAACGCGCCTCGGGCGAATTGCATATCAATCTGGCCCTGACGCGCGAGCAAATCGGCCGCCTGGTAAGCGCCAGGGTCGAGACCGTGATCCGTATCATGAGCCGCTGGCAAAAAGCCGGCTGGCTGAAGGGCGCGCGCGACGGTATCGACATCGCGCGCGTAGACATGCTGCAACGCATGTCGGATGCCGGCTGAATCGCGCGGAGATTCTCCGTTATCGCTCCAGCAGGTGCAATTTATCCTTCACCTCGGCCCATTCATCGGCATCGGCCAATGCCGGCTTTTTCCTGACGATCGGTTCCCATTGCTCCGCCAGTTCGGTGTTCAGGCCGATAAAACGCTGCTGGTCGGCCGGTACGTCTTCCTCGGCAAAGATCGCGTTAACTGGGCACTCGGCGACGCACAGCGCGCAGTCGATGCAGTCTTCGGCCGAAATCACCAGAAAATTGGGACCTTCCCGAAACGCATCGACCGGACAGACTTCCACGCAATCGGTGTATTTGCATTTGACGCAGCTTTCGGTAACCACAAAGGTCATGTCTGTTTCTCCTGTTCATCCTGATTCGGTGTCGAGCATAGGAGCGCAGGCGTTGCCTCGCCATGACAATAATCATTCCCGTCCCGGCGTGCCACGCTTACGATGCAGGCTAGCTGACCACACTCGATTTACAGCGCGGTCATTCCGATCAACGCATGTTCCAAATCAGGCTATTCATGACATACCCGGCTTTCTTTGACCAGGCGCCATCCATCACCGTGCGCGATGAACTGGCGCAACTTCTTGGCGCCGCCGAAGGCGGCATGATGACCTATCACTACGTTGATGCGGTCCGGCTTGCCGGCCATTCTTGTCCCACCGTTGCCGGCTCTTATCTGCTGACGCGGCGCGCCCTGCAACTGCTGTATCCGGACCAGGTGCCGCAGCGCGGTGGCATCAAGATTCAGTTTTCCGCACCGCTGGAGCAGGGCGTGATCGGCGTGATCGCCAATGTGGCTGGCCTGATTACCGGTGCGGCCGGGCGCGGCGGTTTCAAGGGAATCGGCGGCCAGCATTGCCGCAAGGACCTGATTGGCTACGACGCCGATTTCGACGGCGAAGTACGCTTTGAACGGCAGGATACCGGCGCCGCGGTCCAGCTTGGGATGGACATGGGTAAGGTGCCGTTTGATCCGCGTACTTCCCCCTTGTTACAGAAAGCGCTGGGCGGCTCGGCAAGCCCGGAAGAAGTGGCGGAGTTCGGCCGCCTGTGGCAAGAGCGGGTGCGGAAGATCCTGCTCGAATATGCAGATGATCCGGATCTGATTTTCGTGACCGATTAACCTTTTCCCCGGCAGTGCAACCCTTTAGCGTCTGCCGATTTATGGCAAGCGCATCGAAAGACCCCGACGTGTTTTATCGCAAACAGAAACGCGCCCTAGCCGCGGCGCTGGCCAGCAATCAGCAGCTAAAAGACGAACTCGAAGCAACCCGGGCACGGCTGACGGCCGCAGAGCAACGGCAGATGGTCGCGCAAGGTGTTTTCTCCAGCCTCACCAGCTTCGGCAAATCGCTGCAAGGCATCCGCCAGTCGTTTCAGGGTGTAACCCTGACGCTCAACGAGGGCAAGAAATCGGTGCTGCAGGCGTCTTCCGAATCCGACGCCAATCGGGAGGCGCTGCAAAGCATTTCCGGCAACCTGCACGCGATGTTCGGGCACATCAACGGCGCCGCCTCGAACGTCCAGCAACTCAATTCCCGGGTCGGCGAAGTCAGCGGCATCATCGCCTCCATCCGGCAGATCGCAGCCCAGACCAATCTATTGGCGTTGAACGCGGCAATCGAGGCGGCCCGTGCCGGAGTTCACGGCAAGGGGTTTGCCGTGGTGGCCGATGAAGTGCGCAAGCTGGCGCAGCGCACGACCAGCGCCACCGCCGACATTGCGACTCTGATCGACGGCATTCGAGAGGAAGCCAGGCTGACGACGACGATGATGCAGGACGGCGCGCAGGATGCAAGCCGCTTCAGCGATGAAAGCAAGGGGGCGATGCATGGCATGCAACGACTGCTGACGTTGTCGCAAAAGATGGAGGTTGCGATTGAATCTTCGGCGCTGCTCAGCAATCTCGAACTGGCGAATATCGATGAATTGACCATGAAGCTGGAGGTGTACAAGGTATTCATGGGCCTGTCGCAGATCGACCCCAAGGATTTGCCGGACGAAACCGAATGCGGGCTGGGCCAGTGGTATTACGCCGGCGAAGGCAAATCCAGGTATGCCGGCCAGGCGATTTACCGCCAGATCGAAGCGCCGCATCAGGCACTGCACCGGGAAGCGCGACGCGCGGTGAGCCTGTTTTATGCCGGCGACTATGCTGCCGCATTGCAGGCTTTGGCGGCCATGGAAGATGCCAATTTGTCGGTGATGGCCGGACTGACCCGAATGGTCGGTGAGGAACGGCCGCAGGCAAAGGTATTGCTGGCCAGTGCCGGCCGCGCCGCCACGACGGCGCTTCAGAATGGCGCGGCACCGCGTTTGCGGGTGGCCTGAACGCTTGATTTTCCGCTTCGCAAGATGACGGCGGATTCGATATTGTCGTTCTCCGTCATTTGACGCCCCGTTGCCTGCGCAATCGGGGCGTTTTTTTAAATTTAAGTCTGGCTTAACTCCACGCGCCTATCATCCGCTTGCGGCCGCCTTGCTGCAGCTGCTGCGGAGTACACTATTTTCCATCGGCAGGGAAAATTCACAGTCTGTGGGGAGTACATGCGTTTATTGCTGGCGGAAGATGACGCCATGATTGGCGACAGCGTGCGCAAAGGCTTGCGCCTGGACGGCTTCACGGTGGACTGGGTGCAGGACGGGCAGGCGGCGCAAGTGGCGCTTGGCAGCGAGTTGTACCAGTTACTCCTGCTGGACCTGGGTTTGCCGAAAATATCGGGCCTCGAGTTGTTGAAATCGATGCGCCGGGCCGGCAACCGGATCCCGGTGCTGATCCTGACCGCGCGCGATGCAGTTGCCGACCGGGTGGCAGGCCTGGACGCGGGCGCCGATGATTACCTGATCAAGCCGTTCGATCTGGAAGAACTCGCGGCCCGCATTCGTGCCCTGCTGCGGCGGCAGGCGGGGCGGGCGCAACCGGAAATCCGGCTGGGAGACCTGAGCTTGAACCCGGCCACGCACGAGGTAAAGCTGCGCGGCCAGCCGGTGAATCTGTCGGCGCGCGAATTTGCCCTGTTGCATGCTTTCCTGGATCGCCCCGGCGCCGTGTTCTCGCGTGCGCAACTGGAAGAAAAACTGTATGGCTGGAACGAGGAAGTCGAAAGCAATACGGTCGAGGTCTATATCCACGCGTTGCGCAAGAAGCTCGGAGCGGAGCTGATCAAGAACGTGCGCGGCGTCGGTTACATGGTGCCGCTACATCAAGAATAAGGCGATGAATTCGATCAGGCGTACCTTGCTGCTGTGGCTCTCGGCCGGCCTGTCGGCGGGCGTGCTGGTGGCCGCGGCCTTGCTGTATTTTCAGGCGCGCAATGAAGCCGACCAGCTGTTCGACTACCAGATGAAACAGTTGGCGGCGTCCTTGCCGGATCGCGCGTTCGCGCCGCTGGCGCCGGAGCGCGCCGAGCGTCTGGAGCAGGAAGAAGATATCGTCATCCAGATTTGGGACAACACCGGCTTGCGTATTTACCGCTCGCACCAGCACACCGACTTGCCGCAGCGCGCCGAGCTCGGCTTTTCCGATGTAACGGTGGAGGGCAATCGCTGGCGCGTGTATAGCACCCAATTGGGCAATACCGTGGTGCAGATCGCACAGCCGCTGGGCGCGCGGCGCGAAGTCGCGGCGCAGATGGCGATGAAAACCGTCGCGCTGCTGCTGTTGCTGCTGCCGTTCCTGGGAGCGATCATCTGGATCACTGTCGGGCGCGGGTTGGCACCACTGAGGCGCGTCGCCGGCGAAGTTGGGGCGCGCGACGCCAGTTCGCTGCAGCCGATTTCCGATGCCGGCCTGCCTCAGGAAATCCGGCCCCTGACCTCGGCGCTGAACGATTTGTTGGCACGCCTGGAACATTCGATGGACGCGCAGCGCGCCTTCGTGGCTGACGCGGCACATGAATTGAGGACGCCGCTGGGGGCCCTCAAGCTGCAAATCCAGTTGGCCGAGCGCGCCCCCAACGCGGGCGAGCGGCAGGCCGCCTTTGCCGACCTGAAGCGCGGCCTGGAACGGGCAATTCGTCTGGTGCAACAGTTGTTGACGCTGGCGCGGCAGGAGCCGGGCGTGTCCGAGCGGGTACGGCAGCCGGTCGATCTGGTGTTGCTGGCGCATGGCGTGATCGCCGATTTCGCCTTGAGCGCCGACGCCCGGCGCATCGACCTCGGAATCGGCAGCGAAACGCCGGTGACCGTGCAAGGCGATGCCGACGCGCTGCGCATCATGCTCAACAATCTGGTCGACAATGCGCTGCATTACACGCCGGAAGGAGGCCGCATCGACGTAGCGGTGAAGGCCGACGCTGACACCGTATCGATCGTCGTGCAGGACAGCGGCCCCGGTATCCCGGAAGCCGAACTGACGCGGGTATTCGATCGTTTCTATCAGGCTGGCGGCACGCAGGCGAAGGGCAGCGGGCTCGGGTTGGCGATCGTGCGGCAAATTGCAGAGGCACATGGCGCGCGCGCAACGCTCAGCAATTCCGGCCACGGCTTGCGCGCCTGCGTGCGTTTCCCGCGGCGCGTCTGATGCAGCATAAGCCGGTTATCCGGCTTGTGACCGCTATGCGGAGCCGGTTGCCGCTCTGAGCGGTTCGAGAGCGGAGCTGGAATCAAACAGGCACGCAATCCTCGTCCCGGCGCAATCCATGGCTGGCGATCCTGGAAAATGCTCAAGGCCTCTTTTTGAGCGTTTGCTGCGCCTCGATTCCCGCCAGGGTAGCCGCAGCGGTGTCGCGCCAGGGTCCTCCGAGCGCAACAGCCTTCCTCGCTGCCGACCGGGCCTCATTCAAGTGACCCAACTCGGCCAGCACCGAAGCCAGGTTATTGAATGCCGGCGCGCTATCGGGATGCTCCAGCGTCGCCGTACGAAATGCCGCTAACGCCGCAAGTCGGTCTCCGGCTGCGTAGGCCGTATTGCCGCTTCCGAGCTGCAGCGTCAGATTGTGCGGCCACCTTTGTCTTGCTGCGTCATACGCGCTGCGGGCACGACCAGGAACGGTCGATTTTTCATAGGCGACGAGCGCGTCTACCGCATCGTTTTCGTTCGCGGTGGCAGGCAGGCGGCCAGGCAGCAGCGCCATCATGCCCCAGAAGTCGCTGCGACTCCAGGTGTGTTCAAAAGTGGAGATCGGCATGACAAGGCGCTCGGTGGTGCCCGAGTGCAGCAAGAGCTCGCCCTTGTCGAGGTCGAAGCCGATGACCACCGCGTAGTGCCATAACGGGAAGATCGGCAAGCTGAGGTTCTGCAAGACCAGCACCGGATTGCCGGCGGCGACTTCGGTCAGCAGGTCGACCAGGCGCGGGGCAATGGTCATCGCGAGCGCACCATTGCGGCGCGCGGCGGCCAGCATTTCCGGCGGCAGGCTGCCTTCGCGTTCCGGCACATAGACTTGGGGCGTCAGCTCATCGGGGGTGATGGCCATGCCGGCAGCGGCCAGCAACATGGCCAGCGCGGCCGGCCCGCATTGATAACGTTCCTGCGCGAAAAAGGGAGTCGAGGCGAGTTCGGCGCGGCGTGGCAGGTTGGCGTCGTGTCGCACGGCGTCGGTTTGCGTGGCGCAGCCGCCGACCAGCAACGCCAGCAGAACGAAGATAGCCCGCAGTGGCAGAACCATGCGTGACACCGATCCGCTAGCGGCGTACGGAGCGCGTGAACGGGAAAACTTTGGTGAGCCCAAGAATGTCGGTGACGAGCAGCACCACGAAAATCAGTACCAGCGCCCCCAGGATGCCGTCGCCACCGGCCGGCAAGCTGTCGATCTGGCTCGCCACCGCGGCGGCCTCCGTGTCTGTCAGTGCGGCTACCCGCGCCTGCGCATCGGCCTGGCTCACCCCCATTTTTTCAAGTTGTGAGATGACCTCCGGGCGATTCAATGCAGCGGCAATCCTGTCATGATTTTGTTGTGCGCTGGCTGCGGCATAGATCTGATCGGTGCCGATCATCGCTGCCTGCGTCGCTTGCGCGAAGCCGGTGAAAATGAACGCTGCCATTACGATGTGGACAAAAACCCGTCTCAATGTTTGTCTCATGGCTTTCTTTCGTCTTACGGCCAGTTCGATGGAGCCGACTCATATGGATTCAGGTCGGCGCATGCTTTCAGTGGGGTATCCGAGAAAGCAGGCTACAACGTCCCGCTGCAAGCTGGCTTGACGAAGATCAATCCGTTCGGAGCGGCGTCCTCGCACCGGCCTTCAGACGCATGCGCAGTGGAAAAAATGTGGTCTGGGCGTGTCGATGATCTCGTGACCGGAATCCAATCGCGCCGCCCCAATTTAGCCTGGAGTATGTCATTAATCTGATTATTTAATGGGCGGTGATGGAGATTGATGTATGGAGTATGTAATTCCAGAAAAATTCCAGACGATGTGGCACTCCGCCGGCATCACTCAGGGCAACAGCGCAGCCAACTCCTGCGAGCCGCGCAGGAGGATCGGTAGGAAATCTTCCTCCATCTGCCGGCGCGATACGCGCGCTGCCTGGGCGCCGACGTTGAGCGCCGCCACCACGCGGCCTGAGGCGCCGCGCACCGGCACCGCGATTGAGCGCAGCCCGACTTCCAGTTCTTCCTCGACGATCGCATATCCGGCCTGGCGCACGGCCGCCAGGATCTCCCGCAGGCGCTTGGCGGAGACCACGGTGCGTTCGGTAAACGCCTTCAGCTCGACCCGGTCCAGATAGGCCTGCAGCTCTTCGGGCGGCAGATGGGCCAGCATCACGCGTCCCAGCGAGGTGCAATAGGCCGGAAGACGACTGCCTGCGTTCAGCGCGACCGACATGATGCGGCTGGTGGCGGCGCGCGCGACGTACAGTACGTCGCCGCCATCCAGTACCGCGATCGATGAGGATTCATGCAAGGTGCGGCTGATCTCGTTCAGGCATGGCTGTGCCGAGACCGCCAGCGGGGTCGAAGACAGGTACGAATAGCCAAGCGTCAGGATCTTCGGGGTCAGGAAAAAATTGTTGGCTTCCGAATCGGCATAGCCGAGCTGGCGCAGCGTATGCAGGCAACGCCGCACCGCCGCGCGCGGAATGCCGGTTCTATGGCTGATCTGGGCAATCGTCAGGCTGCGGCGCTGGTCGCTGAAGGCGCGTACGACCGCCAGACCGCGTGCCAGCGAAGTCATGAAGCTGGGGTCGGTCAGGGCGTCGATTTCGTCGGCGATGCTGAGCTCTTTTTTGCGGCTGGGGCTAGGCTGGGTTGTATCGGTCATTGGTTTATCCGAAAAAAAATGGGCATGCTGACGTTTGACGGCGGCTGGTCCTTGACGGCTGACGGCCCTTCTGGCTACACTTGTAATGTTCTATAAACAGACATTAGTGCGATTATCGCACGTGCATTAGTCAGCCGCAAGCTGGCCGCAAGCGTATCGACGGCTGGAGCTTGTCCCGGCCTTGCGCAAACCGTCCACAGGCCGAGCAAGGAGCAATGTGATCAATAAAATATGCGAATCGGTACAGGCGGCAGTGGCCGACGTGCACGACGGCGCAACCGTGATGATCGGCGGCTTCGGCAATGCCGGCATGCCGGCCGCGCTGATCGATGCGCTGATCGCGCAGGGCGCGCGCGACCTGACCATCGTCAACAACAACGCCGGCAATGGCGAAACCGGACTGGCGGCGCTGTTGAAGGCGAAGCGGGTACGGAAGATCATCTGCTCGTTTCCGCGCCAGGTCGATTCGCAGGTATTCGACGCGCTGTTTCGTGCCGGCGAGATCGAACTGGAACTGGCGCCGCAGGGCAACCTGGCCGAACGCATCCGCGCTGCCGGCGCCGGCATCGGCGGCTTCTTCACGCCGACCGGCTACGGCACGCTGCTGGCCGAAGGCAAGGAAACCCGCGAAATCGACGGCAAGCACTATGTGTTCGAGAAGCCGATCCACGCCGACTTCGCGCTGATCAAGGCGCAGCGCGCCGACCGCTGGGGCAACCTGGTGTATCGCAAGACCGCACGCAACTTTGGCCCGATCATGGCGATGGCGGCCAGGTGCGCGATCGTGCAGGTGGCCGAGGTGGTCGAACTGGGCGCGCTCGACCCGGAGGCGATCGTGACGCCGGGGATTTTCGTGCAGCGCGTGGTGTCGGAAACGGCGCAAGCGAAGGAGATCCGATGAAACCCCTGACCCGCGACCAGATCGCCGAGCGCGTCGCGCGCGACATCCCGGAAGGCGCCTACGTCAATCTCGGCATCGGCCTGCCGACCAAGGTATCGAACTACTTGCCGGCCGACCGTGAAATCATCCTGCACAGCGAAAACGGTTTGCTCGGCATGGGCCCGGCACCGGTGCCAGGGCAGGAAGACCAAGACCTGATCAATGCCGGCAAGCAGCCGGTGACGCTGCTGGCCGGCGGTGCCTATTTCCACCACGCCGATTCGTTTGCGATGATGCGCGGCGGCCATCTCGACATCTGCGTGCTGGGGGCGTTCCAGGTGTCGGTCACCGGTGACCTGGCGAACTGGCATACCGGCGCGCCGGATGCGATTCCGGCGGTCGGCGGCGCGATGGATCTGGCGGCCGGCGCGCGCCAGGTGTTCGTGATGATGGAGCACCTGACCAAGAGTGGCGAGAGCAAGATCGTTTCCCGCTGCAGCTATCCGCTGACCGGGATCGGCTGCGTCAACCGCATCTATACCGACCTGGCGGTGCTGGACGTGACACCCGACGGCCTGGCGCTGCGCGAGATCCTGGCCGACATATCGTTTGACGAACTGCAGCGCCTGACCGGGGTGCCGCTGATCTGTCCACCGCCAGCGCATGCTGGGTAATGAATTTATTTTTTAATCTCCAAGAGTAATCAGGACCATGAACCAAGCATTTATCTGTGATGCGATCCGCACTCCGATCGGACGCTACGGCGGCGCCTTGAAGGACGTGCGCGCCGACGACCTGGCCGCGATTCCGCTCTCGGCACTGATCGAGCGCAATCCCAAGGTCGACTGGGCCGCCGTGCAGGACGTCATCTACGGCTGCGCCAACCAGGCCGGCGAAGACAACCGCAACGTCGCCCGCATGGCGGCCTTGCTGGCCGGCCTGCCGCAGGAAGTCGGCGGCGCCACCATCAACCGCCTGTGCGGCTCCGGCATGGATGCGGTCGGCAGCGCCGCGCGCGCGATCAAGTCCGGCGAAACCGAGTTGATGATCGCTGGCGGCGTCGAGTCGATGACGCGCGCGCCGTTCGTGATGGGCAAGGCCGACAGCGCTTTTTCACGTAACGCGGCGATTTACGACACCACCATCGGCTGGCGTTTCGTCAACCGCCTAATGAAGGCGCAGTATGGCGTCGATTCGATGCCGGAGACCGCCGAGAATGTCGCGGACGATTACCAGATCAGCCGCGAAGATCAGGACCTGTTCGCGCTGGCCAGCCAGAACAAGGCCGCGGCCGCCCAGCAAAACGGCACGCTGGCCGAGGAGATCACGCCGGTCGTGATCCCGCAAAAGAAGGGCGATCCGATTACCGTGACGCAGGACGAGCACCCGCGCGCCACCACGCTGGAGGCGCTGGCCAAGCTGAAAGCCATCGTGCGGCCGGACGGCACGATCACCGCCGGCAATGCGTCCGGCGTCAACGACGGCGCCTGCGCCTTGTTGCTGGCTTCTGAAGCGGCGGCCAGCCGCCACGGCCTGACGCCGAAGGCGCGCATCGTCGGCATGGCGACCGCAGGCGTGGCGCCGCGCGTGATGGGCATCGGCCCGGCGCCGGCGACACAGAAACTGCTGCAGCGGCTCGGCATGACGATCGACCAGATGGACGTGATCGAATTGAACGAGGCCTTTGCCGCCCAAGGGCTGGCGGTGCTGCGCATGCTGGGCGTGGCGGATAATGATCCGCGCGTCAATCCGAATGGCGGCGCGATTGCGCTCGGCCATCCGCTCGGCATGAGCGGCGCGCGCCTGGTGACCACCGCGCTCTACCAGTTGCAGCACAGCGGCGGCCGCTATGCGCTGTGCACGATGTGCATCGGCGTCGGCCAGGGCATCGCGCTGGTGATCGAGCGCGTATGATTTTCAAGGGCCGTGCGCTTGCGCGGCAGGCAGCAGCGAATTTCAGCATCGCATAGAGGAGACCAGCATGTCCGAGATTGCCCAGTACCGCCGCCCGTTGCGCGGCGGCCAGCCGGATTACCTGTACCCGCCGTACGCCTCCACCGTGCGGCGCTCGCCGGGCCAGCCGCTGATCCTGCTGCCGCAAACCTTGTCCGAAATCACCGGCCCGGTATTCGGCCATGGCGACATCCGCGCCGGCGACAACGACCTGACGCACCAGCACGGCGGCGACCCGCTCGGCGAGCGCATCATCGTTACCGGCCGCGTGCTGGATGAAAACCGCCGGCCGGTGGCGAATTCGCTGATCGAAATCTGGCAGGCGAATGCCGCCGGCCGTTACCTGCACCAGAACGACAACCACGACGCGCCGCTCGATCCGAATTTTTCCGGCGGCGGCCGCACGTTGACCGACGACCAGGGGTACTACCGCTTCCTGACGATCAAGCCCGGCTCCTACCCGTGGCGCAACCATTACAATGCCTGGCGGCCGGCGCACATCCATTTCTCGCTGTTCGGCCATGCCTTCGCCACGCGCCTGGTGACGCAGATGTATTTCCCCGGCGACCCGCTGCTGGAGTTCGACCCGATGTACACCAGTATTCCCGACGACAAGGCGCGGCGCCGCCTGATCTCGACCCTGGACTGGGAAGTGACGACGCCCGAAACCGCGCTCGGCTACCGCTTCGACATCGTGCTGCGCGGGCGCGACGCCACCCCGATGGAGAAATGACATGAGCCTGCAAATGAGTTCCTCGCAAACCATCGGCCCCTACCTGCGGATCGGCACCGACTGGCTGAATACGCCCGACCTGGCCGGTCCCGAAGTCGAGGGCGAACGCGTGATGCTGCAGGGGCGGCTGCTGGATGGTGACGGCAAGCCGGTGGCGGACGGCCTGGTCGAGCTGTGGCAGGCGAATGCACATGGCAAGTATGCGCATCCGGACGACATCCGCGATTTGCCGCTGGCGCCGGGTTTTCGCGGCTTCGGCCGGATGCCGACCGACGACCGCGGATTTTTCCGTTTCACCACCATCAAGCCGGGCCGGGTGCCGGGGCCCAACGGCAGCTTGCAGGCGCCGCACATCGCCGTCACCGTCTTTGCGCGCGGCATGTTGAAGCACCTGGTGACGCGCGTGTATTTCCCGGGCGAGGCGGCCAACGCCGAAGATCCGGTGCTGGCGCTGGTGCCGGCCGAACGGCGGGCGACGCTGATCGCCCGCAAATCAGCCGATGCCGCTGCGCAGGGCGGCAGCGTGCTGGAATGGGACATCGTGCTGCAGGCGGGCAGCGCGCGCGCCGATGAAACCGTGTTCTTCGACATCTGAGCATCATGCCCACCTGGACCAGCCGGATTCGTTGCCATGACAGCGCCTAATCTGAATACGGCGCTACTCGCCAACGCGGCGACGGCGGAACTGTTTTCCGACCGCGCCACGCTGCAGCGCATGCTGGATTTCGAGGCCGCGCTGGCGCGCGCCGAAGCCGCACATGGCGTGATCCCCACGTCGGCAGTGGCGGCTATCGGTGCCGCCTGCGACGCCGCCGAAGTCGACCTGGCGGCGCTGGCGGCGGCGGCGGCCGAGGCCGGCAACCTGGCGATTCCGCTGGTCAAGCAGTTGACCGCGCGCGTCGCCGCCGCCGATGTTGAAGCAGCCAAATACGTACACTGGGGCGCCACCAGCCAGGATGCGATCGACACCGGCCTGGTGCTGCAGTTGCGCGATGCGCTGGCGCAGATCGAGGCCGAGCTGGCGCAACTGATGGCGGTGCTGGCGCAATTGGCCAGCGACCATCGCGCCACACCGATGACCGGCCGCACCTGGCTGCAGCAGGCGGCGCCAATCACCTTCGGCCTGAAGGCGGCCGGCTGGCTGGACGGCCTGCTGCGCCACGAACAGCGGCTGCGGGAATTGCGGCCGCGCCTGCTGGCGCTGCAATTCGGCGGTGCCGCCGGCACCCTGGCCAGCCTCGGCTCGCAAGGCTTGCAAGTGGCCGCCACGCTGGCGGCGCAACTCGGCTTGGGCCTGCCCGACATGCCGTGGCACACGCAGCGTGACCGGGTGGCCGAAACCGCCACCGTGCTCGGCCTGTTGACCGGCAGCCTGGGAAAGATCGCGCGCGATGTTTCACTGCTGGCGCAAACCGAAGTCGGTGAAGCGGCGGAACCGGCTGCCTTGGGGCGCGGCGGCTCGTCCAGCATGCCGCACAAGCGCAACCCGGTCGGCTGCGCGGCGACACTGGCGGCGGCGCAGCGCGTGCCGGGGCTGGTGGCGACCATGCTGGGCGCGATGCCACAGGAACACGAGCGCGCGCTGGGCGGCTGGCAGGCCGAGTGGGGCACGCTGCCGCAGATCGTGCAATTGGCGGCTGGTGCGCTGCGCCAGACGCGGCAGGTCGTGCAGGGGTTGACCATCGATGCCGAACGCATGCGTGCCAATCTCGACCTTACGCACGGCCTGGTGATGGCGGAAGCGGTGACGCTGGCGCTGGGTGCCAGGATCGGCCGGCCACAGGCGCACCAGCTGGTCGAGCGCGCCTGCCATGTCGCCGTCGCCAGCGGCCGTCATTTGCGCGCGGTGCTGGTCGAGGATGCGCAAGTCGGCGCCATGCTGCCGGCCGGCGAATGGGAACGGCTGTTCGACCCGGCCGCCTATGTCGGCGCCGCCGACCAGTTCGTCGAGCGCGTGCTGCGCACCTACCACCAGCGAAACAACGTTTGCGATCAGGAGACCATCTAATGCCCATCATCGAAACCGGCGGCGCGAAGCTGCACTACCAGATCGAAGGAGCAAGCGGTGCGCCGGTGCTGCTTCTGTCCAATTCGCTCGGCACCGAGCTCGGCATGTGGGCGCCGCAAATGCCGCGCCTGCTGGAGCATTTCCGCGTGCTGCGGCACGATGCGCGCGGCCACGGCGGCTCGCAGGTGACACCCGGCCCGTACACGATCGCGCAACTGGGGGCAGACGTGATCGGCTTGCTGGACCATTTGCAGATCGAGCGCGCGCATTTCTGCGGGCTGTCGATGGGCGGCATGATCGGCATGTGGCTTGCCGCCCATCACCCGCAGCGCATCGAGCGGCTGGTGCTGTGCAATACGGCAGCCCGCATCCCGCCGCCGGAAGCCTGGAATGCGCGCATCGAGCTGGTCAATCGCGAAGGCATGGCGCCGATCGCCGCCGCCGTGGTCGAACGCTGGTTCACACAGGGCTTCGCGGCGCGCGCACCGCAACAGGTGGAGACGGTGCGGCAGATGCTGTTGCAGACTTCTGCCGCCGGCTATGTCGCCAATTGCGCGGCAGTGCGCGACATGGATCAGCGCGACGGCCTCGGCGCGATCCGCGCGCCGACGCTGGTGATCGCCGGTAGCCAGGACAAGGCGACGCCGCCGGCGGACGGCCGCTTCGTCGCTCAGCAGATCGGCGGCGCGCATTATCTGGAACTGGATGCCGCGCACCTGTCGAACTGGGAGCAGGCCGAGCGCTTCACCACCGCGCTGGTGGATTTTCTGACCGCCTGACTGACCAGAAAGGAATTGCGATGGAAGAACAGGAACGGCACGCCAGCGGCATGGCGGTGCGACGTGCAGTGCTGGGCGATGCCCACGTGGATCGGGCGCAGGTCAGGAGTACGCCGCTGACCGATGAATTTCAAGACCTGATCACGCGCTACGCGTGGGGCGAAATTTGGACCCGGCCCGGCTTGCCGCGCCATACCAGGAGCCTGCTGACGATCGCGATGATGGTGGCCTTGAACCGCGCGGAAGAGCTGACGCTGCACCTGCGCGCCGCCGCCAACAATGGCGTGTCGCGCGACGAGATCAAGGAGGTGCTGTTGCAGACGGCGATCTACTGCGGCGTGCCGGCCGCCAATTCGGCGTTTCATCTGGCGCAGGAAGTGTTCGGCGAACTGGACGCGGCGGCGGCTGGATGATCGGCTGGCCGGTCTGCTGCCGTTGGTTATGGAGTATGTTAAATAATCCTATATTTTGTGTGCGGAAATAAATATAACTATAGGGAGTATATGGAGACTGCAGGAATCGTGATGGATATTCGCGGGCTTGTGGCGGGCGCCGGCTGGTGCGCCGGCCAAGCCGGGCAACCCGGGCCGCTAAGGTGGCCGCCATGCTGAGCAATTTCATCGGCGTGCTGTTCGATGGCGTTGCCTACGGCAGCCTGCTGTTTTTGATCAGCGTCGGCCTCTCGGTCACGCTCGGCTTGATGAATTTCGTCAACCTCGCGCATGGCGCCTTCGCGATGCTGGGCGGCTACGTCTGCGTCGAGTTGATGAACCGCGCCGGCGTGCCGTTCCTGCTGACGCTACCGGCCGCCTTCATCGCCAGCGCCGCCGCCGGCTGGATCCTGGAGCGGCTCCTGTATCGCCGGCTGTATCAGGCCGATCCGCTCGACCAGGTACTGTTTTCAATCGGCCTGACCTTCATGGTGGTGGCCGCCGCTACCTACATCTGGGGCCCGACCCAGCAGCCGGTACGGCTGCCGGACTGGCTGCGCGGGCAGGTTAGCGTCCTCGGGCTGGAGGTTGGCGCCTACCGGGTATTTTTGATCGGCGTCGTGGTGGTGGTCACCGCCGCGCTCGGCTACCTGGTCGAGCGCACTCGCTTCGGCGCGCAAATCCGCGCCTCGGTCGACAACCAGCGCGCCGCTTCCGGCCTGGGAATCAACGTCGGCCGAGTATTTTCTCTGACCTTCGCGCTCGGCTCCGGCATGGCCGGGCTGGGCGGCGGGCTGGGCATCGACGTGCTCGGGCTGGACCCGACCTTTCCGATCAAGTACATGGTGTATTTCCTGATCGTGGTCGCGGTCGGCGGCGCCGGCACCATCCGCGGCCCGTTGTTCGCGGCGCTGCTGCTGGGCGTGTTCGACGTCGCCGGCAAATACTATGTGCCGGAACTCGGCGCCTTCGTCATCTATGGCTTGATGGTGGTGCTGCTGCTGTTGTATCCGCTGGGCCTGATCGCGAGGCGCGCATGAAACCGGTGCCATCCTTCCTGACCGCAAGACTGGCGCCGCCGCGCCTGCCGAACGACCGCTGGCAGCCAGCCGAAATCGCCTTCTGGCTGTTGCCCCTGGTGGCGTATTTCCTGTTCCCCGGTTATCTGGTGCTGGCGGCGCAGATGATGATCGTCGGCTTGTTCGCGCTGTCGCTCGATCTGATCCTCGGCTACGCCGGTATCGTTTCGCTGGGCCACGCGGCGTTCTTCGGGCTGGGTGCGTATACCGCCGGCTTGCTGGCGGTGCACGGCTGGGGCGAACCGCTGTCGGGCTTGCTGGCGGGCGCCGCGCTGGCCGCGCTGTTCGGCTATTGCACCAGTTTCCTGGTGGTGCGCGGGCACGACCTGACTCGGCTGATGGTGACGCTCGGCATCTGCCTGATGCTGTTCGAGGTCGCCAACAAGGCGGCCTTCATCACCGGCGGCGTCGATGGTCTGTCGGGCGTCGTCATGTGGAAGCTGCTCGGCGTGTTCGAGTTCGACCTGTACGGCAAGACCGCCTTCTGGTACAGCCTGGCCGTGTTGTTTCTGCTGTTCGTGACGCTGCGGCGGCTGGTGAATTCGCCGTTCGGCCTGTCGCTGATCGGCATTCGCGAAGGCGGGCGGCGCATGCCGGCGATCGGCGCCAACGTCAACCGCCGGCTGGTGGCGATCTATACCATCAGCGCCGGCGTGGCCGGGATTGCCGGCGCGCTGCTGGCGCAGACCACGCAGTTCGTCGGCATCGATGCGCTCAGCTTCAACCGCTCGGCCGAATTGCTGATCATCCTGGTGCTGGGCGGCACCGGCCGCCTGTACGGCGCGCTGGTCGGCGCGATCGTCTTCATGCTGGCGCAGGACCGTATTGCCGGCATCGATCCGACTTACTGGCAGTTCTGGATCGGCCTGTTGCTGGTGGTGATCGTGATGTTCGGGCGCGGCGGTATCCTCGGCGGCTGCGACAAGATTCGCGCACGGTTGCGACCGCGCGCCGCCAGCGGGGAGCGGCCATGAGCGCGCTCATGAACACCACGCTGCGCACCGAAGGCCTGTCCAAGCAGTGGGGCGCCTTCAAGGCCAACAGCGAAGTCTCGTTGTCGTTTGCGCCCGGCAGCCGGCATGCACTGATCGGGCCGAACGGCGCTGGCAAGACCACCTTCATCAACCTCCTGACGGGTGCGCTGGAGCCGAGCGCCGGCCGTGTGTTTTTCGGCGACGAGGACATCACCGGCCTGCCCCAGCACCAGCGGGTCAAGCGCGGCATGACCCGCACCTTCCAGATCAACACTCTGTTCGCCGGCCTGACGGTACTGGAATCGGTGCTGCTGGCGATCTTCGAGCGCGACGGCCGGCAGCGCGTCTGGCAGCGCACCGTGGCGCGGCAGGCGGCGGCGATCGAGGAGGCGCTGGCCTTGCTGGCGACGCTGAAACTGGCGGCGGATGCGAACACGGTGACGCGCAACCTGCCGTACGGCAAGCAGCGGCTGGTCGAGATCGCGCTGGCTCTGGCGACCAAGCCGAAGGTGCTGCTTCTGGACGAGCCGGCGGCCGGCATTCCGTCGGCCGAGAGCGCCGAACTGTTCGAGGTGATCGCGCAACTGCCGCGCGACGTGACGATCGTCTTCATCGAGCACGACATGGGGCTGGTGTTCCGCTTCGCCGAGCGCATCACGGTGCTGGTCGGTGGCCGCGTGCTGACCGAAGGCACGCCGGCCGAGATTGCCGCCGACAAGCGGGTCAAGGAAGTGTATCTGGGAGAGGCGCAGGATGACTGACGGTATCCACGGCGGCCGCGAACTGCTCGCGCTCGACAGCGTTTGCGCCGGCTATGGCGCGGCGGTGGCGCTTGAAGACATCACGTTTTCGATGCAGGAGGGCGACAGCATCGCGCTTTTGGGCCGCAACGGCGTCGGCAAGACCAGCCTGCTGCTGACCCTGATGGGACAGACCCAGTTGCATGGCGGCAGCATTCGCTGGCGCGGTGGCGATGTGGCGCGGATGCCGACCTGGCGCCGCGCCCACGCCGGCCTCGGCTGGGTCCCGCAGGAACGCTGCATGTTCCCGTCGCTGACGGTGGAAGAGCACCTGACGGTGGTGGCGCGCCCCGGCGCCTGGGACGTCGCCAAGGTGTACCAGTTGTTTCCGCGCCTGCAGGAGCGGCGCGCCAACATGGGCAATCAACTATCCGGCGGCGAGCAGCAGATGCTGGCGATCGGGCGCGCGCTGATGGTCAATCCCAGCTTGTTGCTGCTGGATGAGCCGATGGAAGGGCTGGCGCCGATCATCGTGCAGGAATTGCTGCGCGTGATCCGCACGCTGGTGGAGGAGTCCGGCATGTCGGTGATCGTGGTTGAGCAGCATGCGCGGCTGGCGCTGTCGTTGACGCAGCGCGCGATCGTGCTGGATCGCGGCCGCATCGTGCACGATTCCGACAGCGGCAGCCTGCTGCAGGATGCGGCGACCTTGAACCGGCTAGTGGCGGTGGCCTGAAGAGCTCTTCGGAGTGCGGCGCCGCGAAACGATGCCGCTTCGGGTAAGCTTCAGCTGCCCCGCAAAATCCGCGCCGTTACGCTGGTGCGCTTGCGTGAGCAGAAAACGCTCCAGCAGCTCCCAGGCGAGCGCGAGAGCGCGATCGTCGTGAAATATGAAAAATACCAATGAATCTGCCGCATGGAACCGATACCGCCTCTTCTGCAACGGCGCAGCAAGGAGTTTCCTCCAATCTGACCCAGGCCGCGAGCCGTCGCAACCGCATATTGCTGACGCTCGCGCTGTTCCTGGTCGGCGTTAACCTGCGCCCGGCATTATCCAGCGTCGCCGCCATCCTGGAAGCGATTCGTGCCGCCACCGGCATGTCGTCAGCCGCGGCCGGGGTACTGACCACCTTGCCGGTATTGTGCTTTGGCGTGTTTGCGCCGCTGGCGCCGCGCCTGACCTATCGCTTCACGCCGGAAAAGATCGTGCTGTATGGTTTGCTGGTGCTGGCTTTTGGTATCGGAGCCCGGATTTTTTTCGGCCTGCCCGGATTGTTTGCCGGTACCGTGCTGGTCGGCGGCAGTATCGGCGTCGTCATGGTGTTATTGCCAGGAATTATCAAGCGCGACTTTCCGCATCGGCTGGGCTGGATGACCGGCTTGTATACGATGGCCTTGTGCCTGGGCGCGGCGCTGGCGGCCGGCATGACGGTGCCGATCCAACATTTGGCGCAAGACGACTGGCGCTCCGCGCTGGCGTTCTGGGCCTTGCCGGCGCTGCTGGCGGCATGGGCCTGGTGGCCGCAATTGCGCCGCCCTGGGCAACACCGTCGCCACGCCGCGCAAGTGGTGCGCGGCCTGTATGCCAGCAAACTGGCCTGGCAGGTGACCTGCTTCATGGGCTTGCAATCAGCGCTGGCATATTGCGTATTCGGCTGGCTGCCGACGATTCTGATCGAACGCGGCATGACGCCTCTGGACGCCGGCTGGGTGCTGTCGCTGTCGATCGGCCTGCAATTGCTGACCGCGCTCGGCGGGCCGTGGATGGCCACCCTGGGCCGCGACCAGCGCGCCGCGATCGGGATCATGATGTGCATGGTCATCAGCGGCCTGTTGGGTTGCTTGTATGCGCCGCTGGCCGGCGTCTGGTGGTGGGCCGTGCTGCTGGGGCTGGGGCAGGGCGGCTCGTTCAGTATTGCGCTGACGCTGATCGTGCTGCGCGCGCCGAACCCGCAAGTGACGGCGGCGCTGTCCGGCATGGCGCAGGGTGTCGGCTATGCGCTGGCGGCCCTGGGGCCACTGGCGGTCGGTGTCCTGCATGACGCCAGCCATGGCTGGAACAGTTCAGCGCTGCTGTTTGTCGCGATTTTTGCCGGCGCACTGGTGGCCGGGCTCGGCGCCGGGCGCAATCTCCACGTCGAGGCACGGCTGGACGCGGCCGCATAACACGCCCGGCCTTGCCGCAAGCCAAGCAAAATCGTTACCGGACATCTGCCCGGAATCCGCCGTCCTCTAGAACAACTGGAGTATTTTCTGTAAACAACCATTTATAGGCGGAGTTAGACGGCTTATGCATGGAGTATGTGGTCCAGGATAGGGCGCCCGACGATTGGCGATCGGGAGACCAAAAAAAAGCTCCCGTGGCAAGCCTGCCGCGGGAGCTTTTTACCGCTGGCCTGAGCCGGCGCTGGATGCCTACTTGCCGGGGTCTTTCATGTCGGGAAACTTGTCGAACTCGACGTTGTACAGTTCGCCACCGACCTTTTCCACCTTGCGCACATACACGGTCTGCACCACGTCGCGGGTTTTCGGATCGATCGTGATCGGGCCGCGCGGGCTGTCGATCTTCATGCCTTTCAGCACCGCCATCGCCTTGTCGCCGTCGATCTGACCGTTCAGCTTCTTGCAGACCTCGTAAATCGCCGCCATGCCGTCATAGGCTGCGGCTGCCATGAAGTTCGGCCGACCGCCGTTCGGGTTGGCGTCGGCGAAGGCTTTCAGGAATTTGGCGTTTTGCGGTGACTTGTGGTCGGCCGAATAGTGGAAGGTGGTGATCACGCCCAGGATCGGCTCGCCCATCGAATTCAGCACATGGTCGTCGGTCAGGTCGCCGGTGGCGATCACCTTGATGCCGGCTTCGGCCAGGCCGCGCTCGCGGTACCCCTTCATGAAGGCGATGCCCTGTTCGCCGGCCGGCACGAACACGAATACCGCATCCGGCTTGGCATCCTTGATGCGCTGGATATAAGGTGCGAATTCCGGATTTTTCAGCGGTACCCGGATCGATTCGGTGACCTGGCCGCCGCCGCCGATGAAGTTGGTCTTGAAGGCGGTTTCGGCGTCGATGCCGGGGCCGTAATCGGCCACCAGCGTCACCGCTTTCTGGATGCCGTTCTTGACCGCCCAGGTACCCATCGGCGCCGATATTTGCGGCAGCGTCATCGAGACGCGCGCGATGTAATCCGATTTGGTGGTAATAATCGAGGTCGCGGCGTTCATGATGATCATCGGTTTCTTGGCCTGGGCGGAGATGGGCGCCACTGCCAGCGCTTCCGGCGTCAAGCCGAAGCCGGCCAGGAAATCCACCTTGTCGCGCACGATCAATTCTTGCGCCAGCCGCTTGGCGATTTCCGGCACCGGGCCGGTGGTGTCCTTCGCAATGATTTCGATTTTCTTGCCCGCTACCTTGTCGCCATGCAGCTTCATGTAGGCCTTGATGCCGGCATCCATCTGCTTGCCGTAATCGGCGAACGGCCCGGAGAAGGGCGCGATCAGGCCGACCTTGATGGTGTCTTCGGCGTGCGCGGCGAAGGCGGTCAGCGCCAGGGCCGCAACGGCTGTTATCGACTGTAGCGTTTTGCTGAACTTCATGGCTGTCTCCCGTGGTTGAAGCAATACGGCTGTATGCCGCTTGTTGGCGATATTTCCCGGTGGTTGCAAGTCCGGATGTCCTGTCTGCCGGCAAGTATAGCGACTTGCAATACATGACCGCCGAGCACGGCGAACCATTCTTGACAGTGTCCGGTGCACGCAATATTATCGCAGCGTATGTTCGGTTAGCAACTATATGTGCGATTAACGAACAAATAATGCAGGCAGTGGCGACCGGGCAAGGCCGTTATCTGCTTTTTCTTCGTATTTTTTCATGGTGAGGAGTAGCGGCATGCGAACACAGGTTGGCATCATTGGCGCAGGTCCGGCGGGCTTGCTGTTGTCGCATCTGCTGCATTTGCAGGGAATTGAATCGATCGTGATCGAACGCCATACGCGCGAATATGTGGAACAGCGGATTCGCGCCGGTGTGCTGGAGCAGGGCAGCGTCGATCTGCTGAACCAGGCCGGACTCGGCGAGCGCATGCAGGCGCAGGGACTGGTGCACGAGGGGATCGAACTGTTGTTCGGCGGGCGCCGCCATCGGATCGATTTCCGTGCCCTGACCGGCAAGGCGGTCACGGTCTACGGACAGCAGGAAGTGGTCAAGGACATCATCGCCGCCCGGCTGGATGCCGGCGGTCGGATCCTGTTTGAAGTCAGCGATGTCAGCCTGGATGATTTCGACGAACAGCAAGGCGCTGCCAAGATCCGCTTTCGCCACGGTGGAGAGACGGCCCAAATCGAATGCGATTACATTGCCGGCTGCGACGGTTTCCACGGCATTTCCCGGAGTTCGATCCCGGCCGGCGTGATCCGGCACTTCGAGCGCACCTACCCCTTTGCCTGGTTGGGTATCCTGGCCGAAGCGGCGCCAGCCGCCCACGAGTTGATCTATGCCCAGCACCAGCACGGCTTTGCGCTGTTTTCGATGCGCTCGCCGCAAATCACGCGGCTTTATCTGCAGTGCAAACCGGACGAAGACTTGGCGCAGTGGTCGGACGATCGCATCTGGAGCGAATTGCACACCCGGCTGGAAACCGCAGATGGCTGGAAGCTGAACGAGGGGCCGATCCTGCAAAAAGGGGTGACGCCGATGCGCAGCTTTGTCGCCGAGCCGATGCAGTACGGTAAATTGTTCCTGGCCGGGGACGCCGCCCACATCGTGCCGCCGACCGGCGCCAAGGGCATGAATGCGGCCATGGACGACGTCAAGGTGCTGGCCGCCGCGCTGACGGCGCGCTACCACGCGGGGCGCGACGATTTGCTGCAGGGCTATTCGGCCACCTGCCTGCGCCATATCTGGCGCAAGGAACATTTTTCCTGGTGGATGACGTCGATGCTGCATCGCCTGGATAACGAATCGGAATTCCAGTACCGGATGCAGCGCTCGGAACTGGATTACGTGGTCGGGTCGCGTGCCGCGTCTACCGTGCTGGCGGAAAACTACGTTGGCTTGGCGCTGCCGTAAACCTGCTTGCGGCGTTGCAGGCGAGCCGGTTCCCGGACCTGGTTCTCAATCAGTGCCATGAATTCGGCCGGCGCGACCGCCTTGCTGAAGTAAAACCCCTGGAACATGTCGCAGCCGAATTGGCGCAAGGTCTGCAACTGGATTCCGGTTTCCACACCTTCCGCCGTCACGTCCAGATCCAGGCTGTGCGCCATGGCAATGATCGCTTGCACGATCGCGGAATCGTTAGGGCCGTGCGGGATGTCGTTGATGAAGGACTTGTCGATCTTGACGCTGTTGACCGGGAAGCGCTTCAGATAGGCCAGCGAGGAATAACCGGTGCCGAAGTCGTCGATTGACAACGTGCAGCCGAGGTCGCGGATACCGTCCATCAGCCGGATCGCCTGTTCGCGGTTGAACATGACCATGCTTTCGGTAATTTCGAATTCCAGGCTGGATGGAGAAACTTGCCATGCTGCGACGGTTTTGCTGACTTGCTGCAGCAAATCGGCCTGGCTGAACTGGGCTGCCGAGAGGTTGATCGCCACCCGTCCAAACGCCCGCCCGTTGCGCTCGAAATCCGCTATGTCGCGGCAGGCAATATCCAGCACCAGCATGCCAAGCGCGCCGATCAGGCCGGCTTCCTCGGCCAGCGCGATGAATTCTCCCGGCAACAGCAGGCCGCGTTCCGGATGTTGCCAGCGCACCAGCGCTTCGGCGCCAACGATGCGGTCGCTCTTGACGTCCACTTTTGGCTGGTAATGGACAACAAACTCGCGCTGCTCGATGGCGCGGCGCAGCCGCGCTTCCAGCCTCGCGCGCTCGATGCTGTGGGTATTCATCTCCGCCGAATAGAACTGGTAGTTGTTCTTGCCGGTGGTTTTGGCTCGATACATGGCGATGTCGGCATTCTTCAGCAACGCCTGCGCATCCAGACCGTCATCCGGATAGGTGGCGATGCCGATGCTGACGCTTAACTGGTATTCGTTGCCGTTGATTTCGAACGGTGCCGCCGCTTCCGTCAGCAGGCGCTGGGCGATTTCACCCAGCTTGTGCGGATCGTGGTAATCCTCGACCAGGGCCAGGAACTCATCGCCGCCGACACGCGCGATCGTGTCCTGTTCGCGCAGCGACTGCTGCATGCGTGCCGCGCTGGCGCGCAGCACGTAGTCGCCAGCTTCATGGCCGAAGGTATCATTGATGTTCTTGAAACGATCCAGATCGAGAAACAGGACCGCAATCTGGTTGTGCTGGCGTTCGGCATGCGCCAGCGCCTTGTCCAGATGCTGGATGAACAGGAAGCGGTTTGGCAGGCCGGTCAGTTCATCGTAATGCGCCAGATGGAGGATCCGCTCTTCCGCTTTACGGCTTTCAATCGCGATTCCCGCCAGATCGGTGCTGATCCCGACCAGCTGCATGTCGTCGGCGTCGGGTGTCCTGCGCTCGCTGAAAAGCATGGTGAACGCGCCCAGGATCTGGCCGCGTTTGCCCATGATCGGCCACGATCCGGAGGAGGCAAAATCGAGCGGACCGGTCCATGCCTGCAGCCCGATCCTGGACGGATGGCCCTGAAAATCCTCGATGATTACCGGGTAGCGGCTTAATACCGTCTCGCTGCAGCAGCCATTGCCGATGACTACCGGCATACCGCTGACCGCGTCTGCCTCCTGCATGATCGATGGCCCAATGGCATACGAAAAATGGGTGTGCGCATCATCCAGCAGCAGAATCGCGCAACAGGCGTGCGGTGCATGCTGCTGCACAAACAGCACGATTTCGGTCAGGATCGCGTTCAGATCGTCGCCGGCGGCAATCATGTGCAGTATCTGGTTTTGGCCACTTTGCAAGGCCTGCGCGCGCTTGCGGATGCTGATGTCGTGAAACACCGCCAGCACCAGGCTTTCATTGTTGATTTCCGCACGGCTGAGCGTCACGTCGCTTGGAAATAGCTTGCCGTGGCGCCACGTGCTCCACTCAAAATGCTGCGGTTCGCCGCGCAACGCAGCGTCGATACGCGCTTGTCGGCTATGCGGCGTCGATGCCATGCGAGGTTGCTCCGCGGGAGAAAAATCGCCGATCTTGCGGCCAACGATCTGCTGCTTGTCGGTGACGCCGAACATCGCTACCGCAGCCTGATTGCAGTCGACATAAACGTTGTCCCGGTTCCACAGCAGGATCGCGTCGTTGACGCCTTCGAACAGGGTTTCATAGCGGTTTTCGCTTGCGCTCAAGTGCGCCGATGATCGCTGCAGGCGGCGTACCTGGATCGCCAGCAGGGCTGCCAGCGCCAGTATGAAGCCGATCGCCACCCCGGCAAACAGGAGGCGGTCGCGCGTGCGTTGCTCCCATGGTGCCAGCACCGCCCCCATGTCGCGCGCATATACTGCGGTGACCGGAAAATCCGCCAGCTTGCGCCAGACGAACAGGTGAGGGCGCTGCTCGAGTAGCGGTGCCGCTCCCTCCAGCGAGCCTTCGATATTGCCGTCGCTGATCCCTTGCACCGCCGGGAAGGAGGAAATGTCCATTCCCATGTAACGCTCATCGAACGGCGAGCGCACTAGGATGAAACCGTCATTGGCGTACAACGAGACCATGGCGCCATTGTTCCTGGCTACCCGCTGGTAAAACTCCTCGAAATACGATATGCGGATATACGCGCCGATGATCCCGATCCGCTTTCCTTTGAGATCGAACAAATTGCGCGCAATCGGCACGATCCACTGGTCATCATAGCGGCTCCTGATCGGCTGTCCGATCCTGCTTTCCGTCCGTTCCGGGTGCGCGGCCAGGAACCGGATGTATTGCCGGTCGCTGAGGTCGATTGGCCCGATTTGCTGCGCAAACGAGGTAGTGCGGCTGATACCGTTCAGGTCTATATAGCGGATCGATTGCAGATAGGCGGTATTCTGCTGTTCGCGCACCAGAATTCGCCGCAGTTTTTCCTCGTCAGCAAGGATATCTTCGCCGCTGCCGTGTAGCGTTTTGATGGTGGCGTCGATTGCGCGATCGGCGCCGTGCAGGATCTGACCGGCGTGTTCTTCTAGGCCGCGTACCGCGACCAGCGCGTTGGCTCGCTCCGAATCGAGCAACAAGCGCCGATCCTGGGCGCTGGCCCACCAAAGCTGGGCGATGATGACAGCGGTAATCAGCGCAACAAAGAACAGCAACGCCGGCAGGGCGCGCGCGGGGCGGGTTTTCAGATTGCTTGCCGGCATGCGGGAGTCCGTTCCATCGATATCCTCGTCGTGTTGACAGGCAGAAAACTGCAGAAACCGGAATTGACCGGCATGCTTGGCGGAAAACGAGGCTTGCGCCGTTAACGGCAAAAAATCCCGGTTCTAAAGCAATTTTTCTGTTTGCCGTATATAAATTCGACGCGACATCGTGGGTCACGGCAGGTCAGCCGGATCATATTGCAGTGATTGAAGATTGGAAGGTACGGATGGCGGGGCGCTTGCCTGTATGCATGCAAAAAACGGCGGGTGGCGCGACCGCTGTTACCTTGCTGATTATTTTGACTTTTACGAATATAGTCAGTATATAATGGTGAAATCGTTGAGATTCGAGTTAGTGGTGCGCAGTATCAGTCTGTCATTCCTTCTTGGTTCAAACGATCTCACGGGCATCTGCCCAACTTAACTGAAATAGGAATTGTAATGGCAACTGGTATCGTAAAATGGTTCAATGACGCAAAAGGTTTTGGCTTCATCACCCCTGATGAAGGCGGCGAAGACCTCTTCGCGCACTTCTCGGCTATCCAGAGCAGCGGTTTCAAATCGCTCCAGGAAAATCAACGCGTTTCCTTTGAAGTGACTGCCGGCCCGAAAGGCAAGCAAGCTTCGAACATTCAGCCGCTGTAAGCTACGCGCTGTAAGCCGAATACGCAAAAAATCCCCGGTTCGCCGGGGATTTTTTTTGCTCTGTGAATCGTCCGGCTTGGCGATTCACCCGCGGCGTCCGGTGATCAGGCAGGCCGCCAGTAGTCCGGCCTGGCATAGGCGCGCCGCAGGAAATCGACGAAAGCGCGAATTCGCAGCGGCAGGTGGCGGCGCTGGGCGAAGACCGCATAAATGTCGTTGCCCGGCGCGGCAAACTCATCCAGTACCGTTACCAGTTGGCCGGATTCAATGGCGGCGCCAACTTCCCACATCGAGCGCCACGCCAGCCCCTTGCCGGCCAGTGCCCAGTCATGCAGCACCGCGCCGTCGTTGCACTCCATGTTGCCGCTGACCTTCAGGGTCACGTTCTTGCCGTTCTGACGGAAGGTCCAGCCGCGTTGGCTGCCATCGCTGCTCATTGCCAGGCAATTGTGCCGCGCCAGGTCGTCCAGCGCGGCGGGGACGCCATGCCGGGCCAGATAGTCGGGGGCCGCCACTAGCACGCGCTTGTTGGCTGCCAGCTTGACGCCGATCATGGTGGAGTCCGAGAGTGGCGCAATGCGGATCGCGACGTCGATCCCTTCACCCAGCAAGTCGACCACGCGGTCGTTCAAATTCAGGTTGAGCGTGACGTTGCGGTGTTCAGCCAGGAATGAGGGGAGCAGCGGCGCCACATGCTGGCGACCGAAGCCGGCCGGCGCTGAAATCGACAGATGACCGCTGGCGTTGATGCTGCGTTCGGACACCGCCGCTTCGGCGTTTTCCAGTTCGGCCAGGATACGCTGGCAATCTTCCAGAAACGCCGCACCTTCGTTGGTCAGCACGATCTTGCGTGTGGTGCGCTGCAGCAGCTTGACGCCCAGGCGCGCCTCCAGCGCATCCAGGCGGCGCCCGATCACTGCTGGCGCGATCCCCTCGCTGCGGGCGGCAGCCGACAGGCTACCCCTGGCGGCCACTTCGACAAAGGTTGCGAGCTGCTTGAATTGGCTCATACAACTTTATTTATGACTAAAAAGCAAAAATGAAATTATAAATGGTTTGGTCTATGCGTTTTTAGATTAAATATACTGTACTGTACAGCATGTCATTCCGATTATTTCCATGACGCGTGTGTCATGTTGACCCAAGACAGGCTCCGATGACCATCCAAGCAGTTGTGTTTGACGCCTACGGCACCTTGTTCGACGTCTATGCGATCACCGCGCTGGCTGAAAAGCTGTATCCGAACAAAGGAACGGCGCTGTCCGCGTTGTGGCGCGACAAGCAGATCGAATACACGAAGCTGCGCACCATGTGCTCGATGTACAAGCCATTCTGGGAAGTGACCCAGGAAGCGCTGATCTTTTCCTGCGAGCGGCTTGGGTTGGATCTGACGGTCGACGCCCATAACGCGTTGATGGGACAGTACGCGAAACTGCCCGCCTTTCCGGAAAATCTTGAGGCGCTACGCGAAATAAGGAGCCTCGGCTTGAAAACCGCCATCCTGTCCAACGGCAATCCGCAAATGCTGGATGAGGCGGTACGGGCGGCCGGAATGGAGGGCCTGTTCAACCACGTCCTGTCGGTTGACGCGGTGAAGAAATTCAAGACCGCGCCGGAAGCCTACCAATTGGGCCCTGACGTGCTCGGCTTGTCGGCGCGCCATATCCTGTTCGTCTCCGGTAACGGCTGGGATATTTGCGGCGCCGCCTGGTTTGGCTACACCACTTTCTGGGTCAATCGCAATCAGTTGCCGTTCGAACAGCTCGGCGTGACGCCGGACGGCACGGGCGGCGACATGACCAGCCTGTTGCCGTTCCTGCGCACGACGCTGGCGGAGGCGCTATGAGCGGATGGCAGATAGCCATGGTGGCGGCCGCCGCCTTCCTCGCCGGCGCGATGAACTCGGTAGCCGGCGGCGGCACCTTCTTTTCGTTTCCGGCGCTGCTGGTGGCCGGCGTGCCGCCGGTGATCGCGAATGCCAGCAATTCGGTCGCGCTGTGGCCGGCCAGCCTGTCCGGCGCTTGGGCTTACCGCAAGGAGCTGGCGCGCTACAAGCGCTATCTGATCCCGATGGGCATCGTTTCACTGCTGGGCGGCGTCGGCGGCGGCCTGCTGTTGCTGACCACCAAGGACGCGACCTTTTCCAAGCTGATCCCCTGGCTGCTGCTGTTCGCGACCCTGCTGTTCGCGTTTTCCGGCCGCATCTCGCAGATTCTGCGCGGCGCGCACGCCGGCAAGCCGCAGAACACGCCGGGCGCGCTGGCGGGCCATGCGGTGGTATCGGTCTATGGCGGCTTCTTCGGCGCCGGCATGGGCATCCTGATGCTGGCCAGCCTGGCGATGGCCGGGCATGACGACGTCCACGAAATCAACGCCATCAAAAACCTGTTGTCGGCCGTAATCTACAGCGTGACGGTGACCACCTTCGTGATCGCCGGCGCAGTCGATTGGCCTTACACCCTGATCATGCTTGCCACGGCCACCCTGGGCGGCTACTGGGGCGCCACAGTAGCGCGCAAGATCCCCGCGCTCTGGCTGCGCCGCTTCATCATCGCGGTCGGCATTGTCCTCACCGCATTCTATTTTTACAAGACGCTGTAATCGTTTTTCATTTTTACCGGAGCTCAGACATGACTGCACGCACGACCTGCCACGGACTTCAAGTCGCCACCAACCTCTATCGTTTCGTCGAGGACAAGGTCCTGCCGGGCACCGGCATCGACAGCGCCACCTTCTGGAAGGGCTTCGACGCCATCGTGCGCGAACTGGCGCCGAAGAACGCCGCGCTCTTGGCTGAGCGCGACCGCCTGCAGCAGGAACTGGACCAGTGGCACCAGGCAAATCCCGGTCCGGTACGCGACAAGGCGGCCTACCGCGCCTTCCTGCAATCGATCGGCTACCTGGTGCCGCAGCCGGAAGAAGTGGCGGTCATCACCCGAAACGTCGACGCCGAACTGGCGCTGCAGGCCGGCCCGCAACTGGTGGTGCCGATCCTGAATGCACGCTATGCGCTGAACGCCGCCAATGCGCGTTGGGGCTCGCTGTACGACGCGCTGTACGGTACCGACGCGATTCCCGAAACCGACGGCGCCGCCCGCGTCGGCCCTGGCGGCGCCAGCTACAACCCGGTGCGCGGCGAGAAGGTGATCGCCTTCGGCCGCGGCTTCCTTGACCAGGCCGCGCCGCTGGCCCAGGGCTCGCACCGCGATGCGGCCGCCTACACTGTAGATGGTGGCAAGCTGCTGGTGCAGTTGAAGGACGGCCGCGCCACCGGCCTGGCCGACTCGAACAAATTCGTTGGTTATCAGGGCCAGGCCGGGGCGCCGTCCTCGGTGCTGTTGAAGAACAACGGCCTGCACATCGACGTCCGCATCGACCGCAACACGCCGATTGGCAAGAGCGATGCGGCCGGCGTGGCCGACCTGGTGATCGAGGCGGCGCTGTCGACCATCCTCGATCTGGAAGACTCGATCGCGGCGGTGGATGCCGATGACAAGGTGCTGGCCTATGCGAACTGGCTCGGCATCCTGCAAGGCACGCTGACCGAAAGCGTGACCAAGGGCGGCAAGACCTTCGAGCGCACCCTGAATCGTGATCGCCAGTACACCGCCGGCGTCGGCGCCACCGACGCCAGCGATGGCGTGGTGGCGCTGCATGGTCGCTCGCTCTTGTTCCTGCGCAACGTCGGCCACCTGATGACCAACCCGGCGGTACTCTACGACGGCGGCAAGGAAATCCCGGAAGGGATCCTGGACGCGGTGGTGACGACCGCGATTGCGCTGCGCGATCTGAACCGCAACAGCCCGGAATTTCGCAACTCGCGCACTGGCTCGGTCTACATCGTCAAGCCGAAGATGCACGGCCCGGCCGAAGTGGCGTTCGCCAGTGAACTGTTCGGCCGCGTGGAAGCGCTGCTCGGGCTGCCGGCCAACACCGTCAAGCTCGGCATCATGGACGAAGAGCGCCGCACCAGCGTGAATCTCAAGGCCTGCATCAAGGAAGCGGCGGCGCGCGTGGCCTTCATCAACACCGGCTTCCTCGACCGCACCGGCGACGAGATGCACACCGACATGCACGCCGGCCCGATGGTGCGCAAAGGCGAGATGAAGACCAGTACCTGGCTTTCGTCCTATGAGCGCAGCAACGTGCTGGTCGGCCTATCGTGCGGCTTGCGCGGCCGCGCCCAGATCGGCAAGGGCATGTGGGCGATGCCCGACCTGATGGCGGCGATGCTGGAGCAGAAGATCGCCCATCCGAAGGCTGGCGCCAACACCGCCTGGGTGCCGTCGCCAACCGCCGCCACCTTGCATGCGCTGCACTACCACCAGGTCAACGTCGACCAGGTGCAGCAGGAACTGGAAAAATCCGCCACCAATGCCGAGATCGAGCGCCTGCTCGACGGCTTGCTGGAAGTTCCGGTGGCGGCTGATCCGAAGTGGAGCGCGGCCGAAATCCAGCAGGAACTCGACAACAATGCGCAAGGGATCCTCGGTTACGTGGTGCGCTGGGTCGATCAGGGCGTGGGCTGCTCGAAGGTGCCCGACATCCACAACGTCGGCCTGATGGAAGACCGCGCAACGCTGCGCATCTCCAGCCAGCACATCGCCAACTGGCTGCTGCACGGCATCGTCACCGAAGCGCAGGTGCTGGAAACCCTGCAGCGCATGGCCAAGGTGGTGGACGGCCAGAACGCTGGTGATCCGTCCTACCGGCCGATGGCGCCGAATTTCGACGCGTCGGCAGCGTTTTGTGCCGCGCGCGACCTGGTGCTGAAGGGGCTGGAGCAGCCAAGCGGCTACACCGAGCCGCTGCTGCACGCATGGCGGCAGAGGGTGAAGGCGGGCACTGCGCAGTAAACGCATAGCGTTTCCTGGTCGTGCAGCCGGCGGCGCCATGGGCGCCGGCCGCGCGATTACGTCCGAGGCGATCCGCGCTTCCAGGCCAGCGATGACGGCCCGGCCGTGCCATTTCCGGCTGCCGGGCCGGTTCCGTTACAGCGTCCGCACGTAGCTGCGGATTCCGGTCAGTAACATTTCGACTGCCATCGCGGTCAGGATCAATCCCATCAGACGCTCGAACGCCGACACCACGCGCGTGCCGAGCACTTGCTGCATGCGCTCGGCGCCCAGCAGCACCAACAGCGAAACCAGCGCCACCAGCGCCAGAGCGGCCACATGGACCAGCATTTCGCTGCGAGTGCCGGAAGAAAACAGCAGCACGGTGGCCAGCGCCGACGGTCCGGCCAGCGCCGGAATCGCCAGCGGCACGATAAATGGCTCCTGCGTCGATTCGACGTCGCCCATGAGTCCGCCGGCCTGCGGAAACACCATGCGCAGCGCGATCAGGAACAGGATTACGCCGCCGCCGATGCGCAACGCCACCTCCGACAACTGCAGCGCCGACAGGAAATGGCGGCCGAAAAACATGAACAGCAGCAGAAGCAGGAAGGCGATCGCGCACTCGCGGGCCACGACCCGCCAGCGCCGTTCCGGCGGCACCTTGGCCATGGCGGCGACGAACAGCGGCACGTTGCCGAACGGATCGGTTACCAGCAGCAGCAAGATAAAGGATTGAAAGAAACTTTGGCTCATGGGCAGGTTTCTGAATTGGCAATCGAGACTGCCCGGTCATGTTGTGGTGCTTGGCCGGATTTGACACCACGCATGCCGAAATGGACGAAGGGACCCGGTGTCGGTGTTGCTGTCCTGACCGGTTTGCTCGCACCAGCCAGCTTCCAAAAGTAAGGCAGAGTATGTTAGAAATTCTGTATTTTTACGGCGAAAATCGGCAGTATATGTTGGGAGTATGTAAAAATTTGCAGGCGCACCCAGAATCATCCTACACGCGCAGTCACGCCTCCCTGACTCAGGCAAATTCCGCCGGTTGGTGCGGTATCACCAGCCGGTTCTTGCAGGTCGGGTAACCTGAACAGCGCCATATCGACTGGCCGTTACTATTGTGATGCAGGTTCATTTTTTTGCCGCAAACATTACAGGTCGGTGTGCGGTAGTCGCCTTCAGTGATCTGGTCCAGCAGCAATTGCTGCTGTTGCTCAGGCAACGCACGAATCTGCGCCAGCAAGCCTTTGTCGTCCAGTAGATGCAGGCCGATGTCGGCGGCAAACTTGATCGCGTCATTGGCGTAAGCGGTGTTGGTCAGGTAGCCACCGCGCGCGACCCGGTTTTCCGCCATCAGGTCATACAGGGTCCGGACCCGATGGATGCCGACTTGGCGCGCATGCCAGCTCTTGCAATACATGATCGCCTGGCAATCGTTGCTCCCGGGCCGATACAGGTGTAGTTCGAGGCCGCGATCGGCGCCGCGCCCATGCACGCGTACCTCGAAGCCGAGCGCCTGGAAAAATCCCGAACACAGCAATTCGAAGCGTTGCCATTCCAGTTCCCGTAGCAGAGACAACGTCCACTGTGAGGGCCGGCGTTGCGACGGCGGCACAATCGGTGTTGCCGTACAGGCACTGGCCATATGTTCCGGCCGCTCGGCCCGGCTAAGCACATCGTGGTGGGTGTCGAGCCAGCGGCTGTCGGGGTTCGGAGCGCGCCAGAGCGTCGAGTCGGCAGGCGCCGTGCCGGGGATGGTGGTGCGCGGCCGGCGTCGTTGCCGACTGCGGTCATCCTTGGTCGACGTCAACAACAGCAGCAGCCAGGCGCCGACCAGCGGCAGCGACAGGAGAAACAGCCAGTTCGCGACCCGGTTCAGGCTCGCTGCCGGTAGCTCCGCCCATTCGGCGCTGGCGCCGATATGCAGTAACAGGTACGCCAGCCCGAGCCCGATCATTGCGCGGTTGACGCCAGCCGACAAAGTGCTCCGCCGTGAACGCATCATCGTACCTGCCTTCCACGTGACTGGTCTGGGCCGCGCTGACATACTGGGTTCGGATGTTGTCGCTGTTGGCGGCCGAATATGTTGGTCAGGCAACCATTGCTGGAAATATACACGCAGTCGCGGGCATTTTTGAAGCTCGGCAAGCTTATTTTTACTGCTGCTGAAAGGGCTGCCGCGACTTCGACGACGGGTGCGAAGGCGCGGGCGGATGGTGCGGGGCAAGGATGCGCATGCTGGAGCCGGCGCTGCCCTGTTGCAGCAGGATCGGCACGAATTTGCCGGCCACCCGTCCCACTACCAGCGTTTCGATGTCGCCATTCTCTTGTTGGTTGACGAATACCGCGCCATTCGAGTAAATGCGGCCGATGCCCGCGCCGCATTGGGCGTTGGCGCTGTCCTTCAGTTCGCACCGGCTGATCCGGCCGTCCGGCAGAATTCTCGCTTCGTAGGCAGCGCCAGGGCGCCTGGCACTACCGCTCCTGCTTTCAAACACCCACCAGTTGCCGCTCAGGTCGGCGAGGTTGGTGGAAACTTCCTTGAACGCCACGATCAGTGCCGGCGCAGTATCGGCGGCATCCTCGGTGTCGGCTTCGATGCCGCCGAACAGCACGCCATCCCTGTTGACCGCCAGACGCGCCGCGGCTTCGCCCGATAACTGGTAGCTGCAGTCGTGCTGGTCCAACAAGAGTTTGCCATGGCGCAACATGCCTTGCCGTCCCGGAGTCTTGCTGGCGTCGATGCGTATTTCGTAGGTATGGCGGCTGGTATCCAGTTTCAGGGTAACTTCCTCGCCGGTAGTGGCGCCCCCCTTGAAGGCGATGGCGCGGCTTAGAATCGGCACTGGGCAGGCGCCTTCGGTGCGGAACTTGACCGCAGCCGGTGCTGGTGCCGCCGTGTGCCAGCCCAAGCCGGGCCAGCGCTGCCCGATCCCGCCGCCGCTATTGGCGCTGACGCTGGCAAGGACGGAAGCGAGTGCGACGATGATCAGGAATCGGCCTGTTTTCATGCTCGCTGCAAGGATGGGGAGACTCCGGCGGAGTTCCCCATCATGAAACAGGCTCGGTTCGTTTAGTTTGATGCCGCTCAAGCGGCCATGATCCCTGCCGACCGCGGGGGTTCTTGCGCCTGGAGGGCGCGCAAATCAGGGAGTGTCGGCCGCTTCCTGCAAGCGCCGACGCAGGTTGCACTCCGCTTGCCAGTGCTGTCTTTCTGCGCTGCTGCCGGCTTCATGGCGCAGTTCATCCGGCGTTTTTTCGACCTGGGCGGCGATCAGCCGATCTGCCACCCGCAAGTCGGGTGCCACGCAGCCGAAGAAGGCGACCAGATCCCCTTGCTGGATCAACAGCGTCGGGAAATTTTCAACGTCCAGATCGCCCACCAGATCGGCCTGGTCTTCGATGTCGATCCAGACGAAATGCTTGTCCGGGTGGCGCTGTGCCAGCGCCTCGAAGGTGGCCTGATAGGCGCGGCAACTGTCGCACCAGGCGGCGCACAGGCAGGCCACGAGCCAGCGCTCACCGGCCAGCATGGCGGCCAGTTGGGAGCGATTGTCGTTGTCGAGAATCAGGCTTGGCATGCGGCCATTTTACCGTGTTACCGGCGCTGTGTGCGGCCGGCCGGGCGCGGTAAAATACCGCCCATGTCTACCATTCTGGCGCTTGAAACTTCCACCGAGCTGGCCTCCGCCGCGCTCTTGCATGACGGCCGCAGCCTGGCCTTGGAATCGTCCGGCGTCGAGACCCATTCGGTATCGATCCTGCCGATGGTGCAACGCTTGCTGGCCGAGTCGGGCCTCAAGCTGGCACAGTGCGACGCGATCGCTTTTGGCGCCGGCCCCGGTTCGTTTACCGGCGTGCGCACTGCGTGCGGCATCGCCCAGGGACTGGCGTTCGGCGCCGGCTTGCCGGTGCTGCCGGTGGTCACGCTGGAAGCGATGGCCGAGGCCGGCCGCAACGCCGGTGCCGGCGATGATCTGCTGACGCTACTGGATGCGCGCATGGGCGAAGTGTATTGGGCGCAGTATCGCTACCGGGAGGGCTGGCAGGAGGTATTGGCGCCGGCCCTGTCGCTGCCGCGGCAGGTGGCGCCGCAGGGACGGGTAGCGGCTTGCGGCAACGGCCTGACCGCATTTGCCGATGAATTTTCCACTCACGGCTGGCTGGCGCTGCCGCAGATCGTGCCGCATGCGCGCGACATCGCGCGGCTGGCGCAACTGGCGCTGGCGCAGGGACGCGGACGGGAGCCGCAGCAGGCGCAGCCGCTGTACTTGCGCAATCGGGTGGCGCTGACCACATTGGAGCGCCAGGCGCAGGGGCGGGCATGAGCGCGCTGGCCCAACCGCCGCAGGAAACACCGGGTCTGCCGCTGCAGTTCGGCCCGATGCGCGTGGTCGACCTGGAAGCTGTGCTGCAAATCGAAAACGACGTCTACACCCATCCGTGGACGCGCGGTAATTTTCTGGACGCGCTGGCCAGCGGCTATCGCTGCCGCGTGGTGCGCGACCCACAGCAAAACCTGATCGGCTATTTCCTGTTGATGCTGGCGGTCGATGAGGCGCATTTGCTGAACATCAGCGTGCGCCGTGATTGGCAAGGGCGCGGCGTTGGCCGCCTGCTGCTGGACCAGGTAGTGGCAGTGGCGCGCGAGCAGGAGATGAACTCGATCCTGCTCGAAGTGCGGCCCTCCAACCCACGCGCGGCCGCGATCTATCGACGCTATGGTTTTGTCCAGATCGGTGTGCGCAAAAATTATTATCCGGCCGCCGGTGGCGGCCGCGAAGACGCGATCGTCATGAGGTTGATGTTATGACGGCACAGCGGCGCGCGCTGCTTTTGCAGGAAATCGGCATCGGACCGCAGTGGCAACTGCGCCGGCGCGCACCCGGCGCCGCGCCGCCGGAGGCGCTGTTCGAAGGCGACGCCGGTGAACCGCAAACTCCGGCGCCGGCTACTGGCGACTCGGCCGCGATTGCCGAGATGGATTGGGCGCAATTGCAGCAGGCAGTGGCCGCATGCCGCCGCTGCGGTTTGTGCGAAGGCCGAACGCACAGCGTGCTCGGCGCCGGCGACCGGAAAGCGAAATGGCTGTTTGTTGGCGAAGGTCCGGGGCGTAACGAGGATCTTCGCGGCGAGCCCTTTGTTGGGCCGGCCGGCAAGTTGCTAGACAACATGCTGGCGGCGATGGGGCTGGCGCGCGGCGACAATGCCTACATCGCCAACATCGTGAAATGCCGGCCTACCGATGCCAACGGTCGCGACCGGCCGCCCGAAGCGGCTGAAATCGGCGCCTGCATGCCGTACCTGCAACGGCAGATTGCGCTGATCCAGCCAGCCGTCATCGTCGCGCTCGGCAAGACCGCGGCGCTGTCGCTGCTGCAACTGGATCCGGCGACACCGGTATCGAGCTTGCGCGGCAAGGTGCATCGGCATGCCGGCCTGCCGCTGATCGTGACTTACCATCCGGCCTACCTGTTACGAAATCTGGCGGACAAGAGCAAGGCCTGGGCCGACCTGTGCCTGGCGCAAGACACCTATGCCAACGGCAGCCAACACTGATCCGAAGCCCGATTTTCAGGCGCAATTCCATTCCCGCTGGAGCCATCTGCATGATCGCCATGTGCGGGCCCTGGCCTGGCTGCTGTGCGCGCCGGATTTGCTGGATTGGCAGGCGCCGCAGTGGCAGGGCAAGATCGCGCGGCTGACTCCCGAACCGCAGATCGACGACTGGCTGAGCGCGCTGGACCGCGCGCCGCAGCCATTGCACGCATTTTTGGAGTTGCAGCCTCGCACACGCCTCGGCCGCTACGCGGAAAAGCTGATGGCGTTCTATTTTCAGCAGCGCGGTATCCTGGTCGCGCACAGCGTGCAGGTGCAGGACGAAAGACACGCGACCATCGGCGAGTTCGATTTCCTGCTGCGCCAGGGCACGGCCCTGCTGCACTGGGAATTCGCCACCAAGTTTTACCTGCTGCAAGTCGCCGGCGATCACGCCGGCGGCTATTTCATGGGTCCCAGCCTGGCCGACATGCTGAACATTAAGGTGCGCAAGATTCTGGAGCGGCAACTGGCGCTGGGACGGCATCCGGCGGCCCAGGCGCACTTGCCGCAAGCGCTGGCCGGGGCGCAGGCGCTGATCAAGGGCTGGCTGTTTTATCATGCCGGCGCGGTTCCGGAGCCGTCGTGCGCGGGATTGTCCGCGGCGCATTGCCGCGGCTTCTGGTGCGCGCTGGAAGAAACCGACGACTTGCCGCAAGGGCAATACGCCGTGCTACCGCGCCTCGACTGGCTGGCTCCCGCCAGCGTGCCGCTGGCGGAATGCATCGACCGCAACCAGCTGCAAGAGGCGCTGGCTGCGTATTACCGCGCCAACAGCACGCCTGTGCTAGTGGCGCGACTGGGCGTGCAAGGCGAGCTGGGGTTGGAAACGGAACGTGGGTTCGTGGCGCCCAACGACTGGCGGCAGCGCGCTTGCGACCGCATCGCCACGCTGGAACGCGGCGCCTGACTGCAGCGCCGGCTTACTTGTGCTCGCCGATTTGCGCCAGCGAATCGTGCTGGCGCTGATTGGCGGCGTGCCTGCGCATCACGGCGAACATGGTGCCGGAGACGAACAGGCCGAACAGGACGATCACCAGATTCACGTCCAGATTCAGCTTGATCATCACCGCATACAGCACCAGCATGGTCAGCACCGACATGTTTTCGTTGAAATTCTGAACCGCAATCGAATGGCCGGCACTCATCAGGACATGGCCGCGATGCTGCAGCAAGGCATTCATCGGCACCACGAAATAGCCGGACAGCATACCGATGACGATCAGCAGCAGGTAAGCCACCCAGGCGGTGTGCACCAGCGTCATCGCGGTCACCACCAGGCCCATCGCAATACCCAACGGCATCACCGACAGCGATCGCTTCAGCGGCACGAAGCGGGCCGCCGCCGCGGCCCCGAGCGCGACCCCGACCGCCACCACGCCTTGCAGGATCGCGGCGTGATCGAGTTGCATGCCAAGCGAATTCTCGGCCCATTTCAGGACGATGAACTGGAGGGTGGCGCCGGCGCCCCAGAACAGGGTGGTCACCGCCAGCGAGATTTGTCCCAGCTTGTCGTGCCACAGTTTGGTGTAGCAGCGCGCGAAGTCCGCCACCATGCGCAGCGGGTTGCGCTGCTGGCGGGCGTAGCGGGCGCCGGTATCGGGTATGCCGAGGTTGAAGGCGGCGGCGATCAGATAGGCGGTGGCAATGACCGAGAGGGCTGCTTCGGTCGGAGTGTCGATACCGGTATCGATCAGCGGAAAATCGAATTTCAGCAAGCCGGCGGCAATATGTTCGTTGACCAGCGCCCCGCCCATGACCGTGCCGAGAATGATGGAGGCGACCGTCAGGCCTTCGATCCAGCCATTGGCGGCGACCAGTTTTTCCGGCGGCAGCAGTTCGGTGAGGATGCCGTACTTGGCCGGCGAGTAGGCGGCGGCGCCGAAGCCGACCACCGCGTAGGCGATCAGCGGATGGACTTCGGCAAACATCAGGCCGCAGCCGAAAACCTTGATCAGGTTGGTGATGAACATCACCCGGCCCTTCGGCAGCGCATCCGCAAAGGCGCCGACGAAAGCCGCCAGCAAGACGTAGGACAGGACGAAAAACAGCTTCAGCAGCGGCGTCATCCACGCCGGCGAATCCATCTGGACCAGTAATGCGATGGCTGCGATCAGGAGCGCATTATCGGCAAGCGACGAAAAAAACTGCGCCGCCATAATGGTGTAAAAACCGCGATTCATCCGCATTGGTGAGGTAACGAAATGGCTCCGGCCTGCTTTATACCACGAAAATATCGGTGTGCCCCGACTCCAGAGTCGCCACATCCGGGTGCTCGGGTAAAATTGAAAACCCGTCAGGAATCCAATCTTCACGTTTGCCATTCGCCAGATGCCAAGACCGCTAGTCGCCACGATCGACCTCGCCGCGTTGCAACATAACTTGTCCGTCGCCCGACGCTGCGCGCCCACCTCAAAAGTATGGGCCGTGGTCAAGGCGAATGCCTACGGCCACGGCTTGGAGCGCGGCATGCGCGCTTTTGCCGAAGCGGACGGCCTGGCCCTGGTCGAGCCCGATGCCGCGGTGCGCCTGCGCGACATGGGCTGGCGCAAACCGCTCTTGCTGCTGGAAGGATTTTTCGAGCCGGCCGATCTGCCGGTGATGGCGGAATATCAGATCGCGGTCGCGGTCCATTGTCAGCAGCAAATCGACATGCTGGAGCAATGTGGTCTGAGCAAAGCGATCGATGTGCACCTGAAAATGAACAGCGGCATGAATCGGCTCGGCTTCGAGCCGCGCGACTATCGGGCCGCTTACGGCAGATTGCGCGCCACTGCCGCGGTACGCCGGATCACGCTGATGACGCATTTCGCCAATGCCGACTACGCCGACCAGCCGGCGCTGCCGCTGGCCGAGCAGGCACGCCGCTTCACGGAAGCCAGCGCGGGCCTGGACGCTGAGCGCAGCCTGTGCAATTCGGCGGCGACCCTGATGCACCCGCAACTGGCGTGCGACTGGGTGCGGCCCGGCATCATGCTGTACGGCGGCACGCCGGGCGGCAACAGCGCCGCCGGCTTTGGACTGCGTGCCGGCATGGCATTGCACGGCAAGATCATCGGCGTGCAGAAGATCGGGCCGGGCGCTGCGGTCGGCTACGGCAGCCGCTTTGTTGCCGCGCAAGCGATGACGGTCGGCGTGGTCGCCTGCGGTTACGCCGACGGCTACCCGCGCCATGCGCCGGACGGTACGCCGGTGCTGGTGGACGGTATTCGCACCAGGCTGGTCGGGCGGGTCTCGATGGATATGCTGATGGTGGACCTGACGCCGGTGCCGGGCGCCGGCTTCGGCAGCGCGGTCGAATTGTGGGGCGCGGCGCTGCCGATCGACGAAGTGGCCGAGGCCGCCGGCACCATCGGCTATGAACTGATGTGCGCGCTGGCGCCGCGCGTGCACGTGATCGAACGCTGAGGCCGGCATTGATTCGAGCATTCCCGCCGCAATTGGCTCCGGGGCTCTCGCCAATGCAATATACTCCAGGCATGCTGGGCTGATACCGGCCAAAACATGTTCGAAGTTTGAATATACCCTGCCATTTTTGGAAAATGGCGAGCTAGACTGGGGCGTAGCCCGTTGTTGGCGACGGCTTCACCTGACTTTTTCGACGCGATTCCCATTTCATGGCCAAACAAAAAACCAACTACACCTGCACTGAATGCGGTGGCGTCACGAGTAAATGGGCCGGCCAGTGCGCGGCCTGCGGCCAGTGGAACACCCTGATGGAAACCATCGTCGAAGCCGCCGGCAACCGCTTCTCGGCCTCGCACCAGGGCTTGGCGCAAAGCGCGCCGGTGATGACTCTGGCCGACATCGAAGCGATCGACGTGCCGCGTTTCGGCACCGGCATCGAGGAGTTCGACCGTGTGCTGGGCGGTGGATTGGTGGCGGGCGGCGTGGTGCTGATCGGCGGCGATCCGGGCATCGGCAAATCGACGCTGCTGCTGCAGGCGCTGGCCAATCTGTCGCGGCTGAAAAAAGTGCTGTACGTCAGCGGTGAGGAATCCGGCGCCCAGATCGCCTTGCGCGCCAAGCGGCTGGCGGTCGATGCGCGTGACCTGCATCTGCAGGCCGAGATCCAGCTGGAGAAGATTCTGGGTACGCTGGCCGAGCACAAGCCGGAAGTAGCCGTGATCGACTCGATCCAGACCGTGTATTCGGATGCCTTGAGTTCCGCGCCCGGCTCGGTAGCCCAGGTGCGCGAATGCGCGGCGCAACTGACGCGGGTGGCGAAGCAGTCCGGCATCACGATCATCATGGTCGGCCATGTGACGAAGGAGGGCGCCTTGGCCGGTCCGCGCGTGCTGGAGCACATCGTCGACACCGTGCTGTATTTCGAGGGCGACACGCATTCCAGCTTCCGTCTGGTGCGCGCCTTCAAGAACCGCTTCGGTGCGGTCAATGAGCTGGGCGTGTTCGCGATGACCGAGAAGGGCTTGAAAGGAGTGTCGAACCCGTCGGCGCTGTTTTTGTCGCAGCACGACGCCCAGGTGGCCGGTTCCTGCGTGATGGTGACGCAGGAAGGCACGCGCCCGCTCTTGGTCGAGATCCAGGCGCTGGTCGACATGTCGCATCTGCCGAACGCGCGTCGGCTGACGGTGGGGCTGGAGCAAAACCGGCTGGCGATGCTGCTGGCGGTCCTGCACCGGCATGCGGGCATCGCCGCCTTCGATCAGGACGTGTTCATCAACGCGGTCGGCGGCGTCAAGATCACCGAGCCGGCGGCCGACCTGGCGGTGCTGCTGGCGATTCATTCGTCGATGCGCAACAAGCCGCTGGCGCGCGGGCTGGTGGTGTTCGGCGAAGTCGGTCTGGCCGGCGAAATCCGCCCGGCGCCGCGCGGCCAGGAACGCTTGCGGGAAGCGGCCAAGCTCGGCTTTTCGATTGCGATGATTCCGAAGGCGAACGCGCCGAAACAGAAGATCGAGGGTTTGACGGTGATCGCCGTCGAGCGCATCGACGAGGCGCTGGAGAAAATACGTGACGCATCGGTGTAAGCCATCGCCGGCAGGAGCGGCAGCGCCTGCGCTTGCGGGATCCGGCTGCGCTCCTCAGAGCAGGCCGGCCGCGGCCAGGCCGCTGCGCACCGCGCCTTCGATCGTGGCCGGGTATTCGCCGGCGGTGTAGTCGCCAGCCAGCAGCAGGCCGGGCGCAGTGGTCTGGTTGGCCGGCCGGGCCAGCGCCGGGCGGCAGGAAAAACCGGCGCGTTTTTCGGTGATCACGCGGCTCCACAGCGGCGTGCCCAATCCCGGCAGATGCAATGCCATCGCCAGTTGCCGCGCGCAGGCGGCGGCCAGCGCCTCATGGCCCTGGGCAATCGCCTGGCCGGCGGTGCTGATCACGACTGCCAGCAGGCCGGCCTGGCGTGGATCGAGCTGGCCGCGATCGAAGACAAATTGTCCGAAACGGCCGGCGGCCGCGTCCTCTTCCAGCGCGAAGAATGGCTGCGCCAGGCCGATCGTCGGCGCATATTGCAAATAACAGGTGGCGATCGGTTCGTACTCGAGCGCGCTGATGCGCTCGACCTCGACCAGCCCGCTCAGCAATCCGGCGGCCGACGAGGGGCCGGTGGCCACGACCACGGCATCGAAACGATCCGCCGCCTCTGCCGTCTGCAGCAGCCACTGTTCGCCGGCGCGCGAAATCGTTTTGACTGCGCTGCCGAGCCGCACTTGGCCGCCGTGCCGGGCGACGAACGCGAGTGCCGGTTGCGGCAGCAGGGCGGACAGATCGACGCGCGGAATCAGCATGTCGGAGGCGGCGCGGCGGCTGCCGAAGCTATCCCGCAGTACGGTCAGGAAAACCTGGGCCGAGGCGGATACGATCGGCGTGTTGAGTGCGGCCAGGCACAGCGGTTGCCACAGCAGCCGGATCAGGCGCTCGGTCTGGTCGAAGCGCAGCAGCAGTTCGTCCACGTTGCAGTCGTCATTCAGGCGCCAGTCCATCCAGCGCGCACTGGTGGAAAAGCGCGCCAGCGCCAGCTTGTCCTGCCGAGTCAGGCCGCGGCTGCGCCACAGCGCCACCAACAGGTGCAAGGGCGCCGGCAGGCGGGCGGCGACGAATTCCATGCCGTCGCCGCCCGCCGGATAGCGCATTTGCAGCGGTAACCGCAGCAGGTTCTGGCGCGGATCGACGCCGACGGTGCGCATCAGGCGCAAGGTTTCGCGATAGGCGCCGAGCAGGATGTGTTGGCCGTTATCCAGTGTGGAGCCGTCGCTCTCGACGGCGCGCGCGCGTCCACCCGGGATGCGCGCAGCTTCGAATACCGTGACGTCGAAACCGCGCTGCACCAGCGCCACCGCCGCCGCGCAACCGGCCCAGCCGGCGCCGATCACCGCCAGCCGCTGCGCATCGCTCATGCGGATGGCCGGCAGCTAGCCGCGCACATAGGTTTTCCACGCCAGCCAGAACTTGCGGATCGGCGTCAGGGCGATGCGTTGCTTGAGGACGTGGAAGCCGTCGCGCTCGATTTCCTTGAGCAATGTGCGATAGATCGCCGCCATGATCAAGCCCGGCCGCTGGGCGCGCCGATCTGCGGCGGGCAGCAGCGCGAACGCCTCCTGGTAAACCGCGTTCGCACGCTCCAGTTGGAAGCGCATCAGCTTTTCGAAATTCTCGCTGTGGCGGGCATTCAGGATGTCGGCGGCCGGCACGTTGAAGCGTTGCAGTTCATCCAGCGGCAAATAGATGCGGCCCTTGCGGGCGTCTTCGCCGACGTCGCGAATGATGTTGGTGAGCTGGAATGCCAGTCCGAGTTTTTCCGCGTATTGCAGGGTTTCCGGCCGCGTGCTGCCGAAGATGCTGGCCGACAGGATGCCGACCACGCCGGCCACGTGCCAGCAGTAATGCTCGAGGCGCGCAAAATTGGCGTACCGGGCCTGCTCCAGATCCAGCTCCATGCCACCGACGATCGCCTGCAGGTGCGCGCCGTCCAGTTGGTAGGTGGCCAGGTGCGGCTGCAGCGCGCGCATGACCGGATGGGTTGGTTTGCCGCTCAGCATGGCATTCACCTCGCCGCGCCACCAGCTCAGCTTGGCGCTGGCGACCACCGCATCGGTGCATTCGTCAACGGCATCGTCGACCTCGCGGCAGAACGCATACAGCGCTGTGATCGCGCGGCGACGTTCCGGCGACAGGAACAGGAAGCTGTAGTAGAAGCTGGAACCGCTCTGCGCGGCTTTTTGTTGGCAGTATTCGTCGGGGGACATGAAATTGAGGACAAGAGGCGATTCGAATCGGCGGGCAGCCGCTATCCTAGCCGAGCGCGGACGATGCGACAAACTGGCACGGGCAAGGCTGTCGGCAAATTTTCTATGATTTTTGAGTAAGGCGGAGTATATGCTTAAATCCTGTCAATGTCGCCATACTTACTTGCACATTCAAAAATACACTATGCAGTATATTAATTGACGGGGATCTTGGACAGTGTCAGGCGCGCATCTTGAGCGCCGACCACAGCATGTGCATGCCGTCGCTCGCGCCGAGCTGCGGGCGTTGCCCGAATATGTCGTAATTGACGCTTTCGATTCGCGCCAGTATTCGCAGGCCGCCCTGGATCACCAGCCGCAATTCCCATCCAATCCGGCCCGGCAAGCGGCATGCCAACGGTGCGCCGGACAGCATCAGGCTGCGCGCCCGGTTGATTTCAAAATCCATCAGCGCGCGCCAGCCGGCATCGAGCTTGGCGGCGGCAATCTGTTCGGAATCGACACCAAAGCGCGCCAGGTCTTCCTGCGGCAGATAAATCCGGTCTTTTTGCCAGTCAAGCGCGATATCTTGCCAGAAATTGATCAGTTGCAAGGCGGTGCAAATCGCATCCGCATCCCGCAAGTTACGCGAATTCACGGCGCCATACAGATGCAGCATCAGATGGCCAACCGGATTGGCGGAGCGGCGACAATAATCGAGCAGGGTATCGAAACTGGCGTAACGCGAGGTCACCACATCCTGTCGAAATGCCGACAGCAAATTGTGCAGCGGTTGCAGTGGCAGATCGAATTCCTGCACCACGCTCGCCAGCGGCGCGAACAGCGGGTCGCTAACAGTTTGCTGGTGTTCGATCTGTCGCAGCGCTGCCTCGTATTCATCCAGTGCCGCCAGGCGGGCCGCGGGCGGCGCGTCGCCTTCGTCGGCCAAGTCGTCGGCGCTGCGGGCAAACGCATAAATGGCACGCACGGCTGGCCGCAAACGCGCCGGCAGCAACCATGACGCAACCGGGAAATTTTCGTAATGATCGATTGACATGCGCGTAGGTGATTCGGGTCGGCGGCTAAATTGGCAATGGTAAAGGAGAAAACACGGACATGATTCTTCGCTTGAAGTAAAATCACGGGTTGAATAAAAAACGCTGCCGGCTCGGGCGGCGCGGGCGGATCGGCGTTATTCGGTCGACGCCGGCGGTCCGCTTGTGCCGAATAGGCATCCCGCGAGGATGGCGAAATTGGTAGACGCACCAGGTTTAGGTCCTGACGCCAGAAATGGTGTGGGGGTTCGAGTCCCCCTCCTCGCACCACAGAATTTTTTACTATTTGGACGATTCACATGGCAACTGCAGTCGAAACCTTGGATAAACTTGAACGCCGCATCACCATCACGCTTCCGCTGGCCGAGGTGCAATCGGAAGTTGAGAAAAGACTGAAAATCCGTGCCCGCACCGCCAAGGCGCCCGGTTTCCGTCCGGGCAAGGTGCCGATGAAGATGGTTGCCGCGCAATTCGGCTATCAAGTCGAAAGCGAAGTGTTGAACGACCAGGTCGGGCGCGCGTTTGCCCAAGCGACCAGCGAAAACAACTTGCGCGTGGCCGGCTTTCCGAATATCGAACCGAAAACCGGTGAGGCGGTGCCGGAAGGATCGGTCGTATTCGACGCCACCTTCGAGGTGTATCCGGAAGTCAAGATTGGCGATCTGGCGGCTACCGAAGTGGAAAAAACCACGGCCGTAGTAAGTGAGGCCGAGATCGACAAAACCATCGAAATCCTGCGCAAGCAACGAGTTCATTACCACGTCAAGGGGCAGCAGGATGCGCATGGCGACGGCGGCGCCGACCTGAGCGCGCAAAACGGCGATCGCGCCACGGTCGATTTCACCGGCACCATCGATGGCGTCGAATTCCAGGGCGGCAAGGCCACCGACTACGCTTTTGTGTTGGGTGAAGGCCGCATGCTGCCCGAGTTCGAGGCGGCTACGATCGGCCTCAAGGTTGGCGAATCGAAAGTGTTCCCGTTGGCATTCCCGGCCGATTATCACGGCAAGGACGTGGCCGGCAAAACCGCGGAGTTTACGATCACGCTGAAGCAGCTCGAGTGGGCGCACCTGCCGGAAGTCGACGCCGAATTCGCCAAATCGCTCGGCGTGGAAAGCGGCGACCTGGCCAAGATGCGGGAAGACATCAAGCAGAACCTGGAACGCGAAGTCAAGGCGCGCGTCAAAGCCAAGGATAAAGAAAGCGTGATGGAGGCGCTGATCAAGGCCTGTGAACTGGAAGTGCCGAAAGCACTGGTCGAGCAGGATGTCCAGCGCCTGTCCGAAATGACGCGCCAGGATATGCAGCAACGCGGTATGAACGTCAAGGACATGGCGCTGCCGGCGGAATTGTTCACGACTCAGGCTGAGCGGCGCGTGCGGCTGGGCTTGATTCTGGCGGAAGTCGTCAAGGCCAATAGCCTGCAGGCGACCCCGGAACAAGTCAAGGCTCAAGTCGAGGATTTTGCGCAAAGCTATGAAGACCCGCAGCAGGTCTTGAAGTACTATTTCAGCGATCGCCAGCGTCTAGCCGAAGTGGAAGCCCTTGTTTTGGAAGAAAACGTCGTCAATTACGTCATGAGCAAAGCCAAGGTCGCCGAAAAGGCGGTGGCATTTGATGAATTGATGGGCAACCAGGCGCAGTCGTAACGCAGTTGTAGTTTCGGACTTACGGGCGCGATTTTTCCAGGGAAAACGAATGACAAACTTTACACGCCACTCCGCACTGGATACCGAGATGCTGGGTATGGTGCCGATGGTCATCGAACAAAGCGGGCGTGGCGAACGGGCCTATGATATTTATTCCCGGTTGTTGAAAGAGCGTGTCGTTTTCCTGGTCGGCCCGGTCAACGACCAGACCGCCAACCTGATCGTCGCGCAGCTGCTGTTCCTGGAAAGCGAGAACCCGGACAAGGATATCTCGCTCTACATCAATTCACCTGGCGGCTCGGTCTCGGCCGGCATGGCGATTTACGACACGATGCAGTTCATCAAGCCGGACGTATCCACCCTGTGTACCGGCCTGGCCGCCTCGATGGGCGCGTTTCTGCTGGCCGCCGGCGCCAAGGGCAAGCGCTTCTCGCTGCCCAACTCGCGCATCATGATCCATCAGCCGCTGGGCGGTGCCCAAGGCCAGGCGTCGGACATCGAAATCCAGGCGCGCGAAATCCTCTATCTGCGCGAGCGGCTGAATACCATCCTGGCGGAAAAAACCGGTCAATCGGTCGAGCAGATCGGCAAGGACACCGATCGGGATAATTTCATGTCGGCGGATGCGGCAGCCGAATATGGCTTGATTGACAAAGTCTTGACCAATCGCGCCTGAACCCGGGGCTCATGCGGAACGCCCGGACGTGATCACGTTCGGGCGTTTTTTTATTCAGAAGCAACTTCGGCAAGCGAATTTTCTTGCGTGTGCCGTGACGAATCCGGAATTCGCGGGTAAGATCAAACCGAACTTCATCCATACCAAGTCCTATGCCTGACAAAAAATCTTCCAGCGGCGAAAAACTGCTTTATTGCTCGTTTTGCGGCAAGAGCCAGCACGAAGTGAAAAAGCTGATTGCCGGCCCTTCCGTATTCATTTGCGACGAGTGCATCGACCTGTGCAACGACATCATTCGCGATGAAGCGTCCGGCGTGGACTCGATGGCCAATCCCAAAGCGGACCTGCCGACTCCACACGAAATTACCGAATTGCTGGATCAGTACGTGATCGGGCAAACCAATGCCAAGCGGATACTCTCGGTCGCCGTCTACAACCATTACAAGCGCCTCAAGCATCTAGGCGGCAAGGATGACGTCGAACTGGCAAAAAGCAACATCCTGCTGGTCGGCCCGACCGGCTCCGGCAAGACCTTGCTGGCGCAAACGCTGGCGCGCATGCTGAATGTGCCATTCGTGATTGCCGATGCGACCACGCTGACCGAGGCGGGATACGTCGGCGAGGACGTGGAAAACATCATCCAGAAGCTCTTGCAAAACTGCAATTATGAAGTCGAGAAAGCGCAGAAGGGAATTGTGTATATCGACGAAATCGACAAGATTTCGCGCAAATCGGATAACCCGTCGATCACCCGCGATGTATCAGGCGAGGGTGTACAGCAAGCATTGCTGAAACTGATCGAGGGCACGATGGCGTCGGTGCCGCCGCAGGGCGGGCGCAAGCACCCGAACCAGGATTTTGTGCAGATCGACACCACCAACATCATGTTCATTTGCGGCGGTGCATTCGACGGCTTGGCCAAGATCATTTCGAACCGTTCGGAAAAAAGCGGCATCGGATTTTCGGCCAGCGTCAAGAGCCGCAAGGAAAGAGCGGCGAGCGAATTGCTGGTGGAAACCGAACCGGAAGATCTGATCAAATTCGGGCTGATCCCGGAACTGGTTGGCCGTTTGCCGGTGGTGGCAACCCTGTCCGAATTGGATGAACCGGCGTTGATTCAGATCCTGCTGGAGCCGAAAAACGCGCTGATCAAGCAGTATGCAAAGTTGTTGCAAATGGAAGGCGCCGAGCTCGAAGTGCGCCCGGCTGCTCTGCATGCGATCGCGCGCAAGGCGATTGCACGCAAGACCGGTGCGCGTGGCCTGCGCTCGATCCTCGAACACGCTTTGCTGGATGTCATGTATGAATTGCCGGACCAGCAGAACGTGGCCAAGGTCGTGATCGACGAAAACACGATTACACACGGCGCCAAACCGCTGCTGATCTATCATGATCAACCCAAGGTCTCCGGCGCCAAGTGAGTTGAAGCACGGTAAAGGCAAGTTCGGCACGGAGCATGATATGGTTTTAACCGCAGCGCGATTTTCCCTGTCGGGAAACGACGCGGCTCCATTGCCGGGACTTTCAGGCGCCGCACATAGTCGCTCTTTTTATTGCTATTTCCTCTGCAGGACGTGATTTTGTCGATACTCGGCCTTGTGTTTCGGCCGCTCGCGCCAACATCAATAGCAGGTTTTCTTGATAAGGCTCGCCATGACAACGACACAACTTACTGAACACATGCAACTGCCGTTATTGCCATTACGCGACGTGGTTGTATTTCCGCATATGGTGATTCCGCTATTTGTCGGCCGCCCGAAATCGATCAAGGCGCTGGAAGCTGCGATGGAGCAGGGCAAGAGCATCATGCTGGCCGCACAGAAGGCTGCCGCCAAGGATGAACCTGCAGCCGAAGATATTTACGAGATCGGCTGCGTCGCCAATATTCTGCAAATGCTGAAGCTGCCCGACGGCACGGTGAAGGTGCTGGTCGAGGGGGCGCAGCGTGCGCGCATCCAGCATATCAGCGAGCTTGAGACCCATTTTGTCGCCGACGTGACGCCGGTCGAATCGGAGCCCGGCGACGAATCCGAAGTCGAGGCGATGCGGCGCGCGATCGTTCAGCAGTTCGATCAATACGTCAAGCTGAACAAGAAAATTCCGCCGGAAATCCTGACGTCGTTGGCCGGCATCGACGATGCCGGACGCCTGGCCGATACCATCGCCGCCCATCTGCCGTTGAAGCTGGAACAGAAGCAGGTGATTCTGGAGATTTTCGACGTCGCCAAGCGATATGAGCATTTGCTCGGCCAACTGGAAGGCGAGCTGGACATCCTTCAGGTCGAGAAGCGCATCCGCGGGCGGGTCAAGCGTCAGATGGAAAAATCGCAGCGCGAATACTATCTGAACGAGCAGGTGAAGGCGATCCAGAAAGAGCTGGGAGAGGGCGAGGAAGGTGCCGACCTCGAGGAGCTGGAGAAAAAAATCATTGCGGCGCGCATGCCGAAAGAGGCGCGCGATAAGGCGCTCAATGAGTTGAAAAAGCTGAAGATGATGTCGCCGATGTCGGCCGAGGCGACCGTCGTGCGCAACTATATCGACACGCTGGTGGGGTTGCCGTGGAAGAAAAAATCCAAGGTCAACAACGATCTGGCGAACGCCGAGAAGGTATTGGAAGGCGATCACTATGGACTGGAGAAGGTCAAGGAACGCATCCTTGAATATCTCGCGGTACAGCAGCGCGTCGACAAGCTGAAGGCGCCGATTCTGTGCTTCGTCGGCCCGCCCGGCGTAGGCAAGACGTCGCTCGGCCAATCGATCGCCCGCGCCACCAACCGCAAATACGTGCGCATGGCATTGGGCGGGGTGCGCGACGAGGCGGAAATTCGCGGTCATCGCCGTACCTATATCGGTTCGATGCCGGGCAAGATCCTGCAGAGCCTGGCCAAAGCCGGTGTGCGCAATCCGCTGTTCCTGCTGGACGAGATCGACAAGCTCGGCATGGATTTTCGTGGCGACCCGTCGTCCGCCTTGCTGGAAGTGCTGGACCCGGAACAAAACCATACTTTCTCCGACCATTACATCGAGGTTGATTTCGACCTGTCCGACGTGATGTTTGTGGCCACATCGAATTCGTTCAACATTCCGCCAGCCTTGCTGGATCGGATGGAAGTGATCCGCCTGGCGGGCTATACCGAAGACGAAAAAACCAGCATCGCGCAGCGCTATTTGCTGCCCAAGCAGATTCGGAACAACGGCTTGAAAGAAAACGAGATCAGCGTGGCCGAACCGGCCCTGCGCGACATCATTCGCTACTACACGCGCGAAGCCGGAGTGCGATCGCTGGAACGGGAAATTTCCAAGATTTGCCGCAAGGTGGTCAAGATGCTGCTGCTGCAAAAGCAGAGCAAGAAAATCGCGGTCACCTCAAAAAATCTCGACAAGTTCCTGGGCGTGCGGCGCTTCGATTTCGGTGTCGCTGAAAAAGACAACCAGGTCGGCCAAGTCACGGGGCTGGCATGGACAGAAGTCGGCGGCGAGCTGCTGACGATCGAAGCGATGACGATGCCCGGCAAAGGCGCCATCATCCGCACCGGGACGCTGGGCGACGTGATGAAGGAATCGATCGAAGCGGCGCGTACCGTGGTGCGCAGCCGTGCGAAGAGGCTCGGCATCAAGAACGAGGTGTTCGAAAAAAGCGATATCCATATCCACGTACCGGAAGGTGCTACGCCAAAGGATGGACCGTCGGCCGGGATTGCCATGACGACCGCGCTGGTGTCGACGCTGACCGGCATTCCGGTGCGCGCCGATGTCGCCATGACCGGAGAAATCACCTTGCGTGGCGAGGTTCTGCCGATTGGCGGGCTGAAGGAAAAACTGCTGGCCGCGCATCGGGGTGGCATCAAGACCGTGCTGATCCCGGAGCAAAACGTGAAGGACCTGGCCGAGATACCGGACAACGTCAAGAACCGGCTTGAAATTGTTCCGGTGCGCTGGATCGACAAGGTGCTGGAAATTGCGCTGGAGAGTGCACCGGTGGCGCTAACCGAGGAGGAGGCGCCGGTTGCTGCCGCGGGCGTTGCGGCGGCTGCGCAAACCGACTCCGGAGTCGTTACGCACTAGTGTTTTTCGCGGTTGGAAAAAGCGCTCGTAAGAGCGCTTTTTTTTATCCTGCAGCTGTCGTGAAACGCATCGGTATGCCGCGGAAAGCCTTGTTGAAATTGAGCTTCGAGCCGCAAAGCGCTTGACACAAGGCGTTGCGGCTTGTTTAATACGGGCTGCAGATTTTTTCTGCATGCGCGATAGGTGTCCGGCAAGGATAATGCGAAGAACAGTATTGCGGAATTCAACCTTTCTGAGGGGGATGTAGTGAACAAAACCGAATTGATTGATCATATGGCGAGGTCGGCCGACATTTCCAAAGCAGCCGCGACTCGCGCACTGGAGTCGATGATCGCAGTGGTAAAAACCACGTTGAAAAAAAATGGGAGCGTCACGTTGGTTGGTTTCGGCACGTTCTCGGTTGGCAAGCGCGCCGCGCGCACTGGCCGCAATCCGCGTACCGGCGAAGCGATCAAGATCAAGGCAGCCAAAGTTCCTAAATTTAAACCTGGCAAAGCTTTGAAAGATGCGGTAAACTAGTGTTTTTTTGGCGTAGGGAAAAATGAATACGCCAGAATGTTTGGCTGACTAAGTGATTGAGCAGGGTGCTTAGCTCAGTTGGTAGAGCGGCGCCCTTACAAGGCGTAGGTCGGGAGTTCGAGCCTCTCAGCACCCACCACAGTCAGACATGCAGAAGATTCAGGAGTGGTAGTTCAGTTGGTTAGAATACCGGCCTGTCACGCCGGGGGTCGCGGGTTCGAGTCCCGTCCACTCCGCCAACAACCAAAAAAGGCGAACGCAAGTTCGCCTTTTTTCATATCTGGTTACTGTTCGTAATTCGTCTCGGATTGGCCGATCATGTTTGAGTTCATACGCACCCATCAACGCTTGATGCAGTTTGTCTTGCTGCTGTTTATTTTCCCGTCGTTTGCGTTTTTCGGATTGGAGAGCTACAGCCGTTTCCGGGGCGGTGAAAATGACGTGGCCAAGGTCGCGGGCCAGTCCATCACTCAGCAGGACTGGGATGCGGCGCAGCGTGAGCAGATGGATCGATTCCGCCAGATGTATGGGGCGCGCTTCGACGCGACGATGTTCGATACGCCGGCGGTAAAACAGGAAATCCTCGAAAACCTGATCGCGCAAAGGGCGCTATCTGCCGAAGCCACGCGCATGCACCTGACGGTTCCAGACAGGGTATTGCAGCAATCGATTCTGGAGATGCCGGGGCTGACCGGCGCCGATGGCAAATTTGATGGCGCCCGCTATAAGGAGCTGCTGGCCGCCCAGGGCATGACACCGGCGTTGTATGAAGCGCGCCTGCGTCACGATTTGGCTTTGCAGCAGTTGAACAGTGCGATTCAAGGCACGGCATTTGCGCCCAAGGCGCTGGCTGCGCGGCTGTCGGACCTGAATGACCAGGAGCGGGTGGTACAGGAGCTGCTAGTCAAGGCCTCGGATTTTGTACCGCAGGTCAAGGTTACCGATGAAATGCTGAAGGCTTATTACGAAAAAAACAGCCAGCAGTTCATGGTTCCCGAACAGGTCAAAATTGAATATGTCATGCTCGATAACAAGGCACTGGAAGCGCAGACCCCGGTCAGCGACGATGACATCAAGTCTTACTACGAACAGAACACGCAGCATTACACGGCCGAGGAGCAGCGCCGTGCCAGCCATATCCTGATTGCCGTCAAGCAAGGAGCATCGGAAGCAGACAAGGCTACCGCCAAGGCGAAGGCGGAAGCCTTGCTGGCTCAGGTTCGCAAAGACCCGGGCTCGTTTGCCAGGGTGGCGAAGGAAAATTCCCAGGATCCGGGGTCGGCCGCGATGGGTGGCGATCTTGGATTTTTTGGAAGACAGGCAATGGTCAAGCCGTTCGAGGATGCCGTGCTCAAACTGAAGCAAGGCGAGATCAGCGATCTGGTGCAGACGGACTTCGGCTATCACATCATCGAACTGACCGGTATCAAGCCGGCCGCAGTCAAGCCGCTGGCCGAAGTGAAGGGGGAGATCGCCACCGAAATCAAGAAACAGTTGATCGAGAAAAAATTCTCGGAACTGGCCGACCTTTTCAACAATACCGTATATGAGCAGGCCGACAGCCTGCAACCGGTGGCGGACAAGCTGAAATTGCAGGTGCAGACGGCGGCGAACATCACGCGCACTCCAAATCCGGCATTGGCCAATGCGCCGTATAACAACCCGAAATTCTTGAAGGCATTGTTTACCGACGACGTCATCCGGGACAAGCACAATACCGAAGTGGTTGAAGTCGCACCCCAGACCTTGATCGCCGGCCATGTGGTCGAGCACAAGGCAGCCTTCAAGCGACCGCTGGACGAAGTGAAGCCCGTCGTGCGTGAGCGCGTCATGCAGGCGGAAGCGGCGCGGCTGGCGCAGGAAAATGGCGCCGGCAAATTGGCGGCGCTGAAGGCGCAGGACAGCACAGCCGGCTTCGCGGCCGAGAAAACGGTTTCGCGCAGCAAGAACGAAGGGCTGGATCTGAGTGCGTTGATGGCGGTCATGAAAGCGGACGCAAGAAAATTGCCGGCGTTTGCCGGGGTGGAGTTGCCGAATGGTGATTACGCGGTTTTCCGTATCAACAAAGTGCTGCAGCCCGCCAATCCGGACGCAGCCCGACGCCAGGCCGAACAGCAGCAAGTGGCCAACCTGCTGGCGCAACAGGAAATGCTCGCCTATATCAATCTTCTGAAGAGCCGGGCCAAGGTGGAGATCATCAAGCCGAAGGCTGGCGGTTCCGCAACCGATGGCGAAGCATCGGCAGCGCAGGATTAAGGTTTCGCAACCGACGCATAAAAAAAACCGCTCATCGAGCGGTTTTTTTTCGGCTACCGTCGGCGATCATTGTTCGGCGAGACATAAACGGCGGGCGGTCGCGGCGAAAGCGGATTCCGAAATGTCTTCCAGGATGATGGTCGGCGCCTGGACGATCTGCTGGAAATTGCGCTGAATGGAACGCAAATAAGCCGGATCATAATGGTTACCCAGCAGGTCTTCCACCAGCGGCTCCAGCTCGCCGCTGGCCGCCTGAGCTTGCCATCCGGCGATTTTCTCGCGGCCATATAGGCTGGTCAGGCAATCGAGTTGGGCGTTCAGGCGGCTCGGGTCGAGCGTGAAGTGAGCGTAATCCTGCATCAGCAACTGCACGCGCAAGGTTTGCGGCAGTTCGAGCGCAATGCAGGGTGCGGCGCGCATGCACTCCATCAGCATGTCCGGCACTCGCACATCGCCGACCTTCTTGCTCTCCGACTCGACAAACACGACCCGTGCCGGGTCGAACTGGCGCAACGCTTGCCAGATGCGGCTCTCGAATGTCTTTTGAGTCGGCTGCGGTTCGTCCGGCAGCCGGCCCAGCACCGAGCCGCGATGCGCCGCCATCTGTTCCAGATCCAGCACCTGGGCGTCGGCCGCCGCCAGCGCCTGCAGCAGGCGGCTCTTGCCGCTGCCGGTCGGGCCGCAGACGACGCGGAAATTGAAGCGCGCCGGCAGTTCCGCCAACGCCGCGTTGACATGCCGCCGGTAAGCCTTGTAGCCGCCGTCCAGTTGCACCGCCTGCCAGCCGATCCTGGCCAGGATGTGCGCCATTGCGCCACTGCGGTTGCCGCCGCGCCAGCAATAGACCAGCGGCTTCCAGTCGCGGCCATGCGCCATGAATTGGGTGTCGATATGGTGCGCGATGTTGCGCGCGACGATGGCGGCGCCGACCTTTTTCGCTTCGAACGGATTGACCTGCTTGTACAGCGTGCCGACCCGTTTGCGCCCGTCGTCGTCCAGCACTGGGCAGTTGATCGCGCCGGGCAGATGGTCTTCGGCGAATTCGGATGGACTGCGGGTATCGATGATGCTGTCGAAACGATCGAGTTGCGGCAGGATTTCAGAAAAGCTCAGCAGGGCGGGAAATTTCATTGATTCACTTCAGGAAAAGCGGTTTCAGGTACGGCCAGACATTCTCCAGCAACGCTGGCTGCGCTTGCGCGGTCGGATGCAGGCGATCGGCCTGGAACATGGCCGGCTGATCGGCAATCCCCTGCAGGAAAAACGGCACCAGCGCGGAGCGGGTTTCCTTGGCCAGGCGGGGATACAGCGTGGCGAAGCCGTCGGCGTAAGCGCGGCCGTAATTGGGTGGAATCTGCATACCAACCAATAGCGTTCTGGCCCCGGCTTTCTGCGCCAGCGAGATCAGCGCGCGCAAATTGGCTTCCGTCGCATCCAGCGCCAGGCCGCGCAGGGCATCATTGGCGCCGAGTTCGATCAGGACGATTTGCGGATGATGCTGCGCCAGCAGCGCCGGCAGGCGAGTGCGGCCGCCACTCGTGGTCTCGCCGCTGATGCTGGCGTTGACCACGCTGGCATTGATATTCTCCGCCTTCAGGCGTTGCTCCAGCAGCCTTACCCAGCCCGAAGCGCGCGCCAGGCCGTATTCGGCCGACAGGCTGTCACCCAGCACAAGCACGGTTTTTGATGCAGAATGGGCGTTCGCCGAAAACAGGGCCAGCAGGAGCAGCAGCACGCCCGGCCACGCGTTTGCCAATCCAACCCATTTCACCTGACGATGCTGCATGCCTGAATTCTCCACGCCTGAACTTTCATCACAAACTGCTGCTATCGAAGTACGCCATCTCACCAAGCGCGTCGCCGATGCCAGCGGCACGCTGACCATCCTGCAGGACATCGATTTTACCGTGCCGACTGGTGCCACGCTGGCAATTGTCGGCGCCTCCGGTTCGGGCAAATCGACCTTGCTCGGGCTGCTGGCCGGCCTCGATACGCCGTCGGAGGGCACCGTCAAAATCGGCGGTATCGATATCTTTGCATTGGACGAGGATGGCCGCGCCGAGTTGCGCAAGCAGCGGCTTGGATTCGTGTTCCAGTCGTTCCAGCTGCTGGCGCATCTGACGGCACTGGAAAACGTGATGCTGCCGCTGGAATTGCGCGGCGAACGCGCGGCGCAGGCCAAGGCCACCGGGATGCTGGAGCGGGTCGGCCTCGCCAGCCGCCTCAGGCATTATCCGAAGTACCTGTCGGGCGGCGAACAGCAGCGGGTGGCGCTGGCGCGCGCCTTCGTCACCGAACCGCCGCTGTTGCTAGCGGACGAACCGACCGGCAGCCTGGACGCCGCATCCGGAGAAACGGTGATGCAACTGATGTTTGACCTGAACCAGGAACGCGGCTCGACCCTGGTGCTGGTCACGCATGAAGCGGAGATTGCGGCACGCTGTCAGCGGACAATTACGCTGGCGGCTGGCCGGCTACTTTGATTCTCCTCGCCGGAATTTCATACTGCCTGGAGCATTTTTTAGCTGGTAAATAGATAAGGCGGAAAATGGCTTATTTTTAGCCATACTCCTTGTATTTTTACTTTTCGCTCACTTCGCGCAGTTCCTGATCGCCTGATTCAGGCTGGCGCGGATTGCCGGTATCAGTTCGCTCGCGGTCAGGCCGACTGGCCCCACGCCTTGCGCGACCAACTGGTCGGCGGCGGTTCCATGCAGCCATACCGCGGCCCACGCGGCCGGAGCCGGCGGCCAGCCCTGGGCCAGCAAGGCACCACAGACGCCGGACAGCACGTCCCCGGTGCCGGCGCTGGCCAGCGCCGGATTACCGGTCGGGTTGATGGTGGCCATGCCGCCGCTTTCCGCGATGACGCTGCCGGAGCCTTTCAGCACCACCGTGGCGTTGAATTGGCGTGCCAGCGCGCGCGCCGCGCCGAGCCGGTCGGCCTGCACTGCGCCGGCGGTTACGCCCAATAGGCGGGCCGCTTCCAGCGGATGCGGGGTCAGCAGCGCGTTGGCGCGGCGCTGCCGCAATTTTTGCTGCAAGCCGGGCTCGGCCGCGATCAGGTTCAGCGCGTCGGCGTCGATCACCAGCGGCGTATTCGCTCCCAGCGCGCGCGCCAGCACATCGTGCGCCAGGCGCGAGTCGCCAAGACCGGGGCCGATCGCCAGCGTCAGGGCGGAAAAATCCAGATCCTGAGCGCGCCGGCACATCAGCTCGGGATGGACATCATCGAATGCGGCCGCCTGCTCCAGGAAACCGATGAATACGCGGCCGGCACCGCAGTGCAGGGCGGCGCGCGCGGCGAGCAGCGGAGCCCCGCACATGCCGTGCGCGCCGCCAACCACCGCAAGGTCGCCGTAGTTGCCCTTGTGCGAATTCTGCCGTCGCGGGCGCAGCCAGTTGGCAAACAATTCCGGCGCATTCAGGCGCGCCTGCGCCACCGGGAACAGAGCGCGCTCGACGCCCAGGTCGGCCACCTGAACCAGTCCGACATAGTCGCGGCCATCGGCGGTATGCAGTCCCGGCTTGTCGCCAATGAAGGTGAGCGTATGCGTGGCCCGGACCGCCAGGCCGCCGCCATCCTTGCCGACCACGTTGCCGGTATCGGCATTCAATCCACTTGGCACATCCAGCGCCAGCACCGGGCAGGAGAGGGTATTCACGTAGTTCACCGCCGCGCCCGGCGCGCCGGCCAGCGGACGGACCAAGCCGATACCGAACAGGCCGTCGATCACCAGCGCCCAATCGCTGGCCGCCAGCGCCGGCAACTCCGATGGCTCGATGAAACGAACGCCGCTGTCTTCTGCATGCGCCAGCGCCAGCGCGCAATCGGCGGAAGGCGCCTGCGCTCCGGCGTAGCGCAGCACATGCGGCTCCAGCCCGGCTCGCGCCAGGCGGGCAGCGGCTTCCAGCGCGTCGCCGCCGTTATTACCGGGGCCGGCCAGGAGCAGGATTCTGGAATTGCCGGCGGCATCCGCGAGCAGCGTGCGGGCCAGCGCAGCCGCCGCCTGGCCGGCCCGCTGCATCAAGGTGCCGGGCGGCAAACCAGCAAGCGCGGCTTGCTCGACGGTGCGGATTTCGGAGACGGAATAGAGTGCGCTCATGGTGTGGGGCGGGTAGAGGCAAGGCGCGCCGCTGGAAGGATCGGGCAGCAGCAGTTTAGCGTAGCGCCAATCGCGCTTTTACTCAATCGGCAATTGCACCGGCGAATCGTGCCGCGCGCATTCGAAAGGGCCAGTGGATGCGAGCTTTGCTGCTCAGGCAAACTCGGCAATTTGAGCGCGCGCATGGCATCAGCATGGCCAGCGCCGGCGCGGCCTTGGCCGGCGGATCAAGGCGAAGGCAATTCCGGCAAACTGCCGGAGACGATTTTCAGCACGTGTTCGCCGATCGCCAGCGAGGCCGTCAGGCCTGGCGACTCGATGCCGTACAGGCCGAGATAGTACGGATTGCGGTGCGCGGCAAACCGGAAGTCAGCGGCCGGCATGCCGGGGCCGCTGACCTTCGGCCGGATGCCGGCATAGGCCGGCTGCAAGGCGGCGGCCGGCAAGTCGGGCCAATAGGCGCGGATCGCCGCTTCGAATTTTGCGGCGCGGCGCAAATCGACGGCGTAGTCGAACGGCTGCGCGGTGTCATCCAGCCATTCAACATCGGGCCCGAAACGGGCGCGGCCCGCGAGGTCGAGCGTCAGATGCACGCCCAGTCCGCCCGCTTCCGGCACCGGATAAATCAGACGGGAAAAGGGTGAGGGGCCCGCCAGCGAGAAATAACTCCCCTTGGCAAACCAGGCAGTTGGCAGCGTGTTGCAGTCAAGGCCGCAGATGCGGCGCGCCAGCGCCGGCGCCTGCAGCCCGGCGCAGTTGAGCAGCAAATTCACCTGCAGCTCCAGTTCCGCATCGGGATTGGCGATGCGCAGCACGATGCCGCCCGAGCTCGTCTGCGCGTTCAGCAACTCGCTATTGAAGGCAAACAGGGCACCGGCGTGCTCGGCATCGCCCTCCAGCGCCAGCATGTAGGCGTGGCTGTCGATGATGCCGCTCAGCGGCGAATGCAGCGCGGCGATGCACGACAAGGCCGGCTCCAGAGCCTTGGCCTGGTCGGCGCTCAGCGCCGTTACTTCGCTGCAGCCGTTGGCGCGCGCCTGCCGTTCGATTTGCCGCAGCGTGGCGTGCTGCGCCTCGGCGGTGGCCACGATCAGCTTGCCGCACAGCCGGTGCGCGACCCCGCGCTCGGCGCAATAGCGCACCAGCGCGGCGCGCCCGGCCAGGCACAGCCGCGCCTTCAGGCTGCTGGTCGGATAGTACAGGCCGGCGTGCAGCACCTCGCTATTGCGCGAACTGGTTTCCATACCGATTCCCGGCTGCCGTTCGAGCACCAGCACCTCGCGCCCGGCCCACGCCAGCGCGCGTGCCACCGCCAGCCCGACCACGCCGGCGCCGACCACCACGCAATCGACCTTATCCATAGCGCGCCAGGGTCAGGCCATCGAGGTCGATCTCGGGCGGCCGGTGCGACATCAGGTCAGCCAGGATCTTGCCGCTGCCGGCCGCCATCGCCCAGCCGGCCGCGCCGTGGCCGATATTCAGAAACAGGTTCTTGATGCGGGTGGCGCCAAGCAGCGGCGCGCCCTCCGGCAGCATCGGATAGACGCCGCTCCATGGCGTGGCCGCCTGATAACTGGCGGCGCCAGGGAACCAATCATCGCCCAGCCTGCTCAGCATGCGCAAGGCGCGTTCGGCGCCGCCCGGGTGAGAGGCACCGAGCTCGACCAGGCCGGCGATGCGCACCCTGTTCCCCATGCGCGTGATGGCCGCCTGGTAGGTTTCGTCCAGCACCGCCGCCAGCGGCGCGGCCTCAAAATTCCTGATTGGTACGGTGATCGAATAGCCCTTGACCGGGTATAGCGGCACTTCCATGCTGAGCGGGCGCAGCAATCGCGCGCTGTCGGCGCCAGCGGCCAGCACCACGGCGTCGGCGCCGAGGACTTCGTCGCCGATGCGCAAGCCGATGCGCTCGCCTTGCGGCACGATGGCATCGACGTCCACCTGAAAATGGAATTGGACGCCCATCGATTGCGCGACCTGCCGCAGTTGCTTGGCAAACAAGGGGCAGTTGCCGGCTTCGCCATCCGGCAAGTGCAGGGCCCCGGCCAGCGGCGCGTCGGGTGCCAGCGCCGGCTCCATGCGACGCGCGGCGGCGCCATCCAGCAGTTCGTGGGCGATGCCCTGTTCCGCGAGCAAGGCGCGCGTGGGCGCGTTCAACTCCAAGTCCTGGGCAGTGCGGAACAATTGCAGTACGCCGAGGGTGTTTTCGTACTCCAGTTGATGCAGGCCCAGCAAGTCATGCAGCACGTGCTGGCTGTAGGCAGCCAGGCGCCGCATACGCTCGCGGTTGAGCAGATAACGCTCCGCCTCGCACTCCGGCAGGCATTTGCGCAGCCAGCGCCACAGGGCGCGGTTGCCGCCTGGCCGAAAGCTCAAGGCGTCCGGCTTGAACAGGGACGACAGGATTCTCGACGGCATCCCCGGGCTTGCCCATGGCGCCACATATCCTGGCGCGATGATGCCGGCATTGCCGAAACTGGCTTCCTCGGCAACGCTGGCGCGCCGCTCGATCACCGCCACTTCATGTCCCGCCGCAGCGAGAAAGTAGGCGCTGCAGATGCCGATCACGCCGCCGCCGACCACGACTACCTGCTTTTGTATTTTTATTTGTTGTTCCGCCACTTGCTTGCACCATGAATAAAAAAACCACGAAAAAGGCTGGAGATTGGCTCGGCCGGCGCCCAGGCCGAAGAGCCCCGAGTCTGCCATAGTTCAGATTCGCACGCCGACCGGGGGCGTGCGCAACAACTCTTGTTTTGGAACAACTCCGAATCTGAAATATTTTAATAAAAAGGAACCAAAGGTGGGGTTGCCCATCGAACTTGTGTTGCAAACGGCTAAGAAGTGCCGCTTGTTGACATCGAACTCCGCATCCGCGCCCTCCATGCAAGACGAACGAGTGGCGTGATATCGAATTACTTCGGCTATTTTCCAAGGAGAACATGATGACGAAATTTACCCAGCGCTTCAGCACTTTCTTTTTCGCGCTCTGCCTGCTCGCCGTCGCGGGCTGCGCTTCCAGTCCGCAGAAGGAAGGGACCGGCGAGTATATCGACGATACGGTGATCACGGCCAAGGTCAAGGCAGCCATCGTCAACGATCCGACCTTGAAAGCCACCGAGATCAATGTCGAGACCTTCAAGGGGGTGGTTCAGTTGAGCGGCTTCGTCAGCTCCGAGAGCGACATCGGCAAGGCGGTGCAGGTTGCGCGCGGGGTCGCGGGGGTGAAATCGGTGAAAAACGCGATGGCGGTCAAACCGAAGTAAGGCTGCATTGATGACCGCAAGCCGCCGTCGGCATCCTTCAGGCATGGCTAACTTCGGTTGTCCATGCCTGAATCACGTTCAGGCGCATGATTGCGGTCTGCATCCGGGATCGGCCAGCACCCGCACCGACTGACACGTCCATGCCGATTCCCGAACGAGAACCTGCGTCGCCCGCGATTTCCCCAGCGGTGGAAAAGACCGAAACACCCGAGCAGCTTCCGATCTTCACTCCGGGCGATCCGGGGCTTGCCGCGCCGCGCGTGCACGTCGATGCGCGCGGCCTGTCGCTGGCGATTCTGGCCACGGTGGCGCTGGTGTTCGCCTTGCAGTGGGCGCAGGCATTCCTGGTCCCGCTGGTATTCGGGATACTGATCGCCTACACCCTGAATCCGTTGATCGTCTGGCTGGAAGGCATCCGGCTGCCGCGTTTGCTGGCGGTGGTGCTGGTGATGGCGATCGTTCTTGGCGGAGCGGCAGCAGCGGTCAATTCGCTGCGCGTCGAATTCCAGGCTATCGTCGACCAGTTGCCAATGGCCACGCAAAAATTATCGAAAGCCTTGATCAAGATCCGCGGCGGCAAGAACGACACGCTGGAGCGGATGCAGGCTGCCGCCACTGAAATCGAGCGCGCCGCCAGCCAGGCAACCGGCGCGCGCAAGGCGGCGCCGCCTGCTGTGCCAGCGCCGCCGTTCAGTCTCGGCAACTGGCTGTTGGCCGGCTCGGTTGGCGCGCTGACGCTCATGGGGCAGATCTTGGTAGTGATTTTCCTGGTGTTTTTCATCCTTGCCTCCGGCGACATTTTCAAGCGCAAGCTGGTCAGGCTGACCGGGCCATCGCTGTCGTCGAAAAAAATCACCGTCAACCTCCTGAATGACATCAACGCCTCGGTCCAGAAGTACATGTTCATGCTGCTGGTCACAAATGGATTGCTGAGCGTATTGATGTGGGGCGCGCTGCGCCTGCTGGGAGTCGAAAACGCCGGGGCGTGGGCGGTGGCCGCCGGGTTCTTGCACGTGATTCCGTATTTCGGGCCCTTGCTAACCGCCGGCGCCATCGGCCTGGCGGCCTTCATGCAGTTCGGGACATTTTCGATGCTGCTGCTGGTGATCGGTATTTCGCTTGGCATAGCGACCTTGGTCGGCACCTTCGTCACCACCTGGATGACCGGCCGCATTGCGAAAATGAATGCTGCCGCGGTGTTTGTCGGCTTGCTGTTCTGGGGCTGGCTGTGGGGAATTTCCGGCCTGTTGCTCGGTATCCCGCTGATCTTCATCTTCAAGGTCGTCTCCGAACATATAGAGGGCATGCAGCCGCTGGCGGAGTTTCTGGGGCAGTAGAGCGGTCGCCGGCGTGTGCGGGACACCAGGCAGGAATTTGGAAACTGCTGTTCTCGTGCGAAAATGCGCAGCAAAATTTCCCTGCGCCACCTGCGCGTCCCTACCCCGAATGCCAGCCGCCCGCTCTCCTGCCTCTTCCCCGTTTTTGATTCCGCTCTGGCTGGTATGGGCCGTTGCGCTGGCGTCGGTGCTGATTGGCCTTGGCAGCTACGGCCTGTTGAACAACAACGAAGGCCTGTACGCGGAAATTCCGCGCGAGATGATCGCTGCCGGCGATTGGCGCGGATGGATCATCCCGCACCTGAACGGCTTGCCATACATGGAAAAGCCGCCGCTCCTGTATTGGCTGACCGCGCTGTCGTTTCTGCTGTTCGGAGAATCGGAATGGAGCGCGCGCCTGGTGCCAGCGCTGTCGTCGCTGGCCTGCGTGGCGCTGCTGCTCTGGTTCGGCAAGACCGTCCGGCGGCCGCAGGCGGGCCGGCTGGCGGCGCTGATGTTCGCCACCGGCTTGGGCGTCTTCGCGATGTCGCGCGCGCTGATGTTCGACATGCTGCTGACCGCGCTGCTGGCGGCGGCGCTGATGCTGGCGTATCAGTCTCTGATGGAAGGTCAGCCGCGCCGGCTGCGGGCCGCCTACGCCTTGCTGGCGCTGGCGCTGCTGGCCAAGGGTTTTGTCGCGCTGATCCTGTTTGGGCTGGTGGCGCTCGCGTTCGACTTCTGTAGCGCCCGGTCGCCGCGCGAATTCGTGCGCGGCTGCGCCAAATGGTTCGAATGGCGCGCGCTGGCGGTGTTTTTCATCATCGCTGCACCCTGGCATCTGGCGGCCAGCCTGGTCGAACCGGCATTCGCCTGGTTTTATTTCGTCAATGAGCATGTGTTGCGCTTCCTCGGCCAGCGCGAGCCGCATGATTATTATGCCGGCCCCTGGTGGTATTACCTGCCGCGCATGGTGATCTATTTATTCCCGTGGTCGTTTCTGCTGCCGGCGCTGTTGACACGCAGGATGGGGACCTCCGTCGCGCCGGCGCTGCCGCGCTTTCTGCTGCTAGCGTGGCTCTTGCCGCTGGCCTTTTTTTCGATTTCCAGCGCCAAGGCCAATTACTACCTGGTGACAGTGATGCCGTTCGCCGCACTGCATCTGGCGTTGGCCCTGGAAGAACGCGACTTCCTGCGGCCCCGGTTGCGCGCCTTGCCGGGCGTGCTGATCGGCATCGGCGCCGCGGCACTCGCCCTGGCATTCGCCACGCATGAGGTGGAACCGGCGGCGCAGCACCCGCTCTTGTTTCTCGGCCTCGGCCAGCAGCAATTCACCGTGCTCGGACTCGCGTCGCTGGCCCTGCTGGCGCTGGCCGCGGCGCTGCTCGCCTGGCGTTCTTTCCGAATCGGTATCCTGTCCTACCTGGCGCTGCCGGCGCTGATCACGGCGGCGCTGGCAGTTGCCATCGTGCCGCTGGAGCCGCAGGTGTCGGCCCGCCCGCTGGCCCAGTATCTGCAGCAACAGGCGGGGCGCCAAGTCTATCTGTACCGCAGTTTCGAGGAATTGTCCTCGCTGCCGTTTTACCTGAAGCAAGCGGTTCCGGTGATCGATAGCGTCAGTGCCGACCTGTTCTGGGGTAATCGTCTGCGCCTCGGCAATCCGGTCATGCTGTCGTCGGCCCAGTTCACCCAAATTCTGTCGCAGCAGCGCGTCGCCGTGGTGGTGCTGGACCGGCATCTGCAGGAGTTCGGCACCAGCGCTTATTTCGCGCAATTCGTCGCCCATCGGCGAGTCGGCGATAGCACGGTGTTCCTGAACTGAAGCGTGGCGCCGGTCGGGCGGCAGCATGGTGCGTCGCGGTATAATCGCGCCATCATTTCACCCGCAGCCGCGCTGCATCATTTCTCCTGCCACCATGCTGATTTTGCCGGGCTCCAACGCTCTTTCCACTTTCCGCACGAGTTCCCTGTTGTCCCGATTGCAAGCCGTGGCGCCCGCCATAGTCGGCGTAACGGCGCGCTTTTATCACTTCATCGATGCCGCGGCGACGCCGTCCGACGACGATGTGGCACGGCTGCGCGCCTTGCTCGAATATGGCGAACCGTTCGCCGGCAGCGAGGAGGGCGAGCAACTGGCGGTGATCCCGCGTTTCGGCACCATTTCACCGTGGGCCAGCAAGGCCACCGACATCGCCCACAACTGCGGCATGGGCGCCATCCGGCGCATCGAGCGCGGCGTAGTGTATTACTTTCAACTGAAACCCGGCCTGCTGGGCGGTGCCAAGAAGCTGTCCGAGGCCGAGCTGACGGCGGCTGCGAGCTTGCTGCACGACCGCATGACCGAGACAGTGCTGCGCGATCCGCAGCAGGCAGCCGGCCTGTTCCAGCACCTGGACGCCAAGCCGCTGGCCTTGATCGATCTGCTGGGCGGCGGCAAGGCGGCGCTGGAGCAGGCCAACCGCAGCCTCGGGTTGGCGCTGTCGGACGACGAAATCGATTATCTGACCGAGGCATTCCGGCGCGCCGAACGCAATCCGACCGACGTCGAGCTGATGATGTTCGCCCAGGCCAACAGCGAACACTGCCGCCACAAGATTTTCAACGCCGACTGGATCATCGACGGCGAGCAGCAGGACAAGTCGCTGTTCGCGATGATCAGGAACACCCACCAGTTGCAGCCGAAGGGCACCATCGTCGCCTACAGCGACAACTCGTCGGTGATCGAAGGCGCCAGCGTCGAGCGCTTCTATCCGCGCGGCGCGGCGCAAGGCAATGCGTACCAGGCGACGGAAGAACTGACGCACATCCTGATGAAGGTCGAAACGCATAACCACCCGACCGCGATCTCGCCGTTCCCGGGCGCCTCCACCGGCGCCGGCGGCGAAATCCGCGACGAGGGCGCGACCGGACGCGGCGCCAGGCCGAAGGCCGGGCTGACCGGATTCACCGTTTCCAACCTGATGTTGCCGGATGCGTTGCAGCCGTGGGAAAACGCCGCCGACGTCACTCGCGCCGGCGCGCAGGGCGAGGCCGCCGGCCCTTACGGCAAGCCGGAACGCATCGCGTCGCCATTGCAGATCATGATCGAAGGGCCGATCGGCGGCGCCGCCTTCAACAACGAATTCGGCCGCCCCAACCTGGGCGGCTATTTCCGCACCTATGAGCAGAACGTCGGCGGCACCGTGTACGGCTATCACAAGCCGATCATGATCGCCGGCGGCATCGGCAATATCTCCGACCGGCACACGAAGAAGCACGATCTGCCGGTCGGCAGCCTGCTGCTGCAACTGGGCGGCCCCGGCATGCGCATCGGCATGGGCGGCAGCGCGGCGTCGTCGATGGCGACCGGCAGCAATACCGCCGACCTCGATTTCGATTCGGTGCAGCGCGGCAATCCGGAAATGGAGCGGCGCGCGCAGGAAGTGATCAACGCCTGCTGGGCGATGGGCACGGAAAACCCGATCCTGTCGATCCACGACGTCGGCGCCGGCGGGCTGTCGAACGCCTTCCCGGAAATCACCAACGACGCCAAACGGGGCGCCATTTTCGACTTGCGCAAGATCCCGCTGGAAGAGAGCGGCATGGCGCCCAAGGAAATCTGGAGCAACGAGTCGCAGGAGCGTTACGTGCTGGCGATCGCGCCGGACAGCCTGCCGCTGTTCGAGTATCTGTGCCAGCGCGAGCGCTGCCCGTTCGCGGTGGTCGGCACCGCCACCGAGGAGCGGCAACTGAAGCTGGTCGATCCGCAGCATGGCAATGCTCCGGTCGACATGCCGATGGAGGTGTTGCTGGGCAAGCCGCCGAAGATGCAGCGCGACGTGACACGTGTGGCCAGCGACCTGCCGTCGTTGCAGTTGGGCGATCTGGGCCTGGTACGGCTGTCGCGGCGCATACTGCGCCTGCCGACGGTGGGCGACAAATCCTTCCTGGTCACGATCGGCGATCGTACCGTCGGCGGCATGTCGGTGCGCGACCAGATGGTGGGGCCGTGGCAGGTGCCGGTGGCCGATTGCGCGGTGACGACGATGAGTTTTTCCGGCTATCTGGGCGAGGCGATGGCGATGGGCGAGCGCACGCCGCTGGCGGTGATCGACGCCGCCGCCTCGGGCCGGATGGCGGTGGGCGAGGCGCTGACCAACATCGCGGCGGCGCCGATCGCCGATCTGTCGGCGGTCAAGCTGTCGGCCAACTGGATGGCGGCCTGCGGCCAGCCGGGGCAGGATGCGGCCCTGTTCGACACCGTGCAAGCGGTCGGCATGGAGTTGTGTCCGGCGCTCGGCATCAGCATTCCGGTCGGCAAGGATTCGCTGTCGATGCGCACCACCTGGAACGAGGACGGCGCTGACAAGGCGGTGCAGGCGCCGGTATCGCTGATCGTCTCGGCCTTCGCGCCGGTCACCGACGTGCGGCGCACGCTGACTCCGCAGTTGCAAACCGATGCCGGCGAAACCTCGCTGATCCTGATCGACCTCGGGCGCGGCAGGAACCGCCTGGGCGCTTCGGCGGCAGCGCAGGTCAGCGGCCAGATCGGCAATGACGCGCCGGATCTGGATCATCCGCAAGACCTGAAGAATTTCTTCGCCGCGATCCAGCGCCTGAACGCCGACGGCAAGCTGCTGGCCTACCACGACCGCTCCGACGGCGGGCTGTTCGTCACGCTGTGCGAGATGGCGTTCGCCGGCCGCTGCGGCGTCTCGGTGCACCTGGACATCCTGGCCATGTCGGACACCGAGGACTGGGGCGACGCCAAGAACTGGGCAACACAGATCGGCGCCCGGCGCGAGGAAATGAGCCTGCGCGCCTTGTTTTCCGAAGAGCTGGGGGCGGTGATCCAGGTGCGGATGGAACAGCGCTCGGACGTGATGAACGTGCTGCGCAGCTTCGATCTGGGCGCGCACAGCCACATCATCGGCAAGCCGAACGCGCGCGACCAGATCGAGTTCACGCGCGACGGCCGCGTCATCTACCATCAGCCGCGCACCGACCTGCAGCGCCTGTGGAGCAGCACCAGTTGGCAAATCGCGCGCCTGCGCGACAACCCGGAGCATGCCGACGCCGAGTACGAGCGCATCCTGGACGCGGCCGATCCCGGCATCACGCCGAAGCTCTCCTTCGATCCGCAGCAAGACGTTGCCGCGCCGTTTATCGCCGGCGGCGCCCGGCCGCGGGTGGCGATCCTGCGCGAGCAGGGCGTCAATTCGCATGTCGAAACCGCGTATGTGATGCACCGCTCGGGTTTCGAGGCGGTCGATGTGCACATGAGCGACCTGATCGCCGGCCGCGCCCGGCTCGACCAGTTCAAGGGCTTGATCGCGGTCGGCGGCTTCTCGTACGGCGACGTGCTGGGCGCGGGCGAGGGCTGGGCCAAGACCATCCTGTTCAACGCCGCGCTGACCGAGCAGTTCGCCGGCTTCTTCCGTCGCGGCGACACCTTCGCGCTCGGCGTGTGCAACGGCTGCCAGATGATGAGCAACCTGAAATCGATCATTCCCGGCGCGCAAGCCTGGCCGAAATTCACGCGCAACAAGTCGGAGCGCTTCGAGGCGCGCTTCTCGATGGTCGAGGTGACGGATTCACCATCGATCTTCTTCGACGGCATGGCCGGCACGCAAAGCGCGATCGCGATCGCGCACGGCGAGGGCTATGCCGATTTCTCGCAAACCGGCGACATCGGTGAAGCGCTGGTGGCGATGCGCTTCGTCGACAACCGCGGCCAGATCAGCGAAACCTATCCGTACAACCCGAATGGCTCGCCGCAGGGCATCACTTCGGTGACGACGGCGGATGGCCGCTTCACGGTCCTGATGCCGCACGCCGAACGGGTGTTCCGCACGGTGCAGAATTCCTGGCATCCGAAAGAGTGGGGCGAGGATTCGCCGTGGATGCGGATGTTCCGCAATGCCCGCAAGTGGGTTGGCTGACGGATCGCTTGCAGGGTGCCGCCGGAATCATATACTCCTTATATAGAGGCTTGATTCCCGCCACGATCTGGCGAAGTTTTTAATATACCCATTCGATTTTGAGCAGGAGCGGCGCCGGAGCTCAGGACATGCTTTGCGCCAGATCGTCGATGATCGGGCAGTCCGGCCGGCTGTCGCCGTGGCAGCAGTCGGTCAGGTGCTGCAACTGGTCGCGGATCGACTGCAACTTGGCGATGTCTCGGTCCAGCTCCTGGATGTATTGCCGCGCCAACTGTTTGACGTCGGCACTCTGGCGCGAGCGGTCATCCCACAGGCCGAGCAGCGTCTTGATGCGTTCCAGCGAAAAGCCGAGATCGCGCGAGCGCTTGATGAAGCGCAGGATCTGGACTTCCTTGTCGCCGTACTTGCGGTAGCCGGCATCGCTGCGGTTGGCCGATGCGATCAGGCCGATGCTTTCGTAGTAGCGGATCATTTTCGCGGTGACGCCGGAAGCATCCGCCGCCTGGCCGATATTCATGCTGGTATTCATGGTTGCGCTCCCGGATTGGTGTGCGGCTTCCAGCGCCGCAACAGCAGGGCGTTGGTCACCACGCTGACGCTGCTGAACGCCATCGCGGCGCCGGCGATCACCGGATTCAGGTAGCCGAACGCCGCCAGCGGGATGCCGACGATGTTGTAGACGAAGGCCCAGCCGAGATTCTGCCGGATCTTGCGGTAAGTGCGGTGCGAGATATCGATTGCGTCCGCCACCAGCCGCGGGTCGCCCCGCATCAGCGTGATGCCGGCCGCGTGCATCGCGACGTCGGTGCCGCTGGCGACCGCAATGCCGATGTTGGCCGCCGCCAGCGCCGGCGCGTCGTTGATGCCGTCGCCGACCATCGCTACCACCTGGCCGCCACCCTGCAGACCGGCGACTATTGCCGCCTTGTCGGCCGGCAGCACTTCCGCATGGTACTCGGCGATGCCGAGCGCCGAGGCCACCGCCTGCGCGCTGCCCGGATTGTCGCCGGTCAGCATCACCGGCTTGACTCCGATTTCCACCAGACGCGCCACCGCTTCCGACGCCGTCACCTTGATCGTGTCGCCGAACGCCAGCAGGCCAACCAAGTGCAGGCCGTCTGCGTTTTGCAACGCCAGCCAGGACACGGTACGCCCGGCGTTTTCGTGTTGCGCCGCGACCGGCTCCAGCACCGCCGTGACGACGCCGATTTCATCCATCAGGCGCCGGTTACCGAGATAGGCGCTGATTTCGCCCACTTGCGCCTGCACGCCGCGCCCGGCCAGCGCCTTGGCGGCAGCTGCTGCCGGGATGGCGATGCCGCGCGCCGCTGCCTGCTGCAGCACCGCTTTTGCCAGCGGGTGGTCGCTGTATCGCTGGACCGCCGCCGCCAGCGCCAGGATGCGCGTTTCATCGTCGTCGGCAGCCGGGCGCTCAAGCGCGACCAGCGCCGGCTTGCCCTCGGTCAGGGTGCCGGTCTTGTCGAAGGCGACGGTGGTGACCGCATGCGCGGTTTCCAAGGCTTCGGCGTCCTTGATCAGGATGCCGTAGCGGGCGGCGACGCCGGTGCCGACCATGATCGAAGCTGGCGTCGCCAGGCCAAGCGCGCATGGGCAGGCGATCACCTGTACCGCCACCGCGTTCAGCAGCGCGCTTTGCCAGTCGCCGGTCAGCAGGCCCCAGGCGACGAAGGTGAGGGCGGACACCAGCAGCACGGCCGGCACGAACACCGCGCTGACCCGGTCCACCAGGCGCTGGATCGGGGCCTTGACCGCTTGCGCCTCTTCCACCAGCCGGATGATCTGCGACAGCATGGTGGCGCCGCCGACGGCGGTCGCCTCGATCACCAGCACGCCTTCGGCATTGATCGCGCCGCCGGTGACGGCATCGCCGGCGTGTTTTGCCACCGGCAGGCTTTCGCCGGTCAAGAGCGCCTCGTCCAGGTGGCTGCTGCCTTCGAGCACCCGGCCATCGACCGGCACCCGCTCGCCCGGGCGTACGATCACGACATCCCCCAGCCGCACCTGATCCAGCGGCACCTGCCGCTCGCCGCCGTCGCGGCGCACCATCGCGAATGGCGCGCGCAGCGACTCCAGCGCCCGAATTGCCGCCACGGTCTGGCGCTTGGCGCGCGCTTCCAGCCATTTGCCGAGCAAGACCAGCGTGATCACCACCGCCGAGGATTCGAAATACAGGTGCATGCCGGCGTGCTCGCCATGCGCCAGCAGCAGGTACAGCGAAAGCCCGTAGGCGGCGCTGGTGCCGAGCGCAACCAGCAGGTCCATGTTGCCGCTCTTGGCCAACAGCGCCTTCCAGCCGGCGCGGTAAAAGCGGGCGCCGAGCCAGAATTGCACCGGCGTCGCCAGCGCCAGTTGCAGCCAGCCGGGCAGCATCCAGTCGAAGCCGAACGGCATGCCCAGCATCGGCGCCACCAGCGGCAGGCTGAGCAAGGCCGCGGCCGCCACCGGCCACCAACTGGGCCAGCCGGCTTTTTCCTTGGCGGCGGCAGCGCTTTCCGCGGCCAGGCTGGCGCGGTAGCCGGCTTTCTCGACCGCGGCGATCAAGGTCGCGGCGTTCACACCCGCGCCGACCACGTGGGCCTTCTCGGTCGCCAGGTTGACCGACGCCTGCGTCACGCCCGGCACTTTTTTCAGCGCCTTTTCCACCCGCCCGACACAGGAGGCGCAGGTCATGCCATCGATCACCAGGTCGAACGCTTGCTGCGGTACCTGGTAACCGGCTTTTTCTACCGCCGCCGACAATGAGGTCAGAGTGACATCGGCGGCGGCGCGCACCGTGGCTTTTTCGGTGGCGAGATTGACCGCGACCGCCTGCACCCCCGGTACCGCGCCCAGCGCCTTTTCAACCCGCGCTACACAGGACGCACATGTCATGCCTTCGATGCCAAAACCCAGCTCGGCATACCCGCTGTTTGTGTTCGTCATTGCGTCCATTGTCTTGATCCTGTTGATGGCCGACTTGAGCCGATGAACCAGCATAAACCTTCCATTGATGGAAAGGTCAAGCGCAATCGAGCGGGATTCACGCTTGACCTTGACCCGATAGGAAGCTTTATATTGTCATTTTCAACTTACTTCGGGAAATCAACATGTTGCAATTCAAGGTGGAAGACATGACCTGCGGTCATTGCGTGGCGACCATCACCAAGGCCATCCAGCAGATCGACAGCCAGGCGACGCTGACGGCCGACGTTCAAAGCCATGTCGTGCAGGTCACGAGCACCGCCGATGGCAAGGCGATCGAGAGCGCGATCCGCGATGCCGGCTACACGCCGCAGGCACTTGGATAGCACTTGCACCAGGATCATATACTCCCATTGATAATGGCAAATTTCCGCCGTAATGTGTATATTTAAATAATATACTCCTGTTTTTATGTTTCAGTTGCGGCAAGCAGGGCAATAAAAAAGGCGCTCATCAGAGCGCCTTTTTCCGTCCGCAAAGCGTTTACTGAATCTTGGCTTTGCTGCGCAGTTCTTCCTGATAGGCAGCCAGCTTTTTCTGCTGCAGCGATTCGGCGATCTGCTGCTTCACTTCCTCCAGCGTCGGCACCTTGGCGGCGCGCGTGTCTTCCAGCTTGATCACGTGGTAGCCGAACTGGGACTTGACCGGGGTTTCGGTAATCTGTCCTTTTTGCAAGGCGACCATCGCATCGGAGAACGGCTTGACGAAGGAGGTCGGCGCTGCCCAGTCGAGGTCACCGCCATTGGCTGCGGAGCCGGTGTCCTTCGATTGCTTGGCTAGATCCTCGAACTTGGCGCCGGCCTTCAGCTTGGCGATGATGGCCTTGGCGTCCTCTTCCTTATCCACCAGGATGTGGCGCGCATGGTATTCCTTGTCGCCGGCCTGGGCCTTGAACTTGTCGTATTCCGCCTGAATCTCGGCATCCTTGACCGGATGTTTCTTGACGAAATCGGCGACCAGCGCGCGAATCACGATCGACTGCCGCGCCATTTCCAGTTGCGCCTTGACGTCGGGGCTGTCGCCCAGCCCGAGCTTGTTCGCTTCCTGCATCAGGATTTCGCGATTGATCAATTCTTCCTTGATCATCGAGCGCAGTTGCGGGGAATCCGCCTGTCCTTGTGCCGCCAGTTGCTTGACCATCATGTCGGCACGCGAGGACGGCACCGGTTTGCCGTTGACCACGGCCAGGTTTTGCGCCAGGGCAGGGAAGGCTGCAGCCGCAACAAGCACCACCAGCAAGCGAGCGGGTTTTAAATACATGGTGAAATCCTAAAGTGGGAAAGTGAGTTGGAAGGAAGCTTGAATAATAGTTACCTGGAATGACGTTTAAGCCGCGATCTCCGAGGGCGCCAATGCAACCAGAGCGAGAGCATGGATTTCGGAGTGCATCATGTCATCCAAATAATGATACACCAGGCGGTGTCGAGCCAAGCGGTTTTGCCCTTCAAATCGGGCGGCGACCAGCCGTATCCGAAAGTGGCCGCCGCCGGATGCCGCTCCTGCATGACCGACATGCAAGGCGGACTCGTCTGTTACCAGACACTCCTGCGGCGCCAAAGTTTCAAGCAGGCGCTGGCGGATGCGTTCAACCCGGGAGGTCATTCAGCATCCTTGACATATTTTGACAGCATCAGGCTCTGGGCGATAACGAAGGCAAACATCAATCCGATGCCGCCGAACAACTTGAAATTCACCCAGGTTCCGGTTGAAAAATTGAATGCAACGTACAAATTCAGCAGCCCCATCACGCAAAAGAAGGCGACCCAGGCCAGCCCAAGCCGTTGCCAGGCTGGAGCGGGCAGCGCGATCTGTTTTTCCATCATGGTGCGAATCAGGTTTTTCTGGAAAAAAAACTGGCTGATAAACAGTACCGCGGCGAAGCACCAGTAGAGGACGGTCGGCTTCCATTTGATGAAGGTTTCGTTATGGAAGTAGATCGTGGCGCCGCCGAACACACCGATGATGGCGAGCGAAATCCACAACATCGGATCGACTTTCCTCGAGCGCAACAACAGGTAGCCGATCTGCGCGACGGTGGCGACGATGGCCACCGCGGTCGCCAGCAGGATCGGCGCCTGGCCGGCCGTTACTACTCCGCCCGAAACGAAGCCGGACAGATATTCGGCCGCGAATGACTGGGCGGCGTCGACATTGCCTTCACCCCACTTGAAAATTCCGAAAAACAGGATGACTGGAAACAGATCGAACAGAAACTTCATTTTTGCTGGGGCTCTTTCACGTCAGGTTGGGCGTCCGCAGCAAAGCGCAGCGACGCCGAGTTGATGCAGTAGCGCAGCCCGGTCGGCGGCGGCCCGTCCGGAAACACATGGCCCAGATGGGCGTCGCAGACGTTGCACAAAATCTCGGTACGCATCATGCCATAGCCGCGGTCGATGCGCTCGCTGACGTTGGCCGGGTCGAGCGCGCGGAAATAACTCGGCCAGCCGCAGCCGGACTCGAACTTGGCATCGGAGGCAAACAGCGGTGTACCGCAGCAGACGCAGGCATAGATGCCGGATTCGTGATGATCCCAGTAACGGCCGGTAAACGCCGGCTCGGTGGCGGCGTGGCGCGTCACCTGATATTCGAACGGCTCCAGTTGCGCGCGCCATTCGGCGTCGGTCTTGCTGATTTTTTCAGGTTTCATCGGATCGCCTTCTGATCATGAGGAGCAACTGACTTCCAAGTGACTGGCCCAGTCCGGCGGCAGAGCGGCATAGGCGGCGTGCTCGGGCTGCTCGTCGAATGGGCGTTCCAGCACCTTGAGCAATCTTGCCACTTCGGAAAAATCGCCGTGCCGCGCCTTTTCGATGGCGACTTGTGCCAGGTAATTGCGCAGAATGTATTTGGGGTTGACCGCATGCATTGCAAGCCGGCGCAGGTCATCCCTGCTGTGTTCGCGTTGCAGTCGTTGCCGGTATTCCGCCGCCCATCGGTCGAAGGCCTCGCGGTCGATAAACTCGTCGCGCACCGAATCTGCGGACGCCGGTTGATCAAGCCGCAGTTCGCCCAGCAGCCGGAAAAAGCGGGTGAAATCGACGTGATTGGCTTCCATCAAGGCAAACATCCGGTTCAGCAAGCCATCATCCTCGGCTTCCACCGTGCGCAGGCCGAGTTTTGCATGCAACAGGTTATCCAACATATCGGCATATTCGGACTGGTAGCTTTCCAGCGCTGCCTGCGTATCCTCCACCGAACCGATCAGCGGCAATAGTGCCTGGCCCAGCGCAAAGCAGTTCCAGCGGCCGATCTGCGGCTGCATGTTATAGGCATAGCGCCCGCCCTGATCGGTATGGTTGCAGATGTGGCGGGCGTTGAACGCCTCCATGAAACCGTAGGGGCCGTAGTCGATGGTCAGCCCGAGGATCGACATGTTGTCGGTGTTCATGACGCCATGCATGAAGCCGACTGCCTGCCAGCGCGCAATCAGATGCGCGGTGCGCCGCGTCACTTCCCGCAGCAACGCCTGGTAGGGATTGCGCTCGCCGCGCAATTCCGGATAAAAGCGGTCGATGACGTAATCGGCCAATGCCTGCAGCTCTTCTTTCCTGTCGTGGTAAAACCAGTGCTCGAAGCTGCCGAAACGGATGAACGAGGGCGCTAGGCGCGTCACCACCGCAGTGGTCTCCGGCTCTTCCCGCATCACGCGCAGATCGGAGCCGATCACGCACAATGCCCGTGAAGTCGGAATGTCGAGTGCGGCCATCGCCTCCGAACACAGGAATTCGCGAATCGACGAACGCAGCACCGCCCGGCCGTCCGCCATGCGCGAGTAAGGCGTCGGGCCGGAGCCCTTCAACTGCACTTCCAACCGGCCGGCCGGGGCAAAGGCCGGCGCCGCCAGATCGCCCAGCAGCAGCGCGCGGCCATCTCCCAACTGGCCAGCCCAGACGCCGAATTGATGGCCCGAATACACTTGGGCCAGTGGCTGCGCGGCGGACGGTAGGCGATTGCCGGAAAAGGCGTGAAGAAAATCATCACCGGCGAACGCAGCCGGATCGAGGCCGATCAGCGCCGCCGCGGCCGCGCTGCCGCATACCAGGTAAGGAGCAGGCAGCGGCTCCGGCGTAAGCCGTGTGTAAAACAACGAAGACAAAGCCGCGAACGAGTGCTCGAATTTCAGATCTGCGACGAACGCGGTCATACGGTTTTCCTGTTAAAACGGAGAGCGCACGGCATGCGGAGAAAGCCTACCGGCAAAGTTTCAGGCGTCATGCAAGGAAGCGATACAGTCATTTCAGGTGGCCAGAATTGGAGATATCGAATATCAAAAAGTTGACAGGGTTGCACTGCGCGATATGCTGACACTATCTGTTTACATCGAACGCTCATCGCAGTTTCATTTTGACAGAAGCCAGGACATCTCTTCCATTATGTCGGCATGAACGGAAACATGCGTGACATGTTCGTCAGGTAGCCATACGGAAAGGCACTTGTTTCTGCGAAAAATACGACGCTGCCGCGTTTGGTGTTGATATGACGACAATTTCGCTCACATTTTCTGAATCACGTATGGCACGTAATGGCAAAGAAATGGCTTCGAAAGACAAGGAAACTGGGAAGAGACCGAATAAGCTATTTATTTATTGCAAGGCAACATGAAAAACGATTGACCTTTTTCGTACGAGCGTACGAAAATTGTGCAAAAGCAGCAAAACATAAAGATAGGAGACGCGATGGCGCAGTACCCCAAAAGCCCGCTGATGGGCCAGATGATGGATCAGCCTTTGCTGATTTCGAGCATCATTCAGCACGCCGACCGCTATTTCGGCGATAACGATATCGTCTCGCGCCGAGTGGAAGGCGACATTCATCGCTACACCTACCGTGATTGTCACAGACGTTCGCGCCAATTGGCTAACGCGCTGGCCAACCTGGGCGTCAAGATCGGCGAGCGGGTCGCGACTCTGGCCTGGAATGGCTATCGTCACATGGAGGCGTACTACGCGGTCTCCGGCTCCGGCGCGGTACTGCATACCATCAATCCGCGTCTGCATCCGGAGCAGATGGCGTACATCGTCAATCATGCCGAGGATCAGTACCTGTTCTTCGACCTGACCTTTCTGCCACTGGTCGAAGCGATCGCTGCACACTGCAAGAGCACCAAGGGTTTCATCGCGATGTGCGATCGCACCCATATGCCACAAAACAGCAAAATCGCCAACCTGCTGTGCTATGAAGACTTGATCGACGCCAGTTCAGACGTCTATGAGTGGCCGGTCTTTGACGAAAATTCGGCCTCCAGTCTGTGCTATACGTCGGGCACCACCGGCAACCCGAAAGGCGCACTGTATTCGCACCGTTCCACCGTGCTGCACTCGTACGCCTCGACCATGCCGGACGCGCTGAACGTGTCGGCGCGCGATGCGGTGTTGCCCGTGGTGCCGATGTTTCACGTCAACGCCTGGGGCTTGCCGTATTCGGTACCGTTGACGGGCGCCAAGATGGTATTTCCCGGTCCGGCTCTGGACGGTAAATCGATATATGAATTGTTCGAACAGGAGCAGGTGACGATGTCGGCCGGCGTTCCCACCGTCTGGCTCGGCCTGTTGACCTATGTCGGTCAGAACAATTTGCGGTTCTCGAGCTTCAAGCGCACGGTGATCGGCGGCTCAGCCTGCCCGCCGGCAATGATGAAGACGTTCCGTAACCAGTACGGGGTCGAGGTGGTGCACGCCTGGGGCATGACGGAAATGTCGCCGCTGGGGACTGCCGGCACGCTGCAATCGAAGCACCTGAAGCTATCACACGAAGCGCAGGAAGCGCTGCTGGAAAAACAAGGACACGCAATCTACGGCGTGGACATGAAGATCGTCGATGACGCCGGCAAGGAATTGCCGTGGGACGGCAAGACCTATGGTAACTTGCTGGTCAAGGGACCATGGGTCATCGGAAGTTATTTCAAGGGCGAGGGCGGCGAGGTCTTGCAGGATGGCTGGTTTCCGACCGGCGACGTGGCAACCATCGATGCCGACGGCTACATGCAGATCACCGATCGCAGCAAGGACGTCATCAAATCCGGCGGCGAATGGATTGGCACCATCGACCTGGAAAACATCGCGATGGCGCATCCTGGAGTGTTACAGGCCGCCTGTATCGGGATTCCCCATCCAAAATGGGATGAACGGCCGCTGCTGGTGGTCGTCAAGCGGCCGGATGCGACCATCACCAAGGAAGAATTGCTCTTGTTTTACGAAGGCAAGATTGCGAAATGGTGGACACCGGACGACGTCACATTCGTCGAGGCGCTACCCATCGGGGCAACCGGCAAAGTCTTGAAAAACAAAATGCGCGAGCAATTCAAGGACTATAAACTACCTACCGCCTGAAACCACGCCTGACCAACGGTCAGTTTGTCAACTGCAGCACGCTCTTCGCTTGTACCTTCACTTATAACTTATAAAGAGAGAGACCTATGACAATCAAATTCCGCCCGCTCGTTTTAGCCGCTTCAGTCGCCGCAGCGCTGTCCGCCCCATTGGCCATGGCAGAGAACATCAAGATCGCCATGATTGAAACGATGTCCGGGGCGTTTGCGCCGATCGGTCAGAATCAGTTGAACACCTTTCAGCTTGTCACAGAGATCGCCAACAAGGAGCAATGGGCCGGTGCCGGTAACACTGTTCAGGTTACCGCGTTTGACGGCAAAGGCAGCCCGCAAGAGTCGCTGACGCAGTTGAAGCATGCGATTGATCAGGGTTATCGTTATGTCGCCCAGGGCAATGGCTCGGGGGTTGCGCTGGCACTGATCGAGGCCATCAACAAGCACAACGAACGCAATCCGGGCAAGGAAATCGTATTTCTCAATTATTCGGCAATTGACCCGGACCTGACCAACAGCAAATGCAGCTTCTGGCACTTCCGTTTCGATGCCAATTCAGATATGAAAATGGAAGCCATGACGACCTTCATGGCAAAGGATCCGAACATCAAGAAGGTCTATATCATCGGTCAGAACTATTCGCATGGCCACCAGGTCACCCGCGCGGCGAAAGAATATCTGAAACGCAAGCGCCCCGACGTCCAGATCGTTGGCGACGACCTGCATCCGATCGCCACGGTCAAGGATTTCTCGCCCTATGTCGCAAAAATCAAGGCATCCGGCGCCGACACCATCATCACCGGCAACTGGGGCGCCGACCTCGCGCTGTTGATCAAGGCGGCAAAAGATGCCGGCGTAACCGCGAAGTTCTATACCTACTACGCTGGAACTACCGGCGTGCCGACGGCGATGGGGGCAGCAGGTGCGGGTCAGGTGATGCAGGTCGCTTACTGGCATCCGAATAACGAGACCTTCTCGGGCAAGGAAATCGCAGCGAGTTTCAAGAAGAAATACAACGATGATTTCTATGTCCAGGATCTGTACACGGTGATCGAAATGCTGAGCCAGGCGGTCAAGGACACCAAATCCACCGATCCGGTCAAGGTCGCGTTCGCAATGGAAGGCATGAAGGTCAAGGCATTGAACGGTGAAGTTGAAATGCGCAAGACCGACCACCAACTGCAGCAGCCTCTCTATATCGCGACCTGGTCCAAGGTTGATGGCAAAACAGTCAAGTATGATCAGGAAAACACCGGCTATGGCTGGAAAACCGATCAGAAGATCGACACGTACGTTGGCACCCAGCCTACCTCTTGCCAGATGAAACGCCCCTCCAAGTAAATCCCCTTGACCAGCGTGGCGTGCCGTGTGCGCCACGCTGTTTTTCTATCCGCGATAATCGCGCGATGATTCAGGATTCCTGTTGAAGGGGATGGTTCGTGGAATTCACGCTTATTACGCTGTTGAACGGCCTGAGCTATGGGCTTTTGCTGTTCATGCTTTCTTCCGGCCTGACGTTGATTTTCAGCATGATGGGTGTGCTGAATTTCGCTCACGCCAGTTTTTACATGCTGGGGGCCTATTTTGCCTATGCAACCAGTACGCAGCTGGGATTCTGGCCCGCGCTCTTCATCGCACCGCTGATTGTCGGCGCGATCGGTGCGCTGGTTGAACGCTATGGATTGCGCATGGTGCACAAGTACGGCCATGTGCCCGAGCTGCTGTTTACTTTCGGCTTATCGTATGTGGTGGTCGAGCTGGTGCAATTGGTTTGGGGGCGCGCCGCGGTACCTTACCCGATTCCGCCGGAACTGGATGGCTCCCTGTTCACTCTCTATACCACGACATTTCCCATCTACCGCGGCTTCATGATGCTGGTGGCGCTGGTCATGCTGGTAGCGATTTATCTGATGCTGACGCGCACACGGACCGGGCTCGTGATCCAGGCCGCGCTGACCCACCCGGATGCGGTCGAGGCGCTCGGACACAACGTGCCGCGGGTGTTCATGCTGGTATTCGGCGGTGGTTGCGCACTGGCGGGGCTGGCGGGCGTGATCGGCGGCAACGCATTTGTCACCGAGCCAAATATGGCGGCAACGGTCGGCAGCATCATCTTCGTGGTGGTCGTAGTTGGCGGGATGGGATCGCTGGCTGGGGCGCTGCTCGCCTCACTGCTGATCGGCGTGATTCAGACCTACGCGGTCGCGCTCGATTATTCCCTGCACAGCTTGCTGGCGCTGTTGGGCGTCGACATCGGTATCGACACGCCCGGGTATTCGGTGCTGAGCCTGACGATCGCCGAATCCGCAGCAATTCTGCCTTATCTGCTGATGGTGCTAATTCTGATTTTCAGGCCCAAAGGCTTGATGGGTACACGGGAAGGTTGAACGGATGACTACGACGATGAAATTCGAGCCACTCAACCTCGGACGCTGGCTGATCTGGAGTCTGTTCGCATTGCTGCTGGTGGTCGCGCCGCTGATCTTTACGCAGGGAGCTTCCATTTCTCTGCTGTGCGAAATGGGTACGCTGATGATTTTCGGCTTGTCCTACAACATGCTGCTGGGGCAGGGCGGCATGCTGTCCTTTGGACACGCCGCCTATTCCGGTCTCGGCGCCTTCGTTGCGATCCATGCGATGAATCTGGCAAGCGGCGGCCAGCTGCCGATCCCGGTGACCCTGATACCGCTGGTAGGCGGCGTGGCCGGCATGTTTTTCGGTATCCTGTTTGGCTACGTCACCACCAAGAAATCCGGCACCACGTTTGCGATGATCACGCTCGGCATCGTTGAGCTGGTTTTCGCCTGCTCGCTGATGTTCCCCGGTTTCTTTGGCGGCGAAGGCGGCGTCACCACCAATCGTGTCATCGGCGAGCCGTTTCTCGGCATCAGCTACGGGCCGCAGATCCAGGTGTACTACTTGATCGCGTTCTGGCTGTTCGTGTGCGCAATCGGCATGTTCGCGTTCACGCAAACCCCGCTGGGCCGGATGGCGAACGCGGTGCGCGACAACCCCGAGCGCGCCGAATTCATCGGTTTCAACACGCAATGGGTGCGTTACCTGACGCTGATCCTGTCCGCCTTTTTTGCCGGCGTATCCGGTGGGCTGTCAGCGATCAATTTTGAAATTGTCAGTGCTGAAAACGTCAGCCTGATACGCTCGGGTGCGGTGCTGCTGTTTACCTTCATCGGCGGCATCGGGTTTTTCTTCGGGCCGATGATCGGAGCTGTAGTGGGCGTGTTCCTGACGGTCATGCTGTCCAGTTATACCAAAGCCTGGCAACTGTATCTGGGCGTATTTTTCATCCTGATCGTGATGTTTGCTCCGGGCGGGATTGCCAGCCTGATCATGCTCAACTTCAGGGTGATCAAAAGCGGGCGGTTCGGACGAATCTGGCCCAGGCTGTGCGCGGTCTGCCTGGCGACGGTGGTGGTGCTGACTGGCGTCGTGATGATGATAGAGATGCTGTATCACATCACGCTGAACTCGGCCAATGGCCCGATCAAGCAGCTATTCGGCTTTGCGGTAGACACCACCGCGCCCACCGGCTGGCTGACCGCCGCCGCGCTGCTGATCTTCGGCGCTCTGGCATTTTGGCGAACCAAGGCACCGTTCCAGCAAGTTTGGGGGGAAGTCAATATCGAGATAGAAGACATGATCCGGAGGGCCGAGGCATGACGTTTTCCCTGGAATTGAACGACGTCCGCAAGAGCTTCGGCAAATCGGAAATCATTCGCGGTACCAACCTGAAAGTAAAGGAGGGCGAACGGATTGCCATCATTGGCCCCAATGGCGCCGGCAAGTCCACCTTGTTCAACCTGATATCCGGGCGTTTTCCGCTGTCTGCAGGCGATATTCTGCTCAGGGGGAACAGCATAGCGAAACTCAAGCCTTTCGAGATCAACCGCCTCGGCCTGTCGCGCAGCTTTCAGATCACGAATATTTTTCACCGGCTGACGGTCTATGAAAACTTGCGCTGCGCGGTGCTGTGGTCGCTCGGATACAAGTATTCGTTCTGGCATCGGCTGAATGGCTTGCGGGATGTGCAGGAGCGCGCCGAGGCGGTACTGGAGCAGATTGGCTTGAAGCGGCGCCGGCAAACTACCGCCGGATTGCTGACCTACGCCGAGCAGCGGGCACTCGAAATCGGCATTACGATCGCCGGCGGCGCAGAGGTAATTTTGCTGGATGAACCCACGGCCGGCATGAGCCGCTCGGAATCGGACGCTGCAGTGGAGCTGATTCGCAAGGTCACCGTCGGCAAAACACTGTTGATGGTGGAGCACGATATGAGCGTGGTATTCGGATTGGCGGACAGGATCGGGGTGCTGGTGTATGGCGAGATGATCGCGTGCGACACACCAGCCAATATCCGCGCCAGCCAGAAAGTGCAGGAAGCCTACCTGGGCGGCCATGCGCCGGTGGAGGCTTGAACATGACGACTCTGCTCGAAATCAAAAACCTGCATGCGTTTTACGGCAAGAGCCATGTGCTGCACGGGGTCGACATGCAGATCAATCAAGGGGAAATCGTCAGTCTGCTCGGCCGCAATGGCGTCGGCCGCTCGACTACCGTCAAGGCGGCCATGGGGCAGGTTCACGCGACCGGTTCGGTGCGCTTCAAAGGCGAGGAAATGATCGGCCTGAAGGCGTTCGAAATCGCGCACAAGGGTTTGGGCTACGTGCCGGAGAGCCGCGATGTGTTCCCGGCGCTGACAGTCGAACAGAATCTGATTCTCGGTGAAAAAAAGAAGAAGCAATCGCGCTGGTCGCTGGACGACATGTATCAGATGTTTCCGCGCCTGAAGGAGCGCCGCCATACCGCTGCCGGCGTGCTCTCGGGCGGCGAGCAGCAGATGCTGACGCTGTGCCGGACCCTGATGGGCGATCCCGATCTGATCATGATCGACGAGCCGACCGAAGGCCTGGCGCCAAAACTGGTCGACCTGGTGGCCGAATACCTGAAGGAACTGAAAAATCGCGGTATTTCAGTCCTGCTGGTCGAGCAGAAACTCGCGATCGCACTGGAAATTTCGCAACGCATCTATGTCATGGGTCATGGTTCGATCGTATTCTCCGGTCGGCCGGAGGACCTGCGCTTGAACAGCAATGTTCGCAAGGAATGGCTGGAAGTGTAAATCCGAGGCAATCGCCCTGGCTGGGTGCGCAGTGGAGCACCTGTGACGGCCGAGATTGGCAACGATGCCGATCTCGGCCGTGTCGCATTTTCACGCAGGATTTCGAATACTGCGTCACATGGCGCACCGACTCCCAGCGCTCTCGATGGCCGGCCAAGCACAACTTGCGGCCTTGATTGGCGATTCCTCCGCATTAATAGATTCGCTGACGGCCTGTCAGCACGCTCGTGCGATTTTGGTTTTTTACTTGCCGATATTGCATGCATGCGGAATACTACAAAAAATTACACTGGGCTCCCCCACCCGAGGGAGTCTGACACGAGATTCTCATTCCTTAAGGAGGAAATCGATGTTGACTGTCTACGTTCGCCGCGCGCTGGTTCTTTTCGTCTTTTGTACGGTCCAGGCATTCTGGATAGGCGCGGTGCAGGCCGATACGCTCAGGATCGGCGTTTCGGGGCCGTTTACGGGCGGCTCCAGCCCGATGGGCGAGAGCATGTTGAATGGAATTCTCCTGGCAACCGAAGAGATCAACAACATAGGCGGGATTAACGGCAAAAAAATTGAATTGGTGGTGCGTGACGATGAGGCAAAACCCGAGGTCGGGGCCAAGATTGCCGAGGAGCTGGTGAAGAGCAAGGTAGTGGCCACCATCGGGATCGTCAATACCGGCGTTGGTCTGGCATCTATCGACGCCTATCAAAAAGCTCGAATCCCGCTGATGATCGCAGTCTCGACCGGCACCTCGTTGACCAGGAAATACGCGCCGCCGGCAGCGTCGGAGAATTACATCTTCCGGGTAGCGCCAACCCTGGACCTGGAAGCGAAAGTGGTCGCGGCCGATCTCAAGCGTAAAGGACTGAACAGCGTTGCCGTTCTGGCCGACACCACCGCTTATGGTGATGCCGGCCTGAAGGCTTTTGTCGAGCAGGCAGCCGCTGCCGGCGTCAAAGTTGTATCCGAGGAGCGCTTCAACATCGGCGATCAGGACATGAGCACTCAGGTCCGCCAGGCGAAAGCAAGCGATGCACAAGCCATCGTCGTCTGGGGCATCGGTCCGGAACTGGCGGCGATCGCGCACAACAAGGATGCGGCTGGGTGGAAAGTGCCGATGCTGGGAAGTTGGACGCTGTCCATGCGCAATTTTATCGACCACTCCGGAAAGACTGGCGAGGGCGCGCTGATGCCACAGACCTTCATACAGGATGCCACATCCAGTAGCAAAACCAGTTTTTTGCTGGAGTATAAACGGCACTTCAAGACCGATGTCATCTCCTCGCCGATGAGCGCAGCGCAAGGTTATGATGGTATGCACCTGTTGCATCTGGCGTTACGCCAGGCGAATTCGACCGACGGCTCCAAGATCAGGGAGGCGCTGGAAAACCTCAGCAAGCGCTATCAGGGCGTGATTACCAGTTACAACAAGCCATTTTCAAGACAGGACCATGACGCGATTACGCAGAACATGCTGCTAATGGGCCAAGTCAGCGCCGGCCGTGTTGGTTATGCCTATGCGGACGACTCGAAGCGCAGTGGCTTGCTGCGCCTGAAAGGTCAATAGAAGGCGCCGCAATCGATAGCGCTCCCTCGGTCCGGTGAGCAGTTCAGGCCACCGGATTTTTTTACCCCAAAAATAATACGATCGTTCTTTTCTCGGGTATAGTTAACCGGCACAGAACAGAACTCCAGTTGCACATTGCGCACGCAGGAATTTCATTGAAAAGGGAAGAGATATGACAGCCGAATACCAGGTACACGGTGCTGTTGCCGTGATCACGCTCAATAATCCGCCGGTCAATGGACTTGGCCACGCCACCCGCAGTGCGCTGGTGCAAGGCATGCAGCAGGCGTTGAACGACGATGCGGTGAAGGCGATCGTCCTCACCGGTGCCGGCAAGGCTTTTTCCGGCGGCGCCGACATCAAGGAATTCAATTCCCCGCTGGCGCTGGCGGAACCGTCGCTGCATACCGTCATCAAGGTTGTCGAAAACTCGACCAAGCCGGTAGTCGCGGCAATTCATACCGTCTGCATGGGCGGTGGCCTGGAACTGGCACTCGGCTGCAACTACCGGGTCGCGGCCGCCGGCGCGCAGATCGCTCTGCCCGAAGTCAAGCTCGGCATCCTGCCGGGGGCTGGCGGCACCCAGCGCCTGCCGCGCGTGCTCGGCTTGGAAATGGCCTTGAACATGATCGTATCCGGCAATCCGGTCGCTTCCGAAAAACTGGCCAAGACCGCGCTCTTTGATCAGATGATTGACGGCGACCTGTTGCAGGGCGCGCTGGCGTTTGCCAACAGCATCGCCGACGTGCGGCCGCTGCCGAAAGTGCGCGACCTGAAGGTCGATTACCCGAATTACGAAGGCTTCCTGCAGTTTTCGCGCAATACGGTCAAAGCAGTGGCCGGCCCGTTCCCGGCGCCGCTGAAGTGTGTCGAGGCGGTTGCTGCTGCCGTCACCAAAAAATTCGACGACGGGCTGAAATTCGAACGTGATCTGTTCATTCAACTGGTGCAAACCCCGGAGTCGAAAGCGTTGCGTCATGCCTTCTTCGGCGAACGCGCCGCCAGCAAGATACCGGACGTGCCGGCCGATACGCCGATCCGTCCGATCAGGTCAGCGGCGGTAATCGGCGCCGGCACCATGGGCGGCGGCATCGCGATGAATTTTGCCAATGCCGGCATTCCGGTGACAATCCTGGAAATGAAACAGGAAGCGCTCGACAAAGGCTTGGCGACGATTCGCAGGAATTACGAGAACACGATGAAGAAAGGCAAGCTGACGCCCGAAAAATTCGAGCAGCGCGTCGGTCTGATCAAGGGCACGCTGTCGTATGAAGACATTGGCCAAGCCGACATCGTGGTGGAAGCCGTGTTCGAGGACATGGGCGTCAAGGAAACCGTGTTCAAAAAACTGGACGAAGTCATGAAGCAGGGCGCGATCCTGGCGTCGAATACGTCGACGCTGGACGTCGACAAGATCGCCGCCTTCACCAGGCGGCCGCAGGACGTGATCGGCACCCACTTCTTCAGCCCGGCCAACGTGATGAAGCTGTTGGAGATCGTGCGTGGCGCCAAGACCGGCAAGGACGTGCTGGCCACCACCATGGCCTTGTCAAAAAAAATCAAGAAGACCGGCGTGGTTTCCGGCGTCTGCGACGGCTTCATCGGCAACCGCATGATCGAGCAGTATGTCCGCCAGGCTGGCTTCCTGCTGGACGAGGGCTGCCTGCCGGAGCAGGTCGACAAGGCGATCGAGAAATTCGGCTTCGCGATGGGACCGTTCCGTATGGGTGACCTGGCCGGCAACGACGTCGGCTGGTACATCCGCAAGCGGCGCTATGTCGAAAAGCCGGAAATCACCTACTCCAAGACCGCCGACCTGCTGTGCGAGATGGGCCGCTTTGGCCAGAAGACCGGCGCCGGCTGGTACGACTACAAGCCCGGCGACCGCAAGGCCTATCCGTCCGCGGTGGTGAACGACATGATCGTGAAGCATTCGGCCGATGCAGGTGTCGAACGGCGCAAGATCGGCGATGCCGAAATCGTCGAACGCTTGGTGTACGCACTGGTCAACGAAGCGGCCGACATCCTGGACGAAGGCATCGCGTTGCGCGCCTCCGACATCGACATGGTGTACCTGACCGGCTACGGTTTTCCGCTGTTCCGCGGCGGCCCGCTGTTCTATGCCGACACCGTCGGCTTGCCGAACGTGGTGATGACAATTGAAAAATATGCCAAGGGCCTCCATGGCGAAGCCTGGAAACCGGCGCGGCTGCTGGCGAAGCTGGCGGCGGAAGGAAAGACTTTCAACTAAGTAGGCATCAATAGCGGAAAAACCCCAGCCGTGATGGCTGGGGTTTTTTTCGAGTTTGTGAATTCGGCCGATCCGTTATTTCACCAGTAATTCTCGGTCAGGAAATTTCCGGGTACGGCCCGGCGGTTGGGCCGCAGTCCGCGTTCATGCAGGATCTGCCTGACTTCGGTAATCATGTCCGGATTACCGCATAACATCAGGTGTGAATCTTCGGCGTTGATCGCCAGGCCGGCCGCGGCTTCCAGCCGGCCGTCGAGCAGCAGGCTGGTGATGCGCCCTTGCAGGCGATTGGACGCAACCGGCTGGTTGCTGCCGGTCGTGCTCTGGATCAGGTGCAGGCGCGCCAAAGAAGCGGTCGGTGGTTGCCGCTGAAGCCGCTGCAGCAGATCCTGGTAGACCAGGTCATCAGCGGAACGTGCGCCATGCACCAGGATCAGGTTGCGGTATTTTTGCCAGACGTGCGGATCCTGCAGGATCGACAGGAACGGGCCAAGGCCCGTGCCGGTCGCCAGCATCCACAAGTCGTTTCCAGGCGCCGTGAAGCGGGTCGCGGTCATGAAGCCGTGGCTGGCGCGTTCAGTCAGGATCGGATCGCCGACCCGCAGGCGCGCCAGCAGGGGGCTGAAGGCGCCTTGCGGCACCGTTACCGCGAAATACTCCAATTCTGCGTCGCCCGGTGCGGATGCGATCGAATAGGCGCGCCACAGGATATCGCTGCCGCTATCCAGGCCAAGACGTGAAAACTGTCCCGGCGTAAACTCAAAGCGGGCAGCACGGGTGGTGCGGAACGAAAACAGGGTTTCGTTCGATCGGTGAATTGACGTGATTGTTTCAACGCTGGCCTTGTCGCTGGCGGCCATGCGATCCGTCATTGTCGTCCTTGACGATATAATCATGAATAAAAGATATAGATGAAATATTGCTTTGTGCAATGATACTGTCTTACACTCGTATTCGACAATTTTTTGGAGCCGGCTTGTGACTAAAATCGTTTTATTGGAAAAAATTCATCAGAATGCAGTTTCGTTTTTTGAGGAAAATGGCTTCAACCAGGTTGTCCGTTTGTCCACCGCCCTGGCCGGTCCCGAATTGATTAGTACCCTGGCCGATGCCGACGTGGTCGGCATCCGTTCCGCCACCCATTTGACTGCCGACGTATTGAAGGCGTTGCCGCGTCTGCGCGCCATTGGCTGTTTTTGCATCGGCACCAACCAGGTTGACCTGGCGACCGCCGCCACGCTTGGCGTTCCGGTGTTCAACGCGCCATATTCGAACACGCGCTCGGTGGCGGAACTGGTGATCGCCCAAGCGATCCTGCTGCTGCGGCGGATTCCGGAAAAAAATGCGCGCGCGCATCGCGGCAAATGGGAAAAGAATGCAAACGGCGCCTTTGAAGTACGCAACAAGGTGCTGGGGATCATCGGCTACGGCAATATTGGCGCCCAGGTCGGCATCCTGGCGGAAAGCGTCGGCATGCACGTGGTCTACTTCGATCCGGAAAGCAAGTTACCGCTGGGAAATGCCAAGCCGGTGCGCTCGCTGGAGGCGCTGCTGAAGCAGTCCGACGTCGTCACGCTGCACGTGCCTGCCAATCCGACCACCAAGAACCTGATCAATCGCAGCCGCATCGCCGCGATGAAACCTTCGGCTTTGCTAATCAATGCGTCGCGCGGCAACGTGGTCGATATCGACGCGCTGAATCAGGCGCTGCGCGAAAACAAGCTGGCTGGCGCCGCAATCGATGTTTTCCCGGTCGAGCCACACAATGAAGACGAGGAATTCGTGTCGCCGCTGCGCGGGCTGGACAACGTCATCCTGACCCCGCACATTGGCGGCAGCACGGAAGAGGCGCAGCAAAATATCGGGCGCGAAGTGGCGGAAAAACTGGCGCGTTTCCTGTCCGCCGGCACCACTCGCTCGGCGGTAAATTTCCCCGAAATCGCCCATCTGGAGAAGGCCGCGGTCAGCCGCATCCTGCACGTGCACCGCAACGAGCCGGGCGTGATTGCGCGGATGAACGCCGATTTCGCCAAGCACGACCTGAACATCGTGGCCCAGCAATTGCAAACGCGCGGTGCGCTCGGTTATGCGATGACCGACATCGATGCCGTCATTTCCGAAGAATTGCTGCAGGAATTGCGCAACGTATCGACCACGATTCGCTGTAACTTGATCTAACCCTGGGCCCGAAGCCGGCCGGGATTGCGCCTCACAGCCAATATTCCAGCCGGCGCGCCGCCCATTCCTTGAAGCGCTGGCCCAGCGGCCGCTGTTCCCATTCCTCGGCCGTCACATGGTGCGCATCGCGCAGGTCCTCCTGGAATGCGCTTTCCATTCCCTGCCCGAACTCGGCGCCGAGCACGATCAGGTTGACTTCCGAATTGTGCAGGAAGCTGCGCATGTCCAGGTTGGCCGAGCCGACCGTTGACCAGGTGCCATCGATCACCGCCGTCTTGGCGTGCAATACCGCCACCTGCAACTGATAGATGCCGACGCCGGACTTCAGCAAATCGCCGTAGAACGATTGTCCGGCATACAGCACGACGCTGCTGTCGGAGACGCTGGGCAGCAGCAGCTTGACTTCGACGCCACGCCGCACCGCAGCCGCCAGCGCATCGAGGATTTGCTGGTCCGGCACGAAATACGGAGTGGTGATGTGAATCGTTTTTTGGGCTTCCTGGATCGCCAGGACGTAGGCCTTATAGATGGCCGGGTCGCCGCCCGGCCGGCTGCCCAGAACGCGCACGATCTTGTCGCCGGCGATGTGCAGGCGCGGGAAGTAGTCGCGCTGCAGCGGATCGTTGGCCCGCTGCCGGGCCCAGGAATCCAGAAACAACCATTGCAGGGAGGCCACCGCCGGGCCCTCGATGCGAACGTGGGTGTCGCGCCAGCCAACCCCGCTGTCCAGGTTCTTGCCGCGCGCGCGAAACAATGAGCCGTGCGAATACTGCCCGGTAATGTTGATGCCGCCAGTAAAACCGATTTTTCCATCCACCACCAGGATCTTGCGGTGATCCCGATTATTCAGGCGCCACCAGGCAAGGCGCTTCAACGGATTGACCGGATTGAATTCGACCAGTTGTATGCCGGCGGCGCGCATGCGCTCGAAGAATTCGGCCGGCGTGCCGAGGGTGCCGACACTATCGTAAATGATGTTGACCTGGACTCCGGCACGCTGGCGTTCGATCAGCAGATCGGCAAAACGCTGCCCCAATTCATCTTGGTCGAAAATATAGGTTTCCAGATTGATGCTGTCGGCAGCCGTGCTGATCGCCTCGATCATCGCCTGCATGGTCTGCGGGCCATCAAACAGCAACTCGACCTTGTTGCCGGCGATCAGCGGGCTGCCGGTAGCCGCCTCCTCCAATGCCGCCAGTTCTTTGGCGTCGATGCGCGAGCCGCGCAGCCGTCTGGCAAGAATCGATTCGGCCTTGGCGTCGGGCAGCACGCCGCGGCTGCCGGTGACGGTCGGAGTCTCCTTTGGCGTCAATGAGCTGCCGAGATCGCGCACGTCGGGCAGCGAGGCACAGGCGGCCAGCGCGAAGATGAACAACAGGCCAGCAACGATCCGAACGACTGCCTGATTCGACATTGGATTTTTCATCAATGGATCAAACCATCAACACCTCGTATCACCATAAAAAATATGGAGTATTTGATAATGCACAAATGTTTATGGGCGGAATATTGATATTGAATAGGGAGTATCTGGGAAGAGTAACCTGAACCCACTCCTTCCATACTAGATCCGGCGCGTCGCCAACTCGCGCGTGGCGCCACTCTCGCTGATGGTATGCAGGGTCAGCGGCCGCCGCCAGACGCGCGCGATATAGTCCAGCACCCGTTCCGCCCGAGCCAGATCCAGCCCGCGGCCATCGCTCTGGTAATCGTGCGTCAATTCCAGGCTGCCGTCCGAATGCAGGTGGGTGGCGGCGATGCGCGGCGCGCCATAGTTGAACTTCGGCGCCAGGATGGCTTCGCGCAGCGCGTGGATGTCGCGCTGTTGAATCCGGATATCGCCGTCCTTTTCGGTTTCATAGACGAACAGGTCAAGGCGTTCGGCCAGCTCCGGCGTCAGGTAATTGCGGATGAAGCCGAAGTCGTCCTCTTCCTTGCAAATCCGGCGCGCCGCCTCAAGACCCTTGTCTTCGATGATCTGCTCCCACATCGAAAAACCGAGGTGATAGGGATTGATCGCCAGCGCCAATTGATTGTCGCTGGCGTAGGGCCGCACTACGTCCGAGTGCGACTTGATCGCCGACAAATACACCTCGTCGGGCAGGAAATCCGCTTCGCGCAAGAGCCGCGCATGCCAGTACGAGGCCCAGCCCTCGTTCATGATCTGGCAGGCGAAAACCGGGTAAAAATAAAACGATTCTTCGCGCACCGCAAGGAAGATGTCGCGCTCCCAGCCCTCCATTTCGGGTGCGTACTGCGCGATGAACCAGAGCAGGTCGTATTCGGGCTGTGGTGGCACTTGGCGGCTGGGCGCGGCGGGTGGCTCCGGCGCCAGCGCCAGCGCAGCTTCGCCCGGCAGCTTGTGAAAACGCTGCTCGAAAGGCCCGCGTTCAGGGCGCGCGGGCGGCGTTGCCGCCGCTTGCGGGTAAAGCGGTCGGTGCAGATCGGCATTCACGTCCACGTGCGGCTCCAGCGCCAGCGCGGCGTCCAGCACCGCCTCCACCCGCCGGGCGCCGAATTCGGCGGCGGCCGATTCGATGCGGTGCGCGCGCTCGGCTGCCTGTTCCAGGATATGGCCGCCGGCCATCTGCATGAAGCGCATGAACAGATGATTGTTCTTGGCGAAATCGGCATGGCCCAGCACGTGCGCGGTGACCAGCGTGTTTTCCGGCAGGCTGTTGCTGTCGACCAGATACGCATGGCAGGGGTCGCCGGGGAACATCACTTCGAAAATGTGGGAGTGACCCATGTTTTGCCGGATCAACTGGTGGATATAGCGGATGCCGAAGGACCAGTGCGGCATGCGGATCGGCAAGCCGTAGACGGCAATCTCCATCATGAAATTGGTCGGCACCAGTTCGAAATCGACCGGGTAAAAGTCCAGCCCGAGGCGCAGCGCCAGTTGCTCGATACGCTGTGCATAATCGGTTAGGTCTTTCCCGGGCAGGGTCGTGGTTGCGCTCGTCATGCGGCCTCCGCTTGTTCCGCTTGCTGCATGAAGAATTTGCGCAAGGCGCGCCACACATCCTCCTGCCGCGTCAGCACGCTGGTATGGATCAGCGCCCCGCTTCCTTCCAGTTCGCTGCAGATCGCCTTCATCTCGGTTTCGCCGGAGCGCAGCAGGCCGGGCGCGGTTTCGATATAGCCGATGTAATTCAACAGGGAGGCCAGCTTGGCCAGGCTGCCGGCAGCGGCGGCATGGTCTTCCGTGAAGTTCTCGCCGTCCGATGCATAGAACAGGTAAATGTTGTATTGATCGGGCGGAAATTCTGCGTCGATCAATTGCAGCGCCAGATTGAATGCGGTCGAGGCGCCGGTGCCGCCGGTGCCGGTGACCTGGAAAAAATCTTCCTCGGAAAATTCCCATGCCTGGGTGGTGTGGGCAATGAAGCGGATCGCGACCTTCGCGTATTGGCGGCGGATTCCTTGCAAGGCGAAAAAGAAAAAATTCTTTGCCAGCCGCCGTTCCTGCAGCGTCATGCTGGCCGACACGTCGAGCGCGAAGAAGACCACCGCGTTGGTCGATTCCTGACGGCGCTGTGCCAGTTGCCGGAAACGCAGATCGTCATCGGTAAACGGCAGCGGATTTTTCTGCAGCGCGCGCCGCTTGACGGCTTCCTTGACGGTGCGCCGGCGGTCGAGGCGCGCGCGGGCGCCGCGCTTGTCCCATCCTTCGCGCACCAGTTGCTGCTCGTCGAGCTTGGTATTGTGTTTCGGCCGCAGTTCCGGCAGGCGCATTTCTTCCCACAGCCAGTCCATGATGTCGTCGACGTTCAACTCCAGCAGCAACTGCACTTCGCCTTCGCCATGGCCACCTTCGCCGGCGTCGGCGCCGGAATCGGGCGGCACCGTGTGCACCACGTCGCCCGGCTGGCCTGCGCCTTGGCCGGCCGCCGCGCGCGATTCCGCGCTGTCGTTCAAACGGAAGTGCGCATGTTCCAGGAAGTGCACCGGTATCTGCACCGTGCGCTGCTGCGAGCCGGTCAGGATATCGGGCTGGGCGATCAGTTCAGGCAAATGCTCCTGGACCGCTTCGCGCACCTTTTGGTTATGGCGCAGCCAGTCCCGGGCACCGCGTGAAAACAATTCATACCAGGATGACTCCGTACCCATCGCGCTGAAATTTCGCATAGCTCCCTCTGTCTCGCCGTCAGGCGCTGCAGGCGGTGCCAACCGGCAGCCGCCTTGCGCCGTACGTTGCTATTCCTGAGACAACAACGTGGTGACATAATTCAGCGCCTCGCGCGCGCTATGGCTGTCATAGCCGTATTCGTCCACCAGCCGCTGTTCGACCACCGAAATTTTCTGCTTGACCTCTTCATCCGGCCGCGCGCTGGAACTGACCAGCCGCAAGATGTCGCGCCGTTGCTCGAACAGGTATTGCTGGACCGCATCGTGCAGTTGGGCGTGGCTGTCCAGCGTGAATTTTTCGCCGCGCTTGTAGGCGCCCATCGCCTTGCGTACCACTTCCTGCCGGAACGATTGCTTGCCCGAATCGGAGACGTGGATCTTTTCCTCCACCGCGCGCAGGAAACGCTCGTCCGGCTTGCGCTCCTCGCCGGTGATCGGATCCCTGATCTGGCGGTTATCCAGGGTCGCCTCGACTTCATCCAGATATTTGTCGAGCAGGTCCTGCGCCTCCTGTTCGAACGAAACGAACAGCGCCTTGTGCACATCTTCCTTGGCCCAGCGGTTATAGAAATATTTACGCACCAGCACCAGGTAATCGATCCATTTGCGTTTTTTCTTCGGATCGATGCGGGCGTCGCTTTCGATCGCATCCTTCAGGGCCAGCAGCACGCTCATCGTGGTCAGGCTCTTGACGTCGGACTGGATGATGGCGTTCGACAGTGCGTTGATCACGAAACGCGGGGAAACGCCGCCCAATCCTTCCTCCGGCATCCGCTGCCGGATGCGCTCGGCCTCGGCGCGGTTGACGCCTTCCACTTCCTCGTCGCCATAGATGCGCACCGCCTGCACCAGCTCGGTTTCCTTTTCATCGCCTTCATGCAGGCGCGTCAGCGTCGCGAATACCGCTGCCGCGTGCAGCACGTGCGGATCGAGATGGACTTCGCGAAAGGCCGGCGCCGCCGATGAAATCAGCTTCTTGTAAATGCGCGCTTCGTCCTTGTAGTTCAACGTGTACGGCACCTGGATGATTACCATGCGGTCCAGCAGAGCTTCGTTCTCGCTCTCCTGCAGGAAGCGGCGGAACTCGGCCAGATTGGTATGCGCCAGGATCGCCTCGTCCAGGTAAATCAGCGGGAAGCGCGACACCTTGACGTTTTTTTCCTGGGTCAAAGTCAACAGCAGGTACAGGAATTCGCGCTTGACCTTGAGGATTTCGATCATTTCCAGCATGCCGCGGGAAGCCGCATACACCGAACCCGACCACGACCAGGCGCGTGGATCGCCCTCGTCGCCGTATTCGGCCACCTTCGACAGATCGACCGATCCGACCAGATCCGCCAGGTCGGCGGTGGTCGGATCGTGCGGCGCATAGGTGCCGATGCCGACACGGCCGGCCTCGGAAATGAAAATCCGCTCGACCATCATTTGCATGAAGTCGCCGTTGTGCTCCTGTTCCAGCCGGGCACGGCAATACGGGCACAGTTCGCCGTTGATTTCAACGCCGTAAGTCTCGCGGAAGGAGGGCCGCAAGGTATGCGGCACCAGGTGCAGCGGCGACTCGTGCACCGGGCAGCCGGCAATTCCGTACAGCGCGCCGGCGTCTGTGTAGCTGTACTCTTCCAGGCCGCGCTTCAACAGGATCACCAGCGTCGATTTGCCGCCGGAAGGCGGCCCGAGCAGCAGCAGCAGGCGGCGCCCGACCTCCGAGCCGGCGGCGGCAGCCTTGAAATAATCAACCACGCGTTCGATCGACGGTTCGATACCGAACAGTTCCTCGTCGAATAGCTTGCAGTGCGGCTTGCCGGCTTCGTCGGCCCGCGTCCAGCGAATCATGTCCCACATGTATTGGTGGGAATTGCGCGCGACGCCGCGCGGGTCAAGCACCACGATTTTTTCCAGGAATTCGGAAAAAGGTCCGCTCCAATGCGTAGCCCGATGTTCCTTGGTGAAGGCGACCAGGCTCTGATAAAAACTGGCCTGCTGCTCGTTGTGCGTCGACGTGCCATTGCCTTGATTCATCATCGCCCCCCTAAAAAATAGGCTCATGTAAATAGTGGACTGACAAAACCCGGGAACGTTTCTCGCCTCGCCACCATTATTTTTATGGCAGGACGCCCGCGCTCTTGCCTCACGGCGACATGCGGTGATTCAAGAAGGCGGAGTGCCTGCCGTTAACCATAGATCGACGACAAGAGGGGAGAGTGATGGAAATCAACAACATTGCCCATCTGGCAACCAGTCTGACGCAGCAGCGCAACGATCAGGCTGTATCGGTTGCTGTCTTGAAGAAGGCGATGCAAATTCAGCAAGGCACGGCCAGTGCGCTCCTTGCTACCCTGCCGCCGGTGGAAGCGGTCAGCCTGCCACCACATCTGGGGCAAACCATCAATACGACCGCCTGACTCGTGGACACCGGAAAAAAGGGAGCGACGCCCACCAACCGCGACAAGAGTATGTGGTTAAAGCTAAATATTCATTGGCCATAAAAGCCATTGATATGTGGAGTATAGGGTACTGCAGGTAACCAGCCCTGCCGCGCAACGCGCTATTCCGGCCACTCGGCCATAGCTTGACAGCGACTTCGGGTAATGCACGCCAAGTCGATCATGGTCTCGCTTGCACCGCGGTAAATGCTAATATTCGCAACCCGGTTGCATTTATCCCTGAACAAGGCCAACGAGCCACCTGATCGTTTCATGCCGCTGCAACGCTTTCTTCCACGCGGGAATCACAAGGTTCTTGCCAGCTTGCTGGTGCTGGCCCTGCTGCTGGCGCAATGGAGCGGCTTCAATCATCGAATCATTCATGCTGGCGTGCAGGGAATCAACGCCGCCTCGGATTCGGAAAATTTCAGGGATGCCGCGCATCACTCGTGCGTTGCATTCGATGCCGCCGCGCTTGCCGCCACGATTCACAGCGCGCTTTTCGCCGTGCCGCCGCTGCCCAATGTGCACGCACTGGTGCTATGGCTTGCACCCGCCTCCTGGCGTGCACCGTTTTCCCCCCATTTCCTCTCCCGCGCTCCGCCTGCCGCGTAAATTCCGCGCTTCGCCTCTCCTGATCTTGATCTGCCCCGCTGATTCATGAAAGCGCGGGCAGGCCGCACTCCTTTTCGCTTTTGAAAGAATCATCATGCACGTCCAATGCAGCTTACTGGCGCGGGCGGTCCTGCCCGCGCTCGCCTTCATGTCCGGCGCCGTCCAGGCTCAAGCCGACGACCAGGTACTGCCCGAAGTCGTCGTTTCTTCGACTCCGTTCCAGGCCGGCGAGGGCGCGCAGATACTGGCGCCGGCCAAGGTTTTGTCCGGCGACGAATTGCGCAACAAGCTCGGCAATTCGCTTGGCGATACGCTGTCGCAGGAACTCGGTGTTTCCGCTTCCGCCTTCGGCGCCGGTGCGTCGCGCCCGATCATTCGCGGCCTGGAAGGCCCGCGCGTCAAGATTTTGCAAAACGGCATGTCAGTGTCGGACGTCTCCAGCCTGTCCAACGACCATGCGGTCGCCGCCGATGGCGCCACTGCGCGTCAGATCGAAATCCTGCGCGGACCGGCGGCGCTGCTGTATGGCTCCGGTGCCATCGGCGGCCTGGTGAACGTGATCAACGACCGCATTCCGACCGAGCTATTGCCGCAGCCGGGCGGCGACGCCGAGCTGCGCACCAGCTCGGTCGATCACGGTGCAAATCTGTCGCTGTCGGTCGATGGCGCTGCCGGCTCGATCGGCTTGCACGTCGACGGCAGCCTGCGTAACGCCGGCGACTACCGAATCCCCGGTTCGGCCGCGCTGAGCCGGCGGGATTCGCCTTTCGGCCGGTTACCCAATTCGTTCATCCGCCAGAACAATCTTGGGCTCGGCGCATCGTATATCGCCGGCTGGGGTCACATTGGTGCTTCGGTTGGCGCCCTGAACGACCACTACGGCATTCCGACCACGGAAAAATCGTTCATCGATCTGTCGCAGACTCGCTATGACCTGGACGGCCTGGTGAAGCAGCCGTTTTCCGGCTTCGAGTCCTTCAAATTCAAGCTGGGCGCAACCGATTACAAACACAGCGAAAAAGCCCAGGACGGCACGCCGTTGACCAAGTTCGCCCATAACACCTCGGAAACCCGCTGGGAGCTGACCCACCTGCCGCTCTATGGCTGGCGCGGTACCTTCGGGATGCAGACGGAAGATGGCAACTTTTCGGCGCTTTCGGCCGAAACCGACTTGCCGGATACGGTGCCGGTGACCAGATCCTCGTCGCTGGCCGGATTCCTGGTGGAAGAACGCGACTTCGGTCCGCTGCGCACCAGCGCCGGCATGCGCCTGGAATCGGTCAAGCGTCGCCCCGAAGCCGGCGCGGGATTGACGCATCGCAATTTCAACCTGGGATCGTACTCGCTCGGCGGCCTGTGGACCTTCGCGCCCGGCTACGCCTTCGGCGCCACGCTCTCGATTGCGCAACGCGCGCCGGCGGTCGAAGAGCTGTATTCGAACGGGCCCCACGAATCGACCGCCACCTTTGATATCGGCGACCCGACCCTGCAAAAGGAAATGTCGCGCAACCTTGAAATCAGCCTGCAAAAAACCGCCGGCCTGGTGCGCTGGAAAGCCAACCTGTTCCAGAACCGGGTAGGCAATTTCGTCTTCGGCCGCGCCGATGGTACGCGCGTCGACGGCAGCGGCGCGGTCGAAGCGGACGGCGAATTTCTGCAGCGCTTCTGGTCGCAAGCGAACGCCACGATCCGCGGCGCGGAAGCGGAAATCAGCTACAACCTGCGCGGTCCCGGCCTGTCATTGAGAGGCTTTGCCGACACCTCGCGCGGTACGCTGGATGAGGCCGGCAACCTGCCGCTGCAACCAGCCATGCGTTTTGGCGTCGAGGCTGGCTACCGGCGGGGTTCCTGGCGCAGCGGCCTGTCGGCCATGCGCGCGCAAGCCCAGGATCGTCTCGCAAGCTTCGAAACCACCGTCACGCCAGCCTATACCCAGCTCGATGCCAACCTGTCGTACACCCAGCGTTATCGGGCCAACGACGTAACCTGGTTCGCGATCGCCAAGAACCTGCTGAATCAGGATATCCGCATCGCGACTTCGGTGTTGAAAGACCTGGCCCCGCAACCGGGACGTAATCTGATCGTGGGGGTACGCACCAGTTTCTGATCGGTTTTTCGGGCGAAGCCGCCGTTTGCCAATGCTTATGGAGTCCGGTATGCGGCGGCGCCCAGAAAAGTGGTGCCGTTACTTGATCATCCCAAGCACTTCGCGGAAACGCGGGTGATTGCTGTCACGCAACCATTCGAACGCAACCATTTCCGCCGTCACCAGTTGCGCACCGTTTTGCCGCAAGCGCTCCAGCGCCGCGTCACGATTGCCCGGCCGGCGTGAACCCACGGCATCGCGGGCAATCCACACCTCGTACCCAGATTCAAGCAAGCTCAGTGCGGTTTGCAACATGCAGACGTGCGCCTCGCAGCCGGCCACGACGATGCTGCGGCGTTCCGGCGGCAGGACTTCCAGCAATCCGTCGGCACAGGCATCGAAATGAGTCTTGCACACGGTTCTATCGCAAAGCCGCCGGATCTCTTCAAGATTTGCCCCCAACTTGGCCGGAGTCTGCTCGGTACCGAGGACCGGCACCCCGAGCAGCCTGGCGACATTCGCCAGCCGCAGGCATTCGGCAATCACCGCATCCGCCTGATGGATCGCGGGAATCAATTTTTCCTGCAGATCCACCAGGACAAGGACCGATTTATCCGCTGTAATCAGCATTGGTTTCCTCCATGATGTTGGCAGCGCTCGCGGGTCAAAAAACTTGAGTGTAATGCGCTTGCACCGCAAGCGGAGCAGGGCCGACATGGGAAGGATGGCAAACTGCGTCGAACAGGCCGTGATTTGACGAAACGCACGCTCCGCCAATTGATTTCGGCAAGAATATTTGCGATGAGTACCGGCATGCAGCATGATCGGACAGCCAAATTTACCAATGGCACCATGTGCGCGATGGTGCTGGATGCAGCGCGCACGCCGCTACGCGCAGTGCGCATGCCCATTCCTTTTCCGTCCCCCTTTGAAGTTCTGTTGCGGGTTACCGCATGCGGCGTGTGCCGCACCGATCTGCATATTCTCGATGGCGAATTGCCTCTGCATAAGTCGCCGTTGATTTTGGGACATGAAGTAGTGGGAACGGTGGTCCATGTCGGCGAACTGGCTCACGAATGCGCGGTGGGGGAACGGGTGGGCGTGCCCTGGCTGGCCGGCAGTTGCCGTTATTGCCGGTTTTGCCTGACACAGCGCGAGAACCTGTGCGATGACGCCATATTTACCGGCTATGACCGCGACGGCGGCTACGCCGAATATGCGCTTGCCGATGCGCGCTATTGTTTCAGCCTGCCCGAGCGGTATGACGATATGCATGCGGCACCGCTACTGTGCGCGGGTTTGATCGGCTATCGCGCCTACGCCATGACCGGGGAGGCGCGGCGCCTGGGCGTGTATGGATTTGGCGCGGCGGCGCACATCATCGTTCAGGTGGCATTGGCGCAAGGCAAGGAAATATACGCGTTCACGCGCCCCGGCGATTCGCGCTCGCAAGCCTTTGCGCGTTCGCTCGGCGCCGTCTGGGCCGGCGATGCCGGCACGGCACCCCCGGCGCTGCTGGATGGTGCCCTTATTTTCGCCCCGGACGGCGCGCTGGTGCCGCAGGCATTGGCGGCCACCGCCAAAGGGGCAACTGTCGTTTGCGCCGGCATTCACATGCGCGACATTCCCGGTTTCCCCTATGCCTTGCTGTGGGGTGAACGCACGGTGCGTTCGGTAGCCAACCTGACGCGCGCCGACGGCGAGGCATTTTTCCGCATTGCGCAGCAGGTCGATATCAAAACGGTGCCGGTCGCCTTTGCGCTACGCGAGGCGAATCAGGCCTTGGCATCCCTGCGGGAAGGGGGCTTCGACGGTGCAGCGGTACTGTTGCCGTAATCGCCCGGCCGGATCGGCATCAAGGAAATGCGTTTCTGCGGACATGACCACCCGGCGGCAAGCGATAGCAGCGCCCAAGGGGCTAATGAGACATCAGAACCGGGATCGTTGCCTCATTCAGCACCACACACGTCGCGCCACCCAACAAGACTCCCGGGTAACGCTGATGCGCCACGCAGCCCATCACCATCCAGTCCGAAGCACGCTCGGCAGCCAGCGCCAGCAAGGCATGGCCGGCGTCGGCCCCATATGCTTCCGGAATGATTTCCACACTGATCCCATGCCGCGCCAGATAAAGGGCGATGTCGGCTCCGACTTCCTCGCCATTCGCGCGCTGCGGGGGCGCGGGAGTCGCGACGGCGACATCGACGGCTGCGGTCTGCTTGAGCAAGGGAAGCGCGCCTCTGACGGCTCGCGCCGCATGCGCGCTGCCGTTCCAGGCGACCAGCGCGCGGCGGCCGGGAATTCTGGACGGACCGGCGCCGGGAACGATCAACACCGGGCATCCGCCGTTCATGACGACGTACTGCAGAGCATCGACACTTGCCGCTGGCCGAGAATCAGCCTCAGCCGTGCCGCCTTTTCCCAAAATCATCAGATCGCAGCAGGGTCCGTGGGCGCTCAGGCCGGTCGCGGCTTCGCCATCGATCAGGCGTGTTTCAAACGAGGCGACACCGAACCGACGGACAGCGCTCTCGAACCGTTCAAGCACAACGTTCGCCGGGAGGCTGATGGTTTGCGCGGTGACCTGAGCCTCCGCACTGACTTTCAAAAAATTCGACTGCCCGATTGCCACCAACCCGACCAAATGGCCATTTTCAGCGTTTGCAATATTGGCGGCGATTTGGATGCGTTGATCATTTTCCTGAAATTCATCCAGATGCACCAGAATGGTCTTGTAGGGCATGAAACGCTCCGGTCATGAACTGAATCAAGGCGGAATGATTGCCTTGGGGCCCCATCCCATTTATTCACAGGTACACCATATCAATTATTTGTCATTATGGCCCGGTTACTTGCACCGTTCGCCTTTGACATAGCGCATATGCAATGGATCCATATCTTGGCTTTGCCCGGAACCTCGGAGTTATAGTAAGCGTGGTACCAAAACGCATGTGCTGCCGACGAAGGACTGGCCAATCGTCCCAGCGTCATTTGATTTTCCACCTCCCGGTCATGCGGCGAATGGATAGGCTGGTATGGGCCGAAATTGGGCAAGCCGCTGCGGTTGGCAGATCCACTAGTCAGAGGAGGCACCATGCGCTACTTCATTACCGGCGCGACTGGTTTCATCGGCAAAAGGCTGGTCAGGAAACTGCTGGCGTCGAAAGACGCCGAGGTCTGGTTCCTGATCCGGGAAGAAAGTCGCGACAAGCTGCCGGCCTTGCTGGACTATTGGGGAGTCGATCAGTCACGTGCGATTCCGGTGTTTGGCAACGTGCGCGCCGCCAAACTGGGCATTTCGGACCAGGATTGGAAAACCTTGTCGGGAACCGTCGATCATTTTTTCCATCTGGCGGCGATCTACGACTTGAGGGCCGATGCCGCCGAACAAGTGGCGACCAATATACAAGGTACGCGCAACGCGGTGACACTGGCCAATGAACTGCGAGTCGGCTGTTTTCAGCATGTCAGTTCGATTGCCGCGGCCGGCCTTTATGAGGGCATGTTTCGCGAAGACATGTTCGACGAGGCGGAAAACTTCGATCATCCGTATTTCTCGACCAAGCATGAATCGGAGAGGGTGGTGCGCGACGAATGCAGCGTATCTTGGCGGGTCTACCGGCCGGGCTTGGTGGTGGGCGACTCGCACACCGGGGAAATGGACAAGATAGACGGCCCTTACTATTTCTTCAAACTGATCCAGCACATTCGCCGGCTGCTGCCGCCATGGATGCCAACCATCGGCATCGAGGGCGGCCGCATCAATATCGTCCCGGTCGACTATGTGATCGCGGCGATGACCTACATCGCACACCAGCCCGGGCTCGACCGTCAGTGTTTCCATCTGACCGATCCGGCACCGAAGCGGGTGGGCGACGTATTGAATATCTTTGCCCATGCCGCTCATGCGCCAACCATGAGCTTGCGCATCAATGCCGCGCTGTTCGGCTTCATTCCGGAGGGAATCCGGAAAGGCGTGGCATCCTTGAAGCCGGTGCGCCGCCTGAAAGACGCCATCATGAAAGACCTCGAACTGCCTGACGGCATCATGCAGTTCGTGAACTATCCGACCCGCTTCGACAACCGCCAAGCCGCGGCGGCGCTGAAGGAAAGTGGGATTGCCTGCCCGCATCTCGATCAGTACGCAGACCGTATCTGGGATTACTGGGAGCGTCACCTCGATCCCGATCTCTTTGTCGATCGCAGCCTGCGCGGACAGGTTGCTGGCAAGATCGTCCTAGTTACCGGCGGGTCGTCCGGAATCGGCCTGGCGACCGCGCATAAACTGGCTGAGGCCGGTGCGATAACCATCATTTGCGGGCGCGACGAAGCGAAACTGGCCGCGGCGAAGAAGGAAATCAATGACAAAGGCTTCGACGTCGCGACCTATCCGGTCAATCTTGCCGACATGACGGATTGCGACCGCTTCCTGCAGATTCTGCTTGCCGATCACGGACACATCGACATTCTGGTGAATAGCGCCGGCCGCTCGATTCGCCGCAGCATTGAAGCGAGCTACGATCGTTTCCACGATTTCGAACGCACGATGCAACTGAATTACTTCGGTGCGCTACGCATGACGATGGGGTTGCTGCCGAAGATGGCGGCGCAAAAATCGGGGCAGGTCATCAATATCTCCTCCATCGGCGTACTGACCAATGCGCCGCGCTTCTCCGCCTACGTCGCCTCGAAAGCGGCGCTCGAGGGTTGGACCTACTGTGCCGCGTCGGAATTCGCCGACGTCGGCATCAAATTTACAGTCATTAACATGCCGCTGGTGCGTACACCGATGATCGCGCCGACCAAGGTTTACCGTAACGTGCCGGCGCTGGCGCCAGAGGAAGCCGCGGATCTGGTGGTGCAGGCGATCGTCGGCAAGCCGGTGCGCATCGCAACCAGGGTCGGCATTGCCGGCCAGGGAGTCCATGCCTTGGCCCCGCGACTGGGGCAGATCGTGCTGAATACCGCGTTTCGACTGTTCCCGGAATCGGAGGCCATGGGCGAAAAAGGCGCTGAAACGAAAGAGCATGAAGCGTCCGCGGAGCTGCTGGCGATGCAGCAACTTTTGCGCGGTGTGCACCTCTGATATGTCCATCCCATTCTCAAAAAATACTCTTTCCGGCGTTCAACCATGAACGAGCAAGAATCACTCTCAATCATCGATACTGCGTGGCTGCGCATGGACCGGCCGACGAACCTGATGATGATCTGCGGCATGATGATGTTTGCCGATCGGGTGGAATTGCAGAAATTGAAGGAAGTCGTTCGCACCCGCATGCTGTGCTTTCACCGTTTTCGCCAGCGGGTGGTCGAACAAGGTGGCAATGCGCATTGGGAAATCGACCCCAATTTCGATCTCGAATGGCACGTGCGCCGCATCGCCCTGCCGGACGCCGGGAGGGGTGGCACGCTCGAGGCGGTGACCAGCGATCTGATCAGCACGCCGCTTGACCCCAGCAAGCCGATGTGGCAGTACCACCTGATCGACAACGTGAATGGCGGCAGCGCCATCGTGATGCGGATTCACCATTGCTATGGCGATGGATTCGCATTGATGCATGTCGTGACTTCCATGACCGACACCGACCCTGACAAGCCGCATCCGGCAAGCGAGGACATTGCCGGCCCCGCTTCCCGGCGCAGCGCCTGGGAACGGATCTTCGGTCCCGTAACCGAAACCATCGGCGACGCCGTCCGCTCCTCGCTGGCGCTGGCCGAGGTCGGACGCGACTTGCTGGCGCATCCATCCCACGCGATCGACTATGCGAAGACCGGGGCCGATCTTGCCTACCAGGCTGGCTTCATTGCGAACATGGCGCCGGATTCTCCAACCCGCTTCAAGGGTCCGCTCGGGGTGATGAAACGTGTCACTTGGGCCGAGCCGCTGCCGCTATTTGAAGTGAAGGCGCTGTCCGAAGTCTTGAAATGCTCGGTCAACGACGTGCTGGTGTCGTGCGTCACGGGCGCGCTGCGCACTTACCTGCTGGAACAGGGCGATCCAGTGGAAGGGCTCGAGGTGCGGGCGCTGGTACCGGTGAACCTGCGTCCGCCGGGACGGATCACCGAGTTGGGTAACCGCTTCGGAATGGTGTTCCTGAGTTTGCCAATCGGTTTGGAGGACCCGATCGAGCGCGTCCTCGAAGTGCATAAACGAATGGGGGAACTGAAGGGGTCCCAGCAGCCCCTGGTCGCGCTCGGCATTCTCGCCGGGATGGGGGTTGCGCCTGAATTCATCAAGGAAAGAGTGCTGGAAGCCCTGGCCGCCAACGCCAGCGTCGTCATCACCAATGTGCGCGGATCGGAACAGCCGCGCTACTTCGCCGGCAAGCGCATGACGCGTCAAATGTTCTGGGTGCCACAATCGGGCGGCATCGGGATTGGGGTCAGCATCCTGAGCTATGCCGGGCAAGTCGGCTTCGGCGTCGTCACCGATACGCAGCGAGTACCTCACCCCGATGTCATTACGCAGCGTTTTGCCGGTGAATTCAAAACACTGCTACTGAAGGCACTGATGATGCCATGGCCGAGCGGCGGATAATGCGCCCAGGGCGCCAGGCGTCACTGCGCCGGGGAGCGAGCGGGCAGCCGATCCCCAGAGTACTCCGTCAATTGTGACGCGGCTTTTTCGCCGCATGCGCCGGATGTGGCTCCGTCGCGTGGTGAGGCAGGGCGGCGCCGATGGTCTCGCCCAGGCTGGCGGCGATGCCGATCAGCACATCCTTCACGGTCTTCACGGCCATGTTGCCGACGTTTCCGGCTTCTTCAATGGCTCCTTCGATCGCTTTCCTGCCGACTTCGGCAATATTTCCGCCGGTTTCAACCGTCGCTTCGATCACGCCATCCACGGCCTGCCGTGCCACAACGCCGACGTCGGCGCCCGCGCTGGCGGCATGTTTGATGATCGAGCGCAAGGTTTCGGATGATGCCGTGACGACATCGCCGCCGACGTCATGCACGCCCATCACAATTCCCTTGGCGACGCTCCTGGTGCTCATGGTCAACCCGCTACCAACTTGCTCGGTTGCCTCGATTGCACCCATGACGACATGCCGGATGACATTCACCAGTTCGTCGGCAGCGGAGCCTCCGGTGCGCAGCGTGTCGGAGACGGTTTTTCTGACCAGGGTCGCAATATCCGCTTCGATGGTGCTAAGCGCCGAAAGGCTGCCCACGACCCCCTCTCTGACCGCGTGTCCTGCGTGCTCAACAGCAGCCAACTGACCGTTGTTGATGACGCCGGCCTTGCTGCTGCGCACCGCTTTTCCCTCGTCATGGCGACGGGCCATATCCGTCTTGGCTGGTTTGGTAGGCATCTTCACTCCTTCATGGTTTCGTGTATTGAAATTGGTCGGTACACCGAGCTGAATCGCCATCTGCAGTGCGTTCGGTTGCCTCAGCTTCGCCCAATCGAATGCAATCCGAACGATGCCTGTTCGACGTCACTCCGCAGATACTTTGGCCTTTGGCCGACTCCAAGCGTTGATCCAGATCAGAGTGCGGCGAGAGATTGATGGCGCAGATGGCGCATACTTATCCCGGACCGACATGTATTTCTGGCGAGATTCGATCTCGCGCTCCGATTTGACGCCAAGACGATCATTCACGAATGATCCATCCTTGCGACGCGCGGCCGAGAGCAGGCGAATGCTCCCGGGCAGATCTGCACCACCTTGCTTCATTTACGCTAACGAGGTCAGCCATGGAAAAAATATGGCTCAAGAGCTACCCACCCGGCGTGCCTGCAGAAATCAATCTTGACGAATTCAGTTCGCTGAATGCCGTACTGAAATGGGTTTGCGAGCGGTATCCAGACCTGCCGGCGTTCAGCAATCAAGGCACCACGATTACCTATCGCAGGCTGGATGACTTGTCGCGATCCTTTGCAGCCTATTTGCAGAATGTCGCCGGCATGTCCAGGGAGGAGCGGATTGCCATCATGATGCCCAACCTGCTGCAATATCCGATTGCATTGTTCGGTGCTCTTCGTGCCGGATGCGTGATCGTCAATACCAATCCGCTTTACACGCCACGCGAGCTGGAACATCAACTGACCGATTCGGGCGCAACCGCCATCGTGGTACTGGACAACTTCGCACACACCCTGGAGGAGGTGCTGGCGAATACCGCGGTGCGCCATGTGATTACCACCGGTGTCGGCGACATGCTGCATTTTCCCAAGGCGCAAATCGTCAACCTGGTAGTCAAGCATATCCGGCACATGGTGCCGGAGTGGCACATACAGGGGGCGGCGACGTTTTCCGATGCGCTCAAGCGCGGCGCGGATATGGCGCTAAACGAGATTGCCCTGAAGGCCGGCGATATGGCATTCCTGCAATACACCGGGGGCACGACCGGCGTGCCGAAAGGCGCGATCCTCAGCCATGGCAATATGGTCGCCAACCTGCAGCAGACCACAGCCTGGGTCACCGGCGTTCTCAAGGAGGGAGCAGAGACCGCCATCATTCCGCTGCCGCTGTATCACGTGTTTGCGCTGACTGCCACGCTGGCATTCTTTCGGCTCGGCTCGAACAATGTACTGATTACCAATCCACGCGATATTCCTGCGTTTATCAAGGAATTGAAACACACCCGTTTCAGCGCGATGATCGGCGTGAACACCTTGTTCAACGTACTGTTGAACGCACCCGACATAGGACAGGTGGATGCCGGAAATGTGAAAGTGGTCGTTGCCGGCGGAATGGCGGTGCAACGCGCAGTTGCCGAAAAGTGGCATCAAACATTCGGGGTACCGCTGATCGAAGGCTACGGCTTGACGGAAACCTCTCCGATCGTATGCGCCAACCCGCTGAACATTGCCGAATACACTGGCACCATCGGCCTTCCGGTGCCGTCTACCGAAGTGGCGATACTTGACGACGCCGGCGGAGAGTTGCCGCTTGGGCAACTGGGGGAGATCTGCGTGCGCGGCCCGCAGGTGATGAAGGGCTACTGGAACAAGCCGGAGGAAACGGCGCGCGTATTCACGGACGATGGCTGGCTGCGTACCGGGGATATCGGTTTCATGAATGAAAGCGGGTACGTCAAGCTGGTGGATCGCAAGAAAGACGTCATCGTCGTATCCGGCTTCAAGGTATTCCCGAACGAGGTCGAAGATGTGACCGCAATGCATCCAGGCGTATTTGAAGTGGCCGCCATTTCGGTGTCCGACGAACGCTCCGAGCAGGCGGTAAAGATTGTTGTCTTCAAAAAGGACTCTGCGCTGACTGCCGAAGCATTGATTGAACATTGCCGAAAATATCTGACCGCATACAAAGTGCCGAAGTACGTCGTGTTTCGTGACGAGCCGTTGCCGAAATCCAATATAGGCAAGGTCTTGCGGCGGGTGGTCAAGGACGAGGAAGATCAGGCTGCCCATGCGGCTGAGCCCGAACCGAATTCCAGGTAGGCGGCGCAATCGACGGCGGCGATATACATCGTCATGTCGCTCTCCGTCTCCGAACAAACACGGAACTCTTGTCTGCAATGGTGAAAAATGGCCATTTCCACGCATCCGACCTCCGTGGAGTCAGCCAGCTCGCGGTAGCTGCGATCGAAGGCATGCTGGATCTGGTCGAGGCACTGCACGGAAAAATCATTCGCGCATCGTTTCCGGAAGGTGCGACTGGCGCAATCACCGGATACGCCTACCGCAACCTGCGGGTGTCCGTGCATATCGTAAGCCGCTGGTGCGACCTCCTACTCGCCAGGTCGGCGACGACACCCGGCGAAAAGGCGTCGTCAACCGAGCGGGAGACGGCGCTCGCCATCCTGAACGGCCTGATGGGCGATTACCTCGCCGATTCAGGAAATTCGCTGGCGATCGACATGCGGTTGCGCCACAACGGTCAACCGCTGTCGTTGAGGAAGCGAGCGCTGGCAGCTGCAATTCCGGAGGCGAACGGCAAGCTTTTGATACTGATCCATGGGCTGTGCAGGTGTGATTTGCAATGGCGCCGGGGTGGCCATGACCATGGCGCGGCGCTTGCCCGCGACCTGGGATATACGCCGATCTACCTGCACTACAACAGCGGCCTACATGTATCCGCCAATGGGCGGAAATTTTCCGCGTTGATGGAGGCATTGGTGAAGCAATGGCCGGTTCCCATCAGCGAGATGGCAATCCTTGGGCACAGCATGGGAGGCCTGGTTGCCCGCAGCGCCTGCTACTACGGCAAGGCGGCTGGTCATGTCTGGCTCCAGCATCTCGGAAAGATGATCTTCCTCGGCACACCACATCATGGCGCACCGCTCGAACGAGGGGGCAACTGGCTGACGGCCGTCCTTGGTCGCAGCGCATACACGGCGCCGTTTGCCCGGTTGGGAAAAATTCGCAGTGCCGGCATCACCGATCTGCGTTACGGCAACCTGCTGGATGAAGACTGGGAGGGACGCGACCGCTTCGAACATGCCGGCGATGACAGGCGGCCGGTGCCGCTACCGAAAGGGGTGCAGTGCTACACCATCGCCGGAACCACTGGCCGACGGGCCGGCGATCTCCGCGATCGGCTGCTCGGAGACGGGATAGTACCGCTCGACACCGCACTCGGGCGTCATCCACAGCGGTCACGCACCCTGTCGTTCCCGAAGTCGCGGCAATGGGTGGCTTACGGCATCCATCATCTTGACCTTCTCGGGCGCTTGGAAGTGTATGAAAAGATCCGCGAGTGGCTAGCGCAAGGAGCGCGGCAAAAACGATCAACGACGGTACATGACCAAGGACCCGTTGCTCCCAGGCGCAAGCGCCAGATATCGCCTAGGGTAGGGAAGCGTGATGCGGGCAGCGGAAGTGATTGAGCAATTCGGCGGCTCCTATGCTGGGCAGCTGGGCATCGATCTGGACTCGGGACAGTCATCCGAAATCGATAAATGGTTTCTTGCCGCCGTCCTGTTCGGCGCCAGAATATCCGAGACGATCGTCATCCACACCTACCGCGAGTTCGAGCGCGCCGGCGTGCTATCCGCCCGCAAAATCCTGGAGGCCGGCTGGGACAAGCTGGTTGAAATTCTCGATCGCGGCGGCTACACCAGGTACGACTTCAAGACTGCAACCAAGTTGTTGAACGTCAATCGCGCACTGCTGGAGCAGTACGGTGGCGACTTGAATGCATTGCAGCAGCGTTCAAAGGATGCTTCCGACCTGGAGCAGCGCTTGAGAAACCTCGGCAAGGGGATTGGGGAGGTTACGGTGAACATCTTTTTGCGCGAGTTGCGCGGCATCTGGTCCAAAGCTGCGCCGATGCCGCCGGGACTGGTCGTCGCGGCGGCGCAGGCATTGGGCTTCCTGCCAGACGAGGTCACGGACGGCAGGCGCGTGCTCGATGGATTGATGGCCGCGTGGCGGGCGGAAGGAATGAAGCAAAAGGATTTCCCGGACTTCGAAGCAGCGCTCGTCAGGTATGGCAAGACCTTGCGCAAAGACGCGGCAAGCATGGCGCACGGCAAGCAGTGACGGTAGGCAGGCGCCTGGCTGTGAGGCCGGCCGGCCTATAGATGGCTTACGCCACCTTGGCCCCCAGATATGCCACCAGGTCGTCCAGCGTGCGCAGCCTGGCGTAGTCGGCTTCCGGGATGTCGACCTTGAGTTTTTGGTGCAGGCCGATGAGAAAATTGAGCCAATCCATCGAATCGAGATCGACCTGCTCGCGCAATGGCTGATCGGCCGCAAGTTCGTTCTCTTCCACCTCGGGTGCAATGGATTTGAGCGTGGCGAGCACGGTGACCAGAAGTTCCTGTCGGTTCATGGTGCGCCACTGGTTCACAATTGGTCGGGATGCTGCAGCCGCTCGCCCACCTCGGCCAGGAACAGCGCACCGTAATGGCCGTCGGAAACCCGATGGTCGGCCGCCAGGCTGGCCGTCAGTACCGGCATCACGCACAGTGAGCCGCCTGCCACCCACGGCCTTTCACTGATCCGGCCGAAGCCGACCAGCGCCACCTGCGGCGGATAGATCACGCCATATACCGCTTCCACGCCTTGGTCACCGAGGTTGGTCACCGTGATGGTCGGATCCGACATTTCGGAACTGCGCAGCGAGCCGGCACGCGAGCGCCGCACCAGGTCGGCGAGGTCGCGCATCAACTGCTCCAGGCTTTTCTCGCCGACCTCATGGATCGCCGGCGCGATGAGGCCGCCCTGGCGCAATGAAATCGCCACCCCGATATGGGCTGCCGGCGCCGCCTGATGCGCGCCGTTCAGATAGAAGCCGTTGATGTCGGGGTATTTTTCCAGCGCCTGCGCCACTGCCTTGAGTTGCAGCACGGCCATCAGGAGTCGCTCGTTGATGCTGCGCGCTTGATTGGCCGCGGCCAGCCACTCCTGGGCCTTTTGCATCGGCACGCTTTGGCTAAGATAGTAATGCGGGATTTCTCTTTTCGAACGGCTCATGGCCGCCGCGATTGACTTGCGCATCTCGGTCTGCTTGTCGATCGCCGCCGGCGGCTGCACGGCGGCTGCGTGCTCCACATCCTGCAGGGTGACGGCGCCGCCGGGGCCCGTACCGAGCACGGCATTGATGTTGATGCCATGGTCCTCCGCATGTTTGCGCGCTGCCGGCGACACACGGCGGCGGGTGCCAGCAGCCGGCACCGGAACGATGGCAGCCGCGGCTAGCGGCGCCGCAGGAACGGGGACGGCCGGCGCCCGGGGCGCCCGTTCGGTATGCCTTGCGGTGCCCGGCGATTCCCCGGCTTCGAGCAGGGTCGCCAGCACGGTGCCGACCGGCACGGTTTCGCCGGGATCGACCAGCAGCTCGAACACCGTTCCCTCCTGCCAGCTTTCCACATCCACCGCGGCTTTCGAAGTGTCCACCACGGCGACGATCTGGCCGCGCTTGACGGCGTCCCCCGGCTGCACGGTCCAGTGCAGCAGCTTGCCCTCGTCCATGTCGGCGCCGAGCGACGGCAGCTTGAACTCGATCATGGCCTGCCTACCAATTGCCTTGCGCTGGCGACGATCGTCTGCGCTTGCGGCAGCGCAGCTTCTTCCAGGTGCCGGGCGTAGGGGATCGGGACTTCGGCGCTGCACACCCGCGCCGGCGGCGCGTCGAGATCGTAAAAGGCATGTTCGACGATGCGCGCGATGATTTCCGCCGACAGGCTGGCGGTTTTCCAGCCTTCGTCGACCACCACCGCGCGGTGCGTCTTGCGCACCGAGGTGGCGATCGTTTCGGTATCGAGCGGGCGCAGCACCCGCAGGTCGACCACCTCGGCCTCGATGCCCTCGGCCGCCAGCTGTTCGGCCGCCTGCAGCGTCTTCGGCAGGCAGCCGCCGTAGGTGATCAGGCTCACATCGGCGCCGGGGCACCGCACCGCGGCCGAGCGCAGATCGCAGCGCCAGCCTTGCTGCGGATCGAGCTCCGCCTCCATGTTGTAGAGCTGCGCGTGTTCAAAGATGACGACCGGGTCGGGGTCGGCCAGCGCCGGCGCCAGCATGCCGCGCGCGTCGGCGACGGTGGCCGGCGCCAGTGCCTTGATGCCGGGAATATGGGCGTACCAGCCTTCGAGGCTATGCGAGTGTTGCGCCGCCACCTGGCGGCCGGCGCCGGTCGCCATCCGGATCACGACCGGTACGTGGAACTGGCCACCCGACATGTGGCGCATGGCTGCCGCCGTGTTGACGATCTGGTCGAGCGCCAGCAGGCTGAAATTGATCGTCATGATCTCGACGATCGGGCGCATGCCGCCCAAGGCCGCGCCGATACCGGCGCCGACGAAGCCGAGCTCGGACAGCGGCGTGTCGCGGATGCGCTCCGGACCGAACTCCTCGAGGAAACCTTTCGATACGGCATAGCTACCGCCGTATTTGCCGACGTCTTCGCCCATCAGGAACACGCGCGGGTCGGCCAGAAGCGCTTCCCGCATCGCCTCGCGCAATGCCTCGCGGTAGCTCAGCTTCACGCTTGCTGCTCCGGCGCAACCACATCCCGGGTCAAATCTTCGACCGGTTCCCACTCAGAGGCTTCGGCGAAGGCGACCGCCGCCTGCACTTCCTGTTCGATCCTGGCATCGATGGCCAGAAATTCCGCCTCGGTCAGCTGGTTTTCCGCCTTCAGGCAGGCCGAGAAGGTGTGGATAGGCCCGCGCTTTTTCCACTCCTCGATCTCGGCCTTGTCCCGGTACAGGTCGGGATCGAACATCGAGTGGGCGCGGAAGCGGTAGGTCTGGAACTCGACGAAGAACGGTCCCTTGCCACCGCGCACATACTGCGCCGCCTGCCGGGTCGCCTCGTGGACTGCGACCACATCCATGCCGTCGGCGCGGGCGGTCGGCATGTTATAGCTGGCGGCCTTCGCGCAGAGGTCGAGCTGCGACTCGGAGCGCGCCAACGCCGTGCCCATCGCATAGAAGTTGTTTTCGCACAGGAACAGCACCGGCAGTTGCCACAAGGCGGCCAGGTTCATCGATTCGTGGAACACGCCTTCGGCCATCGCGCCTTCGCCGAAAAAGCAGACGTTGACGCGGGCGATGTTCTGCATCTTGTCCGCCAGCCCCAAGCCGACGGTCAGCGGCAGTCCGCCGCCGACGATCGCATTGCCGCCGAAGAAGTGCGTGGCGCGGTCGAAGATATGCATCGAGCCGCCGCGCCCGCGCGAGCATCCATCGCGCTTGCCGTACATCTCGGCCATGATCGCGTTCATCGGCACGCCACGCACCAGCGCGTGGCCATGTTCGCGGTAGGTGGCGGCGATGTTGTCCTCCGGGGCGAGAGCATGCAGTGCGCCGACGGCGACCGCTTCTTCGCCGATGTACAGATGCAGGAAGCCGCGGATTTTTCCGGCGCCGTACAGCTCGGCCGCTTTTTCCTCCAGGCGGCGGATGCGCAGCATGTCGGTCAGCAGCGCCAGCGAGACGGACTTGTCGTAGGGAACGCTGGCACCGGCCGCGCCGGTCAAAGCGGGCGGTTGCTCGCTCATGACCCTGCCTCCAGCGTCGAGATGTCGCCTTCCGGCAGGCCGAGTTCGCGCGCCTTCAGCAGCCGGCGCATGATTTTCCCGCTTCTGGTTCTTGGCAGCGTCGACACGAAGTCGATTTCCTTCGGCGCCACCGCGGCGCCCAGGCGCTTGCGCGCATGGCCGAGCAATTCCATGCGCAGCTCGTCCGACGCCTGATAGCCGGCCTTCAGCGAGACGAAGGCCTTTACCACCTCGCCGACGGTTGCATCCGGCTTGCCGATCACGCCGGCTTCCGCCACCGCCGGATGCTCCATCAAGGCGCTTTCGACTTCGAAGGGGCCGATCAGGTGGCCGGCCGACTTGATCACGTCGTCGCTGCGGCCGACGAACCAGAAATAGCCGTCGGCGTCGCGCCGGGCCAGATCGCCGCTCAGGTACCAGTCGCCGGCGAAGCATTTACGGTAGCGTTCCTCGTTGTCGAGATAGCCGCGCAGCATCGACGGCCAGCCGCGCTTCAAGGCCAGTTCGCCTTCGACATCCGGTTCCTCGATCATGCGCACGCTGCCGTCGTCGTCCTTGCGCACGATGCTGGCGTCGATGCCGGGCAAGGGCCGGCCCATCGAGCCGGGCTTGATGTCGAACGCCGGCGTATTGGCGATCATGATGCCGCCGGTCTCGGTTTGCCACCAGTTGTCGTGGATCGGCAGCCCCAGCACTTCCTGGCCCCACCAGACCGCTTCCGGGTTGAGCGGCTCGCCGACGCTGGCGATGAAGCGCAGCTTGGGGCGTGCATATTTTCGGGCTATTTCGTCGCCGGCCTTCATCAGCATCCGAATCGCGGTCGGCGCGGTGTACCAGACGCTGACCTGTTGTTCCTGCAGGATGCGGTACCAGCGCTCGGCATCGAACTCTGCTTCATCCACGATCGAGGTCACGCCGTGCAGCAGCGGCGCCAGGATGCCGTAGGAGGTGCCGGTGACCCAGCCGGGGTCGGCGGTGCACCAGTAGATATCGTCCGCATGCAGGTCGAGCGCGTACTTGCCGGTGGTCCAATGGGTCAGCACCGCGCCGTGCACGTGCATCGCGCCCTTCGGCGTGCCGGTGGTACCGCTGGTGAAATGCAGCAGGGCCAGGTCTTCGGCCTGGGTCGGCACGATCTCGAACTGCTCCGGCGCGGCGGCCATCAGGCGCTTCAGGTCGAGCGTGCCGGCGATATCCGCCGCTGGGCTAGCCGGCCCGGAGGCCAGCAGTACATGCTGCAAGTTGGGCAACTGGTCGCGGATTTTTGCCAGCTTGCGGCGATAGAGTGGTTCGGTGGTGACGAGTACCCTGGCGCGGCCGAGCCGCAGCCGCGTGGCCAGCGGTTCGGGACCGAACGCGGAGAACAGCGGGCACACCACGCAACCGTTCTTGAAGCCGCCCAGAACCGAAACATAGAGCTCGGGAATGCGGCCGGACAGCACGAACAGCCGGTCGCCCTTGCCGATGCCGAGGCTCTTGAGCACATTGGCGAAGCGGTTGGTCAGAGCGGAGAGCTCGCCGTAGGTGATGGTGCGCGTCGATTCGTCGCCGAGAAAGCGAAACGCCAAGCGGTCGCGGCAGGGGCCATGCGCATGGCGCTCGACCGCTCCGAACGCCATGTTGATGCCGCCGCCGGGCAGGCCGGCCAGGTTTTGCCGCGCCTCCTCCCATGAGAATCCGGCGCGCACGCCCTCATAATCCGCCCAGTTCGGTGCGACGGGCATCTCGGAGACGGTCTTGTGGATCACGGAAGGGCGCGCCATGGCTTCCCGTTCGGACGGCGTTGCATGTCAGCGGCCCATTATGCCGCTGCCGTGTCAGGCGCTTGCTTGCGTTGGCTCAAACTTGTTGGTCGGCGCACGCGGCTGGCAACGCCGGTGACCAGGTGCCACGTAACCATCAAGTCTTTCCATGAAACGTGGTGTATGCCGTATAGATGTCCATAAAATATGCGGGAATCCTGCTTTGCATAGGGAGTATATGGTGCGGTCAACAATCCGATCGATGATCTGGCCGGTGGTCACTCCTCCGGAATGAATTTCCTGACGAAGTCGAGCGAGGAAACCACGCCCCGAATATGTTCGTCTTCGCTCACGACGACGTGATGGATGCCGCGCGCCACCATCATGCGCGCGACTTCGCCCACGGCGGTGCCGGGCCCAACCACGAGCGGCTTGTAGGAACAGATTTCCCAGGCCCGGACGGCCTTCGGGTCGCGCCCGGCGGCGCGGAATTGCAGCAGGTCGCTCGCGCTGATGATGCCGACCACGGTATTGCCGGGGCTGGCGACCACCGGCGCGAACGACAGCTGGTGTTGGCGCAATTCGGCCTCGACCTGCTCTATCGTGTCGTCCGCCTGCACGGTCCATACCGGAAAGCTCATCAGCGAGGAGACGGGCTGGTCCATGATGCGGCTCGGTTGCGATTGGCGGCGGCCGCTTCAGGCGGCAGCGCCGGCGCGCGGCGCAATCCCAAGGCGCCGCTCGACCTCGAGCAAGTTGCTGATGGTGCGGATCAGCGAATCCGGGTTCAGACTGATCGAATCGATCCCTTGCTCCACCAGGTAGCTGGCCACTTCCGGATAATCGGACGGCGCCTGGCCGCAGATGCCGACATGGCGGCCGTTACGCTTACCGCCCTCGATCGTACGGCGGATCATTTCCATGACGCCCGGATCGCGCTCGTCGAAGTCGAACGCAACGATCTCGGAATCGCGGTCGACTCCGAGCGTGAGCTGGGTCAGGTCGTTGGAACCGATCGAAAAACCGTCGAACAGCCTGGAAAAGGCGTCGATCTGGATCACGTTGTTCGGGATTTCGCACATCACATAAATTTCCAGGCCGTCTTTTCCGCGCTCGAGGCCGTGTGCCGCCATCGCTTGCAATACGTCCTCGGCTTCCTTCACGCGCCGGCAGAAGGGGATCATCAATTTGACGTTGCTCAGTCCCATTTCCTGGCGCACGCGCTGCATGGCCCGGCATTCCAGCGCGAAGCCTTCGGCATAGGCGGGATGGGTGTAGCGCGAAGCACCGCGCAAGCCGATCATCGGATTGGCTTCCTGCGGCTCGAACCAGCGGCCGCCCAGCAGGCTGGCGTATTCATTGGTCTTGAAGTCGGACAGGCGCACGATCACCGGCTTGGGGAAGAATGCCGCCGCGATCATGCCGACGCCCTCGGCCAGTTGGCGGACGAAGTAATCGGCTGGCACGGCAAACGAGTGGGTGAGCCTTTCAATGGCCTCGCGCACCTTGTGGTCGTCGATCCGTTCCGGATGGATCAGCGCCATCGGATGGGCCTTGATATGTTCCGCCACGATGAATTCGATGCGCGCCAGGCCGACGCCGTCGTTGGGAAGAAAGCGGGTCTGGAATGCGGTATCGGGATTGCCGAGGTTGAGCATCAAATGCGTTTTCGGCATCGGCAAGGTGGACAGGTCGGTGCTGGTCTTGCTGAACGGAATGTTGCCGGCATAGGCATGGCCGATGTCGCCTTCTGCGCAAGAAACCGTGATTTCCTCGCCGCTATGGATAGCCTCGGTCGCGGTATCGCAGCCGACGATGGCCGGGATCCCCAGTTCGCGCGCGACGATCGCTGCATGGCAGGTACGGCCGCCGCGGTTGGTGACGATCGCCGCCGCGATCTTCATGACCGTGCCCCAGTCCGGCATCGTGGTGTCGGTCACCAGGATTTCGCCCGGCTGGAACTGGTTCAGTTGGTCGATATCGGTGATGACGTGCGCCCGGCCGGAAGCGATCTTGCCGCCGACCGCGCGGCCGCTGGCGCGGATTTCACCCTGGCGTTGCAGGGCATATTCTTCGAGGGCCAAAGCCGATTTCTGCGAGGCCACGGTCTCCGGCCTGGCCTGCACCATGTAGAGCTCGCCGTCAATGCCATCCTTGCCCCATTCCACATCCATCGGCACCGGATGGCCGGCCCTGGCGCTGTAGTGGTCTTCGATCCGGATCGCCGCTTCGGCCAGCTGCAGCACTTCCGCGTCGCTCAGGCAGAAGCGCGCGCGGTCCGGTTTCGGGGTTGGCACGTTGCGGGTAGTGTCGCGCCCGGCCCCCGGCGCATACACCATCTTGATTTTTTTCCCGCCCAGAATCCGGCGCAGCACGGCGCGCTTGCCGCTACGAAAGGTCGGCTTAAAAACGTAGAACTCGTCCGGATCCACCGTGCCTTGCACCACGTTTTCTCCCAGGCCATATGCGCCGGTGATGAAGACGACTTCGCGAAAGCCGGTTTCGGTATCCAGCGAAAAGATCACGCCGCTGGCAGCCAGGTCGGAGCGCACCATTTTCATGATACCGACCGAGAGAAAGACCTTGAAATGGTCGAAGCCGTTCTCCAGCCGATAAATGATGGCGCGGTCCTTGAACAGGCTGGCGAAACAGCGCCGCACACTATCGAGCAGCCTGGCTTCGCCGGCGATATTGAGGAAGGTCTCATGCTGCCCGGCGAAGCTGGCGGTCGGCAAATCCTCGGCGGTCGCCGAGCTGCGCACGGCGACCGTCAGCTGTTCTCCGTATTCCTCTACCAGCCGCCGGTATGCCTGCACGATCTGCTCCGCAAGATATGCCGGCAGCGGGGTGCCGTAGACGATTTCGCGGGCGGCGCGCGCGCGCCGGGCCAGGTCGTCCACGTCGGCCGGATTTAGGCCATCCAGCGCCTCGTGCAGTCTGGGCCAGGCGTTGCCATGGGTGAGCAGGTCGCGGTACGCCTGCGCGGTAATGGCGAATCCGTTCGGCACCCGGATGCCTTGTGTCGCCAGTTCCCGATACATTTCCCCGAGCGAGGCGTTCTTTCCGCCCACCGAGGGGACGTCGCCGAGGCTGATTTCGGAGAACCAGCGGATGTATTCGTTCGAGTTTTTCATGGCTTGTTTGTCCGATGGCCGTATGCCGGATCGAAGCCGCCGGCGGAGGCGTTTTCAGTGCGTGGAAACTGGATCGGCTCAGCACCGCTCTTGAGCATTTCGTCTATCGCCGCTTGCCCATCGCCAGCATGAAGATCAACCGCGCGAACGGCATCCAGCAAGAGCTTCACTTTGAAGCCTTGCGACAACGCATCCTTAACCGTGTTCAGCACACAATAGTCGGTCGCCAGGCCGCCAATGAACAGCCGTTCAACCTGGCGCTGGCGAAGCTGGTTTCCCAGTTCTGTTCCGTCAAAGGCCGAATAGACATCCTTATCCGCTGTTGTCGCCTTCGATACGATGCAGGCGCCTTGCGGCAGCTTCAGCGCGCCGGGAAATTCCGCTCCCTTGCTGCCCGCCACGCAATGCGGCGGCCATATACCGCCTTGCGCCTCGAACGAACAGTGATCGGCCGGGTGCCAATCCCGGCTTGCATAGATCGGCCGCGCCTGCTGCTTGAAGCGGGTGATGACGTTGTTCAAAACCGCTATCACTTCGTTCCCTCTCGCCACTGCCAGCTTCCCACCCGGCAAAAAATCGTTTTGCACGTCCACGATCAGCAATGCATCCCGGGGTTCCAAACAGATGGAGTCCATGACAAACACCGAAATAACCAGCCCCGAATAGAGTTGAAATTTCTCCAATAGGAAGACCAGCGGCCGGGCGTTTCGTTCAGGAGGTTGCCGAGGCCGGAAGGTCGGCATCATGCGCAAGTGGCAGCTTGTGAAACGAAATTGATCGGAGTCAAGCAAGCGTAAGCCCGAGCGCCCGGAACAAGGCGGTAAATGAGTGTAATTCGACGCAGAAAGCCGCGCGCGATGCAGGCCCTGGAAAACGTTGCGGCCCGCCGTTGGCCGGCTGAATTGACGCGCCTCAAGGCTGGTGCACGGCGTACGCCTAATCTGGATTTTTGCCCTGTTTTCCAAATGAGACACTACAGCGAAAGCGCGTTGCTGACCGATCTCTACGAGATCACGATGCTGCAGGCCTATTTTGCAGGCGGCATGGATGAAACGGCGGTGTTCGAATTTTTCGTCCGCTGCATCCCGGAGCAACGCAACTTCCTGATGGCGGCAGGCCTGGCGCAAGTAATGTCCTACCTGAGCCAGTTGCGCTTCGAGCAGGAAGACTTGGCATGGCTGCATGCCAGCGGACGATTTGATCCGGCTCTCATTGATTCGCTGCAGGGTTTCCGCTTCACCGGAGATGTGGATGCCATGCCGGAAGGGACGATATTCTTTGCCGATGAACCGATCCTTCGCATTACCGCGCCGCTGCGGGAAGCCCAGTTCATCGAAAGCCGCGTGATGAACCTGCTGCATTACCAGACGCTGGTGGCATCCAAGGCCGCCCGTTCGGTGATTGCCGCGCAGGGCAGGCGGCTGGTCGATTTCGGCCTGCGGCGTGCGCATGGCGCCGAGGCGGCCTTGCTCTCGGCGCGCGCCAGTTACATCGCAGGATTTGACGGCAGTGCGACGACGATAGCGGCGCCGCTGTTTGGCATCCCGGTATTCGGCACGATGGCGCATTCGTTCGTGCAGGCCCATGAGTATGAAACTGATGCGTTTGCCGCATTTGCCCATTCCTTTCCGAACGACACAACGCTATTGATCGACACCTACGATACCGAGGCCGCCGCGCAACAGGTGGTGCGGCTGGCGCAATGGCTGCAGGAGGATGAGGATATTCACATCAAGGCGGTACGGATAGATAGCGGTGATCTGGGCCAGGTGGCGCGCGATGTGCGGCAGATTCTGGACGCCGGGGGTTGCGGAGAAATCGAGATTTTTGCCAGTGGCAATCTGGATGAATATGCATTGCAGGCATTGGTGCAAAGCGGCGCGCCGATCGACGGCTTCGGCGTCGGCACCCGCATGAATACGTCCAGCGACGCACCTTATCTGGATTGCGCCTACAAGCTGGTCGAATATGCAGGCCGGGGATGCCGCAAACGCTCAATCGGCAAGGCCACCTGGCCGGGAAGCAAGCAGGTGTTTCGGCGCCACGAAGCGAATGGGACGATGGCGGGCGACACGCTGACGTTGCGGCATGATGTGCGGGCAGGGCAGGCGCTGCTGGAACCGGCGATGCGGGCCGGTACACCGCTTGCAGCGCCGTCGCTGCCGCAGCTCCGCGCACACGCGCAATCGCAGATCGCCGCCTTGCCCGCCTCGCTGCGCGCGCTGGAAGCGGCGCCCCCTTACGAACTTGCTGTGTCCGATCTCCTGCAGGACCTGGCGCGGCAAGTCGACGAGCGTCGGGACGCCCTGGAAGACGCGGATCGGGCACGATGGGGATTTGAGGAAGAGTGATCGCCGGACACCGAAAAAGAGCCTCTTCGTTATGTCTTAAGGGAAGATCATGTACAAACATATCCTGTTACCGACGGACGGGTCCGAGCTGTCCCGACATGCCGTAACCAGCGCCGTCCTGTTTGCAAAGAATACCGGAGCGACCGTGGTCGGCATCCACGTCATCCCGCTTCCGCGCGAGGATCGCCTGGAAGCGTGGATACATCACAATCCGCATTACGCCAAGCAAAGGCAAGCGTTGTTTGACAAATTCGCGGATGAATATTTGTCATTCGTTGCCAACAGCGCACTGGCGGAGGGAGTTCCCTGCACCTGTAGAAAGGTCGAGGCGAATGAACCTTATCTGGCGATCGTGAATACGGCGGACCAGGAGCGCTGCGACTTGATCTACATGGCGTCTCATGGCTGGAAAGGCGACGACGGACAATTGCTGGGAAGCGAGACGCTCAAGGTCCTGCATCACAGCAAGGTTCCGGTGCTGGTCCACAAGCCCGCGCGCAGTCGAACGGAAATGGGCGGGGAGTGAAATCGGACCAGGATATTGCCAGCAGGCTGCGGCCGTCGCTCTGGTACTGGTTGTTGCTGCCTGCTGTTTTCATCCTGGTGCAAGCCCTCTTCGAGGCCGAGCACACGTCGCTGCTGGCATACAGCGATTTCAAACAGTTGCTGCACGCTGGCCAGGTGAATGAACTGACGATCGCCGACGATATGATCGCAGGGACGCTAAAAACCGACGGTTTGGAGAAGGTGCTGTCGAAACAAGCACTGAGTCAACTGAAATGCGGCACTAGCCGCGAATGCCCGTTCGTTACCGTGCGCGTCGCCGATCCGGCCCTGGTTGGGGAAATGGAGACGGCGGGAGTACGCTTCGTTGGTCAGGCCAAAAGCCAGTGGTTTTCGACATTGGTGTCGTGGATTGTGCCGATTGCCTTGTTTTTGTGGTTGTGGAGCATCGCCGCAAAAAAGACGGGAATGTCGTCAGGGTGGTTGTTCGATATCGGCAAAAGCAAGGCACGCGTCTATGTGGCCAGCAAGACCGGCGTGACCTTCGATGACGTGGCCGGCATCGACGAGGCCAGGGATGAGTTGATGGAGGTCGTCGAATTTCTTCGCAATCCGCAGCGTTATCGCCGGCTGGGCGGGAAAATACCGAAAGGGGTATTGATCGTCGGCCCGCCCGGTACTGGCAAGACGCTGCTCGCCAAGGCCGTGGCCGGGGAAGCGGGAGTGCCGTTCTTCTCAATCAGCGGCTCCGAATTCGTCGAAATGTTCGTTGGTATCGGCGCCGCCCGGGTGCGCGACCTGTTTGCCCAGGCCGAAGCCAAGGCGCCCTGCATCATTTTCATCGATGAACTGGATGCGCTTGGCAGGGCGCGCGGAATGAGCGCGCTTGGCGGCGGCGCCAACGAGCAGGAGCAGACCCTGAATCAGTTACTGGTCGAGATGGACGGGTTCGATACCAACAAGGGCGTGATCATCCTTGCGGCAACCAACCGTCCGGAAATTCTCGACCCGGCCTTGCTGCGACCCGGTCGCTTCGACAGGCATATCGCGCTCGACCGACCGGACCTCAAGGGGCGTGAAAAAATTCTCGCCGTTCACGCCAAACAGGTGACCCTGTCGCCAGACATAGACCTGTCCGTGATCGCTGCCCGCACTGCGGGCTTTGCCGGTGCCGATCTTGCCAACCTGATCAACGAAGCCGCGTTACTGGCAGGCCGGCGCGGCAAGGACCAGGTCGAGATGGAAGACGTCGACGAAGCGATCGACCGTATCGTCGCCGGGCTGCAAAAGAAAACCCGAGTCATGAGCAAGATGGAAAAGGAAACCGTTGCCTATCACGAGGCGGGCCATGCGCTCACCGCGGAATTTCGCACTCATGCCGACCGCGTGGCAAAAATTTCGATCATCCCGCGCGGCATCGCTGCTCTCGGTTATACGCAGCAGCTCCCAACCGAAGACCGCTACCTGCTGAAGAGGAGCGAACTGTTCGATCGGCTCGATGTGTTTCTCGGCGGCCGCGTGGCCGAAGAACTCGCGTTTGGAGACGTCTCCACTGGCGCGCAAAACGACCTGCAACTGGCGACCGATACGGCGCGGCATATGGTCACCCAGTACGGCATGAGCGAGCAGCTTGGGCTGGCAGCCTTCGAACAAACTCCGACCTCGCTGATCTACCCGTCGTTGCTGCAAGGAAAAAAAGAATACAGCGAGCGCACTGCGCAAATCATCGACACGGAAATCGCGAAGTTGCTCGACCAGGCGCACGCGCGCGTGAAGGAAACATTGACGGCAAAGCGTAGCCTGCTCGACGCGCTGGCGCATGCATTGCTGGAGAAAGAGACGCTTGATCGGACTACACTGGACGCGTTGCTGAAAGCGCAAGGGGAGGAGCCGGTTCGGCGCGCGGGTGCCGCAGACTGACCTGTTATTGTTCCTGAACGTTCCTGCAGACTGGGCTCAGGAGGCTGCAAGGAAACGCAGTCAGCCACGTATCTGGGCTTCCCGTTTTTGTTCGCTTTGGATGATGCGCACGAAGCTGTGCAGGTTTTCGGAAACGATTTCAAGCAAGTCGTCCAGGGTAACGATGCCGACCAATACATCTTGCGCATCCGTGACCGGCACGCGCCGCACGCCGTGATGCTGCATCAGGCTCAGCACATCAGCCATCGAATCTTCGGCGCGGCAGGTGACCGGGTTGCTGCTCATGATGTCAGCCACCCGCACCGTCTGCGCATTGAAATCGTGGGCGACGACGGCAACTACGATATCCCGGTCGGTCAGCATGCCGACAACGACCCGACCTTTTCCGGATTCCTCCACGACCGCAAGGCTACCTACGTGCTGTTCAAGCATCAGACGAGCCGCTTCGCTGACGCTCATGCTTTTATACGCAAAGACTGTCGTACGGTTACAGATCTCGCCGACGTTCATCTGTTCCCCCATTGCTGCTTCGGCCCGGTGGCCTGCACTATCGGTTCCAGTGTGTGCCAGACGGATTGCAGGCGACTGATGCAGATCAAGAAAAGAAAAGGCGGGTATTCGGAAGACTGGTTACCGAAACATGCCGGACGGAACGGATGTGACGAAATGGCGGCGGGCAGCACTGGCCTGAAGCGATTTAGGTGCGGCGCGAGGGCGGACAAAAAGCCTGTTCAAAGGCACGAATGAATGCAGGCATCCCGGCACGCGGAAGATGATTGATTCCGGCCGCTGCCGGCCGTCCGCCGCCGCCCGCAAATAGGCGGCAAAGGCGATCCGCGCCACGCATGGTGGCTAGCGGCGCTCGCACGCTGACCGTGTATCCACCTTGCGTATCCGGCGTGAGGACAGCGTATGCCTGCCGCGGGCAGGTGGTGGCCAGGAAATTTCCGTATGTCCCGCGCACCCGCCTGCTCCAGGCCGCATCGGGAAGCAGCATGACTTGGCCGCCGGACAGGCAAGCGTAGGGCCGAAGTTGTTGCGCCATCTCCAGGTCGTGCTGGCGCGCGTCGCGCAATATAGGAAAAACCGGTTCCGTATCGATAAAGGTGAAAGGATCGGCATGGTGATGCAGCACTTCATACAGCATGGCCGGCGGCACCACGAGGTCGGCCATGCTGTCGCCGTAGGCGTTGTAGTTGAGGCATTCGCCGAGTTCCTGTAACGCCGTGGTTTGCACTGGCGGCAGCGCCAGCGCCCGTGCCAGTTTTTTTGCCTCTTGTCCCAGATTGTCTCCAAACGCGGCGACCACAGCCCATACGCAATGGGCGCCGCCAAGCCAGCGATCTACGATGATGCCGGTGCAAATGTTGGGTGCGGTATCGATGTGCGCGTGCAATCCGGCATGCGCCGGAACTTCGCCCGATCCATGATGATCGAAATACTGGACGGAAACGCCGCGCTCCAGCAGGTTCAGCAAGGCCGACCGATTGACATCCAATGAAATGTCGAGCACCGTCACCGAATCTCCAGGGCGTGCCGCGACGCGTCCAAGCAGGGCAATATCCCGCTTGACTCCGGAAAGCAGAGTAGCGTCCAGCGGAGTGGCAAGCCGCAACTGATGCAAAGAGCAAAGACCGTCAGCATCACCGTTGAATACGTCAAAGTGGGCCATAAGATAGTGGGAGGGAATGTCGATGGCAGAGCCAGAGCCTTTTGCTCGCTTCGAGGCTAATCACGAGTTGATGCTGTTCGCCCTCGACAGCAGCCGCGCCTTTGGTGAGCAGGTAAGCCAACGGCTTGGCATGGCCTTGAGCCAGCACGAAGAGCGCGAGTTTGAAGACGGCGAACACAAGGCGCGGCCCCTGGTCAGTGTTCGTGGCAGGGATGTGTTTGTCGTGCATTCCCTCTATGCCGATCACCGGCAAAGTGGCAACGACAAGCTGTGCCGGTTGTTGTTTTTTATCGGCGCGCTGAAAGATGCCGCCGCGGCGCGGGTCACGGCGGTGGTTCCCTATCTGGCTTATGCGCGCAAGGACAGAAAAACAAAGTTGCGTGACCCGATCACCACACGGTATGTCGCAGCGCTGTTCGAAGCGTTGGAAACCGATGCCATCGTGACGCTGGATGTTCATAACCTGGCGGCGTACCAAAACGCCTTCCGCTGCGGCGCCGAGCACCTGGAAGCCAATCCTCTGTTTGTCAAGTATTTCGCACCGTTACTAAAAGGACGCGAAGTGGTGGTGGTTTCCCCCGATGCCGGCGGCATCAAGCGCGCGGAACAATTCAGGCAACTATTGAGCGACACACTGGGCAAACCGGTGGGAGCGGCATTCGCGGAAAAATACCGCAGCGGGGGTGTCGTCAGCGGCGACATGCTGATGGGCGAGGTCAAGGGTAAGGACGCGATCATCATTGACGACCTGATTGGTACCGGCTCCACGATTGTCCGTACGGCACGTGCCTGTCATGCAATGGGCGCTACCAGGATCCTGGCAGCGGCCACGCATGGCTTGTTTACGGGTGATGCAAATACCACTTTGGCGTACGACGCCCTGGAACAGATCGTTATTACCGACACCGTGCCGCCGTTCCGGGTGGAGGAGGAGACTGTCAAGGAAAAAATCACGATCCTGTACAGCGCCGGCTTGTTTGCCGAAGCGATCCACAAAATCCATACCGGGGAACCGATCCCGGACTTGCCGGAAGCGTGATGCGCGCTCACCGGCAACACCCCGCATGTTGCTCGGCCAATCGCAGGTATTCCTTGGCGCGGCGCGGCCATTGCGGCGAATAACGGAATTTTTCTTCGTTCAGATGCCGGATGGCGAGGGTGGCGCGCAGGCTCGCGCGGTAACTCTGGTAAAAGTGGATGAGTATCGTATCCGGTTCGTCGCCGGAAATTTCACTGTATTTGTTCAGAAGAAGCGCGCCCAGCTTGGCCGCGCCAAGCCGTTCGCACTCCAATGCGAGAAACGCCGTTTCATCGGCCGCATCGACGATCCTCAAGTCGCGGGAAAATTCAAGGCAATCGATGATTGCCACCGGCGGCTTCAGACAGATGTGTTCCGGGCGCAGGTCGCCATGACCTTCAACTATCTTGCCCGCTTGGACGCGTTGGTCAAACAAAACAGCCCTTTGTCGCAAGATGGTGCGTTGCGCCAGGCAAATGCCGTTCACCTGGGCGACCGGGAGGTGATACGCGGGCAGCTTCAATTCGTGCAAATTGCCGTTGATTTGGCGCAGGAAGCGACTGCGGTATTCGGCTGGATCGATGGGGTAGGGCGTACAACTATGGTAGAAGGCGGCAAGCCGTGCGGCGACACGCCAGATATCCGCTTCTTCTGCAGCACCATGCTGGATCGCATAATCCAGCATATGCCGCGTCGGCAGTCGGCGCATCTTGACCAGCCAGTCGATCGCCACACCGCGACCGTCCAGTTGCAAATGACCCGGCGCGTCGAGCGTCAGGGGAACCACACCCAGATAGACCTCCGGCGCAAGGCGCCGATTCAGTCGTACCTCTTCTTCGCAATAATGGCGCCGCGCGTCGATCGAACTGAAATCCAGGAAATCGTGACACACGGGTTTTTTCAGCTTGTAGGCGTAACCGTCGGTCAGGAAAACCCATGACATATGCGTCTCGATGGCTTCCACCCGATATACCGTTTCCGGAAAGCTGGTCGGCTGCCGCAGGAAGGCTACCTTGGAGTCGAGCGTCACTTCTGAAACCGGCGGCAATGTGTCTGTCATTGTTTCCGGGAAAATGATTTATCTCCGATGCCGTACCTGCCCGGGGCTGCTATCCGATTTGCAAAGATCTTCGGGATAGGCGGGTGGTGGAGGGTTTCCAGTCTTGGCACCATTTGATTTTGACTGTCGGGCTCATTGCAACGAAGACCCAGGATCAGGCGCTGGCCGCTTACTGCCTGGAGCAATACACGAGCACGGGAATTGGAGACATCGACAAGACTTTTGTTGTTACGCTTCCCAGCAACAACTGCCCCCAACCGCTTCTTCCATGCGATCCCATGAAAATCAAATCGCAGCCATTCTCTTCCGCTGCTTTCACAATCTCCTGCGCAGGCATGTCCGAGAATGCAGTAGCACCGGAAAATTTGACACCTGCATCGTCTGCCACCTTTTGAATTTCACCAAGGTAGTTCGCACCAGCCTTGCGCATGGCCTCCTTGTGTTCTTCATCCGTAAGGTAATTGGCCGGAATCATTTCAACGTAGATCGGATATTGATATTCGGGAGCAACGAAGATGCCCAGAATCTCTGCGGAAATTTGCTGGGCGAATGCAACCCCTGCGCGTGCGGCGGCCGTCGAAATGGGAGAGCCGTCGGTTGGAATCAGAATTTTTTTATACATCGTGCCACCCGAGAAAATCGTTGCTGAAATGTTTCACGCTAGCAGATGAAAGGATGGCCGTTTTGCGGACGCGCAAATACGCTATCTGCCGTCTTGCAAAGTACAAAACAGGAAATAACATGAAGATGGCATTGAGTGAAGACGTGGGAGCAGCGACTCCACAATATTTCTTGAACCCTTGAACCGCAAGTCTTTGGGCATCCCGAATCCCGGGTACGCTTTCGTTCCCCTACCTTTGCTTGCAAGGAGCAAACCAATGAAACCAGTGCAGCCAGATCAGCCGCATTTCCAACCGGGGAGGCATCTTGAGGTGCTGGATGATCCGAGTCACGATCCCTATCAGGCGCGCGAAAAACTGTCTGAGCCATCCGTCTGCCGCGATTGCGGCGCGGTGTACCACCAAGGGCGCTGGCAGTGGTCCACGGCCCCCGCCGACGCGGCCCAGGCCAGATGCGCCGCTTGCTGGAGAATTCATGAGGAAATGCCCGCAGGATACATATCGATTGAAGGTCCATTCGCGCGGGAACACCGAGATGAACTTCTCAAGCTTGTCCGTCATCTGGAAACCCGTGAAAAGGCGGAGCATCCATTGCAGCGCATCATGTCGATAGAAGAGCAGGACGACAAACTGATGGTTACCACAACCGACATCCACCTGGCGCGGGGGATCGGTGAAGCATTGGAGCATGCTTACCGGGGCGAATTGGCGTTTCATTACAACAAGGCAGAATATTTGTTGCGGGTACGCTGGCAACGTTAAAGCGGATCGAATTCACCTGAAAGTGGAACCATCGCCTTGCGCGCCGCGACGCTCATCTGTGCGGCGGCGGCCCAGTCGTGGCCGGATGGGGCCAGAACCGGTCCGATTTCGAGGCTGATCGGGCCGCGCCGCGGCCACCAGGTTCCCGCGCGCAATACGGTGCGCACGCCGCGTAGACCGGCCACGACGACCGGCGCCTCGACCTTGGCCGCAGCAAGAAAGGCCCCTGCATGAAAAGGCATCAGTCCGGCTTCGCGGCTAAACGTCCCCTCCGGAAAGACCACAAGATTCTTGCCCGCCAGAAGCGCCGCCATCATCAAATTCACATCCTCCGCACTGCGCTTCACGTCGAGGCGCTCGATGAAAATAGTACCGAGACCAGTTAACAAGGCGCGCATCAAATGCTGGCCCGCGAACTCCCGCTTGGCCGTGAACGCATATCCCGGAATCGGTGGCAGCATGGCTGTCAGCGGGATGGCGTCAAGGTAGCTTGCGTGATTGACCAGCAGCACGTGCGGCTGGCGAGGCAACCGATCCAGGCCCTTGAGCGACATGGGAACCGCCGTCAGACGCAACAGCGTGTGTGCTGCAAAACGGGCGATGCGCCGCCCCAACGCCGGCCGCTGCAGCAAAGCCACCAATCCGCCGCAAGTCAGGGCGAGCGCGGCAAAGACGACCCACGCGTAGCAACCATAAGCCCGCGCGCCGGCTTGGCGGGCGATCAGCCGGACTCGCGCCAGCACGCCGGCGGCCATGAAGCGTACATTGTGCATCCATGGTGCGGCGGTGCGCTCTCCTGCTTTGCCTCCCTCATAGATTTCCCTGCTGGCAAGACGACGGATTTTGCCGCTCGACGTCTTCGGCACCGTATGTGGCGGCACCAGAACGACATCGTCGGCGGGCATGCCGATGACATCGATCGCGGTCTGATTGAGTTTGCGGCACAATGCCGCGCGCACGCTTTCATCGTGTTCGCGGGTTTCCGCCATGATCACCAGTCTTTCGGTTCCGCTGGCGGGATCGGGGCTGGCAAACACCGCCACGCATCCTTTGCGTATACCGGGCAGAATCCCGGCCGCTTGTTCCAGATCGTAGGGATAAAGATTGCGGCCGCCGCGCTTGATCAGATCCTTGACGCGTCCTGTAATGAAAATTTCGCCTTCCGCCATGTAGGCATGGTCGCCCGAATCGAGCCAGCCGTCGCGCCCCAGTTTGGCTGTGGCCTCCGGGTTGCGGTAATAGCCCGATGTCGCCGACGGCCCGCGAAACTCCAGGCGTCCGACACGGCGCTCGGGCAGTTCGTATCCGGCTTCATCGACGATCCGGATTTCGTGCCCCGCCAATACACGGCCGCAAGACGGAATAGAGAGGGCGTCCGCTTCCAGCCCGGTCGCTGGCACCGCCTGGCCCTCGCGGGTAAACGAATCGCGTTGAATCAGGTCGATGCGCGGCCCGCGTCCCGGAGGGGGAAACGCGAGTCCGACCGAGGATTCTGCCAAGCCGTACACCGGTGTGATTGCCTGACGGCGCAGGCCGCAGGGAGCAAAGCGGGCGGCGAACGACTCCAGGGTAGCAGGGCTGACCGGCTCCGCGCCGTTGAGCGCCAGCCGCCAGCTCGACAAATCGAGTTCCGCCAGTACCGCTTTGTCGATATGGCGTACACACAATTCATAGGCAAAATTGGGAGCTGCCGAGATGGTCCCGTGGTGGCGGGTAATCGCCTGCAGCCAAAGGGCGGGTCGGGCAAGAAAGGCGAGCGGCGACATCAGAACCAGCGGAATGCCGTGATACAAGGACCCAAACCAGGCGCCGATCAAGCCCATGTCGTGGTAGAGCGGCAGCCATGAGATGAACACGTCGTCAGTGACCACCTGCGACGCTTGCCCGAGCGCGCGTATGTTGGCCAGCAGGTTGGCGTGGGTCAATACCACACCTTTGGGATCGCCAGTACTGCCCGATGTATATTGCAGAAATGCGATATCGCCGCCGTGCGGGCGATAGTGTGATCGAAATGGCGCCGCACTCAGCTCGCCGGGCGTGACAATCGCCCTCAGGCTCGGCACCGCCGCCTGCAGCATGAGCGCCACCGGCTCGGCCTGCGTGACGGTGATCATGAGTACCGCCTCGGCGTTCGACAGGATGCGCGCATGCCGCTTCAAGTGGTTTTCGATCTGGGCCAGCCGCGCCGGTGGATAGATCGGCACCGGGATGCCTCCTGCAAGCATGACGCCGAAGAAACACGCCAGATACTCGCGCCCGGTGGGCAGCATCAGCGCCACGGTTTGCCTGGGCTGGAGCCCTTGCTCAGCGAGGCCGGTGGCAATGGCACCCGCTGCGTCCTGCAGATCGCGGTAGCGGATGGCCTGTTCCCGATGCTGGTCGTCATACAACAAGATGTGCAACCGGTCCGGTTGATGCACGACGTGCCACTCCAGCACTTCCACCAGCGTTTGCGCGCTGCCGGGCAAGCCGACAGTCTGGGACGCGCCCAAGGTCGTCGCGGGCGCCGCCCCCTGTTCTGGCGGAGCATGGCCCAGAAAGCGCAACACGTCGCGCAGCGTGTCGGCTTCCGATAATGCTTCGCTGGGCAACTCGACGCCGAACGCTTTTCCCATCCGTAACATCAACTCCACTCGCGCCAGGCTGTCGAACGCCAGGTCGCGTTCAAAGGAGGTGTGCAGCGTTATCGGATGGAATTGATTCGGGTGGATTTCTCGGTCCATCTGCCGCACGACTTCCAACACCTGCTCGGCAGGCGAGGTATCGGTGGCAGCGACTGTGGGTTCGCTCACGGCGACTCCTGCCGGAAAGAATGAGGATGAAGTAGGGCGGCGGCAATCAGTTTCCGTTAACAGCCGGTTAATCCATGCGCCCAATCCAGTACAGGCAACAAACGTGGTGACAACAGTGTGCGGGCGTTGTCGTATTCAAGCCAACGAAATTCGTGATGCTCCGGGCGCCCCAATTGGGGATTAACTTGCAATGCCACTCTATCTGTATGACTCAAAGCGACGTAATAGCGTGCCACTTTGCCTGGGCCATAGAGCAAGGTTTCGCAAAAATCCTGGCCCCATGCAAAATCGAGCCCGCCCAGCGCCGTCTCTTCGAGGACTTCGCGGCAAGCGGCCGAAAACGGTGTTTCCTTTGCCTCGACCATGCCTTTGGGAAAATCCCAGTAGTGATAACTGCGCAGCAGCAGGTAACGGCAATGCTCCGGCCCGCGATGCAGAACCACGACGCCGGCTGAAAGCGTTTTTTGTTTCATATGGCAGGTGCGGCAAGATGCACTCTAATTGGGTTGAATAACATATTCATTCGTGCACACCTCTGTCTTGTATCAATCCGGGCCATGACCCGACTCGTAAGCTGGATTCCATTGGGAGCGGTTCAATGGAGGATTCCATGCAAGACGTAATTTTCACGGAGCCGATCGCGCAGCATGTCTGGAATCAAAAATACCGCCTATTTGAAAATGGTGCTTCACATGAGCCCACCGTACATGAAACCTGGTCGCGCGTCGCGTTAGCTCTAGCCGGGCCGGAGTTGCATCGTCGCGACCAATGGACCAACCGTTTTCAGACGGCACTTTCCCACTTCCGATTTTTGCCCGGCGGCCGCATTCTGGCCAGCGCCGGCACGCAACGCCGCTCTACGCTATTCAATTGCTTCGTGATGGGGCATACCCATGATTCCATCGATTCGATCTTTTCCGCGCTGGGCGAATCGATGGTGACGATGCAGGAAGGCGGGGGCATCGGTTGCGATTTTTCGACGCTACGGCCGGCAGGAATGGCGGCAGCCGGTTCGGGCAATATCGCGTCGGGGCCGGTGTCCTTTATGCAAGTCTGGAACCAGGCATGCGCGACGCTGATCTCGACCGGGAATCGGCGCGGCGCGATGATGGCCACGCTGCGCTGCGATCATCCGGACATCGAGCGCTTCATCGATGCCAAGCGCACTCCGAATACCTTGCGGCATTTCAATCTGTCGGTCTTGATCAGCGAGGAGTTCATGCAGGCGGTCGAGGCGGATGAGCCGTGGCCGCTGGTCTTCCCACTGGCCGGGCGGCCAGTACCATCAGGCGGCATGGTGTGCGAAAGGACTTGGTCCGGCTCAAACGTTCCAGAACCTTGCCTGGTGATGCGAAGCGTTGCGGCGCGCGAGTTGTGGGACAGGATTCTGCACGCAGCGTTTGACTGCGGCGACCCCGGCGTGATTTTCATCGACCACGTCCAGCGCGCGAATAACCTCTGGTATGCGGAACGCATCAGCGCAACCAATCCCTGTGGCGAAGTACCGCTGCCGCCGCACGGGGCATGCAATCTCGGGTCGATCAACCTGACGCAATTCATTCAGGATCCTTTCGGCATGCATCCGCAGCTTGATTTGAAAGGAATTGCCGAGGTTGCGGCCATCGCCGTCAGAATGCTCGACAACGTGATCGACGTTTCGCATTTTCCGCTCACGATCCAAGCCAGGATGGTGCATGCATCGCGTCGCCTCGGGCTGGGCATCACCGGCCTGGCCGATGCCTTTGCAATGCTTGGCGTGCGCTATGGCTCGGATTCATCGATGGAAATCGCGGACGCCGTCATGCAGGCCATTTGCCAGGCGGCTTACCGGGCATCGGTGGCGCTGGCGCAGGAGCGGGGCGCATTTCCCGAATATCAGGCAGCGGAATATCTCGCAGGCGATTTCATTTTGTCCCTGCCGGACGACATTCTGGAAGCAATCAGGCAGAACGGTATCCGCAACAGTCATCTGACCGCGATTGCGCCGGCCGGCTCGATCAGCCTGCTGGCCAATAACGTATCGAGCGGTATCGAGCCGGTTTATGCGTTCCAAGGAAAGCGAAAAGTCAAGGGATCCGACGGCAGCCTGACGACATTCCCTGTCAATGACTATGCGTGGTCCCTATTTCGGAAGCTGCATGGCGACAAGGCGCCGCTGCCGGATTATTTTGTCGAAGCTTATGATGTTGACCCGCTGGCGCAGTTGCGGTTGCAGTCTCGATTGCAGGCGCATGTCGATCAGGCCATTTCCAAGACGATCAATTTCCCGGCGGGAGCATCTTTCGATCAATACCGGAACGTGTTCATGTACGCGTATCAGTTGGGTTTGAAAGGTTGCACGGTGTTCCGCGCCGATACGGCCGCCGGCGCCGTCCTGTCGCCGTCCGCCGCGAGGGAAGCGGATAAGTCTTGTTCGTAGCGGGATGGAGCGGTGTCGAATGATGCAACCACGATCCGGAGCAGTGCCATTTCTTCGTCTGATGCTGGGCGGCGACGTCATGCTCGGTCGCGTCGTCAAGGAATCGATGCTGCGCTTCGGCATCGACTATCCGCTGGCGCCGATTGCCGGCCTGTTGCGGCAGGCCGATCTTACTATCGTTAATCTGGAATGTGCGATAACTGCCGCCAATCATATCTGGCCTGGGGAGCCGAAGGCATTTTACTTCGGCGCACCGCCGCAGGCTGCACAAGCGCTGGCCGGTGCCGGAATCGACATACTTAGTCTCGCCAACAACCATACGCTGGATTTTGGAGTGGATGGCTTGCTAGATACGCTGCGCCATTTGCGCGAGTACGGCATTCTTTATGCCGGCGCAGGAGCCGATACTGACCAGGCCTCACGCCCGGCAATCGTCGAACGTCACGGAATCAAGGTCGGGATGGCGGCGTTTTGCGATCATCAGGCGGATTTCGCCGCGAAGAAAGATAGTCCGGGCATTGCCTACCTGGATCTCGACGATGAGGCTGCCGCACTCGTCATGTTCGGCAAGTCGCTTGAGCCGTTGCGGCATGCGGCTGTCGATTGGCCGATTCTGTCGTTGCATTGGGGTCCGAACATGGTGTTTCGGCCTTCCGCGAAATTCCGGAGACTGGCACATGCCGCTATCGACATGGGGTGGAAAATCCTGTTTGGCCACAGCGCCCATGTGTTTCAGGGAATAGAAGTGTATCAAGGATGTCCAATCGTCTATGCGGCAGGAGACCTAGTTGATGACTACTATGTCGACCCGGATTTCAAGAATGATCACCAACTGTTGTTCGAAATGGAACTTACGCGGGGTGCTCTGCGGCACATCGATTTGCATCCAGTCTTCATCGAGGACTGCCAGACCCGGCTCGCCACAGGTGGACAAACCGAATATATCGTTGCCTGCATGAAAAAGTTATGCAAGGAAATGGGAACCGAGGTGCGACAGGATGGGGATGAGGTATGGATTGCGGGCGCCGAGGCGTAATGCCTTGATTGGCCACGTCCCATAAGGAATGTCTAGTGTTTATTCAAAATACCGATGTGGCGATGATCTTCAATCAGATCGCCGATCTGCTTGAAATCAACGAAGCAAACCCGTTTCGCATCCGTGCCTATCGCAATGCCGCCAGGATGCTGAATACAATAGGCACTAGCGTGCAGACAATGGTCCAGGAAAAACGGGATTTGAAGGATTTGCCGGGCATCGGGATCGACCTGGCAGGAAAAATCGTCGAGATCGTCACCACCGGCACATGCGCATTAAGGGAGCAGTTGCGGCGGGAGCTGCCGCCGCAGATTCATGAGCTGTTGACGGTGCCGGGACTCGGTCCAAAACGGGTCAAGACACTGTATCAGCAACTCAACATTCAAACGCTGGAGCAATTGGGCCGTGCGGCCCGCGACGGCCAGATTAGTCATGTTCCCGGATTTGGAAGGCGTGTGGAACAACGCATCCTGGACGCGATTCAGGCACAACAATCGAAAAAGAAGCGCTTCCGGATCGATGTTGCCGAGCAGATCGCGCAGCCGCTCATTGCGCATCTGAAAGCGCTCAAGGAAACTGGAAAGATCGAGGTGGCAGGGAGCTTTCGTCGACGGCAAGAAACCGTCGGCGACCTGGATATCCTGGTCAGCTCATCCGCCCCGGCGCAGGTAGTGCAACGCTTCACCAGTTTCGAGGGCGTCGCGCATGTATTGGCACAGGGCGGAACGCGTGCCAGCGTAGTGTTGAACCAGGGCATGCAAGTCGATCTGCGGGTCGTGGCCGCCATCAGTTTCGGCGCCGCCTTGCATTATTTTACCGGCTCCAAGGCGCATAACATTGCCGTGCGCACCTTGGCGCAGGAGCGTGGATTGAAGATGAACGAATACGGGGTTTTTTCCGGCACTCGGCGCATCGCCGGCGAGGCCGAGGAATCCGTGTTCAATGCGGTCGGGCTGTCCTATATCGAACCGGAACTGCGCGAGAACCGCGGCGAGATCGCCGCAGCGCAAGCGGGGCAATTGCCGGACCTGGTTGGCTTGTCTGATCTGGCCGGCGATCTGCACGTCCATACCAAAGCCAGCGATGGCCTGAATAGCCTGCGCGAGATGGCGCTTGAAGCACAACGGCGTGGGTTTTCCTATCTTGGGATTACGGACCATTCAAGCAGGCTGGCGGTTGCGCATGGGCTGGATGCGGAAAGACTGTCGCGGCAGATGGATGAAATAGACCAATTGAATGCCGAACTGCAAGGCATCACGCTCCTGAAAGGGGTGGAAGCCGATATCAACGAGGACGGCAGCCTCGACTTGCCTGACAGTATCCTGCAACGGCTGGACCTTGTCATCGGCGCGGTGCATAGTAAATTTGCGCTATCCAGGGAGCGGCAAACCGAGCGTATCTTGCGCGCTATGGAACACCCCTGCTTTACGCTGTTGGCGCACCCGTCTGGTCGCTTGATTCTTGAGCGTGACCCCTATGATGTGGATATGTACCGCATCATCCAGCATGCGAAGCAGCGTGGCTGTTTTTTGGAATTGAACGCCCAGCCCAGCCGTCTGGATTTGACCGACACCTATTGCATGATCGCGAAAAGCGAGGGCGTAGTGCTCAGTGTGAACTCAGATGCGCATAGCGTGTTCGATTTCGATGACATGCGTTTCGGGATCGGACAGGCTAGACGAAGCTGGCTTGAGAAACCAGATGTGCTTAATACCCGGTCGATCAGTCAGTTGAAATCGATTTTTGCCCAGACGCGGCGTGCTTGCCGACAGTGAATTCTGTTTCCGTGTCTTCAGGGAAGACAAGAGCTTGCTTGACGCGACGTCAACGCTCGTTTTACGGGACGAGGGGAGTACCGTCATAGAACTGGTAGTTGTTTCCTCCGCGATGCTTTACCTGGTACATCGCGTTGTCGGCATTGATCAGCAAGGTTTCCGGATTTTCTCCGTCCGATGGGTAAATCGCAATACCGATACTGGCGCTGACGTTAATTTTTTGCCCCCGCAACATGAAGGGGCGGCCGATGGCACCGAGCAGCTTGCACGCCAGCGCTGCGGCAACCTCTCTATCAAGCAGGTCGGTGACGAGTACAGCAAATTCGTCGCCACCAAACCGGGCCACCGTGTCGGCTTGCCGTACACCTGCCCGCAATCTATCCGCGACCGCTATAAGCAACTGGTCGCCCGTGTGATGTCCAAAAGTATCATTGATCGGTTTGAAGCCGTCCAGATCCAGGAACAGCGTCGCCAGCATGCGTTGCGTGCGTTCGGCATCCGATATCGCCCGCTGCTGGATACCGAGAAAGTGGGCACGGTTGGGCAGGCCGGTCAAAACGTCGTGATATGCAAGATGGCGATCCCGTTCGCCTTCTTGCCTGAATTGAGTAATGTCATGCTGGATTGCGATGAAATGGGTAATGGCACCTTGCGCATCGAACAGTGGCGTGATGATCTCATCGACCATATACAGGGAACCGTCTTTTCGCTGGTCGACCACCTCGCCTTGCCAGACATGCCCGGAAAGAATGGTTTGCCAAAGCTGCTTGTAGAAAGAAGGGCTTTGCCTTCCCGATTTCAAAATGGCTGGTGTGCGCCCGATTGCATCTTCTGGGGCGAAACCGCTTAAACGCGCAAACGCGTCGTTGACCCAGATAATTTGGCCAGCTTCGTCGGTGATGAAAATCGCGTTGGCAGCTGACACCAAGGCTTGCGCCAGCAAGGATTGGTGAAGTGGTTGCCGATTCTTCTCGGAAGCTGGCAGCTGAGGCGTGGCGAACAAATCGATTTATCCTTCGCGTATTGGCTGACAGCAACCGTTACAGTATTCGCCGCAAATGGGTACTTTTCCTGATCCATGCATCCTTGTTATGGACCACGGATCAAATTGAGCGGGTCAAAAACAAATTTGAACCACTGCTGGCGGTGAAAATCCGCTTTAGTTGATGAATATTTGCGCTGCATCAATCACAACCGCACTTCGACCCGGGCAGGGTTTCGGTTCCCGTGCTATTTGTCGTTGCCAATGCCGTACCAATGAGCAGAAATTCCATGACTGATCAAACAATTTTGGGCGATCAAGAAAATTTAATCAGAGCCCTTGTTGTTGCTCTGGAACAGGAGGTAGGCACAGTACAACTATTCGAGACGCACATATCCTGGATTTTGGTCACAGAAAAATATGCATACAAATTCAAGAAAGCTGTGCATCTGGATTTTCTTGATTTTTCCACGCTGGACGCACGTCATTTCTACTGCCAGGAAGAATTACGCCTGAACCGCCGGTTGGCGCCCGATATGTATTTGGATGTGGTGGCCATTACGGGAAGTTCAACATGCCCTGCCATCGGCGGGAGTGGCATCCCCATCGAATATGCAGTCAAGATGATGGCGTTTTCGCAGCAGGCGTTATGGAGCGTCCGTATTGGAAAAAACCGTATTTCGGCCAGGGAAATCGATAAATTGGCGCGGAAGCTGGCGCAATTTCATCAAGGTGCCGCTATTGCCCCAAAAGATAGCTCATGGAGTACTCCCGACGCATTGCAGAAGATCGCGGATGAGAATCTGAATTTAATTATTTCCTTGGTACGGAACGCAGAGGAAGAAAGAACGCTCGGCGATTTAAGGGCATGGCAAATCGAGCAGCCGCAGAAATTGAGAAGCGTGTTCGAACGACGTAAGGAGCAAGGACTGATTAGGGAATGCCACGGCGATCTACATGGCGGAAACATTCTCACGATCAACAATCAGGTTGTGGTGTTTGATTGCATCGAGTTCAACAAAAACCTGCGCTGGATCGATGTGATGAATGATCTTGCATTCATATACATGGATCTGCAATTCCACGGCCTGCATCCGTTCGCGACAAGGCTGCTTAACGGCTATCTTGAAATTACAGGGGATTATGAGGGCCTGGCCGTGCTGCGTTACTATCAAGTGCAACGGGCATTGGTGCGATGCAAAGTGAGCCTGCTGCGGGCCCTGCAATTGAGGGGGCGCATGCGAGCCGCAGCCTCACATGAAAGGCTGGCAACGAAATATCTGGCGTTTGCCTCGCAAAAGACTGAGCCGGAACCGTCGGCGATCATCATCATGCATGGTTATTCCGGCAGCGGAAAATCGATTTTTTCCGGTTACTTGGCGGAAATCATTGGCGCGGTGCGAATACGTTCCGATGTGGAGCGAAAAAGGATGCATGGAATAGTGGCATCCGCCACAGTTGCCGCGTCGATTGGGGCGGGGCTTTACGCCGAGGCGACAACCCAGGCTACATACGACCGCTTGCGCACACTGGCACTGTGTATTGCCGAGTCTGGCATGCCTGTTGTCGTCGACGCAACGTTCTTGAAGGTACAACAGCGCAGCCTGTTTGAAAAACTGGCGTCTGGGCTAGGTGTACCGTTTTTCGTCATCCAACTCCACGCCAACGAGGCCACCCTGAAGGCACGGGTCGCGGCGCGGACAAAACTGGGAAATGATCCTTCCGATGCCGGACTTGAGGTATTAGCTCACCAGCTTGAGCACCATGAAGCGCTGTCGGATGATGAAACAAAACACACGATCCGCATTGACAGCGATGTGGAAGTGAATTTGGATTCGGTTCGAAAAACATGCGTCCCGATATTGGACGTTCTGAAACGCGCGGTTTCAAACACGAAGTGCAACATAGGCTAAATCCAGAGGAAGTGTAGCAAGGTTGTAAAAGACCTCATGCGGGGTTCTGTAACCAAGGCATTTGCGGGGGCGGTGGTTGAGTTTGTCGACGGCGGCCTGGAGCGCTTGCTGGCTGACGGTTTTCAGATTGGTGTTCTTCGGGAAATACTGCCGGAGCAAGCCATTGGTGTTTTCATTCAGGCCGCGCTCCCAGGAATGATAGGGGCGGGCAAAGTAGACATCGGCCCGCAGGCGGGCACTGATCAAGGCGTGGTCGGCGAATTCCGATCCGTTGTCGAAGGTGATGGTGTGGCACACCCGCCGATGCGGGCTGAGCAAATCGACCACCACCGCACCCACGCCCTCGGCCTGCTTGCTGTTGGCTGGGGCGGCCAGGGTGAAGCGCGACCGCCGTTCCACCAGCGTCACCAGCACCCCTTGCTGGCCTTTGCCAATCACGGTGTCGCCTTCCCAATCGCCCAGCCGCAGGCGTTGCTCGACCATCAGGGGACGATGCTCGATGCCGATCCGGCCCGGCAGGATTCCCCGACGCCGCCGGCCGCTGCCGTGGCGCTGGCGCCGGGGTTTCTGGCTGCGCAAGTGCCGGATCAAATCGCCGCCGCCACGCCGATCGGCGTAGATCCGTTGATAGACGCTCTCATGACTGATGCCGATCGGGCTGCCCCGTTCCAGCGTCAGGCGGTGGATCGCTTGTTCGGGCGACAGGTCCAGGCGGATATAGGCCTGAACCGCCAACCAGGCGGCGTCGGCAACCCGGCTCGCATTACGACTGTTCTGTTGCCGTGCCAAGGCTTTATCGTGTGCCTGGCCAGGCCGCCATTGATGCACGCCCCGGTTGCGCCGCAGTTCGCGACTGATCGTCGAGCGATGCCGCCCCAGCCGGCGCGCAATCTCGCTGACTGAATGATCGTCTGCCTGCAGTTCGTGAATTTGGTATCGTTCGTCTCGGGTGAGGTGCGTATAGCGCATATTCGGCAACTTTCGACTGGCTGGTCAAAGGGTTCGAATGCTAGCGCATCTCGCCCTCCTTCCGTTGATCGGTGTTGCACTTCGTCTTTGAAACCGCCACGCTCTGTCAGGGGGTATCCATGATGGTGCCCCGAAAAATGAAGTAAAAACCTGCAAGCTTCTCTAGCCGGAAGCCTTGTGGATTGCCTCTCTCAATTTTTCAATTGATTCGGTTAATGCGTTTTTCATTCCTTCCCAGGTCGTTGCGCTAGCGGATTTTATATCTGTCCATTTCTTTTCAATAATTTTCAGGTCTTCCTGAAAACCTTGTATTTGTTTCTCCAACTGCGCTTTCACGTCGGCGCTTGAATTTTTTGCTTTGGCTGTCAGTGCATCAATTTCGCTTCGCAACTGCTCGATTTCCTGACGTGTCGCGTTGAGATATTTATCTCGCTCGGCCTGTGGCGCGCTGTCCGGGGTGCCATCTGCCGAAGGCGCTTTCAAGAAAGCAGCGCTTCACTCTATACGTATGAGTGACCATCTTCATGATAAAAATCAGTTTAAGCGAATGCAGGACATGTATTTTTATTGGTAATACGTCGTCATGCCGGGACTGGTATCTTCCATTCCCGGTTCCATCCCCGCGAACCGGAGCGCCATTATGTCAAACGTCCTGAAGGTAATAGAAGTGCTGGCTGAATCGTCAACCAGTTGGGAGGATGCTGCCGCGACCGCGGTCAAGAAGGCATCCGAAACGGTGCACGGCATCAAATCCATCTATATCAAGAATTTCGAAGCGCAGGTGCAGAATAATAAAATTACCAGCTATCGGATTAATGCCAAGGTAACGTTCGCGCTTGATTAGGATTACTGTCAGCAAGCAGTGCGACCCCGCAATTCCCCTTTCCCCAAGGACAAAGCGTGACGTAATTTTTAATCGATTTCACTGTCCAGCAGCGTGCTTCGATGGTTTTTACAGGGCCGAACAATAAATATCCACTCGGTATCATGGGCAAGTATGCCAAATGTCAAAGCCAAACAATTTTTGGCAGCGCACAATCCGTCTTTCTTTCACGGATGCCAGACGTGCGTAACGTGCATATTGCGCGAAACGATAGATGTGGATGAGGAGCGTTACCATGGACCAATTGACCAGGGAATTTTTGCTGAACATCATCGACACGGCAAAAGATCTGACGCTGGCGACGGTCCGGCCTGACGGCTATCCGCAAGCAACGACCGTCAGCTACGCACATGATGGTCTGACGCTCTATGTCGGGGTTGGCAAAGCCAGCCAGAAAGCCGAAAACATTCGCCACAACAATAAGGTATCGCTGACGATCAACACCGACTATCAGGACTGGAATCAGATTAAAGGTTTATCGATGGCAGGCTTGGCCGAGATCGTAACTGATCCCGAAGAAATCAGGCATGCCGCCGACTGCATGGTCAAGCGTTTCCCGCAACTGGCCGAGTGGGCGGAATCCGGGCAGGGGAGCGATGCGGTATTTTTGAAGATTACGCCGCAAGTCATATCCGTACTGGATTACGAAAAGGGATTTGGCCACACCGAGTTGGTAACGGTATAGCGCACCCAAGCTCGCCGTGGCCATGCATGATATCGCTGCTGGTCTGTGGCAGCGACGTGGTCTGGTTGCAGGGATTGCAATCGCGCTGGTGATTGGTCTGTACGGAGCCAGATATATTTTGCTCGGCCCGAGGCTTGCCGTCTATCCGGTTTTGCGCAGTGATCTCGTGCAGAGCATCGTCGCCAGTGGCCGTGTCGAGACGCCGCTACGCGTCAATATCGGTAGCCAGATTACCGGCACGGTGGCGTCCGTTCCGGTTGCGGAAGGCCAGGCGGTGAAAGCCGGGCAGGTACTCGTTGTCCTCGAAGATCGCGAGGCGAAGGCGGCCGTCGAGCAAGCGCGAGCCATGGTCGAACAGGCGCAGGCTCGCCTCAGGCAACTGCGCGAAGTCAGTCTGCCGGCCGCGCAACAGGCCCTGCTCCAAGCCGAAGTCAATCTGAAGAACATCCGGCGCCAGTACGAGCGGACCCAGCAACTTCATACCCAAGGCTTCGTCGGACAGGCACAGCTCGATGATGCCTTGCGCAATCTGGATGTGGCCGAGAGCCAATTGCGCGCTGCGCAGCTACAGGTAGCGACAAACGGTGCACAAGGCAGCGATTATCTGCTGGCGCAGACTGCATTGGATCAGGCGCAGGCGAACTTGGGCATGGCACTGGCAAGACTCGACTACACGACCATCGAAACGCCGCGTGACGGGACTCTCATCGCACGGAATGTTGAACGCGGCGATGTGGTGCAGCCGGGCAAAGTGTTGATGGTGCTGTCGCCGGCCGGCCAGATCCAACTGGTGGTGCAGATCGATGAAAAAAACCTGTCCTTCCTTCATCTTGGGCAAAAGGCGTTTGGCTCCGCCGACGCTTATCCACAGCAGCGATTCGCCGCCGAACTGGCGTATATCAATCCCGCCGTCGATCCGCAACGGGGCTCAGTCGAGGTGAAATTCAATGTTCCCGATGCCCCCGCCTATTTGCGTCAGGATATGACGGTCTCGGTAGATATCGAGGTCGCGCGCCGAAGCAACGCCGTGGTGGTGTCGAATGAAGCGATCCACGACAGCACGGGCAGCGCTCCCTGGGTAATGAAAATCCGTAATGGCCGTGCCAAGCGGCAGTCGGTGAAACTCGGTGTGCGTGGGGCCGGCCAAGTGGAGATCGTAGCCGGCCTGCAGGCGGGCGATCAGGTCCTTTCCGCCACGGTAGCCAACATAAGCGACGGGCAGCGGGTACGCACGGTGCCACTCGACAGCAGCAAGAAACCATGACTCTGTTGCGGCGATGAACAGTCTCCTGCCATTTGAATGGATTGTCGCGATTCGTTTCCTGCGCGAAGGGCGCCTGCAATCAATTTTCATTATTGCGGGAGCGGCAATCGGTGTTGCCGTAATCGTATTCATGTCGGCCTTGCTGGACGGGATGCAAGCGAATCTTTTTCGCAGGGTGTTGAGTTCCCAGCCTCATATCGTGCTGGAACGTCCAAAAGAGATCGCACGTCCGCTACGCACGCCGGCGCCGGGACAATCGATTCTCACCACCGTGCAGACGCCGTCGCAGCGCCTGAGTTCGATCGACCAATGGCAAAAGGTGCGTGACGAGATGCACCGGCGGCCGGAAGTTGTGAGCGTGTCTCCCACGGTGACGGGGCCGGCATTTATCGTACGCGGCGACGCCAGCCAGGCGATTTCCCTGATTGGCATCGATCCGGATCAATACATAAAGATCGTGCCCTTACCCGAAAAGATCGTTGCAGGCACCTTCCGCATGACCAATACCGACATGCTGGTCGGCAAGCAACTGGTGGAGGATCTCGGCGTGCAGCTCGGTGAGAAGCTGCGTGTCGTGACGGCGACCGGAGGCAATCTCACATTGACTATCGTGGGGGTTTTCGACTTGGGCAGCCGCGGCGTGAATCAGCGCAATGTGTATGTCCTGCTGTCCACCGCTCAAAATCTGATTAACTTGATTGGCGGCGTCTCGAGTATCGATTTGACCGTTGATGAACCATTCAATGCCGAGATTATTGCGCAATCGATTGCCAGCGCCACCGGCTTGCAGGCACTGAGCTGGATCAGCACCAACCAACAATTTTTTCTGGGGCTCAACGCCCAGAAGCTGACCAGCCAAATGATTCGCTTGTTCGTCGGTCTTTCCGTGGCGGCGGGGATTGCCAGCGTGCTGGTGGTATCGGTGGTCCAGCGTTCCAAGGAGATCGGCATCTTGCGCGCCATGGGCGGCGCGCGTGGGCAGATCATGCGGGTGTTCCTGATACAAGGTGCGATTGTCGGCCTACTCGGTTCCTTGCTGGGCTCGGCGCTGGCAACCGGCCTGATATTTGCGTGGCGCTTCGTCGCAAAAAACCCAGACGGAACCCCGCTGTTCGCGATTACGATTGATCCGAAATTGTACGTATGGGCAGCGGTCACTGCGACACTGACCGGGCTCGTCGCTGCGGTCATGCCGGCGCTACGTGCCGGCAGGCTTGAACCGGTGGAGGCGATTCGTGGCTGACATTGTCCTTGCCATGGAAGGCATCAAGAAGTCGTACGCAATAGGTACACCCGCCGAAACCGAAGTGTTGCATGGCATCGATCTCTCTCTCCCCAGGGGTGAATTTTCTGCGCTGATTGGCCCCTCCGGGTCGGGCAAGAGCACGCTGCTCAATATCATCGGATTACTTGACCGACCCACCAGCGGCAAGCTGTTCATCGAAGGCAAGGAAACCAGCGCACTGGACGATGCCCAACTAACTCGGCTGCGCGGGCACAGCATCGGCTTCGTTTTTCAATACCACTACCTGATTTCAGCGTTTACCGCACTGGAAAATGTGATGATGCCTTTACTGCTGGAACATGGCCGTCCCAATCAAACGATGCATCAAACTGCATGCAGCCTTTTGGAAAAAGTCGGGTTGGCGCAATGGCAGAACAGCCTGGCGACGAATTTGTCCGGCGGCCAGCAGCAACGGGTGGCAATTGCGCGCGCGCTCGCTCTTGGTCCGCCATTGATCCTGGCCGATGAACCGACCGGCAATCTGGACACCAAGTCCGCCGATGGAGTGTTCGAACTGATGCGTCAGGTGAGCGCGAGCAATGGAACCACTTTCTTGTTTGTTACGCACAACATGAATCTGTCGCGACGCTGCGATCGGATTATCGAACTCGTGGACGGCCGAATCGCTTCCGACAAGCGAGGGAGGAGGGGGTAACTGCGGATTGAGCGGAGATGGGCTTTAACGCACGATCAACACCGGGACCTTGGTCGCGGTGGCCAATACTTTGGTGGCAACCGATCCCATCAGCAAATTCCTGAGCGCTCCCTGTCCATGAGAACCCATGACGATCAGGTCGATGTTGTTATCCACTACATAAACGCCGATTTCCTTAGCGATATCGCCCACTCTATAGGCCGCGACAACCGAAATATTATTGTCGCGCAGCAGTTCTATTGCAGGGGCGAGTATTCTTTCCGCTTCTTCCTTGTAGTAATTGTCGACCACCACCTTGCCGAGGAGCGAACCAGCACGTCCGGCAAGCCCTGGTGGAATCGGCAACTGCACGTTCACAAGATGTAATTCTGGCCCATCCTTGAACCACTCAAAATGTGTGATCAGGAAATTTACCGCCTTGATCGTGTAGTCCGATCCATCTACCGCCAGAAGAATTTTCAAGGTCGCCTCAGATAAAGGGTTGCCAGCGATTGACCGGTCCGAAATGTCCTACTCATCCCGTCACTCGCCAAGCGTAGCAATCAATTTTATCAGTCGTTTGTTCCATATCAAATTCCACACAACAGCCAAACCAAAACACAATTGGACATAATACACATTATGCGAAATTAAATAACACCAAACACACCCTCTTAACTGTGACAAGATTCCGCCGCCCTGCACGGTTTCATTCCACACCCTATGATGCCACTTGCCTGTTCACAAAAACAATTACCGCAAAAGCAATATGCCCGACCTGCAACGCTCGTCTCCAGTACACATCCGTATTTTTGACAAGGACTATTCGCCGGGCGACGAAGGTCGCCCGCAGCCAGGCTGGCTCCGTTTTGGCCGGCGGGCGGCAAAGGTCGGGATGGCAGCCGCCGCGCTTTGTTTAGGCTGGTTGATCACGACGGCATCGGCGCAGACATTGCCCGACACCATTGCGCAGCGTACGGTCGCCTGCACTGCATGTCACGGCAAGGAAGGCCGTGCCGCCAGCGACGGTTTTTACCCGCGCATCGCCGGCAAGCCGGCAGGTTATCTGTATAACCAGCTAGTGAATTTTCGCGAAGGGCGGCGCCGCTATCCGTTGATGATCTATCTGGTCGACCATCTGTCGGACGCCTATCTGCACGAAATGGCGGATTATTTTTCGACGCTGCAGCCGCCCTACCCACCGCCACAGCCGTCCTCGGCCAGCGCGGCGGTACTGGAGCGCGGGCGGCAACTGGTTCATTCTGGTGATCCCACAAAAAAAGTGCCGGCCTGCATCGCCTGTCATGGCCAGGCGCTGACCGGAGTGCTTCCTTCGATTCCGGGGCTGCTCGGCCTACCGCGCGATTATCTGAACGCGCAATTCGGCGCATGGAAAAACGGTTCGCGGCACGCCGCTGCGCCGGATTGCATGGCGCAGATCGTGTCCCGGTTATCCGATGACGACATCAGCGCCGCTGCCGCCTGGCTGGCGGCGCAAACCATGCCGGCGATCACGGCGCCGGCTTCCAGCATCAAGGACAAGCTGCCGCTCGCATGCGGCAGCTTTCCGCAATAATCGGAACCGTCGATGAAACGCATTCTTTTCGCGCTTGCAGCGCTGCTGGTGTTGGCGGCGGCAGTCGTTTTCGGGCTGCAGTATCTCCCGGACGGCGATGGCCAGAGCCACCCGGCGACCGGCCCGGCTACCGACCCGGCCGGGCAAATCACGCGCGGCGCCTATCTGGCGCGTGCCGGCGATTGCATGGCATGCCATACCGCGCGCGGCGGCGCCGAGTATGCCGGCGGCCGGCAGATCGCGACGCCGTTCGGCAATTTCTTTTCGCCGAACATCACACCGGATGCGGCGACCGGCATCGGTAACTGGAATGCCGACGACTTCTGGCGCGCGCTGCACAACGGCAAATCAAGAAACGGCCAGTTGCTGTATCCGGCCTTTCCATACCCGAATTACACGAAGATCACACGCGCCGACGCCGACGCCATGTATGCGTATTTCAAGACGCTGCCGGCGATCAATCAGCCTAACCGCCCGCACGATTTGCGCTTTCCGTATAACCAGCGGCCGCTGCTGGCGGTATGGCGCGCGCTGTATTTCCGCCCTGGCGTATATCAGCCGGACACCGGCCAGAGCCTCGAGTGGAACCGCGGCGCCTATCTGGTGCAGGGGCTGGGACATTGCAACGCCTGCCACGCCGATCGCAACGTGCTGGGCGCGACGCGAAACGGCCTCGATCTGGCGGGCGGCCTGATTCCGATCCTGAACTGGTATGCGCCGCCGCTCGCCGCCAACGCGTCCGGAGCCGATGCCTGGAGCCGGCAGGAATTGGCGGATTTGCTGAAAACCGGCATTTCCGCGCGCGGCACGGCGTCCGGTCCGATGGCCGAGGTGGTGCGCGCCAGCCTGCAATATCTGTCCGATGCCGACATTGGTGCCATGGCTGCTTATCTGAAATCGTTGCCGCCCGCCGGCGCAGCGGCGGCCGTGAAGATCACGACGGAAGCGCAGCAGGACCCGCTGCTGAAACTGGGCGCCAAGCTGTATGAACGGCATTGCGTCGATTGCCACCAGGCCGCCGGCACGGGCATTGCACCCGCCTACCCGCCCTTGGCCGGCAATCGGGCGCTGGCGATGGCCTCGCCGGTCAACTCGATCCGGATGGTGCTGAATGGCGGCTATCCGCCCAGTACCGGCGGCAATCCGCGCCCATACGGAATGCCGCCGTTCGGGCCGATGCTGGACGACGCCGAAGTCGCGGCCGTGGTGTCCTATATCCGCCACGCCTGGGGTAATGCAGCCGCGCCGGTAACGGCCGCTGACGTCAGGCGCTATCGCGCAGTGCCGGTGGATTGAGCCAGCCGAGGTCTTGGCTCATGCATATACTCCACCGGATTGCCGCTTTTTCCGCCCGAAAATAGTATGAATTGTCGCCATACTCACACTATCTTTGGGGTGGCTTCGGAATTGGAAAGCCGAATGGAGAAGGCTCAGGCGCCGGCCACCGAATGCCTTGCCTCGCGCATGGGCCGTATACCCTCGGCGGCCGGCGGGGCGCCACGCAGCAGCCGCAGGCCGTTGAACACCACCAGCAGACTCGCCCCCATGTCGGCGAACACCGCCATCCAGAGCGTCGCCATGCCGAACAAGGCCAGCAGCAGGAAGATCGTTTTGATGCCCAGCGCCAGCGCGATGTTTTGCTTGAGCACGACCGCGGTGCGGCGGCTCAGGCGAATGAAGGCCGGCAATTTGCGCAGATCGTCATTCATCAGCGCCACGTCGGCGGTTTCCAGCGCGGTATCGCTGCCGGCGGCACCCATCGCGAAGCCGATGCTGGCCTGCGCCAGCGCCGGCGCGTCGTTGATGCCGTCGCCGGCCATGCCGACCGTACCGTACTGCGCCAGCAATTCCTGGATCGCCGTCAGCTTGTCCTCCGGCAGCAGTTCGCCGCGCGCATCGTCGATCCCAACCTGCTCGGCAATCGTGCGCGCGGTCAGCACATTGTCGCCGGTCAGCATCACGGTACGCACGCCCAGCGCATGCAGTTCGGCGATCGCCTGCCGGCTGCCGACGCGCACGGTATCGGCCACGCCAATCACCGCCAGCGGTGCAAACTCGTCGCACAGCACGACCGCCGTCTTGCCCTGCGCCTCGATCCGGCCCAGCGCCGCGTCGGTGGCGGCGTTGCAGATGCCGAGCTGCTCCACCAGCCGGTGATTGCCAAGGTAATAGCGGCGCCCCGCCACTTCTCCCTGCACACCGCGCCCGATCAGCGCCTCAAAGCCGCTGACTGCCGGCGCATCAGCCCTGCCCTGCGCCTGCCAATGGGCGTTGATTGCCAGCGACACCGGGTGGTCGGAGCGCGCGGTCAGTGCCGCTGCCAACCGCAAGCCTTGCGCCGCATCGGCCGCCAGCGGCACGATATCGGTCAGCAACGGCCGGCCATGCGTGAGGGTGCCGGTCTTATCCAGTGCCAGTACGCGAATGTCCTTACCCTGCTCCAGATACACGCCGCCCTTGATCAGTATGCCGCGCCCGGCTGCCGCTGCCAGCGCGCTGACGATGGTGACCGGAGTCGACACCACCAGCGCGCACGGGCAGGCGATCACCAGCAGCACCAGTGCCTGATAAAAAGCCTCGCTCCAGGCAAGGCCAAACGCCAGCGGCGTCACCAACGCCACACCCAGCGCCAGCAACAGCACGAGCGGCGTATACATCCGCGCGAAGCGGTCGACAAAGCGCTGGGTCGGCGCGCGCCTGCTTTGCGCCTGCTCCACCGCATGGATGATGCGCGCCAGCGTCGAATCGCTGGCGGCGGCGGTGACGCGGTATTCGAACGAGCCAGCCTGGTTGATGCTGCCGGCGAACACCGGGTCGCCCACGGTTTTCTCTATCGGCAGGCTTTCGCCGGTAAGCGGCGCCTGGTTCAGCGTCGATTGGCCGGCGGTCAGCACGCCGTCCAGCGCCACCCGTTCGCCGGGCGCGACGCGCGCCAGCGCTCCCGGCGTGACGACGCCGACCGCCACCGCGCGCCAGGCGCCATCCGGCTGCAGCACGGTGGCTTGCGACGGCGCCAACGCCATCAAACCCTCGATCGCATGCCGCGCGCGCTGCAGCGAATGCGCTTCGATCTTTTCCGCCAGCGTAAACAGCACCATCACCATTGCCGCTTCCGGCCATTGGCCAAGCACCAGCGCGCCGGTGACGGCGACCGTCATCAACGCATTGATGTTCAGGTTGCGGTTTTTCAGTGCGATCCAGCCCTTGCGGTAGGTACCGGCGCTGCTCGCGCCAAGCGCCAGCAGCGCCAGTCCGATCACCGGCCAGGAACCTTCATCACCTAGCGTCCAGGCCAGGATTTCCGCCAGCAGCGCGGCACCGGTAGCGATGCCGAGCCGCCACCACTGGCGGCGCGGCCGTGTCGGCGCGGCCGCCGGTGCGCTGGCGTCCGCCAGCACCGTCGCTTGCATATCCAGCGCCCGCAGCGCTGCATGGATCGGCGCCGCGTCAGGCAGCGTGTGGGCGACGCGCAACTGGCGCTGCAGCAGGTTGAAATCGAGCTGGACGATCCCTGCCATCGACGCCAGCCGGTTGCGAATCAGCGATTCTTCGGTCGGGCAGTCCATGTTCTCGATTCGCAGCAACAACTGCTGCGCTCCCGTCATCGGCTGGTTCAACCCGCAGGATGCCAGCGGCGGCGCGGCGCAGCAGTGGTCGTCATGGTGATGGTTCATTGCAACTCCTTGTATCGGCTATAGTCGTATTAAAGACCCTGTAGCAAGTACAGAGTCAACCGCTATTTCCGGAAAACCAAGGAGCCGCAAAGATGGATCGTTTGAAGATAGGCGAACTGGCCAAGCGCACCGGCTGCCTGGTGGAAACCATTCGCTATTACGAACGCGAGGGCTTGTTGCCGGTGCCGCCGCGCTCAGAGGGAAACTATCGGTTGTACGACGACGCGCACGTCGAGCGGCTGCAGTTCATCCGCCATTGCCGCGCGCTCGACATGACTCTGGGCGAAATTCGCAGCCTGCTGAAATTCGGCGACGAGCCCGAAGCAAACTGCGGCGAGATCAACCTGCTGCTCGACAAGCACATCGAACACGTCGCCGACCGCATTCAGGAATTGACAATGCTACAAGCCCAACTGCAGCAGCTACGCGCAACCTGCCACCAGGCGCAGGCGGTCAGGGACTGCGGAATCCTGCAAGGCCTGGCGCAACCTGAGCACGAAGCGCCGCGCAAGCTTGGCAGTCATGGCGGCGGCTGTCATTGAATGCAACCCGCTTTGCCCGGCGGCGACCACCGCTAGCGCCGCAGCAGGAGGCTCACCAGGAAACCGCCCGCCGCCGCGATCGCCAGCGCCGTTACCGGCTTTTCGCGCACATAAGTGCGACAATCTTCGGTCAGCTTTTGCTGCAGATCCTTCAGTTGCGCGCCCTTTGCGTCCAATGTGTGGCCGGCCTGGGTGGCGGCGCTGGCCAGGCGGTCCACTGCCTGATGCGCACCGACTGTCAGTCGCTCCACACCCGGATGCAGCGCTCCGGCTACCCGCTCGATTTTTTCATGCGCGCTGGTACTAGCTTGATCGACGGTTCTCTCGAGGCCCTGCCCGTTCGGCCCGGAGATGGAGGTGTCATTCATCGCGTTTGTACTCCACTCGAAAAAAATATGGGATTGCGGGTCCGCTCAACGCGAACCCGGCTCATTTTGCTGCCAACAACTGCCTAGCGCGGGCTGCCGCGACGGAACAGATTAACGATCGCCAGCAACACCACGGCCCCGAGGAACGAGGCCAGCAAAGCGCCAAGACTGAAATCGTTCTGGTTGATGGTGCCGGTGCCAAGCAAGGGGGCGATGATCCAGCCACTCAGCAATGCTCCGATCACGCCGACCACGACGTTCATGATCAAGCCTTGCTGAGCATCGGTTTTCATCACCAAACTCGCCAGCCAGCCGATAATGCCCCCAACCACGATCCATATGATGAAATTCATTTTTCCTCCTGGGAGTGAAGTGGAACAGCCCGGTTGCAATCCAACGCCAATGTCGTCGGCAGCCTTGTTATAGGAATAAGAAAAAATGCTTAAGTTCCATCCCGGCGCGGCGCCCGAAATTTGCAGTACCCAGTCGAGTACGATATTCTTGCCTGATGCATTCCCGTTGCCGTCCGGAATGAAGTCGTGATCCTGGAAGCACGTGCGAGTGCCGTGCAGCACCACCAGCAAGGCGGAAATTGATGGAACACATCCCGTTTGAAAAGGTATCGCTACCGGAGGCCAAGGCCGTCCTGGACGCCGACAAGCCCAAGGCCGAGGTGAACTGGACGCAGTTTCGCCGCCCCGAAAATCCGAAGAGCATGGTGCTGACCGATCATGCGGTCAGATGGCTGTTCAGCCTGCCGCGCGAACTGCTGCCGAAGACGCTGGCGCGGGAATACCCGCGCATCATCAACCACATTGCCGACCGCTGGGAGACGCCGCCGGCCTGTGTGAAATACCTGGATGAACTGCTGATCGACGAGCGCGGCACGCGCCAGGGGTTTTCCCGGAAAATCGTGTTTGAACTGAACCGGATCAAGCTTCACCTGGCGCCGCTCGAGGAATGAGCGGCCGAGCGCCTACAGTTTGCCGGCTTTTTTCAGCCGATAAGTCAGGCCATCGACGATATCCTGCTTGCCATGCTGCCGGGCAAAGTCGATCGCCGTCATTCCCAGGTCGTTTTTCAGAGTCGCATCGGCGCCCTCGTCCAGCAGCAGCTTGACGGTCAGGATGTGCCCGTCGCGCGCCGCCATCATGATTGGCGTGGTCTTGTTCGGCGATTCGGCATCGATGTAGGCGTGCTGCTCCAGCAGCAAGCGGACGATCTCATTGTTGCCGACCGCAGCCGCATAGTGCAGCGCGGTCCAGCCGGTCTGGTTCACCTGCGCCTCGCGCGCCAGCAAGGCTTCGACCGCCGGCTTGTTACCGGTAAAGGCGGCCATCATTAGTGCCGTATCGCCGTTATTCGCGCGTGCGTCCAGATCGATGTCGCGCGCGTTCAGCAGCAGGTGGAACACTTTCATCGCCTTTTCGCGCAGCGCCACGATCAAGCCGTTTTCGCCACGCACCTGCTCCACCGTATTCGGGTCCATACCGCGCTGCAACAACGAACGCACCGCCGCGACATCGTCGAACCGTACCGCCTTGAAATAATCATCGTAAGCGGCGGCGCCGGCGAGTCGTGGCGCGAGGCCAGCCGCGCACAGCGCCGCAGCACCCAGCAGGAAACGCCGGCGCGGCGGAAAAGTCGACGACTTATTTCTCATGTTTAACATCCGATTCCTGCCGTACGATCTTGAATAAATTGAAAAAATTATTGGTCGTGTGGCACGCGATCTGGTCCAGAGAAACGCCTTTCAGTTGCGCTAGGAATTCCGCCACGTGCTTCACCAATCCCGGCTCGTTGATTTTGCCCCGATGCGGTACCGGCGCCAGATAGGGTGAATCGGTTTCGATCAGCATGCGCTCCAGCGGTACGGCGCGCGCCACCGCCTGCAACTCACGCGCGCTCTTGAAGGTGACGATGCCGGAAAACGAAATATAAAATCCCATGTCCATTGCCGCCTCGGCCACCTGCAACGACTCGGTGAAGCAATGCATGACGCCGCCCGCGCCGCCGGCGTCGGTACCGGCGCCCTCTTCGCGCATGATGCGGATCGTGTCTTCCGCCGCGGCGCGGGTGTGAATGATTAGCGGCTTGCCGGTTACGCGCGAGGCGCGGATATGGGTGCGAAAGCGTTCGCGCTGCCACTCCAGGTCGCCTTGCAGGCGGAAATAATCAAGCCCGGTCTCGCCAATCGCAACGATCTTCGGATGCTGCGACAGGCGCACCAACTCGGCCACCGTCGGCTCCGGCGTATCTTCGTAGTCAGGATGAACCCCGACCGAGGCATAGATGTTCGGATATTTTTCCGCCAACTCAAGCACTTGCGGAAAATCCGGCAAATCGCAGGCGACGCACAGCGCATGGCTGACCTGGTTTTGCGCCATCTTGTCGAGAATGGCCGGCAGGCGCGCGGCCAGATCGGGGAAATTGATGTGGCAATGAGAATCGATATACATGGTGTGGATTGTACGCGTTTGCCCCCGGCGCTCGGCGCAGCCTCCGGGCCGCCGCCAGCCGACTTTGTATTTTTCGGGAGTATATCGAAATTTAAACCAGTAGCCGCCATAAACAGGGCGGATTTTAAAATACTATAGCCGGTATTTACGGCAGGCAGGCATGGCGACTCACAAGGTATGCGTGGGGCGGCTGGAGCCGAGCGCGGTGCCGAGGATTTCCTCGATCCTCGTCTTGACGCGGTGGCCGCTGTCGTCGTCGGGAAAATGCACGCCGATGCCCTGGATCTTGTTGTTGTTGGCGCCGGCCGGGGTGATCCAGGCAACCTTGCCGGCAATCGGATACTTGCCCGGATCGTCCATCAGGGAGAGGATCAAATAAATTTCGTCACCCAACTGGTACTGCTTGTTGGTCGGCACAAACAGCCCGCCATGCATCAGGAAAGGCATGTAGGCCGAATGCAGTCCGGATTTTTCCTTGATTGCCAGCGACAGCACCGAGGGCCGCACCCCGGCTGCATGGCCGGCGGCGGGGCTGGATGCATTGGAAAGATCGGTCATCATGCTCCTTCAGGAAATAGCGTGGCGTATTCGAGCAACATGTCTTCGAGGAACAGGCGCGGCGCCAGCGGGTGGCCGGCGATCGCGCCGCGCTCGCCGGCGCTCTTCAGAACCCGCAGCAAGGCGCCGGTTTCGGCCCGGCCGGCGAGCGCCGCCAGTTCCTTGCGGTAGCGCGGATAGTAGCGAATCACGCCAGCCATCTTCATCGAAAGCAGATCATACAACCAACGCTGCAGCCAGGCGACCGGCTCCGCCAGTGGCGTTTTTTGCAGCGCTTCGGCGGTCTTCAGGGCGTCCTCGGTCGCGGGTCGCGCCAGTTGACGCAGAAATCCATCCAGCATGTCGCACTCGCCCCCGACCGCGGCCAGCGCCGCCAGCGGCGCACCGCCCTGCTCGGCCAGCCAGACTTCGGCCTCGGCGACGTTCTGCTGCTGCAGCCAGGACAAGGCCTGCTGCCGGCTCGGCAAGCCCAGCGCAAACTTGCGGCAACGCGACAGGATGGTCGGCAACAGGCGGTCCGGATTGTGCGTCACCAGCAGGAACACCGTGCCGGGCGGCGGCTCTTCCAGGGTTTTCAGCAAGGCATTCGCGGCCGGCGCGTTCAGCGCTTCGGCCGGATACAGCAGGACCACGCGCAAGCCGTGCCGATGGGTCGAGAGATTCATGAAATCGGCCAGTTCGCGAATCTGATCGATACGGATTTCCTTTGACGGCGCCCTGTTTGCCTTGGCGCCTTTCCTGGCGCCGTCGTCGCCGTCTTCGGCATCCTCGGCGCGCGCCGTTTCCAGCGCCTCCGGTCGCACGCAGCGAAAATCCGGATGGTTGGCCTGGGCAAACCAACCGCAGGAAGCGCACTCGCCGCAAGCCTGGCCATCGGCGGCGCGTGCATCGCACAGCAGCGCTTGCGCGAAGCGCTCGGCAAAGAGGGTTTTGCCGACTCCCTCGGCGCCGTGAAACAGGATCGCGTGCGGCAGCCGCGCCGCCAGTTGCTGCAGTTGCCGCCAGCTATCAATTTGCCAGGGAAAAATCGAATTATTCATGAAATTCAGATGCTTAGATCCGACATTTAAAGCAAAATATAACTATTAATAATATTATTTATATTCAAATGCTTGCGATGATATTCTCAAGTTCTTTCTGAACTTCGGTAACGGGCCGGGTAGCATCGATTACCCGGAAACGACCCGCGAATTCCGCCGCGCGGCGCAGATATTCAGTGCGCGTGGCGGCAAAGAATTCAGCCCGCTCCTGCTCGAACTTGTCGGGCGCGCGGCTGGCAGCGAGGCGCGCGCGCGCCACTTCCAGCGGCACGTCGAACAACAGCGTCAAGTCCGGCTGCAGGTGCGGATGCACCCATTGCTCCAGCGCCTCCAGCTTGCCGCGCGCCAGTTTGCGGCCGCCGCCCTGGTAGGCGAAGCTGGCATCGGTGAAGCGATCCGAGATCACCCAGTCGCCGCGCGCCAGCGCCGGTTCGATCACCTGCGCCAAATGCTCGCGGCGGGCGGCGAACATCAGCAGCGCCTCGGTCTCCAGATGCATTTCCTGATGCAGCAGCAACTCGCGCAAGCGTTCGCCCAGGACGGTGCCGCCCGGTTCGCGCGTGGTGACGACGGTGATGCCGCGCGCGCGCAGCAGATTGGCGACGAATTCGATGTGGGTCGATTTGCCGGCGCCATCGATGCCTTCAAAAGTGATGAATTTACCTGTCAACGCAAGCCTTTCCGGATGATGCGGCAGCACGAGCCGTGCTCATCGCTGGTATTTGTTGACGGCGGAGTTGTGCTCGCCGAGATTGCTGGAAAAATGACTGCTGCCATCGCCGCGCGCAACGAAATACAGCGCGTCGGTCTTGGCCGGATGCAGCGCCGCCGCCAGCGAGGCGGCACCGGGCAAGGCGATCGGCGTCGGCGGCATGCCGCGCCGGGTGTAGGTATTGTAGGGGGTATCGGTTTCCAGGTCGCGCTTGCGGATATTGCCCTGGTAGCGCTCGCCCATGCCATAGATCACGGTCGGATCGGTTTGCAGCAGCATGCCGATTTTCAGGCGATTGATGAAGACGCCGGCGATCAGGTCGCGCTCGGCTTTCTGGCCAGTTTCCTTTTCCACGATCGAGGCCATGATCAGCGCTTCGTACGGCGTCTTGTACGGCAAGCCGGCGTCGCGCCCGGCCCAGGCTTCGTTCAGGCGCTTCTGCAGCAGCGCGTAAGCCTGTTTGTAGATCTGCAAGTCGCTGGCGCCCTTCGCGAACAGATAGGTATCGGGAAAAAACAGCCCTTCCGGGGCACTGTAATCGGTGGTGATTTTTGCCATCAGCTCGCTGTCCGACCAGGCAACGGTGTCGTGTTTCAAGGCCGGATGCTGCGCCACGGCCTGGCGCATCTGCTTGAAACTCCAGCCTTCGATGATGACCAGCGCCTCCTGCGCGAACTCGCCGCGCTCCAGTTGGCGCAGCAATTCCTGCGGCGTCACCCCCGGTTTCAGTTCATAGCTGCCGGCCTTGATGCGGGAACTCATGCCGCTGAGCCTGGCCAGCAACACCAGCATGGTGGGATTGAGCGGCACGCCGGCATCGACCAGCTGCTGCGCGCTGCTGCCGAGGCTGCTGCCCGGCTGGATCGTAAATGGCAGCGGCGCCTGGCCGTCGCCGAGGATGGGGTGGTGCGCCCAGAAGGCCGCGGCAAGCGCTGCCGAGACCAGCAAAACCACACAGTAGGCAAACAGTTTCTTTAGCAAGTTCGGACCCGGAGCTGGTTTCCACGCATCATCCGACGCGTTTTTCTGGCATCACTATAATCAACCCGTAATGATAATGGCTGGCGCACGCTCTGCCCTACTTTATATGACGGACACGATGAATCAATGGTTGCAGTTTTTGACCCAGCAAGGGGCGCTGTTTGGCGCGGATCCGGATGCCGACGCCAGCCCGGACGTGCTGCGTTTTGGGGGCGCGGACAATACGGACAGCACAACAATCGACCACGATTTCTTTGCGCCGCTCAACCACCTCGGCCTGATTGCGGCCACTGGCGACGAAGCGGCCCATTTCCTGCACAATCAGTTGACCAACGATGTCGAGCACCTCGGCACCGCCGAGGCGCGGCTGGCCGGCTACTGCACGCCCAAGGGGCGGCTGCTGGCGACGCTGCTGATCTGGCGCTCGGGCGAGTCCATCCTGCTGCAAGTGCCGCGCCCGCTGCTGGCGCCGCTGCAAAAACGATTGCAGATGTTCGTGTTGCGCGCCAAGGTCAAGCTGACCGACGCCAGTGAACGGCACGTAGCCCTAGGCCTGGCTGGCGCCGAGGCCGATGCGGCATTGCGCAACTGGTTCCCGCAGTTGCCGGATGTTCCCTATGCGTTGGCACAGTCCGCTGCCGGCACCTTGATCCGCCTCGCCGATGTAGCCGAGCGACCGCGCTATCAGTGGATCACCGACGCCCAGCGCGCGCGCGAAGCCTGGCCACTGCTGGCCAGGCACCTGGCGCCGGCCGGAGCGCCCGCCTGGCGCCTGACCGAGATCCAGGCCGGCGTGCCACAAATCACGCCTGCGACGCAGGAGCAGTTCGTGCCGCAGATGATCAACTACGAAGCGATCGGCGGCGTCAGCTTCAGGAAAGGCTGTTATCCCGGGCAGGAAATCGTGGCGCGCAGCCAGTATCTGGGAAAACTCAAGCGCCGCATGCTGCCGGCTTCGGTCGCGAGCCTGGAGGCGCGGGCCGGAATGGAAGTGTTTTCCAGCACCGACCCAAGTCAGCCGTGCGGCATGATCGTCAACGCCGAGCACAGCACGGCACAACGGATGGAGTGCCTGGTCGAGCTGAAGCTGGCGGCGCTGGAGAACGGTTCGATTCATCTGGGTGGCGCCGACGGTCCGCGACTGGCGATCGGCACCTTGCCGTATGCGCTGCCGGAACCGGCGGCGGCCGCGCGCTGATTCCGGCACATCGCCTACGTTATGACATACTGACCGTTGTATTTTTTAATGTAGCATATTTTTGTAGCGAAAAAACCTAGTTTAAAGACATACTCCCAGTGAATGCTTGTTTGCCGAAGCCGGGGAAGAATGTCAGCAATGCCTGACCACAGGCGCGAGCCGGCATCCAGACGGCCAGCGCATCGATACCCGTTGATGGAGGATGGACGTCGTATGGATTATTTTCCGGATTGCGCATCATGTGTCTGATCGTCTTCGCCTGGCAGGTGGTGCCCGGCATGCCGCTGGTGGCGGCGGCCAATCGCGATGAATTTTACGAGCGCCCGAGCCAGCCGGCGGGCTGGTGGGATGATCATCCGCAGGTGTATGGCGGCCGCGATCTGCGCGGCGGCGGCAGTTGGATGGGCATCACGCGCGGTGGCCGCTTTGCGGCCCTCACCAATGTCCGGGCGCCGGCCAGGCAGCGAGCCGAGGCGCCGTCGCGCGGAGCGCTGGTGGCCGATTACCTGATCGGCAACGCTTCGGCGCAGGACTATGTGGCCATGCTGCGCAAGCGTGGCGATGCCTATAACGGCTTCAACCTGATCGTCGGCGACCGCGACACCCTGCTCTGGTTTTCCAATGCCGGCAACGGCGATGCCCGCAACGGCCAGCCGCTACCGCGCGGCATCTACGGGCTGTCCAACGATTCGCTGGATACGCCGTGGCCCAAGGTGGTCCGGACCAAGGCGCAGTTTGCCAGTCTGTTGTGCCAGGGCGCGCCGGCCGATGCCTATTTTGAAATGTTGACTGACACCACCCAGGCCGGCGACTGCCGCTTGCCGGCGACCGGTGTCAGCCTCGAACTGGAGCGCGTGCTATCGGCGGTTTGCATCGAATCGCCGACCTATGGCACGCGCTCGTCGACCCTGGTGCAACTGTATGCCGATCGGGCGCCGGTACTGCGCGAGCGCATCGTGCGCTAAAACCGGTGCTGCATCGGCACATGCAGAATGCCGACCTCGGTAAACTCCCCGCCGCAGCGCACAAAACCGAAACGCCGATAGAATCCCTCGACCGCAACCTGGGCGCGCAGCTGCACCGTGCGGTCACCGCGCTGCCTGGCGCGCTCCATCAGCGCCTGCAGAATCGCGGCGCCCACGCCACCGCCGCGCAGCTCCATCAGAACCGCCATGCGGCCGATGTGGCCATCCGGCAGCAGGCGCCCGGTGCCGATTGGCGCTCCATCCTCGTTGCGGGCGACCGCATGCAGGCTGAGCGCATCCATCTCGTCGGCTTCCTCTTCAAGCGGAACCTTCTGTTCGTGCACGAATACCTGCACCCGCACCGCCAGCGCGGCCGCGCGCTGTTGCTGCCAATTGCCCAGGGTAAGCTGGAATTTCATTGCACCGCCGGCGCCAGCCGTTCGAACCCGTTGATGCGCTCGCGCCAGGCGTCCGGCAACGGCACTCCCTTGCGGATCGTGGTATCGGCGTAGACGTACAGCAGTTCGCCGCTGATCAGATGCTCGTCGCCGCGATGAATCTCCAGCACGAAGCGGACCGACGAGCGCCCGAAGCCGGCACAGCGCACGCCGATCTCGAGTTCGTCATCGAAACGCGCCGGCGCCAGGTAATCGATGCTGGCCTTACGCGCAAACATTTCCTGCCCCTGCCGCGCCTGTTCCTGCACATTGGTCAGGCCCAAGGCGCGCCAGTATTCGGTAAACGCGACATCGAAATAAGTCAGGTAGTGGCCATTGAAAACGATCGCCTGCATGTCGACTTCGGCCCAGCGTACGCGCAACGGATGGAAAAAGGCAAAATCTTCTCGAGCCATGAGCAAACGATGGAATGATGGAAAACCGTCATTATCCGGTAAAGTGCTGGCGGCGGCGAGGTGCCAACCACACGCGGCGCCCCCGGGCCGTCAGTGGGTTTTGGCCGGGATCGGATTGACCTGATGGTCGACCTTGGCTGGCGCCAGATCGGGGGCCGATTTGATGCGCGGATAGCCGGAGGACACCGAAAGCGGGTCGCTAGCGGGAAAAGTGAATTCAAGCGCATCGTCGAGCAGGGTTTCCTTCACCATTTCGCCGGCGCTGAGTCCGGCATGACTCTCCAGTTCAGCCACCGGATCGCTGGCGGGGAAGGTCTCTTCCAGCGCCTCGTCCAGCACTTGTTCTTCATGCAGTGCGGCATCGATTGCCGGCGGTGGATTGGTTGGCGCGACGGGCGCCGGGCGCGCTGCTGCTTTCCTGCTAGCTGGCATGGAAACCTCCTTCTGCCTGATGAACGAAAACGAGGCGCTTGCCGACACCCCGACGGCGAATGGGCGAAGACCTGCAGAAACGCCCTTACTGTCGGTAAGAAGCGTCAGCCCCGCAAAAGTTCGCCCGGCCAGCGACCGAGAGCATCACGCCTGCCTATTCCGGCCTGTCCGCCTTGGCCAGAAAACCGCGAATCAGTTGGTTGATACGCTGCGGTTGCTCATGGATTACCCAATGGCTGCCATCGGGGATACGCACGATTTGCAGATCGGGAACCAGTTGCTCCAGTCCATCCAGCAGGCTGGCCGGCAGTGCGACGTCGCGCTCGCCCCAGATGACGCGGGTCGGCACCGTGACGCGAAAATCCGCCGGATTCAGATCCAGCTTCAACGGCCCGGCATGGTTTTCGGTGGGCGGATGCAACGGCGAGGCCCGATAGTAGTTGACGCCGCCGCGCAAGCCGCGCGCCCAGGAAGCGTGATAACGGGCCCGGATTTCGTTGGTAAACCAGGTCGCCGGCGGCTGGCCCATGCCGCCAAAGAAGCCATCCATCAATGCGAAATCGTTTTTCGCCAGCGCGGCTTCCGAGCCTTCCGCGCGCAGCCAGTTCATGTATTGGCTGGCCGCCTTCTGCTGCGGATCGGTCGCCAGCGCGCGCATGAACAGGTAGGGATGCGGGGAATTGATGATGATCAGTTGCCGCAGCAGTTGCGGCCACGCGATCGCCAGGTTCCAGGCGATCGCCCCGCCCCAGTCATGCGCTACCAGCACGAATTTCTCATAGCCCAGATGCGCCGCCAGCAAGCGCAGGTCGTCGACGATATGGCGCGCCTTGTAGGCCGCCAGATCGGCCGGCATGTCAGACAGGTTGAAGCCACGCAGATCGGGCGCCACCGCGAAATGATCGGCGCCAAACTCGGCCAGTTGCTCCTGCCACTCGTACCAGAATTCCGGAAAGCCATGCACGAACAGCAGCAGCAGCCTTCCCTGCGCGCCCGCACTGGCGTAATGCAGGCGCGTCCCGTTGGCCAGCGTTGCAAATTGATCGCTTTGAATCGCAGCAGTACCCATCGCCACTCCTTTCGATCGAAGTGACCCTGTCAGCCCTTGAGCTTCTCGCGCAGCATCTGGCGCACCTGCGGGGTCGCCGCATAGGGATCGCTTGGATTGCGTTGCTGCACGATGTCTTCCATCCGGGTTTGCACGTTGCCGAGCGCGCCCGGATGCGAAAAGATGTAAAACTGCCCGTTGCCGATGGCCTCGAAGGTCGATTCGGCAACCTGCTGCGCCGTCACCTTGCCGGACGACACCGCCTTGTCCGACATCGCTTGCGCCGCCAGTTGGCTGGTGGTCGGCTTGGTCGCGTTCTGGACATCGCCGGGCCGGTTGCGGTGCGACTGGCTGATGCCGGTCGGCACGAAATACGGGCACAGCACCGAGGCGCCAATCGGCGCTTCCACCAGCTGCAGATCGTGATACAGCGTTTCCGACAGCGACACCACCGCATGCTTGGAGACGTTGTAGACGCCCATCGTCGGCGCGTTCAAAAGCCCCGCCATCGATGCCGTATTGACGATATGCCCCTGGTACGATGGGTCCTTTTTCGCGCACTCCAGCATCAGCGGCGTGAAGATCCGCACGCCGTGAATCACGCCCCACAGGTTGACGCCCAGCACCCACTCCCAGTCGGCTTCGGTGTTTTCCCAAAGCAGCCCGCCGGAGCCGACGCCGGCGTTGTTGAACACCAGATGCACCGCGCCGAAGCGAAGCATGGCGGCATCCGCCAGCGCCTGCACCTCGGCCGCGCGGCGCACGTCGCAGCGCATCGCCAGCACTTGTGCGCCCTGCGCTTCCAGCTCGGCCTTGACGCGCTCCAGCGCATCCTGCTGGACGTCGGCCAGCACCAGCTTCATGCCGAGCCGGGCGCCGATCCTGGCAAATTCATGACCGAAGCCGCTGGCGCCGCCCGTAATGACCGCGACCTTGCCTTGAAACTCTTTCATATCGTCCCCTGAACTTTTTGTTGGAATGCCGCGTGCGTCTAGATCAGCTTGACCAGTTGCTTGCCGAAATTCCTGCCCTTGAGCAGGCCAATGAAGGCTTCCGGCGCCGCCTCCAGGCCCTGCGCCACCGATTCGCGGAATTTCAGCTTGCCGCCGGCCACCGCCATGCCGAGTTCCTTCAAGCCTTGCGGCCACAAGTCCATATGTTCGGAGATGATGAAGCCGCGCATCGAGAGCCGCATCGCCAGGAACGCGCGCACGTTGTTGATCGGCGCCGGCTGGCCGTCGTAGCCGGAGATCAGGCCGCACAGCGCGATGCGTCCGAACGGGTTCATGCGCGCCAGCGCCGCATCGAACACCTTGCCGCCGACGTTTTCGAAGACGGCATCGACGCCGTCCGGCGTCGCTGCCGCCAGATCGGCCTCCAGGTTGCCCGCCTTGTAATCGACGCAGGCATCGAAGCCGAGTTCGTTCACCACATACGCGCATTTGTCCGCACCGCCGGCGATGCCGACCGCACGGCAGCCGCGCTGTCTCGCCAGTTGACCGACCACGCTGCCGACCGCGCCGCTGGCCGCCGACACCACGATGGTTTCACCCGGCTTCGGCTGCATGATCTGCGTCAGTCCGTACCAGGCGGTCATGCCCGGCATGCCGACCGCACCCAGATAGGCCGATAGCGGAATATGCGTGGTATCCACCTTGCGCAGCAACGTGCCGTCGGAGACGCCCATTTCCGACCAGCCGAGCATGCCAACCACCTGGTCGCCGACCGTGAATTTCGGGTCTCTCGATTCGACGATCTCGCCCACCGTGCCGCCGATCATCACCTCGCCCAGCGCCTGCGGCGCCGCATAGCTCTTGGCGTCGTCCATGCGCATGCGCATGTAGGGATCGAGCGAGAGGAAATGATTGCGCACCAGCACCTGGCCATCGGCCAAGGCCGGCACCGGTACGGTTTCCAGCCGGAAGTTGGACGGCTGAACTTCGCCCTGAGGGCGGGATGCGAGTACCAAGCGCTGATAGGTTTTCATTGGATTCTGACTCCTGAGAAAAAATTGCGTGAGTGGAGAAGAAGTGTGGCGTTCGACTTAGCCATTCTCCAATTTCTTGGCAACGTCGAGGCGCTTCAAAAATTTGAAGGTGCCCATCGCCTTGGCCACCAGGCGCTCGCCATTCCAGACCTCGCCTTCGCAAAAACACATGGTTGTGCTGCGGTGATAAGCGTGGCCCTTGGCGACGATGCGCTCGCCGATGCTCCCGCCCGGCTGCAGGAAGCTGGTCTTCATTTCGATTGTGACGCTACCGCGGGCATTTCGATCCAGCGAGCGACCGGCCATGGCCATCACCACGTCCAGCAAGGTCATCATGATGCCGCCGTGCGCCACCTGCCAGCTATTCATGTGGCGCGGCTGCAGGTCGAGCGCCACTTGGGCACGGCCGTCAGCCATGCCAAGGAATTCGACGCCGAGGTCGTGCAGGAACGGAATATCGGGCGCAAACGGCTGCCCCGCCTCGGTGGCCACGAAACCCATCAGACCGCCGAGACGCCGCCATCCACCGCCAGGATCTGGCCGGTGATGTGCTTGCCGGCATCGGATGCAAACAGCAGCGCCGCGCCTTTCAAGTCTTCGTCATCGCCGATGCGCTGCAGCGGCGCGGCGCGCGCCATCTCATCCCTGCCGAGCTTGTCCAGCAGGCCTTTGGTCATCTTCGATGGGAAAAAACCGGGGGCGACGGCATTCACGGTAATCCCGTAACGGCCCCATTCCCCGGCCAGCGTGCGGGTGAAATTGACGACCGCTCCCTTCGAGGTGTTGTAGGCGATCGTCTGCATTTCCTTCGGATTGCCAGCCAGACCGGCGATCGAGGCGACGTTGATGATACGGCCATACTGGCGCGGAATCATCGACTGCTTGCCGACTGCCTGCGACAGCAGGAAGATGCTGCGTACATTCAGGTTCATCACCTTGTCCCAGGCTTCGAGCGGATGGTCTTCCGCTGGCGCGCCCCAGGTGGCGCCGGCATTGTTGACCAGGATGTCGATGTGGCCGAGCCGTTTCATGGCTTCCGCCACCAGCGGTGCCACCGATGTTTCTTGCGACAGGTCGGCAGCGATCGCGCTGGCTTCGATGCCGCGCTGCCTCAGATGTGCGACCGCTTCGTCGAGGTCGCTCTGCTTGCGTGAAGACAGCACCAGCCTCGCGCCCTGCTCGCCCAGCGCTTCCGCGATTTGCAGGCCGAGCCCGCGCGAGCCACCGGTCACCAACGCGGTCTTTCCGGTCAAGTCGAATAGTTGTTGAGTGGTGCGCATGGCGTCTCCAGAAGTTGTCGATAGTTGCAGGAATGGCCTATTTTAAAACGAACGTTCGTAAATTTGTTGGCGTACCCAATTTTCGATTATTCGCGATCTGTTTGGAAATCTGTATGGAAAACAGCCGGGGAAAGAATTTGGCCGCACGCAGGACGGCGCCCCCGCACGCAAGGAGCAAGCGCGAAATCTGCTTGGGAAGGGGAGCCGGCGCCGGCCGTCAGCCCTCGGCGGGCGTCGCCACCAGGTACCAGGTGAGCAAACTGGAGAGTGCGGTCAACGCCCAGAAGCAAAAAAAACCGATGCTATAGACTGCGGCTGCGGTCAGTTCGAGTCCTTCGTACGCCACTGGCAATTCGTCCGGAACGAAGAGCGAGAAAAAGCAGCCTTCGGCGACGATTGCAGCCAGAAAGGACGGCCACAATATCGCCATTGTTTTTTGCAGCATCCGCATGTCTCCATTGATTTATTCATTCTGCGGCCGGCGCATCGGCCTGAACTTGTAGTTGTTTTTCCTGCGGCCAGGCCCAGTTTCCGCTCAGCCGCCAGTTGCGCTCCTGATCTTCCACCTGCACTTGCCAATGGCCGATCTGCAGCAATGGTAGCGTAATTTGAAAGCGTCCGGCACGATCCGTGTGTGCGATGAAATTCATGTCGCTTTGCGGCAGCGTCGGATGAATCAGCAGCAGGCGGATATTCTGGCTGGCGATATCGGCCGTCGATGTCAGCCTGCCATTCAGCTTCCCCTGCGCAGCATCGTAAGCGAGGTCCAATTGCATGTGGTTGCGCGCGGCCAGCGCATCGCGCCGCAGATCCTGGTTGATGGCCTTGCCCTGCTTGTAATAGTCATCCACCACCAGCGCATCCTGGTGCGAAAACGCGAGCCAGATGGTGACCGCGCCGGCCACGACCACTGCCACCGGGCCCAGCATCAAAAACCATGGCCAGCGATGGCGGTACCACGGCTTGTCCGGCGCGCCGGCGATACCGGCTTTACCTCTCAAAGTGCTGATCTGCATGCTTGTTCCTGGTTCTCGGATTGCTCAATTGCGCGGCACGAAAAATACTGCCTTCTCTTCCACCTGCACGTGTTCGTCGTCGAGCGATTTGAGTTTGAATTCAATCTTATTTGACCCCGGGCGGCCCATGCCGGACGCGACCCGCACCCGCACCGGCAATGCACGCGCATCGGTGGCCTGAAGTTCGACTTCGTCCGGGGTCGCCAGTTCGATGGTGTCGATGCCGGACACCGAAATCCGGTAGCGATGCGGCGCCTCGTCGGTATTCATGATCTGCAGCCGATAGACGTTCTCGATCATGCCGTCCTCGACCTCGCGCCCAAGCGCGCCGCGGTCGCGGATGACATCGAGCTTCAACGGCGTGCGCGTCAGCAGGGTGCCGAAGAAGGCGGCCACGATCAGGGCCAGCACGGCGCTGTAGATCAGCACCCGCGGGCGCAGCGCGCGGCGCCAGATCTGGCTCTTGCTCATGCGGTTTTTCAAGCCGTTTTCGGTTGAATAGCGGATCAACCCGCGCGGGAAACCGACCTTGTCCATCACCGAATCACAGGCGTCGATGCAGGCGGCGCAGCCGATGCATTCGTACTGCAGGCCGTCGCGGATGTCGATCCCGGTCGGACATACCTGCACGCACAGCGAGCAGTCGATGCAGTCGCCCAGCGCCGCAGTCGCGTTGTCCACCTTCTTGCTGCGCGCACCACGTGGTTCGCCGCGTTGCGTGTCGTAGGAAATGATCAGCGTGTCCTTGTCGAACATCGAACTCTGGAAGCGCGCGTACGGGCACATGTACTTGCACACCTGCTCGCGCATCCAGCCGGCGTTGCCATAGGTGGCGAAGCCGTAGAACAGGATCCAGAACAATTGCCACGGCCCGAGCGCCGCCATCATGGTTTCGCGCAGCAGCGTCTGCAGCGGCGTGAAGTAGGCGACGAAGGTGAAGCCGGTCCACAGCGAAACGGCAATCCAGGCGCCATGCTTGGCGCTCTTCTTGGCCAGCTTGGAAACCGACCACGGCTGCTTGTCGAGGCGCATGCGGGCGCTGCGCTCGCCCTCGATCTTGCGTTCGATCCACATGAAAATTTCGGTGTACACCGTTTGCGGACAGGCGAAGCCGCACCAGACACGGCCCGCAACCGCGGTAAACAGGAATAGCGCATAGGCGCAGATGATCAGCAAGACCGCCAGATAGATGAAGTCCTGCGGCCACAGCACGATGCCGAACAGATAAAACTTGCGCGCGCCGAGATCGAACAGAACGGCCTGGCGGTCATTCCATGACAGCCACGGCAGGCCGTAGAACACCAGTTGCGTCAGCCAGACACAGACCCAGCGCCAATTGGCATAGAGCCCGCGCGCCTCGCGCGGATAAATTTCCTCGCGCTTGGCGTACATCTTGATTACCTTGACTTCTGGGTCGCGCTTGCTCATTGACGTCTATACTCCTGGCGTTGCAACCCGGTCATCAGCGGGCTCTGAAATGCATCTTGCCCGATCATATACTCCCTGAATAGGCAGCATATGTCGGGCATCAAATGGTTATATTTTCAACATACTCCAACCAATCCCGACAAGATGCAGGGATCGGTGGCCGAATTCGCACTCAGCCGTGCAGCATTATTTCGCCGCTTCCCCGGCCTTGTTCGACAAGCCCCAGACGTAAGCCGCCAGCACATGCACCTTGGCTTCGCCAAGGAAATCCTTGAACGGCGGCATCGTGTTGTCGCGCCCTTTGCGGATGGTTTCCATGATGGTCGCGGCGCTGCCGCCATACAGCCAGGTCTTGTCGGTCAGATTCGGTGCGCCCAGCGCCTGGTTGCCCTTGCCGTCGGCGCCGTGGCAGGCGGCGCAAGCAGCGAATTTCGGCTTGCCGAATGCGGCCTTGATCGGGTCGTGAGTGGAGCCGGACAGGCTCAGCACGTGATGCGCCACATTCTCCGTGTCCTGCGCGCCGCCCAGTGCCGCCTCCATCGGCGGCATCACACCGTGGCGCCCTTCCAGGATGGTGGTCTTGATGACCTCGGGCGTGCCGCCATACAGCCAGTCGCGGTCGGTCAGGTTCGGGAAGCCCTTGCTGCCGCGCGCATCGGAACCATGGCATTGGGCGCAGTAGGTCAGGAACAGCCGTTCGCCGATTGCGCGCGCCTGCGGGTCGCCCGCCACCGCCTTCAGGTCCTGGCCCAGATAGCCGTTGAACAACGGCGCGTACTCGGCGTCGGCCTTGGCCAGTTCGGCCTGGTATTCTCCGGTCGATTTCCAGCCGAGCTTGCCGGCAAAGGTGCCCAGCCCCGGATACAGCAGCAAATAGGCGACGCCGAAGATGATGGTCAGATAAAACATCCACATCCACCAGCGCGGCAGCGGGTTGTTCAGCTCGGTCAGGTCCTCGTCCCAGACGTGGCCGGTGGTGCCGTCAGCCGGTTTACCCTCTTCGATCTTGACCCGATGCGTCGATTGCGACCACAACAGCGCGGCGCAGGCGGCGATGCCGATCAGCGTCAGGGCCGCGACATAAAAACTCCAGAATTCGCTTGTGAAATCAGACATCACGACTCCCATGTGGATACTCGACCGCCGGCTCGTCGGCAAACGGCAGGTTGGCGGCGGCCTCAAAGTCCTTGCCGCGATGGACAAGGTAGGCCCAGCAGACGATACCGATGAACGTCAGAAAGCTGACGACGGTAATCACGCTGCGGGCGTCGGCAAACAGGTTTTCCATGGGCAGTCCTACCTCTTGGTCTTGATTTGAGTGCCGAGGCCCTGCAGGTAGGCGATCAGCGCATCCTGTTCGGTCTTGTCGACCAGTTCCTTCGGCGCCTGGGCGATGTCGGCATCGGTATAGGGGTCGCCAAGCCGCTTCAAGGCACGCATCTTCGGCACCACATCCTGCGGGTCGAGCTTGGTCTTCGCCAGCCACGGGTAACCCGGCATGTTCGATTCCGGCACCACGGCGCGCGGATCGTCCAGATGCACGCGATGCCATTCGTCGCTGTAGCGGCCGCCGACGCGCGCCAGATCCGGGCCGGTGCGCTTCGAGCCCCACTGGAACGGCCGGTCATAGACGAATTCGCCGGCCACCGAATAGTGGCCATAACGCTCGGTTTCGGCACGGAACGGCCGGATCATTTGCGAGTGGCAGTTGTAGCAGCCTTCACGCACGTAGATGTCGCGCCCCATCAGGCGCAACGGCGAATACGGCTTCAGCCCTGCCACCGCTTCGGTGGTCGACTTCTGGAAAAACAGCGGCACGATTTCGACCAGGCCGCCAACACTGACCACCAGCACGACCAGCGCGATCAAGAGCCAGGGATTCTTTTCAATCCATTCATGGGTAAATTTCATCTTCTCGACTCCGGATTCAGGCGTGGCTGCCGGCCAGTGCCGGAATGCGCGCCGCCACTGGCTGGCTGTTGCGTGAGGTCATGTACAGATTGATCGCCATCAGGATCATGCCGGAGAGGTACAGCAAACCGCCGGTAAAGCGAATCACGTAGTACGGGTAGGTGGCCTTGACCGACTCGACGAAGGTGTAGGTCAGTGTGCCGTCGGCATTCACCGCGCGCCACATCAGGCCCTGCATCACGCCGGCGATCCACATCGCGGCGATGTACAGCACGATGCCGATGGTGGCGACCCAGAAATGCACTTCGACCAGTTGCTTGCTCCACATTTCAGCCTTGCCGAACAGGCGCGGGATCAGGTAGTAGATCGAACCCATGGTGATGAAGCCGACCCAGCCCAGCGCGCCGGCATGGACGTGGCCGATGGTCCAGTCGGTGTAATGCGACAGCGCATTGACGGTCTTGATCGACATCATCGGGCCCTCGAAGGTCGCCATGCCGTAGAACGACAGCGAGACGATCAGGAACTTCAGGATCGGGTCGGAGCGCAGCTTGTGCCAGGCACCCGACATGGTCATCATGCCGTTGATCATGCCGCCCCAGGAAGGCGCCAGCAGGATCAGCGAAAACACCATGCCGACCGACTGTGTCCAGTCCGGCAGTGCCGTGTAGTGCAGATGGTGCGGGCCGGCCCACATGTAGGTGAAGATCAGCGCCCAGAAGTGGACGATCGACAGCCGGTACGAATACACCGGGCGCTCGACCTGTTTCGGGATGAAGTAATACATCATGCCGAGGAAGCCGGCGGTCAGGAAGAAGCCGACCGCATTGTGGCCGTACCACCACTGGATCATAGCGTCCTGCACGCCGGTATAGGCCGAGTACGACTTGGTCAGCGTGGCCGGCATCGAGGCGCCGTTGACGATATGCAGGATCGCGATGGTCAGGATGTAAGCGCCGAAAAACCAGTTGGCGACGTAGATGTGCTGGACGCGGCGCTTGACCAGCGTACCGAAGAACACCACCGCGTAGGCGACCCAGACCAGCGCGATCAGGACCGTCAGCGGCCATTCCAGCTCGGCGTATTCCTTGCCGCGCGTCAGGCCCAGCGGCAGGCTGATGGCGGCGCCGACGATGACCAGTTGCCAGCCCCAGAAAGTGAAGGCGGCCAGACCGTCGGAAAACAGGCGGACCTGGCTTGTGCGTTGCACCACGTAATACGAAGTGGCGAACAAGGCGCTGCCGCCAAATGCAAAGATGACCGCATTGGTATGCAACGGTCGCAAACGGCCGTAAGTCAGCCACGGAATGTCGAAATTGAGTGCCGGCCAAGCCAGCTGGGCGGCGATGAAGACCCCCACCAGCATGCCCACCACACCCCAGATGACGGTGGCGATCGTGAACTGCTTGACCACCCGATAGTTATAGTTTTGTGCGCTACTCACAGACGCTCCTGAAAAATGCCATGACAGCAGTAAGGTTATTGATTCGCAACTATAAATTCCTTGATCTAGATCAATAGTAATTTAATGCAGTGCAGCAATCGAAGCTAGCCGCAACCCGCAGTCCAGGGTCATCGAGTCTTGTCCTGGGCTTCCTGCGCCGCAGGGATGCTGGCATCGGCCCGATCATCGTCTTGCAAAAGACGCAATCCCGGGCCCACCATGTCATCGAACTGGCCGCTATCCGAGGCCTTGAAGAAAATCCAGATTGCCAGGAAAACGACCAGGATGCTCAGCGGGATCAACAGGTAAAGAGCTTCCATTACTGTCACCTAATCCGGAAGTTGGCCAGTTGGCCGTTCATTCGACGCCTTGGACAGGCGCCGCAGGCGCAGCGCATTGGCCACCACCAGAGCGGAACTGAGCGACATGCCGACCGAGGACAACCAGGGGTTCAACAAGCCGAGCGCCGCTGCCGGAATCGCGGCGACATTATACACAGTAGCCCAGGCCAGGTTTTGCCGCATCACTGCCATGGTTTGCGTGGCGGTGCGCGCCGCTTCCCACACCAGTGACAACCGCCCCGAGAGCAGCACGGTATCGGCTTGCGCCTGCGCCAGTGCGGCACCGCCACCCATCGCAAACGAAACATCGGCGGCGCGCAAGACGGCGGCGTCATTGATGCCATCGCCGACCATCGCCACCACCGCGCCTTCACGCTGCAACCGCTGGACATAGGCGAGTTTCTGGTCGGGCAACTGGCCACCGAGCGCAGTCGCAATACCGAGTTCGGCGGCAATCCGCGCGGTCACGCCCTGCTCGTCGCCGCTGAGCAGCACGATCTGCTTGCCGGCAGCGCGAAAACGCGCCACCACTTCGCCGGCGTCGGGGCGCAAGGCGTCCGCCAGGTCGAAGCGCGCCTGCCAGCCGGCGGCGCTGCCCAGATACACCGGGGTCGCTTCATCCAGCTGCGCAGCCGGCAATGCCCCGCACAGTTGCGCCACGAAGGCGGCGCTACCGAGCCGGTAATGCACGCCGTCGACCGTTCCTTCCAAGCCCTTGCCGCTGTGGTAGCGGACCTCGGCCGCCTGCAGGCTGGTGGCCGGTGCGGCGGCCAGAATCGCCTGCGCCAGCGGATGCGCGCTGGAAGCTTCCAGCGCCGCCGCCAGCGCCAGGCAGCGCTCGCGTTGCGCGGCGCCGAAGGTGGCGACATGGCGCAACACCGGCATGCCGAGCGTCAGCGTGCCGGTCTTGTCGAACACCACATGCGTGGCCCGATACAGGGTTTCCAGCACGTGCGGCTGCACCACCAGTACGCCCTGCCGCACCAGGCGGTCGGTTGCCGCCGCCAGTGCCGACGGCGTCGCCAGCGACAAGGCACACGGGCAGGACACCACCAGCACCGCGATTGCAATCGGCCAGGCGCGCTCGGCATCCAGCCATTGCCACAGGCCGAATACCACCAGCGCAAACAGTAACAAGGCGGCGACGAACCAGGCCGCGACCTTGTCGGCCCACAGCGCCAGTTGCGGCTTGCCCTGCCCGGCGCGCTCGACCAGCTTCAGCAGGCTCGACAGGGTGCTGTCGCGCGCGGCCTGCGTCACCCGCAGCACGATCGGCTGACCGGCGTTGACGGCGCCGCCCGGCAGGCTATCGCCCACGGTCTTGTGCAAGGGCCGGCTTTCGCCGGTCAGGAGCGAGGCATCGATGCTGGTTTCGCCTTCGACGATCACACCGTCGGCGGCGATCGCCTCGCCCGGCTTGACCAGGATGGCGTCGCCGGCTCGGAGTTGCGCCACCGGCACCAGTTCCGCCTGCCGTCCGGCTGGATAAGCCGCCAGCAACGACGCGGAGGCCGGCAGCGCATGCTGCAGCCGCTCCAGCGCCGAGGCCGCCTTGCGGCGCGCCAGCAATTCCAGATAGCGGCTGCACAGCAGCAGGAAGATGAACATCGTCACCGAATCGAAATACACTTCGCCGCGGCCGCGCCAGGTAGCCACCAGGCTGGCAGCGAAGGCGGCGGAAATGCCCAGCACCACCGGCACGTCCATCCCCAGCGTGCGGTTGCGCAGATCGCGCCAGGCGGAGCGGAAAAACGGCTGCGCCGAATACAGCATGGCCGGCAAGGTCAACAGCAGGCTGGCCCAGCGCATCAGGCTTTCCATGTCGGCCTCCATGGTGCCGTCGCTGGCCAGGTACACCGGCACCGCATACATCATCACCTGCATCATCGACAGGCCGGCGATGAACAATTGCCGCCCCAGCGTGCGCGCCGCGCGCCGCAATTGCTCGCCATGCCGCACCGGATCGAACGGATAGGCGGCGTAGCCGATTTCCCGGATCGCCGCCAGGATGTCGCTCGGCTTGCAGTCGGTCTTGCTCCAGCGCACCTGCAGCCGCTCGGTGGCCACGTTCAGATGCGCGCTTTGCACGCCCGCCACCTGCAGCAGGCGGCGCTCGATCAGCCAGACGCAGGCGGCGCAGCGGATGCCTTCGACCGACAAGGTGGCTTCGCAGGCTTCGCCGTCGGCATCGAAGGCGGCGGCGGCTTCCGGACTGTCGTACAACTGCAGTTCGGGCGGCACCAGGCTGGCCTGTTCGGCGGTGGCGGCAAAGCCGCTGCGGGTGCGGTAATACTCGCCGCCGCTGGTATCGACGATCGCCTGCGCGACGGCGGCGCAGCCCGGGCAGCACATCGGCCGTACAACATCGTCGATCATTACCGACCACGGCGCCTGAGGCGGCAACGGCAAGCCGCAGTGGAAGCAATCGGCCGCATGAGTAGCATTCATCGCCCGACTCCGGCCGGCGGCGTGATGCAGACCGCATCCAGCCAGCCCAGCGACAGGCCATTGCCGGCACGCACCAGGCCCAGCACGCCGAACGCCAGCACCAGCAAACCGGCGCCCAGGCGCACGCCGCGGCGCCGGGTCCAGCCCTGCAGGCGGGCACCGAGCAAACCCATCGCCAGCAGATTCGGCAGCGTTCCAAGGCCAAACGCCAGCATCACCAGCGCCCCGGACCAGGCGGAAGCCGTCAGCATCGCGGTCAGCAGCACGCTATACACCATGCCGCACGGCAGCCAGCCCCACAGAGCGCCCAGCGCCAGCGCCTTGCCCGGGCTGTCCATCGGCAAAAAGGGTTTGGTCAGCGGCTGGATGCGGCGCCACAGCCGCTGACCCAGCACTTCCAGCCGGGACAGGCCGCGCCACAGGTCCATCAGGTACAGGCCAAGCGCGATGAGCATCAGGTTGGCCAGCCAGTAGCCGCCGATCTGCAGCGCCGACATGCTGGAGAGCGTGCCGATGCCGCGCCCCGCGACACCCGCTGCGCCGCCAGCGATGGCGCCGGCCACCGTGTAACTGCCGATCCGGCCCAGGTTGTAGGCCAGCACCTTCAGCCCGCTATCCAGCGCACTGGCGCCGGCCTGGCTTGCCACCGCCACCGGGAATGCCTTGCGCGACGGCTGTGCCGCCACCGACAGCGCGCTGACGATGCCGCCGCACATGCCGATGCAGTGGACGCCGCCCAGCAGGCCGATCATGGCGATCGGCAACAGGTTCAGCCCGGCCGCGCTAAACACGCGCACACCCATGCCGAGGCTGGCGCAGGCGCATGGCGCTGGCCGCTGTAGGAAAAAGAATCATGCTGGTTGCTCCGGCAAGATAGGGGTTCGAACGAATGCGATGGCAGTGTAACCGCCGCTGGCTGCAGCGCCAGCGCGGCCACCCCTTTACATAAGCATCAAACCCCGAAAAGAAAGGCGGAGACGCGAAACTCGCTCACCCGCGTGTGCTTCAGGCCTGGTAATCCATGCATTGCCGTTCGGCACGCACAGCGCCAATGAAGGGCTTGAGCGCCTGGTGCTGCGGATGCTGCTGGTAGGCATCGAGCGCGGCGCGCGAGGCGAATTCGGAATACAGCACCACATCGTAGGTGCATTCCAGGCCGGGTTCGGCCAGCGCGGTTTCGAACTTCAGGATGCCGGGCACAATGTCGGCGCAGCCATCCAGCAGCGCCTTCATTTTATGGGCATTGGCCGCGCGGCGGGCGCCCTCGGCATGTTCCTTCAGCTTCCACATCACAATATGCTTGATCATCCCGCAACCTTCAAAACGCTTGATTGCCGGCTGGCGGCCGGCGTCCATGCGTGTCTTTCAAAACCATGCATCCTGCATCTCGAGCGTCGTGGTGTCAATGCTTGCCAAAAGCTCCAGTTGCTGCGCCACCTTCGGCAATTCCCAGCGGAAGAAGTAACGGCAGGCCTGTAGCTTGCCGCGGTAGAAATCGCCGTCCTGACCATCGTGGCCGCTGCGCTCCACCGCCAGCAGCGCCTGTTGCAGCCAGATCCACGCCATCACGATGTGGCCGAAGGCTTCCAGGTAGAGCGAGGCGTTGGCCAGCGTCTTGTTCAGATCGCCCGCCGCGTACAGCGCCTGCGTCACGGCGGCGAGGCGCTGCACCGTGGCGCCCAGCGCCGCGGCGTATTCGGCCAGGAGCGGCTGCTGCTGCGCGCGCGCCATGGTTTTCTGCATCTCGGCCGCCAGCGCCTTCAGCGCCGCGCCGTCGCGCATGGCCACCTTGCGCCCCAGCAGGTCCAACCCCTGGATGCCGTGCGTGCCTTCGTGGATCGGATTCAGCCGGTTGTCGCGGTAGAACTGCTCGACGTTGTATTCGCGCGTGTAGCCATAGCCGCCATGCACCTGGATCGCCAGGTTGTTGGCTTCCAGGCACCACTGCGAGGGCCAGGACTTCGCGATCGGGGTCAGGATCTCCAGCAACAGGCTGGCCTGCGCGCGCGCCTCATCGCTCTCGGCGCTACGCTCCTCGTCCACCAGGCGCGCGCAATACAGGGTTAGCGCCAGGCCGCCCTCGACGTAGCTTTTTTGCGCCAGCAGCATGCGCTTGACGTCGGTGTGCTGGATGATCGGGATTTGCGGCTGCGCCGGGTCCTTGGCTTGCGGATGGCGCCCCTGCGGCCGGTTGCGCGCGTAATCGAGTGCGTGCAAATAACCGGTGTAGCCGAGCATGACGGCGCCCAGGCCGACGCCGATGCGGGCCTCGTTCATCATGTGGAACATGTTGGCCAGGCCCTTGTGCGGCTGCCCGACCAGGTAGCCGATGGCGCCGGCTTTCCCTTGCGGCTGGAACTTGCCTTCGCCGAAATTTAGCAGGCAGTTGGTGGTGCCGCGATAGCCCATCTTGTGATTGAGGCCGGCCAGCACCACATCGTTGCGCTCGCCCAGCGAGCCGTCGGCGTTGACCAGCTTCTTCGGCACGATGAATAGCGAAATGCCCTTGACGCCGGGAATCAGCTTGCCGTTTTCATCGGGAATCTTGGCCAGCACCAGGTGCACGATGTTTTCACTCAATTCGTGTTCGCCGGCAGAAATCCACATCTTGTTGCCGCGCAGCCGAAAGCTGCCGTCGGCCTGGGGTTCGGCGCGCGTGACGATGTCCGACAGCGACGAGCCGGCCTGCGGTTCCGACAGGCACATGGTGCCGAAGAAGCGCCCTTCCAGCATCGGCTTGACGAAGATCTCGATCTGCCCGGGCGTGGCGCACTTGAGCAGGGTGTTGGCGTTGCCGATGGTCAGAAACGGGTATGAGGCGGTGCCGACATTGGCGCCCTTGAAGTAGGCGAAGCCGGCCTTCTCCACCACGCACGGCAGCTGCATGCCGCCCAGCTCGAAGTCCTGGCCGGCGGCCATCAGGCCGGCGTCGCAAAACGCCTTCAGCGCCACCCCGACCTCCGGAATCATCTGAACGCGTTCGCCGTCGAAATGCGGTTCCTGCTGGTCGTTTTTCTTGTTGTGCGGTGCGAATAGATCGGTCGCGATCCGTTCGCAAGTATCGAGCGCGGCGTCGAAGGTTTCGCGGCTGTGGTCGGCAAAGCGCGCGCGGCTGGTCAGTGCCTCGACGTCCAGCCATTCATACAGCAGGAATTCGAGGTCGCGGCGGGAAAGGATCATGGATGACATCGGATATTCGTCCAAAAAACCGAGGCGATGGCCGCGCCGGTTGTGTGTGAAACAACATACTCCCTAGATTGACGCCGCATCCCGCAGACATAACATCAGAAATTAAAGCATACCTATAGATCAACGATAAAATCAGGACTATGCATGTCCGGGAGCACTGATCTTGCTTGCCGTTCCCGCCTCGTTAGGCGGGAACCCGGTGGCGTTTTTTACGCACGGCCGAAGAAACCGCGCGCCAGGGGCGACCAACGACGCTGGGTCCCCGCTTGCGCGGGGACGACAAAACACAAAATCAGGCGACTTCAAACAAGCCAGCCGCACCCTGGCCGCCGCCAATGCACATGGTCACCACCACGTACTTGGCGCCGCGTCGCTTGCCCTCGATCAGCGCATGGCCGGTCAGGCGCGCGCCCGACACGCCATATGGATGGCCGACTGCGATCGCGCCGCCGTTGACGTTCAAGCGATCCATCGGGATGCCGAGCTTGTCGGCGCAATACAGCACCTGCACCGCGAACGCTTCGTTCAGCTCCCAGAGGTCGATGTCCTCGACCTTCAGGCCGGTCTGCTTCAGCAACTTGGGAATCGCGAATACCGGGCCGATGCCCATCTCGTCCGGCTCGCAGCCGGCGACCGCGAAGCCGCGGAAGATGCCGAGCGGCTGCAAGCCCTTGGCCGCCGCCGTCTTGGCGCTCATCACCACCGCCACCGAGGCGCCATCCGAAAACTGGCTGGCATTGCCGGCGGTGATTACGCCGCCCGGAACCGCGGTGCGAATCTTGGCCACACCTTCCAGCGTGGTATCGGCGCGGATGCCTTCGTCGGCACTGATTGTGACTTCGCGCGTGGTCAGCATGCCGGTAGCCTTGTCAGCCACGCCCATGATGGTGGTCATCGGCACGATTTCGTCATCGAACTTGCCGGCCGCCTGCGCGGCGGCGGCACGCAGTTGGCTATTCACGCCGTATTCGTCCTGGCGCTCCTTGCTGATGTTGTAGCGCTTGGCGACGTTCTCGGCGGTCTGCAGCATCGGCCAGTAGATTTCCGGTTTGTTCTGCTTGAGCCAGACTTCGACCAGCATGTGCTGATTCATTTCCTGCTGCACGCAGGAGATCGATTCGACGCCGCCGGCGGCATAGATATCGCCCTCGCCGGCGATCACGCGCTGCGCCGCCAGCGCGATCGTCTGCAGACCGGAGGAACAGAAGCGGTTGACCGTCATGCCGGCGGTGGTGACCGGACAGCCGCCGCGGATCGCGATCTGGCGCGCGATGTTGCCGCCGGTCGCGCCTTCCGGGTTGGCGCAGCCGATGATCACGTCTTCCACTTCGCCGGCTTCGATCCTGGCGCGCTCGATCGCCGCCTGCAGCACATGCCCGCCCATGGTTGCGCCATGCGTCATGTTGAAGGCGCCCTTCCAGGACTTGGCCAGGCCGGTGCGGGCAGTGGATACGATGACGGCGTCGGTCATTTGAATCTCCTCGGTGAATGATGGAATGTCGTGGGTCAGAAATCTGTCAGGCAGCTCGATGCCGCAATTCGTCGGTGTCGATGGCGCCTCTGTTTCGCAAGCGAGAATAGCATAATTTAGTACGATCGTTCGCAAAAATGATAAGCGCCCTCCGGCATATCGCCGCGGCGGCACACCTCGTGCGCCGTAAGCCTGCCGTAAGTTTGCAGCAAGCATTGCGTAAGTTTGGCAAGGCACACTGCGCCGGTGCGCGTGTCGCATCGATCGATGCGCGCATTTACATCAATTATCCGAGGAGACACGATGGCAACAGCACAAGCGGCGGTACACCACCGGATTACCGCGGAGGAGCGGAAAGTTATATTCGCCTCTTCGCTCGGTACCGTGTTCGAATGGTATGACTTTTACCTGTACGGCTCCCTGGCCGGCATCATCGCCAAGCAATTCTTCTCCGGCGTCGATCCCACCACCGGCTTCATTTTCGCGCTGCTGGCATTTGCCGCCGGCTTCATCGTCCGCCCCTTCGGCGCGCTGGTATTCGGGCGCCTGGGCGACATGATCGGCCGCAAGTACACCTTCCTGGTGACCATCGTCATCATGGGCATCTCGACCTTCGGGGTCGGCCTGCTGCCCAGCTATGCGACCGCCGGCATCGCCGCCCCGGTGATCCTGATCACACTGCGCATTTTGCAGGGCCTGGCGCTGGGTGGCGAATACGGCGGTGCCGCCACCTATGTCGCCGAGCACGCGCCGAACAACAAGCGCGGCGCCTTCACTGCGTGGATCCAGACTACCGCCACGCTCGGCCTGTTCCTGTCCCTGATGGTGATCCTCGGCACCCGGACCGCGATCGGCGAGGAAGCCTTTGCCGACTGGGGCTGGCGCGTGCCGTTCCTGATCTCGGTGGTGCTGCTCGGGATTTCGGTATGGATTCGGTTGTCAATGAACGAATCGCCGGCCTTCATCAAGATGAAATCCGAAGGCAAGACATCCAAGGCGCCGCTCTCCGAATCCTTCGCCCGCTGGGGCAACCTGAAGATCGTGCTGCTGGCGCTGGTGTTGACCGCGGGCCAGGCGGTGGTCTGGTACACCGGCCAGTTCTACTCGCTGTTCTTCATGACGCAGACCTTGAAAGTCGACCTGTCGACCGCCAACATCCTGATCGCCGCCTCGCTGTTGCTGGCCACGCCGTTCTTCATCTTCTTCGGCTCGCTGTCCGACAAGATCGGCCGTCTGCCGATCATCCTCGGCGGCTGCTTCCTGGCGGCGGTAACCTACTTCCCGATCTTCAGCGCCCTCACCCACTACACCAACCCGGCACTGGAAACGGCGCAAAAAAGCTCACCGGTGATCGTCACCGCCGATCCGGCCACTTGCCAGTTCCAGTTCAACCCGACCGGCACCAAGAAATTCACCTCGTCGTGCGACATCGTCAAGGCCAAGCTGTCGGCGGCTTCAGTCAACTACCGCAACGTCAACGCCGCGCCAGGCACGGTGGCAACGGTGGCGATCGGCGACAAGACCCTGACCGCGTATGACGCCAAAGGCTTGTCGAAGGAAGAAGCGGCAGCCAAGGACAAGGAGTTCTCGAAGCAATTGGCCGACGAAATCAAATCGCACGGCTATCCGACCAAGGCCGATCCAGACCAGATCAACAAGCCGATGGTCCTCTTGCTGCTGTTCATCCTGGTGATCTACGTGACGATGGTGTACGGCCCGATGGCGGCGACGCTGGTGGAGATGTTCCCGACCAAGATCCGCTACACCTCGATGTCGCTGCCCTATCACATCGGCAACGGCTGGTTCGGCGGCTTGCTGCCGACCACCGCGTTCGCGCTGGTGGCGTTCAAGGGCGACATCTACTACGGCCTGTGGTATCCGATCATCATCGCGCTGGCAACGGTCGTGATCGGCGCGTTGTTCATCAAGGAAAGCAAGAACAACGACATCTACGCCGACTAAGCTCCGCCCTTGCGGCGCTTCCCGCCCCGGCCGCCACCAGCGGGATGGGGCGGGGAACAAAAACCGCCGGCGAATCGCCGGCGGTTTTTTTATGTGTATCGGGAATCAATCGTTCAAGACCTGCCCCCATCATTGGGAAAAGCGGAAACCCAGCGGCCTGCACTGTGTTACCGACAAGCGACGTACTGGATTCCCCACTAAGGTACTCAGGAACGACAGCCAAGGCAGCGCGCAATCTGCGCGGTTCGCAATCCCAAACCGATGCGGGATTTCCTCAGCGCGGCACCAGCCTCAAGGTTCCCAACTGGTCTTTTTCAACCGACGGTCGCCGCATCTGCATTGGCAGGTAGGCTACTTCGGCCCAGCGCTGGCTGAAGTTCCGGTACAGCGGCGACAGCAGGTTGCCGGACTGCCCGGTCGAATGCATGTACCGCGAGTTTTCCAGGTCGGACAGGTCATACAGCGCGCGCAGGCTGGGCGCGTGGCGGTTGGTGAACGGTTCCTTTTCGTCGGAAAGGTTGTAGCGGCCGACGTTGACCGTATAGTTGTCGCCCGCCGAAGGTACACGTATATCGAACGCCTTGGCCAGCAGCGGCACCTTGCCGAACGGCCGGTGTTCGGAGCGCGCTTCATGCGCATCGCCCCAGCGCCATTTCCCGGTATCGCCGTAGCGGCGCTGCAGGTCGTCCAGCGTCGCTTCCAGCGATTCGGAGAGCAGCTTGGCGCATAGCGGCAGCGCCTCTTCGGCAGCCAGCGGCTGGCGCGCATCGCCGCACCAGGTGCCGAGTTGCCGCGGGTTTTTCAGGATGTTCGCCAGCGGCTGCTGGACGTTTCGCAGCGACCAGAAGTCCTGCATCATCGATTCGCCCAATTCGTCGGCAAACATGCGGCGCGACAATTCGCGCAGCCAGGCGTTCAGGATCAGCGGTTCGGCGCGCGCCGCGTCCATCGTGCCATCCCATTTGGACAGCGCCGCCAGCGCGCTTTTGGCGCGCTCCGAGCTCGGTTCGGTCCGCAGCAGCAGCGGCAGCACTTCGCGCGCCGCCAGCGACAGCGCGTCTTTCTGAATCGCGCCGAAGCTGGCCAGGCTGTGCCTGGGCGTAACCGCCATCAGTTGGGTGATGCGGTCGGCGCGGTACGGCAGGCTCCATTCGCTAGTCAGGAAATACGGATAATCCGGCGCGACGATTTTTTCATTGGCGGTGATCACCTGGTGGCTGGCCGGGTTGAACTGGCGCGGCAGCGATTCGAATGGAATGAAGCCGGCCCAGTCGTAGCGCGCATCCCAGCCCGGCGCCGGCGCCAGCCCGCGCAAATCGTTTTCCGCCTTGCGAATCGGCACCCGGCCCGGCGCGACGAAGCCGATATTGCCGTCGATGTCGGCATACACCATGTTTTGCTGCGGCGAAGCGAAGTCGCGCGCACTGGCCAGGAATTCCTCCCAGTTGTTCGCACGGCTCATGCGCACGCCGGCCTGCAGCGTCAGATCGTCCGGGCGCAGCGCGGTCCAGGAAAAGGCGATCACATGGCTCCTGGCATCCAGCGGCGCGCGGTCGGCAAGCGGCAGCGCGCCGCTGATGACCGGGCCGTGCCGGCTTTCGCGCACTTCCAGCGTCACGTCGGGCCGGCCCTTGACCTTGATGGTTTCGGTGCGAAGCTTGAAATCGGCCCAACCGTCCGGCGTCTGGTACTGCTTCGGGTTGGCCGGATTGACGCGCTCGATGAACAGGTCCTGCACGTCCGGCCCGGTATTGGTGAAGCCCCAGGCGATGCGGTCGTTGCGCCCCAGCACCACCGCCGGCAAGCCCGGCAGCGTGGCGCCGATTGCGTTCAGACCGGGCGCCGACAAATGGGCGAAATACCACAACGCCGGCGCCGACAGGCCGAGATGCGGGTCATTCGCCAGCAGCGGTTTGCCGCTTTCGGTGCGGGTGCCGCCCACCACCCAGTTGTTGGATCCCATGCCGTCAACGTAGGACGGCGGCGCGCTGGCCGCCACCTTCTCCAGTTGCTGCGTGGTGCCGGCCAGTTGGCGATACAGCTTGGTGTAATCCTGGGTTGCCAGCGGCGCATCGCCCGGATACGGCGGCAAGAACTGGTTGATGCGCTCCAGCGGCAACCGCTGCGCCAGCCGCATGCGCAACAGCTCCTGCGTCCAGTTGGCGCCCAGGTCCCACGACATCATGGTTTGCCAGCCGATCGAGTCGACCGCCTGCCATGGGGCCGGCGCCGGCGCACCGGTCAGCAGGAATTCCGGCGGCAGCGGCCCCTGGCGGTTGGCCAGATAGGCATTCACGCCCTTGGCGTAGGCGTCCAGCGCGGCGCGCGCATCGGGCGCCAGGTTTTGCAGGATCGCCTCGGCATTGCGCCGCACCCCGAGCGTGCGCAGAAAGCGGTCGGTGCCCTCCGCGTTCGGGCCGAGAATTTCCGCCATCGTGCCGGCCGGAATCCGGCGGTTCAGTTCCATTTGCCACAAGCGATCCTGCGCATGCACGAAACCCAACCCGAAGTAAGCATCGGCGGCCGACTGCGCGTAGATGTGCGGCACCCCTTGCGCGTCGCGCACGATGTCGATCGCTGCACTTGGCCCCGCCAGTTGCAGCTTGCCGTCGATTTGCGGTTGGCTGGCGCCGCGATACCAGAAAAACGCCGTGATCAGCGCTGCCAGAATCAGCAGCAGCGCGACTGCGGTTCCCTTCAGGATTTTTTTCATGGTTTTTATATCGTGAAAAATGAAGAACGACGGCAGATTATCATAGCCTTGCCGCCGCGCAAGCCGAGAACGGCAGGCCGTAAATCGAATATAGTTACGGCAACTCCCCCGAAAGAATCCATTTCATGAAATTTGATGTCGCCATCGTCGGCAGCGGGCTGGCCGGCCTATCCGTTGCCCTGCATCTCGCGCAAACCCGCAAGGTTGCCCTGATTTCCAAACGTTCGCTGCTGGACGGCGCCAGCAACTGGGCCCAGGGCGGGATCGCCGCCGTGCTTGATTCCAACGACAGCGTCGAGCAGCATATTTCGGATACGCTGATCGCCGGCGCCGGCCTGTGCGACGAAGGCGCGACCCGCTTCATCGTCGAGCACAGCCGGCAAGCGATCGAATGGCTGATCGCGCAAGGCGTGCCGTTCACCCGCGACGAATCGGCCGAACTCGGTTATCACCTGACGCGCGAAGGCGGCCACAGCCAGCGCCGCATCATCCACGCCGCCGACGCCACCGGCCATGCGGTGCAGGTGACGCTGGAGCAGAAAGCGCGTGCCCATCCGAACATCACGCTGCTGGAAGAACACTGCGCAATCGACCTCATCACCTCGGCCAAACTCGATCCGAAAACCGTTTCGCCGCGCTGCCTCGGCCTGTACCTGCAGGACGTCAAGACCGGCAAGGTGCTGACCGTGGCGGCTGAGCACACGGTGCTGGCCACTGGCGGCGCCGGCAAGGTCTATCTGTACACGACCAACCCCGACACCGCGACCGGCGACGGTATCGCGATGGCCTGGCGCGCCGGCTGCCGCGTCGCCAACATGGAATTCATCCAGTTCCACCCGACCTGCCTGTACCACCCCTACGCCAAATCATTCCTGATCAGCGAAGCAGTGCGCGGCGAAGGCGGCTTGCTGAAATTGCCGGCGGAAGCCGGCGCCGCCGCTGGCACCCGCTTCATGCCAGCGCACGACCAGCGCGCGGAACTGGCGCCGCGCGACGTGGTGGCGCGTGCGATCGACTTTGAAATGAAGAAACGCGGGCTGGATCATGTCGACCTCGACATCAGCCACCAGCCGCCGGAATTTTTGCGGGAACATTTTCCGACCATTTTTGCGCGCTGCCTGGAACTTGGCATCGACATCAGCAAGCAGCCGATCCCGGTGGTACCGGCGGTGCATTTCACCTGCGGCGGCGTGGTGGCCGACATCTCGGGCCGCACCGATTTGCCGGGACTGTACGCGGTCGGCGAAAGCTCGTACACCGGCCTGCACGGCGCCAACCGGCTGGCCAGCAATTCGCTGCTGGAATGCCTGGTAACCGGCCGTTCCGCCGCCCAGTACATCGAACAGCAACCGAAGCAAAAGGCAATCGTGCTGCCGGCCTGGGACGAAAGCCGCGTCACCGACGCCGACGAGGAAGTGGTGATCGCACACAACTGGGAAGAGCTACGTCGCTTCATGTGGAACTACGTGGGCATCGTACGCACCACCAAGCGGCTGGAGCGTGCCCAGCACCGGATCGCGCTTCTGAAGGAAGAGATCGACGAGTACTACCGGAATTTCCGCATCACGCGCGACCTACTGGAATTGCGCAACCTGGTCGACGTCGCTGCATTGATCGTCAACAGCGCGCTGATGCGGCATGAAAGCCGCGGATTGCATTACAGCCTCGACTATCCGCAGACACTGGCGAAGGCGCTACCGACGGTGCTGGCGCCCGTCCGCAAGTACTAATAAGCATGGGGTATATTCAAAAATCAACCATTATATGGCGGAAAATAACCATTGTTTAGTGGAGTATATGGTTTTCAGCGCAATTCACCGGGTGCTTTGGCCTGAATAAAAGAGTAGCCACCGCCAGTTGGCGCCATCGCCTGCGCGCCAGGCGCGCGATCGACGCCAGATCGATCGCCACCAGTTCAGGCCGGTAATCGAGATGCGCCTGAGCCAGCAGACGCTCCGTCGGGGTTTGGATCGGTTCATGCCGGCGTGAGGCGTGAGATGCCTGCCACGATCGCACTCACGCAAAGGGCGGTGCGCGCGGCGGCTGCCGCGCGATCGGACTGCTCAATGTCGGAGTGGATGAAGAATCCGTCCGGCCGGCATCGAGCGCAAAAGCGACATCCCCAGTCAACGCTCTTGAATGCGATTGATATATTCGATTAGCGTCAGGATGCGCGCCCGAACCAAAGCGGCAGAGTCATAGTCGCTACGCGCTTCCCGATAGTAGCGGGCGTCCTCAATCATGAACTCCCTGCCCCATACTGGCATTTCCCGCGTGCCGTGGGCCGGCACGTTTTTGCCTTCAATCACCTCAAACATGCGCGCCGCCGGCAAAATGCCCTGGTTGTTTTTCGCCAGTTGGGTCAGATCCGTGGGCGTCCGCCGCAGCTCTTCCGCCATCGGCCCATTCCCCTTGCCACTCGCGCCATGGCAACTCGCGCAGTTTACGTCGAATATAAACTTGCCGAGGTCTGTCCCGCGCTGTTGCTGAGCGAGTGCTGCTTGACTGCATAGCGCCATTCCAGCAACAAGCAGATATACGCCAATACTATTTTTCATATTGAGACTCCTGGAGATTGATCGGCAACGGTTGCGAGTGGAAATCAATAGCGAACTCCAACCTATGATCAAACTTAGAGTCGGTCACTCTTCCCCATATTGATATTTATCAGTCATTGCGGACAGGGCACATGAACGCCGCGCCAGGTATGCCCTAAATGAAATCACCGCCGCACAATTGTTTCCACTTGAACAGGTCGCCGCAGCAGGGTCGCACTTCGAATAAACGCAGGACGATGGATAGCCCTCTGGCCCCAGCGCCGCTTCCGGGAAACCGATGCACAACTGGAGTGGATGCCATCTGGCATCCGGCCAGCGCATTACGGCTTGCCGTCAAGTTGGTGGGTCCGATTATGCATACCCAACGAATCGGCGATAGCAAGCGCCCCACTACCGTGCCGAACTCACCATCCTCGACGTGGACAGTCGGGAATGGCCCATCGGGCGGCAAAGGGGCTCTGGTGCGGCAGGTACCTTGATAATCCGCTAAGCCGCCAAACCAGCGATGGTGGACACTGGTGCCGGCCCGAGGATCCGCAACGAATAGTCGGTGGCACGCACGTCTTTGGTCAGGCTGCCGATCGAGATGCGGTCCACTCCGGTTTCCGCGATCGCGCGCACCGTTTCCAGGCTGACTCCGCCCGAAGCTTCCAACAGCGCGCGCCGGTTGGTGGCGCGCACCGCCTCGCGCATCGCATCCAGGCTGAAGTTATCCAGCAGCACCGATAGCGCGCCGGCTGCCAGAGCCTCGTCCAGCTGCGCCAGCGTTTCGACTTCAACCTGGATGGTGACGCCGGCATTCAGCGCCTGTGCGGCGCGCACCGCGGCGCTGACGCCGCCGGCAGCGGCGATATGGTTTTCCTTGATCAGGATGCCGTCATACAGCGCCAGGCGCTGATTGGCGCCGCCGCCGACCCGCACCGCGTATTTTTGCGCCAGCCGCAGGCCTGGCAAGGTCTTGCGGGTGTCGAGAATCGTCGCGCCGGTGCCCGCCACGGCCGCCACATAGCGGCGCGTGGCGCTGGCCACGCCCGACAGCAGTTGCAGGAAATTCAGCGCACTGCGCTCGGCAGTCAACAGGCTCCTGGCCGGCCCCTCGATGATGCAGACTTCGCTATCGGCGCTCATCGTCGCCCCTTCCGCATAGCGCCAGTCGATCTGCAGCTCGGGATCGATTTCGCGCATCACGCCGGCAAACCACGGCGCGCCGCACAGGATGGCGGCTTCGCGCACCAGCACGCGCGCCCGCACCCGCTCGCCGGCAGGCACCAGCAGGCCGGTCAAGTCGCCGCTGCCGATATCTTCGGCCACCGCGGCGGCGATGTTCGATGCCAGCGCGATGTCCAGCGCGGGATCGAACGGGGCAAACGGATTATCGAGAGAACGACTCATGCCGGACCAACGCCGGCAAACAGTTGCTGTTCCTTGGCCAGGTCAGCCGTTGGGCGCACGTTCATGTTTTGCTGGGCAGCAAACGCCAGCATGCGGTCGATGCAAACCACCGCCTGGCGGCTGATTTCCGGATCGACGTGAATCTGATTACGCCCCGTTTGCAGCACGTTGGCCACGCCCTGCAAGCCGTTCATCGCCATCCACGGGCAGTGCGCGCAGCTCTTGCAGGTGGCGCTGTCGCCGGCGGTCGGCGCTTCGATGAAGACCTTGCCCGGCGCTGCCAGCCGCATCTTGTGCAAGATCCCGCGATCGGTAGCGACGATGAATTCCGGCGCATCCATGTCGCGCGCGGCGGCAATCATCGCCGAGGTCGAGCCGACCACGTCGGCCAGTGCGATCACCGCCGGCGGCGATTCCGGGTGCACCAATACCTTGGCTTGCGGATGCTCTTTCTTCAGCAGCTCCAGTTCGATCGCCTTGAATTCGTCGTGCACCACGCACGAACCCTGCCACAGCAGCATGTCGGCGCCGGTCTGGCGCCGGATATAGTCGCCCAGATGGCGGTCCGGCCCGAACAGGATTTTCTTGCCCTGTGCATGCAGGTGCTCGACGATCTTCAGGCCGATCGAGGAAGTCACCATCCAGTCGGCGCGTGCCTTGACCGCGGCGCTGGTATTGGCGTAGACCACCACGGTGCGGTCCGGATGGGCGTCGCAAAATGCCGAAAACTGGTCGGCCGGGCAGCCGAGATCAAGCGAACAAGTAGCGTCCAGATCCGGCATCAGTACGGTTTTTTCCGGGCTCAGGATCTTCGCGGTTTCGCCCATGAAACGGACGCCTGCCACCACCAGCGTCTGCGCTGGATGGTCGCGCCCAAAGCGCGCCATTTCCAGCGAGTCGGAAACGCAGCCGCCGGTTTCCTCGGCCAGATCCTGGATGTCGGAGTCGACATAATAGTGCGCGACCAGCACTGCCTGTTTTTCCTTCAGCAATTCACGGATGCGCTGCTTGAGGGCGGCTTTTTCGGCAGGCGCCAATGGTGCCGGGGTACGCGCCCAGGCCTGGGCAATGCTGCTGCCGCTGTTATCCAGATGCGGAAGCTCGAATTCGACAATTTTGACGGGTTGGGACGACATGGCAATCCAGATCAGATTCAAGGTTGGAAACCGCGCACACGGCGCGCCGCGACGCTTACTGTTGCGCGGGGTCTGATTTTAACCCTTTTGCCCAAAAAATTAAGCGGTTGCGACCCTTGGCGATCTGACGTAGTATTTCCCCACCGCACTCTTCCCACTCCATGATCAACGCCATTTTCGACAAGACCGACAAGGGCCGCGAGGAAATCGCCACGCGTTGCTATCGGCTTGCCCCGCGCCTGCGGACTTTGCTGGTGTTGATCGACGGCAAGCAGGATGTCAGTGACCTGCTGAAAAAAGTCGCCGGCCTCGGACTGGACGAACACAGCATCGCCGAATTGCTGGAGGCGGGTTTCATCCAGGAAGCGGTGCCGGACATGATGAAGGCGCCGGCCAGCACTGCCGTCGACGAGGCGGCGCCTGCAGCGACCGCTGCGGCAAATCCGGTATTGCCAGCCGGTGAGAACCAGTTCGAGGCGATCTATCATTTTTACAATGAGACCATCAAGAGCACCATCGGCTTGCGCGGCTACGGGCTGCAACTGAAGGTCGAGCGCGCCGAATCGATTGAAGATTTCCGCGCCCTGCGCCGCCCTTACCTGGAAGCGGTATTGAAAGCAAAGGGCAATGAGATGGCGCGCAGCCTGCGCGACCGGCTTGACCAGTTGCTCTACCTTGGCGAAACGGCACCGCCGCACACCACGATTCTAGGATCGGATACGCATGCGGGCTAGCGGCACGCAGTTGACATGACCTTATAAAAAAAGCGCGGCGAAGAAATCTTCGCCGCGCTTTTTTTGCATGCCGATCGAAATTTATTCGATGCCCTGGCTGCTCAGATAGTCTTCGTAGCCGCCCTGGAAATCGACAATTCCATCTTCCCGCACTTCCAGCACGCGGGTCGCCAGCGAAGATACGAACTCCCGGTCATGCGAAACGAAAATCAGCGTGCCCGCATATTTTTCCAGCGCGATATTGAGCGACTCGATCGATTCCATGTCCATGTGATTGGTCGGCTCGTCCAGCAGCAGCACGTTGTGCCGGCCTAGCATCAGCTTGCCGTACATCATGCGCCCCTTCTCGCCACCGGACAGCACTTTCACCGATTTCTTGACGTCGTCCCCGGAAAACAGCAGGCGTCCCAGAATCGAGCGCACAGCCTGATCGTCGTCGCCTTCCTGCGTCCACTGCCCCATCCAGTCGGTCAGGTTCTGGTCGCTGGCGAAATCCTCGGTCGGGTCCTGCGGCATGTAGCCGACATTGGCGTTTTCGGCCCACTTCACGCTGCCGCGATCCGGCTGCAGGCCGCACAGCTCGCCGCCGATGCAGCGCAGCAAGGTGGTTTTACCGGCACCGTTGGCACCGATGATCGCGATCTTTTCGCCGGCTTCCACCGTGATGTTGAAATCCTTGAAAATGACGCGGTCATATTTCTTGCTGATGCCTTCGACCGCTACCGCCAGCCGGTGCAGTTTCTTCTCGCCGTCAAAGCGCACGAACGGGTTCTGCCGGCTGGACGGCTTGACGTCTTCCACCTTGATTTTCTCGATCTGGCGGGCGCGTGAAGTGGCCTGGCGCGCCTTCGATTTGTTGGCAGCGAAGCGGCGCACGAAATCCTGCAGCTCCGCCACCTTTTCCTTGGCCTTGGCGTTCGCCGCCTGCAATTGCGCGCGCGCCTGCATCGAAGCCGACATGTAGTCGTCGTAGTTGCCCGGATAGACCTTCAGCGTGCCGTAGTCCATGTCGGCCATGTGGGTGCAGACCTGGTTCAGGAAGTGGCGATCGTGCGAAATGATGATCATGGTCGAATCGCGCTGGTTCAGCACGTCCTCCAGCCAGCGAATCGTATTGATGTCGAGGTTGTTGGTCGGCTCGTCCAGCAACAGGATGTCCGGGTTGGAAAACAGCGCCTGCGCCAGCAGCACGCGCAATTTCCAGCCGGGCGCGACATTGCTCATCGGCCCCTGATGCTGTTCCATCGGCACGCCCACCCCGAGCAGCAGTTCGCCGGCGCGCGCCTCCGCCGTGTAGCCATCGTATTCGGCGAACTTGGCTTCCAGTTCGGCCGCCTTCATGTAGTCGTCGTCGGTCGCTTCCGGGTTGGCGTAAATGGCGTCGCGCTCGCTCATCGCCGCCCACATCTCGGTGTGGCCCATCATCACCACGTCCAGCACCCGCATCTCCTCGAACGCAAACTGGTCCTGGCGCAACTTGCCCAGCCGTTCGTTGGCGTCCAGCATCACGGTTCCCGACGATGGCTCCAGGTCGCCGCCAAGAATCTTCATGAAGGTCGATTTGCCGCAACCGTTGGCGCCGATCAAGCCATAACGATTGCCTTCGCCAAATTTGACGGAGATGTTTTCAAACAGCGGCTTGGGGCCAAACTGCATGGTGATGTTAGCGGTGGAAAGCACGGATGCAACCTTTGAAAATCAGGGTGGAGTAAACCAGAGCGGCGCAACGCGAAAAAGCGGAAAGATGGCAGTACACCAGAAGCGCTGCTGATTAGGTAGAAACGGATTGGCGAAGAATGGAGGCGGGGGTCGGAATTGAACCGGCGTCTACGGCTTTGCAGGCCGCTGCATAACCACTTTGCTACCCCGCCTTGGGGCCGTCATTGTAACCGCGAAATCGAAAGCGTGCCATCGCCCCGCGGAAAAATGGAGCGGGAGAAGAGTCTCGAACTCTCGACCTCAACCTTGGCAAGGTTGCGCTCTACCAACTGAGCTACTCCCGCATAAAACCTGGTACTCGCCGCGCGAATTTTGCGCAACAAAAAAGGAAGCGTCGAGCTTCCTTTTTTCGAATCTGGAGCGGGAGAAGAGTCTCGAACTCTCGACCTCAACCTTGGCAAGGTTGCGCTCTACCAACTGAGCTACTCCCGCGTTCACAACAGGGGCGTATTATAAAGCAGCCCCCGTTTTTGTCAAGCAAATCCATGACTAAATCAGGTGTCCGGCGCGCTCCTTGATCAGCGGCCATGCGCGGCGCAGATAGTAGAACATCGACCACACGGTCAGTAGCGCGGCGATCCCCAGCAGCCACTGGCCCCAGATGCGGGTATCGATGATGCCGAACAGATCACCGTAAAACAGCAGCATCGGAATCGCCGCCATTTGCGCCGTGGTCTTGATTTTTCCGAGCGAACTGACGGCCACCGACTTCGAGGCGCCGATCTGCGCCATCCATTCGCGCAGCGCTGAAATCGCGATTTCACGGCCGATGATGATGAAGGCGATAACCGCATTGACTCGGCCGAATTCAACCAGCACCAGGAGCGCGCCGGCCACCATCAGCTTGTCCGCGACCGGATCGAGAAAGGCGCCGAACGCGGAGGTTTGATTCCAGCGGCGCGCCAGAAAACCATCGAACCAGTCGGTAACAGCGGCGATGATGAAGACGGCGGTGGAGGCAATGCCCTTATCGAACGGCGACAGCCAGGAGTCGGGCAGATAGAACACGCCCACCACCAGCGGAATCAGCGCGACGCGCAGCCAGGTCAGGAGAATTGGAATATTGATCGGCATAGGTTTGGTTTTGTGTTTCATTATCGGCTGCAGACCGATCGCATGGCAATTCGGCCCGCATATTATGACCCGGCAACGCCAAGCGCGTGCATTGCCCGCGCTGCGGCCGCTTGCGGGCGACTGGTGCTGCCCTCGCAGTTCTGGATTTTTAGTGCAACTGCCGATAAATCTCTTCCGCCAACTGGCGTGAAATGCCTTCCACCGCGGCCAGATCGTCGACGCTGGCATCCTGCACGCCGCGCAGCCCGCCAAAGCGCGCCAGCAGCTTTTGCCGGCGCCGGGCGCCAACCCCTTCGATCTCTTCCAGTTGCGAAGCCTGGCGCGTCTTGGCGCGGCGCGCGCGCATGCCGGTGATCGCAAAGCGGTGCGCCTCGTCGCGAATCTGCGCAATCAGCATTAGCGCGGCCGATTCCTTGCCCAGTTCGCGCAGCGCCCGGCCGTCGGCGAACACCAGGGTCTCCAGCCCGACCTTGCGGCCCTCGCCCTTGGCCACGCCGACGATCAGGCCGATGTCCAGCCCGAGTTCCGCCAACACCTGGCGCGCGATTTCGACCTGGCCACGGCCGCCGTCGATCAGCACGATATCCGGCATCAGGCCTTCGCCGTTGGCGACCTTTTCATAGCGGCGCATCAGCACCTGGCGCATCGCCGCATAGTCGTCGCCAGGCGTGATGCCGCCAATGTTGTAGCGCCGGTATTCGCCGTTTTGCATCGCATGGTGGTGGAACACAACGCAGGATGCCTGCGTGGCCTCGCCCTGGGTGTGGCTGATGTCGAAACATTCGATACGCAACTGCTCGACGTCATCCACTTCGATGTGGAGCGCCTCGACCAGCGCGCGCGTGCGCGCTTGCTGCGACCCCTGTTCCGACAACAACCGTGCCAGCGCCATCTCGGCGCCCTTCTGCGCCATCTCCAGCCAGCGCCGGCGCTGCTCCTGCGGCTGGAACACCAGGTGCACGCGATGCCCGCATTGCTCGGCCAGCGCCAGCATCAGTGCCGGCTCGTCGAATTCGACATTCACGATCAGCGTGCCGGGAATGAACTTGTCGATGTAATGCTGCGCCAGGAAGGCCTTCAGCACTTCGGCCGGCAGCACCTCCTCGCCTTCCGCCGCGACTTGGTCGACGGCGTTCGGGAAATAGGCGCGGTCACCCAGGTGGCGGCCGCCGCGCACCATCGCCAGATTGACGCAGGCGCGCCCGCCCCGCACCACCACCGCCAGGATATCGATATCGGCATCGCCGCCGGTATCCATGCTTTGCTGGTGCAGCACGCGCGACAAGGCGCTGATCTGGTTGCGCACCAGCGCCGCCTGCTCGAACTTGAGCTCGGCCGCCAGCGCCTGCATCCGGGCCTGCAGATCGTGCAGCACCTCGCTCTGGCGGCCGCGCAGGAACTTGATGGCGTTCTCGACGTCGGCCGCGTACTGTTCGCGGCTGACCAGGCCGACGCAGGGCGCGCTGCAGCGGCCGATCTGGTGCAGCAGGCAGGGCCGCGTGCGGTTGGCAAACACGCTGTCTTCGCAAGTGCGCAGGTGGAACACCTTCTGCAAGATCTGGATGGTTTCCTTGACCGCCCAGGCGCTGGGAAACGGCCCGAAATACTGGCTCTTCTTGTCCACCGCGCCGCGGTAATACGCCATGCGCGGAAATTCGTGGTTGGTGATCTTCAGGTACGGGTAAGACTTGTCATCCCGGAACAGGATGTTGAAGCGCGGCTGCAGCGCCTTGATCAGATTGTTTTCCAGGATCAGCGCTTCGGCTTCGCTGCGCGTGACCGTGGTTTCCAGCCGCGCGATGCGCTCGACCATCATCGCGATGCGCGGGCTGGCCAGGGTTTTCTGGAAATAGCTGGAGACCCGCTTTTTCAGGTCGCGCGCCTTGCCGACGTACAGCACCTTGTCGGCGGCATCGAAATAGCGGTAGACGCCGGGCAGATGCGGCAGCTTGGCGACGATTGCCAGTACCTCGGCGCGCGGATCGGCCGGCAGCTCAGCCATGATCAACCCGCCCGCCGGGCAATGGGGTCGGGGGCTGCGCCACGCGCTTCAATCGCTTTCGGCAAATCAACTCTCAAAGCTCATATACTCCCAGACAATTGACTCTATTCCGGCCATAAAAATTTACATATTTGAGCATACTCCACCAATGCCTGAAGCAGCATTAGGCGGCATCCAGCGCCTGCAGCAATTTTCCGGCAGCACGATAGCGCGTATCCACCTGCAGCGCATCCCAGTCAAGCGCCGGCATCGAAGGCAGCAGCGCCGCCACCCGCGCCGCGGATGCCGTCGCCTGGGCGCCCTGCCGGTAGCGCCGCGGCAGGCCGGCCAGCAAGCGGTCGGCCTTGTCCGGCGCATTGCAGATCAGCACCATGTCGCAGCCGGCGCCCAACGCCGCGCTGGCTCCCGCCACCACATCGCCGGCGACACTGGCGCCTTCCATGCTGAGGTCGTCGCTGAAGATCACGCCCTGGAAGCCGATCTGTTTGCGCAGAATCGTCAGCCATTTCTTTGAAAAACCGGCCGGATTCGAATCCACCTTCGGATAAATCACGTGTGCCGGCATCACCGCCGCCAGGCTCATGCCAAGCCAGTCGTAGGGTGCGCAGTCAGCCGCCAGAATCTCCTCGCGGCCGCGCGGATCGACCGGGATCGCGATGTGCGAATCAGCCTGCACGTAGCCGTGCCCGGGAAAATGCTTGCCGCAATTGGCCATGCCGGCCAGCGCCAAGCCGTGATTCAGGCTCTTCGCCAGCAGCGTGACGACGCGCGGATCGGCATGGAAGGCGCGGTCGCCGATCACGCTGGAAGCGCCGAAATCCAGGTCCAGCACTGGCGTAAACGAGAGGTCGACGCCACAGGCGCGCAATTCCGCCGCTAGCACGAAGCCGACCGCAGTCGCCGTACGGGTCGCGCCCAGCACGTCGCGCTCCCACAATTCGCCCAGCCGGCGCATCGCCGGCAAGCGGGTAAAGCCGTCGCTGCGGAAGCGCTGCACGCGCCCGCCTTCGTGGTCGACCGCGATCAGGACCCCGGGCCGCGCGGCATGAATCGCGCTGGTCAATGCCGTCAGTTGCGCACGGCTCTGGTAATTGCGCGCAAACAGGATCACGCCGCCGGTCAGGGGATCGCGAATGCGCCGCAGATCGTCTTCGCTCAGGCTGGTGCCAATCACATCCAGCATCACCGGGCCGAGCGGCATGTTTGCGGCATCGATGCCGGCCTTGTTGTCAGTTTTCATTTTTCTCCACTATCACGAACGCCACCGCATAATCGGCTTCATCGCTGATCGATACCTGGGCGCTCAGGCCATTGTCTTGCATGAATTCGCGCAAGGCGCCGCTGGTCACCGCCACTGGCTTGCCACTGGCGGCGTTCAGGGTCTGCATTGCCCGCCACGTCATTGGCATATGCATGCCAAGCCCGATCGCCTTGGAAAACGCTTCCTTGGCGGCGAAGCGCGTGGCCAGGAAGCGAATCCCGCGCGCCTCGACCTTGGCCTTGCGGCGGCGGAATTTTTCCAGCTCTTCGGCGCCCAGGATTCTTTCGGCGAAGCGCTCGCCGTTGCGCGCCAGTGCGGCCTCGATGCGGGCAATCTGGACGATGTCGGTGCCGATGCCGTAGATCACGCGCCGTTCCGTTTCACTGAACACCCTGCAGGCGCGCCGCCACCATCAGCGCCTTCATCTCGCGTACCGCGTTTTCCCAGCCGACAAACAACGCCTGGGCGACGATCGCATGGCCGATATTCAATTCGGTGATGTCGGCAATCGCGGCGATCGCCTGCGTGTTGGTGTAATGCAAGCCGTGGCCGGCATTCACCTTCAGGCCATGCCGTACACCGGCCAGCACCCCTTGCCGCACGCGCTCCAGTTCCGCCTGCTGTTCGGCGCCGGGCGCGGCGTTGGCATAGCGCCCGGTATGCAGTTCGATCACCGGCGCGCCGCTCTCCTGCGCGGCCTGGATCTGCTCGGCATCCGGATCGATGAACAGGCTGACGCGGATGCCCTCCGCCTGCAATTGCCGCACTGCGCCCTGCACCTGGCTGAAATACTTGCGCACGTCGAGCCCGCCTTCGGTCGTTACTTCGTGTCGTCGCTCCGGCACCAGGCAGACGTCCTGCGGTCGGATGCGGCAGGCAAAGTCGAGCATTTCGGCCGTGACCGCGGCTTCCAGGTTCATGCGCGTGCGCAGTTGCGGCCGGATCGCTTCGACGTCGGCGTCGCGGATATGGCGCCGATCCTCGCGCAGATGCAGCGTGATGGCGTCGGCGCCGGCCTCTTCGGCCAGGAGCGCGGCCTTGAGCGGATCGGGGTAGCTGGTGCCGCGCGCATTGCGCAAGGTGGCGACATGGTCGATATTGACGCCCAGGTCGATGATCGGCGAAGTTGGATTCAGATAGCTCATCGGATGAAGGGATGGATGAAGAAATTCTTGTCGGATGTCGATTTTCGATTAATTCTGCCGCAACGGCAAAGTCTGGGGCGATGCCGCCTTCGGCGCAGCAGGCTGATGCAGCCGCGACGGCTGTTCGTCAAGCCGCTTCCAGTTGAGCACGAAGAACGCCAGCGCGCCGGCGACCAGTCCCCAGAACGCCGCGCCGATGCCAAACAGCGTGACGCCGGAGGCGGTCACGAGAAATGTGATCAACGCCGCCTCGCGCTGGCTGTCCCTAGCCATCGCCACCGTCAGGCTGTTGGCGATCGTGCCAAACAGCGCCAAGCCGGCAATCGCCAACACCAACTCTTGCGGGAACGCGGCAAACAAGGCGCCGATGGTTGCGCCAAAGATCCCGACTAGCAAATAGAACACGCCGGCAGCGACCGCCGCCCAATAGCGCTTGGCCGGGTCTTCATGCGCTTCCTTGCCCATGCAGATGGCGGCCGTGATCGCCGCCAGGTTGAGCGAGAAGCAGCCGAACGGCGCCAGCAGCAGCGTGACCAGTCCGGTCCAGCTGATCAAGGGCGAGATCGGCGTGCTATAGCCCGAAGCCCGGATGACTGCCACCCCCGGCGCATTTTGCGACGCCATCGTCACTACGAACAAGGGAATGCCGACGCCGATGATGGCGGACCAGGAAAAACCCGGCATCGTGAATACCGGCGCCGCCCACGCGAAATGGAAATTTTCGAAATGCAGCAGGCCTTGAGCGGCCGCCAGCGCCGTGCCGATCGTCAGCACGACGATGATGGCGTACCGCGGCAACCAGCGCTTGCACAGCAGATAGGCGATGAACATCGCAAACACCATCACGAATTGCGGCTTCATCGCGACAAACACGTTCATGCCGAAATTCGCCAGGATGCCGGCCAGCATGGCTGCCGCAATCGACAGCGGGATCTTGTCCATCGCGCGTTCAAACCAGCCGGTGACGCCGCACACGGTGACCAGTACGGCGGCAAACATGAAAGCGCCAATCGCTTCCGGCATCGGAATCCCGGACAGGCTGGTCACCAGCAAGGCGGCGCCCGGGGTCGACCAGGCGGTAACGACCGGGGCGCGGTAACGCAGCGACAAGCCGATGCAGGTCAGCCCCATGCCCAGTCCGAGCGCCAGCATCCATGAACTGATTTGCTGCTGTGTGGCGCCGGCGGCCGAAGCCGCCTGCAAGACGATGACGGCGGAACTGGTGATGCCGACCAGCACCGTCACAAAACCGGCAGCGACGCTGGCCCAGGGGATATTTTTCATCGGATCTATTTGGTCTTCGCGATCTGCATCTCACAACTGCATCAGGTCAATCAAAATCTGTCGGGTATTCAGGGGCGCGCCGCCCAGATGATGCGCCAGCAAAAACCGCATCAACGCCTTGCTTTGCGCTTGGGTGACGGCATCGCTGTAGTCTTCGCGCTCCATGTCCAGCAGTGTTTTCCCGCTGACGCGCGGCCAGGTATCGGCCGCCCGCGCCAGGCGCGGCCCGGATTCGGGGTCAACCACATACTCGACGTTTGGGTCAACCGGCTGGCGCGTACTGGTGCATACGGTGAAATCGCCGGCGACCCCGGTTTCCTTCAGCAGCGCCCGCTCGAATTGGCGCAAGACGATCGGCGCCGGTTCCTGATGTGCCAACTGGTTCAGCGTCGCGACATAGTGGTCGAACAAGGCGGGATGGGGGTCGTCGCGCGCCACCAGCTTGACCAGCAGTTCGTTCAGATAAAACCCGCACAGCAATGCCGATCTCTCCAGTGGCGGCAAGCCGCCGACCCACTCGGCCGAGATCAGGGTGCGGATTTCGGATTTGCCGCTCCAGCTCAGCGACAAGGGCTGGAAGGTTTGCAGCACACCGCGCAATTTCGACAAAGGGCGCTTGGCGCCTTTGGCAACCAGCGCGATCCGGCCGTAATCGCGTGTAAAGACATCGACGATCAGGCTGGTTTCCTTGTACGGATAACTGTGCAGGACAAAACCGGGTTGATGGTTGATCCGATGCAGTCGGTCGCCGGACCTTGCCGGCCTGGGCGGGTTTTCCGCCGCCCGCTCCGCCGTTACCGGCGGCGGCGCAACAATGCTGGAACGCGGCGCGGTGGCAATGACGTTCATGCAATGCCGCGTTTATTCGTAGCCGTAGGCGCGCAAGCCGGCTTCGTTGTCGGCCCAGCCGGATTTCACCTTGACCCAAACTTCCAGATAGACCGGGCCGCCGAACAGGCGCTCCATGTCGAGCCGGGCCTGGGTCGAGATTTCCTTCAGGCGCGCCCCCTTATGCCCGATCAGCATCGCCTTGTGGGTATCGCGCTCGACCAGTACCGCGGCGAACACGCGCCGCAGGTCGCCTTCCTGCTCGAATTTTTCGATCAGCACCGTGCTGGTGTAGGGCAACTCGTCGCCGACGAAGCGGAACACTTTTTCGCGCACGATCTCGGCGGCCAGGAACTTTTCGCTGCGGTCGGTGATGTCGTCGGCGCCGAACACCGGCGGATTGGCCGGCAGGCGCTTCCGGATTTCGTCCTGCAGGTTCTGCAACTGGAACCCGAGCTTGGCGGAAACAGGCACCACCGCGGCGAAATCATGCTTGGCGGCGATTTGCTGCGCAAACGGCAGCAGGACCGCCTTGTCCTTGACCCGATCCGATTTGTTGAGCACCAGTATCACCGGCACGCCGGCCGGCAGCAGGTCGATCACTTGCTGGTCGGCTGCGCCAAAGGTACCCGCCTCGACCAGGAACAACACCAGGTCAACCCCGGTCAGGGTATTGGTGACGGTGCGGTTCAGCGTCTTGTTCAGCGCGTTCGAATGCCGGGTCTGAAAACCCGGGGTATCGACGTAGATGAACTGGGTATCGTCAGTGGTCTGGATACCGGTAATCCGGTGCCGCGTGGTTTGCGCCTTGCGCGAAGTGATGCTGACCTTGGCGCCGATCAGCGCATTCATCAGCGTCGATTTGCCGACATTCGGACGGCCGATGATGGCGATATAGCCGCATCGAAAATCGGATGCGTGGTGGATGGGTGTCATGCTTTTTTCGTCTGGCCCGGGCCGTGCGGCCCAATGTCGTTCGGAGCCGCGCCTCTGCCATCGGCAATCGGCGCCTTGGCGGCGGTTTTCCTGAGCGTTCCCGCGTCGGCATTGGGCACCGGCGGTGCCTCGCTGCTTTGCGGCTCAACCCCGGTTTTGGATTCGGCCTTTGCAGTGCGGACTGCCACCTTGCCGGCTGGCGGCGCTTCCGGTTGTATCGTCGCGATGCCCGCCAGTTTCAACTGGGCCGCGCGCGGCTTGCTTTTGCGGCCAGCGCCAGGAGTTTTCATCAGGGCGGCTTGCGCCGCCTCCAGCGCCAGCTTGGCGGCGGCTTGCTCGCCGGCACGACGGCTGCCGCCGGCGCCGAATACCTGGATATCCAGCTTCGGCACCAGGCATTCGATCTCGAATTCCTGGTTATGCGCAGCGCCGTGGGTGGCCACCACGTTGTATTGTGGCAAGGCGATTTTTTTCCCCTGCAGATATTCCTGCAACAGGGTCTTGGCATCCTTGCCCAGGGTTTTCGGATCGACGGTATCGAGAATCGGGATATACAGTGCGCGGATCACGCCGCGGGCGGCATCAAAGCCGGCATCCAGGAACACCGCGCCGAACAGCGCTTCCAGCGTATCGGCCAGGATCGACGGCCGGCGAAACCCGCCCGACTTCAGCTCGCCCTCGCCCAGGCGAAGAAAATGCGGTACGTCCAGGCGCTGCGCAATTTCATACAGGGATTGCTGCTTGACCAAGTTCGCGCGCACGCGCGACAGGTCGCCCTCGTCGATCTCGGGGTAGCGTTCAAACAATAATGAGGCAACTACGCAGTTGAGCACCGAATCGCCGAGGAATTCCAGCCGTTCGTTGTGGACGCTGCCGTGACTGCGGTGGGTCAACGCTTGCTGCAGCAACGCCGCCTGCCGGAAGGTATGACCCAGCCGTTGTTCCAGTACCATGAGTTCCATTCGATTCGTCGCTTGTGATTTACTGCACGGCTTTCCCGTTTGCCGATCTTGCGGTGGTTCCGGCATATTCGATCAACAGACTGGCGGGGCCGAATAACGGGATTTTCTTCGGATAGGCAAAGCTGATTTCAAAGTTGTCGCCATCCCTGAAAATTTCCAGGTCTTTGCCGGAAATGGAATCGATATAGCCAACATCGGTTTGCCGATCGAACGCCGCCCGAATTTCGTGCACGCTGCCGCCTGCGGTTCTGGCGCTGGCAACCGCCTTCTTGATCGAGAAGTACTCGACCACGGTCGGCACCACTTTCAGGCCGAGGACGCCGATCGCACCCAGAATCGCCAGCACGAAGATGAGGCCAACCAGCGTCATGCCGCGCTGCCTGCTGCCGGAAATGTATGCCATTGCCTCTCCCTCCTGATTGCGATTATTGGAAACTGCCGATGCGCTTCAAGTTACCCAGGTTCATCCACACAAAAAACGCCTTGCCGACGATATTCTGATCCGGCACGAAGCCCCAGTAGCGGCTGTCCAGGCTGTTGTCCCGATTATCGCCCATCATGAAGTAATTCCCGGGCGGCACGGTACAGGCGAATCCTTCGATATCGTAGGTACACAATTCATGCTGCGGAAACGCATCAGGGTTCGGGACGTAGGACGGCGCCCGCTCGTCGTTCAGAATCCTGTGCTCGACGCCGGATAGATTTTCCTGGAACTGCTGTGAATAATTCAAATGCTCCTCATCCAGGTAATCCGGCAGTTTTTCATAAGAAATCGCTTTACCATTCACCGTTAAACGTTTGTTTTTATAGACAATTTTATCACCAGGCACACCAACTACCCGTTTGATGTAATCAAGCGACACGTCCTTTGGGTATTTGAATACCATCACATCGCCGCGTTGCGGATGGTTTATTTCAATGATTTTCTTGTTGATGATCGGCAGCCGGATGCCGTAGGTGAATTTATTCACCAGGATCAGATCGCCGATCTGCAGGGTCGGCACCATCGAGCTGGATGGAATCTTGAACGGTTCGTACAGGAACGAACGCAGAAAAAATACCAGTGCGATCACCGGGAAAAAACTGCCGGAATACTCGATCCAGGTCGGCTGCCGCAGGAGATTGGCTTCGAGCGTGGCGCGGCCGCTGGTTTCCGGCTTGACGCCGTCGGCCACCAGTTTCGCATTGCGCGCGTCGAATGCCGCCAGCGCCGCGTTTGCCTTCACGCGCCGCTGTTTGGCCAGGTAGAACACGTCCAGGCACCAGATGATGCCGGTGCCAACCATCAGCACGAACAGGATCAGCGCAAAATTTCCCAACACCGATTGCAGATTCATTTATCGTCCACTTGTAAAATCGCCAAAAATGCTTCCTGCGGAATTTCCACCGACCCCACCTGTTTCATCCGCTTCTTGCCCGCTTTCTGCTTTTCCAGCAGCTTGCGCTTGCGGCTGATGTCGCCACCGTAGCATTTCGCCAGCACGTTCTTGCGCAGCGCCTTGACGTTTTCACGCGAGATGATGTTGGCGCCGATCGCGGCCTGGATCGCGACGTCGAACATCTGGCGCGGAATCAGCTCGCGCATCTTGGCCGCCACCGCGCGGCCGCGGAACTGGCTGTTGGCGCGGTGCACGATGATTGCCAGCGCGTCGACTTTCTCGCCGTTGATCAGCATGTCGACCTTGACCACGTCGGACGAGCGGTATTCCTTGAATTCGTAGTCCATCGAGGCGTAGCCTCGTGAGGTCGACTTCAGCCGGTCGAAAAAATCCAGCACGATTTCGGCCATTGGCATTTCGTAGGTCAGCTTGACCTGCTTGCCGTGGTAGCTCATGTCGAGCTGAATCCCGCGCTTCTGGGTGCATAGCGTGATCACCGAACCGACGTATTCCTGCGGCATATACAGGTTGACGGTGACAATCGGCTCGCGTACCTCCTCGATCTTCGACGGGTCGGGCATCTTCGACGGGTTGTCGACCATGATGGTCGAGCCGTCGCGCAGCACTACTTCGTAGATCACGGTCGGCGCGGTGGTGATCAGATCCATGTCGAATTCGCGCTCCAGCCGCTCCTGCACGATCTCCATGTGCAGCAGGCCGAGGAAGCCGCAGCGGAAACCGAAACCGAGCGCCTGCGACACTTCCGGCTCGTATTGCAGCGCAGCGTCGTTCAGCTTCAGCTTTTCCAGCGAATCGCGCAGCGCGTCATACTGGTTGGCCTCGACCGGAAACAAGCCGGCGAACACCTGCGGCTGCACTTCCTTGAAGCCCGGCAGAGGTTCAGCGGCGGGCTTGGCGGCGTGCGTCACGGTATCGCCGACCTTGGCCGCCTTCAGTTCCTTGATGCCGGCGATGATGAAGCCGACCTGCCCGGCCGACAACGCTTCGCGTGCCACCGATTTCGGCGTGAAGACGCCGACGCTTTCCACCAGATGCTGGGAGCCGCTCGCCATCAGCAGGATCTTTTCCTTCGGCCGCAGGGTCCCGTTCATGATGCGTACCAGCATCACGACGCCGACGTAGTTGTCGAACCAGGAGTCGATGATCAGCGCCTGCAAGGGCCCCGCCGGGTCGCCCTTTGGCGGCGGCACCTTGGCGATCAGCGCTTCCAGCACGTCCGGCACGCCAAGGCCGGTCTTGGCCGAGCAGCGCACGGCGTCGCTGGCAGCGATGCCGATCACTTCCTCGATTTCGGCAATCGCGTTTTCCGGCTCGGCCGACGGCAAGTCGATCTTGTTCAAGACCGGCACCACCTCGACCCCAAGATCGAGCGCGGTGTAGCAGTTGGCCACCGTCTGCGCCTCGACGCCCTGCGAGGCGTCGACCACCAGCAGCGCACCTTCGCAGGCAGACAGCGAGCGGCTGACCTCGTAGCTGAAATCGACGTGGCCCGGGGTGTCGATCAGGTTCAGGTTGTAGGTGACGCCGTCCTGCGCCTTGTAGGTCAGCGCCGCGGTCTGCGCCTTGATCGTGATGCCGCGCTCGCGCTCAAGCGCCATCGAATCCAGCACTTGCGACTCCATTTCGCGGTCGGACAGGCCGCCGCAGAGCTGGATGATGCGATCGGCCAGCGTCGATTTGCCGTGGTCGATATGGGCAATGATGGAAAAATTGCGAATATTGTTCATAAAAATTCGTGGGCGACGGAATACGGCGACGCTTGGTTCCGCGCTGCGATGTTCAAGACGCGATTGAAAAAAAGGCGCTCGGAACGGGGCAGATTCCCCAGGCGAGCGCCTTATTGCACGGGTTATTTCGATCGCCCCATTTTACCGGATTTCGAACGGGCAAACCGTCATATCGGCAGGCGATCACCATGAACCACCCACCGTCCCGCTGTCCAGCCAAATTGCCTCGAGTTCCCGGAGTGTATTCGACCGCTGCTTCATGAATTATACACCACTGGAGTATAAGCAAAAACAAGCCGCTGTCGGCCATTAGCCGGCCGGCTCAAAAAATACTGCCGCCCTGGATATTTATTTCGGGCAAGGAATGCGTATCCAATCAACCCTCGGCAAGAAAATCCCGGACCTTTTGTTGATCCAGGAAATAATGACAAAGCTGCAATGGCGCCGCACCTTCTCTTTGGCCGACCAGTACCGGCACCAGCTCGTCATATTCCGCAACCAGCTCCGGGTCGCTATCGACGTCCACCACATCCAGCACGAATCGGTATTCCTCGCGCAGCGCCTGCAAGGCATCCTGCATCTGCTGGCATAGATGGCAATATGAGCGGGAATACAAGGTCAGCAAGATCGCAGCCATCAATCACCATTCTTCATTGAGGGAAAAACAAAAAGGGTTGTTGGCCGCATGGCCAGCAACCCTCGGGCCAGAACAGCCGGTGCTCAGTTCGGGCGCAACGGGACGAACTGCGACGCGTCCCCGCGCCGCACCAGCACCACGGTCATTTTTTTGGGAGGCAGCATGGCCACCAGCGCATTGAATTGCTTGGCATCCTTGATGTCGGTGTTGTTCAACCGTTGGATGATGTCGCCCGGCCGCAAGCCGGCGCGAGCGGCAGCGCCTTCGGCAGCTTCCACCACGACGCCCGATTCCACCTTGGCTTCAGTTTTCTGCGCCTCGCTCAGATCGCTGACAACCAGACCCAAGGTGTTGGCGGTTTGCTCCGCCTTCGGTTTTTTCACCTCGCTCCTGGCACTTTTTTCCGGCTCCAGCTCGCCTACCGTCAACTGGATGTCGCGGTTCGCGCCCTTGCGCCAGACTGTGACGGTGGAGCGCGTTCCGGGCTTGGTACCACCCACCAGGCGCGGCAAGTCACTGGACTTCTCGATCACGACACCATCAAATTTGAGGATGATGTCACCCGCCTCCAGCCCGCTCTTCTCGGCCGGTCCGCCCGGCTCCACGCGCTGGACCAGCGCCCCCTGGGCCTTGGCCAAACCAAGCGACTCGGCCACATCCTTGGTCACTTCGCCGATCTGGACGCCGATACGGCCACGCGTGACGCGCCCGTTGGCCTTCAACTGATCCGCCACCCGCATTGCTTCATCGATCGGCACCGCGAAGGAAATTCCCATGTAGCCGCCGGAACGGCTGTAGATCTGCGAGTTGATGCCAACCACTTCGCCGCGCATGTTGATCAGCGGGCCACCCGAATTGCCGGGATTGACCGCGACATCGGTCTGGATCAGCGGCAGATAGTCACCCGTATCGCGTGCCTTGGCGGAAATAATGCCGGCCGTGACGGTATTCGCCAAGCCGAACGGCGAGCCGATCGCAATCACCCATTCGCCCGCTCGCACCTTGTCCGAATCGCCGATCGTCACCCGCGGCAGATTGTTGCCCTCGATCTTGACCAGCGCCACGTCGGTGCGCTTGTCGACGCCGATGATCTTGGCCTTGAATTCACGCTTGTCGGTCAGCGTCACATACACTTCGCTCGCCCCTTCGACCACATGCGCATTGGTCATCACATAACCATCGGCCGAAACGATGAAACCGGAGCCGACTCCTCGCGGCACCATCTGTTCCTCCTGCTGTTGCGGCGCGGGCGCGCGGCCGCGCGGGGGCGGCGTCTGCTGGCGCGGCATCGGAACGCCAAAAAAGCGACGGAAAAATTCCTGCATCTCTTCATCATCGCTACCCGGCATGCCTTGCTCGGATTTCACTTTTTCCGTGGTCCGGATATTCACCACGGCCGGACCGACCTTCTCGACCATGTCGGAAAAATCCGGCAATCCCGGCACGCCGGCGGCCAGCGCGGCAGGCGCAGCGCCAATCAGCGCCGGAGCGAAGACCGCACTTGCGGCACCCAACAAAATCGCAAACAGAGTATTTCGTACGGAATGCAATGTTTTCATGTGCTGTTATTTGGTTTTAAGTTCTATGGAATTGGCAATTTGCCGGATTGCCGCCGGCGGTACCTCGCCGACGATCGTCAGCCAGTAGTCTCCCAACCGCTTGCCGACAATACTGGTTGCGCCCTGCTGCAAAAAACCTTCCGTCCGGCTCTGGCTGCCGGGTTCGATAAAGACCGAAATGGCAGCCAGCCCGTCCGAAAAAACGATTTGCGACACTTCGCGCTGGCTGGGCTGAGCATTTTGCCGTGCAGATGCTCCCGTCCCGTCCTGCGCTGGCGTGTCGGAAATCATTCGCCGCAGTTCGCGAATACGAACAAATCCAGACGGCAGGGATTTGATCACCCAATTCGACAAATCAACCGCCCCCATGACCGCATTCTCGACCCGCCAGCCGCTGGTATTGACAAAACTCGGCCGCACCTGGCGACGGTCGATATTACCAATTCCCAACTGGGTAAAGGCGATCTGCTCGATCACCTCGTCCTTGTCATTCACGGTTTGCGCCCGCAGCAAGAGGCCGGTCGACTTCTCCGCCCACAGCTTGTAGCCGTAACGCAGCCCATCTTTCGGCTCCAGCACCACCGCCTGGCAATCATAGCCGGCTACCCGCCCGGTCTCCCCTTTTTTGATTTCATAGTGCTGGGCCAAATCAGCCGGGCTGGCCGCGCTGATGGCGGGAAACACGTCCTTGGTGATTCGCTTTTCCACCAGCAATGTCCGGGTTTCCGGCACATAGCAGGTCACTTCTTCGTTGGTGCGAATGTATTCGCGCGGCTTGCCGTCCAGCACTTCCAGTTTTTCGATTTCATTGCGGCCATCCAGCAAATGAGTGATGCGCGACGTGCGCACCAGATCTCCTTGCTGATAGATGAACGTGCCGGTGTAATTCAAACGCTGGGCCGCCGCCTGGATCTTTTGCAGCAGTGACTGCGCTTCCTGCGCAGCAGCCGCTTTATCCGTCGGCAAGTTGCCGCCATTTGCATAGCTAATGAAACCCAGGAAGGCGTATAGCGTAACGGCAAATTTTAAAAAAACCACTACTCGCCCCATATCGATCATTTGCCTGAATCTGCGGCGAATGTGGCGGAACGGGCGAATTGCGCGGTGCTGTACACGGAAGGGGAAAACCGCTGATGGGCAAACAAATAGTCGTCAATGCCCGGATCGCGCAACATGACTTCCTCGGTTGCCTCCGACGCGGCAACCGGCACCTCGATTACTGGCGATGACTTTAGCGCGGCCTTTGCCAGTGCCGGCTGCGTACCTGTTGCCACAACGGCTTGCGAAACCTCGGAAGTACCATCAGCCACCATCAATTGCGGCGTCGTAATGAACGCCACGGTGGCCACTGCGGCGGCGGCCACCATGCCCGGCAGCGCGAAACGCCGCAACGCCCGTCCACTGGCAAGTGGATGGACCAGCGCCGGAATTGCTCCCGGGGCAATGATGATCGGTTCGGCATCAAGCCGCGCGAACAGCTTGCGGGAAAAATCCGGGCTCATCGCCAACGGGATTTCCTCGGAACGCAAGGCGTCGCCGGCCTGATGATAAAGCTCCCAGGCAGCACGTCCCTCGGCTTGCTCCAGTAACGCCAGAGCCGCCTCGGTACCCGCTTCGTCAAGCTCGCCGTCAAGCAACGCGGAAATTTGTTTCCGAGTCAAATTCTCATCCATACCCACCTCGCTAAGCACCCCAACCCCTTTTTTCGACCTTGCTGCTGCGTCCGTTACCAACGCTTGTCGAGCGCCGTATCGAGCAACGGCCTCAATTTTTCCGCGATAGCTTCCCGCGCCCGAAAAATGCGACTGCGCACTGTTCCGATCGGGCACCTCATTGCTTCGGCGATTTCGTCATAGCTCAAACCCTCGATTTCACGCAAGGTAATCGCCATACGCAATTCGTCAGGGAGAGCATCCATCGCGAGATTGACGGTTTGGGCAATCTGCTTGGTGGCTAACATTGACTCTGGCGTATTGATATCCCTTAGGTGCTCACCGTCATCAAAAGTTTCTGCCTCTTCCGCGTCCGCTTCCGTCGACGTCGGTGCTCGACGCGCCTGGGTTACCAGATAATTTTTGGCGGTATTGATGCCAATCCGGTACAACCAAGTATAAAACGCCGAGTCGCCGCGGAATTGCGGCAAGGCACGATATGCCTTGATAAACGATTCCTGCACAACATCTTCCGCCTCCGCCTGGTCGCGAATCAGCCGCGACACCAGCCGCATCAACTTTCGTTGGTACTTGATCACCAACAGCTCGAACGCCTTTTTATCGCCACGCTGAACGCGCTCGACGAGCAGTTGATCAATATCGCGTTCTGTCGCCAATCGCCAATCCTTGTTTTATTGCAACACTCGCGCGACTCGAAACATTGACTGAATGAAACACAATAAGTTCGCGAGAAAAGAAGAAATTTGCATTTCTGGCTAATATTTCATGGAATGGTCATGCGTCGCCAACCATCGGCAGGCAATCGAAAGCGATCGAAAAGTGCCATCCGGCACCGAATCCGGCAATATCGGCACGGCAATCACCCGTTGATCATCCAGTTTCAGGCGCAATAACAGCAGCCAGGGCCAGATTGTGGTTGCAGGCATCAATCTGGCGTCTACTTCCGTTTTTGCAAGCGAAGGGCTCTTGTTCAGCATGCCAGACCCAGCGGATTTGAACTCGGCCAACCGGATTTGCCCTGATCCGGATATGTGGATATGAAACTCCGATCTGCTGCGGGTGCGATGATAAAAAACAGAAAGTGCGATAGAAATACAGCCGGCACCGATCAAAAATCGAGAAAAAGGGGCGAATTCGCCGACCACCCCGAAGCCAATCGCCCCGGCGACGCCCACGATTCCAAGACACATGCCGCAAGTCAGCAGGTACAGCGTCCGTGACGGCTTTATTACAGCGTAAATCGCGATCGACATAGAGAATATGCCAGGCGAAATGCCGCGGAGCGGGGAGTCAGAATTGTTCGGTTATACCTTGCCGAAAACCAGAGTGCCGTTGGTTCCGCCAAAACCAAAGGAATTTTTCACGGCAACGTTGATTGGCATCTGACGTGCGGTGTTGGCACAATAATCAAGATCGCATGCCGGATCCTGATTGAAGATGTTGATGGTTGGCGGCGACAACTGATTATGCACCGCCAGCACCGTGAATACCGCCTCCAGACCGCCGGCTCCGCCCAGCAGGTGGCCGGTCATGGACTTGGTGGAGTTCACCACAATCTTGTTCGCGTGGTCGCTCAAAGCACGCTTGATCGCAACCGTTTCGGCAAGATCCCCCAGCGGAGTGGACGTGCCATGGGCGTTGACGTAATCCACTTGATCGGCATTGACCCCAGCATTTGCCATCGCGTTCAGCATCGAACGACGGGCGCCATCCCCGCTTTCCAGCGGCGCGGTCATGTGATAGGCGTCAGCACTCATGCCGAAGCCCAGCAATTCGGCATAGATTGTCGCACCGCGCGCCCGGGCGGATTCGTATTCCTCCAGCACCATGACGCCGGCGCCTTCGCCAAGGACAAAGCCATCGCGGTCGCGGTCCCAAGGCCGCGACGCCGTGGCCGGGTCATCGTTACGCGCGGATAAGGCGCGCGCCGAGGCAAAACCACCAAGCCCCAAGGGCGAGATGGTGGATTCCGCCCCACCCGCAACCATGATGTCGGCGTCGCCATATTCAATCATGCGCGCCGCCATGCCGATGCAGTGCAAGCCGGTCGTGCAAGCCGTTACAATCGCCAGGTTCGGCCCCCGCAGTCCGTATTTGATGGACAGGTTTCCGGAAATCATGTTGATGATCGAGGCCGGCACAAAGAACGGACTGATCCGGCGCGGTCCGCGACTGGTCAATTCGGCATGCGTCGCCTCGATCAGCGGCAAGCCACCGATACCGGAGCCGATCAAGACACCGATACGATCGGCATTGTCCTCGGTGACCGTCAGGCCGCTATCCTGAATTGCCTGAATCCCGGCTGCCATCCCATAATGAATGAAGGCATCCATGTGGCGTGCTTCCTTGGCCGGGATGTAATCTTCAATATTGAAATTTTTCACTTCGCCCGCGAAGCGGGTGGAAAAAGGGGTGGCATCAAATTTTGTGATGGTCGCAATGCCCGACTTGCCGGCCACGATGGCATCCCACGCTTCGGCAACGGTATTGCCGACCGGAGAAACGCAACCCAACCCGGTTATCACGACACGGCGTTCGCGTGAACGGCTCAAACGGTTCCTCCCGAAGTCAATCGAACTGATCAAGCCTTGACATGCGCTTTCGCGTACTCGATCGCCTGCTGCACGGTCGTGATTTTCTCGGCTTGCTCGTCAGGAATTTCCATTTCAAACTCGTCTTCGAGCGCCATTACGAGTTCGACCGTATCCAGCGAGTCGGCACCGAGGTCGTCGACAAACGAGGATTCGATCTTGATGTCTGCTTCGGCTACGCCGAGTTGTTCGGCGACGATTTTCTTAACGCGTTGTTCGATGTCTGACATGTCATGCCTCCAGATTGTGTGGGTTACAGAAAGTGCGCGCATTTTATCAGGTTTGCGCAATCAAAATTTACTTTTAGCTTCTGCATTCAACGTTAACCAAACTTGCCTCAAAATCGTACAATTTTTAATTAACCCATATACATTCCGCCATTCACGTGGAGCGTCGTCCCGGTGATGTAAGCCGCTTGCCTGGAGGCGAGGAAGGCGACTGCTGCGGCGACTTCTTCCGGCATACCCAGCCGCCCGACGGGAATCTGCTGCAATATTGCGGCGGTCTGTCCTTCGTTCAATACCTTGGTCATGTCGGTGTCGATAAACCCCGGCGCCACGCAGTTGACCGTGATATTGCGGCTGCCGATTTCACGCGCCAAGGCCCGGCTCATCCCCGCCACTCCGGCTTTCGCGGCGGCGTAATTCATTTGCCCCGGGTTGCCGGCCGAGCCGACCACCGACGTGATATTGATAATACGCCCATGCCTGGCCTTGATCATGCCGCGCAAAACAGCACGCGACAGGCGCGCCACCGCGGTCAGATTGGTGGCAATCACCGCGTCCCATTCTTCATCCTTCATCCGCATCGCCAATTGATCCTGAGTGATGCCGGCGTTATTGACCAGGATCGACAAGCCATTGAATTCCTTCTGCACCGCCTCGATTGCCGCCTCGCACTGCGCGGCATCGTTGACGTTCAGGACGATGCCGTGGCCGCAGCCTGGCGCGATCGCCTGCAAATACTCCGAAATCGCCGCGGCACCCGCATCCGAGGTTGCGCTGCCCACCACTTTTGCGCCCTGGCGCGCGAGCTCCTGGGCAATCGCACGACCTATGCCACGGGACGCGCCGGTGACCAGTGCGACCTGGCCGTCCAAATTCAAGCTTTCATTTGTCACGCCAATAGCTCCATTATCCTGTCGAGAGATGCCTGATCGACGATTGCGTCACCAATCAAGTCGCCGTTGATCCTCTTGGTCAAACCAGCCAACACTTTGCCGGGGCCGCATTCAACCACGTGCCGCACCCCCTGCGCGGCGATTTCCTGGACGGTTTCCACCCAACGCACCGGGCAGGCTGCCTGGCGCGTCAGCGCATCCTTGATACGGGCGGCATCCTGCTCGATGGCGATATCGACGTTATTGATCAGCGGAATCGTCGGCGCGCCGAACGTGAGCGGCGCCATGTAGTCACGCAAGCGATCCGATGCCGGCTTCAGCAGCGACGAGTGGAACGGCGCCGATACCGGCAACGGCAGCGCCCGCTTCGCGCCTTTGGCCTTGGCGATTTCGCAGGCGCGCGCAACCGCGGCCTGATGCCCGGCGATCACAACCTGCGCCGGCGCGTTGAAGTTGACGGCCTCCACCACTTCCCCTTGCGCCGCCTCCGCACAGACGGCGCGCACGTCGTCATCCGACAGGCCAAGAATCGCGGCCATTCCTCCCTGCCCGACCGGCACCGCCTCCTGCATCGCCTGAGCTCGAAAACGAACCAGTGGCAGGGCGTCGCGAAACGGAATGACGCCGGCTGCGACCAACGCCGAATATTCCCCCAGACTATGGCCGGCAACGATCGCGGGCGCCTTGCCGCCGCCTGCAGTCCAGGCCCGGAAACAGGCGACGGCTACCGTCAGCATGATCGGCTGGGTATTGGTGGTCAGATCCAGTTCTTCCTTGGGTCCCTCGGCAATCAGCTTGCCGAGATCAAAGCCCAGCAACGTGGATGCCTCTGCCACGGTGTCCTGCACCACAGCGTTGCCGGCGAAGCCATTGAGCATGCCGATCGCCTGCGAACCCTGGCCGGGAAATACAAAAGCAAATTTTGTCATTCTATTGTCGTCAAAAATTCACATACGCACGATCGTGGCGCCCCAGGTAAAGCCGCCGCCAACCCCTTCCATCATCACGTTGTGGCCCGGCTTGATACGGCCGTCCCGCACCGCGGTATCCAGCGCCAGCGGAATCGAGGCGGCCGAGGTGTTGCCGTGCTGGTCGACCGTCACAATCATTTTCTCCAGCGGCAGGCCGAGTTTTCTGGCGGTGCTTTGCATGATGCGGATATTCGCCTGATGCGGAATCAGCCAATCAAGCTGCGCCGCTTCCATGTGGGCCGCGTGCAGCGCTTCGGTCGCAACCTTCTCCAGCACGGATACCGCCAGCTTGAATACCGCCGGGCCGTCCATGTGCAGAAAGGCGCTACCCTCGACGGCGCCGGCGCGCACGCTGCCTGGAACGCACAGGATGTCGCTGTAGTGGCCGTCGGCATGCAGCTTGGTGGCCAGAATCCCCGGCTCGGCGGCGGCGCTCATCACCACCGCGCCGGCGCCGTCGCCAAACAGCACACAGGTACCGCGGTCGTCGAAATTCAGTATCCGCGAAAAAACTTCGGCGCCAATCACCAGCACGTTCTTGTGCGCCCCGGTCTTGATGAAGCTGTCAGCCATCGACAAGGCATAGACGAAGCCGCTGCAGACCGCTTGCACGTCAAGCGCGGCGCAGTGATTGACGATCCCGAGCTTGCGCTGCACCACGCAGGCGGTGCTGGGGAAGCCGCCGAGAAAATCGGGCGTGGAGGTGGCCAGGATGATGAGGTCGATTTGATTCGGTTCCAGGCCCGCCATTTCCAGCGCCGGTTGTGCCGCGCGCACCGCCAAGTCGCTGGACTGAACGCCGGGTTCCGCGTAATGGCGTGCCGAAATTCCGCTGCGCGTAAAAATCCATTCGTCCGATGTCTCCACTCCCTTTTCGGCCAGTTGCGCCGCCAGTTCGTGATTGGTGACCCGCTTCGGCGGCAAGTAGCTGCCAGTGCCTATGATTTTGCTGTAAAGAGTCATGCGGTTTTCTCTTGGGTCGATTCGGTCATACCGGCATCCTTCGCTCCTGAATTGCTTTGCGCCTGCGGCATCACTTCGGCAATGGTGGTAGCCACGCGTGCCAGAACGTCGTGCTTGGCGGCCTCGAAGGCGCGTTTGATGGCCCATTCGTAAGCATACGCGTCGGCGCCGCCGTGGCTCTTGAACACCAGGCCGCGCAGGCCGAGCAAGCTGGCGCCATTGTAGCGGGAGGGGTTCATGCGGCGGCTGAATGAATTGATGGCGCCGCGCGCCAGTAGGGCGCCGAGCAGGTTCAGCGGATTGCTCTTGAATTCAGCCGTCAGCGCGCTTTTCACGAAACGCCCGAGACCTTCCGATGCCTTCAGCACCACGTTGCCGACGAAACCATCGCATACCACCAGATCGGTAGTCCCGACGAAAATATCGTTGCCTTCGACGTTACCATAAAAATTGAGCGTTCCCTGCTCATGGTCGGCACGCAGCAGTATGGCAGTCTGCTTGACGACATCGTTGCCCTTGATGTCTTCCTCGCCGATATTCAGCAAGCCGACGGTTGGACGCGGGATGTCTTCCATTGCCGCCACCAGAACCGAGCCCATCAAGGCAAATTGATGCAGATGCTGCGGCTCGCAATCGACGTTGGCGCCCAGATCAAGCATATAGGTCGGGCGACCTTTCTGGTTCGGAAGCAGGGCGCAAATCGCCGGGCGATCAACCCCCGGTATCGTTTTCAGCACATAACGCGAGACCGCCATCAGTGCACCGGTGTTGCCGGCCGAAACGCATGCCTGCGCCTGACCTTCCTTCACCAGATTGATTGCCACCCGCATCGATGAGTTCTTCTTGCGGCGCAGCGCGATTTCCACCGGATCGTCCATTGCCACGACTTCGGAGGCCGCGATCACTGACAGGCGGGGGTGATTCAGGGCCTTGTGTTTCTTAATCTGGGCGTGAACCACCTCCTCCAGACCGACCAGAATCAGTTCGGAGTTCAGTTCACGATTGACGAAGGAAATTGCGGCAGGAATGGTGACCGACGGGCCATGATCGCCACCCATGCAGTCGATAGAGATTTTTATTGTCATGTGTTGATTCTAAGCCACATCCCAGCCCACACTCCGGGCCGGATTCGGCGCGACTCACGATGACAGGGCGGCATGTTTTGGCATATGAAAAACGGCGCCGGATAAATAGCCCTCAGCGCCGCATCTTGCATTGAACCGCACTCAAATTATTCGTCGTTCTTGGTTTTCAAAACCTTGCGCCCACGATAAAAGCCGTTCGGGCTGATGTGATGGCGCATGTGCGTTTCACCAGTGGTCGGCTCAACGGCGAGCGGCGGTGCGCTCAGAAAATCGTGCGAACGGTGCATGCCGCGCTTGGATGGGGACTTCTTGTTTTGCTGGACTGCCATGACAACTCCTAAACCATAAGTTTGTAAATTTTAACACATCGGATTCGGCGCCTGGCTGCCGCGTCCGAACACTCTTGCTGCAACTCTTCCTTGTCTGTCCGCAAGGTAGGCCGGCACCGCTGCCCTACTGCTTCAAGTCCTTCAGCACTGCAAATGGCGACGGCTTTTTCGCGCCTTGCAACTGCTCGACGGCAACTTGACCCGGGCAAATCTCGTGCTTAGGGGCAAACGGCAACGCCAGCAGCGCGTCGTCTTCGACCAATGCCATCACGTCCAACCGCTTCGGCGCGACGATCACGTCAATTGCGTCATCCGCAAGCAGTTCCTCGATTTCGTCCGCGCCGTCTTCGTCTGGCGCCAGCACCAGGACCGACGAGGTTGCAATCCGGTGCGCGAACGGCGTCAAACAACGCTGACACATCAGTTGAACCGTCCCCGCAACCGACAACTCCAGCCGCGCGTGCCCGAACTGATCGGCGCCACCCTGCAACGACCAATGCAGCGCTCCCGAAGCATCGGCGCATTCCTGCGTCAGGCGAGCCAGCGCAGCAACCGCGACGTCACCTTCCGCCCGCTCCTTGAGTCGACAAAATTCAAAGGTGTCGATCACAAACGCTTCCATAAAGACAAATCGAGCCCGGAAAACCTGCGATAATAACAGGCTTTCCCCTTACTGGTCAAAGCCTTAGCGCGCTTTATTCAGCCCCTCATCAAGACAAGTCCGCTCCGATGCATTCGCCCCTCCCCGCCCGGCTGATTCTCGCGTCCGGTTCGCGCTATCGCCAGGAATTGCTGTCCCGCCTGCGCCTTCCGTTCGATGCGATCGCGCCGGATATCGATGAAACCCCGCTGGCCGGCGAAACTCCGCAGGCAACCGCGCTGCGACTGGCGCAGGCAAAGGCGGCTGCCGTGACACCACTGGCGCCGGATGCACTGGTTATCGGTTCGGATCAAGTAGCCACCCTGAATGGCCAGCAGATCGGCAAGCCCGGCTCGCATGCGAAAGCATTGCGACAATTGCAGCAATTGCGCGGCCAGTCTGTGGTTTTTCATACGGCCTTGTGCCTGCTGGATGGCCGCACCGACGCACCAGCCGGCAAAATTCAGTTGAAGAACACCCAGAGCCTGGTCACGTTCCGCGATTTGCCGGACCACGAGCTGGACGCCTATCTGCGCATCGAGCAACCCTATGACTGCGCCGGCAGCGCAAAAAACGAAGGGCTCGGAATTGCCCTGCTTGAAAAAATTGAAAGCCCGGACCCCACTGCACTTACCGGCCTGCCGCTGATCGCACTTACGTCAATGTTGCGACGGGCCGGCCTGCAGTTTTTCGCCAAATAGAAAAATATTGGAGTATGCCTGTTTTCGGACCAATTCCGCTGATAAAACGGACGAGTGAAAATATGCTACGACCAGTATATGGAATTATAAGACAATGAAGACAGCCGGAACGCTGTACCTGATCCCGAATACGCTAGGCCCGGAGATGCCGGAGACGAGCGACCCGCTGGCGCCATTAATTCCCACCGGCGTACAAGCGATAACCAGGCAACTTGATTATTTCATTGCCGAAAACGCCAAAACCACCCGCGCCTTCCTGAAGCTGCTGAGCCGCCAACACCCGCTCGTTCGCCCGCTGCAGGAGATCGATATCGAGGAACTGAATGTCAATACCGATAGCGCCAAGCTACCGGCGCTGCTGGTGCCGCTCCTGGCGGGCCGGAATGCCGGCTTGGTGTCCGAGGCAGGCGTGCCGGCGGTAGCTGATCCGGGCGCCGATCTGGTGCGCCTCGCGCATCTTCACGGGATCCGGGTCCGGCCGCTGGTCGGCCCATCCTCGCTGCTGCTGGCGCTGATGGCAAGCGGCCTGAATGGCCAAAGTTTTGCCTTCAACGGCTACCTGCCGACCGATCCGGCCTCACGCGCGAAACGGATCAGGGGACTGGAAGAACGCTCCCGGCAGGACCGGCAAACCCAGCTTTTCATAGAGACCCCTTATCGCAATGGCGCATTACTCGATGCGCTATGCAGCGCCTGCCAGGCGCAGACATTGATTTGCGTTGCAACCGATCTGAGCCTGGCGTCGGAATCGGTGCGTACGCAAACGGCAATTCTCTGGAAGGCCGAGCTGGCTGCCGGGCGCCCCCCCGATTTCCATAAAAAGCCAACCGTATTCCTGATGCTGGCCGAATGATTCAAGCCGGAGGCTGAAAAACAAAACGACGGTATTGCGCCGTCGTTTTGTGAACTTTGATTTCTGCATCGAGAGTACCGGATACTCTCACAGCCGCATCTGCAATGCGGCATCTCCGCATCCGCCACCGAGCCAAGGACCCTGTGTCTATCGGATGCATTCGCTGGCAACGGGACCAATCATGGTACTTTCGATAAGTCGTTCTCCTTGACGCTCCGAACGCTTCCAATATATCCCAGGCGCCAGAACTTGCAAGGACAAAGTATCAACTTAGCGCAACTCCAGACGGCCGGCGCCGCCTAGGGCTTTCACCGCGCCACCACCGACGGCGGCACCGAATTTCTTCAATACCCGCTCCGGCAATCCTTCATGCTGGGTGTAATCGACAATGTCTTCGGCCTTGATCAGGTCGCGCGCGACGGTATCGACCGTGCCGAAACCATCTGCCAGCCCCATTTCAACCGCCTTGCTGCCGGTCCAGAACAAGCCCGAAAACGTGTCCGGCGTTTCCTTCAAACGCTCGCCCCGCCCTTTGCGCACGACATCGATGAACTGTTGATGAATTTCTTCCAACATCTGCAGCGCATAATCCTTTTGCGCCGGGCTTTGCGGGCTAAACGGGTCCATGAAGCCCTTGTTCTGACCGGCCGTCAAGAGGCGCCGTTCGATCCCCAGCTTCTCCATCAAACCGGTAAAGCCGAAGCCATCCATCAGCACACCGATCGAGCCGACAATGCTGGCCTTGTTGACATAAATCTTGTCCGCCGCGGCCGCAATATAGTAGCCGCCCGAGGCGCACATTTCGTCCACCACCACGTACAAAGGCTTGTCCGGATAGGCGGCCCGCAAACGCCGCATTTCATCGTTGACCATGCCCGCCTGAACCGGGCTGCCGCCAGGACTGTTGATGCGCATCACGACGCCGACCGAACCGCTGTTGGAGTAAGCCTTGTCCAGTGCGCTGATGATGGATTCGGCCGAAGCCTTGCCGTCGGCCTCGATGGTGCCGTCCACGTTCACCAGTGCCGTATGGCGGCCGACATTTTCGACGTCGACCGCGCTCAGACCGAATGCCAGCCAGAGCCCGAACACGATCACGGCCAGCGTCAGCAGTTTCAGGAAAATTCCCCAGCGCCGGCGCGCGCGCTGCTCGCGCAAGGTGGCAAACGCCAGTTTCTCCAGTATGTCGCGCTCCCAGCCGCTTTTCTGAGCGGTGCCCGCCTGCGGCTGGCTGGTTTCAAATTCGTCATTGCTCATCATCGCCACTCTTCTTGTTCCGCCAGCGCTTATGCGATTGCGGGTCGTACATAATCATCCGGCTGCCAGTACACCTGGCCATCCTGTTCCAGCACGGCAATCGCGCGCAGGCGCCCGCCGCGGCACGGGCCACCGGCGCAGATGCCGGTATCCGGGACGTAGATGGCGCCATGGGTCGAGCACATCAAGTAATCGCCGCCGGATTCAAAGAATTGGCCTTCCGCCCAATCCAGCTCGATCGGCACATGCGCGCAACGATTCAACCAGCCATGGACCACACCCTTGTAGCGCACCACGAAACCAGTCCTGGCTTCGCCGCCAGCGGTTACCGGGAAACGCAAACCCTTGCCGCCTTCGGCCACTACATCGGAAGCACAAATCGGAATCATGCCGTCGCTCGTCGATTCAGGCGTTGTCGAGCAGCCAGGCATGCAGGTTCGCCACCGAATTGGCGGCATACAGCGGCTTCAGTGCGGCCAGTTCGTGCGCCGGATGGGCGCCGTAATGTACCGCCACTCCCGCCGCCCCGGCATTGGCCGCCATCTGCAGATCATGCGTGGTATCGCCGATCATCAGGGTGCGCTTCATGTCCTGACCGAGCTCGCGCGTCAGCTCCTGCAGCATCGCGGGATGCGGCTTGGAAAACGTTTCGTCGGCACAGCGCGTGGCGTCGAACCGTGACAACAGATGCACCGCATCCAGCGCGCGGTTCAGTCCGACCCGGCTCTTGCCGGTGGCTACCGCAAGAAAATACCCCGCTTGCGCAAGCTCCTCCAGCATTTCGCGGGCGCCGGCAAACAAGGTCAGTTCGTGATCCTGCGTCAGATAGTGGTGGCGATAGCGCTCCACCAATCGCGGATAATGTTTCGGTTCGATTTCCGGCACCGCGATTTGCAGCGCCTCCTGCAGTCCGAGGCCGATCACGTGGGCAGCGGCACCGTCATCGGGCGTGGGAAAGCCCAGATCCCGGGCAGCAGCCTGGATGCATCTGACAATCGTTGCCGTACTGTCCATCAGGGTGCCATCCCAATCGAACACGATCAGGTCAAATTGCTTTTTTGCCATGTTTCTGGCAGTGCCGGACTGCCATCTCCTTCTAATTGGTAACAAGCTGCCATAAAGCAGCCGCCACATTAATTACGTGCTGGAATCAACACTCAGACGCGGACGCTGCCAGACTGCTGATAAAGCGGGTACATTCCGCCGGCAGTGGCGCATTGAGTGTGACAGATTTTCCAGATTCCGGATGCACGAAGCTGATCTGGTGTGCGTGCAAGAACATACGCTTGAAGGCAGGCCGTGCACCTTCCGCCTTGTGCAGCGCACGATTCAGCGCAAAATCGCCGTATTTTTCATCGCCAACGATGGCAAAGCCGCTGGACGCCAGATGGACGCGGATCTGATGCGTGCGCCCGGTCTTCAACTCTGCTTCCAGCAGCGTGAATCCGCCATAGCTTGCCAAGCGGTTGAACACCGTATGCGAAACCTGCCCGCCCTCCTGCACCCGCACGCGCCGCTCGCCTTCCGGAGTGGTGTATTTGAACAGCGGCAAGCGCACGTGCTGCTTCTGGTTTTTCCAATCGCCGTGAACCAGCACCAGATAGCGCTTGTCGGTTTCGCCGTCGCGCATCTGGGCGTGCAGGTTGGTGAGTGCCGAGCGTTTCTTGGCCAGCAACAGGATGCCGGACGTATCGCGGTCCAGGCGATGCACCAGCTCGAGGAATTTTTCCTCCGGCCGCGCAGCCCGCAATTGCTCGATCACCCCAAAACTGACGCCGGAACCGCCATGCACGGCAACGCCGGCCGGTTTGTCGATCACCAGCAGATGCGCATCTTCCAGCAAGATCGTGAATTCTGCGCCCGGCACGTGGTGCGTCGCCGGTTCGGCCAGACGTAATGGCGGGATGCGGACAATATCGTCTTTTTGCAGGCGATAGGTTTGATTGATGCGGCCTTTGTTGACGCGCACCTGGCCGGAGCGCAGTACGCGATAGACGTGACTTTTCGGCACGCCCTTACAGACCCGCAACAGGAAATTATCGATGCGCTGGCCGGCCTCATCATCGGAAATCAGGAGATGCTGGACTTCAGGCGGCGCGTCCACCCGCGCGGGTGCCGACTGCATTTCAGCCGCTTTCCCATAAAATCTCGCTAAGTCCTTCATTTTGAATATATAATTGTTTCGCTGCGGTTATAGGACTGTAGCTGGTGTAAGAATAAAAAGCACATTCTACACAGCGGCCTTCCCATCGGCCTCGCCAATTTGCAAATTTGATGGGAAAAAGATGTGTACGTAGCACCCCTGCGCGAATCAAGGTCGCACCGCTGTTGTCATCGGATCGCGCGTACGGGTGTCGGACCCGAATGTTTGGATTACCAGGATAAATCCGGCAAGCTTGTTGGCATGCAAGTAGCTCAGAAGCTCGCCGGTTGACGATGTCGAAACTCTTTTGCCGAATCTGCTAAACCCCATGTTCCGTTTGGCTCGACCAGGTTGCTCGCGGCTTGAGACCATGTTCCCTGCGCCCGATTTTTCGGCTGTGCAAGAACCCGGTCAAGCGTGCTCCCGGCATATCGATCGACATCATCCGCGCCCGATCATGGCGCCTGCGCTTGCGCGCCAGGCCGCCATGTGCCAAGGCAATTCCCTCCCCCCAAACACTCCGTCCGCGCGTACATCCCCTGTACTTTTGCCGCCAGTCTGGATCAAGCGGCATTAAAGCCGGCCTGCGGGCCACGGAGTGAAAAAATGAAACGCATGTTGTTCAATGCCACGCAGCAGGAAGAATTGCGCGTGGCCATCGTCGACGGCCAAAAGCTGATCGACATCGATATCGAAACCACCGGACGCGAGCAACGCAAGTCCAACATTTACAAAGGTGTCATCACCCGCATCGAGCCGTCGCTGGAAGCCTGCTTCGTCAATTACGGCGAAGAGCGGCACGGCTTCCTGCCCTTCAAGGAAGTCGCGCGCAGCTACTTCAAGGAAGGCGTCGATGTGCGCAGCACGTCGATCAAGGAAGCGTTGCGCGAGGGCCAGGAAATCATGGTCCAGATCGAAAAGGAAGAGCGCGGCAACAAAGGCGCGGCGCTGACTTCCTTCGTCTCGCTGGCCGGACGCTATTTGGTGCTGATGCCGAACAATCCGCGCGGCGGCGGCGTTTCGCGCCGGGTCGAAGGCGAGGACCGGCAGGAATTGCGCGAAACCATGGACAAGCTGGACTTGCCTGCCGGCATGTCGGTAATTGCGCGTACCGCCGGCATCGGCCGCAACGTCGATGAACTGCAGTGGGACCTGAATTACCTGATGCAACTATGGCGCGCGATCGAAGGCGCCGGCCAGTCGGCGCCGGGCGCATTCCTGATCTACCAGGAATCCTCGCTGGTGATCCGCGCGATCCGCGATTATTTCCAGCCGGATATCGGCGAAATCCTGATCGACACCGACGACATCTTCGAGCAGGCGCAACAGTTCATGACCCACGTGATGCCCGACATGGTACACCGCGTCAAGCGCTACCGCGACGACGTTCCACTGTTCTCACGCTTCCAGATCGAGCACCAGATCGAGACCGCCTATTCGCGCACCGTGCCGCTGCCATCCGGTGGCGCGATCGTGATCGACCATACCGAGGCGCTGGTCTCGGTCGACGTCAACTCGGCGCGCGCCACGCGCGGTTCCGACATCGAAACCACGGCCTTCAACACCAATCTGGAAGCGGCCGATGAAGTCGCGCGCCAGTTGCGCCTGCGCGACCTGGGTGGGTTGATCGTGATCGACTTCATCGACATGGAGAATTCGAAGAACCAGCGCGAAGTCGAAACCCGCCTCAAGGATGCGCTGCATTACGACCGCGCCCGCGTGCAAATGGGCAAGATCTCGCGTTTCGGCCTGATGGAATTGTCGCGCCAGCGCCTGCGTCCGTCCCTGTCGGAAGGCAGCCACGTGACCTGCCCGCGCTGCAATGGCACCGGTCACATCCGCGACACCGAATCGTCGGCCCTGCAAGTCCTGCGCATCATCCAGGAAGAAGCGATGAAGGAAAATTCGGCGGCGATTCACGTGCAGGCGCCGGTCGACGTCGCCGCCTTCCTGCTGAATGAAAAGCGCGGCGAGATCCTGAAGATCGAAACCCGGCATCGGGTGACCGTGGTACTGATTCCGAACAAGCACCTGGAGACACCGCACTACAAGCTGGAACGCATCAAGAGCGACGACAGCCGGCTGGAAGAGCCGCAAGCCAGCTATGCGATGGCCGAAGAAGCCGATACCGACATCAGCTATGACAAGCGGCAAAAGGCCGAAGCCAAGCCGCGCCAGGAAGCCGTCGTCAAGGGCATTACCCCCGATCAGCCGGCGCCGATCGTCGAGCGCAAAGCGGTCGAGGCCGCCCCGCTTGCGGCTCCGGTTCCGGTCGCCGAGGAAGGCTTCTTCAGCCGGCTATTCAATCTGTTCCGCAGCAAACCAGTTGCGCCCGTGACTGCTCCAGCAGCACCCGCGGCCGAAGCCAAGCCGGCAGCCAGCCGCGAACGCAATGGCCGCAATCCGCGCAACCGCACCCGTGGCGGGCGCAACGGCAACCGCGAGCGCACCGAAGAACGCGGCGCCGCCCCGGCCTCCGAAGCTCGTCCTGAAAGCGCGAAACCGGCCGCATCGGAAACGGCCGAACAGCGTCCGGCACGCGCAGCGCGGCCCCCGCGGCCACCGCGCGAGCCACGGGAAGCCGGCGAAGGCGCCCGGCAACGCGGCGGCGAACGGCCGCAACGCGAACGCGAGGAACGCCATGAAGCGGCAGAACCCAAGGCCGAGCAGGCGTTGATCGCCGCCGCCAATACCATGGCGGGCGCAAGCGAGGCAATTACCGCGCCGGTGCCCGTCACCACCGCGCCGGAAGATAATTTGATACCGGCGACGGCTGCCGGCGAAGCGCAAGGCGAACACGAGACGCATGGCGACGAACCGCGTCGCCGGCGCCGTCGCGGCGGCCGCAACCGGAATCGGCGCGATCGTGAAGCGGGTGATACCGGCGAAACCGTTGACAGCAACGCCGAAGCGGCATTCGTACCGGTAGCCGACGCCGCCATGGCGCAAGCCGAAACGCAAGCCACTGAGGCCGCACCCGAGGTCATGGTCGGCAAGCCGGCGCCGGAAGCCGCCGTCGAACCGGCAGCCGTTACCGCACCGGTCGTAGAGGTCGAACCGGTCGTGCATGCCGAACCGGTTGCAGAACCTGAACCGGTCGCAGAGGCTGAACCGGATGTAGCAGCCGCAGCGGAAATGGCGCCGGTAGCAACGGCCCTGAGCGCCGCCATCGCCGCGCCGCAAGTTCCGCAACAGGTTCCGCTGCAAACCGCAGCGCAAATCGAGTTTCCGGAACAGGCTCCCACTGGCGACGCCACGGCGGCCGCGCCGCAAAGCACTGCTGTCAGTGCTGCCGCGCCAGCCGCAAAGGCAGCAGCCGCTCTGGATGATTTGCGCAGTGTCCTGGATGCGGCGGGCCTGACGCTGGCCGCCACTGACCCGGAAAAACTGCGGGCGGCGCAGGAAGCGGCGGCCAGGATCGAAGTTGCGCCACGTGTGCCGCGCGAACGCAAGCCACTGCCGCCGGTGGCCACCGAACCGCTGGTGCAGATCGAAACGCACCGCTGATGACCAACCCGGCGCGCATCGCCAGGTGCGCGCCCCCTGCCTGATCATTGAAAAGGGAGCTACGCTCCCTTTTTTATCGCCTTGCCGGCTGGCCGTGGTCCGGCGCATCGAACGATTGGGCTCTTGTTGTCTTTCGCGGCCAGCGCCGCAGCCAATCGGCCGACGGCCGCCGTGGTATCTTGTATCTGTTTTCCGGGCAGCTTTTGCAAACCGCGGAAAACACCTATTCACGGAGCCATAGAACAGCCATGGTAGAAAAAGCACCCTCGCCGGCCAGCCAGAACCGCGGCGACCAGGGAATTCGGATAGCGACGCAATTGGAAACCCCAACCGGATTCGTCACCGACGCCTTGCAGCGGCCGCTGCACGATTTACGCATCTCGGTTACCGATCGCTGCAATTTCCGCTGCGTGTACTGCATGCCGAAGGAATTGTTCGGCAAGGATCATGCGTTCCTGCCGCATGCGTCGTTGCTGTCGTTTGAGGAAATCACCCGCCTGGCACGCCTGTTCGTCGCGCATGGCGTCGAGAAAATCCGGCTGACCGGCGGCGAGCCGCTGCTGCGCAAGAATATCGAAGCGCTGATCGCCCAGTTGAGCGAGTTGAAAACCCCGGCCGGCCGGCCGCTCGACATGACGCTGACCACCAATGGCTCGATCCTGGCGAAGAAGGCGCAGGCACTGAAGGACGCGGGCCTGAGGCGCGTCACGGTATCGGTCGATTCCCTCGACGATGCCACTTTCAAGCGCATGAACGACGTCGATTTTCCGGTCGCCAAGGTATTGCACGGCATCGAGGTGGCGCACGGCGTCGGACTGGGGCCGATCAAGGTCAACATGGTGGTCAAGCGCGGCATGAACGAACACGAAATCGTGCCGATGGCGCGCCACTTCAAGGATTCCCCGTTCATCCTGCGCTTCATCGAGTACATGGACGTCGGCGCCACCAACGGCTGGAAAATGGATGAAGTGGTGCCGTCCTCTGAAGTGGTGCGCCAGATCGACGCCGTGCTGCCGCTGGAGCGCATTCCGTCCAATTACCCGGGCGAAACCGCCGAACGCTGGCGCTACCGCGACGGCGGCGGCGAAATCGGCATGATTTCCAGCGTCACCAAGGCCTTTTGCCACTCCTGCTCGCGGGTGCGGCTGTCGACCGAAGGCAAGCTGTACACCTGCCTATTCGCGACCGGTGGCCACGATCTGCGCGCCCTGCTGCGCGGCGGCCGCAGCGACGAGGAAATTTCCGCCGCGATCGCCCGCTTGTGGCGCACGCGCAGCGACCGCTATTCGGAATTGCGCGCCGCCGGAGCGCTGACACCGGACATGAAAAAAATCGAGATGTCGTACATCGGGGGTTAGCCAGCATGCCCTGGCTCGCGTCGACGCGTTACAAACAGGAGTATGTTATTTATTTCCATATTTTCTCGGCGGGATTGGTTGGTTAAACAAGGAGTATATGAGAATTGACGATCCCGAACGCCTTACCCCAACCGTGATTTCCGACCAAAACCACACCCGCAAAGCATGGATACCAATCAAATTACCGGCCTGATTCTGGCCGGCGGCCGCGGCTCCCGCATGGGCCACGTCGACAAGGGTCTGCAGATCTTTCGCGGCGCGCCGATGGCGCTGCACGTGATGCTGCGGCTGCAACCCCAGGTCGGCCAGTTGCTGATTAATGCCAACCAGAATCTGGGCCCCTATGAAGGCTTCGGCGTGCCGGTCTGGCCGGACCAGATTCCCGATTTCGCCGGGCCGCTGGCCGGGCTGCAGACCGGACTGACGCATTGCGAAACCCCGTATCTGGTGACGGCTCCCTGCGACTCGCCGTTCCTCCCGGTCGACCTGGTGGCGCGCCTGTATGCCGCGCTAAGCGAAGCTCAGGCCGATCTGGCGGTGGCCGTGACCGGCGCCGGCAGCGAGCGCCGCAGCCACCCGGTGTTCTGCCTGATGAAGAACACGCTGCTAGCGCATCTGACCGCCTTCCTGCAGGACGGCGGCCGCAAGATCGACCGCTGGTATGCCTCGCTCAAGGTGGTCGAAGTGCCGTTCGCGGACGAATCGGCGTTCAGGAACATCAACACCATCGAAGAATTGCGTCGGTTCGAAGCCGATTGAATTGAGACCAAGATTGCCATGACCGCTCCGACCCCGATGCCGAATCCCTCGCTGGCCGCCGTCGTCAGTTGCCTGTCGAACTACGATCCGAACGCGCTGCCGGTGGCCGCTGCCCAGGACATCATTCGCCGCTTCATCACGCCGATCCGCACGGTGGAAAAAGTCGCGATCCGCAGCGCGCTGGGCCGGGTCCTGGCGACCGACATCATTTCGCCGATCAACGTGCCGGCACACGACAATTCGGCAATGGACGGCTACGCCTTGCACGGCGGCGACCTGGCGCCCGATGCGGCGACCACGCTGAAGGTGGTCGGCACCGCCTTTGCCGGGCGCGCGTTCGACGGCACGGTGGCCGCCGGCGAGGCGCTGCGCATCATGACCGGCGCCGTGATGCCAGCTGGCTGCGATACCGTGGTGCCGCAGGAATTCACCAGGGACGCCGGCGACAGCGCAGTCACGATCCCGCCGAATACGGTCAGGACCGGCGACAACCGCCGCTTCAAGGGCGAAGACCTGGCGGCCGGCAAGGCGGCGCTGGCGGCCGGGAAGATCCTGCGCCCGGCTGACCTCGGCCTGCTGGCCTCGCTCGGCCTGGCCGAAGTGCCGGTGCAGCGGCGGCTGCGCGTCGCCTTCTTTTCGACCGGCGACGAATTGCGCTCGGTCGGCGAACCGCTCGACGCCGGTTGCGTCTATGACTCCAACCGCTACACGCTGTACGGGATGCTGACCCGGCTCGGCTGCGACATCGTCGACATGGGCGTGGTCAGGGACGACCCGGTCTCGCTGGAAGCGGCCTTTCGCAACGCCTGCGAAAATGCCGACGCCATCATCACCTCGGGCGGCGTCTCGGTCGGCGCCGCCGACTACACCAAGCAGATGATGGCGCAACTGGGCGACGTCGCCTTCTGGACCATCGGCATGCGCCCGGGACGCCCGATGGCGTTCGGCAGAATCAGCTCGAACGGCCACAGCGCTTACCTGTTCGGCTTGCCCGGCAACCCGGTGGCGGTGATGGTCACCTTCTATTTCTTCGCCCGCCAGGCGTTGTTGCACCTGATGGGCGCGCAGGCCGAGCCCTTGCCGCTGCTGCGCGTAAAATCGGCGCATGCGATCAAGAAGCGCGCCGGCCGCACCGAATACCAGCGCGGCATCCTGGCGCGCGACGCCGACGGTGTGCAGCAAGTGCGGGTCACCGGCAGCCAAGGCTCGGGAGTGCTGCGCTCAATGTCGGAAGCCAATTGCATGATCGTGCTGGGCCACGATCAGGGCAATGTGACGGCCGGCGAGATGGTGGAGGTGGTGGTGTTTGAGGGATTGATATGACGAAATCATTCGTCCGACTGCCGCATTGGACGTTTCGAATTTTTTCGACATGATCGAAGCCAAGCGGCTGCGCTGCCGAAGGCCCCTGGCCAACACCGGCATCAATCCGCAAGATGGGCGAGCCGCACTCCAGACGTAAAAAAGCTCGCCGAAGCGAGCTTTCGTCCACACACTATGACCTCCAGCGACCCATGCTATCTGCGTGGTGCCCCTGGCCAGAATCATTCGACAACCCATGCTATCTGCATGGTGCTCTCTTTGTCTGGACTGGTCACACTGCCGGCCGGCGCGGGCACATGACTGCTGCGCGCCGGCGGTGGAACTGGTGCGGTGGCTGCTGGCAGCAACCACCTTATTGATTAGACCGGGCGAATGTTGCTGGCCTTCTCGCCTTTCGGGCCGGTACCGCGCTCGAACGAGACGCGCTGGTTTTCTGCCAGGCTCTTGAAGCCGTCCGCCTGTATGTCCTGAAAGTGGGCGAACAGGTCAGCGCCGCCGCCGTCAGGTGTGATGAAGCCGAAGCCCTTGGAGTCGTTGAACCACTTCACGGTGCCAGTTTGAATACTCATGTTATTTCCTTGGTAAAAAATGAGGGAGGATGTCCCGGAACGCACGAGAAACCAAGAAAGATGTAACCGAGGGAATTCAAACAGGAATGACTCTGAGGCGAGCAAAACGGGAGAAAGACCGACAATGACGACAACTTGATGCAGGTGCAGAACGCAATATACAGGGTGTGGCGGGAATCACCTACACATATTTTCACAATCCGAAAAATAATCCTGTTTACGCAGCCAGCTACCTGCCTCGCGATTGGACAGCTCCAGCCGATGAGCTGGCTGATGATTATTGATAGGTATACGTCGCCGCCGGAGAGCGCGGCAGCAATTGCGCAATCGCATCGCGTAGCCGGTCTTCGCTGCGCCTGGCACGGCTGGCGTTGCCGGACGTGGTCAGCTCCAGATCCGGGAAATACAGCCGCACCGTCTTGTCGGCGACAAGCAGATCGAGCCGGTGCGCATGCTGGTGGTCGAGGTCATCGCCGATCTGCCACGTGCATTCGCCAATCAGCACGCCCTGTTCCAGGCCGATGGCACGGGCCTTGGCCGAAAGAATTTCGGCGCCAGCCATCCTGTCGATTTTCATGCTGCGCTCCTTTCGCGCTGCCGCCCGCCCGTCAATTGCGGCGGCGTTGCGGTCCCCTGCTGACCGCGCCGCGGTTTTCGATATGCCGGAACGTGATGCGCCCCTTGCTCAGATCATAGGGCGATAATTCCAGCGTCACCTTGTCGCCCGCCAAAATACGGATGTGGTGCTGGCGCATCTTGCCGGAAGTATAGGCAACCAATTGGTGGCCGTTATCGAGATCAACGCGAAAGCGCGAATCCGGCAGCACTTCGGCCACCATGCCATTCATTTCAAGAAGTTCTTCTTTAGCCATATTCAATTCCCAGGTAGCGGGCAGCGCTGATTGCGCTCAGCGGCGACAGGCCGAAATCTCATCGGCATGCTGTCGGCCCAGTGGAAGACAAGCCCGCCGAACAGGGCGGGTACGGTGTCGCTGTCATTTGGCGTTTCGTTCGAGCGCCACAAAAAACGAGCCGCCACAGACGGCGTGGTGCGCCCCTCGGTGGACGAGAACATCAATCGGAGATCGTCGGCAAGTGCGCGGCAGTATCAGGCGCACACCGGACACGGCGAAAAATCGGAGGGTGGGCGAGTCGACAGACTTGGGACAATTTGTCCCGCGACGGCACATGATACTGCATATACCGGATCGGCGAGCGAATTGCCTGCGACGGCATCGGCGTCCGACGGCGGCATCCTGCGCCGCCGTTCGCATCCTCACGCGCCAGACTCATCGGCGATATCGTCCTCCGCACCCAGCGCCGTCCCCAGCAACTGCTGCGCGGTTTCCGCCGGCAGCGCCTCAACCGACTTCAGCGTGCGGGTCATCACCCGCGAACGGGTTTCGGCCTTTTCGATATTGCGCGCTGCGCTTTCCAGAGTCGCGCGGGTCTTGGCCAGCACCTCGCCGAACTTGCCGAACTCGGTCTTGACCGCGCCCAGCACCTGCCACACTTCGGACGAGCGCTTTTCCAGCGCCAGCGTGCGAAAACCCATCTGCAGGCTGTTCAAGAGCGCCGACAGGGTCGAGGGGCCGGCAATGGAAACGCGATGCAGCCGCTGCAATTCGTCGGCCAGGCCGGGGCGGCGCATGACTTCGGCGTACAAGCCTTCGGTCGGCAAAAACAGGATGGCGAAATCGGTGGTCAGCGGGGGCGACAGGTATTTTTCGGCGATGGTTTTCGCTTCCAGCCGCACCGCCCGCTCCAGCTCGCGCCCGGCGGCGGCGACGCCCTCGGCATCGGCACGCTCGGCGGCTTCCGACAGGCGCTCGTACTGCTCTTTCGGGAACTTGGCGTCGATCGGCATCCACACCGCGCGCTGGCCGTCGCCATTGCCGGGCAGTTTGATCGCGAATTCGACCCGGGCGCCGCTGCCAGGAATGGTTTCGACGTTCTTGGCGTATTGGTCGGCGGTCAGCATCTGTTCCAGCAGCATTTCGAGTTGCACCTCACCCCAGGTGCCGCGCGTCTTGACATTGGTCAGCACCCGTTTCAGGTCGCCGACGCCGATCGCCAGTTGCTGCATCTCGCCTAGGCCCTGGTGCACCTTGTCGAGGCGGTCGGAGACCAGCTTGAACGATTCACCCAGGCGCTGCTCCAGCGTCGCGTGCAGTTTTTCATCCACCGTCTTGCGCATTTCCTCCAGCCGCAAGCCATTATCCTGCTGCAGGTCGCGGATCTTCGCCTCCAGCGTGGCGCGCACCTCGGCCATTCGCTGCGCGTTCGATTCGGTCAGCGCACTCAAGCTCTGGTTCAGAGTGTCGCCAAAGCGCTTCAAGGATACTGCCTGCTCTTCACGTCCCGCCTGGGCTTGCAGGCTAAGGGTTTGCCGCATACTTTCCAATTGCCGGGTATTGGTTTCGTTCAGCTTGACCAGTTGCTGGGCGAAGCTGTCGATCTGGCTGTTTTGCACGGTGGCGACGCTGGTCAACTGCGCCGCCAGCGTCTGCTGGAATTGCACGAAATTGCCGCCCAGTTCCTGCCGCACCGCCTGCTGCTGCGCCCGCATCTCGCGCTCCAGCCGCTCGCCGCCGTCCTGCTGCTGGCGCTGCAGTTCGCTTTGCAGCCGCTGCAGCAGCGCCGGCAAATCGTCGCCACGCCCGGTGCGCAGCAGCAGAATGACTTGCAGCGCCAGGATCAGGACGGCGCACGACAGCAGGATCATTGTTTGAATCGAAGGCATGGTGTTTTACGAATGGGTGACGGCGGTCGGGGTGGATGCCGCCGGCGCTTGATGGTCTGCGCCGGCGGCGCGGCCATGATAGCGCATCGGCCTGCCATCCGGCATGCACCGGGGCTGCGACAAGCCACATACTCCTCTATGTGGCACAAAATCCCGGGTATTAATTATGATGATTTTATAAATACCCCAGGAAAAATAAAATTCCCCGAGGGCCAACTATGCCTCGCGCAGGGTTTGCAGCGGCGGCTGGTTCAAGACATTACGCAAGCCGATCCAGCCGCCGATGAAGGTGCAGATCATGCCGACGGCGGCGCCGGCCAGCCACACTAGCAGGCTGAAGTGCCATTCGAAATGGAAGACGTAATGCGCCAGCGCCCAGCCGATCGCGGCGGCGCCGCTGGCCGCCAGCAATCCGGCCAGGGCGCCGACCAGGGCGAATTCGATCCACTGCGCACGCGACAACTGGCGGCGGCTGGCGCCCAGCGCACGCAGCAGGCCGGCTTCGCGCGTGCGCTCGTCTTGCGAGCCGATCAACGCCGCATACAGCACCAGCGCGCCGGCCACCAGCGTAAACAGGAACAGGAATTCAACCGCCCGGATCACCTGGTCCAGCACGCTCTGGATCTGTTTCAGGATGCTGCCGATGTCGACCACGGTCAGGTTGGGGAAATCGCGCGTCAGCGTATTGCTGAGATTGCTTTTGGCATCCGGCAAATGGAAGGCGGTGATCAGGGTTTGCGGCATGTCGCGCATCGCCTGTGGATTGATGATGACGAAGAAATTGACGCGCATCGAGCCCCAATCCAGCCGCCGCAAACTGGTAACCGGCGCTTCCACCAGCTGGCCGCCGATGTCGAAGGTCAGGCGATCGCCGAGTTTCAGATTCAGGGTCTTGGCCAGCCCGGCCTCGACCGAGGCTTCCGGCGACTGGTCGCGGTACCAATGGCCGGCGACGATGCTGTTTTGCGGCGGCGGATCGGCCATCGTCGACAAGTTGAATTCGCGGTTCACCAGCCGCTGGGCGCGCTCGTCCTGATAGGTGTCGGCGGTCACCGGCGTGTCGTTGATGCGCACCAGACGGCCGCGGATCATCGGGTACAACTGCGGCTGGGCGATGCCGTTCTGGCTCAATTGTTGGATCACCGCGGCGCGCTGATCGGGCTGGATGTTGATCACGAAACGGTTCGGCGCATCGGCCGGGGTCGAGGCGCGCCAGGCGCCGATCAGGTCGCCGCGCACCACGGTCAACAGCAAGAGCGCCATCAGGCCCAGCGCCAGGGCCACGACCTGCACGATGGTCGCCGCCGGCCGCCGCTGCAGGCCGGACAGCGCAAAACGCCAGGCCATCGAATCAAACAGGCCGCGCAACGGCCGCAGGCCTTTCAATGCCAGCCAGCCAATCAGCGCGAACAGCGCAAAGCCGGCCAGGAAACCGGCCACGGTCAACAGGCCTAGCTTCAGGTCGCCGGCCTGCCACAGCAGCAGCGCGGAAAATGCGGCGGTGCCCAGGCCATAGGTGGCCAGCGCCATCGGCTTCGGCGGCTCCTGCTCACGCCGGATCACGCGGTTGTGCGGAACATTGCGCAACTGCAAAACCGGCGGCAGCGCGAAACCGATCAGCAGCAGCAAGCTGACCACCACGCCTTGCGCCGCCGGCACCCAACTGGCGGGCGGCAGGCGTTGCGCTACCAGGTCGCCCAGCCACTCCAGCAGCACGAAATGCGCGGCGAAGCCGGCGGCGACCCCGAGCACGCCGGCGACCAGACCCAGCACCAGGAATTCGTACAGCACCAGGCGCGTCACCTGATCCTGGGACAGGCCGAGACAGCGCAGCATGGCGCAGGCATCCAAATGGCGCTGGGCGAAGCGGCGCGCGGCCATCGCCACCGCCACCGCCGCCAGCATCGCTGACAGGAGGCCGACCAGCGACAGGAATTGATGCGCACGATCCAGCGTGGTGCGCATTTCCGGCCGCCCGGATTCCAGCGACTCGATCCGCACGCCGCGCATATTGGCGGACTCGATCTGCGCCTCTACCCACTGCTGGAACTGCTTCACCTGCGGCGGCGCGCCGGCCAGCAGCAGCCGATAGGTCACGCGCGAACCGTCCTGCACCAAATGGGTTGCCGCCAGATCGGGCAGTGCCAGCATCACGCGCGGGGCGAAATTGACGAAGGCGCCGCCGCGATCCGGCTCGACGGCGATCACCTTGGCGATGCGAAAGCGCATCTCGCCCAATTGCAACTGCTCCCCCGGCGCCAGTTTCAGCGCCGCCAGCACGTCGGGATCGACCCACACCGTGCCCTGCGCCGGAATCTGGCTGGTGGCAAGCTCGGCGCCGCCGGCCTGGTCCGATACGCTGAGCTGGCCGCGCAGCGGATAGCCGGCCGAGACGGCCTTGATCGAAGCCAGGCGCGAACGGGCGGCATCGCCCTCCCCGGCCAGCGCCATGCTGGGGAAGGACACGGTTTCCGCCAGCGCCAGCCCGCGCCGCCCGGCTTCGGCGCGCCAGCCATCGGCAATCGGCTGGTCGGCGTTGATCACCAGGTCGGCCCCCAGCAACTGGTTGGCGTCGCGATCCAGGCCGGCGGCTAGGCGGTCGATGAAAAATCCGACCGAGGACAAGGCCGCCACCGCCACCACCAGGGCCAGCAGCAGGAACACCAGTTCGCCGGCGCGCCAGTCGCGGCGCAGCATGCGCATTGCTTGTATGAACATCAGGTCGTCAGCTTTCTCAAGAACCAGCGCAATCCGCGCCACAGTTTCGGCAACAGCCACAGCGCCAGCAGGAAAAACAGCAGCAACAGCGCGAACCACAGCCAGGGATGGAAGAACGCCGCCCACAAGCCACCCAGCACCGCCGCTTCTTCGGAAAAAGACGCCGCCCAGTTGGAAAACGGCTCCGGCGAGGTATTGATCAGCGCCCGGCTGCCGGTCTTGGTGGCATGCGCTCCCGCCGCCACCGTACCGCCCAGCAACGCCGCGATCGCAGTCCATTCCGGCGCCATCTGCCCCATCGCCGCAGCGGCGAGGATGGCGCCGGCCGGAATCCGGATGAAGGTATGGATCACGTCCCACAGCGAATCGAAGCCGGGGACTTTGTCGGCCAGGAATTCGATGGTGGCCAGCGCGCCGGTGACGCCCAGCACCCACGGCGATTGCAGCACGTCCAAGGCCGGCGGCAAATCCAGCCAGCCCATGCGGCCGAACCAGCCGGCGATGAACAAGGCCAGGTAGAGCCGGATGCCGCTGGCCCAGGACAGGCCGGCCGCCAGCGCCGAGGCGGAAAGCAGGTCAGGCATCCCGGCCCTCGCCGCGCCGATCGCGGCGCAGATGGCGCGAAGCGGGAATCGACGGCGAGCGCGCGATCAATAGCGTCACGCCCCAGCAAATCAGCATGATCGGAACGATGAAGCGCCAGCCCAGATCGTGATACTGGCGCAGGAACGACAACAACCCAGCCAGGATCAGGAGCGGCCCGGCCACCACCGACGACTTGGTGATCCCGTCCAGCAGCAGAATCGCCACCCCGGCGCCGGCCAGCCCGCCGATCCACAGCCATTGCACATCCGGCAGCCAGCGCAGGCTGTTCAGCAGCCAGGCGCCGCCCAGGACGATCAGCACAACCGGTAATCCAGCGCCTTTCATTGCGCTCCTTTCGGGCTTCGCCGGTGGATGAAAGAGGGAACGTCGTGCATGGATCGAGTTTGGTATGCCCAATACATACGCAATACTTTCCACAAAAAAATCTTACATTTCGGCAACACGTGCCGGATAATCATGCCTTTCCATCGTTCCAGCATCAATCGATCCGAACATGTTCAGCAGCACGCTCACCATTCTACTCATAGGGGCTTTCCTGTGCGTCATCATGCTGCTGGTGCTGTCTTCCTTGCTGCGCACCGGCATTCCGGGTATGCGGGAATGGATCTATGCCAATGCGCTGATGGTCATCGCTTTCGCCCTGTACGCGTTTGGCAAGAGCCTGCCGCCTATCATCGCCTACGAATTGACGAATGCCGTCAACGCCGCCGCCGGCGCCATGCTGCTGCTGGGATTTCGACGATTTTTCTCGCGCCAGAGTTCGCTCGCGATCCTGATTGCCGGCGTCGCCTTCATGCCGCTGGCAATCGGCCTCTTTCATTACGTAATCGACTCGTTTGCGCTGCGCACGCTGACGGTTGCGCTGTTCCAGGGCAGCATTTTCATCGCCATCGCGTTAACGCTGCTCACCTCGCCGCAAGCGGAACGATGGCGCTATCCGTATGTCTTCACTGTCGCCATGGCAGCGGTGGTTGCGAGCGTGCACCTTGCGCGCGGCGTCATCTTCATGCTGGCCGCGAATGTACCAAGCTCCTTGCTGCAGCCCTCGCCGTGGAATCTCTTTTTCCTCTCGGCCAGCACACTGGTCATGCCGGTCATGACGCTGGGCGCCATCATGATGGTGCATGCCACGCTGATGGCGAAATCGGAGCAGGCGGCGAATCGTGATTACCTGACTGGCGCCTGGTCGCGCCGCGCATTCTTCCAGCACGCGCAGCGCGAACTGAAGCGCGCCGCCAACCACGGTTCCGGCCTGGCCTTGCTGTTGATCGATGCCGATCATTTCAAGGAAATCAATGACTGCTTCGGCCATGCTGCAGGCGACCGGGTGCTGGTCGACATCGTGCGCAAGGGACAGGCATTACTGCGCAATACCGATCGGCTGGGCCGAATCGGCGGCGAGGAGTTTGCGGTTCTGTTGACCCAGGTTGACCGCCGGGCAGCACTCGCCTTCGCCGAGCGTCTGCGCGCAACACTGCAAACGCAGCCGGCAGCGGAACTATGCGAAAACCAAGTCGCGCCTTACACGGTCAGTATTGGAGTGGCCACGCTGCAGGCCGCCGAATCCTTCCAGGCATTGATGCGGCGCGCCGACGCAGCCCTGTACCAAGCCAAGGCCGCCGGACGCAATCGGGTCATGAGTGAACCTGAGACCGCACCGCCAGCCACCGCGGCGTCGACCGCAATCTAAAGCGATGCCCGGCATGAAGCCGATCTGGATGAGGTGCCGGGATATTGGCGGAAGAGGTGAGATTCGAACTCACGGACGGTTGCCCGTCGCCGGTTTTCAAGACCGGTGCAATCGACCACTCTGCCACTCTTCCTGCGAGGTCTTCCAGCTTGGCCGTAACCTGCCGCGGCGACTCCCCGGATATTTTTTCGACGCAACAGTCACCAATCACGCTGCGGCCGAATTTTCTGCAAGCCGGATTATACCCAAACGCCCGAATTCCACGATGGCTGATAGCACGATTATTTACTTGCGTTACCCGCGCAAGAACAGTTGCTGCAAGTCATTCAAGAAACGCTTGCCCAGATCGGTCGGCCAGATTTTGTAATTACTGCGGCGCAACAGCCCTTTACTTTCCGCCAAAGCCAGTTGCTCCTCGATGACGGCGATCGGCATGCCGGTGCGCTCGGTAAACAAATTGATCGGGAAGCCCTTGTTCAGGCGCAAGGCATTCAGCATGAATTCGAAACCAAGGTCATCGCTGCCGACTTCCACTTGCTGCTGGACCTGAGTGCCGGCGCGCACGTGTTTCAGGTAGCTGTCCGGCAGCTTGTAGCGCGTTTGCCGGATCACCCGATGCGGAAACGAGATCTTGGAATGGGCGCCGGCGCCGATGCCGAGGTAGTCGCCGAATTCCCAGTAATTCAGGTTGTGCCGCGCCTGCCGCCTTGGCTGCGCGTAAGCCGACACTTCATAGTGCTTGTAGCCGGCGGCGGCGGTCGATTGCTCGATCATGGCCTGCATGTCGGCGCTGCTGTCATCATCCGGCAAGCGCGGCGGATACTTGGCAAACACCGTATTCGGCTCCAGCGTCAGGTGATACAGCGACAGATGCGGCGGCGCGAAGCCGATCGCGGTCGCCACATCCTGCTGCGCTTCGGCCAGGGTCTGCTTCGGCAGCGCGTACATCAGGTCCAGATTGAAGTTATCGAAATGCGCCTGGGCGATCTCGATCGCGCGGCGCGCTTCGTTGTCGTCGTGAATCCGGCCCAGGGCCTGTAGATGCACGCGATTGAAACTCTGGACGCCGATCGAGAGCCGATTGATGCCGCTGGCTCGATATGACTTGAATTTCTCCGATTCGAAGGTACCCGGATTCGCTTCCAGCGTGATTTCAGCAGCGCCGTCCAGCGGCAGCAAGGTGCGCAGGTCGGACAGCAGACGATCCAGCCCCGCCGCCGACAACAGGCTGGGCGTGCCGCCGCCGATGAAGACGGTATACACCGGCCGGCCCCAGATCAGCGGCAGCGCACTTTCGAGATCGCTACGCAGCGCCGCCAGATATTCATCCTCCGGAAAGCCGCTCTTGGCCTCATGCGAGTTGAAGTCGCAATACGGACATTTTTTTACGCACCAGGGGAAATGGATGTACAGCGACAGCGGCGGCAGCGCAGCCAGATGGAGCGCGCCCGGCTTCAGGAAAGCGGTTGCCGCCTGTGCGGCATTGGCTACGGCATCGACGCTGGCGGCGTCTGGATCAATCGGCTGGATCGGGATCATTGCAATTTCTCAATCAGGATGCGTAATGCCTGGGCGCGATGCGACACCAGATTCTTTTCTTCGGCGCTCAGCTCAGCCGCAGTCTTGCCCAGATCCGGCAACCAGAAATGGGGATCATAGCCAAAGCCATTCTGGCCGCGCGGTGCGGCGACGATTTCCCCGTCCCAACGCCCTTCGGCAATGATCGGCTGCGGATCGTCGGCGTGTCGCACCAGCACCAGCACGCAGTAATAGTAAGCCGACTTGTCGGCGTGGCTGGCGAGGTCGGCCACCAGCTTGCGGTTGTTGGCGGCGTCCGATTTCGGTTCACCGGCATAGCGGGCGGACAAGACGCCGGGCGTGCCATGCAGCGCCTGCACGCACACGCCGGAATCGTCGGCCAGCGCCGGCAGACCGGTCAGGCGCGAGGCATGGCGCGCCTTGGCCAGCGCGTTTTCAACGAAGGTGGGGTGCGGCTCCTCGGCTTCCGGCACGTCGAAATCGCCCTGCGTCCGCAACAAAAATCCGATTGGCGCCAATAAGCGGGAAAACTCCTTCAGCTTGCCGGCATTGTTGGAAGCCAGAACCAACACACCGTTGCCCGCCAGGGATCGATTGATCATGCCGTCAACCCCAGCGCCTGCTTCTGCCGCAATACCAGTTCCGCAATTCCCTGCTGCGCCAGAGTCAGCATGCTATCCATGCCGGGCCGGCCAAATGGCGCGCCTTCGGCTGTGCCCTGGATTTCAATGAAGCGGCCATCCTCCGTCATGACCACGTTCATGTCGGTATCGCACGCGGAGTCCTCAAGGTAGTCGAGATCGAGCACCGGCTGCCCCTGATAGACACCGACCGACACCGCCGCCACGAAGTGCTTGAGCGGAATCGCCGCCAGCGCGCCGCGCTCGACCAGTTGCGCAAACGCATCATGCGCCGCCACCATGGCGCCGGTAATCGCTGCGGTGCGGGTGCCGCCATCGGCTTGCAGCACGTCGCAATCCAGTTGCAGCGTGCGCTCGCCGAACGCATCAAGATCAAACGCGGCGCGCAGCGAACGGCCAATCAGGCGCTGGATTTCCTGGGTACGGCCGGACTGCTTGCCCTTGGCGGCTTCGCGCTCCATGCGGGTGTGGGTCGAACGCGGCAGCATGCCGTATTCGGCAGTTAGCCAGCCGCGGCCCTTGCCTTTCAGGAAACCGGGCACTTTTTCTTCAATGCTGGCGGTACACAGCACGCGGGTGTCGCCGAATTCGACCAGCACCGAGCCTTCCGCATGTTTGGTGAAATGACGTAGCAGGCGAACCGGGCGCAATGCGTCGGCCGCACGTCCGCCGGGACGGGTTGTATCAGGCATGGGAAGTTCCTAGTTTTTGGAAGTCAGGCGCGAGGATTTTTCGATGGCGCCGCGAATTTCCTCGATTGCCTTTTCGATTTCGGCCTCGTCGAATGCGTCCGCACCCGCGAGGTCGGCATGGCGCGGCGCCTGGATCGTGGTGGTGACGGTACCGATCGGCAGTGTATGGGTGGTAATCGTGGTGGCATCGTTCAGGCTATTGCTGCCGCCCTCCCACATCATCGCCAGCGCGGTCACATTGTCGCTGGTCTTGCCGGCGATGCCAACCGCCGTCTGCAGCAAATCGGGCACCGCGCGCACGATCGTATTGTCTTGCAGGCGCTGCGCCAGGACATGATCCGGCAGCACCGACCACAAGCCATCAGAGCACAACAGCATCACATCGCCGCCCTGCAGGCTGGCGCGGCGCGATATTTCGACGATCGGCATGTTGGGCGCGCCGAGGCAATTGAATAATTTGTTGCGGTCCGGATGGGTGGCGCGCTCGGATGGATCGACCCTGCCCTGCGCGATCAGGGTTTCGATGCGCGAGTGGTCGCGCGTGCGCGCCAGGATCTGGCCATTGCGCATCCAGTACAGGCGCGAATCTCCGCAATGCGCCCAGAAGGCGCTGTTGTGCTGGATCAGACAGGCAACGATCGTGGTACGCGGAGTTTCGGGAAGCTGGTTGACGGCCCGGTAGCGATGGATTTCGTGATGCGCGGCAAAAAAACTGTCTTCCAGAAAACGCTCGGGTTTCTTGATCCGCGGCGCCGCATGCTGCTGGAACAGCGAGCCAATAGTTTGCATCGCAATCGTTGCCGCGATCTCGCCCTGGATATGGCCACCCATGCCGTCCGCCAGCAACAGCAGCAAGGCATCGCGCGTGAAGCTGTAGCCCATGCGGTCCTGATTGACCTTGCGGCCGCCGATCAGGCTTTCCTGGTATACAGAGAATCGCATAGTGTGAAAACTTGCCTGGATGGAAGACCTTGCATTCTATTACAAGGTATTTTCCTGGATCGTGTTGGCGGCGATGTTCTTTTTGCCGATCGAGCCAAACAGCTCGCGCAGCTTGCGCGATATTTTTTGCATCGCATCGCCCGAATTGTCGGCCGGCATCGGTTGCGTCAGCGCCTTTTGCAGTGCGAATACGCTTTGCGGCCGCTGCAGCGGATCGATCTTCAGGCAGGAGCGCACGACTTCGATCAATTCCGGCGAATAGAGTCCGTCCAGCTTGCGCAAGTGCCCTTCCATGCGGTCGTTTTTCTTGCGCTGGTCGGCAGCCTGCGGCGGCGCGCCGACCATGCAGGCGAAGATCGATGCGCCGATGCTGTAGATGTCGGTCCACGGGCCGAGGTTGCTGTTTTTTCCATACAGCTCGGGCGGCGCAAAACCCGGCGTGTACATTGGATACAACTTCGGCAGGTCGGTCTGCAGCGTCTGGCGGGCGGCGCCAAAGTCGAGCAGGATCGGCGTGCCGTCCAACCGCAGGTAAATGTTGGCCGGCTTCAGATCCAGGTGCAGCAGCTTATTGGTATGCACCTCGCGCAAGCCGTGCAGCACCTGATGGAACATCTTGCGGATGAATTTTTCCGATATCAGCGGCTTCTCGCCCTTGTCGCGGCGGCGCAGAATGTGATCCTGCAGCGAGCGCCCGGATTCGTACACCATCACCATGTAAACGGTGTCATTGGCCCGGAAAAAATTGACCACGCTAACCACGTTCGGATGAGCAATGCGGGCCAGCGCCCGACCCTCTTCGAAAAAACATTTGAGGCCGACACGGAAGGTCGCCAGGTTTTCGGCGGAGATCGCCGGGATCAATTCGCCCGGCTGGCGCAGCGCCAGCGAACTGGGCAGGTATTCCTTGATCGCCACCGCATTGCCATCCTCATCATAGGCGAGATAGACGATACTGAAACCGCCGGACGCGATCTTCTTTACAATGCGGTATCCGGCAATTTCCAGCCCGTCAGGCAAGGGAGCGTTGTTTTGCGTGGCCATGTCGTTCCAAGTGAATATAGCTCCAATTGTGTGGATAAATCCCTGTTTTGTAAAGACAAGCTCGAGGACTGAACTTTGACCATCTGCAGCATGACCGGCTACGCGGTGCATACGCGCGATACCGCGACCGGCACCATCACGATTGAAATCAAGAGTGTCAATTCGCGCTTCCTCGATCTGCAGTTTCGTATCAATGACGATTTGCGGGCGCTGGAACCGATGCTGCGCGAGGCAATTATCGCCCGCGTTGCGCGCGGCAAGGTCGAATGCCGCGTCAGTTTCGGCCGCAAGGATGCCGCAGGAGGCAAGCATGCGTTAAATACGCACCTGCTGGCCGCGCTGGCCGACATGCAGGAAACGGTGCTGCAGCAATTCGGCCAGGCGGCGCCGCTTTCGGTGCATGAATTGCTGCGTTGGCCAGGCGTCATCGAGGAAGCCGAAATCGGCCAGGACACGCTGCAGGCCGACGCCGCTCAAGTCTTGAAAGCCGCGCTGGACGCCTTCATCGACTCGCGGGCGCGGGAAGGCGCGGCGCTGCGGGCGGTGCTCGAAGCTCGCATCGACGCCATGGAGGCGATCGTGCAGCGCATTACTCCGCTGGTGCCGAAAGTCATCGCCCAGTTCCAGCAAAAGGCTGTCGAGCGGATGCAGGAAGCGCTGGGACTGAGCTTGCAAACCGACTCGCCCGGCGCTGCCAGCGTGACGCGGGACGATGTGCTGGAGCGGATCCGCCAGGAAGTCACTCTGTATGGGATTCGGATCGACATCGCGGAAGAAATATCGCGCCTGTCGGCGCATTTGACCGAAACCCGCCACATCCTGAAAAAAGGCGGCCAGGTTGGCAAGCGGCTCGACTTCATGATGCAGGAATTGAATCGGGAAGCCAACACGGTCGGTTCCAAGGCCGCCATCAAGGAGTTATCCGACGCCTCGATGGAACTAAAGCTGCTGATCGACCAGATGCGCGAGCAGGTGCAAAACCTGGAATAAGCGCCGCCTTACGCGTTCAACGCATATCGAAATCGCTTCATATTCGATTTTGGCATATGCATAGTCCATAAAAATCGTTGTTCGCGACCCAATAAAATTTTACAGTTCCCCTCGGAAAGCCGGCTAATCAGCAGCCCGTGATGACTGCCGGCAGCCTGATTCGCCGCTTGTGTTGTTCCATACCCACCATCTTGATACCGGATTTGCTGTCGATGAAGCTGTCTTTCCAAAATGTGACCAAGCGTTTTTCCAGCCTGCAAGTGGTGGACGATTTCAGCCGTGAAGTGGCGACCGGCGAGCTGGTGGCACTGGTCGGCCCTTCCGGTTGCGGCAAATCGACTTTGCTGCATATCGCCGCCGGCCTGGAAATGCCGAGCGGCGGCCGCATGCTGGTCGACGGCCAACCGGTGCAAGGTCCCGATCCGGAACGTACCTTGATGTTCCAGGAAAACGCTCTGTATCCATGGCAAACCCTGGTGCAAAACGTCGCCATGGCACTGGAATTCCAGAAGGTTCCGCGGCCGCAGGCGCAGCAGCGGGCACGCGAATGGCTGTCCAAGGTCAACCTGAAGGGCTTCGAGGATTACTACCCGCACCAGGTCTCGGGCGGCATGCGGCAGCGCGCCGCGCTGGCGCGCGCATTCATCTCCAACCCCAAGGTATTGCTGCTGGACGAGCCGTTCGGCGCGCTCGACGCACTGACCCGGATGACCTTGCAGGATGCCTTACGCACGTTGATTCGCGAAGCACGGCCGACCGTATTGCTGGTCACGCATGACGTCGACGAGGCGCTGTTCCTGGCCGACCGCATCCTGGTATTCAGCCCGCGGCCGGCCACGGTATTGAAGGAATTCAACTTGCAGCATCACGAGAAAACCCACGACTTGTCGGAGTTCGCGGCGATGCGGCGCGAAATTTTAGGGCTGCTGGGAATCCATGCAGAACAAGACCAAATTGCAAAAACGCTGGAAGGAGCAGAGGTATGAAACTGTCATCGAAATTGTCACGCTTATTGGTCCCGGCACTGGCGGCATTCGCCCTCGCCAGCCAGGCGGCGGCCGCCGAAAAATTCAAGGTCGGTTACCTGCGCGTGATGGATGACGCGCAGGCCATTGCGGCCTACGAAGGCGGCTTCTATAAAAAGCAGGGGCTGGATGTCGAGCTGGTCGAATTCAAATCCGGCACCGACCTGATCAAGGCCATCGTCGGCGGCCAGCTTGACACCGGCGTACTTGGATTCACCAACGCCGTGGCGTGGGCCTCCAAAGGCGCCGACCTGAAAGTGGTGGGCGGTGCCCAGCACGGCTATCATGCGATCGTCGTGCGCGACGACACCGGCATCAAGGATGTCGCCGGCCTGAAAGGCCGCACCCTGGCCTCGCAGGCGGAAGGCAGCACCGCCGATACCGTGTTGAAAGGCGTGGTGCTGAAGAATGCCGGCCTGAAATCCGACGATCTGACTATCATGGGTGTCAGCCCGCAAGTGGCGGTGCAGTCGCTGGTTGGCAAGCGCGTCGACGCCGCGTTCCTGTTCGAACCGCAGGCACGGATCGCGCAACTGATCGCGCCGGTCAAGCAGATTTATGAAATCGGCGAAGTCTGGCCTTTCCCCTGCATGGTCGTCATCACCTCCGGCGATACGCTGAAAAAAAAGAAGGACGCAGTCTGGAAGTCGCTCGACGCCCAGCGCGAGGCGATCGACCTGCTGCAGAAAAAACCTGAAGAAGCATCGAAACTGATTGCCGGCTATTTCATTTCGGAGCCGACCCTGAAAACCCTGAAGCACGGCGACCTGCCGCGCGAAGACGTGATCCGCGATGCGATCAAGAGCCAAACTTTCAGCGCGCTGCTAACCACCAAGGAGCAGGCACGGATGCAGGAAATCGCCGATATTCTGCAAGCGCAGGGCTCGCTCAAAACCCGCGACGGCAAGCCGTTCGACGTCAAGGGCATCGTCGATCTGAGTTGGCAGACGGAACGTAAACTGTAAGCTGCGGCGCCACAGATTCATGGTGGCATCGCCCTTCGGCCGACCGTTATAATCCGCTTCGACATCCGCACTGAATCGATGGCCGGCTCTTGCCGGCCATCTTATTTTGACATTTGATGAGTACTCAATTACACCTCTCCGGCCATCGCAAACGACTCGCCATGCTGCTGGCGGTCCTGTTCATTCTGCTGTGCTGGCAAATCGCCGCATGGACCCTGCCCGACTTCCTGATGCCGGGCGTACCGACAGTCCTGGCCCGCCTGTGGGATGACGTCGGCTCGGCAGAATTCCGGCTGACCTTGTCGAACAGCCTGATGCGGCTGGCCGGCGGCTATGGCGCGGCACTGCTGTTCGGCATCGGCTTCGGCCTGGTCGGCGCAGTCTTGTTTTTCTTCCGCGAAGTGCTGAAATCGGCCATCATCATCCTGCAGTCGATTCCGTCGATCGCCTGGGTGCCGCTGTTCCTGATCCTGATGGGTTTCGGCAGCCTGCCAATCATCGTCGTCATCGCGCTGGCTGCTTTTTTCCCGGCTGCGCTGTCGGTGATGAACGCCACCGAAAGCGTGCAGCAGGTGCACGTGTCGGCCGCGCGCGTGATGGGCGCCTCGCGCTGGGACATGTTGAAGCGGGTGTATCTGCCGGCAGTGATGCCGGAACTGATCACCGGCGCCCAACTGGCGTTCGGCAACGCCTGGCGCGCATTGATTTCAGCCGAAATGCTGATCGGCTTCGGCAAGGGACTGGGACGTTCGCTGGCGTATGCCGGTGAAACCGCCGACATGGTCGGCGTGATGGCAAATATCCTGACGATTGCCATCCTGGCGGTGCTGATCGATCAACTGATCCTGGAAAACCTGAAGCATCGCCTGTTACGGTATCAATACGTTTGATGATGAAACGGCCGTTTTTTCCTGAACTGTCCGCGCTGCCGCAGATGCTGCTGCTGGGCGCGCTCGCCCTGGCCAGCGCCGCGGCACTGGCCGACGGCGGCCTGGCGGCGCGCGCCAGACAACAAGGAAAGCTGACGGTTGGGGTCGACTTTACCCCTCCCGCCTATGTCGCCGGCGCCAAATTCCGCACTCCGGAAGGCATCGAGCAGGCACTTGCCGAAGACCTCGCACGCCGCCTGCAAGTACCGCTGGCGACGCGCCGGGTCGATCCGGCCAAACGTGGCGCATTGCTGGGCGGCGGCGCGGTGGATGTGTTGCTGGTAGCGCTGCCCGACAATGACCCCCTGTACCGCGCGGCGATGGTGGTGCCAACCGGTTATTCGGCCGGCCCGATGGCGATCATGCGCACCGACACCAGCATCAAATCCTGGGCGCAACTGAAAGGGCGCGTTGTCTGCGTCTCCGAAGACAGCCGGCACGCCGGTTTCGCCGCCAGCGAATATGGCGCGATCGAGCAGCGCTACCGGGCTGTGGCCGATTCGCTGCTGGCCATGCGCATCGGCGAGTGCGACGCCGCGGTGCATGACAGCAGGATGCTGGAAGAATTGATCAAACTGCCGGAATGGAAGAAATTTTCCGCCCGCCTGCCCACCGGCCCGCGCCGTTCGCTAGCGCTGGTGGCGCCGCGCGGCGATGCCGAGAGTGCGCGCTTTCTGAAACAAGTGATCGAAGAATGGCGTGCCAGCAGATATTTCAGCCAAGTGCTGACCAAATCGGTGCGCAATATCGCCTTTGAAGTGTACCTGGACCAGAACGTCCCGGACTGCCACTAGTGGCAAGCTAGGCAGCAGCGCGTCCGCCCCCTTCGATAGCGAGTGCAATGCTCGGCTGATAAAATGAGGCGCGTTCATCCCGGCATCGATTTACGGAAAGCAAAGCTGTCGCATTTCGCCCCCGTACTGACGCCAGTATTTTCAATTTCGTAGGTAATACCTACGGAAATCAGTGTTTTTTTGATATACTCCCTGTAAATAACTACTTTAGCGGACGCCGGTGAGCTGTTTTCACAGGCCCCTAGTGCAGCAGTTTGTTGCAATTGCCTCATTCAAGGATACCGATGTCCAACGCCAACGCCTCTGCCGGCAGCCTGTTCATGGTCGTGGCGCCGTCCGGCGCCGGCAAATCCACCCTGGTCAACGCCCTACTAGAGCATGACTCTTCCATCAAGCTGTCGATTTCGTACACGACGCGCGCGCCACGCGCCGGCGAACAGGACGGCCGCGAATATCACTTCACATCAGTCGAGGACTTTCTTGCGCGCCGGCAACGCGGGGAATTCCTGGAATCAGCGGAAGTCCACGGCAACTACTATGGCACCTCGCGCCTGCAGATCGAGGGCCAGATGCAAGCCGGAACCGATATACTGCTGGAGATCGACTGGCAAGGCGCGCACCAGGTGAAAAAGCAGTTTCCGGACGCGGTTGGCATTTTCATCCTCCCGCCCTCGATCGCCGCTCTGGAAGAACGCCTGCAAAAGCGCGGACAGGATGAACCGCAAGTGATTACGCGCCGCATTTTGGCCGCTGGCGGTGAAATCGCCCATGCGCCCGAGTTTGAATATGTTATTATTAATCAAGAGTTTGCAACCGCTTTATCAAGATTGACTGCAATCGTCCAGGCCGCTCGCTGCCGGTTTTCACGGCAGGCGGCGCGCCACTCGTCCCTGTTTGCCCAACTGGGCATCCATGCAAAATCAAGCTAACCCGAATCCAGGAAAACATATGGCCCGCATTACCATTGAAGATTGTCTGAAGCAGATCCCCAATCGCTTTCAACTGACCCTGGCTGCCACCTACCGCGCACGCCAATTGTTGCAAGGCCACACGCCCAAAGTCGACGCCAAGGACAAACCGACGGTCATCGCCCTACGTGAAATCGCAGCTGGCAAAGTTGGAATCGAGATGCTGAAAAAGGTCCCTGCATAGGGATTTTCCAACGCCGCCCCGCCGATATCGCCCGAGTATGAACGTGATGCCCACGCATTCAACCCAATCGGCGGTGACGGACAGTTCGCCGCTAGCGCGGCGTTCACGCAAGACAAAAACCGCAGACCCCGCCACCGGCAGTGCCGTAGCCAACGCGCCGGACTCGCGCGTGGCGTCGATCGCCCAGCTAAGCGCCAAGCTGGCCGAATACCTGACACCGGACGAGTTAAAGCAGGTCAAGCAAGCCTACCGCTTTTCCGACGAAAAGCACCTGGGGCAGATGCGGGTCTCGGGCGAACCGTATATCTCGCACCCGATCGCGGTCGCTGAAATCTGCGCCGACTGGAAGCTCGACGCCCAGGCCATCATGGCCGCCCTGTTGCATGACGTGATGGAGGATCAGGACGTCCACAAGGACGAATTGATCGAGCATTTCGGTGCCCAGGTAGCGACGCTGGTGGACGGCCTGTCAAAACTGGACAAACTCGAATTTCAAAGCCAGATCGAAGTGCAGGCGGAAAATTTCCGCAAGATGCTGCTGGCCATGGCGCGCGACGTGCGCGTGATCCTGGTCAAGCTGGCCGACCGCCTGCACAACATGCGCACGCTGGGCGCGATGGCAGCGGAGAAAAGACGCCGGATTGCGCGCGAGACGATGGAAGTCTACGTGCCGATCGCGCACCGGCTGGGCTTAAACAACATCTATCGCGAACTGCAGGACCTGGCGTTCTCGCACCTGTACCCGCTGCGCTATAAGACCCTTTCCAAGGCGGTCAAGGCGGCGCGCGGCAACCGGCGCGAAGTAGTCAGCAAAATCCTGGATGCGGTCAACAGCACGCTGGCCGCGGCCGCCATCCCCTCCCAGGTGTACGGACGGGAAAAAACCCTGTACGGAATTTATCGCAAGATGCGCAACAAGCACCTGTCGTTCTCGCAGGTGCTGGATGTCTACGGTTTTCGCGTGGTGGTCGACAGCTTCGCCAATTGCTATGTCGCACTCGGCACCCTGCATGCGATGTACAAGCCGATGCCGGGGAAATTCAAGGATTACATCGCCATCCCCAAGCTGAACGGCTACCAGTCGCTGCACACGACACTGATCGGCCCCTACGGCACGCCGGTCGAGTTCCAGATCCGCACGCAGGAAATGCATCGGGTAGCGGAATCCGGTGTTGCCGCGCACTGGCTCTACAAAAATGAGGATGGCGGCCTGACCGACCTGCAGCAGCGCACCCACGCCTGGCTGCAATCGCTGCTCGACATCCAGAAACAAACCGGCGATTCAGCCGAGTTCCTGGAGCACGTGAAGGTCGACCTGTTTCCGGACTCCGTCTATGTCTTCACTCCCAAGTCGGAAATCATCGCCCTGCCGCGTGGCGCCACCGCGCTTGACTTTGCCTACACCATCCATACCGACGTCGGCGACCAGACCATCGCCGCCAAGATCAACCACGAGCAATCGGCGCTGCGCACCGAACTGCGCAACGGCGACATCGTCGAAATCATCACTTCGCCAAGCTCGCGGCCAACGCCGACCTGGCTTTCCTTCGTGCGCACCGGCAAGGCGCGCTCGGCCATCCGACATCACTTGCGCACCGTCAACCTGAGCGAGTCGCTCGACTTGGGCAAACGGCTGCTGACCCAGGCCTTGGTAGCGCTGAACCTGAATCCGGCGCTGGCGCCCGAACTGCTGGAAAAACTGCTGAAGGAATCGAGCGCGAAATCGCTCGACGAGTTGTATATCGATATCGGCATCGGCAAGCGGATGGCGGCGCTGGTGGCAAGACATATTCGCGGCCTGGTAGATAATGAATCGCCGGCGCCGGAAGCCGCCGCCACGGCTGGCGGCGCGCTCCCCGCCAAGCTCGACCCGGTCTTGATTGACGGCAGCGAAGGAACTTCGGTGCAACTGGCGCCATGCTGCCAGCCGATCCCTGGCGACAAGATCATCGGCCAACTGAAACGCGATCAGGGATTGATCGTACATACCGAGGATTGCTATTTGGCCAAGCGCCAGCGCGCCAAGGAACCGGAGCGCTGGATCGAGGTGGCCTGGGACCAGAACCTGAATCGGCGCTTCGATTGCCGGCTCAAGATCCTGGTCAGGAACGAGAAGGGGATTCTGGCCCGGGTGGCGGTCGAGATCGGCGAATCCGACGCTGACATCAGCTACGTCAGCATGGACGACGACAAGGATCCGATGATGATGCAGATCACCTTCACGATCCAGGTGGAGAACCGGATCCACCTCGCGCGCCTGATTCGCAACGTGCGCGGCATCAGCGCAGTCGCACGGATTTTGCGCGATCGCGGCTAAGCCGGCTTATGCGACCTGCGTATGCTCGCGCAGCCGGCGCAAGCCAAGCCAGACGCCCGCAGCAATCAATGGAATCAGGACACCGGTCGCAAGGTCCGGATTGATCGGCCAGCCGGCTGCCTTGGCCGCCTTGCCGGCATAATTGAACAACCCCGCCAGGTAATACGAGATCGCCGCCACCGACAGGCCTTCCACCGCTTGCTGCAGACGGATCTGCTGCGCGGCGCGCGCATTTAGCGACTGCAGAATCTTGCGGTTCTGCTGCTCCTGCACGATGCCCACGCGCGTGCGCAGCAGATCGTTGGTATGCGCGATCCGCTTTGCCAGCGCTTCCTGGCGCCGCGCGATCGCCTCGCAGGTATTCATCGCCGGCGCCAGGCGGCGGTCCATGAATTCGCTGATGGTCGGCACGCCTTCGATGCGGATCTCATGCAGCTCACCGATGCGCGCCCGTACTAGCCGGAAATACGCCTGCGAGGCGGCGAAGCGGTAGCTGCTGTCGAGCGACAATTTCTCGATGCGCGCCGCCAGGCCGGTAATGTGGCGCAGCAATGCCTGCTCGTCATCGGCATTCTCCGGCGCGCCGGCAATCGCCTGATCGGCGTCGACCATGGTCGCGGTCAGGCGCGCCAACTCGCCTTCGATCGCATTCAACACCGGGGTCGATTGCTGCGCCAGCGGCAAGCCCAGCAGCGCCATCATGCGATAGGTTTCGATCTCGAGGATGCGCTGCACCAACCGCGCCGCCTGCTGTTCATGCGGACCAGCGTCACGCACCACGAAACGGTTGAAGCCGTCGGCATGAATCCGGAAATCGGTCCAAATCTGCCCACCCTGCGCCATGGTTCCGGCCGCCAGCGCATTACCTTCGAATACCTGCAGCAACTGCGCATCCGGCGCATCGATTGGCGGCGCGTTCTGGTCCAGCACAAGGTGTGCCGCCACCATGATTTTCCCTTGCAGCGTCTGCAACCACTGTTGCGGCAGATGCGCTACTGGCACTTGCTCAAAGGCGGCGCCGACCGAGAGCCCTGGTGCGTGCGACTGGGCAAGCGTATAGGTGGCGAACTCGGTATGGCATTCCCATTTCAGCCGGAAGCGTCCGAAGTCATGAAAAAAATACTTGGCGTCGTTGCCCGGGCCCGCCACGCCAAAATGCGCGCACAGCGCGCACAGTAATTGCTGTTGGCTATGACCGTTGTCGGCCGCCGGATCGGCGGCGTCGCGCGCATAGACCGCGAAATGGGTTACGCTCTCCGACGCCGTCAGGCGCAGCGGCGGGCGGGAATGCACTTCAGCCGCCAGCGGCACGCGCAGCGGATGGTTCAGATTGGAGTAGACGATCGACATGACTGGGCTTTTGTTCTTATCGGCGGCGGGATTGCCACCAGTCTCTTTGGTCGCCCCGAAACCTGCCGGACAGCAGGATTTGTCTGTCCTGTCCGATTCCTGAAAGGAAGGCAGCATCGGCTTGGATTGCGATCGATGCGGTCCACGAGAAATGGCTGAAAAGGCGATCGGGTAGTGTAGCAAACTACATGCGGGCCGGATATTCGACTTTGAGAATTTCCAGCTCTTGCATCCCGGCCGGTGTTTTTAACGCCACAGAATCGCCTTCGCGGGCCTTGGTCAGCGCGCGTGCCACCGGCGAAATCCAGCTGATTTTTCCATTCAGCGGATCCAGTTCGTCGATGCCGACGATGGTCACGGTAAGCTGCTCACCAGCCTGATTGGCGTAGGTGACGGTGGCGCCGAAGAAAACCTGGTCGCTGCCAAGATGCACGCTCGGATCGACCACTTCCGCCAGATCCAGCCGTTTGGTCAAAAACCGGATGCGCCGGTCGATTTCGCGCAGGCGCCGCTTGCCATAGATATAGTCGCCGTTTTCCGAACGATCGCCGTTGGAGGCAGCCCAATGCACGATGCGCACGACGTCAGGCCGCTCGACGTCAATCAGATGCAGTAATTCATCCTTGATGCGCCGATATCCGGCTGGCGTGATGTAATTCTTGACCCCGGGCGGGATCTCGGGCAAGCCCGATTCCAACTCGTCGCCATCGTCGTCGCTCTCTTTTACGAATGCCTTGTTCATGGCATTCATTGTAGCCTCGAACCGGTAGCCCAACCGCAGCGCGACACGCCCTTTTCGCGTTTCCTAAGCTACGCCATCGCGCGTGAAACGGCGTCGCTCCATTCGAACGCCTCCAGTTCGAGCTGATACAGATCGTCGATCGACAATTGCAGCTTGCCCAGCGTCGGCAACAGCAGAGAACCGGTTTCCTCGACCCGTTCGATATACTCCGCAAGCTTCAGCATGTCGCCATACAAACCCTTGCGTCGCAGCAATGCATCACTGACGCTATCGGCCACCGCGATCTGCTGCAGGATCTTTTCCATGGGCGTGCCAAACAAGCTGTCCATCAGCGACATGATGCCCACCGTAAAGGCGATGTCGGCAACCCCACTTTGGCCGGGACGTATTTTTTCCGCCATCAGTTCCATCAGCTTGCCACGCGTGGTGGCCAGGGTCAGTAATGGCGGCATGAAACCACGCCCCTTGCCGCGTTCCGCGTAGAGCAGTATCTGCAGCCAGCGCTGCAATTGCCGCCGCCCGAGCAAAACCAGCGCCTGGCCGAGCGAGTCGATGCGCCGGGACGTACCGAAAGCCGGTGTATTGACCAGTCGCAGCAAGGTCAGGCCGAGCGACACGTCCTGTTTGATGCACAGTTCGATTTCCCGGGTATCGGCGTCGGTCATGATCAGCGCCATCAATTGCATGATGGTCAATTGGGACGGCGAGAGCTTCTTGCCGGACAGGATGCCCGGACGCGCGAAGTAATAGCCCTGGAAATAATCGAAGCCGAGATTCAGGCACTCCTGGAACTGTTCCAGGGTTTCGACTTTTTCCGCCAACAGGATTTTCCCCGCTTGCCTGAAACGGCTGGCCAAGCGCATCAGGGTCTCCAGGGCCATATCCATCACGTCAATCTTGATGATCTTGACCAGCGGCAGCAGTTTCTGCACCTCGTCGGAGTCCGCAACAACGTCGTCGAGCGCGAACGAGAATCCCGCCTTCGCCAGTTCGGCTACGCGCTGTATCAACTGTGGCGTGACGCGGACGGTTTCCAGGATTTCCAGGACTACCTTGTGGGTCGGTAAAAGGCTGACGAAATCGCTCATCAGCACGGTCGCGTCCACATTCACGAAAGCGAATGAATCGCCGGTCACATATTCCAGTCCCAGCTCCGACGCGTGCGCAATCACAGTCGCCGTCGCCGCCAGATCGTCAGTGACGTTGGCACTGTCGGCCGCGGCGCGGCGGAACAGTAATTCATAGGCAACCAGGCTCTGATCCCGATTCAATATCGGCTGACGCGCCAGGAAGAAATCCTTGACCTGTTGAGGCGGCCCTGAAGCATCCAATAGGGGATTGGTCATCATTGAAGATAGGTTGCGGCCTTGGTTCCTGTGCGCGTCCGTCAAGGAAGGCGTGGCGCTCCATCAATTCATGGTCGAAATTTCTAGTGTTGTTCTGCTATTTTTTGCTGATTGTACGCCGTCCGTCCTCGATATTTCTGATTATCAATACTTTGCTGCAACCCGAGCCTAATCCTGCCCCGATTTTTTTTTGCGGTCCGTAGTGGCTACCGGCTGTCCGGACTGCAGTGTAAAACCGGCGCCGCTGTCAACGCCCAGCGCCTTGACCAGCCACGGCATCAGGTCACGCAACATCGGCTCCAGCGTCCACGGTGGATTGAGGATGAACATGCCGCTGCTGTACAGGCCAAAGCCATCCGGGGACGGCGTACTGATGGCCAGGGTGACATTCAACCAACTATTGGCATTCAGGCGCTTCAGTCGCTCCGGCAGTTGGCGCGACTCCACTCGCTGCAATACCGGATACCAGACGGCGTAGGTACCAGTCGCGAAACGGGTCAGCGCATCCTGCAGCACGTCCTGCACCCGCCGATAATCGCCCTTGTCTTCATACGGCGGGTCGATCAGGACCAGGCCGCGGCGTGACGGCGGCGGCAGCAGCGCCTTGAGGCCGACAAAGCCGTCGCCCTTGTGGATCAGTACGCGTGTGCCGCGTCCGCTCGGATGCTGCCCTTGCGCCGCCGCATGCGCTTCCAGTTTACGGAAATTATCCTGCAGGATCTTGCTGTCGCTCGGGTGCAATTCAAACAGGCGCAGGCGATCCTGGGCACGCATGACTTTGTCGGCGCAATACGGCGATCCTGGGTAGTAGCGCAGCTTCCCGCTAGGATTCAGGCTCTTGATCAAGTCGACGTAGTGCGCGAGCGGCGCCGGCAAATCCTTGCGGCCCCACAGTTTGCCGATGCCGGTATCGTATTCCGCATTCTTGGAAGCGTAGGCGCTATCCAGCGCATACAGGCCGGCGCCCGCATGGGTATCGATGTACATCACCGGCGTTTCTTTCTGGCCGAGATACTGTAGCAGCGCAATGGTAACGACGTGCTTCAGGACGTCGGCATGATTGCCAGCATGGAAGGCGTGGCGGTAACTCAGCATAAGGAATTTCGGCTAGGGGAAGGGAGAAAGGGGCCCCATTCTAGCAAGCTCCCCTCCCGCCAATGCCATTCGCCGGTGCAGAAGAATGCTTCGCGTGAAAATACTCCAGCGACAAGCAGGACGCCTCCAGGCAAAATCCATAAAAAAACCGCACCTTTGTGAGGTGCGGTTTTTCCTCCGTCAGAGGGTGTCTCCTCCACTCCTATGGAGCGTCGCCTTTATTCGATCAGGCAACTTTCTTTTCAAAGAACTGCTCGTCTTCTGTCGAGCCATGCAATGCGGTAGTCGACGACTGGCCTTGCTGAATCGCCTGCGTCACGGCGTCGAAATAGCCGGTGCCGACTTCGCGCTGGTGCTTGACCGCGGTGAAACCCTTGTCGGCGGCGGCGAATTCGGCTTCCTGCAGTTCAACGAACGCGGACATCTGGTTACGGGCATAGCCGTGTGCGAGGTTAAACATCGAGTAGTTCAGCGCGTGGAAGCCGGCCAGCGTGATGAACTGGAACTTGTAGCCCATGGCGCCCAGTTCCTTTTGGAATTTGGCGATGGTGGCATCGTCCAGGTTTTTCTTCCAGTTGAACGACGGCGAGCAGTTGTAGGCCAGCATCTTGCCCGGGAACTTGGCGTGGATCGCTTCCGCGAATTTTTTCGCGAATGCGAGGTCCGGCTTGCCGGTTTCGCACCACACCAGATCAGCATATGGGGCGTAGGCCAGGCCGCGCGAGATCGCCTGATCGATGCCCGGCCGGGTCTTGAAGAAACCCTCGACCGTACGTTCGCCGGTGCAAAACGGCTTGTCGTTGTCATCGACGTCGGAAGTCAGCAAATCGGCCGCTTCGGCATCGGTGCGGGCAACCACCAGCGTCGTGGTGCCGGAGACGTCCGCTGCCAGGCGTGCTGCATTCAATTTCTCGACCGCTTCGCGGGTCGGCACCAACACCTTGCCACCCATGTGCCCGCATTTCTTGACCGATGCAAGCTGGTCTTCGAAGTGGACGCCGGAAGCTCCGGCTTCGATCATCGCCTTCATCAATTCAAACGCGTTCAGCACGCCACCGAAACCGGCTTCCGCATCGGCCACGATCGGTGCGAAGAAGTCGATGTCGTCCTTACCTTCCGACCACTGGATCTGGTCGGCGCGCTGCAGGGTATTGTTGATGCGCTTGACCACCAGCGGCACCGAATTGGCCGGGTACAGCGACTGGTCAGGGTACATTTCACCAGCCACGTTGGCGTCGCCGGCCACCTGCCAGCCGGACAGATAGATCGCCTTCAGCCCGGCCTTGACCTGCTGCATCGCCTGGTTGCCGGTCAGCGCGCCGAGCGCATTGACGAAGGGCTCGTTGTTGACCAGAGTCCACAGCTTTTCGGCGCCGCGCTTGGCCAGCGTATGCTCGACCTGAACCGAGCCGCGCAGACGGACGACGTCCTCGGCAGTGTAATTGCGAGTGATATTCTTCCAACGCGGATTCTCAGCCCAATCCTTGGTCAGTGCTTGCACTTGCTGTTCGCGGGATGCCATGAGTCATTCTCCTTGGTGAGTAAATAATTCGGTAATTCGGAATCCGGGATTTCGGCTGCGGGCAAACTCGAAATCGATGGCTAAAGCATATGCCGTTTTTTGCGAGGCAACAAGGTCTTATATAAGACATATAACTAAAATTATTTCTTTATTTTTCAATTAGTTATATATGATTTTTTGCGATGCGATACGATATCCCTATAAATGAAATGAATAAATGATGCCCTGCATTGTGATTTACCACAATGCGGGATATTCGCTTCGAATCATGAAATTCAGACTGGAAATCCTGTGATGCAGGATACAAGGCGATGACTTTTCAGCCTGGGTGTGGCCGCAACACGCGCTCCGTGCCGACGCAGCGCTGGAACTGTCGCCCGGCCGGGCTTGCTAAGCGCGCGCCGCCAGGGTTTCCTGCATCAAATGCCGTACCAATTCGGCGGCGCCGATGCCCGGGGCGCGCGCACGCGACATGCCAGCCGCCTGTCCCGCCCACAGCGAAAGGAACTCGGGGCGATTAGCTGCCGCCGCCGCTTTTCGTATTTCCCCCGTCAATGCATTCAGAACCGGATATGCCGGCAAACCGGACTCATGCGGCAGCATGCGCCGCACGTATTCATTGACGATGCCACGTGCGTGACGTCCTGAAAAGGTGCGCGTGGCGCGGGTCGAGGTATCGCTGGCGCTGCGCAGCAGCTCCTTCCAGGCCACATGGCTGGCAGCCTCGGCGCATGACACAAAGGCGGTCCCCAATTGCGCCGCCTGAGCCCCCAACGCGAGTGCGGCCGCAATGCCGCGCCCGTCCATGATGCCGCCGGCGGCGATCACCGGTACCTTGACCGCATCGACCACCTGCGGCACCAGCGCCATGCTGCCGATCATGCTGTCTTCGGCCGGGCCGATGAAGGTGCCGCGGTGGCCTCCCGCCTCCGCCCCTTGGGCGCAAATGAAATCGGCGCCGTTGTGCTCCCATGCCAGCGCCTCAGCGACATTGGTCGCGGTGCCGATCACCAGGCTGCCGGCGGCGTGCAGGCGATCGATCGCGGCGGCGTCCATCAGACCAAAGGTGGCGCTGACCAAGGGCACCTTGAGTTCGACCACGGCATCCAGTTGAGCCTCGAAATCTTCGCTGTACTTTGCCGGTATGCTTGCCGGCGCCAAGCCGAGTTCGGCACGGATTGGATTGAGCAACGCCATCGCGGCATCGAGTTCGGCGACGCTCGCCGCTGCCGGCTCCAGCACGAACAGGTTGACATTGAACGGCCTGGCTGTCTGTTCGCGGATCGCAGCCACGCCAGAGCGGATCGCAGCCGGCGCCAGGGTGCCGACCGCAAACGACCCGAGGCCACCACTGTTTGCTACCGCCACCGCCAGCGCCACGGTCGAGGTACCGGCCATCGGCGCCTGGATCAATGGATATTCAATGCCGATTTGTCGGGTAAAGGCAGTGGCGGGCGTGCTGGTCATGGCGTCCTCTGGGCAGATGGAAAGGGATTCCATTCTACAAACTTCAACGCCACACCGTACGCCGCGCCTTACGCTGGCCGGATTTGCTTGATCCTGAAATACGGCTGCTCAGTACCTCTGCAGCAGCCAGAAGCGGATCTTCCGGTCGCCATTGCGAAATCCTTCCCACACCACCCGGTGCGGCGAGTTGGCGACCAGCGGCGGAATATTAGTGGCAGAACCTTGCACCAGCACCCATGGGCAGGTCCCGCCAGAACCGTGCTCGAGGCGCTGCGTAATGGTGCCGTTGACGTAGTGCAGCATGGCGCGCTCCGATTCACCCATATTCATGCTGGCCACGCAGGCCGCGTCGGGTGATACCGAGTGGCGCAGGCTGGCAAAGGCCGAGCGATAGCTCTTGCCCTCGTCGATCCAGGGCAGCCACAGCGTCATGGTCAGCCCCCACAGCAGGCTGAAGCCGATTGCCAGGCTGGCAACCGCGCTGGTACGGCGGCGAATCGTGCTCACCGCCAGCAGCAGCGCAGCCACGCTGACCGCAATCGCCATGGCAACCTGCCAGAGCGAGAACGGCATCGCGAAATGACTTGGCATATGCCGCTGAAACCACGCCAGCTGCGGTGTGACACCACTCGACCACATGCGCCACCAACCGAGCCAGATCAATATCCCCAGCACCAAGACCGGCAACAGCACGGCCCATGAAAGCGGCCGGTTCAGGCCAGCGGGTATCCGCAGCGCACCAGGCGTCGCCATGATCGCCAGCGGCAACAGCAGCGGCAACCCGTACATGGCACGCGCACTCGCCGCACTGAACAAGACGGCGGCCATGACTGTCGTCATGACCAGGCATAACTGCAATGCCGGTTGCCGCAAAATCCCGCCCTCTTCGCGGGACTTCAGGTACAACGTGTATAGCGCCAGCGGCAACAGCGGGAAAGTCAACCACGGGATGTTTCGCAGCCAGAACCCGTCGGGGTGCGGCGCCCCCAGCAAAGACACAGAAAATCCGAGATAGCGGCCGACATTGTTCAGCCAGAACCAGTCCATGAACAGTTGTGGCGAGCGCAGGTAGAGAATCAGCGGCCAGATCAGCAGCCAGGGCAGCACCACCGCCACCGCGATGCCGCAATTGCGCAGGTAGGCCGGAGTGCGCCATTCGCGGAAACACAGCGGCAGGATCACGCATACCACTGTCAATACCCCGGGAGCCAATACGCCTTTCGACAGGAAGCCGATGCCGGCCCCGCAACCCAGCAGGAAACCCCAGCGCCAGGAACCGCTGCGGGCGCCGGACAACCCGAGCAGAGCGACCGCGAACCCTGCCAGGAGCGCGATATCGGTTTCCATGATGTGCGCATGAAACAGCAGGCCGGCGCTGCTCATCAGGGCGATCGCGGTCATCGGCGCCGCTTGCCGGCCCCACCATAGGCGGCCGCAGCGCTCGATGCACCACAAGGTCGTCAGCGTGAAAAAACCACTTGCCAGGCGTGCAGCGTCATGCAGCGCCAGTGGTGGCGACAGCAGCTTGGCGAACAGCAGCGCGACCCAGTAGAACAGCGGTGGCTTTTCCATGAATGGTTCGCCGGCCAGCATCGGCACAATCCAGTCGCCCGACTGCAACATGCTGTAAATGATGCCGAACACATAGGTTTCATCCTGCTTCCACGGATCGTGCCCCACCAGGCCGGGAACCGCATACAGTACAACCAGAACCACCAGATAGAACTTGGGCAAAGGCATGACGACAAACAAGTAAAAATTGAATGAAAGGCAAGCGCGCGATTGTAACAAGGAGTAACAATGCCATGCGGAAAAAAATCCGTATGAAAATTGTTCTGCTTTGATCGAAGCCAAGCTCAACTCGGTCAAGGATTCGCGTTTTTTCGAGGATGCCAATCCACCCTACGTCAACCTCGGCCGTCCAGAAGCTGGCCGCCGCTCTAAACTCGCCCACCGATTCCTGACGCACCAATACAAGGACAAGGGCGCGATGCCATCGACGACGCGCGAAGCGTAATCGCGGCATGCGCCGGATGCACTTCTACGAAAGGGATATGATCCTGAGGTTCAGTATGAAAACAGCCAGGAATCCAATGCTCACACCAGATCAATTCAACCAGCGCGCCGCTGACAAGCTTCCCGGACACCTGGGGATCACCATTACCCAAGTAAGCAAGTCGGAGGTGCGGGCCGAACTGCCGGTGAAAAACTCGCTCATGGCGCCCAATGGCTACCTGCACGCCGGCAGCGTGGTGACGCTGGCGGACACATCGGCCGGCTATGGTTGCATCGTGCATCTACCTGAAGGCGCAACCGGCTTCACCACCATCGAACTCAAGTCCAACCACCTTGGCACGGCGCGCGACGGCATCATCGAATGTGTCGCCCGCCCGGTACATATCGGCAAGAAGACGCAGGTGTGGGATGCCGTCGTAACGCACCGGGAATCGGGCAAGACAATTGCCCTGTTCCGCTGTACCCAAATGGTTCTGTATGCCAGCACCAACGCTTGACACAGGGTCTGCGCGGGACTGATTCATATCGCCCGCCATAAAAAAACCGAACCGCGCGGGTTCGGTTTTTTTAATCAGACATCACCGTGAGTAATATCCATATCGGTCGCGCCGATATTCGCGGTACTCGGGCCGAGCGCCATAACGCCCCTCGATCATCGTGACCGGCGGCGCATAGTAGGGTTGCGGCGGTATGTAATACGTCTGCGCCACTGGCGGCGGGTAATAGGCTGGTGGCGGCGCCTGATAGGCCGGATACGGCTGCGGCGCATAGTAGGGCTGCGGCGCCGCATACGCCGGCTGCGAATTGGCAATCAACGTTCCGATCACCACTGCCCCCAGAATCCCGGCGGCAATCGCGGCTCCATTGCCGCCATCGCGACGGTCTCCAGCATAGGCGGAAGCCGACACGGTCGCCGCCAGGAAGCCGGCGATCACCAGAGAAGAAATAAGTTTATTGCGCATCATGATCAGTTCCCATCCGAAATTGCAGCGTCGATGCCACGCGACGATTCAATATAGGCCACTCTCCATTTTTTATCCGCAACGGAATCATTTGCTTACCGGCGTTACAGGAAGAGCAAGCGACAGGCGCGCGGCAGCCTCCTACCGATGTTGCAGTTAACAGCCGGGAGTTCCCCGATGAAAGCGTGGCACCATCGGCAAGATCGACGATATCAATCCAGCGCTTGACAAATGACCTTTGGTCATTAAAAATGAATATCAATGACCGTCGGTCATTTATGGAGGATGCCACATGAAAGACTTACAAGGGAAATGGGCGCTGGTCACCGGCGCTTCCAGTGGTTTTGGCATTGACTTCGCGCACTTGCTGGCGGAACGCGGCGCCAACATCGTCCTCGTTGCACGCCGCGTACAGCCGATGGAGGCGCTGGCAGCCGAGCTACGCGCCAAATTCGCGGTTGAAGTCCGGGTCGAGCCGATGGATCTGTCGCATACGGGCGTCGGGGCCGAATTGAAATCCCACCTCGATGCGGCCGGCATTGCGGTCGAAGTCCTGATCAACAATGCCGGCTATGGGCTATTCGGAGACTTCCTCGATCAGCCGTTGAGTTCGACGCTGGACATGCTCCAGCTCGACATCCTCAGCCTGACGGAAATTACTCACGCTTTCGCCGATGACATGGTGCGCCGCGGCAGCGGCCAGATTCTGATGACGGCATCCATCGGCGGCTATCAGGCCACCCCGCTATACGCCGCCTATAGCGCCGCCAAGGCTTATGTCCTGCTCTTTGGCGAAGCCCTACATGAAGAACTGAAACCGAAGGGCGTCACGGTCACCGTACTCTCCCCGGGCATTACCGCCACCAGCTTCCTGGCCGTGTCGGGCCAGAAACCGACCTGGTATCAACGGCTGGTGGTGATGCAGAACCGTCCTGTCGCGCGAATTGGCCTGGCTGCATTACAGGCAAACCGCGCCTCGGTCGTTCCGGGATGGCTGAATGCGATCACCACCTGGTCAAACCGCCTGACGCCGCGCTCCCTGCAGCGCAAAATCGCCTACAGCCTGATGAAAAACTGAAGCGTGATGGCCACCACATACGATCGAAACCAGCCCGCCGCGCCGTCGCCGCTGCGGCTCCTGCTGGTCGGCGGCACAGGGGCCGTCGGCCGGGAAGTCTTGCGGCTCGCCCTGGCCGATGCGCGCATCGACCGCATCATCGCGCCGACTCGGCGGCCCCTGCCCGATCATCCGAAACTTGAAAATCCGATCGTCGATTTCACCCAATTGCCCGCCGATGCGCCCTGGTGGGTGGTGGACGGGGTGATCTGCACCCTCGGAACCACCATCAAGGCGGCGGGCTCCAGGCCAGCCTTTGCCGCCATCGATCGCGACTTGCCGATACAGGTCGCACGCCTGGCCAGGGCGGCTGGCGCGACGCGCTATGCCCTCAATTCATCGCTTGGGGCCGACTCCCGGGGAAATTTCTATCTGCGCACCAAGGCCGAAGCCGAAGCCGGAATCCGCCAATTGGGCTACCCGTGCTACACCATCGTTCGGCCGTCGCTGATCGATGCCGAGCGGGTCGAATCGCGCCCGGCCGAACGGCTCGGCTTGCTCACGGCACGCCTGCTGCGCCCGCTGATTCCACGCCGCTATCGGGCCGTCACGGCGACCCGCATCGCACAAGCCTTGCTCGATAGTGTGATACGCAATGAGGCGGGCGAAAAGATCATAGAATCCGGCCAACTGCAGGATGCAAAGGAACGTGATGGGACGTAATGCGATGACGGATGACGACAAGGATCGTCGCCGCCGCGAATTCCTGGATGCGGCGCACCGCCTGTTCCGGGAGCGCCGGGACTTGCCGCCGGTTGCCGAAATCGCCACCCTGGCGGGACTGGCCAAAGGCACCGTGTACCGCTATTTCAGGAGCAAGGAAGAGATTTTTGTCGCTCTGCTGGAAGACGATTTTGTCCAACTCTTCGCCGCCCTTTCCGTAATCCTAGGAAAATTGCCGACCGCCCCCGCCAAGGCGGCGCCGGTATTTGCCAGAAATTATGTGCGTCTGATCGCCACGATGGACGACCTGCTCCCGCTCGCCTCCCTGGCCAACGGCGTGCTTGAGCAAAATCTGCCGGTCGAGGCCATGCACCGCTTCAAAACCTTGCTAGCCAATGGACTCGACGCGGCAGGTACGGAACTGGAAAGGCGTTTTGCCGGATTGGCGCATGGCCAAGGTGCCACGCTCCTGCTGCACACCTACGCGCTCACCCTCGGGCTCTGGCAAGCGCTGGACTACCCGGAGGCTCTGCGGGCGCTATTGCGAAAGCCGGAACTGCGCCCGCTCGATAGAAACTTCGCCAAGGAATTGGAAGCCGCGATACGAACCCAGTGGCTTGGAGCATTGGTGCCGCAAGCCGCCTGACGGTCCGCCAGGGCGGAAAAACCGAACTGCTACAACCCAGCAGCGTTCCACGACACCTCCAGGCGCGACATCACCCACGAGGCCGCCAGCAGTGGGGTTCGGACTTCCCAGGTTTTCGGCATTACGCAAAAACTTTCATTTGGGCAACATGTTGTAGCAAGGAAACCATCAGTCGAGTATCCTTGCCTTTGCAATCTTGGAGCCCGCATGAACAAACCGCAAACCGCAAAACAACGCCTCCTGGCCCGGGCCGATCTCGACTACCAGCCCGATCTGGTCGCCATCGACCGGGAAGCGATCGCACGGCTGCCGGCGCGCGCCGACCGCTTCAGCCACATGACGGTCGGCCTTTCCGGCAAGCCCGCCGGACAGACGCCGGAAGGCGCGGCCGCCTACAGCATCGCCTTGAACAGCCTGAACTTCATGTTCTGGACCCCGACTCCGCACGGAATCACGCGCTACCACTGGCGCGACGAAGGTGGCGCACACGGCCTGCAGGCAGCACTCGACCATGTCTGGGGCGAGGAAGCGACGCCGGTTCGGCTGCGCCAGCAACTTGGTTCCGGCGGGGAGCAGCCGCTCATCGATGCCCTGGGCGACATTGCCATGCCGAGGCGCCGCGCCCAGTTCCTGCGTGAAATCCTGTTCGAAGACCGGCTCGAGCAGGCGGCGGCCGAACTGCTCGCCGCCAGCCGCAGCGGCCACCTTACCTCGGACGACGCCGAGCGGCTGGCCAGGCGCTTCCCGATGGCATATGGCCAGGACGCCTACCTGATGCGCGCGCAACTCGCGCTGATGTGGTTTGCCGGGTACCTGTTCGAACAAGGCGTCGACGTCGAGTGCGACATCACGGTCGCCGCCAGCTACCAGATGCCGCGCGTGATGCGCTCCATCAAGGTCCTGCGCTTCGCGCCGGAGCTGGCGGCCAGAATCGACAGCCATACCCTGATCCTGCGCGACAGCCTCGAGGAACGCGCGATCCGCTCGGCGACAGTGCTCGGCGCGCAGGCGATGGCGCTGCATCTGGGTGTTTCGCAGCATGCGATGGTCAATGTGCTGTGGCAGAACCGGCATGCCTGTGGGGCGATACCGTATCACCTGACCGTGACCACCGACTATTGAGGGCGTATCGCGTGAAATACACAGCACAAGCGCCGGCCCTGCTGGTAGGCGCCGCAAGGTCGGTTAACGCCTAGTTTCGGCCAGTTCCAGTCGCTGGCCACAGGCGGCTTCCTGGCATCTCGCTAGGCCCATAGTTGGCTGGATGACGCGCGTGCGTCGGCTGCATACCCGAGAAAACAAGGTACCGGAATTTCGTTTTGGCGGGCTGCGTTCGGGTGCGTTCCGGCAAGGGCGCACCGCGCCTCAGATGCCCGCGCTTGCCGCAGATGTTGGTCGGGCTGCACCAACCTGGCGCCAGCAGTACGCTATCCCGCCGCCACAATCACATGCGCCTGGATTTTGCCAGCCACCGGGCCTTCTCCATGGCGGCTGGCGATCGCCACCGTCGCACGGTCCGTAGCGACCTGAACCAAGCTGGCGTCGCGCGCCTCGATTTCGTTGCGCAGCGGCGTTCCCAGGCAGTAAGCAGTGGCAGCGTCACGCGCCGAGCGCGCGCGACTTACCTTTTCGTGCGTCTTGATCGCGATATCGGCGAACCCTGCGCGGCCCAATTCCTCGCGGATGAGTGCGATATCGTGATAGCCATGCGGTGTGCGGGCAAGGAACCGGGGAGGGTCGTGCGGAAACACCGCGGCGACGGCATTGGTGACCTCATCGGCAAAGGCGTTTTCTTCTATGCGGTCCCAGACACTGAAGACAAAGCGTCCGCCTGGCCTCAGTACGCGACGCGCCTCGGCGTAGCCCGCGACACGGCTGGGAAAGAACATCGCGCCGAACTGGCAGCAAACGACGTCGAACGAGGCATCTTCGAACGGCAGGTCGAGCGCGTCCGCCTGTCGCCATTCGATGCGGCTATCGGCCACTTGCCGGGTGGCGGCATAGTCGAGCATGGGCTGGTTGAGGTCGGTCACCACGTAGCGCGCGTCGGCGCTGAGTTTCGATGCAAGCGCCCGCGTCACTACGCCGCTGCCAGCCGCCGTTTCAAGCACCGAGCTGGGCGAAGAGCCAGCAACAAGCTCCGCCAGGTCGGCGGCATAGGCCTCGAAGATCAGGGGAACCATCAGCGTGTCGTAGAACTTTGGAATCGAGCCCCCGAACACCTTGTCGCTCTCAGCCATGAGACTCCCTTGAAAGCTCTGAACGGCACCCTTGCCCCCACTCCAGAGCGGGCCAAGCCTCTCCAATGAGTTCGCCGCCAAGCTTGGCATTGGCGACGATATCCTATGGTGGCCGCGCATGTCAGCCTTGTCAACGTCGCTCTACGGGCATCCTAATCATGCTTACCAGCAACTGTGCCGGGGACTCCCGCCCGCCCGAGGGGACTCAGGCCCGTTCAACCCATGGATTCAGTGTAAAGGCACGCACTTCCGTCGCCCCCATTTCAGCCGGATGGCGCAGACCGTGGAACCCTTCCATCGAGGGAACGCCCAAAAGAGGCTGCGCCTTTTGTGCACTCCTCATGTCAAACGTTAAGACATCCGCTTCCTGCAAGCCCCTATGGCCGCTTTGGGTAGAGGCTGTGTGAAAACCCAAATTTTGTGAAAATTCGTAGGTAGCGAGAGCATTCCCAATGCTGAAAGATTTGAATAGCGGCCGATCTGAGAGGTCGATTTTTCGGCGCCCAGATTTTTTGACCCTTTCACACAGCCTCGGTCGATAGCTGCCATCAAGCCGGAAACAACATAAAAAATCCGCACAACCGTTCTGAACAGCACCCCAAAAGTGGCCCTCCATCAAGCCGCCTTGACCCGCCCTTCCCCGGCCTCCACCAAACGCCGCAATTCCCGCGTCGCCTTCACCATATTCTCCAGCGCCTCGCAAGTTTCCACCCAGCCGCGCGTTTTCAGTCCGCAATCCGGGTTGACCCACAGCCTCGCATCCGGAATCACGCCGCGCGCCTTGTGCAGCAACCGCGTCATTTCTTCGACCCGCGGCACGCGCGGCGAATGGATGTCGTAGACGCCGGGGCCGATGTCGTTCGGGTAGTCGAATTCGCCGAAGCCGTCCAGCAGCTCCATGTCGGAACGCGAGGTTTCGATGGTGATGACATCGGCATCCATCGCCGCGATCCAGGGCAGGATGTCGTTGAATTCCGAGTAGCACATGTGGGTGTGGATCTGCGTGCTGTCGGCCACGCCTGATGCGCTAATCTGGAAGGCGCGCACTGCCCAGTCGAGATAGTGACGCCAGTTGCGGCTTTTCAGCGGCAACCCCTCGCGGAAGGCCGGTTCGTCGATCTGGATCATGCCGATGCCGGCCTGTTCCAGGTCGCGCACTTCGTCGCGCAGCGCCAGCGCGATCTGCAGCGCGGTGGTGGCGCGCGGCTGGTCGTCGCGCACGAAGGACCATTGCAGCATCGTCACCGGGCCGGTCAGCATGCCTTTCATCGGCTTGGTGGTCAGGCTTTGCGCGAAGCGGCTCCACTCCACCGTCATCGCTTCCGGCCGGTAGACGTCGCCGTAGATGATGGGCGGCTTGACGCAGCGTGAGCCGTAGCTCTGCACCCAGCCGTGGGCGGTAAAGGCGTAGCCCCACAACTGCTCGCCGAAATATTCGACCATGTCGTTGCGCTCGGCTTCGCCGTGCACCAGCACGTCAAGGCCAAGTTCTTCCTGGCGCTGTACCGCCAGGCGGATTTCGTCGCGCATGCGTTCCAGGTAGTCGAGGTGGCTCAGTTCGCCGCGCTTGTGGGCGCTGCGCGCCTGGCGGATGGCGGCGGTTTGCGGGAACGAGCCGATGGTGGTGGTGGGGAATAGCGGCAGCTGCCATTTCGCCTGCTGTGCCTTGATGCGCTCCGGGAAAGCCGAATGGCGCCGGCTGTCGCTGTCGGCAATCTGCCCGAGGCGTTTCTGTACCAGGCTGTTGTGGATGCGGCTCGAGCTGCGGCGCGCGGCAACGGCGGCGCGCGCTGCCGCGAACGCCTGCTCGGTGCCGGCGACGTCGCCGTCCAAGCGGCGCGCCAGTGCCGCCACCTCGTCCAGCTTCTGCAGGGCGAATGCCAACCAGCCTTTCAGCTCGTCGTCGAGCGCGCTTTCCTGCGCCAGATCGACCGGCACGTGCAGCAGCGAGCAGCTCGGCGCCACCCACAGCCGCTCGCCGAGGCACGCCTTGAGCGGCTCCAGCACGGCCAGCAAGCGCTCGAGGTCGGCGCGCCAGATGTTGCGGCCGTCGATCACGCCTGCCGACAGCACCCGGTCGGCCGGCCAGTCAGGCAGGAAAACATCGAGCTGATCGGCGCCGCGCACCAAGTCCAGGTGCACGCCGGCCACCGGCAGCTCGCGCAGCAAGGCGGCATGCTCGCGCACTTCGTCGAAATAGGTGGCCAGCAGAATCTTCGGCGCACCTTGCGCCAGCACGGCGTAGGCCGGCGCAAACGCCGCGCGCCAGGTCACGTCCAGTTCCAGCGCCAGGATCGGCTCGTCGATCTGCACCCATTCGATGCCGGCGTCACGCAGGCGCTGCAAGACCCTTTGGTAAGCGGCCAGCACGCGCGGCAGCAGGTCGAGCTTGTGCGCCAGGCCAAACTTGATCTTGCCCAGGTACAGCAGCGACAGCGGCCCCAGCAGCACCGCCTTGGCGCGATGGCCGAGCGCCGCCGCTTCCGCCACTTCGTCGAACAGCCAGTCGACGCCGCCATCGAAGCGCAGGTCGGCGGTCCATTCCGGCACCAAGTAGTGGTAATTGGTATCGAACCACTTGGTCATTTCCATCGCGAAGTGGCGCTCGCTGCCGCGCGCCATCGTGAAGTAATCGGACAAGGTGAGCGGCGCCGTCAATGGAAAGCGCGCCGGCGTTGCGCCCAGCAGCGCCAGCGTATTCAGCACCTGGTCGTACCAGGCGAAATCGCCGACCGTGACGAAATCCAGCCTGGCGGCCCGCTGCGCCGCCCAGTGGCGCGCGCGCAATTCGTGGCCGGTGTTGTGCAGCACCGCTTCGGTGATTTCACCGCGCCAGAACGATTCCAGTGCGAATTTCAGCTCGCGTTGCGCGCCGATGCGCGGAAAACCCAGGGTGTGTGCGATTGCCATGGCTGCTCCAAAGACGATGTTCGATGCTTGCCATGATGGACTACGGTCATTTATGATTCAAACGAGAAATATTGCGAATCATATTGAATTTCATTCATACATCTATTGCCATGTCCTCGATCCTGGAACTGCGTCACCTGAAAACCCTGGTCGCGCTGCGCGAAGCCGGCAACCTGCTGCGCGCCGCCACTTTGCTCAACCTGACGCAATCGGCGCTGTCGCACCAGATCAAGCAACTGGAGGAGCACCACGGCATCGCGCTGTTCGAGCGCAAATCGGTACCGGTGCGCTTCACCCCGGCCGGCGAGCGGCTGCTGCGTCTGGCCGACGCCACCCTGCCGCAGGTGGAGGAAGCCGAGCGCGATCTGGCGCGCCTGAACCAGGGCACCGCCGGCCAGTTGCGGATCGCGGTCGAATGCCACACCTGCTTCGACTGGCTGATGCCGGCGATGGACGTGTTCCGTTTGCGCTGGCCCGAGGTGGAGCTGGATATCGTGTCCGGCTTCCAGGCCGATCCGGTCGGCCTGTTGTACGAACACCGCGCAGACATCGCGATCGTCTCGGAAATCGACCCGGACGAGACGGTCGATTACCATCCGCTGTTCCGCTTCGAGATCGTGGCGCTGATCGCGCATGAGCACCCGCTGGCCGGACGCGACTACCTGACGGCCGAGGATTTCGCCAGCGACACCCTGATCACCTACCCGGTGCCGGACGAGATGCTCGACGTGGTGCGGCAAGTGCTGCAGCCGGCCGGCGTGCAGGCGGCGGCGCGCCGGACCACCGAACTGACGGTGGCGATGCTGCAACTGGTGGCCAGCCGGCGCGGCATCGCCACGCTGCCGATCTGGGCCGCGCAGAATTACCTGGACCGCGACTACGTGCTGGCCAAGCGCATCACGCCAGAGGGCTTGACCGGCCGGCTGTACGCCGCCTGCCTGCCGGAGTTGTCGGCCAAGCCGTATCTGGCCGATTTCGTCGCCAGCACGCGCGAAAGCTGTTACCTGAATTTGCCGGACGTGGAGCTGCTATGAGTAGCGGAGGGTTGGCGACGGATGATTGGTTTATTGGCTTGACATAGGGGTATATTTAACAAATACAGAATTTACATGCGGAATTGAATGTCATTATCAGTAGTATATGAAACTGGCATCCGCCAGCGGGTACCGAGTTATTGAGTGTCTGAGTTTTTTCGCGACTTTTTGCGAAAATTACTCTGCCCCTGGTTTCACTCTTCATCGCATGTTTTCAGCCGCAAAAATCAGTTGCCGAAACGACCGTGCCGCCCGGCCCCCTGCGCAAAGCGAGCGGCGCCCGCCTCGCCCTCGGCAAAGACGATCGGCACCCCCTGCGCCCCTTCGCGGCGCAGCGCCTCCGACAAGGGCAGGTCCCACTGTTCATAGGCGGAGCGGCGATCGGCCAGCATGCATTGCTGCGGAAAGGCCGCGATCTGGCGCGCCAGGTCCTGCGCCACCGCCAGCGCGCCGCCGGCTGGCGTGACGCGGTTGACCAGGCCCATGCCGAGCGCTTCGTTGGCCGCCACCGGGCGCCCGGTCAGGATCAGGTCAAGCGCGCGTCCCATGCCGACGATGCGCGGGAGGCGCACGGTGCCACCGTCGATCAGCGGCACGCCCCAGCGCCGGCAAAACACGCCGAATACCGCATCCTCGTCAGCCACCCGCAGGTCGGCCAGCAAGGCCAGTTCCAGGCCGCCGGCGACCGCGTGGCCGTTGACCGCGGCGATCAGCGGTTTGCTCAAGGCCATGCGGGTCGGTCCCATCGGGCCGCTGCCGCCGCCCTCGGGGTCGAGTTCGTTGCGCAAGGCCGGATCGGCGATCGCGCCCAGGTCGGCGCCGGCGCAAAAATTGCCGCCGGCGCCGGTTAGTATCGCGACGCGCAAGGTATCGTCGGCTTCAAAGCGCTCGAACGCGGCGCGCAGTTCGGCCGCCATCGGGCCGTTGACGGCGTTGCGCTTGCCGGGCCGGTTGAGCGTGATGGTGCAGACCGACGCCTCGACGCTGAACGAAATACTGTGCATGGGATTGCCCTTTCTTTTTCCGGGACCGGCGGCGGCGCCCGTTTGAATTCAGTAAAACGCCTGAAGATCCCATGCTAGGAAATATTTCCTCGTCACGCAAACACGGAACCTGCGCGCCTTGTTCCTGGCACCGGGAGGCTGTCGGGAAACCGCCAGCAAAACCGCAATCCTGAAAGCAGCCGGCAGTCGACACGCCCGACCTTACGCTGCCGTTTCCGAATGGTCTCATTCGGCGCCGCTCCTGTGGCCGCAGCAAAAACGCCCTATCCTTGCAGATGATCCTCAGGCTGCCATCCATCCGGCGGCATTGCAGCCCGGGAAAAGGATCGAAGCCCCTCTCCACCTACAGCATAAGGAACCACCATGAAGCGACGCCAGCTCGGCCGTACCGGCCTCGAAATCGCCCCGCTAGTCTTCGGCGGCAACGTCTTCGGCTGGACCGCCGACCAGGCCACCTCGTTCAAGCTGCTCGACCGCTTCGTCGATGCCGGCCTGAACGCGATCGACACCGCCGATGCCTACTCGGCCTGGGTTCCGGGCAACCAGGGCGGCGAATCGGAAACCATCATCGGCAACTGGCTCAAGGCCTCGCCCGAACGACGCGACAAGATGGTCATCATCACCAAGGTCGGCTGGCTCGGCGGCTCGGGCGGCAAGGGGCTGGCGGCCAGCGCCATCATGGCCAAGGTCGAGGATTCGCTGCGGCGGCTGCAGACCGATCACATCGACCTGTACCTGAGCCATCGTCCCGATCCCGACACGCCGATCGAGGAAACCCTGCGCGCCTATGAGACCTTGATCCGGCAGGGCAAGGTGCGCGCGATCGGCTGTTCCAACTATGACGCCGCGCAATTACGTGAGGCGCTCGCGGTGTCGGCGGAAAAGAGCCTGCCGCGCTATGAAGTCTTGCAGCCCGAATACAACTTGTATGACCGCAGCGGATTTGAAGGCGCGCTGCGCGACCTGTGCCTGGCCGAGGGCCTGGGCGTCATCACCTACTACAGCCTGGCCTCGGGCTTCCTGTCCGGCAAATATCGCTCCAAGGACGATTTGAACAAGAGCGTGCGCGGCCAGCGCGTCAGCAAGTATCTCGATGCGCGCGGCTTGCGCATCCTGGCTGCGCTGGATACCGTCGCTGGCGCGCACGGCGCGGCGCCGGCCGAGGTGGCGCTGGCATGGCTGATCGCGCGCCCTGGCGTCACTGCGCCGATTGCCAGCGCCACCACAGTGGAACAGGTCGACAGCCTGATCCGGGCGGTTCGGCTCGGCCTGTCGGCTGCCGATATCGACTTGTTGAACGCCGCCAGCGCATAAGAGCGGCTCGGAACGTGGCAGCCGGATGGTCAGGAGGCGAGGTCTCGCGCAGGAACCCAGTTGGCCGATCCCTGGCGATCAACAACAGGAAAACAGGAGTGTTCAAGTGGATAAGTGCTCATGCCGAAAAGTTCTGGCAGCAGGTATTCTCACCCTCACCTGCGTAAACCTACATGCCGCATCCGAAGCTGAAAAGTCGCGTGGCGAATTGCTATATACGACCCATTGCATCGCCTGTCATACGACGCAAGTACATTGGCGCGACCAGCGGCTGGCGAAAGACTGGGGGAGCCTGACCAAGCAGGTCCGTCGCTGGCAAAGCAATACGGGACTCGGCTGGAACAATGAAGATATCGCCGCCGTTACGGAGTATCTGAATGGTCTTTACTATCATTTCTCTCCCACTCCGAAAGACAAGACGGTCACGTTAAAGGAAGACCGGCGGTAATCGCTCGCGCGACAAACCGCCGGTGCCAAGCGCCGGCTTGCAGGCAGCGGGCACTGGTTCCGCCACAACCCGAATGCGTGTGATTGCAGCAGGCTTGTTTCGGAACGCTCCCGGTTTCTATTCAAGACTGTTTTCTTCAGGTTGCCGAAGCCGAGTGCGGGAGCGCGCGACCTCCTGCCACGCCGGTTGGCGGAAAACCTCGACCAGGTAGTCGATCATCACCCGCACCTTGGCCGGCGGCCGCCGCTCCGGCGGATACAGCACGTGGATGCCACCCAGCGCGAATGGCGGATGGTCCAGCTCGATCGCCAGCAGATCGCCGCGCCGCACGGCGGCGCCCACCACGAACTGCGGCTGGTAGATCAGGCCCTGGCCGCCGAGCGCTGCTGCCAGCAGGGCTTCGCCATTGTTGGCCATCAGATCGCCGCTGATCGCCACCCGTACGTCGCCGTCGCGGCCGAACGCCCATTCCTTGCTGCCGACCCAGGACGACAGCGTATAGCCCAGGCAGTTGTGCTGGGCCAGTTCGGCGACGCGGCGCGGCATCCCGCGCCGGTCCAGATAGCCGGGTGCGGCGCACAGCACCATGTCGCAATCACCCAGCTTGCGCGCCTGCAGCGGGAGGTCGCCCAGCCGGCCGACGCGTATGCCCATGTCCCAGCCGCCGTCGAGCAAGTCGACCTGGCTGTCGTTCAAGCCCAACTCGACCTTGACCGCCGGATGGCGGCGGCTGAATTCGGGCAGCAGCGGCGCGACGAACAGCGTGCCGAAGGACAGCGGCACATTCATGCGCAGCAGGCCGCTGGCCTCGATCCGCTGCGAGGCGGCATTGGCCTCGGCTTCGTCGATTTCCGGCAGGATGCGTTGGCAGGCATCGAGATAGCCGCTGCCGGCTTCGGTCAGGCTCAGCCGGCGCGTGGTGCGGTGGAACAGCTTGACGCCGAGGTGCGTCTCCAGCGCGTCGACGTGCTTGGTCGCCATCGCCGGCGACATGCCGAGGTGGCGGGCGGCGGCCGACAGGCTGCCGGCGCTGGCGGCGCGCACGAAGACGCGCATTCCAGTGACGCGATCCAGCATCAGCTCCTACTCCTGGTAATAAGTCATCGCTGTTTTTGAGGGATTCTCTTGCATTCAATCGAAAATTATACTGTAGCTCATGATCCCCTCAGACCGGAGAACCCCTATGTCGACCAACTCAACTCCGGCGCCGGCACGCATGCCGACGCTGTTCATCCCGCACGGCGCGGGCCCCTGCTTCTTCATGGACTGGAACCCGCCGGCCACCTGGAACCGCATGGCCGACTTCCTCAAGGGCGTGGCCGATACGCTGCCGCCGCCGCGCGCCATCGTGCTGGTCTCGGCGCACTGGCTGGGGCGGCAATTCAGCGTCACCAGCGGCGCGCAGCCGGAGTTGATCTATGACTATTCCGGCTTCCCGCGCCATACCTACGAATTGCGCTACGGCGCGCCCGGCAGCCCGGCGCTGGCGGCGCGCATCACCGAGCTGCTGAGCCAGGCCGGCGTTGTCTCGCGGCAGGACGCGGCGCGCGGTTTCGACCACGGCATGTTCGTTCCCTTGAAGCTGATGTTCCCCAAGGCCGACATCCCGGTGGTGCAACTGTCGCTGCGCACCGATCTCGACCCGCAGGCGCACCTGGACGCGGGCCGCGCGCTGGCACCGCTGCGCGACGAGGGCGTGCTGATCGTCGGCAGCGGCATGAGTTTCCACAACATGCGCGGCTACGGCGACCCGCGCTTCGGGCCGATTTCCGACGAGTTCGACCGCTGGCTGACGGCGGCGGTGGAGTCGGCGCCGGCGCAGCGCGACGCGCTATTGCGGCAATGGGCGCAGGCGCCGTCGGCGCGCCTGTCGCATCCGCCGCGTGCCGAGGAACACCTGCTGCCGCTGATGGTGGCGGCCGGCGCGGGTCCTGAAGGCAGCGGGCGGCGCGTGTTTTCCGACCGCGTGATGGAAACCACGCTGTCTGCTTACCGCTTCGGCTAACGCCAGAATCGACAGTATGCTAAAAAATCGCCAAGACCACGCCCGGGATCAGACTGAATGACTGGGAGTATCCGGAGCAGGCGAAGAAGCGGTGCGCGAGCTACGCCAGTTTTTCCAGCGCCACCAGCACCCCATCCGCATCCGCATAAATCCAGTTGCCGGGGTCGACCGCGACGCCGGCAATCGTGACCCGCAGGTCGCGCTCGCCAGCGCCGGCCTTGGCGCCCCGGCGTGGATGTGTGGCCAGCGCCCGCACGCCGATCTGGCAGGCGTTCAGTTCTTCGGCATCGCGGATGCAGCCGTCGACGACGATGCCGGCCCAGCCGTTTTTTTCCGCCAGTTGGCCGAGGTTGCCGCCGACCAGCGCGCAGCGCCGGCTGCCGCCGCCATCGATCACCAGCACGTGGCCGTTACCGGGGGTTTCCAGCGTGGCGCGCACCAGTGCGTTGTCCTCGAACACCTTCAGCGTGGTGGCCGGGCCGGCGAACTTCGGCCGGGCGCCAAACGCCGCAAATACCGGCGGTAGCACCGCCAGCCCGGAGCTGGTCAGCTTATCCTCGTGGGCATCGCAGATATCGCAGGTAGCAAAAGACATGGTTCTTTTCCGATTCACTCAAACGATCAGGCGCCGATTATAAATGCCCCTGCCGCGCCTGGGGCACGGCTTCAAGCGGCTTGCGCGTCAAACGCGTTTTTGCGCGCGGTATTGGTGCCGACCCGCAGCGCGGTCAGGATCGCCAGGAACTGGAAGGCGCCGATCAGCACGAACACCCAGGCCGGGTGACTGTTATCCATCATCGCGCCGAACATCAATGGCGAAAACGCCAGCCCGATGTCATTGCCGGAGTAGACCACGCCGTACACACGGCCGGTGGCGTTCTTCGGCGCCGCCGCGCGAATCATCAGGTCGCGCGACGGCCCCGCCACGCCGGCGCCGAAACCGACCCCGCCCATCAGCACGATTGCCAACAGCGCCGGCACCGCGCCGGGCGCGATCAGCAGCGCCATCACGCCGGAAGCGGCCAGCGACAAGGCGATGATGCGGTCGGGACGCTCGCTCTTCGAGGCGGCGAACCCGCCCACCACCATGCCCACCGCCGAGGCCAGCATGTAGGCGGTAAAGCCGGTCGTGGCCCAGGCCAGCGGCATGCCGTACAGGTCGCGTAGGCTGGTCGAGGAAAAGCTCTGGATGCCGCCCAGCGCCATCGCGTTGATGACGAAGAAGGCAAAACACATCCAGATTTCCGGCAGCCGCAAAAAACCGAGCACATCCACCTTCGGCTGCGCGCTCGCGTGAGGGCCGGCGACGCCGGCTTGCACGGCCGGCGTCGCCAGCAGGTCGCGACACGACACCAGCACCAGCAGCACCGCCAGCGGGATGAAGGCGGCTGCGAATAGGGCCATGCGCCAGTTCGACAGACTGGCGATGCCGGCCAGGAAGATCGGCGCCGCCGCCCAGCCCAGGTTGCCGGAAATGCCGTGCACCGAAAACGCATGCCCCAGGCGCGTGCCGGAAACCCGCTTGTTGAGGAGGGTGAAGTCGGCCGGATGGAATACGCTGTTGCCGAGTCCAGCCAGCATCGAGCCGGCCAGCAGCATCGGATAATTCTGCGCGACCGACAGCGACAGCGCCGATACCGCCAGACAGCCGAGGCCGAAGAACAGCACGGTGCGCGCGGAGAAACGATCGACCACGAAACCGGCCAGCGCCTGGCCGACGCCGGAGACGATGAAAAACACCGTCATCAGAAAGCCGAGCTCCGCATACGACAGGCTGAACGCTTCCTTCAGCCACGGAAACAGCGGCGCCAGAATCAGATGAAAGAAATGCGAAACGCCGTGCGCGGCCCCGACCAGTCCGATCACCTTGGCGTCCTGGCGCAAGCCGGGTGTAGCAGTTGCCATACATTTCTCTCAAAAGCAGCGGAATGCCTCAGTGTAGGCAAAAAGCGAACGTCTGTTTTAAGATAGAACGACAATTTCTATCGAAAACCAGCCAAACCATCGCCATGCCGGTTCAACCCCTGACCCACACCACCCCGCGCCCGCCCGGTTTCGAGCCCGATGCGCGGCGCCCGCTGCGGCTGCTGGCACGCGACCTGGAACGCGAACGGCAGTTGCGCGCGCACAGCCATGCCTGGGGCCAGGTGACTTACGCGCTGGAGGGCATCGTGCGCGTCACCGCCGGCAACAGCAGTTGGATCGTGCCGCCGCTGCGCGCGATCTGGATTCCGCCCGACCTGACGCATGAAATCACCACGCTGGAACAGACCCGGCTGCGCGTGCTGTACGTCGATTCCCAACACGCGCCGTTTGCCGGCGCCGACTGCAGGGTGCTGGAGGTATCGCCGCTGCTGCGCGAACTGATCGTTGCGCTGGCCGATGGCGACGGCATCGGCCGCCGCGAAAGCCTGCTGCGCAGCCTGATCCTGGACGAACTGGCGCGCCTGCCCACCCTGCCGATCTGCGTGCCGCTGCCGGCCGACAAGCGCCTGAAAGCGCTGTGCGAGATGTTGATCGCCGATCCCGCCGCCACGCACACCCTCGACCAATGGGCGCTGCGCGCCGGCGCCTCGCCACGCACGCTGGCGCGACTGTTCGAGCGCGAACTCGGCATGAGCTTTCGCGCCTGGCGCCAGCAAGTGCGGCTGGCGCACGCGGCGCCGATGATCGCGCGCGGCCGGCCGCTGTCGCAGGTGGCGGCGGAACTCGGCTACGCCAGCCAGTCGGCGTTTTCGGCGATGTTCAAGAAAACCTTCGGCCAGTCGCCGTCGGCGTTTTTCACGGCAAGCCCGAAGTAAGGCGCGCTCCCCGGCGCTTGCCGGCGGCTTGCGGCATCGATCAATCCGTTTGGCGGCAAACCGCCAGCAAGGCCAGCAGGCGCGTGGACAGGAATTTGTGGCGGTTGTAGATCAACGAAAAACGCCGCGTCAGCGGCGGCAAGGGCGTGCGCAATTCAAGCAGGCGGCCGCTCGCCAGAAAGTCCGCCACCACCAGGCGCGACAGGCAGGCGATCCCCAGCCCGGCCGCTACCGCGTGCTTGATCGCCTCCGAATTACCCAGCTCTCCGGCCGGCTGCACATGATGCAAGTGGGGCATCAACGCGTGCTCGACCGCTTCCCGGGTGCCCGAGCCCGGCTCGCGCAGCAGCCATTCGGCGGTGCGCAACGCTGCCAACGGCACCTTGCGCTCTGGCCGGCCGCCCATAATCGGATGATCCGGAGCGGCAACGATGATCAGTTCATCCCCGATCCACGGCTCGACATGCAGTTCCGGCTGGTGGCAAGGCCCTTCGATCAAACCGGCATCCAGCTCGAAATTGGCCACTGCCGCCGCGATTTCGGCCGTGTTGGCAATCGTCACGCGAGCCCGCATGCCGCCACTGCCGGCATCCAGCTCGGCCAGAATGCGCGGCAATACATGGATACCGATCGTCGTGCTGGCGCCGATGTGCAACCCAAGCCCGCCGGCCGCATCGGCGGCACCGAACTGCTGCTCGATCGCGGCCGCCGCGTCCAGCATCTGCCTGGCCTGCGGCAGCAGCAGCCGGCCGTTGTCGTTCAGCAGCAGGCGCTTGCCGACCCGGTCGAACAGCCGCGTATCCAGCAGCCCTTCCAGCTCGTTCAGGGCGGCGCTGGCCGCCGATTGCGACAAGGCCACCGCGTCGGCTCCGGCAGCCGTGCTGCCGGCCTGCGCCACCGCCGTAAAAATCTGTAGTTGCCGCAGTGTCAGGCGCATGCTCTGAATCCGTCATTAATTTATAAAATAAGTTAATTGTACAAATATAACTCGTTTTATTATTTGTTCATAGTCCCCTACACTGCGCTCCATACCGGCTTTTTGATGACCATCATCAACAGGGGAAGAACATGGACGCGGTTGAATCGAAGCCAAGCATCGCGAACACCGGGCGCAATACCGGCGCGCTGGCCGCGCACCTGGGCGGATTGGCTCCCGGCCTGCTGCTGTGCGGCTTGCTGGCGGCGGCGGCAACCACGCTGGGCGAACTTGCCTGGTTCCAGTCGCACGGCTTGTCGCCTTTGACCGTGGCCATTATCCTCGGCATCGTGGGCGGAAATACGGTGTTTCCGCGGATTGCCGCCCGCTGCGGGGCTGGCGTCACATTTTCAAAGCAAAGCCTGCTGCGCCTTGGGATCATCCTGTACGGCTTTCGGCTCAGCTTCCAGGACATCGGCCAGGTCGGCATCGCCGGCGTCATGATCGACGCGCTGGTGCTCGGCTCGACGTTCGGGCTGGCGCTGCTGCTCGGCACCCGGCTGTTCAAGCTGGACCGCAATACCGTCGTGCTGATCGGTGCCGGCAGCTCGATTTGCGGCGCGGCCGCCGTGCTGGCTACCGAACCCGTATTGCGTGCACGTTCCGAGCAGGTAACGGTGGCGGTGTCGACGGTGGTCGTGTTCGGCACCCTGTCGATTTTTCTCTATCCGCTGCTGTACCGGCTCAACCTGCAATGGCAGGTGATGGGCACTTCAGCCTTCGATTACGGCGTGTATGCGGGCTCCACCATCCATGAGGTGGCGCAGGTGGTGGCGGCCGCGCAGGCGCTCAGCGAGGACGCGGCGAACACCGCGGTGATCGCCAAAATGGTGCGGGTCATGATGCTGGCGCCGTTTCTGCTCGGCCTTGCGGTGTATCTGGCCAGGTCGCAAACATCCGCCTATGGCGCGCGCGGCGCCGCCAATCCGGCTGCCGGCGCCGGCCGCATCACGATCCCGTGGTTCGCGTTTGCCTTCGTCGCGGTATGCGGCCTGAATTCGCTGGCGCTGCTGCCGCCGTCGCTGGTGGCGCGCGCGGTGGATTTCGATACGGCACTGCTGACCATGGCCATGGCCGCGCTCGGGCTCTCCACTCATCTATCGGCGATTCGCCGCGCCGGTGCCAAGCCCCTGTTGCTGGCGGGCTTGCTGTTCGCCTGGCTGGTCGCGGGCGGCGCCATCATCAACCGGATCGGGTTCGCCTGGCTGGCCTGATTCCCGGCCTCGGCGCGAGACAAAAACAGGCCGCCGGTCGTTCACCCGACCGGCGGCCTGTTGCTTGCGCGGCAAACCTGCTATGCGCCCTTTTCGAACGCCAGCGCACCCTGCACGACGCCGACCCGTATCACGTCCTTCGGGCCGAACTTCCCTTCCAGGATCAGCTTCGACAGCGGGTTCTCTATCTGCTGCTGGATCGCCCGCTTCAACGGCCGCGCGCCATACACCGGATCGAAGCCGGCCTCGGCCACCTTCTGCAGCGCGGCGTCGGACACCTCCAGCCGCATTTCCATCCGCGCCAGACGCTGCTCCAGGATGTGCAACTGGATCTTCGCGATCGCGCCGATGTTCTTTTCGTCCAGTGCATGGAACACCACGATCTCGTCGATGCGGTTGATGAACTCCGGCCGGAAATGGTTGCGCACTTCGGCCATCACCTCCAGCTTCACCAGCGACGGGTCGCTGCCCTCCATTGCCTGGATCCGATGCGAACCGAGGTTGGAGGTCATCACGATCACCGTGTTCTTGAAGTCGACGGTGCGGCCCTGGCCGTCGGTCATGCGGCCGTCATCCAGCACCTGCAGCAGCACGTTGAAGACGTCGTGGTGGGCTTTTTCTACTTCATCGAGCAGGATCACGCTGTAGGGTTTCCTGCGCACCGCCTCGGTCAGGTAGCCACCCTCTTCGTAGCCGACATAGCCGGGCGGCGCGCCGATCAGGCGCGCGACCGAATGCTTCTCCATGAATTCGCTCATGTCGATACGGATCATTGCTTCGTCGGTATCGAACAGGAATGCAGCCAGCGCCTTGCACAGTTCGGTCTTGCCGACCCCGGTCGGCCCCAGGAACATGAACGAGCCGTACGGCCGGCTCGGGTCGCCCAGGCCGGCGCGCGAACGGCGGATCGCGTCCGACACCGCGACGATCGCCTCGTCCTGCCCCACCACGCGCTTGTGCAACTCGTCTTCCATGTGCACCAGTTTGTCGCGCTCTCCCTGCATCATGCGCGACACCGGAATGCCGGTGGCGCGCGACACCACCTCGGCGATTTCCTCGGCGCCCACTTGCGTGCGCAGCAGCTTCGGCCTGGTATCCTCAGCCTCGCTGCTCTCGGCCTGCTTCAGTTGCGCCTTCAGCTCGGGCAGCCGGCCATACTCGATCTCGGCGGCTTTCTGCCAGTCGCTCTTGCGCTTGGCGTCCTCCATCTGCTGGGTCGCTTTCTCGATTTCTTCCTTGATGTGGGCGCCGCCCTGCACCACCGATTTTTCCGCCTTCCAGACTTCTTCCAGGTCGGCATACTCCTGCTGCAGCTTGCCGATTTCGTCTTCGATCAGCGCCAGCCGCTTCATCGAAGCTTCGTCGGTTTCCTTTTTCACAGCCTCGCGCTCGATCTTCAACTGGATCAGGCGGCGGTCGAGCCGGTCCATCACTTCCGGCTTGGAATCCATCTCGATCTTGATCTTGGAGGCGGCTTCGTCGATCAGGTCGATCGCCTTGTCCGGCAGGAAGCGGCCGGTGATGTAGCGGTGGCTCAACTCGGCCGCAGCGACGATCGCCGGATCGGTGATCTCGACCTTGTGGTGCACCTCGTATTTTTCCTGCAGACCGCGCAGGATCGCAATGGTCGCCTCGACGCTCGGCTCGTCGACCAGAATTTTCTGGAAGCGCCGCTCCAGCGCCGCGTCCTTTTCGATGTACTTGCGGTATTCGTCGAGCGTGGTGGCGCCGACGCAGTGCAGTTCGCCGCGCGCCAGCGCAGGCTTCAGCATGTTGCCGGCGTCCATTGCGCCTTCGGCCTTGCCGGCACCGACCATGGTATGCAATTCGTCGATGAAGACGATGGTCTGCCCTTCGTCCTGCGCCAGTTCGTGCAGCACCGCCTTCAGGCGTTCCTCGAACTCGCCGCGATACTTGGCGCCAGCCAGCAGCGCCGCCATGTCGAGCGACAGCACGCGCTTGCCTTTCAGCGAATCCGGCACTTCACCATTCACGATGCGCTGCGCCAGGCCCTCGACGATCGCGGTCTTGCCGACGCCCGGTTCGCCGATCAGGACCGGGTTGTTCTTGGTGCGCCGCTGCAGGACCTGAATCGCGCGCCGGATTTCGTCGTCGCGCCCGATCACCGGGTCGAGCTTACCGAGGCGCGCGCGCTCGGTCAGATCGAGCGTGTATTTCTTCAGCGCCTCGCGCTGGCCTTCGGCGTCCGCCGACGACACGCCGGCACCGCCGCGCACCGCGGTCACCGCCGCTTCCAGCGCCTTGCGCTCCAGGCCGTTTTCGCGCGCCAGGCGCCCGGCCTCCGATTTGTCGTCGGCCAGCGCCAAGAGCACCATTTCGCTGGCGATGAATTCGTCACCACGCTTTTGCGCCTCGCGGTCGGCCAGGTTCAACAGCGCGATCAACTCGCGCCCTGGCTTGATGTCGCCGCCGGTGCCGGACACTTTCGGCAGGCGCGCCAGCGCGCCCGGCAGCGCGTTCGACAATGCGTTGACATTGACGCCGGCGCGTTGCAGCAGCGAGCGGGCGCCGCCATCGTCCTGCTTCAACAGCGCCGACAGCACGTGCACCGGCTCGATGTACTGGTTGTCGTTGCCGACCGCCAGGCTCTGCGCGTCAGCCAGCGCTTCCTGCAACTTGGTGGTGATCTTGTCCAGACTCATGAATTGCTCCCAGAAAATTTTTCCCGGATCGGGATGAACTGGAAATCAAATGAGGCCGCCGGACTTGTTTTTCAAGAAAGGTTTAGCCGGCAATCGCCCGGTAGGTGGCAAAGCCGGCGATGCACAGCGCGATCGAGCCGAACAGGTGCAGCGCGGTGTGACCCAGCGCCCAGCCGAATTCGCCGCGCTGCAAGAGGATCATCGCTTCCGCCGAAAAGGTGGAAAAGGTGGTCAGGCCGCCCAGAAAGCCGGTCACCACCAGCAGCCGCCATTCGATCGGCAGCGCCGGATATTTCTCGAAAAAGCCGACCGCAATGCCGATCAGGTAGCCGCCGGCCAGGTTGGCGATCAGGGTGCCGTAGGGCAGCGCGTGGTGATAGGCGTTCAGCCAGGTCGATACGCCCCAGCGCAGCCATGCGCCGCAGGCCGCGCCCAGTCCGACCGCAAGCCAGTTCATCGCGGCGCTTTCATGGCGCCGGCTGGGGCATCCCATTTGGCCAGCGCCGCATCGTCGCTGCAGCGGGCGTCGACCCAGCGCGCGCCCTGCTCGGTCTGCTCCTTTTTCCAGAACGGCGCCTGGGTTTTCAGGTAATCGATGATGAATTCGCAGGCGGCGAACGCTTCGCCGCGATGGGCGGCGGCTACCGCCACCAGTACGATCTGTTCCTGCGGCTTGAGTGGACCGACGCGGTGGATCACCAGCGCGTCGAACACGTTCCAGCGCGCCAGTGCTTGCCCGACGATGTCCTGCAACGCCTTTTCCGTCATACCGGGATAGTGTTCCAGTTCCATTTCGGACACGCCGGCGCCATCGTTGAGGTCGCGCACGGTGCCGACGAAGCTGACGATGGCGCCGATTTTCGGATTGGCGGCGCGCAACTGCAGCAGTTCGGCGTTGAGGTCGAAATCCCCGGTCTGGACGCGAATGGGCATGATCTGGAAATAATCGAATGTTGTATCAGGACAGCAGTAGCAAGGCCAGTGCAAGCGCACCCGGCAATGCCTGCACGAACAGGATCTTGCGGCTGGCCGTGGCGGCGCCGAACAGGCCGGCGACGATGATACAAGCAACGAAAAAGATTTTTACCGCAAAGCCCTCGGCGCCCAGCCACAGGCCCCAGATCAGCCCCGCCACCAGGAAGCCGTTGTACAAGCCCTGGTTCGCCGCCAGCGCCTTGGTCGAAGTGGCAAATTCGGCGGTCGTACCGAAGGCGCGGCGGCCGGCGGGCTTTTCCCACAAAAACATTTCCAGCACCAGGAAATAGAAGTGCAGCGCAGCCAGCAGGGCGACGACGATATTCGCGGCAGTTGTCATGCGGTCTCCAGTTTGTTTGAATGTTTTTCGATAATCCAGTCGGCTCAGCCGCCCGTCACCGGCGGAAAAAATGCGACTTCGCCGCCCTCGCGGATGGCAGTATCGGCGTCGCTCATTACGTGGTCGTAGGCCATGCGCAGCGCACGCCCTTCGGCCAGCACTTCCGCCCAGACGCCGCCGCGCGCGATCAGGAACGCGCGCACGTCACCGACGCTTTGCACCTGCTGCGGCACGGTCACGGTTTCCTGGGCAATGCCGAGCGCCTCGCGCACGCTGGCGAAAAAACGGAGTTGAATTTTCATCACGAATGTTTCATTAATACAGCAGTTCGTTAAACGGAAGGAAGCGCACCATGTCGCCCTTGGCGATGCTGCGACCGGGCGGATTGTCGATCAGGCCATCGCCCCAGACGGTCGAGGTCAGGACGGCCGAACCCTGGTTCGGGAACAGGTCGAGGCCGCCTTCGGCGTTGATCCGTGCGCGCAGGAATTCGTTGCGGCGGTCAGGCTTGGGCCAGTTGAAATCGGCGCGCAGCGCGAAGCCCTGCGGCATTACCTTGGAGTCCTCCCGCACACCCTGCAGGCGCAGGATGAAGGGCCGGACGAACAGCAGGAAGGTGACGAAGCTGGAGACCGGATTACCGGGCAGGCCGAGAAAGAACGCATTGTCCTTGGCATCGGCAGCGGCATGGCGCACTTCACCGAACGCCAGCGGCTTGCCGGGCTTGATCGCGATTTGCCACAGGTTGAGCCGCCCTTCGGCCTGCACCGCCGGCCGGATATGGTCTTCCTCGCCGACCGAGACGCCGCCGGAGGTGACGATCAGATCGTGCTCCTGCGCGGCGCGGGAGAGCGTCTCGCGTGTGGCCGCCAGCGTATCGGGCACGGTGCCGTAGTCGCTGATCTCGCAGCCGAGGTTTTGCAACAGGCCGCGCAGCGTGTAGCGGCTGGAGTTGTAGATCGCGCCCGGTTTCAGCGGCTCGCCCGGCAGCGCCAATTCGTCGCCGGTGAAAAACACCGCGACCCGCAGCCGCCGCACTACCGGCAGCGCCGCCAGCCCGACCGATGCCGCCAGCCCCAGTTCCTGCGCCCGCAGCCTGGTTCCGGCCGGCAGGATCACGCTGCCGGCGCGGATGTCCTCGCCGGCGCGGCGGATCCATTCGCCCGGCGCCGGTGCGTGCCTGATCGTCACATGGTCGCCGTCGGCGCTGGCCATTTCCTGCATCACCACCGCGTCGGCCCCGGGCGGGATCAGCCCGCCGGTGAAGATACGGGCGGCGGTGCCGGGCTGTAGCGGTCGGCCGACGTGCCCGGCGGGAATGCGCTGCGCCACCCGCAGGCGCGCCGTGCCGCTGGCGCAATCGGCGGCGCGCACCGCATAGCCATCCATCTGGGTGTTGTCGGCCGGCGGTACGTCGATATGCGACACCTGGTCAGCCGCCAGCACGCGGCCGTTGGCCTCCAGCGTGGCGACCGTTTCACTCGCGCTCAGCGGGCGCGCGCCGGCCAGCAACAAATCGAGCGCTTGGCGCGCGGAAAGCATTGGTGGCAAAGGCGGTTTCGGTTCGGACATGGCAATGGAGTTCTTGGCGGTAAAAGTCGGCAAACGGACTCAGTCGAGCGCCTGTTGGTGAGCGGCGAGCCACGCCCTCTGTCGGGTATGGCCGGCAAGAACCGAAAAGCGTCGACTGCTTGGGAGTGTAAAGCATGCTGCGGCAACTTGTGCTGATGGACCGGATCGATGGCTGCGCAGCGTGGGCAGGACTAACCGTACGGCGGCGTTACGGTGAATATACTCCGGACATATAACGTTGAATCCGTGCTTCAAAAGGCATTTTATACAACATACTGCTTGAAAATTGCTACGACAAATGACAGGCAGACGAAGCGAGGGCTCGCCTGGAGCGAAAAAATCTGTTTGCGCGGAATGACAACGCACGCTCTCCGCCGGCAGCGCTGCCGTTCCGATTTTCAACATTCCAGCGCGCTGGCACGCGCGCCAGCATCAGCGGCATGCCAGCTTAGGCGCGCTTCTCGGCAACCAAGGGCGGCGTGCCGTCCTTGAACAATTGCCGCAATTGGCTACGCAACTCCGGTGTGTCCTTGTGCTGGTGCACGGCCACCGCGTGCTGCACGGCGACGTCCAGCAGTTCCTTTTCGGAATCCGCGCTCATGGCGACGGAGCAATTGCTATCGCTCGGGAATTCCCGGCAATCGATGTATTTGCGAGACATAATCCCTCCGGATCAAGAGCCCGAGGCAGATGCAGCATTGCCAGCCCCCGGACACGGGATGAAACTTCATCCGCTCTTTTCTTTATAGTCCGTCGGCGTCGGTGCGCAAGAGCAGCCTGAAGCAATATCGACTGTCGCTGGCGCAACGGGGCCCTCGGACCATGCGGCGCTACCGAACTGCCCGACCCATCCGGTGCGGCCGTTCGTCCTGGCGCCCGCCGTTCTTGCCACTCAACTCCGTACACCGTAAAGGCTCGACTCGCGGCGCTTGTACCATTTTTCAAAATCCCCCGCGGGCAAAGCCGGAGAGATCAGGAATCCTTGCGCAATGTCGCACCCAAGGTTCTCCAGCAGGTCGTACACCTCTTCAGTCTCCACTCCTTCCGCGATAGTCTTCATTCCCATTCTTCGAGCCAACGTCACTGCTGCTTCGACAATGTGCGCGGCGCCCTTGTCCGTACCCAGTCTGCGCACGAATGATTGATCGATCTTGATCAGGGAGATCGGTAGCTTGTGCAAATACTGGAGGGATGAATATCCGGTTCCGAAGTCATCGATGGAGAGAATGATTTTGGCGTCCGCCAAGCGGGTCAGTTCAACGATCACCTGCTCCAGGTCCGTCATCAGCGCACTTTCCGTGACTTCCAGTTCCAGCAACTCGCCGTTCACCCCGTAGCGCTGAAGCAGGCGCAACACCAGATCGGAAAATCCTGGATGCAACAGATTGCGCGGCGAAATATTCACGGCTACCGGGAGCTCGATGCCGCTTTTTCTCCAGCGAACAATTTGCTCCATCGCTTGCTCCAACGCGAATTCGGTAATTAGATGGATCAGCGTGCTTTGCTCGGCACGGGGAATGAATGCCGCTGGCGGGATGTTTCCACGTTCCGGATGATGCCAGCGCATCAGCGCCTCGACACTGGACACCTGCCCGGTTGCGAAGCCGACCTTGGGTTGATAGTGTAGCGATAACTGCCCCTGCTCGATCGCAGTCGTCAAATTGCCAAGCACGGACAGATTTTCCCTGGCGATGATACTGATATTCGGGCTGTAGGCAACGCATTCCAGGCCGTTTTCGTGGGCCGCGATCAAGGCGGATTCGGCTCTTTGCAGGTAGATTTCAGGCGCCTGTTCGACCTTGCCGAAGGTCACGTAGCCGAGCCGTGAATCGGCATGAATGGGGACTCCATTGAACTCAATTGGCTGTTGGGTGGCGTCGACCAATTTCCCGAGCAGGGCATCCACTTGCTCGGCTGCCTGCCAGTTGACCAGCAGCGCGATTTGCTCCGTATCTATTCGATAGACAGGAATTTTATTCGGCAAAATGTCCTGGTAACGCCAGGCCGATTGCCGAATGATCTCTTCGATGACGTCGAAACCGAATGCGGATTTCAGCTCGATCACATTCTCCAGCGAGATAATGACCAGGAGCGACGAGTTTGCGGCACGCTTCTCCTTTTTCATCCTGGACAAGGCATCGAACAGCGCATTCCGGTTCGGCAGTTGCGTACCGGCATCGTGCAATGCGACCCATTTGAGATGCCGCAGATAGGATCTGGCGCTTTCGCTGGCGGTACCGCTGACAACCCCGACCAGGGCAAAGAAGCCGGTGCGATACAGCCAGTTGAGCGTATCCTGAAGTTCGCCCGTGGCGACATCGATCGGCATGAACGGCCCCAATGCAATGCCACCCAGCAGGCCGGCCAAAACCCCGCCCCCAATCCCGAATACGAAGCCGGCCAACAGGATCGGAAAATACATCGAGTGCGAATACACGAACTTGATGCCGCCGGTCGCATACACCAGCACGTAGACCCCTGCGATCAGCAGGGCGAGAAGCGGGACCATGGCGATCTGTACGGCACGTGCATGTAGATCAACCCACTCAAACGATCTGATCGCATTCATTCGGTGCCCTTTCGGAAAGCGTGCGCCTGATTCCGCCATCCGGTCAGGCTGGAGTTGCCAGCGTGCTTGCATGGATGCAGCGGGCCGCAAAGCACGGCCGGCGCGAAATGTCGGAACCGATAAGCCGACAACTATTCTTGTCGGCCTGGAATTGCGAATGATATATCGCCTGTCGCAAAGTTGCCACAATGAAACAAAATAGCCAGTCCGCTCTCCGCCTTGGCGAGTTGTCGAATCTGGTCCGGATTGCCGGCATCTCGCGCTTCCGCCACCCTCGGCGGCTTTCATGCCGGTCAGCATCTGCTTGCCAAAAAACAAAAAAGACCCCGAGGGGTCTTTTTTGTTTCGAGCCTGGGCGCTTGGCCTGGGACGTGCCGCTGCGCGGTCGAGCCGATCGTCACAAACCGGTACGGGAAGCAATGAACGCCTTGATCGCCGTCACATCCGCCGCCATCACCTCGAAGCGCTGCGGCAAGGCTTCAATGCTCTCGAAGCCGGCCGGGCGCTCGGCGTCGCGCCCGAGAGCTTCGCGGATGGTTTCGTTGAATTTTGCCGGCAGCGCGGTTTCCAGCACGATCATTGGCACACCCGGTTTCAGGTGCTCGCGCGCGACCTTGACGCCATCGGCGGTGTGGGTGTCGATCGTGATGCCGTAGCGCTGTTGCACGTCGCGGATCGTGGCCAGGCGATCCTGGTGTGTCGACTTGCCGGAAACGAAGCCGTATTGCGCCACCTGGGCGAATTCGTCGCCGTCGCTGCCGGGCTTGCCGGACAAATCGAAACCGCCGTCGGTCTCAACCTTGTGGAACAACGCGCGCACGCGCGCGCCGTCGCGGCCCAGCAGGTCGTAGACGAAGCGCTCGAAATTCGATGCTTTCGAGATATCCATCGACGGGCTGCTGGTGTGGTAGGTCTCGGCCGATTTGCGCACGCGGTACACGCCGCTGCGGAAGAATTCGTCGAGCACGTCGTTTTCATTGGTGGCAGTGACCAGCTGGTCGATCGGCAGCCCCATCATGCGCGCAATGTGGCCGGCGCAGATATTGCCGAAATTACCGGACGGCACCGCGAACGACACTTTCTGCTCATTGCTGGTGGTCGCTTCCAGGTAGCCGCGGAAGTAGTACACCACCTGCGCCACCACCCGCGCCCAGTTGATCGAATTCACCGTGCCGATCTTGTGCCGCGTCTTGAATTCAAGGTCGTTGGAAACCGCCTTGACCATGTCCTGGCAATCGTCGAACACGCCTTCGACTGCGATGTTGAAGATGTTGGGGTCCTGCAGGCTGAACATCTGCGCGGTCTGGAACGCGCTCATCTTGCGATGCGGCGACAGCATGAAGACGCGGATGCCGCGCTTGCCGCGCATCGCGTACTCGGCGGCGCTGCCGGTATCGCCCGAGGTGGCGCCGAAGATGTTCAGTTCGGCATGGTGTCTTTCCAGCGTGTACTCGAACAGGTTGCCCAGCAACTGCATCGCCATGTCCTTGAACGCCAGCGTCGGACCATTCGACAGCGCCTGCAGCATCAGTGTGTTGCCATTCGATTCCTCCAGCACGCGCAGCGGCGTGACGCGTACCGCATCGTCGCCGGCACGCGCGTTGCGGTAGACCTCGGCGGTGTAGGTCTTGTGCGCCAGCGCCTTCAGGTCGGCGGCCGGAATGTCGGTGGCGAAACGTTTCAGGATTTCAAACGCCAGGTCGGCGTAGGACAGAGCTCGCCAGGCATCGAGTTCGGCGCCGCTCACCTGCGGATACTGCGCCGGCAGATACAGGCCGCCATCCGGCGCCAGGCCGCCCAGCAGGATTTCGGAAAAGGCTTGCGGCGGGCACTGGCCGCGGGTGGAGACGTATTGCATAGGGTCGAAGCTCGGTTCGGGCCGCGCATCGCGCCGCCTGGCCGATCGCAGCGGCCGATGCAGACAACGATGCACAGACCAACTGCCAGGCCGGCAACCAAGGCGCAGCGGGATTCAAAAACGGGAGCCGTATTATAGCTTCCGCAAGCCACAATCCCGCTTTAGGGTTGCGGAGGCGGACCTCAAGGAGCGGGACGTCTGCGCATCAGGAACTCAGCCACGACAGCAGTCAATAGCCCGGCCAGCAATGCAGGCACCAGCGTTGCGGCTGCCACCACCAGCCAACCACCCACGGTGACCATGGTGGCCGTGCCGGATTGGCCGCAGCATCTCAGGTTCAGCACTGCGTAAGCAATTACGGCCAAGGGCAGCCAGACGGTCAGAAATACCAGCGCGCCGAGGATGGCCGACAGGCCACCAAGGCGGGGCATCTGCATCATCAGTAGTAACTGCCGGTTTTCAGGCAAGTCTGCCATTTGCGGTATTCGCGCATCTTGCAGGTGGAATCACTGCATAGTGCCGACGAGGAGTAGTGGCGGCTGGCGCATAGCTTGGCATACGGCGACTCCCGCGCCGGGCTGGAACTGGTTTTTTCCGGAGCGGCTTTCTGCGCCAGCGCCGTCGTGGCCGACTTGATCTCGTTCGCGGCAATTCCGGGTTTGCCACCCGCCGCCTTCAGGCGCGCCGCGACCATGGTGCCAATCGCCATATCCAGCGCGGTTTGGCCAGACGTGACCTTGATGTCGGGATTGGCCCCGCGCCGCAGCAGTTCCTCCACCATGACCAAATTGCCATCTTTGGAAGCAAAGTGCAACAAGGTAAAGCCCTCGTTGTTCTGCATGTTGACGTCGATGCCCTTGTCCAGCTCGGCGATGGCGACCGCATTGTAGTGGCTGCCGATGGCCATGCGAACCTTGTCGAAATCTCCGGTTCCGGTACGCGCAGGTGGCTGCTTGCCGATTCCGCCGGCGCCCGCCTTCGCGTCCATCGCCTGCTTGAGGCGGACCGAGACCATGGTCCCGATCGCGCGATCCAGTGAAGTCATGCCAAGCTTGTTCTTGATGGCTGGATCGGCGCCACGCACGAGCAGCGCATCGACCATAGCAAGATTGCCGTCCGCGACCGCAAAACTCAACAGCGTATTGCCCTCGCCATTCTGCATGTTGAGATCGAATTGACCGCTGTCGATCAGGCGCAGCGCGGTGGCGTTGTCCTTGATGCCAATCGCATAGCGCGCATCGTCGAACGGGTCGCCAGCCCGGGCGGTTCCGGCCAATAACAGCGCCAGCAGCGTCATGAGCGCAAGAAATAGCGTCCAGACGTTTCGGCGACGGGTGCCCGATGCGGGATTCTCGAGGCAGACTTCAGCGCTGCAGGCTATGTACATGGTGATTTCCAGATTGAATCAGAGGATTCACCTTACCAGTCCGATCCGCCCAGTCAATGCTCCGAAAGGAGTACTCGAGATAAACTCAACAAGCCGGATAATTCACCGAAACGGCCCGCAATGCCAAGCCACCTTCCGACGCTTTCTTGTACTTGCTCATCATGTCGGCACCAGTCTGGCGCATGGTTTCGACCACCCGGTCGAAGCTGATGTGGTGCCGGCCGTCACCCTTGACGGCCAGCGAAGCCGCCGCGATCGCCTTCACCGCGCCCAGCCCGTTGCGCTCGATGCACGGAATCTGCACCAGCCCGGCGATCGGTCGGGGGTCAGGCCGCGTGCGTCAGCGCTTGCGGCGCCACCGCGATGTGGGCCAGCATGTCGGCCACCATCTGTTCCAGCCCGATCGCCGCCTGCCAGCCCCAGTCGGCGCGCGCGGCGCTGTCGTCGATGCTGTGCGGCCAACTGTCGGCGATGGCCTGGCGCTCATCCGGCTGATAATTCACCTCGAATTGCGGCAGCCGGCACGCGATCTGCTGCGCCAATTGGCGCGGGCTGAAGCTGGCGCCGGCGACGTTGTAGGCCGAGCGAATGCGGATTTTTTCGACCGGGGCTGCCATCAATTCCAGCGTCGCCCGCAAGGCGTCGGGCATGTAGATCATCGGCAGCGTGCTGTCGGGGCCGAGAAAGCAGGTGTATTTCTCGCCCGCCGCCGCCGCATGCAGCATCGCGATCGCGTAATCGGTGGTGCCGCCGCCGGGCGGCGATTGATAACTGATGACGCCTGGGTACCGAATGCTGCGCACGTCCACGCCATAGTGCCGGAAATAGTATTCGCACAGGCGCTCGCCGGCCAGCTTGCTGATGCCGTACATCGTGTTCGGGTCCATCACGGTGGTTTGCGGCGTTCCGACAGGCGGCGTGTTCGGCCCGAAGACGGCAATCGAAGATGGCCAGAATACGGACAGCGGCCTGCCGGCCTGGGTCCGTTCGCGCGCCACCTCCAGCACATTCAACAAGCCGTTCATGTTCAGATTCCACGCCTTCAGCGGCGCCTGCTCGCCGGTGGCCGACAGCATCGCCGCCAACTGGTAAATCCGGGTGACGCCATGCTCGGCCACCAGCCGCGCCAAGGACGCCCGGTCCAGCACATCAAGCTGCAGGTAGCGTACCGCCGCATATACATTGTGGGTGCCAATATCGGCCGCAATAACGTTCTGCGCGCCGTGCCGTGCGGCCAGCGCCGCCGTCAGCTCGCTGCCGATCTGGCCGTTGGCACCGATCACCAATACCCGTTCCATCAGTTGCCCTCCCGATTTCCCAGCAGGCCGAGTTCGGCCCCCGCCTGTGCGAACCCCGCCAGCGCCCGCTCCAGTTGTTCAGTCGTATGCGCGGCCGACAGTTGCACCCGCACCCGCGCCTGCCCCATCGGCACCACGGGATAAAAGAAGCCGGTGGCCAACACCCCCAGCTCGTACAGGCGCTGCGCAAATTTTTGCGCCAGCACTGCATCGAACAGCATCACCGGCACTACCGGATGCGTGCCGGGCTTGATCGTGAAACCAAGCTCGGTGATGCGGCGGCGGAAATACTCGGTGTTCGCCTGCAACCGGTCGCGCAGCTCGGTCGAGGACGACACGCGCTGCAGCACCGCCAGCGAGGCGCCGGCGATTGACGGCGCCAGCGTATTGGAAAACAGGTAGGGGCGCGATTTCTGGCGCAGCGTGTCGATCACTTCGCGTCGCCCTGCGGTAAAGCCGCCCATCGCGCCACCGAGCGCCTTGCCCAGCGTGCCGGTGATGATGTCGACCCGCCCCAGCACGCCGTGATGCTCGTGCGTGCCGCGCCCGGTGGCGCCCATGAAACCGGTGGCATGGCAATCGTCGATCATCACCAGCGCACCGTAGCGCTCGGCCAGCTCGCAAATCCGGTCCAGTTGCGCAATCGTGCCGTCCATCGAAAACACGCCATCGGTGGCGATGATCTTGTGCCGGTGGCTGGACGCGGCCTGCAACTGCCGCCCGAGGTCGGCCATGTCGTTGTGCTGGTAGCGGTAGCGTGCCGCCTTCGACAGCCGGATGCCGTCGATGATCGAGGCATGATTCAGCGCGTCCGAGATGATCGCGTCCTGCTCGTCGAACAGCGGCTCGAACAGGCCGCCGTTGGCATCGAAGGCGGCGGCGTACAGAATCGCATCTTCCATGCCCAAAAAGTCGGCCAAGGCCCGTTCCAACTGCTTGTGCACGGTTTGCGTGCCGCAGATGAAGCGCACCGAGGACAGCCCGTAGCCGTACTGCTCGGTAGCGGCAATCGAAGCCTGCACCATCGATTCGTCGCCCGACAGGCCGAGGTAATTGTTGGCGCACAGGTTGATCAGCGTTTTGCCGTCATCGCACACCACTTCCGCGCCCTGCCGGGACGACAGCACCCGTTCCGGCTTGTATAGGCCCTGCCGGCGCAAATCATCCAGACCGTGCGCCAGTTTTGCGTAAAAAGCCTGGCCATTCCTGCTTGCAGCATTCATCGCAATTCCTCGAAGTTGGCTTGCGCCGGCGTGCCCGTAATGGCGATCGGGCAAGGATACCTTCTGTTACGATGCCATTTCCCGGCTGCCAACGAAATTCCGTTATGACGAACAAATATTCAATATAATGGATACTAGACTCGACCATTGAACATTGCAAGACAGCCATGAAAAAAAACAGCCCGAGCAATACCCCGCCGGAAGTGGGCGCCACGCTGCAGCGCCTGCGCCTGCAGCGCGACCTGACGCTGGAAGACCTGTCGCGCGCCGCCGGCGTCTCGAAGTCGATGCTATCGCAGATCGAGCGGGAGAAGGCCAATCCGACCATTGCCGTTGCCTGGCGACTGGCAAATGCGCTCGGCGTTGGCATCGCCGAACTGCTGTCGACGGCGCCGAAGGACGTCGAAACGATCCGCGTTCTGGAGTCGCACGAAACACCGACTCTGCCCGGCGTCCATGCCGGCTACACGCTGCGGATACTGGGGCCGATGGAACTGGCAGGGAAGTTCGAGTGGTATGAATTGACGCTGGCGCCGGGCGGCGCGCTGGTGTCAAACCCGCATGATCCGGGCACGGTGGAACATCTGACGCTGCTGCACGGCGCGCTCGAGGTCGAGGTCGGCGCTGACACCAGGAAACTCAAGGCTGGCGCCACCGCGCGCTATCAGGCCGACAAAACACACGCGATTCGAAACAATGGGAAAACCGAAGCGAAGGCACTGATGGTTGTGATCCACCGTTGATGCGCGGATGCCGCAAGCGGCATCCGCGCATCCGCACTCATACTGCCATGTAACGTCCGGGCCGATGGTTCAAGGCGATCACCAGGTTGAGCGCAATCGCGCCCAGCACCGAGGCTAGCAGCGCGCTGAAGCTGACCAGCAGCAGCGAGGCCAGCACGATTGCCACGTCCACTGACATCTGCAGCTTGCCGGCGCGAATGCCGTGCCGGTCCTGCAGATAGAGCGCCAGGATATTCACGCCGCCCAGGCTGGCGTGATGCCGGAACAGGATCAGGAAGCCGGCGCCCATCAGCAAGCCGCCGATCACCGCGACGTAAAACGGCATCAGCGTGCTGAACTGGACGAATTGCGGATGCAAGCCGGAAAACAGCGAAACCAGCCCGACCGCGCAAAAGGTCCTGAGCGTGAACTGCCACCCCAAGCGTTTGAATGCCAGGATGTAGAACGGCAGGTTGATGACGAAGAAGATCGGACCGAAGGCGATGCCGCTGGCGTAGTGGATCAGGAACGCCAGGCCGGCGGTGCCGCCGGTCAGCAGGCCGGCCTGGTTGAACATCACGATGCCGAACGAGACAAACAGCGAGCCGATCAGTATTGCCAGCACATCTTCGATCAGGGTGTGGCGCAGCGGCGGGGCGGTATCGGTCATGGTGTTCATTCGTTGGAAAGACCGCATTGTGAAGCAAGTCGATGCCGGCAGACAACAATTGAGCGCCATTTTCGGCGCGCCGCCACCCTGCCGCCGGACGCCACCTGCTGCATCAAGCACCTTTCCAACCCTCACATCACCCGAAGATTGATGGGGTATATCGACTAAATCACCATTTAAAGGCGGAAATAGTCGATCATCCTTCGGAGTATATGAGATCGACCAATTCTCGCATGGGTCGATGCGCTGGTGTCAGGCCAGCGCCTCCAGCCGGATCCGGGTCACCTTGCCGAGCACGGTCGGTAGCCGCTCGATCTTGGCAATCGCCGCTTCGATGTTCTTTTCCTGCGTGTGATGCGTCAGCATGATGATGTCGGTCTGCGCCTCGCCTTCGGCCGGCTCCTTTTGCAGCATGGCGTCGATCGAGATAGTCGAATCGGCCAGGATGCGCGTCAGATCGGCCAGCACGCCGGGCTGGTCGGCGACGTGCATGCGCAGATAGTAGCTGGTGGTGACCTCGGCCATCGGCAGGATTGGCGTATCGGCCATCGCGTGCGGCTGGAACGCCAGGAACGGCACCCGGTGCTCCGGGTCGGCGGTGGCCAGGCGCGTGATGTCGACCAGGTCGGCAATCACCGCCGAGGCGGTCGGCTCGGCGCCGGCGCCCTTGCCGTAATACAGCGTGGCGCCGACCGCATCACCCTGCACCAGCACCGCGTTCATCGCCCCTTCGACGTTGGCGATCAGGCGCTTGGCCGGGATCAGCGTCGGGTGTACGCGCAGCTCGATGCCACCCGGCGTGCGGCGCGTGATGCCGAGCAGCTTGATGCGATAGCCGAGCTGTTCGGCATAACGGATGTCGGTCGCCTGCAACTTGGTGATGCCTTCGACGTAGGCGCGCTCGAACTGCACCGGCACGCCGAACGCAATCGAGGCCATGATGGTCAGCTTGTGCGCGGCGTCGATACCCTCGATATCGAAGGTCGGATCGGCTTCAGCGTAGCCCAGCCGTTGCGCTTCCTTCAACACCACGTCGAAATCCAGTCCCTTATCGCGCATTTCGGACAGGATGAAGTTGGTGGTGCCGTTGATGATGCCGGCGATCCACTCGATGCGGTTGGCAGTCAGGCCCTCGCGTAGTGCCTTGATGATCGGGATGCCGCCGGCGACCGCCGCTTCGAACGCGACCATCACGCCTTTCTCCTGCGCCGCCTGGAAAATCTCGTTGCCGTGCATCGCGATCAGCGCCTTGTTGGCGGTCACCACGTGCTTGCCGTTGGCGATTGCCTGCATCACCAGCTTGTGGGCGATGCCGTAGCCGCCGATCAGCTCTATCACGATATCAATCTCGGGGTTTGTCACCACCAGTTCGGCATCGCCGACCACTTCGCACTGGCCGTTGGTCAGGGCCATCGCACGTTGCGGATCCAGGTCGGCAACCATCACGATTTCAATCGCGCGGCCGGCGCGGCGCGTGATTTCTTCCTGGTTGCGTTTCAGTACCTCGAACGTGCCGGCGCCGACGGTGCCGATACCCAACAAACCCACTTTGATTGATTTCATATACTTTCTACTTGAGATGCGCCGTTCACGATCGACGATTCGGCGTGAACGGCAGGTGACGGCCGGCGCGCCCGCTGGCGCTGCCGGTGCAGAGGTCAGGCGCCTTTGTGGCGCTTGCGATAGCCGTCGAGGAAACGCGCAATGCGCGCGATCGACTCCGTCAGGTCGTCGGTGTTTGGCAGGAATACCAGACGGAAGTGATCCGGCGTCGGATAGTTGAAGCCGGTTCCCTGCACGATCAAGACCTTTTCCTCGGCCAGCAATTGATAGGCGAACTGTTGGTCGTCGGCGATCGGATAGAGCGCCGGATCCAGCCGCGGAAACATGTACAAGGCCGCCTTCGGCTTGACGCAGGACACGCCCGGAATGTCGGTCAGCAGCTTGTGCGCCAGATCGCGCTGGCGCGCCAGCCGGCCGCCGGGCGCGACCAGGTCGTCGATGCTCTGGTAGCCGCCGAGCGCGGTCTGGATCGCATACTGGCCCGGCGCGTTGGCGCACATGCGCATCGAGGTCAGCATGTTCAGGCCCTGGATGTAGTCCTGGGCATGCTTTTTCTGGCCCGACACCACCATCCAGCCGGCGCGGTAGCCGCAGGAGCGATAGTTTTTCGACAAGCCGTTCAGCGTAATGAACAGCACGTCGTCCGCCAGCGAGGCGATCGAGGTATGGGTGGCGCCGTCATACAGCACCTTGTCGTAGATTTCATCGGCAAACACGATCAGGTGATGCTGGCGCGCGACCTCGACGATCTGTTCCAGTACGTCGACCGGATACAGCGCGCCGGTCGGGTTGTTCGGGTTGATGACGACGATGGCGCGCGTGTTGGGCGTGATCTTTTTCTTGATATCGTCGATGTCCGGCATCCAGTCGGATTGCTCGTCGCACACGTAATGCACCGGGTTGCCGCCGGACAGGCTGACTGCCGCGGTCCACAGCGGGTAGTCGGGCGCTGGCACCAGCACCTCGTCGCCGCTGTTCAGCAACGCGTTCATGGAGAGCATGATCAGCTCGGAGGCGCCGTTGCCCAGGTAAATGTCGTCGATGGCGACGCCGGCGATATTCTTTTCCTGGGTGTAGTGCATGACCGACTTGCGCGGCGCGAACAAGCCCTTGGAATCGGTGTAGGCCGAGGCGGCCGGCATGTTGCGGATCATGTCCTGCACGATTTCATCCGGCGCATCGAAGCCGAACACGGCCAGGTTGCCTATGTTCAGCTTGATGATCTTGTGGCCCTCGTCTTCCATTTGCTTGGCCTTGTCCAGGACCGGGCCGCGAATGTCATAACAGACGTCCGCCAGTTTTTTCGATTTGTGAATGGTTCGCACAGGTGCCACGCCCTTACGTAATGATGCAAGACAAGAATTCTACCAATCCCGGCGCACGCGCCGTCCGGCGCGGCACCAGCCCAAATGCAGAAACCGGAGCATACGAAGCGGTATGTGGGATTTCGGCCGTCGCCGGACCAGATTCGGCACGCGCGACAGCTTGGGAGACAGGTTCCGATGCGCTCGAAGCGGATTTATGCTGCACTGCCAGAACCATTCATTCTGCCGAAAGCGCCCGCATTTATCAATCGCCAGGCGCGGCTTTTGCACGGAAAACGCTACAATGCTGCAGTTTTCATCCACCTTGTCGAAAATTCACCGAAAGATTTCCCCCTGCGGTGAATCGCCACGCCATGAAACTCCATTCCACCCTGACTCAGCAATATCAAACCGTCACTGCCTATGACGACGCCGGCGTCGAAATCAATGCCGTGCGTTTCAATTTCAGCCTGCTGGTGTTGCCGGAAACTCCACCCGTGGAATGGCCAGTCGCTTCCTTCGAGGCATTGGCGGTGGAACATTTCGCACAAATCGATGCCACCGCGCCGGACGTCGTGATCCTCGGCACTGGCGCCCGCCAGCAGTTCGTCCATCCGCGCCTGACCGCAGCGCTGACCGCGCGCCGCATCGGCGTCGAATGCATGGACAACAAGGCGGCCTGCCGCACCTACAACATCCTGATGGCGGAGGGCCGCAAAGTGGCGCTGGCGCTGATCATCGAAACCGCAACCACCAAACCCACCATTGAATAAGGCACCGACTCCCGACATGCGTGAACTGCACACCTCGAAACCATTCGTCTGGGGTCTTCTTCTCGTTTTTCTTGCAATCTGGTTTTATGCGCTCGAGGCCCGCACGCTGGTGCCGACCGACGAAGGCCGCTATGCCGAAATGGCGCGCGAGATGGTGGCTACCGGCAACTGGGTCACCCCGCGCCTGAACGCGATCAAGTATTTCGAGAAACCGCCGCTGCAAAACTGGATGAACGCGCTCACCTTCGAGCTGTTCGGCCTTGGCGAGTGGCAGGCACGGCTGTGGACCGGGTTGTGCGGCTTGCTGGGCGTGTTCCTTGCAGCGTATACCGGGCGCCGCCTGTTCGGCCCGCGGGTCGGCTTCTATACCGCACTGGTACTGGGCTCCAGCATGTTCTGGATGGCGATGGCGCACATCAATACGCTCGACATGGGCTTGGCGGGCATGATGGCCGTTGCGCTGTGCGGCCTGCTGCTGGGCCAGCATAACGATGCCTCGAAGCGCGAACGGCGCAACTGGATGCTTGTGTGCTGGGCCGGCATGGCGCTGGCGGTCTTGTCCAAGGGCTTGATCGGAATCGTGCTGCCGGGCGCGGTGCTGGTGCTGTATACGCTGTTTTCACGCGACTGGGCGATCTGGAAGCGGCTGCACGCGCTGCCCGGCGCACTGCTGTTTTTGGCGATCACGGTGCCGTGGTTCGTGCTGGTATCGCAGCAAAACCCGGAATTTTTGCATTTTTTCTTCATCCACGAACACTTCCAGCGCTTCACCAGCAAGATCCACCATCGCGCCGGCCCCTGGTACTACTTCATTCCGATCCTGCTGCTGGGCATCATCCCGTGGCTCGGGGTGCTGGCGCAAAGCCTGTGGGCGGGACGGCGTGACAACGTAACTGCGGCGGCCAGCGGCTTTCAGCCGAAAAAACTGCTGCTGACCTGGTCGATTTTCATTTTCCTGTTTTTCAGCGTCTCCGGCTCCAAGCTGCCGTCCTACATCCTGCCGATCTTCCCGGCGCTGGCGCTGTTGATCGCCTGCTACCTGGAACAGGTATCGGTGCGTACGATCCAGGCCTCGGCGGCGCTGCTGGTGGTGGCCGGCGCTGGCGGGCTGGCGACCATGCACCTGATCCCGCGCCTGACGGACATCGCATTCGAAGTGCCGATCTACCAGGCCTACGTACCCTGGGTGGGAGCCGCCAGCGCGCTCGGCCTGGCCGGCGGCCTGGCCGTGATATGGCTGGCGCGGCGCCGCATGCAATGGGCGCTAGTGACGCTGGCAGCCACCGGCTACCTCGCCGCGCAAGTACTGATGCTGGGTCATGAGCCGCTTGGGCGCTATGCCTCCGGCATTGACATGGTGCCGGCGATCGAAGCCGAACTGACACCGGACACGCCGATCTACGCGGTCGGCCGCTACAACCAGACGCTGCCGTTCTACCTGCGCCGCACCATGATCCTGGTCGAGCATGCGGACGAGCTGGAATTCGGCTTGCGGCAGGAGCCGCAATTGTGGATCCCGACCCGCGACGCCTTCCTCGCACAGTGGAAGGCCGATCATGCCCAGGGCAAAAAGGCGCTGGCGATCCTGCACCCCGACATCTATGCCGATTTCAAGCAGCGCGGCGTACCGATGCGCGTGATCGGCCAGGACCCGCGCCGCGTGGTGGTGACCGATGATGTCGCCAACACGGTCGTCAAATAACGTACGCCATGAACCTGACCACCTTCGGTTTCATCTTCGCCGGCATCTGCCTGAACGCGGTCGCGCAATTGCTGCTGAAAGCCGGCACCAACGCGGTCGGCGCGATCCACCTGACGGCTGAAAACTGGTTCGCCACCGGCATCAAGCTGGCGACGCAACTGCCGATTCTGGGCGGCCTCTCGTGCTACGTGATTTCGGTGCTGGTGTGGATCATCGGCCTGTCGCGGGTCGATGTCACGATCGCCTATCCGATGCTATCGCTCGGCTATATCATCAACGCCCTTGGCGCCTGGTATTTCCTGGGCGAAGCGATTTCGGCGCAGCGCCTGTTGGCGATCGGTGTGATCATCGTCGGGGTTGCGCTGCTGGCGCGCAGTTGACAAATTTTTGCGGAGTATATCTCCTGAACATCCATTTTACGCGCGAGAATAACGCATAACATGTGGAGTATTTCAGCATGACACAAGCCTTTCTACCCTTTTCCAAGCCGCTGATCGACGAAGCCACCATCACCGCCGTCGGCGACGTGCTGCGTTCCGGCTGGATCACCAGCGGCCCCAAGGTGCAGGCGTTCGAAGCGGCGCTGTCCGCCTATTTCGGCGGGCGCCCGGTACGCAGCTTCAATTCCGGCACCTGCACCATGGAAATCGCCTTGCGCATCGCCGGCATCGGCGCTGGCGACGAAGTGATCACGACGCCGATTTCCTGGGTCGCCACCGCCAACGTGATCCTCGAAGTCGGCGCCACGCCGGTGTTCGCCGACATCGACCCGATCACGCGCAACATCGACCTCGACAAGCTCGAGGCGGCCATCACGCCGCGCACCAAGGCCATCATCCCGGTCTATTTGTCCGGCCTGCCGGTCGACATGGACCGGCTGTATGCGATCGCCGCCAAGCACAAACTGCGCGTGGTCGAAGACGCGGCGCAGGCGCTCGGTTCGACCTGGCACGGCAAGCGCATCGGCTCTTTCGGCGACTTCGTTTCCTTCAGCTTCCAGGCCACCAAGAACGTCACCTCGTCCGAGGGCGGCTGCCTGGTGCTGAACAACGCTGAGGAAGCGCGCCTGGCCGAGAAATACCGACTGCAGGGCGTCACCCGCAGCGGCTTCGACGGCATCGACGTCGACGTCTTGGGCGGTAAATACAACATGACCGATGTCGCCGCCGCCATCGGCCTTGGCCAGTTTGCGCATATCGAAACCATTACCGCGCGCCGCAAGCAACTGGCGAAGCACTATTTCACGACTTTCGGCCGTAGTTTCGAGCGCGACAGCGGCGCCCAGTTGCCGGTCGCCGACATCGAAAACTCCAACTGGCACCTGTACCAGATCGTGCTGCCGCAAAGCATCACGCGCGCCGCCTTCATGGAGAGAATGCAGGAAATGAATATCGGCATCGGCTACCACTACGCACCGATCCATCTGTTTTCGCTGTACCGCGCGCGCGGCTTCACCGAAGGCATGTTCCCGGTGGCAGAACAGGTCGGACGGCGCATCGTCTCGCTGCCGATGTTCAACAGCATCACCGAAGAGGATATCGAGCGCGTGGTCGGCGCGGTAAAATCGGTGCTTTGCCAATAACACCAATCCAAGGCAAACGCCTGATGAAACCAGAAATTTCCGTCGTCATCCCGGTCTACAACGAACAGGACGGGCTCGCCAAACTGTTCGAGCGGCTCTACCCGGCGCTCGACGCGCTGCACACCCCCTACGAAATCATCTTCGTCAACGACGGCAGCCGCGACGATTCGGCTGGCATCCTGGCCGAGCAGTTCCGCCGCCGCCCCGATGTCACGCGGGTAGTGCTATTCAACGGCAACTACGGTCAGCACATGGCGATCCTGGCCGGCTTTGAAGTGACCCGCGGCGAGGTGGTGGTGACACTGGACGCCGACCTGCAAAACCCGCCGGAGGAAATCGGCAAGCTGGTCGCCAAGTTCCGCGAAGGCTACGACTACGTCGGCTCGATTCGGCGCGAGCGGCAGGATTCGGCCTGGCGCACGCATGCCTCGCGCGCGATGAACCGGCTGCGCGAAACCATCACTCACATCAAAATGACCGACCAGGGCAACATGCTGCGCGCCTACGGCCGCAACGTGATCGACCTGATCAACCAGTGCAGCGAGGCAAACACCTTCGTGCCGGCGCTGGCCTATACCTTCGCCCGCCGTCCGACCGAGATCGTGGTCGAGCACGAAGAGCGCGCGGCGGGCCAGTCCAAGTATTCGCTATACAGCCTAATCCGCCTGAATTTCGACCTGGTTACCGGCTTCTCGCTGGTGCCGCTGCAACTGTTTTCGCTGCTCGGCATCGGCCTATCCTTCGTCTCGGCGGCACTGTTCGTGCTGCTGCTGATCCGGCGCTTCATCTTCGGCGCCGAAGTGGAAGGCGTGTTCACGCTGTTTGCATTCACCTTCTTCCTGATCGGCGTGATCCTGTTCGGCATCGGCCTGGTCGGCGAATACGTCGGCCGGATTCACCAGCAGGTGCGGGCGCGCCCGCGCTATGTGGTGCAAACCGTGCTGGAGGAATACGAGAATGAGCCGCTGCTCGGCGTCGACGACGATGCGCTCACCGCGGCTGATGGCGAACGGCGCTCGGTGAAGCGCGAACCATGAGCACGCCCGGCAAAAGCGCGGGTAAGCGGGCAGTCGTATTCGCCTATCACAACGTCGGCGTGCGCTGCCTGCAGGTCTTGCTGGCGCGCGGCGTCGAGGTCGCGCTGGTAGTCACGCATGAAGACAATCCGGCGGAAACCATCTGGTTCGAATCGGTCGTCGAGCTGTGCCGCGAGCATTGCATCCCGTTCATCACGCCAGCGGACCCGAAATCGCCGGAACTGCTGGCGGCAGTGCAGGCGGCACAGCCGGATTTTATCTTCAGCTTCTACTACCGCCACATGCTGCCGAGCGCGCTGCTGGCGACAGCCGCGCGCGGCGCCTACAACATGCACGGGTCGCTGCTGCCGAAATACCGCGGCCGGGTGCCGGTCAACTGGGCGGTGCTGCGTGGCGAAACCGAAACTGGCGCCACCCTGCACGAAATGGCGGCCAAGCCGGATGCCGGCGCGATCCTGGCGCAAACCGCGGTGCCGATCCTGCCCGACGATACCGCCTACGAAGTGTTCGGCAAGGTGACGGTGGCCGCCGAACAGACCTTGTGGAAGGTCCTACCGGCCTTGCTGGATGGCCAACCGCCCAGCCTGCCGAACAAGCTGGAGCAAGGCAGCTACTTCGGCGGGCGGAAACCGGAAGACGGCCGCATCGACTGGCAGCAGCCGGCGCAAGCGATCTACAACCTGCACCGGGCGGTGGCGCCGCCCTACCCCGGCGCGTTCACCGAACTGGCAGGCCAGATCTGGATCATCCAGCGTGCGCGCCTGGCGCGTGAATCCTTCCCAGATTTGCCGCCCGGGCTGGCGGTGGTGGATAATCGCATGCTCGGCGTCGGTGCCGATGGGCGTGCCCTGCTGATTCAGGAACTCACGGCGAACGGCGAAAAGGCCACCCCGACGCAGCTGCGGCAAGCCATCCTGGCCGCGCGCAACCCTCTTCAATAACCAAGAATTCTCATGAAAAAAGTCCTCATCCTCGGCGTCAACGGCTTCATCGGCCACCATCTGTCCAAGCGCATCCTCGAAACCACCGACTGGCAGGTGTACGGCATGGACATGATGACCGACCGCATCAACGATCTGCTGGAAAACCCCGCGTACAAGTCGCGCATGCGTTTTTTCGAAGGCGACATCACGATCAACAAGGAATGGGTCGAATACCACGTCAAGAAATGCGACGTGATCCTGCCGCTGGTGGCGATTGCCACGCCCTCCACCTACGTCAAGCAACCGCTGCGCGTGTTCGAACTGGATTTCGAGGCCAACCTGCCGATCGTGCGCTCCGCCGCCAAGTACGGCAAGCACCTGGTATTTCCGTCGACCTCGGAAGTGTATGGCATGTGCCATGACGAGGAATTCGATCCGGAACAATCGGAACTGATCTGCGGCCCTATCAACAAACCGCGCTGGATCTATTCCTGCGCCAAGCAACTGATGGACCGCGTGATCTGGGGCTATGGCATGGAAGGCCTGAACTTCACGCTGTTCCGCCCATTCAACTGGATCGGCCCCGGGCTGGATTCGATCCACACGCCGAAGGAAGGCAGCTCGCGCGTGGTGACGCAATTCTTCGGCCACATCGTGCGCGGCGAAAACATTTCGCTGGTCGACGGCGGCCGGCAAAAGCGCGCCTTCACCCACGTCGGCGACGGCATCGATGCCTTGATCAAGATCATCGCCAACAAGGACGGCGTCGCCAGCGGCAAGATCTACAACATCGGCAACCCGGTGAACAACTATTCGATCCGCGACCTGGCGGCGATGATGCTGAAGCTGGCTGCCGAATATCCGGAATATGCCGATTCGGCAAAGAAAGTGCAGTTGCTGGAAACCACGTCTGCGAGCTATTACGGCCAGGGTTACCAGGACGTGCAGAACCGGGTGCCAAAAATCGCCAACACCTGCGCCGAGCTGGAGTGGAATCCGACCACCTCGATGGCCGATACCCTGCGCATCATTTTCGATGCCTACCGCGGTCAGGTGGCGGAAGCGCAAGCGCTGATGGACTGATCCGGCTTGCGTCGGCAGACGCAAGCCGGCAGTCCAGATCCGGACTTTCCGCCAACCCGCCAACTTCGACAAGGCTGACGTGCCGCTGCTGACCCTGAAAATCGACGCTGACACCTATCGCGGCACGCGCGAAGGCGTGCCGAACTTGGTGCGCCTGCTGGAGCGCCACCAAGCCCGCGCCACCTTCCTGTTTTCGCTCGGCCCCGACCACACTGGCTGGGCGCTGCGCCAGGTATTTCGGCCCGGCTTCTTCAGCAAGGTGTCGCGCACTTCGGTGCTGGAACACTACGGCCTGAAAACCCTGATGTACGGCGTGCTGCTGCCGGCGCCCGACATTGGCAAGGCCTGCGCCGCGCAGATGCGGGCAGTGCGCGACGCCGGCCATGAATGCGGTATCCATACCTGGGACCATCGGGTCTGGCAAGATCAGGTGCAGCAGCGCGATGCGGCCTGGACCCGGCAGGTGATGCAGAAGTCGTTCGACCGCTTTAGCGAGATTTTCGGCACGCCGCCGGCCACGCACGGCGCCGCCGGCTGGCAAATGAATCCGCATGCATTCCTGCAGCTGGAAGCGTTAGGCATCGCCTACTCTTCCGACGGCCGCGCGATGCTGACCGAAACCGGCGCGCTGGCCAATGCCGCTGCCGGACCGCACCGGATTGAAATCAACCGCCGCCCGCTGGCCTGCGTGCAACTGCCGACCACGCTGCCGACCTTGGACGAACTGCTGGGCCGCACCATCAACGGCACGCTGGTGACGCCGGCGAATATCGCCGCGCTGCTGCTGGGTTTGACTGAACAAAGGCGCGACCATGTCTTTACGTTGCATGCCGAACTTGAAGGGCAAAAACTTGCCCCCATATTTGACCAATTGTTGCAGGGGTGGCGCGCGCAAGGCTACCAATTCGCTTCGATGGCGGACCATTATCAACGGGTGAAGGAACAGGTGCTGCCGGTGGTTCCGGTCAAATTCGCGGAATTGCCGGGTCGCTCCGGAACCATGATCGTCCAGTGATGACGGCGCGCCGGCAAGCCCCTGTGACCGCCAGCGCATACTGAAATTCGCCTGCCAACACACCGGAGAATGCCGTGGTAATAAATTTGCCGCAACTGAATGAAATCGTCCCCGGGTTTTCCGCTCCCATGACCAGCGGCAAGACCTTCGAACTGGCGGATTACGCCGGCAGGAAACTCGTGCTGTATTTCTATCCGAAGGACAATACGCCAGGCTGCACCACCGAAGGCATCCGCTTTCGCGAGCTATATCCGCAATTCCAGAAGGCCCACGCCGAGATCGTCGGCGTCAGCCGCGACAGCCTGCGTTCGCACGAGTCGTTCAAAGCCAAGCTCGGCATGCCGTTCGAGCTGATTTCCGATCCCGAAGAGCAGGTTTGCGAACTGTTTGGCGTGATGAAGATGAAGATGATGTACGGCCGGCAATCGCGCGGCATCGAGCGCAGCACATTTGTGATTGACGCCCGCGGCCGATTGGTGAAAGAATGGCGTGGAGTGAAGGTCCCTGGTCACGTGGACGAAGTACTGGAATATGTCACGGCGCTTGCATAACCGTTGAATTCAAACAGCAGCACCTCTCCCGAAAACCGTTTGCGGACAGGCCAGGCGCCGTCGCAAACGGTTTTTTGTTTTTCACCTGGCGTTTCGCCGGTCTTGATTTCGCTGCGCATGCTTGGCGCGCAGGAAAAAATTGACTGAAACATTTTAGAGATTGGGGTTCTGATGCCGCTACCGAAATTACCCGCCAAACCCGCCACCCTGCTGTCCCCCGACGATTTTCCAAAACCGGTAGCCGGCAAGCCGCTCAAGCCACTCCAACCCCGCATGCAATTGATCGAGCCGGCGCCGGTTGCCAAACAGCGTCCGGCAGCGAAGGCGCCGGCCGCCAAGGCACCCGCGGCCAAACCGGCCAGCGTCGAATCGCGCATCAAGTCCAGCACCAGCCGCGCCGCCGACCGCACCGGCATCACCAAGCTGTTCGTGCTCGACACCAACGTCCTGATGCACGATCCGACCTCGTTGTTCCGCTTCGAGGAACACGACATCTACCTGCCGATGGTGACGCTGGAAGAGCTCGACAACCACAAGAAAGGCATGTCGGAAGTGGCGCGCAATGCGCGCCAGGTGTCGCGCTCGCTGGATGCGCTGGTGGCCGACGTTCCCGATGGCGCGATCGACGAAGGCATTCCGCTGGCCAAGCTCGGCAACAAGGACGCCAAGGGCCGCCTGTTCTTCCAGACCAAGCTGGAAAACGGCGTCCTGCCGGAAGGGCTGCCGGTCGGCAAGGCGGACAACCAGATCCTGGGCGTGGTGCGCGCCCTGGAGCACCAACATCCAGGCCGCGCCATCGTGCTGGTGTCGAAAGACATCAACATGCGCATCAAGGCGCGCGCGATGGGGCTGCCGGCCGAGGAGTATTTCAACGACCACGTGCTGGAAGACACCGACCTGCTGTATTCCGGCATCATGCAGTTGCCCGACGACTTCTGGAACAAGCACGGCAAGGGCATGGAATCCTGGCAGGAAAACCGCAACGGCACCGGCTACACCTTCTATCGCCTGTCCGGCCCCCTAGTGCCGGCAATGCTGGTCAACCAGTTCGTGTATACCGAGCCGAAAAACGGCGAGGCGGCGTTCTATGGCCACGTGACGCAGATCAACGGCAAGACCGCGGTACTCGCTACGCTGCGCGATTACGGCCACGCCAAGAACAATGTCTGGGGCATCACCGCGCGCAACCGCGAACAGAATTTCGCGCTCAACCTGCTGATGGACCCGGAGTGCGATTTCGTCACACTGCTGGGCCAGGCCGGCACCGGCAAGACCCTGCTGGCGCTGGCCGCCGGCCTGGCGCAAGTGCTGGAAACCAAGACCTACAGCGAAATCATCGTTACTCGCGTCACGGTGCCGGTGGGCGAAGACATCGGCTTTTTGCCCGGCACCGAGGAAGAGAAAATGTCGCCCTGGATGGGCGCGTTCGACGACAACCTGGAAGTGCTGAACAAGCCCGACGCCGACGCCGGCGAATGGGGTCGCGCCGCGACGCAAGACCTGATCCGCTCGCGCATCAAGATCAAGTCGCTGAACTTCATGCGCGGACGCACCTTCGTCAACAAATTCCTGATCGTCGACGAAGCGCAAAACCTGACACCGAAGCAGATCAAGACCCTGGTCACGCGCGCCGGCCCGGGCACCAAGATCGTCTGCCTGGGCAACATCGCGCAAATCGATACGCCCTACCTGACCGAGGGGTCAAGCGGCCTGACTTACGTGGTCGACCGCTTCAAGGGCTGGTCGCACAGCGGCCACGTGACGCTGGCGCGCGGCGAACGCTCGCGCCTGGCCGATCATGCGAGCGAGGTGCTGTAACGAACCAGGTAGCGGCTTACCAGTTCTCAATCCGGCCGCTGGCCGGATTTTTCTTTTACGGCGGCCGGCAGGCGATAGCCGATCCGTGCCTCGACCGGGATTTTCCCAAGAACACATACTCATCCAGTGCATGGCGGATTCCGTTCATAATGTTTGTATTTAAATAACATACTCCATGATATTTTGATTTTGAGTGAATCGGGCCGCCAACCGGTTGCGACCGTGGGCAATTTTTTCAGGTTCCTTGCATACAAATTTCGGCGCGGGTATATAATTGCCCAGGCAATTATTATTTCGGTGCATCATGGACTCCCCCACCCCTCTTTTTTCGCTACAGGATTTCCAGGTTGAAGACAGCGTCGGCTATTTGCTGAAGCGCACGCGCGCGATTCTGGTCAATTCGGTGGAGGAAACCCTGGCGGAGCAGGAACTCGACATCACGCAGGCGCAAGGCGGCCTGCTGTTCATGCTCTCCACCGGCAAATACCGCAGCGCAGCCGATCTGGCGCGCGAACTCTGCATCGATGCCGCCTCGATGAAGCGCATGATCGACCGTCTGGTGGCGCGCGGACTGATCCGGCGCGAACCGAGCGCCAGCGACCGGCGCCAGATGGATCTGCACCTGACCGATGCCGGACAGCAACTGGCGCAGCAATTGCCGAGCGTCTACGTGGCCGCGCTCAACAAGAGCTTCGCCGGTTTTTCCGCCGAGGAAGTCGGCTTTCTGAAAAGCCTGTTGCGCAAGCTGCTGGCAAATTCAGAGCGGGCTCCCGCCCAGAAAACCAATTGACTAGACAATATAAATAGTCGTTACTGCCCGTCCGTCCCATGACATCCATTCTTCCGCCACTTGCCACGCCGGCCGCACGGCTGGCCGCGCTCGCTGGCATTGCGCTCCTGCTTTCCGCCTGCGCCGGCTTCACCGGGATTCACAGCAAGGCGCGGCTGGCGGCGCCGGACCAGTACGCCAGTGCCGAATCGCTGCCGGGCCAGGGTGGCGCCTGGCCGCGGCAATCGTGGGCCGGCGAGTTCGGCGGCCCGGCGCTGCAAGCACTGGTGGACGAAGGGCTGGCCGGCAACCCCGACCTGCAGGTGGCGGCAGCGCGCATCGGCAGCGCCCGCGCGGCCGTGCAGGCAGCCCGGGCGGCGACCTTGCCAAGCGTCGGCGCCGGCTTCAGCACGACCTATCAACGCTACACCGAACACGGCCTTATCCCGCCGCCGCTGGCCGGCACCTATCAAACCGACAACGAGCTGGCGCTGAATTTCTCCTACGATTTCGATTTCTGGGGCCGGCAGGCGGCGCAGCTGCGCTCGGCTGCCGCGCTTGGCAAGGCCGCCGCCGCCGAGCAGGCCGGCGCGCGCCTGATGCTGGCCACCGCCATCGCCCGGACCTGGCTGCAACTGGGACGCCAGCAGGCGCAGTTGCAACTGGCGGAGCGGCAGCTGCAAGTGCGTGAAAAACTGGATCAGTTGACCCAGCAGCGCATCGCTGCCGGCCTCGACGCCAGCGGCGAACGGCAGCAGACGCAGTTGCAACTGGCCAGCTTGCGCGCCGAGCGGGCGCAATGGCTGGAAGCGATGGCCTTGAGCCGCAACCAACTGGCGGCCCTGCTGGGGCAAGGCCCGGATCGCGGGCTCGGCATCGCCGCGCCGGAATTGCCGCCCGAGCAGGCGGCCGCGCTGCCCGACCAACTGCCGCTCGAACTGCTGGGGCGGCGCCCCGACATCGTCGCCTCGCGCTGGCGGGTGGAGGCGGCGCAGGGCGAGATCGATTCTGCGCGCGCGCAGTTCTACCCGAACGTCAACCTGATGGCGTTCGCCGGCCTGTCCAGCCTCGGCTTGTCGAACCTGTTGCAGAGCGGCAGCCGGACGCTCGGCATCGGCCCGGCGCTTCGGCTGCCGGTATTCGAAGGCGGCGCGCTGCGCGCGCAGCTAGGCGGCAAGGTGGCGGCCTATGACGGCGCGGTGGCGCAATACAACCAGGCGCTGACCGAATCCCTGCACCAGGTCGCCGACCAGGTGCAATCGCTGCGCGCGGCGGACAGCCAGGGCCGCGAGCGCCAATTGGCCAGCGCGGCGGCGCTGGAGACCCTGAATCTGGCGCGCCAGCGCCAGCGCGTCGGCACCGCCAACATGCTGCAAGTGCTGGCCAGCGAAAGCGCGTGGCTGGCGCAGCAGCAGCAAGCGCTGGAAGTGCAGGTGCGCAAGGCTGACCTGCGGCTGGCCTTGATCAAGGCACTCGGCGGCGGCTTCGATGCGAGCCGTGACGATCTGCTGGTCAGCGGCGCACCGGCCCGCTGAACCAGCCGCAGGAACCAGCCTCGCCGACCGGCCCCATTTCCCTGGCAGCAGCATCCCTTTTCTTTCCCGAAGATCATGAGCGCAACCAACCAACCCTCTTCCGCACCGGCAGCCACCGCAGTCGCCGCCACCCCCAGCAAGCGGCGCGTGCTGCTGATCGGGACTACCGCGGTCCTGTTGCTGGCGCTGGCCGGCTACGGCGTCTGGTGGCTGATTTACGCCAGCCATTACGAAGACACCGACGACGCCTATGTCGCCGGCAATGTGGTGCAGGTGACGCCGCAGATCGGCGGCACCGTGGTGGCGATCAATATCGACGATACCGAACTGGTCCAGGCCGGCGCGCCGCTGATCAAGCTGGATCAAGCCGACGCGCAAGTCGCGCTGAAGCAGGCCGAAGCACAATTGGCGCAAACGGTACGCGAAGTGCGCACCCTGTTTACCAACAACGGCACGCTCGCCGCCAACGTCGCCGTGCGCGAAGGCGACCTGCAGCGGGCGCGCGCCGACCTGGTGCGGCGCCAGGAGCTGATCGCCACCGGCGCGGTATCGCTGGAAGAAGTGGCGCACGCCAAGAGCGCTCTGCAAAGCGCCGAATCGGCGTTGCAGGCCGCGCGCGAACAGCTCGCATCGAACCGCGCACTGACCGACAACACCACCGTTGCCCGCCATCCGAACGTGCAGCGCGCCGCAGCCCAGTTGCGCGCCGCCTATCTGAACCATGCGCGCACCGAATTGCCGGCGCCGATCACCGGCTACGTTGCCAAGCGCTCGGTGCAGATCGGCCAGCGGGTGGCGGCCGGAATGCCGCTGCTGTCGATCGTTCCGCTCGACAGCCTGTGGGTCGATGCCAACTTCAAGGAAGTGCAGATCGCCCACATGCGCATCGGCCAGCCGGTCACGCTGCATGCCGATTCCTACGGCTCCGATGTCGCCTATCACGGTAAGGTGGTGGGTCTGGCGGCCGGGACCGGCTCGGCCTTTGCGCTGCTGCCGGCGCAGAATGCGAGCGGCAACTGGATCAAGATCGTGCAGCGGATCCCGGTCCGTATTTCGCTCGATCCGAAGGAACTGGCCGCGCATCCGCTGCGCATCGGCCTGTCGATGCGGGTCAAGGTGAATGTCGAACGCACCGAGGGCAATTCGCTGACTGCCAGCGGCACCCCGCGCGCTGAAGCAGCCTATCAGACCGACGTCTTCGAGGTCGCTGCGCACCAGGCCGACGATCTGATCGCCCGCATCATTGCCGACAATGACGGCAAGCCGTCCGCACAATAAGGACTGGGCTCGCCCCTCAACCCGGCAACACAAAAAACTGGACTGTTCCCGATGAGTGCGACTCCTCCCCCCGCCGCCCTGCCGCCGCTGCACGGACCGCAACTGGTGCTGGGCACGCTGGTGCTGTCGCTGGCGGTGTTCATGAACGTGCTCGACACCTCGATCGCCAACGTCTCGATTCCGGCCATCGCCGGCGACCTCGGCGTTTCGCCGCAGCAGGGCACCTGGGTGATCACCTCGTTCGCGGTGGCCAACGCGATCTCGGTGCCGCTCACCGGCTGGCTGACGCAGCGCATCGGCCAGGTACGGCTGTTCGTCGGCGCCATCCTGCTGTTCGTGCTGGCCTCGGCCTTGTGCGGGATGGCGCCCAGCATCGAATTCCTGATCGCCGCGCGGGTGCTGCAGGGCGCGGTCGCCGGGCCAATGATCCCGCTGTCGCAGACTCTACTGCTGTCCAGCTACCCGCCAGCCAAAAGCGGCATGGCGCTGGCCTTCTGGGGCATGACCACGCTGGTGGCGCCGATCACCGGGCCCTTGCTGGGCGGCTGGATTTCCGACAATTATTCGTGGCCGTGGATTTTCTACATCAACATCCCGATCGGCATCCTGGCCGCCTGGGCCACCTGGGCGATTTACCACAAGCGGGAATCGGCCACCAAGCGGCTGCCGATCGACAAGATCGGGCTGGCACTGCTGGTGTTGTGGGTGGGCGCCTTGCAACTGATGCTGGACAAGGGCAAGGAACTGGACTGGTTCAGCTCGACTGAAATCGTCGTGCTGGCCGCAGTCGCGGTGGTCGGCTGCATCTACTTCATCATCTGGGAACTGGGCGACGCCCATCCGGTGGTCGACCTGTCGCTATTCAAAGGGCGCAACTTCAGCGCCGGCGTGGTCGCGATTTCGGTCGCCTACGGCGTCTTTTTCGGCAGCCTGGTGATCCTGCCGCTATGGCTGCAAACGCAGCTGAGCTACACCGCGACCGAGGCCGGCATGATCATGGCGCCGGTCGGCATCCTTGCCATCCTCATGTCGCCGATAGTCGGCAAACTGCTGCCGAAGGTCGATGCGCGCATCATCACCACCATGGCGTTCGTGGTCTTCGCGCTGGTGTTTTTCATGCGCGCCCAGTTCACGCCCGAGGTTGATTTTACGACCCTGATGATCCCGACCGTGATCCAGGGCGCGGCGATGGCGATGTTCTTCATCCCACTGACGTCGATCATCCTGTCCGGCCTGCCGCCGGACAGGATCGCCAGCGCGGCCGGCCTGTCGAACTTCGTGCGCATCATGTTCGGCGGCATCGGCACCTCGCTTTCCACCACCTTGTGGGACAGCCGCACCGCAGTACACCACGCGCAACTGGCGGAACATACCGGCCCCGACAATCCGCTGTTTGGCCAGGCGGTGCAGGTGCTGACCGGCCAGGGTCTGTCGGAACAAGGGGCGTGGGCGGTGATTGAGCGCATGGTGAGCGTACAGGCCAGTACGCTGGGTGCGACCGATATTTTCTGGCTGTCGGCCGTCCTGTTCCTGGTATTGATCGGTTTCATCTGGATGACACACCCGATCCGCTCGGCGCCCTCGGCGGAGGCCGCAGGCGCTCACTGACACCCGATAAAAGGTGGAGTATGCCTAAAATATTCCGATTTTGGCCGGAAATACCAGCGGCTTCAAAAATACTCCCGGATAGAGTAGCCGATTGCCGCTAATCGCCGGAAGCCACTCAGAACGAATGCCGGCCAACCCACCAGGCGATCGCCGCCATGAATGCCGAGGCCGGAATCGTCAGCACCCAGGCCCAGACGATATTGCCGGCGACTCCCCAGCGCACCGCATTCATCTTCTTCGCCGCGCCGACGCCGACGATGGCGCCGGTGATGGTGTGGGTAGTGGAGACCGGAATCCCCAGCGCAGTGGCCATGAACAGCGTGATCGCGCCACCGGTTTCGGCGCAAAAACCGCCGACCGGCTTCAGCTTGGTGATTTTCTGGCCCATGGTCTTGACGATACGCCAACCGCCAAACAGGGTACCCAGGCTGATCGCGGAATAGCAACTGATGATGACCCACCACGGCGGCAGGTGATCCTGCGTGCTGGAATAGCCAGCCGCAATCAGCAGCATCCAGATGATGCCGATGGTTTTCTGCGCATCGTTGCCGCCATGTCCGAGGCTATACATCGAGGCCGACACCAACTGCATGCGGCGGAACCACTTGTCGACCCGATGCGGCGTCGAACGCACGAAAATCCACGACACCAGCACCATCATGATCGAGCCAAAAATAAATCCCAGCAGCGGCGACAGCACGATGAACAGGATGGTCTTGATCAGGCCGGCCGAAATCAGCGCGCCAGTACCGGCTTTCGCCACCGCGGCGCCCACCAGGCCGCCGATCAATGCGTGCGACGACGACGACGGGATACCGTAATACCAGGTGATCAGGTTCCACAATACCGCGCCCACCAATGCGCCGAACACCACGTAGTGATCGACCACCGCCGGATCGATCGTGCCCTTGCCGACGGTTGCGGCGACGTGCATCTGGAACACCAGGATGGCGATGAAATTGAAGGCCGCCGCCAGCGCCACGGCGGCCTGCGGTTTCAGCACCCCGGTGGAAACCACCGTCGCAATGGCGTTGGCGGCATCGTGGAAACCGTTCATGAAATCGAACAGCAGCGCCAGCACGACCAGGGATCCAAGGACGTAGATACTGATTTGAAAAGTTTGCATGAGCGTGGTTGATCGTTATTGTTCAGAACACGTCACAAGTACGGTACGCAGCACCTGCCGGCGGGACCGAGACCGGAATCCGGTCAAAGCCCGCCGCCTGCGGTGGCTGCGATGCAATGCGGCGAAAGGTAAGTGAGGACGGCGTTCAGGCGTTTTCGACGATGATGCCTTCGATGATGTTGGCGACGTCTTCGCAGCGATCAGTGACAGTCTCCAGGATTTCATAGATCGCCTTCAGCTTGATCAGATTGCGCACATCCGGCTCATCCCGAAACAGCTTCGACATCGCCGCCCGCATTACATGATCGGCGTTCGATTCAAGGCGGTCGATTTCCTCACAGACCGCCAGTATCTGGCGCGAGTTGTCCATGTTGTGCAAAAGAGCCACCGCCGCCTGCACCTTTTCAATGCACTGCAGACACAACTCGGCCAGGCGCAGGCATTCCGGCGTGATCACCTGCAGGTCATACAGCGACACGGTTTGCGCCGCATCTTCGATCAGGTCGAGGATGTCGTCCATGCGCGTGATCAGCTGATGGATATCGTCGCGGTCGATCGGCGTAATGAAGGTCTTGTGCAGCAGGTCGATGGTGTTGTGCGTGACCTTGTCGGCCTGTTTTTCAATGCTCTCGATGGCATGCACGCGGGTCTCGAGATCGTTGAAATCCGACATCAGGGCGACGATCTGATGACCGCCCTTGACGCATAATTCGGCATGCTGGTTGAACAGATCGAAGAATTTGCCCTCGGTGGGCATCAGTCGTCCAAACATGGTTGCTCTTTCCGTAAGTTAAGCAGAAAACCTGGTATTGGGTTGCGCGGGGGCACGAGGCGCGGTCAACTGCCCGTTCAGTCGCCGCCATACAGCGCGGCGCCTCCCGTGTAATTCTCGAATTTGGTGTACTGGCCGAGGAAGGTCAGACGCACGCTGCCGATTGGCCCGTTACGCTGTTTGCCGATGATGATTTCCGCGCTGCCCTTGTCCGGCGAATCGGGGTTGTACACCTCATCCCGATAGATGAACAGGATCACGTCGGCATCCTGCTCGATGGCGCCGGATTCGCGCAAATCCGACATTACCGGACGCTTGTTGGGGCGCTGCTCGAGCGAGCGGTTCAACTGCGACAGCGCGATCACCGGGCACTGCAGCTCCTTGGCCAACCCTTTCAGATTGCGCGAAATTTCCGAAATTTCGGTGGCTCGGTTTTCGCCGGCAGAATTGGCGGACATCAGTTGCAGGTAATCGATGATGATCAGTCCCAGCTTGCCGCACTGGCGCGACAGCCGGCGCGCGCGCGCGCGCAGCTCGATCGAATTCAGCGCCGGCGTTTCATCGATGTACATCTGGGCGTCGTTCATCTTCTGGATCGCATGCGTCAGGCGCGGCCAATCCTCGTCGTTCAGGCGCCCGGTGCGCAGCCGCTGCTGGTCGAGCCGCCCGACCGAACCAAGCATCCGCATCGCCAACTGCGCGCCGCCCATCTCCATCGAGAACACCGCCACCGGCAACCCGCTTTCGATCGCCACGTTTTCGCCGATATTGATCGAAAACGCGGTCTTGCCCATGGACGGCCGGCCGGCGACGATGACCAGATCGCCTGCCTGCAGGCCCGAGGTCATGCGGTCCAGGTCGGCAAAGCCGGTCGGAATGCCGGTGATGTCGTTCTGGTTATCGCGGTTGTAGAGTTCGTCGATGCGCTCGACCACCTGCGTCAAGAGCGGCTGGATTTCCTGGAAACCCTGGGCGCCGCGCGCGCCCTCTTCCGCGATCGCAAAAATCTTCGATTCGGCTTCATCCAGGATCTGCTTGACTTCCTTGCCCTGCGGGCTGAAAGCCTGGCCGGAAATTTCGTCGGAAACGGTGATCAGTTTGCGCAACACGCCACGGTCGCGCACGATCTCGGCGTAGCGCCGGATGTTGGCGGCAGACGGGGTATTTTGCGCCAGCGCATTCAGATACGGCAGGCCGCCGACTTCATCGGCCTTGGCCATGCCGGACAAGGATTCGAACACGGTGATGACATCCGCCGGCTTCGAACCATTAATGAGTTTGACGATGTGCTGGAAGATGATCCGATGATCGTAGCGGTAGAAATCGTCGGCCTGCACGAAGTCGGCGATTCTGTCCCAGGCGGCGTTATCGAGCAGCAAGCCTCCCAGTACCGATTGCTCCGCTTCGATTGAGTGCGGTGGGACACGTAGCGAGTCCAATTGCGGATCGAGAGGGGCATTCATGGCGCGAATTATACCCGCTTCACCCTCTGCTTTTGACGCAATGCGGCAATAAAAAAACCGGGCGAACCCGGTTTTTTATCTCTTGGCAAATACCAAACGGCATTGCTTGGCGGTGTCTTAAACGTGCTCGCCCAGCACCGCGATGGTGACGTCGACCGCGACGTCGGTGTGCAACACGACGCTCACCGGATGGTCGCCTACCATCTTCAGCGGGCCTTGCGGCATGCGGATCTGCGCCTTTTCGACTGCGAAGCCCTGCTTGCTGAGCGCCTCGGCAATATCGAAGTTGGTAACGGAACCGAACAGCCGGCCGTCGACCCCCGACTTCTGCGAAATCTGGACCGTCATGCCGGCCAGTTTTTCGCCCTGCGCCTGCGCGGCGGCCAGTTTTTCGGCGGCGGCTTTTTCCAGCTCGGCGCGCTTGACTTCGAATTCGGCCATGGCGCTGGTGGTGGCGCGCCGTGCCATGCGTTGCGGGATCAGGAAGTTACGGGCGTAGCCGTCCTTGACGCGGACCACATCACCCAGATTGCCGAGATTGACGACTTTTTCCAACAGAATGACTTGCATGTTTTTCTCCTATTCTTCAGCCGTCGATTAGGCGTTGTGCAGATCGGTGTACGGCAACAGCGCCAGGAAGCGCGCGCGCTTGATCGCGGTATCGACCTGGCGCTGATAATGCGCCTTGGTGCCGGTCAGACGAGCCGGCATGATCTTGCCGTTTTCCTGAACAAAATCCTTCAGGGTGTCGACGTCCTTGTAATCCACCTGTTCCACTTTGGCGGCGGTGAAGCGGCAGAATTTCTTGCGTTTGAACAGCGGGTTCTGCTGTTGACGCTTGTGCTTGAGTTTGTTCTTGTCGAATTTTTTACCGAATGCCATTTTTGGCTCCTTGTTTGTTTCCATCGTGTCGATGACAGCGTGGCGCTACGCTCAACTCTGTCCTGCGATGGATGAAAAATCGATTATGTGAAAAACGAGGCTCTTGCCGTTACGACTCTTGCGTGCCACGAAACCGGTGAACCGAAAACTCCGGCCCAGTTCGGCCTGGCTGAATCGTCCTGAAATTTCGCCGACTGCAATGGCAGCAATTTCAAACTCGACCAGCCGTGGAATTCCTGCTTCAAGCTGTTGCGAACTGTGCAGCAACCGGCCCGATACGATCGGAATTCCTGCCGGCGTGTAGCGCAGAATTTCACGCTCGCCGACCGTCGCCACCAACTCAAACTGATTCACGCTCCCGCGGCACGGCAAAAATTACGCTGCCGGCGCTTCGCTGCGATGGCTCTTGGCGGCGTCTTCCTTCTGCACCGCCTTCATCATCGGCGACGGCGCCGTTTCGGCCTTCTTCATCTTCACGGTCAGATGGCGCAAGATGGCGTCGTTGAACTTGAAGCTGGTTTCAATTTCGGTCAGCGTTTCGGCATCGCACTCGATATTCAGGCAGACGTAATGCGCCTTGGCGAGTTTCTGGATCATGTAGGCCATCTGGCGCCGGCCCCAGTCTTCGACCCGATGGATCTGGCCGCCGCGCGCGGTGACGACGCCCTTGTAGCGCTCGATCATCGCGGGCACCTGCTCGCTTTGGTCCGGATGGACAATAAATACTATTTCATAATGACGCATGGAATCTCCTTTTGGACGGATCAATAAATCGCCCACCCCGGCGTCAAGACGGGTGTGGGAAGAGGAAAACCGGAAATGATACGCTGAAAAGCGAAAACACTCAATGCGCTCAACTGCTTATCGCGCTGACCGCTGCCCTGCATGCTTGCATTCCTGGAACAACTGTATAAAAATACAGACTGTTCATAATCCCAGCCGCAGCGCCTTGACCTTATGCTCAAACTGACCGCCCGCCAGCAGCAAATCCTCGACCTGATCGGCAGTGCAATCGAAAACACCGGTTTTCCTCCGACTCGCGCCGAAATCGCCGCCGAGCTCGGTTTTCGCTCGGCCAACGCGGCCGAAGAGCATTTGCAGGCGCTGGCGCGCAAAGGCGCGATCGAAATTTCGCCCGGCACCTCGCGCGGCATTCGCCTGCTCGACGGCGAGCGCGGCAACCGGCCGCTGGCGCCGGCGCGCGGCCAGATGATGTTGCCGCACCCGGCGCTGATGCAATTGAGCCTGCCACTGGTGGGCCGGGTCGCCGCCGGTTCGCCGATCCTCGCGCAGGAACACATCGAGGCGACCTATCAGGTCGATCCGGCGCTGTTTTCGGAAAAACCGGATTACCTGTTGAAGGTACGCGGCATGTCGATGCGCGACGCCGGTATCCTGGACGGCGATCTGCTGGCAGTGAAAAAAGCGGACAGCGTCAAGAACGGCCAGATCATCGTTGCCCGCCTGGGTGACGACGTCACCGTCAAGCGCTATCGGAAAACCGGTGCGATGATCGAATTGCTGCCGGAAAATCCGGATTTCGCGGTGATTCGCGTGCTGCCGGAACGCGATGACTTTGCCCTGGAAGGCCTGGCAGTCGGATTGGTGCGCAACTGGCGTTAACCGCAACCGTCGCGTCACTTGAAAATCGGGAGTATGCCAATCTTTGGCTTGATATCGCCCAAATATCAAGCGAATCTGAAAATACAGGCGCCAGTATAAACCCGAGTTTGAAGCCGGCCCGATTCAGTCCGAGCGCTTGCGCAAGATCTGACGGGCGATGCCGCGCAGGATGTTGACCTCCTCGGTTTCCAGTTGAGTGCGGGCAAACAAGCGCTTGAGGCGCGGCATCAGTTTTTTGGGGTTGTCGGCATCGAGGAAATCAATCGCGACCAGCGCCTGTTCCAGATGCGCAAACATGCCTTCGATCTCGAGCACGCCGGCGGCGTCACCGTGGAATCCGACCGGACTGTTTCCCTGCTCGCCGTCCTGCGCCGCGACCCGGCATTCATAGGCTAGCACCTGCACCGCCTGCGCCAGGTTGAGCGACGAGTAATCCGGGTTGGCCGGAATATTGATCAGCACATTGCAATTTTCCACCGCCTGGTTGGGCAGCCCGAAACGCTCGTTGCCGAAAATAAGCGCGGCATTCAGTTCAACCTGCGCCGCCAATTGTCCGGCCAGCGCACGCGGCGCCAGCACCGGCGGCGAAAACTCGCGCAGGCGCGCGCTGACCGCGGCGGCGAAGTTGCAGCCGTTCAAGGCTTCCTCGATGGAACCAACCGTACGCGCCGCTGCCAGAATATCCTGCGCGCCGCTGGCGAAGGCAATCGCCTCTTCATGTTCGATTGCATTCGGCACGCGTGGATTGACCAGCACCAGTTGGGAAAAACCCATCGTCTTCATGGCGCGCGCCGCCGCGCCGATATTGCCGGGGCGACTGGTTTCGACCAGCACGAAGCGCAGGCGGTCAAACACGGGCATGGGGTTTTGCGGCAGGTTCATTTAAAATAGCGGGATTGCGCGGGCCACGCGGAACAGGCGAAAGTGATTTTGCCGCAGCACGTCCGTTGGTCACCGCCTTGCTCATTATTCATCCAGGATACGCACCACTGCGCAGCTTGCGCGGCGCCGCCATTTTAACGGAATCCCTATGCATCCCATGCTCAACACGGCGATCAAGGCCGCACGCCGCGCCGCCACCGTCATTAACCGCGCCTCATTCGATGTCGATCTACTGAAAGTCACCACCAAGCGGCACAACGATTTTGTCACCGAAGTCGATTCCGCGGCAGAAGCGGCGATCATCGGCGTGCTCGGCAGCGCCTATCCGGATCATGCCTTTCTGGCGGAAGAATCCGGCGCCTCGGCCAATCTGCACGCCGACCACGAATATGTCTGGATCATCGACCCGCTCGACGGCACCACCAATTTCATCCACGGCTTTCCGCAATACTGCGTCTCGATCGCGCTGCAGTACCGCGGCCAGATCACCCAGGCCGTGGTGTACGATCCGACCCGCAACGACCTGTTTACCGCCACCAAGGGCGCCGGCGCCTACCTGAACGACAAGCGCATCCGCGTCAGCCGGCGCGACAAGCTGGCGGACGGCCTGATCGGCACCGGCTTTCCTTATCGCGACCTCGAGGGTCTGGACGAATACCTGCAGATGTTCAAGCTGATGACGCAAAGCTGCGCCGGCATGCGGCGCCCGGGTGCCGCCGCGCTCGATCTGGCGTACGTCGCCGCCGGCCGGCTCGATGGCTTTTTCGAAAAAACGCTGAAGCCGTGGGACATCGCCGCCGGCTCGCTGCTGATCACCGAAGCCGGCGGCCTGATCGGCAATTTTGCCGGCGAAGCCGACTACCTGCACAAGGGCGACGTGCTGGCCGGCAGCCCGAAAGTGTTCGCGCAGATGGTGAACCTGCTGAGCCCATTCAAATAAAAATCGCCGCCGGCCGCCAGGCCGGGCGCAATAAGCCGCCGCGCCGCCGCAGCGCTGTTATACTGCGCCGGTGCGGCACATTCTCCAGTCACCTTGCCGCTGTCTATTCCGACCTCCGCATTCCAATCCGTTTGCCTGCGACTGGCGCCCCTGGCGGCGACAGGCCGATGTTTTCCATTGAGTACACATGTCATTTACTTCCCTCGGCCTGGCCGATGAAATCGTTCGCGCCGTCACCGAGCACGGCTACACCACACCAACCCCGATCCAGGCCCAGGCGATTCCCGCCGTGCTGGCCGGCGGCGACCTGCTGGCCGGCGCCCAGACTGGCACCGGCAAAACCGCCGGGTTCACGCTGCCGATCCTGCAGCGGCTCTCCGCCAGCGCCCCGCCCAGCGGCCCGCGGCAGCTGCGCGCGCTCGTGCTAACGCCGACCCGCGAACTGGCGGCCCAGGTCGAGGAAAGCGTGCGCACCTACGGCAAATACACCAAACTGCGCTCGGCCGTGATCTTTGGCGGCGTCGGCGTCAACCCGCAGATCAAGTTGCTGAAGCAAGGCATCGACATCCTGGTGGCGACGCCGGGACGCTTGCTGGACCATATGCAGCAAGGCACGGTCGACCTGTCCAAAGTCGAGATCCTGGTGCTGGACGAAGCCGACCGCATGCTCGACATGGGCTTCATCCGCGACATCAGGAAAGTGCTGGCGGCGCTGCCGAAAAAACGGCAGAACCTGCTGTTTTCGGCTACCTTCTCCGATGAAATCAAGGCGCTGGCCGACGGCCTGCTGAACCAGCCGGCGATGATCGAGGTGGCGCGCCGCAATTCGACGGTCGAGGTCATCGCGCAAAAAATCCATCCGGTGGATCGTGACCGCAAGCATCCGCTGCTGGCGCACCTGATCAAGACTCATGAATGGCCGCAGGTATTGGTATTTACCCGCACCAAGCACGGCGCCAACAAGCTGGTCGAGCAACTGGGCAAGGACGGCATCGAAGGCATGGCGATTCACGGCAACAAGAGCCAGGCGGCGCGCACCCGTGCGCTGTCGGAGTTCAAGGATGGCAGCTTGCAGGTGCTGGTGGCGACCGACATCGCTGCGCGCGGCATCGACATCGACCAGTTGCCGCACGTGGTGAACTACGATCTGCCGAATGTCCCCGAAGACTATGTGCACCGGATCGGCCGCACTGGCCGTGCCGGCGCCACCGGTCAGGCGGTATCGCTAGTGTGCGTGGACGAACACATCATGCTGCGGGACATTGAAAGGCTGATCAAGCGCGAACTGCCGAGGGAGGTCATCCCGGGCTTCGAGCCCGACCCGAACGCACGACCGCAGGCGATTCAACTACGCAGCGGTGGCGGCGGTGGACGCGGCCAGGGAGGCGGCAGAAGCACCGCCCAGCCACGCGCAGCCACGGCGCCGCGCTCGCAAGGTCCGGGCAAGCCTCAGGGCGGCCAGGCGCCCGGGCGCTCGTCCGCGCCGCGCCGTTCCGGCGGCCGTGGCCGCTGATCCGCAAACGACTCAGTGCCCCGCCAACGGGCGCGCATTGCGCGCCCGTTGCATTTTTGGACTGGAAGAACTCCAGTCAGGCTCAGCACCGCCACTGTTGCTGGCAAGCCGCAATGACGGATATCGATCTGGATTTACGCCAATCGATACGCTAAGATAGGCCGGATTTCTCCAGGCACTGCGCCTATTTTCTTTGTTAAAACAGTAACTTACAGATCAAGGCAAGCCATGCTAACCGCAGCTTGCCCATGCTCGCCCGACATGCGGCGACGAAGCCGATGCCCTCATCCTGGTGTCGAGATCCACAACGCAGGGCGCGCATTTTCCGGCCATGAACGCATTGGTGCCGGCATCCAACTGACACCCCGACAGATGAGTACGGTTATCGTCCCCAGCTCCCGCATCACGGGCCGACGCAAGAAAATGTCGGCGACCAAGGCCGTCTGTGCGGAAGGCTTCCCGCCTGCCGCCAAATCTCCGCGAGCACGCTCTTGATTAGGCTGTATCGCCTGGTGCGGCACTGGCTCGGCAGCCTGCAACTGACAGTTCTGCTGCCGCTATTTGCGGCGCTGCTGCTGCTCGCAATGTGGGCGACCGTGCTGTATCAGATCGAGCGGGAGCGCTCGACCGCATTCAAACAGGCAGCCGACACCAGCGACGCGCTGGCCCAGACCTTTGAAGTGCGCAGCACGCTCGTGCTGCAGCAGGTGTCGCAAGTCACGGAATTCATCAAGTTCGAATTTGAACACCATGGCGCCAGGCACGCGTTGCCGGAACTGATTACCAGCGACATTTTCCCCGAAACGATCGTCAACCTGATTACGGTTGTCGCGGCCGACGGCAGCATCATCGCCAGCAACCACGCTACGATAGATGACAGGCTGGCCGAGCGGGATTCGTTTCGGACGCACATCGACAACGATGTCGACCGGCTGTATATCGGCATGCCGATTTTCAATCCGCGCGCCAAGCAGTCGGTGCTCCAGCTAAGCCGCCGGCTCAACCACGCCGACGGCTCGTTTGCCGGCGTCGTCGTGGTCGCGCTGCCGCCCGCCTATCTGACCGATTTCTACGATCGCTCCAACCTCGGCACCCACGGTTCGGTCAGCCTGCTGGGGAACGACGGCGCGTTTCGCGCGGTGCGCGTCGGCAATCGGATGCTGATGCCGGACCACCCGGGCGAGCCGCTGCCTTCCGCTGCCTCGGCTCCGGCACGACACCATGACATGATCGCCGCCAGCAGCCCGGGGCAGATTCCGCGCGTGTTCGGCTACCGGCAATTGAAGGATTTCCCCCTGATTGCGATTGTCGGCATCAGCGCGCCGGAAGCGTACGGCAAATTTTCCGAACGGCGTTCCGTCTATCTCTGGTCCGCAGCAAGCGCCAGCGCCGTTATCCTGGCCTTCTTCGCGCTGCTGACGGTGCTGAGCCACCGCCTGCGCAAGAGCATGCTGGCGGCCACGCAAGCGCAGACCACCTTTCGCGCCGTCATGGACGGTGGCCTGGGCGCGTTCTACGTCCTGAAGGCCGAGCGCGACGCCCACAACGCCGTCCGGGACTTCGTTTGCGTCAGCGCCAATCGCCGTGCCGCACAATTGATCGGGAAATCGGAGGATGCCGCGATCGGTTGGAAACTCGGCGACCTGTTTCCCGCCAGCCGCAACAACGGGTTTTTCGAAAAATGCACGCAGGCCGCCGACTCGGACCAGGCGATGGAAGAGGAATCCGAAACAATGGAAGCCGATGGCAGTTCCCGCTGGTGGCATCATCAGTGGATACCGATTCCAGGCGGCGTTGCGGTGACCAGCCGCGACATTTCGCAGCGCAAGCATATCGACACCGAAAATCGCAACCGCCGTCATTTCCTGCAGTCTCTGATCGATTACCTGCCCACCCTGATCTACGTCAAGAGCCTGCGTACCGGCGACCAGGGCCGCATGATCATCTGGAACAAGGCGGCGGAAAACGTCACCGGCTACGCCGCCAGCAAGGTTGTCGGCAAGTCGCTGGATGAGATATTTCCACCCCAATTCGCCAGGCAATACCGGAAACTGAGCGACCGGATGCTGGCCGATCCGCAGGTCATCGATGTCCCGGACGGGCCATTCCGGCGCCCCGATGGAACCCTGCGCTATTTGCGCACCATTTCGGTGCCGCTGTTCGACGAAAACGGCCGGCCGGAATACCTGCTCGGGATTGGAGTCGACATCACCGAACGGCGGGCGCAAGAGCAGGAATTGCGCACCAAGCAGGCGGAACTGGCTGCCGCCAACGACTCCTCGCCGCTTGGACTGTTCCACACCGACGCCAACGGCCAATGCACCTACGTCAATCGCGCCTACGAAGAAATGTCGGGCCTGAGCTGCGAACAGGCGCTGGGCGCCGGCTGGGCGCGCTCGGTACACCCGCAAGACCGGCTCAAGGTGTTCCGGGCATGGCGGCAGTGCGCACGCGAGTGCCGGCCTTATCAGGACATCTATCGTTTCCTGCACCAGGACGGCGGGATCGTCTGGGCATCGGTAAAAATGGCTCCCATACTGGTGGATGGCAAGGTACTGGGTTATGTGGGCAGCGTCGACGACATCACGGCGCGCCGTGCCGCCGAAAAAGCCTTGCAGGAAAGCGAGCAGCATTTGCGCACGATTGCCGATACCCTGCCGGCGCTGGTCGCCTATGTCGACCGCGAGCAGCGTTTCCGCTTCAACAACCTGGCATACGAACGGGTATTCGGCATCCCGCGCGAAGCGATTCGCGGCAAGACCGTCCGCGAGTTACTGGGCGAAGCGCTGTACCAGCGTGCCGCGCCCTACATCGAACGTGCCCTGCACGGCGAAACCGTGCGCTTCGAGGTGGACGAACTGCGCAACGGCGAATACCGCTGCACCGAGGCGACCTACACCCCGCAATTCGACGCCGAGGGCGGCCAGGTGGTCGGCTTCCATGTAATGGGACACGACATCACCGCCAAGAAGATTCACGAGCGGCGGCTGGTTGAACTGACTCAGATCGACAGCATGACCGGGTTGCTGAATCGCGCCGGCTTCGAAAAAAAACTGGCGGAAGCGATGGCACACAGCCGCAAGTCCCGGGCCCTGATGGCGGTGATCTACATGGACATCGATCATTTCAAGGAAATCAACGACAGCTATGGGCACCCGATCGGCGACGCCTTGCTGAAATCCTTCGTGGCACGCCTGTTGCGTACCTTGCGCGCCACCGACAGCGTCGCTCGGCTGGGCGGCGACGAGTTTTCCATCATCATGGAAAAACTCACCAAGCCGGAGGATGCGGCCGTGATTGCCGGCAAGATCGGAAGCGTGATGCGGCGCCCGTTTGCCCTCGAAGGCCACACCGTCAACGTCTCGGCCAGCATCGGCCTGGCTTATTACGACGGCGGAGCGTTGGGAGCCGAGGAACTGGTCAAGCAGGCCGATGACATGTTGTATCAGGCGAAAAAAGCCGGCCGGGATACCTATCGCATCGCACCGCTCTCTCCTTCCTGAGACTGGACTCGGCTTTGCAGGTGGCACCGCCTTGCAAAAAATACCGACACCTTGCTCCATATCAATACCTGGTGCCCTCCGAACCGCACAATAGGCAACCTGAGTCTCATGGGAGAGCCGCTATGCAGGAAGACAAGATTGCGTTCAAGAGGAAGCTGCGCGAGTCACAACTCAAGGCCGCCCGGCGACTCCAGTTGCAGCGAGGTTTCGGCCTGCTCGCGGTCGCTGCCAGTTTGGCAATTCTTTACCTCCAATACCTGCGTTAAGGCGGCAACCATATCCGACGTGCGGTCCGGGATCGGGCAGGTGAAGATCACATACTCCAATGTATCGTGATGAATATCGCTTGTATTTAAAAGATTTTTTCTACATACACCAGGTTTATCGAGGCAGGGAGTCGTGCAGCCTCCTGCCCGGGATTCGGCCTGCAGACGCCAACCAGGAATCAGGCGGTCGCTCCGCTGCCATGCAGCCAGGAATGGCAGTGGACTGGTCAGCGCTTGCCGAAACAATAAAAATCTTCCGGCCCAATTCGGGGCATTACGACGGTCGCCGCTGCAATTTGGCATTCAAGGCCGAGGTCAGCACACAAAAAGCTGCCACCACGCCTGGCAAACTCATATCCCAAGCGCCGCTGGCAGCCGGATTTCGCAAAACCATGATTTAAGTGGGAAACTAAAAATTCCGGCTGGAATCAGAGTAGGCTGTTCCCCCACATATTTCACGTTAGCAAAGGCGTAATAATGGAAAAGAAGTCCAATGAAGGCAAAACAAATGGAAAAAAAACCAATTTCTTGACTCGGCTCACCCATACCTGTTCCGCTCCACTGACCCAGGTGGCGCTGTTTGCGACCAGCGCCTGGCTGATCGTGCTTGGAGTGAAAGGACTGGCCGGCTTCCCCATCAATCAGGTGACGGCTGTGTCGGACCTGGTCGGCATCCTGATCGTGATCGGCGCGGCACGTTGGTTCAAGGCCAGATCCGCCAAGTAAGCCAGTTACATCTTGTTACGGCGGTTACCGCCGAATGTTGGTCAGACGCCGCGGGATCGAGTTTAATAGACTCACTATCCACCGGGAATCATCATGAAAAACATCCGCACTTTGCTCATGTCACTCGCCATCGTTGGTGCCGGAGCCCTCACGTTGGCACCGAATGCGCTGGCCCGGGATCAGATTGACTGGTCGATCAGCATCGGTTCACCGGGATACTATGCGCCACCTCCGCCGCCGGTCGTCGTCTACCGCCAGCCGCCGGTAGTCTATGCACCGCCGCCACCGGTCGTGTATACGCCACGCACGGTGTATCCGATGGTGCCTCCCGGCGTCGTCTATACCAGCCCGGGCTACGTCTATGACTATGGCTATCGCGAACGTCCATGGCGCGGCCGCGACGGTCATTGGCACCGCCACCATAGGGATCGCGACTGACGCCGGCCGCACCGATTGGCAAAGGCCGATCGGTTATAATTCTGCGCCTTCGCCTGTGTGGCGATGATGCCAACCAATCAAGGGTTAGACCAGGTCTAACCCTTTGTCGTTTAAAGGCAAGCGGCCGAATTCGCTTGAACGAGCTTCCATGCACGAACACACCCCCGAACTTTCCGACGCCGGCACGATGGCGCAGACCATCTCCGCCGATATCGCGCCGCGCGCCGACACCGCCCGCGAAGTGGCGCGGCGCCGCACCTTCGGCATCATTTCCCACCCGGACGCCGGCAAGACCACGCTGACCGAAAAGCTGCTGCTGTTCTCCGGCGCGATCCAGTTGGCGGGCACCGTCAAGGGCCGCAAGAGCGGCCGTCACGCCACATCGGACTGGATGGACATCGAAAAGCAGCGCGGCATTTCGGTTGCCAGCTCGGTGATGCAGTTCGAATACCGCGAGCATGTGGTCAACCTGCTTGATACGCCGGGCCACCAGGATTTTTCGGAAGATACCTACCGCGTACTGACCGCGGTCGATTCGGCGCTGATGGTGATCGACGCCGCCAAGGGCGTCGAGGAGCAGACCATCAAGCTGCTGAATGTTTGCCGCATGCGCAACACGCCGATCATCACCTTCATGAACAAGATGGACCGCGAAACCCGCGATCCGCTGGAACTGCTGGACGAAGTCGAATCGGTGCTGAAAATCGAATGCGCTCCGGTCACCTGGCCGATCGGCATGGGCAAGTCGTTTCGCGGCGTGTACCACCTGCTGCGCGACGAAATCCTCCTGTTTGCGGCCGGCGATGCGCATGCCGACCAGGAGTTCGAAGTCATCCAGGGCATCGACAACCCGCGCCTGGCCGCGATGTTTCCGCGCGAGATCGAGCAATTGAAAACCGAGGTCGAACTGGTGCATGGCGCCTCGCACCCATTCAACCTGGAGGCCTACCTGGCCGGCACCCAGACGCCGGTGTTTTTCGGCTCCGCGATCAACAATTTCGGCGTCCGCGAAATCCTGAACGCCCTGATCGACTGGGCGCCGGCGCCGCGCGAGCGCGATGCCACGGTACGCGCGGTGGCGCCGGCCGAACCGCGCTTTTCCGGCTTCGTGTTCAAGATCCAGGCCAACATGGACCCGGCGCACCGCGACCGTATCGCCTTCCTGCGCGTCTGTTCCGGCCATTTCGAGCGCGGCATGAAGATCAAGCATTTGCGCCTGAACCGCGAGATCAAGGTGTCTTCCGTCGTCACCTTCATGGCCTCCAGCCGCGAACAGGTGGAGGAAGCCTACGCCGGCGACATCATTGGCCTGCCAAACCACGGCAACATGCAGATCGGCGACAGCTTTTCCGAGGGCGAATTCCTGCAGTTCACCGGCATCCCCTACTTCGCGCCGGACTTTTTCCGCGTCGTGCGCATCCGCAATCCGCTCAAGATCAAGCAGCTGCACAAGGGTTTGCAACAGCTGGGCGAGGAAGGCGCGGTGCAGGTGTTCAAGCCGATCAACAACAGCGACCTGATCCTGGGCGCGGTCGGCGTGCTGCAGTTCGAAGTGGTCGCCAGCCGTTTGCTGAACGAATACGGCGTCGATGCCGTATTCGAAGGCGCTTCCATCAGTAGCGCGCGCTGGGTTTCCTGCGACGACAAGCGGATGCTGGCCGATTTCGAGAAATCCTCGGCCGGCCATCAACTGGCGCACGACGCCGCCGGCAACCTGGCCTACCTGGCGACTTCCGGCGTCAACCTGAAACTGACGCAGGAACGCTGGCCGAAGATCACTTTCCACGCCACCCGCGAGCACGCGGTCAGGATCGCCTGAGCGCCGTCACCGCCTCAAGGCGCGCGCTGCGCCGCCATATGACGCAAATACGCGAGCAGATCGTCCAGCGCAGCCTCGGACAACACCTGCTGCGAAAATCCCGGCATGTGACGCTGCGGCCAGGTGCGCACCGCCGCCGGATCGCGGATCAGGCGGCGCAGGAATGGTTCCTGGAAGTACTCAAGCGGGCTGAAAGGCCGGTTCAGATCCGGGCCGAGCGTGGCATCGCCGCCGCCGTTGATCTGGTGGCAGGCCGCGCAATGCACAGTATAGGACCGCAAGCCGCGCCATTCCGGCCCATCCTGGGCCAGCGCACGTTGTGGCAACATTTGCGGAAAGCGCACGGCCAGCGGCTGACTGTCGTCGATGCGGGCAATCTGGTACGGCCATTGTTCGGGTGAAATGCCCATTTTTTCCGGTGCGGTCCAGACCAGGTAGAACGGCCCGGCGCTGGGTGCGCCCGGTTTCAACGGCGGCCATGGCGCATCTTCCGCTTCGATCGCCAGCCAGGCCTGCGTCTCCCGACTGCCCTGCAGCAGGCTGGCGGGGATGGTGGCGGCAAAGCCGTCGGTGGCGGAAAATTTCACGCTTTCGATATTACCCAACCGCGCCAGCAAGGCCGGCAGTGGAATCGCGCGAAACTGCATCGGCCGCTGGTAGGCGACATCGGCTGCCACCTCGATCCGGCGCAGCGCGGGATGGGCCAGCAACTCGGCCCGGCTGTAGCGCCGTACCTGGTCGTGGTGCGCGATCTCCAGCATCGGCTCGGCGGCCAGGGCCAACCCGGCGCCCAGGCCGGCCAGTAGCAACAACAGTGTTGCCAGCAATCGCTGCGCGCTGCTACGAACGGCTCTGCCGGCAGAGCCGGATGGTTCACACGTCATTTCAGGATTCCCTTTTTCGTTCCGCGAGCACCAATTTGTGCATCCACATGGTACTGGTCGCAATCAGGATTTCGCGCAACAGGTAGACGTAGCTGCCAATCAGCGCCAGCATCGCCACGATGAACAATCCGGCGATCAGGCGCGACATCTTCAGCACCAGCAGGTCACCGACGAACAGCGCCACGATCACCAGACAAATCAGCAAGGCGCAGCCGGTGCTCAGGGTGATCGCGCGGCTGATCAGGTGGGCGCGGCGGTAGAGGACATCGAGTTCGCCGCGCGCCTCGAGCCGTTCGGCATCGCTGCCAATACCCATTTTTTCCTGCACCACACGCGAGCGGTCGATGATGCGCGCCAGGCGGTTGGTCAGGACCGAGAGCGTCGCGCCGACACCGGTCAGCAGAAAAACCGGCGCAATCGCCAACTGGATGATATGGCCGATATCACCGATCTGGATTTCCATACAACCAGGCTCCCGGGTCAGAACGAATTTGGTGTTTCACGCCAGCCCATCCCGCATGAAGCCGCGCGCGACGCCAGTGTAGCAGCGGCCCTCGCCGCAGGGCGACAACATGATGCTCGCCAAGTCATTTTATCCGGGATATACCGGTTACAGTATTTTCACACGCGCTTTGCATTCAATCGGAATCGCCGCTAATCGAAGCATACTCCCATGATTTACACTAACCGCACGAGTGCGGAATCCCTTTTCGGATTTCTTCCTGCTTACCATTTCTGCCGAGTGGCAAAAATGCTAAGCTTCTGAACAGGTTTTCCGCACACGAATCTCCTTCCCGGGAAGCGATGTCCCCATGAGTGATCAATCGGAACCCAGCGCCATTCAGCAAGCGTTTGCGCCGTCTTCGCTGGCGCCGGCGTCGGCGCACAAGGTCAGCGCCTGGCTATTGTCCAGCTTCCATTCAGCCATGGACGGCATGGTGGTGGCCGATGCCGGGCGCCGGATCGTGTTGCTGAATCGCGAAACGGAGCGCATGTTCGGCTACCCGGCCAAGCGCCTGATCGGCAAGCCGCTGGACGTGCTGTTTTCGATCCTGTCGCAAGCCGATTACTCACCGCAAATCGGTGCCTGCCTGGCGCCCGGCGGGGCGGAAACCGAGGCCCGCATCAAGCTGGAACTGCAGGGCGTGCGCGCCGACGGCGAGGAATTTTTGCTCGACGCCAGCATCTCCGCGCTAACCACCGAAGGAGAGCCTTTCCTGGCATTCGTGTTGCGCGAAAAGACGCGCAATCTGGCGGCCGGCGAAATGCCGGCCCTGGCACCCAACTTGCTGCGCAGGCTGAGCGTTTCGAGCCATCAGGCCAATGAAGTGGAGCGGCGGCGTTTTTCGCGCGAGCTGTACGACGACCTGGGACAGAACCTGAGCGTGCTGAAGCTGGACCTGGACTGGCTGCAAAATGGCTGCGAGGACACCGGCGCGCAGTTCCAGGCGCGCGTGGCACACATGCAAACGGTGCTCGATAGCATTATCGTCCGCACCAAGAGCATCGCCTCGGCGCTGCGCCCGCCGCTGCTGGACGATTTCGGGCTGGTGGCGGCGCTGAAATGGGCCAGCGATCGCTTTCAGAAAAAAACCGGCATCCGCTGCTCGCTGCAAAGCGGCGAACTGACGGCCATCGGCGATCCGTATGGATCGGTAATTTTCCGCGTGGTCCAGGAAGGCCTGCTGAACATCGAACGGCACGCCGGCGCCAGCCATGTCAATCTTGCGCTCTGGCGCGCCGATGACAACTTGCACGTTCTGCTGCGCGACAATGGCTGCGGCATGGCACCCAACAGCCGCCACAAGCCTGGCTGCTTCGGCCTGATCGCGATGCAGCAGCGGGTTGTTTCGCTCGGCGGCAAGATCGAGATCGTCAACGTCCAACCGTCCGGCGTCGAAATTCACGCATCGATCCCGCTCGAGCCGACCATCGGGGAAGCAGCATGATACGCATTGTGATTGCCGACGACCACACCATCATGCGTGAAGGACTGAAGCGCATTCTGGAAGGCGTGGAGGAAATCAAAGTGGTGGGCGAAGCGGTCAACGGCTTCGAAGCGCTGGCACAGGTACGCAAAGGCGGTTTCGATGTCCTGCTGCTGGATTTGTCGATGCCCGGCCGCAGCGGCGTCGACCTGATTCGCCAGATCAACGGCGAAGCCCCCAAGCTGCCGATGCTGGTTCTGACCATGCATGAGGAAGAGCAATATGCGGTGCGCAGCATCCGCGCCGGCGCGCGCGGTTACCTGACCAAGGAGAGCGCCGGGACGCAGTTGGTGACCGCGATCCACAAGGTGGCTTCCGGCCGCCCCTACATTAGCGAAGAGGTAGCCGAGCAACTGGCGATGGAATCGATGCCGGCCCATCAGGTGTTTCCGCACCAGCAGTTGTCCGATCGCGAATTCGAAGTTTTTACGCAACTGGTGTGCGGCAAGTCGATCTCCGAGATTGCCACCCAGCTTCATTTGAGCGCCAAAACCGTGAGCACCCACAAGGCGCGCATCCTGCAAAAAATGGGAGTGCCTTCGCTGGCGCAACTAGTGCAGTATGCGGTTGCCCACCATCTGCTGGGCCCGCTGAAAAACTGATTTTCCGGCATTCCACATCTGCCAGGCGGATATTTTTTGTAGGCCGAATCCTACAACCGAGCGGTATCTGCCCACCTCCACATTCAGTGTGCGCTTATTGTGATGGGTTAAAACTATTGCAATAATATCAACCCGGATCGACAACATGGCGCGCACCGATCAAGGCCTTGAAAACCTTTGCGCTCGTAGCTGCCGGCCGGGAGCGTACCTGAGTCTCGATCGGAGCGAAGGTCACACAACAACGTACAAGCGACCGTACACCATTCGGATGGCAAGCTTTACGAGGCTGCCACCCGATCATCTTGAAACAGGAGATCGATATGTTGTCCATGCAAACGCCTGAACCGAAAGCCGCCACCCCGCCGTCGCAGCATGTCTCCCCCCTGGATGCGGGCTGGCAGCGACAAGGAAAACTCTGGTCGAGCCTGAAGGAAGTGTGCGAGCTGTTGCGCATTTCTGCCACCTGCCCGATCACCGACGACGAGCGGCTTTTCCAGCACGTGCAGTTCAAGACCGGGCAACGGGTGCACACCATCGGTCAGCCATTCGACACTCTCTACATCGTGTATTCAGGCTTTTTGAAAACCGTCCTGATCGACGAATACGGCAATGAACAAGTACTCAGCTTCCCGATGCGCGGCGACCTGCTCGGCGTCGATGGCATCCATACCCGGCGTCATGCCTCGGAAGCGGTGGCGCTCTCCAACTGCGACTTGATCATTCTGCCGTTCAAGAGATTGACGGCGCTCGGGCGCGTGCATGCCGACCTGGAGCCGGCAATGTACGGCGTCATGAGCCGCGAGCTGGTGCGCGAGCAGGCGATGGTCAGCATGCTGGGCGCGCTCAGCGCCGAAGCCAGGGTGGCGCGCTTCCTGGTGTCGCTGTCGGTGCGCTTTGCCGAGATGGGCTATTCCAGCAAATTTTTCAACCTGCGCATGACCCGCCATGAAATCGGCAGCTATCTTGGCCTAACCCTCGAAACGGTGAGCCGCACGCTGTCGGCCTTCAATGAAATCGGCTTGATCAATGTCGACCAGCGCTCGATCGGGATCAATGATGTCGAGGCCCTGAAATCCCTGCGCCGCCTCCCTCCCTCCAGTTCGCGCGCCAAGCAGATCGCCTCCAGGAAGCTGAAACAGTCCGGTGCGGTCGCCGACAGCAATTGGGCTCCACTATCGGCTGCCTAATGACGGCGCGGCAACGGCAAGCCGCGTGCGGCGTAGCATTGGCTGAACTAGCGCGCCCGCAACATGTCTACCAGACACGAGGTGGGATATTTTCCTCCAGTTCAGTACGGCGAAGTGGTTCGACTTGGATTTGCGCCGGAGTGCGGCACTCCCGGCGCCTTCGCCCGAAGCCTTTTTCGCCAACCGCGTTTGTGGATGCGTTTGGCATGGTGCGCGCCATGCCGACGGGTATGCATGCAGCCAAAAATTCACATTTCGTTTTTACCCGAAAATGCAGGGCTGGTTTCGGCACTGTTTTACGTCGAAGCGGAAGCAGACATCTTTGGCTGGTACGGTAGCAGTAGCCAGCGCCGGTTTTGCGCGGCATTCTTCATGGCGGAAAATTTTTACGCCAAGCGTGCCACAGTCCTCCATCGCAGCCTGTATGGCGACGTCTACGGCCCGTGGATCGCCGATTACCCGCCCACCCGCAGCCGCAGCCGCTGCCCGCTGCCGGAAACCATCCGCCACGAATTGGAGCGCATCCAGTTCGAGTTCATTTCCGAATGGCTGTTCTTCAAGAACGACCCCGCCATCGATGCCGAGCTGGCCGCCTACCAGGGTCAGAATCTTCCGGTCAATGCGTTGAATATCAAATCCAGGCGCCTGCGGCGACTGAGCCGCAAGGATGGCGCCTGGAGCTACTCCACCGCCGGTACCGACCTCAATGTGCCGGAATTTCTGCAGAAACATTTGCGCTGTCACCGGTGCGGCGTCTCCGGATAGAAGCAGCGCGACGACTCCGGGCATCGCGCTGCCGCGCCAGCGGGATCGCCACTTACAAGATTGCGGGGCCGCCATCAGTGGCGGCAAAAAGCTCGGGCGCAATCGCACTGGTGTCCTTGATCACCTGCAGCACGATGTTGGAACGAATGTCCTGGACGCCGGATGCCTTGTATAACTTCTCCAGCACGAAGCCCGAGTAATGCTTCAGATTGCGAGCCCGCACCCGCAGCAGATAATTGGCATCGCCGGTGACAATGTAGGTACCGACCACTTCCGGCCAACTGCGCAAGGCTGCCGTGAAGTTCTCGTGCCAGCGTTCGACATCGCGCCGCATCGTCACCTGCACGAAGGCATCGACCTCCAGCCCAAGCAAGTCCGGATTCAGCACCGCGCTATAGCGGCGGATGACGCCGCTCTCCTCCAGCATCTTCACCCGCCGCAAACAGGAAGACGGCGACAGAAATGCCTTCTCCGCCAGTTCCAGGTTGCTGATGCGGCCGTTCTCCTGCAGCAGTGCCAGAATCCTGAAATCCGTAAGATCCATCTTCATATCGAATATTTACCCATTTTCAAGGTTAAATCTGGAACTAAATGCCATCTTCCTGGATATCAAAGGTGATTATGCAATATAAATTCAACAATTTCGAATTAAAATAATTTTCATATTTTCTTCCGCCCTTGCCTATGTCAGCCATCTTGTGGGATATCAGTCCGCTACTTTCGGCAACCACGCCGGTATGGCCGGGCGACACGCCGTTTCACAGTGAAACCACCTGGCAGATGGGACCGGATTGCCCGGTGCAGGTCAGTCGCATTACGCTCTCCACGCACACCGGTGCGCACTGCGACGCGCCTTCCCACTACCAGGCCGGCGGCGCTGCAATCGATGTGGTGGCACTGGATGCCTACCTCGGTCCGTGCCGGGTAATCCATTGTCTGGATGTCGCCCGGGTCGAGCCGCGCCACCTCGCGCACGCACTGCAAGGAACGCCGCCGCGCGTGCTGCTGCGTACCTGCCGACAAACGGCAATAGACCGATGGAATCCCGCATTTTCCAGCGTCGCTGCGGATACCATCGCGCTGCTGGCGTCCAACGGCGTGCGGTTGATCGGCATCGATACGCCTTCGCTTGACCCGCAGGATTCGAAAAGCATGGATGCGCACCACGCGGTGCGCGCAGCCTGCATGGCGATCCTCGAAGGCATCGTGCTGGATGCGGTGCCGGAAGGCGACTACGAGTTGATCGCGCTGCCGCTGAAGTTGAAAGACATGGACGCCAGCCCGGTGCGCGCCATTCTACGAACACTACCCGAAAGGAACATGGAATGACCTCACGCAGCGACTGCCTGGCACTCGACCGGGACGACGCGCTGGCGCCGTTGCGCGCCGAATTCGATTTGCCGGACGGCGTGGTTTACCTAGACGGCAATTCGCTCGGTGCCTGCCCCAAGGCGGCGCTGGCGCGCGCCCAGCAGGTGATCGCAGAAGAATGGGGACACGACCTGATCCGCAGCTGGAACCAGGCCGGTTGGTTCGAGCTGCCGGCGCGGCTGGGCAACCTGCTGGCGCCACTGATCGGCGCCGGCCCGGACGAGGTGGTGGTCACCGATTCGACCTCGATCAACCTGTTCAAGACGCTGGCGGCGGCGCTGCACATCCAGCAAAGGATATCGCCGGCGCGCCGGGTGATCGTCAGCGAACGCGCCAATTTCCCGACCGATCTCTACATCGCCCAAGGCCTGGCGGCCTGGCTTGATCGCGGCTATGCGCTGCGCCTGGCCGATACGCCCGACGAACTGGCGAACGCGATCGACGACAGCGTCGCGGTGGTGATGCTGACCCACGTCAACTACCGTACCGGCTACCTGCACGACATGCGGCAACTGACCGAGCAGATCCATGCCAAGGGCGCGCTGGCGCTATGGGACCTGGCGCATTCAGCCGGCGCACTGCCGGTCGATCTGACACGAGCCGACGCCGATTTCGCGGTCGGCTGCACCTACAAGTACCTGAACGGCGGCCCCGGCGCGCCGGCCTTTTTGTGGGTGGCGCGGCGGCATCAGGCGGATTTCCGGCAGCCGCTGTCCGGCTGGTGGGGTCATGCCGCGCCGTTCGCGATGCAGCCTGAATTCCAGCCGGCGCCCGGCATCCGCCGCGCGCTGTGCGGCACGCAGCCGATCGTCTCGCTGGCCTTGGCCGAATGCGGGCTCGCCCTGTTCGGACGCACCACGATGGCCCAGGTGCGCGCCAAATCGCTGGCCCTGACCAGCCTCTTCATCGAGCTGGTGGAAGCGCGCTGCGCAACCCATCCGCTGCGCCTGGAAACGCCGCGCGCATCCGAGCAGCGCGGCAGCCAGGTCAGCTTCAGCCATCCGCACGGCTATGCGGTGATGCAGGCGCTGATTGCGCGCGGCGTGATCGGCGACTACCGCGAACCGGAAATCATGCGCTTCGGCTTTACCCCGCTGTACACCCGCTTCGTCGACGTCTGGGATGCGGTCGATATCCTGGCCGACATCCTCGACCACCGGCGCTACGACCTCGGCGCAGCGCGCGCCAGCGTGACCTGAACCCGCTACCAAGGAGCAACGTATGGAAGCCAAAGAACAAGACGCACCCGCCAATTGGCACGACGCCAAAATGGATTTCAGCCAGTCCATGAGCTATGGCGACTACCTGGCGCTGGATCAGGTGCTCTCAGCCCAGCACCCGCGCTCGCCGAACCACAACGAAATGCTGTTCATCATCCAGCATCAGACCAGCGAATTGTGGATGAAGCTGATGCTGCACGAGCTGCACGCGGTGCGCGAAAACTTGCGCCTTGGCGAACTCTCGCCTGCATTCAAGATGCTGGCGCGGGTGGCGCGCATCATGGACCAACTGGTACACGCCTGGGATGTGCTGGCGACCATGACGCCGCCCGAATATTCGGCGATCCGCCCCTATCTTGGCAGCTCGTCCGGCTTCCAGTCGGCGCAATACCGCGAAATCGAGTTCATCCTCGGCAACAAGAACGCCGCCCTGCTGGCGGTGCACGCATCGGCGCCGGAAGCCCATGCCCGCCTCGATGCCATGTTACGCATGCCATCGATCTACGACGAAGCGATCCTGCTGATGGCGCGCCAGGGTTTCGCGATCGACGCCGCGCGCCTGGGACCGGACTGGACCCAACCCACTACCCGCAATGACTCGGTGCAGGCCGCCTGGCTGGCCGTCTATCGCGATCCGGCGCGGCACTGGGCGCTGTATGAACTGGCGGAAAAACTGGTCGATCTGGAAACCGCGTTCCGTACCTGGCGCTTTCGCCATGTCACCACGGTCGAGCGCATCATCGGCTTCAAGAGCGGCACCGGTGGTACTGCCGGCGTCAGCTACCTGAAGAAGATGCTGGAGGTGGTGCTGTTTCCTGAACTGTTCTCCCTGCGCACCGCGCTCTAACATACTCCTACATATTAGGATTTTTTCCGGTCTATATCATTATGAATATTTGACATACTCCAAGTTTTGTTGCCATATGAGCACAAAACAGCGGATTATCCGAAGCGTTTGTCGCGTCCGCCCGGCGCCCCCTGCCCGCGCCGCCGACAAATGCGGCCGCCGGCCGCGCGCGCTACAATCGGCGTGCGCCCCGCTCCGCCGCACGGCCGGCGCCTCTTCCAAAAACAGACAAGAAACCCCGTCATGAGCGACTCCCGCAAACTGCGCACGCTGGCCGTGCATGCCGGCCAGCATCCCGATCCGCAATACGGCTGCCTGGCCGCGCCGATTTACCAGACTTCGACCTTTGCCTACGGCTCGTTCGAGCGTGGCGCGCAGATTTTTGCCGGGGAAACACCTGGCTATGTCTACAGCCGCATGGCCAATCCGACCGTCGCCATGCTGGAAAACAAGATCGCCGCGCTGGAGCAAGCCGAAGCGGCGATCGCCTTTTCCAGCGGCACCGGCGCCATCAGCTCGCTGCTGCTGGCCTTGCTGAATCCCGGCGACGAAATCCTATTCGTCGGCCCGCTCTACGGCGGCACGGAAGCGCAACTGCGCGACTTGCTGCCGCGCTTCGGCATCCGCGCCATCGAAGTCGCCAGCGCCGATGCGCTGCCCGCCGCCATCACCCCGCGCAGCCGCATGATTTACGTGGAAACACCGATGAATCCGACGCTGGGTATCGTCGACCTGGCGCTGGTCGCCGAAATCGGGCGGAAAAACGGCTTGCTGAGCGTCGCCGACAACACCTTTGCCACACCAATCCTGACGCAACCAATCACGCTCGGGATCGACCTCTCGCTGCACTCTGCCACCAAGTACATTGGCGGCCACGGCGACGCCACCGGCGGCATCATCACCGGCGCCAGCAGACATTTGCAGCCGATTCGCCACGTCGGCATGAAACAGATCGGCGCCTGCATGAGCCCGCAGGACGCCTATCTGTTCATCCGCGGCGCCAAGACCCTGGCGCTGCGGGTCGAGCAATCGTCGCAAAATGCGCTGCAATTGGCACAATTCCTGCAGCAGCGGCCGGAAATCGCCCGCGTCTATTATCCCGGTCTGCCCGACCACCCGAATCATGCCGTGGCGGCGCGCCAGATGCGCGCTTTCGGCGGCATCCTGTCCTGCGACATGGCGGGCGGCCTGGCCGCCGCCCGCACGCTGCTGGACAATTTGCAACTGATTACCCAAGCGGTATCGATCGGCGACACCGATTCGCTGGCCTGCCATCCGGCCAGCACCACCCATCGCGGTATCGCGCCGGAAATCCGGCAGCGCCAGGGCGTGACCGACGGCATGATCCGCTTTTCCGTCGGCATCGAGGATGCCGACGACTTGCAACGGGACATGACCCGGGCGCTGGCCATGATTGGCTGAAAGCGGCCGACCCGGTTTCCGCCACGCGCCTGCGCGGACAGCGCCAATATCACGAAAAACGGATTCAGGCTAGCTTTTGTTGCGCTGCAATGCTATAATTTTTTGTTGTTCAACCAGCCGCAAAACCGCTTAGGGTGATTCCAGATCAACTTCGCCAGGGGTTCCGCTGCGCGGCAAAGCATCTCTCGTTTGCGTACCGCGTCGTCAATTGGCCGAACCACGGTCAGCACTGAAATTTACCACGGAGCAACAATCGCCTGGGCCATGCGGCCCGCATGGCGCTTGCCCGTATTGCCGCTGTCACGAACTCTTCATTCTCGATCCAGGAAAGGGCGCTCATGTCCAACGTCAAACCACAAACCAGTCGCAACGCATCGGCCAACGGAGCGGTCGCGCGCGCCGAATCGTCGGCGACCGTCATCAGGATGGACAAGGTTCCCGAGGTGACACGGATTACCGACGCTGCCATTCTTGCCGGAATAGATACGTCCGGCTACGCGATGCCGGGCACCAAGGTGCCGGGCCGCCGCGGCCGCCGTCCGACCGAGTTCCAGCCGGAAGACGATGAAGTAACCGCATTGAACGCGATCGAGCGCGCGGAACTGAAGGCGGTCAAGAACCGCAAGCACGCGGCGACCCAGCAGGCCGCCTCTGCCAACGGCTTGTCGGAAGAAGACCTGCACGAGCAGCGTCGCCAGCAGATCGCTGCGTTGATGCTGGCGGCCCGCGACCGCGGCTTTTTGACGCATGCCGAAATCAGCGACCATCTTGCCGAAAACGCCACCGAACCGGACGACCTGGAGCGGCTGACCGCGGCCTTGAACGACATCGGCATCGCGATCTACGAACGCGCGCCCGACGTCGACTCCCTGCTCACCAACAGCGCCGACACCAATGCCGTTCACAACACCTCCGACGACGTGGTCGAAGCAGCGGCGGAAGCGGTGCTGGCGACCACGTCGGCCGACTTCGGCCGCTCGACCGACCCGGTGCGCCTGTATATGCGCGAAATGGGTGTTTCGCCGCTGCTGACACGCGAAGGCGAAGTCGAGATCGCCAAGCGGATCGAGGCCGGACAAAACGAGATGATGCAGGCGATTTGCGCCTGCCCGGCGACGATCGCCGAAATCATCGACAGCGCCGCCAGGATCGCGCGCGGCGAGATGAAAATCGGCGACCTGGTCGACGCCCTGCACGATTTGCCGGAACCTGAAGCGCCCGCGGCCGCGGCGCTGGCTGCCAGCCGTGCCGCCGAGGCGCGGGCCCGGGCCGGCGACGCAGAAGAGGAAGACGAGGAAATCGATGCCGATGACGAGGAAGAGGTCCCGCTCGTCGCTACCGATCTGTCCGCCTACACCGAGCAGTTGCAGACGCTGGCGCTGCAAAAATTCCGGCGGGTCGCTGCGCATTTCGACAAGATGGGCAAGGCCTACGACGTTCACGGCTACCAGTCGGCGCCGTATGTTGCGGCCCATGAGGCGGTAGTCGAGGAATTGATGGGCATTCGCTTTACCGCGAAAGCCATCGAGAACCTGTGCGACACGGTGCGCAATCAAGTCGAGTCGGTGCGCGCCATCGAACGCAGAATTCTGGACATCGCGGTCAACGCCTGCCGCATGCCGCGCGAGCGCTTCATCCAGACCTTTCCGGGGAATGAAATCGATCTCGACTGGGTCGAGCGCGAAATCGCCTGCAAGCGCAACGACAGCCCGGCGCTGCAGCGGCATGCACCGGCAATCAAGGATGCGCAGCGGGAGTTGATCGAACTGCAGGCGAAAATCGCCCTCTCGCTGCCGGATCTGCGCAACATCAACCGCCGGATGGTGGCCGGCGAAGCGCGCGCGCGCAACGCCAAACACGACATGACGCGGGCCAACTTGCGCCTGGTGATCTCGATCGCCAAGAAATACGTCAACCGTGGCCTGCAATTCCTGGATTTGATCCAGGAAGGCAACATCGGCCTGATGAAGGCTGTGGACAAGTTCGAATACCGGCGCGGCTTCAAGTTTTCGACCTACGCCACATGGTGGATCCGGCAAGCGATCACGCGCGCCATCGCCGACCTCGGCCGCACGATTCGCGTACCGGTACACATGATCGAATCGATCAACAAGCTGAACCGCATTTCGCGCGAAATTCTGCAGCAAACTGGCTCCGATCCGGACATGGCGACCCTGGCCGCCAGGATGGAAATGCCGGAAAACAAGGTGAAAGCGATCATGAAAGTGGCGCGCGAACCGATTTCGATGGAAACCCCGGTCGGCGAGGACGGCGACATGTCGCTGGGCGACCTGATCCAGGACAGCGACGCGCTGGGACCGGACGAAGCTGCCGTGCAAACGGCAATGCGCGATGTGATCAAGGAATTGCTGGATTCGCTGACGCCACGCGAGGCCAAGATCATCCGCATGCGCTTCGGCATGGACACCTCCACCGAACAGACACTGGAAGAAGTCGGCAACCAGTTCGACGTCACGCGCGAGCGGATTCGCCAGATCGAAGCCAAGGCGCTGCGCAAGCTGCGCCACCCCTCGCGCTCCGAACGGCTGGAGGATTTCCGCCAGGCCAGGGCGTAGCGCCCTGCTGATCGGCACCACCGGCCCGACACCCGTGCCAGCCAGCGACGGATCAGCAACAACCGTCGCTGGCGGCGGTTCGCCGGCTAACGAAACCATGCGCACGGCAGACGCGCCCGAACTACCCCCAGTGACCGTATCGGAGCACGAGGGCGTGCTCTACCTGCACCTTGGCACCGAATGGATCCAGGGCGCGATGCGCATCGCCAAGCCGGACGCGATCGAGATCGAGTATGTGCGGCAGATGATGATGTGGACGCTGTTCAATCAACAGCCGCGGCACATCGTCCAGCTCGGCCTGGGCACCGGCGCGCTCACCAAATTCTGCTATCGCCACTTTCCTGGCGCGCGGGTGACGGCAATCGAACTCAACCCCGCCGTGATCGCGCTCTGCCGCTCCACGTTTGCGCTGCCCCCGAACGATGCCCGGCTCAGCGTGCTCGAGATGGACGCGCTCGACTATGTGCTGGACCCGGCACACCAGGACAGCGTCGACGTGCTGCAAGTCGACTTGTACGACGCCGAAGCACGCGGGCCGGTATTGGATACGCCCGAATTCTATCAGGCCTGCGCCGCTTGCCTGACGGCGGACGGCATCCTGACCACCAATCTGTTCGGCGACTTCGTCAACTACGAAAAGAATTTGCACGCGATGGAACAGGCGTTCGATGCCGTCGCTTGGCTGCCGATGGTCCACGACGCCAACGTCGTCGCCATCGCCTTCAAGCGTGCACCGGAAATCGAATTCGACATGCTGTACCAGCGCGCCGCGAACATCCGGCTCAGGATGAACTTGCCGGCAAAATCATGGGTGAACGGACTGAAGGCCTGGATGCACCAACAAACGCCCAGTTCACCTTCCTGAACTCCGCCTGGACAGGCAGAGGTTAGGCGTCAGACATCCGACAAATACGCCGGCCAGTTTCGAGAAACCCGAACGCTTCCCGGCCGAACCGCCGCCCCACCAACTGCATGCTGCTCCCTCCTGAGACGGAACGCACCGTACCTGCGTGGTGACCGCGCATTTATCGACACCTCCAGCCGAAGTTCTAAGGCCACTCCTCCTCCGTCCCGGCATGCGCCATCATGCGTAAGAATTCTCCAACCACGCCGGAACTTTCCTCGTGTCGCCGGACCGCATACACCCCTGACTTTGGTGCATCGCGGCCCAAAGGGACAGCCGCGATCAAATCGGCATAAAGATGTTTCACCGATTGCGGAATCAAACCGACGCCGATACCTGCCGCCACCAGACTGGCGACTGCCGGCACCTCGGATACCGTTTGCACAATTTGCGGCGCAAAGCCGGCCTGCACACAACAGTCGACCATGTGCTGGGCGTAGGTAGACGAATCCAGCCGCAGCATGACAAATTGCTCGTCGCGCAAGTCCTGCAGGCGAAGACGGCGGCGCCGGCTCAATGCATGGTTGCGCGGCAAGGCTACCAGCATCGGGTCGTCCCACAATAGGATGCTGCTCAGCTGCGCATCGTTGATCGGCGTGCGCGACACGCTCAGATCGATACGCCGGTTGCGCAGTTGTTCAATCTGGGTGGCGGGCTTGAGTTCATGCAGGACTACTGCAACGTCGGGATAGCGCTGCATATAAGCTGAAATCATCCGCGGCAGCGGTCCGAGGAAATGGGAGCCGGCCAAACCGATTTCGATGCGCCCCGCGCTGCCGGTTCCGATGGCACGCGCCCTCATTCCCGCAGCGTCCACCTGTTCCAGTATGGCGCGCGCATCGTGCAGGAAAGCACGTCCGGCCGGCGTCAGCTCGACATGGCGACTGCTGCGAAGCAGCAGACTGACGCCGATCTCCTCTTCCAGTTGAGCGATCTGCATGCTGAACGGCGGTTGGGAAATATGGACGCGTTGCGCCGCCCGGGTGAAGCTCAATTCTTCGGCAAGCGCGACGAAGTAACGCAGATGACGTAATTCCATGTCAAACTTTTTATATATTAAAGATATTAATTGGACTCAATAATATATTGGTCTGCGAATTCCGTCTCGCCTACACTGGGACGCTTCCAATCGCCATGCCAAGCTGCCGCTTTGGATGACAAGCGGCAGCGGCATTCGGCCGCACCGATGAATACGCCACCCGCAACCGGCCATGGCAGCTCGGGTGCGCATAGAACCTTACCAATTTCCAGGCATTGACCATCACATCATCATGAACCGCACATATCGCATCGGACAGATCGTCCCCAGCTCCAATACCACCATGGAAACCGAGATTCCGGCCATCTTGCGGGCGCGTGAAATCGTGGCGCCGGAACGCTTTACGTTTCATTCGAGCCGAATGCGCATGCAAAAAGTGACGAAGGAAGAGCTCGCGGCGATGGATCGCGATTCCGACCGCTGCGCAATCGAACTGGCCGACGCCCGCATGGATGTGCTCGGCTATGCCTGCCTCGTCGCCACTATGAGCATGGGCAAGGGATACCACCGGGTGTCCGAGGAGCGCCTGCACCGACGCACGGCGGAAGCCGGCGGTCCGGCTCCAATCGTGACCAGCGCCGGGGCGCTGGTCGATGGTCTCAAGACGTTGGGCGCCAAAAAGGTGGCGATACTGACTCCCTACATGAAGCCACTGACCCAGCTCGTGATCGATTACCTTGGCAACGAAGGAATCGAGGTCATCGACAGCATATCGCTTGAAATTTCTGACAATCTCGAGGTTGGCCTCCAGGATCCCCGCGCCCCGGCCGAAATCAGCAAACGACTCGACACCAAGGGTGCCGATGCCATAGTCGCCTCGGCTTGCGTGCAGATGCCGTCGCTGCCCTCGGTCCAAGTGATTGAAGACCGAACCGGTCTGCCCGTGGTGTCGTCCTCGGTATGCACAGCCTACATGATGCTGAAGAAGCTGGGATTGACACCGGAAGTGCCTGGCATGGGTTCGCTATTGTCGGGGAAATACTGAACGTTCCGCGCTTGCCCGCATCATCGGTGTTGACGGCACGCCGTCATTCAGAAAATACAGGGAGTGAATTCATGTCCGATTTGAAGTCTGCATTCAGAGCCCGGCTGGGGCAGCCGGGTTTGATCGTCGCGCCCGGCGTCTATGACATGGTGTCATTACGCTTGGCCGATACCTTTGGCTTCGATGCTCTGTACATGACGGGGTTCGGGACGGTCGCCTCGCATCTGGGATTGCCGGATGCCGGACTGGCTAGCTATCGTGACATGGTCGGCAGGGTCGGCGCCATGGCCGGAATGGCCCGCACCCCCTTGATCGCCGATGCCGATACCGGATTCGGCGGCTTGCTCAACGTCCGGCATACCGTGCAAGGTTATGAGATGGCGGGTGCAGCGGCGATCCAGCTCGAAGACCAGGAATTCCCGAAAAAATGCGGTCACACGCCGGACCGGCGTGTCATTCCAACCGCAGACATGGTGAGCAAGATCCGGGTCGCCAGGGATGCGCGCCGCTCGCCGGATTTCCTGATCATTGCCCGTACCGATGCGCGTACCGCGCATGGGCTGGATGAGGCGTTACGCCGCGCGGAAGCCTATGCTGAAGCTGGAGCCGATATCCTGTTCGTCGAATCGCCGGAGTCGGAAGAAGAAATGCGCACCATTGGAAAAAATTTCGACATCCCGTTGATCGCAAACATGGTCGAACGCGGTCGCACACCAGTACTGACGCAGGCTGAACTGGAATCGCTCGGCTACAAGATCGCGATATTCCCGGTCACGGCACTGCTCGCCGCCGTTCAAGCGATGGCCGGCGTGTATCGCGTGCTGAGTGAGCAGGGTTCTTCCGCACAATCGGACGTGCCGTTATACGATTTTGCCGATTTGACCAGGCTCATGGGATTCGAAGAGATATGGGATTTCGAACGGCGCTACGCCAAATGATGACCCGGCGCGGATGACAGGCAAAGTTTGTGGCGAGATGCGCAGGCATATTCTCGCCATGTCAACGCGCCTGATGACACGGAGCGCGCACCAGCACGGTCGGGCCGTGCTACGGCGAATTCCTAGCTGAATCAAACTTCACCAAAAATAAAGGATAGTCAGGCCCGTTGCCGCAGCATTTCCAAGAACTTCAGCGCATGCGGGCTGAGGGAAGCATCCTGCCGCCATCCTACCACCAGCGAGCGTTCGATTGCCCAGCTTTCGTCGAGTGAGATCAGAGACAAGGACATCGATCTGCTGTGCGCCTTGGCCGCCATCAAAGGCAGTAGCCCCAATCCCAGGCCGGTCGCGACCATTTGGCAAATTGCGTCGAAACTCCGGACTTGCACGCGCAAGCGCAATTCCCGCCCAAGCCGCGAAGCCTCGGCGTTCATCTGGTGCATCAGCGCCGTCCCTCTCGTCAATCCGACGAAATCGTAGGCAAGGGTTTCGGCAAACGTCACTCGGCGGCGCTTTGCCAACGGGTGCGATTTCGGGCTGATGATCACCAGCCGATCGACATCACAAACCGCGGTCTGCAGCGATCCACCCGGTACGTTATCAGCGAAAATCCCAAGATCCGCGGCTCCCGATTCGACCGCGCGCACCAGGGGTTCGCTCGTCACTTCCTCAAGGTCGATCGCCACCTCTGGACAGACCTCCAGAAATTCGGAGAGAAATTCCGGAAGAAATCCAGTAACCGCCGACGTATTCGCCCATACCCGGACGTGGGCCTGAATGCTGCGGCGGTAGTCGCTCATCGCCAGCGATAGCTGCGCAACGTCGGCATTCACTTGCACCGCATGCTGATAGAGCGTATTCCCCGCCGCGGAAGGCACGACCCCGCGCTTGGAGCGATCCAATAGGCGCACCCCAACCAGGGCTTCCAGTTCTCTGATTCGCTTGCTGACGGCAGGCAGCGATAGCGCCGAGGCCTTGGCGCCCGCCGTCAGGCTTCCGGCTTCGACAACAGCGGCAAAAAGCCGCAGGGAGACGAGGTCATATCGACTTATGTTCATATTTTCCTATCCTTAACGATACGCATAGGATACCTTGAGAAGAGTTCAATTGTCGCTTCCCACCTTGCCCTCTATGATCCATAAAAAATCGTCGCGGGCGATCCAGATAAATACCGGCACAGATTCGATCCGATCGACCATCACACATAGGCGGCCCCTCGGAACCATCGGATGAGCCTGTTGCTCCCCAGGTTCCGGATTTATAAATTTTTTACCAACCCGTCAAGGAGACACGCAATGAACAAGCGCCTATTTCTGGCCGCTGCATTTACCGCATGCTTTGGAATGAGCAATTTCGCTTCCGCTCAATCACCGATCCAGCTCACATTTTCGACTTATATTCCACCGTCTTACGAGTATGTGGCAAAGCCGATGGATACCTTCGTCAAGCAGGTAGAAACGGAAAGCAAGGGGCGGGTCAAGATCAAGGTTTTCCACTCTGCCCAACTGTATGACGGGTATCAGGAATTGGCGGCCGTCTCGCGCGGCGACGTGGATATCGTCAACATGACCGGCACCTATCCGAGCGGTTCGGTCCCAGCCCTGAATATCTTCACCCTGCCCTTCATGTTCAAGGACGTCGCCCACTTGCGCCGTGCGCTGGACGGCGGTCTGCTGGATCTCGGCATTCGCGAGGAACTGAGCAGCAAGCACAACACCGTCATCCTTGGCGTCGGTCCGTTCGATCCATACGAGTTCTACTCCAGGCGTACCCCGATCACCTCCGCCGCCGACATCAAGGGCAAGGTGTGGGCCACGACCGGCGCAGTGGATGCGCGCGCGATCCAATTGCTGGGCGGCTCGCCGACCGGCATGCCATCCTCCGAACTGTATCTGGCCTTCGACCGCGGTGTTATCGATGGCACGCCACGCCCTCTGCTGACCGGCATGGGCCGTAGCCTGTACGAGGTCAGCAAGCATCTGTCGCTGGCCACCTTCGGCATCGATACCTCGATTCTCTCGATCAACAAGAAGAAGTGGGACAGCTTGCCGGCCGACATTCAGGACATCATCCGCCGCGCCGCGCAGAAACGTGATCAGGAGCAGTTCGAGCGCGTGGATGCCTTCGTCAAGGGCGCTCTCGCCAAGTACGAATCGCACGGCGTCAAGGTCCACAAGATCGACGCTGCCCAGATCGAGAATATGCGCAAGCTGACCGCGCCAGCCGTCACGGAGTGGTCCGGCAAGGTTGCCAACGGTGCGCGCTACCTGGAATTGATCGAAAAAACCAAAAACCCTTAATCAATGGTTCCGCCCCGCCCTTCCGGTGGGCGGGGCAAGATGCACCCAGGAGAACAAGTGCAAATGATTCCCAAAATAATCCGGAAAGCAAGCGATCTTTCCAATCGCGCCAGCATCATCCTGGCCGAGCTGGCCCTGTTGGCGCTGATGCTGATCACCACGTATGCAGTCATCAGCCGTTATGTATTTTCCAACCCCAGTGTTCATGCAATGGAGATCAGCGTGTATCTGCTGCTGGTGGCCGCCTGGTGCTCCATCGGCTGGATTCACAAGGTCAACCGGCACGTCTGCATGGAAGCCCTGAACGTCAAGCTGAAGGGGCGTTGGAGCCGGATCGCCAACGTCATCTCCCAGCTAACCGTACTGACTTTCTGCGCCATCCTGATTAGCGCCGGCGCGGTCGCCGCCTATACCAATTTTGAGAAAGAGTATCGATCCGCATCCCTACTCGAATTTCCCTTGTGGATCCCCTATGTGCTGATACCCATCGGCGGCATTCTGCTTGCCCTGGTAGCGCTGGAGCGATTTACAAACGGGGAAACCTTAGAAAACGACAATACCCAGGGGTTTTAACTTGGACGCCACTCTCATTTTCGTCATCATTCTGACCCTGTTTGGCTTCCTGCTGGCGGTCGGCGCCCCGATTTTTGCCTCGCTTGGCGTGGCCAGCATCCTCGGCATGTTCCTGCATGGCGGCTGGCAGTCGTTGACCGCCATACCGGATGTCCTGCATCGCGGGCTGGCTTCGTATTCCCTGATTTCCATTCCGCTGTTCATCCTGATGGGGGAAGTCATTGCCCGCACCAGCATTGGCGGCAAGCTGTTCTCCCTGTTCCTGCTCTGGATGAATCGCCTGCCCGGCAGCCTGGCCGTGGCCAGCATCGGCAGTTCGGCGGTGTTCGGCGCGATGAGCGGCGTTAGCGTCGCCGGCGCCGCGACCATTGGCCGTTTTGCGATTCCCGAGATGTTGAAGCGAAAATATTCTCCCGCCCTGGCGGGCGGGACCGTGGCGGCTGCCGGTGCACTGGCTTTGCTGATTCCTCCCAGCATCGGCTTCGTGCTCTACGGAGAAGTGGCCGGCCAATCGATCGGCAAGCTGTTTACGGCAGCAATCCTGCCGGCGGTGCTGGTGGCCGGGCTAATGATGCTGTACGTAGGCACCCTATGCGTCCTGCGCCCCGACATGGCTCCGCCAGAACGCAACGTCATTACCTGGTCGGACCGTTTCAAGGCCTTGCGCGACGTTTGGGCCGCCGTCCTCATCGTCCTGCTGGTACTGGGCACCATTTATTTTGGTATCGCCACTCCGACCGAGGCAGCCGGCCTGGGCGCGATGGGCGGCTTCATCGTGGCCGCTTCCTACCGCGAATTGAGCATCAAGACGGTTTTCGAGATATTCCGCTCGACCGCGGTCACGAGCGGCATGATCCTGCTGATTCTGGTCTCCGCGCTGCTGTTCGGCTACATCATGACTCGCCTGATGATCCCGCAAAAGCTGGTCATGATGTTGTCCGAGGTGTCGCAGCCGGCCTGGGTGATCCTGACCTTCATCATCCTGTTCCTGCTGGTGATCGGGATGTTCCTGGATATCGTCTCTGTGATCGTAATCGCGACCCCGATACTGCTGCCGGTCATCACCACGTTGGGCTTGAGCCCGATCTGGTTTGGCGTGATCCTGATCATCACCTGCGAGATGGCGGTCATCACGCCGCCGGTCGGCTTGAACCTCTATGTGATCAAGGGAATTGCGCCGGATATCTCCCTCAACAACATTATTTTGGGCGCACTGCCATTCGTGGTGGTGGAACTGGTGGCAATCGCGATCCTGGCGGCATTCCCGCAGATCGCACTCTGGCTGCCGAGCATTATGTAGGTTTGATACGGGATAGGTCGCATGCCGTGACGGCGCGCGACCCCTGTTGCAGATTGAGGGGAAAAAAGGTATGGACGACAAGGACAATATTCTCAGCGGCTTCAACGGCAAACTGGAAAAAGGAACCAGGCCGGCATTATTGGTGATCGATTTTCAACGTGGCTTTACTGAAACCGAAGTCAGTCCCCTGGCTTCGGACTGCAGCGAATCGATTGCTGCCACCAATCGCCTGATCGGCGCAATGCGTGGCCTCGGCCCGGTCATCTTTACCGTGGTGGGCTACGACGGCAACTTGCGCGACATCGGTTGCTGGGGGCAGAAATGCAGCTCCCTCAAGTTGCTGCGGCGCGACTCGGAGGCATGCCAGCTCGATCCTCGCCTGGATTACGACCGGAACGACGACCTGCTCCTGTATAAAACGCAAGCCTCGGCATTCTTCGGCACGCCCCTGTCTGGAATCCTGGCTTCGGCCCGCTGCGACATGCTGATCGTCGCCGGGTGCACGACCAGCGGCTGTGTCCGCGCCAGCGTGGTGGATTCCATGCAGTACGGCTTTCCGCCGTTCGTGGTGCGCGAATGTGTCGCGGACCGCTCGGCAGCCCAGCACGAGAGCAATCTGATCGACATGAACAGTAAATATGCCGATGTCGTCAGCCTGGACATGATGCTGCAGGATCTTCAGGCGATGCGCGCCGACTCCGCCGATCCTGGATCGCTACGCACGCCCGCATCCTAGCCCTGGCAAGTGCGGCATGGCGATAGGCGTTCTCCAATCCCGGAGCGCGCATGACCACATCCGATTCGCCGCGCACCACACAATGCACCCCTTTTACGCCCGCTCGCGAGCCATGGCCGCGAGCGTGTGGCACCGCTACGCCTTTCGATAATTTTTTTAAATCGCCCATGAACAATCAAATTCTCTCCGGTATTCGCGTACTTGAATTGGGTCAGTTGATTGCCGGTCCTTTCGCTGCCAAGACGCTCGCGGATTTTGGCGCCGAAGTGATCAAGGTGGAAACTCCCGGTGACGGCGACCCCTTGCGCAAATGGCGCATGCTGCAAAACGGCACCTCGGTCTGGTGGCAGGCGCAATCGCGCAACAAGCAGTCGATCTGCATCGACCTGCGCCGCGCAGAAGGCCAGGACCTGGTGCGCCGCCTCGCGCTATCGGCCGACGTCCTGATCGAGAATTTCCGGCCCGGCACCCTGGAGAAATGGGGTCTCGGCTGGGAACAACTGCATGCTGCCAATCCGCGCCTGATCATGCTGCGCGTGTCGGGCTACGGCCAGGACGGTCCCAAACGCGATGAGCCCGGGTTCGCCGCAATTGCCGAGGCGATGGGCGGCCTGCGCTATATCACTGGCGAACCTGGCGGCGTGCCGGTGCGCGCCGGCGTGTCTCTGGGCGATACCATCGCCGGCCTGCACGGAGCGCTGGGAATTCTGCTGGCCTTGTATCAGAGAGATGCGCGCGGCGGGCTCGGTCAAATGATCGACGTTGCGCTGTATGAATCAGTATTCAACCTGACCGAGAGCCTGTTACCGGAATATTCGGTATTCGGCGTATCGCGCCAGCCGGCTGGAGGCGCCTTGCCCGGAATTGCGCCTTCCAACGCCTACCGCTGCCATGGCGACGACTACGTGCTGATCGCCGGCAACGGCGATTCCATCTTCAAGCGCCTGATGCTCCTGATCGGCCGCAACGACCTGGCCGATGATCCCGAGCTGGCAAAAAACGATGGCCGCGCCAAACGGGTCGAGGAGCTGGATGCCGCCATCGGCGCCTGGACCGAAACCGTGACGCTCGAGGATGCTCTCGTGCAGTTGCGCAAGGCGGGCGTGCCCTCGGGACGGATCTACTCCGCCAAGGACATCGCCGAGGACGAGCATTACCGCGCCCGTGCGGTGATTGAAACGGTGTGCGACGCCGACGGCCTCGAAGTGGAAGTGCCGGGAATCATTCCGAAATTGTCCGACACGCCGGGCGCGATCCGCTTTCGGGCGCCGGTATTGGGCGAACACACCGCCGCCGTACTGGCCCAGGCCGGCTTGAATCAGGAGCAAATCGAATCCCTCAAAGCGGAGGGCATCGTATCGTGAGCAAAATCGAAATCAACGAGGTTTCCCCGCGCGACGGTTTCCAGATGGAGCGTAACTTCATTCCGACCGAGCGCAAGATCGCCTTCATCGATGCCTTGTCGGCATGTGGCTTTGCCCGTATCGAAGCCACGTCGTATACCTCTCCCAAGGCGATCCCGGCAATGGCCGACGCCGAGCAGGTAATGGCGGGCATCCGGCGCGCACCCGGCGTGCGTTATACGGCGCTGGTACCGAATCTGCGCGGCATGGAGCGCGCAGTCGCCGGCCAGCCGGATGAAATCAATTTGGTGATGTCGGTCAGCGAAACCCACAATCGCGCCAACCTGCGCATGACACGCGAGCAATCGCTGGCCGCCTTGAAGGAGGTGCTGCGCGAAGCGGAGCGCATCGGACTCCCCTGCAATGCTTCCTTGTCGACCGTATTCGGCTGCCCGTTCGATGGAGAAATCGATGCCGAACAAGTGGTGCTCCTGGCCCAGTCCCTGAGCGATGCCGGTGCCGCCGGCATCACGATTTGCGATACCACCGGCATGGCGTTTCCTTCGCAGGTCGGACGGCTCTGCGAACGGCTGCAGAGCGAAATCCCGGCCATGCCGTTCACCATCCACCTGCACAACACGCGCGGCATGGGGCTGGCCAATGCATTGACCGCCTTCGACGCCGGCATCCGCCGCTTCGACGCTGCCTCCGGCGGCTTGGGCGGCTGCCCCTATGCGCCGGGGGCGAGCGGCAATGTCAGTACCGAGGAATTGGTACACATGTTCACAGCCATGGGCCACGACACCGGTGTCGATTTCGAGGCACTGCTGGATGCCGTGCGCTCGATGTCAGAGCTGGTCGGCCGCCCAGTATTCAGCCAGATGGCGCAAGCCGGCCCGCGCCTGCGGCGCTACGCCCCGCCGGCATGGCTGGCCGAAAAATTTCCGGAGCAGACATGAAATCCACCCTGTACGACAAACTTTGGGAAAAACACGCAGTGCATGTCGAGGACGATGGCACTACCCTGCTCTACATCGACCGGCATCTGCTCAATGAAGTGACTACGCCGCAGGCATTCGAAGGCTTGCGCAGCACCGGGCGCAAGGTCTGGAGCATCGCCGCCAACCTCGCGGTTGCCGACCACAACATCCCGACCACCGACCGCACTGTAGAGATTGCCGACCCGGTGGCCCGCCTGCAAGTCGAAACATTGACCAGGAATTGCAACGAATTCGGGATCACGGAAATCCCGATGAACGATCGCCGCCAGGGGATCGTTCACGTGATCGGCCCGGAACAGGGCATCACGCTACCCGGACTGGCCGTCGTCTGCGGCGACAGCCACACCAGCACCCATGGCGCGTTTGCCTGCCTCGCATTCGGCATCGGCACTTCCGAAGTCGAGCATGTGCTGGCGACGCAATGCCTGCCCAGCAAGAAATCGAAGACCATGCTGGTGCGTTTCGACGGCCGCCTGCCGCATGGCGTCACCGCCAAGGACATGGCGCTGGCGATGATCGGCACCATCGGCACCGCCGGCGCCACCGGCTATGCCATCGAATACGCAGGCGACGCCGTCTCCGCGCTGTCGATGGAAGGTCGCATGACCCTGTGCAACCTGACTGTGGAAGCCGGCGCGCGCTGCGGCCTGATCGCCGTCGACGACAAGACCATCGCCTATCTGGCGCAGCGCCCCCTGGCACCGAAAGGCGAGCAATGGCAGCGGGCCGCGACCTACTGGCGCAGCCTGAAGAGCGACGAGGGCGCCGAATTCGATCGCGTACTGTCGATTGACGTCGGCGGCATCGAACCGCAAGTTACCTGGGGCACATCACCGGAAATGGTTTGCGCGGTAGGCGGGCGCGTCCCCGACCCGCAGGAACAGGCCGATCCGGTCAAGCGCGACGGAATGGCGCGCGCCCTCTCCTACATGGGCCTGGCTGCCGGCACGCTGATGACCGATATCCGGGTCGACAAGGTATTCATCGGCTCCTGCACCAATGCCCGCATCGAGGATCTGCGCGCCGCCGCGGCCATCGTGCGCGGCAAAAAGGTGGCCGGCAACGTGCGCCTGGCGCTGGTGGTTCCCGGCTCCGGTCTGGTCAAGCGGCAGGCGGAAAGCGAAGGGCTGGACCGCATATTCATCGATGCCGGATTCGCCTGGCGCGAACCCGGATGCTCGATGTGCCTCGGCATGAATCCGGATCAGCTCGAGCCGGGCGAACGCTGCGCCTCGACCTCGAACCGCAATTTCGAAAGCCGCCAAGGCCCGGGCGGCCGCACCCACCTGGTCAGCCCGGCCATGGCGGCAGGGGCGGCAATCAGGGGACACTTCGTTGACGTCAGGGATTGGCAATAATGGAAAAATTCACCGTCCACAGCGGCATCGTCGTGCCGCTCGATCGCAGCAACGTGGATACCGACGCGATCTTCCCGAAGCAATTCCTGAAATCGATCCGACGCTCGGGATTCGGCCCCAACCTGTTCGATGGCTGGCGCTATCTCGACATAGGCGAGCCAGACCAGGACTGCATGCACCGTCCGCAGAATCCGGATTTCGTGCTCAACCATGCGCGCTATGCCAACGCGAGCATCCTGCTGACGCGGCAAAATTTCGGCTGCGGCAGCTCGCGCGAACATGCGCCATGGGCACTTGCGGATTATGGATTCCGGGTGATCCTGGCCAGTTCCTTCGCCGAGATTTTCTACAACAACTGTTTCAAGAACGGCATCCTGCCCGTCATCTTGCCGGAGAGCGAGATCGAAGAGCTATTCCAGGCGACCGAAGCCACGCCCGGCTTCCGTCTGGAGGTCGATCTCGAGGCGCAAGCCATCATCTGGCTCGATCATCGCGTCACCCGATTCGAACTCGATCCGTTTCGAAAATATCGGCTGCGCAACGGCCTCGACGATATCGAGATGACAATGCGCCACCGCGACAAGATCAAGGCGTTCGAGGCGCGCAGGCGGCGCGAGGAGGATTGGGCGTTTTAAGCCGAGCGTCCGCGTCATCGGGGCGACCTCAGCCCGATGACGGCCGATTTCCGCCGCTGATTTGCCGCGTCTTGTGGCCTGGCATTGCCCAGGAAAGATAAAGCCGCCCGAAAGCGGCTCAGACGCAGAACATCATGCTCGTTCCTTGCTGGGGAAGGATGCGCCAACATTCCTCAAGCCGAACCCTTCGAATCCCCACCCATGCATGCGTGCTCCTCTCCAAATGAAAAAAGCCCCTTGCGGGGCTTTATTCTTGGCGGAGAGGGTGGGATTCGAACCCACGGTACGGGAAACCGTACGCCTGATTTCGAGTTAAGCGCGCAGAACGCGCACAGCCTGAAACCCCAGTAAAATCAAGGGCCACTGTTTATGCATACAGTGCGCGTTTTGCGGGGTTTGCGCCGATGTGGTCAAAAATTCCCCCACCGGTTCACGCTACCGCCAGAGTCAATTCATGTTCACCGACTGGCTTCTACTCTGGCGCAAAAGCCTAAGATCCCTTCAATTCGGCGCCCAGCTTGGAATCATTGAATAGGCCCTCGATTAAGCTAACCCATCGCGTACCGGCACGCTCAGCCCGAATCCTCTTGCAGGCTTCAAGGAAATGACCTGGGGCCGTACCAAAGTGTTTTTCGTAAGTCGTGCGGTTCGCGTAGAAATCCATATTCTTGAGCAGAAACACTTTGAGCGGCTCGCCCCGCAGGCTAAGGATAGTTCTTATGAAGTCGTCGACGGTCGCCGACTGCAGGACGACCTCATCGGAGGGGTTCCACCCGTTGCTTTGGGCAAGGAAGAGACATACGTCCAGCAGTGTCTTTGGCTTCTCCACTCGACCGCGCGCCTCTTCGAAAGCAGCCACGATTGAAGGATGCAACGGCCGATTCCCCCAATTATCGAGAATGAATTGACGGGGATCGGCCCCAGGTTCTGTCGCTTTAGCCTGAAGCCCGGCTATCCACAAAGCCACCATCTGCTCTGCGATCAACTGCCCGCCATCGAAGTCCAACAGGTATTTGTGTAGTGACGTGACAGTATAGCAATCGAGGTATGGGATGTCGGTGAGCAGCGTGCATGCCGCCTCCAATATTTGCACGACTGGCATTTCCGGATTCCAGATCGTCAATTGAAAGAATGCGCGGGTACGAGATTGCGCTCCGGCAAATCGGGCTTCGCTGCGATAGCGGCCGATAATTGCGTCGAGTTCGGAACGGTCGAAAAGACCGGAGTTCAGAAAGTTGGCCACCAGTTTCTCGTATTCGTCGGTGCTGGTGATTCCAAGACGCTCAAGCACCAGCCCCCAGCGGGCGTGCATCTTGTCCTCCTCCGTCTCCACCTTGCCCTGACGTTTGCGCTCGCGAAGCACAATACGGGCGGAAAACGAAGACTCGAGATCGAGAACGAAGGACATGGTCGGGCCATCCTGGATCCCCCTGTAATAAATGGCCGCCAACAGCACGGTGGACGGGATGACGCGGTTCAAAAGGTCGTCCGAGAGGGGTGTGTGGCCGACAAGGATCCTGTTCGCTGCGCGAATGACCTTGCGGACGATTCTGATGTTGGTAAGCCCGCAGGCTTCAACCGCTGGTTTAATCTTCGCTGAGAACTGGCTAGGTGAGAGCTGGATCGCGATATCGAACGCTTCGGACGGCGTTGTGTCCAACTGAACCTCATCGTCGATGACCTTCTCCCTGAATTTCTCCCATACGTTCTTGTCGGCAAGCTGGTCGGTATTCAGTATCAGGAGGATCCTGCACCCGTAGTTCTGTGTGAAGTCATCAATGAATCCCAGAACTTCGTCGATGGCTAGCTTTTCGTGCTTGCGCTCAATGTCATCGACCACGATGAATTTGTTGCGCACGAGTGCGGGGACGGCGAGAAGGGCGATCTCGTCGAGAGCCGAGACACCGTGGAAGAACGTCTTACCGACCTGCTTCGCGGCTTTGATCGCGGATTTCAGAGTGTCCATCCCAGGCCCCTTCGTGCCCACCAAAGGCACCGCGGATTGGGCGAGCTTGAGTTTGAGTTCCGTGATCGAGGCCACTCCGAACAGGGACACATATAGCGATGCCCTAATCACTGGATCTTTGGATGCATCGCGCAGCTCCTTCCACATATAGCTCTTACCAGTCCCCCACTTTCCGGATAAAGCCAATACCCTGCTCTCGCTGTCGCCGAGAAGCCCTTCAAAGTTTTCCTTTGCGCGTGCCATACTCATCTGACCAACCCCTCACCGCTCCCTTGCGCTTAATTTGAAACTGACAATAAAACGTCCGCCCTATGCGCAGCCGCCATAACCATTATTTGAGTCGAATTTCCTGGTGTGCCTGCACAGTGGAAACCGACTACAGCCATAAAAGGGACCATACCTACCCTTTTTCTTGACCAGAAAGCCTTCCTGGCAACCGGGGCAGACGTCGCTTGAACTCTCCGAACCGTCGAGATTGCGCATTTCGAGCTGGTGGTCCCTAACCAGTTCAGCAATGAATATCGACTCTTTGCCAGCAATCGTGATAAGTGTCACGCTAGACTTTGCTCGGGTCAGCGCCACATACAACAAGCGCCTCTCTTCGGCAAACTCAAACGAATCACCACCTGGCATCGCCAGTTGAAGTACCGGGTCGTCTACTACCCGGCTGGGAAAGCCCAACGCCTCCGAGGTTATCTTTGGCAAGATAACGTGGTCAGCTTCCAATCCTTTGGCCGAGTGGACTGTAACGAATTCAAGCTCGACTCGCGTGTCGTCATAGCCTAAAGGCAGGTAAGCCCGGTCATTGTTGTATCGACCCAGAACGTAGATGCGGGTCTTTTCGCTGCCACGACCGTCTTGAGAGGCAATCTCTTCGACGCATCGGGTCACGGCGCCGCGAATCCTGGCCTCGTCATCGACACGAATGATGCGCACGGGCTCTGCTACGTCAGGTCTAGCAGCACGCACGTTCTTCTTCAACTGTTTGGGGTTCTTCTGTACGAACACACTGCTGATGTCGCACAGCGATTGCGGGCATCTGAAAGTCTGCTCCAGCCGCAGAGCAACGGTGGGTCCAAATTTATCCTCGAAATCCGTCATCACTGCCAAGTCAGCCCCAGCAAATCGATTGATGCTCTGCCAATCATCCCCCACTGCGAAGAGGCATTTTCCCTGGGTTTTGACGAGACCTGCAACCAACCGAGCGCGCGCCTGGCTCACATCCTGAAATTCATCCACCATTACCAGCTCGTAGGGACTGGACCATTTGTCCTGCTCGATGCAGTCGCCGGCAAGGTTCAGCATATCCTCGAAATCAATGCATTCGTTGGCCCGGAGCTTCGATTCCCACCCCTTCCAAATATCCTCGAAAAGGCCCAAAAACATCATGTGCCGAAACCGGAAATGTCCAGCTACACCCGCCTTGAGCCGCTGGCGCAGTTGTTCAACGCTTAGGCGATTGCTCTTGGCGTGCGTCAGGAATGCCTTGAATGTTCTGGCCAGCCGAGGATTCTCAATCGGCTTGCGACCTGGCACGGGCCTATCCGGGTTCGGGTCAAGCACCACACCCCTCTTGGTCAGCTCGTTGCTTAGGTGCTTTAACGCCTTGCCTGACCACAGTTCAGCCATAGTGGTCTCAAGAAGGGTCGTGCCGTTGTCGGCATGAACCCTTTTTTTCCACTCCATACCCTCCTTGTAGCCAAGGAACTCGGGGGGCGGTTTGCCATGTTCGTCGAGCGCCCAATGTTCGAGGTAGGCATCTATTTTTGGAAAGTAAAAATCCGGCTGATACTGCCTGTGGGTGGCATTGGCTGTAGTGTATTTGTAGGGTGCCTCGTAGACGTATTCCACGCCGTTGTAGAAGAGCCAGTTCGCAATCAGTTGCTCACCACGACTCTTCACGACGTCGTTGTTTAGCGTCCAAAATCCTTCACGACGAGTTTCCTTGTCCCAGCTATCCGGGAACTGATGCTCCTTGCCAAATTCCGGAAGGTCTTGGCCAAAAACCACGCGAAAGAGGTCCCAATTGGTTCGAAAGCCAGGATTCCGGTCCTTAAGGTCATCGACTATCTCGAGTAGCGTGTCCAGGTCCTTTCCGTTATCCACCCAAGACGCGATGGTCGGACGCTTTCCTGTTGCGGCGCCAATTACGTCAAGCCCAAACGCGTGAAACGTCTTGGCTACAATCTTGTTCGCAGGTAGCCCGAAGGGTTCCAGCTGCGCCTTGACCCGTTCGCGCAGCTCGGATGCGGCGTCATTGTTGAAGGCCAGGAGCAGCATGCTTTCTGCCGCAAAATAGCCCTTCTTTAGAGCGTAGCCAGCCTTGGCCACCATCGTGGAGGTCTTGCCGGAACCGGCAGACGCAACCAACAATACCCTGTTGTCAAAGCACACGACAGCCTTCGCCTGCTCGTCAGTCAAAGGCGACTTTTCGACCTTGTCGAAGAAATCCCTGCAATCCTGCAGCTCTTTCGCAAGGTGTCGCTCGTTGATGCCTTCGGCTATCGAATCGAAGGCGCGCATCCAAAGACTCACAGCTTGTTGGATCGCCTTGGGCTGCTTACCCAGATGCTGGGCGATTTCGGGCGCGCCGAACAGCTCGGCCAATCCTTGCGGCTTGATTCGATTCTGCTCAAGCTTGAATTCATGCGTCAACCAGCCCTTGGTTTTGAGTTGGCTCACGCATGCGTTTCGTACGTTTCGCGCCCACTGCAACACGGTCGGCACAGATTTTTCAAACTTCTGAATCAACTGTGCAATGCGCTGCTGACGCTTAGCCGCCTCGAGCGCCACCCCCACCGCAGCGACCATTTCCCGCGCTTTGGAATTCGGGATGCCGTCCAGCCTGAATGTCTGCCCGCCGCGAAGGGGGAGCGCAAGCGTGGACCAGAAGATGCCGGGTGCAGCACTTAGCCCATCGAGACCAAGTACGCTCCCATCCACCCTCTTACCGTCAAGATGCAGTACGAATTCCTGTCCCCTGAGCGTGAACGACCACTTCATGGCCGTCGTGAAAAGCTTTCCAGGCGACGTTGGCCCCCATGTCAATGCCACACCCTGTTCCCCAATTGTTGTTATTTTGTCGAGGGACTAAGGATAACGTATATAAGCAATATACCTTTGAACCAACAGAATCCAATGAAATCGGAGTTGCGCCGTAGCTGCCAGTAAAAATCCCGGCTCCCCACCGTCAGCGCCCCCAGAAGGTGCGACAAGTTGACCAGCGACCTAGCGCCCAGATTCCTGACGTTCCCTTCGCGCTGCCAGACACCATACACACCGAGTGCGTTATATCCAGTGTGTTGTGCTACCGCTAGTCTCGCGGCTGCACCCCTGGCAGAAATTCAATTCCTGTCCTGTTAACCAATTCACGGTATGGAATCGGGCGGCCTGCGCGCGCTTCGTCCGTGTTTTCCATCCAGTGTGCCCAGGCGCGGCCTGTCGTCGCATCGTACACGAGCTTGTAAAGATATTTCGGAACCCAGACCCTGCCGGGACCGATAACGGGCGGGTTGTCGTCGAAAACCGGCCCCGTTATGACGTACACGTCGCCGTGAGCGCGCATGACGTACTTCCGGGTTGCCTTTTCAATACCACTCCAGGAGCGCTGGTTGTTGACCGGCGCTTGCGGCACCATGTTTGCCAACGAAAAGCTCTGCGCCATCGCTTGCGCTGCCGGCATATCCCCTGCTGGTGCCATGTGACCTCGGTCAAAGCCACTTCCCTTGTAATCTGCGAGTTGGGCCCGCTCAGCGTATGGCAGGCGAGCATCGGCAAAGAACTTGTTCGTGCGTTTCTCACCAGCCGCAGCTTGCAGTACAGAGCGGTTCAGCCGCTCTGCAACAAGAACCGGTGTCTTGCTACGACCGGCATGCAGCACCGCAAACGCGTCGTAACACAGGGGCCGAGCCCCCGGCAGAACCGAGGCTGGAACGCGCGGGGCCGCACCGGCGACGAAGAACTGCGGGCATGCCTTGAAGTCTACCGATACCGGTGTTTCTTTCGCACCGGCCGGGCCGGCGACGGCAACGGTAAGGAGCGCCGCCGTGATGATGTGGCTAATTGTTTGCATCGTCCTCTGTATGCGGGCGCTCGCCATTGTTGATCACCAATGCGCTTGAAGCTGACCAGGAGCCTTGTGCTGACCACGGACAGCTCCCGACCCAATACGGTCTGTCGAGAAGGTGGAAAGCGGACGTTCACAGTCGCTTCACGCCAAGTTAACCAGCAGAATGGAACCGGCTTGCCGGCGGAGTGGTTTGCAGCGGGTCGCAAAATTTGCGAAGCGATTGCCCCGCTGCAAACTGTCCACGCTGAACGCCTGGTTAGGCTTTACCCCTACTTGAGCGTGGCTTTCTCGGCCTGTAGAAGTGCATAGCCGTGAATTGCGAGTTCAACATCTTCTGCATTCTCAGGTGCTTCGCCTCGAAATTCTGCACCGCGCACCAACATGTGTTCAGCAAAACCATTATTTCCTAGTATTGTCGTCCATTCTCGAGCGTGTATCTGATAGGCGTTCCAGTGCGCCATCTGCTTTAGCCGAAGTTGGGGAATAACAAATAGCTCTGCAAAACCTGAATAAGCGACCCAAAATCCTGCAACAAACCAAGCAACCACTCGAAGGTAAGGTGGGTCCGCTGTGATGACAACCACAGCAAGTAGTAGGAGAAACAAGCCAGCTGCCATATTAACTCTGGCAGTTTTGGTGCGAGTTGCTGACGCTTGTGATTCGATTTGCTTAGCAAGTTCTTTCTCAAGGTATGCTGCCAATATCGACACCGATGACTGCTCTAATCTACGGTGGTAGTCGAAGCGACCGAGCTCACTTAGAGACGCCACGCGACTTGACAGCTCTTGCTCAGTATTAAACGGTGGACGCATTGACGGACTCCTGATTTCTTTCAAATTAAAATTGTTTCGGTGCTCGGGACTGCAGCCACTGTGCCAGTTCCAGAATTGATAACGGCCAAGAAACAGCGTTTAATGCAATACCTACCTAGTTCGGGTGCTTATACCCAAGCCTCGCCCAGTGCTTCCGCTTGCTGCAGCACCATTTCCACTGCGGAATCCGCCATATCGGGCGGATATTTGTACTTCCTCAAAATCCGCTTAACCATCAACCGCAGGCTGGCGCGTACGCTTTCCCGCTTCGACCAATCGACACTGATGTTCTTGCGCAGGTTTTCGGTCAGTTCCTGGGCGATTTTCTTGAGCGTTTCATCCGTCAACTCTTTTACCGCAGACTCGTTGTTGGCCAGCGCATCGTAGAATCGGACTTCATCGTCAGTCAGGCCCAGTTGTTCACCGCGGCTGGCCGCTTCCTTGAATTTCTTGGCCATTTCGACCAGCTCTTCCATCACTTGAGCCGTTTCGATACTGCGGTTTTGGTAGCGCGTGATGACCCCGGTCAGTAGCTCAGAAAACTTCTTTTGCTGCACGATGTTGCTGGCAAACTTGCTCTTGATTTCCCCCTCCAGCAACCGCTCCAGCAATTCAACGGCCAGATTTTTCTCCGGCATGTTTCTGACCTGGGCCAGAAATTCTTCATCCAACAAGCCGATGTTGGGCTTTTCCAGCCCGACCGCATCGAAGATATCGACGACGCTATCGCTGACCACCGCCTGGCTGATAATTTGGCGGATGGCAGCCTCGCGCTGCTCATCGGTCTTTTTCTGGGCACTGATCTCGCGCTTCGTCAAAATGACCTTAACCGCCTGCAGAAAAGCCACTTCGTTGCGAGCTGCTTTTGCCTCATCCAGCGTGCAGCACAAGCTGAAGGCTTTGCTCATCGCCAGCGCGGCATCGGCAAACCGCTTCTTGCCGTCCCGTTTCGGGTCTTTGCTACCCGGTGCCGCCGGCAAGCCCAGAACATGGTTTGCGGCACCGGCCAGGATTTTGTGACCGCCGCTTTTGAAGCCGGAATAGTCAAAGCCGTGCAGCATAGCGCGCAGCACATCGAGCTTTTCCAGCAGCACCGAGAGCGCCTCGTGGGCATCCACGGTCGGCTTGCCGCGGCCCTTACTGGCCGTGTACTCCTTCATCGCCGCTTTCAGTTCATTGCCGATGCCGATGTAGTCCACCACCAGGCCGCCCTGCTTGTCCTTGAACACGCGATTCACGCGGGCGATGGCTTGCATCAGGTTGTGGCCCTTCATCGGTTTGTCGACATACATCGTATGCACGCAAGGCGCATCAAAGCCGGTCAGCCACATGTCGCGCACGATAACCAGGCGCAGCGAGTCGCCCGGGTCCTTGAAGCGCTTTTCCAGCCGCTTCTTGACCTGGCTGCTGTATATGTGGGGCCGCAATAACGGTTTGTCGCTGGCGCTGCCCGTCATGACGATTTTGATGGCCCCCTTTTCCGGGTCGGCATCGTGCCATTCAGGTCGAATCTTGACGATTTCGTTGTACAGGTGGACACAGATATCCCTACTCATGGCCACCACCATGGCTTTGCCATCCTGCGCCTTGTTGCGCTCCTCGAAATGCGTAACCAGGTCAGCGGCCACACTGGCAACGCGCGGCTCCGCACCGACCACCTTTTCCAGGGCCGCCCATCTGCTCTTCAGCTGTGCTTGGGTCGATTCTTCTTCATCTTCCGCCAGTTCGTCGACCTCGTCGTCAAGGAGTGAGAGGTCCTCCTGTTTCAGCTTGAGCTTGGCCAAGCGCGATTCGTAATAGATGGCGACGATGGCGCCGTCCTCCTTGGCCTGCTGCATGTCGTAGACATGGATGTAGTCACCGAACACCGCACGAGTATCGCGGTCCGCGGCACTGACCGGTGTACCGGTGAAGGCCACGAAGGTGGCTTGAGGGAGCGCGTCCCGCAGGTGCTGCGCATAGCCGACCTTGTAGGTTTCTTCACCAGCTTTACCCTTGAGCTTGGCATCGAAGCCGTATTGGGTCCGGTGCGCTTCATCGGCGATGACCACGATGTTGCGCCGGTCGGAGAGCAGCGGGAAGCTGTCTTCGTCCTCGCCCGGCATGAATTTCTGAATGGTGGCAAAGACGATGCCGCCGGAAGGTCGGTTGGCCAAGAGTTGGCGCAACTGCTGCCGGGTGGTGGCTTGCACCGGCTGTTCCCGCAGCAGGTCTTGCGCCAGACTGAACACGCCGAAGAGCTGGCCGTCGAGGTCATTGCGGTCAGTGATGACGACGATGGTAGGGTTTTCCATCGCTGCTTCCTGCATCACGCGGGCGGCGAAGCAAGTCATGGTGATGCTCTTGCCGCTGCCTTGCGTATGCCAAACTACCCCGCCCTTGCCTTGGATGCCACTCGGGCTGTCCGGCCGAGAAGCCGTCATCACATGGTCAATCGCCGCACGCACTGCATGGAACTGGTGGTAACCGGCAATCTTCTTGACCAGGGTGCCATCGTCCTCGAACAGTACAAAATACCGCAGGTAATCCAACAGGTACCGTGGCGCCAAGGCACCGCGCACTAAAGTTTCGAGTTCATTGAACTCGCCGAGCGGGTCCAGATTCACGCCATCGATGGTGCGCCATTGGAGGAAGCGCTCTGCATTCGCAGACAGCGCCCCCATCCGCGCTTCGGACCCATCTGCAATGACCAGTATCTCGTTGTACTGGAAGACGTCGGGGATTTGCTCCTTGTAGGTCTGAATCTGGTCGTGCGCCTTCCAGATGTCGGCGGCTTCGTCGGCGGGGTTCTTCAGCTCCAGCAAGACCAGCGGCAAGCCATTGATGAACAACACAATGTCCGGCCTTCGCGTATGGTGCGGCCCCTTGATGGTGAACTGGTTGACTGCCCAGAATTCATTGCGCGCCGGGTTGGACCAATCGACCAGGCGCACGAAATCGCCGCGGCTTTCGCCTTCTTTTTGGTACTGTACCGGCACACCACCCACCAGGAGCTTGTGGAAATGTCGATTGGCGGAAAGCTGAGAGGGTATGCCCAAGTCCATCACCTGCTTCAGGGCATCCTCGCATGCGACCGGCGGGATGTGCGGGTTCAGGCGCTGGATGGCTGCCCGCAACCGGAACGGCAGCAGCACCTGCCGGTAATCCGCCCGCTGCGGGTCGCTGCCGTCAAAGGCGATGTCCGGGCCATAGCGATGGGCGTAGCCCAATTCAGTAAGCCAGCCGAGGGTTTCTTGTTCTAATTGGTCTTCGGTCATTTGGACATCTCCCCAGAGTCCTGATTGCTTATGCGGCTTCCATCGCTGCTACGGTCTCCATTGCGTCTGGCAAGCGAAGTTGGCCGGAAATCAGATGCGGTAGCAGCTTGTCGCGGAGAGAGGAAAGAGTTTTGGCCTGTTTTTCGTTCTCGACCAACCGTGCAAATAAAATATTCACTACGTCAACGAAGGCTCGAACAATACCGTCTGGAGGAACGACAATTGGAATCGGGCGAAAAGCCTTCTTGCTGATTTCCATGAATGTCGAACCATTCGCCCGAGCTTTAATGTTGTCCATGTTTTGTTTGCACCAGAACAGCATGAACAAAGGTGGCAGCGCACCACCGGGCAATATGGCGATATACCCCTGATTGATGGCCACTGGAAGCTGCGCGACAGCCAAATAGCCTATCGGTGCGCGGGAAGACATGAGCAACGAACCTACCGGCAACGACCCAGAGCCAATTTTGGCAAGCCCCTGGGGACTTACCCGTCGCTCGGTATCCAGAAGCACAGGTGACTTCAAACCAGAAAGATCCTTCGGCGATGTCCAATGATGAACCGGCGGGTCCCAGAATGCTGCGTTCTTGGTGTCGGGCGTTGCCCCACCCACTGTCTCGACCACGTCTCCAATCGGCTGCACCAGCCATCCTCTCGGCACCGCTCCCAACTCCGACTCTTCAAACTCATCCGGAAACAGCGCCGCGGTGGCCTCGTCCATGCCTTCAGGCGCTCGGCCTTCCATCTTGGCGCGCACCGGGTCGAAGTCGACAAACCACGATTTGAACAGCGCCTGGGCGATGGCTTCGAGGGTGGCGTTGGTTTCGCGCAGGAGGTTGATGCGGTCGTCGAAAGCCGCATGGAGTTTTCCGACCTGCCCTTGGGTTTCCAAATCCGGCAGCCTGAACGAAAAATCTCGAATTTGTTTGGCGCTAATGTGAGGCACTGCCGTACCAGTTGTGACGTTCTGAATGTATTCGCTGAACTCTCTGCTAGAAATGACAGAGTAAAGATAGTCTGCTCTTATTAGCGATGTTGGCCTTAGTCTTGCGACCCGTTGAACGAGAAGCACAGGCAAATCACCTTTCCTGACTCGCCCAAATTTCAATCCTGCAGGAATCCAAGGACGGTCCATCGCCAAGGCGATGTCATGCTCCCTCATTTCGTAGCTGTCAAGGCCCTGTGTTTTATGACGGCACCATTTCTTCACGCCTTCCCAGCGGAGGGCACCTTGGCCGATGTTGTCCCCGCGAAGCAGATGAATCGCATCAGGCTCATCTGAGTACTCGCTACTCTTGAACGGATACCCCGTGACCAGTTCTATGCACTCGCCAAGCTGAACTGTGGGCCACTCAGAACTCATACCCCAGCCTCCCCAGCTTTTGCCGAATCAGCGCATCCAGTTCAGCGCCCTTGGCCATCTGCTCGCCCAGCTTTTCCGTGAGCTGCCGCATCTTGTCGGCAAAGGCTTCGTCGTCGTCTTCCACCTCTTCGGCGCCGACGAAGCGACCTGGGGACAGCACATGGCCATGCTGGGCAATCTCGGCCAGCGGCACACTGCGGCAAAAGCCCGGCACATCCTGGTACTCGGTGATGGTCGCATCCGCTTCCACCTGGCCGCGCCAGGCAGCCACAGTGCCGGCAATGCGATTGATAGCTTCATCGTCGAACTCGGCCTGCACGCGTGAAATCATCTTGCCCAGCTTACGGGCATCGATGAACAGCACCTCGCCCTTGCGCTTCTTTTGCTTGGTCAGAAACCACAAACAGGCTGGAATCTGGGTGTTGAAGAACAGTTGGCCCGGCAGGGCCACCATCACTTCCACCACGTCGGCATCGACCATCGCGGCGCGAATCACACCTTCGTTGTTTTGGCTGGAGCCCATCGAGCCGTTGGCCAGTACGATGCCCGCTCGCCCGCTGGGCTTCAAGTGATGCAGCATGTGCTGCAACCAGGCATAGTTGGCGTTGCCGTGCGGCGGGTCACCATAGACCCAGCGCGGGTCGCCTTCCAGGCTGCCGTGCCACCAGTCGCTGATGTTGAATGGCGGATTGGCCAGGATGAAGTCGGCTCGCAGGTCGGGGTGCTGATTCTTGGAGAAGGTATCGCCCGGCTCGCGCCCCAAATTGAAGTCGATGCCGCGAATCGCCAGGTTCATCGCAGCCAGGCGCCAAGTGGTGGGGTTGGCTTCCTGGCCGTAAATGGACACGTCGCCCAGCTTGCCGCCGTGGGCTTCAATAAATTTTTCCGATTGCACGAACATGCCGCCCGACCCGCAGCACGGGTCGTACACTTTCCCATGGTGCGGCGCCAGCACGGCCACCAGGGTCTTGACGATGGACGCCGGCGTGTAGAACTGGCCACCGCGCTTGCCTTCGGCGCTGGCGAACATGCCCAGGAAGTATTCATACACCTGGCCCAACACGTCGCGCGCTTCTGACGCATTGGCGCCGAAGCCGATGGTGGACACCAGATCCACCAATTCGCCCAGCTTGCCGTCAGGCAGTTGGGCGCGGGCGTAGCGTTTGTCCAGGATACCCTTGAGCTTGGGATTTTCGTTTTCGATGACGCTCAGGGCATCGTCGATGCGCTTGCCAATGTCAGGCTGCTTGGCGGTGGCGCGCAGCGTCTCCCAACGAGCGGTCTCTGGCACCCAGAATACGTTGGCTGCTTTGTAATAATCCCGGTCTTCCAGTTCCGCCGCGATAGATGCCGCTGTCGCATCCGGCAGGAAGTAGTCATCCGACGCGTCGGCGAACCGTAGAGCCAGTTCGGCGCCGCGCGCGGCAAAGGTGTCGGAGATGTATTTGAGGAAAATAAGGCCAAGCACCAGGTGCTTGTATTCGGCGGCGTCCATGTTGGCGCGCAGCTTGTCGGCCGTGGCCCAGAGTGTTTTTTTAAGGTCGTCGAGCATTCTGCAGTTTATAAAAAATTATTATCGGGCAACACCTATTATGCCCCTGAAGCGCAGCGATGCGGCAATGGTCAAGAAAGGTCAAACGGGAAAAATACTTATTTAACAATGAATGATGGGCATAGCCATTTCTTCTTTATTAAAATCGAAATAGTCTTTCTTCAGGACGACAGTCCATTTTTTAGCCAAATCTGCACCCGTCAAATGACGCTTTCCCAAGCCTTCCGCCTCCTAATCGTTTGTTTCATCCCAGAGCCGGAATGCAGGTAAGGTTCTGCCCTAGCCAGCACTGTCAGCCGTTAGCAAAAATCCCGACTGCTCGCCGTGAGCCTGCCCAGCAGGTGCGACAAATCCACCAGGCGCTTGGCGACCAGGTGCCGCACATTCCGCTCGCACTGCCAGATGCCATACACGCCAAGCAATGACGCCCCCAGCAATTCCTTGCGCTGCCGCTCAACCAAATCCCGCCACACAATCACGTTGACCGACCCGGTCTCGTCTTCCATCGTCAAGAAGACGACGCCCTTCGCCGTTTCCGGCCGCTGGCGCACCGTCACGATGCCGCAACCGCGCGCGACCTGGCGATCGGCAAAGGTGTTGAGCACGTCCGCCGGCAAAAAGCGCATCTTGGCGAGCACCGGCCGCAACAGCGCCAGCGGATGGCGCCCGAGCGTCAGTCCAAGCGAACGGTAGTCACTGACAATATCGTCTCCTTCGGTGGGCGCCGGCAACTGGATGTCCTCCTCGACAATCGCAGCCGTCTTCAGCAAACCCTTGTCCGGCGCACCGGCAACCGCCTGCCACAGCGCCTGACGGCGATGCCCAGCCAGTGATGCCAGCGCATTGGCATCGGCCAGCTTCTGCAATTCCAACTTGTTGAGCTGCGCCCGCAGCGCCAAGTCGTGGATATCGGCAAACGACTGGATGGCGCGCGCCTCTTCGATGCGGAACCCCGCCTCCTGTGCCAGGCCCGACACCAGGTTCAAGCCCAGCCGCACCGCCGGCCGCGCGCGTCCCACGTCTTCGAGCGCCGCCTCCCAGTTGCTGGCCTGGACGTCCACCGGCAACACCACAACGCCATGTCGGCGACTGTCTTGCACCAGCTGCGCCGGCGCATAAAAGCCCATCGGCTGGCTGTTCAGCAGCGCTGCCAGGAACGCTTCCGGCTCGTGACACTTTAACCAGCTGCTGGCATAGGCCAACAAGGCGAAACTCGCCGCATGGCTTTCGGGGAAACCATACTCGGCGAAGCCCTGCACCTGCTGGCAGATCTGTTGCGCGAACTCCTCCGAATAGCCATTGGCCAACATCCCTTTGGTCAGCTTGTCCTGGAATTGGTGGAGCTGGCCCTTCCTCTTCCAGGCTGCCATCGCCCGCCGCAACTGATCCGCTTCGCCCGGCGTGAAGCCGCCGGCCAGCATCGCGATTTGCATCACCTGTTCTTGAAAGATTGGTACCCCGAGCGTGCGCGCCAGTGCCTGCTCGATGGCCGGGCTCGGATAGGTCACCGGTTCCAGCCCCTGCCGTCGGCGCAGGTACGGATGAATCATGCCGCCCTGAATCGGTCCGGGACGAATGATTGCCACTTCAATGACCAGATCGTAAAAGGTGCGCGGCTGCATGCGTGGCAACATGCTCATCTGCGCCCGGCTTTCAATCTGGAACACACCAACGGTGTCGGCGCGGCCAATCATGGCGTAGGTAGCCGGATCCTCGGCAGGGATATCCTGCAACTCGAACCGCTCGCCCCGCTGCTGCGAAATCAGATCCAGCGCCCGCCGAATCATGCTCAGCATGCCGAGTGCCAGGATATCGACCTTCAGCAGCCCGAGCGCGTCGAGGTCATCCTTGTCCCACTGGATGACACTGCGCTCCGGCATCGCCGCATTCTCAATCGGCACCAGCCGCGACAGCTTGCCGCGCGCGATGACGAAGCCCCCTGGGTGCTGCGACAGATGGCGCGGGAAGGACAGCAGTTGTTGCGCGAGCTCGACCCAATGCACCGCCACCGGTGAGCCGGGATCCAGCCCGCACTCCTGCAAACGCTCGGCCAGCGCCGCTCTGCCATCCCACCAGCGATGCGACTTGGCCACCTGGTCGACGAGGCTCTGGTCCACACCGAGTGCGCGGCCGACGTCGCGTAGCGCGCTCTTTGGCCGGTAACTGATGACGACCCCGGTCAACGCTGCCCGCTGCCGGCCATATTTTCCGTAAATATACTGGATGACTTCTTCGCGGCGCTGGTGTTCGAAGTCGACGTCGATATCGGGGGGTTCATTGCGTTCTTTCGAGATGAAGCGTTCGAACAGCATGTTGCTGCGCGCCGGGTCAACTTCGGTGATACCCAGGCAGTAGCACACTGCACTGTTGGCGGCCGAACCGCGCCCCTGGCACAGGATTTGGCGCCCGCGCGCAAAGCGGACAATGTCGTACACGGTCAGGAAATACGGCTCGTACGTCATCTCGCCGATGAGCGCCAGTTCATGTTCGAGCTGCTGCTGCACCTTGGCTGGAATCCCCAGCGGGAAGCGGCGGTGGGCGCCGATGTAGGTCTCCTGGCGCAGGTAGCTGGCTGCGGTCTGGCCTGCTGGCACCAGTTCATCGGGGTACTCGTAGCGCAGCTCGTCCAGCGAGAAGGTGCAGAGGTCGGCAATCCGCAGTGTCTCGGCCAGCGCCGCCGGCGGATACAGGTTGCCCAGGCGCAGGCAGGAACGCAAATGCTGCTCGGCGTTCGGTGCCAGCTCGAAGCCGCAATCGGCAATCGATTTGCGCAAGCGAATCGCCGTCAGGGTGTCTTGCAACGGTTTGCGCGAGCGCACGTGCATGCAGACGTCACCGGTGGCTACTACCGGCAGACCGAGGCTCTGGCCCACCTGTTCGACCACGAACCGGTGTTGCGCATCGTGCGACTGGTGCAGCAGGGTCAAGGTCAGCCAGGCGCGGTCCGGGAAGGCGGCGTGCAGCCACTGCGCCTGTTGGAGCAGGTCGGGTTCGGCGATATGGTGTTTGGGCGCCAGCAGCACCAAGCAATCGGGCAATCCGCGCAAGTGGGCATACGCCGGCTCGGGCTGCGTGAAATCCGCCAGGCGGAGGCTGTAACTACCCTTGGCAGCCCGGGTGCGGCCCAGGGTAATCAATTCACACAAGTTGCCGTAGCCATTGCGGTTTTGCGCCAGCGCGATGAGCGTAAAAGCCGGCCGCCCGGCATCGTCGCTGACCTGAAACTGGCTGCCGATGACGAGATGGAGTCCCAGCTTCTTGGCTTCGGTATGCGCGCGCACCACGCCGGCCATCGAGCATTCGTCGGTCAGCGCCAGCGCCCGGTAGCCGAGCTGGCTGGCGCGCGCCGCCAGTTCCTCTGGGTGCGAGGCACCGCGCAGGAAGGTGAAATTGGACACGCACTGCAGTTCGGCGTAGGCAAGCATGGTCGTTTATACTGTATATACGTACAGTATAAACTCAGAATAGATTTTGACTAACTATTACGGCTTTAAAAGTTACCCAAAACCTATTTTGCTGATTTCGACCCTAGCCGTGGCGCGGCCGCAGCAGTGAGTTGGTCTGCCGGAAAGCGCGTGAAAAAGCCGGGCGCTTCGTCGACCGGGCAATGCAGCCACGCATCGTACTGGTCGGGCGGCAGAACCACGACCATGCGTTTTTCATCGCTGGGCTTGTGAAAGCGCTGCATCAGCGGGTGGCCGTCGGCATTGATCGTCAACATCGAGAACGACAGCAGCGGCAAGCCGTTCGGCCCCTCGGCGCGGTATTCCCAGATGCCGGCAATCCCGAGCGGGTCACGCTCCGCTTGGGCGATTTCCCAGCGCACTGGTTTGCCGGTTTCGTAGCTCGGCTCGAAGAAGCTGTGGACGGGAACGATACAGAATTGCCGCTTCTTGTAAGCGTTGCGGAAGCTGGGCTTGGTAGCAACGGTCTCAGTCCGGGCGTTGTAGGTGTGGTGCGCCAGGTCAGGCTTCGCCCAGTGCGGCACCATGCCGAACATTGCCAATGCGCATGCACGGTCGCCGGGCACCGCGTCGGCGTGGGGAGGCCGAATCATTGGTGCCATGTAGCCCGGATAGGCCTCAGCCTTGTACATCGAGTCCGGCGGTGCCACACCGAAATAGCGCTGTAGCTGTTCCGGCGTGGCGGGGAGATAGTTGGCGCACATGAGTTGATTTTAGCAACCTCTGTGCGAAGTATTAGCTGCAAATGCAAAACCAAATGAAATGTGGAAAACTGTCGATCTACCTATCGCTATGCGGCCACCAATCCAAAGCTTGGAAGAAGTCGCTTGAGGACATAATTGCGATGATAGTCCGCCGCCACAAAGAAACGGTAGGGGTTAGAATTGACGAAGTCTATCGCGTTGGCGCTGCTGCGAAAAGTTTCAATTTCATTCAGCCAACTCATGGAATCATAGCCACTGCAAGCAGTAACCGCACCCAACTGCCCCTCCTTCATCGCATTGGTCCAGAATCGTGCCCGCTCATCGGCACTTCCCTCCCTAGCTATGATTGCCTTAACCGGTTTTTCGAGGTCACCCCACTCGACCAGTGGCCTTGGCGGCTTGTCATAATGCATGGAAGCAAATTGCACAAAACGTGTATAGAGCGCCTGACAAGCTTCCAAAAAGGTCGTAGGGTTATCCCGTAGCGACTGTGCACCGTTCTGATACTCGAACGACCATTTCAAATATGGCCGGTCTGGATTGGTGAGAACGGATCCGTGGCCAAGTCTTGCGGCTTGAGTGAAAGTGGCCATAAACGCATCACGTTGTCGCGCAATATGCGCAAGAATGGAAGGCGAATGTCCATCATCGATTTTGATTGATTCGACCCGCACTTCGTTCGTCTCAGCGCTAAGCCCCGAAAAGCCATAATGTGAAAAGGTATCCGCATAGACATGGGCAGCAATGCCCATTAATTGCAAGGCGTGCTGCTTGTGCGCGTTCATGGTCGCGTCGCTCAAGTAATAGTCGAGTAAGTGGTTGGCAACCTTGCTATTCTTCCGGCAAATCATTTTGTCCCGGAACGTACTGCCCTCTGCACCCGGCAAGAAGTGGAACGGCACCCAAACGCGACGCGTATCGTTGTTCTCCGTGGTACCAAACATTGTCCGTATGCCAGCTTCGAGAGGGTGGTGTGCTGTCGCGACCCCCAGAATACCTTCCTCAGACTTGCTCAGTACCCATTCCGTGACGTTTTGATCATCAACGAATTGACTGGATGTTGCGATAATTTCGGCATCCGATTTTGGAATACCAGCTCCTGCGGCCATTGCATATGTTGCATAATAGTGCATGTCATACTGCATCGATTAGTCCCTGTTAATTTTGTTGTTTATTTGACAAATATCAGTATTTCCCCCAAAACAAGTCGTTCCTTCTATCCAGTTGCGTTCCCTTCATCAGCCTGCTGATTAATCGAAGTACAAATTCACGTCCCTTGAGCGTGAATGGCCGCTTAATCATCGTGCCTCCAGGGACGATCTCCACCGGTATTGTCACTCTAGCATTGCTAAAATACAATGAAATGAAGCTATTCGGCTATCTCAGCCCAGTACAATTTGAAAATCCACAATGTGCTTAACGATGTGTCCGTGAAATCGGGGGAAGCCCAGTGGCCGTGCCGTGCAATTTGATGGAAACCCCGGCCTCGCTGGCAAAGCCGCTGCCCAACGCTGTCGGGATATGGGCATAGTCCGAGCCGGAGTCACGAGTTGAACCGGCCGAATTCCATGCGCTCGCACAAGCCGGTCGCGTGCAAGACCGATACGCACGATGACCTGGAACAGTTTGGCTTTGGTGGAGTCGGACCAACCGGCTACGGCGGCATCATGGTGGGCGCACTCGGCCAGAAAGTCTTGCCAGTCGGACGGCGCCAGGGCTGGTTCAAGACGGCGCTGGCGGTCGGCATAGACGCGGAGCATGAAGTCGCCCAGCAACTGGCGGTGCTTGACGGCCGCCGCCAAGAGCAACTGGGCGACGACCTCGTTCTCCCGCTCAGTCATCATTTTCCAAGCCTGCGCATCCAGCGTGGTCAGGCGTCGTCGAAGGAGCGTGGCTTGCCGGCGGGCGGTGGCCGGCGTCTTTTTCTGCAGGATGTTTTCGGTCTCGATGGCGTGTAGCCATGCCGTTTGGTCTGGATCGGACAAGAGCAAGGTGGCGATACGCCTGCTTTCAAGCGGCAACAGTGACCCAGCGGAGATTTCTGCGTTGTATCGCGTCATGCGGACGCAGGAATTACGATGGTTGCGAGGTGCTTCATGGCCCCAGAAACTTTGTGTTCTATTTTACCCAGTGTAACTGACCGTATTGAGCGAGCGCAACTTAGCTGGCAGTAATCTCCTGGCGACACGTGGCGACGCAGGACTTGTGTCTTGAGGCCACTCGACTCATTTACGATTAGCGCCAGCGCCAACACCTCGCTACAGCTGGAAAACGCACTCGATTTCGAAGCTCCGATTTTCTCTGCTTCCCCCATGCGGATACCCACCGGGATTGCAAAGAACTCTCGTCATCCCAACCATGGCATCGCAACTTTCGTGCGTGTGACCATGCACCCAGTAATTTATGGTTGGGTGATGAAGAATGAACTCATCAAGGTTCGACGCGAATGCAGGATTGCACCGGTCGCCCTTGTATTTCTTGTCGACCGATTTTTCTGTTGGTAGGTGGTGCGTAACAACAATCGTCTTCCCGGCAAACGGCACCTTGACGAGTTGCATGATGGCCGCCAGTGACTCGTGAAATCTCTTCGCCGTCTGCATCGGTTGCAGCCTCCCTCGCCTGTTCGGTGCTCCGTCCTGGATCACTCTGAAATCGGACATCAATCCCCTTGCGATCTCCATTGAATTGTCCGGGGTGCCATACAACTTGAAGTCGGTCCAAAGTGTAGCGCCCACAAACCGCACGTTATCGATAATGACGGCATCGTTCTCAAGAAAACGCACGTTGGTGTCCGCGGCCGCCGCGCGCAGCTCAGGTATCAGGTCGTCAAAGTGTTGACCGTAAAACTCGTGATTCCCGGCGACATAGATGACCGGGCAGCTAAAAGTCTCCTTTGCCCACTCGATACCGGACGTGCCGGTACCGATGTCCCCGGCCAAGACCACTATGTCCTCGCCGCCCTGCCGAATCGGCAGCACCTCGAACTCAAGATGCAAATCTGACAACAATCGTATTTTCATGTGGTCTTTCGACAACTGTGGACGGCTGCAACAAGTCAGTTGGCCAGTCACGCCCAGTGCCATTCTCCCGCCAACGCTTTCCATGATCTCTTGGCCAATTTGGTCTCAGTCACGGACTGATACACCTGCGTAGCATGTCATCCCATCGCACGCGACCGCAACCAGGTATCCGGACAGAGAATCAGAATGTTTTACTGCGACGCCAATACGAAAGTCAGCCGGCCCCTTCCTTATAATCACATTCGTATTGTGCGTCGCGAGGCAGCGCTGGAGCACGTCGCCCGAGTTCTTGGCGTCACAGAACCCCGTATTTTTGCCCGAGAAACAGATTAGCTTCTCCGACAGATCAGGTTCCAGACCAGTAAGCCAGCAGGACAGGCTGGACGCAAATTGTCAAATTTCTCGCCTAAGGCCAGCTACTGGCGAATCCCTGCGCAGTCAATTTGGACTTTTTCCCATCAAATGGTGAAAGCCCTATTTAGCAGGGACACATTCATATGAGAGCATTCGGGCTTTGAGTTCCTTCACTGAAATAATCCAATCTTTGTTGTTTCGTTCGTACTTAGGCAATAAGCGTTGGAATCCAAACTTGCGGATGAAATTTTGGATACTGTCTCCAGAACCTGCGGATTCAATCGCGATGTTCTTGTATCCATATATCGGTGCCAACTGCACCAGTCGCTTCAGAAGCCACGTGCCATGTCCGACCCTCTGCTTCGCAAATCCGATTCGCGCGATGACCAAAGTTTCAGACGGCCAATGTTCTGGGCTTAAGCCGTGATGGAGGCGTAAATAGAGGTCCACTTTTTCTCTATAAGCCGCAACGATGTTACGTTTGAGATTCCAATCTGCGCATCGCTTCTTATATTCAAAGCGACGCATCAGGCACTCATTCATCTCGTCGCAGAAATCACCGACTACTGAATTTTTTTTAAGACCGGTATTTGCCATTTAACTACTCCTTAAATAAATCAAAAAATCCGAACTAGATATTAATGGTTTCGACAAAAAGAACCCAGAACAACCATTTTATATGGCGAAAATTTATCTGCTCTCCGAGATGCTAGTTACCCCAAGACGGGATTGGCGCATGGGAACACGGGATGCCATTAGTGTAAAGCGCCACAGTTATAGCAGGTAAATATCGGTTAATCTGGATTATGGTGACTATTCGATACTTGGAGAATTGACGCAGCACCTATATTTGATGGATATATCAGAGGTCGGCGCTGGTCAATCTAATATTACGAAAACGCCTCGAGCGATCCACCGTTCTTCGGCGTCGGACCTCACTCAATATCGAATAATCTGGCTAAATATTAGTGCAAAAATGGCCAACAGGTAATAGGTAATCTATAGAAAACTATTATCTATATAAATAAGATATCTGATAAACCATTAATCTCCATGCGAACTATTTATTATTATGATTGAATTGTTCATAGTGGTGATTAGTGTAATTTATATCTTATCTACCATTAATAAAACGTAGTTTAAGTGGCGTGGCTGTTTTACAACATGAGCTCTAAATTGGTGAGCGTAAAACGACGCGGCCCTCTCTTCGCCCTACATCGCCCGGCTGAATAATCGATGCTCAACGCAGGCTATAAAGCGATGTCGATGCCGAAAATTATCTGGAAAACCCGATGGGCGCATGGCCAACGAGACCGATCAATACGCGGTCCGAGACGAGCCCTGCAAGAAGCGCATGTCCGAGTCACAAGAAGAAGCCAGGTTTTTACAAGAACAGGCTCCCGCCCCCCCAACCTCATCTTCCAAACCGGAAGCCATCCTTCACGGCTTTAGCCCACAAATCAGATTACTGACCCGGGGATTCACTCAGGTCAGGGTGTGCACCTCATGGCGCAGGCCACAATCCCTGACTCGAGAATGTCTGGGCAGTGGGCACGGCGGAGTATCTACACGACACCTGTCGGCTTTCGCAGCAGGAAACCGTCGTGAGCCCCGTCGGCACTCCGGTTTCCGGACTTGAATCTGCATGGACGCGTTACAAAGACGTTTTGGCTCCTGAATCCGCTGGCCATGAAGTCGAAAACGGCTGGCAGGGGCTGGCAGGCGGGCCTATACCGGCTCGGAATGCAAACTGGCGCGAGGTCCGGGTACCTTCGTTTTGCGTCCATAAGCCAGGTGCGCAAGGTGCCGGTAGGCGCACATTCGGACACCCTCCATACCGATTGCCTCCAGTTGTGCGACATTCGTACCCTGAATCGGTACCGATTGAACTCCATTCGGCGCCATAAGAGGCACGCATGCCACTGTCGCACCGGTTTGCCCACATTCGGCGACCCCACAGACCCCCTCTGTACGCCGCCTGTACGCCATCCGTGGGCATGCCATGCAATTTGATGGGAATCCCGGCATGGCTGGCACAACCGCGACCCAACCCTGTCGTGATACCGGAATAGCCCGAGCTGGAGTTAACCTGCCCGATTTTCATGCGCTCGCACAAGCAAACTGCGTGCAAGGCGCGAAGGCCAAGTTATGGCTTGCGGAGGGCCACAGTCAGGCTACCTAATTTGGCACTCTCGGAAGGCATCGTGTAGGCTATTTATGTGCCCATGACGCGTCACGCGCACTTGACGATTTCAAATAATGCCGCCAACTCGGATCCTATTTAGGAGACCTTGACAGAGCCAAAATATGGAGCCAACCGCGCCGCTGCGTCACCCATACTCGCACAAGATTTAGCTTGCTAAATCTTTTGCGAGTATGTCCCGGGAAGCTTCATCCGGGACGATTTGCAAGGAGTCCGTAGGGCGACGCGCAGGCCCTCACAAGGGCCGGAGAAACACGAGCGGCCACGGCAGCTAGACATGGTACCCAAACGAAAATGAAACCCATCAACGACCAACGCGACCGGGAAGACAAGATGCCAACCTTTCGGATTCCAACCTCGGAGCAGGAAATCTACGCGCTCCAAATTGAGACCACCAACATGCTCAATGCGTATTCGGAAGCGATGATGAATCGACGCCTGCAAGCGAAAGGCATCGAGCCATCCAGGGTCAAGGACCCTGAGCAAAGAAAGCAGATGGCAGGCGCCCCATCGGAAGCAACAGCGCGCGAATACCGGAAAACCGCCAATCGGCTTCTGAAAAACGCCCCTCCTGGCACCGATGTGTGGACATGGGCTGCCAAAAAATCGTCGTCGACAGGTGCCTGGTACAAGAACCGGGCTGCGCTGCAACACATCTTGGTCGCCCGTATCAGGAAATCGAAACAGCGAATCGACGTACTGACGCGTGCGATCCGGCTCGGCAAGGACACGCCGGAGCTGATTGCCGAATACGGACCCGCGTTGGCCGTGCTGGTTGACTCTGCAAATCACCTGAAAGCGATGCCGGAAAGAGGATTGCCTGGCGCCCTTTCCGGTGACGGAAAAATGAAACGGCCGCGCCAATCCAAGGCACGCAGTTTGCGCCGCTTGCCGGACAACTGGCGGGAAGCCGTTGCTGCATTGATGCCGACACCATTAAGGATTTGCTGGCTAACGCAATGCTTGACCGGAGCCCGTCCGGCGGAGATTGCGAAAGGCGTGCAGGTCACGGTCAAAGCCGGCAGACTGATACTGCTGGTAACTGGTGCCAAAGTGAGAAAAGGCCACGCTGGGCAAGAAAAGCGCGAACTGGTCTTTGACGCTGACTCGGGCATGGCATCAGTACTGTTAGGGCTGCTTGATGCCGAATCTTCGGTAATCGGTGCCGACCGGAATGCCAATGCCTACCGGGCCCTGGTGGCTTATTACTGCAAAAAGGCATTCCCAAATCGACACGGGGCGGCCAGTACGAGTGCCTACAGTGCGCGACACGCTTTCAAGGCTGACTTGAAAGCCGATAAGCAGTCGCCGGTCCAAATCGCGATGGCGATGGGCCACGTTTCTACGGAAAGCGCGAGTTATTATGGCGGGGCCGGCAAACGCACAGGTGCGGTGACGCCGATTTCCGTCCGGGCAACCGATAAGGTAAAAATCAGAAAACCATACGGCGGTGGCCAGACAAAAACGCCGATGCCAAAAGCCAGATTAAAGCCGACGCCGTTTAGCGGGTAGAGGATTGCGCCCCCTGTTCCGATAATATATATGTGCGGTACCGCGTTGGGTCGAATTGGGTAATGCAATACATTGTTCCTGGCAAAAACCAAAGGTTTTTGGAAAATTTTTTTTACTCAAATTCCACCGGGTTATATGGCGGATAAAAATGTCGGAGCTTGGATGAGTAATCCGAACCGGGAGTAATAAATAAGGTGTGCGGGATCCTGCAGGAGATGGATATGGCGTCGAAACAATAAAGGGGTAAATCGTTGATGTTGGTCTACCTGGATACCGAATTCACTGACTTTGTACAGATAGATTTGATTAGTATCGCGCTTGTGACGGAAGACGGCCGTGAATTCTATGCCGAACGAACCGATTATCGAGGCGATGAATGTAGTGAGTTTGTCCGTCTGGCGGTATTGCCGGTATTAGGACGTGTACCCAATGCGGCCTGCATCCAAAAACAACTTACTGGCCGATTGCGTGCTTGGTTCGACACCTTACCGGAACCGGCCACGCTGGTATTCGATTATTCTTCGGACTGGGAGTTACTCGCTGACGTATTGCAAGGTGAGGATTCGGCGCAGCCTCCGTCCAACGTAGGAGACTGCTTATTACTTGCAGCTGAGATTGTTGGCAGTTCGGTCTACCAACAAGCGGCAGATAATACGTTTTCGCCGGAATGGCCGCGACATCATGCGCTTGCCGATGCCAGGGCAATGATGGCGGGATATCGGGCATGGCGAGTGGCGAATCAAGAGAAACTGTCTTGAAATTAAGACCGTCTACCTGGTTACATCAGGATCATGGTGGTACCTCATATTGGCGTCGATAAAGCCACTTATTCGTATTTTAAGGTCATCGCCCATTCGCGTATTAAAACTGCCGAGCACCAGGTTTCTAGAGACTCCAGACTCCACGGGTCAGACGTTAGCGGCCGGGTGTCTGAACACATAAGCGGGGGTCTTACAAGCCGAGAAATCCACATTAGGATTCTGATGCAAATGGTTCGGTGCGGTGCATCATGAATCCTCACCAAACAATGCTTTGTATGGAAAAATTGACGACCGGTAGATTCCTCAATCCAAAGCTGTCTTTCATGCTTCCGGAAGGCGGACAATCAACGGTTGGAAAGGACCAGCGGTCAGCGTATGCGACGCCTGTCGAAAATGTACGTTCGATGATATGTTAGCGTCCCAGCGCTGCCCGAACCCGGCGACCCAAGTCGCGCGCGTCTTCTTCGTTCCATCCGCGGGAAAAGTGGCTCACCTCAATTATCTTGATCGGCAATGTCTTCTGGCGCAGGTGCATGATCGCGTCCTTGCCGTGCACGACCACAACCTTCGGCTTAATCTCGTCGAGCAGGAAGTCGAACGGAGCAGTGATCCGACGCTTCTGCTCGAGATCGCGCAATTCTTCAGTGGCTGTGGAGTAAATATTCGTTTCCAGGCACTTGACCGGGCTCAGAGCTGGGATTAACCATTCGACGACACGCCGCGAGTTACTGACCGCGTTGCGCCGTTTTCGTCCAGGCTTCAATGGGCGGGCAGCCCGTTCCGCTTTGTATGTCTGGAACCACCGTACCTTGTCGAAACCGCTCCCAGAATGCCAGAAGTCCCAGAAATCCACCTTCATGGGAGACGCCGGGTTCAGGCCGACAATGAGCGCTTCGCAATCCAGCGGCGAGCCATCACATACAAAAGGACGCAAGCCGGTTGGCCTACCGATCAGCGAAAGCAGGCCCTTTTCGAATTCTTCCAATCTGTTCACGTCACACCCTTTCGTAATGCTGTGCAAGGAGCTTCACAAAATCGTCCTTCACCGGCCCACGCAACTCGTTCATATTGTCCCCATAGGCCTTAACCGCCGAATCAAGTGCTTTGAGGAAGCCCTTGTCACGGATATCAAACGGCACTTCCCGGCCGGACGGCACGTTAACCTGTGCATACCACTGGTACGGGCTGTCACGCCACTTCTTCTCGGACGAGATCAGGGGACGCTCCGGATACCACCAGAACGGCATAGGTGAGAACGCGATACCCCAACGCGATTTTCGCACCTTGAAATCAATCGTAGCCACAAATGATTTGATCTCATTCTTGGATTCGCCCGAGCGCCAGTTTGAGTATGCCTTCCCTGGATGCTTTTCCTTGTACTGGGCAGTCGCATCACGCGGTGGTGCAGTGTTCTCGTCCCACCATCCAAGTTGCCATTGTTGACGATGGGGCATCGCCAGCCACTCGGCAAACGTGCGATCACGTCGGAAACGGGAACTGCGACCACCTGGCTTGGGATTGCGTTGCCTAAAAATGATATCGGCTTCGCGTAGTCTCTCGAACATACCCGAAAATCGGGGATCGTCCTTTCCGACCGATTTTTTCTTTAATGAGAGCAGGAACCGTTTGATTTCGCGGTCACCAGGGCCAAGCAGCATCCCTGCCTCGATGAGTCCGCCGTCGTCCAGCGCGCTGTGCGACAGATTGGCTGAGCCGATCACGGCGCCCGAGTTACGTCCCCAGTAGATCTTGGTGTGAAGGCGGTCCACGAAGTGAACATTCACGTTGGCGGTGAGGAGCTTGTCGATACCGTCGGAGTGTGTAGCTCCTGCCCGCGGCCAGCAATAAAGTTCGATGCCTTCTGGGGACGGTAGCCACTCCAGCGGGTCGGCACCGACAAAACCGACAGCAACGATGCGATCGTCATCCGGATCCTGAAGGACCTTGCGGATCGCCTTACGAAGGGCAATGGCGCTTAGAAGCGATTTCATGACGCAGAAACTTTCCAGAAAACAAGTACACAGCATCTTACCCAAGTCAGTGCAAAAAAGTGAACGCTGGTGACGAGCACACGCGGCACTCTGCGGGGGCTTTCGGGCGAATTGCATTGGCCATATACACCTGCATCCCACGCCTTCTTTTGGTCGCTAAGTGCCCGCTAATACCTAGTTGCTTCACGACTGAGGTCATGCGAAAACGTAATTCTTAGAAAAATTCGTGGCTTGAACGACCCTTCTCGACATCGGGAAAACCGCACAGTGGTTCTGGCAGGCCAACTTCTTTTGGCTGCCGAATTTTCTCACCTTTTCCCACAAGCTCGGCGCCAATCTATCAATCAAAATTCCCCAAAACGGGCTCGTTAGTACCGGAATAATAGGCTTAGTTGACCGATAAGCGGCGGAGGCCGAGTGTTCTTAGTACGGCCGGGAGATCATACACGGTGAGAATTCCCATAAGACGTTGGTCTGGTTTGCCATCCTCGGTAATGAGAATTGCATTGAGTTCTTTCCCCCTGGTTGTAAAGTCTTCGAAGCGCGAGAGTGCATCTTGAAGAGTCGCGCGCTTGGAAAGAAAACAGTAGTGTTCTTGGCCTTCTCCATGTGGCAGGACAGCTTCAACCTTCGTTTCCATAAGACTGACGAGGTCATTTTTGACTTCCGCCGCCAACCAACGTACCACCGTTTCGGAGGTAAGGAGAGCAATGATTTTTCCGTCAGATAAGATTGGTAACTGGGAGAATGAGCCGTCGCGCATATCAAAGACGGCCTTTCCGACGGACTCCTGGGCGTGGAGCGATTGGACTATTTTCTGAAACTGTGGGAATACGACTGGAGGCTTCAGAAGCGCATCATGAATGCGCCTGAAGTCAGCGACAGCCCGGCTGTTCGGCTCTGCGATAACGTGACCATCAGTGCGTTCGTGAATTATGGCATTGCGGAGATCAGCGAATTCCTTCAGGTCGTCTCGGTATCGACGCACGATGGAGTTTTTTTCAGCCGCATGCTCAACGAGTTGATAGAACGATGCCAAGCGATCGGCTGCGACCTGTTTACGGAGCCACGCTTCGATAGATGCGAAGGTATTGAGAAAGGTATCAGAGTTTAGCATTTAGGGTTTTAGCCGATCAATTTGAAGGTATAAGATGAACTCGAAGTAAGCTAGGAACTGTCATCGAACACCTCTCTGGAAGGCCGCTTTTTGGCTGAGTTGCGTCATTCGCGAAAGGCCGAGCTTAATTAAACCAGCCGGCCACGCGTTTTGGGGGTGCGAAAGCCATGACCTTGTCCAAGCGTTCAATGCCGGCAATGCGCTTACGCTTGCGTCGTCGCACCATCAAGCCAGCGGCGTGATACACCCATAAGTCCGCTTGCGATTGATGCGCCAGCCTTCCCGGCACAGCAGCACATGCAAGCGGCGGTATCCATAGCGACGCTTTTGGCCGGCCAGTGTCGTCAATCGTTCTGTCAACGCCTTATCGTCCGGTCGCGTCGATTCATATCGATACAAGGACCTCGAGATGCCAATCAGCCCACAAGCGCGCGTGACACCAACTGGTGGGCTGTCATCAGATGCGTCACCGCATCACGCTTGGCTTGTGGGCCTACTACTTTCGGCCAACGACATCCTCCAAAGCCGCATTGTCCAGCATGGCATCGGCCAACAACCGCTTCAGCTTGCCGTTCTCCGCTTCCAGCGCCTTCAGCCGTTGCGCGTCCGACACCGTCATGCCGCCGAATTTGGCCTTCCACTTGTAGTACGTCGCGTCGCCGATGCCATACTTGCGGCAGATCTCGGCAACCTTGATGCCGGCTTCCGCTTCTTTCAGCACCCTAATTATCTGCTCTTCCGCAAATCGATTCTTCATGCCTGCCTCCCGAGAAGCAAACTCTACATCAGCGCCGTACTAATCTCGGGGAGCAGATCAGCCTCTCACCGACTTCAAAGCCAAAAAATCAATAACGGATTTGTGACTTGAGAAAGATCTGCCCGCAGCCCCAAAAAGAAATTTGTTCTTCGGAATGGCGTGCTCACCTTGTTCTGATCGTCGAACATGTTTGAGCGGCCGGTGAAAAGCACCGAGCTCCAACAACCTTGAAACGCGAATGAGCGGCAACGCGCACGCATTTTTCGGCACACACGCGGCCATTGCATCACCGCCTTCCCCACCCTGCTTTTACACCCCTTCATATTTAAGAAACTTCGCTGCAAAGCGGCCTGTGGCGCTCCTACAACAGCCTTTGGTGTATGAAATATCTCGAAAACCATACTGCAAGCATTTCTGCAAATCTGGTTACCACCCTGCCAAAAAAGCGGCTAAATTTTACGCATGAAAAGGAAATCAGCGCAACCATCGATACCCGAAAATAGCCTCAGCGCGGCCTACTTCGATTACCTAGCCACGCCCGTCATCGGCCAGGATGGCGTGAAGCGCCAACCGGCAGCATCGAATTTTGTGGACAGGCTGCGAGAGACTCACGCCCATCGACAACCCGGCCTTGACATCAGATCCCGGCTCATCGAGTTCCTGCAAAGCGGACATTTGCTTTTCTGGAGTGATCTCCACCTAGGCCATCAGGCACTCGAAAATTTGCGTGGCCGCAGCGCCAGCGAAACCGACAGCCTACTGCTTGCAAACGCCTTGACCACTGTCACCAAGCACGATTGTCTGGTCTTTGGCGGCGACATCACCATGACCGACATCAATACTACCAATGCCTGGCTGCGGCAAATACCGGCCTTGAAGCTATTGGTGTTGGGTAATCACGACTGCGACAAGCACGCCCAGACCATTTTGAAACTGGCGGTCGATGCGATCGTCAGCACCATCGAATTGCCAGACGTCTTCATTACGCATTACCCGGTACCGGAACGAGTGATGGATGCGGCACGGCCGGGCGAATTCATTGTGAATGTACACGGCCACGTTCATGCCAGCACTCTGAATCCAGACGAGTTTGGTTCGGGACGACGGCACCGCAACATCTCGGTTGAAAAAATCGGGTACCGGCCGGTTACTTTGACTGAACTCATCGCGATGGGAAGTTAGATGCTTATTTTTCTCGATACGGAATTCTCGGATTTCAACCAGCCACAACTGATCTCTATCGGCTTGGTATCCGAAGACAATCAACAGTTTTATGCCGAACTGAACGACTTTGATCTGGGCCGGTGTAGTGACTTTGTGAAAGAGACGGTATTGCCGCAGTTGGGGAAGAGGCCCGAGTTGGTCATGAATACCGAAACGCTTCGCCGAAATCTGGCGGCCTGGCTGCGGCGATTTTCAAAATCCAATCCGGTGATTGCCTACGACTACGACGGTGATTGGAGCCTGTTTCAAGCCGCGCTGCCTGCGATTCCGCCCTGGCTGTTCCACCAAAATATTTATCATGAAATTAACGACCTGGTGGTCGAACAGTTTTTTATGGATACCGGCTTGTCGGATCATCATGCCCTGCACGACGCCATGGCGAATCGATTCAGTTACCGGCCCATGAGTCTGTCGACAGCCCGCCCAATTTATTTATGGGGTGGTAAGTCATGATGAAGATCAGTCTCAAATCTCTTGCCAGTGCAAAGGTAGGCCCGCTGGTGCTGGCCAAGCCTTGGCCGAGGCTGCATCTCGTCAGTGACCTGCATCTGGAAACCGGGCCCTACGAGATTCCCGCGGACCTGGAGTACGACATCCTCATCGCGGCCGGCGACATATCGATTTCGGTGGAGCAATCTGTGTCGTGGCTGGCTGCCATCGGAAAGCCGGCGATTTACGTGCTGGGCAACCACGAGCGCTGGGGAGATGCGGACTTGGACGACGCGGTGGTGAAAGCAAGACAGCTGGCAGAAGGTACCCAGGTGCGCGTTCTGGAGCGTGACACGGTGTTGGTCGAGATAGATGGCTGTGCCACGGTCCGGTTCCTGGGCGCGACGCTGTGGACCAATTTTGGGCACCTAGCCGACAGCCTGGTTGCCGAATCCATGCGTGGTTCGAACGATTTCCGCCAGATCAAGGCGGCGCGCTATGCCGCGGGGCCACTGCGCGCGCGCGTCGAGCGGCTATGCCGGCGTCATGGCTTCTACATCCCGAAGCCGGGACGGTGGCATCCGGTCATCGCCTATCTCGAGCACCAAGAGACGATCACGTGGCTTGAAGGTCAGTTGAACCAACCGTATCGGGATGGCCCGACGATATGCGTCAGTCATCACGCACCCAGTTTCGCATCGCTAAAGTCATTCGGAATAGCGCAATCTCTACTCGACCCCGCGAGCTGGAATCAAAGAAGAGACCGGGAACTGATGCGAGTTGGAAACTACGCAAGCGACCTGTCAGGTCTGTTGTCGCGCTACGCGGATGACATCGACCTGTTCTGCCATGGACATTTGCACCAAGGTATCGATGTAATCGATGCAGGTGTACGCATCTTGTGCAATCCCCGTGGATATTACGAAAAGCCGCTCAGTACTGAGATCGGTGCACTTTGGGCACTGTTTGGTGGTTGGCCGGTGTCAGAAGAGACTATCAGGCGGGATCAGGAACGGCATGCGGCAAATCCTTATTGCGGAGAAGCGCTGCATTTTGACAGGAAGCTCACTATCGATTTGACCGATGGCCAGGCCCGGCCGTTGTCGCACATCGTGTTTGCAAAGCGCGGGCCACTCGCCAAGATGCGCGCGCTGCGCCGTGAGGCGGTACGCTTGTCCAAGCACCTGAGTTTGCGTAATACGGTTCCGGCCGAGTGCGTGCGCCAGGTGTTCGCAGACACATGTGCCGCCTTCACGAATGAACTGGATTCTTTTTTGAAGATGCATGTCAGGCATCTGATCAAGAGCCGCTATTCCGGGCAGGAGATTGAAAAGCGGCTTTGGCCAAGTGGCGCCCCCAAGCCATGCGCTCCCTTTCTTTTCCCTGGGCGCAAACCAAACCTGCACCAGGATTACTTGGTGCAACTGGACTGGATGGCGAGTTGGATTTCGTGGACAAAAGCGGTGCCATGGGCTGCCAAGGCCGCAATTCTGAAGTGGCAGCGGCTGATGGATCGTGCCGTGCAGGCTCTTCATGACCAAGAGATGACAGTCTGGTACGAGCCGCTGCCGCAGCTGTCACTGCGGCGGCTCTCGGATTCTTTGGAGCGTTTTGATCTGTTCGTGTTGAAGAATCAGGATGTCGAAATCGTGCAAAAGACGCTTGAGCTGGTTCTCAATGGCGATCGGATTCCAAGAGCCTACTTTATCGGTGTCCGCAGCATCGATAGTGTCATTGGCGAGAGTACGTATTCCAAAGCCCCACTGTTCCTTCGTTCGAGTGCGACCGAACCCATACGGTCAGTCCAGGAGATCGTTTCAAACCTGTGAATGTCTTATTTCTTTTGCACTACCGGCGGCTTCTTCAGTGCCCAGCGCCCATTCGAATCCACCGTGAATGGCCCATTTTTTCGCGGCTGCTGGGACTCTGGCCCCTGCGCCGCGTCTTCGCTGGCATCGTCTTCCAATGCGTCAGCCGCCGTCTCATCGTAATCGTCAAGCAGAGCCGCCGCGGCTAGATGTTCCGCTTTAGCACGTTCTTCCATCTCGCGAATTTCCTTCGCGTACTCTGTGAGCTGATACGCGAAATTTTCAGCAATGTCATTCAGCATGCTTGCGGTTGCAGCGTACACGTCCGCTTTGGCGTGCCCGTTGTATGCTCTTGCCTTTGCTCTGCGTGCCGCATTCTGCGCTTGCGCCGACGGGCGCCGGCTCTCATACCGCCATGTTTTCGGCGGAACAAAAACGAGTCGCTTTCTGAGGCTCTTTACCAGCGCCGTGGAAAGCGTTTCACCAATGCCGACCGGTAGCGTCTGCCATAGCTGGGCATTGAAGGCATCGTCACACAGAAAATCCAGCACAAGCCTATCGACAAACGCATTTACGCCGGCCTTCCGCCTCCGTCTAATTCTGTCAGTCATCTCCGCCTGGCGCCTCGCAGATTCGTCAACTAAGAAGTCACATAATTCTTCGGCGTTGGACACGCGGGCTCTTATCCAGCCTCGCTCAACAGCTTCTTTGTAGATCCTGGTCAAATTGTCGAGCGTAGGTACCTGCTGCGTTTTTGGTGCCGTGTTCGACCCGCTGCTGACCAACCTCAACCGCGGAGCACCTGCGGTCCACCGCAGCCACTGCTGCCGCAAGGTCGCCGGAGCAGTCATCGACAGGAGCGGCGCTAACTCTTCGCAAAGCGACAAAAGGGAGCCCTTTTTGCTGCCGGCACGAGCGGCTTCTAACAGGACCGGGATCTCGTGTTTCAGAGCGGATAACCTCGGATTTGGCTTCATTTTCCTTAGTATCTTTTAGTGAAGTATCTTATAAGAATTCTGATTTGCCGGTTTCAAAAATATACGATACCCTCTATTCACAGCGGCAGGCGAGCGAGAGGAAAAATATAACATGGTGTCTCTTAAAAGTGAAATCGTATATCAAGAATCGGATGATTCATCGGTTGTTGAGTTTATGCGCTGGATAAAAGCGAATCCAGATCTCATCCTGGACGACGAAGAAACGTTCGGACGGCCGCGTTTCTCGGTTGGCGGCGCCGTTTAACGTAAGTGAAGGTGGCTGCGTGAATCGGGAAAAAATCAGTGCCAGCGAAGCGGCAGAAATTCTCGGAGTGTCAGCCCGGAAGTTATATGATTTAGCTGCACCCAACGGCCCGATCCCGTGTTTCCGGATCGGACGGCGGATCAATTTCAATCGCTTGGACGTCATAAATTACGAGGCATCATGCCGATATATCGAGACAAAACGCGTGGTTGCTTCGTCTTTGAGTTCGACCGCCGTATCGAGGGCCAGCGGGTCAGGACTCGAAAACACCTTCCGAAAACTTGGAATAAATCCCAAGCGGACGGCTTCGAGCGGCAGGAATCAGCACGGCTCTACGCTATCGCAACAAAAGTCGAACGCGCTGAGCACTCCATCGAAGACGCTGTCGACGTTTATGTGAAAGAGCGCCTTCCCTTATTGAAAACAGGGAAGAATGTCGCCAAAGAACTGGGCTTGATGTTCTTCGCCTACCAAGGCCGCCCAATTACCGCCTTGCCGGATGCGTGCAAATTCTATGCGGCGAAGGCAGTGCGCGAAAACGAAAACCACAAAGGGCCGCTTTCCCCGGCATCACTGCGCAACAGAATCCGGTATTTGGTCGCAGCTTGCCGCTACGCATGGAAGAAGCACAACATGTGCGAGCAAGACCCGGCCGCACGGGTGATCATCCCGACCGTTAAGAACGAGCGGCAGGAATACATATCCAGATTGGAAATGATCGGGATTGTTCGAGCCTGCTGCAACTGGAATTCACGTCGGGCATTTCGCATCGCCTTCTACAGCGGCATGCGCTTGAGCGAAATCCTAAAATTCTCAATTCGCGGTGGGAATTTCGTCTTGGCCGACACGAAGAATGGTGAACCGCGGCTGGTGCCGATCCATCCCAAGATTTCCAGCGCGGCAACCCGCTTCGACCAGTCGACTGCCAAGATCACTATTCAGCGAGCATTCACGCGCACGGTACGTCGCATCGGGCTAGGCCATCTGCATCTGCATGACTTACGCCACAGCGCCGCCAGCGAATTGATTAATGCCGGCGTCGACCTGTACACAGTTGGTCGTGTACTGGGCCACAAGGATTCGCGCAGTACCCAGCGCTATGCGCATCTAGCCGTGGGTACACTGGCCGATGCAATCGGCAAAATCGGCCGGCGGGCTGCGTGAGTTGGACAAAATTTCCCCCACATCCAAAATGAAAAAGCCGCTATAAGCGGCTTTTCATTTCTGCGGGAACCCGCATGAACACTGGCGGAGAGGGTGGGATTCGAACCCACGGTACGGGAAACCGTACGCCTGATTTCGAGTCAGGTACATTCGACCACTCTGCCACCTCTCCTAGTTCGGTCGCTTTGCCGCACGGTCAGCAGCAAAGCGCACGATTATATCAGAACCCGTTGAAATTCCAAAAGCTTTAACGTGTTGCAACCCGCTGACACCCCATACCGCCACGTTGCGATTCACGGTGTTGTCACAAAGTACGCCTAAGATTCCGAAATGCAATCCCTATCCCGCGTCCCGGTGCCGCATGCCGCACCTACAAGGCCGGCGTCAATCCTCAGTCGCCCTGCTGCGATCGTCTCCTCCAATCCGGAACCCGAAGGCGAAAGCTGGCAGTTATTGTCGCGGCTGAACGAGGTAATCGAACAGCGCCTGCTGTATGCCCTGTTCCAGCCGATCATCGATATTCGGCGCGGCGAAATTCTCGGCTATGAAGGCTTGATTCGCGGCCCGTCCGACAGCCCGCTGCACTCGCCGCTCAATCTGTTCAAGGTGGCTGGTGCCAACGGGCTGAGCGTCACGGTCGAACACCTGTGCCGACGCATCGTACTGGAGCAGTTCGCCGCGCTCACGTTGCCCGGCAAATTGTTCCTCAACGTCAGCCCAGAATGCCTGCTGCACCCGCAGGCCAGGCATGGCGAAACCCTGGATTACATCCACGAAATCGGCATCAACCCGAATCGCGTAATCATTGAATTGACCGAGAGCCAGCCGACCTACGACTACGAATTGCTGCGCGAGGCGGCCACGCATTATCGCAACATGGGTTTCCAGATCGCCATCGACGATCTGGGCGAAGGCTTTTCCAGCCTTCGGCTGTGGTCCGAACTGCGGCCGCAGTATGTGAAGATCGACATGCATTTCGTCCAGGGCATCAACCACGATCCGGTCAAGCGCCAGTTCGTGCGCTCGATCCAGGAAATCGCGGAAAAATCCGGCACCGTCGCCATCGCGGAAGGCATCGAAACCCAGGCCGAGTTGCTCCTGATCCGCGAGCTCGGCATCGCCTGCGGCCAGGGCTATCACATCGCACGGCCAAACAGCAAGCCGGCGACCGCGCTATCGGCCGAAATCGTCAAAACGCTGAACCGCAACGCGTTGCCGGTTTCCCCTGTAAAAGCACAGCTTGGTATGCGGGGGCCAACCGCGCTGAAACTGTTGCGAATCGTGCCGATCGCAACCCCGGAGATGCAGAACAACGATGTGTACGAATTGTTCCTCGGCAGCCCGAAACTACAAATCATCCCGGTGGTCGATAACGGCTCGCCGATCGGCCTGATCAACCGCTACACCATGATCGATCGCCTGGCGCGCCCTTACCAGCGCGAGCTGTACGGCAAGAAATCCTGCACATTCTTCATGGACCCGAATCCCTTGATCGCGGACAAGGGCACCAGTTTGCAGGATCTTTCCCACATCATCGTCGAAGGCGATCCGCAGCACCTGTTCAACGGCTTCATCATCACCGACGGCGGGCAATATCTGGGCATGGGCACCGGGCACGACCTGATGCGCGAAATCATGCAGATGCAGATCAATGCCGCGCGCCACGCCAATCCGCTCACGCAATTGCCTGGCAACGTGCCAACCAACGAGCACGTCGAGCGCCTGCTGCAGGATGGCGGACGCTTCTTTGCCTGCTACTGCGACCTGGACAATTTCAAGCCCTTCAACGACGTCTACGGCTATCGCAAGGGCGATGACGTGATCCAGCTCACCGGAAAAATCCTTAGCGAATTCTGCGATCCGAACCAGGATTTCGTCGGCCACATCGGCGGCGACGATTTCATCGTGCTGCTCCAGAGCGAGGATTGGGAAAGCCGCTGCCGCGCGATCCTGGACGCGTTTGCCCAGGAAATCCAGGAGTACTTCAGCATCGAGGATCGCGAGCGCGGCGGCTATCTGACGGAAGACCGGCAAGGCAAGAAGGTGTTCCACCCGCTCACCAGCCTGTCGCTCGGCGTGGTCAAGGTGGAACCGGGGCAATACTATTCGCATCACCAGATCGCCACCGCGGCCGCGGAGGCGAAGCGGCAATCCAAGAAAATCCACGGCAATAGCCTGTTCATCGACCGCCGTTGCGCGCCGCAAGGTTAGTCGCGGCGCGGATCGAAACAGCGCCGCTCAGTCCTGCGCCGCCAGCCGCGTCAGACCACCCATGTACGGCCGCAACACTTCCGGAATCTCGACGCTGCCATCGGCCTGCTGGTAGTTTTCCAGTAGCGCCACCAGCGTGCGGCCAACCGCGAGGCCGGAACCGTTCAGCGTATGCACCAGTTCGGGCTTGCCCTGCGCATTGCGAAAGCGCGCCTGCATGCGGCGCGCCTGGAACGCCTCGCAGTTCGACACCGAGGAGATTTCGCGATAGGTGTTCTGCGCCGGCAGCCAGACTTCCAGGTCATAGGTCTTGGCGGCGCCGAAACCCATGTCGCCGGTGCACAGCGTGACCACGCGATACGGCAAACCGAGCTTTTTCAAAATCGCTTCGGCGTGGCCGACCATCTGCTCCAGCGCTTCATACGACTGCTCCGGATGGACGACCTGCACCATCTCAACCTTGTCGAACTGGTGCTGGCGGATCATGCCGCGCGTGTCGCGGCCGTAGCTGCCGGCTTCGGAACGGAAACACGGCGAATGCGCGGTCATCTTGATCGGCAGCGCATCCGCAACGAGGATTTCATCGCGCACGATATTGGTCAGCGGCACTTCGGCGGTCGGGATCAGATACAGCGCCGCATGCTCGGCGCCGACTTCGCCGTCCTGGCCGCCCTTCTTCACCGCGAACAGGTCTTCCTCGAACTTCGGCAACTGGCCGGTACCGCGCAGGGAGTCGGCATTGACGATGTACGGCGTGTAGCACTCGGTATAGCCATGCTCCTCTGTATGCGTATCGAGCATGAATTGCGCCAGCGCCCGGTGCAGGCGTGCGACGCCACCCTTCATCACCGCGAAGCGCGAACCGGTTAATTTGGCCGCGACGTCGAAATCCAGCCCGAGCGGGGCGCCGACATCGACATGGTCCCGCACTTCGAAATCGAAGCTGCGCGGCGTGCCGACCCTGCGCACCTCGACATTCGCGCCCTCATCCGCTCCCAGCGGCACCGACTCGTGCGGCAAGTTCGGCAGTGCCAGCATGAAATCGCCGAGCGCGGTCTGGACCTGATCCAGTTGCTGCGCCGACGCCTTCAGTTCGTCGCCGATGCCGGCCACCTCGGCCATCACCGCCGACACATCCTCGCCCTTGCCTTTCAATACGCCGATCTGCTTGGACAGGCTGTTGCGCCTGCCCTGCAATTCCTCGGTGCGGGTCTGGATCTGCTTGCGCTGCGCTTCCAGCGCATTGAAGGCGGCCACGTCCAGCTTGAATTTGCGCGCTGCCAGGCGGGCGGCGACGCTCTCGATGTCCTTGCGCAGAAGTTGAATGTCGATCATGGGAAAACGTTGCATTGATGAGGAAGACGCCATTGTAACAAGGCGCCAGCGCACCGAATGGCGCCGTATTGACGGACGCCGGCCTGCCCCTGATAATGCGCCACCAACACAGGAGCGACGTCATGCAGCAATGGCTTTTTCTCACGGTCGCCATCGTCAGCGAAGTAATCGCCACCACCGCCCTGAAGGCATCCGAGGGATTCAGCCGGCTCTGGCCGTCGCTGCTGGTGGTCGCCGGCTATGCGATTTCGTTTTACTTCCTGTCGCTGACCTTCCGCACGATCCCGGTTGGTGTCGCGTATGCGATCTGGTCCGGCGCCGGCGTCACGCTGATCGCCCTGATTGCGTGGCTGTTTCTCGGCCAGTCGATGGATGTGCCGGCGCTGCTCGGCATCGGGCTGATCATTGCCGGCGTGCTGATGCTGAACCTGTTTTCCAAGTCGGTATCACACTGAGCAGCGGGCGTTCGGCTAAAACGTTCCTACTTTTTTCCCCGTTTCGCCGCCTCGTCCAGCGAGCGCAGATACGCCAGCTTTTCCGCAATCCGTCCTTCCAGTCCGCGCGGCGTCGGCGCGTACCAGTGCGGCTCGGCCATTCCTTCCGGCATATAGGTTTCGCCCGCCGCGTAGGCGTCCGGCTCATCGTGTGCATAGCGGTATAGCTTGCCGTAGCCGAGTTCCTTCATCAGCTTGGTCGGCGCATTGCGCAAATGTTCCGGCACCGGGCGCGACTTGTCCTTGGCGATGAAGGCGCGCGCCGCATTGTAGGCGTTATAGACGGCGTTGGATTTGGCGGCGCAGGCCAGGTAAATCACCGCTTCGGCCAGCGCCAGCTCACCTTCCGGCGAGCCGAGCCGCTCGTAGGTTTCGGCCGCGTCCAGCGCGAGGCGCAAGGCGCGCGGATCGGCCAGGCCGATGTCTTCGCTGGCCATGCGGATCAGGCGCCGCGCCAGGTAGCGCGCGTCGGCGCCGCCGTCCAGCATGCGTACCAGCCAGTACAGCGCGGCATCCGGGTTGGAGCCGCGCACCGACTTATGCAAGGCTGAAATCTGATCGTAAAACGCATCGCCACCCTTGTCGAAGCGGCGCAGGGCGTCGCCCAGCGATTGCGCCAGCAGTGCCGCATCGACCGTGGTTTGCCGCTTCGCCTCGGCGGCACGGGCGACGATTTCAAGATTATTCAATAGCTTGCGGCCATCGCCATCGGCGCTGGCGATCAGGCTGACTTTGGCGTCATCGGTGAAGCCGAGGCCGGCCAGTTCGGTGGTGCAGGCGCGCTCCAGCATCGTTGCCAAATCGTCGTCCGACAATGATTTCAACACGTACACCGAGGCGCGCGACAGCAGCGCGCCATTCACCTCGAACGACGGGTTTTCAGTGGTGGCGCCGATGAAGGTGAACAGGCCGCTTTCGACATGCGGCAAAAACGCATCCTGCTGGCTCTTGTTGAAGCGATGCACTTCATCCACGAACAGGATGGTGCGGCGGCCGGAATTGGCGCGGATCACCTGCGCCCGCTCGACTGCCTCGCGGATATCCTTGACGCCCGACAGCACCGCCGACAAGGCGATGAATTCAGCATGGAAGCCGTCCGCCATCAGCCGCGCCAGCGTGGTCTTGCCGACGCCCGGCGGTCCCCACAGGATCATCGAATGCGCCTGCCCCGACTCGAAAGCGACGCGCAGGGGCTTGCCGGGGCCGAGCAGATGCTGCTGGCCGATCACGTCGTTCAGTGTCTTGGGCCGCAGGCTCTCGGCCAAAGGGATATGAGGAATGTTCACGTCTATAAATTATCCAGCGGGCTAGCGACGCCATGGCCGCCCTTGTTCAACACGTGAGTGTAAATCATGGTGGTTGCCACGTGCGCGTACGAAGCACTGCCGACAGCCGCGCCGGGGGCTTGGCGCGCACCACATCCCGCATCCACGGCAAATCCTACCCCAACATCTCGCGGTACAAAAAAAGCGCCGACAGCGCCTGATTTTGCGTGGCAGCAGCCACTCACCCTTCCACCGCCAGATGCGTGAAAAACGCTTCCACCTCGGCACCCCCATATCGCGCGAATAACGTTTGCCATGACACAACACAAAACGTCTTGTCCAATGGATATATTGTGTTTCCGTCCTGATACTATAGTGGCGAAGCAGGAGTTAATCTCGCAACTAGTCCAGCAGTTTGGGAGGCTTCGCAGATTCAGGAAAAGGTATCATCTCAGAAAAACAGCCATAAAAATCAAATGGTTATTACATTTTGTGTTTGTTATAAACCTATCATTAAAAATGTATACACCTTTGCAGGCGTATACTGAACGTCGGGCATCTCGATGAATCCGCTCGAAGTAATCACGGCTAAGCGTCAGCACCTTGCTCGGATGGCAAATCAAAGTGGTGCGTCCGGCGAGCTTAGTGCTTTGGCCGAAATGGAACACTGGGTTCCTCGGCCACGGGGTGCTGGCCTGAAAGTCCTGTTATCCGCCTTGGCAGAGACTGGGTTGGTTATTAAGGGGTCAAGCTTTGACGCCGTTGCTTTTCCAACTGCTGAACAAATTGACTTTACTGATCCCGTTACGGTTAGTTCAGCTCTGCCAAGAATGACCTTCATCGAAATCAAGACCGCCAATCAAGAGCGGGTGCGCCCTGGTTTCACTGGCTTCTTCTTTGCCCTTACCGAAGGCGAGATCGCCGCCTCCGAAGCACTGAAGGAAAGACACCGTGTGGCTCTATACAACAATGTGTCGGGGGAGCTACTTCTCACTTCCGTGCCCGAGATCTTGGCACGGACGAAATCAATGAACTGGCAACTCTCAGTTCAACTGTAGGTATCGGGCCACTGTGGCCACGCGATGCCCAACCCATCATTCCACCGGACGCTTCGCGATGAAGCCGCGTAGCGCCGGTGAATTCAAACGTTGGGGCTAAAAATGGCACGCAACTCACTACCAAAAATGTATGTCGTAACAACGGCAAATGCGTTTGCTAAAACAGGGGAGCTTCTTCTTGAGCAAAGGCCAGAAGGGACTGACTGGCCTTATCCATTTGTTGTCAATGTGGCGCTGTCTATTGAGCTTTACTTGAAATCCTACCTTGCTGAAGACGACTTGATTCCGTTCTTGGTTCATGAAGACGGCAGCACTACATACCAAGGTTTTACAAAGTGTCTCACGCATGAGCACAGATTCGACAAGCTGTACTCAAAGATTCCAGATCACATCAAGAGTAAAGTTGAGGCAGAGTTCCCGAGCAGCCTTCTGGCACAAAGCTTTTCATCCTTTGAGGATGCTCTAAGTAAATTCTCGAATTCATTTATTGAGGCGCGCTACCCATACGAGAGGAGTGGATTCAAAGGCGGCTGCATTTCTGATCTTATGAATATCTCCGTCTTTATAAGAGATGCAATATATAAAATTGGCGAAATTCGTGGCACTTAGACGCCCTAACAATTCAAGACCGCTGCGGCCTTCGGCCTCCGCTGGACGTCCAGCAAGCGGGACGCCCCTTACCTACAATGTTAGGCGGCTTGTACACTCCCCCTTCTACTGATGAAGCAAACCCCATGCGAGCATTAATGTTGACGCGATACGGAGGCCCTGAGGCCACCGAGCTGCGGGACGGTGTTTCGGCTCCTTCGGCCGGGCCTGGCGAAGTTCTGGTTCGAGTTCGTGCGGCGGGGCTGAATCCGGTCGACTTCAAGACAAGGGAAGGCAAGCTCAAGCTGATCCGTCGTTACCCGCTCCCAGCGGTGATGGGCAATGAGATCGCTGGCGTGGTTGAGTCGGTGGGTAGCGGCGTAACGCGCTTCTCGGTTGGCGATCACGTCTATGCACGGCTCGACAAGGACAACATGGGCGGGCTGGCCGAGCTGGCCGTCGTGCGGGAAGACTACCTTGCGAAGATGCCCGCGTCGCTCGCGTTTGAAGCCGCGGCCGCAGTTCCACTGGCTGCCCTTACCGCGATTCAAGCACTCCGTGATGAACTCCGGTTGAAGGACGGCCAGCGCGTCTTCATCTCCGGTGGGGCTGGCGGTGTCGGCACATTCGCCATCCAGATCGCCAAGCATTTCGGTGCGAAGGTTGCTACCACGGCCTCGCCGCGCGGCGAAGCTCTGGTGCGGCGACTCGGTGCCGACGTGGTGATCGACTACACCCGTGAGCGATTCGAAGATGTGCTCCATGACTACGACGCAGCCTTTGATCTGCTCGGGGGCGACAATCTCGCTCGCAGCTTTTCAGTGGTCAAACGCGGGGGAACCGTGGTGTCGATTGCAGGCATGCCCGAACCAGAGACGGCCCGGCGCGACCTTGGTCGCGGTGGTGCGCTGGCGGCACTTTTCTGGGCCGCCAGTTTCAGCACACGTCGCACTGCCGCCAGACACGGTATCCGTTATCGCTACCTGTTCATGCACCCGAGCGGTTCCGATCTTGAAACGATTGCTGCCCTCATCGACGCGAAGAAGATAGAGGTGGTCATTGACCAAGTATTCCCCTTCGCCAAAGTAAAAGAGGCGCTGGCCTACCTTGAGGGTGGCAGGGCGAAAGGAAAAGTCGTTGTTAGCATGTCGAGCTGAATCGTATATGACGGGTAGAACGGCCAGAAAGACTTCCCGGAGCGGCAAAAAAACCGGCATCCAACCTACACCGACGCACATCCTTCATGAATATTGGCAACCTGTTCCTCGACGCCGAACCGCCTGTCCGGGGCGAGAAATTCGAAACGCTGCTGAGCCACAAAAACCTGGTCGTCGAGCGGATCGTCAGTTCGGCGGAAAACGAGCCGGCCGAATATCTGCAGCAACAGGATGAATGGGTTCTGCTGATCCGAGGCACGGCAGTGTTGAGCATGGCCGGGGAAACGTTTGCGCTGAATGCGGGAGACTATCTGTTCATCCCGGCGGGCGTGCCCCATCGGGTCGAGAAGACGTCGAACAGCGCTCTCTGGCTGGCAGTCCACCTGCATCCGTCGCCGGTCGTCGCCTGAAAATTCCAACCACTTGGGCGGCGTTGGCCGCGCTACCTGTCACAACATGGCTGAAAAAATGCAAGTATTACCCAACAACCTGTGCCCCCTCTGCGGCGGCGCCAACCAATGCGCTCCGGCCAAGGCCGGCAGCCTCGATACCGCATGCTGGTGCACGACGGCGGCAGTAAGCCGGGATGCGCTCGCGCGCGTCCCGGCGCATCTCGTCAACCGCGCTTGCTTGTGCCCTCGCTGCGCCGCCGGGCTGGAAGCCGGCGTCAAGGTCATACCCGGCGCAGGTCATGCGACCAGCCGTCGAGGCAATTCGGGAAGGAAAGCGATTAAATGCTGACGGCTAAGCGCTCCCCTCTTCGACCCCAAGTTCGCCGGCAAGCTAATGCTTGCGTCCGGGTGAAAATCCGGCTGCGTGAAATCCCTTGATGGCGTCATACCCACTCCCGCTTCTGGACGCGGCTCGGCAGCAATTCGTCCTCGGCAGGGCTCCGGCCGGGCATGCCTCTCCCGTCAAATTTTTGCGCTTTTTAGCCTATGCATACGCTGTATGACTTGTTCGGCCTGAATCAACCCCTGTTCTTTGCGGTGAATGGCGGTCACGGTGTCGTGGTCGATCACCTCATGCTGCTTGGCAGCCTGCTTGGCGACTTCTGGAACTTGCCGTGGGTCGTGGGCGCGGCGGCAATCCTGTATGCGGTGCCGGCATCGCCCAAACTGGCGCCACGCGTCCGCTGCCTGCCCGGGCGCGACACGATTTCCCGGTTTTTGCTCGCATTCCTGGCTGGTTACGCGCTTGCCGCACTTTTTGTGGCACTTCTCAAACTGGGGCTGCAAATGCCACGCCCGCCCCTGGCCATGCCGTCTGCGTCGATTCGTATTCTCGGTGAGCCGGAAACCAGCTACAGCTTCCCAAGCGGGCATTCGGCGTTCGCGATGTCGCTTGCTGCCGCTCTGTGGCCGCACTGCCGCGTTCCGCTGCGTGCCTTGCTGGTCTTTTTTGTCGCTTGGGTTGGTATTTCGAGAATCGGCGTCGGCGCGCATTTCCCGGTAGACGTTATCGCCGGCTATTTGTGCGGCGGGTTCAGCGCATGGATTGCGATGCGGGCTCTTTCCGCCCATTCAAGCGAATCCGCGCAAAAACCCGCGCGGGCCGGCTAATCCAAGCGGTCATGCTCGGCACCGGCACCGGCCTGTCGCGTAATGCGGAACACAAATAGATGGGGTATATGGACAATACCGCTATTCTATCTGCGGAAAAAGGCGTAATCTGATGGAGTATATTTGCACAACACGGGGTTAGGAACGAATTCGAAAGGAAACGAGATGAATGCCTGGCTGTGGAGCCGCGTCCTGCATGTTCTGGGCGTGGTGATCTGGATCGGCGGCGTCGCCTTCGTCACGCTGGTGTTGCTGCCGGCGGTGCGCACGCTTCCGGACGCCGCCAACCGGCACCGGCTGTTCGAACTTGCCGAGGGCCGCTTTGCCTGGTGGGCGCGCGGCGCCACGCTGGCGACCGGGCTGTCCGGGTTTTACATGCTATATCTGAGCAACGGCTGGGGCCGCTTCGCGCAGCCGGATCAGTGGTGGCTGCACGCGATGGTGGCGGTGTGGGCGGTTTTCACGCTGATGCTGTTCGTGCTGGAGCCGTTCGTGCTGCGCCGGGTGTTCCAGCGCAGCGTGCAGCGCGATCCGCATGGCCTGATGCTGCGCATCCAGCGCCTGCATGTCGTGTTGCTGACCCTCAGCCTGGTGACGGTCGCCGGCGCGGTAGCCGGCAGCCACGGCGGCAATTTGTTCGCGTGGTAGCTAGTTATTGAAGACGTCGGCGCCCTTCGGCACCACGAACCTGAATTGCTGCGCCGGCAGTGGCGGATTTTTTTCAAATCTGGAAAACGTCAGCAGCGACACCTGGCCAAAGGAGTCGCGCAATTCCATCGCCTGCGGCACGCCATCCTTCAGGCCGATGCCGATCTGGTCGAAGGTGGTGTCCTTGGCCTTCGGGGTCGCCTGCAGCCATTCCATGCCGTCCTTGCTGCCGGCCTCCTTCAGCGTGAAGTTCTTTTCCAGGTCGTTGCTGCCGAACAGGATCGCGGCCGGCGACGAGCCGAGCGCGTCGCCCAGCTTGCGGATCGTAACCTGGTTCAAGTCCTTGTCGTAGATATAGAGCTTGTCGCCATCGGCCTGCAGCAATTGCTCGTAAGGTTTCTGGTAGAGCCAGATGAATTTGCCGGGGCGGGCGAAGATGAAGGTGCCGCTGGATGGCGTGGAAACCTTGGCTTCCTTGCCCGAGGCATCGGTCTTGACCAGGCGCTGGGTGAATTCGCCCTTGGCGGATTGGGTGCCGGCGACGAAGGACTTGAACTGGTCGAGCGCGCTGGCGTGGGCGAATGCGGGTGCGAGTGCGACCAGGGCAAGGGCCGTCGCGCGAATCAACTTCGTTGATAGTCCGCGAAAAATAGGGTCAGAGTAATTTTTCGACGATGGGGCCGTCGAAAAAAAAACTCCGACCCCATGTTTTCGCTCGGCGCCGTGCGGCCGCTGAATGTTTTGCGTCTGATTCAAAATTTTTCCTTCGTGGTTTCTATTCTGCGGAATTCCCGGCCGGCACCAGGATTTCGCGGTTGCCGTTGGATTGCATGGTGGATACGAGTCCGCTTTGTTCCATTTGTTCCAGCAGGCGCGCCGCGCGGTTGTAACCGATGCGTAAATGGCGTTGCACCAGCGAAATCGAGGCGCGCCGGTTTTTCAGCACCACCGCCACCGCCTGGTCGTACAGCGCATCGGCTTCGCCGCCGCCCGCCGCCTCGCCGATGGCGCCCTCGGCGCCGTCTTCCATCACCCCGCCTTCCAGGATGCCTTCGATATAGTTCGGCTCGCCCTGCGCCTTCAGGTGTTCCACCACCCGGTGCACTTCGTCGTCAGAGACGAAGGCGCCGTGCGCGCGCAGCGGCAGGCCGGTGCCGGGCGGCATGTACAGCATGTCGCCCATGCCGAGCAGCGTTTCAGCGCCCATCTGGTCCAGAATGGTGCGCGAATCGATCCGGCTGCTGACCTGGAATGCGATGCGGGTCGGGATATTCGCCTTGATCAGGCCGGTGATGACGTCGACCGACGGCCGCTGCGTGGCCAGGATCAGGTGGATGCCGGCGGCGCGCGCCTTTTGCGCGATACGGGCAATCAGTTCTTCCACCTTCTTGCCGACCACCATCATCAGGTCGGCCAGTTCGTCGATGATGATGACGATGGTCGGCAGTTTTTCCAGCGGCTCGGGCGCGTCCGGCGTCAGGGAAAACGGATTGGGAATTTTCTCTTCCTTTTTCTCGGCCTCGGCAATCTTGGCGTTGTAGCCGGCCAGGTTGCGCACGCCCAGCTTGCTCATCAGCTTGTAGCGCCGCTCCATCTCGCCCACCGCCCAGTTCAATGCATGGCCGGCCTGGCGCATGTCGGTCACGACCGGCGCCAGCAGGTGCGGAATGCCTTCGTAGATCGACAGTTCCAGCATTTTCGGGTCGATCAGGATCAGCCGGATCTGGCTCGGGTCCGATTTGTACAGGAACGACAAAATGGTGGCATTGATGCCGACCGACTTGCCGGAACCGGTAGTGCCCGCCACCAGCAGGTGCGGCATCTTGGCCAGGTCGGCCACCACCGGGTTGCCGGCGATGTCCTTGCCGAGCGCAATCGTCAGGCTCGAATGGCTGTCGTTGTAGACCTTGGAGCCGAGGATTTCGGTCAGGCGCACGATCTGCCGTTTCGGGTTCGGCAATTCCAGTCCCATGTAGTTCTTGCCGGGGATGGTTTCCACCACCCGGATCGAGGTCAGCGACAGCGAACGCGCCAGGTCGCGCGCCAGGTTGACGATCTGGCTGCCCTTGACGCCGGTGGCCGGCTCGATTTCGTAGCGCGTGATGACCGGGCCGGGATAGGCGGCCACCACCTTGGCTTCGACACCGAAGTCGGACAGTTTCTTCTCGATCAGGCGGCTGGTGAATTCCAGCGTTTCGACGCTGACGGTTTGCTGCGCCGGCGGCGCATCGTCCAGCAATGACAGCGGCGGCAGATTGGTGTCCGGCATTTCCTGGAACAGCGGCGCCTGCTTTTCCTTCTGCACCCGCTCCGATTTCGGCACCGCCACCACCTGCGGCTCGATCCGGATCGGCGCCGCCTCGACCGTTCTGGCGCGCTCCTGCACCACCACGCCTTCGCGCTTGACCGCCGCCACCATGCCAAGCAGGCGATCCTGGCGCGCGTCGTACAGGTTGCGCAGCCACAGCACGGTATTTTCCAGCGCCGCGCCGATGCGCTCGGCCACCGCCAGCCACGAAACATGGAAAAACAGGCTGAAACCCAGGCAGAACAGCAACAGCAGCAGCAACGTACCGCCGGTAAATCCGAGCGCGCTCTGCGCGGCGGCGCCGATCACCTCGCCCAGCACCCCGCCCGGCGCGCGCGGCAATTGCACCTTCAGCGTGTATAGGCGCATGTATTCGAGCCCCAGGCTGCCGCTCATCAGCAGGATGAAACCGACGGCGCGGATCGGCCCCTCGTGCCGGTGCGGCGCCTCCGGCTCTTTTTGCAGCAGGAATTTCTGCGACAGGCGCCGATATCCACCCCACACCGAGCGTCCCAGCAGCACGCACCACCACCAAGCGGAAAAGCCGAAGATGAACAGCAGCAGATCGGCCAGCCAGGCGCCGACCCGGCCGCCCCAATTGCCGAGCCTGGGCACCGCACTGGCATGCGACCAGCCCGGGTCGGCCTTGGAATAGCTGAGCAGGACCATCAGCAGGTATAGCGTCGCCACCGCCAGCACCAGCCAGCGCGCCTCGTACAGCAGACGCACCAGCCGGCTCGGCAACGGTTGCGGGCGCGGCGCCGAAGTATTGCGGGTATAGCCTTGGGTTGTTTTAGTCATAAGTCGGTGCGGACGGTGCTGTGTTCGGGCCAATGGCGAGAGCAGAATCCGCCGGGTGGTGGAATTATGCACCCGGCGGGTGCCAATCGATGTTGTCGAAGCGAATTATGCGGCACGCTGGGACTTGGCCGAACCAGATGCCGGCGGGATGGGTCGTCTATAATCCTACCCAGTTCCGGCGCGGCCCGGCTTGCAATCGCGGCGCGTTTGAAATTGCACTGTATGGCCGCATTTGTAAGGTTTGGCACCGCATTTTTACCCACTTCGCCTCTCACACGGATTTTATGGCTACTCCCAAACATGCTCAAGTATTGATCCTCGGCTCCGGCCCGGCCGGCTACAGCGCCGCGGTGTACGCCGCGCGCGCCAATCTGAAGCCGGTGATGATCACCGGCGTGGAACAGGGTGGCCAGTTGATGACCACCACCGATGTCGAGAACTGGCCCGGCGACGCGCTCGGCGTGCAGGGCCCGGAACTGATGCAGCGCCTGCTGCAGCACGCGGAGCGCTTCAACACCGAAATCATCTTCGACCATATCCATACCGCGCAACTGGCGGAAAAGCCGATGCGACTGGTCGGCGACGCCGGCGAATATACCTGCGACGCGCTGATCATCGCCACCGGCGCCTCGGCGCAATACCTCGGCTTGCCGTCGGAACACGCTTTCATGGGCAAGGGCGTATCGGCCTGCGCCACCTGCGACGGTTTCTTCTACAAGGGGCAGGAAGTGGTGGTGGTCGGCGGCGGCAATACCGCGGTCGAGGAGGCGCTGTACCTGTCGAACATCGCCTCGAAAGTCACCGTCATTCACCGGCGCAACAAGTTCCGCGCCGAAGCGATCCTGATCGACCGCCTGATGGCACTGGTCGAAACCGGCAAGGTCGAGATCAAGTGGAACCATACGCTGGAGGAAGTGACCGGCGACGACAGCGGCGTCACCGGGGTCAAGCTCCGTTCGCTGCACACCGACAGCATTTCGGCCATGAACGCGCACGGGGTTTTCATTGCCATCGGACACAAGCCGAACACCGCGATCTTTGAAGGGCAACTGGACATGGAAAACGGCTACATCGTCACCCGCAGCGGGCAAAAAGGCATGGCCACCGCCACCAGCGTGCCCGGCGTGTTCGCCGCCGGCGACGTCCAGGACCATATCTACCGGCAAGCGATCACCAGCGCCGGTACCGGCTGCATGGCGGCGCTGGACGCACAGATGTATCTGGAACTGCTGACTAGCTGAGTCAGGGTGGCGTGGCGCGGATCGCGCCCGCACCGCCATCGCATCAACGGCATTTCAGGTCAATCACGATGCCTGTCTCGATCAAGAATTTCGCCGCCCTCAAGGAGTTGCGCCAGGAATTGAAAGCGCAGGACGAGGCGCGCCGCCTAGCCGCAGCGGAAAAACTGCGGCGGCAGGAAGCCGCGCGCCAGGAGGCCGAGTTGTTCCGGCGCAGCATCGGCCAGGTGGCGCCGCTGGCAAGCGCCGAACGTGCCGTGGCGCAGCCGCCGCGGCCGCTGCCGATCGCACGCCAGCATCTGGCCGATGAGCAGGCGGCGCTGCGGGAATCGCTGTCCGACGAATTCACGGCGGAGACGCTGCTGGCGACCGACGACGAATTGAGTTTCGCGCGCGCCGGCATCGGCGCCGATACGCTGCGCAAATTGCGCCGCGGCCATTGGGTAATCCAGGCGCAACTCGATTTGCACGGCTTGCGGCGCGACGAGGCGCGCGAGGCGCTGGCCGAATTTCTGCGCCAGGCGACCCGGCGCGGGCTGCGCTGCGTGCGCGTGATTCACGGCAAGGGATTGGGATCGGTGAACAAGGAACCGGTGCTGAAAGGCCGGGTGCGCAACTGGCTGGCGCAAAAGCAGGAAGTGCTGGCGTTCTGCCAGGCCAGGGCTGCGGATGGGGGTTCCGGGGCGCTGGTGGTGCTATTGAAGGCTTCGGGCTGAATCACATACAGCCTGGAGCATTTTAAACTCCGCTCGAAAATCGGGCGGAAATAGCCGATTTTTTGTCATACTCCCATATTTCCCGGTTTTATCAAGCAGCCATCGGTAGCCATATGCAAAAGCCGCCAGCCCCGCACTGGCGGGATGCGCGGCTTTGGCAAATGCGGGCGGTACGCGGCCTACACCGCGTCCGGGCCGGTCTCGCCGGTACGGATGCGCACTACCTGCTCGACGTTTTGTACGAAGATCTTGCCGTCGCCGATCTTGCCGGTGCGCGCGGCCTTGATGATTGCATCTACCACGTTTTCCACCGCGGCATCGTCCACCACCACCTCGACCTTTACCTTGGGCAGGAAATCGACCACGTATTCGGCGCCGCGATACAGCTCGGTGTGGCCCTTCTGACGACCAAACCCCTTCACCTCGGTCACTGTCAGTCCCGCGACTCCTACCTCGGCCAGCGCCTCGCGTACTTCGTCGAGTTTGAAAGGTTTGATAATGGCAGTCACTTGCTTCATGAAAACTCCTAAAAAATTAAACCCTCGGAAATGAAAACCTCAGCACGCCGTTTCCGGCAACCGGCAAAGGCTACCCTGTCGGCGCACGCGTTGCCAGCTATTCCAGAAATTTCGACGTCATCGGATAGCGCCAGTCGCGCCCGAAAGCGCGGTGCGTGACCCGAATCCCGACCGGGCCCTGGCGCCGCTTGTATTCGTTTATTTTAATCAAACGCGTGACCCGGGTCACATCCTCGGGGGCAAAACCGGCGCCGATGATCTCGACCACGCTCTGGTTTTCCTCGACGTAGCGCTGCATGATCGCGTCCAGGACTTCATACGGCGGCAGCGAATCCTGATCGGTCTGGTCGGGCCGCAACTCGGCCGAGGGCGCGCGCGTCAGGATGCGGTGCGGAATCACCTCCGACAGCGTATTGCGGTAGCCGCACAGGCGGTACACCAGCGTCTTGGCAATGTCCTTCAGCGGCGCGAAACCGCCGGCCATGTCGCCGTACAGCGTGCAGTAGCCGACCGCGACCTCGCTCTTGTTGCCAGTGGTCAGCACCATCGCCCCGGTCTTGTTGGACAGCGCCATCAGGATCGTGCCGCGAATCCGGGCCTGGATGTTCTCTTCGGTGGTGTCTTCCGGCAGCCCGGCGAACTGCGCCGCCAGAGTAGCGCGGAAGGCGGAGAAGCAGTCATCGATGCGGATTTCGTCGTAGCGCACGCCCAGCCGCTGCGCCATGTCGCGCGAGTCGAGCCAGGAAATTTCCGCCGTGTAGGGCGATGGCAGCATCACCGTGCGCACCCGCTCGGCGCCCAGCGCATCGGCGGCGATCGCCACCACCAGCGCCGAATCGACGCCACCCGACAGGCCGACGATGACTCCCGGAAAACCATTCTTGCCGACATAGTCGCGCACTCCCAGCACCAGTGCCTGGTACACCTCGGCCTCGATGCTTTGCGGCGGCGGCAAAGGCTGCGGCCGCGGCTGGGGTGACTGTACCCCGCCGAATTCGATGATCCGCAATTCCTCCTGCGCGTGTGCCAGTTGCGCGCACAGGGCGCCCTCGCGATCCATCACGAACGAGTTACCGTCGAAGATCAGTTCATCCTGGCCGCCGACCAGATTGACATAGACCGCTGCCATGCCCGCGGCCGCAACGTGCTTGCGCAACGCATCCAGGCGCACGTGCTGTTTGCCCATGTGAAACGGCGAGCCGTTCAGCACCAGCAACACTTCGGCACCGGCTTCACGCGCGCGCGCCGGCGCCTGGGGGTACCAGGTGTCTTCGCAGATATTGATGCCGAACCGCACACCGCCGACCGCAAACACAAACGGCGTATCGGCCGGCGAAAAATAGCGCCGCTCGTCGAACACGTCGGCGTTGGGCAATTCATGCTTGCAATAGGTCCCGAGGATGTTTCCATTCACCAGCACCGATGCCGCGTTGCGCCGCAAGCCGTCCTGCGCCAGCGGATGGCCGACCACCACGTGCAGGCCGGATAGTGGCGCCAGATCGGCCGCCAGCGCCGCCAACGCTTGCGCGCTTTTTGCGTAAAATGCATCACGTAGCAGCAGATCTTCCGGCGGATAGCCGGCCAGCGACAGTTCCGGCGTCAGCACTACCTGCGCGCCCTGCTGCGCCGCCCGGCGCGCGCAGTCGAGAATTTTGCTGCAATTGCCGGAGAAATCCCCGACGCTGCTGTTGATCTGGGCAATGGCAACTTTAACGGTCATGGTTGATGCAATGAATGGCGATCGAGTGAGTCCGGCATGCGCTGCGGCGAAGTGACACAACAAGGCATTTGTTCCGAGTGAATTATCGCACGCGAATCATTGACTCTCTGTCAGCGGTGGGCCAGCCGGCATGGGATGCGCTGCTCGGGCTGCAGCCCGAAGCCAATCCTTTCCTGTCGTTCGCCTTCCTGCATGCGCTGCACGAAAGCGGCTGCGCGGCCGCCGGCTCCGGCTGGCAGCCGCAGTATCTGACGCTGTGGCGCGGCGATCTGTTGCAGGCGGCGCTGCCGCTGTATCTGAAGACCCATTCGTATGGCGAATATGTATTCGACTGGGCCTGGGCCGACGCCTATCGGCGTAACGGGCTCGACTATTATCCGAAACTGCTGTCGGCGATTCCGTTCACGCCCGTCACCGGCGCGCGCCTGCTGGCATGCGACCAGACGGCCCGGGACGCGCTGCTCGCCGCCCTCGGCACCCTGCAGGAAAGCGGCGAGGTCTCGTCCTGCCACATCCTCTACCCGCCGCAGGCGCAAGCGGTCGCCCTGCAGCGCGCCGGCTTCATGCTGCGCAGCGGCGTCCAGTTTCATTGGCTGAATCCGGGCTATCGCGATTTCGAGCAGTTCCTGTCGACGCTGGAACGCAAGAAACGCAAGAACATCGCGGCCGAACGGCGCAAGGTGCGCGAAGCCGGCGTCAGCTTCCGCCACGTCGGCGGCGCCGATCCCAGCGCCGCCGACTGGGCCTTTTTCAACCGCTGCTACCGCCATACCTACGCCGCGCATTATTCGACACCCTACCTGAACCTGGATTTTTTCCGGCGCATCGGCGCCGCCATGCCGCACAATATCTTGCTGATCGTGGCCGAACGCGGCGGCCGCGCCATCGCCAGCTCGCTCCTGATCCATACCGAACGCACCCTGTACGGCCGTTATTGGGGCGCGCTGGAAGACGTACCCTGCCTGCATTTCGAGACCGCCTACTACCAGCCGCTGGAGTTCTGCATCGCCAGAAACATCCAGTGCTTCGAGGGTGGCGCCCAGGGCGAGCACAAGATGGCACGCGGCTTCCTGCCGCAGCAAACCTGGTCGGCGCACTGGCTGGCACACCCGGCCTTTGCCGATGCGGTCGAACGCTTTCTGCAACAGGAAAGCGGCGGGGTTGCCGCCTACCTGCATGAACTGAATGAACGCACGCCGTTTCGGCCGGGAGCGCAACCCGGAAATATTTAGAGGACGGCAACCAACTCCTTGCCAGTTACGCAACGACAAGGCATGCTTGGCGGATTATGGCAATTTCCACTTCCCTGCCGTTTCCGGCCCAGAATGCCACCGCCGCCGCGCCGCCCGCGCCCAGCCGGATCGGGCGTTTTCACATCCTGCGCGAACTGGGCCGCGGCGCCATCGGCTCGGTCTATCTGGCGCACGACCCGGTAATCGACCGCAGCGTCGCCATCAAGACCTTCAATCCGCGCCTGACCCCGGCCGAGCGCAAGCAGCACGAGCAGCAATTCATCAATGAGGCGCGGGCCGCGGGGCGCCTGGCGCATCCGAACATCGTCACCATCTTTGACGCCTCGAACGAGCGCGGCGTGACCTACATCGCGATGGAGTACCTGCAGGGGCGCGAGCTGCACAAGCTGCTGGATGGCGGCGCCCGCTTTGAAAACGTCGAGATTGCCGCCATCGTGCGCAAGCTGGCCGAAGCGCTCGAGTATGCGCACCGGAACGGTGTCGTGCATCGCGACATCAAACCGGCGAACATCTTCATGCAGGCCGAGAATCAGCCGAAACTGGTCGATTTCGGCATCGCGCGCGCGCCCAACCGGCTCTCCGGCAAGGCGGAAAACGCGGACCAGCCGTTCACGCTATTCCAGCAGAATCTGCTCGGTACGCCAAACTACATGTCGCCCGAGCAGGCGCTGGGCAAACCGGCCGATGCCCGCACCGACATTTATTCGCTGGGCGCGGTCCTGTACGAAATGCTGGTCGGCCGCAAGCCGTTCGCGGCGCGCGATGCGGAAGAGCTGCTGCAAATGATCGCCTACAAGGCACCACCGACGCCGCACGAAATCGATCCCGGCATTCCGGCCGAACTGTCGCGAATCGCGATGAAGGCGATCAGCAAGCGCCCGGAAAAACGTTACCAGCACGCGCGCGAAATGGCGCTCGACCTGCGGCATTACCTGGCGCGGCAGCGGCGCGGCCGGCGCCAGTTGCCCGGCGTGCTGCCGGCCGGCGACGATGAACTGGCGCCCGAGCGGCACGGTGCACTGTTCTGGCTCAGTTGCGCGGCGCTGGCTTGCGCCCTGCTGATCGCCGGCGCCACCCTGCTGCGCTGAGCACCGCAACCGCAACTTCCGCCGCTCGGCGCGACTCCGTTTCGGCCCTGCCTCAACATCAAATCGGGTTCGGGATCTACTCGATTCGCTTGCCGAGCTATCGCGCCACCACCATCGGCCGTTTGGCGCTGCCGAGCCACGCTGCGGCGGCCGGCGGCGCGACCACCGTCAAGCCGTACTGCGCCCCGGCGTCTTGCAGCCAGAGCCAGAGGTAATCGGCAAAACTGCGGCGTATAACCAGCTCGAACGTCGGTTCGGCGTCGATCTGGCCGAACAGAATCGGCGCCTTGGCCAGATGCGACTGTGCGCACTGCCCCGGGCCGAATACGCGTGGATGCAGGTCGAGCGGACAACCCTGGGCCAGCAGATCGCGCACGTGCTGCCCACGCAAGGCAATGATGGTCTGCCCGCCGCCGACTTCCGTTACCGCGCAAAACAGGCCAGCCAGCGCGCCGCGCAAACCTCGCGCCACGGCCGCCTCCTGCTCGCCGGCGGTCACGATCAGCCATTCGTTCGGCCCCAGCCAGAATGCGCGCATACCCTGGCCCTCGCTCATGGTGTTGGCTTGCAAAGGCAGCTCGAAGCCGAGCGTGTGTTTCACCGCCGCCAGAAATCCGGTGTCGGCCGGGTCGCCGCGCAGGTTAATGTGGCCGCAGAAGGCTCGCTCCCATACGCTGATCTGTCCTGCGCCGGCGGCCGAGACGTTGCTGGCCGCGAGGTTGAAGCGCACCAGCGGACTTTCTCTCAATATCGATTTAGACATTTTGTCGTGCTCCTTCAGGATCGATGAATACCGGGCTGGCAATCACGGCCTTGATGACGCGGCCGTTTTCGAGCGGAATCTGGACGGTTTCACCCTGTCGCTTGAGCCCGCCCTTGACCAGTCCCATGGCGATCGAGCGGCCCAGGCAGGCACTGTAATAGCTGGATGTCACGTGGCCGAGCATCGGCACCGGCAGCGCCACCGTGGCGTCATCAACGATCTGGCCGCCCTCCGGCAACACCTCGGCCGGATCTTCGGTGAGCAAGCCCACCAGTTGCTTGCGGCCTTCGCGTGCCGTATCGGAACGACTCAGCGAGCGGCGTCCAATGAAGTCCTTGTTCTTGGCGATTACCCAGCCCATGTCGAGATCGATCGGCGTGACCGAACCGTCGGTGTCCTGGCCAACGATGATGAAGCCCTTCTCCGCCCGCAGCACGTGCATGGTCTCGGTGCCGTAAGGCGTGATATCGTACTGGGCCCCGGCCGCCATCACCGCCTGCCATACATGATGGCCGTAATTGGCGTCGATATTGATTTCATATGCCAGTTCGCCCGAGAAGCTGATGCGCATGATGCGCGCCGGCACACCGGCCACGGTACCTTCCTGGTACGACATGAAGGGAAAGGCTTCCGACGAGAAATCGACATCCTTGCAAACCGCCTGCAATACCTTGCGGCTATTGGGCCCCACTACCGCCATCGTCGCCCAATGGTCGGTAACCGAAGTCAGATGCACCTTCAGATGAGGCCACTCGGTCTGCAGCCAGCGCTCCAGCCACGACATGACGCGCGCGGCACCGCCGGTAGTGGTGGTCATCAGGAAGTGGTTTTCGGCCAGGCGCACGGTCACGCCGTCGTCGAACACCATGCCGTTTTCATCCAGCATCAGGCCGTAGCGGGCGCGGCCGATGCCCAGCTTGCTCCAGGCGTTGGTATAAACCCAGTTCAGCAGGACGGCTGCATCCGGTCCCTGAATATCGATCTTGCCGAGTGTCGAAGCATCCATGATGCCAACGCTGTTGCGAGTCGCCAGACACTCGCGGTTGACCGCAGCGTGGATGGTTTCACCATTTCTCGGGTAATACCAGGGCCGCTTCCACTGGCCAACATTCTCGAACAGCGCGCCATGCTGTTCATGCCACTGATGCATCGCGGTCTTGCGAATCGGATCGAATAAATCGCCCTGATCTGGCCCGGCGATCGCACCGAAGCTTACCGGCGTGTAATTCGGACGGAAGGTGGTGGTGCCGGTGCTGGGGATATCCTGGCCGAGCGTCTGCGCCAGGATCCCCATACCGTTGATATTGCCGAGCTTGCCCTGGTCCGTGCCGAAGCCCAGCGCGGTATAGCGCTTGACGTGCTCCACCGAATGGTAGCCTTCGCGCGCGGCCAGCACGATATCGGAGGCGCCGACGTCATTCTGCAGGTCGACGAATTGCTTGGGTACGCGTCCGATCGCCTTTGGCGCCGGCACCACCCACAACGGCTTGATCGGCTCTTCCACAATACGGTCGGCCACCGGGATCGGGCTTGCGCGGCCGTCGCCAAATCCGGCCAGGGCGGCAGCTTCAGCGCCCCGCGCGGTGCCTTCGGCAAGACAATCGGCCAAGCCAAAACTGCCACTGCAAGCCCCCGCCGACCGCTCGGCCTGCACCGAGACGTCCGGCACAAAGCAGGCCTTGGCGGCGTCGAAGCGTGCCTTGCCGCCGGACTGCGCAAACAAATGCACGACCGGACTCCAGCCGCCGGAAAAACCCAGCAGGTCGCAAGCGATGCTCCGTGCCGGGCCGGCCACGGCGTCGCCCTTGGCGTCCAGCGCCATGACCTTGACACTGCGCAGCCGCTTGCCGCCGCTGGTATCGACCACCACCGCACCGGCAATGATTTCAATTCCTTGCTTGCGGGCGAAGGCTGGCAGGAAGCCGTTCGGATTGGGACGGGTATCAACGATTGCCGCCACCGGAATACCCGCTTCAACCAGATCGAAAGCGGCCTGATAGGCGCTGTCGTTGTTGGTAAAGATGACTGCCTTCGATCCCGGCGCCGCCGCATAGCGGTTCACGTAAGCGGAGATGGCGGAGGCCAGCATGATACCGGGCCGGTCATTATTGCTGAACACCAGCGGCCGTTCGGCCGCGCCGGTGGCCAGCACCACTTGTTGGGCGCGCACCCGCCAGACGCATTCGCGCGGCCCAATGCGCTGCGCCAACGGCAGATGCTCAGTCAGACGCTGGTTGATGGTCAGAAAATTATGGTCGTGGTAGCCGAAAACGGTACTGCGCGTCAACACCCGGACTTCCGGCATCGACGCCAGTTCGGCGGCGGCCTTCGCGATCCAGGCATCGGCAAATTCGTCATCGATCACGCTGCGGCTGCCGAGCAGGCTGCCTCCCAGTTCGCTTTGCTCATCCGCCAGGATCACGCGCGCGCCGGCCCTGCCCGCTGCCAGCGCCGCCGCCAGCCCGGCCGGCCCGGCGCCGACCACCAGCACATCGCAGTGGACGTTCATCTTGCTATAGGTGGCGGGGTCGGGTTCGCGCGGCGCTTCTCCAAGCCCGGATGCCTTGCGGATGTAATGCTCGTATTTCATCCAGAAGCTCTTCGGCCACATGAAGGTCTTGTAGTAAAAGCCGGCCGGCATGAAACGCGAAAACATACCGGTCACCGACATCAGGTCAAAGTCGACGCTGGGCCAGCAATTGACGCTGGAGGCGCGCAAGCCCTCGTACAGCTCCAGCTCGGTGGCGCGGGCGTTGGGCACCGTGTGGGCGCCAGTTTCCAGTTGCAGCAGCGCATTCGGCTCTTCCACGCCGCTGGCGACGATGCCGCGCGGGCGGTGGTATTTCCAGCTGCGGCCGACTACCGAGACGCCATTGGCGATCAGGGCCGAGGCCACCGTGTCGCCACGAAAGCCGCTGTACTGCTTGCCGTTGAACTGAAAGTTGATCGGTTTGCTGCGGTCGATGCGGCCACCGCGCCCGATCCGGTTCTCTTGGGTCATTGCTCGCCTCCGGGTGTGGGTTCGCCCACTTTATAGACAGTCTTGATCTGGTAAGTCAGGGTATCGCGCACGACATTGAACCAACGGCGGCAGCCATAGGTATGCACCCATTGCTCGCAGTGCAAGCCGCGCGGATTCTTGCGCATGAACAGGTAGTTGCCCCATTGCTCGTCACTCAGGGCATCGGTGTCCAGCGGCCGCACGATGTGCGCTTCGCCGCCATAAGAGAATTCGCTTTCTTCGCGAGCGCCGCACCAGGGGCAGGTAATTTGCAGCATGATTGATCTCCGGTGTGATTAGTGGGCCACGCCTGCGGCGCCATGTTCATCGATCAGATGGCCGTTCGAGAAGCGCTCCAGCGAAAACGCTGCATTCAGCTCATGCGGACGGTTCTGTGCGATGGTGTGGGCAAAGACCCAGCCTGAGCCGGGCGTCGCCTTGAAGCCGCCAGTGCCCCAACCGCAGTTGAAATACAGGCCCTTCACCGGAGTCAGACCGATGATGGGACAGGCGTCCGGGCAGACATCGACAATGCCGCCCCACTGGCGGTTCATGCGGACGCGGCTAAAGATCGGGAACAATTCCATGATCGCCTGCGCCGCATGTTCGATGATCGGGAAACTGCCGCGCTGGCCATAGCCGGTATAGGCGTCGATCCCGGCACCGATCACGAGATCGCCCTTGTCGGTCTGGCTGATATAGCCGTGCACCGCATTCGACATGATGACCGAGTTCAGCACCGGCTTGACCGGCTCGCTCACGAACGCCTGCAGCGGATGGCTCTCGATCGGCAACCGCAATTCCGCCATCGCGGCCAGCACGCTGGAGCTGCCGGCAGTGACCACCCCGACCTTTTTGGCGCGGATGAAACCTTTGCTGGTCTCGACGCCCACCACCTGATTGCCGTTACGCCGAATGCCGGTGACTTCGCACTTCTGGATAATGTCGACACCGTGCGAGTCGGCGCCGCGAGCGAAGCCCCAGGCTACCGCATCGTGCCGCGCCGAACCGCCGCGCCGCTGCAGAGAAGCCCCGAAAATCGGATAGCGCGCATTCGGCGAGATGTTGATCGTCGGCTCGAATTCCTTGACCTGCTGTGCGGTCAAGACCTCGCCGTCGACGCCGTTCAAGCGATTGGCATTCACGCGCCGCGTGATATCGCGCATATCCTGCAGCGAGTGGCCCAGATTCATCACGCCGCGCTGGCTGAACATCACGTTGTAGTTGAGGTCCTGCGACAGCCCCTCCCACAGCTTCATCGCCTTTTCGTAGAGGTGGGTAGCCTCGTCCCACAAATAGTTGGAGCGCACAATCGTGGTATTGCGGCCGGTGTTGCCGCCGCCGATCCAGCCTTTTTCCAGCACCGCGACATTGGTGATGCCGTGCTCCTTCGCTAGGTAGTAGGCGGTGGCCAGGCCATGGCCGCCGCCGCCGATGATGATGACGTCATATTCCCGTTTCGGCTCCGGGCTACGCCATGCGCTCTGCCAGTTCTCGTGGTAGCTCAGGGCGTTTCGCGCCAGGCTGAATATCGAATATTTTTTCATGATTCCTGCTGCCTCCTGTTGTTCCAGAATGCCGCTCGCTGCGGCGCATGCGGATGCCCCGGCTTCCGCAATGGATAGTTAATTACTTAGCATTCGATGACATTCACCGCGAGCCCGCCGCGCGAGGTTTCCTTGTATTTCAGCTTCATGTCGGCACCGGTCTGGCGCATCGTCTTGATCACCTGGTCGAGCGAGACGAAATGCTTGCCATCCCCGCGCAAGGCGACGCGGGCGGCGTTGATCGCTTTCACCGATCCCATCGCGTTGCGCTCGATGCAAGGCACTTGCACCAACCCGCCGATCGGGTCGCAAGTCAGGCCGAGATTGTGTTCCATGCCGATCTCGGCAGCGTTCTCGACTTGCTCGACGCTACCACCCATGACTTCGGTCAGCGCGCCGGCCGCCATCGAACAGGCAACACCGACTTCGCCCTGGCAACCGACTTCGGCGCCCGAGATCGAGGCGTTTTCCTTGTACAGGATGCCGATCGCAGCGGCGGTCAGCAGGAAGCGCACCACGCCGTCTTCGCTGGCGCCGGGAATGAAACGGTGGTAGTAGTGCAGCACGGCGGGAATGATCCCGGCCGCGCCGTTGGTCGGTGCGGTGACCACCCGGCCGCCGGCGGCGTTTTCTTCATTGACTGCCAGCGCATATAGGTTGACCCAGTCGAGTGTCGACAAGGGATCGCGCAGGCTCTGTTCCGGACGGCTCGACAAACTGTTGTATAGATCGGCGGCACGACGCCGCACCTTGAGGCCGCCGGACAGCAGGCCTTGCGCCTGGCAACCGCGCGTGACGCAATCCTGCATTACGCGCCAGATGTTCAGCAAGCCTGCTCGAATTTCGGCTTCCGTGCGCCAGGCTTTTTCGTTTTCCAGCATCAACTGGCTCACCGTCAGTTGATTCTCGCTACACATCCGGAGGATGTCGGCTCCGCTCTTGAACGGGTACGGCAACTGCGTATCGTCTTCCTGCAAGCGATTGGCTTCCGCCGCTTCCTTGTTGACCACGAACCCGCCGCCGACCGAGTAGTAGTTCTTGCTGTAAATCTCTTCTCCATCCGCGTTGCTGGCGGTAAAACACATGCCGTTCGGGTGGTACGGCAGCGCGCGGCGGCGATAGAACAGCAAATGGTCTGGCTCGATGAAATCAATCGGATGCGTCCCCAGCAGGCGCAGCGATTTCTGTTCGCGGATGCGGGCCAGCCGCGCGCCAATGGTATCCGGGTCGATCAGATCCGGCGCCTCGCCTTCCAGCCCCAGCATGACGGCTTTATCGCTGCCATGTCCCTTGCCGGTGGCGCCGAGCGAACCGAACAGTTCAGCCTTGATCGCGTGGGTCCGCTCCAGCAAGCCCTGATCGCGCAGGCCGCTGGCAAACATCAGCGCCGCTCGCATCGGGCCGACGGTGTGCGAACTCGACGGCCCAATACCAATCTTGAACAACTCAAACACACTGATAGCCATGTCCTATAACTCCTGCCGGCGGCCCGGATCGGTTGACGCTTTGATTGCTTGGAGGAAACCAAAAATACGCGCGCTATTCGGCATATACCGGGAAGCGGGCGCATAGTTCCGCAACTTGGCCGCGCACCCGGGCCAGCACGTCGGAGTTGTCGATGTCGTCCAAAATGTCGCAAATCCATTCGGTCAGCTCGATCGCCTGCGCTTCCTTGAATCCACGCGTCGTGATCGCCGGCGAGCCGATCCGGATGCCGCTGGTGACGAACGGCGATTGCGGATCGTTCGGCACCGCGTTCTTGTTCACCGTGATGTGGGCGGAGCCCAGGGCGGCATCGGCGGCCTTGCCGGTAATGCCCTTGTCGACCAGGTCGACAAGGAACAGGTGATCATCGGTGCCGCCCGAAACAATCCGATAGCCGCGTCGCATGAAAGTCGCCGCCATTGCCCGCGCATTTGCCACCACCTGCGCCTGATAGAGCTGGAACTCCGGTTGCAATGCCTCTTTCAAGGCGACCGCCTTGGCGGCGATGACGTGCATCAGCGGACCGCCCTGGGTGCCGGGAAACACCATTGCATTGATTTTTTTCTGGATATCCGGATTGGCGCGGCCCAGGATCAGGCCGCCGCGCGGTCCGCGCAACGTCTTGTGGGTGGTTGTGGTCACGATGTCGGCAATCGGTATCGGATTCGGATACAGCCCGGCCGCCACCAGTCCGGCCACATGGGCCATGTCGACGAACAGGTAAGCGCCGACCTTGTCGGCAATTTCACGGAAACGCGGAAAATCGAGGACGCGCGAATAGGCGGAGAAGCCGGCGATGATCATGCGTGGTTTATGTTCCAGCGCCAGCCGTTCGACTTCGTCGTAATCGATCACATCCTCGCCGTTCAGGCCATATTGCACCGCGTGGTAGATCTTGCCGGAAAAGCTGACCTTGGCGCCGTGCGTCAAGTGGCCGCCATGCGCCAGGCTCATACCGAGCACGGTATCGCCCGGATTCAGCAGCGCCATGTAGACCGCCGCGTTGGCTTGCGAACCGGAATGGGGCTGGACGTTGGCCCAGTCGGCGCCAAACAATTGCATCGCGCGATCGATGGCAAGTTGCTCGACCACATCCACATGCTCGCAGCCGCCGTAATAGCGCTTGCCCGGATAACCCTCGGCGTACTTGTTGGTCAGCGCCGTACCCTGGGCCTGCATGACCCGCTGGCTGGTATAGTTTTCCGACGCAATCAGCTCGATGTGCTGCTCCTGACGCGTCGTCTCGCCGGCAATCGCGGCCCACAGTTCGTCGTCAAATCCTTGTATCCGATCGCTCTTTGAAAACATGTCCGTCTCCTGTTTTGGTCTGAATATGCCGAGGCTGGCTCAGCGGGTGTATTTATTCTGAAGTTTAAGTAGAACCGCAAATCGATTTTGCTTATATCCGACATCGCATTGCATGAATGCGCCGATGGATCAAAACAGACTGAAAACTGCGGTTCCGCGCATCCACAAACGCGGCAACTACGCCACCGCCAGCAGCACACTACAAGCACATGTGCTTCACCAGCTCCAACTCCCGACCGCCAAAAGATTGTTCGTATTCCGCCCGCGACAGCGCCATCCTGACGCCCACACCCTGTACCTGCGACAGCGCGGCCGGTTTTGAAATGGCGACGTCGGCCCATTCAATTCGTTCATCAAACTCGAACACAAAACTGATCAATTCACGCAATCGGGTTTCCAGTAGCGGCGTATGCGGCTGCATCGGCCATGAATCGATGATCCAGCGGCATATCGGTTCATAGTCCAGGCAATCCTCAATCGTTTTCGGGCAGGCCGCAGCAAGCGCACGCAAGGAAATGTTGATCCGGATCGGCTGCAATTCCCGTTCATGTTCCCAGATTCCAACGCGTAGCTGTGTTTCTATGTCGACAATTTCAATGGTCCACGGCATCACTTGTATCTGCATCTCGTTTATCTCCAAAATGGGCAAGAAATTCAGTCGGCTGGAGTCAGGTGCAAGCGCAGGCTTGGCAGCGGATTCGGGTCGCCAAATCGTCTTCGCTGCGCTACCATGAATCGATGTCCCGATGCCGAAAAAGAAGATCAGAAGGGCATGATAGAACGCCAGTACGGCGGCATTTCCCTGTTTGCGACGACAAATTGCCCAAACCCGAACGCATGAAAAATCGGAAAACACCATACTGACAGCATGGTATTCTGAGCAAATTCAAAGAGCCTTCGCGCTGGAATTTTCAGTTGACTGGCTATGCCACCATTGCATGATGGACGTAATCCAAACCAAGATTGATAACTCGCCTGCTTCAGAGCTGGCGGCGAAAGCGATCAGCCCCGTCAACGCTGCGGCCAAGCCGTATCGTTTCGGGTTCTTGCTGGTGCCCAATTTCACGCTGATCGGCTTTTCCTCGGCGATCGAACCCTTGCGCATGGCCAATATGGTGTCGCGCAGCACTCGTTACGAATGGCTGACCGTGACCGGAGACGGACAAGCAATTGCCGCCAGCAACGGCGTTCGGGTCATGCCGGACTGCTCGATTCACGACGCGCCCAAGCTGGACGCGCTGTTCATTTGCGGGCCCAACCCGGTTCCGCCGAAACGGGATCAGATGCTGATTGCGTGGATGCGCAAGATTTCCGAGAGCGGCACCGCGCTGGGCGGCATCTGCACCGGCAGCTATTTACTGGCACGGGCCGGACTGATGACCGGCTACCGCTGCACGGTCCACTGGGAAGATACGGAAGGCCTGACCAATGAATTTCACGACATCATCGTCTCGCCGCGCATATTTGAAATTGACCGGGACCGCTATACCTGCAGCGGTGGCATCGCGGCGATCGACATGATGGTGACCCTGATCTCCACCCATCCGGGCGGTCGAGAACTGGCGTCCGCGGTTGCCGAACTGCTGGTGTGCGAACGCATTCGTAACTCGGGCGACCGCCAGCGCATACCACTGCGGCAAAAACTCGGAACTGGCCAGCCCAAGCTGAGCGAGGCGGTCACGCTGATGGAAAGCAACCTGGAAGAGCCGCTGAGTGTTGATGAGTTGGCTAATTACGTGGGACTGTCCGGCCGGCAACTCGAACGCCTGTTCCAGGAACATCTCAAATGCACTCCCGGCAATTTTTATCTGGAACTGCGGCTGGTGCGCGCGCGTCAGCTCTTGTTGCGCACGGAACAGACGATCATCGACGTCGCCGACGCCTGCGGCTTCGCCTCGGTGGCGCACTTTACCCGACGCTATAGTGAATTTTTCGGCATACCTCCCGGCAGGGAACGCCGTCTTGGCGCGCTCTGAGGCCGCACAAACCGGTACTTTCACGCGGAATGACCCGATCTTGGGCAACTTCCCCCACGGCATCGCTCTCTTCCCGGCTCATCAGTGCAGCACCACTGTCCGGTTCCCATTCAGGAACACCCGACGTTCAATCTGGAATTTCACGGCCCGTGACAATGCCAGGCATTCCATATCGCGGCCAGTGGCTAGCAATTGGTCAGGATCACAGGAATGGTCAACCCGCTCCACCACCTGTTCGATAATCGGCCCCTCGTCAAGATCGGTGGTCACGTAGTGTGCGGTGGCACCAATCAGCTTGACTCCTCTTGCATGCGCCTGGTGGTACGGTTTGGCACCCTTGAAACCGGGCAGGAATGAATGGTGGATATTGATGGCACGCCCTCTCAGCTTGGCGCTCAAGTCAGACGACAGGATTTGCATGTAGCGTGCCAATACCACTAGATCCACTTGGAATTCATCGATCAATGCGAGCAAGCGCGTTTCTTGCTGCAGCCTGGTTTCCGGCGTGATCGGCAGATGCTGAAACGGGATCCCATGGGTACTGGCAATCGGCTCCAGATCCGGGTGATTCGAGACGATTCCGACAATATCAATCTTCAGCTCGCCCATCCGCCAACGGTAAATCAAGTCATTCAAACAGTGATCGAATTTCGATACCAGGATCAGCACGCGCGAGCGGCTGGCCACGTCGGACATTGTCCAGTCCATGCAAAATCGCTGGCTGATCGGCACGAAGTCTTTCTGCATCTGCTCCAGCGGCAGCGCACCGCCAGCGGCCGAATGGAATACGCAACGGACAAAAAATCGCTGGCTGAAGCTGTCATCAAAGACGGATATCTCATCGACATAGCAACCGCGCGCGTCGAGAAAGCCGGCAATTGCCGCCACCTGGCCCGGCGCGCTGGGGCAGGACAGGCTGAGAATATATTTTGGAATTGAACCAAGCGAGTTCATGGTGAAGGTCCCGGTAAAAAAGCGAAACAGGGTGAAAGAGGGTTGCCCCGCGTGGCATCCGAACACCGTCAGGACAGGCATGCAGCGGTCGAGCCGCTGGCAAGCTGGGGCGCAACACCAAGCGGAGCCTCATGAAGGGCTGAACACCGCACGAGGAAGCGATTCTGCCGGGAAGCCCCCGCCTGATCGGCGGGGGCTTCCTCCGGGATTGCATTAGCTTTTCAGCGGTTTTCCGGCGGTCTCTCGACTCACCAGCATGGCAATCATCGCGATCAGCGCAGCGGCCACCAGATACCAGGCTGGTGCCAATTTATTGCCGCTGAGATGAATCAACCAGGTCGCAATAAAGGGTGCAGTGCCACCGAAAATTGCGTTCGCCAGATTGAAGCTCAGTGCGAAACCGGTGTAGCGGACTTTGGTCGGAAATATCTCCGATAAAAAGCACGGCAGCGTGCCATCATTCATGGTGAGCAGCGCTCCAAACGCGATCTGGATCAAGATCATGCCGATCAGGCCAACCGACCCCAACAGGCTGAACAGCGGCACCGTGAAGGCGATGAAGAACACCGACGCCACGACCAGCATCGTTTTTCTGCCAAAGCGATCCGACAACGCTCCCATCAAGAATATCAGCCCGATATAGGCGGTCAATGCAACCGTCGTCGCCAGGAAAGAATCCGTCTCGCTCACATGCAGCTCCACCGAGAGGTAGGTCGGCATGTAGCTCAGGATCGTATAGAAGCCGACCGCATTCAGCATCGTGACGCCCAGCGCAATGATGAAAGCCCGCCGGTGCGTGGTCAGAATTTCGGTAATCGGCGCCTGGCATACGTGTTGAGATTGCTCAAGTTTGCGGAAGGTGGGGGAATCCTCCAGCTTGACACGGATGTAGCGGCCGACCAGGCCAAGCGGCGCCGCCAGCAGGAAGGGCAATCTCCAACCGAACGACTCCATTTGCTCGGCACTCAGAACGGCATGCATCAAGGTCACCAGCAGTGATCCGAAGAGCAAACCGGCGGCAGTGCTGGCGGGCACGATACTGGTATAAAAACCGCGCTTGTTGTCCGGCGCATACTCTGCCAGAAACGCCGATGCGCCGGCGTACTCGCCAGAGGCCGAGAACCCCTGAACCAGCCGGACCACCAGCAGCAAGGCCGGCGCCCACAATCCGACTTGCGCATAGGTAGGCAGGAAGGCGATCAGAAATGTCGCCACCGACATGATGATGATGGACAGGGAAAGCGCGTTTTTGCGACCGACCTTGTCCCCGTAGCGACCCCATATTGCGCCGCCAATTGGCCGAACGATGAATGACAGTGCAAAAACGCCAAAGGTAGCGAGCAGCCCTGAAATCGGCGAAGTGGTCGGAAAGAATACTGCGGTAATGACGGCAGCCAGATAGCCGTAGGAAGCGTAGTCAAACCACTCTACAAAATTGCCAATGAAACTGGCAGTGGCTGCCTTCTTAAGTGTGCTCTGGTGCGCCGTGGGGCTGCTGGATACATGGCTGGTGTACATTTGTCCGGTTGAGCGAACGCCTGCGGCCGAATTCTCGTGGTTCATTCTGTCTCCTGTTGTATGAAAAACCGATTCCCATAATTTTTTTACTTTTATTGATTAAATAGACCTGATACCTGCCCAAACCGGAGCGGGATTACGAGGCACAGTGTTGTGCATTGCCCTTGGGCAGCCCACAACACTGGCCGACGTCAACTCAGTTTTTGACGATATTGTGTTTCGGACCGAACGGGAATTTGGTGATGTTTTCGGCGCCGTCTTTGGTCACCACCAGAATGTCATGTTCGCGGTAGCCGCCTGCGCCAGGCTGGCCTTCAGGAATCATGATCATCGGCTCCATCGATACCACCATGTTTTCTTCCAGCACGGTTTCGATGTCTTCCCGCAACTCCAGCCCCGCTTCGCGTCCATAGTAATGAGACAGCGTGCCGAACGAATGGCCATAACCGAAAGTGCGATACTGCAGCAAGCCGTTCTCATGGAAAATCTCGTTCAGTTCGGCGGCGATGTCACAGCAGCGAACGCCTGGCTTGATCAGTTTGAGGCCGGCCTCGTGCACCTTGACGTTGACTTCCCACAGCCGCAGGTGTTCATCCGAACACTCCTCGGCAAACAGGGTGCGCTCCAGCGCCGTGTAGTAGCCGGAGATCATCGGAAAGCAATTCAGGCTGAGGATGTCGCCCTTTTGAATCTTGCGCGAAGTCACCGGGTTGTGCGCGCCATCGGTGTTGATGCCGGACTGGAACCAGGTCCAGGTATCCATCAGCTCGCTATCCGGATACGTGCGGGCAATTTCCCGCACCATCGCCTGGGTTGAAGCAAGGGCCACTTCATATTCCGGCACGCCAACGCCGATTGCCTTGCGGCAGGCTTCGCCGCCGATGTCGGCAATCCGTGCGCCGTTGCGGATGACGGCGATTTCCTCGTCCGACTTGATCATGCGCATCGCCATGCAAGCCTTGGAGACATCGACGATTTCGGCGTCCGGGCAGGCGTGCTTGAGCTTTTGCAGATTATCCACATTGATATGGTCGAACTCGACGCCAATGCGCCGCCGCCCGGCCATCAGCGATTTCACTGCATGAAAGTAGTTGTCGCGCTGCCAGTCGGTGTAGACGATGTTGTCGCCGAAACTGCGGCGATACGGCTGGCCGCCGTCGATATTGGCGCTGATGGTCGTGTGTTGATCCTGGGTCACCACCAGGCCATAGTTGCGGCCGAAAGAGCAATACAGGAAGTCGGCGTAGTAGTTGATGTTGTGGTACGAGGTGAACAGCACCGCATCGATGTTGTTCTTGGCCATATGCTGGCGCAGCTTGGTAACTCTGGCTTGATATTCCTTGGCAGAGAAAGTTGGATTTACCTTCTTGCCGTTCGGAATGGTGATGGTTTTGGTGCGCCGCATCAGTTCTGCCGCGCTGCTCACTGCCGCTGTTTCACCTGGGTTGATGCTGGACATAGTCGTTTCCTCCGTAATTGAATGGGCTGTACTCATTGGTTTGCAAAATTACTGTCACGGCAACTGCTTTTTCATCCATGCCCAGAGCGACGCGCGGCTTGCTCTACCGCCAAAATTGCGTGCCATGCTCCGATCACTTCGGTTGGTGCAGATTCAATACTTGTCGATCCGTGTGAGGCCATGTTAGTCCGCTTGGCTAATGCGTTTTTTCCGTTTGCGACAACCAGTTGTCCAAACCCGAACTCGGGTGGGCACTGGATTTGTGACGCTTGCGAAGGGAAATTTTTACTGTGGTGGCGCGGCTCGATGGCCGGCCGACGCGGTCGGACTGCGCGTATCACCGCTGCGGCGCCGCGATGTCCATCGCAGGCCGGCCCAGAATTACTCATTCAAATACAGCGCAATTTTTAGTGGAATCTTTTCTTTATATTCAAATATCAGCCAAACATAGCAAGATAATTTCGTTCTCGTGACGGTAAAGTTGATCGGAGAAAAATGTTTTGCCGCCATCGGCACCACCCATTAAAGAGCAAGCCCGAACACCGGAACGACGTATCGGGCAGTCCCACCTCAGCCAAGATGCACACCAGCCTGGAAATAGACGAAGTACTGAATACGTTTGAAGCCGCCGCCCGTTCCAGCGAGCGGCTGCCGAGTGCCTACGGCGGCAAGCTCGGCATGGACGACGCCTACCGTGTACAGCTCGCGATGCTGCAACGGCGCGTGGCGCAGGGCGCGCGCCATGTCGGCTGGAAAGTCGGCCTGACCTCGCCCGCCATGCAGCAGCAGCAAGGAGTGTTCGAGCCGTGCTTCGGCTACCTGCTGGATTCCGGACAGGAACCGTCGGGCCGCAGCTTTGCCTTCGACAGTCTCATTGCGCCCGGTTTCGAGAATGAACTGTGCCTGACGATCGGCGCCACGCTGCAAGGCGCCGCGGTCGATTACGAGAGCGCGCGGCGCGCGGTGTCGCATGTGGCGCCGGCCCTGGAAATCGTCGAGAAGCGTGGCACCTTCAACCGCGACCTGCCGCTGTCGATTGCCGACAATGCCCAGCAAAAGGCATTCGTCACCGGCGCCGCGATTGCACTCGATCCCGCCGTTTCTCTGGCCGCAACCTCGGTCGCCATCATGGTGGATGGGGCAGAACAGGAGCGCGCCAACGGTGCCCAGGTACTGGGCGACCCGATTCACTCGGTCGTCTGGCTGACAAAAAAACTGGCGCAGTTCGGCCTGCCGCTGGAACGCGGCGCGCTGGTCATGTCCGGCTCCTTTACCCGCCAATACCCGCTACAAAAAGGCCAGCAGGTCAGCGCCTGCTTCACGCCGTTCGGCACGGTGAGCGCGGCCTTCGTATAACTCTGCACGAAAGAAAAACCGATGGATCTCGGACTGCAATCGAAAACCGCACTGGTATGCGCCGCGAGCAAGGGACTGGGCCTGGCCTGCGCCGAAGCGCTGGCCGCCGAAGGCGTACAACTGACGATCGCAGCGCGCAGCGCGGGGCCGCTGGAGGCCACCGCCGCGGCGCTGCGCGAACGTTATCGGGTCGAAGTCAAAGCCGTCGCCTGCGACATCACGACAGCCGAGGGACGCGCGCTGGCGCTGGCCGCCTGCCCGCAACCCGATATCCTGGTGAACAACGCCGGCGGCCCGCCGCCCGGCGATTTCCGCGAATGGAAGCGGGACGACTGGATCGCCGCGCTGGACGCCAACATGCTGACGCCGATCGAACTGATCAAGGCCACCGTGGACGGCATGATCGCGCGCCGCTTCGGCCGCATCGTCAACATCACCTCGGCCGCGGTCAAGGCACCGATCGACATCCTCGGCCTGTCGAACGGCGCCAGATCGGGGCTGACCGGTTTCGTCGCTGGCCTGGCGCGCCAGGTCAGCCGGCACAACGTCACCATCAACAACCTGCTGCCCGGGCCGTTCGATACCGAGCGCCTGCGCAACACCTTCGAAGCCCAGGCGGCGCGCGCCGGCAGCAGCGGCGCCGAGGTCGCCGACCAATGGCGCGCGCGCAATCCCAGCGGGCGTTTCGGCGCGCCGGACGAATTCGGCCACGCCTGCGCCTTCCTGTGCAGCGCCAGAAGCGGCTACATCACGGGCCAGAACCTGCTGCTGGACGGCGGCGATTACCGGGGCGTGTTCTGAGCGCGGCAAACCCCGGCGGCATTTTTTATAGCGGCACCCATTTCAAATCGAGGAGAATTTCCATGCAAACCACATTCGTTCGCACCTTGCTGGCCGGCGCCATCGCCGTGGCCTTTGGCGGTACCGCCACCGCCCAGGAGCAGGTAATCACCATCGGCCACGTCGCGCCGACCTCGGGCCAGATCGCGCACCTGGGCAAGGACAGCGAAAACGGCGCGCGCATGGCGATCGATGAAGTCAACGCCAAGGAGCCCACAGTCGGCGGCAAGAAGGTCAAATTCGTGCTGATGGCGGAAGACGACGCGGCCGATCCGAAACAAGGTACCGCGGTGGCGCAGAAATTCGTCGATGCCAAGGTCAACGGCGTGATCGGCCACCTGACCTCGGGCACCTCGATCCCGGCCTCGAAGATCTATTCGGATGCCGGCATTCCGCAAATCTCGTCGGCGGCCACCAATCCGAAATACACGCAGCAAGGCTACAAGACCACCTTCCGCGTGGTCGCCAGCGACAGCCGCCTTGGTGCGGTGCTGGGCAAATATGCGGTGACGGAGCTGAAGCTCAAAAATATCGCGGTCATCGACGACCGCAGCGCCTACGGGCAAGGCCTGGCCGAGCAGTTCGCCAAGGCGGCCAAGGCGGCCGGCGGTAAAATCGTCTCGCAGCAGTACACCACCGAAAAATCGGTCGACCTGAACGCGCAACTGACCGCGATCAAATCCAAGAAGCCGGAGCTAATTTTCTTTGGCGGCACCGATGCGGTGGCCACGCCGATGCTGCGCCAGATGAAGCAGCTCGGCGTCAACGCCAAGCTGATGGGCGGCGACGGCATCTGCACCGAAACCATGGCCAAGCTGGCCGGCGATGCCTTCGCCGACGGCCAGGTGATCTGCGCCGAACCGGGCGGCATCCAGGAAGCACAGAAGCGCCAGATGGATAGCTTCCGCCAGCAGTACAAGCAGAAATTCAACCAGGACGTGGTGATCTATGCGCCCTACACCTATGACGCGACGATGGCGATGATCGGCGCGATCCAGCAAGCGGGCTCCGCCGATCCGGCCAAATACCTGCCGCTGCTGGCAAAAATCAAGCATCCGGGCGTGACCGGCACCATCGCCTTCGATGCCCACGGCGACATCGTAGACGGCTCGCTGACGCTGTATGCCCTGGCCGAGCATCAGCGCAAGCTGATCGCAGTCACCAAGTAAACCACGCTGCTTCGGGTGCGGGCGCATTCGGCGCCCGCATCGCCTTCCCTCCTGCATATCGATTTGCCATGCCAACCTCCGCCCTGGTCCGTCCCACCATCGAACAACTCGCCGGCTCGCAAATCCGCGAGGTGGCGAACGCCGGCATGGGTGACCCCAATGTGCTGCCGTTCTGGTTCGGCGAACCGGACCAGGTGACGCCGCAATTCATTCGCGATGCGGCCTGCGCCGCCTTGCAAGGCGGTGCCACCTTTTACACTCAGAACTGCGGCATGCCGGCCTTGCGGCAGGCGATCGCCGCCTATGTCAGCGCCCTGCAGCGTCCGTTGGTGGCCGAACGCGTAGTGGTGACCAGCTCCGGCAATTCGGCGCTGATGATCGCGGCGCAACTACTGATCGAGCCGGGCGACCGGGTGGTGGTGCTGACGCCGGTGTGGCCCAACCTGACCGAAATCCCGAAGATCATGGGTGCCGATGTGGTGCGCGCAGCGCTGGATTACGTCGACGGCCGCTGGACGCTCGATCTGGACAAGTTCCTGGGCTTGCTGACGCCCGGCACGCGCGCGGTCTTCATCAACTCGCCCAACAACCCGACCGGCTGGGCCATGGCGCGCCATGAACAGCAGGCGGTGCTGGAACACTGCCGCAAGCTGGGGATCTGGATCGTCGCCGACGAGGTTTATGAACGCCTGTATTTCGGCAGCGAAGGAAAGTCGGCGCCCGCCTTTGCCGCCATCGCCGAAGCGGACGAGCGGCTGTTGAGCGTCAACAGCTTTTCCAAGGCCTGGTTGATGACCGGCTGGCGCCTGGGCTGGATCAGCGCGCCGGTCGCGGTGGTCGAACAACTTGGCAAGATCGTCGAGTACAACACCTCTTGCGCGCCCGGATTCGTGCAATTGGCCGGCATCGCCGCGCTGGAGCAAGGAGAAGGCGTGGTGCAAGCCGGCGTCGCGCGCCTGCGCCACGCGCGCGACACCCTGTGCGACGCGCTGAACCGCTTGCCCGGCATTCGCGCCACGCCGCCGCACGGCGCCATGTACGTCTTTTTCCAGTGCGAGCAGGCGCACCGGGAAGGTAGCCTGGCCTTCGCCCGGCGCCTGGTGCGCGAGGCCGGTCTGGGGCTGGCGCCCGGCGGCGCCTTCGGACCGGAAGGCGAAGGCTTCCTGCGCTGGTGCACCGCCAATTCGATCGACCGGCTGGAACAAGGGGTTACGCGCCTGCGAGGGCTGCTGGAAGCTTGATCGACGCCGGCCACATCGCATAGGATTGGAAAACAATCACCTCGAATCCCTGTGCGATGAAAAAGAAAACACCTTCCCGCGAACTGGATGAAGTCGATCTGGCTATCCTGCGCGATCTGCAGGACGATGGTCGCCTGTCCAACGCCAAGCTGGCAGAGCGCCTGTCGCTGAGCGAAACGCCGTCCTGGCGGCGCCTGAAGCGGCTGGAGGAGGAAGGCTATATCCAGGATTACCAGGCCAACCTGAATCGCCGCAAGCTCGGCTTCGGCGTGCTCGCCTTCGTCCAGTTGAATTTCTTCAGCCACAACTCGAAGGATTTCGCCGAATTCGAAAAAACGATCCTGGCCTGCCCGGAAGTACTGACCTGCCACCAGATGACCGGCGAGACCGATTACTTGCTGCAGGTGGTGTTCGAGGATCTGGATGCGTATCGCCTGTTCATCGACCGCGTGTTGCGCAACCTGTCGGGCGTATCGACCATCAACACCAGCCTGTCGCTGCGCGAAATCAAGCTGTCCAACCGTTTGCCGATCTGATTCGACCCTGCGGCATCCGGTGTGTTGAACATACTCCCTAAACCAGTATCGATTCCCGTTTATAAAATAACGGAAATTTTCATATACCCAATCAAAATCAAGAGAAGAAAATCCTGAACCGGATAAAAAAAGACGCCGTCGGAGGCGTCTTTTGGTTTCCGGCTCGAACGACCGATCTCAAGCTGCGGCGTCGTGCTTCTGCCGGGCGTAGGCGGCGACGCCTTCCAGGATTTCCGCGCGCGCCACATCCGACCCTTGCCAGCCCTCGATCTTGACCCACTTGCCTTTTTCCAAGTCCTTATAGTGCTCGAAAAAGTGGCGGATCTGGTGCAGCCGCATGTCGTTGATGTCTTCCGGCTCCTGCCATTGGGTATAAATCGACAATACCTTGTCGACCGGCACCGCCAGCAGCTTCGAGTCGCCGCCGGCTTCGTCGGTCATCTTCAAGACGCCGATCGGGCGGCAACGCACCACGACTCCAGGAAACAGCGGGAACGGCGTGATCACCAGCACGTCCACCGGATCGCCGTCGTCGGCGATGGTTTGCGGAATGTAGCCGTAATTGCATGGATACTGCATGGCCGTGCTCATGAAGCGATCGACGAAAATCGCGCCCGACTCCTTGTCGACCTCATACTTGATCGGATCGGCATTCATCGGAATTTCAATGACCACGTTAAAATCATTCGGTAGATCGCGTCCTGCAGAAACCTTGTTCAGACTCATGGTGCTTTCTCGTGGGGGATGGAATTTTTTTGACGTGGAATTATAGCGACTTTCGGTTACCGCTTGTGCGTCGCAGCAGGCAGCAACTTGCCGCTTCCACAACATTGACACGATAATCGCCACTCTTTTTTATCTGCATTCGCCGGGCCTGCCAACCCGCGCTACCGGAACACGCGTATGACCAAACCCGATACCGTACGCCCTCCCGCCATGCATTTCGACCTGGTCGATCTGCGCCTGTTCGTCAACATTTCCGAGCAAAACAGCCTGACCGGCGGCGCCGAGCGCTCGCACATGTCGCTGCCGGCCGCCAGCGCCCGCATCAAGAACCTGGAAGACAATTTCGGCACCAAACTGCTGCACCGCACCGGCCAGGGCGTCACGCTGACGCCGCCCGGGCAGGCCTTGCTGCACCATGCGCGGCTGGTGCTGCAGCAACTGGAGCAACTGCGCGGCGACATGCGGGAATATGCGCAAGGTATCAAGGGCCACCTGCGGATCTTCGCCAACACCACCGCGATCACCGAATTCCTGCCCACGGTGCTGCCGACCTTTCTGGCGCAGCATGCCGACATCAGCATCGACCTGCGCGAGCGCCTGTCGCACGATATCGTGCGGGCGGTGGCCGAAGGCAAGACCGACATCGGCATCGTCGCCGGCAACGTGCGCACCGAAGGGCTGGAAGTGCTGCCCTACCGCCGCGACCGGCTGGTGCTGGCCACCGCGCCCGGCCATCCGCTGGCGCAGCGCGCCAGCGTTTCTTTCGAGGAAACGCTGGAATTCGACTATGTCGGCCTGCCCGAAGCCAGCGCCATCCATGCCTTCCTGCTGCGGGCTGCGGCCGACCTCAACCGCAGCGTGAAGATCCGCATCCAGGTCGGCAATTTCGACGCCATGTGCCGCATGATCGAAGCCGACGCCGGCATCGGCATCCTGCCGGACTCGGCCGCGCATCGCTACGCGAAAACAATGGCGGTGCGTTTCATCGCGCTGGAAGACGATTGGGCGGCGCGCAATTTGCAGATCTGCGTGCGCAGCCTGCAATTGTTGCCGCTATTCGCGCGGCAACTGGTCGAACTGCTGACGGCGCAGACGGACGCTGCCGCCGGGACACCGGCAGCGGATCGAGTGGCAAAACCTGCGGCTTAGCCGCAGCTTAAGGGGCGGTTAAGCAATCGCGAATTGCCGCCGCCCGTCCGAAGCGGCACACTGGCGCCATCTTCACCGCTGCACAAGCCATCATGAACATCGATCATTTGCGCGAATGGCTCGGCAAGACCGAGTCCGGCGGCGATCAGGTTACGGCCACGCCGATCGCCGCCCTGTCCGCCACGCTGAACCGCGAGCACGCCGCGCCACACGCGGGCGACCCCCTGCCGCCGCTCTGGCACTGGCTGTACTTCCTGCCGATCCATCGCCAGGATCAGCTTGGCGCCGACGGCCATCCGCTACGCGGCGGCTTCCTGCCGCCGGTGCCCTTGCCGCGCCGCATGTGGGCCGGCAGCCGGCTGCGCTTCCACCAGCCGCTGCGCAACGGCGAGCGCATCAGCCGGCTGTCGCGCATCGCCGACGTCAGCTACAAGGAAGGCCGCAGCGGGCCGCTGGTGTTCGTGCTGGTGCGGCACGAAATCAGCAACGCGGCCGGCCTCGCGATCAGCGAAGAGCACGACATCGTCTACCGCGACAACCCTCATCCGGACGAGGCGCCGCCAAAAATCAAGGCAGCCCCCGGCGACGCCGCCTGGTCGCGCAAAATCGAACCGGACGACGTCTTGCTGTTCCGCTATTCGGCGCTGACCTTCAACGGCCACCGGATCCACTACGACCGGCGCTACGTGACCGAGGTCGAAGGATACCCGGGACTGGTGGTGCACGGACCGCTGATCGCCACGCTGCTGATGGATTTGCTGTGGCGCAACCTGCCGGCGGCGACGGTCGCCTCTTTCCAGTTCCGCGCCGTCAAACCCTTGTTCGACACCGCGCCATTTTTTGTCTGCGGCAAGCCGGAGCCGGACGGCAAGACCATCCGCCTGTGGGCCATGGACGCGCACGGTGCGCTGACGATGGACGCCATCGCCATCCTGGCCTGAGCGCGCCGTCACCGCTTCTTCCATTACTGAAATTATTCTTATGCAACACATCCCTGATCGGCACCAGGACATCCGCGACGCGGTACGCGCGCTGTGCGCCGAATTTGCGGCCGAGTATTTCCGCAAGATCGAAGAGCAGCGCGGCTACCCCGAGGAATTCGTCAAGGCTTTGACGGCCGCCGGCTGGCTGGCGGCGCTGATCCCGCAGGAATATGGCGGCTCCGGCCTGGGCCTGACCGAAGCCTCGGTCATCATGGAAGAGATCAACCGCAGCGGCGGCAACTCGGGCGCCTGCCACGGCCAGATGTACAACATGGGCACCCTGCTGCGGCACGGCTCGGAAGCGCAAAAGCAACTGTACTTGCCGAAGATCGCCAGCGGCGAACTGCGCCTGCAGTCGATGGCGGTGACCGAACCGAGCACCGGCACCGACACCACCAGGATCAAGACCGTCGCCGTCAGGAAAGGCGACCGCTACGTGGTCAACGGCCAGAAAGTCTGGATCTCGCGCGTGCAGCACTCCGACCTGATGATCCTGCTGGCGCGCACCACGCCGCTGGCCGAAGTCACCAAAAAATCCGAGGGCATGTCGATCTTCTTGGTCGACCTGCGCGACGCCATCGGCCACGGCCTGACGGTACGGCCGATCCCCAACATGGTCAACCATGAAACCAACGAACTGTTTTTCGAAAACCTGGAAATTCCGGCGGAAAACCTGATCGGCGAAGAAGGCAAGGGCTTCAAGTACATACTCGACGGCCTGAACGCCGAGCGCACGCTGATCGCCGCCGAATGCATCGGCGACGGCTACTGGTTCATCGACAAGGTGACCAAATACGTCAATGAACGGATCGTGTTCGGCCGGGCTATCGGCCAGAATCAGGGCGTGCAGTTCCCGATCGCCAAGGCCTATGTCAACCTGGAAGCGGCCAACCTGATGCGCTTCAAGGCCTGCGAATTGTTCGACGCGCACCAGCCCTGCGGCGCCCAGGCCAACATGGCGAAGATGCTGGCGGCCGACGCCTCGTGGGAGGCGGCAAATGCCTGCCTGCAGTTCCACGGCGGCTTCGGCTTCGCCAACGAATACGACGTCGAGCGCAAGTTCCGCGAAACGCGCCTGTACCAGGTGGCACCGATCTCGACCAATTTGATCCTGTCGTACGTCTCCGAGCACGTGCTCGGGATGCCGCGCTCGTTCTGATGGAGACCCCGATGCGTCCATTGGAAGGAATTACCGTCGTCACCCTGGAGCACGCGATCGCCGCGCCGTTCTGCACGCGCCAGCTGGCCGATCTCGGCGCGCGCGTGATCAAGGTCGAGCGTCCCGGCGTCGGCGATTTTGCGCGCGCCTACGACGAGCGCGTCAATGGCCTGGCCTCGCACTTCGTCTGGACCAACCGCTCCAAGGAAAGCCTGACGCTGGACGTCAAGCATGCGGAGGCGGAAACCATCCTGCACAAGCTGCTGGCCGATGCCGACGTGCTGGTGCAGAACCTGGCGCCGGGCGCCGCCGCACGCCTGGGCCTGCCCTACGAGACGCTCAAGGAGCGCTATCCGCGCCTGATCGTCTGCAATATCTCCGGCTACGGCCCCGACGGTCCCTACCGCGACAAGAAAGCCTACGACCTGCTGATCCAGAGCGAAGCGGGCTTCCTGTCGGTCACCGGCACGCCCGACGAACCGGCCAAGGCCGGCTGTTCGATCGCCGACATCGCCGCCGGCATGTACGCCTATACCAACATCCTGGCGGCCCTGATCCAGCGCAGCAAGAGCGGCCGGGGCTGCGACATCGACGTCTCGATGCTGGAGGCGATGGTCGAATGGATGGGCTATCCGCTGTACTACGCCTATGACGGCGCGCCGCCGCCGCCGCGAGCCGGCGCCGCCCACTCGACGATCTATCCCTACGGACCGTTTCCCACCGGCGACGGCAAGACCATGATGCTGGGTCTGCAGAACGAGCGCGAATGGCAGGCGTTCTGCGAGCAGGTATTGCAGCAGCCGGGGCTGGCCACCGAACCGCGCTTCGCCTCGAATGCGCGCCGCAGCGAAGCGCGCGCGGATCTGCGCGCCCTCATCGTCGAGGTATTTTCCGCCCTGTCCGCCGAGGAGATCACGCAGCGGCTGGACCGGGCGCAGATCGCCAACGCGCGCATGAACGACATGCAGGAACTCTGGCAGCACGCGCAGCTGCGGGCGCGCCAGCGGTGGGTGGAGGTCGCGACCCCGGCCGGCCCGGTGCCGGCGCTGCTGCCGCCAGGTTCGCCTTCGGCCTACGCGCCGCGCATGGATGCGGTGCCAGCCCTCGGCGAACACACCGACCAGATCCTCGCCGGACTCGGCTACGCCGCCGCCGACATCGCCGCGCTGCGCGCCCGGCACGCCATCTGATTTTCGATCCAGGACACGACGATGCCCACTCCTCCCAGTCAAACCCTCGCTACCTTCGCCGCCGAACTGCAGTTCGACGACATTCCCGATACCGTAGTCCGCCGCACCGAAGACCTGCTCCTCGACTGGTTCGGCTCCGCCCTGGCCGGCAAGCGCGCGCGCCCGGTCGAAACCATCGAATGGTTCGCACGCCAGATGGGACCGGCCGACGGCGCCGCCGAAGTCTTGATTTCGCGTCGCCATACCTCGGTGCTGTTCGCGGCGATGGTCAACGCGGCGGCCTCGCATTTCGCCGAGCAGGACGACGTCCATAACGGCTCGGTATTCCATCCCGCCGCCGTGGTATTCCCGGTAGCACTGGCGGTGGCGCAGTCGCTCGGCAGCAGCGGCCGCGAACTGCTGACGGCCGCGGTGGCCGGCTATGAAGTCGGCATCCGCGTCGGCGAATTCCTCGGCCGCTCGCACTACAAGGTGTTCCACACCACCGGCACCGCCGGCACGCTGGCCGCCGCGGCGGCGGTCGGGCGCCTGCTGCAACTGACGCCGGCGCAGATGCTGGACGCTTTCGGCTCCGCCGGCACCCAGGCCGCCGGCCTGTGGGAATTCCTGCGCGACGCCGCCGACTCGAAACAGCTGCACACCGCCAAGGCGGCGGCCAACGGCGTGACCGCCGCCTATCTGGCGAGCCAGGGCTTTACCGGCGCCACGCAGATCCTGGAAGGCGCCCAGGGCATGGGCGCTGGCATGTCGTCGGATGCCGATCCGGCGCGGCTGACCGACCGCCTGGGGCGGCGCTGGGCATTGGCCGAGACTTCGTTCAAACTCCATTCGTCCTGCCGCCATACGCATCCGGCCGCCGATGCGCTACAGCAGGTAATCGCCGCCCACAAGCTGACGCCTGAACAGATCGTGCGCGTCACCGCGCAGGTGCATCAGGGCGCGATCGACGTGCTGGGGCCGGTGGTCGATCCGAAAACCGTGCACCAGGCCAAGTTCTCGATGGGCACCGTGCTCGGCCTGATTGCCGAATTCGGCCGCGCCGGCCTGACCGAATTCGAGCAATATTTCAACGATCCGCGCATCGCCCGATTTCGCGACAAGGTACGGATGCAACTCGATACGGAAGTGGATCAAGCCTATCCGCGGCGCTGGATTGGCAAGGTCGAGGTGAAAACTGCCGACGGCCGCCTGCTGCATGGCCGCGTCGACGAGCCGAAAGGCGATCCGGGCAATACCCTGACGCGCGCCGAACTGGAGCAGAAGGCCTTGCGGCTGGCGGCCTTTGGCGGCGGCGCCAGCGAAGCCGAAATGCGCACGGTATTCCAGCAGATCTGGAATCTTGCCGGCGCCGAAAAAATCGCAGCCCTGCTCGCTTAGACTCTGGAAAGACCGTGATGGATAGCGCCCTGCCCCGTTCCTACCTGTTCGTTCCCGGCGATCGCCCGGAACGCTTCGATAAAGCCTGCGCCGCCGGCGCCGATGCGGTGATCGTCGACCTCGAAGACGCCGTTGCTCCGGAGCGGAAAGCGGCGGCCCAGGCCGCGGTAGCCGCCTGGCTGTCGCCGGCAAAACCGGTTCTGCTGCGCCTCAACAGCGCCGACAGCGAATGGTTCGCGGCTGACCTCGAGCTCTGCAAGCATCCCGGCGTGGCAGGTGCCGTGCTGCCGAAGGCGGAGCAAGTCGCCGCCCTGGAGCGGCTGGCGACGCTGCGCGACGACCTGGCCATGCTGCCCCTAATCGAAACCGCGCAAGGCTTTGCGAACGCGCTGCAACTGGCCCAATTCCCGCGCGTGCAACGGCTGCTGTTCGGCAGCATCGATTTCCAGCTCGACCTCGGCATCGAAGGCGACGACGACGCCCTGCTCTACTTCCGCTCGCAACTGGTGCTGGTGTCGCGGCTCGCGCGCATCGGGGCGCCGGTGGATGGCGTCACCACCGCGCTCGACCATCCGCAACAGTTGCAGGCCGACACCGCGCGCGCGCGCCGCCTCGGTTTCGGCGGCAAGCTGTGCATCCATCCGGCGCAGGTCGCCGCCGTCAACCGGCACTTCAGCCCGGGCGAGGCCGAAGTCGCATGGGCGCGGCGCGTGCTGGGCGCGGCCGAAGCGGCCCAGGGTGCGGCGGTGGCGCTCGACGGCAAGATGATCGATCGTCCGGTGATTCTGCGGGCGCAGCGGATCATGGCACGCGCACCCACTGCCAATCTCGAAAAGGGAAATTGAAACCGGCTTCGCACCGGCATGCCGGCGGCGGTCATTCGGCTGGAAAACAGTGATTTTGTCAGGCTCGGTGGCGGGCGCAGCAGACGCCGCCACGGAGTTCTACAGGGTTGCCACCAGCGCCGACTGCCGGTAGTGGGCAGCAGCCTGCTCCGGCTGCGACAGCGCCTCATGCAACTGCGCCAGGCGCAGATGCGCCTCGCGCACCGTGGCGGAGTCGACGGCATCCGACAGCGCCTGTTCCAGGTGGCGCTGCGCCTTGCCCCACAGCTTCTGGCGCAGGCACAGGAAGCCGAGCGTGAGTTCGAGTTCGGCCTCGTTCGGGTGCTTGCCGATCCACTGCTCGCAGCGCTCGATCTGGGCCAGCAGGCCAGGCGATCCTTCAGCGGTCGCGCATTCGCGATAGGCGCGCACCAGCCGCTCGTCCCACTGCACCGCCAGCGCCTTTTCCACCAGCACACGCGCCTCGTCGTGCAGGCCGCGCTGGTTGAATGCGCGCGCCGCGCAATTGGCGATGAACGGCTTGACCCGGTCCGACGCGGGAATTTCAGCCCACAGCCGGCGCAGCGATTCGGCATCGTGCGCCCCGCTGCCGAGCAAATCGTCATAGGCCAGTTCGAGCAGCCGGCCGGAGAGCGCCGGATGCAGCGCATCGTGCTTGTCCAGCGAGCGTACCAGGCGCACTACTTCCGGCCAGTTCTTGCTTTGCTGGTTAGCTTTCAATGCCAGCCGCAGCGCATGGATATGGCGGGTGCCGCCGGCGCTCAATTCATTGAATGCTTCCAGCGCCGCTTCCGGCTGGTGGGCATCGACCAGCAACTCCAGGCGGGTCATGGCGCGCGCCATCTTCAGCGGACTGGTGTCATCAATGGTAGCCAACCAGGTATCGCGCCGTTCCGGCTGGCGCAGGCGATGGGCGGCACGCGCGGCGATCAGGGATGCCAGGCCGGAATTGAGCGTCGAAGCGGTGGCGCGTGTCGCGGCCTTTTCGGCATGGCCGAAGCGGCCTTCGAACAGCGCTTTCAAGGCATCGCGCAGCGACTTGTTGCTTTCGCGGTCGCGCTTTTCGCGGCGGTACGCGATCACACGGCCGGGCATGAGTTGCACGCGACGCAAGGTGCGCAACGTGACATACAGCAAGACGAACAGCGCGGCTTGCGCCAGCAGGAAAAAATTCAGCGACAGATCGATCCGGTACGGCGGATAGAAAAAGACCACATTGCCGACATTGAAGCGGGCCGCCACCGCCAGCCCGATGGCGCTGGCGAAGAGGAGTAGGAACCATAGGAACAGGCGCATGTTACGGCTTCGCCTTGTAGTTGCGCACCGCATTGATGCTGTCCGCCAGGGTCGGCATTTGGATCGAGAGCTTGCTGTTTTGCACCTGTTTCAAGAGCGCCTGCATGGTCTGCGTCTGCTTGGCGCGGGTGTCGAAGTATTTGGCGATGGTGTCCTGGGCCGCGATCATGTCGCTGCGGAATGCCGATTCGTTGCGCGACAACAGCGCCAGGCGCGCATTCAGCAGCCGTAGCTTGAGATTCTCGCGGGCGTAGTAGGCCTGGGTCGGCGACAGCAGCAGCGCGTCCGGATGAGCGACATCGCGAATCCGGATCAACTGCTTCAGTTCATCCCACATTTCGCTGGAAAAACTTTGCCATTTGGCATCGACCACCGCCAGCCAGTCGGTCGCTGGGGCGCCGTTGCCGGCCACCGCCGCTTTTGCGGCGTCCGGCTTCTTCTGGTTGCTGCGCAGGGGGCGCTTGGGCGGCGTCGGTTCCACCACCGCCTTTTCATCGGCCAGCAGCGGCAGCGTATCGATCTGGGCGATCGCGCTGTCCAGCCGCAATGCGATGCCGGTGGTATCCAGGCTTGGCAGCCCTTTCAGCATCTCGCTATCCCGCGCGATGGCGCGCCGGATCGCGATGAATTGCGGCTTGTCCGAGCGCGACAGGTTGCGGTCGGCGTTTTGCAGCGCGATCAGTGCCCCTTCCACGTTGCCCGCCAACTGCAATTGCTGGCTGGCGGTCGACAACACTTGCTCGATCTCGGCCAGCGTCCAGTCGTCACGGTTCTTCGACAGATCCTGGTATAGCTGTTCGAGCGCCAGTTGCTGGCTCTGCGCCTCGGTTTGCTTGCTCTCCAGCACATTGACCTTGGCGCGCAACTCCTTTTCATCTTCCTGTACCGCTTTGACGATGGCGCGGATTTCATTGTTGAGCGTCTCGCCGGTGCGCAGGCGCAGCGCGACGTCACCGCGCAGGTCATGGAGCTGGGTGCGGAAAGACCACCACTGCCAGGCGCCAAGTCCGGCCACTATCAGCAACAGCAGATACAGCAAGCTGATCTGGCGGTTACGGCGCGCGGCGGCGGGTGCTTGGAAAGTCGGCGGAACGGATTCTCCGAAGCCTTCGGCTGAGTCCGGCTGGGAGCCGGCGGGCAGGCTGGTATCGGGGGAAGATTGCGGTTCGGTCATGGATCAAATTGTAACGCGCCCACCAGCGATTCGTCGCCTGAGGCAGTCAGTGTCAGATTGCCAAAAGCAAGGCTGCGCGCGGTTTCAGCGATGCGCGCGTGGGGAACGATCAGCCTTTGCTGTTGCATTTTCGCTACACCGGCCGCGCCCGCCACCTGCTCGACCAGTTGCAGCAGGATGCGCAAGGCCTCGGAACTGGTGATGATCCATTCGCCGCCCGCCTCCAGCAATTGCCGCAATTGCTCGGCGCCGGCCTGATCCAGCACCGGCGCCATCCGCCGATAGGCAGCCACCTGGACCACCTCGACCCCGGCCGCGCGCAAGGCGTCGGATAGCAGTTCGCGCCCGCTTTCGCCGCGCACGATCAGCGCTTTCCTGCCGCACAGGGCGGGCAGGTCCAATGCCTCGAGCAGGCTTTCGGAATCCTCGCGCAGCCGATCGCGCGGCTGCACGATGGTGCTATTGGCCGGCGTGATCCCGTGCCGTTGCAGCGCGCGCCGGCTGCCCTCGCCGACCACCCCGATCCGCATGCCGGGCGGCCAGCGATCAAGGACCGCCAACGCGGCATCGATCGCATTCGGGCTGACGAATACCACCAAGGCATAGGAATCGAGCTCGCGCAACGCCGCGCGCAGTGGCGCCGGGTCCGGCAGCGGCAGAATTTCCAGCAGCGGGAACACGATTGCGCGCCGCCCGAGGTCAGTCACGCGCTGCGCCAATGCCCCCGCTTGCGCACGCGGCCGCGTGATGACGACCGGCGGCAACGGGCGGCTCACCAGCAACGCCTCAGGTGTCGGCGGTGCAAGCCGCCAGGATCGCCGCCGCATCCTGTTCCTGCAACCGCTGCGCCACTTGCCGGCCCAGTGCTTCCGGCGCGTCGGCCGGGCCGCTGAGGTCGGCGCTGGCGATGCGCCGCCCGTCCGGGGTGGCAACCATCGCACGCAGGCGCATGACGGCGCCCTCCACGGTAGCGAAAGCCGCCAGCGGGATCTGGCAACTGCCGCCGAATATTTTCGACACGCTGCGTTCGGCCGCTACCGCTTGCGCGGTCGCCGCATGCTCGAGCGGCGCCAGCATCTGCAGCAGATCGTCGCGCCCGCCGGCAATTTCAATTGCCATCGCACCCTGCCCCGGTGCCGGCAAGCTCTGCTCCGGTTCGATCAAGGCGCGGATGCGCTGCGGCAAGCCGAGCCGCTTCAATCCGGCCGCCGCCAGGATGATCGCCGCATACTCGCCGCGGTCGAGCTTGGCCAGCCGGGTGTCGAGGTTGCCGCGCAAAGGACGGATCACCAGGCGCGGATAGCGCGCCGCGATCAGCGCCTGGCGGCGCAGGCTGCTGGTGCCGACCACGGCGCCGTCCGGCAAGGTCTCGAGTGCCGCATGGTGATTCGAAACGAAGGCATCGCGCGGGTCTTCGCGCTCCAGCACGGCCGCCAACTGGAACTCGGGCGGCAGCTCCATCGGCACGTCCTTCAGCGAATGCACTGCCAGATCGGCGCGCCCCTCGGCCATCGCCACTTCCAGTTCCTTGACGAACAGGCCCTTGCCGCCGACCTTGGACAGCGTGCGATCGAGAATCTGGTCGCCGCGCGTGGTCATGCCCAGAATTTCGATGCTGCAGTGCGGATATAATGCCGCCAGACGTGTGCGCACGTGCTGCGCTTGCCACATGGCGAGCCGGCTTTCGCGCGATGCAATCACCAGCTTCGAAGGGTAGGGTTTTTTCAAGACAGGCTCTTTCTATGTTCGGCAGGGCCGCCATCGCAGTACAGTCGAATCCGCGCAGCAACGCTGGCTGGCCAGATGAGATGAAATGCATGGCCGGCACTTTCAATCGCAAAGTTTATCATGCGTGGTTTTACAAAGCCCCATCACCCTCTGGCGCCAACGCGCCGCCACTGCTTTTTCCAACACTGACCAAAACCGCTCATCATGGCAAAAAACCCCAGTGCCCCGCCTCGCAATGCCAAAGCCAAAGTTTCCGATAAAGACGCTCCGCTGAAAGAAGACATCCGCCTGCTCGGCCGCCTGCTGGGCGAAGTGCTGCGCGACCAGGAAGGCGACACGGTGTACGACGTGGTGGAGACCATTCGCCAGACCGCGGTGCGCTTCCGGCGCGAATCCGATCCGCAAGCCGGCGCCGATCTCGACAAGCTGTTGAAGAAACTGACGCGCGACCAGACCATTTCGGTGGTGCGCGCCTTTTCCTATTTTTCCCATCTGGCGAATATCGCGGAAGACCAGCACCACAACCGTCGCCGCCGCGCGCATGCGCTGGCCGGCTCGGCGCCGCAGCAAGGCAGCGTCGCCTTTGCACTATCCAAGCTGGACGCCGCTGGCGTCTCCGGCGCCACCGTGCGCGGCTTCTTGCAGGAGGCGCTGATTTCACCGGTGCTGACCGCGCATCCAACCGAAGTCCAGCGCAAGAGCATCCTCGACGCCGAACACGATATCGCGCGCCTGCTGGCCGAGCGCGATCGCACGCTGACGCCGAAGGAGCAGACGCAAAATACCGAGATGCTGCGCGCGAAAATTACGACGCTGTGGCAAACGCGCATGCTGCGCTATTCCAAGCTGACGGTAGCCGACGAGATCGAGAACGCGCTGTCCTACTACCGCATCACCTTCCTGCGCGAACTGCCGGCGCTGTATGACGATATCGAAGGCGAAATTGCCGCCCAGTTCCCCGCGCGCACCCAAGCGCGCGCCAACCAGCGCCACCATGCGCAGACACCGCCGTTCGTGCAGATGGGTAGCTGGATCGGCGGCGACCGCGACGGCAATCCGAATGTGACCGCCGGCACCATGGCCCATGCGCTGGTGCGACACACCACCACGATTTTCGATTTCTACCTGGATGAAGTGCATGCGCTCGGCGCCGAACTGTCGAGTTCGACGCTGATGGTGCCAGTGACGCCCGAATTGCAGGCATTGGCCGAGCGCTCGCCGGACGCCTCCACGCACCGCATCGATGAGCCGTACCGGCGCACACTGATCGGCTGCTATGCGCGCCTGGCCGCCACTGCGCGCCAGTTGGGCGCCAGCAATATCCTGCGCCAGGAAGTCGGTCCCGCCACGCCTTACCGGAATGCGCAGGAATTCACCGGCGAGCTGCAGGTGATCGAGGATTCGCTGATGGCGCATCATGGCGCCGCCCTGGTCAAGCCGCGCCTGACGGCCTTGAAGCGCGCCTCGGGCATCTTCGGCTTTCACCTGGCCGCGCTGGACATGCGCCAGAGTTCCGACGTGCATGAGCGTGTGCTGGCCGAATTGTTCGCGCAAAGCGGCGTCGAGGCGCACTACGCAACACTCGCGGAAGCCGACAAGATCGCCCTGCTGCTGGCGGAGCTGGCCAGCCCGCGCCTGCTGCGCTCGCCATTCATCGCCTATTCAGACGAAACCAGTTCGGAACTGACTATCCTGTGCACCGCGCGCGACATCCGCCAGCGCTATGGCGCACGCGCGATCCGCAACTACATCATCTCGCACACCGAAACCGTATCCGATCTGCTGGAAGTGATGCTGCTGCAAAAGGAAAGCGGCCTGTTGTGTCCCGCCGCCAATCCGCTCGCCTCCGATGCCGCGCACAACGAACCACCGCTGATGGTGATCCCGCTGTTCGAGACCATTCCGGACTTGCGCTGCGCTGCCGAGATCATGCAGCAGTGGATGGCTTTGCCGCCGGTGCGGGCCCAGATCGAGCGCCAGGGCCGGTTGCAGGAAGTGATGCTGGGCTATTCCGATTCCAACAAGGATGGCGGATTTTTGACTTCGAACTGGGAACTGTACAAGACAGAAATCCACCTGGTGCAGATATTCGAGCGCGCCGGCGTCAAGCTGCGCCTGTTCCATGGCCGCGGCGGTACCGTCGGCCGTGGCGGCGGTCCCAGCTACGAAGCGATCCTGGCGCAGCCGGCCGGCACCGTCAACGGCCAGATCCGCCTGACCGAGCAGGGCGAAATCATCGCCTCCAAGTTTTCCAACCCGGAGATCGGCCGCCGCAACCTGGAGCTGCTGGTGGCGGCGACGCTGGAAGCCAGCCTGATGCCGCATGCTCTGGCCGGCAGACAGGCCAGGAAACGCGCCGAATTCGAGACCACCATGGCGGAACTATCGGAGCGCGGTTACCGCGCCTACCGCGACCTGGTGTACGGCACCCCCGGCTTCACCGATTACTTCTTCGCCGCCACCCCGATCGCCGAAATCGCCGAGATGAACATCGGCTCGCGCCCGGCGTCGCGCAAGTCGACGCGCAAGATCGAAGACCTGCGCGCGATTCCCTGGGGCTTTTCCTGGGGCCAGTGCCGGCTGCTGCTGCCGGGCTGGTACGGTTTCGGCAGCGCGATTGCGTCATGGCTGGAGGAAGGCGCCGATGCCAAGGCTCACGCCAAAAAGATTGCCACACTGCGCGCGATGTTCCGCGAATGGCCGTTCTTCGCCACGCTGCTGTCCAACATGGACATGGTGCTATCCAAGACCGACCTCGCGGTGGCCTCGCGCTACGCCGAGCTGGTTCCCGACAAGAAGCTGCGCAAGAGCATTTTCAAGCGCATCGTCGACGAGCACGAGCGTACGGTGGCCTGCCTGGCAACCATTACCGGGGCCCGCGAACGGCTGGCCGGCAATCCGCTGCTGGCGCGCTCGATCAAGAACCGCTTCGCCTATCTCGATCCGCTGAATCACCTGCAGGTGGAACTGATCAAGCGCCATCGCGCCAGCATGAAATCGGAGCGCGAGATGGACGAACGGGTGCGGCGCGGGATTTTGCTGGCGATCAATGGGATTGCGGCGGGGTTGAGGAATACGGGGTAAGGGCTTTGGTTTGACGAGGAGAGGATGGGCTTCAAACGCGACCTCTTCCCTTGTCGTTCCCGCGGGTTTAGGTGGGAATGCATGCATTCCCCCAAGTGTCGTTTGTAGCCAAGTGATGCGGTCGCTACTGCGTGGTGACTGGCCGGGGGTGGCCCGGCGGCCACTCACTTTTCTTGTCTCGCCAAGAAAAGTAAGCAAAAGAAGGCGACCGCAAGAACGCTGGCCTTCGGCTTCCCGTTTGCGCGGATTGGAAAATGGGAAACGAAACCAACTCGCTGCGCTCAGACATGTTTCGTTTCTGATCCATTTTCCAATCCGCGCAAACGGCAGCGTCCAAGCGGGGGCACGCCAAAGTCAAAAGCAACGGTAATCCGACTGGTTGCGCAGCATATACTCCCAATGCCGGCGCCATATGTCGGACGTAAAATGGACACTTTAGCAATACACTCCCTATTTTATCGCACCAGCGCCCGGATCAGTGGCCACTGGCGGCGCGAGATCGGCAGGCGGTCCTCGACGCCACTCAGCAGCACTTCCCAAGTTTCCTGCGCCTTCTCGGCCTCGCCATCGATCGCGTGCGATCCGCGCGCGACGCCGACGATCGCGCCGCGCGCCACCAGCGCGTTGCGGTGGACGCGGACGAAGCTGGCCGCCAGTTCGTTTTCCAGCGAAACCAGCGACGCCTCGATCAGGTATTCACGCTCCTGGGTGCGCAAGGTCACGTACTTCAGTTCGGCTTTCAGGTACAGCACCTCAGCCACCGGCACCAGCAGGATACGGCCGCGTTCCTGCACCGAGAAATGCTGCCGGGCCGCCGGCACGTCCGGACGCACGTTGCGGCGCCATTCGGCAGCGCGCCGCAACGCTTGGGCCAGGCGCGCCGCCCGCACCGGCTTCAGCAGGTAGTCCAGCGCGTGCACGTCGAAGGCGGGCAGCGCATGCTCCTCGAACGCAGTGACAAAAATGATCGCCGGCGCGCCTGGCAACTCCGACAATTTGCGCGCCAGCGCCAGGCCGTCCATCCCAGGCATTTGCACGTCCAGCAGCACGATGTCCGGTTGCAGCGCGACGATTTGCTCCAGCGCCGCCTGTGCATGCCCGGCCTCGCCCGCCAGCACGTGCGGACATTGCGGCGCGATGTCGGCCAGCAGAATTGCCAGCCTGCGCCGCGCCGGTGCTTCGTCATCGACGATGAAGACGCTCGGGATCATGCGGCGGCCTTGGCGGCGATGCGGGTATACGGAAACCGCAGCCGCACCTCGAAGAAGCCGCGCGCGCTGGTGGTGGTCAGTTGCGCCTCGACGTCATACAAGAGCGCCAGCCGTTCGCGGATGTTGTGCAGCGCCATCTGGTTGCCGCCGGCTGCCGCCTGCGGTTGCAGCGGACTGACGATGACGATCTCGATGCGGTCGATCTGGCGCGTAATCCGCACCTGTATCTGCGCCGGGCCGGAAGCCGGCTCGACGCCATAGTGCACGGCGTTTTCCAGCAGCGGCTGCAGCAGCAAGGGCGGCATCTGCGCCCGCTGCAGCATTTCCTTGCTGACGTTGACCGTTTCCCAGCGCACCTGCAAACGCTCGCCGAGGCGGATTTTTTCGATCGACAGATATTGCCGGCACAACCGGATTTCATCTTCCATCGTCGTCATCTCGCGCGCATCGCGCATCAGCACGCGGAACATGTCGGCCAGATCTTCCAGCGCCTCTTCGGCGCGGCGCGGTTCGCTGCGGATCAGCGACAGCACCGCGTTCAGGCTGTTGAACAGGAAATGCGGCCGGATGCGCGCCTGCAGCGCCTGCAGCCGCGCCTCGACCAGGGCCGGCGAAAAGGCGCGCACGCGCAGCTCGAAATAGTGCTGCAGCACGCCGCCGAACAGCGCCGCCAGCAGCATGCCCTCCAGCGCGCCCAATTGCGCGAAGCTGATGGCGAACCATTCGAACGTGGCCAGCAACTGGATGATCAGGCCGGTGACCGCCGCCGGCACCAGCACGCACAGCAGGCGCTGGCCCCAATCCGGCAGCGTGCGCAGCATCGCGCGCAGGCCGCATAGGACGGTCAGCGACAGCAGGCAGGCCGGTTCGACCAGCATCGACAGTTCGACGAACGCCAGCAGCCCGGCCAGCCAGCCGCCGCCATGCAGCAGCGCCGCCGCCAGCACCGCGAGGTTGACGAACAACAGCGCGCGAAACACGACGCCGATATTGCAGCAGTCGGGAATCACGCTGTCGATCGCCGTACCCGGCGCGCCAGCGGCAACGCGGCTTGAAAAAAACGAAGGCGGCATAGGCGAACAATCAAGGAAAACGCGGGGCGGAAGGCGAGCGGGCGGAAAATTGCATCTCCTAGCATCCCTTATAATCGTGCAATTCACCGGAACCCGAACCTGGCAATCATGACAGCACAACTTTCCCAAAAAAGCGAGGCCTGGTCGGCCCGCTTTTCCGAACCGGTCTCCGATCTGGTCAAACGGTACACCGCCTCGGTCTTTTTTGACAAGCGCCTGGCGCCGTTCGACATTGCCGGCTCGCTGGCGCACGCGGAAATGCTGGCGCACCAAAACATCATCAGCGCCCAGGATTACGCCGACATCCAGCGCGGCATGGCGCAGATCGAAGCGGAGATCGCCGCCGGCCAGTTCGAATGGCTGCTCGACCTGGAAGACGTGCACCTGAACATCGAGAAGCGCCTGACCGAACTGGTCGGCGACGCCGGCAAGCGGCTGCACACCGGCCGCTCGCGCAACGACCAGGTGGCGACCGACATCCGCCTCTGGCTGCGCGCCGCGATCGACGACATCGACGGCCTGCTGCGCGAGCTGCGCCTGGCCCTGCTCGACCTGGCCGAGCAGCACGCGGACACCATCCTGCCCGGTTTCACCCACATGCAGGTGGCGCAGCCGATCACCTTCGGCCATCACATGCTGGCCTATGTCGAAATGTTCGGCCGCGATGCCGAGCGCATGGCCGATTGCCGCCGTCGCGTCAACCGCCTGCCGCTGGGCGCCGCAGCGCTGGCCGGCACCACCTTCCCGATCGACCGCGAGCGGGTCGCCAAGACGCTCGGCTTCGAGGATGTCTGCCGCAATTCGCTCGACGCCGTGTCCGACCGCGACTTCGCCATCGAATTCTGCGCGGCGGCGGCACTGGTCATGACGCATATCTCGCGCATGTCGGAAGAGCTGGTGATCTGGATGAGCCCGCGCGTCGGCTTCATCGATATCGCCGACCGCTTCTGCACCGGCTCGTCGATCATGCCGCAAAAGAAAAACCCGGACGTGCCGGAACTGGCGCGCGGCAAGACCGGCCGCGTCAACGGCCACCTGATCGCGCTCTTGACCCTGATGAAAGGCCAGCCGCTGGCTTACAACAAGGACAACCAGGAAGACAAGGAGCCGCTGTTCGACACCGTCGACACCGTCACCGACACCTTGCGCATCTTCGCCGACATGGCGCGCGGCATCACCGTCAAGCCGGAAGCGATGCGCGCCGCCGCGCTGCAAGGCTACGCTACCGCCACCGACCTTGCCGATTATCTGGTCAAAAAGAATTTGCCGTTCCGCGACGCGCACGAGGCGGTGGCACGCGCGGTGCGCACTTGCGTCGACCGCGGCTGCGACTTGGCCGACCTCGACCTGGAACAGTTGCGCGCCTTTTCGCCGCTGATCGAAGCCGATGTGTTCGCAGTGCTGACGCTGGAAGGTTCTGTCGCGGCGCGCGACCATATCGGCGGCACAGCGCCGGCGCAGGTGCGGGCGGCGATTGCCGGCCTGCGGCAGCAATTGGGTTAAGCGGCGCGGCCGAAGGCAGCGCCGAAATCCGGCGCTGACGTTGCCCCATCCCGCCACCGCGATCAGGGCGGTTTTTTATTGTCGGCGCGCATCATGCCACCTTGCTGTTTCCGCTTGACCTTCCCACAGGGGAAAGGTTTAGACTATGAAAGATATCGCTGGAAAGACGCCGGCGGCACCCGGATAGCCGAATGAAGCGCACGCTCAAGACACTCTTGCTCCTGCTTTTGATCGCAGTGCTCCCCCTGCAGGGAGCGGCGGCGGCGATGCGCCTGTCGTGCGGCCCGGCGCATCACCACTCGGCGCAGGTGGCCTCCGCCGCCAGCGCACATCACCATAGCGCTACAGCGCCTGATTCCGATGCGGACCCCGCCACATTCGCGCCCGCGGCCAATGCCGACCATGCGCCAGCGGCGCAGGACGGCCATGCCCATTCGTACTGCAGCGCGTGCGCAGCCTGCTGCGTCGGCGCCGCAGCACCGCCTTCCGCCCCCATTTCGACCGCATCCCGCGAGGGGCCGGAATTCATTGCCGTCGCGCCCACCCCACTGCTTGCCGGATTCATTCCGGCAAGCCTCGAACGCCCTCCCCGAACCGTTTCCGCTTGATCGACGCCTGATACCGGCGGTGGTGAACGATGCCCGTTCGCCCGGGCCAGCCTGCCGGGCATGCGCGTGCACCGACACGTCCGTTCCAACGATTTCGAGGAAAACATGCAAATTCGATACTGGCTTGCGGCTGCGGCGCTGGCAGGCGTGCCATTCGCCGCCGCTGCCCAGCCGCAACCTCAGGACGCCGATCCGGCCGATGTCCGCGCCCAAGTTGCGCCGCCGTCCTACACCTCCGCCTTCAGTGGCTATCGACCGTTTGCGACTCCGCAGGAAGCGCCGGACCGGCTTTGGCACCGGGCCAACCGCGAGATGCAAGAGCTGGGCGGACACGCCGGCCACATGAAACAGCCTGCGCCCGAGCCTGGCCCGGCGGCGCCCGGCGGCGATGCGCCTCCGGGCCATGCCCATGATCACGCCGGAGGGCAATAACATGCGCCCCCAACCATCAACGCGCCCGCAGCTGGTGTGCCTGGCCTTGGCGGCCCTGTTGCTCGGTGGCTGCGCAACGTTCTCCGCCGACGGCGGCCTCGACGCCGTGTCCGGCATGGCGCAGGAGCGCAGTGGTCAGCCGCTGCTGCGGCAAAAATCGCCGGATGACGCCCGGCTGATCCAGGACAAGGTAGCGCAACTATTGGCGACACCGCTCAGCGCCGATGCCGCGGTCCGGATTGCCTTGCTCAACAACAGGATGCTGCAAGCGTCACTGGCCGAACTGGGCGTGGCCGAAGCCGACCTGGTGCAGGCCGGCCGGCTGCGCAATCCGGGCTTTTCCTTCGCACGCATGCGCGGCGGCGACGAGATCGAAATTGACCGCAGCATCATGTTCGACCTGGTCGGCTTACTGACCTTGCCGATCCGCAGCGGAATCGAGCAAAGGCGTTTCGAGCAGGCCAAGCTGCAAACCGCGGCGCAAGCGGTGCAGCTTGCCGCCGATACCCGGCGCGCCTATTTCAACGCAGTCGCCGCCCGGCAGACCGTTCAATACACGGAACAGGTAGGCAAGGCCGCCGAAGCCGGCGCCGAGCTGGCCGATCGCATGGCCAGGGTCGGCAACTGGAGCAAGCTGGACCAGGCGCGCGAACACCTGTTCTATGCCGACGCCACGGCGCAGAGTGCGCGCGCGCGCCACAACGCCACCGCCGCGCGCGAACGGCTGACGCGGCTCATGGGCCTGTGGGGTGCGCATACCGCGTATCAATTGCCGGAGCGCCTGCCCGACTTGCCGCCAGCGCCCAACCAGGCAAGCGATGTGGAATCGCAGGCGATAGCGCAACGGCTGGACGTGCAAAGCGCCAGGCGCGAGGCCGAGGCGACCGCCAGCGCACTCGGGCTGAGCAAGGCGACCGGATTCGTCAACGTGCTCGACGCCGGTTACGCGAACAAGAGCGTGAGCGGCAAACCGCGCGAGAACGGCTATCAGATAGCGCTCGAACTGCCGGTCTTCGACTGGGGCAGCGCCCGCACCGCCAAGGCAGAAGCACTGTACATGAGCGCCGTCCATCGTACCGCCGACAGCGCGATCCGGGCCCGCTCGGAAGTGCGCGAAGCCTATTCCGCGTATCGCACCAGCTACGACTTGGCGCGCCACTATCGTGATGAAGCGGTGCCCTTGCGCAAGAAGATTTCCGAAGAGGTGCTGCTGCGCTACAACGGCATGCTCGCCAGCGTCTTCGAGCTCCTGACCGATGCGCAAGCCCAGGTCAACAGCGTCAATGCTGCGATCCAAGCGCAACGCGACTTCTGGATAGCGGAGACCGATCTGCAGGCCGCCATCAACGGCAACGGCGGCGCTCTGCGCGCGGCGGCTTCCGGCGATGCCGCTACGCCGGCACACTGAGAGGAACAACAATGGTTTCACGCAGAAATTTTTTCACTGGCGCGGCGGCCGTGGTTGGCGCCGGTCTCGTCAGTCGCGTCGGCGCCGCCTCGCTCCCCGAGGCACCGATGATGGACAAGGCAGCCACCCAGGCGCCGCTGGCGCCGCCCAATGGCCGCCCCTATCACCCGGTGGTCACGCTGAACGGCTGGTCACTACCCTGGCGCATGAACCAGGGCGTCAAGGAGTTCCATCTGGTGGCGGAGCCGGTGGTGCGCGAGCTGGCGCCCGGCATGAAGGCGAATCTGTGGGGCTACAACGGCCAGTCACCGGGACCGACCATCGAAGTGGTGGAAGGCGACCGCGTGCGCATCTTCGTCACCAACAAGCTGCCGGAGCACACCAGCATCCACTGGCACGGCCAGCGGCTGCCGAACGGCATGGATGGCGTGACCGGCCTGACCCAGCCGCCGATCCCGGCCGGCAAGACCTTCGTCTATGAGTTCATCGCGCGGCGGCCCGGCACCTTCATGTATCACCCGCACGCCGACGAGATGACTCAGATGGCGATGGGCATGATGGGGTTCTGGGTCACGCATCCGAAGAACCCCGAGTTCATGAGGGTCGACCGCGACTTCGTCTTCCTGCTCAACAACTACGACATCGATCCCGGCAGCTATACGCCCAGGGTGAACACGATGCTGGACTTCAATCTGTTCACCTTCAACAGCCGCGTGTTCCCCGGCATCGACCCGCTGGTGGTGCGCCAGGGCGATCGGGTCCGTATCCGCTGCGGCAACCTGACGATGACGAATCATCCGATTCACCTGCATGGCCACGAATTCGTCGTCACCGGTACCGACGGCGGCTGGACGCCACCCGCTTCGCGCTGGCCGGAAGTCACCACCGACATTGCCGTCGGCCAGATGCGCGCGATCGAGTTCGATGCCACCGAGCCCGGCGACTGGGCCTTCCACTGCCACAAATCCCATCACACGATGAACCCGATGGGGCATGGCGTGCCGACCATGATCGGCGTCGACCAGCGCGGCATCGCCCGCAAAATCAACCAGCTGGTGCCCGACTACATGGTGATGGGCGAGCGCGGCATGGCGGACATGGGCGAGATGGAAATGCCCTTGCCGGACAACACCTTGCCGATGATGAGCGGTCAGGGCCAGTTCGGCGGCGTCGAGATGGGCGGCATGTTCACCGTGCTCAAGGTGCGCAAGGAGCAGAAGCCGGGCGACTATAAGGACCCGGGCGAGTACCGGCATCCGGCCGGCACGGTGGCCTACGAGTGGCAGGGCGACCTCCCCGCAGCGGCGCGCAGCAGCACCGCGGGTGGACAGTCGATGCCGGGCGCCGGCAAAGCAGGGAATGTCGAAATGACGGTACGCAAGCCTTTGGCTCATGGCGGCCACCATTGATCACTTTTTCCCACACACACCAAGCCGGAAGGAATTACATGAAAAAATCGTCAATCTTGGTCTCGCGCCTCTCGCTCGCCATGCTGGCGACTGCGCTGGCCATGGCGGCTCCGCCCGCACTGGCGCACGGAGAGGCCCATGCAACGAAAGCAGGTACCGCTATCGCCGCCGAACAGCATGCATTCGGCAGAGAAGGAGACCCGCAGAAGGTCACCCGTACGATTGCCATCGACATGGACGACAGCATGCGCTTCCGGCCATCGGAGATTCGGATCAAGCAAGGCGAAACCATCCGATTCATCGTGAAAAACCGGGGGCAGGCCTTGCATGAAATGGTGCTCGGCACGCTGGAGGAACTCAAAGCGCATGGCGATCTGATGCGCAAGAACCCGGAAATGGAACACGACGAACCGTACATGGCGCATGTCAAACCGGGCGGCCAGGAAGAGATGGTCTGGCAGTTCAACAAAGGTGGCGAATTCAACTACGGCTGCCTCGCGCCCGGTCACTTCGAAGCCGGCATGATCGGCAAAATCACCGTAACCAACTGACACAGGAGCAATTCATGCAACGACGCACCGTTTTACAGGGCATCCTGGCCGCCGCCCTCGGCGCACACTTGACCGCCCATGCCGCAGCACCCGTGATCGAGGTGTACAAGAGTGCCACCTGCGGCTGCTGCACCGAATGGGTCAAGCATTTGCAGGACAATGGCTTCACGGTCAAGGCGCAGGATGTCGCCAATCCCTCGGACTACCGAGAAAAATTCGGCATACCTCAGGAACTCGGTTCCTGCCACACCGGCATGGTGAATGGCTATGCGATCGAAGGGCACGTGCCGGCACGCGAGATCCGGCGCCTGCTGGCGGAGCGGCCGAAGGCGCGCGGCCTCGCGGTGCCGGCGATGCCGATGGGCTCACCCGGAATGGAAGGCCATCGCAATGATCCTTACGACGTATTTCTGGTTCAGGCCAACGGCCGCCGCAAGGTATACCAGCACTACACCGGAAAATAAGTACAGGAAAAGCACGATGGAAACTTTAGCCAAACTCGTCGCGGCCGCCAGCCTGGCATTGTCCGCCGCAGCATGGATACCGGCGCAGGCCGCGGCCGCCATTGCCGAACCCACCCAGACCGCGCAGCCGGCCACCGCCATGGCGGAAGGCGAAGTCCGGAAAATCGACAAGGATGCCGGCAAACTCACGATCCGCCACGGCGAACTGAAAAATCTCGACATGCCGCCCATGACGATGGTATTCCGCGTCAAGGACCCGGCCATGCTCGATCAGCTCAAGGTGGGCGACAAGATTCGCTTTACCGCCGACAAGGTGGGCGGCCAATTTACTGTGATGCAACTGGAAGAAACGAGATAGCGCAATGCCGCGGCGCGCACTTTGGCGCAGAATTCGTATCGGTCGTACCAAAAAACCAACTCGGGAACAAAGTATGCACACCCACGTTGCTCATGATCACCACCACCAGGGTTCCGCAGCGCCTCCAGGGCACGACCACGGTACGCGCGAGACCGGCAAGCCGTTTACCGATCCGGTATGCGGCATGCAAGTCGCCGCCGACCGGGACAAGGAAATCGAGTACGCCGGCAAGAAATACTATTTTTGCAGCAGCCGTTGCATGGAGAAATTCCGCAGCGAACCATCGGCCTACGTCGGTTCCGCGCTGCCGCCGCCGGCGCAAGCGGCCCCGCCGGGGACGATTTACACCTGCCCGATGCATCCGGAAATCCGCCAGCCGGCTCCGGGTAACTGCCCGCTCTGCGGCATGGCGCTGGAACCGGTGATGCCGGCCCTGGACGAGGGCGAAAATCCGGAATTGACCGATTTCAAGCGGCGCTTCTGGTGGACCCTGCCGCTGACCCTGGTGGTATTCGTGCTGGCGATGTTCGGCCATGTGTTTTTCCCGATGGGGCTGCCCCATCAAAACTGGATCGAACTGGTGGCCAGTACCCCGGTGGTGCTGTGGGCCGGCTGGCCGTTTTTCGTGCGCTGGGCACAGTCTATCCTGCGCCGCCACCCGAACATGTGGACCCTGATCGGCTTCGGCGTCGCCGCCGCCTACGCCTACAGCGTGGTGGCCACGGTTGCTCCCGGCCTGTTTCCGCCGGCCTTCCTCGAGCACGGGCGCATCGGCGTCTATTTCGAAGCGGCGGCCGTCATCATTTCCCTGACATTGTTCGGGCAAATCCTCGAACTGCGGGCGCGCGCGCAAACCTCGGCCGCCATCAAGGCCCTGCTCGGGCTGGCGCCCAAGATGGCGCGCCGCATCGGCGTCGATGGCACCGAAGAAGACGTGCCGCTAAGCCATGTCCACATCGGCGACACCTTGCGCGTGCGGCCCGGCGAGAAGGTGCCGGTGGACGGCGTCGTCACCGAAGGCGAAAGCGCGATCGACGAAGCGATGCTGACCGGCGAACCGATTCCCGTCACCAAACGCCCCGGCGACAAGTTGATCGGCGCCACGCTCAACGCCAGCGGCAGCCTGGTGATGCGCGCGGAAAAAGTCGGCGCCCAAACCATGCTGTCGCAAATCGTGCAGATGGTCGCGCAGGCGCAGCGCTCGCGGGCGCCGATGCAGCGCCTGGCGGACGTGGTGGCCGGCTACTTCGTGGTGGCCGTGATCGGTATCGCGCTGCTGACGCTGCTCGGCTGGGGCCTGTTCGGCTCCGGGCCGAGCTGGGTATTCGGCTTCGTCACGGCGGTATCGGTGCTGATCATTGCCTGCCCGTGCGCGCTTGGACTGGCGACGCCGATGTCGATCATGGCCGCCACCGGCCGCGCGGCGACCCAGGGCATCCTGTTTCGCGACGCCGCCGCGATCGAGGACATGCGCCGGGTCGATACGCTGATCGTCGACAAGACCGGCACGCTGACGGCCGGCAAGCCGGCGTTCGATCGCGCCATCCCGGCGCCGGGCTTCGGCGAAGAAGACGTGCTGCGGATCGCCGCCAGCATCGACCAGGGCAGCGAACACCCGCTGGCGCACGCGATCGTTGCCGAGGCGCGCCAACGCGGGCTGGCGCTCGACAAGGCGGAAAGCTTCGAATCGTCCAGTGGCATCGGTGTGCGCGGGATAGTGTCCGGCCGCCGCATCGCACTGGGGAATACAGTGCTGATGGACGATGAAAAGGTCGAGTGGCGCGTGCTGCAACAGCAAGCCGAAGCGCTGCGCGGCGAAGGCGCCAGCGTCATGTACCTGGCGCTGGACGGGCGCCTGGCCGGCTTGATCGCGGTGTCCGATCCGATCAAGTCGACCACCGCGGAAGCGCTGGCCAGCCTCCAGGCGGCCAACATTACCGTCATCATGGCCACCGGCGATGGCCTTACCACGGCACGCGCGATCGCCGCCAAACTGGGCATCGACCAGGTATACGGCGAGGTCAAGCCACAGGACAAGCTGCAGCTGGTGGAGCGCCTGCAGGCCGAGGGCAGGATCGTGGCCATGGCTGGCGACGGCATCAACGACGCACCGGCGCTGGCGCGCGCCAATGTCGGCATCGCCATGGGCACCGGCACCGACGTCGCCATCCAGAGCGCCCACGTGACCCTGGTCAAGGGCGACTTGCGCGGCATCGCACGCGCGCAAGTCCTGTCGACTGAAACCGTGCGCAATATGCGGCAGAATCTCGGCTTTGCATTCGTCTATAACGCGCTCGGAATCCCGCTCGCCGCCGGCCTGTTGTACCCGTTCAGCGGGCATTTGCTGTCGCCCATGATCGCCGCGCTGGCGATGAGCCTGAGCTCGGTGTCGGTGATCACGAACGCGCTGCGGCTACGCACGGCTGCAACGTAAGATTGCCGGCAGCGGCCATTCAGGAAAGGAATCCGTATGTTCACGAAAAACCAATTTCAACGCCTGGCAGTGGCGTTGGCCCTGCTCGTCGCCGGCAGCCAGCAGGCCAGCCTGGCCCAGCAATCGTCGGCACCGGGCCTGCAAAAACGCCTGACCGACCTGCTGCAGCCGAAGCAGGACCAGCTGCTGGAACCGGAGCAAGCCTTCCGCCTGAAGACGAGTTTCAGGAACCCGACGACACTGGTGGCGGAACTGATTCCGGCCAGCGGTTACTACCTTTATCGCAACCGGATCCACTTTGCGGTCAAGGATTCCAACGGCGTCGCCATCCAGGCGGTGCGGCTGCCGGCCGGCAAGGTCAAGAATGACCCGACCTTCGGCGCCACCGAAGTTTACGAACAGGCGGCGCCGGCGGAAATCGCGCTGGAGCGAGCTCCGACCGCAAGCCGTTTTACCCTGGTGGCGTCCTGGCAAGGCTGCCATGAAAAAACCGGCGTGTGCTATCCGCCGGCCAATGCTGAACTGAAGCTGGTCTTGCCGCCGGCCGCCAAGTGAGCACCGTATGCCCAGGCGCTTAAAACCCGAGCCGCTCGCCCGCTCCCAATAGCGTCGCGATTCCCAGCAGCGCGAAGATCGCGGCAGCGATTCCATGCACTACGCGCACCGGGACCCGGTTTGCGATGCGTCCGCCCAGCAACACCGCCGGCACGTTGGCGATCATCATGCCCAGCGTGGTGCCGGCCACCACTGCCAGCAGGCTGTGGTATTGCGCCGCCAGCGCGACCGTGGCGACCTGGGTCTTGTCGCCCATCTCCGCCAGGAAGAATGCGATCAGCGTGGTGCCGAAGACGCCGAACTGCGCCAGACGCGCATCCGCCTCGTCGAATTTGTCCGGGATCAGGATCCAGACCGCCATCGCCAGGAACGAAATGCCGAGCAGCCAGCGCATGGTCTGCGGCTCCAGCAGCGACGGAATCCAGGCGCCCAGCGCGCCGGCCAGTCCGTGATTGACCAGGGTTGCGACCAGGATGCCGAGGACGATCGGTAGCGGTTTGCGGAATTTGGCCGCCAGGATAAAGGCCAGCAGCTGGGTTTTGTCGCCGATTTCGGCGAGGGCTACGATGCCGGTCGAGACGAGAAATGCTTCCAATTACATGCTCCCAGGCCGGACCGAAAACCCATGACCATAGCGCATCCCCGGCCAGTCCGGAGGCGCCATGGTCAAAGGTCTCGCCAGGTCGGGAACTGCCTGCGCCATGACCGAACGGCCAAGTATGTTGACGCGGGCTCCTTCCGGAGGAAGGACGGCTACTCCCCAATGACGGGCGAAATTCTACCGACAATCGGCACAGCGTGCGCGCCCGGCGTCAGAAACAGCACGCTATTTACTCAGAAACAAATAAATTACCAGGAGTATGGTGCAAAACAACCATAAATACGCCGTTATTATGACGACATCAAAAAATACCGTACCCTGTATATTATTTGTAACTAAAGCCACCCGCCTCTTGCCGGGCTCGATCCGCATTGGCAGAACAGCGCTTTAGCGTTGCGTTTTGGCATTTTTTTTCTCCGCCAAAACAGTCCAGCCGGAAACAAACCAGTTTAAACCGGGCAATGCTGGTGGCATAATGCGCAGTCTGACGGGCATTCGCTTGCAATGTACCGCAATCCGACTGCCGGTAAAAATGATCGTTATGCCATGCGGCGGTAGTGGGACCATGTTGCAGCGCTGGCAGACCACATAACAACTTTAACCCCTCGGAGAACACAGATGCGCATCCACCAATTGCTCAAGACCTTGCCTTTGCTCCTGATCGGAGCCGGGCTCATCAGTTCGGCTGTCGCCGCCGATATCAAGCTGGGCGTTGCCGAAGCCCTGACCGGACCGGCCGGAAAATACGGCACCGCGATTCGCAACGGCTTCACGCTGGCAGCCGAGGAAATCAACGCCAAGGGCGGCGTCAACGGCAACAAGCTGGTGCTGATCGTTGAGGATGAGCAGGGCAAAAAAGAGGAAGCGATCAACGTTTTCAAGAAACTGATTTTCCAGGATAAAGTGCTGGCGGTATTCGGCCCGACGCTGTCGAATTCGGCATTCGCCGCCGATCCGATCGCCAACGCTGCCAAGGTCGTGGTATTCGGCACCAGCAATACTGCCGACGGCATTACCGCGATGGGCCCATACACATTCCGCAACTCGGTGATGGAATCGGACGTGCTGCCGGTCACCACCCGCGTTGCGGTCAAACATTTCGGCCTGAAGAAGGTCGCGGTCATCTACGGCAACGATGATGCCTTCACCAAGGCCGGCTACGATGCCTTCAAGGTTGCGCTGACCGAGCAGAAGATTCCGGTTACCACCACCGAAACCTATGCCAAGGGCGATGTCGACTTCAAGGCCCAACTGACCAAGATCAAGGCCACCAATCCGGACGCCATCGTCTGTTCCTGCCTGGCCGAGGAAGCCGGCAACATCATCCTGCAAACCCGTTCGCTCGGCATGAAGCAGCCGTTCATCGGCGGCAACGGCTTTAACTCGCCGAAACTGTTCGACATCGCCAAGGAAGCGGCCGACGACACCATCATGGGCAGCCCCTGGTCAGCGGAAAACACCGCGCCCGCCAACAAGGCCTTCATGGCCGCCTACCAAGCCAAGTTCAAGGCTGATCCGGACCAGTTCGCGGCGCAAGCGTTTGACGCGCTGCATATCATGGCCGAAGCTCTGAAAGGCGTGAAGCTGTCCGGCAACCTGGAGGCAGACCGCGCCGCGCTGGCGAAAGCGTTGCCCGCAGTGAAATGGGATGGCGCCACTGGCCCCTTCTCGTTCCGCCCGGCGCCCGCCTCCAAGGATGGCAAACCGGTCGGTTACGATGCGCAACAAGACGCCATCGTCAACATCGCCAAGGGCAACAAATTTGTATTGCTGAAGTAAGGTAAGCGCCGGCACCAATTTCGGGCACACTCGAAAGATGACGCGCTGAAGGCACCTCCTTTCAGCAGGGATCAACGAGGCATTTTTGGCTACCGCCAAAAATGCCTCCGTTTTAATCTGCAGGCACCATGCTCGAACAACAACTAATCAATGCGCTGTCATTGGGCAGCGTCTACGCACTCTTTGCGCTGGGCTTCACGCTGATATTCGGCGTGCTGGGCGTGATCAACCTCTCGCATGGCGCGATCTTCATGCTGGGCAGCTATTCCGCGCTGCTGCTGGTGGAAAAGCTGGCGCTACCGCTTTGGCTGGCATTGCTGACCGCGATGCTGGTGGCCGGCGCCATCGGTCTGGCAGTCGACTATCTGATTCTGAGGCCGCTGCGAGCGCGCAACGTCTCGCACCTGATTCCGATGATCGCCACCATCGGTGTCGCCATCATGCTGACCAATCTGGCACAGGGCTTGTTCGGCGCCGAAAACAAGCGCTTCCCGGTCGGCACGATTCCGGAACAAAGCTTCAACTGGGGCCATCTGCACCTGACCGAGTTGCAGATAGGCATCGTCGGCATTTCCTTGGCGCTAATGGTGATCCTGCTGATCGTCATGCGCCGCACGCAGCTGGGCCGCGCGTTGCGCGCCATCGCCGAATCGCCGAAAGCAGCCTATCTGCTCGGCATCAACGTTGAAGGCCTGTTTTACCTGACCTCGTTTGCCGCCGCGGCGCTGGGCGGCGCCGCTGGCGTGCTGGTCGGTCTGTCATTCAACGCGATTTCGCCGTTCATGGGACAGCCGATGCTGCATAAGGGCATCGCCGTGATCATCCTGGGCGGCATGGGCGATATCCGCGGCGCCATGATCGGCGGCCTGTTCCTTGGTTTCGCCGAAGTGCTGACGGTAGCCTACATTTCCAGCGACTTCCGCGATGCAGTCGCATTCGGATTACTGTTCCTGATTTTGTTGGTCAGGCCTTCGGGCATGTTTGGCAAAGTACTGGAAAGAAAGGCCTGACATGCTTGAATGGTGGGAAGGATTCTGGGCGACCTACAGCGCCGTGGTGTATGGGATCGGCGTCAATGCGATGCTGGCGCTATCGATTTACGTCACGCTATCGTGCGGCTTGCTGTCGCTGGCCAATGCGGCCTTCATGGGAATCGGCGCCTACACGGCGGCGATGATCAGCATGCAGAGCGGCTTGCCGTTCCCGGTTGCGCTCGCCGCCGGCGCGGTGCTGCCGGCACTGGTGGCGTTGATCATCGGCATTCCGACGCTGCGGCTGTCGGGCGTCTATCTGGCAATGGCCACGCTCGGCTTCGGCGAGGTGGTGCGCGTGATCGTGCTGAACATGGAAATCACCGGCGGCCCGATGGGGCTGAACGGCATTCCGCTGAAGACCGAGTTCTGGCACATCCTGCTGCTGCTGGCGGCGACCCTATTCATCCTCGCACGCATCCGGCGCTCGAAGATTGGCCGCGCCTTCGAGGCGATCAAGGCCGATGAAGTGGCGGCGCGCCTGATGGGCGTCAACGTCCCGGCCTATAAACTGTTCGCGTTCGTGCTGGGTGCTGCCATCGCCGGAGTTGCCGGCGGCCTCAACGCGCACTATACGTTTACCATCGGCCCCAACAATTATGCCTTTGAAAATGCCGTGGATATCCTGACCATGGCGGTATTCGGCGGGGTCGGCAACCTGATCGGCCCAACCATCGGTGGCACGATCCTGACACTGCTGCCGGAGGTGTTGCGCTATCTCAAGGAATTCCGCCTTGCCATCAATGGCTTGATTCTGATCGTCGTCGTGCTGTATCTGCCCAACGGCATCTGGGACCCGCGCCGGATTCATGCCTTCTGGCAGCGGCGCCAGGTACGGAAGGATCGGTAATGCTGAACTTCAATCAAATCAGCAAGAATTTCGGCGGCCTGCAAGTACTGTCGAACGTTAATCTCAGCGTGCCCCAAGGCGGCATCTTCGGCCTGATTGGCCCTAACGGTGCCGGCAAGACCACCGTCTTCAACCTGGCGACCGGCTTGCTGCGCGCTACGGCCGGCAGCATCGAATTCGACGGCCAGGATCTGGGCCAGATTCCGCCGCACCGGATTACCGAACTGGGTATCGCCCGCACCTTCCAGAACATCCGCATTTTCAAGGAAATGACGCTGCTGGAAAACGTCGTGGTCGGCATGCACGACCACCTCGATTACGGTTTTTCCAGTTTGCTGCTCAACCTCCCCTCGTTCCGCAAGATCGAAGCGGCGGCGCGCGAACGGGCGCTGGAACTGCTGTCCTGGGTCAAGCTCGATCACAAGGCGGCGATGCTGGCCGATAGCCTGTCATACGGCGAGCAGCGCCGGCTGGAATTTGCGCGCGCGCTGGCGACCAAGCCGAAACTGCTGCTGCTGGACGAGCCGGTAGCCGGCATGAATCCGGCCGAAAAATCGGAATTGATGGTTGAAATCCTGAACATCAAGCAACGCGGCTTCAGCGTTTTCCTGATCGAACACGACATGCGCTTCGTAATGGGCTTGTGCGACCGCGTCGCGGTGCTGAACTTCGGCCGCATCATCGCCGAAGGACCGCCGGACGAAATCAAGAACAATCCGGAAGTCATCGAAGCGTACCTGGGCAAGGAAGAAGACGCATGAGCGAAAGAGTGAAGGAAATTCTGCGCATCACCGATCTCGCGGTTTCCTACGGCCATATCGAAGCGGTCAAGGGAATTGACCTGACGCTGAACGAAGGCGAGATTACCGCATTGGTCGGCGCCAACGGCGCTGGCAAAAGTACGGCGCTTCTGGCGATTTCGGGCTTGCTGAAGCCGGCGCGCGGCCAGGTCATGCTGGATGGTGTAGACCTGACCAAACTGTCGCCGCACCGCATCGTCCAAAGCGGTGTGGTGCAGGTAGCCGAAGGACGCGCGATCCTGACCACGCTGACGGTGCGCGAAAACCTTGAACTGGGCGCCTACACCCGGCGCGACAAGGCGCAGGTGGCGCGCGACATGGAGTGGGCCTACGCGCTGTTCCCGGTATTGAAAAACCGCGCCAATGGCCTGGCCGGCAATCTCTCGGGCGGCGAACAGCAGATGCTCGCCATCGCCCGCGCCCTGATGGCCAAGCCGCGCGTGCTGCTGCTGGATGAACCGTCGATGGGGCTGGCGCCGCTGCTGGTGCAGGAAATTTTCCGGGTATTGAAAGAAATCAATCAGACCGGGCTGACCATCTTCCTGGTCGAGCAAAATGTGAGACAGGCATTGCGCATCGCGCAACGCGGTTATGTGTTGGAAACAGGCAAGATCGTCCTGGCCGACAGCGGTTCCAACCTGCTGCATAATCCAAAAGTAATTGATGCCTACTTAGGCGGATGATGTACTGGCGCGGGTTTCCGCGCTTTTTTTTTGCTTTGGCAGGATGCGCAACACGTCCGAAGGGAAACCGAGGGCGCTGATCGGGTGCGTCAAGCGTGCCTGCGTGTTGCAATAAATAAAATCAGGCAATCTACAAAATAATTCACTAAATGAAAGTAGATTTCGTTCTATGAAATATCGTATACTTCCGTTGCCGCGCGCCGGGCAACTATCACAACTATAAAAACGAATTAGAACGATAGGCGCTGCGAGCCAGGTTTTCAACCGATGGAGGAGACGACCACCATGTCTTTTTTTCTTGCAATTTCGCGCCTGATCGACTGGATCAATGAGCAGGTTGGGCACGGCGTCAGCTGGGCACTGCTGCTGGCGGTATTGATCTGCGCCGGCAACGCCAGCGTGCGCTATGCGTTCAACATGAGTTCCAACTCGTGGCTGGAAGTCCAGTGGTATCTGTATGGCGCGGTGTTCTTCCTGGGCGCCTCCTACACGCTGCGCCGCAACGAACACGTGCGCATCGACGTCATCGCCGGCCGCTTCTCGAAGCGCACCCAGGTCTGGATCGACATCTTCGGCTTCCTGCTTTTCCTGCTGCCGGTCACGCTGCTGATCCTATACTACTCGATCCCCTACGCCATGCTGTCGATCCAGAATCAGGAATACTCCAGCAACTCCGGCGGCCTGATCGTCTGGCCGGCCAAGCTGCTGATTCCGGTCGGCTTCTTCCTGCTCGCCTTGCAGGGCTTTTCGGAACTGATCAAGCGCATCGGCTACCTGCTGGGCAAAGTCGAGGCCAACGCCTTCGACAAGCACGCGGTCACGCCGGAAGAAGAAATCGCGGCGATCAAGGCCGCAAACCAGATCGATTAAGGGGACGAGGATATCCATGACTGAATTTCTGATTACCAATATGGCGCCGATCATGTTCGGCGCCCTGGTCGTGTTCCTGCTTTCCGGTTTCCCGGTCGCGTTTTCCCTGGCCGCCAATGGCCTGTTCTTTGGCCTGGTTGGCATCGAGCTGGGCCTGTTGAAGCCGGAACTGCTACAAGCCCTGCCCAACCGCCTGTTCGGCATCATGGCCAACGACACGCTGCTGGCGATTCCGTTCTTTACCTTCATGGGCCTGATCCTGGAACGCTCCGGCATGGCCGAGGACCTACTGGACACCATCGGCCAATTGTTCGGCCCCTTGCGCGGCGGCGTCGCCTACGCGGTGATTTTCGTCGGCGCCTTGCTGGCCGCCACCACTGGCGTCGTGGCCGCTTCGGTGATCTCGATGGGCCTGATCTCGCTGCCGGTGATGCTGCGCTACGGTTACGACAAGCGGGTCGCGACCGGCGTCATCGCCGCCTCCGGCACGCTGGCGCAAATCATCCCGCCATCGCTGGTGTTGATTGTCATGGCCGACCAGTTGGGACGCTCGGTGGGCGACATGTACCAGGCCGCCTTCATCCCGGGTCTGCTGCTGACGGCGATGTATGCCGGTTACATTTTCCTGTGCTCGCTGGCGAAGCCGCACTGGGTGCCGGCGCTGCCGGCCGCCGCGCGCAACCTGCACGAGCCGAACGGCGCTTCCGGCGTGCGCTCGCTGCTGCTGCTGTTCGCCGGCACGATCGGGGTTGCGTTCGCGATTGCCGAGCTGTACCGCGTCAACCACCCGACCCTGGCTGCAGATGAAGTCGCGATCTTCTCGGCCAGCCTGGGCATCATCGGCGCCTTCCTGCTGGCGGTCCTCAACCGTAAGCTGAAACTGGGCCTGCTGTCGCGCATGGCGGAGAAGGTGGTGTTCGTGCTGATCCCGCCGCTGGCCCTGATCTTCCTGGTGCTGGGCACGATCTTCATCGGCGTCGCCACCCCGACCGAAGGTGGCGGCATGGGCGCGGTCGGCGCGCTGGTGCTGGCGCTGATGAACCGCCGCCTGTCCTGGGACTTGCTGAAACAGGCGATGAATTCGACCGCCCGCCTGTCCTCCTTCGTGATGTTCATCCTGATCGGCTCGTCGGTGTTTTCGCTGGTGTTCCGCGGCGTCAACGGCGACTTGTGGGTGGAGCATCTGCTGACTTCGCTGCCGGGCGGCACTGCTGGTTTCCTGATCGTGGTCAACATCCTGTTCTTCGGCCTGGCCTTCTTCCTCGATTTCTTCGAGCTGGCCTTCATCCTGGTGCCGTTGGTGGGACCGGTGGCCGACAAGATGGGGATCGATCTGATCTGGTTCGGGGTCCTGATCAGCATCAACATGCAGACCTCGTTCATGCATCCGCCCTTTGGCTTCGCGTTGTTCTATCTGCGCTCGGTGGCGCCGAAGGAGGTCACCACCGCCGATATTTACTGGGGCGCGATTCCGTTCGTCACGATCCAGGTGATCATGGTGGCGCTGATCCTGGCATTCCCGCAAATCATTTCGGTCGCCAAGAAAACCGACATGAAGGAAAAAATCGAACTAAAGCTGGACATGCCGCGCCCCGGCTATGGCACGCCCGATTTGGCGCCCAGCTTCTCCGGCGATAGCGGGGAACTACAGTTAAACTTTTCGAGTGAGCCGGAGAGCAAATAAGCCTTTGTTCGCGCAACTCATCGCTCTTAATCCGCAAGCCATGCTTGCGGATTTTTTTTGTCTTCAGCAGCCGGTGCCGAGTGCAAGCCCCGATCTCTTCCTGTTAGCCATGGCGACGCAAAGCCGGGTAACATCCAGCCCGCCAATTGACGGGTATATGTAAATCAGTCAGATTTTATATACAGAATTCAGTCCTTTAATCAGGAGTATAACGACATCTTCAGTCTGGCATGGCAGCTTTTCCGGCCTGAACCACGCGCCGGCTGGCGCTCCCAAGAAAGATTTTCATTGCCACCAATCAATTGGGTCAGTTCCATTACCATAGCGCACATTGCGTCCTCTACAAGCGTCGGGTATTGCTGATAATGGTCACCTCACTCCGCTGTGCGGACCCGCATCGGTTTCCGGTTCGTCAGGCCAGCGCTTTGCGTTCAGCTTCCTTCAGATATTCGCATTTGCCCGCGCCCCTGACGTTCGGTCAGTTGTTCCCCTTGTCGTGCGAACCGGGGCTTTCACCTCCGGGTCAGTTCAGCCTGTTGGCGCCGCCATGAAAAAGCCCCGCGACGCTCGCGCGCCGCGGGGCTTCTACGATGGGGAAAACGATTATTAGCGGTGGCTGATCATGAAGTTCTGCAGCGGCGCCTCGGCCACCGAGAACCACTGGTTGATGTCCTGACGGAAGCGCTTCCACGGCTCATACACCTTCTTGAACTTGGCATTCTTCGCCGCTTCCTCTTCGTTGACCTCGTTGGCCGCCTTGTAGCAGGCTTCCATGATCTCCTTCGAGAACGAGTGCAGCTTCACGCCGTTGCGCAACAGCCGCGCCAGCGCCACCGGGTTTTGCGCATCATAGGAGGCCTGCATCGTCACATGCGCCTCATAGGCCGCAGTCTCGATTGCATACTGGTATTCCTTCGGCAGTTTTTCCCACTGCTTGATGCCGACGTAGAAGGAGAACTGGGTGCTCGGCTCCCACCAGCCCGGCGCATAGTAGTGCGGCGCGACCTTGTAGAGGCCGAGTTTCTCGTCGTCGTGCGGACCGATCCATTCGGCGGCATCGATCGTGCCCTTTTCCAGCGCCGGATAGATGTCGCCGGCGGCGATCTGCTGCGGCACCACGCCCAGACGCGCCACCACGCGGCCGCCGTAGCCCCCGATACGCATCTTCAGGCCCTGCAGATCGGCCACGGTCTTGATTTCCTTGCGGAACCAGCCACCCATCTGGGTGCCGCTGTTACCTCCCTGGAACTGGATGATGCCGTAGTCCTTGTAGAACTCGCGCATCAGCGCCAGGCCGCCGCCCTGGTCCATCCAGGCTGTTTGCTGGCGCGAGTTCAAGCCGAACGGGACCGCGCAGTCGAAGGCGAAAGTCGGATCCTTGCCGAAGTAATAGTAAGGCGCGGTGTGGCCCATTTCGATGGTGCCGGCCTGCACCGCGTCCATCACCTGCAGCGCCGGCACGATTTCGCCGCCGGCGAAGGGGCGGATGTTCAGCTTGCCGCCGGTCAGTTGGCCGACCCGCTTGCAGAATGCTTCCGAGGCGCCATACACCGTGTCCAGCGTCTTCGGGAAGCTCGACGCCAGGCGCCAGTTCAGCGTCGGCAGCGATTGCGCCAGCGCCGGCGCGGCGATGGCACCGGCCGACGCACCGATTGCGGCCTTCTTCAAAAACGAACGACGTTCCATGTTTCCTCCCTGGTTGAACTGCAAAAAAACCCCACGCGGCGACATCGGATTCGAATAATTATTATTTCACATCGCAGCAATTCATTTCACGCTTTGGCAAATTGTAAAGATGCTTTTTACATATAGCAACCATATCCTATGTTGCGATGCACCACTCAAAAAAGCGATGCACGATGGAAAATATACCCCATCGGCGCCTGTCTGCCATCAGCGCGTCGACACAGCCTGGATTCGGGTGGAGGCGAAGCGCGGCTTGGAGGTTTTTGTATATCATGACAGGCTTGCGTTCCCGTCCGCACACTTCTGAACATGATGCCAATTGCCCCCCGACATGAAAAGTTTCGGACCGGGCGCGTCAGGCCGATTCATCGCCTGCAGCGAAGCGCGGCGGGCTGGAAGCCATGCCTGCACTGACCGAACTGCTGGTACTGCTGGGTTGCCTGCTGGCAGTCGTGAGCGTGATCCAGGTCGTCGCCGCACGCATCGGCGCGCCGGAATCGACATTGCTGTCACTGGCCGGAATCGCGCTCGGCGCCAGTTATGTGACGGTTGATTCGATCGCGCCCGACTTCGCCCATTTTTTCTTTACTCCGTTGGTGGATCCGGTCTTGCCGGCCGAAGCGTATTTGTGGCTGTTCCTGCCGCCACTGCTGTTCCAGGTGGCACTGACGGTCGATGTGCGCAGCATGCTGCAGGATGCAGCACCGATCCTGCTGCTGGCAGTGGTGGCGGTATTCGTCGCCACCGGCGTCATCGGCTTCGCGCTCGGCATGGCGGCGCCGCAAGGCTGGGTGGTGTGCCTGCTGGTCGGCGCCATCGTCGCCACCACCGATCCGGCAGCGGTGATCGGCATCTTCCGCGAAGTCGGCGCGCCCGGCCGCCTGATCCGGCTGGTGGAGGGCGAAAGCCTGTTGAATGACGCCGCCGCGATCGCGCTGGTTGGCGTGCTGACCGGCATGCTCACCGGTCATGGCGCCGAAGCCAGTTGGAGCGCAGGCTTTCGCGAACTCGGCATCTCCTTCGGCGGCGGCGTGCTGCTGGGCCTGGTGGTCGGCCGCGCGGTCGCCTTCCTGCTGCCGGCGATGAGCAACATCGCCACCGCCGAAACGGCGCTGACGCTGGCGGTACCCTATCCGCTATTCCTGTTCGGCAACGAGGTGCTGGATGTCTCCGGCGTGGTGGCGGTCGTGTGCGCGGCGCTGGTCATCAACGGCCTGGCGCGCACGCGGTTGACGCGACCCAACGTGGAGCACCTGCAACTCGTGTGGGCGCAGATCGCCGCGGTGGCCGGGGCCATCATCTTCCTGCTGGCGGCGGTGCGCGTGCCGCATCTGCTGCGCGGCGTGACCTGGGCCGATTTCGGCTACCTGCTGGTGGCGGTGGCGGCGGCGTTCGCGGCGCGGCTGGCGGTCTTGTTCCTGATGCTGCCGGCCCTGGTTCGCCTCAAGCTGAGCGAGCCGATCTCGCCCGCCTACAAGCTGGCGATCGCCTGGGGTGGCCTGCGCGGCGCAGTGACGCTGGTGCTGGCGATGGGTTTGGCGGAAAACTCCCGGCTGCCGCTGGCTACACGCCACTTCATTTCGATCATGGCGACCGGTTTTGTCCTGTTCAGCCTGTTGATCAACGGTTCATCCTTGCGCTGGCTGATTCGCCGGCTCGGCCTGGACCGGCTGTCGCCGCAGGAACAGGTGCTGCAGCAGCAGGCGATCCTGCTTTCGACCGAGGAAGTGGAAGCCACCGTCAAGCGCATCGCCGCCACCTTCCACATGTCGGCCGCCGCCGCTGACCAGGTCAACCGCAACTATCGCTCCGACCTCGCGCACAGCCCCGCCCTGCTCGACCCGGCGCCGCCATTGGGCGAGCGCGAGCGGCTGGCGATCGGCCTGGTAACCTTGGCCACGCGCGAACAGGAATTGATTCCCGACTATGGCAACGGCATCGTCAGCGTACGCAACCTGGACGCGATGATGCACAACACCGCGCACATGATCGACGCCGCCCGTACTGAGGGGCGGCTGGGCTACCACCGCGCATCTCGCCGTATCCTGGAGCCGCATCCAGCCTATAAGCTGGGGCTGCTGTTGCACCATTATTTGCGCTGGAACCGGCCGCTGGCGGCGGCGCTGGCGGATCGCTATGAATTGATGATCTGCCGCCGCGCGGTGCTGGAACGCTTGCGCGAGTACAACCGGGCGCGCCTCGAGCCGCTGCTGGGCGAACGCATGGCGGAGGTGCTGGACACGATACTCGCAACCCGGGTGCAGTTGATCGAGGATGCGATTCGCTCGATGCGAAACGAATTCGGCGCTTTCACGGCTACACTGGAACGGCGCATCCTGCTGCTGTTCGCCTTGCGCCAGGGGCGCCAGGCGATGGAAGCGATGGTGGCCGAGCAAGTCATTTCCAAAGAAGTCTACAACTGGGTGCGGCAGGAACTCGATCTGGCCTGGCAGCGCGCGATCGAACGGCCGACGCTGCAGCCGGTCAGACACAAGCGCTCCGCATGAGCCAAGGCGGCACCCGGCCGCGCGATGTCCTTGCGAAACGTGGTCGCGTGGCCTGCGCCGGCAGTTATACTCCCAAACATATAGCTATATTCCGCCCATAAAATATTATCTTATTCAACATACTCCAAGATAGTGGAGCGCGGTTTCAAACACGAAGTGCAACATCGATGCAACAAAACCCCGGCGCGCCAGATCTGACCTTGCGTGACCACAGCGACCTTTACAGCCAACCGTAGCGCAAACCGAGCCAGATGCCGCGCGGCGCAGCATAGCCGCGGAACTGCTCGCCCGCCGCATGGGCGCCGTCGAAGCTGTTCCCCGGCCCGGCAAACACGTTGTTCCCCAGCAGCCCGAAGTTGGCATATTCGCGGTCGAACAGGTTGTTGATCCGGCCGAACAGTTCCAAGCCCGTGGCCAGTTTGAAGCGAGCATCGAGATTGACCACCGTGTAAGCTGGCACCATGCCACGCAGGTCGAGATTGTTTTCGTCGCCGCGCGCATAGGTGGCGCCGGCATACAGGAGGTTGCCGCCGATCGACCAGCGCTCGCCGCCCGCATAGTCGATCCGCAGCTTCAGGCTGTGGCGCGAGATGCCCGGGATCCGGTTGCCCGGCATGACCGCAATCGAGCCGGTGGCGTCGGCGCTGGAATTGACCGGGCTGGGCATCAGGAAACCACTCCGATAGGTGGCGTCGATATAGCTGTAGCGGAAGCCGAGCGCCAGCCTGCCCCATTTTCCGGAACTGGCCAGCTCCAGCCCCTGGCGCCGGGTATTGCCGACATTCCGGAAGAAACCGGTATTCGAGCCGGCGCCCTGGCCGCTGATGAACTGGAGGTCGTCGTTCAGTTCGGTCCGGTACAGCGCGGCGCTCCAGCTAGCCGCCGCGCCGCGCTTGCCGCGGGCACCGATTTCGATGGTTTGCGCCACCACTTTCTTCAGCGCCGGGTCGGACAGGAAATTGTTGGGCAATTTGCACGGCGCGTCGGGGTCGGCGCAGGTCAGCTCAATCGGCGTCGGTGCCCGCATTCCTTCGTTATACGCGGCGTAAACCGTCAGGTTCGGGGTCGGGTTGAAGTTCAAGCCGAGCGCCGGATTGAAGCGGGAAAACGAATGTTCGCCGTTCAATTCGGGCGCGCTGCCGGAGCGATCCGCAATTCGAATCCGGGCCAGGTTGTAGCGGCCGGACAGGCTCAGCGTCCAATGCTGGTCAAGCGCCAGGGTATCGGCGGCGAACAGGCCGTAATAGCGGTTGCTGGTTTCGGCGTTGGTCTGTTGCAGGAAGGGTCCGATCGGATCGGTGCCGCGGCTCGCATTGAATTGCGCATCTTGCGCGTCCTGAATGAAGCCGGCGCGGCCAAAATCGGCACTGGCGCCGACCATCAGCTGATTCTTTTTGCCGGCGAATTGTCCCTGATATGTCAACTGTAGGCCGAGGCCAAAACTATCCTGATCGATCGCCATCCGGTCGTTGGTCGCCTGCACCGAACTAGGCAGGCCGGTCGCCGAGTCGGTTTCTCCAAAATTGGAGTTGACGTTGCTGCTGAGCGACTGGCTGCGGTAGGCGCGGTAGTACAGGTTGCCACCCAATAGCCAGTCGTCATCGATGAAATGGCTGCCCTTCAGGGTCAGCATGCCCAGCCGGTTGCCGTTCCGGTCGGGATAGGTGTAGGCCTGCCTGATATTCGGAAACGACAGCGGCAAGGTCTGCGTGCCCTCCAGCGTGTTGTCGGCCAGAGTCAGGCTGAGGTCCAGATCGGTGTCCGCGGTCTGGTAGCCGAGCTTGCCGAAAAACTGGGCCAGCCGGCTCGGATTGTGCTCGGCCCAGCCGCGCTCGCGCAGCAGGTTCCCGGTCAGGAAATAATCCCAGTGTCCGCTCTTGCCGCCCTGCTCAAGTTCGATTGCGCGCCGCCCGAAAGAGCCACCGGACACCTCCAGCGAGCCGCCCGGATTGTTGCTGCCGCTCTTGGTGTAAATCGCCAGCGCGCCGCCCAGCGTATTCAGGCCGAAAGCCGGATTCGAGCCCGGGATCAATTGCAGGCTGGCGATCGCCGCTTGCGGAATCAGGTCCCAATTGACGATGTCGCCAAACGGCTCGTTGATGCGCACGCCGTCCTGGAAGACCGACAAGCCTTGCGGCACCCCCAGCAAGGGGGAAGCGGTGAAGCCGCGAAAGCTGACGTCGGGCTGAAACGGATTGCCCTGCGCCGCGTTGATCGTGACGCCAGTCAAATTCTGCTCGAGATAGTCGGCCAGGCTACCCTGCCGCTGCGTGCGCAGCTTCTGCTGCGTGTGGACCTGGATGTTGGCGGGAACGTCGCGCGCCGCCGTCCCCAGACCCGGCAACAGCGTCGTGCCGATCACTTCGACCGTCGGCAGTTCCAGGGCTTCGGCAGGATTCGGCGCCCCTTGCGCCTGGACCGCACGCAGCAGCAGCAATGAAAACACGCTGCCAATCGCCAGGACGAGCGCACCATGCCTTGTGCACAATACGTACCGCACCACGCCGGCTCCCCATTTTTTTTTAGCGATTAATGTATTGCGCCGCCGGACTTCTGGTGCTGGCGCAATGCGGGTCGGACCAGCCTCAACCCAGACGATTTGCGATCTTCGGCGTACCGCGTCCCGCCGGATGCCGGACAGGAACCATTCTGGGGAAAAAATCGGGACAGGGAACAGGGAGAAACGCCAACTGTCACACGGCTTGCGTTCGCTCAACCGCATCGGCTCCGGACTCGTCCATCAGGATGCCGTTTGCGGCAAGGATCAGGTCCAGGAATATCGCGAGCTCGAACACGCCATCTTTTGTCCGGAAGCGCTGCGCGGGCGGCGGCGCACCCTTCAGCAATTGTCAAGCAGCCCGGCCAGCGCCGTGTAATTGCCGTCGCGCGCAATATCGGCTGCGGTCTTGCCGCGATTGTCCTTCAGGCGGCAATCGGCGCCCCGCTGCAGCAGAAGCTTCACGCTCGGTTCGTGCCCGTAGCCGGCGGCCCACATCAACAGCGTCTCCTCATTATCCATGCGCGCATTGACCTGGGTGCCGGCGTGCAGCAATTCGGCCAGGCAAGCGCTGCAGCCAGTGCCGGCGGCATAAATCGCGGCGTTTTTCTTCACGCGGTCGAGCGGCTCGATCTTCGCTCCCGCTGCGATCAGCTTGCGCATGATTTGCGCATTGCCGCTGAAGGCCGCCGCCATCAAGGGCGTGACGCCGGCCAGATTGGCCAGATTGACTTCCGCGCCGGCGCCCAGCAGCACATCTACCAGCGCCTCGTTGCCCTTGCTCGCCGCCATATTGAGCGGCGAATCGCCGTTCCGGTCGCGCGAGTTGACGGCTGCGCCCTGCTCCAGCAAGGCGGCGACCTGTTCAATCCGGCCCGCCTTGGCGGCCACAACGAACTGGCCATTGATATTGATCTGGTCCGCCCCGCGTTGCGCGAAAGCCGGTGTGATTGCGCAGCAGGCCAGCATCGCCAGCACACTGCGCCTGAGTATTTTGATCATTCTCATTGCACCTCCCGTAGACAGGATAAGCAATACGCCAGGTGCTCTATATGATTTTGGACAAATACCGATTACAAGGACTAATTAGACTATTCGCTAGGTACTTGCACGCACGGCCTGCCGTGAGCGCTGTCTGCATCCTGAACACCAAAGGAGAATAGAAATGATTGCGCTACAACAAAAAGCCGGGCTGGCCGCAATGCTCGCGGTCTTTGCGATCAGCGGTGCACACAGCCAGGAAATTCAAGGGCAGGCCGGCAAGACTGGCGGCCTGTCCGCCATCCCCAGCTCGCTCGACGTTTCGCAAGCGCAACTGACCAATGCCGGCAAGCAAGACAAGGATTGGCTGCATACCAACGGTAACTACGCCCAGACCCGCTTCTATCCTGGGAATCAGATCAACACTGGCAACGTCCGCAACCTGCGTCCGGAATTCAGTTTCCAGACCGAGGTGCGCGAGTCGATGGAGACCGCGCCGATCGTGGTCGACGGCGTCATGTACCTGACCACCTCCTACAATCACGTCTACGCGATCGACGCCACGACCGGCAAGGAATTCTGGCATTACAAGCACCAGATGGGCCCCCTGACCACCTTTTGCTGCGGTCCGAACAATCGCGGCGTAGCGATTGAAGGCGGCCGGTTGTTCATGGGCACGCTGGACGCCAAGCTGGTGGCGCTGGATGCCAAGACCGGCAAGACGCTGTGGCAAACCGAAATCGCCGACCCGGAAAAAGGCTATAGCGAAACCATGGCGCCGACCGTCATCGACGGCAAGGTACTGATCGGCACCAATGGCGGTGAATACGGCATTCGCGGCTTCGTCAAGGCGTTCGATGCCAAGGACGGCAAGCTGCTGTGGACCTTCTACACGATCCCCGAAAAAGGCCAGGAAGGGGTCTGGGCCGAGACCGACGCCACCGGCCGCACGCTCCATCGCGACATCGCTGCCGAGAAGGCGCAACTGGCCAAGGACAGCTCCTTCTACCAGACCCTGGGTGGCGGCGTCTGGATGAATCCGGCGGTCGATCTCGCTACCCGCACCATTTTCTTCGTGGTCGGCAATCCTTCTCCCGACCTGTATGGCGCCGAGCGCCCGGGCGACAACCTGTACACCGACTCGCTGGTCGCGGTCGACCTCGACAGCGGCCAGTACAAATGGCACTCGCAGTACGTTCCGCACGACGTCTGGGACCTGGATGCCGTCAGCCCGCCGATCCTGGTCGACGTCAAAGACAAATCCGGCAAGATGATTCCGGGCGTGATCCACGGCGGCAAGACCGGTCATATCTACGTGCATGACCGCAAGGACGGCAAGCTGATCCGCTTCTCGGAAGCGATGATTCCGCAAGAGAACATGTGGGTGCTGCCGACCGCAACCGGGGCGCGCATGCTGCCGGGCGCCAACGGTGGCGTGGAATGGTCGCCGATGGCTGTCAACCAGAAGCTGCGCCTGGCCTATGCGCTGAATCTGCATCAGCCGATGACCTACCAGGTCGAGAAGGCAGCTTACCCCGGCGGCAAGCTGTGGCTCGGCGGCGCCTTCAAGGCGATTGAAGGCGAGCGGCAGTGGGGACGGGTGGCGGCAGTGAATGTCGATACCGGCAAGATCGCCTGGAAGTTCGATACTGAGCAGCCATTGATCGGCGGCGCCCTGGCGACGGCCGGCGACTTGTTGTTCTACGGCGAGGGCAACGGCCTGTTCCGCGCACTTGACGCGCGCAACGGCAAGCTGCTATGGGAATACCAGTGCGGCGCTGGCGCCAACGCCATGCCGGTTTCCTACACCGTCAAGGGACGCCAATACATCGCCATGGGCTGCGGCGGCAATACCCAGATCGACTTCAAACGCGGCAACACGATGGTGGTGTATGCGTTGCCGAAGAAATGACTCAAGAGACGTCACGAACATGCCGGGGCCATTCGCAAGGATAGCCCCGGCTCATCGGGAACGAGCGGCGGCCTCGGCTCTTGCCATGCGCTCGGGCTTGCAAACGTCCGAAACGCGGGAGGCAAGTTGCAATTCACTATTTTCCTGGCCTACGCGCTAGCCGGCATCTGCACGTGGGCGACGCTCACATCGGCCAGCGCCCAGGACATCGAAGCCGGACGCACCAAGGCGCAGGCCTGCGCGGCATGCCACGGCGCCGACGGCAATTCGTCATCGGGAAATTATCCCAATCTGGCCGGCCAGACCTGGCGCTACCTTTACGTCCAGTTGAAGGACTTCAAGGAGGGGCGCCGCAGCGATCCGGTCATGAGCCCGATGGCGGCGCCACTGAGCCGCCAGGACATGATCGACATCGCTAACTTCTTTGCCGCGCAAACGCTCAAGCCATCGGCCTTTAAGGTCGACGAGAGCAAGGTCAGGCTCGGCAAGGTCAAGGCGGATGAAGTCTTGTGCACGATGTGCCATCTGGGCGGCTTCTCGGGCCAGAACGAGATCCCGCGCGTCGCCGGCCAGCAGTATGAATACATCGTCAAGCAGATGAAGGACTTCCGGTCGCGCACCCGCACCAACGACGCCGGCAACATGACCAGCGTGACGAAAACCTTGACCGATGCCGATATCGAAAACCTGGCGCAGTACATCACCAGCTTGCGTTAAGGCCGCCAAATGGAACAGCGCTATACCCGCACGGCAATGTTTCTGCACTGGCTGATTGCCATTCTGCTGTTGGGTCAGTTTGCCTTTGGCTGGTTTCTGGACGACATTCCGCGCGGGGTTCCGGCGCGCAGCTACTACGTCAATCTGCACAAGAGCACCGGTATCCTGATCGCACTGCTGATCGTGTTTCGCATTCTGTGGCGGCTGACGCATCGACCGCCGCCGTTACCGGACGTCATGCCAAGCTGGCAGCGGCGCGCCGCAACCGCCAGTCACCGCCTGCTGTATGTGCTGATGCTGATGATGCCGCTGTCCGGTTACGTGGCCTCGAATTTCAGCAAGCATGGCGTGAATTTCTTCAACTCGGTCAAACTGGCGCCCTGGGGCAAGGACGACAAGCTGCTGTATGCGGTCTTTAACCAGACCCACAAGATTACCGCCTGGCTGCTGCTGTTCCTGGTGATTCTGCATGTGCTGGCCGCGCTCAAGCACTTGCTGGTGGATCGCGATCATATTTTTTCACGCATCTTGCCGCTTCATCCGGCCAGCCGGTGACGATGCGCAAGCGACTTGAAAGCCCAATGGACATGCCGACCATCCATCGAACACGCTTCAGATGCCTCGCCGCGGCGGGATTGCTGTCCTGGTCGGCCATTGCCTGCGCCGCTCCATTCGCCTACGTTCCCAACGAGGGGTCGGGCACGGTGTCGGTGATCGACACCGCCAGCGATCAGGTGGTGGCCGAGATCCCGGCCGGCAAAAAGCCGCGTGGACTGGCGGTCAGCGGCGACTGGCTGTACGTCAGCGACCAGCCAAACAACTGCCTGCAGATGATCGACCTGAAGCGACGCCAAGCGGGAGCCTGTATTGCGCTTGGCGAATCGCCGGAAGGCGTGTATGCGTCACCCGATGGGCGCTGGATTGCGGCGGCGATCGAGGAAAGCAACGATGTGGCGATCACCGATACCAGGACCAACCAGATCGCTTTCACGATCAAGGTGCACGGGCGCAACCCCGAGCACGCGGTATTCAGCCCGGATGGCAGCAAGCTGTTCGTCAGCGCCGAAGAAGGCGGCGCGGTCGACATTCTCGACTTCGCCACTCGCCGGCAGGTGGCGCAAGTGCCGGTCGGCGCGCGTCCGCGCGGCATCGGCTTCCTGCCCGATGGCAGCCGGGCCTATGTGGCGGCCGAGAACAGCAGCGAGGTGTACGTGATCGACACCGCGACCAACCAGTTGCTCGCACAGATCCACGCGGGTAAGCGCGCCAATGGGGTCACCGTCCATCCGGACGGCAGCCGCGTCTACGTTTCCAACGGCGGCGAGGGCAGCGTGTCGGTGATCGATACGACGGATAACCGGATCATCGCCACCATCCCGGTCGGGCAGCGGCCATGGAACATGGCAATTACGCCCGATGGCGCGAAGCTATACGTGGCGAACGGCCGCTCGAACAGCGTATCGGTGATCGACACCGTGCAGAACGTGAAAATAGGCGACATCCCCGTCGGCAAGCTGCCGTGGGGCGTGGTGATCAAGTAACCGCCAGCAGCAAGCGCGCCGCCTGTGCGCCGCTGGAGCGCACGATCGGTGCCGGGTCGCCATAAGGGAGGAGATCAAGCATGACTATCGTTTGCGACAGCTCATGCCGCGGCCGCCGCGCCGCGGCCATGCGCCGTGGCGGCTGCGTTATCTGCAGCATGGTGGCGGCCGGCATGGCGCTCGCCGTTTGGGTGCCGGCCAGCGCGCAGGTACCAGAGGCGGCGGGAGCGCCGGACACGGCAGCCATGAAGCCGGTGGTCGTCACCAGCACCCGCATCGGGACACCGCCCTTCGATACGCCGGCCTCGGTCGACCTGGTCAGCGGCGAGTCGATGCGTGACAGCCAGCCGCAGGTCAACCTGTCGGAAGGGCTGGCAAGCGTGCCGGGGCTGATGATCCAGAACCGGCAAAACTATGCCCAGGACCTGCAGGTTTCGATACGCGGCTTCGGCGCCCGCTCCGCCTTCGGAATTCGGGGCGTGCGACTGTACGTGGATGGCATCCCGGCCACCCTGCCGGATGGCCAGGGGCAAAGTTCGAACATCGACATCGCCTCGATCGGCCGGGTCGAAGTGCTGCGCGGACCGTTCTCCGCCCTGTACGGCAACTCGTCGGGCGGCGTGATCCAGGTCTTCACCGAAGAAGGCAGCGGGCCGCCCCTGGTGACTCCCAGCTTCACCCTGGGCAGCTATGACCTGCGTCGCTATGGATTGAAAGCCAGCGGCTCGACCGGCAATGGCGCCGGCGCCGTCGACTACCTGCTCAGCACCAGCCGTTTCACCACCGATGGCTACCGCGATCACAGCGCGGCCAGCAAGAACCTGGTGAACGGCCGGCTTGGCATCCAGCTCGACTCCGACAGCAAGCTGACGCTGGTGCTGAACAGCGTCGACCTCACGGCGCAGGACCCGCTGGGCCTGACCTTCGCCCAATTCCAGGCCGCCCCGCGCAGCGTCGCCGCGGTTGCGACCCAATTCAACACGCGCAAAGCGGTGCAGCAGTCCCAGGGCGGCGCGATCTACGAACGCCGCATCGATGCCGCCAACGATTTGCGCCTGATGGTGTACTACGGTCAGCGCGACACCGTGCAGTTCCAGGCGATACCAGCCGCGGCACAGGCCAATCCGCTGCAGGCCGGCGGCGTCATCGCGCTGGGCCGCGACTATGGCGGCATCGATGCGCGCTGGACGTCGCGCCTGACGCTGGCCGGCCGGCCGCTGACTCTGATCGGCGGCCTCGCCTACGACACGCTGACCGAACAGCGCCAGGGTTACGAAAATTTCATCGGCAGCGGCCCCGCCCAGCAATTGGGCGTGCAAGGCGCATTGCGCCGCGACGAGAGCAACCTGGCATGGAGCGCCGACCCCTATCTGCAGGCTTCCTGGCATCTGGCGGAGCGCTGGAACCTGGACGCCGGCGTGCGCTACAGCACGGTCCGCTTCTCTTCGGATGACCACTACATCGTGGGCGCCAATGGCAACGACAGCGGCGCCGTACGTTATCGCAAAGCCCTGCCGATGGCGGCACTGCGCTATCAGGCCCGGCCCGACCTGAATCTGTACGCGACCGTCGGCCGGGGTTTCGAAACGCCGACCTTGAATGAAATTTCCTACCGCCCCGATGGCCTGCCCGGCCTGAACTTCGGCTTGCAGCCGGCAGTCAATCTGAATTTCGAGCTTGGCGCCAAGGCACGTCTGGCCGGTAGCACGCTGAGCGCGGCGCTATTCCAGACCCGCACCGAAAATGAAATCGTCACCGCCAGCAGCTCGGGCGGCCGCACCACTTATCAGAATGCCGGCCGCACGCTGCGCAACGGACTGGAACTGGGCTGGGACGGCGAGCTGGGAGGCCATTGGCATTCCCAGTTGGCCTACACCTTGCTGGATGCCACTTACCGCGACAGCTTTTGCTCATCCGCATGCTCCCGCACCAATCCGCCGGTGGCCGCCGGCAACCGGATTCCCGGCATTCCCCGCCAGATGGCGTTCGCAGCGCTGGCTTGGGCGCCGCCGCAAGGCTGGCGTGCCGGCATCGAAGGCCGCTACCTGGGCAAGATTGCCGTCAATGACAGCAATGCCGATACGGCACCGGCATACTTCACAGCCTCGGCCCACGCCGGCTACCTGCTGCAATTCGAGCAATGGACGCTGAATGCCTACGCCCGCGCCGACAACCTGTTGGATCGCCAATACGCCGGCTCGGTGATCATCAACGACAGCAACGGCCGCTACTTCGAACCGGCCCCGGGGCGCAACTGGAGCGCGGGCCTCAGCGCTTCCTACCAGTTCTAACCACCCCACCCAAGTGGCAGCCTGAACGCAGGCGCTCGCGCAGCGTCCGGCATGCAGCCGGCCGATCGGCCACTGATGAGGCTAAAATCACGCTTTGCTTCGCGCTCGCCGTATTAGCCAATCAACCACAACACATTATTCGAGTGAAACAAGGTCTTTCAACACGGTTAGAACCCGCGCACACGCCGATGATGCAGCAATATTTGCGCATCAAGGCGGAGCATCCGACCACGCTGGTGTTTTACCGGATGGGAGATTTCTACGAACTCTTTTTCGACGACGCCGAAAAAGCCGCGCGCCTGCTCGGCATCACGCTGACCCAACGCGGCACGTCCAACGGCGCGCCGATCAAGATGGCCGGCGTCCCATTTCACTCGGTCGATCAGTATCTGGCAAGGCTGGTGAAGGCCGGCGAGGCGGTCGCGATCTGCGAACAGATCGGCGACCCGGCCACCAGCAAGGGCCCGGTCGAGCGCAAGGTGCTGCGCGTGATCACGCCCGGCACCCTGACCGATTCCAGCCTGCTGCCGGAAAAATCGGAGCGGCCGCTGCTGGCCCTGAATATCGTCCACGCCGGCGGCCGCAAGCAGGAACAAGCCGTGATCGGCCTGGCCTGGCTCTCGATGGCCAGCGGCGCATTGACCTTGATGGAATGCGCGGTCGATGCCAAATCGTGGGAAGCGCGCCTGAAACAGGAACTGGAGCGCATCGCGCCGGCCGAAGTACTGGCCGGAGCCGCCATCGAACAGAATATCGACGGCATGAAAGCGACCGTCGTTCCCGACTGGCATTTCGACGTTGCCGGCGGCGAAAAAGCCTTGCAGGAGCAGCTCGGCGTCTCCACCCTGGCCGGCTTTGGCGCCGCCCAATGCACCGCAGCGCTGGGCGCCGCCGGCGCGCTATTGCGCTATGCGCAAGCCACCCAGGGCAAGGAGTTGCGCCACGTGCGCAGCCTCGCGCTCGAATCGGAGCAGGATTTCATCGGCCTCGACGCCGCCACCCGGCGCAACCTGGAACTGACCGAAACCATCCGCGGCGAGGATGCCTCATCCGCCTCCCCGACCCTGTTTTCGCTGCTCGACCATTGCCGCACCGCGATGGGTGCGCGCCTGCTGCGCCATTGGCTGCATCACGCGCGGCGCGAACAGTCGGTGGCGCGCGCACGGCATGCGGCCATTGCGGTGCTGATCGGCTCCAATGCCACCACACCGTTGTCGAGCGCCCTGGCGGCGGTGCCCGATATCGAACGCATCACCACCCGCATCGCGCTCTTGTCGGCGCGCCCGCGCGACCTGGCGGGCCTGCGTGCCGGCTTGCAGCAATTGCCGCTCCTACTGCAGGAGTTGGCCACCAGCGAACCGGATACCGGCAGCACGCTGCTGCAATCGCTGCGGCAGGTTCTGGCGACGCCGCCGGCCTGCCTCGATCTGCTGCAGCGCGCGATCGCCGCCGAGCCGGCGGCGATGGTGCGCGACGGCGGCGTCATGGCGCCCGGCTTCGATGCCGAGCTGGACGAGCTGCGCGGGTTGTCGGAAAACGCCGGCCAGTTCCTGCTCGACCTGGAAGCGCGCGAACGCGCGCGCACCGGCATCGCCAATCTGCGGGTCGAATACAACAAGGTGCACGGCTTCTATATCGAGGTCACGCACGGTCAGACCGCCAAGGTGCCGGACGACTACCGCCGGCGCCAGACCCTAAAAAATGCCGAGCGCTACATCACGCCGGAACTGAAGGTGTTCGAGGACAAGGCGCTGTCGGCCCAGGAGCGAGCGCTGATGCGCGAAAAAATCCTGTACGAGCAACTGCTGCTCGACCTGGCGCCGCACATCGCCGGCCTGCAGCGCGTGGCGCAGGCGGTGGCCCAGCTCGACACCCTGGTGGCGCTGGCCGAACATGCCAAGCGGCACGACTGGTGCGCGCCGCAGCTGGTGGCCGAGCCGCTGCTGAAGATCGAGCAGGGCCGCCACCCGGTGGTGGAAAACCAGATCGAGCGCTTCATCGCCAACGACTGCGAATTCAATCCCGAGCGCCGGCTGCTGCTGATCACCGGCCCCAACATGGGCGGCAAATCGACCTACATGCGGCAGACCGCGCTGATCACGCTCTTGGCCTATGTCGGCAGCTACGTGCCGGCCGCCGCCGCCACCATCGGCCCGATCGACCGCATTTTTACCCGCATCGGCGCCGCCGACGACCTGGCCGGCGGCCGCTCGACCTTCATGGTGGAAATGACCGAGTCGGCGGCGATCCTGAATGGCGCCACCGAAAATTCGCTGGTGCTGATGGACGAGGTCGGACGCGGCACCTCGACCTTCGACGGCTTGGCGCTGGCGTGGGCGATCGCGCGCCACCTGATCGAGCATTCGCGCAGCATGACCCTGTTCGCCACCCATTACTTCGAGCTCACCCAACTGCCGCAGACCTGGCCGAGCGCCGCCAACGTCCACTTGTCGGCCCTCGAACACAAGGACCACATCGTCTTCCTGCATGCGGTGCAGCCGGGGCCTGCCTCGCAGAGCTATGGCCTGCAGGTGGCGCAACTGGCGGGCGTGCCGCCGGCGGTGATCCGGGCCGCGCGCAAGCATCTGGCGCTGCTGGAAGCGCAGTCGGTGGCGGCCGATGGCCAGTTCGACCTGTTTGCCGGCGGCGCGGCCGGCGCTGCCGAGCCCGAACCGCCGCCGCCAACGCCGGATGACTGGGCCCTGCGCACGGCATTGGACGAGCTCGACCCCGACGCGCTGTCGCCGCGCGCCGCGCTCGAGGAGTTGTACCGCCTGAAGCAATTGCATGAGGCGCTGCGTCAAGCATGAGGCGGCACCTGCTTCGCTCCGGCCTGCTGTGGCTGGCGCTGGTGGCGTGCGCGGCGCCGGCCGGCGCCGCCGATCTGGCATTCGGCGTGATCCGCCACTCCGACCGGGCGGCGCGCGACGAGGCGGTGCTGCGCGCGGCGATCGACCAGAGCGATGCCGACAATCTCGGCTTCGTGGTCGCCCTCGGCATCAAGTCCAGCGCCGCGCCATGCAGCGACGAGGTATATGGCGAGCGCAAGAGCTTGCTCGACAGCGCCAAGAACGGCCTGGTGGTAACGCTGGCCGCCAGCGACTGGACCGGGTGCAAAAACGACGCCGGCAAGTCGGTGGCACTGGAGCGCCTGGCGCGCCTGCGCGAGCTGTTTTTCAGCGAGGATTTCTCCCAGGGCGGAAGCCGGATTCCGCTGATCCGACAATCCACCACGCCGAAATTCGGCACCTATGTCGAGAACGCCCGTTGGGAATTCGATGGCCTCCTGTTTGCGACCATCGACCTGCCCGCCAACAACAACCACTACCTGAGCGCGGCCGGGCGCAACAGTGAATTCGAGGATCGGCAAGTTGCCAACCGCCACTGGCTGCAGCGGCTGTTCCTGCACGCCACCTACAAGAGGCTGCGCGGCATCGTGCTGTTTTGCGACGGCGATCCGCTGGCGCCGCCGCGCGCATCCGAGCTGCGCGGCCGCTACGACGGCTTTGCCGACATGCGGCAGCGGATCAACGCGCTCACCAGGAAATTCCCGGGCAAGGTGCTGGTGGTGCACGGCCCGGCCGGCATCCAGCGGACAGCACCGGCGCGCATCGCCTGGCGCGGCAACCTCGGTAGCGTGGCGGTCAATCCCGGCTGGCTGAAGATTTCCGCCCGCGAGGCCGATCCGATGCTGTTTGCCGTCGCCGGCGAAACGCCGCCCTGAAATCCGCGCAACCGCGGGCGGCCGCCAACTCAGGATCAAAAAATGGGGTATGGGGGAAAAACGACGATTCTCGCAGATATTGTCTGCGGAATCTAAAATGCTACCGCCAGTATGAAATGGAAAAATCCCTTGACGGCGTATCCGCGACGGGATTTTCAGATAATGCGAACGGGCGTCGGTCTAGTGCAGCGGATGACTGCGATAGTGGTCGCCGGCAGCCTCATCCTCATCCGGGTCATCGTGATGATGTCCGTGCGCGCCGTGCACGTGCCCGTGGGCAATCTCTTCGGCGCTCGCCGCGCGCACTTCGGCCACGTTCAGCGCGAAGCGCAAGGCCATGCCGGCCAGCGGATGATTGCCGTCCAGCACCACCTTGTCCTCGGCAATGTCGGTCACGGTGAATATCAGCATATCGTGTCCCTCGTCGTCGCCGTCGGGCGTACCCTCGAATTGCATGCCGACCTCCAGCGGTGACGGCAACCGGTTGCGCGGCTCGATCTTGACCAGCTCCGGATCGTATTCGCCAAAGGCATCCTCCGGCTCGACCTGCAGCATGGTCTGATAGCCTGTTTCCTGGCCGTCCAGCGCCTGTTCGATCTTCGGCAGGGTATTTTCGTAGCCGCCATGCAGATACACCATCGGCTCCTTGCTTTCTTCGATCAGATTGCCCTGGGCGTCGGACAATTTGTAGTGCACAGTCACGACTGTATTTTTGGCAATCTTCATGCCGGCTCCTTTCATTTGAATCTCGGGATTATACCCGTACGCCCCTCCACCAGCGGCGGCGGCATGGATGCATGCCTATAATGGCGGCATGAAAAATCCCGCTCCCCTCGGCTCTCTCCCCGCTGCGCATTTTCTGCGCGACTACTGGCACAAGAAACCGCTGCTGATTCGCCAGGCGTTCCCCGCCTTCTCCCCGCTGCTGACACGCGACGCCCTGTTTCAACTGGCGCAGCGGGACGACGTCGAGGCGCGGCTGGTGACGCATTTCAAGCGCCGCTGGCAAGTGGCCAACGGCCCGTTCGCGACGCTGCCCTCGCCCGCGCAAAAAAACTGGACGCTATTGCTGCAAGGGCTGAACCTGCACGATGACGCCGCCGATCGTCTGCTGCGCCAGTTCCGCTTCATCCCGGATGCCCGGCTGGATGACCTGATGGTCAGCTATGCCAGCGACGGCGGCGGCGTCGGGCCGCACTTCGATTCCTATGACGTATTCCTGCTGCAGGCGCAGGGACAGCGCCGCTGGCGCATCGGCGCCCAGAACGATTTGACGCTGGTCGAAGGAGCAGCCCTGAAGATCCTGAAAAATTTCGAACCCGAGCAAGAGTTCGTGCTGGACCCGGGCGACATGCTGTACCTGCCGCCGCACTACGCCCACGACGGCGTTGCGCTGGGCGAATGCATGACCTATTCGATCGGCTTTCGGGCGCCCTCGTTTCAGGAACTGGGCGAAGCCTTCCTGCAGTTCATGGCGGAGTCGATCGACCTGCCTGGACGCTACGCCGACCCCGACCTGGCCATAACCAGGCGGCCGGCCGAAATCAGCCGCACGATGCTGACCCGGGTCGCCACCGAACTGAACAAGGTGCGCTTCACGCCGGACGACATCGCGATCTTCCTGGGCCAATACCTGTCCGAGCCGAAGGCCAGCATATTTTTCGACCCGCCGGCGCCCGCCCTGAGCCCGGCGCGCTTCCTGCAAGCCGCCGCCAAGCGCGGCGTGCGGCTGGCGCGCAAGACACAGATGCTGCACACCGGCAGACACCTGTTCATCAACGGCGAATCGTTCGACATGCGGCGCGCCGACAAGGTCACGCTGTGCCAGCTCGCCGATTTGCGCGAACTGGACGGCGCCACCGTGACTGCCGCATCAGATGACGTCAAGCAGGCGCTGCACGTCTGGTATCGGGACGGCTGGCTGGCATTGTCTTGAACATGCGCGCCGTGGCAGCGCGTTTGCTGCATTGCAAAAATCCGGCTGCGCGTCTCTCACTTGCCCCCTGCGCCGGCATGCGAAAAAGCGCCTCAGAAGGCGGAGCTGTCCGCCGCAGTCCTGATTGATACACGTCGTTGAACTCGCTTACATCCGCTTACCAAAAAGAAAATTCTTTGCTACTTGACAAACGGAATTCGGCTATAATCATCGGCTGGAAAGTTTTCGTTTTATCGCATTGCCGCATCATTGAACAATCACGACGAAAACGTTCTGGGAGCGATAATTACCGGTAGTTATTGATCGCAAATTTGAAACATCATTAAGGAAGATTCATGAAAAAGACACTATTGATCGCAGCTCTGCTGGCCGTTGCACTCTCCGCCTGCAGCAAGAAAGAAGAAGCTCCCGCAGCTGCGCCTGCCGCAGAAGCACCTGCCGCAGCTCCGGCTCCTGCTGCTCCTGCCGAAGCAACCCCGCCGGCCGCTCCTGCTGCTGACGCTGCCGCTCCGGCCGCTCCTGCTGCTGACGCCGCTGCTCCGGCCGCTCCTGCTGCTGACGCCGCCGCTGCTGCACCTGCCGCATCCAAGTAAGCGCCGTAAGTACCAGGCACGCAAAAAAGCCGACCCGCGGGTCGGCTTTTTAATGTTGCCGCCACCTCTTGCCGGTGGTACCTCCAGTCGCCGGTAAAATCAGTTTCCGTTCCTCGCTCCGCCCGTAGCCGCCTCAAGCCATCTCGATCCAGCCAAACCCCTCCTGCTGGCAGGCGATTCGTATATTGCCGTCCGTCGCATACGTGCCCAAGCCGCGCGACAGGGCGGCGCGCGCCAGTTGCGGCAGGTTGTTGCGCTGACTCAGGTGGGCGCCGATCACGGTCTTCAGGCGCGACTGATCCAGAGCCGCCAATATTTCAGCGCTGGTATCGTTGGACAAGTGGCCGTAAGCACCGCCAATGCGCTGCTTGAGCGATGGCGGGTAGGTGGAGTCGGCCAGCATCTGGCGATCGTGATTGCATTCCAGCAGCAGTGCGTCGCACGCGGCCAGCGCCGCCAGCAGATGCGATGTCGACTGCCCGGCATCGGTCAGCACCCCCAGTTTGTGACGGCCATCACTGGCAACATACTGTACCGGCTCGCGCGCATCGTGCGGCACGGTATACGGGGTAAGTTCGAGGTCGCCCAGCGCCAGGCGCTCGCCATCACGGCAAAAATGCAGGTCAACGCCATGGCAATCGCGCTGCACCGCTGACCAGGTGCCGTAGGTCAGCCATACCGGAATCCGGTGGCGGCGCGCAAACTTGAAGACGCCACCGACGTGATCCTGATGTTCGTGGGTGACGACGATGGCGGTGAGTTCGCCCGGCCCCACATCCAGCCGGGCCAGTCGGCGCTCGGTCTCGCGAATCGCGAAACCGCAGTCCAGCATGACGGTGCTGCGGGTGGTGCCGGATGCACCGCGGATCAGGAGCGCATTGCCCTCGCTTCCGCTACCCAGGCTGGCAAACTTCAAGGTGGTCATGCGGCACGGCAGGCGTGCCCCTCCCGCATGCGTTATTTCAACTGGTCATTCAGCAACGCCAGGATCTTGTCGGCGATCGCCGATTTCTCCGGTTGCCCCTGGTCGTTCAGGACCACGATCCGACTCACGGCATTCGTGTCGCGTACCGAGATCCGGTAGCGCAGCGCCGATTTTTCCTTGTCCTTGTCGGAACCGAACGAGAACCAGCGCGCCAGAATCCCCTTGTCGTTCTTCTTGTCCTTGGCGTCCTGGCCTTGGTCGACGTAGCGCACAAAATACAGGCCCTGGCTGCGGTCACGATCGACCACGGTGAAGCCGACTCGATCCAGCGCCAGCCCGACCCGGCGCCAGGCGCGGTCGAAACTTTCATCGACGTCGATGTAGCCGCCGTTGCTGTCCTTGACCAGCTTGGCGCGTGCCTTCTGCACCGGCGCATTGGCTACCATCGCCTGCGCGCGGCTGTTCTCGGCGCCCAGGCGCACCATCAGTCGGCCGAGAAACTCGGCTTCCAGTTCCGGATCAGGTGCGCGCGGGGTCCACACGGTGGTGTCCTTTTGCTGCCCGACCAGCACCTCCTCGGCGCCGCGATGGCTGATATAGATTTCGGTGGTGCCGTCGGGACCGCGCTCCAGCCGGGTGCGGAATTTATCGCGCTCGCCGGTCGAATACAGCGAATCGAGCGCCTTGCCGAGCGTGCTGCGGATCAGGTCAAGCGGAATCTTGGCGCGGTTTTCGGCCCAGTCGGTTTCCATCACACCGGACTGCGGCGAATCGAGACTGATCAGAAAGCCGGAATCCTGCCAGAAGTCCTTGATTTCGGGCCACAGCGCTTCCGGCGTCTGCTTCACCACCAGCCAGCGTTGCGTACCATCGCGCTCGATCCGCATGTCGGGCGTCGCCTTGGGCGCCACCACGGCCGTGCTGCTGGTCTTGCTACCCTGTTGCAGATTAAAGCCGGAGGCAGTCGCGGTGCCGCGGTTCGCCTCCGGAATCGCGTAGCGGTTTTCCCGCTGCAGTTGCGTCAGGTCAGGCGGAATTTCCAGCGTCGGCGCCTTGCCGGCACTCTTGTAGTCGACCCGTCCCGGCTCCATCAGGGAGTTCAATGAATTGCAGCCAGCCAGTCCGGCCAATGCAAGCGCACAAAATATTCCACGATAGGTGATGCCGCTTTGAGCCATATGAAAGGTCTTCCGGGTAATCATGTTGTTGCTGAATGGATAAACGCGGACGGCAGGCGCCACCCTGCCCGAGCGGGGCTTATTGTAATACACCCGACTCGCGCAAGGCCGCGCGCACGGTCTCGTGGTATTCGGCAGCCAGCGGCACCAGCGGCAGGCGGATACCGGAAGCGATGCGCCCCATTTCCGTCAGCGCCCACTTCACCGGCAACGGATTGGGTTCGACGAACAGTTTGGTATGCAACGGCAGCATGCGGTTATTGACGGCGATCGCTTCGGCGACGTTGCCGCTCATGGCCGCCATGCACAACGCGTGCATCGCGCGCGGCGCGACGTTGGCGGTCACCGAGATATTGCCACGCGCACCACACAGCATCAGCGCCATCGCCGTCACGTCGTCGCCGGAATAGACGGCGAACGACGACGGAATGCGCCGCAGCAAGTCGGTACCGCGGCCGAGATTGCCAGTCGCGTCCTTGACGCCGGCGATGCCGGGCAACTGCGCCAGCCGCAGGATGGTTTCGTTGCTCATGTCGGCCACGGTACGGCCCGGAACGTTGTACAGGATGACCGGCAGATCGACCGCTTCGGCGATCTTCTTGAAATGCTGGTACATCCCTTCCTGGGTTGGCCGGTTGTAGTACGGCACCACCTGCAGCGAAGCGTCGGCGCCGACTTTCTTCGCATAGTGGGTCAGTTCAATCGCTTCCGCAGTGGAATTGCCACCGGTGCCGGCGATCACCGGAATCCGCCCGTCCGTATGTTCAACCGCGACCTTGATCAATTCGCAGTGCTCATCCACGCTGACGGTCGGCGATTCGCCGGTGGTGCCAACGATGACGATGCCATCCGTACCTTCGGCGATATGCCAGTCGATCAGTTGGCGCAAGCCGGGATAATCGATGCTGCCGTCTGGATGCATCGGGGTGACGATTGCAACTATGCTGCCCTGAATCATGATGATGGCGCGAAGAATATAAAGGATTGATTGTAGCGGATCGCCCGTACCCGTGGCGCAACTCGAGTCGAATTTGGGCTCAAATCGGCAACAGTACCGGTGCCGGATCGGCGCCAAGCGGCCGCATGGCGCAGATGCGCTGCACCAGTGCTGGCTTCGGATGCGCCACCTGCCCTTGTTCAAACGCCAGCACGCGCAAAGTTGCGGGGCGAGCCGAACGAGCCACTTCCAGCAATTCGTCCGGCCTCAGCAAAAAGGCGGGATTCGACGGTTTGCCGAAGCGCTCGTTGCCCTGAGCGAAAGTCTCGTAAATCAGGACGCCGCCCGGCATCAGGCTGGCCGTCAACGCGGCCAGCAGGGGCCGGTGCAGGTAGTTGGCAACCACGACGCCGGCGAAGCGCGCCGGCTGCAGCGGCCAGTCCGGACCATCCACGGCTGTACCCTCCAGATCCAGTTGCTGGGTGCGGATGCCGCCGCCTTCCAGCGCCGCCAGCGCCGCGCCGTCGCGGTCCACCGCCAGCACAGGGTGTCCGAGCGCCGCCAGCAGACGCGCGTGACGGCCGCGGCCGCAGGCGAGATCCAGCACCTCACCGGCCGGAATCAGGCCGGCGAAACGCGCCACCCACGGCGACGGCGCATCGGCAGTGTGCAGCTCAGTCATGTGGAAAGGCCGGATCAGGCATAGCCCAGTCCCATCGCCTCGCGTACGTCGCGCATGGTTTCCTGCGCCAGCTTGCGCGCGTGGTCGCCGCCGTCGGCCACAATCGCCCGCACCAGCGACGGATCGTCCAGATATTGCTGGGCGCGCTCGTGCATCGGCTCCTGCTCCTTGATAATGGCGTCGATCACCGGCTGCTTGCACTCAAGGCAGCCGATGCCGGCGCTGGTACAGCCCTTCCACACCCAATCCTGGGTCGCCTGGTCCGAATACACCTTGTGGAATTGCCATACCGGGCACTTCTCCGGATTGCCCGGATCGGAGCGGCGCACCCGCGCCGGATCGGTCTGCATGGTGCGGATTTTCTTCGTGACCGATTCCTTGTCTTCGCGCAGCGCAATCGCATTGCCGTAACTTTTCGACATCTTGCGCCCATCCAGCCCCGGCAGGCGCGAGGCTTCGGTCAACAGCGCTTGCGGCTCGGACAGGATCAGCTTGCGGCTGCCTTCCAGATAGCCGAACAGGCGTTCGCGGTCGATCATCGACAGGTTCTGCGCATCATCCAGCATCGCCTTGGCCTGTTCCAGTGCATCTTCCTTGCCCTGCTCCTGGTATTCGGTACGCAGTTCCTTGTATAGCTTGCCGCGCTTGCTGCCGAGTTTCTTGATGGCGGCGTTGGCCTTTTCCTCGAAATCCTTTTCCTTGCCGTACAGGTGATTGAAGCGGCGCGCGATCTCGCGCATCATTTCGATGTGCGGAATCTGGTCGTCGCCGACCGGCACATGGCTGGCGCGGTACAACAGCACGTCGGCCGCCATCAGCAGCGGATAGCCGAGAAAGCCGTAGGTGGTCAGGTCCTTGTGCGCCAGGTTCTCGATCTGGTCCTTGTAGGTCGGCACCCGTTCCAGCCAGCCTAGCGGCGTGCCCATCGACAGCAGCAGGTGCAGCTCGGCGTGCTCCAGCACGCGCGACTGCACGAACAGCGTCGCCTGCGACGGATCGACACCGGCCGCCAGCCAGTCGATCAGCATGTCCCAGGTGCTGTTTTCGATCTGCGTCGGATCGTCATACTGCGTGGTCAGCGCATGCCAGTCGGCGACGAAGAACAGGCAGGGCAACTCGGATTGCAGCTTGACCCAGTTCTTCAGGGCGCCGTGATAATGGCCGAGGTGCAGCGCGCCGGTGGGACGCATGCCGGAAACAACGCGATCAGGATACATAGTGATGAATTAGGTCAGTAGGAATTTCAGGGGAAAGATCAGCACCTGCAGCAGGCCGTTGGCCACCATCATCACCGGCAGCATCCAGTAGCCCAGGACCTTCAGGAACATCAGGGCGATGATGATGACAAACCCGTATGGCTCCAGTTGGGCGAACTTGTAGGCGTAGCGGTGCGGGAGGATGCCGGTCAGGATGCGGCCGCCATCCAGCGGCGGGATCGGGAACAGGTTGAAGGCGAAGATCACCAGGTTGGTCAAGACGCCGGCCTGCGCCATCCGCATGAAAAACGCTTCGTCGAAGTTCAGCGCGGCCAGCAGCAGCCCGAGCGTCATCCACATCAGCGCCATCACCAGGTTGGCGGCGGGGCCGGCCAAGGCCACCCAGGCCATCTGCTTCTTCGGGTTGCGCAGCTTGCCAAACTCGACCGGCACCGGCTTGGCATAGCCGAACAGGAACGGACTGCCGACGAAATACAGCACGATTGGAATCAGCAAGGTGCCGACCGGGTCGATGTGGCGGATCGGATTCAGGCTCATGCGCCCCTGCAGGTAGGCGGTGGAGTCGCCGAAATACTTGGCCGCGTAGGCATGCGCCGCTTCGTGCAGCGTAATCGCGAACAGGATCGGCAAGGCGTAAACCGCAAAGGTCTGGATCAGATCATTCATGCATGGATTTTATCAGAGGGGGAAATCGTGCCGAATGACAACAGCGACAAGCGTGGCAGCCGAGAATCCTGCCGGCACTCCGGAAATATTTAAATTTATCGGAGTATAGGCAAAAACAGTGCTGTTTTCGCCCAGTTTGCTTGCGAATCCAAAAATACCGGCAATAGTATATAAATGATCCAATCACAGGCCGAACAACGCCGGATCGCCGCGTCCGCGCCGGACCAGTTGCGGCTCGGGTCCGGTCAGATCGATCACCGTGGTCGGCTGCAAGCCGCAGGCGCCACTGTCGATCACCAGCTCGATCTGCTTGCCGAGCCGTTCGCGCACTTCGTCGGGATCGGTCAGTGCGTCCTCCTCGCCCGGCAGGATCAGGGTGGTGCCGAGCAGCGGCTGCGCCAGTTCTTCCAGCAACGCCCGTGCCACCTTGTGCTGCGGCACGCGCAGGCCGATGGTCTTGCGCGACGGATGGGAGAGGCGGCGCGGCACTTCCCGGGTTGCTTCCAGAATGATGGTGTAGGTGCCGGGCGTGGCCGCTTTCAGCAGACGGTACTGGCGGTTATCGATCTGCGCATACTGCGCCACCTCGGACAGGTCGCGGCACAGCAGCGTCATGTGATGGCGTTCGTCGACGTCGCGAATCCGCCGCAGGCGCTCGACCGCCTCCTTGTTATCCAGTTGGCACACCAGCGCATAGCAGGAGTCGGTCGGCAGCGCTACGATGCCGCCGGCGTTGATGATCTGCACCGCCTGCTTCAGCAGCCGCACTTGCGGATTCTCGGGGTGGATCTGAAAGAACTGGCTCATGAATGCCAATGCCAGCCCTCAGGCTGGCACCGTGAAGTAGTGATCGGGAGCCGAAAGAATAACTTATTTGCCAGCCTGCAGCGCCGCAATCCGCGCTTCAATCGGCGGGTGGGTCGAAAACAGGCCCATGATGCCCGGTTTGTCCTGGATTCCGAGGGTGGCGATCCGTTCCGGCAAACCGTGGCTCTCGATGCCGCCCAGCCGCGCCAGCGCATTGACCATCGGCCGCGGCGAACCGAGCAGCGTGGCCGAACCGGCGTCGGCGCGGAACTCGCGGTGGCGCGAAAACCAGGCGACGATAATCGAGGCGCCGATACCGAACACGATTTGCGACACAATCACCGCCACCGTGTAGCCGATGCCGGGGCTGTCGTTGTCGCCCTTCGACAGCGCGCGATCGACCGCGTAGCCGACCACGCGCGACAGGAACACCACGAAGGTATTCACCACGCCCTGGATCAGGGTCATGGTCACCATGTCGCCATTGGCGACGTGGGCGATTTCATGGCCGAGCACCGCCTCCACTTCCTCCTTGGTCATGCTTTCCAGCAGGCCGGTCGACACCGCGACCAGCGCCGAATTCTTGAACGCGCCGGTGGCGAACGCGTTCGGTTCGCCGTCGTACACCGCCACTTCCGGCATCGCGATGCCGGCGCGCTGCGCCAGCTTGGCGACGGTATCGACCAGCCACAATTCGGTGCTGGAGGACGGGGCATCGATCACGCGTGCACCGGTCGACCACTTGGCCATCGGCTTCGAGATCAGCAGCGAAAAGATCGAACCGGTGAAACCGACCACCAGCGAAAACACCAGCAGCATCGGCAGGTTCAAGCCTGTTCCAGTCAGAAAGCGGTTGACGCCCAGCAGCGACAGCACCACGGTCATGACGGCCAGCACGGCGATATTGGTCGCGAGGAACAGGAAAATTCGTTTCATTCAGAAGGCTCCGGTTGAGAAGTGATCTGTAAATAAGATTGATTGCGGAAAAATCAAGGGAACGCCGTTCGATGCGCCGGCGCAATGACGCCGAATCAGAGGCGCCAATTGTGCCAGACCGGCGTCACGCTGTCAGGCAGCGGTGGCAACTGGCCGAGTTCCACGCGCGATTCGCCGGGGCCATGAAAATCCGAGCCGCGCGACGCCAGGAAGCCATAGCGGTTGGCCAGTTTGGCATACACCTCGTACTGGTCCGGAGTATGGCTGCCGGTCACGACTTCGATCGCGGTCCCACCCAGTTGCTTGAATTCGTCGAACAGTGCGCCTTCGGCCAGATCGCTGAAATGGTAACGGCCGGGATGGGCGATGATGGCAATCCCGCCGGCGCCGCGAATCCAGCCCACCGCGTCAGGCAGGCTGGCCCAGCGATGCTCGACGTAGCCCGGCTTGCCTTCGCTCAGGTAGCGGCGAAACACGTCGGGGATATTGCCGCAGATGCCGCGCTCGACGATGTAGCGTGCAAAATGGGTGCGCGACATCAGCAAGGGATTGCCGACGTATTTGAGGGCGCCTTCGAAGGCATCCGGAATGCCGGCCGCCGCCAGTTGGCGCGCCATTTCGCGTCCACGCTGCTCACGCCCGGATCGGGTTGCAGTCAGGCCTTGCACCAGCGCAGCATTGGTTTCATCGAACTGCAAACCGATGACGTGCACCGTTTCACCGCCCCAGGTGACCGAAATCTCGACCCCGGTCACGTATTGCATGCCGCACTCTCGGGCCGCCGCGCGCGCGGCGGCAATGCCACTCACTTCGTCATGATCGGTCAGGGCCCAGATATCGACACCGTTGGCCCGCGCCCGCGCCGCCACCGCCGCCGGCGACAGGACACCGTCGGAAATGTTGGAGTGGCAATGCAGGTCGAAATTCAGCATGGTATCCGGCGCAGGGAAACACGCGATCTAAAAGATTCATTGTACGCTGACGGGACCCGCTATGCTGCAGTCGCACAAATGTTAATCGCCGTCTGCTTCCGCCAGGAACTGCTCCACCAGCGCCGCCAGCCGCTCCGGCTGATCATGGTGCAGCATGTGGCCAGCACCCTCGATCACTTCGGTGCGAACGCGCCGGATATGCGCGATACGGCGGTCGATTTCGGCCCGCGCCTGCTCCTTCGGTCCCAGCCAGCGCCAGGCATCGGTATCGGCCGCCTCCACCCAGAGCACTGGCGCCGTGATCCGTTGCCAGCACGCCAGCACTTCATCCACTTGATATTGCAGCGGTCCGCTGTTTTTATGCACCGGATCGCCCAGGATTTGCCACTCGCCGGCGCTGTTGGGCCGGGCCCAGTGCGCGGACAGGAAAGCGGCGCGTTCATCCGACAGGCGCGGATTGGTTTTTTGCAGGCGACGCGCGACCTCGGCCTGCGAGCCATAGCCGCGCATACTCGGTGTCTGCCGCAACTCGGCGAGCCAGTTGGCATAGCGCTGCGGCGCCTGCTGCGGCGTGGTCGCCGGCAGGCCGAATCCTTCCAGGTTGGTCAGCTTGCGCACTCGTTCCGGCCGGATGCCGGCATACAGGCCGACCACGTTGCCGCCCATGCTGTGGCCCAGCAAGTTGACCGCCTCATCCGGCGCATAATGCTCCAGGATCGCGTCCAGGTCGCCCAGGTAATCCGGAAACCAGTAATTGTCGGCGCCGGAATTGTCGGACAGGCCGAAGCCGCGCCAATCGGGGGCGATCACATGCCAATCGCCGGTCAGGCAATCCACCATGAACTGGAACGAGGCCGACACATCCATCCAGCCATGCACCATGAACAGTTTGGGCGCCGTCGCCGAGCCCCAGTGGCGAATGTGGTACCGCAGGCCACGCAGCGTGATAAATTCGGAACGAGAAAGTTTCATAATCAAGGGAAATAACCGATTGCGGCCCTGCGGCCGGCCTGACAACAATCGGATGGTTGTGGGTTTGGACGCGGCCCACGACGATGCCCATTGCCGCGCCAGATGAATCGAGATGCAATAGAACGGTCGTTCGATAATTATAGTGGAGAAAGCATGAAATCCGGAAAATCCGTTTCCGTAGACCAATACAACGAACTGTATCGGCAGTTTCGCTGGCAAGTACCGAATTCGTTCAATATCGCCGAAGTCTGCTGCCGGCGCTGGGCCGCGGACGCCACACGCGTTGCCATCCATTATGAGGATGAAGCCGGCGCCAGCGCCACCCTGACCTACGCCGAATTGCAGCAACAGGCCAACCGGCTGGCCAACGTGCTGCGCCAACTGGGCGTGGCGCGCGGCGACCGCATCGCTATCGTGCTGGCGCAGCGACCGCAAACGGCGGTGGCCAACATGGCGTGCTTCCAGTTGGGCGCGGTGTCGATGCCGCTGTCGACCCTGTTCGGCCCGGATGCGCTCGAATACCGGCTGCAGAACAGCGAAGCCATGGTCGCCATCGCCGATCGCGCCGCGCTCGACAGCCTGCAGCAGATTCGCGCCAGTTGCCCGGCCTTGCAGCACATCATCGCCATCGACTGCCATCCGGCCGGCAGCCTGAACTGGGACGACCTGATGGCGCAGGCTTCGCCAGACTTCGAGATCGAAGCCACGCGCGCCTCCGACCCGGCGATCCTGATCTACACCAGCGGCACCACCGGCGCACCGAAAGGCGCGCTGCTGCCGCACTCGGCGGTGATCGGCAATCTGCCCGGCTTCGTCGCCTCGCAAGACTGGTTTCCGCAGCAAGGCGACGTGTTCTGGTCGCCGGCCGACTGGGCCTGGACCGGCGGCCTGATGGATGCGCTGTTGCCGACGCTGTACTTCGGCATGCCGCTGGTCGGCTACCGCGGCCGCTTTTCGGCGGAAACCGCCTTTTACCTGATGCAAAAATACCGGGTGACCAATACCTTCCTGTTCCCGACTGCACTCAAGCTGATGATGAAGGCGTATCCGGAACCGCGCGAGCAGTTCAACCTGAGGCTGCGCGCCATCATGAGCGCCGGCGAAGCGGTCGGCGACACCGTGTTCGAATGGGGCCAGTCGGCGCTGGGCATCACGATCAACGAAATGTTCGGCCAGACCGAGATGAACTACCTGGTCGGCAACAGCCACACCAAATGGCCGGCCAAACCGGGCAGCATGGGGCGCCCTTACCCGGGGCACAAAGTGGCGGTAATCGATGACGACGGCAATCCGCTTGCCGCCGGCATGGTGGGCGAAGTGGCACTGCACCGCACCGACATCCACGGCACGCCGGATCCGATCTTCTTCCTCGAATACTGGAAGAATCCGCAAGCCACGCGCGACAAGTACAGCGGCGACTGGTGCCGCACCGGCGACCTGGCGCTGGTCGACGAGGATGGATATTTCTGGTACCAGGGCCGCGCCGACGACATGTTCAAGGCCGCCGGCTATCGCATCGGCCCCGGCGAAATCGAAAATTGCCTGCTCAAGCACCCGGCCGTGCTGAACGCCGCCGTGGTGCCGAAGCCCGATAGCGGGCGCGGCAATATCGTCAAGGCTTACGTGGTGCTGGCGGCCGGTGTCGAGCGCGGCGCGGCGGCCGAGAAAAAACTGATTGCCGAACTGCAAACGCATGTGCGCGGCAAACTGGCGCCGTACGAATACCCGAAGGAAATCGAGTTCATCGATCAATTGCCGATGACCACCACCGGCAAGCTGCAGCGGCGCGTCTTGCGATTGCAGGAAGAACAGCGGGCCAAGGAGCTAGTGCAGCGCTAAAGCGCCAGCAATTCCCGCTCGCTGAATCCGGCCGCGCGGCGCGCATCGAGATTGAACGGCCCGCGCAGCGGCGGCGCCTTGTAGCGGCGCGCCAATTCGGCGTAGGCGGCGACCGGGTCGAGCCGGCGTTGCTCGCACAGCCAGCCGAACCAGCGGTTGCCGATGGCGACGTGGCCGATCTCATCGCGCAGGATGATGTCGAGGATTTGGGCGGCCGCCAGATCGCCGGCCTGCGCCAGTTTCGCCCGCATCGGCGGCGCCGCATCCAGCCCGCGCGCTTCCAGCGTGCGCGGCACCAGCGCGATGCGCGCCAGCACATCGTCGCGGGTTTTTTCCGCCATGTCCCACAGGCTGTTGTGGGCGCTGAAGTCACCGTAGCCGAACCCCAGTTCGCGCAGGTGGTCGCGCAGCAGCGAGAAATGCAGCGCCTCTTCCGCTGCCACCTGCAGCCAGTCGGCGTAGTACGCGGCGGGCATCTGCGGAAAGCGCCAGATCGCATCCAGCGCCAGGTTGATCGCGTTGAACTCGATGTGCGCCAGCGCATGGATCAGCGCCGCGCGCCCTTCCGCGGTGCGCATCGAGCGATGCATGACGGCAAGCGGCGGCACCAGTTCGGGCCGCGCCGGCCGGCCCGGCAGGCTGGTGTCGGCGACCAGTCTGGTCTCGGTATCGAGCGCCAGCGCGCCCTGTTGCCAGGCGTGCCGCAATGCCCCAACGCCGGCGGCCTTGGCATCGGGATCGGCCACGGCCAGCCAATCCAGGGCGGCCTGGCGCAACTCGGCGCCAGCGGATGGCGGGGCGTGCGGAATCGGTGCAATCATGCGTGTGACGGTAAAATGGCCGTTTCAAAAATCGAACCGTCGATTCTACAAAAATTTCGCGTCCATCCATGCGCGGGCGCAATTTTTCGAAACGCGGCTGCAAAGAGTCGAGTTGCAATGAGCGATACGCTGCAAAAATTCATGACCGAAGATGGCGCGGTGCGCGGCGAACTGGTCGATATTTCAAACACCTGGCGCGAGGTGCAGGCAAATCACGATTATCCGCGGCCAGTCCTGACCCTGCTGGGGGAAATGCTGGCGGCGACCGCGCTGCTGTCGGCCAATCTGAAATTCAACGGCGCGATCGTGATGCAGATCCACGGCGACGGCCCGGTGCGCCTCCTGGTGGTCGAGTGCGATGCCGAATTGCGCCTGCGCGCCACTGCCAAGCTGGCGCCGGGTGCAGTGATCGACGAGCAGGCCGGCATTGCGCAACTGGTCAACCGCAACGGGCTCGGACGCTTCGCCATCACGCTCGATCCGCGCGACAAGCTGCCCGGCCAGAAGCCGTATCAGGGCATCGTTCCGCTCGACGGCGAGTCGGTGGCGGCGATCATCGAAAACTACATGGCGCGCTCGGAACAACTGGACACCAGGCTGTGGCTGGCGGCCGACGCCAAGGCCGCGCGCGGCATGCTGTTGCAGAGAATGCCGGGCAGCGGCGGCACCCAGGCCCCGCACGAGGATGGAGCGGAAACCTGGCAGCGGCTGCTGGCGCTGGCGTCGACCCTGCAGCGGCCGGAACTGCTGGACACCGGCATCGACACGCTGCGCCACCGGCTGTTCTGGGAAGAGACGATCCGCCTGTTCGAGCCGCTGCATCCGCAATTCCATTGCAGTTGCTCGCGCGAAAAAGTCGGCAACATGCTGAAGATGCTGGGGGTGGCGGAAGTGCAGTCGGCGCTGGATGAGCTGGGCCAGCTTGGCATCGACTGCGATTTTTGCGGACGGCATTACGACTTCGACAAGGTCGACTGCGCGCAATTGTTTGCCAGCGAAGCGCCGGCCGAAGTACTGCTACCGCCCAGCGACGCCAGGCATTGAGTTGGCGGCGCGGGCTTTGCCCACGTCCCGTCTGAATAAGATACTACACACGGTATTTTAACAACCGGTTAATTTGCCTACGAAAATAGGTTATTTTTCGCTATACCCCAGATTTTTCCAAATACGCGATACTTTGCTGGAGACGCTGTCGGAGCTCGCCGCCAGCCAGCAGAAACGGCGTCCCGGCGGCCTGCAGGCGCGCCAGCACCGCACGATGGATCGCCTGCCGCACCGCATCCGATTCGCGCTGCAAGCCGTCCGCCACCCAGGCGATGTCGGGCGCGGTGACGATCGTGAAATCGTAGGCGTGCTCGCGCGCCAGCCGCGCCAGTTCGGCGTCGGCGGCGCCGAAGCAGAAATCGCTGTAGATTGCGATCATCAGCGGCGTGGTGTCGCAAAACAGGAAATCGCGCGCCTGTTGCCAGGCCTGCCGTTCGCGCTCGACCTGCATGCGGGCGACGCCGATCTGCTCGTGCTCGAGCGGCGGCCGGCCCCGGCTTTCGGTGAATTCGCGCAGGTATTCCGGCACCCACAGCGTGCGGTAGTGTTCCGCCAGGGCCGCCGCCAGCGTGCTCTTGCCGGACGACTCGCCGCCCAGCAGCGCTACCCGGGCTGCAGCGCGGCCTGGTCTTGCGATTGGCGCCATACCCGTAATCCCGTGATCGCCATGGCGACGAACAGCGCATACAGCACCGCCGTCAGCATCAATTGCTTGTGAATGTAGAGGCCGATATACAGCACGTCGACCGCAATCCAGACATGCCAGTTCTCCAGCTTCTTGCGCGACAGCAGGAACTGGCCGAGCAGGCTGCCGGCGGTCAGGAAGCCGTCGACATGCGGCACGTCGGTATCGGTGAAATGCCGCAGGAACCAAGACAACAGCGCGAACCCGGCCAGCCAGCCGCATACGCACAGCCAGCGCTGGCGCGCCGTCAGGCTCGACACCGGCAGCGCATGATGGCCGGCACCGCCGCGCAGCCACTGGTACCAGCCCCAGGCCGATACCGCGATGAACACCAGTTGCAGGGCGGCATCGCCATACAGGCGCGCTTCGGCAAACACCACGCCATAGGTGGCCGACGAGGCGATCGCGAACAGCCAAGCCCAATGCACCTGGCGGATGGTCAGCCAGACCGTCGCCACGGCGAGGATGAAGGAAACGATTTCCAGCGGACTGGCGCTGAAACCGAACAGCGGCAAGCTTTCAGTCATGCGGCGTCGGTCATGGGCGACGGCCGGCGGCCGGCGGCGTGGCCGGAGCTGCGGTCGGCGGCGGTGTCGTGCCGGGCGGCAGCACCCGCACGAAGATCTCGTCCTGCTTGATCATGCCGAGTTCCAGCCGGGCCCGTTCCTCGATCGCACCGGTGCCGTCCTTCAAGTCCTGCACCTCGGAATTGAGCTTGGCGTTGCGCGCCCGCAGTTCGTCGTTCTTCTTGCGGGCGGCCGCGACCTGCTGATCCAGGTCCCAGACGCGCAGCCAGCCGCCCTTGCCAAGCCACAACGGATACTGGATCAGCAGCAGCAGTACCGTCAGGCTAAGGATGATCAGGCGCATCGGTGCACTCCAGGGCTTGGCCCGGCAAGACGCTAACGCGAAAAACGGCTACTTCAGGTTGTAGAACGCATTGCGGCCGGGGTAGCTGGCGATGTCGCCCAGGTCTTCCTCGATGCGCAGCAACTGGTTGTACTTGGCCATGCGGTCCGAGCGCGACATCGACCCGGTCTTGATCTGCAGCGCATTCATGCCGACCGCGATATCGGCAATCGTCGAATCCTCGGTTTCGCCCGAGCGGTGCGAAATCACCGCGGTGTAGCCGGCGCGCTTGGCCATCTCGATGGCGGCGAAGGTCTCGGTCAGCGTGCCGATCTGGTTGATCTTGATCAGGATCGAGTTGGCGATGTTCTTCTGGATGCCTTCGCGCAGGATCTTGGTATTGGTGACGAACAGGTCGTCGCCCACCAGCTGGATTTTCTTGCCCAGCGTATCGGTCAGCAATTTCCAGCCATCCCAGTCGTTTTCCGCCATGCCATCTTCAATCGAAATGATCGGATACTTGTCGCACCAGGATGCCAACAGGCCGGTGAACTGGGCCGCGGTCAGCGTCATGTTCTCGCCCTGCAGGTGGTAGTTACCGTCCTTGTAAAACTCGGAAGCGGCACAGTCGAGGCCGAGCGCGATCTGCGTGCCGGGCTCGTAGCCGGCCTGCTCGATCGCCTGCAGGATCAGCTTGATCGCGGCCTCATGGTTCTCCACCGAGGGCGCGAAGCCGCCCTCGTCGCCGACCGCCGTGGTCAGGCCCTTGTCGTGCAGGATTTTCTTCAGCGTGTGGAACACTTCGGCGCCGTAGCGGATCGCTTCGCGAAAGCTGGGTGCGCCGACCGGGATGATCATGAATTCCTGGATATCCAGGTTATTGTCGGCATGAGCGCCGCCGTTGATCACGTTCATCATCGGCACCGGCATCTGCATCGCGCCGGAGCCGCCGAAATAGCGGTACAGCGGCAGGCCGGATTCCTCGGCGGCGGCTTTCGCCACTGCCATCGACACCGCCAGCATGGCGTTGGCGCCCAGGCGCGACTTGTTTTCGGTGCCGTCGAGGTCAATCAGGGTACGGTCGAGGAACGCCTGTTCGTTGGCGTCCAGCCCCATGATCGCTTCCGAGATTTCGGTATTAATATGCTCGCACGCCTTCAAGACGCCCTTGCCGAAATAGCGGCTCTGGTCGCCGTCGCGCAGCTCGATCGCCTCGCGCGAACCGGTCGAGGCGCCGGACGGCACCGCGGCACGGCCCATGGTGCCGGATTCCAGCAGCACGTCACACTCGACGGTCGGATTGCCGCGCGAATCGATCACTTCGCGGCCGATGATGTCAACGATAGCACTCATACAAATCTCCCAAATCAAGAATCAGAGGGCGCCGCGGCCGCACGGCCGGAACGCCAGCAATAGTTACGAAACCAAGTCACGAAAAATCGTTTTCCAGCAGCGCCGACTGCTTGACCGCGCGGTCCAGCGTCACTAGCGTCGCCAGCAATTCTTCCATGCGCGCCAGCGGCACCGCGTTCGGGCCGTCCGACTTCGCCTCGGCCGGGTTCGGATGGGTTTCCATGAAGATGCCGGCGATACCGACGGCGATTGCGGCACGCGCCAGCACCGGCACGAATTCGCGCTGGCCGCCGGAAGAGCTGCCCTGCCCGCCTGGCAATTGCACCGAATGGGTGGCGTCGAACACCACCGGGCAGCCGGTTTCGCGCATGATCGCCAGCGAACGCATATCGGACACCAGGTTGTTGTAGCCGAACGAGGTGCCGCGCTCGCACACCATGAAGTTGTCGGTCGGCACGCCAGCCTCAAGCGCCGCTGCGCGTGCCTTGTCGACCACGTTGACCATGTCGTGCGGCGCCAGGAACTGGCCCTTCTTGATGTTGACCGGCTTGCCCGACTGCGCGCAGGCATGGATGAAATCGGTCTGGCGGCACAGGAAGGCCGGCGTCTGCAGCACGTCGACCACCGCCGCCACCGACTGCACTTCCTCGATTGCGTGCAGGTCGGTCAGCACCGGCACGCCGATCTGCTGTTTGACCTCGGCCAGGATCTCCAGCCCCTTGTCCATGCCGAGACCGCGAAACGAGGTGCCGGACGAGCGGTTGGCCTTGTCGAACGAGGATTTGTAGATGAACGGAATGCCCAGCCGGGCGGTGATTTCCTTCAGGCGGCCGGCGGTATCCAACGCCATCTGCCGCGATTCGATCACGCACGGGCCGGCGATCAGGAAAAACGGCTGATCCAGGGCGGCCTCGAAACCGCACAGCTTCATGCCAGTTCCTTCTCGGCCGCGGCCTGCTTGTGCGCCAGCGCCGCCTTGATGAAGGAGATGAACAGCGGGTGGCCGTCGCGAGGCGTCGACTTGAATTCGGGGTGGTATTGCACGCCCAGATACCACGGATGCGCATGCTTGCCGCTGCGCGGCAGTTCCATGATTTCGCACAGGTCTTCGCTCGGCGTGCGTGCCGAGACGATCAGGCCGGCTTCTTCGATGCGCGGCAGGTAATGGTTGTTCGCTTCATAGCGGTGGCGATGGCGCTCGGTCACCGAGCTGCCGTAGATTTCGGCAGCCAGCGTGCCCGGCTTGACGGCGCAGGTCTGCGCGCCCAGGCGCATGGTGCCGCCCAGATCCGAGTTGGCGTCGCGCTGCTCGACCTTGCCGTCGTGGTTTTGCCATTCGTTGATCAGCGCCACTACCGGCTGCTCGGTGGCTTCGTCGAATTCGGTCGAATTGGCCTTGGTCAAGCCGGCAACGTCGCGCGCGTATTCGATCAATGCCACCTGCATGCCGAGGCAGATGCCGAGATAGGGAATCTTGCTTTCGCGCGCAAAGCGCGCCGCCGCGATCTTGCCTTCGACGCCGCGCTTGCCGAAACCGCCCGGCACCAGGATCGCATCGTACTTGGCCAGCGAGGCGACGCCGTGCGCCTCGATGTCTTCGGAATCGACGTACTCGATATTCACCCGGCATTCGGTATGGATGCCGGCATGGCGCAGCGCCTCGGTCAGCGACTTGTAGGACTCGGTCAGGTCGACGTACTTGCCGACCATGCCGATCGTGATTTCGGTCTTCGGATTTTCCAGCGAACGCACCAGCTTGTTCCACATCGACAGATCGGCCGGCGGCGGCGTCAGGCCCAGCTTGTCGCAGACGATCGCGTCCAGCCCCTGGTCGTGCAGCATTTGCGGAATCTTGTAGATGGTGTCGACGTCCCAGACCGAGATCACCGCCTCTTCCTGCACATTGGAGAACAGCGAAATCTTGGCGCGCTCGTCGTCCGGGATGCGGCGGTCGGCGCGGCACAGCAGCGCATCCGGCGAGATGCCGATCTCGCGCAGCTTTTGCACGCTATGCTGGGTCGGCTTGGTCTTCAGTTCGCCGGCGGTGGCGATATACGGCACCAGGGTCAGGTGTACGAAAGCGGTGGCGTTACGCCCGGCACGCAGGGAGAGCTGGCGCGCCGCTTCGAGGAATGGCAGCGATTCGATGTCACCCACCGTGCCGCCGATCTCGACGATCGCGACATCGTAGCCTTGCGCGCCGCGATAGATATACTCCTGGATCTCGTTGGTGATATGCGGGATCACCTGAACGGTTTTACCAAGATACTCCCCACGTCGTTCCTTGCGAATCACGGATTCGTAAATCTGGCCGGTGGTGAAATTGTTGATCTTCTTCATCCGGGTGGTGATGAAGCGCTCGTAGTGGCCCAGATCCAGATCGGTCTCGGCGCCGTCGTCGGTGACGAACACTTCGCCGTGCTGAAACGGGCTCATCGTGCCGGGATCGACGTTGATGTAGGGGTCGAGCTTGAGGAGAGTGACTTTCAGGCCGCGCGATTCCAGGATCGCAGCGAGAGAGGCGGCGGCAATCCCCTTGCCCAGGGAAGAAACCACGCCGCCGGTGACGAATACAAACTTGATCATTGCGAATGGTGCCGAACGGCACGTGCGGGAAATACGAATTATAACCCAAGGCATCACGCCTTCGGCCAGCCGCAAGCGGGTTTCCCGGCTGCGCGGGTGACCTCAGCGCGGCGTGTAGGAAAACAGCAGCCGGGCGAAATTTTGAGCCGCGGTGGCGTTCGACAGGTCGCGCACTTCGGTACTGCGGCGCACGATCCCGGCGGATAGCGCGAACGGCGCCTGATTCCAGGCCACGCCGATCTCGGCCTCGCCGACCAGGCGTTTCGGCGCCACCGTGTGCGGGTTGCCGCTGGAAAAATAGCCACCCTGCAGCGTCGCGTTATATCCGACTGCGAGCGCATCGAGCCGCACGAAACCGTGCAGCGTCGCTTCATCCGGCAGTAGGTTCAGGCGCCCGCCGCGCAGCGCCACACCTGCGCCGAAGTCGGTGAAGATGTTGCCGAAGCGGCCGTGGATATTGGGCGTGACGTCTGCCCAGGAAGCGAGCTGCCAGCGGCGCGGTGCATAGTCGACATACAGCACCGCACCCGGTTCGTTCTTGACCTGCTGACTCCAGCCCTGCGGCTGTGGCTGGTCGATGATCCGGTGCAGTTGCGTTTGCACCCATTCGCCACCGGAGCAGGGACCGAGGCAACCGAGGTCGAGGCCATAGCGCAGATGGCCGCCATTGGCGAAATGGGTGGCGCGAAATAGCCCGCCATACAGCCAGCCAGCATACGGATGATCGGATGGGCTGATCGCCGCCGGCGGCAATTTGATGTCTGACGGCGTATAGATTTTCTGGCCAATGCGCCAGCCGAAACTGTCCAGCCGGCCGCCGTCGCGCAGGCTGTGCTGCCAGGTATAGCGCGCGCCGCTCGAATAAAACCCGTCGCGCTTGCGCAGCAGCAGGCTGTCGTTGTCGATTTCGAGCGTGTGCGTGGCCAGTCCTTGCGGCGCCGCGCTGCGAAAGTCCTGCCAGGCGGCAGCCGAAGTTTGGGCCTGCGCCACCGCCGTCGCCAGCAACCCGGCAATCGCCAGCAGGCGCGAACTGGAATGGAGCGTCAACGATTTATGCATGTCTGGACGAGAGCAAGGTTTGGATCATCTGGTGTACCGCCTGCGCCGCCGCAGCCGGCGCTTCCATCGGGAACAAATGGCCGCCGGGCAGCAGTCGCAGGTGGCGGCCGACCAGGCGCCTGGTGGCGGCCATGCCGGCCTGCCGGCATTCGGCGGAGTCGCTGCCGCCGATGAAACCGACCGGCACCGGCAGGCCGCACCTTACCAGCGCACCGACATGATGCGGCAAGCTGCTGTATACCGCGGTTTCGGTTTCGCGCGTGAAGCGCAGGGTCACGCCTTCCGGATGCGGATCCAGGCCGCACTCGAGATAGTCGCGCAGCACCTCGGGCGCCCAGGCGGCGAACATCGGCTTGGAGGCGTAATGCTGGTAGGCGCTATCAATATCGGGCCAGAATTTGCGGCGTTTGATGGAGAACTGGGCGGGCGAGAATTTCTTGTCCAGGCCAATCGATTTCGCCGCTCGCAGCAAGAGCGCGCGCCAGCCGGCCACCACCGGCGAATCCAGCATCACCACGCAGCGCACCAGCTCCGGCCGCGCCTTGGCCGCCATCACGCTCAGCATACCGCCGAACGAATGGCCGACCAGGATCACCGGCTGGTCGTATTTCGCCTGCAGCTCGTCGATCAGTTCCAGCATCAGCTCGTGCCAGCCGTCGCGGACCGGATAGTTCGGGTTATGTGCGTGCATCGGCAAGGCGCGCACGTCATAATGGGCACGCAGATGATCGAAAAAAAGCCGATAGGTACCGGCCGGGAAGCTGTTGGCGTGGACGAAATGGAGAATCGGTTGCGGCATGATGGTCATCGTCAGCGGCCATGCCAGTAACGCGCACGCTCGCTCCGATATTCTGAAATTTGAAGTGAAGTCCCGAATTGTAATGTGATTGCGCCCGCCTGGTCGCTGCGCAGGCGCGCAATGCCGAGATTTTCATAGCGGTCGAACACCTCCGGCTTCGGATGGCCATAGCGACTCCGGTAGCCGACCTGGAACAAGGCCACCTGCGGCTGCACCGCCTGCAGGAAGGCCGGGCTGGACGACGTGCCGCTGCCATGATGCGGCGCCAGCAGCACCGTGGCGCGCAACTGTTCAGGGTCGCTGGCCAGCAAGCGGGCTTCTTGCGGAATGCCGATGTCGGCCGGCAACAGGATAGCCTGCGCTCCCAGCGAGACTTTCAGCGTGCAGCCAAGCGCATTCGGCTTGGCCTTGTCGTTATCGTAATCGGTCGCGAGCGGATGCAGCATCTCGAAGCGCGCCCCGTCCCAGTTCCAACTCTGCCCCGCCGCACAGCGCCGATGTGCCGGCGCCGCCCGCACGATCGGGCTGTCGTGCGCCAGCGACGATGCCACCCAGCCGATCTCAATTTCGTCAAAAATCGACAGTGCGCCACCCGCATGGTCGTTATCGTTATGGCTGACAATCACCGCATCCAGCGCCGGGATGCCGCGCGCCTTCAGGTAGGGCAGGATGACCCGGTTGCCGCCATTCGAGGCGATCGAATAGAACGGCCCGGTGTCGTACAGCAAACGATGCTTTTCGGTTTCCACCAGCAGTGCCATGCCTTGGCCGACGTCGAACGCGGTGACCCACATCTGGCCCGCCGGCGGACGGGTCGGCGCATTCAGCAACAGCGGCAGCCAGCCGATCACGCCGATCCAGCGCACCGGCCAGCCGCGCGGCGCCAGCAGCCACAACGTGCCGGCCAGCGCGAGCAGGAAAATCCAGGGCGCAGGAGTGGGCGCCGCCCATACCGCCAGCGGCAGCGCATTCAACCAGGCCAGCAAGAGCGCCAGCCATTCCACCAGCGCGTGCGCCGCGCCCAGCACCGAGGCCGCCAAGGGCACCGGCAGGATGCTGCCGACCAGCGCCAGAGGCGTCACCAAGAGGCTGACCAGCGGTATGGCGAGCGCGTTGGCCAGCGGGCTGATCAACGACACCTGCGCGAACAGCAAGACCGTCAGCGGCACCAGTCCGAGCGTGATCGCATACTGGGTGCGCGCGGCCGACACCAGCGTGGTGCGCCACGCGTGCAGTCCTGCCGCCCTGTCCGTCGCCGCCACCTGCAGCGTGCGCCCGACCGAGGTGTACAGGATGATACCGACCGCGCCAAACGACAGCCAGAAACCGGGCCACAACACGGCCCACGGGTCCAGCACCACCACCACTGCCAGCGCCAGGCACAGCACGTGCGAAACGCTGGTGATGCGCCCGGCCCACAGCGCCGCTGCTACCACCGACAGCATGTACAGCGTGCGCTGCGCGGGCACGCCAAAACCAGCCAGCAGCACATACAGCAGCGCGCTGGCGGCCCCGGCCAACGCGGCTGTCTTTTGCGCCGGCAGCCGTAGCGGCAAAGCGGCGCCAGTGAAAAACGAATGCCGCCAGAGCCAGAACACCAGGCTGGCAAACAGGCCAGCGATCATCGTGATGTGCAGGCCGGAGATGGAAATCAGGTGGCTGACGCCGGTGCGGTTGAAGACCTTCCAGTCCGACTGGCTGACCGCGCGCTGGTCGCCGACCACCAGCGCGACGATCACGCCGCCATATTTCTTGTCGGGCAAGGCGGCAAAAATCCGCTCGCGCAGCCAGTGGCGGCAGGCTGCGACGACATTGCCGAAACTCCAGGCGAAGGCGTCCAGCCGCCGGTTGGGCGGCATCCCATACTGATCCGGCCGCACGTAGCCGGTGGCGCGCAAGCCCTGCTCCAGCAGCCATACTTCGTAATCGAAGCCGTAGGGGTTGGCGTTGCCGTGCGGGCGCTGCAGGCGCACCGTCAGTTGCCAGCGCTCGCCCGGCTTGACGTGACGCTCGATACGCTCGGTGTTGTCGGCATCGCCAGGAAACCCGGCATACCAGGACAGCGCCAGGTGCGACGGAATAGCGGGGGGTGCGCCATCCTGCGGCAGCACCCGCTCGACCGCGAAATTGAAGCGCACGCCCTGCTCCAGCCGCTGCGGCAAGCTGTCCACCGTGCCGATCACGGTAAGGTCGCGCCCTTCCCACGCGCTCGGCAATTGCTCGCTCAGCGCATGCTGCGCGACCAGCGCGGCCCAGGCGATACCGAACGCGCCGCCGCCGGCAGCCAGTAACGCCATCTTCAACGGCGCGCGCGCTGTCAAACGCGTCAAGGCGCCAGCGGCAAATGCACCGGCGAGAATCAATCCAAGCTGGAATGAAGACGGCAACACCGCCTGATTTTGCAGCCACAATACGCCCAGCACGAAGCCGACGATGGCGCTGCGCATGGCGCCTAGTCCAGTCGCGCCATTCGCGGCAGGACGGCGCGCGCGTTAGCCGAGGTGTGCGCCGCCAGCAGCTCGGCCGGCATCTGCCGCAGCGCCGCCAGCGCCTGGCCAATTTGCGGAATCTGGTCCGGGCGGTTCGGCCCCGGCTGTAGCCAGGCCGGCGCAATGTCCGGAGCATCGGTTTCCAGCACAATGGCATCGAGCGGCAACTGGCTGGCCAGCCGGCGCAGCTGCAAGGCGCGCGGAAAAGTCATGGCGCCGCCAAAACCCAGCTTGAAGCCGAGTTCGGTGAAGATCTGCGCCTGCTGGAAGCTGCCGTTGAAGGCGTGGGCGATACCACCGGGCACAACGATCCGGCGCAGGTATTTGAGGATCGTATCTTGCGCACGCCGCACATGCAGCAACACCGGCAGCCCACAGTCGCGGGCGATCTTCAACTGTTCGGAAAAGAAATATTCCTGCTTTTCGCGCAGCTCGCCTTGCCGCAATTCCGGCACGAAGAAATCCAGGCCGATTTCGCCGACCGCTACCAACCGCGGATCGGGCAAGGCCTGCGCCAGCGCCGCGCGCAGCGCCGTCAAATCGTCTTCCTGCGCCTGCGCCACATACAGTGGATGGATGCCGAGCGCATACACGCAATGCGGCTGCGCCGTCCCCAGTTGCGCCACGCGGGCGAAATTCGAAGGCGCCACGGCCGGGATCACGATCCGGGCCACTCCTTGCCGCGCGGCGTCGGCGGCCAGCCGCGCCTCCCGGCCGGCGAACTCCTGCGCATCGAGGTGGCAGTGAGTATCGATCCACATACTATTCGGTAGAGGCTTGCAGGCCGTTTTCCGAGAGCCGCAGGATGCGCCCGCAGCGCCGCGCCAGTTCGATGTCATGCGTGACGATGACGAAAGCGGTGCCGAGCGTGCGCGACAGTTCCAGCATCAGGTCGAAAGTCTTGTGCGCGGTGGCGCGGTCCAGGTTGCCGGTCGGCTCGTCGGCCAGCACGCAGGCCGGGTGCGTGACCAGCGCACGCGCCAGGGCCACCCGCTGCCGTTCGCCGCCGGACAGCTCGCCCGGCACATGGATTTCGCGCTGTGCCAGGCCGACTTGCGCCAGCACGGCGCGCGCTGCCGCCCGTGCTTCGGCGCGGCCGACGCGGCGGATCATCAGCGGCATCGCGACATTGTCGAGCGCGGAAAACTCCGGCAGCAGATGGTGGAACTGGTAGACGAAGCCTAGCGCCCGGTTGCGCAAGTCGCCGCGCGCCTTTTCGCCCAGTTGCGACAGATTCTGTCCCTGCAGCAAGACCCCGCCGGCGGTCGGCGCATCCAGCCCACCCAGCAAATGCAGCAGCGTCGATTTTCCGGAGCCGGAGGCACCAACGATCGCCACCTGCTCGCCGCGCGTGACATCGAAATCGATGCCGCTCAACACCTTGACCGAGTAGCTGCCTTGGGTGAAGGTTTTGGCCAGTCCCCGGCACGACAAGACGATTTCATTCATGGCGGAATCATTCATAGCGTAGCGCCTCCGCCGGTTTCACCCGCGCCGCCCACCAGCTCGGATACAGCGTTGCCAGGAATGCCAGCACCACCGCGACGCTGCCGATGGTGCCGACATCCGGCCAGCGCAAATCGGACGGCAAGGCGCTGATCAGATAGATGTCGCGCGGCAGGAACTGGACGCCGAAAAGATGCTCGATGAACGGCACGATGACGTCGACATTGCTGGCCACCAGCACGCCCAGACCGACGCCGAGCGCGGTGCCGATCAGGCCCACCAGCGCGCCCTGGATCATGAAGATCTTCATGATCGAAGCGGGGGAGGCACCGAGCGTGCGCAAAATCGCGATGTCGGCTTGCTTGTCGGTCACCGTCATCACCAGCGTCGACACCAGGTTGAAGGCGGCCACCGCGATGATCAGCGTCAGGATGATGAACATCATGCGCTTCTCGGTTTTCACCGCCGCGAACCAGTTGCGATTTTGCTGCGACCAGTCGCGGATCAGCAGGTTGCCGCTCAGGGTGCGCGACAGTTCGAGCGCCACCTGCGGCGCCTGCAGCATGTCGGCGATGCGCAGGCGCAGGCCGGACGGCGCGGCCAGCCGGAACATCTTTTCCGCGTCTTCGATGTGCATGAAAGCCAGCGTCGAATCGTATTCGTAATGGCCGGCGTCAAAGATGCCGACCACGGTGAATTGCTTCAGGCGCGGCAGCACGCCGGCCGGCGTCACCTGGCCTTGCGGCGCAATCAGCGTCACCTTGTCGCCGACGCCCACTTGCAAGCCGCGTGCCAGCTCGCCGCCCAGCACGATGTTGAATTCGCCGGCTTTCAGGTCATTGAAACTGCCCTCCTTGACCTGCGACGCCACGTCCGACACCTGCGGCTCCTGCTGCGGCAGCACGCCGCGTATGATCACGCCGCGCACCGTCTCGCCATGCGTCATCATTGCCTGCGCCGCCACGTAGGGCGCGGCGCCCTTGACTTCCTTGTTCTGGAACGCTTCCTTCGCGGTTTGCTGCCAGTCCGGCATGGCGCCGGTGGCGTCGAACACCTCGATATGCGCCAGCACCGACAGCATGCGGTCGCGCACTTCTTTCTGAAAGCCGTTCATCACTGACAACACCACGATCAGCGCCGCCACCCCGAGCGCGATGCCAGCCATTGAAATCAGCGAGATGAAGGAAATAAAACTGTTGCGGCCGCTGCGGCGGCCGGCACGCGTATAGCGCAGGCCGACCATCCACTCAAAGCCCAGGTTTTTGATGCTCAATATGAAACTCCCGTGAAAATCGGCGGAAACGAGCGCCACTCAAGCCGCCGTCAGACGGCGAATGCCGTTCGCAGTGTGCCACAAGATAATGGCCGGTTCAGGTCAGCGCTGTCCCGCCGCCCGGGTCGGCCGCCGGCAGTGCCGCGCAGGCGGCAATGTTGGCCAAGTGCGAAGCGTGCATCTGCTGCAGCATCTCGCGCACCGGCGCGTTGCCGATTTGCGGGAGCGCCTCGGCAATCTTGCGCACGACCCAGCCCTGACCGCGATTCAGGAATGCCAGTCGCGCCACCCTGCCCTGCACCGCCAGCGCCTTGCCGAGGAAATCGCCGGTGGCCTTGCTCGACTCGCCACCCGCACTGTGGATGGCATCGATCAGCAGCTTGCAATTGCCGGCTTCGTCGTGTTGGACCTGGCGCAATTGTTGCCACGCCGCGGACTGGGGCGGGTATTCATCCAGAAAAGCGGCCAGTGTCTTGGCGCCGGCGCGCTCGGCTTCCAGCAGGGTATTCAACAGGCGGATCAATTCTTCCGTCGGCATTTCGCTCATGACATTCCTTTAGTGCGGTATCCCGTGGCGACGGACCACGCCGACGCGGCGCAACAGGTCGTGCAGCAGGCCGGCAAACGCCAGGCTCCACGCCAGCAGCGCCACGTATAAGAATGCCTTGGGCAGGAATTCCAGAAACCCGAACTCCATCGCCCGCTCCATCTGGTGCGTGCAGGTCGCATACATGCCAAGCGGAAACACCGCGCCCCAGTACAGCGGGTCGTAACGCAGCGGAAAACGCTTGTAGACATGGCGCCACACGCCCAGCACCAGCAGCATCGGGATCCACCAGGTGCCGGTGGCCCAGTAAAACACCGTGAAGCCCTTCAGGAACGGCAGCAGCGACGACAGGAACGGCGCATCCGGCGCATTGATGATCAGCAGCGAGCCGGCCAGGGTCGAAATCGCCATCGCCCCCATATTGATCCAGTACGGCGGCGACAAATCGCCCGGCGCCAGCCGGAAAAAGGTGTAGCGATAAAAGATCAGCGACATCATCCAGATGTACAGCATGCCCCCCCACAGCCACATCGACAGCGCCAGGAAATTCATCTCCAGCCGGTATGGCTGGATCACATGCGGCGCCAGCAGCGCGGCCAGCACCGCAATCGACTGCGTCGCCACCACCGCCAGCAGCCAGGCGCCGCTGATGCCCTGGTCCAGGGCCGGCTTGTGCTCCTTGACCGTGAAGGCGGTGAAGATCGCGTAGGTCAGCCCGACCCACAGCACCAGCGCCGCGACCCACAACGCCAAGCCGGTGCGGATGTCGGCGGCCAGCACCACGTACTGGCTGCCCAGCACGCCGGTGGCGGCCACCGTGGTAAAGAACCCGGGGCCGCGCAAATGATCGACCAGGTCGCCGAAGAAGCGGCGCGGAAAGCGCAGCAGGCGTCCCAGCGTCAGCAGCCACAGGGCCGCATACATCAGGTTGTTCAGGTAAAACAGGATGCGCCCGAGCTGCAGCCAGCCGAGCAGGTGAGCACCAATCGAGACGATCCCGGTCGCCATCACGAGCCCGAAATAGGCCGGCGCCAGGCCGGCCAGGTCGGCCAGCAGGCGCGCACGCAAGGGCGGATTGATCGAGTCGGAAGCGGCGGGCGGAGCGATCATCGGGTCTGGCCGGTCCAGTCGTCAGATGCGGCTGGCGGCTGGGCGACGGAAAAATGTTGGTTATTGTGGTTGCCCAGCTTTGGCCGCAGGCGCGCTGCATCGCCGATACTGGGCATAATTATTCGGATTCGCACATATACTCCTGAAGTATACAGCGATTTCCGCCTATAAAGCCGATGCTTTGACCATATACTCGTCGTATACGCGAGCAGCTGGAATATGCGGACCGCAGCGCCGGCGCCCGCGCCCGCGCCCGCGCAGTATAGCAAAGCGCTCACATTCGGTTCCTAGCCGCCGGCAGCATCACGCCGCAACGCCTGCTCGGCCACGCCCCGATGTTTGCGGTACTGCGCCGGCCTGGCGCCGGTCCATTTCTTGAAGGCGCGATAGAACGCGCTCGGTTCGGCAAAGCCGAGTTCGAGCGCGATCTGCGCCACGCTTTTTTCCGAGCGCAGCAAGAAATCGACCGCCAGGTCACGCCGCAACTGGTCCTTGATCAATTGATACGCCTGCCCTTCCTGCTCCAGCCGCCGGCGCAGCGTCGAGCCGGCCAGGTGCAGCTCGGCCGCCAGCGCATCGAATTCGGGCCAGTGCGCCACCGGCAACGCGCGCAGCCGGCGGCGGATGCGGGAGGCGATCGAATGGCTGTTCTTGTATTTCAGCACCAGATTGGCGGGCGCCAGCCGTAAAAAATCGGTCAGCGTCCCCTCGTCCTGCGCCAGCGGCAGCGCCAGGTAGGCGGCATCGAAGCGCATCGAAGTGCTTGCCTGGTCGAAGCGCAGGCGGCTCGAATACATGGTCCGGTATTCCTCGCTGTAAGCCGGCTCGGGGTAAGCAAAACTGGTCGAGAGTACCGGGATGCGCCGCCCCACCAGCCAGCAGGCCAGCCCGTGCAGCATGATCAGCATGGTTTCGTGCGCGAAGATGCGCGGCGCTTGGCTGGCGCCGCGCGGATGCAGGCTCAGCACCGCAATGCCCTGTTCCACTTCCAGGCGCGCGGCGAGGTCGTCCAGCAGCAAATCAAAGAACTGCAGCGCGCGCTGCAAGGCTTGCTCCAGCGTCTTGCAGTGAATCACGCTGTGGCACAGCATGGCGAAACTGCCGACCTTCATGCGGCGTGCATCCTGCCCGAAAAACTCGTCATCCAGCGCCTGTGCCACTTCGCGCCATAATGCGCTGTAGCTGGTGGCGGAAACGCGCGCATGCGGCAGCGCCAGCAGGTCGGGGGCGATGCCGGCGGCACGCAGCAAGGCGGCGGCGTCCAGTTGGCGCGCCAGCACGCCTTGCATGGCCTGTTGCACGAAACAGATGGCGACGCTGCCCTTGTTCATTGGCGTGAGTTTGGAAAAATGCAAGAGGGTTTCGATTCTAGCCGAAGAGTTTTGCGAAGTTGCATACCATCTATGGCAAAACCGCTCAAGCGCCCTGCGCGATTTCGACATAGATAATCGATCCCGGCGTTTTTATACTAGCGACTTTGGCACGGTCCGCACCCGCCGGCCATCGACCAACCATTGCGAGGACAGCATGAGCGATTTGTATAGCGACGAACAGCGCATGATCCGCGACAGCGCGCGCGACTTTGCGCGCTCCCGGCTGGTGCCGAACGCCGGCGCCTGGGACAAGGCGGCGCAACTGCCGGACGAGATCGTGGCCGAGATGGGCGAACTCGGCCTGCTCGGCATGATCGTGCCGGAAGAATGGGGCGGCACCTATACCGATTACACCGCCTACGCGCTGGCGATGGAAGAAATCGCCGCCGGCTGCGCCTCCTGCGCGACGCTGATGAGCGTGCACAATTCGGTCGGCTGCGGGCCGATCCTGAAGTTCGGCACCGAGGCGCAGAAAAAAACCTGGCTGCCGGCGCTGGCTGCCGGCGATATGATCGGCGCCTTCGCCCTGACTGAGCCGCAGGCCGGTTCCGAGGCGCACAACCTGAAGACCCGCGCCGAACTGAAAAACGGCCAATGGGTTCTGAACGGCAGCAAGCAGTTCACCACCAACGGCCAGCGCGCCGGCATGATCATCGTGTTCGCGGTGACCGACCCGGAACTCGGCAAGAAAGGTATCTCCGCCTTCATCGTGCCGGCCGGCAGCCCGGGCCTGACGGTCGGCCGGCCCGAGCACAAGATGGGCATCCGCGCTTCCGACACCTGCCCGCTGACCTTCGACAATTGCACGATTCCCGAGCAAAACCTGCTGGGCGAACGCGGTGCCGGCCTAAGGATCGCGCTATCCAACCTGGAGGGCGGGCGCATCGGTATCGCCGCGCAGGCGATCGGCATCGCCCGCGCCGCGCTCGATGACGCGCTGCGCTATGCCGCCGAACGCACCCAGTTCGGCAAGCATCTGGGCGAACACCAGAGCATCGCCAATATGCTGGCCGACATGGCCACGCGCCTGAACGCGGCACGCCTCTTGACCCATCAGGCGGCGCAGATGCGCACGGCCGGGCTGCCCTGCCTGTCGGAAGCCTCGCAAGCCAAGCTGTTCGCCTCCGAAGCCGCCGAATCGATCTGCTCGAAGGCGATCCAGATCCACGGCGGTTACGGCTACCTGGAAGACTACCCGGTCGAGCGCCATTACCGCGATGCCCGCATCACGCAAATCTACGAAGGCACCAGCGAAATCCAGCGCATGCTGATCGCGCGCGGCCTGACACCGACCGATTGAAGCCAGCCGCCACGCCGACCCATCCTGTCGTTCCCGCGGTCTTAAGCGGGAACGACAGGCAATTGATCCGTAACCCGAACTCTTGATTCATCAAGCCAACTACCAAAATCCATGAACCAGACCGTTACCGCCATTCAGCCGGAACATGAAATCCTGTTTGACGTCGTCAACCATGTCGGCCTGATCACGCTCAACCGCCCCAAGGTGCTGAACGCGCTGTCGCACCCGATGGTGCAGACGATGGCCGCCCGCCTCGAGGCCTGGGCCGCCGATGAACAGATCCGCGCGGTGATCGTGCGCGGCGCCGGCGACAAGGCCTTTTGCGCCGGCGGCGACATCCGCTCGTTGTACAACAGTTGGCACGAACACGGCGCGCTGCATCACGATTTCTTCATCGACGAATACCGGCTGGACTACCAGATCCATCGGTTTGCCAAGCCCTATGTGGCGCTGATGGACGGCATTGTGATGGGTGGCGGCATGGGGCTGGCACAGGGCGCGCCGTTGCGGCTGGTAACCGAGCGCACGCGGGTGGCGATGCCGGAAACCGGGATCGGGCTGGTGCCGGATGTCGGCGCCAGCCATTTCCTGTCCCGTATGCAGCGCGAACTGGCACTGTACCTGGGCATTACCGGCCACTCCATCTTTGCCGCCGACACGCTGTTCTGCAGCCTGGCGGACGCCTTCGTGCCGAGCGCCGCGCTGGCCGGTCTGGAGCAGACGCTGGCCGCGATCCGCTGGAGCACGGATCCGCTCGCCGATATTTACGCCGCGCTGGGCGCGCGCCCGACCGCGCCCGAGGCGCCGCCGCTGCTGGAGGTGCTGCCAGCCGTGTACCGGCATTTCAGCGCTCCCGACGTCGCGGCGACGATGGCTTCGCTGGCCGAAGAAAGCGATCCGCGCTGCCAGGAATGGGCACAAAAAACCCTGAAGACCATGCAAAGCCGCTCGCCGCTGATGATGAACGTCACCCGGCGCCAATTGCTGACCGGGCGCCGGCTCGACCTGGCAGATTGCTTTCGCATCGAACTGGGGCTGGTGCACCATTGCTTCGAAGACGGCGACTTCATCGAAGGCGTGCGCGCGCTCATCGTCGACAAGGACAACGCGCCGCAATGGCAGCGCGCCCCTTCCGCGCAGGCCGCGCAGCAGGCGCTGGAGCGCTTTTTCACGTCGCCCTGGCCGCCGCAAGAGCACCCGCTGGCCGCGCTGGGCCGGCACTGATCGCGCCACGATCACCCCAGAAAACCTGCGGATTTTCTGCCGGAACCCAGATCGCCCTACAATCGCGGCATGAATTCTCTCGATATCCTGCTGCCATTTGGCCTGCTGCCGGCGCAACTGGGCGCCGACCTGTTGCGCGTCCTGCAAGCGCCAGCACTGGCCACGCTGCTGGCGCGCACCCGTTTCGCCAAAAACGCCTTCCGCAGCCACCGCTTCAACGAATTGTCGCGCGCGCTGCCACATGAGGCCTGGAGCGCGCAGCGCTTCGGACTGACTCTTGGGCTGCCGGCCGAGTCACCAGCCGAGTCACCAGGCGAATCACTGGCCGACTTGCAAGCCGACACCAGCCCGCCGCTGGCCGCCAGCGCGCTGCGCTCCTTCGGTCTCGCGGCCGACGCCGGTTTCTGGTTCGTGATCCAGCCGGTCCATATCCACATCGCGCGCGATCACCTGGTGCTGACCGACCTGCGCCAACTGCAGCTCGCGGACGCCGAAGCGCGCCGCCTGTTCGAGGTGGCGCAAGCGCTGTTCGAGCAGGACGGCAAACAACTGCTGTACGGAAATTCCTCTACCTGGTTCGCTCGCGCCGACGACTGGAGCGAGTTGCAGACAGCGACGCCGGACGCCGCCTGCGGCCGCAGCATCGACATCTGGACGCCGATAGGGAACGGCGAACGGCAATGGCGCAAGCTGCAAAACGAAGTGCAGATGGAATGGTTTGCCCACCCGGTGAATGAAGAACGGCAGGCGCGCGGAGCAAAGCCGGTCAACTCGATCTGGCTCTGGGGCGGAGCGCCGGCCTCGCTGGCGGCGAGCGCCAACGGCTACCAATCCGCCTTCAATCTGCCCGACGGCATGGCCGCCTATCGCCTGTCCGACGCGATGCGGCACCAGGCCGGCAGCGCCGAGCAGGTAATCGCCGCAGCCAGCGGACATGGCTTGCTGGTGCTCGATGCGCTGCTGGAAGCGGCGCTGGCCAACGACTGGTCGTATTGGCTGGAGCGCATGCATGCGCTGGAGCAGGACTGGTTCGGGCCGCTGCTACGCGCGCTGCAAGCCGGAAAACTGGAACAGTTGACGCTGATTTGCAGCAACGGTACACACCTGGTGGAAGCCGGCAGCAGCACCCGCTCTCTGAAAAAGTTCTGGATAAAACCCTCGCTGGCCAGGCTGCAGGCATGACCCGCATCACGGTCCGCCCCTATCCGTTCCGCGACGCCGAACGCCTGCGGCAAGGCGGCGTGCATCCGGTGATGGCGCGCCTGTATGCGGCGCGCGGATTGCTTGATCCGGCTGAGCTGGCCAGCGAGCTCACCGCGCTCAGCAAGCCGTCCGGCCTGCTGCAGATCGAGTCGGCGGCGACTTTTCTGGCGGACTCAATCGCCGCCCGCAAGAAAATGGTGATCGTCGCCGACTATGATTGCGACGGCGCCACTGCCTGTGCGGTCGGGCTGCGCGGCTTGCGGGCGCTGGGCGCCGAGGTCGACTTCATCGTCCCCAATCGCTTCGAATACGGCTACGGACTGACGCCGGAAATCGTCGCGCTGGCCGCGCGCGAGAAAGCGCCCGACATCATCATCACCGTCGACAACGGCATCGCCAGCATCGACGGCGTGGCCGAAGCCAGGCGGCGCGGCATCGAGGTCGTCATCACCGACCACCATTTGCCGGGTGACCGTTTGCCGGACGCGCGCGTGATCGTCAACCCGAACCAGCCGCAATGCGGCTTCCCGAGCAAGCATCTGGCCGGGGTCGGCGTCATGTTCTACGTGCTGCTGGCGCTGCGCGCGGAACTGCGCCAGCGCGGCATATTCGACGCCCCGACCCAGCCCCGGCTCGACGCCCTGCTCGACTTGGTCGCGCTCGGCACCGTGGCCGACGTGGTCAAGCTGGACGCCAACAACCGCATCCTGGTGGCGCAGGGCATCCAGCGCATGCGCGCTGGCCGCATGCATGCCGGCGTCGCCGCGCTGTTTCGCGCCGCCGGCAGAGAAGCACGGCGCGCCACGCCGTTCGATCTTGGCTTCGCGCTGGGGCCGCGCCTGAACGCGGCCGGGCGGATGGCCGACATGGCGCTCGGCATCGAATGCCTGACCACCGACGACGCAGGTCGCGCCTGGGCCATCGCCCAGCAACTGGATGCGATCAACCGCGAACGGCGCGATGTCGAAGCCGAAATGCAGGACACCGCCTTGCTGAAGCTGGACAGCTTCGAACCGCAGGACAGCGCCACCGTTTGCGTCTTCGACCCCGGCTGGCACCAAGGCGTGATCGGCATCGTCGCCTCGCGCCTGAAGGACAGGTTCTACCGTCCCACCATCACCTTCGCCCCCGCCGGCGACGGCTGGATCAAGGGCTCCGGCCGCTCGATCCCCGGTTTTCACCTGCGCGACGCGTTGGATCTGGTGTCCAAGCACGCACCGACCCTGATCGACAAATTCGGCGGCCATGCGATGGCGGCCGGCCTCAGCTTGCGCGCCGATGCCTTCGACGCCTTCGCCCAGGCGTTCGAGGCGGTCGGCCGCGATTGGCTCACCCCGAGCCAGTTGGAACGCGTGCTGGAAACCGACGGCCCGCTGGAAGACGCCTACTTCACCACCCAGTTCATCGACACCATGGACGCGCAAGTCTGGGGCCAGGGATTTGCGCCACCGGTGTTTTGCGACGAATTCCGCGTCGCCAGTCAGCGCGTGTTGAAGGAGCGCCACCTGAAGCTGCTGCTGGAAAAGAATGGCAGCCGCTACGATGCGATCTGGTTCGGCCACCCGCAAGCGCTGCCGGAACAAGTGCGCGTAGCCTACCGACTCGACCGCAACGAATACAACGGCGTCACGCGGGTGCAACTGCTGGTGGAACACGCCGAGCCGTTGCTGTAGACGCGCCCCCTCGTCAGCCGCAGGTTCAGCGGCGGGCGGCGCGCTTCAGGACGCGCATCAGGCCACCGAGCAGCGGCAGCTTTTCATATAGTTCTTCGGCCGCATCCCAGTAATCGCGGTGAAAACTGACTTGGCCGCTGGCCGAAAAGCGCAGATGGCTGGCGCCGCGGATGCATTGCTCGACGCGCGCAAAGCGCTTCATCCGGAAACGGAAATCCCAGGTCAGGAAGGCACTGTCGCCTTGCAGGATGTGCTCGGTGATGATGAAGCGCGGCGTATCCACCTGGACAAACATGTGCCCGAAAATCGACGCGATCGCTACGCTGCCGCGCACTTCCTGGAACGGGTCCTTGAAATACGCATCGGGCGCGTACAGGAAGGCCGCCTGCTCGACCGTGTCCGGCGTGAGCGATTCGAAAAAGGCCATCACTCGCTGCAAATCCGCTTCGTGGTTCATAGTCCGGTGACCTTATGTACCAGCCAAAAATACAGTGGATACGGCAGCAGCCGCGCCAGCCGCAACCAGTTGGTAAAGCGCCGTGGGAAATGGATATGGAACTGGCCGGCTTCGATCCCCTGCACGAGCTCGCCGGCGGCGCTGGCGGCCGAGATCAGTGCCGGCATCGGAAACGCATTGCCGGCCGTCAGCGGGGTTTCCACGAAACCGGGGTTGATCAGATATACCCCGATCCCGCGCGGGTGCAAGTCCAGATAGAGCGACTCGGCAAGATTGATCAATGCCGCCTTGGTCGGACCATAGATCAGCGCCCGCGGCAAGCCGCTGAAGCCGGCGGACGATGAAACGATGCCGATGCCGCCACTGCGCTGCCGCAGCAATAAAGGCAGTACCGGGGCCAGGCAATTCAATACCCCACGCAGGTTCAAGTCGAGCAAGCGGTTGGCCGCCGCCAGGTCGAAATGGTCAGCCCGCATCTCGTTGTAGGAACCGGCCACGATCAGCACCAGGTCGATTCGTTGCCATTGGCCGCAAATGGTTTGCTGCGCCTCGGCCACCGACGCCGGCTGCGTGATGTCGAGCGGCACCACCAGCGCTGACGGATGGCGGTTGGCGACCGCCTGCAGCAGTTCGGCGCGCCGCGCCGACAGCGCCACCAGTGCGCCTTTTGCCAGCAGCAGCCGGGCAGTCTCGGCGCCAATGCCGGTCGAGGCGCCGATCACCCAGACGCGCTTGCCGGCCCAATCGCTGATTGCACGGTTCATCGTCATTGTGCTTGCGCCGCGTCAGGGGCGCTTGGCAAACGACAGCGTAACCGCGCCCAGCGACACGCCAAACTTGCTCATCTCGGCGCGGTTCAACATCACGCGCTCATCCATCAGGAACATCCAGTCGTCGAAATCGACGTGATACACGCTGCCGTCCACAGACAGCGCCAGCACATAGTTCCAGTGCAAGGCATTGCCGGCAGTCTCGCCGACCGCTTCGCCCACCACATCCGGCGCGGTGCCGACAAAGCGGTTGGCGCCGGTCTTGCGCAGGGTCCAGACGCGCCGCTGGCGCGTGCCGTCCGAATAGGTGAAATCTTCATCCAGCGTGCCGACATCGCCCTCCCAATGGCATTGCATGACCACCGTGAAGCGCTTGAGCACGGTGCCGGACCGATCCTGAAACACGCCCCACGCATCCAGCGTGCCGTTGAAATACTGCTGCAGATCCAGCACCGGCTTTTGCGCCGCATAGTACGACGGCGCGACCCGACTGGCGCAGCCCGCCATCAGCAACACGCACCACAGGACAAGCAGGAATTTCAGATAGCGCATCATGGACTCCGTTGGGTTTACAGATCATGCAGCGGCGCGCGCCACAGCGCGGCTGCGGCCGCCAGTTTCAACACGCAAGGCAACAGTGCATAGGCCACACCCAGCGCTTGCAGCCCATCCGGCTCGCGCATCCCCGGCGCGTAACCCAGGCGCTCCAGCAACGGCAGCGATATCCCCGCCGCCAGTGCCAGATTCATCTTCGCCGCCAAGTTCCAGGCGCCAAAGTAGCTTCCTTCGCGCTGGCCGCCGTGCCCGGCCTGCGCGATGACCGCCGCCAGCAGCGCCGGCGGCAGCACCAGGTCCGCACCCAGCGCCAGACCGGAGACGATGCAGATCGCGGCAAAAGCGCCGACCGCCCCAGCCGCCACACCATAGGCCCAGGCAAAGGCGGCAACCGCCAGCAGCATGCCGAGCAGCCAGGCGCGGGCCTCTCCCAGCCGCCGCGCGAGCGCCGCCCACAGCGGCACCGAGGCCGCCGCCGCGACGAAATACAGCACCAGCAGCGAGCCCGGGTGCGTTTTCAGTTGTAACTGGTCCTGCACGAAGAAAACAAAGAGCGTGGCCGGCACGGCAGCGGCGATGCCGTTCAGCACGAAAACCGAAAACAGCCAGCGAAAGCGCCGCTCGCGAAACGGCGCCATCATCGAGCCGAGCGCCGCCCCCGGCTGAGGTACCCACGGCACCAGCAGCGGTCGGCGGGCGCCTGCCAGCAGGAGCGCCGCGCCGCCCAGCAGCGCGACGACAAACATCAGAGCCAACCAGCCCATGCCGATCCAGCCCGGCACCGCCGCCGCCAGCACCACGCCCACCAGACCGCAGGCTTCGCGGACGGCAGTCACGCGCGAGCGCTCCGAGCGCGCCTGGGTCAGCGCCGCGCCCCAGCTTTGATAGGCAATCGTGGCCAGGCTGAAGCCGAGGTACACCAGCAGCAGCGCCGCCGCGAACCAGGCCAGCGGATGGCCGCCGGCCCAAGCGGGCGGATGGAACAGCGCGATGAAGCCCGCCGCCAGCGCCGGCAGCGCCAGCACGATCGCGCCGCCATAGCCGATACGGGACTTGGCGCGATCTATCCATAGGCCAATGGCCGGATCGACCAGGGCATCGAACAGGCGCGTGGCCAGCAGCAGCGCGCCGATCGCGGTCAACGACAAGCCGAAACGCTCGGCATAGAACTGCGGCACGTAGACATAGATCGGCAGCGCCACCAGCGCCAACGGCAAGCCAAACAGGCCGTATGCCAGCAAACCGGTCCGCGATAGGCTCGTCATTCGACTGGCAATGCATTCTTCAGCAAGGCTACGCGCAAGCCCGGCGCGCTGGTTTTCGGGTCGAGCCAGATCGCAAAGAAGGCGCGGCCGAAGTCCGGGTCCGCCACTTCTCCCAGCAGTTTCCCATCCAGGTAAAAGCGCACACCAACCTGGGGCAAATGCACGCCGGCGATCTGGGTGCCGGGCTGCACGTCCGGAAACAGCGCTGTCATGCGCGCCAGCCAGCTTTCGCGCTGGGCGGCGCTGCCGACTCCGAGCCTTTGCATTTGCTCGTGGCTGCTGGCCGCGATGCGGGCGCCATCCAGCGCGCGCGCGTAGCGCAGGTCGAGCGCGAACTTGGTGCTGGCACCCGCCTCGGGGCGAAACCCGGAACTGCCAATCCACAAACGCGCCCGATAGATGTCCAGGCCGAACCAGCGAAACTCGCCCTCGCCCGCCAGCCGCGCCCGCTCGATTTCGCGCTCGATGTGCGGCGGCGCAGCGGCAGCATCTGCCCTGGCACCGCAGCAGACGATCAGTGCGACCGCTCCGATGAAGGCCACCGCCGGCGAACCGCGCAAAACACCTGCGGCGCTCATGGCTTGACCAGCGTGAATTGCACGACATCGATGCTGCCGGCGCGAAACCCGGCTTCGCAATACGCCAGATAGAAGTCCCAGATACGCACGAACCGTTCATCGAAGCCGAGTTCACGGATTTCCGCCAGGCGGGCATGGAAGGCGGCGCGCCACTGCGCTAGAGTGCGGCCATAGTCGGCGCCGAACGCGAATTCGTCTTCCACGTGAAGCCCATGCCGCAGGGCCTGGCGCCGAAAGGCGGCGGTGGATGGCAGCATGCCGCCGGGAAAAATATATTGCTGGATGAAGTCAGTACCCTTGCGGTAGCGCGCGAACAATCGGTCGTCGATCACGATCGACTGGATGCAGGCGCGCCCGCCGGCTTTCAGATTGCGCGTAATGCATTCGAAATAACCGGGCCAGTAGGCCTCGCCCACCGCCTCGAACATCTCGATCGAAGCGATGGCATCGAAGCTGCCGCGCACATCGCGATAATCTTGCAGGCGCAGATCGGCGCGGCTCGCCAATCCGCAGCGCGCGAGGCGCTGGTTGGCAAACTCCAGTTGCTGCGTCGACAGCGTCACCCCGGTCACGTGGGCCGCCGCTTGCGATGCGGCGAACTCGGCAAAGCCGCCCCAGCCGCAGCCGATTTCCAGCACATGCGCGCCGGGCGCCAGCCGCAACTGCTGCAGCACGCGCCGGTACTTGGCGCTCTGCGCCTGCTCCAGAGGCATTTCATCGCGGCCTGCCCACCAGCCGCTGGAATACGTCATCGACGAGTCCAGCCACAAGCGGTAAAAATCGTTGCCGATGTCGTAGTGCGCATGAATATTCTTGCGGCTGCCGGAGCGGGTATTCCGATGCGAAAGATGCTTGAGCCGATACAGCAGATTGCCCCACCAACTGCCATAGATCAGTTTCTCGGCCGCCTCCCGATTCTGGATCAGCAATTCCATCAAGCTGGGCAGGTCATCGCTCTGCCAGTCGCCATTGATGAAGGTTTCGGCGAAACCGATGTCGCCGGACTTCAACACCGCCGCGCCAAGATTCCAGTTGTGCAGATTCAGTCCGGCCGCCGGCGCGCCGCGCCCGAACTGGATCGACTCGCCATCCGGCAAGCCGAGACGCAGCGTCCCGTGCTGCAGCTTGTGCAACAGCCGCACCATCAATTTCATCGGCGCCGGCATGCGATCGAAGCGGGAGGTTTCGCCGCGCCTTTCGAAGTCCAGCGATGGCGCATTGATCAGTTCGGTATTCATCCGCTGATGTCCCTTGGTGGTGGTGAGGGTTTGCTGAAAAACGGCACGCGCTTGAGCCACAGCCGCAGCGCCTGCCAGTGAATCCTGACGATGACGCCGAAGGTCATCAGCGGATAGCAGAAAAACGCCCGGGCGATGCCTTTGTCCGATAGCGGCTCGGACACGCCGGCGATACTGGTCAGGAGCAAGGGTCCGCCGGCGTCGAAATGATCGACCCGGGCCACCGTGTGTTCCTTCATCTGCGCCTCGGTGCCGCGCAGCGCCCGCATGAAGCGAAAGCGATACTCGCCTTCGATCGCGCAGAACGGCGAGACGTGAAATACCTTGCGGGCCTTGAGCAGGGTGCCGTACGGCATGGCGCCGCCGGCATCCAGCAAATAGCAATGGCGTTCGCCAAAGGTATTGTTGACTTCGCACAGCACCGCGCGCAACTCGCCGTCGCGCCGGTGGCAGAACCAGAAGGACACGGGATTGAACACATAGCCCAGCACGCGCGGAAAGGTCTGCAGCCAGATTTCGCCATCGGCGTCATCGACGCCGTGCGCCCGCAACAGGGTATCGATCCACTCCAGCAGCGGCCGCTTGCCGTCGCCGTGATCGCGGTCGTGGAAAGACAGCAGATTGAAGCGGTTGCGCGCCAACAGGCGGGTGGCGAAGGAAGCGCCTTGCAGAGCGCGCAGCGGCAGGCGCAGGAAATACACGCCATAGCTGAAATCGTGCCGGGCCGGCCGCAGGCGGCTGTGGCGAACCTGGCCGAAACACAACTGCGGCAATGAAGGCGCGGTTTGCATGATCTGCGCCTTCAGGCCGCCGCGCGGGCCGGCCACTGCGCCGGCGTCGCGTCGGCAATCGCCTGTGCCACGGCCAAGCCCGACTTCAGGCCGTCTTCATGAAAGCCGTAGCCGGTCCAGGCGCCGGCGAACCAGGTTTGCCGGCGCCCCTGTATCGCTTCCAGACTGGCTTGCGCACGAATCGCCGCGGCATCGAACACCGGATGCGCATAGTCGAATTCGTCGATCACGCTGGCCGGCGCCGGCTCGGTGACCGGGTTCAGGGACACGATCACCGGCCGCCGGAACGGCACCGGCTGCAACTGGTTGATCAGGTAATGCACGCAAACCCTGGGCTCCTTGCCGTTTGCGCTTTGATAGTTCCAGGCCGACCACGCCTTGCGGTTTTCCGGCAGGACGCTGGCATCCGTGTGCAGCACGGCGCGATTCGGCTGGTAGCGAATCGCCCCCAGCAGATTGCGTTCGCTGGCGGTTGCGTCCTTCAGCATCCGCAAGCTCTGGTCGCTGTGGCTGGCCAGCACCACGTGATCGTGGAACGAGGTGGCGTGGCGGGTATCGATGCGGATCTGCGGCCGCGTACCGAGCCGGACACGGGTTACCGATTCAACCGGGGTCGCCAGTTGCCGGCCGGGAATCGTCTGCAGCAAGCGCTGGACGTAGGTACGCGCGCCGCCCCTGACGGTACGCCACTGCGGCCGATCGTTGACCTGCAGCAACCCATGGTTGTGGCAAAACCGGACGAAGGTCGACAGCGGGAAGGCGAGCATCTGTTCAGTCGGACAAGACCAGATGCAGCCGGCCATCGGCAGCAGATACCAGTCGCGAAATTCCGCGCTGTAGCGATGGCGCTCCAGAAACGCACCGAGCGGAACCGAAGCCGGCGCCAAGCCTGCAGAGGGTGCCAGCGCCAGCGCGCTGGCCTGCCGGTTGAAGCGCAGGATATCGCGCAACATGACGAGGAAGCGCGAATTGAACAGATTGCGGCGCTGGGCGAACACCGTATCGAGATTGGCGCCGGCCCATTCCAGGCTGCGTCCGCCAAACGGCAGCTTGACCGAGAATGACATGTCGGTTGCCACCGTCTCGACCTCCAGTTCATCGAACAGTTGCACCAGTTGCGGGTAGGTGCGATGGTTGAACACCAGAAAACCGGTATCGACTCCGTGTGTCGTGCCGTCCAGCGTCACATCCACCGTATGCGTATGACCGCCGAAATAGCCATTCGCTTCAAACAGCATCACCTCATGGTTCGCTTGCGCCAGGCGATAGGCGCAGGAAAGTCCGGCAATCCCCGATCCGACAACGGCAATCTTCATCTCATCCGCCCCTAACTCAATTTGCTGTACGACAACCCACTGCAAGGCCGATTGCTTGCGCCGCCCCAGGTATCGACTCACCCCGCTGGCGTTTTCGGCTCCATTTCATTCCGCCCACAAAAAGCCTGGGCATTTGTCCAATCAAAAATATTTATTGTCTAGGACAATATTGGATTTTGACGCATCATAAATCCAGGATCTATTCTTGTCAATGAGTTGTCTTGGACAATTTAAGGCGTTAGAATGACCAAAGTCGTAACTCGCTGCCCCAGCAATAGACCTTTCGCGATGCGCCGCAGCCCCCCTGACATGACAGAACCCGACCTTCCGGCACCAGCCACACACACCATCAGCGCTGTCGAACGAGACACTGGTTTGGGCAAGGACACGCTGCGAGTGTGGGAACGCCGCTATCGGTTTCCGCAGCCGCAACGCGACGGCAATGGCGATCGCGTGTATCCGATTGAACAGGTCAACAAGCTGCGCTTGCTGAAGCGCCTGATCGACAACGGCCATCGCCCAGGAAAAGTGGTGCATCTGGATTTCGACGAGTTGCAGGCACTGGCTGACGGCTTGGCCGTGGCGGAGCAAAAAACCGTCTCTGCCGCGGATCGCCCAGACCTGATGCTCCTACTCGACATGTGCCGGCAGCACCAGATGGAAGAACTGCGGCACAGCCTGGCGCTCACCTTATTGCGTGTCGGGTTGCAGGCTTTTGTCGAGGACGTGATTGCGCCACTGACCCAAATGGTCGGCGATCATTGGGCACGCGGACAGATCGCCATACACGAAGAGCATCTCTACACGGAAGTGGTGCAAGGCCTGCTGCGCGGCGCGATCTCCGCGATTCTTCAACGGCAGGTGCAAACCGAAGTGCGCCCCCGCATCCTGCTGACCACCTTCCCGCAAGAACAGCACGGGCTTGGCCTGTTGATGGCCGAAGCGATCTTTGCACTGGAGGGCGCGCACTGCATTTCACTCGGCGTGCAAACGCCGCTGATTGAGATAGTCCGGGCAACCGACGCGCAACGGGCCGATATTGTGGCGCTGTCGTTCTCGGCAGCGATGAATCCGAAACAGGCAGCCGATGGCTTGGCAGAGCTTGCCGCCGAACTGCCCGCAGCGGTTGAAATCTGGGCGGGCGGAAGCTGTTCCGCCCTGGCACGCCGAATCGAGTCTTCGGTTCAGGTGGTGGCGCTATCGGAGGTGCCGACGGCACTGGCGGCATGGCGCCAGGGGCGTCCGGCTTGACGATCCCGGAATGTTCGTGCCGATCGGAACTTGACCGAGAGCCGGTTGCGGCAGTTTGACTACAAAAAATGGCCGCCTCTACGACGGAATGATACGAGCCAGGCCTCGCTTCCCGTGCATTCGCTTTCGGGTGTATAAACAAGCTACGCACCTGGCGCGGCTGACGGCAAGCTTTGGCCTTGAACCACACCGTTTTCGTCCCCCGCTCGCACCATATCGCGGCCCGGACGTGCGGCGCGACCATCCCGGCGCCAGGTCGGTCATTATTCCAACCACGCTCAATCGGAGACCTGCATGATCACCACTTCGCTCACGACTCTATTTGGACTGCGCTATCCGCTGGTGCTGGCGCCGATGGCCGGCGTCTCGGGCGGCCGCCTAGCAGCGGCGGTATCGAATGCCGGCGCGCTGGGTCTGGTCGGCGGCGGCTACGGCAACCGGGATTGGCTGCAGCACGAACTGAGCCTGGTGCGCGCGGAAACTCAGCAGCCATGGGGCGTCGGGCTGATTACCTGGGCGGTTGACGAGGGGGTGCTGGACTATGCGCTGAGCTTTCAGCCGCACGCAGTGATGCTGTCATTTGGCGATCCGCGCCGGTTCGCGCCGGCCATCAGGGCCGCCGGCTGCAAGCTGATTTGCCAGGTGCAGGACATCGCCGGGGCTTGGCTGGCGCAGGAAGCCGGCGCCGATATCGTGGTGGCGCAGGGCACCGAAGGCGGCGGCCACGGCGGTGCGCGCGCAACCTTACCGCTGGTGCCGATTGCAGTGGATGCGGTCGCGCCGCTGCCGGTGGTCGCCGCCGGCGGCATCGCCGATGGGCGTGGCTTGGCGGCGGCGCTGATGCTGGGCGCGCACGGCGCTTTATTAGGCACGCGCTTTTTCGCCAGCACCGAGGCGCTCGGCAGCGCCGCCATCAAGCAACGCCTGGTCGAGGCCAAGGGTGAACAAACACAGCGCACCCAGGTGTTTGACGTGGTGCGCGGTTATGACTGGCCGACCGCGTTCACCGGGCGCGCGGTGCGCAATCGCTTCATGCAGCGCTGGGACGGTAACGAAGCAGGATTGACGGCGGCGCTAGAAGTGGAACGTCCGGCATTTCAGGCAGCGGTGCAGGCCAATGACCACGAAACAGCGATGGTCTGGGCCAGCGAGGCGGTGGATTTGATCCAGAGCACCGAAAGCGCGGCGACCCTGGTGACGCGAATTTGTGCCCAGGCGGAGGCGCAATTGCGTGCCGGTGCTCAATTGCTGAGCTGATAAGCAACTGATCTCAGACAACACCAATTTCGTCATTCCGACGAACGCGGCAATCCATGTGAAGCAAGCAGTTACATGGGTTCCCGCTTGCACGAAGACAACAGCTTTCATTTTTTGCACCTGCCTGAGCTTGATCGCTCATCAGGATTGCGGAAGTAACCATCGTCGGTAAAGCGCCATTCTGCTCGCGTATAATCTCCCCTTTCCCCGCACAAAATACCCATCATGGAAGCAGAACACCTGAACGCCCTCGAATCCCTGCTCGAGGACCTGACCGAACGCACGACTGAACTGCGGAGGTATCTTTGACTTCGATGTCAAGTCAGAGAAGCTAGAACAAGTCAACGCCGAACTGGAAGACCCGAACGTCTGGAACGACCAGAAGCGGGCGCAGGAACTCGGCAAGGAAAAAAAATCGCTGGAATCGATCGTGCTGACCCTGATCAGCATCGAAAACGGCGTGCGCGATGCCACCGATCTGTTCCAGATGGCGCGCGAGGAAAACGATGAAGGCACGCTGACGGCGCTGCAGGACGACGCCGCGCAACTGAAAAAGCGGGTGGAAGAAATGGAATTCCACCGCATGTTTTCCAATCCGATGGACCCCAACAATTGCTTCATCGACATCCAGGCCGGCGCCGGCGGCACCGAGGCGCAGGACTGGGCCTCGATGCTGCTGCGCCAGTACCTGCGCTATTGCGAGCGCAAGGGCTTCAAGGCTGAAATCCTGGAGCAGTCGGATGGCGAGGTGGCCGGCATCAAGACCGCGACCATCAAGGTCGAGGGCGATTACGCCTACGGCTATCTGCGCACCGAAACCGGGGTACACCGGCTGGTGCGCAAGTCGCCGTTCGATTCCGCCAACGGCCGCCATACCTCGTTTTCCAGCCTGTTCGTCTACCCGGAAGTGGATGATTCGATCGAGGTCGACATCAATCCGGCCGATGTGCGCATCGATACCTACCGCGCTTCCGGCGCCGGCGGCCAGCACATCAACAAGACCGATTCGGCGGTGCGCCTGACGCACGCGCCCACCGGTATCGTGGTGCAATGCCAGAACGACCGCAGCCAGCATCGCAACAAGGCCGAGGCCTGGGACATGCTGAAGGCCAAGCTGTTCGAACTGGAATTGCGCAAGCGCATGAGCGAGCAGCAGAAGCTGGAAGACTCCAAGACCGACGTCGGCTGGGGCCACCAGATCCGCTCCTACGTGCTGGACCAGTCGCGCATCAAGGATTTGCGCACCAACTTCGAGACCGGCAACACCAAGGCCGTGCTGGACGGCGAACTGGACGAGTTCATCGCCGCTTCGCTGAAACAGGGCGTGTAACACCCGCGCCGCCGGCCGCCCGGCGGCGACTTTTATTGAAAACCGAAACCGGCGCGCCGATTCGCTCTCTGCTGGGGAGCGCGCGGCGCGCCGACAACACTGCTCATACCATGATGAACGACGACTACTCCGCGCTGCAGGCCGAAAAAGACGAAAGCTCGATTCTTGCGGAGCGGCGCGCCAAGCTGGCCGCGCTGCGCCAGAACGGCGTCGCCTTCCCCAACGATTTCCGTCCAGCACACAAGGCGGCGGCATTGCAGGAGCAATACGGCGAAGTCGAGCGCGAGGAGTTGGCGGCGCAGGAAGTCAAGGTGGCGGTGGCCGGCCGCATGATGCTGAAGCGGGTGATGGGCAAGGCTTCGTTTGCGACGATCCAGGATGCCTCCGGGCCGAAGGCCGATGGCCGCATCCAGCTCTACATCACCAGCGAACTGGCGGGCGAGGCGGCGCACGACGCCTTCAAGCACTACGATCTGGGCGACATCCTGGGCGCTGAAGGCACGCTGTTCAAGACCAAGACCGGCGAGCTGTCGATCAAGGTGACCAATCTGCGGCTGCTGACCAAGTCGCTGCGGCCGCTGCCGGACAAGTTCCACGGCCTGTCGGACCAGGAAACCAGGTATCGCCAGCGCTACGTCGATCTGATCATCAACGAAGAAACGCGACGCACCTTCAAGGCGCGCACCGCGGCCATGTCGTCGATCCGCCGCTTCATGGAAAAGAACGATTTCATGGAAGTCGAGACGCCGATGCTGCACGTGATTCCAGGCGGCGCCGCGGCCAAGCCGTTCATCACGCACCACAACGCGCTGGACATGGAAATGTTCCTGCGTATCGCGCCCGAGCTGTACCTGAAGCGGCTGGTGGTGGGCGGCTTCGAGCGCGTGTTCGAGGTGAATCGCAACTTCCGCAATGAGGGCGTGTCGCCGCGCCACAATCCGGAATTCACGATGATGGAATTCTATGCGGCCTACGTCGACTACAAATGGCTGATGGATTTCACCGAAGCGGTGATCCGGCAGGCGGCGATCGATGCCCACGGCACCGCTACCCTGACCTACCAGGGGCGCGAGCTGGATCTGTCGAAACCCTTCCACCGCCTGACCATCATCGGCGCCATCAACAAGTATGCGCCGCACTACACCCACGAACAGTTGCATGACGCCGAGTTCCTGAAGCAGGAATTGAAGAAGTTCGGCGTCACGCCGCACATCATTTCCGGCCTCGGCGCGCTGCAGCTGGCGCTGTTCGAGGAAACCGCCGAAGCGCAGTTGTGGGAACCGACCTACATCATCGACTACCCGGTGGAAGTGTCGCCGCTGGCGCGCGCCTCCGACACGCTGCCCGGCATCACCGAGCGCTTCGAGCTGTTCATCACCGGCCGCGAAATCGCCAACGGCTTCTCGGAATTGAACGATGCCGAAGACCAGGCCGCGCGCTTCCGCGCCCAGGTCGAAGCCAAGGATGCCGGCGACGAGGAAGCAATGTATTACGACGCCGACTACATCCGCGCGCTGGAATACGGACTGCCGCCGACCGGCGGCTGCGGCATCGGCATCGACCGCCTGATGATGCTGATCACCGATTCGCCGAATATCCGCGACGTGATCCTGTTCCCGCACCTGCGCCGCGAGGATTAACCCAACCACGCCGCGCGGTTACAAACGCTTACTGCTGACACAGATTTCCGCTTTTTTTCCGGCAACTGGTGCGCGATACTTTTCACATTCGCACAGGACGCAGGAAAAAAAATGGAAACTACCAAATCGCCCAACCGCATTCACCCTCTGGTCGCCACCGCTGCGGTCGCGGTAACCCTGGCCAGCCTGACCGGGATAGCCGCCATGACCGGCATGTTCCCGAGTTCTCACAGCGGCAATGGGCCGGCTGCGAGCGCCGTGCTCAGCCCGGCAGCAGCACCGTTGGAACCGCTAGCGCAGACCGCGCCGGCCCCGGCTCCGAAAGAACCTGCCGCCAGGCTCGCTGCCAGCAGGCCGGCGCCGGCCACCCGAACCAACCCACCCGCGCCACCGGCGTATGCGCAGCAGCCGGCGCCCGTCGCCCAGGCACCGGCGATCTGCAACAGTTGCGGGCGGGTCGAATCGATCCAGGCGATCCAGCATGCCGCGCAACCAAGCGGGCTTGGCATAGCGGCCGGCGCGGTGGTCGGCGGCCTGCTCGGCAACCAGGTGGGCGGCGGCAATGGCCGCACGCTGGCGACGGTTGCCGGCGCGGTCGGCGGCGGTTATGCCGGCAATGAAGTCGAAAAACGCTCCCGCAGCACGACCAGCTATCAAGTGCGGGTGCGGATGGACAACGGCACGCTGCGCACCTTCCCTCAATCCGGCCCGGACGGCTGGCAGGTTGGCGACCCGGTTCGCGTAGTGAATGGGGCGCTGACCTCGCGCGGGTGATTGTCGGACGGCAGCACGGCAACGGGTTCGTGGCTACCGTCAAATAATTTGACTCTGACCCTATTTTTACAGTATCAACGGAGTATGTTCAATATCCGCCCATTTTATGGGCGGAATTCAATCATCGCACTGGGAGTATAGTTATCCCGCGGTGATCAGGCGGCAAACGTCGTCTGCTACAGCACCCGCAGCAAATTCGCGCCAATCAAGACCAGCGTCGCGATGAAGGTCCCCACCACCCCTGCTGCGCGCCCGACCGATTCTTTCGAGCTTTTCCTCAAGCCCCAGGCATGCGCGATGCGCGAGACCAGCAGCAAGCCGCCGCAGGCATGCAGCAGGGTGCCGCTGCCGCCATTCAGTTCATACACCAGCAGCAGCAGCAAGGCGATCGGTACGTATTCGACCGCGTTGCCGTGTACACGGATGGCTTGCGACAGGCTGGCATGGCCGCCATCGCCCAGGCCGACCTTGTGGCGGCCGCGCTCCAGCATCACCAGAACCGCTAGGGTCAAGAGAAGAATCGCGTGCAGCGCCACAGAGAGCGCGGTGATCTGGACTGGCATCGGGTCCCTTTAACAGATGGTGAAAATGCGGGAGGCGTAACCGACGGCGGCTATCCGGCCTGGAAGCGCGCCGCGGCCGGCCAATTCTAGCGCCGATCGGGATTCAATCGGCTTCCTCGATCCAGGCCTGCTGGATCGCCTCCAGGATTTTCTCGCCGGAGCGATTCGGCTCGTCGTCAAAACCGTCCAGCTCGCACACCCACTTGTGCAGGTCGGTAAAGCGCACCGCCAGCGGGTCGACTTGCGGAAATTTATCGTGCAGTTCTTCCGCGATGCGGATGGTGTCGGTCCATTTCATTGTCTGCATCCTTAGCCGTTCGGCCGCTGTGCCGCGAACGGCATTTAATGATTTTCGCGCGCGTGGTTGATGGTGTATTTCGGAATCTCGACCACCAGATCTTCGTCGCCCAGGATCGCCTGGCAGGACAGGCGCGAAGTCGCTTCCAGTCCCCAGGCCATATCCAGCAGGTCTTCCTCGCCCTCCTCCGGCGGATTCAGGCTGCCGAAACCTTCCCGGATAACCACGTGGCAGGTGGTGCAGGCGCAGGATTTTTCACAGGCGTGTTCGATTTCGATGTCGCTGGCCAGCAGCGCGTCGCACAGCGTTTGGCCGGCCGGGGCGTCGATCACGGCGCCGTCCGGACACAGGGAAGCATGGGGCAATACAACAATCTGGGGCACTTGGGTCTACCTCGCTGGTGATGAATTTCGGCCCACGTCACGGGCATGGTGAGGGTGGATGCGCGGCCAAGCGGGTGCCGCGCTCAAGCCAGCTCATCCACTTTGCAGCCGGCCAAGGCCGCATGCACGCTGCGGTTCATGCGACGCGCGGCGAATTCTTCGGTGCCGCTGGCCAAAGCTTCGACCGCTGCCTGCAGCGCCGCCAGCTGGCCGCCTGCCGCCTGTGCCCGCACCGCTTGCAACAGCCCGGCGATGGCATCGCGCTCAGCCGCCGACAGCAGTTTGGCGTCCGCCGCCAGCGCCGCCTCGGTCGCCAGTGCGATGCGTTCGGCCTCGACTTGTTGTTCGCGCAGCGCGCGCTGCTGCCGGTCGACGTCGGCGGCGCCGAATGAATCCTGTAGCATTCTGGAAATTTCCTCGTCGCTCAAGCCATACGACGGCTTGACCGTGATCCCGGCCTCGACGCCGGAGCGCAATTCCTGCGCCGCTACCGACAGCAAGCCGTCGGCATCGACCTGATAGGTAACGCGGATGCGCGCCGCGCCCGCCGTCATCGGCGGAATCCCGCGCAGCTCGAAGCGGGCCAGCGACCGGCAATCGGCCGTCAACTCGCGCTCGCCTTGCACCACATGGATCGCCAGCGCGGTCTGGCCGTCCTTGAAGGTGGTGAACTCCTGGGCGCGAGCGCAGGGTATGGTGGAATTGCGCGGGATCAGCTTTTCCACCAGGCCGCCCATCGTCTCGATCCCGAGCGAGAGCGGAATCACGTCCAGCAGCAGCCAGTCGTCGCCGGGAGCGCGGTTTCCCGCCAGCAGATTGGCCTGGATCGCCGCTCCCAGCGCCACCACCTTGTCGGGATCGATGTCGGTCAGCGGCGCGCTGCCGAAATACTCGCCAATCGCCTGCTGCACGTGCGGCATGCGCGTGGCGCCGCCGACCATGACCACGCCATCGACCGCATCTACCCCCAGCCCGGCGTCGCGCAGCGCCTTGCGGCTGGCGGCCACGGTCTTGGCGACCAGGTGCTGCGTCATCTGGGCAAACTCGGTCGCCGACAGGCTCAGATGCACTTCTTCGCCCGATTGCAGAACGGCGTCGATGCGCGTCTCGGCCTGGCTCGACAGCTGCTCCTTGGCGGCGCGCGCCTTTGCCATCAGCAGGCTGCCATCCTGCCCCGACAGCGGCGCCAGTCCGGCCTGCTGGATGATCCAGCAAAACAGGCGGTGGTCGAAGTCATCGCCGCCCAGCGCCGAATCGCCGCCGGTGGCCAGGACTTCGAACACGCCCTTGGTCAGCTTCAGGATCGAAATGTCGAAGGTGCCGCCGCCAAGGTCGTAGACCGCGTAAATCCCTTCGGAAGCATGATCCAGTCCGTAGGCGATCGCCGCCGCGGTCGGCTCGTTCAGCAGGCGCAGCACGTTCAGCCCGGCCAGCCGGGCGGCGTCCTTGGTGGCCTGGCGCTGGGCATCGTCGAAATAGGCCGGGACCGTGATCACCGCACCCAGCAGCGCATCGCCCAGCGCCCCTTCGGCGCGCCGGCGCAGGCTGGACAGAATTTCTGCGGCGATTTCTACCGGGCTTTTGATGCCGGCGGCGGTCTTCAGTTGCACCATGCCGGGCGCATCCTGGAACGCATAGGGCAAGCTCTCGATATGCGCAATATCCTGGCGGCCGCGCCCCAGCAAGCGCTTGACCGAGGCCACCGTATTGCCGGCATCAGCCACCTGCGCCTCCAGCGCCTGATGGCCGACCTGCACCGTTCCATCCGCCAGGTAACGCACCACCGACGGCAGCAGCGTCCGATCCTGCGGATCATTCAGCAACTCCGGAATGCCGTCGCGCACCGTCGCCACCAGCGAATTGGTGGTGCCAAAATCGATGCCGACCGCCAGCCGATGCTGATGCGGTACGGTGGACATCCCGGGTTCGGAAATTTGCAGAAGAGCCATGTTGAATTCTTGCCGGTAAGGCGGGTTGTGATTGCCGTGGACGCCGGCGCAAGAGGCCGGCGAGCACGCTGCGTTCCTATCGATCGGCAGCCAGGCGCTCAACGGCGGCGGCAACGTCGTCTGAAAATTTTTCCAGGAACATCCATTGCTGCACCATGTGCGCGGCGGCATTGAAGTCTTCGGCGTCCAGCAAGGCGCCGGTGCGGGCGGAGGCGTCACTGTAGGCGGCATCAACCTCGCGTTCCAGTTGCTGCAGCGCGGCGCCGTCGCGCTGCGCCTTGGCCTCGTCCAACGCTTCGTGCCACTCCATTTGCCGCATCAGGAACGCGGGCGGCATGGCGGTGTTGGATTCGGTCCGCAACTCCATCCCGTTCAGCTCGCACAGATAGCGGGCCCGCTTCAACGGCTGCTTCAAGACGCGATACGCCTCATTGGCGCGCGTGGCCCACTGCGTCGCCACCCGCTTCTCGGCGCTGGTGGCATGGGCGAAGCGATCCGGATGCGCCTGATTCTGCACTTCATGGTATGCCGCTTCCAGCGCCGCCGGATCGAGGGTGAAGCGTTGCGGCAAATGAAAAAGCTGAAAGTGGTTTTGCATGATCAGGTAAAACAAAAGCCTGTTTTGCGCAACAGGCTTGTCCATGTATCGCATATCGTGTGGCGCTGGATGCCGCGCCTCGGCTGCCAGGTTTGCGGCTGCTAGGTGTGGAAGCTCTCGCCGCAGCCGCACGCGCTTTTCACGTTCGGATTCTGGAACTTGAAGCCTTCGTTCAAGCCTTCGCGCGTGAAATCCAGTTCGGTGCCATCCAGATACGGCAGGCTTTTCGGGTCCACGAACACCTTGACGCCGTGCGCCTCGAACACCTGGTCCTCGGCATTCGCCTGGTCGACGAATTCGAGCTTGTAGGCCAGGCCGGAACAACCGCTGGTGGAAACGCCCAGGCGCAGGCCGATGCCCTTGCCGCGCTGCGCCAGGCTGTGGCCGATCCGCGCTGCTGCTTTTTCAGTGACTGTAATCGCCATGATTGTCCTCCTCGTCAAAGATTCGATTCGGCCGCGACCTCTTGCCGGGCCCGGTAATCATTGACCGCGGCCTTGATCGCGTCCTCGGCCAGGATCGAGCAATGGATCTTGACCGGCGGCAGCGCCAGTTCTTCCGCAATTTCGGTATTGCGGATCGCCAACGCCTGATCCAGCGTCTTGCCCTTGACCCATTCGGTCACCAGCGACGACGACGCGATCGCCGAGCCGCAGCCGTAGGTCTTGAAGCGGGCATCCTCGATCACGCCGTCGGCGCCTACCTTGATCTGCAATTTCATCACGTCGCCGCACGCCGGCGCGCCCACCATGCCGGTTCCGACCGTAGCGTCGCCCTTGTCGAAAGCGCCGACGTTGCGCGGATTTTCGTAATGGTCGAGAACCTTGTCTGAATACGCCATTTGTTGCTCCTTGTTTCCGATCTGTGGAACAGCACCGCTGGTCAAGCTATGTTCTGTCCCGCAAATTTCAAATTCCCGTCGTTCCGGCGAAAGCCGGAACCTGGTGTCGTTTTACGGTTGCCCGACCTATCCTTCTGCGGGAGTCAACCTTGCTCAACCTTTCTTTTGATCAGTTGGGGACAGAGTAACTCGCCGCGCTGCGGCGGCTCATAAACTCTGTCCCGCAATGAGTCAATGAGCCGCCCATTGCACCGAGGCGATGTCGATTCCATCCTTGTACATGTCCCACAACGGCGATAACTCGCGCAGCTTGGCAACCTTTTGCTTGATCAGCGCAACCGTGAAGTCGATCTCCTGCTCGGTGGTGAAGCGGCCGAAGGTGAAGCGGATCGAGCTGTGCGCCAGTTCGTCGCTGCGCCCCAGGGCCCGCAACACATAGGACGGCTCCAGGCTGGCCGAGGTGCAGGCCGAACCGGACGATACCGCCAGTTCCTTGATCGCCATGATCAGCGACTCGCCTTCGACGTAATTGAAGCTGACGTTCAGATTATGCGCCACCCGATGCACCATGTCGCCGTTGATGTACACCTCTTCCATTTCCTGCAGGCCGCGCGCCAAGCGATCGCGCAAGGCCGTGATGCGCACGATTTCGCTGTCCATTTCTTCCCTGGCAATGCGAAACGCCTCGCCCATGCCGACGATCTGGTGGGTCGGCAAGGTGCCCGAGCGCAGGCCGCGCTCGTGGCCGCCGCCATGCATCTGCGCCTCGATCCGCACCCGCGGCTTGCGCCGCACGTACAGCGCGCCGACCCCTTTCGGACCGTAGGTCTTGTGCGCGGTGAAGGTCATCAGGTCGACCTTGCTCTTTTCCAGATCGATATGCACCTTGCCGGTCGCCTGCGCGGCGTCGCAATGGAAGATGATGCCTTTCTTGCGGCACAACTCGCCAATTTCGTCAATCGGCTGGATCACGCCGATTTCATTGTTGACCAGCATCACCGACACCAGGATCGTGTCCGGCCGCAACACGGCTTCCAGTTGTGCCACGGTGATCAGGCCATTGTCCTGGGGTTGCAGATAGGTCGCCTCGAACCCCTGGCGCTCCAGCTCGCGCACGGTGTCCAGCACCGCCTTGTGCTCGGTCTTGACCGTGACGATGTGCTTGCCCTTGGATTTATAGAACTGGGCGGCGCCCTTGATGGCCAGGTTGTCGCTCTCGGTCGCGCCCGAGGTCCAGATGATTTCGCGCGGGTCGGCATTCACCAGCGCCGCCACTTGCTCACGCGCTTCCTCCACCGCTTTTTCCGCCGCCCAGCCATAGGCATGGCTGCGCGAAGCCGGGTTGCCGAACTGCTCGCGCAGATACGGGATCATTTTGTCCGCTACCCGCGGATCGATCGGGGTGGTGGCCGAATAATCCATGTAAATCGGAAAATGCGGTGCATCCGCGGTATCGATCAACCGGGTTTGAAAGGGGGCATTCATTGATTCACTCCAGTTACGCTACGACATGCGGGCGATGCACGACCACCACGCTTTGTTCGGATTTGTCCCGTTTTTGCTGGTCTACCAGATCCTGCAGGGAAACCGAATCCAGGTACTCGACCACTTTGTGGTTCAGGGTCGACCATAGCTCGTGCGTCATGCAACGGCCGCCGCCATCGTCCGACGCCGGGCGACAATTTTTTCTACCGCCACACTGGGTCGCATCGAGCGGCTCGTCCACCGCGACAATGATTTGCGTCACCGTAACGTCTTCCGCAGGGCGCGCCAGATTATATCCGCCTCCCGGTCCGCGCACCGATGCCACGATTTGATGCCGCCGCAGCTTTCCAAACAATTGTTCCAGGTAGGAAAGCGAAATATCCTGGCGCGCGCTGATGCCGGCCAGCGTAACCGGCCCCTCATCCTGGCGCAGCGCCAAATCAATCATTGCGGTCACTGCAAAACGGCCTTTGGTGGTCAAGCGCATGGTTTAACACTCCGGCTTGCGCGCCCCGCCAAGCAAAAAAGGCGCGTTCGTTGAGGAACTCCAGAAAGCCGATTGTAGCAAACCCGAGTAAATTTGTCAGGTATTCCGCCCTGCCGCCAATTCGAACACGGCAATTGACTCGACATGCGCGGTATGCGGAAACATGTTGACCACCCCGGCCTGCTGCAGCACATAACCGGCCTCATGCACCAGGATGCCGGCATCGCGCGCCAGCGTGGCCGGGTTGCAGGAAACGTAGACAATCCGCGCCGGTCTGAATTGCTGTTCACCTTCCCGCAGTGCCGCCAGGGCCGCGCACAGGGCGGCAGCGCCATCGCGCGGCGGATCGACCAACAGCCGGTCGAATTTCCCCAATGCCACCAGGTCGGCCGGATTCAATTCAAACAGGTTGCGGCAGGCAAAACTCGTTTTCCCCGCCAGGCCATTCAACTCGGCATTGCTGCGCGCGCGCTCCACCAGCGCGGCACTGCCCTCGATGCCCAGCACCGCACGGGCCCGGGTTGCCAGCGGCAAGGTAAAGTTGCCAAGCCCGCAAAACAGGTCGGCCACGCGCTGGTCGGCTTGCAGATCCAGCAATTGCACTACCCGCGCCACCAGCACGCGATTGACCTGGTGGTTGACCTGGGTGAAGTCGGTAGGCTTGAACGGCATCCGGATACCGAATTCCGGCAACTGGTAATGCAAGCGCGATACCGCCGGATAAAACGGCCGCGCGCTGTCCGGGCCTTGTGGCTGCAACCACCACTCGATGCGATGCCGGTCTGCGAACGCGATCAGCAACTGTTCGTCGTCCTCAGTCAACGCTGCCATGTGGCGCAGCACCAGCACCGTGCTCTTTTCATGCTCGCCCTCGCCCACCGCGAGCTCCAGTTGCGGCACCTGATCGACGATCGACAAGGATGCAATCAGGGCGCGTAACGGCACCAGCAGCGCCGAGACCTCGGGCGGCAATATCTCGCAACTGGTCATGTCGGTCACGTAGGGCGATTTCCGTTCCCGAAAACCCACCAGTACCGCGCCCTTCTTGCGCACGTGGCGAACCGAGATGCGCGCCCGATAACGATAGTGCCAGGTCGGGCCGTAAATTGGGCGCAATACCGTCGCCGGCTTGACCTTGCCGATATGCCACAAGCTGTCTTCCAGCACCCGCTGCTTGATCGCCACTTGGGCGGTCGGTTCGACGTGCTGCATGGCGCAGCCGCCGCAAACGCCAAAAAAGCGGCATTTCGGCGCGACCCGCAAGGCGGATTCCCGATGCACTTCAGTCAGTGTTGCCGCCTCCCATTTCGACTTGCGACGAAACGATTCGAAGCTGACCAGTTCGCCGGGCAAGGCGCCGTCGACAAAGATCACCTTGCCGGGAGTACCGTCTTCATTTTTCAGATGGCCGACGCCGCGCGCCTCCATGTCCAGTGATTCGATTTCGAGTGGAGGCTGCGGCATAAAATTCGGTGAATGGGTGGCGACGTCGCCGGGCGGCTCGCCGGCGCAGGACGGCTGCAATTATGCCGCAAGGCAGGCCGTTCAGAGCAGGGAATCGCGGCCGACCCCAACCCCGGCCAAGGTGCGCTTCAGCTTGGCCAGCGATTCCTGCTGGATCTGCCGCACCCGTTCCCGCGTCACACCCATCTCGGCCGCCAGTTCCTCCAGCGTCGCCGGATCGCTGTTGTCAAGGCCGAAGCGACGCGTGATCACCAGTCTTTGCTTGTCGGACAATTTTTTCAGCCAGTCGCGCATCAGCAGGATCATTTCCTGATGTTCGGCATGCGCATCGGGCCCGTCTTCGCTATTTCCGGGCAGCATGTCGATCAGGCTGGCTTGCGGATCGTTTTCCAACGGCGTATCGAGCGAGGCGACATGATCCGAGAGCGCCAGGATGTCCTGCACTTCTTCCAGCGGGCGGCCGGCCAGTTGCGCGATGTCCTCGATGGTGGCATCCCGACCGTCGCGTTGCTGCGCCTCGAGATAGTATTTGGCGCGCAGGATCTGGTTCAACTCGCGCACCATGTGCACCGGCAAGCGGATCGTGCGCGCCTGGTTCATGATGGCCCGCTCGATATTCTGGCGTATCCACCAGGTGGCGTAAGTGGAAAAACGAAACCCGCGCTCCGGCTCGAACTTGTCGATGGCGCGCATCAAGCCAAGATTCCCCTCTTCGATCAGGTCCAGCAAGATCACGCCGCGATTGACGTAGTGCTTGGCGATCGACACCACCAGCCGCAGGTTGTGTTCGATCATTTTTTGCCGGGCAGCGAAGTCGCCCTGCTTGGCCAGCGTGGCAAAATGCACTTCCTCGGCCACCGTCAGCAACGGCCGCGCACCGATCTGGTTCAGGTAATGCTGCGTGGTATCGGTCGAGAGTTCCGCCGCCAGGACCGATTTCAATTCATCGCGACTCGCCAGCGGCACGACGATGCCAGCGTCGATCTCCTCGTTGGCGTCATTGCTCTCGCGGGCGGCATCTCCGGCATGCAGCGGATCGAACGACAGCCGATCGGCATCGTCCGCCGGGCCGTTCGAGCCATTCAAGGGATGGTGGGCATCGCGGGTCATCCGGCCTGACCTCCGTGTCGGTTGCGCTGCGGGCCAAGGGAAAGCAGTGCCGCCTTTGCCCCGCTGCCGGCCGCGATCCGGACGCCCCCCCAGTTTTGAAGTGCGGTCGTTGCCACATGGATCGCCATCTGCCTCTCCGCATAATGCGTCTGCGGCCAACCAGGCTTGATCCGGCCCGGCCGTTTCAACGCTTCGGCAGGAATCTCGCTGGATCGACTGGTTTTCCCTGACGCCGGATTTCAAAATGCAATTTCACCGCATCAGCATCGGAATTGCCCATTTCGGCAATTTTTTGTCCCTTGCTGATGCTCTGACCTTCTTTCACCAGGATGGTTTTATTGTGCGCGTACGCGGACAGCAGATTATTGGTGTGCTTGATGATCACCAGGTTGCCGTAACCGCGGATGCCGCTGCCGGCATACATCACCTTGCCGGCACCGGCCGCCAGGATCTGCTGGCCAAGTTTTCCGGCAATATCGATGCCTTTCTTGCCGTCGTCAAAGCCGGCGATAACCTTGCCATCGGTGGGCCAGATCCAGGCAATGCCGTCGTCCTCGCTATCGCCCGGATTGGCAGATTGGTCGGCGTGTTGAGGCGGCGGCGCCGCCGCCGGGGCACCATCCGGTTTTTGCATCTCGGCCAAGGCCGCTTCCGAATAGGGTTTCTTTTCGCCCGACGGACCGCTCTTGTTGGCCACTTCGGCGCCGCGCGGCGGCGCTGTGACAGCCGGAGCGGCGCCCAGCGGCCGCACCTCGACCCCCGGGCTGGCCGGCACGCTGCCCACCTGCACCCCAGCGGACGCCGGCCCCGCATCCGGTGGCAACACGCGCAACACCTGGCCGACCTTGAGGTCGTTGGCATTGGCCAGGTTGTTCCAAGCGACAATATCGCGTGAACTCTGGCCGAATTCGAGCGCGATCCGGTACAGGGTGTCGCCTTTTTTGACCGTGTAATACCCGCGACCGGCCGGCGCCGGCGCGGTGCTGGCCGCGGCGTCCGCGCCCGTCGCGCGGTCCACCACCGGCGCCGGTTTGCGCGGGGTGACGCTGCACGCGGTCAGCAAGGCCAGCAGCCCTGTCATGCACATCAAACGAATTTTCGTCATTCCCATAGATTCAGACTTTGATTGGACCAGCCATTGTTTAATCAGGCAGTGCCGGCACACAGCGGCACGAAATGACAATGTTCAAGTGTTTCTCGGCGCCATTCGGATTTGCTGACGCGCACGATCAGTTCCAGCATCTGGCGCGCGCCGCCGACTGGTGCCACCAGCCGTCCGCCGACCGCCAGCTGCTCCAACAGTGCCGACGGTACCTGCAACCCGGCCGCAGCCAGAATGATACCGTCGAACGGCGCCGCCTGCGGCAGGCCGAGCATACCATCGCCATAATGCAGGCGAATATTGGCAATGCGCATCGGCCGCAAATTGGTCTTGGCCAGTTCGTGCAACGGCTTGATGCGCTCGATCGAATACACGTCCCCGACCAGCCGCGCCAGCACCGCTGCCTGATAGCCGCAGCCGGTGCCGATTTCCAGTACCCGTTCCAGCCGGCCGCCCTGCTGGTTGTCGCGCAGCACTTCGATCATGCGCGCCACGATATACGGCTGGGAAATGGTCTGCTGGTAGCCGATCGGCAAAGAGGCGTCGATATAGGCCTGGCTGACCAGGGCCGGTTCGATGAACAGGTGGCGCGGTACCGCCTCCATTGCCGCCAGCACACCGGCGTCGCGCACGCCTTGCTGCGCAACCCTGGCCACCATGGCCTTGCGCACCGCGTCCGATACCAGCGGCGCCGGCCGCAGGACTGGTGCCACTTGCGCCATCGACACTGATTTGGCTGAGGATTTCGGTTTGGCCGCGCGCGCCAGATCCAGCGCCGCATTGCGAGTCGCGGTTTGCGGGGTTGCAATCACGCCACGACTCGCGGACCGGGTATTTTTGGTTCTGTCCGGATGCTGGACCACGGAAGACAGCGGCAATGGAAAACGCCGGGGCCTCTGGTTCATGCCATATCTTTCCGCAACGCATCCAGTTGCGCAACGTGGGTCAAATCGAGTTGCAGCGGCGTGATCGAGACGTGCCCCGCGGCAACGGCATGAAAATCGGTGTCGGCGGCACCATCTCTAGCTTGGCCGCTGGGGCCGATCCAGTAGATGTCCTTGCCGCGCGGATCCTGGGCCTTGATCACACCGCTCGAGGCATGGCGGCGGCCGAGCCGGGTTACCCGCGGCGGCTTCAAGTCTGCATATGGCAGGTTGGGAATATTCACGTTCAGCAAATACGGCTTTTGCAGGTTCTCGAAACGGTGCAAGACAATGTCGCGGGCTTTTTTGGCTGCCGCATCCAGTTCGTGCCAGCCCTTGTCCACCTGCGAAAAGGCGATCGCCGGAATCCCGAACAAAAATGCCTCGGTTGCCGCCGCCACCGTGCCCGAATACAGGGTGTCGTCGCCCATGTTCTGGCCCTGGTTGATGCCGGAGACCACCAGATCGGGGGTATCGATCAGCAAGCCGGTCAGGGCGACGTGGACGCAATCGGAAGGCGTGCCATTGATGAAATAAAAGCCGTTTTCGGCGCGGTAGACGGACAGCGGCCGCTCCAGCGTCAGCGCATTGGAGCAGCCGGAGCAGTTGCGATCCGGCGCCACCACTACGATGTCGGCAATCGCAGCCATGGCATCGGCCAGTGCGATGAGGCCCGGCGCCAGATAGCCGTCATCGTTACTGATCAGGATTTTCATACCGGAATTTTACCCGAAGCAACCTCACCTCCCGATCGCAGGCGGCACATTTGCGGCATAATCATTAAATCAAACGATCGTTCTTTTTTATGCGGCACTTTATGGAGACAGTATGAAAGCGATACTCTGCAAGACTTGGGGCCTGCCCGACACGCTGACGGTAGAGGAACTGCCGGAGCCGCTGCCCGCAGCGGGCCAGGTCAGCATCGAAGTGCAAGCCGCCGGCGTCAACTTTCCGGACGTGCTGATCATCCAGAACAAATACCAGTTTAAACCCGAGCTACCGTTCACGCCGGGCAGCGAACTGGCCGGTGTGGTGCGCGCGGTGGGCGAAGGCGTCACGCACGTCAAGCCGGGCGATCGCGTGATCGCCTTCATCGGCAACGGCGCCTTCGCCCAGCAAGTGGTGGCCCCGGCCGCGGCCGTGATGCCGATGCCGCCCGGGATGGATTTCGACACTGCGGCCGCCATCACCCTCACCTACGGCACCTCGCACCACGCGGTGGTCGATCGGGCGCAATTGCAGGCCGGCGAAACCATGCTGGTGCTGGGCGCGGCCGGCGGCGTCGGGCTGGCGGCGATCGAAATCGGCAAGGCGCTGGGCGCGCGCGTGATCGCCGCCGCCTCCAGCGACGAAAAGCTGGAAGTGTGCAAGGCGCATGGCGCCGACGCCACCATCAATTACAGCACCCAGGATTTGCGCGAGGCGATCAAAGCCGCGACCGACGGCAAGGGGCCGGATGTGATTTACGATCCGGTCGGCGGCGTGTATGCGGAACCGGCGTTCCGCTCGATTGGCTGGCGCGGCCGTTACCTGGTGGTGGGCTTTGCCAATGGCGAAATTCCGAAGCTGCCGCTGAACCTGGCGCTGCTGAAGGGCGCCTCGCTGGTCGGCGTGTTCTGGGGCGAATTCGCGCGCCGCGAGCCGCAGGCCAACCTGGCCGCGATGCGCGAATTGATGGGCTGGCTGGCGCAGGGCAAAATCAAGCCGCATATTTCCGGCCGCTATGCGCTGGCCGAGACTCCCAAGGCCCTGAACGACATGGCGGCGCGCAAGGTGACCGGCAAGATCGTGATTCAGCCGCAGCGCTAGCAGCTGTCTTGCCCGGCGCACGCGCCGGGCTAATCCAGATCGACCAGGGTCTGATGCACGAACGCGCTCAGGATCAGCCGTTCGCGCGTCGATACCTCGACGAACTCCAGTCCGTGCCGCAACTCCCCGCTGTCCTCGCAAGCCGACGCCAGTGAGCGCAGGATGATTTTCAGGTTCAGGTATTCCTCGACGCCAGCGGCGCAGAGCCGGAACTTGATCCGCCCTTGCTCGCCCGGCGCGCCCAGCGGCTGCTTCAGCAGCGCCGAACAGCCGCCGACGCTGAGGTCGCTCAAGGTGGCAGCCGCCACATGCTCCTCGTCGAGCGACACCGCAGCGATGATATTGACGGGCGCGCGCGAGTCCTGGCGCACCACGGTGCAGCCGACCTGTTTCGGCCACGACAGATGCAGGTACGGATGGGGTATCAGCATCGATTTCACCGCCGCCGCGCTAAATGCGTACGCCTTCTTGCCGACGAAGGCGCGTACCACGAAGGGCTGCCCTTCGCGTACGAACTCCAGCTTGCCATCCACCATCGGCGGGCCGACCAGAACCGTCTGTTGCCTGGCATAACCGAGCAGCGGTACCGAGTAGCGGATCTTCGGGTTTTCGGCGACCTGCAAGAACAGGGTTTCGCCAACACGCCAGCGCACATCTTCCATGCGCACTATGGTTTCCTTGGCGGCAACCGCCGCCGCGGGGGGCTCTTCCATGCGCCGCCCGCCGGCATGCATGATCCGCTTGGACTTGTGGGGGGCGGGGCGGCCGACGTTGAGTGCCTGCCAGCGGGCATCGACAAAATAGCCATTAGCCACAAGCCCTTCCAACTGGGATTCGCTGGCGACAACGAATCCGCGCTGCAGAAGCAGCTTGCCCTGCGCATCGTACACCGGCCACCGCAGAGGCTGGCCAAGCGCCACTTCATTGACTGGAATTCGGGTAAGGGAGGAAGGTGTCTCAGCCATGGCAAATACTCACTGTCATTCAGAGGCACGAACACTGACCAATCGGTCGGTCGGCGCGCAGCGGCAACGGCTGCGCCGGCCGCAATAACCCAATGCATGTTCACCAGCGTCTTATAGCATCAAGCGCGATCAAACGGCCACTCCGATTGCAAACGATTGTCAAATCGAACCCTTTCGTCGGCGCCCGCCGCGGGGCTGGGGTAGTTCATACTCCAGATAGATCGGACCGCCATCGCGCTTTTTGTAATTATTTTTGCAACATACTCCCCAGTTTCTGATCGGCGGGATGGGTGTCGTCGGAGGCCCCCTGCAGCAGGAACGCCCGCACCGTTTCAAGTTCGCGGGTGCGCCTGAACGGCGGCAGGCTTTGCCAGATGCGCCTGCCATAGCCTTTTGAAATCAGGCGCGGATCGCAGATCATCAGCACGCCGCGATCCGTCTCGTCGCGGATCAGCCGGCCCGCGCCCTGCTTTAGGTTGATGATCGCTTCCGGCAGTTGATGATGCATGAAGCCGTTCAATCCATTCTTTTCCATCACTTCGATGCGCGCCGCCAGTACCGGGTCGTCGGGCGGCGCGAACGGTAGCTTGTCGATGATCACCACCGACAGCGCATCGCCGCGCACGTCGACCCCTTCCCAAAAGCTCTGGCTGCCGATCAGCACGCCGTTGCCGGCGGCGCGGAAACGGTCCAGCAGCTCGGTGCGCCCGGCGTCGCCCTGCACCAGCAGCGGAAACGGCCATTTCCGTTCGGCAAACTCGTCGCGCAAGCGCTGCGCCGCGCGCTGCACCGCGCGCATCGTGGTGCACAGCAGGAAGGTACAGCCGCCAGCCGCCTCGATCACCGGCAGCGCGGCGTCGATCATGGCATCGGTATAGTCCGGCGAGTTCGGTGCCGGCAGACTGTGCGGCACATATAGCAAACCTTGCCGTTCGTAGTCGAACGGGCTGGGCCAGGTCTGCGCCGGCTCGTCGCCCAAGCCCATTTGCGCGGTGTAATGGCTGAAATTGTTTTTTACCGCCAGCGTGGCCGAGGTGAAAATCCAGGCACGCGCCACGCCTTCGCGCTGCTTGCTGAAGATCGGCGCGATCGAGAGCGGCGTCTGGTGCAGTTGCAGCGAGGAAGAAAACGCCTCGACCCATTGCACCCGCTCTTCTGGCGCCGCTCCGACTCCAACCGCGGCGTGGGCCGCCGGATTGTTCCAGCCATCCAGCCGCGCCGCCAGCTCGATGGCGCGGGCGCGGCATTGCTCGATGGTTTCGGCGCGTTCGGCCTGCGTCTCCAGCACCGCCAGCAGGTTTTTCAATTCCGCCTTCAAGCTTTCCAGGGTGCTGAAAAACACGCTGGAGGCGGCGATCTGATGCACCGCGAGCCGCACCACGTCCTGCGGAAACGCCAGCCGCAGTTCGCGCGCGGCACGCTCCACCGGCAGCACCAGCTTGCCCCAGTCGGCGCCGTCGCGCGCATGCGACAGGCCTTCGGCCAGCACGTCGCGGCACAGTTCCAGCACTTGCGAAGTCGAGACCGTGTCGCCGAAAAACAGCGTCGCAGTGTCCGGCAACTGGTGCGCTTCGTCGAAGATGATGGTATTGGCCGACGGCAGCAGTTCGGCCACGCCAGTGTCCTTCAACGCGACGTCGGCAAAGAACAGGTGGTGGTTGACCACCACCACATCGGCCTGCTGCGCCTCCTTGCGCGCCTTCATCACGAAGCAATCCTGGTAATACGCGCATTCGGCGCCGAGGCAAGTGTCGCGGGTCGAGGTCACCAGATTCCAGACCGGAGCATTTTCCGGCACCTTCGACAATTCCGCCTTGTCGCCCGAACTGGTGGTCTTGATGAAGCGGGAAATCTCGCGCAGGTAGCCGACATCCTCGCGCAAGGTCAGGCGGCCATTCTGCAGGGTGCGTTCCAGGTGGTAATGGCACACATAGTTGGCGCGCCCCTTCAGCAAGGCCACCGACACCGGCGCATGCAGCGCGGCGCGCACGGTCGGGATGTCGCGCAGATACAACTGATCCTGCAGGTTCTTGGTGCCGGTCGAGACGATCACCTTGCCGCCCCACAGCAGCGCCGGCACCAGGTAGGCGAAGGTCTTGCCGGTGCCGGTGCCGGCCTCGGCGATCAGCGTCTGCTGGCCGTCGATCGCGGCGGCAATCGCCTTGGCCATTTCCGTCTGCGATGGTCGCGGACGATAGTTGCCGACCGCCTGGCCGAGCGCGCCGCCCGCGCCAAACAGCCGTTCGATTTCGGCGTCATGGGCGCCCGGTGCAGCGGCGGAAGAATCTTCGGTCAAAGTGCTGGGAGGGTAAGAAATGAAACATCAGCCCCTATAGGGCGCTGCATGGAGGTTCAAGCCAGAGTATCGGGAATCAATTGCATTTTCAGCAAGGTCATATGATCCTTCAGTTGCAGCTTGCGTTTTTTCAATCGCCGCAACTGCAGTTCGTCATGTGTGCGATCTTGCACCAGCACCTGAATGGCAGCGTCCAGGTCGCGGTGTTCCACTTCAAGCTCGATGATGCGGCGCTGGATGTCTTCGGGGGTGGTCATTCGATCTTTGTGGTACAAGTGCCGGAATTGGCAAGTTCAGTGGCGGCACGATTGCGTACAATCATTGCTTGCCGGACTCCCTACACAGCGCAGTTTAATCTACCCAGACGAATGAGCCAATACAAGATAGAAGGCGGAACCGGTCAGCACATCGGCGACCGCGCCGAGCAGCAGGACCGGGTGGCCCTGCTGGCCGCACCCAAGGCGCCCGGCTACATGATGGCGGTGCTGGCGGACGGCATGGGCGGCAAGAGCGGCGGCGCGCTGGCGGCGGAACAGGTGATCCGCTCGGCGCGCCAGGCGTTCGAATCGTTCTCGCCGCTGACCGACCAGGTCGAGGACATGCTGCATACCATCGCCCGCGACACGCACACGATCATCAAGCTGTCCGGCCTGTCGGCCGAAAAGGAGCCGCACAGCACCATGGTAGTGCTGGTCCTGACGCCGGACAGAGAGGCGATCTGGGCCCATGTCGGCGACTCCCGCCTGTACCGCTTCGACGGGCCGAACTTCATCGAGCATACGATCGACCATTCGTATGTGGAGCAACTGGTTGCCGGCGGCAAGCTGACGCGCGAGCAAGCCAAAAACCACCATCTATCGAATGTGCTGGTGAATGTGCTCGGTTCCAGCACGCAGGAGCCGTATGTCACCGTCGGCCGCCATCGTGGATTGCGCGCCGGCGACCATTTCCTATTATGTTCGGACGGCCTCTGGCATTACTTCAGCGAACCCGAACTGGGCGCCGCGCTTGCGATGAATTCACCGCGCGACGCCTCCGAAATGCTGATCCGCAAGGCGCGCGAGCGCGCCGCCGGCAGTGCCGCCGACAATTGCACCTTCGCCATCGTCAAGCTGGCACCGCCGCCGCAGGAAGAGAAAAACTATACGGCCAAGAAGATGCGGCGCGCCGTCTGAAACGGCAGCGCGCCGGCCTGAAACGCCAGCCCGGTGCTGGCGTTCAGGGCTTGGCCGGCGACGCGGGTGCGGTCGCCGGCGTGGCGGGCGCCGAACCGGCGGCACCTGGTTGAGCGGCCTTGTTGCGAGCTTTTTCCGCCTTGTTGATCGCTATCTCGCGCTGCCGTGCCTCCGCTTCGCGCCGCTTTTTTTCGTATTCGGCAACGTTTCTGGCGCGCTCGCCAGCCTTGGCGGCTTCCGCCTGTTCCTGCTTTTTCAGTCGCGCGGCGTGCTCGGCGGCGCGCCGGTCGGCCTGGCCTTCGTGCAGCCGGTTTTTTTCCTCGGCCGCCTGGGCATCGCGCGCCTTCTGCTCCGTTTTCTGTGCCGTTTCGGCCTGCCGTCTGCGCTGCTGTTCGGCTCGCTCCAGTGCTTCCTCGCGGTCGCGCTCGCGCTGCAGTTCCAGGTTGCGGTCACGCTCGTCGACCTTGGCGCGGCGCTTCCAGACATTGGCCTCGATTTCCACCGGTCGAATCAGTTGCAGCGCGGCGCGATGCTGCTCGGCGGCTTTTTCCAGGCAGTTGGAGACAAAGAAGCGGTCGTAGCACACGTTCTGTGCCGCCAGGTAGCGGGCCTCGACCTGCTGCCGTTGCGCTTCGGCTTCGGCCAATGCCTGGTCGGCTGCCTCGACCGACTGGATCGTTCCGGCGCCGTGGCGCGCGGCCCATGCCGCGATTTCCTCATTCTGCGCGAAAGCCGGCAAGACGACCAGCGTCAGGGCCAGCGCCAGCGCGGCCGCGACCCCGCGGCGGCCGCGCGGAGTAGGTGCGGCAACCGGGACGTCCCGGCATTGCATGCAAATCCTAGGCATGGTTTCCCGTCATGGTGGTAGGCGTTCAAGCCAGGGCAGCGACCGCACCACGCCGCCCGGCTTGCATGTATTCGCGCGACTGCATCTCCATGATGCGCGACACGGTGCGATGAAATTCATTGGCCAGCATTCCTTGCGTGTACAACTGTTCCGGCGTCACTTCAGCGGACATGATCAGCTTCACCTTGCTGTCGTACAGCACGTCGATCAGCCAGGTAAAGCGCCGCGCCGGGCCGGCCATCGCAGCCGACATGGCAGGAATCTGCGACAGGATCACGGTATGGAAACGACTGGCAATTTCCAGATAATCATTCTGCGAGCGCGGACCGCCGCACAAGGTGGCGAAATCGAACCAGATCACGCCGCCGGCGCGCCGCAGCGCCTTGATTTCCCGCGATTCTATGCGAATCCGCGGGTCTTCGTCGGCGGTATCGGCAATGCTGGCAAACGCGTGGCGCAAAGCCCGATCCGCTTCCGCCCCGAGCGGCATGTGATACACCTGCATGCGCTCCAATACTTGCCGGCGGTAATCGATGCCGGCGTCGATATTCATCACGTCCAGCCGTTCCTTCAGCAAGGCGATCGCGGGCAGCATGCGGTCGCGGTGCAAGCCGTCCGGGTACAGGGTATCCGGTTCGTAGTTGGAGGTCATCACGAAGCTGACGCCATGCTCGAACAGCGCGCGCAGCAGGTTGTAGAGAATCATCGCGTCGGCAATGTCCGACACGTGAAATTCGTCGAAACAGATCAGCCGGTATTTCTTCGCGATCCGTAGCGCCACCTGGTCCAGCGGATTCGCCACACCCTTCAATTCGTCCAGTTGCGCATGCACCGCGCGCATGAATTCGTGGAAATGCAGGCGCGTCTTGCGCACCACCGGCACCGCGGAGTAGAAGCTGTCCATCAGGAACGACTTGCCGCGCCCGACTCCACCCCACATGTACAGGCCGCGCGGCACTTCGGGCCGATTGATCAGGCGCTTGAAGCGGCTGGAGCGCTGCGCCTTGAACGCCACCCATTTGTCGTAGGCGCGCTGCAGCCGTTCCACCGCGCGCAACTGCGCCGGGTCGGCCTGGAAACCGCGCTGCTTCAGCGCGTCGGCATAGAATTCCTGGACATTCATTCGGAATCCGATAAATACGGGAGTATCGGAACGAGAAGTCCTTTCGATACCCGGAATTGACTATATATACTGAGAGTATATGAACGGAAACCGCTCCCGGACGGTACCGGGAGCGGCGCCTGCGCATGAACCACCGGCGGACGGCAGGAGCGCAGGCGATGCATCGACAAGAGACTAGAGATTCAGGGTCCGCTTGTCCACCGCCAGCGCCGCTTCCTTGGTCGCTTCCGACAGCGACGGATGGGCGTGGCAAATGCGCGCGATGTCTTCCGACGAGGCGCGGAATTCCATCGCCACGACCGCTTCGGCAATCAGCTCCGACACCATCGGCCCCACCATGTGCACGCCCAGAATCTCATCGCTGGCGGCGTCGGCCAGGAACTTGACCATGCCCGAGGTATCACCCAGCGCACGGGCGCGGCCATTGGCCATAAACGGGAAGGTGCCGGCCTTGTAGGCGACGCCTTCGGCTTTCAGTTGCTGCTCGGTCTTGCCGACCCAGGCGATCTCGGGCGAGGTGTAGATCACCCACGGAATCGTGTTGAAGTTGACATGGCCGTGCTGGCCGGCGATCCGTTCCGCCACCGCCACGCCCTCTTCCTCGGCCTTGTGCGCCAGCATCGGCCCACGCACCACGTCGCCCACCGCCCACACGTTCGGCAGATTGGTCTTGCACTCGGCATCGACCGCGATGAAACCGCGTTCGTCCAGTTGCAGCCCGACCGCGTCCGGATTCAGGCCGATGGTGTTCGGCACCCGGCCGATCGAGACGATCAGCTTGTCGAACACTGCCTTGTGCGCTGCGCCGGCGGCATCCTGATATTCGACCGTGACCTCGTCCTTGCCGGCCGCAACCGCGCCGATCTTGACTCCGAGGTTGACCGTCAAACCCTGCTTCGCCAGCAGCTTTTGCGCCTCCTTGGCGATCTGCTCGTCAACCGCGCCGAGGAAGGTCGGCAGCGCTTCCAGCACCGTGACTTCGGCGCCCAGGCGGCGCCAGACGCTGCCCATTTCCAGCCCGATGACGCCGGCGCCGATCACGCCCAGGCGCTTCGGCACAGCATCGATCGCCAGCGCGCCGGTGTTCGACAGGATCAGTTTTTCATCGAACGCGGCGCCCGGCAAGGCGCGCGGATTGGACCCGGTGGCGAGCACGACATGCTTGCCGCTGATGGTTTCCTCGCTCTTGCCGCTGACGGCGATCTGGTAGCCGCCGGCGTCGCTTTTCACGAAGGCACCGCGGCCATGGAAGAACGTCACCTTGTTCTTCTTGAATAGGTAGGCGATGCCGTCGTTGTTCTGCTTGACCACCGCATCCTTGCGCCCCAGCATCTGGCCCAGGTTCAGGTTCAGACCCTTGACCTCGATGCCATGCGCGGCAAATCCGTGGCCGGCATGCTCGTAGTACTCGGACGATTGCAGCATCGCCTTGGACGGGATGCAGCCGACGTTGGTGCAGGTGCCGCCCAATGCCGGGCCGTCCTTTTCATTTTTCCATTCGTCGATACAGGCGGTGGAGAAACCGAGCTGGGCCGCGCGGATCGCCGCGATGTACCCGCCCGGGCCACCGCCGATCACCACCACATCAAATTGCTTGGACATAACAACCTTTTATGTATTCAAAAAACGGGAACCGCGGGGCTGCCCGCCGCCTGGCGGGCACGCCCCTATGCAGGCTTACAGATCGAGCAGCAGGCGCGCCGGATCTTCCAGCGCTTCCTTCATCGCGACCAGGCCGAGTACCGCTTCGCGGCCGTCGATGATGCGGTGGTCGTAGGAGAGCGCCAGATAGTTCATCGGGCGGATCACGATCTGGCCGTTTTCAACCACGGCCCGGTCCTTGGTGGCGTGCACGCCGAGAATCGCCGACTGCGGCGGGTTGATGATCGGCGTCGACAGCATCGAGCCGAAGATGCCGCCGTTCGAGATCGAGAAGGTGCCGCCGGACAGATCGTCCAGCGTCAGCTTGCCATCCTTCGCCTTGGCGCCGAACTCGCCGATTTTCTTTTCGATGTCGGCAATCGACATCTGGTCGGCGTCGCGCAGGATCGGCACCACCAAGCCGCGCGGCGAGCCGACCGCGATGCCGATGTCGAAATAGCCGTGATACACGATGTCGTTGCCGTCCACCGAGGAATTGATGATCGGATAGCGTTTCAGCGCGGCGACCGCGGCCTTGACGAAGAACGACATGAAGCCGAGCTTGACGCCATGCTCCTTCTCGAACTTGTCCTTGTACTTGGTGCGCAGGTCGATCACCGGCTGCATGTTGACTTCGTTGAACGTGGTCAGGATCGCGTTGGTGGCCTGCGACTGCAGCAGGCGCTCGGCAATCCGCGCGCGCAGGCGGCTCATCGGTACTCGCTCTTCCGGCCGGTTCTCGGTGCTGGCCGGTTTTGCCACCGGCACTGCCTGCAAGACCGGCCGCGCGACCGCTGCCGGCGCTGCTTGCGGCGCACTTTGGGTGGCCAGCGCATTGATCACGTCGCCCTTCAGGATGCGGCCGTCCTTGCCACTGCCAGCAACAGCACCGGCGGACAGGCTGTTCTCGGCCAGCATCTTGGCGGCAGCCGGCATCGCCACCGCCGAGGCGGCAGATGTGGCCGGGGCGGCAGCGGCGGCACTTGCCACCGGCGCGGCGGCGGCGGCGGCCGCAGCCGGGGCCGCGCCAACGCTGGCCGACGCTTCGGTATCGATCAGTGCGATCACTTCGTCGGCCACCACGGTGGCGCCGTCGGCCTTGAGGATCTGCGTAATTACGCCGGCGGCCGGCGCCGGCAGTTCCAGCACCACCTTGTCGGTCTCGATGTCGATCAGGTTTTCATCGCGCGCGACTGGTTCGCCGACTTTTTTGTGCCATTGCAGCAAGGTCGCTTCGGCGACGGATTCCGACAGTTGCGGAACCTTGACTTCATGAATTGCCATGTAACTCTCCGTTTCGGGTTGTTCGTGCGGCGCCCCAGCTTCTGGCGGCGCCGCAGGTTTCTATTTGGTCAGGATAAAACCTTTGAGCCTGGAAAACGCCGTGTCGAGCAGCGCCTTCTGCTGCGCGTAGTGCTTGTCGTAGTAGCCGACCGCAGGCGAGGCCGAAGCCGGGCGTCCGGCGTAGGCCAGTTTCTGCCCTGCTTCCATGTTTTCAAAGATGTTGTGCTGGATCTGGAACCAGGCGCCCTGGTTCTGCGGCTCGTCCTGCGCCCACACCAGTTCCGTGAAATTCGGAAACTTCTTCAGTTCGGTGGCGAAAGCCTTGTGCGGGAACGGATACAGCTGCTCGATGCGGATGATGGCGGTGTCGTTTTGCGCGCGTTCGGTGCGGGCATTCACCAGGTCGTAATACACCTTGCCGGAGCAGGCGATCACGCGCTTGACCTTCTTGGCGTCGATTTTTTCATCAACTTCGCCGATCACGGTCTGGAACGAACCCTTGGCCAGGTCTGCCAGTTGCGAGCCGGCATCCTTGTTGCGCAGCAGCGACTTTGGCGTGAAGATCACCAGCGGCTTGCGGAACAGGCGGATCATCTGGCGCCGCAGCAGGTGGAAAATCTGCGCCGCACTGGTCGGCTGCACCACCTGCATGTTGTTGTCCGCGCACAGTTGCAGGAAGCGCTCGAGGCGCGCCGACGAGTGTTCCGGCCCCTGGCCTTCATACCCGTGCGGCAGCATCATCACCAGCCCCGAAGCGCGGCCCCACTTGACTTCGCCGGAACTGATGAATTGGTCGATCACGACCTGCGCGCCGTTGGCAAAGTCGCCGAACTGCGCTTCCCAGATCGTCAGCGTGTTCGGTTCGGCGGTCGAGTAGCCATATTCGAAGGCGAGCACGGCTTCTTCCGACAGCACCGAATCGATGACACGGAACGGCGCCTGCTTGTCCGACACGTGCTGCAGCGGAATGTAGGTGCCGGCATCCCAGCGCTCGCGGTTCTGGTCGTGCAGGACCGCATGCCGGTGCATGAAGGTGCCGCGTCCGGCATCCTGGCCGGTAATGCGGATGGCGTAGCCCGAAGCCACCAGCGAGGCAAACGCCAGGTGTTCGCCCATGCCCCAGTCCAGCTTGAGGTCGCCGTTGCCCATCGCGGCCCGATCGGCCAGCACTTTTTCGACCAGCGGGTGCACCTTGAAATTGTCCGGAACGGCGGTAATCCGCGCCGCCAGCCGCTTCAGTTCGGCCAATGGCACCGAGGTCTCGGCGGCATCGGTCCACTTGCGGTTCAGGAACGGCATCCAGTCGACCGCGAACTTGTTCTTGAAGTTGGAGATGACCGGATCGACCGCATGCTTGCCGCTATCCATCGCTTCACGATAGGCCGCCACCATCGCGTCGCCGGTGGTGGCGTCGATCGTGCCCTGGGCCGTCAGCTTGTCGGCATACAGTTTGCGGGTTCCCGGGTGCTGGCTGATCTTCTTGTACATCAGCGGCTGCGTCAGCGCCGGAGTGTCTTGTTCGTTGTGGCCCAGCTTGCGGTAGCAAACGATGTCGACCACGATGTCCTTCTTGAATTCCAGGCGGTAGTCGAGCGCGATCTGGGTTGCCAGCACCACCGCTTCGGCGTCGTCGCCATTCACGTGCAGCACCGGCGCCTCGATCATTTTGACGACATCGGTGCAATACAGCGTCGAGCGCGAGTCGCGCGGATCGGAGGTGGTGAAGCCGATCTGGTTATTGATCACGATATGCAGCGTGCCGCTGGTGCCGTAACCGCGCGTTTGCGCCAGGTTCAGGGTTTCCATTACTACGCCCTGGCCGGCAAAGGCGGCGTCGCCATGCACCAGGATCGGCAGCACCTGCGAGCCATCGCGGTCATTGCGCCGCTCCATGCGCGCCCGCACCGAACCCTCGACCACCGGGTTGACGATTTCCAGGTGCGACGGATTGAACGCCAGCGACAGGTGTACCGGGCCGCCCGGCGACGTGATGTCGGATGAAAACCCCTGGTGATACTTGACGTCCCCGGCCGGCAGGTCTTCCGCGTGCTTGCCTTCGAATTCGGCAAACAGTTCCTGCGGCGTCTTGCCCAGGGTGTTAACCAGCACGTTCAGGCGGCCGCGGTGCGCCATGCCGATCACGATTTCCTGCAGGCCCTTGCCGCCGCCACGCTGGATCGCTTCGTCCAGCGCGGCGATGAAGCTTTCGCTGCCTTCCAGCGAAAAACGCTTCTGGCCGACATATTTGGTGTGCAGGTAACGTTCCAGGCCTTCGGCTGCGGTCAGCCGGTCGAGGATATGCTTTTTCTTCTCGGCGGAAAAAGTGGGAGTGGAGCGCACCGATTCCAGCCGCTCCTGCACCCAGCGCTTTTGCGCCGGATCGCTCATGTACATGAATTCGACGCCAATCGAACGGCAATAGGTGTCGCGCAGCATGTTCAGCAGGTCGCGCAAGGTCGCGGTTTCAGTGCCGAAGTAGGTATTGCTGATGGTAAACACCGTATCCATGTCGGCATCGGTGAAACCGTAAAAACCGGGTTCCAGCTCGGGAATGCTGGGCCGCTCCTGGCGCTGCAGCGGGTCCAGGTTGGCCCAGCGCGTGCCGAGGTAGCGATAGGCGGCGATCAACTGCGTGACCGCAACGCGCTTGCGCCCCAGTTCGGCGTCGGCGGAAGCGACCACGGTGCGGATCGGCCCCTGCTTGGCGCGCTCGGCGAACGAGGCAATCACGGTCGCATGCGCGACGTCGGGGCGGGTCGTGCCATCCACGGCCGGCACGTGCTGCATGGCGTCGAAATAGGCGCGCCAGCCCTCGGAGACGGAACCGGGATTGTTCAGATAGGACTCGTACAGTTCCTCGATATACGGCGCGTTGCCGCCGGATAAATAGGAACTGGAGCGGTATTGCTGCATCATCTTGCTCACCTTTCTTCGCGTTTCGCGAGATTAGCGGGTTAATCTAACCTTCCGCGACACGGCCTGACCGGTTAGCGGATCGCACATCAAGTTGTGGGGAAGGGCTGTACTTCAAAAATCAATTCGTGCAGGCCGCGAGCATATCATACAAGCCCATCCAACAAAAAAAGCGAGCTGGGAAAGCTCGCTCTTTTCTCATGCTGCGGCCGATCAGGACCGTTTGCCGATCGGCTCGACGTCGCGTTTTGCCGAGCCGATGAACAACTGGCGCGGACGGCCGATCTTTTGTTCGGGATCGGAGATCATTTCGTTCCACTGCGCGATCCAGCCGACCGTGCGCGCCATCGCGAAGATACCGGTGAACAGCGAGACCGGGATGCCGAGTGCCGACTGCACGATGCCGGAGTAGAAGTCGACGTTCGGATACAGCTTGCGCGACACGAAGTAATCGTCTTCCAGCGCCACTTTTTCCAGCGCCATCGCGAGCTTGAACAACGGGTCGTTTTCCAAGCCCAGTTCGTTCAGCACTTCATAGCAGGTTTCGCGCATCAGCTTGGCGCGCGGATCGTAGTTCTTGTAGACGCGATGGCCGAATCCCATCAGCTTGACGCCGGAGCTCTTGTCCTTGACCTGCTTGACGAACTCGCCGATCTTGTCGGCCGAGCCGATTTCCTTCAGCATGTTCAGCGCTGCTTCATTGGCGCCGCCATGCGCCGGACCCCACAGGCAGGCGATGCCGGCCGCGATACAGGCGAACGGATTGGCGCCGGACGAACCGGCCAGGCGCACGGTCGAGGTCGAAGCGTTCTGCTCGTGATCCGCATGCAGGATCAGGATGCGGTCCAGCGCGCGCACCAGCACGTCGTTGACCTTGTATTCCTCGCACGGCGTCGAGAACATCATGCGCATGAAATTCGCGCTGTACGACAAGTCGTTGCGCGGGTAGACGAACGGCTGGCCAAGCGAGTACTTGTACGCCATCGCCACCAGCGTCGGCATCTTGGCGATCAGGCGGATCGCCGACACTTCGCGGTGATGCGGGTCATTGATGTCGAGCGAATCGTGATAGAACGAGGCCAGTGCGCCCACCGTTCCCACCAGCACCGACATCGGATGCGCGTCGCGCCGGAAACCACGGAAGAAGAATTGCATCTGTTCATGCACCATCGTGTGCTGCGTGACGGTGGAGACAAACTTGCTTTTCTGTTCCGCGTTCGGCAATTCGCCGTTCAGCACCAGATAGCAGGTTTCCAGGAAGTCGCAATTGGTCGCCAACTGTTCGATCGGATAGCCGCGGTACAGCAGCTCGCCCTTGTCGCCGTCGATATACGTGATCGAGGAATTGCAGGCGGCGGTGGACATGAAGCCCGGGTCGTAGGTGAATTTGCCGGTGGTCCCGTAGAGCTTGCGAATATCGATTACATCCGGGCCAATGGTGCCCTTGTAAATCGGGAAATCAAGGGACGGAGTGCCATCGGAAAACGATAGCGTGGCTTTGGTATCAGATTGTGTCATGGCACTTCCTTCTTGCTAAGGCTGTGGGTCATTAATTAAAAACGGAATGCAGGCAACGCGTAAAACAAAACCGGGTCGTCAGGCCGCGCGCAATTTCGCCAGCAGCGCACGCACGTTCGGCAAATCCAGTTCGCCGGTCGGCTCCCTGGAGGTCAGCAGGAGATCCATCAGCTCGCTGTCGGGCAATTCCAGGAGGCGGGAAAACGCCTCCACCTCGTCGTCCGTCAATTCGGCTTCCTGCGCATCCAGAAAACGCGTCAGGATCAGATCATTTTCCAGCAGGCCGCGCCGCGCACGCCAGCGCAGGCGCGCGCGCTTGGCCGGGTCGGATTGGTGGGTAACTGCCATTGCAAGACCTTCTGTCTACTCGACACGAGGCGATACTGCCAACCCCGCTCATCAATTCCGCAGATAAACAAACGGAAATTACACAATACTCCCTTATACGGCGCGTCGGACCATCAATTCCTTGATCTTCCCGATGGCCGCATTTGGATTCAGACCCTTCGGGCAGACGTCGACGCAGTTCATGATCGAACGGCAGCGGAACAGGCGATATGGGTCTTCCAGGTTGTCCAGCCGTTCGCTGGTGGCCTCGTCACGGCTGTCGGCCAGGAAACGGTAGGCCTGCAGCAGGCCGGCCGGACCGACGAATTTATCCGGGTTCCACCAGAACGACGGGCAGGACGTCGAGCAGCAGGCGCACAGGATGCATTCGTACAGGCCATCCAGTTCTTCGCGCTGCTCCGGCGTCTGCAGGCGCTCCTTCTCCGGCGGCACCGTATTGTTGATCAGGAACGGCTTGATCGAATCGTACTGCTTGAAGAACTGCGTCATGTCGACGATCAGGTCGCGCACCACCGGCAATCCGGGCAAGGGCTTGAGGACGATCGGCTGCTTCAGCTCGTTCAGGTTGGTGATGCACGCCAAGCCGTTCTTGCCGTTGATGTTCATGCCGTCCGAGCCGCACACGCCTTCGCGGCAGGAACGGCGGATCGACAGCGAATCGTCGACGTCGGACTTGATGCGCTGCAAGGCATCCAGCAGCATCTTGTCGGTATCCTTCAGCTCGACCGTGACGTCCTGCATGTAGGGTTTGCTGTCCTTGTCCGGATCGTAGCGATAGATTTGAAGTTTGATGGTACGTGCCATGGTCGGGCCTTATCAAAATAGCGAGACAAAAATTCAACGCCGGACGAGGTGGCGCCGCAACGCCAGCGCTCCCTGTCGGTCATTCCCTGCCGATCTCTGCCAGCGGCAAATCAGAATGTGCGCGCCTTCGGTGCGAAGCTTTCGACCGTCAGCGGTTTCGTGATCACCGGCTTGTATTCGAGGCGATTTCCTTCAGAGTAATACAGCGTGTGCTTCATCCAGTTCTGGTCGTCGCGCTCTTCATAGTCCTGATGCGCGTGGGCGCCGCGCGATTCCTTGCGCGCCGCGGCCGAGGTGATGGTCGCCTTGGCCACTTCGATCAGGTTGTCGAGCTCCAGCGCCTCCACCCGCGCGGTGTTGAACACCATCGACTTATCCTTGAACGACACATGCTTGCGCCGTTCGTCGAGTTCCATGATCTTGTCGTAGCCCTGATGCAGCAATTCGTCGGTGCGGAACACGCCGCAGTAATGCTGCATGGTGCCGCGAATCGCGTTGGCGACGTCCTGCACCCGCTCGGAGCCGGTATTGTTTTCCAGCTTTGCCAGCCGCTCCATCGCGAAGTCGGCGGCATCCGCCGGCAACGGCTTGTGGCTGCGGGCGCGCAGGTCGCTCTGGATGATGTGGTTGCCGGCGGCGCGGCCGAACACCAGCAGGTCCAATAGCGAGTTGGTACCCAGGCGGTTGGCGCCATGCACCGATACGCACGAGCATTCGCCGATCGCGTACAGACCGTGTACCGGCTCGTTCGGGTTGCCGTTTTTCGGCGCCACCACCTGGCCATGGATGTTGGCCGGAACGCCGCCCATCTGATAGTGAATGGTCGGCACCACCGGGATCGGTTCGCGCGTGGCGTCGACGTTGGCAAACTTGTGACCGATTTCCAGAATCGACGGCAGCCGCTTGTGAATCGTCTCGGCGCCGATGTGGCGCAGATCGAGCAGCACGTGATCCTTGTTCGGACCGCAGCCGCGACCCTCCTTGATTTCCTGGTCCATCGAACGCGAAACGAAGTCGCGCGGCGCCAGATCCTTGTAATGCGGCGCATAGCGCTCCATGAAGCGCTCGCCGTTGCTATTGATCAGGATGCCGCCCTCGCCGCGCACGCCTTCGGTAATCAGGACGCCGGCACCGGAAACGCCAGTCGGGTGGAACTGCCAGAATTCCATGTCTTCCAGCGGCAGACCGGCGCGTGCCGCCATGCCCAGGCCGTCGCCGGTGTTGATGAAGGCATTGGTGGAGGCAGCGAAAATGCGGCCGGCGCCGCCGGTGGCAAAAATCGTGGTCTTGCCTTCGAAAATCATCGATTCGCCGGTTTCCATTTCCAGCGCCACCACGCCCAGGACGTCGCCTTCGGCATCGCGGATCAGATCCAGCGCCATCCATTCGACGAAGAAATGGGTTTTCGCGCGCACGTTGCGCTGATACAGCGTATGCAGCATTGCGTGGCCGGTGCGGTCGGCTGCGGCGCAGGCGCGCTGCACCGCCTTTTCGCCGAAATTGGCGGTATGGCCGCCGAACGGACGCTGATAAATCGTGCCGTCCGGATTGCGGTCGAACGGCATGCCATAGTGCTCCAGCTCGTAGACCACGTTCGGCGCCTCGCGGCACATGAATTCGATTGCATCCTGGTCGCCCAGGTAATCACCGCCCTTGACGGTGTCAAACATATGCCAGAACCAGTTGTCTTCCGCCATGTTGCCAAGCGAAGCGCCGATGCCGCCCTGGGCCGCGACCGTATGCGAACGGGTCGGAAACACCTTGGACAATACCGCTACGCTCAAACCAGCTTCCGACAATTGCAGCGCAGCGCGCATGCCGGAACCGCCGGCACCGACAATCACCACGTCAAAGCGGCGCGACGGAATTGTGGATTTGATGGTTGCCACGTTTACACTCTCCACAAAATCTGTGCCGCCCATCCGGCACAAGCGATCAGCCACACCAGTGTGGCAACTTGCAATACCAGCTTGATTCCAACCGGGTGCACATAATCCATCAGGACGTCGCGCACGCCGACCCAGGCGTGATAAATCAAGGCGACGATGGTCACGAAGGTGGCAACCTTGAACCACTGCTGGGCAAACATCCCGGCCCAGCCTTCATAGCTGAAATTTTTTGCGCTGAAGAAGCACACCAGCAAAATCACGGTGTACACCGCCATCACCACCGCGGTGGCGCGCTGCGCCATCCAGTCCCTCAGGCCGTAATGGGCGCCCACCACCAGCCGCTTCGATCCAAAATTGTCATCCATGATTAAAATGCTCCAAACAGTTTCAACCCAACCAGTGCCGCCAGCGGCAAGCTCACCACCAGCACGCCAACCGCCGAACGGCGCGCGCCTTCCTTGCTCAAGCCGATGTGCCGATCCATCACCAAATGGCGAACGCCGGCGCAAAAATGGTGCAGGAAAGCCCAGGAAAGGGCGAGGATGATCAGCTTGACGAACCAGCCGGAAATGAATCCACGGAAGTATTCGAAGGAAATTTCGGAAAGAAGGCTTTTATCGAGCAGAAACAGGATAAGAGGCAGGAAAATGAAGAGGAGTAATCCGCTGATCCGGTGCAGGATCGAAACCAGCGCCGCAAATGGCATGCGGTAACCAAGAATCTGAAAAATATGAATATTACGAAATTGTGGCCGGGCACTTTTCGCCGCATCTGACATAACAAAACCTCCCCTACTTGATCAATCCTGCAATTTTCGCCTATTTTGCGCTGCACACCAATACGTATTGTGTGCGAGCGGCAATAAATTTTCCAGCCGAGTGGAAAAGGCCGCATCTGGCTGATGCGCACCGACGCATTATTTTTTCAACTCAATTCGTTCTGATAGTGATGGTGATCGGTCGAATACAGGCCGCGCCGCACTTCGACCGGCTTGTCGCCGTAGGTATAGGACACGCGCTCCACATTCAGCAACGGAGTACCAACCTCGATCGCCAGCAATGCCGCCACCTCAGGCTGGGCCGTGACGGCCCGAATCCGCTCCGTGGCACGAATCATGCGCGTGCCGAACTCGGTCTCGAACAGGCCGTACATCGGGCCGTTGTATTCGCTCAGGCGCTCGGCGGTCAAACCCTTGAACAGCGTGCCCGGCAGCCAGATTTCCTCGAGGATGGTCGGTATGCCGTCGAAGGATTGCACGCGCTTGATGAAAATCACCGGATCGCCCGACTTCACTTCCAGCAGGCGCGCGATTTCCGCCGGCACCCGCAGGCGCTTGGTTTCGATGATCCTGCTGCGCGCCGGATGGGCCTCGCCAACGTCCGGCATCAAGCGCAGGAAACGGAACTCAGCGCGCGCCTCGTGATGGGTGGCAACGAAGGTACCCTTGCCCTGCCGACGCATGACCAGGTTTTCCGCCGCCAGCTCGTCAATTGCCTTGCGCACCGTTCCCTGGCTAACCTTGTAGCGGTTGGCCAACTCCACTTCGCTCGGGATCATTTCGCCCGGCTTCCACTCGCCGGACTGCAGGCTTTGCGTAATCAAGGCCTTGATTTGCTGATAGAGCGGACTGAAGGTAGCGCCGGCACCGGATGCCGCGTTGCCGATCAGATTGGTGGGAATGGAACTCATAGCTCCCCATTTCACCATACAACCGCCCCTGACGTCCAGCAAAACTTATGACTGAGATGTCTTATATAAGATAGATGATTCCGTTGACAGGCGCTGCACACGCGCCTACACTCGCGGGCGGATATTCCCGGATTTGCCGCAACGGGCGGGCGCAAGGCCGCCGGCGCGGGAGCCGGTATGAATCGCATCACGGATCGGCGCACTGCTGACCGGACATATTTTCAACGGTATCATTAAGGGTTTTCCGGCCGCGGTTTTTCGCCAGCACGCCGTTCGCTTGACTCATCATCGATTTCATCATCACCACTTTGGAGAATAAACATGGCTAAAGCCCCCATGCGCGTTGCCGTCACCGGCGCCGCCGGCCAGATCGGATACTCACTGCTGTTTCGCATCGCCAACGGCGACATGCTGGGCAAGGATCAGCCGGTCATCCTGCAATTGCTCGAAATCCCCGACGAAAAGGCGCAAAAGGCGCTGACCGGCGTGATGATGGAAATCGACGATTGCGCCTTCCCGCTGCTGGCCGGCATGACCGCTCACAGCGATCCGATGACCGCGTTCAAGGATGCCGACGTCGCCCTGCTGGTCGGCGCCCGTCCGCGCGGCCCGGGCATGGAGCGCAAGGACCTGCTGGAAGCCAACGCCCAGATCTTCACGGTGCAGGGCAAGGCGCTGGACGCGGTCGCCTCGCGCAACGTCAAGGTGCTGGTGGTCGGCAATCCGGCCAACACCAACGCCTATATCGCGATGAAATCGGCGCCGAATCTGCCGGCCAAGAACTTCACCGCCATGCTGCGTCTCGACCACAACCGCGCGCTGTCGCAAGTCGCGGCCAAGATCGGCAAGCCGGTTTCGTCGATCGAAAAACTGTGCGTCTGGGGTAACCACTCGCCGACCATGTATGCCGACTATCGCTTTGCGACCGCTGACGGCCAATCGGTCAAGGCGCTGGTCAACGACGACGTCTGGAACAAGGACGTATTCCTGCCCACGGTCGGCAAGCGCGGCGCGGCCATCATCTCGGCGCGCGGCCTGTCGTCGGCCGCCTCGGCCGCCAACGCCGCGATCGACCACATCCGTGACTGGGTACTCGGCACCAATGGCAAATGGACCACGATGGGCGTGCCGTCGGACGGCTCGTATGGCATCCCGGAAGGCATCATCTTCGGGGTTCCGGTAATCACCGAAAACGGCGAATACAAACGCGTCGAGGGCCTCGAGATCGACGCCTTCTCGCAAGAGCGGATCGACCTGACCCTGAAGGAACTGCTGGAAGAACGCGAAGGCGTCAAACACCTGCTGGGCTGACGTTGTTTTGATGCGTGGTGGCATCCGGCGTCTTCCGGCTGCCGCCACACACCGCCCAAAACACTCTTACCGACTCATTGGCGACCGCCACGATCAGCGTTGCACATGCACTTTTCCAGGGCCGACCTTCCAAGCGGGCAGAACGTGCCGATGATGACACCGCTTCCATCCATGTCCGAAACCTGCAGCAACGGTGGCTCGCATCAAACAAGCGACACCATGACACCGGCACAAGTTGTACACTGGCAGCCGGGTTTTGGCAGCGACCGCAAGCCCAAAACCAGCGGTACCGCCCTCCCCGTTCAAGCCACCACATGACAAGGCATCAGGGCCGGATCAGACCGCACTTCCAACGTACAGCCATGGAGATCGTCGCATGAAAAAATACCTGGCCGCCCTGGCGGCGCTAACCTTCGGCACGGCGCTGACCCTGGCGCCGATTGCCCAGGCCGCAGGCGAGCAAAAATCAGCCACCCCAACTCCGGCCAAGAAGGCCAGACATACAACCAAGGCAGCACCTAAAAAACCCGCTGCGTCGAAGGAGGACGCGGATGATCCGGAACCGGACGTCAGCGGCTCGGTCGCGGTCGATTACACCTGCGAACTCGGCAACAAGCTGACCATCCACGCCAACCTGGCAGATCAAGATCACATCGCCTTGCGCTGGCAGAACCGCCTGATTCGGCTGGAGCGCGTCGGCACCACCACTGGAGCCAACCGGTTTGAAAGCCGCAAGCGTGGCCTGATCTGGATCGGCATCCCGGCCAAGGGGATTTTGCTGGATTCCAGGAAGGGGCAGCAACTGGCCAATGAATGCAAGAGCGCAGCCCAGATCGCCCTGAAAGACGCTCCCGCACCAAGCGGAACCGGCCTGCTTGCGCAGGATGCTGCGCAAGCAGGCAAGGCTGCGGCACCCGAGGCGGTTTCGGTAGCGGCAAAAAAATAAGGCGGCAAGACCATCGGCGCCGGCTGTACGTAGTCGTATAACAAGTTTGATTCAATAATTCTGCTACCTGTTGGTTTGCAATCTAAGGAGAGGCTATGTCCCGCAATACTTTGAACATGCTCAAGGAATTCAAAATAACGGATTCAAAATCGGGCAAATTCCATTCACTGCCGGCACTGGGAAAAAAGCTCGGCGTCAATATCTCGCGTCTGCCGGTGTCGATCCGGATCGTGCTGGAATCCGTCCTGCGCAATTGCGACGGCAAGAAAGTCACCGAAGAAAACGTGATCAAGCTGGCCAACTGGCAGCCGAACGCCGCCCGCACTGAAGAAATTCCGTTCGTGGTGTCGCGCGTGGTGCTGCAGGACTTCACCGGCGTGCCGCTCTTGGTCGACCTGGCCGCGATGCGCGGCACCGCCAAGCAAATGGGCAAGGATCCGAAACGGATCGAGCCGATGGTGCCGGTCGATCTGGTGGTCGACCACTCGGTGCAAATCGACCACTTCCGCGAAAAGAAGGCGCTCGACCTCAACATGAAGATCGAATTCCAGCGCAACAACGAACGCTACCAGTTCATGAAATGGGGCATGCAGGCGTTCGACACCTTCCGCGTGGTGCCGCCGGGCTTCGGCATCGTGCACCAGGTGAACCTGGAATACCTGGCGCGCGGCGTGCACAAGAAGGCGACCGACAAGGGCGCCGTGTATTACCCGGACACGCTGGTCGGCACCGATTCGCACACCACCATGATCAACGGCATTGGCGTGGTCGGCTGGGGTGTCGGCGGCATCGAGGCGGAAGCCGCGATGCTGGGCCAGCCGGTCTACATGCTGACGCCGGACGTGGTGGGCGTGAACCTGACCGGCGCCCTGCGCGAAGGCGTGACCGCCACCGACCTGGTGCTGACCATCACCGAACTGCTGCGCAAGGAAAAAGTGGTCGGCAAGTTCGTCGAATTCTTCGGCGAAGGTACCGCTTCGCTATCGGTCACCGACCGCGCGACCCTAGGCAACATGGCGCCGGAATATGGCGCCACCATGGGCTTCTTCCCAGTCGACGAAGCCACCATCGACTACTTCCGCGGCACTGGCCGCAGCAAGGCCGAGATCGACGCCTTTGAAGGCTACTTCCGCGCACAGAAAATGTTCGGCGTGCCGAAATCCGGCGAAATCGACTACACCAAGGTGGTCAGCCTCGACCTGGGTTCGGTCAGCCCATCCCTGGCAGGCCCGCGCCGGCCGCAGGACCGGATCGAGATCGGCAACGTCAAGAGCACATTCGAGGACCTGTTCGTCAAACCGGTGGCCGAAGGCGGCTTCAACAAGAAGGCAGAAGATCTGCACACCCAATACGTGACTTCGGATGGCGTCAAGGTCAAGAACGGCGACGTCCTGATCGCCGCCATCACGTCCTGCACCAACACCTCGAACCCGAGCGTAATGCTGGCCGCCGGCCTGCTGGCCAAGAAGGCGGTCGAAGCCGGCCTGAAAATCCCGCGCCACGTCAAGACTTCGCTGGCGCCAGGCTCGCGCGTGGTCACCGAGTACCTGAAAGCGGCCGGCCTGTTCGAGTACCTGGAAAAAGTCGGCTTCGGCCTGGCCGCCTACGGCTGCACCACCTGCATCGGCAACGCTGGCGACCTGACTCCGGCGATGAACGAAGCACTGGCCAAGGACGACATCATCGCCGCCGCGGTGCTGTCCGGCAACCGCAACTTCGAAGCCCGCATCCACCCCAACCTGCGCTCCAACTTCCTGGCCTCGCCGCCGCTGGTAGTGGCCTACGCGATCGCCGGCAACATGATGATCGACCTGATGACCGAGCCGCTGGGCCGCGTCAAGGGTCGCGACATCTATCTCGGCGACATCTGGCCGACCTCGCAGGAAATCGGCAAGCTGATGCGGCATGCGCTGAACGGCAAGACCTTCAAGGACAACTACGCGGCGATCAAGGACAACCCGGGCAAGCTGTGGGAACAGATCAGCGGCGTCGCCGAAGGCGAGGTCTACAACTGGCCGGGCTCGACCTATATCGCCGAGCCGCCGTTCTTCGAAGGCTTCGGCATGCAGCCGCCGGCTGCTGCCACCGCCATCACCGGCGCCCGCGCTCTGGGCGTGTTCGGCGACTCGATCACCACCGACCACATCTCGCCCGCCGGCGCCATCAAGGAAAGCAGCCCGGCCGGCAAGTGGCTGAAGGAAAACGGCGTGCTGAAAGCCGATTTCAACTCCTACGGCTCGCGCCGCGGCAACCATGACGTCATGATGCGCGGCACCTTTGCCAACGTCCGCATCAAGAACCTGATCATTCCGCCGACCGCGGACGGCTCGCGGGTGGAAGGCGGCATCACGATTCACCAGCCAAGCGGCGAGCAGATGTCGATCTACGACGCCGCCATGCGCTACGTCAAGGACGGCGTGCCGACCGTGATCATCAGCGGCGAAGAGTACGGCACCGGCTCCTCGCGCGACTGGGCCGCCAAGGGCACGCAACTGCTGGGCGTGAAGGCCGTGGTGGCGCGCTCGTTCGAGCGCATCCACCGCTCGAACCTGGTCGGCATGGGCGTCTTGCCTCTGCAATTCATCGGCGATGACAGCGTGCAAACGCTCGGCATCAAGGGCGACGAGACTTTCGATGTGACCGGCCTGGAAGGTGAAATCAAGCCGCTGCAGCAAGTCACGCTGGTGATCCACCGCAGCAACGGCGAACGCCAGGAGGTCAAAGTCACGCTGCGCATCGATACGCCGATCGAAGTCGACTACTACAACCACGGCGGCATCCTGCCGTTCGTGCTGCGTCAATTGCTGGCAGCCTAAGCACCGGCGCTGACCATCAACCAGCCGGACGCGCGAGCGTCCGGCTTTTTTACCGTCAACCACCTTATATACTGTACTGAGTAAATTTAAATTCTCTTTAATTTACTGCAAAAAACAGATGTTTTTTTACATACTCCCTTTTTTACCGCACCTCCGGGAATCCTCTACAATACGACTCCCGCTGCCCCTCGCTGAACCGGACCCGTCATGCGTCAACTCTCCAAAACCTCTGCTTCCAAACCATCCGCGGACAGCCTGCGCCTGATGAATTTCTGCCGCGCGATCTTGCAGTCGGGCAGCCGCATCGAACAGCGCGCGTGGGAGCGCCACCTCGAACTGCTGGTTCACAAACTGCTGAAAAACGGCCACCAGAATGCGCTGGATGCGGCACTCGACCGCCTGTTCGCCAGCGAGCCGGATGCCTATGAAGTGTTGATGGACGCCGCCGAAGCCGGCAGCGAATCGTGCGTGATCGAACAGGATGGCGTCACCTGGGATGGCTTGCTGGTGGCCATGCCAATCCTGGCCTGGACCCGCTATTCGATCCCGGCCGGTCCAATCCCGGCCGACATCCTGGCCGCACTCTCCGCGCATTTGCATGCGCACATTCTGGCGGCCGACGTCAAGGCCGCGCTGGCGCCAACCCTGTTTTCTATCGACCAGCTACCGCGCACGCACAGCGAAATTTTCACGCTGACCCAGCGCATGACGCAGGCGGCGCTGAAAAACACGCCGGTGGGCGGCCTCGTCAACCCGCCCGATACCGCACCGTTTTTAGCCGACGTGCGCTTTCTGCTGGCCGCCGTCAGCGCGCCGGCCGGCATGCCGCTGTTCGGCTGGCAGGCTGCAGCCGGCCATACCGATTATGGCGCAGCGCGCGCCGCCGCCCTCAAAATATGGCGATCGCAGGCGACGCCCAATGTCACGCGCGCGATGCCCGGCTGCGGCATCGAGCTGCTGCTGCCAGACGCCTATTTCGTGGCCTGCCGCGAGGCCGACAGGCAGATCCGCCCGGCCTCGATTCGCGCCGCCGCCTTCTACCTGACCTCGACTCTGGGCGTCGAATCGCAGGAGCTGCAGGCCAGCATCGGCAGCTTTGCCGAAACTGCCGACGGCAACATCGACGAATACCGCATTGGCTTTTCCGTCGGCGAGAACCGCGAGGTGGTGTATGGCGTGATCTGGCCCTTGTATGGGCAGGAAGACGACGAGCACGGCGAGACAGCCCTGGCCACCGGCGGAACGGAGCTTGCCGGCCCGGCCAAGACGCCGATCGAGGAAATCCTGACGCTGCTGCGCGAGTGCGGTATCACCCGCATCAAGCGCCATCGGCAACGTTTTCCGCTGGAATTCTGCGAAGACTGCGGCGCCCCACTGTACCCGGATCAGGACGCCGAACTGGTGCATGCCGAAATGCCCGAGGGCGCAGCGGCCGGTTCAGAGCATTTCCACTGAATTCCAGGCAGGTGGATGCCCGGCATCCTGGCTAAACAGCTCCAGTAGCGGCTGCAGCAGCGCCGCCCCCAGGCGCGCGCTGCGGGCACCGCTCCAGCCAAGCCCGGCATCCGGCAACTCGGCGTTGTCCTTGAACGGCATCTCCAGCGTCAGCGATGGGCACTTGAAGGTATGACCGATATATTTCGACGCCAGTTTCAGCATGTCTTCCCGGTATTTGTTGCTGGCGTAGCCGTACCTGGTCTGAAAATCCGGGCTGGCGCGGCGGAAAGCGTCGATGAACAACTGCTGCTCGGCCGCCTGTTGCGCACTGAAGTCCTCCAGCATCTCGCTGCCGGCCACGAATACGTACGGCAAGGCTTCGTCGCCATGCACGTCGAGAAAGAAATCACAGCCGATCCGGGCAATGCGCTCGCGCACCAGGTACACCTCGGGGCTGCGTGCCAATGACGGCGCCATCCATTCCCGGTTCAGATTGACCCCGGCCGCATTGGTGCGCAGGTTGCCGCGCACCGCGCCGTCCGGATTCATGTTCGGCACGATGTACAGCACCGCACGCTGCAACAGCCGCCGCGCCAGCGGATTGGCGGCGTCCAGCAAGGCGTCGACCAGCCCCTCGACCAGCCACTCGGCCATGGTTTCCCCTGGATGCTGGCGCGCGATCACCCACGCCTTCTTGTCAGCCGCCGGATTGCCGATCTGCAGCAGGTTCAGGTCGCGCCCATCCAGCGTCGAACCCAGGTCTTCCACCCGCACCAGCGGCGACGCCTGCGCCCGGCCCAGCAGGCGCAAGTGGCGCTCCCACGAATACGGCTCGAAATAGGCGAAGTAGACGCTGTCCTGCTGCGGCGTAAAAGCGATGCTCAAGACCTGGCCGTCGTAACTGGTCGGCACCCGGAACCAGTGTTCGAGGTCATAGCTGGCTAGTGCCTGGTAACTCTCCCAGCCGGCGGCAAAGGCCGCCTGGCCGGCATTCAGAATCCGTATGCCGCAAGCCTGGCCGCGTGCGCCTTGCAGGCGGAAATAAAACCACTGGCGGATATCGGCATGCGAATCCGGCCGCAGATTGAGTTCGATCGCTTGCGCCGCTTCGGCGCGCACAACTTCAATTGCGCCGGCCTCAAATTGATCGCTGATCTTGATCGTCATGAAATTCCCTTCAGGATAACGGAGCCGCCATGCAGCGCCTTGCTTGCCGCCGATTATCGCGCAGTGCCGGCTGGTTTGTGCGGCGTGAAACACGATGATGAAAGCGCGCCAGCCTGCCCAAATCCACACCCTGCTCTGCTATAATTCGCAGTTCGTCGGGGCGTAGCGCAGCCTGGTAGCGTACCTGCATGGGGTGCAGGGGGTCGAGTGTTCGAATCACTCCGTCCCGACCAAAAAACACAAGGCCGGTAGTGATTTCGATCACTGCCGGCCTTTCTTCTGGTGCCGCCGAAAGCGTTCCGGAACGACAGACAAAACCCCCGCAAGTGGCGCAGTAGTGGAAAATACGCCATCTCAAAAACCGTCCTGCCCCATGAACCGAAAACTCTTCCTGCTGGCGCTGTGCCAGGGCCTGTTCCTCACCAATAACGTCACCTTCATCGCGATCAACGGCCTGGTCGGGCTGGCGCTGGCGCCACTTGGCTGGCTGGCGACCTTGCCGGTGACCGGCTATGTGGTGGGGGCGGCACTGTCCACGGCGCTGGTGGCGCGCTCGCAGCGGCGCCTGGGGCGCAAGCGCTCGTTCCAGATTGGGCTGCTGGTGGCGGCGCTGTCGGCGGCGATTTGCGCATGGGCGGCGGCTTCGCAGCAGTTCTGGCTGCTGGTGACGGCGACCTTCATCGCCGGCTATTACAGCGCGAATGCGTCGCTGTATCGCTTTGCGGCGCCCGAACTGGCGGCGCCCGGCTTCAAGGAGAAGGCGATCTCGCTGGTGCTGGCGGGCGGCATCGTCGGCGCCGTGGTCGGCCCGAATCTGGCGAATGCCACGCGTACGCTGTTGCCGACACCGTTCGTCGGCGCCTATCTGGCCCTGATCGGAGTGGCCCTGCTGTCGTTGCTGATCATGAGTTTCATCGACTTCCCGCCGCATCAGGCGCCGGCGGCAGGCGCGACCAGTGGCCGGCCGCTCTCGCAGATCGCCCGCCAGCCGGTATTTTTGGTGGCGGTAGCCGGCGCTTCGCTCGGTTACGCCGTGATGAATTTGCTGATGGCGGCCACCCCCTTGGCAATGCAGATCTGCGAACACCCGTTCGACCATATCGCGATCGTGCTGGAGTGGCATGTGCTGGGGATGTTTGTGCCGAGCTTTTTCACCGGCCATCTGATCAAGCGCTTCGGCGTGCTGCCGGTGATGGCCGCCGGGGTGGTGCTGATGGTGATTTGCGTGCTGATCGCACTGTCGGGCGTGGCGCTGATGCAGTTTGTGCTGGCGCTGTTGCTGCTGGGCGTGGGCTGGAATTTCCTGTACATCGGCGGCAGTACCTTGCTGACCGAGGCGTATTTGCCGGACGAAAAAAACAAGGCGCAGGGAGCGATGGATTTCTGCGTGTTTTCCTGCGTTGCGGCCAGTTCGTTCGCCTCCGGCGTGCTGATCACTCAGCAGGGCTGGACCTGGATCAACCTTGGTTCGCTGGCACCGCTGGCGCTGGTGGCGACGGCACTGTTGTGGATGGCGCAGTATCGGGCGGCGCAGAGACTGTCGCGCGCCGACAACTGATTCCCGGCGCATCGCTGTCCCGGCCGGATTCCCGACAATCCGGCACAAATACGAAGTGCAACATCGAGCGGGAGAGATGGTTCGTTCCCGCTTCGATAGGCGCTGAATGCAGCGCCTTCTACATCTTGTTACAACTTGCCCGCCGCTTCCTGTCCGCCGCTTGTCCTCGGAACTCGTTAACAACTTGTCCAGTCCGACGACTGTAGATCCAACGAGCCGAAAGGAAATCCGTCATGAAAAAATCACCGCTTATGCTGGCCGCCATATTGGTTGCCATCGCCGCGTCAACGCTGGCGCAAGGTCTGGTCGAGGGCGTTACGGAAAGCACCGACCCTGCCAAGGCTGCTGCCGTCGAGCAGCATGCGGCCGAACTCCGTTCTCAAGCCGAGATGAAACCGGCCGCCAAACCGGCCAAGCGCCACGCGGCGAAGACCCGCCACGCGGCTCCGCGCGCGCCGAAAGAACCGGCCAAAGCGCCGACCGGCGAAATGCCGGCTGCAAAATAAGCAGGATGGCTTGAGGAACAGCCGCTGCCGGTAATTGCCCGGTAACAATGCCCGCTTAGACTACCCGCGAGCCCGGTACGCACGCGGGCGATGATCGGAGGTGGCGCCATGAGGTTGCCGAAACTGCGGACCGGGCCGCGGCTGTTTCTTTCCTTTTTGCTGGTGCTGGCCGTAATGGGCCTGATCGTGTGGATCGCGATCGGGCGCCTGCATGCGGTCAACGCCATGGCCGAACATCTGGTGCACGACAAGCTTGCCAAGCAGCAGCAGGCCGCCGACTGGCTGGGCGCGGTCAGCCTGAACGGCACGCGGGCGATGGCGATCGCCAAAAGCGACAGCCTGGAACTGGAAGATTACTTCATGGGCCGCCTGCAGGGCGGCGACCGCTTGATTGCCGATTTGCGCGCCGGCGTCCGCGGCGATAGCGCCGAGGAACAGGTCCTGCTCGCCGCCATCGCGCAACAGGAAGCCGCCTATCAAAAACTGCGCGCACGGATCTTCGAGTTGAAGTCGGTGGGCAAGATTCAAGATGTCGAGCGCCTGGCTGGGACCGAACTGGAGCCGGCATTCGAGCGCTATACCGGTGCGATTCGTGCGCTGCTGGATCACGAGAAACAGCAGGCCGCGGTGCTGGCCCTGGAATCGGCTCAAGTGTATCGCTCCAGCCGTCTGACGCTGATGGCACTGGGTGGTCTGACGCTTGGTCTCGGGATCCTGTTCGCCTGGATGCTGACGCGCAGCATCGTGCAGCCACTCAGCCATGCGGTCGCGGTCGCCCAGAAAATTGCCGACGGGCAGCTGGACGTCGAGATCGGCGGCGGGCGGCAGGATGAGAGCGGCCAGTTACTGAACGCCTTGCAGACGATGAATGGCAGCCTGGCCGCCACCATCCGCACCATTGGGCACGAAGCAGACGTGCTCAGCACCGCCGCCGGCGAAATGGTGGAACGAAACGCCGATCTGTCGCACCGCACCGAAACCCAGGCCGTCACCCTGGAACAAACCGCGAGTTCGATCGAGCAGGTGACCGCCGCCGTCAGGCAGAACGCCGAGCATGCGCGCCATGCGCGGCAACTGGCAGAGTCGGCCGCCGAACTGGCCGGCCGCGGCGGCCGGGATATTGCCGAAGTCGTGAGCACCATGAGCCGGATGAAACAGGATTCCGGCCAGGTGGCGCAGATTAGCGGAGTGATCGACGGTATTGCTTTCCAGACCAACATCCTGGCGCTGAATGCCGCAGTCGAGGCGGCACGCGCCGGCGCTCAAGGGCGCAGCTTTGCCGTGGTGGCCGCCGAAGTACGCACGCTGGCACAACGCTCGGCCGCGGCGGCAAAGGAAATCAACGGCTTGATCGACGGCTTGATCGGGCAAATTCATCATGGCGACCGGCTGAGCGCCGCGGCCGGCAAGACCATGCAGCAGATCGTCGGTTCGTCGCGGCAGGTGGCGGACATCGTCCGCGACATCAGCAGCGCGAGCGAGCAGCAGAGTATCGGCATCCAGCAGGCAAATGGCGCAATCCTTGAAATGGAGCGCACCACCCAGCATAACGCCGCATTCGTGGAACAATCGGCCGGCGCCGCCGAAAACCTGCAACGGCAGGCCTTCAATTTACGCCGGGCAGTCGATTTTTTTACACTGGCAGAAAACGCCTCCCCAACCCCCTCGCCAGCCGCCATCCCAGCGCCGTTCGGCATGGCGTCCGGACAGCCGCTGCTGATATCCTCGCCGGCAACACCGCTGGCGCACGGCGACCCGCAGCCAGACAACCACGCCTTGCTCAACCTCGCGGCCTGAGGCCGTCGACCGCCATGTGCGGCCGATCGCCGCATGCGATATCAGAAAGCTAAATCGGGTCGCCATCGCTGCCTCGCCCCGGCAATCACCGCCCCCAACAAGCGTGAGCGTCGGTCGCACAAGCCGATCCAAGATCCAGCGCCGCATGGCAAGGCCGGGGAATTTGTCCTTGCGGAAATGAGAATAAACGTTTACTCTTCGCCCTTTCGCTTTTCCTCCTCGTGATACAGAGAACAACTTTCAAAACACGATCAAGGCCCGTCATGACCTCATACAACAAAATTCCCTCCCGTCTGATTTTCATTGGCATGCTGGCAAGTGCAGCCTTGATCGGGTGCAGTCCGCAGGCCGCACCACCGTCCAATCCGGGCGCCGCGGCAACGCCGGTCACCGTGGTCACGCTCAAGACCGAGCCGGTAACGTTGACGCGTGAATTGCCCGGCCGCACCAACGCCTCGCTGGTGGCCGAGGTCAGGCCGCAGGCGAATGGCATCATCAAGCGCCGCCTGTTCACCGAAGGCGGACCGGTAAAGGCCGGCCAGCCGCTGTACCAACTGGACGATGCCGCCTACCAGGCGGAACTCGCCAGCGCGCAGGCCGCGCTGGCGCGCGCGCAGGCGAGCATGAATTCGGCCCGCCTGAACGCCACCCGCTCAGCCGAACTGGCCAAGATCGACGCCATCAGCCGCCAGGACAATGAAAATGCCACTGCGGCGCTGCTGCAGGCCGAAGCCGACGTCAAGGCCGCGCAAGCCGCGGTCCAGCGCAACAGCATCGTGCTGGACTATGCGCGCATCACCTCCCCGATCGGCGGCCGCATCGGCAAATCCTCGGTGACGCAGGGTGCGCTGGTGACCGCCAATCAGCCGGCGGCCCTGGCCACCGTGCAGCAACTGGACCCGATCCATGTCGACTTGACCCAATCCAGCAGCGAGCTGCTGCAACTGCGCAAAGAACTGGCGGCGGGCACCCTGACCGACACCCGCAACGTCCCGGTCACGATCCTGTTGGAGGATGGCAGCCAATACAAGTACCCCGGCAAACTGGCCTTCACCGATGTCACCGTCGATCCGGCCACCGGCAGCTTCTCGCTGCGCGTGACTGTTCCCAACCCGGACAACATCTTGCTGCCGGGCATGTACGTGCGTGCCGTCGTCAGCAAGGGCCAGCGCGCGGAAGGCATCCTGGTGCCGCAGCAAGGCATCGCGCGCGACCCGAAGGGGAATGCCATCGCGATGGTGGTCAACAAGGACAACAAGGTCGAACCGCGCCAGGTCCAGGCCAGCCGCACCATTGGCGACAAATGGCTGGTGGATGAGGGCCTCGCGGCCGGCGACCGTGTGATCGTCGAAGGCCTGCAAAAGATCGGCCCGGGCATGCCGGTGCAAGCCAGCGAGGCAGCGCCGGCCGAAGCCAAGACCGCCGCCGCCGACCCCGCCACCGCTTCCAAGAAACAATAAAGGACGACCGATATGGCACGTTTTTTTATCGATCGCCCGATCTTCGCCTGGGTCATCGCCATCATCATCATGCTGGCCGGCGCCCTGTCGATCACCAAGCTGCCGATCTCGCAATACCCGACCATCGCGCCACCGACGGTCACGATCAACGCCGTCTATCCGGGCGCCTCGGCCAAGGTAGTGGAAGACTCGGTAACGCAGATCATCGAACAGAACATGAAGGGCCTGGACGGGCTCATGTATTTTTCGTCGACCAGCGAAGCCAGCGGCGCCGCTTCGATCACGCTCACCTTCGCCAACGGCACCAACCCGGATACGGCCCAGGTGCAGGTGCAGAACAAGCTGCAGCTGGCGATGCCGCTCTTGCCGCAGGAAGTGCAGCGGCAAGGCGTCAACGTCAGCAAGGCCAGCAGCGGCTTCCTGATGGTGCTCGGCTTCGTCTCCGAAGACGGCAGCATGGACAAGGATGACATTTCCGATTACGTGGTCGCCAATCTGGTCGATCCGCTGTCGCGCGTGCCGGGCGTCGGCACACTGCAGGTGTTCGGCTCCAAGTATGCGATGCGGATCTGGCTCGACCCCAACAAGCTGGATACCTACCGCCTGGCGCCAGCCGACGTGATGGCTGCGGTGCGGGCGCAAAATGCGCAAGTCGCGGTCGGCCAGTTGGGCGGCGCGCCGGCCATCCCGGGCCAGCAGATCAACGCCACCATCACCGCGCAAGACCGCCTGCAGACACCCGAGCAATTCCGCGACATCGTGGTGCGCAGCAACCAGGACGGCTCGGTCCTGAAACTGGGCGACATCGCCCGGGTCGAGCTGGGCGCCGAAAACTACGACTTCATCAGCCGCTATAACGGCAAGGCCGCCACCGGCGCCGCCATCTCGCTAGCCACCGGCGCCAACGCGCTGGATACCGCCGCCGGCGTCAAGGCCACGCTGGAACAATTGAAGCCGACCTTCCCCGCCGGCCTGACCGCCGTGGTGCCGTTCGACACCACGCCGTTCGTCGCGGTCTCGATCAAGGGCGTGGTGAAAACCTTGCTGGAAGCGATCGTGCTGGTGTTCCTGGTGATGTATCTGTTCCTGCAGAATTTCCGTGCCACCCTGATTCCGACCATCGCGGTGCCGGTGGTGCTGCTGGGCACCTTCGGCGTGCTGGCCGCGCTCGGTTTCTCGATCAACATGCTGACCATGTTCGCGATGGTGCTGGCGATCGGCCTGCTGGTCGACGACGCGATCGTGGTGGTGGAAAACGTCGAACGCCTGATGAGCGAGGAAGGGCTGTCGCCGCTGGAAGCCACGCGTAAATCGATGAGCCAGATCACCGGCGCGCTGGTCGGCATCGGACTGGTGCTGTCGGCGGTATTCGTGCCGATGGCCTTCATGGCCGGCTCGACCGGAGTCATCTACCGCCAGTTCTCGGCCACCATTGTCTCGGCCATGGGGCTGTCGGTGCTGATCGCGATCGTGCTGACGCCGGCGCTGTGCGCGACCATGTTGAAGCCGCTCGCCAAAGGCCACCAGATCAGCGACAAGGGCTTCTTCGGCTGGTTCAACCGCACTTTCGAGCGCGGCAGCAGGAAATACCAGGGCGGCGTATACGGGATCGTCACGCGCGGCAAACGCTTCATGGCGATCTTCGCGGCGCTGGCGGCAGTAATGGTATTCCTGTTCCTGCGCCTGCCCAGCTCGTTCCTGCCGGCCGAAGACCAGGGCATCCTGTTCGCGATGGTACAAGCGCCGGTCGGCGCGACCCAGCAGCGCACGATGGAAACCATTGAAAAAGTGGAACAGCACTTCCTGCAAAACGAAAAAGAGACGGTCGAGTCGATCTTTAGCGTACAGGGCTTCAGCTTCGGCGGCACCGGCCAGAACACCGGCATCGCCTTCGTCAAGCTGAAGGACTGGAGCGAACGCACCGCACCCGAAGCTTCGGCGGCTGCCGTCGGCGGCCGCGCGATGGGGGCGCTGATGCAGATCAAGGATGCGCTGGCCTTCGCCTTTGCACCGCCGGCCATGCCGGAACTCGGCACCTCCGCCGGCTTCGTGTTCTACCTGAAAGACAATGCCAACCTTGGCCATGCTGCGTTGACCGCGGCGCGCAACCAGTTCCTGGGCGCGGCCGCGCAGAACAAGCTGTTGACCAACGTCCGCCCCAACGGTCAGAACGACACGCCGCAGTTCCGCCTCGATATCGACACCCGCAAGGCGAGCGCGCTCGGCCTCTCTACCGAGGCCATCAACGGCACGCTGTCGGCCGCCTGGGGTGGCCAGTACATCGACGACTTCATCGACCGCGGCCGCGTCAAGCGGGTCTATCTGCAGGCCGATGCGCCGTTCCGCATGGTGCCCGAGGACTTCAACCGCTGGAGCGTGCGCAACAACCAGGGCCAGATGGTGCCGCTCTCGGCCTTTGCCGGTTCGCACTGGGACTACGGTTCGCCGCGCCTGGAACGCTACAACGGCGTGGCGGCAATGGAGATCAACGGCGAAGCGGCGCCGGGCGTCAGCTCGGGCGACGCCATGGCCGAAGTCGAGAAACTGGTGGCGCAGTTGCCGAAAGGGGTCGGCATCGAGTGGACCGGGCTGTCCTACCAGGAACGCCAGGCCGGCTCGCAAACGCCGATGCTGTACTCGCTGTCGCTCTTGATCGTGTTCCTGTGCCTGGCCGCGATGTATGAAAGCTGGACCATTCCGACCGCCGTGCTGCTGGTGGCGCCGCTCGGCATCCTCGGCACGGTGCTGGCCGGCACGCTGCGCGGCATGGAGCGCGACGTCTACTTCCAGGTGGCGATGCTGACCACGGTCGGGCTGACCAGCAAGAACGCGATCCTGATCGTCGAGTTCGCCAAGGAAAACCTCGAAAAGGGCATGGAGCTGATCGAGGCCACCATGACCGCCGTGCGCGACCGCCTGCGGCCGATCCTGATGACTTCGCTCGCCTTCGGCCTGGGCGTCTTGCCGCTGGCGATTTCCAGCGGCGCCGGCTCCGGCGCGCAGCGCGCGATCGGCACCGGCGTCTTGGGCGGCATGATCGTCGGCACCCTGCTCGGCATCTTCTTCATTCCCTTGTTCTTCGTGGTGGTCGAGCGGCTGTTCGTGGGCCGCAAGCCATCCGTCGCCACTGCAGCGCCGCTTGCCGACGCTGCCGCAGGAGTACCCTCTCATGACTAAGCCGATGTTCACCACCCTGGCGTTGGCAGTGCTGCTGTCGGTCAGCGCCTGCGCCAGCCTCGAGCCGGCGCTGCCAGCGGCTGACGCCGGCATTCCGCCAGCGTGGCCACTGCCCCCGACCACCGGCGCCTATGGCGTGGCTGGAACAAGCGCGGCCCCGGCTCCCGATACCGCCGGCGGCACGACGGCCGACATCGGCTGGCGTGATTTCTTCTCCGATCCGAAACTGGCGCAACTGATCGCGCGCGCACTCGACAACAACCGCGATCTGCGGGTGGCGGTACTGAACGTCGAGCGCGCCCGCGCCCAGTACCGCATCCGGCGCGCCGATCAGTTGCCGTCGCTGGGCGCCAACGCCACCGTGACGCGCGGCGGCGATGCCGCGCCCGCCGCCCCGACCTACAGCGCCGGCCTGGGCGTAGCCGCCTTCGAACTGGATTTGTTCGGCCGCGTGCGCAGCCTGAGCCAGGCCGCGCTGCAACAATACTTTGCCCAGGAAGAAGCACGCCGCGGCGCCCAGTTGAGCCTGGTAGCCGAGATCGCCAACGCCTACCTGACGCTGGCCGCCGACCAGGAATTGCAGCGCGTGGCGCAAGCCACGCTCGCCAACCGCCAGCAGGCATTGCACCTGAGCGAGCAGCGCCACAAGCTGGGAGCGGTGTCGGAACTCGACCTGTCCCAGGCACAGACCGCGCTGGAGACCGCGCGCAGCGACGTCTCGCGCTATGCCGGCCAGGTGGCACAGGACGTCAATGCACTGGCGCTGCTGGTCGGCGCGCCGGTCGAGCCAGCCTTGCTGCCGAGCGGCTTTGACCTTCAGGTCAGCGGCCTGGGCGCGCTGCCGGCCGGCTTGCCGGCCGAGGTGCTGCTGCGGCGCCCGGACGTGCTGCAAGCAGAGCACCAGTTGCGGGCCGCCAACGCCAACATCGGCGCCGCGCGCGCCGCGTTTTTCCCCTCGATCAGCCTGACCGGCAGCATCGGCAGCGCCAGCAATGAATTGTCGAACCTGTTTGCCAGCGGCACGCGGGTCTGGAGCTTCGTACCGCAAGTCAATCTGCCGATCTTCCAGGGCGGCCGCCTGCGCGCCAACCTGGGCCTGTCCACCGCCGAGCGCGACATCGCGCTGGCGCAATATGAAAAAGCGATCCAGTCCGGATTTCGCGAAGTCGCCGACGCGCTGATCCTCAGTCGCACGCTGGCCGAGCAAAAAACCTCGCAGCAGGCGCTGCTGGCGGCCGCCACGCGCGCCGACCAGCTCTCGCGCGCACGCTACGAGGCCGGGCGCGACAGCTACCTGGTGCTGCTCGACGCCCAGCGCACGCTGTACGCCGCGCAGCAATCGCTGGTGGCCACGCAACTGGCGGAACAGGCCAACCGCGTGGCGCTGTACAAGGTGCTGGGTGGCGGCTGGCAGGAACACCGGGAGCAGAAATGAACGCGACACCGGCAGAAATGCGGGCGCTGGCGCAGCGCGAACGAATCCTGGCGGCGGCCGAGAAGTGTTTCATCGAACACGGTTTTCATGCCGCCAGCATGGCCAACATCGCCGATGCCGCGCAGATGAGCCCAGGGCTGATCTACCGCTACTTCGGCAGCAAGAGTGAAATCGTGCTCGCCATCATCGAGCAGCAACTGCTACTGGCGCGCGAGGAAATGCGCCAGCTCGACGGCCGCACCGACCTCGCGCTGCAAATCGCCGAGTCATTCGGCCGCGACCAGGGCAATTCATCGCGCCAAACCGACCCGGCGCTGTTCCTGGAAATCTCGGCCGAAGCCTCGCGCGACCCCGCGATCGGGGCTGCGGTACGCGCCTCCGATCAGATCCTGGATGCCGAGTTCCGCGCCTGGCTGTGCCGCGCCAAGAGCGACGGCGGGCTCGGGATCGCACCGGCACAGACGCAAACGGTGGCCTTGCTGCTGCAATGCCTGTGGGAAGGGATGAAAGTGCGCGAAGCGCGCCAGCCCGATTTCGATCATGCGCTGCTGCAAGCCGCGCTGCAGGAGTTCCTGCCGTCGCTGCTGGCAGCCCCGGATGGCACGTGACACACTGGCTGGAATTACATACTCCTCATGTATACGACCTATTCCGGCCATTAAATATCAATTTTTAAAACATACTCCATATTTTTTAAAACACGCCGAGTACTCCGCCAATTCCCCGCCAAATTCCGCGGCGCCATGCGACCGTGCCCGCCAGCGGGAATCGGCGTCCAGACAGGGTAGAATAGCCCCCAGTTGAAACTCCGGCCCGACCTCACGACACCATGAAATTCTCCAAGCAGTATCAGCGTTACGAATCCGATCACACCAAGTTCATCGCCGAATTGAAGCGGAAAGATCCGAGCCTGGAAGCGAAGCAGCAAGCCGGGCGCGCGCTGCTGTGGGACAAGGCGCCGCTCGATCTCGACGAACGCCGCCGCGCCGACGCCTCGCGGGTACGGCAAACCGAGTACGTCTACTACCATCTGAACAAGGGCTAAGGCGTGAGCGCGACGCCCGCCGCGGCCGCGCTGCCGGCCGGCGCGGCCGACGCCCTGCTGCAAGGGATCGACTCCACTCCGGACGTGGTGGATGGCGTGGCGTTCGCCAAGCTATACGGCGAGCCGCTGTTCCGGTTGCCCAATGATCTGTACATCCCGCCCGACGCGCTGGAAATCTTCCTGGAAGCGTTCGAGGGCCCGCTCGACCTGCTGCTGTACCTGATCCGCAAGCAGAACTTCAACATCCTCGACATTCCGATGGCGCAGGTGACGCTGCAGTACCTGGAATACGTCGACCAGATCCGCCGCACCAATCTCGAACTGGCCGCCGAATACCTGCTGATGGCGGCGATGCTGATCGAAATCAAGTCGCGCATGCTGCTGCCGGTCAAAAAGGCCGACAACGGCGAGGAAGTGGCGGACCCGCGTGCCGAACTGGTGCGGCGCCTGCTGGAATACGAACAAATGAAACTGGCGGCGCACCAGATCGACGCGCTGCCGCAGCTCGGGCGCGACTATGTGCGCACCCAGATTTACATCGAGCAAAGCCTGGTGCCGCGCTGGCCGGATGTCAGCGCCGACGACTTGCGCGCCGCCTGGGCCGACGTCGTCAAGCGCGCCACGCTCACCACGCGCCACACCATCAGCCGCGAGGAATTGTCGGTGCGCGAGCACATGACGGCGATCCTGCGGCGCCTGCAATCGACCCGCTTTGTCGAATTCGCCGACCTGTTCGAGCCCTCGCGCGGGGTGCCGGTAGTGGTGGTCAACTTCATTGCGCTGCTCGAACTGGCCAAGGAAACCCTGATCGAGATTACCCAGGCCGAAGCCTATGCGCCGATCTACGTGCGGCTGACCTACTCGCCCGGCTAAGCGCCGCGCTCGATGCCGCAGCCTTCGCTTCGCTTCGCCCTTTCCCTTTTGCCACCTCAAGACTTCCCATGAAAATCATTTCATCCATTGAAGAATTGCGCGACCAGTTGCGCGGCCAATTGCGCACCGTGTTCGTGCCCACCATGGGCAACCTGCACGAGGGCCATTTGTCGCTGATGCGGCTGGCCAGGAAGCACGGCGACCCGATCGTCGCTTCGATCTTCGTCAACCGCCTGCAGTTCGGCCCGCACGAGGATTTCGACAAATACCCGCGCACCTTCCAGGCCGATGTCGAGAAGCTGGAAAAGGAAGGCGTGTACGTGCTGTTCGCGCCGACCGAAAAGGACCTGTATCCGGAACCGCAGGAATACCGCGTACGGCCGCCGGAAGACCTGGGCGACATCCTGGAGGGCGAATTCCGCCCCGGCTTCTTCACCGGCGTCACCACCGTGGTGTTGAAGCTGTTTTCCTGCGTGCAGCCGCGCGCCGCCGTGTTCGGCAAGAAGGATTACCAGCAATTGATGATCGTGCGCAACATGTGCCGGCAGTTCGCGATCCCGACCGAGATCATCGCCGCCGAAACCTGGCGCGCCGACGACGGCCTGGCGCTGTCCTCGCGCAATGTCTATCTGTCGCCCGAGGAGCGGGCCGAAGCGCCGGCGCTGTTTCGCACCCTGAACGAAGTCGCCGAGGAAGTGCGCAGCGGCCATCTGGACGTGTTTGAACTGGAACGAAAAGCGGTGGCGCGGCTGACCGCACGCGGCTGGAGACCCGATTACGTCGCAATCCGCAAGCGCACCGACCTGCAGCCGCCGGCCGCCGGCGACCTGGCTCGCGGCGAAAAGCTGGTGGTCTTGACCGCCGCCCGGCTGGGCAGCACGCGCCTGATCGACAACCTGGAAATCTGATGCGCACGGCGCCATCCAGTGCCGCCGTGCGCCGGACCGGGCGCATGCTGGCCCTGGCCGGGCTCTGCGCGTGGCTGTGGCTCGATCCGGCGCAGGCAGCACCGACGGCAGTCGATGATGAAGGCAATACGGTCACGCTGGCGGCGCCGGCGCGCCGCATCGTCAGCCTGGCGCCGCACGCGACCGAATTGCTGTACGCCGCCGGCGCCGGCGCCGCGCTGGTCGGCGTCAGCCAGTACAGCGACTATCCGCCGGCGGCGCGCAATGTTGCCTCGGTCGGCGGCGCCTCGGCGCTCGACCTGGAAAAGATCGTCACGCTCAAACCCGATCTGGTGGTGGCCTGGCGCAGCGGCAGCTCGGCGGCGCAAATCGCCAAGCTGCGCGCGCTGGCGATCCCGGTATTCGAATCCGAGCCGCGCGATTTCGCCGGCGTGGCATCCTCGCTGGAACGGCTGGCGCGGCTGGCCGGCACCGAAGCCGCCGGCAACGCCGCCGCCGCCGCGTTCCGCGCCCGGCTCGCCGGGCTCGACAGTACCTACCGCAACCGGCCGCCGGTGCGGGTCTTCTACCAAGTCTGGCGCAAGCCGCTGATGACCTTGAACGACGCTCATCTGGTATCGGCCGCGCTGCGCCTGTGCGGCGGCCAGAACGTATTCGGCGCGCTGCCGCAACTGACGCCCACCGTCAGCCGCGAAGCGGTGCTGGCGCAAAATCCGGAGGTCATACTCAGTGCCGGCGGCGCGCCCGACGAGCTGGCCGACTGGATGCGCTTCCCGCAACTCAGCGCGGTCGCGCGCCACGATTTGTTTGTGCTGGATGCCGACCTGCTGACCCGCCCCGGCCCGCGCATCGTGGATGGCGCCGAACAGATATGCCGGCAACTGGAACTGGCGCGCAGCCGGCGCTGAAGCGTCAAACAACCATCGAGAGGAGTCATCGCCATGCCGCAATTCGCCGCCAACCTGAGCATGATGTTCACCGAAGTGCCGTTCCTGCAGCGCTTCGAAGCGGCTGCGCGCGCCGGTTTCCGGGCGGTCGAATTCCTGTTCCCGTACGACTTCAGCGCGCAGGAAATCGCGCGCCTGCTGGCCGAGCACCGCTTGCAGAACGTCCTGTTCAACCTGCCGCCCGGCGACTGGGCCGGCGGCGAACGCGGCATCGCCGCGCTGCCCGGGCGGCAGGAGCAATTCCGGCAAAGCGTCGCCGTTGCGCTGGAATACGCCGTGGCGCTCGGCACGCCCAATCTGCACGCGATGGCCGGCCTGATCCTGGCCGGCGCCGACCGTGCCACCTTCCGCGCGGTATACATCGACAACCTGCGCTACGCCGCCGCCGCCTGCGCGCAACACGGCAAGACGCTGCTGATCGAGCCGATCAACGGCCGCGACATGCCGGGCTACTTCCTGCAACTGCAGGGCGAGGCGCACGCGATCCGGGAAGAAGTCGGCGCACCAAACCTGAAGGTGCAGATGGACCTGTACCACGCGCAGATCATGGAAGGCGACCTTGCCACCACGCTGAAAAAACACCTCGCGCACATCGGTCACATCCAGATCGCCGGCGTGCCGGAGCGGCACGAACCGGATAGCGGCGAGGTCAACTACCCTTACCTGTTTCAACTGCTGGATCAACTGGGTTATGACGGCTGGGTGGGGTGCGAGTATCGGCCGGCGCACGGCACTGTCGAGGGCCTGGGCTGGCTGCGACAGCGCGGCTGAACGGGCAGCGCTTTCCCCAAAATCGCCGCGCCCGTTCGTTGGCGCCACCGGAGCATCATCCCATCGCGCGTATTTTTCTTGCCAAGGATGCGGTGCGCCAATGATGCGGCCTGTACGGCGGCGGGCACCGCCCAGACGGTTTTTTTCCTGGTGGAACCTACCAGGAACAAGCGGGCGCTGATGCCATCGAACAGATTGGCAAAGCGGCCAGCGACGCTTGCGCACCACCCGGATGGGCGCTCGCCAAGCCATGCGAATGGCGGGTGGCTAGCCTCGACCTCGGCGCGACGCTGCCTGCACAGGTTGTTTTGATTCCCCACCAGGAGTAGAGACATGGCTATCTCGCAAGCAAAATTCGTCTGGTACGAGTTGATGACCAGCGACACCCAGGCCGCCGCCGCGTTTTATGGCAAGGTAGTCGGCTGGGACAGCAAGGAGGCCGGCGTGCCGGATCATCCGTACACGATATTCAGCGCCGGACCGACGATGATCGCCGGCCTGATGGCGATTCCGGACGAGGCCCGCGCCGCCGGCGCCCGCCCGGGCTGGATCGGCTACATCGGCGTCGACGACGTCGACGGCTACGTGACGCGCATAGTCGCCCAGGGCGGCAAGCTGCACCGCGCGGCCGAGGACATCCCGGGCGTCGGCCGCTTCGCCGTGGTCGCCGACCCGCACGGCGCCACCTTCGTGCTGTTTCACGGCATGGACGAAGCGCCGCCGGCCGGCACCGAACCGGGACAGATCGGCACCATCGGCTGGCACGAGCTGCACGCCGGCGACGGCCCCAGCGCCTTCGATTTCTACTCCGGCCTGTTCGGCTGGACCAAGGCCGAGGCAATGGACATGGGAGCGCTCGGCGTGTACCAGCTTTTCGCCGCCGGCAACGGCGCGATCGGCGGCATGATGACCAAGACGCCAGAAACGCCGGCGCCGTTCTGGCTCTACTACTTCAATGTCGACGCCGTCAGCGCCGCGATTGAACGCAACAACGCGGCCGGCGGCAAGGTGGTGATGGGCCCGCATCAGGTGCCCGGTGACATGTGGATCGTCCAGTGCCTCGACCCCCAGGGCGCCTTTTTTGCATTGCTGAGTTCCAAGCCCTGAAGTCCAACCCCAACATATCCAAGGAGACTGGCAGATGAGCGATACCGCAAAAACCATGGACAGTGACCCGCGCGAACTGGGCCTGACCCGCCTCATCGACGCGCCGCCCGTCAAGCTGTTCCGGGCCTGGACCGAGCCGGCCCTGCTCAAGCAATGGTTCTGTCCCTTGCCGTGGACGGTCGCCTCCGCCGAACTCGATGTGCGTCCGGGCGGCTCCAGCCTGATCGTGATGCGCAGCCCCGAAGGCCAGGAATTCCCGAATCGCGGCGTGTATCTGGAGGTGGTGCCCAACCAGCGGCTGGTATTTACCGACGCCTACACCAGCGCCTGGGAGCCGTCGGAAAAACCGTTCATGACCGGCATCCTGACGTTTGAGGAAGTCGACGGCAAAACCCGTTACATCGCGCGCGTGCTGCACTGGACCAGCGCCGACCGCCAGCGTCATGAGGAAATGGGATTTCAGGAAGGCTGGGGCAAGGCGACGGACCAGCTTGCCGCCCTGGTGGCGCGGCTCTGACCTGGCCACGCCCGTTGTGGCCAGCCGCGCCACAGCACGCCCTGGCCGCGCTCACCGGCCGACCATCCGGCAGAGCACGGTGCCGCAAGGTGGACGATTGGAGTTGTTTCGACGCTGGCGGACGCCGGTGTTCAATTTTTCAGGAGGCAGGAGATGACCAGCAAGAACACGATCTGTCTGTGGTACGACGGCGACGCCCTCGACGCCGCCAACTTCTATGCCGAAACCTTCCCCGACAGCGCAGTCGGCGCCATCCTCCGCGCACCGGGTGACTACCCCGACGGCAAGCAAGGCGATGTGCTGACGGTCGAATTCACCGTCGCCGGCATCCCCTGCCTGGGGCTGAACGGCGGCCCGCATTTCAAGCACAACGAGGCCTTCTCGTTTCAAATCGCGACCGACGACCAGGCCGAAACCGACCGCTTGTGGAACGCCATCGTCGGTAATGGCGGCCAGGAAAGCGAATGCGGCTGGTGCAAGGACCGCTGGGGATTGTCTTGGCAGATCACCCCGCGCGCGCTGATGGCGGCGATAGCCGACCCCGATCGCGCGGCGGCCAAGCGCGCCTTCGACGCGATGATGACCATGAAAAAAATCGACATCGCCACGATCCAACAGGCTTACGACCATGCCTGAGGGTGACCTGGCGCCGAACACTCCGTCTGTCGCACCACTACATCGACAACCCGCGCCACGCCGCTCAGTGCGCGGCGCGGCATCAGGTTCTTGATTGAGCCGAGCAATCAGCGCGATATGCCGGGCTATTTTTCGCCCTCCAGCAGGAGGCGCACATGATCCGCGAGGAAGTCGGCTCACTGAGCCTGAAGGTGCAGATGGACCTGTACCACGCCCAGATCATGGAAGGCGGCCTCGCGGTCACGCTCAAGCAATACCTGCCCCACATCAGCCACATCCAGATCGCCGGCGTGCCGGAACCCCACGAGCCGGACACCGGCGAAGTCAATTATCCGTACCAGTTCCGGCTGCTCGATCAGCTCGGCTATGACGGCTGGCTCGGTTATCAATATCGGCCGTCCAAGTGCACGGTTGAAGGCCTGTGATGGATGTGGGAGGGTTAGGTCTTTGGCGTACGGCGGGTTTCTATGCACACCGGCGTTGGATTGAAACGGTGAGGTTAGGCCATGAACGTCTCAAAGCGACCCGAAGCGGTCATTCAGCCTGCCTTATGCTATGTTCGTACGCGGCTACCAAGCGGATGCAGTGTGCCTGCCCACATGATGCGGTGACCTGCCGTCGGTGACAGTTACTTTTGTTCAATGTGATAGGAGAACACGATCATGTGGCCAAAGTCACGAATGGACCAATAACCGATGCCGCCCACTTTGTCAGCCACGCAAGAGCCCAAAGGAAAACGGCCACGCCAACAGCTTCAAGCCCTTTGCGTACTAATACCTGCGTCCAATGTTCGCCTTTCCTACTGAATCGAACATTTGGGAATAGAGCCCAAATTCCAGTAAGCGCCTGCCTTTGAATGTAGCCCCACAGATTGCTGTAGACCAGGAACCAAAATACGAAGGCGAGGGCACGGGGATACTCAACGTCCTTGAGATATGGCGCTGATAGAGTCGCTAGCCATAAGCACAGTAAGAGGCCAGCAAAAACACCAATAAGTTGCAACGCCAGCACCATCCACTGTGTTCGGGCGATTGCTGTCGCAGTGCTCTTCCGGCGATTCAGTACCCCTTCGAGCGCCGTGAACGTAGTCTCCACCCAGTCCTTTGAATCTCCACCAACGATAATATGAGAGGAGCCGTTAGCGTCGGTGTCGAGTCGTATTTCTATTTGCTCCCCAACCATATGATTCTCTTTGAACCCAATGACGCTCTCGGCTTGCAACACGACTCTCTCTACCGCGTCAGCACTCTTGTAGTAGTCCCAAGCCTCATTTTCGGAGAACGTTCTGTATCCGCGATTATCGAATCTGACAATATACACTGGTGTTAGCTGCCGTTCCGAATCTTGCGTATTCGCGTTGTGTACTGCGACTCGCTGCAAAATAACCCTGTGTAGTTCTTGAATTGCCTCGTCGTCCAAAACGATATTTCGGACCATCACATCCCGTACAAAGCTTGGCACCGGCGCCCCCATTTTTATAGTTGCTATCGAATTCTAACCTCTGAAAACAACAATGATTACATACTCGGTTATCTGGAAAATTTTGAGGTACCCGACAGTTTTCGGTATCGTGATGGAATCTTAGAGATGATAGGGGCCAGCCTAAAGCCGCGATCCGCGCGACTAAGATCAGATGACGGCTTATGGCCGGATGCGGCAGTTCCGGCCCCTCAGCGGGGAAGCAGGCCCTGAATGCGAAACCGGCTGGAGCATCTCTTCGGTCATCTGGCGAACTCATAGGCGATCGCAGTAATACGGCCCCGCCAGTACGGCTTTGCGCCTTCCGGCGGCAGCCATGCCACCTCGCCCTCCAGCGGCACATACATGCCGTCCCGCTCCTGGTAGTTCCAAAAATGCCCTTGCCAAGGCGTGGGGATGATCCGGTCACCTATCGTGCGGCCACGCGCATCGGCACGTACGGTTTCAATCCAACCCTGCTCATTGAAGCTGAACAGCATGGTCAGGCTGATCGCGCTGTCGACCAGCGTAGCGCGTGCCGAGTGCGCATCGACGGCTTCCCATCGGACGCCTTGGCTGGGAAGCAAGGCCGTGGGGTACCATGCCGCTTCAGCCAAAAATCGCATCAGCTCGCCTCTGGCCACGTCCTGTGTGCCGCGCATGTCCACCACGGTAATCAGGCCGAGCAAGGCAGCATGCAAGGTGCCCTCACCGGCAACGTAAGCATCGTGCACTCGTACCGCCAAGCCGGGCAGCATCGTGATCCGGCCGTCCCAGTCAAAGCCGGGACGTCGGGTGACCACTTTCTGATCGGAGGCAAACGGCTTCCACTGCTCCGCTGTCTCGCTCATATTGAAGGTGCCGTGGTGCTGGACATGGACGCCGGCCACCATGGGATTGCCTTCCTTGAGGGCAATACGGAAGTAGCGCTGTACCGGCGCGGGCAAGCCTTCGAGTTCACGAAAATCCACCACTGGGGGTTGCACTGGCATGCGGGCCGCTTCGAGGCCTGCGCGCAACTCCCTGGTGCGATCCGCCCACTGGGATGCGCCATATGCGATGGTTGCGGCGGCAATCGCCATCAGGACCAAGCCGAGGATGACCAGTATTTTGAGCATGGTGAAGGCGTGGAATGGCGCTGTCTGTGGAACTTGAACGGCAGACTAGCCGAATTTGCGCTCGGACGGCAACATTGGGAAAGCAGCGAAGAATAGGCCCAATTGGTGTCTGATTGCTCCTGGTCGATAGCGGAAGTTTGGCAAGAGGTGCTTCCGACCCGTTGTGGTCCGTCGACATGTTGGTGTCACGGTCCGTTCTGCAGCGATACCGGCCGCTGATCATGTGTGGGCGACCTGCCGGGCCTGGTCAAAAGCCGATCTTCATGCCATTCCAGAAACACCATTGCGATGTGGCAAAAACGGCGCGTCTCAATCAGCTCTCTACAAGGAAATAGCATCGCAAGCCGGCTTGACATGTCGTCTTAAACGTCTAAAATCCATCTGTATGGATGGTATATAGATGTTTTGAGGATGGTGAAATGGCAAAAATGGGACGCGAAGTAGTAATGCAAGACGCTCGGCTAAAAGTAGCCGAGACAGAAAAAATCACCATCAATCTCGGGCCGGTCGATCTTGGGCAGATCGACCTGCTGGTGCAAGAGGGTTTCTATTCCAATCGTACCGACCTGATCCGTACCGCCATCCGCAACCAGTTGCAGGCGCATGGCGACGTCATCAAACAAACGGTGGCGCGCAAGAGCCTGGTGCTTGGCTTGCAGCATTACTCGCGTGCCGACCTGGAGGCGGTGCGCGCCGCAGGACAGAAATTGCAGATACAGGTGTTGGGCCTAGCCAGCATCGGTGCGGATGTCACGCCCGAGCTGGCGCTGGCCACCATCGACTCTGTCACCGTGTTGGGTGCCTTGCACGCCAGCGCCGCCGTCAAGGCCGCTTTGGCCGGACGGATTTTTTAGCCATGCCGGAAAGAATTCCATGAAAATCAATGACGGCTTTCTCGCGCAAATGCGCGCCGCCACCGAGCTGTTACAAACCGAAGGCCCGATGGCGGCAACCGTAGCGATCCAGCGTGCGCTGCATGGCGCCACCTCATCGGAGGCAGCATCGCAGCACCCCGACTGGAGCGCATTCCTGCCACAAGCGCCGGAACTGCACGACATCAACCCGCCGGCGCCCGACGCAGAGCAGCCACAGGGCGCCGACATCCTGACGCGTTTGCGCAACCTGTCTCACGCCAAATGGAAAGGCGCGTCGGCGCGGCAGCCGGAACAGAGCGTCGAAGCTGACCTTGCCGGTAAAGGGCGCTTCTTGTCGGGCTCGTGCACCAACGGTGCAGGCACGCGCGCCTACAAGCTGTATATCCCCAGTTGCTACAAGGAGCAAGGCGGCCAGTCGCTGCCGCTGGTCGTCATGCTGCATGGCTGCAAACAGCACCCGGACGACTTCGCCGCCGGCACCGGCATGAACGCGGTGGCCGAAGAAAACAATTGCCTCGTCGTTTATCCGGCGCAGATGCATGCCGCGAACGGATCGAATTGCTGGAACTGGTTCAAGCCGGAAAATCAGCAGCGCGCCTGCGGCGAGCCTTCCATCATTGCCGACATCACGCGCGAGGTCATCCGCGCCTACAACGTCGATCCCAAGTGCGTCTATGTCGCTGGCTTGTCCGCAGGCGGCGCGATGGCCGCGGTGATGGGCGCGACTTATCCCGAGCTGTACGCCGCTGTCGGCATTCATTCCGGCCTGCCTTACGGCGTGGCGCACGACATGCCGTCCGCATTCGCGACCATGAAGAACGGCAGTGCAAAGAAGGGCCGGCAGGGAACACGCTCCCAAGCGTCCGCGCCACTTGGACAAGCGATTCCGGCCATCGTGTTCCATGGCGATCGCGACATCACCGTACATCCCTGCAATGGCGACCATATATTCGCGCAATGCATTCCTCAATCGGATTGCGCAGCAGGCGACGTCAGCAAGGAGTCGACGCTCAAAGTGGAAAGAGGTACGGTGCCGAATGGCCGTGCCTATACCAGGACCATCCGTCACGATGCAGAAGGAAGAGCGATTGCCGAACAATGGACTGTGCATGGTGCCGGGCACGCCTGGTCTGGTGGAAGCAGCAATGGTTCGTACACTGATCCGAAGGGGCCTGATGCTTCACGGGAAATGCTGCGTTTCTTCCGCACGCATGCACGGAAGCCGGAGTGAAAATAGACGCAAGCCTGTGCTTGCAAGCCTGGTCCAGATTGCACGGCCGGAACTGGCAATGATCCGGCCGTGCACGGTCGAGCACCCGTTCGGTACTCTTAAGGCATGGATGGGCGCCACGCACTTCCTGACGAAAACCCTGCCAAAGGTGCGAACGGAGATGAGTTTGCACGCTCTGGCATACAACAGAAGCGGATGATGCAGATCGTTGGGAGCGACGGCGTTGATTGCAGCAATGAAGCGATAGACCGGGCGATCTTGAAAGCCGCTGAGCCCTCAACAAGAGGGCGCAATCCTCTCATCTCATAGCCTCAATATGAGTCCGTTTGCACACGGCCTCGGTCGGGCGCGACCGTTCACACTTCGATGCAGAACGTCCGGTAACAGTTTTAAGACGGCCGCCTAGCTAGCACGACGGACCGCAAGTGGCCGAATACGACCCTTCCGAAAGGTCGAAAGTGATTCAGAGGACAAGTAGTTCTACAGCGTTTCCCTCTCAGTCTTTGCCAATGCCCCGACACGCGGGATAACGCGAACATCCCCAAAACACCGATCCCGCAAAGTCGCCACGCCTGGCCGTCCGCTGCACCATCTCACTTCCGCATTTAGGACAGCTCGGAGCCTCCGTGGCTCTCTGCCCGGCTGACGTACCGCCGCTGGTTTCCCTGACCAGGCGCAGCAACGCCTCCGTATGTACCAACTTGATCGACCGGCCTTCGGCAAAGCTGCGCGCATCCTCCGTGAAGGCACCGGATGCGACCACGAACCCGCCGACCGCGCCATGCGCAGCCATGACGCCATACAGTTCGCGCACAGTAGCAACGCCGACCTTCATGGTTTTCCATTGCTTGCACTGGACGAGATATTTGTCCCGCCCCATGTGCAGGACCAGATCGACGCCGCCGTCGGGGCCGTTGCCGCCGCGTTCGGCCACGGTATAGCCCTTGCGCCGGAACACTTCGGCGGTCAAGCCTTCGAATTCGCTCCACGACATGTTTTCCAGCGCATTGCGATGCGGTGCGCTCGCCACCTGAGCGTGCAATTCGGACTGCCGGCGCCGCTTCCGGGCGGACATGAAGGCGCCGAGCACGAAAGCCAGCGGCACCAGGTATTGCAGGATCATCGAGAACGTGATCATGAATTGCCGCACCAGGCCGTCGCCGAGCGATTGCTGCGGGGTGCGAGCGCCGATCAGAGTCGAAGGCAGGGAGGCGAGATGATGGAATCCGAAATACGAGGCCACCGCCAAGGCCAGCGCCACCTGCCAGGGCAGCATGGCGGCGATGTCCATCAGGTCTTCAAACACGGATTGCTGCCGTCTCGCCATATTCGTTTCCACAGGAAAACGTCAATGGCCGGATATTATCATTACATTAATTTTTGGCAATGGGCGGAGTCGCGTGGCTCGGCTGCGAATATCGACCGGCCTGGGGCGCGCCCGAGTCCGAGCTGGAGAACAAAAATCCACGGCGCAGGCTCAGCTTATCGAGTGCGCCGCTGCTCCAGAATCAGCGTCTGAATATCATTGAACAGCACATCCGGCAGCAGGAAGGCCAGCGTGTATATCTCGCGCACGCGCCCTTGCCCATCGATCAAAAAAACCTTCAACATGTGGTTGTACAACCGGGTCGGCTGGCCGTTGGCATCGAGCTGGACCTCCACGTCCTGTCCGAAGTCGTCAATGATCGGTTTGAGTTCGCCCACCGAACGCGTAGTTAAAAAATCCCAGCGCAGCGGACTGTTGGGATCGGCAAATTTGCCGGCGTAGGCTTTCATCGCCATGGGCGTGTCGTTGACCGGATCGAAAGACAGGCTGACGAAGCGTACCTGCCGTGCCACCTCCGGCGTCGCCAGCAAGCGTTGGCGCAAACCGGTGAAGGTCTCGAAGGCGAGCGGGCAGCCGATCGGGTCGACGCAGTAGGTATAGATGAAGCTGAGCAGCGTGATGCGGCCGGTGGTGTAGCGAGCGAGCTTGTAGGCGTGGCCGTCGATGTCGAGCACATTGCCGTCGGCTGCTTGCTGGATGACCTGCAAGGTGTAGCTGCCCGGCGGCGGCGGGATGAACTCCTGTCGCGGGCGTTGCGGCAGCGCGACTTCCGTTGTCGCGCCTTGCACCGCGCCGGCGCACAGGGCCGCCACGGCAATGGCGACGAATTGCCACTTCCAGAATTTCGTCAGTGTTCGATCAGCGAGTTGCCGCAATGCTCAAAGCTCCCGCGTCCGTCGCCGCGCTCTTTGGGGTTTTGGCCGTGAATTTCATGTGGTGCGCACGACCGAGTTTTTCCTTGTAGAAGTCGATCTGCCACTGTTCCTTGAGCTCCTTTCCGTCCCAGCTGTACAGTTTGAGGAATTGCTCATCGTCGGCGCCGGCCTTGTCCCACTTGGAGAGCAGGCTGCTCGTGACGTACACGCGCTTGCCGTCCCAGCTCTGGCTGACCATGTTGACCTGCTTGCCGGTTACCTTCTCATACACCTGCTTCGGCGCCTCAGGGTTGGAGAGATCGAAGAGCCGCGTCTTGCCGTCCATGAAGGTGTTGACCCACAGTGACTTGCCGTCGGCCGCGATCGAGATGTCGACCGGCAGCGGAATCTTTTCCGGGTCGCCGATGGCCGCCACATCCCTGGCTTGCCATGCGCCGCTGGCATCCTGCTTGATCAGCCAGAGTTTCGATGTCAATGCGGAGGCGGTGATGGCCCAGTTATCGCCCTCCTTGAGCGACCAGCGGATTTCCAGCGGCGCCCCCGGCGTGCTGAATACTTTTTGCGGCTGCATCGCCTTCAAGTCCCACATGACCATGGTGTTGCCGAATCGCTTCATCGCCTCGGGGTCCTTGATCAGCTGGCCCAGCTCCGTCATGTAATTCTTGCGGCCGGTGAAACTGGATGTGAGCAGCGCGTTTTTCTGCGGATTGATGGCGATGTCATAGCCATAGCCGTCGCCCTGCACGCCACCGACCGTGGTGACCGGGATGTCATACTTGGCGACATAGCCGCCCTTGTTGTTGTACACGACCAAACCGGTGACGCCGCCATTGTCCTTGTCGTTCGACAGCGTTCCGACCAGCATGCGTCCCGGCAAGGCATAGAAGGTGTGCGGGCCAACGTAGCCGCTCTTCTGCGCCAGATTGGTAATCGTCTTGATCAGCTTGGGCTTGCCCGGATTGGTGGCGACGTCGAAGACGAAAATCTTGTTATCGTCAAGGCGGCCGGCCCAAAGGTATCTGCGGTCGTCGGTGAAGCCCATGTGGTGCGCTTCACCACGTCCACCGACCGAAACGGAATCGATGACCTTGCCGTACTTTGCCGATTTAGGATTGACGTCAACGGTGACTAGCTTGTCCGACCCGTCGCCCATGCCGTCGACGCCCAAGGTCCAGACATGGATGTAGTCTTCCTGGCCTTTGATCAGGCCCGCCATGTAGGGTGAATTGCAGGTCTCATCGGCCAGGACAAGGCCGGCCGGTGCCAGCAGCAATGCGGCCAGCGCAGACGAAACAGCGGCAAGTCGGCAATCCGGGGTACGCATCTTCATGGCTCGCCTCCTTTAGGCTACGCATGCCTCTTCCAGTTGCGGTATCTGTACAGGGGCATGACATGGGTTCCCGGCCTCAATTGCCTCGAAAGCCCATTGCGGGAACCACGCCTCATTTGTAATGGTAGGGAGGTTTTTACTGGAGAGGGGTCGGGTGCTCCCCCTCTCGATTTGATATTGGTCAAATCCTCGTTTCCTATTTTTAATTCAGGGAAACGCGGCTTGCCTTGTTTGAACGCACCATGCCACGGGCCGAGCACCGGCGCGCATCTTCACCTCAAGATTTTTTCTTGACCAAAGATGACAAGCCCGCAAACGGATTGTGGGTCGCCGCCGCCAGTTTGCCGTCACCCTGCCCCGAGCCGCCCTGCCGGTCCGCCTCCAGATAGCGCGAATGCTCATTGTCGTGGCAGTACAGGCAGAGCAATTCCCAGTTGCTGCCGTCGGGCGGATTGTCGTCGTGATTGTGGTTGCGGTGGTGCACGGTCAATTGCGACAGATTACTCAGCGTAAATTCGCGCATGCAGCGGCCGCAAATCCACGGATAGATTTTCAGGGCCCGCTCGCGATAGCCTTGCTCGCGCTGTTCGGCCTGACGGCGGGCGTCGGCGACGATCTTGTCCAGCCTGGCGCTGTCCGGTTTTTTCTGCAACATCGTGATTCCTCGGCGTCGTGGATTCCATCGTGCGTAGCGGCACGGCGGAAGTCCTATCAGTTATATTAGCAATCAATATATCACCCCATCCGGCCACCCGAATCCGGACCAAAGGACCCCGCCTTGCGCTTCATCCACACCTCGGACTGGCACCTGGGCCAGACGCTGCACGGCTTCGAACGCGGCTTCGAGCATCAACGGTTTCTCGATTGGCTGCTCGACACCCTCGCCGCCGAACAGGCCGAGGGCCTGCTGATCTGCGGCGACATCTTCGACAACGCCAACCCGTCCGCCGCCTCGCAAAAGCAGTTGTACCGCTTCCTGCAGCAAGCCAAGGCGCGGACGCCGCACCTGAACATCGTCATCATCGCCGGCAACCACGATTCGCCCGGGCGGCTGGAAGCGCCGGGGCCGTTGCTGGAGACGCTGGACGCGACCGTGATCGGCTTCGTGCCGCGCCGGCCGGACGGCGCCATCGATCTGGACAAACTGGTGGTGCCGCTGAAAAACCGGCGCGGGCAAATCGCCGCCTGGTGCCTGGCGATCCCGTTCCTGCGCCCCGGCGACGTGCCGCGCGTCGAAGCCGCTGCGGATACCGATGGCGATCCCTACATGGAAGGCATCGCGCTGCTGTACCGCCATGCGCTGCAGCACGCGCTCTCGCGGCGCCAGCCCGGTCAGGCGATCATCGCGCTCGGCCATTGCCACATGGTCGGCGGCGAAATCTCGCAAGACTCCGAGCGCCGCATCGTCATCGGCGGCAGCGAGGCGCTGTCGGCTGGCATCTTCGAGCCGACCATCGCCTACGCCGCGCTCGGCCATCTGCATCTAGCGCAGCGCGTCGGCAAGGAAGAGCATTTGCGCTATTGCGGCAGCCCGCTGCCGCTGTCGTTTGCCGAAATCGGCTACCCGCACCAGGTGCTACGCGTCGATCTGGACGGCGCAGCCGTGACAGATATCACGCCGCTGCCGGTGCCGCGCGCGGTCGAGCTGCTGCGCGTGCCGCAACAGCCGGCGCCGCTGGATCAAGCGCTGGCGGCGCTGGAGGCGCTGCCGGTGTCGGCGGCGGATGGATCGCCGCCGGATCTGGAGCGCCATCCGTATCTGGAAGTCCGCATCCGCCTCGCCGCGCCGGAACCCGGCCTGCGCACCCGCATCGAAGCGGCGCTGGAAGGCAAGCCGGTGCGCCTGGCCAGGATCGACACCAGCTTCACCCCCAAAACCGCCAGCGCGGCCTCCGTCGTGCCGGAGCAACTGGAGCGGCTGCAGCCCGACGACATCTTCGAACGCCTGTATCGCGGCCGCTATGACAGCGACGCCCCGCCCGAGCTGCGCGCCGCGTTTGCCGAACTGATGCTGAACCCGGCCGAGGAGCCGCAATGAAAATCCTCGCGATCCGTGGCAAGAACCTGGCCTCTCTGGCCGGCGAATTCGAAGTCGATTTCGAACAGGAGCCGCTGAAATCAAGCGGCCTGTTCGCCATCTCCGGCCCGACCGGCGCCGGCAAGAGCACCCTGCTCGACGCGCTGTGCATGGCGCTGTATGAAAAAACGCCGCGCCTGTTCAAAGCCGGCGGCATCGGCGTGCCGGACGTCGGCGACAGTGCCGTCACCCAGCAGGATGCGCGCAACCTTTTGCGGCGCGGTACCGCCGACGGATATGCCGAGGTCGATTTTGTCGGCACCGACGGCATCGGCTACCGCGCCCGCTGGAGCGTGCGGCGTGCGCGCAGCAAAGCGAGTGGCAACCTCCAGCCAACGCGCATGAGCCTGACGCAATTGCCCGAGCTGCAGCCGATCGGCGGCACCAACCGCGAAGTGCTGGCCCAGATCGAGCGCCGCATCGGCCTCTCGTTCGAGCAATTCACGCGCGCGGTGCTGCTGGCGCAAAACGAGTTTTCCGCCTTCCTCAAGGCCGACGACAACGAGCGCGGCGAACTGCTGGAAACCCTGACCGGCAGCGCCATCTACAGCACGCTGTCGCAGCGCGCCCACGCCCGCGCCAAGCAGGAGCAGCAGGAATTGCAACGCCTTACCGACCGCCTGGCCGACCAGAAACCGCTGGACGACGACACGCGCCGCCAGTTGGAACAGGACAGCCAGGCGGCCGATGCCGCCGTCGCCGCGCTCGATCTGCGCAAGCATACGCTCGAGACCGCGTTGCGCTGGCATCAGGACGATGAAAAATTCCGGCGCAATGAACAACTGGCGCGCGAGCAATTGGCACTGCGCCAAGCCGAGCAAGCCGCCGCCACCGCGCGCCGCGCCGAGCTGCAGCGGATCGAATCGGTGCAAGCGGCGCGGCCGCTGGTGGCAGAAGTGGAGCGGCTGGCGCGCGACCTCGCCAATGACCAGAACGCCATCGCCGCATGCCAGGACAAGCTGCACGTCGCCGAGCAACACTGCCTGCAGGCCGAAGCCGCCTTGCAAATCACGCAAGGCCGCCTGCAGGAAGCCGAACAGGCGCAGGCCGCCGCCGCTCCGATGCTGGATCAGGCCAAGGCGCTGGACGCCCGCATCGAGGCCTTGCTGCCCGGCCATCGCCAGGCGCACCAAACCCAGGCCGAGGCCGAACAGGCCGCCGCGCAGGCCCGCCAACACCTGCGCGACAAGCACACCGAACTAGGCAAGGCGCAAGAGCAGCAGCACGACACCGAGCGCTGGCTGGCGCAGCACGCGGCGCTGCAACCGCTCGCGGAACAGTGGCCGCGCTGGGATATACTCCTTACACAAGCACATCATTCCCGCAATGAAATAAGCGGAATTGAAAGCATACTGGCAACATTATCGAAAACTGAAGCGCAGCAGAACGCCCTGATCGGCAACACCGCAGCCGCCCTGACCGCCGCCGCCACCGCCCTGGTAGAAGCCGACCAGCAGCGCCAGCACGCCACGCAACTGCTGGCCGGTTTCGACAGCGCCGCGCTGCAAACGCGCAAACAAGGCGCCGAGACGCGCCGCGATCAACTCGCCAGCGCCGAGCAAACCTGGCATGCACTGGCCGAGCAGGAAAGCCGCCGGCAAGCGCTGGACGCCCAGGCGCGCATCAGCCAGCAAGCCGTGGCCGAGGCCGAAGCGGCTCTGGGCCGGATCAACGCCCAACTGCCGGCACTCGCCGCCGCTCAGGCGCAAGCCGAGCGCTCGCTGAAAAACGCCGAAGCCGCCTGCAGCGCCAACGTCGAAACCCTGCGCGCCGCGCTGGAAACGGACGCGCCCTGCCCGGTCTGCGGCGCCACCGAACATCCCTACGCCAGCGCCCACCCGCAACTGCGCGCCATGCTCGCCAGCCTGCACAGCGAAGTCGAACACTGCCGCCAGCAACAGCAGCACGCGCAGCGGCAGCACGCCATCCACAGCGCCGACGCCGCCAGCCACCGCCGTCAACTGGACGCCATCGGGCAGGAACAGCAGCAATTGCAGGCCGCCAGCCAGGGCCTGCGCGAGCAGTGCCAGGCGCATCCGCTGGCGGCGGAATGGGCCGCCGAGCTGCAATCTGACTCGGCCACAGCGGCCGCCGACTGGTGCGCCCGCCAGCGCGAGAGCGTACAAAACCAATTACGCGAGATCCAGCAAATCGAGGACGACTGGCGCCGTGCCGCGCAAGCCAGGGACCGCGCCCAGGCCACGTTTGAACATACCGCCAGCGAACACAGCGCGCGCAAAGAAGCCGCCGGAGCCGCGCAGGCCGCGCTGGCCGAGATCCAGGGCCGGCAACGCGCAAGCGACGACCAACTGCGGCAAACCCGGCAACGCCTGGACGACGGCCTGAACCAGCTCGACGCCGCCTTCGACGCCCCCGACACCGCTGACGAGCCAGCCCGCGCGGACAACGTCCGCGCCGAGCATGACCCAGGCGACCACCCGCGCCGCTGGCGCCGCCAGTGGCAGGCCGACCCCGGCGCCTTCCATGCGCAATGCGCCGAGCAGGCTCGCCAGTGGCAAGCGCATTGCACGGCGCGCGATCAGGGCCGGCAGCGGCACGCCACGCTGGTGCTGGAAACGAAAGGATTGCAGGAAGCGCTGCACAAGGCGGAACTCGAACAGCAGCGCGCGGCCGGCGCCTTCACCGCCAGCGACGCCAACCTGAAACACATACAGGTGCAGCGCCAAGCCCTGTTTGACGGCCAGCCGGTGCAACAGGTCGAAGCCCGCCTGGCGGAAGCGGTGAACACCGCCAAAACCCTGCTGGCCCAGCAGTCGCAGGCCAGCATCGACAGCCGGCAAAACCAAACCCGCCACCAGGAAGCGCTGGATCAAGCCAAAGCGCGCCTCGCCAGCCACCAGCGCGAAGCGCAGGCCGCCGAGCAAGATCTACAGGACTGGATCGAAGATTTCGCCAAGTCCCATCGCGCGCACACCGACGTCGCCGGCGCCGCAGCGGAAACGACATTCGACGCGGCCGCACTGCGCGCGCTGCTGGCGCACCCCGCCGCCTGGATCAACAGCGAACGCGCCGCGCTCCAGGCCATCGACGCCGCAGCCCAGCAAGCCGCCACCGTGCTGCACGAACGCAGCCTGCAACGGCAAGCGCACCAGCAACAGCGGCCGCCAGAAGACGGCAGCGCCAATGCCGCCCAGCCGCCGGGTGAAGCCGATGCGTCCGCACCGCAGCGCGCCGCCGACCTTGGCGCCAGCCCGATCGACGCGCTGCAGCGCGCACTGCAGGCGCTGGCCGCCGAGCGCCAGAATGCCAACGCCGCCGCCACCGCCTTGCAACTGGAGCTGAAGCAGGACCAGGCGCGGCGCGCACAAGCCGCCGGCATGCTCGGCAGCATCGCCAGCCAGGAATCCCGCTACCGGGTATGGGCGCAACTAAACGAACTGATCGGCTCCGCCGACGGTAAGAAATTCCGCAACTACGCACAGCAAATCACGCTCGACATCCTGCTCGGCTACGCCAACCGCCACCTGAACGAACTGTCGCGCCGCTACCGGCTGCAACGCGTCAGCGACACGCTGGCGCTGATGGTGGTCGATCAGGCCATGGGGGATGAATTGCGTTCGGTGCACTCGCTGTCCGGCGGCGAATCCTTCCTGGTCTCGCTGGCCCTGGCGCTCGGCCTCGCCTCGTTATCCAGCAACCGCGTGCGGGTCGAATCGCTGTTCATCGACGAAGGCTTCGGCAGCCTGGATGCCGACACCCTGCGCGTGGCGATGGATGCGCTCGACGGCCTGCAGGCGATGGGGCGCAAGGTCGGCGTGATCTCGCATGTGCAGGAAATGACGGAACGGATCGCGACCAAGGTGTTGGTGCAGAGGACGGCGGGGGGAAGAAGTCTGGTGGGGATTGGATGAGATCGAACCTTGGAAAATTCCGCCAAATTGGCAGACAAACACTGATGTAAATCGAAAACCTATTTTACACGATGTATCGGAGCGAGAAAGCTTCAAATCGATCCGAACCAGACGGTCATCCAGGTTTCTTGAATATCTGCTACCCAGTGTTTAGTGTGTTGCATTGACCAGTTGAATCCAACGCCAAGAGCGGGCATCAACCGAAAACGACCAAGTATTTGGTCCAGCATTCCTGTCCTCGCTCAACCTCGGTCTCTGACCGTAAGCTGACACTTGGATCAGTCGCTAGAAGCGACATTGGAACGGCTATCCAATACGGCTCACAGGTTGCCCCCCTTCCTTGAACCTTCTCTGTGGCTAAACGTCTCCGATACGAAGTCGATGAAAGCAACCGCCGAGGCGACCGCAAGTCGGGCATGCCTCGGATGGAGTCCGCGATACTGACCATCCCGCCCGTGTCCAGTGCCATAGAGGCCACGCAGTTGCGCGAGGTTGTTGGTGAGCTGAGTCAGATTACGAAGGATCAGGCGAATGTTCTCCGCTCCTTTCGTCTCGTCAGTAATTCCTTCTGGTACGAGTTGCAACTCCTTGGCGACCTTCTTGGTAAGGTCGCCAATATCATCGGATTTGGTGAAGATAATACCTCGCTTTGTCAGGATGGACTTGCAGCAGGTTTCGATCAGTTCTTTGGCTGTGCCGATGGCCAGGGCTGGGTCTCGATCGATTGCATTCTCTAGCCGCTCAATCTCCTTCGCCATCCAGCCAGCGTTCAACGCGTCTGCCACCGTCTTGGCTCGCAGCACGGCACGGGAAGAGCTGCTGCGCAATTGGCGGAACGAAAAACGTGGCCGGCCGGCGATGCGCTCCTCCTCGTAGAGCTCCCAACCGGCAGGCCGAAGCTGGTCGTTGAAGTGGAGCACTAGCTTGAGCACCTCGTCGCGCTCGGGACGAACCACTGGGTGCACTACTTCGCAGAGAAAACGTAGGAACTGGTCAGCCGGCCCGTCGATGAGTCCAAATCGGCTGTCGGTGAAGACCCAGTCGCTGTCCCAATCGTCGTTGTTGTAGCGATGCTGCCAGATATCACCGGCCGCGTCCTTGAACCGACGGTCAGTCGACGGAAGTCTCTCGAGGTCGAACAGGCGACTCAAGAACTCGACGTCATCCAACTGACCGTGCCATGCCACACTGTCCAGTCGGAGGCCGTCTAGTATGTTGACGCGGACTTGCCGCGGAAGATCTGAGGTTTCCGATCTCCAATCCGCTCGCCGTTCCTTCGCCGGCACGATCTTGGCTGAGTACCAGTCCTGGGATTCGTGCTCGAGGACTGTCTTTAGTCTTGCAGTAATTTGCTCTTCCAATTGGCTGCGCTTTGCACCAAGACAGGCATAGTCTTGTGCGGGGAGTTGGAATTGAACCTCCCAGATGTTTGTGCCCCCGTTCCAATTATCGTAGCCCGTCTGCTCCGACTGCGCGGGATAGTCGCGCACGATGGAGGCAGCTTCGCTGATGCCCTCGGCGCGCAGAAGCGCGTGAACGGTTGCAAGTGTCTGTTCAAGTTGTTCCATCGCCCTGTTCCAAGTGTTTGTCAGCGAAGAACCGAGGCTCATGCTCGCCGTACTTACCGATCCGTATCAGGCTTAGCTCCATCGGTATATTCCATTAATATCCTGCAGCCTTTACTTCAGCCAGGGCTGCGGTCATGAGATTTCGGCCAGTTCTTAGCCATTTGAACGGAATGCGCCCAGTGGGAGCTTTGGTTGTCTTTACGATTGGGTGAGAAAGCTCGCTTTCGCCACGCTTCGCGTGAACGGCCTGCACATAGGCATATGTTTTTGGGAACTTGGCCATGAAGGCCTTGTTTCCAATCACCCCGCCAAAGTTGCCAAGGTTGCGAGCTCCTATTGTTCCGTCACGCTTGAACAGGTCGTCGACGAAAAGATCGTTAAAAACATCGAGCATGCTCACCCAGGCAGTCGGATTCGTCTTGAAATAGCCCTTACAAGCGACGATTTTTGACTCGGCGTGACGATAGTTATTTCCAAAGAATTTTCGCCAGTTCACTTCACTGGCGACACCGGTCATTTCGAGCACCGCCTGTTGTATGCCACAGACCTTGGCGCCGGCTCGCTTAAGCTTGCCGTTCTCTCGCAGCACGATTTTGGCCAGTGCATGAATGTCGCGGGTTGGCTTTTGAATCTTGCAGTCCAACAGAGCAGCAAGCCACGCCGCCGCAAGCGCCACATCGGCATCTCTGCTTCGCATCGATGCGTTCAGGAGCCGTTCTCGCCGACTTTCGGAAATCTCAAACCACGGCATGCCGAAATGCAGCCGTGTCCGTAGCCAAGGCGCTCGGGAATACAGCAGTGCATAGTCAGTCTGGCGCTCGGTCAGGTGCGACAGGTGATGGAGCGCGTTCCACAAGGCGACCGTCAATTCGGGCGTGCTTGTACGTGGCGCCCAGAGCCTTTTTAGCGAAGTGCGCAGACATTTGGTGCGTGCTGCCGAAAGCCGATCATCGGCGGCCGTGACCAGGCTGGCTCTGATCGCGGGATAGAGATCCTGCGTCTGGATATGAAACAGTAGGCGGTCGCCATGCTTATCGGGCAGCGCAGAAAACTTCTGGAGGTACGCGGAAACCTGTGGGTAGTAGTGCGGCGCGTGTTCAAAGACTCGCCAGAGTCGGTCAAGAATGCGCAGGGACGGATCGGCCTTAGCAAGCAAAAATTTGAAACGCGTTGAGTCTGTCACCCGGTAACCGCCTTCGCGCGAAGCTAGCTCGGCGAGCCTTCGCCGGATGCCGGGCTGGTCAGGCACTGGACCGGTCAACACGGTCTCTACTGGTGAGCTGACAGACTTCAACTCGTCCCCAATATTCGTCACCCGGTGGATATCGATCTTGCCCGACTGAGGAAACAAGCCTACGTCTTTACTCAGCCGATCCAACGAAACCAGCGCGTGCCGAAGGTGATCTTCACTTTTTGCGAAGAGGCGGATGTCATCAACGTACCGGAAGTACTTGACATCGAAACGGGTGTGAAAGTTGTCATCGAAGTGCTTGAGTACCGCCTCGGAGATCAAGCCCGAGCTCAATGGTCCCTGCGGGATTCCGTGGTCGTGGTATATCTGTGTCGTCGTGGCTGTCCACTTGTTTAAAAGTCGTGTCAGCTCCATGCAGAAGTCATGATCCAAGCCAATCCCACTGAGCATATGACGCAGCACGTTGTGATCAATGCTGTCGTAGAACGCCGTCAGGTCGAAGCTTGCAGTCCAGACAAAGCCCCTTGCGAACACGCTTTCAGCAGACTTGTTGAAAGTCCTATAGCCCTCTGTCCATTTTCGATAGAACCATAGACTGGAGGCGCCTGCGTACTGGTGTCCGAACACTTGGCGGTTGTATTTGCCCCTGACTCGGGGGCTGAGTCGTTCAGCAACGACGTTGGCCATCGCCTGATAGACGATTTGGTCCTCAATGCCCAACAGTGTGTACGGACGAAGAATGCCCGAAGGCTTTGGCAGGAACAGTTTGCACGCGTCGGATGGATCGAATATGCTTCGATCTAGCCGGCTCTTCAGATGCTTAAGCAGCGCCCCATCGGCGGTCGCGTAGGCCGACTAAAGCTCCCTGAAGTGAGACTTGTAGGTGCGGTCCGGATTCGACCGAATCCATTGCCATGCCCGCTGCAGGTTCTCCAATCGTGCTGCGATCTTTGGAAACGGCATAGTTTCAGCATCCTCAGGGAAAGTTCGAGGCAGAATTGCAGCGTCGCCACCTTCCATCATCAAAGTGGCCGCTCAGTCGGTTAAGGCGGTTCTTGTTCTCGCCCGCTACCAGCAGCAACGAATATTACTAGATGTGAAAGTCATGCGCGATGGAATCGCACGCCCGCGCTACGACCTTGAGAATGATTGTCGGTAGCGGGAAGTCCTTGTCGCCCGAACAACCAAAATGAGCCTGTAACCGTGAATGCGTCAGGTGCTGGCAAGGGCCGGTCTGAAGCGGACATTCGAAGAACACTCAACCCTCCCCAAATAGTCGCACCGCGACCATTCAGCATGTCCGACACCAGCGCACTCTGGCATTCCCGTCTTTCCAGAACGCGTGCACCACATATCAATTCAATCGATGGCCATGGCGCACCACGCAAGGTGACATCAGCGTGTGGTGCCTGTTCGAGCTTGCCTGGATCACCAGTGCAGTTCTCCAGCCCCCAAGTTCCACCACTCGGCCGCCGACACGGATTTGGCGGTCCTGCACTTCCAAGGTCAGCAGATTTGGGCGATTGATCGCCGTGCCTTGGCTGACTCGGGCGCTAAGTGGTTTTTCGCCCTCGGTCGCCAGCCACCATCCGCCCAGATTGGCGCAGGCGGAGCCGGTGCCGGGGTCTTCACTGAGGCTGGTTCCGTCAGCCATCCAGAAATAGCGCGCTTCGAAGCCCTCCGGGGTGCGGGCGAACACATAGGCCTTCGCCTGACCCGCGCAGTTCGTGCTGAATTGCGCTACCAGCGCAGGATTCGGCCGGCAGGCATGCACGTATTCGACGCTGGCAAGCGGAATCATCGGTTGTTCTGTGCCGCAATTCACCCACATGGCCGGGCCGGCGATGGCTTCCTCGGGCAGGTTCAGCATGGCGGCCAGTTCGGCCGGCGTGGCCGTCATCGGCCGATAGGTGGGCGGATTCGCCGATAAGGTCCAGCGCTCGCCCTCGGCCCGCACCGGGATCAGCCCCGCCTGCATCTCCAGCTCGAAGTCGTCACCGGCACCAAACATTTCGCGCACGACTTGCGCCGAACCCAGGGTCGGATGACCGGCGAACGGCATTTCATAGCTCGGGGTGAAGATGCGGACTCGGGCGACGGCGCGCGCGGATGGCAGCAGGAAGGTGGTTTCCGATAAATTGAATTGACGGGCTACGCGCTGCATGTCGGTGTCGGACAAGCTGCTGCCGTCTTCGATCACGGCCAAAGGGTTGCCGCCGAAGGGAGTTTCGGCAAATACGTTGAGTAGGCGGTAGCGCAGATAGGGCATGATTTTTTCTCAGATAGTTTGCAGTAATTCGTCTCGCAGCAAGAGTCGGCCGACCGATGCCGCCAGCGTCGATTAAAGCATAGCTTTCTTGTCAGGAAACTCCGTGAAGATCGATCGGCAGCGCAGGCGAAGACGCCACATAATCAATAAAATCAGGAACACGAGGCTTCGCTCGTTACCTCAAACTACTTTCCCGTTCTGCGCCGGGACGTCAGGTCTTGTACAATCTGGCACGGCGCGGCATCGAAGTCGATCTGTTGCCACAAGCGTAGGCGCACGGCCTGCCGCTGATGGCGTATTCACCGATCGGACAAGGGCGATTGGCCGAGTCGCCGGAACTGGCGCGGATCGCCGCCAGGCATGGCGTGACGGCGGCGCAAGTAGCCCTGGCGTGGGTGCTGCGCCAGCCGGGCGTGATCGCGATTCCCAAGGCGGCGACGCTGGGCCATGTGCAGCAAAACCGCGCCGCGCTAGATCTGAAATTGACGCCGGAAGATCTGGCGCAACTGGATCAGGCGTTTCCATTGCCGGACGGGCCGCAACCGCTTGCCATGATTTGAACGGGCAACCCGACTTGGCGCTTAAAACACTGATACAGGTTTAGCGCAGCTCGTGGATTCCCGGGGCGCCGCGCCAATAGTCGAACGGGCGGCGTCAGACCCGCTGCACCTTTTCAAAATAGACACCGCGGCAGTCCATCTCATATTCCATTTCAGCTACCGGCGGTCGCGTGAAATGCCAGGTCAGGCCGGCGTGCATGGCGCCCCGGGCGCCGAGTTCCTCGGCGATGAATGGATGAATGTCGTGCACGGTATAAAGCTGCGCGGCTGTCGTATCCGACCAGTCGAATCCGAGCACGGCCATGCGTCTTTCCATTTCACCCAGTACCCACGCGGCCTTGGCGCGCAAGCCCGCCACCGACAGGTCTCCGCGACGGATGATGTGGTCCTGGTAGTTGCCCTTGCCTTCTGGCGCTTCGGCACTTCCCGCGATCACGAACGAAGGCTTTGCATCCTGCTCCGGGACCGTGTACGAGAATGCGTGGAGGCTGGGATCGCCCGGCGGATTCAGCGCGGGACAGACGTTGCTGCGCGCCACCGGGTTGCTGGTTCCGTCAAAAATATCCCAGCGCGCAAGGGTGCCGGTATAGATCCGGTTGAAGGCCTCAAAACCCGCTTCATCAAACGGCGCGGGGGAGCGCAATTCGCAAGCGCAAAATGCCGTCAAGGGACGTCCGGCGGCGCGCAGAATTGCCTCGATGCGACGAAAACCCTCATTCAGCGGAACCGGCTTGCTGAACTGGACCCGCTCGATGCGGTATCCGGGTTCGGCGGCAACGCCTCCCGAGTATTGAAAGACGGCAGGGACGAATCGATAGTTGCCTGCGGCAAAAACCTGAGCGCTGGACATGATGAGTTTCCTTATGACAGTTCGAATAATTGCTGGGATGGGCGGACTGGCAATTCAGCCGGCGAGATCGCACTTGCGCGGTGCAGCTTCACGGTCGATGCCTGCGTTTCATTCCGTCCACCGGGATTCATGCGATGGCAAGTGCGGTGAGTGCACCAGCAAGCGCGCGGGCGCCGTGAACCAGATCCGCTTCAGCGGTATCTTCGGCGGGATTGTGGCTGATGCCGCCAAGGCTGGGGACAAACAGCATGGCGGTGGGACAAACGTCGGCCAAGTACATCGCATCGTGGAAGGCGCCCGACCCCAGGCGGCTGGACGGCACGCCGCACTCGCGCACCGCGGCGTCGAGCCCCGCCAGCACTTGAGGATCGAAAACGGTGGGAGCGCGCCGCATCAGGTTGCGCATGTCGCAGCGGCATTTTCCGGCGCCCGTCTCGACGATGGACTGGAACGCGGTTTCAAGTTGCTCGAGCACGGCTTCATCCGGATGGCGCAGGTCGATCGTGAACAGGACCCGGTTCGCAATGGTGTTGATCGAGCCTGGAGCCACTTCGAAACGGCCGACGGTGACGCGCAGTGCCTCATCGGCGCGGCGCTCAACCACCTCGCCGATTTGGGTAACAAGGCGCGCGGCCGTCATCAGCGCGTCCTGCCGCGCGGCATGCGGCGTGGTGCCGGCATGCGCGCTGCTGCCGTGAACGGTGATCTCGAACCAGCGTACGCCCTGTATTCCCGTGACCACGCCCAGCGTATGGCCGCCGGCCTCCAGCACCGGACCCTGCTCGATATGCGCTTCCAGATAGGCATGCACCGGGCGCCCGAGCGCAACTCGCGTGGCATGGGATGCTGCCTGCAGCGCGGCATCGCGCGCGGCTTCAAAACTGATGCCTGCGCTGTCGCGCGCCTGGAGAAAACCGGACAACCGGGACGGCTCGGCAAACGCGCTGGAACCCATGGCGCCGGGCTTGAATCGCGATCCTTCCTCATTGGTCCAGACAGCGACTTCAAGCGGCCTGCGGGTGCGGATGCCCGCGTCATCCAATGCGAGCATCACTTCCAGCCCGGCGATGATGCCGTACGCGCCGTCGAGCCAGCCGCCTATCGGCTGGGTGTCGATATGGCTGCCGGTCATCACCGGCGCCAGGCTCTCGTCGTCTCCGGCGCGCCGCAGAAAGAGATTGGCCGCATCGTCGACCAGCCAACGGTAATGCGCAGCGCTAAAGCGGCTGCGCAGCGAGCTGCGGGCATCGAGATCGGCGGCGGTCAAGGCCTCGCGCGCAATGGCGCCGCCGCCCAGCGCGCCGAACGTCGCCAGGTCGCGCTGCATGCCGATCAGGCGCTCGGGCTTGACCTGCGCCATCGCGGCCCGCGCGTCGTCATGCATGCCCCCGGTCGAGCGCAGGACAGGCTGCTTCATGCTACAGCCCCCGCCGTCAGCGCAGGCATGAGATACGCTTGGCGACAGATTCGCCTGATCAGCAATGCCATGTCGTTCCGCCTCAAAACAGCAGGTTCGGCATCAGCATGCTCAACGCCGGCACATAAGTGACGATCACCAGTGCCACCAGCATGAGGCCGATCATCGGCAGCGAAGCCCGGAACACTTCGTACAGCGTCATCTTGGCCACGCCCATGGCAACAAACAGATTCAGGCCGACCGGCGGCGTCAGCATGCCAACCGACAGGTTGACCAGGGTGATGATGCCGAAGTGAATCGCATCCACGCCAACCTGGGCGGCAATCGGCTGCATCAGCGGCGACAGGATGATGATCGCCGAAGCACTGTCGAGAAAACATCCCGCCACCAGCATGATGAGGTTGAACAGCAACATAATCACGACCGGGGAATCAGTGCCGGAAAGCACCTGGGTCGCAAGCTGCGTGGGGGCGCCGGTGCTGGCCAGAATCCAGGAAAATGCCGAGGCGCCCGCGGTGATCAGCAGCAGCGTGCCGGACAGCAGGCCGGTGTTGCGCAGAATCTCCAGGCAATCCCGCATGCTGATGCTGCGATATACCAGCGCGCCGACGATCCAGCCATACAGGCAAGCGGATGCGGCCGATTCGGTCGGAGTGAACACGCCGCTATAGATGCCGCCCAATAGAATCACCGGCAAGCCCAGGCCCCAGGCCGAGCGCTTGAACGCGTGAAAGATCGACTTGAACGTGGGAAAAGGATCGCGCGGATAGTTGCGCCGTATCGAATACCAGCAACTGTAGGCGATCAGAAGCCCGCCAATCAGCAGCGCCGGCAGCAGGCCCGCAGCAAACAGCTTGCCGACCGAGGTGCCGGTGACCGAGCCGTAGATGATGAGTGCAATGCTGGGCGGCACGATCGGACCCAGCGTTCCGGCCGTGGCGATCAGGCCGATCGAAAAGTATTTGTCGTAACCGGCGGCGACCATGGCCGGATACATGATCGTGCCGATCGCGATCACGGTGGCCGGACTGGAGCCGGAAATCGACCCGAAGAACAGGCAGGCGAGGACCGTGGCGGCGGCCAGGCCGCCCGGCAGCCAGCCGATCAGCGCCTTGGCCAATTCGATCAGGCGGTCGGACAAGCCGCCGATGCGCATCAATTCCGCCGCCAGAATGAAAAACGGAATCGACATCAGGGAGAAGTTGTTCATGCCGGAGAACATGCGCATCGGCACGACCAGCGGATCAACGCCTCCGAAAAAATGCAGCGCCGCGGTGACCGCGAGCGCCAGCGAGGCGAAAATCGGCAAGCCGAACAGCAGAAGGCTGAAAAAAATAGGAACGAGAGCGGATACCATCAAATTCTCTTTTTAAGTCACGCTAATGTTCGCAACGGAAGAACTGCTCTCAATTCCGCGCGCAAGATTACTGAACACCGAAAGGTAGCGGATCACCATGAACACGCCGGCAACCGGAATGATCAGATAGATGTATGCCACCGGTATCTGCATCGCCGGGGAAAGCTGCCCCATGTCGGATGTGTTCAGGTACAGCCTCGATCCGTAATAGATCAGCGTGCCCGCAAATACCACGCCGAGACTGGCAGCGACGTATTTCAAATTGCGGGCCGCGCGGGGACCGACGAAGGCGTACACCGCCTCGACGGAGATGTGAGCCGAGTGCCGCACTCCCATGCTCGCGGCGAGAAAGCTCATCGAGATCAGCGAATACAGGATCAGCTCTTCCGACCAGTACAGCGAGTTGTTGAATACGTACCGTGCCACCACCTGGATGATGGCGACACTGGTGGCGATAAAGATCAGTACCACCACCAGCACGTTCTCGATACGGTCGACGATCTTGTTGAGTGCTTCAATCATGTCAGTCCCCCAGGCAACGGCTTATTTGCCTGCGGCCGCCTTCATGGCGCTTTCCAGTACTTCCGGCGTGATGCGCTTCTCGAATTCCTTGTAGATCGGCTTGGATTTCTCGATGAACGCGGCACGACCCTCGGGCGTCAGCTCCTGGATCTGGATCTTGCTCTGGATCTCCTTGCGAATGCGGACGTCCTCTTCGTCGGTCAGCTGGCGCGCGTAATCGCGGCCGGTATCAAAGGCGGCGCGCACGACCTTCTGCAGATCGGGAGGCAGCGACTGCCATGCCTTTTTATTCATCACGGCGGCGTAGGTGTGGTAGGTGTGGCCGGTCAGCGTCATGTACTTCTGTACTTCATAGAAGCGCATCGAAGCAATATTGGCGAACGGGTTTTCCTGTCCTTCGACCACGCCCTGCTGGAGACCGTTGTACACCTCGGTATACGCCATCGCGGTCGGGTTGGCGCCATAGGCACGGTAGGTGGCGAGAATTGCCGGCGCCTGCAGCGTGCGCATCTTGATGTTCTTCAGGCTATCCGGGCCGGTGATCGGACGGACGTTGTTCGTCATGTGGCGAAAGCCCGCGCCCCAGTAGTTGACGCCGTACAGGTTGCTCTTGTCGAGCGACTCCAGCAACTGCCGGCCTACCGCGCCGTCGAGCACGCGCTTGACCGCGTTCATGTCGGTCATCAGGAATGGCAGGTCAAACAGGTACATCTTCTGCTCGAAGTTCGCCAGATTGCCGGTTGGAGGAATCGCAATCTGCACCACATTCATCTGCGTCTGCTCGATGATCTCGACGTCGCCGCCAAGCTGAGCCGCCGGGCGGATATTGATCTGGATCCGTCCCTTGGAATTGCGCTCGACTTCCTCCTTGAACTTGATCGCTGCCTTGGCGTTCGGCGTGTTCTCGGTCAGAACGTGCGCAAACGTGAAGTTGAAATCGGCCGCGTTGGCCGCACCGGCGCTCAAGACGCCGAACACCGATGCCAGCGCGATATGTTTCCAGCTATTTTTAAACATGTAGTCTCCTTGGTTGACTAGGGTGAAAAACTGATCAGCGCGTGTGCGGCGCCGATCCGAGAAGTTGGATCCCGTTGCCGAGATGCCTTTCCATCGCCGCCGCCATGCCGAGCAGACGCGGCTCGTGCATCGGCGGTGCAATCAGTTGCATGCCCACCGGCATGCCGTTGGCGTCGAGGCCGACCGGCATGCTGAGCGCGCACCAGCCAAACAGGTTGACGATCGAGGTGTTGCGCAAGGTGAGCAGATTCGCCCGGCCGTAGGCGGCCATCTCGCCGATGTCGGCAAGCAGCGGCGGCGAGATCGGGACGGTGGGCGTCAGCAGCACATCGACGCCAGCGAATACCGCCGCCGCGCGCAGGCCGCTTTGCTGTAGGACCGCCTTGCGCCGCAGGTATTCCACCGACGACACCTGGTCGGCTCCTTCGACGCGCGCGCGCACCACCGGATCGAGACGCGCGATTTTCTCGGGAAAGTTCATCTGCATGTAAGCAGCGAGTTCCGATGCCGCCAGACCGCCCTTGCAGAAGATGTCATACACCTCGTCGCACAGGGGCAGGGACAGCCGTGTGACTTTCGCGCCGGCACGAGAGAGGCTGCCGATGGCATTTTCAATCGATGCCACGATGGAGGGGTCGGCATCGCTCCAAAAGAAATTATCTGGAACCCCAATGCGCAAACCGGACAAGGACTCAGGCTCGACCACCGGTGCCGCATGCGCACTCAATGCAGGATCGATCGCCGAGAAGCTGTACACCAGATCCTCCACCGTGCGGCACAACAGCCCCGGGGTATCGAGGGACGACGATAGCGGAACGATCCCCTGATTCGACCAGCGCCCGTAGGTCGTCTTGAGTGCGACCTGCCCGGTCAGCGAAGCCGGAATCCGGACCGAGCCGGCGGTGTCCGTTCCCAATGCGAGCAGCGCGCTGCCCTGCGCCAGCGACACCCCCGCGCCGGAACTGGAGCCGCCAGGCACGCGAGCGCCTTCCGCCGACCAGGGGTTGAACGGCGTCCCCCAGTGCGCATTGACACCCAGGCCGCCAAAGGCAAACTCGACCGTATGCGTCTTGCCGACGATGGCGCCGATCTGGCGCATCACCTCCTGGACGACCGGCCCCGCTTGCCGATAAGCCTCGGGCAATTCGGTATCCGAACCGGCGAACACCGGCAATCCCGGCACACCGTATAAATCCTTGACGGACACAGGAAGACCCATCAGGGGGCCCAGATCCTGGCCCTGATCCAGCAACAGGTCGGCCGCCTGTGCCTGCGCCCGCGCGCCTGCGCCGTTCCAGGTCTTGTAGGCATTGAACTTCGGCTCATGACGCTGAAAACGCGCCTCGCATTCCTCGATCAACTCGACGGCGGCGAGCTTGCGCTCCCGTAGGCGACGGGCGTAGTTCGCCATGGATACATATGCTGTGCTCATCAGTGATTCTCCCTTGAGCCGGCAAACCCTTGCCTGTCAGCGTGCGCGGTATGGCACTTGAGGCGACAGGCGGTTTAACGGCAAATCGACAATAATTGTTCTGTGATCTCGACCATCTGGATCAGGTGTGGATCGGCACCCCGGTACCGAGTAGCTCGGGCACGCTTCAGGCGTGGTCTGGATTCGCTCGGGGGTTGAGGTGTCGGCGCTGTGGCCTATTCCAGCGGATTGGCGAGCCAGAGCGGATTGACCAGCGTGTGCTCCTGCGTATCAACGCGGTAGTTTCCGCCATCGATGACGATGAAGCGGTCGCCCTCGCCTAACGCGATCAAGCTGTGGTGCCATGTTCCGCGATGCAGGCTGACTCCCTGGCCAGGAGACGTAACGAACGCCGCAATGCCGTCCAGCTCGGGAGATTCCGCCCCTGGCGCCACCACCAGCGCAAACCGGTGCATTCCGAGAGGTACGAAAACTTGGCTGGATTGCCGGTGCCGCTCGAGTTTGGCAATTTGCAGCGGAAAGCTGCGGGCGCTCGACACATATACGCCAATCTTCGGCTTGGCGGCATCGGCATTCAAATCCAGCGCCGCCAGATCCGAATAGCGCCTGGTCGTGCCATCGTTGATCATTTCAGGCGCAACACCGTTCGGGTCGATCAGCATACCGAAGCGGGCAAAGCCTTCCGCAGTCAGCGGCTGGCATGAAACATGCCGCCTTTGAGGGCTCGCCTCGTCCATGTCAAACCTCATCACTTATCCCCCTGGCCCGTGCTTTGCTGTTGTTCCAGCCAACCCAGGCCATCTCGGGAAGATTATCAATCGGCTCTGTACCTGCCCCATTGGAGCGGCAGTCGGCTCGGACATTGCCGAGCGCCTGTTACACCCTGAGGTCACGCCCCATACCGGGAACAAGGTCAGCCTGGTATTCTTGTTGTCGCACAACTTACTGCGGCAACTTAGTCCATATAATGGAATTATTATTTATCCAAAGAGTAAAATCATCATAGGTTGAGCGGCATCTACGAGTCAACCTCATTCCATTTCATTCCACTATATGGACATTACAGGAGGGGGTGCCATGCATCCATCGCTCAATTCGTCTGGCACGCAGACTGTCAAGCGCGCAATTCGGGCGCTCAAGCTTGTTGCCGCCCACCCTGCCCCCGGCATTCGTCTGGTCGACTTTGCCGAACAAATGGGACTCGAGCACCCCACGGCGCACCGACTGTTGAAGTCGCTGACTGAGGAAGGAATGCTGACTCAAGACCCGAAATCGCGCCGCTATAGTCTTGGCGCGCTGGTTTTCGAGCTGGGACTCGCGGCCGCGCATCAGTTCAATCTGCGCGATATTTGCCAACCGGTGCTAAGCGCGCTTTCCCAAGCGACGGGAGACACATCCTTTCTATTCATACGCAGCGCCAACGATGCCGTCTGCATCGCCCGCTCGGTAGGTACGTATGCGATCCAGACGCCGGCCGTGCCGGTCGGCGCACGCCAGCCGCTGGGCGTCAATGCGGGTGGCCTCGCGCTGCTCAGTACGCTGCCCTATGCTGAAGTGACGGAAATCATCAACGCCGTCGAACACCGTCTGAGCGCGTATGGAGACCTCGACGCCGGGCAATTGCTTGATCACTGGAGACGCGCCAGTCTTGCCGGCTACGCCTTGATCGGCAACTTCGCGGCGCCCGGCGTGACGGCGGTGGGACTTCCTGTGCTGAACGAAAACGGAACGCCCATTGCGGCGATTTCGGTAGCGGCGATCAGTACGCGCATGGTCGAATCGCGCGTTGCCGACATTCTTCCTTTGCTCCAGCACGCTGCCCGGGACTTGACCGGGCTTCTGCGTCAGTAGCTCTGCCTTGCCGAGCCTGACCGCGGGGGGATCCGCAGGCACCCTGCCGCGCCTGCCGGTATCTCACACCGCCGCACCAAACAGCTTGCCGACGCCGGCGGTCAGCCCCATTGCGAGTGCTCCCCAGAAAGCCACACGGATCGCACCCCTGGCGACCGACGCGCCACCAACATAGGCGGCGATTGCGCCCAGAATGGCCAAAGTGACCAGCGCGGTCGCGGATGCAAGCTCGGTCACCCAGGCTGTCGGCGCCAGCAATACAGTGACGATTGGAACAATGGCGCCGACCACAAAAGACAGTGCCGAGGCGAGCGACGCCTGAATCGGCCGCGCCCGCAGAGTCTCGGTAATACCGAGTTCGTCACGGGCGTGCGCTCCAAGCGCATCACCGGACATCAGCTTTTCCGCCACCATCCGCGCCAGCGGTTGATCGAGACCCCGGCTCACATAAATTGAAGTCAGTTCCGCGAGTTCGCGCTCGGGATGCGCTTCCAGTTCCCGCCTTTCCCTTTCCAGATCGGCGTTTTCGGTATCGGCCTGCGACTGAACCGAGACATACTCGCCGGCCGCCATCGACATCGCACCAGCGACCAGGCCGGCGATGCCAGTAAGCAGAATGCTGCCTTGTGACGCTCCGGAAACTGCAACGCCGACCACCAGGCTTGCGACCGAAATGGTTCCGTCATTGGCGCCCAGCACCGCCGCTCGCAGCCAGCCGATTCTGTCTGCCTTATGAAATTCAAAGTGTCCGTGCACCATTGCATGAGTCTCCTGATAAGCCAATGTTGAACTTCAACCGATCCGGAAGCAGTCGGCTGCCGCAGGCAGGCCTTGCACCCGATTTCACTGGAAGCTTGTGGATGATCAAATTGTAGCGGGCCAAGAGAGCCGATATTCGACTGGCTGAGTGCAGAGTCATGCCCGGCTTCAATGTAATCGAAGCGATCGGATTGGTATACCGTTGGCTTGATTGCGTGGCGCGGGAAAATTTTGACGCTGCATCCGATCGAATCCGGCGTTTTGCTCCAGGGAGGCATCATGTACGGCCCATACGACCATGGCTGGATGTTCGGGGGAGGCGGCATGCTGATCGGCGGCTTGTGGATGCTGTTGATGTGGGGCGTGCCGCTGTTGGTGATTCTTGCACTGCTGAAATACCTGTTCGCCAAACCGCGCGGCCCCGGCGAGCGCGTAGACAAACCGCAGCAACCGCAGACGGCGTCGGCGCTCGATCTTCTGAAGGAAGCCTATGCGCGCGGCGACATCAGCCGCGAAGAGTACCTGCAGAAGCGGGACGACCTCCTGGAAAAATAGCGGAAACAAGGACCCGCAGGCGCGGCGACTCGACCCGCGCTTTTCAGTCCTGCGGACGCTGCCGGAAAGATCGGCGCGGCACACGAAAAAAGCCCGCCATCGCGGTCTGATCAGACGGGCGATTCCTATTTCTTCAGGCACTCACTCATGAATTTCTTGCGTTCGTCGCCCTTCATGCCGGCAGCCTCCTTATTGCATTGCGTCATCTTGTTCTGCTGGGTATTGCCGGCGGACGCCGGTTTTGCGGACAGGCAGTTTTTCATGAAGGCTTTGCGCTCTTCCCCTTTCATGCCTGCGGCATCCTTGTTGCACTGAGTCATTCTCGACTGCTGGGCGGTGGGTGCCGCGTCGGGCGCCGCGGTTTGGGCCAAGGCGGAATTGAAGAGAAGAAAGGACGCGCAGGCGGCAAGTGCAAGTAACTGTTTCATGGTGGGCTCCCGGCGGTTTTTGCCGCCTGGCGGTGCAGCAAAAGCCTGGTAGAACGACTGAATTGGTGCCGGTATATTTCCCAACCGCCGGCTCCGGTGGTAGCTATTTCAAAGCTAGGGGCGTTCCGAAGAACATGACACATGCTATCAATCTGATATGACGGCAGTTTGACGTGGCGCAGCCGGGAGCATAAAAAACGGCTTATCTTGCGACAGCGGCCAAATCGGGTTCATGGATTCCAGGCAAGCGCAACAACCGTGTCTGTGATCGGTCAAACTTTTTTCGATGGCTGGTTTAAGGTAGGCATTCGTGGCTTGCCTTGGCCAATGCGGCGAACGGTTGGCGGCGCCCTGCCGCCCCGCATAAAGAAACTGATGCGAAAAGTACTTCTTACCCTCTGTAGCGCGTTGCTGGTCAGCCTGCCGGGCTGCGGGGAAATGGCGACCTTGCCGGTCGAGGCAGGAATCGGTCCACACCCGGTGCTGCCGCCGCCGCATCCGACCTGGATTCCGACGATCCATATCGCCACAGCCAAGGGCTGGCCGGCAGGCGGCAGGCCGACCGCCGCCGCCGGCCTCTCGGTTGCCGCCTACGCCAGCGGCCTGGATCATCCGCGCTGGCTCTACACCTTGCCCAACGGCGACGTCCTGGTGGCGGAAACCAATGCACCGCCGAAACCCGAGGACGCCAGCGGCATTCGCGGCTTCGTGATGAAGCATGTCATGCAACGCGCGGGCGCGGCGACGCCGTCGGCCAACCGGATTACCTTGCTGCGCGGCCTCGACGCCAACGGCGCCGCGAAAGAGCGTTTCGTGTTTCTCAAGGGCCTGAATTCGCCGTTTGGCATGGCTTTGGTCGGCAACGATTTTTATGTCGCGAATACCGATGCGATCCTGCGCTTTCCGTATCGGGAAGGCCAGACCGAGATCACCGCGCCCGGCGTCAGGCTGGCCGATTTGCCGGCCGGCCCGATCAACCACCACTGGACCAAGAACCTGATCGCCAGCCCGGATGGCGCGCACTTGTACGTGACGGTCGGCTCCAACAGCAATGTGGCCGAGAACGGCATGGACAAGGAAACCGGGCGCGCCGCGATTCTGGAAGTCGACCGTGCCAGCGGCAGGAGCCGCCTGTTCGCATCCGGCCTGCGCAACCCCAACGGTCTGGCGTGGGAACCGAAGACCGGCGCCTTGTGGACCACCGTCAACGAGCGCGACGAAATCGGCAGCGACCTGGTGCCGGACTACATGACGTCGGTCAAGGACGGTGGTTTTTACGGCTGGCCGTACAGCTACTATGGCCAGCACGTCGATCACCGGGTGGTGCCGCCGCGCCCCGACTTGGTGGCGCGCGCCATGATTCCCGATTACGCGCTGGGGGCGCATACCGCCTCGCTCGGCCTGACCATCTATGACAAGGATCTGTTACCCGGGCAGTACCGCGGCGGCGCCTTCGTCGGCCAGCACGGCTCGTGGAACCGCAAACCGCGCAGCGGCTACAAGGTGATCTTCGTGCCCTTCGCCGCAGGCCGCCCGGCCGGCCAGCCGCAAGATATCTTGACCGGATTCCTGAGTCCGGACGGCGACGCCTATGGCCGCCCGGTCGGGGTCGCGGTGGATCAGGCTGGCGCCTTCCTGGTGGCCGATGACGTCGGCAACGTGGTCTGGCGCGTCACGCCGGCGGCGCCCTGAACTTCATTCCTGGTGGCGCACGGGAAAGGCCGGCAAGGCTACTTGAGAGGGCACCAAATTCCACGCATACGCCATCTATCCGACATCTCTGCGCTCCGCACCGTCACCGAATCTGCCGTGGCCCTATCGTGACCAGCGCGATGCCGCCCAGAATCGCTGCCGATGCGATGAACAGGTCCCAGGTCACCGGTTCGCCGAGGAAGGCGATGCCGCCGATCGCGGCCAGTACCGGTACGCTCAATTGGACCGTGGCGGCGCTGGTGGCACTCAGTTGCCGCAGCACCGCGTACCAGAACACGTAGCCGACACCCGAAGCCAGCGCGCCGGATACCAGGCCGTACAGAACGCCGGCGCGGTCCAGCACGACCGTCGGCAGCAGGAGCAGGTTCAGCGCAAGGATGAACGGTGTCGCGCGCGCAAAATTGCCGGCCGTGACGCGCACCGGATCGATCGCGCCTTTCGCGCGCAGCGAATACACGCCCCACGCGATACCGGCCACCGCCATCAGCAGCGAACCGTGCAGCGGCGGCGCTGACAACCCCGGCAGCAACAGGCCGACCAGGCCTAGCAGCGCGATTGCCAGACCAAGGATTTGGCGGCCGCTCAGCTTTTCGCCATTCCACAAACCATAGCCGATCATCGTCGCCTGCACCGCGCCGAACAGCAGCAGTGCGCCGGAGGCGACCGGCAGGCTGACATACGCAAACGAAAAGGCGGCAACGTAGGCGAACAGCGCACAGCCGGAAGACCAGTTGCCGGCGCTGGCGATGCGTTCCGAGCGCGCCCGTACGATCAGCCACAGCACCAGCGCGCCACTGCAGATCCGGATCGATGAAAAGCTGGCAGCATCGATTTCGGTCTGGCGCAGGGCGAGCCGGCACAGCAGCGAATTGCCGGCAAACGCCAGCATCGAGAGCGTGGTGAACAGAAATATCTGCAGGCGCGACATGGGCTTGGGTTGCGGCGAACGATTGCGCTGGCGGTTACCGCCTCTTTCAGCTACTCCAGGACTGAATCTAAAATCTCGCAATCAAGTACTGCAACTTTTTAGCATACTCCAACTTTTATTGGAAAAATTACCGGACCAGAAGGTGGCGCGCCGCGCAGCCCTTTAAGGTTTGAACATCGAATTGATATCGGCGTAGCCGATTGCCTGATCGGCAAAGGTAAACGTGCCATGCTCGCGCATTTCACGCGCGGCCCGCAAGAACGCACCGAGCGCCGCGCGCGACAAGGCGCTGCCGGTACTGATGCGCTTGACACCAATGGCGGACAGGCGGTCCACGCTCAACCCCGGCAATCCCATCAGCACGTTCACGGGCCGATCGACCGCGCTGACTACGGTGGCGATGTCCGCCTCGCTGCGCAAGCCGGGTGCGTACAGCGCGTCGGCGCCGGCTTCCTGATAGGCCTGCAGCCGCTTGATGGTGTCGGCCAGGTCGGCGCGGCCATGCAGGAAATTCTCGGCGCGGCCGGTCAATGTGAACGGAAATGGCAGTGCGTGCGCCGCTTCCGCCGCAGCGCGCATGCGTTCGACCGCCAGTTCAAACGGATAGATCGGCTCGCCGGCACGGCCGGTCGCATCTTCGATCGAACCGCCGACCAGGCCGGCGGCAGCGCCCAGGCGGATGGTCTCTGCTGCCGCTTCGGGCGCATCGCCAAAACCGTTTTCCAGATCGGCGCTGACGGGCAGATCGGTCGCCGACACCAGCGCCGCGATGTGCTCGAGCGCCTGCTCGCGGCTAATGGTGTTGTCGCGCCGCCCGAGCGAAAACGCATGGCCGGCGCTGGTGGTGGCCAGCGCCTCGAAGCCAAGCGCCGCCAGCAAGCGCGCGGTGCCGACATCCCACGGGTTGGGAATGACGAACGCGCGCTCCCGTTGATGCAGCGCGCGAAAGCGTGCTCCTTTTTCGAATTGAGTCGGCATGGCGTCCCTCGTGGAAGTTTGGCGTGAGCTAGCTTGCTATATATACACCAAATTTCGAGGGCGGAGATTGGCGCTTGCGCCCCGGGTTGCGCCGGCCCTAAAGAACCGCCGAACTTATGGACTTCCCGCCAGGCCGTCCGGGTCGGCGCCGGGAATCGGCACGAACAAACGGCCATGCGCGCTGTCGATGATACGAAAACCGCAGCCGAATGCCTGCTGCAGCACCGGCGCCGTCATCACCTCGGCAACCGTTCCCAACCAGTGCCGGCCGTCGCCCAGGACCAATGTGTGGGTCGCAAAACGCGCCGCCAGGTTCAGGTCGTGGCAGGCGGCGATCACGGTTTTTCCGCGCGCCTGCCCTGCCCCGGCCGGTGCCGCCAGATCGCGCGCCAATTGCATGACCACGATCTGTGCCGCCGCATCCTGATGCGCGGTCGGCTCGTCCAGCAGCAGCAAATCCGGGTCCTGCGCCAGCAAGGTCGCCAGCGCCACCCGCTGTCGTTCGCCGCCGGACAAGGCACAGACATCCTTGGCGCCATATTGCGCGAGGCCGACCGCGGCCAGGCTAGCCAGGGCGAGGCGTCGATCCTCGCCGTTTTCCCAGCCGGAGCCGGATTGATATGGATAACGGCCGCTCATCACGGTTTCCAGCACGCTGCTGGAAAAGGCGTCGAACTGCTGCTGCGCCAGCAAGCCGCGCCGGCGCGCCAGTAGTTGCGGGCGCACGGCGTCAATCGGCTCGCCCTGCAGGAAAATCCGTCCCGCCGCCGGCCGCAACAGGCCGGCCAGCGTATGCAGCAAGGTGCTCTTGCCGGCACCGTTGCGTCCCAGCACGCACCAGAATTCGCCGCCCGCCGGCTGCCAGTCGAGATCGCGGCACAGCAATCTGCCGCCCGCCTCGATGCGCAAGCCGACAGTCATCAGCTGCGCGCTCATGTGCGGCTCCGCGTGGTAAGCCACAGGAACACCGGCACGCCGATCAGCGCGGTGATGACGCCGACCGGCAACTGGGTTGGCGCCACCACGGTGCGCGCCGCCAGATCGGCCAGCGTCAGCAGCGCGCCGCCGGCCAGCACCGAGGCCGGCAACAGGACGCACTGGTCGTTGCCCAGCGCCAGCCGGATCGCATGCGGCACCACCAGCCCGATGAAGCCGATGGTGCCGGCCACCGTCACCGCCGCCGCAGTCGCCAGCGACGCCACGCACAGGGTGGCGATGCGCAGCCGCACTACCGGCACGCCCAGCAACTGGGCGAAGCTTTCGCCGCGCCCGAGCAGATTCAACTGGCCGGCATGGCGCAGCGCCCACGCGGCCGCCAGCGCCAGCACGCCCCAGGCCGGACCGACAAAACGGCTGTCTTCCAGATCGCCCATCAGCCAGAACACCATGCCGCGCAATTGCGCATCCGGCGCCAGCGTCAGCATCAGCGTGATCAGCGCGCCAAAGCCGGCGGCAATCATGACGCCGGTCAGAATCAGCCGATGGCCGGCGCCGAATTGCGTCACCGACAATTGCCGCATCGATTGCCGCACCAGCCCGAACAGCAGCGCCAGCGCCACGGCTGCCCCCAGCGCCGCGCCGATGCCGGCGGCACCATCCTGCGCGAAGCCGAAATAACCGGACGCCAGCATCGCCGCCAGCGCGCCGGCGGCAGCGCCGCCGGACAAGCCGAGCACGTAGGGATCGGCCAATGGATTGCGCAGCAGCACTTGCATCAGCGCCCCGGCCAGCGCCAGCAGGCCCCCGACCGCGAACGCGGCCAGCGCCCGCGGTAGACGCAGCGCCCAGGCCACTTCATCCAGCGGAGAAGAAATGCGGCAGCCGCTGCTGCCGCAGGCCACTGCCGCCGTCAACGCGACAATGGCCAGCAGCGCCAGCCAGCCGGCGATCAGCAGCGCGCGGCGGAAGTTCATCTTAGAAGTCGTAACGCGCGGTGAGCTTCAACTGGCGGCCCGGGTCCGGATAGACGTTGCCCCGGCAGCCATAGGCGCGACTGAAATAATCGCGCCCGCTCAGGTTGCTGCCGGAGACGGCCAGTTCCCATTTGTCGAGCCGCAGCGCATAGCGCGCATCCAGCGTGACGAACGACGGCATCAGCGCACCGCAGGTATTGGCGAAATCATTGCCATAGCGCTGGCGGTCCACCCATTGCAAGCCGGCGTCGGCGCTCTGCTTGCCGGCCGTCCAATTGAGGCGCACCGAAGCGGTATTGCGCGGCACCAGCACCACTTCCCGGCCGGCGTTCGGCCCTTCGGTAAACGTGGCGCTGGCATGCTGGAAGTTCGCCAGTGCGGTGAGTTGCGCACTCAGGCGGGCCCGCGCTTCCAGTTCAATGCCACGGCGCCGGGTCGGGTCCAGATTCACGTTGGTAAAGGTCGGAGGATCGAACATGATTTCATTTTTCAGGCGATGTTCAAACCATTTTACGGTCAGCTTGCGCCCGGCATCGCCAAAGGTGGCGCCCAGTTCGAGATCATGCGAAGTCTGCGGCCGCAGCGGATGGTTCGGCGTGCTGGTAAAGCGGTTGTCGTCGACGTTGGCCACGCGGTAGCTTTGCCCGGCCTTGGCAAATGCCAGCACCGCCGGCGTGAAGGCATAGGAGCCCTGCAAGTCCCAAGCATTCAGGCCGAACGACTCGCGGTAGGTGCTGGCGCCCGCATTCGCGGCGTCCTTGTCGAACACTTCATGTCGGGCGCCGAGCGCCACGCGCGCCCTGTCATTCAGCACGATCTGGTCGCGGACGTAGACCGCTTTCGATTTCTGCGAAGCCTGCTCCTGGCTGCCGAACATGCTGATCGTGTTGCTGGCCAGCGACCAGTTCGCAAAATCCAGGCCCGCCACCAGTTCATTTTTCCAGCCATCGGCTGCCGATAGATGGCGCAGGCGCGGAGAAAACTGGTTGACGCGGGTGCGGGCTTCGGTGGCGGTGCTGAAGCCGCCGCCATAGTCTTCAAACAGCCTGCCGGTCTTCTCGCTATGGGAAAATTCCGCCGCCAGCTCGAAGGCGCCCAGGCGGCGCTCGCCAAACAGCGTATAACGATCGACATCGTACGAAGCGAAATCGTTCGGCTTTACGGTTTGGCGCGGGTCCGCTTCGAATTGCGCCAGGGAGAGCGGTCCCGCCAGCCGCGAATTCTGGCGCGCAGAATCCACCCGCAGGCCGACCCGGCCCTGCTGGTCGCCCCACTGGATGCCGCCGGTGAAATTGCCCTGGTCGGCGGCGTTGTTGGCGCGATAGTTGTCCGCGCGCTGCTTGCTGAGGTTTGCATCGAGCGCAAAATTGTCCCAGCCTTTGGCCAGCGAGGCGCGCAGTTCCTTGTGGCCATAGGAGCCGGCCTCGGCCGCCACCGAACCGCGCAACTGGTTGCGCTGCACCCGCTTGGTGATGATCTGAATGGTGCCGCCAGTGGCGCCTTCGCCGTACAGCACGCTGCTGCCACCGCGCACGATTTCAATGCGCTCCACCGATTCGATCGGAATCGACGACAGCAAGGCCGTCGCCTGCTCGTTTTGTGACAATCGCACGCCGTCCAGCAGGATCACCATGTTCTGATCGCTGGTGTCGCCAAAGCCACGCAAATCCAATGAATAGTCCTGCGTGCCGACCAGGTTCTGGCGGCCATAGACGCCGCCGATCTTGCGGATCGCCTGATTGACGTCGGCGACGCCGGCATCGCGGATTTGCTCGGCGCTGATCACGGTGGCGCCAATCGGGCTGAACGCCGGATCGTTGGCGAAGCGTGAAGCGGTCACGACCACCGGCTCCAGCCTGATGTCGGTTAAGGCCGGAACCTGGGCCAGCGTGTCGGCGGCAAGAATGGAAAAAACGGAAACGAGCGCGAGCGCTGGCCCAACGCCAGCACCGTTGCGAAAAACGGAAGAAGTCATGATGTGTTTTCGATTGGGAACCTCCGGCCTGCGTCCCCGCACACCGGATTCAACAGAAGGCCCTGACAGGAATCGAAAACAGCAATGAGCTATGTGCGGCGCAGGTTCGCGCTGACATGGCTTCATGGTTGCAAAGATCCCCGTTCGCGGCACTTCCACCTGTTCTGGCCGGTATCCGGGCTCACAAATCGGTCCGCCTTACCTTCCCATGCAAAAGCGCACAGTGGTATTGAGAGGCGGCCAGTCGCCGAAGCGACACTTGCTTACCGTTGCGGGGGCAGCACACGCAGGCTTCAACCATTCTTTCGAAGCACCGTGTTTCCCGTTTAACTGCCGGCATGAACATGCCGGCGTGCACCAAAACCATGCCAGTGTATGTGGGCGGCAGCACCCGAGTCAATCTCAAGAAAGCTATCGTTTCGCAATTCATTTATGGAGGCCGGGCATAGCCCGATGCCCATGCAATATTCGTGGATTGAAAAGCCTGTGATCAAAATCCGGGCCATTTGCCGCTGCAAGTTCAAACCGGCGACCGGTTTCTGGAAGACCATCATGTGCACGCCGGACTCCACTCCCTACATTGACGACAACCCTATCTTTTTCCCGTGGGAAGCCATAAACTTGGCCGTCGTTTCCCGGCCTGCGGGATGGCTACAGCCGCAAGCCGCAGTCCGCTCGATATTGCTTCGGGCAGGTGCCTGAATTGGACCACTGCCCGCCGGTACGCCGAATCGGCTTGTACCAGCTGCCGCAGCCGGCGAGCCTCGTTACCTATCGCGCCTTCCACCATGAACCCGCTTCCGAATACACCTTTCGTACTGCCCTACCACGGCATCACCCCGTCACTGCAATGCTCCACCTTGCGGGCCGCAGCCGGCAGCGCCGTCCTGGGCCGCGTCACGCTGGGAGCCGGGGCCGTGCTCGAGCCCTTTGCCGTGCTGCGCGCCGACGGCCATGTGATCAAGGCGGGCAGCGAGTTGCATCTCGGCGCGCACAGCACCGTCCATATTGCGCATGCCGTCTACGGCACGACCATCGGCGACCGCGTGACCATCGGTGCGAACGCCGTGGTACATGCCTGCACCGTCGGCAATGATTGCGTGATCGAAGACGATGTCTCGATTCTCGATGGCAGCGTGATCGGCCATGGTTCGGTGGTTGCGCGCGGCTCGGTGGTCTTCCCGCGCAGCGAGCTGCCGCCCGGCCACTGGTGCGAGGGCGTGCCGGCAGTCCCGGTGCGCCCGGTCGATGCGGCTGAACTGGACGCGCTGCACGACCGTATCCGCACGCGTGCGCTGGCGCTTCCATCGGCGGTGCCGAGTACCTATTATCTGGCTGGGGCGGCAAGCAATGCGGAGGGATATCTCGCAGCCACGGTTGGCGGCATCGGAGAAGTGCGTATGGGAGAAGGGAGCAGCCTGTGGTTCGGTTGCGTCGTGGACGATGGCGGCCACGGCATCGCCATCGCAGCCGGCGCCAACGTACAGGACAACAGCATTTTGCGGTCGAGCGAACGCACGGTTATGGTCGGGAAAGACACCACCATCGGCCATAACGTGCTGCTGCATGACTGCACGGTAGGCGATCTGGTCCTGGTCGGCATGGGAAGCACGCTGGCGCCGGGTACGGTAGTGCAGGACGACCTGCTGCTCGCCGCCGGTTCTACCACCACGCGGGGCCAGGTAATGGAAAGCGGCTGGCTATGGGGTGGCCGTCCAGCACGTCCGATTGCGCGTCTGGACCAGCGCAAGCGCGATCTGATCCGGCAATCCGCCCTCACCTACCGCGAGTACGCAACAGAATTTTCCTTGGCGCAGGAAGCTGCCACCGGATCATTCAAAAATTTCTCAAATGGCAATTTCGAGTAATGCCGATATCTGCGGCAGTGCCCAGCCAAGAGCATACAAACCAGCCGCGATCCGTGCAGGAAGCGCTGACCGGCGTCCGCCCGCGAAATCAACCTACTTTGACAGTGCGCACGGGAGCACAAAACGTTAAACTAGAGCAACTTTTTCGGCCTGCTCCTGATGCAAGACCCCATCGAATACTACAGCCAGCAGTACGACGCGCGCGCCGCGATTCCGGATCACCCCTACGTCTTCACGCGCTGGGTGCGCGAATCGGAACGGGTGCGGCGCGGCAGCGCGGCGCTGCTCGACTTGGCGTATGGCGGCGCTCCCGCCGAGCGTCTGGATTTCTTCCCGGCCAGCCGCAGCGATGCGCCATTGCTAGTGTTCATCCACGGCGGCTGGTGGCGCTCGCTCGACAAATCCGATTTTTCCTTCATTGCGCCAGCCTACACACGCGCCGGCTTCAATGTCGCGCTGACCAACTATACGCTGGCACCGGAAGCCGGCATCGAGCAGATCGTCAGCCAGCAGCAACAGGCGCTGATCTGGCTGTACCGCCATGCCGAGCACTATGATTTCGACCCGGCGCGCATCTGCGTGGCCGGCCATTCGGCCGGCGCCCATCTGGCGGCGATGCTGTTGGCCAGCGACTGGCCCCAACTCGAGAGCGACCTGCCGCCCGATCTGTTGCATGCCGGGATTTTGTTGTCCGGCCTGTATGATCTCGCGCCGTTGGTTCATGCGCCGTTCGTCCAGTCCGACTTGCGGCTGACGCCGCAGCGCGCCGCGCGGTTGTCGCCGGCCGGTCTGTCGCCAGCGCTGGCGACGCCCTTCATCACCGCCGTCGGCGGCCTCGAATCGGACGAATTCAAGCGCCAGAATGCGCTGATCGGCCAGGCCTGGAACGCCGGCCATCGGAACGACATCGCCCTGCCCACCGCCAATCACTTGACGATTTGCGATGCCTTCGCCGATGCTGGCGAACCGCTGTTCGAGGCCGTCATCGATTTCCTGGGGTCGCCATCGCACCATGACCGATCGGCGTGCACCGAGGCGAAACCGGCATGAGGCACCTACAGATTGACGCGGCGCTGCCGATATACTGTGATGCGCCGCATAAACACCGGCCTGCGCGCAGGCGCCGCTTGTAACCCGATTTCCCGGCACCCATGCCGGACCCGCTCGCTGAAACAATGGAGAAGCCTTGACTATGGATGACGCTGTTGATCTGGATGCTTTATTCGACGAAATATCGGCGGCGCAGCAACATGGCGGCGCCAGCACTCCGCCGGTGAGCAGCGAGGCCAGTGCGGCGCCGGCCGTCGAGGCAGTGGTTGCCAACGCCGACAGTGCCACCCCCGCCGCGGCGAGCCAGCCCGAAAACGTAGCCGACAAGGGAATGTACGAACGCCTGGGCGGCATCGTGCGCCTGCTGCACGATTCGCTGCGCGAACTTGGCTATGACCGCTCGCTGTCCGACGTCGCCTCGCAAATCACCGATGCCAAGGGCCGCCTGGAATACGTGGCGACGCTGACCGAACAGGCTGCGAACAAGGTGCTGAACGTGATCGACGAGGGCATCCCGCTGCAGGAGGAACTGGCCCGGCAATCGAAGGAAATCGGCGACCGCTGGCAAGCGCTGTACGCGGGCAACCTCGGCATCGAGGAATTCAAGCAACTGGCCAGCGATTCGCGTGCATTCACCGCTACCGTGACGGATGCCGCCGAAGCCTCCAAGGCGCGGCTGCTGGAAATCATGATGGCGCAGGATTTCCAGGACATCACCGGCCAGTTGATCAAGAAAATCGTCACCATCACGCACACCGCCGAACGCGAACTGGCGCAACTGCTGCGCGACAATGCGCCAGCCGAGCTGCTGGCCGCGCAAGCCGAAACGGCGGCACGCCCGGCCGAACTGATGCAAGGCCCTTCCACGCCCGGTGCCGCCATGGAGCAGGACGGCGTCGACAGCCTGCTTGAGAGCCTGGGTTTCTGATGGACGACATGCTCAAGGATTTCGTGGTGGAAGCGCTCGAGCTGGCCACCAACGTCGAGGAACACCTGCTGGCGCTGGAACGGCAGCCGGATAACATGGAAACGCTGAACGCGGTGTTCCGCTCGTTCCACACCATCAAGGGCGGCGCCGGCTTCATGGGACTGCCGGCCATGGTTTCCGCCTGCCATTTGACCGAAAATCTGTTTGACGCGCTGCGTACCGGCAAGGCGCCGGTAACCGGCATCGCGATCGAAGCGGCACTGCAAGCCAGCGGCTTTGTGGCCGACCAACTGACCGATCTGGCCAACGGCGCCCAGCCGGAACAGTTATCCGCGATGCCGGGTTCGCTCGAAGCGATCCTGAAGCAGGCAATCGAAGGCGGAGCGGCACCGACCGCCGCACCGGCCGCCGCAGCCCCGCCCGGCAACCCCGATTCATCCGCCGCAAGCGGCCCCGATTGGGCGGCGCTGTACCATGCGGTGACCGGCCTCGAAGCCGAACCAGTTGCAACCGACGGCGCGGCGATCGACGGTGCAGCAACCACCGCGGCAGCGGGCGCCGCCGCCAGCGGCTGGGACGGCATCGAACGACGCCAGCCGGAAACCCGCGCTGCCGCAGCACCGGTCAAGGAAGACAGCATCCGCATCGACGCCATCAAGCTGGACGCGCTGCTGGAAGTGGCCGGAGAATCGGTGCAGGCGGCCAACCAGGCCAGCGTGCTGCTGGAAAAGCTCGCGCAATTCAAGTTCGAGGATGCCGCCACCGAACTGATGACGGCGCTGGCCGAAACCCTGAACCGCGCTTCACGCTATTCAACCGAGCTGCAGCGCGCCACGCTCTCGACCCGGATGCAGCCGGTCGGTCGGCTGTTCCAGAAATTCCCGCGCCTGGTGCGCGAACTGGCCAAGGACCTCGGCAAGGAGGTCGAGCTGGTCATCGAAGGCGCCGAAACCGAGGTCGATCGGGTGGTGGTCGACAGCCTCTATGATCCGCTGGTGCACATGCTGCGCAACTCGCTTGACCACGCGATCGAGGACGCCGAGGTGCGGCTGGCAGCCGGCAAACCGGGCAAGGCTGCGATCACGCTCAAAGCCTGGCAGGAAGGCAGCAGCGTGATGATCGAGGTGGGCGACGACGGCAAGGGCATCGATCCCAACGAACTGCGCAAGAAAGCGATTGCCAAGGGGCTGATCGCGGAGAACGCCGCGCCCACCGATGAAGAAGCGCTGAACCTGGTGTTTCTGCCTGGCTTCTCGACCAAGCAGGTCGCCTCCAGCGTTTCCGGGCGCGGGGTCGGCATGGACGTGGTACGCACCGCGGTGGAAAAGCACCGCGGCGCGATTCGGATCGATTCGGTGATGGGCCGCGGCACCCGCTTCCTGATCCGGCTGCCGATCGAACTCTCGATCGTACCGACCCTGCTGGTGCGCACCGCCGGCGCGATCCTGGCGCTGCCGATGGCCGTGGTGCAGCGCGTGGTGGAATTACCTGACGACTTCGACAAGGTGGGTGGCGCGCCGGTCCTGCGCGACCAGGGACGGCCACTGCCTGTGCGTTCGCTGGCCGCCGTGCTTGGCTACACACCCGGCACCGAACAGGTCGGCATCGTGATCATGGCACCGCAACCCTACATCCTGGCGGTGGAAGCGGTGGACAGCACAGCCGACCTGGTAATCAAGCCGCTGACTGCCCTGGCGGTGACCGGCATCAACGGCACGGCGCGCTCGGCCGAGGGTGAACTGGTGCTGGTGATCGGACTGGCGTTCCTGCTCGACGGCTGCCGCGACAGCACGCGCCTGGCCGCCTAGAAAACCGCCCCACTATCAACATACTCCTATCCATAACCGCCCATTCCGGGCGGATTATGGCATTTATTTCAACATACTCTGCTTAATCTTGTCGCGGTTTCAAACACGAAGTGCAACATAGGCTAAATCCAGAGGAAGTGTAGCAAGGTTGTAAAAGACCTCATGCGGGGTTCTGTAACCAAGGCATTTGCGGGGGCGGTGGTTGAGTTTGTCGACGGCGGCCTGGAGCGCTTGCTGGCTGACGGTTTTCAGATTGGTGTTCTTCGGGAAATACTGCCGGAGCAAGCCATTGGTGTTTTCATTCAGGCCGCGCTCCCAGGAATGATAGGGGCGGGCAAAGTAGACATCGGCCCGCAGGCGGGCACTGATCAAGGCGTGGTCGGCGAATTCCGATCCGTTGTCGAAGGTGATGGTGTGGCACACCCGCCGATGCGGGCTGAGCAAATCGACCACCACCGCACCCACGCCCTCGGCCTGCTTGCTGTTGGCTGGGGCGGCCAGGGTGAAGCGCGACCGCCGTTCCACCAGCGTCACCAGCACCCCTTGCTGGCCTTTGCCAATCACGGTGTCGCCTTCCCAATCGCCCAGCCGCAGGCGTTGCTCGACCATCAGGGGACGATGCTCGATGCCGATCCGGCCCGGCAGGATTCCCCGACGCCGCCGGCCGCTGCCGTGGCGCTGGCGCCGGGGTTTCTGGCTGCGCAAGTGCCGGATCAAATCGCCGCCGCCACGCCGATCGGCGTAGATCCGTTGATAGACGCTCTCATGACTGATGCCGATCGGGCTGCCCCGTTCCAGCGTCAGGCGGTGGATCGCTTGTTCGGGCGACAGGTCCAGGCGGATATAGGCCTGAACCGCCAACCAGGCGGCGTCGGCAACCCGGCTCGCATTACGACTGTTCTGTTGCCGTGCCAAGGCTTTATCGTGTGCCTGGCCAGGCCGCCATTGATGCACGCCCCGGTTGCGCCGCAGTTCGCGACTGATCGTCGAGCGATGCCGCCCCAGCCGGCGCGCAATCTCGCTGACTGAATGATCGTCTGCCTGCAGTTCGTGAATTTGGTATCGTTCGTCTCGGGTGAGGTGCGTATAGCGCATATTCGGCAACTTTCGACTGGCTGGTCAAAGGGTTCGAATGCTAGCGCATCTCGCCCTCCTTCCGTTGATCGGTGTTGCACTTCGTCTTTGAAACCGCCTGTCGGATTGACTGGCTTCGGCAATCCGAATTCGGCGCATCTGGAACGGCTCCGGATAAAGATCTGAAGGGATAAGAAAAGCTTGCCGTCACCAGCGGTGATGTGCAGCGCCCCTTTGCCATGCGTCGCGCACGCAGTACACGTTCACCGCCAACGAAGTAAAATGGGGCAACAGCAATAACAACATTCCCCGTGACACCATCTTCATTTCCCGGTGCCGTCAATGGCACCGGCCACGCGCCGTTTTGCGTCATCAACCTGCTCAAGGCCGTATCCGCGCAATTGATCGTGCTACACCATCTGGCGTTCTACGGCCCGATGGCGGACCATGCTCGGCCGCTGGCCTCGGAACTGATCGACTGGCTGGGCTCCGATGCGCGCATCGCGGTACAGGTATTCCTGGTAATCGGAGGTTTCCTGGCGGCCAAGTCATTGTGCCCGAAAGGCCATGCGGCGCTTCCCAATCCGCTGGCAATCGTGTGGCGGCGCTACGCCAAACTGGTACCGCCATTCCTGGCGGCGACCGGGCTGGCGATCATGGCCTCGGCCTGGGCCGGCCAATGGATGGAACACGACTCGATATCAGCGCTCCCGCAATTGCCGCAGCTTTTATCTTATGTCTTCCTGCTGCATGACATCCTCGGCTATGAAGCGGTGTCGGCCGGCGCCTGGTATGTCGCCATCGATTTCCAGTTGTATGCCGTCACCGCGTTGCTGCTGTGGTGGTCCGGCAACCTCACCGCTAGGCGGCCGACGCCATGGCTGCGGCCAGTCCTGATCGCAGCGGTCGCCAGCACCTCGCTGCTGTACTTCAATCGGGATGCCGACTGGGATGCCTGGGCATTGTATTTCTTCGGTAGCTACGGGCTGGGCATCCTGGCATGGTGGGCCGGCGATCGAACCCGCCCGCCAGCCACCTCCCTGCTTCTATTGGCAACGATCGTGCTGCCGACGCTGGCGGCGCTGACGATCGATTTCCGTAGCCGCATTGCGCTGGCGCTGGCCGTCGCATGCCTGCTGGCACTGGCCGGCCGCATCCGGCTCACAGACAGCGGGCGCGGAACGGCCCTGATCAACCGCCTGGGGCGGATTTCCTACTCGGTATTTCTGGTTCACTTTCCGGTATGCCTGATCGTAAACGCCGCATTCACCCGCTTTGCGCCGGCCGAGCCCCTGGTACAGGCGTGCGGCATGCTGCTGGCATGGGCGGCCAGCCTGGCGGCCGGAGCGGCATTCCACCACTGGATCGAACTCCCTCTCGGCCGCCTGCCACTACCCTCCAGTCCGATCCCTTTGCCGCATTTCAAAAACCGCTAGTCCCGGCGGCCGGTATTGCAAGATCGCCGGCCGGCAGGAATCCCTCGCTCAAGCCATCACGACCAACCACCCCGATTGACCGCCACAGGTCGCCGGGAGTAGTCTGTCGCCCATTCGTTCGTGCGGGAAACCCCGCTGCTTCGGAATCAGCACGAGCACATCGGCAGCGCATGCTGCCCTTGCAAAAACAAAACCGCTGCAATGGCCGGCGGATAAAACAGATACGTTCAGCGAAAGCGGGGAGACGCGCGCATGGCGGCATCGTGCAACGGGAGGGACGAAACCAGCGGCGGGATCCTGCTACAGGGAGCCAGCGCCGCGGATACCAACGCGGAGACACGAAAATTCCTCGGTCTTCTCGATCGGCTCACCCTCCGGCAGTACGTGGAAACAAGCCAGGAATCGGAGGCCGGCGGCCCCGCTGCCCGCTTCAGCCTGCGCCGCGAATTCCGCAACGAATGGGCGCCCGATTTCGACACCCTGCAGTTATGCCGAAGACTCGGCCTCGGCACGGATCAGAGCGGCCCCGATCTGGAACGGGAAATCCTGCTGGCGATGCTGCTCGGTCCACGCCCGTTCCAGTTTCCGTCCTGCGCCGAACTGATATCGGCGGTCCGCATCCGGCAAAACATCGTCGCCGCGGCGCGCAAGACCGAACTTTCCTTCCGTACCAGCGAGGCCGAGCGGCCGGCCGATTACTGGACCTACGCCAAGGGCCGCGGATTCACTCTTTTGCCCGGCAAATCCCTGATCGCCGCGCTGAAAAAGGCGACCCAACCGGATGCCTCCGGCATCCGTTACGGATTCTCCTGCTACCGCGCCAGCGAGTATGTGATCCTGCTCGGGGTTGCGCAGGAATTAACGGTATGCAATCCGGACCTGCTCGCGCGGCTGCAGCGACACTGGGAATCGCGCGCCATCATGTCGGGCGAATTCCACCAGGTGTTCCTGCGCGAACACGGCTCAATGACCGACCCGCTGCCGCTTAAGTATTACGTTCCCGGAGACCGGGTCTGGTTCCGCAACCCCGATGCCCACTCGTCGGATGCCAGCGGCTACGAGGGATCCTGGGTCCTGTATCTCGGCAATGGCCTATTCAACAATTTCTGGCAATCAACCCAACCCTATACGCTCACCAGGAAATGCCTCGAAATCTATCATTGGCGAAACGCGACCTTCCGCGATGCGGCCGGCGACTTGCGAATGGATGAAGCGTTGGTTGAACAGCACGTGCGCGAATCGATCGCGGACCCGGTCGAGACACAGCGCATCATGCGGGAAATGCTGCGGCACCGGGAGCCAAGCGGTGTCTATCAGGATGGCGGCTGCATCGACACCACCCGCGAATATTTGCGCTGGGTATGCGCCGACACCTCGGACCTGCAGCTGCCCGAACCTGAAAACTGATCGTGCCTCCGGAAAAATTTTCCAAATTGGCGCGCCGTCCGGGACGCCTCCCGATTTCTGGAGTTGGGCCAGCGCCACAACGATACTGTGGCTCCTGGTATTTTCCTCAACATCCCAGTTCCCGGAAGCGTTTCCGCATGCCGAGCAAACGAATCTGAACTTGCGCCAGCGCCTGTCCGGTTGCGCGCCTTTCCTCACTTTCGCCGGCCGGAATGCTTGCATCCAGGCGGCGGCATTCTCGCTGCGCATCCGCGCTCAGCTTCATCCTGCGAGACTGGACATCCAGTTGTTTCGCATCCATCCCGGTCAAGGGGCGGACAGCGTCGGCGAATGCCTCTCTCCGATGCTCCCGACTGACGTCAGGGCCGACCAACGTACGGCCGGAGGATTTATTGAGTCCGCGCGTTGGTTCGACATCAATCTTCTCAGCGCCAAGACAAGGTGAGTCCGAATAGACTTTCTTTCCAGCGACATCGCATTTATACACAGCCCTGGAAGGCGACGGCAGATTCTGGGCGAACACCAAACTCGAAGCAGATACCAATAGTGCGAGCAACGTGGTTGCCCCCGGCTTGGCAAATTGTCTATTCGGCATCGATGATCTGGATAAACAGGGGCAAGGTCGGATTTTCATAAACAACCGCAAAAAGCTCTACCCCTGGTTTCACTGACGCTCACGTTAATTAATCACCGAGCGAAGCCGGCAAACTCAACCGCCATACGCATAGGCAAACTTGTTGCCGCGAATCTGCCCCATCACGCGCGAGCGCTGGTCGAGGCCGACGTGGTCTTGCGGGTTCATGTTGATCACGCCCTGCGGCACGGTCAGGTTCTTGGTGTTTTCCAGCGCGGTACGCAGCGCGCTGCGGAACTGTACCGTGCCCGGCTGCGCAGTCTTCAGCGCCTGCGGCACGGCGTTGGCGATCAGCAGGTAGGCGCCCCAAGCGTCGGCGGCGAATTGTGTCGTCGTGTCCTGGCCGTATTCAGCTTCGTAGCGATTGGTGAAATCCAGCGCGGTCTTTTTCACCGGGTTGGCGGCCGGCAGTTGTTTGGCCACCACCGCCGGCCCGGTCGGGAAGAAAGTGCCCTCGACATCCTTGCCGCCGACCTTCAGGAACTCCAGCGTACCGATGCCATGCGTCTGGTAGATCCGGCCCTTGTAGCCGCGCTCGACCAGGGTTTTCTGCGGCAGCACCGCCGGTGTCGCCGAAGCGGCAATCAGCACCGCGTCCGGCTTGCTCGCCATGATCTTCAGGATCTGGCCGGTAACGCTGGTGTCAGTGCGGGCGTAGCGCTCGCTGGCAAGCACCTTGATCTTGCGCAGCTCGGCCAGCTTGGCGAATTCGCGCCACCAGCCCTCGCCATAGGCATCGTTGAAGCCGATGAAAGCGACCGTCTTGATGTCGTGATCGGCCATGTGCTGGGTCAGGATGGTCGCCATGTGCGAGTCATTCTGCGGCATCTTGAAGGCCCAGGCGCGCTTGGCGTCCATCGGTTCGACGATCGACGAGGAAGCGGCCAGCGTGATCATCGGCGTCTGCGCTTCGGACACCACGTCCAGCAGCGCCAGAGCGTTCGGCGTGGTATTCGGGCCGACAATCACGTCGACCTTCTGTTCTGTGGTCAGCTTGCGCACATTGCGCACCGCGTTGGTGGCGTCCGAGCCGTCATCCAGGATGAAGTACTCGACCTTTTGGCCGGCGATTTCCTTCGGCCACAGCAGCATCGCATTCTTGGTGGGGGCACCAATCGCGGCCGCCGGGCCGGTGGTGGAGATGTTGACGCCGATCTTGATCTGGGCGAACGCGGACGAACTGCCGAAGGCCAGCGCCAGCAGGGAGAGGCCGGCGAGGCAGCGCAAGGGTCGAAATTGCATGTGGTTCTCCGAAATGAAAAGTGAAAAAGAAACCGCTTGGAACGGGTTTTGCTGCAGCATGCGCTCAGCGCGCCCTGCCGCCGGCCGCATGCTGCACCACGGTCTGGTCGATGGCGCCAAATATCGACTTGCCATTCGCATCCAGCATTTCCAGCTTGATGGTGTCGCCGAACTGCATGAAGGGCGTCTTCGGCGCGCCGTCGGCAATCGTTTCCAGGCAGCGCTTTTCCGCGATGCAGGTGTAACCCTTGCTGGCATCCTTGTTGGAAACAGTGCCGGAACCGACGATCGAGCCGGCGCGCACGTTGCGCGTCCTGGCCAGATGCGCAATCAATTGCGGGAAGTTGAACACCATGTCGACCCCAGCCTGCGGTTTGCCAACCAGCACGCCGTTCCAGGTGGCCAGAAGCGGCAGATGGACCTTGCCATCCTGCCAGGCGCCGCCCAGTTCGTCGGGCGTCACCGCCAGCGGCGAAAAGGCCGTGGCCGGCTTCGACTGCAGGAAACCAAAGCCCTTGGCCAGCTCGGCCGGAATCAGGTTGCGCAAGGAAACGTCATTCACCAGCATCAAGAGCCGGATCTGCTGCGCCGCCGTCTCCGGCGCACTTTGCACCGGCACGTCGCCGGTGATCACCGCCACTTCACCGTCGAAATCGATGCCCCATTCGGCCGAACCGAGCACGATGTCGTCGGCCGGGCCAAGGAAATCGTCGGAGCCGCCCTGGTACATCAGCGGATCGTGCCAGAACGATTCCGGCATCTCGGCATGGCGCGCGCGCCGCACCAGTTCGACATGGTTGACATAGGCGGAACCGTCAGCCCACTGGAAGGCGCGCGGCAATGGCGCCATGCAGCGCTTCGGATTGAACTCGAACGCGTGCCGGGCACGCTCATCGTTCAAGTCGCTATAAAGCTGTTCGAGTTGCGGCGCGATGAAGTTCCAGTCGTCCAACGCCCGCTGCAGCGTCGGCGCGATGCCGTCCGCCAGCACGGCGCTTTTCAGGTCGCGCGCCACCACGGCCAGTTGGCCGTCGCGGCTGCCGTCCTTGAGAGTGGCAAGTTTCATCGGTCATCCTGAATGTCTGCACAAAGATGGCCGATTATAGCCTGCGGCAAATACCGCTAAACGCGCGCGGCGCCGATCGCTGCGGACGGAATCGCGCTCAATTGCCTTGCGTGCTGTGAGTCCAGCGCCGATACAGTTTTTGCGCCAGACCGTCCAGCAGGAAGCCGAGCGCGCCAATCAGCACGATCACCGCCATCAATTCCGAATACGCCAGCCGGTCGCGGGTATCCAGGATGAAGTAGCCGAGACCGGAACTGACGCCCAGCATTTCGCACGGCACCAGCACGATCCAGACGATGCCGATCGCCAGCCGCAAGCCGGTCAGGATATTGCCGAGGATGCCGGGCATGACGATCTTGAACAGCACTTCGCGCCGCGTGGCGGATAGGCTCTTGGCCAGCATCAGCCACTTCGGATCGAGCTGGCGCACGCCGGCGGCGGTGTTGAGGATGATCGGCCAGACGGCGGCGAAGCTCAGCAGGAAGTAGATCGGCGCATCGCCGATGCCGAACACCATCACCGCGATCGGCATCCACGACAGCGGCGAGATCATGCGCAGGAACTGGAATGCGCTGTTGGTGCTGTTTTCCAGCATGCGCGAAGTGCCGACCGCGAGCCCGATCGGAATTCCCAATACCAGGGCCAACGCGAGGCCGACCAGCACCCGCTTCATGCTGGTCAGCGTGTGCATGGTCAACTGATTCTGCGCCAGCAATTGAACCAGGCTGTCGAAAGTTTCTTTCGGGCTCAACAACTGGGCCAGCGAGATGCTGTGTTGCAGCCACTGCGTCGAGAGGCCCCACAGCAGGACCAGCGTCGCCAGCCCGCCGAGGCTCAGGAGCAGTTGTGCGCTGCGCGGGGAGTGGCGGGACAGTTTGAGTATCGTTTCCATGATCTGCTCCTGGTGCAATGGCCGCATCGCCTTATTTCGGCGCAATCGTTTCGCGCCGCGTGAACGAATTCGGCAAGCCGAACGCCTTCAGGCCACCGACATCGGCAATCGCTTTCTTGACGAAGCGGTCGTCCACCAGATCGCGCGCCACGAAGGCGGGGTCGAGCGCCTGCAGGAAATCGTTGCGGCCGAGGACGGTGGTTTGCTTCAGCATCTTCACCAGTTCTTCGGTGTAGCTGGGGAACGGATACGGCTGGAAATCGATCCGCTTTTCGTTCCAGTCGGTATTGCGTACGGCACCCGATGCCCTGTACTTGGGCGTCAACTCCTCGTGCGGCGCCAGCACTTGCGCCAGCGTGTCGTAGGCATGCGGCGTGTACTGTGCCGGATTGTCCTTCGCCAGCAGGTGCGCGGCCTGGTCGCGGTGATCGCGGATCCAGGCTTCCGCCTGGACGATGCTGTTGACCACTTTCTGCGACCACTCCGGGCGCTGCTCAAGGTCGCGCTCGTGCATGAACACCACGCAGCAGGCGTGATCCTTCCAGACATCGCCGGTGAAGCGCCAGATCTTGCCGACCTTCAGTGTTTCAGCCAGCGCATTGAACGGCTCGGCCACGGTATAGCCGGCAATCTGCTTGGTGCCCAGCGCCGGCAGCATGTCGCCGGGCGACATCACCACCAGCTTGACCTGCTTCGGACCCGGGGTGCCTTCGCTGATCGCTTCCAGGCCCTGGCCGCGCAGCAGGTGCTGCAGCACCACGTTATGGATCGAGTACCAGAACGGAATCGCCACCGTCTTGCCGCCCAGGTCGGCCAGGCTGTTGATTTCCGGCAGCACCGTCAGGCTCGAGCCTTCCATGTGATTCCATGCCACCACCTTGGCGCGCGCCTTGCTGCCGTAGCGTGCCCAGATCGTCATCGGCATCAGCAGATGCACCACATTCACCTGACCGGCCAGGAACGCCTCGATGATCTGCGCCCAACTGCGGAACAGGCGCGGCTTCTCGACCTGCAGGCCTTGCGCTTCAAAAATCTTGTTGCCATGCGCGACCAGCAGCGGCGCAGCGTCGGTGATCGGCAGGTAGCCGATCTTGACCGGCTCGTTCTGCTCGGCCGCCAACGCCTGGCTGGCGCTCTGCAACAGAGGCAGCGCACCCATCGCGCCGACTGCCGTCGAGCGTTTCAGGAATTCGCGGCGCCCTGCGGCGACCAGGTTGTCGGGTGCGGGTTTGGTTTTCATGAATCGGTTTTCCTTGTCGTTTTCTAAAGCCTGCCTCAGGCATGCACATGGTGTGGGTTGGGAATCGCGCGCCGGGCATCGCGCAATGCCTGCACGATTTCGACTCGTACCTCGGTCAGTTCGGCCGCAACCTCGTCGCGCGGATGCGGCAGGTCGATATGCCACTCGCCGATCAGGCGGCCCGGATACAGGCCGATCAGCAGGATGCGATCGGCCAGGATCAGCGCTTCGTCGATATCGTGCGTGACCAGAACCGCCGAAGTTTGATGGCGCGAGGTGATCTGCTGCAGCAGGGATTGCATCTCGCTGCGGGTGATTTCATCAAGCGCGGAAAACGGCTCGTCCAGCAACAGGATTTCCGGCTGCCGCGCCAAGCTGCGCGCCAATGCGGTGCGCTGCGCCATGCCACCCGAGAGTTCGGCCGGATAGCGCGCCGCCGCGCGCTGCAGGTCGACTTCGGCGATCGCCGAGCGCACTCGCTCCTTTTTTTCGGCGATGCTGATCTGCGGCTGATGCTTGAAGTCAAGGCCGAAACCGACGTTCTCCTCCAGTGTCAGCCACGGCAGCAGGCACGGATCCTGGAACACGAAACCCAGACGCGGATGCGGCCCCTGCAAGCGTTCGCCATGCACATGCACGGTACCCTTGTCAGGCGCCTGCAGCCCGGCCAGCACCCGCAGCAGCGAGGACTTGCCGACGCCGCTCGGGCCGAGCACTGCCACCACTTCGCCGGCTGCCAGTTGCAGCGAAAAATCGCGCAGTACGGTATTGGCCGGCTGGTTGGCGCGGCCATAGCTGAGCTCGATCTGCTGCGCATTCAAGACAATTGGCCGTTCTGATCCGGTTGCGCGGGTCATGCGTTTCCCTTCATGTGGCCCTCAGTCCGGAAGCAGAAAAAAATCCGTCTTGCCGACGCCGCAATCGGGACATTCCCAATCGTCCGGGATGTCGGCAAACGGCGTGCCGGGCGGAATGCCGTCCTCCGGTATGCCGACCGCTTCGTCATAGATGAAACCGCACGGACCGCACATCCATTGCACCGCCTTGGCCGCTATCTGGGTCATTACGCCGCCTCCGCCGCCGGCCGCAATGCGGCCTGCTCGAGGTCGTGAATCTCCTTGCGCAAGTGCTTCAATGCCGGCGTAACAATGGAGACGAACACAGCTTCGCGCAGGCGCCGCTGCGCCGGATGGCGCATCAGATAACCCTTGGCACCGGCATGCAGCACGGCGGAATGTGCGGCTTTCAGGGTCAGCTCGGACGTGCGCGCGCGCACTTTCAAGGCCTCCAGGATCGGCGCATCGCCGTTTTGCGCCTGGTGCGCCAGCGCTGCCGCTTGCGCCTTCAACCCGGCCAGCTCCACTGCCAACTCAGCACCCTGGTCATCCAGGAAGGCGTTGACCGCAGCGTGCGTGACGTTGCTTTCGCGGATGGTTTTCAGGGAACCCTGAATCACACCGAAACCCATTCCGGTCTGGCCGAGCACGAACCCGGCCTTGATCCGTGCCAGATACGACGCAAACTGATGCGGATGCGCCAGTACGTGGTCGGCGGCAATGCGCGCCTCCTTAAAACGCAGGTTCAGAGTGCGCGTGCCTTCCAACCCGGAAAATTCGGGGCAGGAGTGCAATTGCAGGCCGGGGGCGTCGCCCTTGATCGCGAACATCACGTAACCGCCGTTTTCAACCGCGGCCGCGACGATCGCCAAATGATCCACGCCGACATTCGATACCCACGGCAGGTTGCCACTGACGATGTAGTCGTCGCCATCGCGGCTCGCCTGCAACTGGATTTTCTCCAGCCCGGCCAGATGCTTGACCGCATTCGACATGCCGGTGCCTGCAAACAGGGCGCCACCGGCTACTTTCCGCAGGTAGCGCTCGCGCACCGCCGGGTTCGGCGCGTGCTGCAAATACCAGGCACAACTGGATTGGCACCAGACCAGGAACGCGGTCGCGCCGCACTCGCCGCCCACCTCGGCCGTGACTTCGATCTGCTGCGCCAGGCTAAGCCCGAGGCCGCCCGCGGCGCGCGGCACGCTGGCGCCGAATCCACCCAGCGCGCCCAGCTTGCGTAGATAGTCGGCTGGAAACTCGCCTTCCCGGTCGATCGCAGTCACCAGCGGCGCCAACTCGGCTTGCACCTGGGCTGCCACCGCCTCCAGCAATGCGGCCGCGGGTTCGGACTGGCTCATGAAGCAACTCCTTTTCAGACAATTCAATGGGGATAGCGACAGCGGCGCTCGACGGCGCCGCGGAACCGAACGAGGGACTGTGCCGCTCAGGCAAATGCCTGCAACTCGGGATTGATCGGGGTTTGCGCCAAGTTGTTGGCGTAGTTGCACAGAGTGGCGAGGCTGACGCCGAGCACCACTTCCAGCGCATTCGCCTGGCTGTAGCCGGCAGCCAGGAAGTCGCCCAGCGTGGCATCGGCTACCTGGCCTTTCTGGTCGATCACGGCCAGCGTGAATTGCGCCAGCGCATTCAGTTTCGGATCGCTCAACGCCTGGGTGCCGCGCAGGGCTGCAATCAGGTCTTCCGGCATCGCGACTTTCTTGCGTGCGACAGCGGTGTGGCCGGCGACACAAAAGCCGCAGCCGTTGCGCACGGCGGCAGTGATCTGGATCACTTCCCGTTCGGCCGCCGATAAACCGGTACGGGCATTGATGGCGCCGACCACCTGATAGGTTTCCAGCGCAGTCGGAGCATTCGCCAGCACACCCAGCAGATTCGGCAGGAAGCCATTGTTCTTTTGCGCCACCAGCAGGCGTTCTTTGGCTTCGGCAGGTGCGGAATCGATGGTTTGGATGGCAAGGCGGCTCATGATGGCAATCTTTGAGGTGGTTGAGATGCCATGGATTCTATTGAGAATCATTCCAACAAAAAACGAATATAAAGTTATTTCGTTATGCGTTTTTCGAATTTGAAACCATCCCGCATCCACCCTTACTTAGGAACAACCGTCATGCCATCGTCCTCTCCTCCTTTTTTAACAGCGATTTTTTTACCCGGCTGTCACGGCAGGCCGTCTCATAGTTCGTACATTTCCTTCTCGCCGGCCATCACCTGCTCGATCAGCTTGCGGTTCATGGTCGGCGTCAGCAGTTCAATGAAGGTGTACACATAGCTGCGCAGATAGGCGCCTTTCTTCAGCGCGATGCGCGAGACGTTGGTGCCGAACAGATGGCCGACCGCAATCGCGCGCAGCGCGCTGTCGCGCTCGGCGTCAAACGCCATGCCGGCGATGATGCCGACCCCCATGCCCAGCTCGACGTAGGTCTTGATGACGTCGGCGTCGATTGCTTCCAGCAGGATGTCCGGCTTCAGTTCGCGCAACGAAAATGCGTGGTCCAGCTTGCTGCGTCCGGCAAACGCGCTGTCGTAGGTAATTAGCGGATAACCGGCAATCTCTTCCAGCGTCAATGCCTTTGACTTCAGCAGCGGGTGCTCGGGCGGCACCACGACCACGTGCTCCCACTGGTACGAGGGCAAGGTAATCAGGCCCTCGATGGCGGCGATCGACTCGGTCGCAATTCCGAGGTCAGCCTGACCGCTATGCACCATGTCGGCCACTTGGCGCGGACTGCCCTGCAGCAACGACAAGCGCACCTTCGGGAATTTCAGGGCGAACGCCTGCACCACTTTCGGCAACGCATAGCGCGCCTGGGTGTGCGTGGTGGCAATCGTGAAGCTGCCGCTGTCATGCGCCGCGAATTCCTCGCCGATCCGCTTCAGGCTGTCAATTTCCTGCAGCACCAGTTCCACCGACTGCAGAACCGCCCGCCCCGGCTCGGTCAGCCCGCGAATCCGCTTGCCGTGGCGCAGGAAAATGTCCACGCCCAGTTCTTCCTCCAGCTCGATGATGGCTTTCGACACCCCAGGTTGCGACGTGAACAGCGCCTTGGCGGCCTCGGTCAGGTTGAAATTCTGGCGCACGGCTTCGCGTACGAAGCGCAACTGATGAAGATTCATTGCAGTCCCTGAATGACGATAGCGAACGCGTACTTGCGATTCAGCTATGCGAAATGCACATATAAGCAAATAAATACTATGTACTTTGGAATAAAGGGGGAGTTTATTACGATTTCCCTACTTTGTAAGGGGCAATATGACTCTTTCTTTCGTCGCATGCGGATTTACGGTTGGCCTGCTGGTCGGGCTGACCGGCGTCGGCGGCGGGTCGCTGATGACGCCGCTGTTGACGCTGCTGTTCGGCATTTCGCCTTCCGCTGCGGTCGGCACCGATCTGGCCTTCGCATCGATCACCAAGGTTTCCGGCACCTTCGTGCATCGCTTCTCCGGCACCGTCAACTGGCAAATCGTCCGCCGCCTGTCGCTCGGCGCGCTGCCCGCAGCCGTGCTGGCCGCTCTGGGACTGAACCACTTTGGTGCGCTGACGCCGGAAATCAGCCGCTTCATCCGCTATTCGATCGCGGTATCGGTCTCGCTGACGGTGATCGCGCTGCTGTTCAAGGGGCGCATGCTGAACTGGCTGGACGCCCATCCGGAAAGACACCTGCAAGGCCGGCGGCTGGCGCTGCTCACCGTCCTGACCGGCGCCTTGCTGGGCGCGCTGGTGACGATTTCGTCGATTGGCGCCGGCGCCATCGGCGCCACCTTGCTGGTACTGCTCTACCCGCGCCTGTCGGCGGCGGAAATCGTCGGCACCGACATCGCCTATGCGGTGCCGCTGACCGCGGTTGCCGCGCTCGGCCACTGGTGGCTCGGTTCGATCGACTGGCAGTTGTTGGCGACGCTACTACTGGGTTCGATCCCCGGCATTACCCTCGGTTCGCTGGCGGCGCGCTCGATTCCCGAAAAATTCCTGCGCGGCCTGCTGGCGACCATGCTGACCGGGGTCGCCATCAAGCTGGCTTACTGATTCGATCCGATTCGAGGCACCCATGCATCATGACAGCCAATATTTGCAACTAGACCACCTGGTTGCCGCGACCAAGGCCACGCTGGCGCGCATCGCATCCGATTTTTCGCCTGCAGCGCTGGCTTCGAGCCTGGCGGCGGAAGACATGGTGCTGACCGACCTGATCTTGCGCGAGGCTCTGCCGATCAGCATTTTCACACTCGATACCGGACGCTTGCATGCCGAAACCCTGGACATGCTGGCGCGCGTCAAGGATATCTACGGTTACCAGATCACTGCCTGGAAACCGGCAGCGGCAGCAGTGCGGGACTATGTGGCGCGGCACGGCGAAAACGCCTTCTACGACAGCGTCGAGCTACGCCACGAGTGCTGCCGCATCCGCAAGGTGGAACCGTTGCAGCGCGCGCTGGCTGGCCGGCGCGCATGGCTCACCGGCCAGCGCCGCAGCCAGTCAGTGACGCGCAGCACGCTGGCGATCGAGGAGCATGACGCCGCCCACGGCATGGCGAAGTTCAACCCGCTGGCCGATTGGTCGGAACAGAACGTCTGGGATTACATCCATGCCCACCATGTGCCCTACAACCCGTTGCACGATCAGGGCTACCGCTCGATCGGCTGCGCCCCCTGCACGCGCCCGGTAGCCCCCGGCGAAGACCTGCGCGCCGGCCGCTGGTGGTGGGAAACGCCGGAATCGAAAGAATGCGGCTTGCACGTGGTGGACGGCAAGCTGGTCCGAATCAAGCAAGCGACCGAGCCGGACCCGGCCGGTCATCACCCGAAGCCGAGAACCGTATGAATACCGTCGTCGAACGAATATTTGAAGAGCCGGCCAGCGACATACAGCTGCTGAATGACCGCCACTTGCAATGGCTGGAATCGGAAGCGATCCACATCCTGCGCGAAGTCGCGGCCGAATGCAGCAAGCCGGCGCTGCTGTTTTCGGGCGGCAAGGACTCGGTGGTCTTGCTGCGGCTGGCTGAAAAGGCGTTTCGCCCAGGCCGCTTCCCGTTTCCGCTGGTGCACATCGACACCGGCCACAACTTCGACGAAGTGATCGCCTTCCGCGACCGCCGCGTGGCCGAACTGGGCGAACAATTGATCGTCGGCTCGGTCGAGGAGTCGATCCGGCGCGGCAGCGTGCGCCTGCGCCAGCCGCAAACCGATTCGCGCAATGCGGCGCAAGCGGTGACGCTGCTGGAAACCATCGCCGAACACCAGTTTGACGCCTGCATTGGCGGCGCCCGCCGCGACGAGGAAAAGGCGCGCGCCAAGGAGCGGATTTTTTCCTTCCGCGACGAATTCGGCCAATGGAACCCGAAGGCGCAGCGGCCTGAACTCTGGGACTTGTACAACACCCACGTGCATCCGGGCGAAAACATGCGGGTATTTCCGATCTCGAACTGGACCGAGCTGGACATCTGGCAATACATCGGACGTGAAAAACTGGCGCTGCCGTCGATCTATTTCGCCCATCGGCGCCAGGTGATCCCACGGCGCGGCATGCTGGTGCCGGTAACGTGCCTGACGCCGGCGCGCGACGGCGAGACGGTGGAAACGCGAACGGTGCGTTTCCGCACGGTCGGCGACATTTCCTGCACCTGCCCGGTCGCCTCCGAGGCCGCCACGGTGGAGGCCATCATCGCCGAAACCGCGCAGACGCAAATCACCGAGCGCGGCGCCACCCGCGCCGACGACCAGACCTCCGAAGCATCGATGGAAAAACGCAAGAAGGAAGGGTATTTCTGATGGCCGCCGCCATGTTGAAAACGCAGACAGAACAGGTCGGTCCGGCCGCCGGCGAAAACAGCTCAGGCTTGCTGCGCTTCATCACCGCCGGTTCGGTCGACGACGGCAAGAGCACGCTGATCGGCCGCCTGCTGTATGACAGCAAAGGCATCTTCGCCGATCAACTGGATGCTATCGGGCGTTCCAGGCACAAGCGCACGGTTGGCGACACGATCGACCTGTCGCTGTTGACCGACGGCCTGGAAGCCGAACGCGAACAAGGCATCACGATCGACGTCGCCTATCGCTATTTCGCCACGCCGAAACGCAAGTTCATCATCGCCGACACGCCCGGCCACGAGCAGTACACGCGTAACATGGTGACCGGCGCCTCCACCGCCGACGCCGTCGTAATCCTGATCGACGTCTCGAAAGTCAAGCTGGGGGCGGATGGCAGCGTCGAACTGCTGACCCAGACCAAGCGCCACTCGACCATCGCCCAGTTGCTGAAAATCGCGCACGTGGTGGTGGCCGTCAACAAGATGGATCTGGTCGATTACGATCAAAGCGTGTATGCGCGCATCGTCGCCGCCTACCAGGAGTTCGCGCGCCAGCTCGGCCTGGACGATGTGCGGACAATTCCGCTGTCGGCGCTGGCCGGCGACAACGTGGTGGAAGCCAGCAGCCGGATGCCGTGGTACCAGGGCCCGACTCTGATCGAGCTGCTGGAATCGCTGGCCGTCGGCGATGCGCTGGATCGGGCGCCGCTGCGCTTCCCGGTGCAACTGGTGGCGCGCCACAACGGCCACGAAAGCACCGGCTTTCGCGGCTACATGGGGCGCATCGAAGCCGGCACCGTGCGCCCGGGCGACCGCCTGCTGACCCAGCCCGGCGGCCAAGCCGCCACGGTACGCGAAATCCGCACGCTGGAAGGTACGCTCGGCTCGGCCCGCGCCGGCCAGTCGGTCACGCTGCTGCTGGCCGAGGAGCTGGACATTTCGCGCGGCGACATGCTGGCTTCGGCCGAACAGCCGCCGGCGCTGCTGAAAACCGTCGACGCCGACCTCTGCTGGCTGTCCGAGGAACCGCTCGATCTGCGCCGCAAATACTGGCTGAAGCACACCACGCAGCAAGTCGCGGCGCAGGTCACCGCAATCGAATCGCTGCTGGATATCAATACTCAGCAGCGGCGCCCGGCCAGCGAGCTGCGGCTGAACGACATCGCCCGCGTGTCGATCCGGCTGCAGCAGGCGATTGCCGCCGACGCCTACCAGCAGATTCGCGCCACCGGCGCCTTCATCCTGATCGACCAGGCCAGCCACCAGACCGTCGCCGCCGGCATGATCCGGCTGCCCTGAATCGGTCCCACCGCCACAGGAATCCGCATGCTTCATCTGCCAGCCGCCCGCCATCCGCCCGCTCCCGGCAAGGTCTACCTGATCGGCGCCGGTCCCGGCGCCGCCGACCTGATTACCGTACGTGGCGCGCGCCTGCTGGCGCAGGCCGAGGTCGTGCTGCACGACGCCCTGGTCAGCGAGGAAATGCTGGAGCTATGCCCGCAAGCGAAAAAAATCGCGGTCGGCAAACGCTGCGGCCAGCGCTCCACCGCGCAGGCTTTCATCAACAAGCAACTGGTCGATTACGCCAGGAAACACGCGCTGGTGGTGCGCCTGAAAGGCGGCGACCCGATGCTGTTCGGCCGCGCCGAGGAAGAATTGCGGGCGCTGGAAGCGGCCGGCATCGAAGTCGAAGTGGTGCCTGGCATTACCGCAGCCCTGGCCGCCGCCGCCGCCACCGGCCAGCCGCTGACGCAACGCGGTGTGGCTCGCAGCGTCGCCTTTTTCACATCGAGCGCCGCGCCCGATCAGCCGCCGGAAACCCGGCTGCCCGACTGCGACACGCTGGTGCAATACATGGGCGGTCGGGAAGCGGCGGCCAGCGCGCGCGCGCTGCTGGCCGCCGGCCATGCCGCCGATACGCCGGTGGTACTGGTGGAAAACTGCAGCCGGCCCGAGCAGCGCGTGCTGCGAATGCGCTTGCGCGAACTGGAACGCAGTCAATTGCAATGGCAAGGGCCGGTGCTAATGATGATCGGCGCGGCGCTGGCGACGCGCGTTACCGCACTTGGTGACGATGGATGCATCGCAAGCAAGGCGGCATGACGCGCCGGCCGCGCAGTCCGCAGTTCCGGACAGCCTCTCGACTCATCCATATACTGCCACAATAGCAAGCCAAATACGGGCATATAACCTGCCCTTTTACACGATACTCCTGAATCCGAATTCGACAACTGGCCTACCGGCGGCCGAGCGCGCCGATGCAGTATTGCGCGATGGCCGCCAGCACCGCCGGATCTTCGCCCGCCGCCGGCACCGCGCGCAGCGCCAGTTGCGGGTGATCGCCTTGCACTTGCGCAATCAGGGCCGGCAAATCGCGCCGCACATGGCCGCCCTGGCCGAGGAACAACGGCACCACCGTGATCTCGCTGCAGCCATCCTGCACCAGCTCCCCGACCGCCGTGGCGAGGTCGGGGGTCATCAGTTCCAGGAACGCCAGCCGCACCGGTGTCGCTGCCCGTTGCGCCTGCACCATCTGCCGCACCGCCTCGAATGGCGTGCGCCACGCGGGATCGCGCGCGCCGTGCGCGAACAGGATCAATCCGCTTTGGACCGGTTCCATCAATGCCGCTCGACCCACCACAGGGCCATGATCGCCATCAACAAGAACAGCAAGCCGGGTACCGCCGCGGTCGCCAGCGGCGGCCAGGTGTTGAGCAAACCGAGGTGGGAAAACAGGTTGTTGACCAGTTGAAAGCTGACGCCGATCATGATGCCGGTAAAGATCTTCAGGCTGACGCCGCCGGCGCGGAAGTGCAGATAGGCAAACGGCAGCGCCAGCGCCAGCATCACGAATACCGCAAACGGATACACCACCTTCTTCCAGAAGGCGATTTGATAGCGTTCGTTGCGCTGGTTGTTTTCCGCCAGATGGCGCGAATACGCGGCCAGATCCCAGGCCGACATGCGATCCGGATCGGCAAACAGCACAGACAGGATATCCGGCGTCACTTCCGAAACCAGTTGCCGGCTGGCGCTGCGGGTGGTCGTCACCGACGTGACCGGTTGCCCCGGAGCCGCGCTGACGAAGCGCGTTTCCGCCACGTCCGACAGCAACCAGACATTCTCGCCCTCGTATTCGGCGCTTTTGGCGGAGATGATCGCGGCGAGATGAAAGTCGCTATCGAATTCGTACGATTTCAAGTCCTGCAACTGGCCATCCGGGCGAATCGACCGCGCGTTAAAAAAGCGCGAACCGATCACCGCGCCGCTGACGCCGTGCTCGCGGATCAGATCCTTGGTCCACAAGCCGGAACGGAATTCCTGCGATACCGGTAATCCTTCCGCCTGCAGTTTCAGCCGCTCGGCCAGCCCGCTCACCGCCGGTGAAATCAATTCGCCGAACAGTACCGTGATCAATACGAACAGGATGCCGATCTTGAACAGGATCCAGCCCGCCATCCGGGTCGACATGCTGGACACGCGCATGATGGTGAATTCGGAGCTGGCCGCCATCTGCGCCAGTACATAGATGGTGCCGATCAGGACCGCGATCGGCATCAGTTCGTAGACATAGCCGGGCAGGCCCATCAGCACATAGAGGAAGGCGTGCTGCAAGCGGTAGCCGCCGCGCCCGACCGACTGCAGCTCGCCGATCAGATCGAAGAAGGCGAAGATCGCCAGGAACGCCACCAGCACGAACAGCACCGAGCGCAGGATTTCGGTCGCAAAATATCGTTCCAGGATTTTCATACGGGCTGCTCGCTGCGTTTCGCCTGCATGGCGCGCTTGACGGCCGACCACAGCCGCAAGGGATGAAAGCGGCTGTTCACCGCCAGACGCCACCAGAACAATGCGGCGACGATCAGCAGGGCCAGCAGGTGCAGCGGCCACCATGCCAGCGCAAACGACAGCCGCTGCTGCGCAACCGACGCCTGCAAGACGCTGACCATGTTGCTGTAGGTGACGAACAGCAGCAGCGCGATCAGCAAATTGGCGGAGCGGCCGGCGCGCGGATTGACGAAACCGAGCGGAATCGCCAGCAGCATCAGCGACAAGGCCATCAGCGGCAATGCCAGACGCCATAGCAGCTCGCCGCGGTTCAAGCCATTCGGATTCCTGAGCAGATCCGCGGTCGTCAGCGAACGCGCCGACTGGTCGCCAACCAGCTTGCCGCCGTGCGGCGTCACCAGCACGCCGTAGCGCTCGAATTCCATGATCTTGAAATCCGGCTGGGCAGCAACACCATCGTAGCGCCGGCCCTTGTCCAGAACCACGAACTTGTCGCCCCTGGCGTCGATTTCGATCCGCCCTTCCTTTGCCACCACGATGCTGGTGCGGCCGTTCTCGACGGTATTGACGAAGACGTTCTTGACCCTGCTCGCATCGTCCGACAAGGCCTCGACAAAAAAGATGCGGTCGGCGGCCCCGGATTCCTGGAATTTCCCCGGAGAGATGCGGGCAATGTCCTCGCGCTTTTCAAAGCGCTCCTTGAATTCGGCGCTTTGCCGATTGGCCCACGGCGTCAGCGCAAAGCTAAGCACCGCAGTCATTGCCAGCAGCGGCAAGCCGAAACGCAACACCGGACCGACCCAGTGCAGCAGGCTCAGGCCGGAAGCGGACCACACCACCATTTCCGAGTCCTGGTAACTGCGGGTGACCACCAGCAGCACCGAAATGAAGCCGGTCAGGATCAGGAGGATCGGCAAATAGTTGAGCGCCTGCAAGCCGATCAGCGCCAGCACGTCCTGCGACGCCACCTGTCCCCCGGCCGCTTGGCCCAGGATCTTGATCAGCATCACGGTGATGGTAATGGTAAAAAGCGTCGTAAATACCGCGCCGGCGGCGCTAAGCAGTTCGCGGCGGAGGGCACGCTGGAAAATCATCGGGAGATTATAATTGCAGGTCGACAAGGAGCAAGCAATGGACTTTAGCATAAAGGGCTATGACCCTAAGGGATTCGATGCGAAAACCGCAATCGGCGCACTGCGCACCGGTTGCATCGCGATCGGCGTGTTTGAAAACAAGACGATGCCGGCGATCACGCAAGCGTTCGGCCAGAACAGCGCGATCAGCGCCGCGCTGAAATCGGGCGATTTGTCCGGCAAACCCGGCTCCACGCTGCTGCTGCGCAATATTGAAGGCATCGCCGCCGAGCGCGTACTGCTGCTTGGCCTGGGCAGCGCCGATGCCCTCGTCGAAAAGAATTTCTCGAGCGCGGTGAGCGCCGCCCTGCGGGTCTTTTCCACGCTCGGCGCCAACGACGCCATCCTGGCGCTACCATTCGATACCGTCGTCGATCGCGACCTCGGCTGGGCCGTGAACCAGGTGATCCTGGCGGCGCGCGAACAGGCATATCGTTTCGATGTGATGAAGAGCAAACCGGAAGCGGTCGCGCCCGGCCTCAAGAAGCTCGCCCTACTAGTCGCCTCGGCCACCGCCGGCACGGCCAGAAGCGCCCTGCTGCAAGCGGAGGCGATTGCCGACGGGATCGAACTGACCAAGAACCTCGGCAATCTACCGGGCAATGTCTGCACCCCCACTTATCTTGCCAACACCGCCAAGAAACTCGCCAGGGAATTCAAGCTCGGCGTCGAAGTGCTGGACCGCAAGCAGATGCAGGCGCTGAAGATGGGCAGCCTGCTGTCGGTCACCCACGGCAGCGAAGAACCGCCCAAGTTCATCGTCCTCAAATATATGGGCGGCAAGGCAAAAGATGCGCCGACGGTACTGGTCGGCAAGGGGATCACCTTCGATTCCGGCGGCATTTCGCTGAAACCCGGCGCCAACATGGACGAGATGAAGTACGACATGTGCGGCGCGGCCTCGGTGCTCGGCACCCTGCGCGCGGTGGCCGAAATGAAGCTGAAGCTGAATGTGATCGGCGTCATCCCCAGCAGCGAAAACCTGCCTTCCGGGCGCGCCACCAAGCCGGGCGATATCGTCACCTCGATGTCGGGCCAGACCATCGAGATCCTGAACACCGATGCCGAAGGGCGTTTGGTACTGTGCGATGCGCTGACCTATGTCGAGCGCTTCAAGCCGGCCGTGGTGATCGACCTGGCGACCCTGACCGGTGCCTGCATCACCGCGCTCGGGCACCATAATTCCGGCCTGTTCACGCGCCACGATCAAAAGCACGACCAACTGGCGGAAGAACTGCTCGCCGCCGGCCGCGCCAGCGGCGACACCGCCTGGCGCATGCCGATCGAAGACTCGTACCAGGAACAGTTGAAATCGAATTTCGCCGACATGGCCAACATCGGCGGCCCACCGGCCGGCAGCATCACGGCGGCCTGCTTCCTCGAGCGCTACACGCGCAAATACACCTGGGCACATCTGGACATTGCCGGTACCGCCTGGAAAAGCGGTGCCGCCAAGGGCGCCACCGGACGCCCGGTGGCGCTGCTGACGCGGTTCCTGATCAACCGCGCCGCCTCGACCACACAATAGCACCCAACCCGGCGGGCAACGTTGCTCGCCGGCCCGACTCGCCGCACCGGTCCGCTCCCTCGGCAGCAGACGCCAATTCAGTCCCCGGCCTCGCCGCCCCGCTGCATCTCCCTCTTATCGTGGAACAACACCACGAATCCGCAGTCCCACTCAGGGTGTGACAGCAGATGCCGCACCAATCGATTCGATCGCCAGGCGCACTGCATACGGCGGTGAACGCAAACGCATCGTCCCGCTTACCATCGGTTTTTTTATCTGGGCCATTCCCGCTTCGAGGAATAGGAAGGCAGATGAAATTGAAATCCGTCAACAAGACCTTGCGGGCCAATTTCCCGCCGCTCGGCTTTGCCTTGCGCAAGCCGGGGACTTCACACAACGCATGGAACGATGAGCCGCCATTGCGGGCAGAACTGTTCAGTACGCGCCAGATGGAACAGCACGGCAAGACGCTGGCGCGCTCGCACCAATTGAGTCAGGCTCACGCGGAAAATCAGTTGCTGCGCCGCCTGGCGGAAAACGAGCGGATCCTCAGCCAGTCCTGCACACTATTGATCGAAGCCATCAGCCAGGGACGCCAGATCACCCCAGCCTCCGAATGGCTGCTGGACAACTTCTACCTGATCGAAGAGCAGATCCGCACCGCCAAGCGCCATTTACCGAAAAACTACAACCGCGAACTGCCGTGCCTGCAACGCGGGCCGTCAGCCGGCTTGCCGCGCGTCTATGACATCGCGCTGGAAGTCATCGCCCATGGCGACGCCCGGCTTGACCAGGAGGGGTTGAGCCGTTTCGTTGCCGCCTACCAGCAGGAGACTTCGCTCAAGCTGGGTGAACTGTGGGCGATTCCGATCATGCTGCGGTTGGCGCTGATCGAAAACCTGCGGCGCGTGGCGGTGCGGGTAGCGATCAGCCGGGTCAATCGCAATCTGGCCGACACCTGGTCGGATCAAATGACGGAAACCGCGGAAAAAGACCCCAGCAACCTGATCGTGGTGATTGCCGACATGGCGCGCTCGGAGCCGCCGATGCAGGCATCATTCGTGGCAGAACTGGCACGCCGCCTGCAGGGGCAAGGGCCGGCGCTGGCGCTGCCACTGACCTGGATCGAGCAGCGCCTGGCGCAGTCCGGCACCACCATCGAGCAGATGGTGTTGAGCGAAATCCAGCAACAGGCGGCCGACCAGGTTTCGATTTCCAACAGCATTGGCAGCCTGCGCTTTCTGGGTAGCATGAATTGGCGCAAATTCGTCGAGGCCATGAGCCTGGTCGAACGGATTCTCGAAACCGATCCGTCCGGAACCTACCATCTGATGGACTTTGCCACCCGCGACCTGTATCGGCATTGCGTCGAAAGAATTGCGCGCTATTCGACCTGGTCGGAGTCGGAAGTGGCGCAACAGGCAATCGCCCTGAGCGCCGCCAGCGCGACGCTCCACGGCCGCAGTAACCGCTGCAGTCACGTCGGATTTTTCCTGGTCGACGCCGGCCTGCGACAACTCGAACAAGCGGCCAAGATGCGGCCACCGCGCATCGAAGCCTGGCGCCGGCTGGCACGCCGCACGCCGTTCCCGATCTATCTGGCCAGCATCTCGCTACTGACCATCGGCCTGTGCGCGGCGCTCACCATCAAGGCTTACCAGGACGGCGTGCATGGCGTATTGCTGGCGGTAACGGCCCTGCTGTGCCTGATTGCCGGCAGCCACCTGACGATTGCCTTATTGAACTGGATGGCCACCATTCTGGCGACGCCCAGGTCGCTGCCGAGGATGAATTTTGCCAAGGGAATTCCGGCGCATGCACGCACCTTGGTAGCGGTACCGACCATGCTCAGTGCCAGCCAGGACATCGAGGAGCTGTGCGAGGCGCTGGAAGTACGCTTTCTGGCAAATCGCAGCCCTCATCTGCATTTCTGCCTGTTGACCGATTTTACCGACGCCCCCGCGGCTGACATGCCTGGCGATGCCGAATTGCTGCAGCAGGCGCAGCAGCACATTATCGAACTGAACCAGAAGTACCCAAGCCCGGATCCTGGCGGTGATATTTTTTCCCTGTTTCACCGTCCGCGCCGCTGGAACCCGGTCGAGCGAATCTGGATGGGCTACGAGCGCAAGCGCGGCAAGCTGGGCGAGCTGAACGCCTGGCTGCGCGGCGGCGCGCGCGACTGCTTCTCGCTGATCGTCGGCAATACCGGCATCCTGTCCGAGGTGCGCTACGTCATCACGCTCGATACCGACACCCAGTTGCCGCGCGACGCCGCCTGGAAATTCGTTGCCGCCATCGCCCACCCGCTGAACCGCGCCCGGTACGACGCCGACAAGCGGCGCGTGGTGGAAGGCTATGGCGTGCTGCAGCCGCGCGTGGCGGCCAGCCTGGCCGGCAGCGGCGCGTCGCTGTATGCCCAGTTGTGGGGCGGCGAACCCGGCATCGACCCTTACACCCGGGCGGTATCGGATGTGTACCAGGACTTGTTTCGGGAAGGATCTTTCATCGGCAAGGGCATCTATGAGGTCGACTCCTTCGAACAGACACTGGAATGCCTGCCGGAAAATCGCATCCTGAGCCATGACCTGCTGGAAGGCTGTTACGCCCGCGCCGGCGTGCTGAGCGATGTCGAGCTGTATGAAAAATATCCGAACAGCTACCGCGCAGACATGCGGCGACGCCACCGCTGGGTGCGCGGCGACTGGCAGGTGGCAGGCTGGCTGTTGCCGCGCATACCGCAGCAGGGCGGCGGGCGTCGCAAGAACCCCCTGTCGGCCTTGTCGCGCTGGAAAATTCTCGACAACCTGCGCCGCAGCGTGGTGCCCGTGGCACTGGTGCTGCTGTTACTGCTGGGCTGGAGCGAACTGGCCGCGCCCTGGTTCTGGACCTGGGCCGTGATCGGCATCCTGCTGATTCCGTCCTTGTGCGCATCGCTGTATGACCTGCTGCAAAAGCCCAACGACGTATTGTGGCGGCCGCATGTCGTCAACGCGCTATATGCCGCCGGGCGCCATTTCGGGCAGGCGCTGTTCACGCTGATCTGCCTGCCGTATGAAGCGTTTTCCAACCTGGACGCCGTCTTGCGTACCCACTGGCGCATGCTGGTGACGCGGCGCCGACTGCTGGAATGGAATCCATACTGCGACGCCGGGCCGGAGCGTGCCGGCATCCTCGATAGCTACCGTGACATGTGGATTGCGCCGTTGCTGGCGCTGGCGGCCGCACTGTGGCTGGCGGCATGGCGTCGGCCGGCACTGGACGCGGCCTCGCTGATCCTGCTGTTATGGCTGCTGGCGCCAGCCGTCGCCTGGGCCATCAGCCGGCCGCAGGCGCGCGTGGAAGTTGAACTGGGCCGCGAGCAGCGCATCTTCCTGCGCCGGCTGGGGCGCCGAATCTGGGCCTTCTTTGAAACCTACGTCGGAGCGGAAGACAATTGGCTGCCGCCCGACAACATCCAGCAGCAGCCGGTGGCCGTCATCGCCCATCGCACCTCACCCACCAACATCGGCATGGCGCTGCTGGCGAACCTGACCGCGCACGATTTCGGCTATATCGGGACCGGCCAACTGCTCGAGCGCACCCGCAACACTTTCGTCACGATGCAGAAACTGGAGCAGCATCAGGGTCATTTCTACAACTGGTACGACACCCGAACGCTGCAGCCACTGCATCCGATGTACGTCTCCACGGTGGACAGCGGCAACCTGGCCGGGCATCTGCTGACGCTGGCACCGGGTCTGCTCGAATTGATGAACCGCAACATCTTCGAGCCGCCGGTGTTCGCCGGCTTGCTGGATACGCTGCATATCGTGATCGACGCCGCCGGGACAGCCGGCGGCGCCAGGCTGGCACCAATCGCCGCCGAATTGAGGTCCATGGCGCACGCCCCGACGCTGACCCTGCACGAGGCGGTGGATTTGCTGGGGCGGGTCGGCACCGCGGTCGAACTGTTCCGGATAGACCTGGCGCCGGACGCCGGCCAGGACGAGTTGGCCTGGTGGCTGGCGGCGCTGCAGCGACAGTACACGGCATTGCAGGAGGAGCTGGAATTTCTGGCGCCGTGGGCCTTGCCGCCGGCCGCCGCCGACTGGTGGCAGCAGCGGCCCGAGCTGGATCGCATACCGAGCCTGAGCGAGCTGGCGCAACTGGATGGCGACTTGCCGGCGCGGCCCGCGCAGGCATTCGCATCCATGCAGGAAGCCGGAATTGCAGTCGCCGAAACCGTGGAAGCCGAGGCACTGCAATCCCTGCTTGCGATCGCCAGCCAGCACGCGCGCGAGCGCATTGCCGCCATCGAGCAACTGGCACGGCAGGCCACCGCCATGGCCTGGATGGAGTACGAATTCCTGTACGACCGCGGCAACCACCTGCTGGCGATCGGCTACAACGTCAGCGAACGCCGGCGCGACAACAGCTTCTACGATCTGCTCGCGTCCGAAGCGCGCCTGGCCAGCTTCGTCGCCATCGCCCAGGGCCAGTTGCCGCAGGAAGGCTGGTTCGCGCTCGGCCGCCAACTGACCACGGTGGGCGGCGCGCCGCTGCTGCTGTCGTGGAGCGGCTCGATGTTCGAATACCTGATGCCGCTGCTGGTGATGCCGACCTTTGAGCGCACCCTGCTGGATCAAACCTATCGTGCGGCGGTCGCGCGCCAGATCGAATACGGCCAGCAGCGCGGCGTGCCGTGGGGTATCTCGGAATCTGGCTACAACGCGTTCGACGCCAGCCTCAACTACCAGTATCGCGCCTTCGGCGTGCCGGGCATGGGCTTGAAGCGCGGCCTCGCGGACGACCTGGTGATCGCCCCCTACGCCTCGACGCTGGCACTGATGGTGGCGCCGGAAGAGGCGTGCGCCAACCTGCAGCGGTTGGCGGCCGAGGGCTTCCTGTCGCGCTTCGGCTTTTACGAAGCGATCGACTATAGCTCGGCGCGCCTGCCGCGCGGCAAGCCGTATGCGCTGATCCAGTCGTGGATGGCGCACCATCAAGGCATGAGCCTGTTGGCGCTTGGCTACCTGCTGCTGGATCGCCCGATGCAGCGACGCTTTGCATCGGACCCGCGGTTTCAGGCCACGGCCCTGTTATTACACGAAAAAATCCCGAAAACCGCCGCTTTCTACTCCAACACCACCGAATTGGCGATCATCCGCACCGCCACCTCCAGCAACATGGAGGTTCCGGTGCGGGTGCTGAATACTCCCAACACGCCGCTGCCGGAAGTGCAATTGCTGTCGAATGGGCGCTATCACGTGATGGTGACCAACGCCGGCGGCGGCGCCAGCCGCTGGAAGGAGCTGGCCGTCAGCCGTTGGCACCAGGACAGCACACGCGACGAGTGGGGCACCTTCTGCTATGTGCGCGATGTCGCCGGCAGCGCCTTCTGGTCCACCGCCTATCAGCCGACGCTGACGCAGCCGGAAAGCTATGAAGTGATTTTCTCCGAGGGGCGGGCCGAGTTCCGGCGGCGCGACCACGATTTCGACACGCACACCGAAATCGTGGTGTCGCCGGAAGACGATATCGAGTTGCGCCGCAGCCGCATCACCAATCGCGCGCGCGCCCGGCGCACGGTCGAAATCACCAGTTACGCCGAAGTCGTGCTGGCGCCGGCCGCCGCCGACGCCGCCCACCCCGCCTTCAGCAACCTGTTCGTCCAGACCGAAATCCTGGACCGCCAGCGCGCCATCCTGTGCACCCGGCGGCCGCGCTCGGAAGGCGAACGGCCGCCCTGGCTGCTGCATCTGATGGCGGTGCACGGCGCCGAGGTTGGCGAGATTTCGTATGAAACCGACCGCATGCAGTTCATCGGCCGCAACCGTACCACCCAGGCGCCGCAGGCGCTGCTCGCCGCGGGTGCCTTGTCCGGCCACCAGGGTTCGGTGCTCGATCCGATCGTCGCCATCCGCTACCGGATCACGCTCGAACCCGAGCAGACCGCGATTGTCGACATCGTCACGGGCGCCGCCGAGACGCGCGAACAATGCCTGGCGCTGATCGGCAAATACCAGGACCGACGCCTGGCCGATCGCGTATTCGAACTGGCCTGGACCCATAGCCAGGTGGTGCTGCGCCAGTTGAACGCAACCGAAGCCGACGCCCAACTATATAACCGGCTGGCGAGCAGCGTGATCTATCCGAATGCTTCGCTGCGGGCCGACGCCAGCATCCTGCTGCGCAACCGGCGCGGCCAGTCGGGCCTGTGGAGCTACGCGATTTCCGGCGATTTTCCGATCGTGCTGTGCCAGATCCGCGATCCGGCCAACATCGAGATCGTGCGCCAACTGGTGCAGGCGCACGCCTACTGGCGCCTGAAGGGGCTGGCGGTCGACCTGGTCATCTGGAACGAAGACCACGCCGGCTACCGGCAACTGCTGCAGGAACAGATCATGGGCTTGATTGCCGCCGGCATCGAAGCACATGTAGTGGATCGTCCGGGCGGGATTTTCGTGCGTCCCGGCGACCAGATTTCAACCGAAGACCGGGTACTGCTGCAGACCGTGGCGCGCGCGATCATCTCCGATGACAGCGGCAATCTGGCCGAACAGGTGAATCGCCACCCCAGAGCCGAAGTGCGGATACCGCGCCTGAAGCTGCAGCCTGCTCGTACCGCGGCGCCGGCAGCGCCGAAGCCGGCATCGGCTGCGGCCGCGCCCGGCCTGCTCCTGTCCAACGGCATCGGCGGATTCAGCGCGGACGGCCGCGAGTACGTGATCACGCTTGCCGCCGGCCAGAGTACGCCCGCCCCCTGGGTCAACGTACTGGCCAACGAAAATTTTGGCAGCGTCATTTCGGATCACGGCAGTGCCTATACCTGGAGCGAGAACGCGCACGAATTCCGCCTCACGCCGTGGCACAACGACCCGGTATCGGACACTTGCGGCGAAGCGTTTTACCTGCGTGACGAAGAAAGCGCGCGCTTCTGGTCACCTACCCCGGGGCCGGTCCCCGGAACTGGGCCGTATGTCACGCGACACGGCTTCGGCTACAGCGTATTCGAGCATGAAGAAGGCGGCATCCATTCGGAACTATGGGTGTATATCGCGCTCGACGCCGGAGTCAAATTCTCGGTACTGAAGGTACGCAACGAATCGGGCCGCACCCGGCAACTGTCGGCCACCGGTTACGTCGAATGGGTGCTGGGCGATTTGCGCGCCAAGTCCAACATGTACATTACGACCGAGGCCGATCCGAATACCGGCGCGCTGTTTGCGCACAACGAATACAACACCGAATTCGTCGGCCGAATCGCATTCTTTGATGTCGACGACATGACCCGCTCCTTCACCGGCGACCGCGGCGAATTCATCGGCCGCAACGGCTCCCTGCAGCACCCGGCGGCGATGGAGCGGCTGCGCCTGTCAGGCAAGGTCGGCGCCGGCTTTGATCCGTGCGCGGCAATCCAGGTGCCGTTCGAACTGGCCGATGGCCAGCAGCGCGAAATCGTGTTCAAGCTGGGAGTAGCCGGCCGCCGCAGTTCCGATGCCAGCGGCCTGATCCGCCGCTTCCGCGGCTCGGTGGCGGCGCATGAAACCCTGGAAGCGGTGCATCAATACTGGCGCCACACGCTGGGGGCGGTGCGGATCGACACCCCCGACCCGGCCCTCAACGTGCTGGCCAACGGCTGGCTGATGTACCAGACCATCGCCTGCCGGCTATGGGCGCGCAGCGGCTATTACCAGTCCGGCGGTGCCTTCGGCTTCCGCGACCAATTGCAGGATGCGATGGCGGTGGTGCATACAAGGCCGGAGCTGCTGCGTGCGCAATTGCTGCTGTGCGCCGCCCATCAGTTTGTCGACGGCGACGTGCAGCACTGGTGGCACCCGCCATCCGACCGCGGCGTGCGCACCAAGTGTTCGGATGATTATCTGTGGCTGCCGCTGGCCGCTTGCCGCTATGTGTTCACCACCGGCGATTCCGGTGTGCTGGAAGAGCAGGCGCCCTTCCTCGAAGGCCGACCGGTGAATCCGGATGAAGATTCGTACTACGACCTGCCCGGCCATTCTGGCAAAAGCGGCAGTCTCTACCTGCACTGCATGCGCGCGATCGAGCACGGCCTGCGTTTCGGCGTCCACGGCTTGCCGCTGATCGGCTCCTGCGACTGGAATGACGGCATGGACAAGGTCGGCGAACATGGCAGGGGCGAAAGCGTATGGCTGGCGTTCTTCCTGTATGAAGTGTTGCAACAGTTCGGCCGGCTGGCGCGCCTGCGCGAGGACACGGCTTTTGCCGAGCATTGCGCCGGCGAGGCCGCCAAGCTGCGGCAAAACGTGCGCAGCCATGCCTGGGATGGCGGGTGGTACCGCCGCGCCTACTTTGACGACGGCACCCCGCTCGGCTCGGCTGCCGGCGAGGAATGCCAGATCGATTCGATCTCGCAAAGCTGGTCGGTGCTGTCCGGCGCCGGCGATCCGGAGCGTTCGCAAATGGCGATGGATGCAGTGAACCAGCGCCTGGTGCGGCGCGACTACCAGTTGATACAACTGCTCGATCCGCCGTTCGACAAATCGGACCTGAACCCGGGCTATATTCGCGGCTATGTGCCCGGCGTGCGCGAAAACGGCGGCCAGTATACCCACGCGGCGATCTGGACGGCGATGGCATTCGCCCAACTGGGAGACCGCGAGCGCACCTGGGAATTGCTGCAGATGATCAATCCGATCCACCATGGCGATTCGCCCGCAGCGATTGCCCGCTACAAGGCGGAACCCTACGTGGTGGCGGCCGACGTCTACGCGGTGGCGCCGCATACCGGGCGCGGTGGCTGGACCTGGTACACCGGGTCGTCGGGCTGGATGTACCGGCTGATCCTGGAGTCGCTGCTGGGTGTGCGGCTAAACGTCGACCGCCTGACCTTTACGCCCTGCCTGCCGCCGCACTGGAGCGGCTTCGCGCTCGATTACCGCTATCGCCAGACGCCGTACCGAATCACCGTGGTGCAAGACAGCGGCGGCGCCGTCCGCATCAGCGTCGATGGCGCGGTGCAAGACGGCGGCGCCTTGCTGCTGGTCGACGACGGCCAGCCGCATGCGGTCGAGGTTCGACTGCCGTCCGAAGATCCGCTCGCTTCCGGTTTCACGCCGCAGAGCCGGCCCGCGCCTTGAGCCTTCCACTGGCGAGCGCCGTCCCGAACAGGACGATCAGGCAGCCGCCGATCATCGTCATGGTGATTTTCTCGCCAAGAAAGACTGCGCCCCAAACCAGCCCGAAAACTGGAATCAGGAAAGTGACGGAGGCGGCATAGGTGGCGCCGGCGCGCTCGATCAGCCGGAAGTAGAGGATGTAGGCAAACCCGGTGCAGACGATGCCGAGCGCCGCCACACAAGCCCAGGTCGAGGATGCGATAGCCTGCTGCGGCCAATCCAGCAAAGCCAGCGGCAGCAGGATGAGCGAGGCAAAGAACTGGCTACCAAAGGCGACCACGAACGGCTGTATTCCGGCCAGGTGGCGCTTTGAATAGTTGACTGCAAATCCGTAAAACGACGCCGCCAGCAGCGCGGCAACAATCGCCATGGGTACGCCCGCGCTGCCGGCGTCGAGCGTGTCCCACACCAGGGTCACGACCCCAACCAGGCCGATGAAGAGGCCGGCAATTTGCTGACGGCCCATGGATACCTGGAACCCCGCTGCGCCGATCAGCGCCGCCCACAGCGGTGTCGTCGCATTCAGGATGGAGTCGAAACCGGCATCGACGTACAACGTTGAATAGGCCAGCAGACAAAACGGGATTGCCGAATTGGTGACGCCGACCACCAGCAACGGCCAGGCCGCGGCGCGGAACTGGCTGCGCGCGATGGCGGTCCGCAGAACGGGAGCCAGGACGATGGCGGCGATGCCGACGCGCACGGCAATCAACGCGATCGGCCCGAATTCCGGCACCGCAACCCGCATAAATAGAAACGATGCGCCCCAAATCGCGGCCAGCAAGACAAGTTCGACAGGGTTCATGGTGAAAGCGTGCGTGAGGTTGAATGCGGCATCTGCCGCACACTCACAATATAGAAGCGATCGGAACCGCAGGCACTCCGTTTCTTGCGCTTGAATTGATCGACGATGGCGCCGGTTACAGCAAGACCAAAGGACGCACAGATAATGGGTTGGTACGGTAACATCGCAGCTTCGATGATTCGGCAAGCCCGCAAATGCGCTTCCCGCGCGTGGCAGCTCGGACCGGGCCACAAATAGCCGGCGCAAGCCGCACCCGCAATAGGATTCACGATTTCATGAAAATTGCCACCTGGAATATCAACTCGCTGAAAGTGCGCCTGCCGCACGTACTGCAATGGCTGCAGGAAAATCCGGTCGATGTGCTGGGCCTGCAGGAAACCAAGACCACCGACGACAAGTTTCCGGTGGCGGAGATCGAGGCGGCCGGCTATCACGTGGTGTTCGCCGGCCAGAAAACCTATAACGGTGTGGCGATCCTGGCTCGCCACCCGATCACCGATGTGATCAAGAACAATCCGCATTTCGAGGATGAGCAGCAACGCCTGTTGGCGGCCACGATCGAAGGCGTGCGCGTGATCTGCGCCTATGTACCGAACGGGCAGGCAGTCGATTCCGACAAATACCGCTACAAGCTGAAATGGCTGGATGGACTGCACGCCTGGCTGGCCGAGGAATGCAAGGCGCACCCGCAACTGGCGCTGGTGGGCGACTACAACATCGCGCCGGAAGACCGCGACGTGCACGACCCGGTGGCGTGGCAGGGTTCGGTACTGGTGTCGGAGCCGGAGCGCGCGGCATTCCGGCGCCTGGGCGAGCTTGAACTGCGGGATGCGTTCCGGCTGTTCGAGCAGCCGGAAAGACTGTTCAGCTGGTGGGATTACCGGCAGCTCGGCTTCCAGCTCAACAAGGGCTTGCGCATCGACCACATCCTGCTGTCGCCGGCGCTGGCGGCGCGCTGCAGCGCTTGCCAGATCGACCGCGTGCCGCGCAAATGGCAGCAGCCGTCGGATCATGCGCCGGTGGTGGCGACGCTCGATTTGCCCCCGGCTTGACCGTGGTGATCTGCCTGGAACCATATACTCCAGGCATTACCAGCCAATTCCGTCCTAAATATATTCACCTTGACAGCATACTCCAGCCCAGCCTGCGGCGGTTTCAAACACGAAGTGCAACACCGATCAACGGAAGGAGGGCGAGATGCGCTAGCATTCGAACCCTTTGACCAGCCAGTCGAAAGTTGCCGAATATGCGCTATACGCACCTCACCCGAGACGAACGATACCAAATTCACGAACTGCAGGCAGACGATCATTCAGTCAGCGAGATTGCGCGCCGGCTGGGGCGGCATCGCTCGACGATCAGTCGCGAACTGCGGCGCAACCGGGGCGTGCATCAATGGCGGCCTGGCCAGGCACACGATAAAGCCTTGGCACGGCAACAGAACAGTCGTAATGCGAGCCGGGTTGCCGACGCCGCCTGGTTGGCGGTTCAGGCCTATATCCGCCTGGACCTGTCGCCCGAACAAGCGATCCACCGCCTGACGCTGGAACGGGGCAGCCCGATCGGCATCAGTCATGAGAGCGTCTATCAACGGATCTACGCCGATCGGCGTGGCGGCGGCGATTTGATCCGGCACTTGCGCAGCCAGAAACCCCGGCGCCAGCGCCACGGCAGCGGCCGGCGGCGTCGGGGAATCCTGCCGGGCCGGATCGGCATCGAGCATCGTCCCCTGATGGTCGAGCAACGCCTGCGGCTGGGCGATTGGGAAGGCGACACCGTGATTGGCAAAGGCCAGCAAGGGGTGCTGGTGACGCTGGTGGAACGGCGGTCGCGCTTCACCCTGGCCGCCCCAGCCAACAGCAAGCAGGCCGAGGGCGTGGGTGCGGTGGTGGTCGATTTGCTCAGCCCGCATCGGCGGGTGTGCCACACCATCACCTTCGACAACGGATCGGAATTCGCCGACCACGCCTTGATCAGTGCCCGCCTGCGGGCCGATGTCTACTTTGCCCGCCCCTATCATTCCTGGGAGCGCGGCCTGAATGAAAACACCAATGGCTTGCTCCGGCAGTATTTCCCGAAGAACACCAATCTGAAAACCGTCAGCCAGCAAGCGCTCCAGGCCGCCGTCGACAAACTCAACCACCGCCCCCGCAAATGCCTTGGTTACAGAACCCCGCATGAGGTCTTTTACAACCTTGCTACACTTCCTCTGGATTTAGCCCATGTTGCACTTCGTGTTTGAAACCGCGTGCTGGGCCCGCAGGCCGTTAATTATTTTCCTGTCGTTCCCGCGTAGGCGGGAACCTAGGGCCGTTCATCGCCTGCAAACACCCTATTGCGCCGGATCAGCGCACGAAAAACGCCGCTGGATGGCCGTTCCTCGAAACTTCGTTTTCCCGCTAAAGACCGCGGGAATGACAGGCAAATTGGGCATTTAGCGCAAACCATTAACAGCCCTGGCTGCATATGTGATTAGCCGCACTCTTTGCCGATCATTCGCGCGGCTTTTCACGACCATCCGGGAGGTGCTCGCTCAGCTGGCCAGCACCGCCTTGATCTGCTGCAGCGAGTTCGGATCTTCGATCGCGGTCAGGTCGCCCGGATCGCGGCCCTCGCACAGCGCCTGGATCGAGCGCCGCAGCAGCTTGCCGGAGCGCGTCTTCGGCAGCGCGCTGACGAAATGCACGCGCGCCGGCCGTCCCAGTGCGCCGATCTGTTTCGCCACCACCGCCATGATTTCGGCTTCGACTGCCTGGCGCGATTCGGCTGTCGCAGCTACGTCCGAATTTTTCAGGATCACGAACGCCACCGCCACCTGTCCTTTGACCTGGTCCTGTACGCCGACCACCGCCACTTCCGAAACGTTGGGATGGCTGGAAATGCTTTCCTCGATCTCGCGCGTGCCCAGCCGGTGACCGGCGACGTTGATCACGTCGTCGGTGCGACCGAGAATGAAATAGTAGCCGTCCTCGTCGCGGATGCCCCAGTCGAAGGTCGAATACACCTGCTGCGGCGGATCGAACTGGCTGAAGGTGGACCAGTAGGTCTGGACGAAGCGGGCGTCGTCGCCGTACACGGTTTGCATGCAGCCCGGCGGCAGCGGCCCTTCCATCACCAGCACGCCTTTTTCATTGGTGCCGCAGGTGGCGCCGGTCGCTTCGTTCAGCAGCTTTACCTTGAAGCCATACATCGGCAGGCCCGGGCTACCCAGCCGCGTCGGCGTATCTTGCACGCCCTTGGCCACGGTCAGGATCGGCCAACCGGTCTCGGTCTGCCAGTAGTTGTCGATGATCGGCACGCCGAGCGCGCCGGCGATCCATTGCGAAGTCGATTCGTCCAGCGGCTCGCCGGCCAGATACAGGGTTTTCAGCGAGGAAATGTCGTACTTGGTCATGAATTCCTGCGGCTGTTTCTTCAGGACGCGCGCCGCAGTCGGCGCCGAGAACATGCGCGTGACGCGATATTTCTCGACGATGCGCCACCAGATGCCGGCGTCCGGCGGCGTGGTCGTCAAGACCGGCAAGCCTTCGTAGATCACCGAACCCATGCCGGCCAACAGCGGCCCATAGACGTTGTACGAGTGCCCGACCACCCAGCCGATATCGGAGGTGGAGAAATACACTTCGCCCGGCTTGCCGCAGAAGATGTAGTCCATCGACGCCGCCAGCGCCACCGCGTAGCCACCGACGTCGCGCTGCACGCCCTTCGGCTTGCCGGTGGTGCCGGAGGTATACAGGATGTAGGATGGTTCGTTCGATTCCAGCCAGACCACCGGCACCTGCGCCTCCAGGTGGGCGGCGCGCAGTTCGGCGTAATCCAGGTCGCGCCCGGCCACCAGCGCCATCGGCGCCAGGCCGCGATCGACCATCAGCACCGCGGCCGGCTTGTGCTGCGCGCGGTTGATGGCATCGTCCAGCAGCACTTTGTACGGCACCACCCGGCCGCCGCGCGATCCGGCGTCGGCCGAAACGATCAGCTTCGGTTTGGCATCATCGATGCGGGTTGCCAAGCTGTTGGCGGCAAAGCCGCCGAACACCACCGAATGGATCGCACCGATGCGCGCGCAAGCCAGCATGGTGAAGATCGCCTCGGCGATCATCGGCATGTAGATCAAGACGCGATCGCCCTTGGCGACCCCAAGCGATTGCAGCATCGCCGCAGTACGGTTGACTTCCGCCAGCAGTTCGGCAAAGGTAAACACTTTTTCGCTATTGGTCTCGGTCGAGATCACGACCAGCGCCGCCGCCTCGGGCTGGCTCGTGGCCCAGCGGTCGACCGCGTTGTAGCACAGGTTGGTCTGGCCGCCGACGAACCATTTGGCAAATGGCGGCCTGGAATAATCGAGCACCTTCGAAAACGGCTGGTGCCAGTGGATGCGCCCCGCTTCGCGCGCCCAAAAGGCCTCAGGATCGTTGACCGACTGTTGGTAGAATTCCGCGTAATCCATGTCTCCTCCGAATTAAAATGCTTGCGCGGCTTTTTTGCAGTCGCACCGTTTTCGATTTTGGCAGCAGCGGCCCGGCCCGGGGGCGGGGTCGTCGGTCTGCCGGCTTAAATCACATACAAGTCCACATACTCGTGCACCGGCATCGCTTCCAGTTTCTTCTGGTCGAGCGACACGTCCAGGATCAATTGCCGCTGCCTGGCCGGGAACTGGCGCGCCAGGTTGGTCCTGAACTTCGCCTCCAACAGCGGAATGCCTTCCTTGCGCCGGCGCGCATGGCCGATCGGATATTCGACCACGACCTCCTTCAACTTCTTGCCGTCCTTGAATTCGACCGTCAGCGCATTCGCAATCGAGCGCTTCTTCGGGTCGTGGTAATCCTTGGTGAAGGCCGGGTCCTCGACGCAGACGATCTTCTCGCGCAAGGCGTCGATGCGTTGGTCGGCGGCGACGCCGTCCTCGTAGTCGGCGGCGGTCAGGCGGCCGAAGATCAACGGCACCGCCACCATGTACTGGATGCAGTGGTCGCGGTCGGCCGGGTTGTTCAGCGGCCCCTTCTTGTCGATGATGCGGATACAGGCTTCGTGGGTACGGATCGTGATTCCCTTGATTTCCTCAATCGACCTGCCGGCCTTCGCCAGTTGCGCGTGCAAGCTCATCGCCGCCTCGACTGCGGTCTGCGAGTGGAACTCGGCCGGGAAGGAAATCTTGAACAGGATGTTTTCCATCACATACGACTCGTACTTGCGCTGGAACTGGAACGGCTGGCCCTTGAACAGCACATCGTAGAAGCCCCAGGTCTTGGCGGTCAGTACCGACGGATAGCCCATCTCGCCGGTCTTCGCCATCAGCGCCAGGCGCACAGCGCGCGCGGTGGCGTCGCCCGCCGCCCACGACTTGCGCGAGCCGGTATTCGGCGCGTGGCGGTAGGTGCGCAGCGACTGGCCATCGACCCAGGCCAGCGACACCGCGTTCAGGATTTCGTCGCGGCTCAAGCCGAGCATCTCGGCCACCACCGCGGTCGAGGCCACCTTGACCAGCACCACGTGATCCAGGCCGACCTTGTTGAATGAGTTTTCCAGTGCGATGCAGCCCTGGATCTCGTGCGCCTTGATCATGCCGGTCAGCACGTCCTTCATCGTCAGCGGCTTCTTGCCGGCCGCGACCGCGTTGCGCGAGAGCCAGTCGGCGGTGGCCAGGATGCCGCCCAGATTGTCCGACGGATGGCCCCATTCGGCCGCCAGCCAGGTGTCGTTGAAATCCAGCCAGCGGATCATTGCGCCGATGTTGAACGCGGCCTGCACCGGATCGAGCTGGAACTGCGTGCCCGGCACCTTGGCGCCGTGCGGCACCACGGTGCCGGGCACGATCGGCCCCATCAGCTTCTTGCAGGCCGGATATTCCAGCGCCTCCAGGCCACAGCCGAGGGTGTCGATCAGGCAGTTGCGGGCGGTGTCGTAGGCGAGCTTCGAGCTAATCTTGTACTTGGTGACGTAGTCGACGATATCGGTCAGGACCTGGTCCCACTTGGGGCGCCTGGTCGATTTCAAATCGGATTTCATATCAGGTTTCATGTTGAATCGGCTCCGAAAATCGGCGACTTGGCTCTTCAGCGGGTTTCCTGGAACGCGTCGCCGGGTACGCGTACCCACCCTTCCATCAACACCCTGGCGCTGCGGCTCATGATCGCCTTGGTGACGCTCCATTCGCCGCTGCCCTCGCTCTGGATCGCTTCTGCTCCAACCCGCAAGGTGCCCGAGGGATGGCCGAAACGCACCGCCTGGCGCGTACCGCCGCCGGCGGCGAGATTGACTAGCGTGCCCGGGATCGCGGCGGCGGTGCCGATGGCAACCGCCGCGGTCCCCATCATCGCGTGATGCAGCTTGCCCATCGACAGCGCCCGCACCAGCAGGTCGATATCGCCGGCGGCGACTTTCTTGCCACTGGAGGCAATATAGTCGGCCGGTCTGGCGACAAACGCCACCTTCGGCGTGTGCTGGCGCTTGGCGGCTTCCTCCAGATGCTTGATCAAGCCCATGCGCAGCGCGCCGTGGGCGCGGATCGTCTCGAACATCGCCAGCGCCTTGGGATCGCCGTTGATCGCGTCCTGCAATTCGGTGCCGGTATAGCCGAGGCTTTCGGCGTTGACGAAGATGGTCGGAATGCCGGCGTTGATCATGGTCGCCTTCAGCGTGCCAACACCCGGCACTTCGAGATCGTCCACCAGGTTTCCAGTCGGGAACATCGCGCCGCCCACGCCCTCTTCCTCTGCGGCCGGGTCGATGAATTCGAGCTGTACCTCGGCCGCCGGGAAGGTCACGCCGTCGAGCTCGAAATCGCCGGTTTCCTGCACCGCGCCGCCAGTGATCGGCACCCGCGCGATGATGGTTTTGCCGATGTTGGCCTGCCAGATGCGCACAGTAGCGACACCGTCCTGCGGGATGCGGTCGGCATCGACCAGGCCGTTGGCGATCGCGAACGGCCCCACCGCCGCCGACAGGTTGCCGCAGTTGCCGCTCCAATCGACGAACGGCTTGTCGATCGAGACCTGGCCGAACAGGTAATCGATGTCATGATCCGGCCGGCTGCTCTTGCCGACGATCACGGTCTTGCTGGTGCTTGAAGTCGCACCGCCCATGCCGTCGATCTGCTTGCCGTACGGGTCCGGGCTGCCGATCACGCGCAACAGCAGCGCATCGCGCGCCGCGCCTGCCACCTGCGCAGCCGCCGGCAAATCCTGCAGCCGAAAGAACACGCCCTTGCTGGTGCCGCCACGCAAATAGGTGGCGGGAATCCTGATCTGGGGTAGATGAGCCATGGTTCAGGCAACCTTGGTTGACGATTCGAGGAAATCCTGGGCGAAGCGCTGCAGCACACCGCCTGCTTCGTAGATCGAGACTTCCTCGGCAGTGTCAAGCCGGCAGGTCACCGGGACCTCGACGCGCTCGCCATTCCGGCGGCGGATCACCAGCGTCAGATCGGCGCCCGGCTTGCGCTCGCCAATCACGTCGAAGGTTTCGGTGCCGTCGATGCCCAGCGTCAGGCGCGTCGTGCCCGGCTTGAATTCCAGCGGCAGCACGCCCATGCCGACCAGGTTGGTGCGGTGGATGCGCTCGAAGCCTTCGGCCGCAATTGCTTCCACCCCAGCCAGGCGCACGCCCTTGGCGGCCCAGTCGCGCGAGGAGCCTTGGCCGTAGTCGGCGCCGGCGATGATGATCAGCGGCTGGCGGCGAGCCATGTAGGTTTCGATCGCCTCCCACATGCGCACCACCTGGCCTTCCGGCTCGATGCGCGCCAGCGAACCCTGGCGCACGCTGCCGTCGGCGTTGCGCACCATTTCGTTGAATAGCTTCGGATTGGCGAAGGTGGCGCGCTGCGCAGTCAGGTGGTCGCCGCGGTGAGTGGCGTAAGAGTTGAAGTCCTCCTCCGGCAAACCCATCTTCGCCAGGTATTCGCCGGCAGCGGAATCCAGAAGAATTGCGTTGGACGGCGACAGATGGTCGGTCGTGATGTTGTCGGGCAGCACCGCCAGCGGCCGCAAATCCCGCAACGCGCGTTCGCCGGCCAGCGCGCCTTCCCAGTATGGTGGGCGCCGGATGTAGGTGCTCTGCGGCCGCCAATCATACAGCGGACTGACCTTCTCGCCCTGGCCTCTGGTAAAGGTGAACATCGGCTCATATACCTTGCGGAAATGCTCGGGCTTGACGCTTGCGGCGATCACCGCATCGATCTCCTCGTCGCTTGGCCAGATGTCCTTCAACGTCACTGGCTTGCCGTCGGCGCCGGTGCCCAGCGCATCCTTTTCGATGTCGAAGCGCACGGTGCCGGCAATCGCATAGGCGACAACCAGCGGCGGCGAGGCGAGAAAGGCCTGCTTGGCGTAAGGATGGATGCGGCCGTCGAAGTTGCGGTTACCGGACAGCACGGCGGTGACGTACAGGTCGCGGTCGATGATTTCCTGCTGGATCTTCGGGTCCAGCGCCCCGCTCATGCCGTTGCAGGTGGTGCAGGCGAAGCCGACGATGCCGAAGCCCAAGCGCTCCAGCTCCGATAGCAGCTTCGCTTCTTCCAGGTAGAGCTGGACCGCCTTGGAGCCTGGGGCGAGCGAGGATTTTACCCAGGGCTTGCGCGTCAGGCCGCGCGCGTTGGCGTTGCGCGCCAGCAGGGCCGCAGCGATGACGTTGCGCGGATTGCTGGTGTTGGTGCAACTAGTGATCGCCGCGATGATCACGGCGCCGTCCGGCATCTGGCCAGGGACTTCTTCCCAGCGGGCGGCAATGCCGCGCGTCGCCAGGTCGGAGGTCGGCAGGCGCTTGTGCGGGTTGGACGGGCCCGCCATGTTGCGCACCACGGTCGACAGATCGAACTTGAGGACGCGCTCGTATTCCGCGGTCTGCAGCGCATCGGCCCACAGGCCGGCCTGTTTCGCATAGGTTTCCACCAGCTTCACCTGCTGGTCTTCGCGCCCGGTGAGCTTGAGGTAGTCGATGGTCTGCTGGTCGATGTAGAACATCGCCGCGGTGGCGCCGAACTCCGGCGTCATGTTGGAGATGGTGGCGCGGTCGCCCAATGTCAGCGCGGCGGCGCCCTCGCCGTAGAATTCAAGATAAGCGCCGACCACTTTTTCGCGCCGCAAAAATTCGGTCAGCGCCAGCACCACGTCGGTGGCGGTAATGCCCGGGCCCGGCCTGCCGGCGAGCTCCACGCCAACGATGTCCGGCAGGCGCATCCAGGAGGCGCGGCCCAACATCACGCTTTCCGCTTCCAGGCCGCCGACGCCGACCGCGATCACGCCCAGCGCATCAACGTGCGGGGTGTGGCTGTCGGTGCCGACCAGCGTGTCGGGAAAGGCCACGCCATCGCGCGCATGGATCACCGGCGACATCCGCTCCAGATTGATCTGGTGCATGATGCCGTTTCCCGGCGGGATCACGTCGACGTTCTTGAACGCTTTTTTCGTCCAGTCGATGAAGTGGAAGCGGTCTTCGTTGCGGCGGTCTTCAACCGCACGGTTCTTGGCAAACGCCTCCTTGTCGAAGCCGCCGTACTCGACCGCCAGCGAGTGGTCGACGATCAGCTGAGTTGGAACCACCGGGTTGACCTGGCTGGGGTCGCCGCCCTTGTCGGCAATCGCATCGCGCAGGCCGGCCAGATCCACCAACGCGGTCTGGCCGAGGATATCGTGGCAAACCACGCGGGCCGGGAACCACGGAAAATCCAGATCGCGGCGGCGTTCGATCAGTTGCTTCAGGGAATCGGCCAGGATCGCCGGGTCGCAGCGGCGCACCAGGTTTTCGGCATGGATGCGCGAGGTGTACGGCAGCTTGTCGTAAGCGCCGGGCTGGATCGCATCGACCGCGGCGCGCGTGTCGAAATAATCCAGTTGGGTGCCCGGCAGAGGTTTGCGGTATGCAGTATTCATGTACAAGTCAATCTCAGGATGAGGAAGGTTCGCCCTTCCGTTTTCAGGGTGCCGTAACCTTGCAATGGACGGTGCGACCGGCCGCGCCGTCAATCAGCATGCCTTGGTCGCCCTTGATGAACCATTCGAGCCGCTCCCCACGATTCTCGTAGCGGGCGCCGGAGGCGGACACCGCATGGCGCATCGTCACGCGCCTGCCACCGAAGCGCAGGGTGATCGGATGCCCGGCCAGGTGATCGACCGGGTAGGCGACGCGTATTCGCAGGCCGTCCTCGCAGGCGTAGCGCGCAGCAAAATACGCCGGCTTGCCTGCCGCGCCCGCCGCCCCGGAGATGCAGGTGGCGGCGAGCAGGAGGCAGAGTATGCGCAGCTTCATTCGCTCGCGGCTCCGGCCTACTTGCGCTTGCCGATCGGCACGAACTTCAGGTCTTCCGGCCCGACGTAGTTCGCGCTAGGACGGATGATCTTGTTGTCGATGCGCTGCTCGATGATGTGCGCGGCCCAGCCGGAAGTGCGCGCGATCACGAACAGCGGCGTAAACATCGCGGTCGGCACGCCCATCATGTGATACGACACGGCCGAGAACCAGTCGAGATTCGGGAACATCTTCTTGACGTCCCACATTACCGACTCCAGCCGCTCGGCGATGTCAAACATCTTCATCGAGCCAGCGTCCTTCGACAGATGCTTGGCAACTTCCTTGATCACCTTGTTGCGCGGATCGGAAACAGTGTAGACCGGATGACCGAAGCCGATGATGACTTCCTTGTTCTCGACGCGCTTCCTGACGTCGGCTTCGGCTTCGTCCGGATTGTCGTAGCGCTTCTGGATCTCGAACGCGACCTCGTTGGCGCCGCCGTGTTTCGGGCCGCGCAGAGCGCCGATCGCGCCGGCGATCGCGGAAAACATGTCGGAACCGGTGCCGGCAATCACGCGGCCGGTGAAGGTGGAGGCGTTGAACTCGTGCTCGGCATACAGGATCAGCGAAGTGTGCATCGCCTTTTCCCAGAGCTTGGACGGCTTCTCGCCATGCAGCAGGTGCAGGAAGTGGCCGCCGATCGAGTCGTCGTCGGTTTCGACTTCGATCCGTTTGCCGTTATGGCTGTAGTGGTACCAGTACAGCAAGGCTGAGCCGAGCGAGGCCATCAGGCGGTCCGCGATGTCGCGCGCGCCGGGGGTATTGTGGTCGTCCTTCTCCGGCAATACGCAACCGAGTACCGAGACCGCAGTGCGCATCACGTCCATCGGATGCGAGGACGCAGGCAGCCATTCCAGCGCCGCCTTCAGGTTGGCCGGCAAACCGCGCAGTGCCTTCAGCTTGGCCTTGTAGGCTTTCAGTTCAGCCGTGGTCGGCAATTTGCCGTGCACCAGCAGGTGCGCAATTTCCTCGAATTCGCTGGTATCGGCGATGTCGAGAATGTCGTAGCCGCGGTAATGCAGGTCGTTGCCGGTCTTGCCGACGGTGCACAGCGCGGTGTTGCCGGCGGTGACGCCGGACAGCGCGACCGATTTTTTCGGCTTGAAGCCTGCAGCTTGTGCTTCGTTGCGTACTTCACTCATGTGGCTCTCCTCATTTGCGTTAAGCTGTTATTTGGTTTTCTGGCCCTGCTGCGCGAACAGCGCATCCAGTTTTTGTTCGAATGCATGGTAGTCGATGCGCTCATACAGCTCCATGCGGGTTTGCATCGTATCGACCACGTTCTTTTGCGTGCCGTCACGGCGGATCGCGGTATAGACGTTCTCGGCCGCCTTGTTCATCGCGCGGAAGGCCGATAGCGGATACAGCACCAGCCCGACGCCAACACCCTTCAGCTCTTCCACCGTATATAGCGGCGTGGCGCCGAACTCGGTGATGTTGGCCAGCACCGGCACCTTGACCGCGTCGGCGAAGGTCTTGTACATCGACAGCTCGGTGATCGCTTCCGGGAAGATCATGTCGGCGCCGGCTTCGACGCAGGCAATCGCGCGTTCCAGCGCAGCCTCCAGCCCCTCCACCGCCAGCGCGTCGGTACGCGCCATGATGACGAAATCGTCATCGGTGCGGGCATCGACCGCGGCTTTGATGCGGTCGACCATCTCCTGCTTGCCGACGATCTCCTTGCCGGGCCGATGGCCGCAGCGCTTGGCGCCGACCTGGTCCTCGATATGGATGGCCGCCGCGCCGAACTTGATCATTGACTTGACAGTGCGGGCGACGTTGAAGGCCGAGGCGCCGAAGCCGGTATCGACGTCGACCAGCAACGGCAGGTCGCAGACGTCGGTGATGCGGCGCACGTCGGTCAGCACGTCGTCGAGATTGGAAATGCCGAGATCCGGCAAGCCGAGCGAACCGGCGGCGACACCGCCGCCGGACAGATAGATGGCGCGAAAGCCGGCGCGCTTGGCCAGCAGCGCGTGATTGGCGTTGATGGCCCCGATCACCTGCAGCGGCGATTCTTCTTGCACCGCCTGACGAAAGGCAGCTCCTGCGGAACGAAGTGTCATAGGTAATCCTGTGCGATGGGATGTTTCATGAAAAGAGGCTTGCCACTCTATTGCAAGCAGCGTGCCAAGATTCACATCTTGCCGGATCGACAATTCGTATTTTTGCCAATTATCCAGGATGCTTGCGGATTCAGATACTTAGCGGCACGGCAGCCATTGCCCGTCAAAAATATCCAGACCTGTCTTGTTTCAATGTACGTTACAATTGAAACGCTTGAAACATAGATTGAGACATGCCACCCGCTTCCTACTCCATGCCCGATAGCGACAAACCGGTGATCTGGACCGTTTCGGTCTCGCGCCTGATCGAATTGTTTCGCGGCATCACGCTTGAATTCGACGACCGCGCGACGATTGAACCGATCAACCTCGGCTTCGAAGACGCGGTGCGCCATATCCGCGAACGTCTCGCTACCGAGCGCTGCGATGCCGTGATCGCCGCCGGCTCCAACGGTGCCTATCTGAAAAGCCGGCTGGCGGTACCGGTGGTGATCGCCAAGGCCAGCGGCTTCGATGTCATGGCGGCGCTGGCGCGGGCGCGCAGGATCACGCCGGCGGTCGCGGTTGTCACCTACCAGGAAACAATGCCGGAACTGGCCGAATTCCAGACCGTGTTCGGCCTGCAGATCGCCCAGCGCACCTACGTCACCGAAGAAGATGCGCGCACCCAGATCAGCGAGCTGAAGGCGGCCGGCATCAAGGCCGTGGTCGGTGCCGGCCTGATTACCGACCTGGCGCAGGAAGCCGGCCTGGCCGGCATCTTCGTCTATTCACCGGCTTCGATCCGGCAGGCTTTTGGCGACGCATTGGAACTGGCGCGCTTGACAAGGCTGGAAGCGGTGCGCGGCCGACTGCCGCAAGTGGTGGACACCCTGCGCGCCAAACACGGCATCAACGACCTCCGCGGCGATTCCGACGCGATGCAGCGGGTACGGCAAGCGATCGTGCTGTTTTCCCGCTCGCCAGCCACGGTGCTGATCCAGGGCGAGACCGGTACCGGCAAGGAACTGGCGGCGCAGGCGATCCACCGCGAAAGCATCCGCGCGCACGGCAACGTGAACAAGCCGTTCGTGGCGCTGAATTGCGGTGCGGTGGCCGAATCACTGCTGGAATCAGAATTGTTCGGCTACGAGGAAGGCGCCTTCACCGGCTCGCGCCGCGGCGGTCATGCCGGCCTGTTCGAGGCTGCCAACCACGGCACGCTGTTTCTCGACGAGATCGGCGAAATGCCGCTGCCGCTGCAAACCCGCTTGCTGCGCGTGCTGGAGGAGCGCGAAATCGTGCGCGTCGGCGGCACCCGGCCGATCCCGGTCAACGTGCGCATCGTCAGCGCGACCCACTGCGACCTGGAACAGCGCGTCAAGGAGGGTTTGTTCCGCGCCGACCTGTTCTACCGGCTGGGCGTGCTGCGGCTGGCGCTGCCGCCGCTGCGCGAACGGCCCGAGGATCTGGTGCCGCTGACGGTGTGGTGCCTGAAGAATGCGCTGGCCGCGCTCGGTGCCCGCCCGCACCCGAACCTGCATGCGGAAGTGGCCGCCTGCGCGCCGCTGCTGGCCGGCTATGCATGGCCCGGCAACGTGCGTGAACTACGCAACCTGATGCAGCGCATCGCGCTGTTTCTGGCCGCCGAGCCGCTGCAGGCGCTTACCTCGAGCTTCATGTTGGCGGCCGCGCCGGAACTCGGCCAGGCGTTGGCAAGCGGCGCGCCGCCAGCGCGCGGCGCCGCGGTACCAATCGACTCGGTCGAACAGGTGCTGGCGCGCTTTGATGGCAATCGCGAAGCGGCGGCCAAGCACCTTGGAATCAGCCGCACGACGCTGTGGCGCAAACTGAAGCGGCCGAACTCAACCAGATAGGGCGCGCCGGCCCTTGTACGGACTCGCAATCAAAGAGGGAAACAAGGCGCGAATCCGTATCAATCCTCGCGCGCACCGTCGATGGCAAATTCCTGGATCTTGCGCGTGATGGTATTGCGGCCGATGCCCAACCGGATTGCCGCATCGTGTTTGCGGCCGTGGGTATGTTTCAAGGCGGCCTTGATCAGCGCCGCTTCAAATTCGCGGCCAAGGGTAGCCATGATGTTGGCGCGGCCGTCCGTCAGCATGCCGGCCGCGGCCTGTTCCAGCAAGCTCATCCAGTCGGCGCTGACGCTCTTCTGCGCGACGTTGTCGCCGGCCACGAGACCGCCATCCGGGACTACGGCGGCCACGCTGCCGGCATGGGCCGCCGCGGGCGCCACAGGATGCGAGCCTTGTGCCGCCACCAGTTCCGGCGGCAAGTCCTCGATCCCGACTGTCTGTCCCGGCGCCATCACGGTGATCCAGTTGCACAGGTTTTCCAGTTGCCGCACGTTGCCGGGCAAGTCGAGCCCGCTCAAGAATCGCAGCGCCGCATTCGACAGCCGTTTCGGCTCGACGCCGAGTTGCTTCGCGCTTTGCGCCAGGAAATGGCGCGCCAGCAGCGGAATGTCTTCGCGCCGCTCGCGCAGGCTGGGCAGGCGCAGGCGAATCACGTTCAGCCGGTGATACAGGTCTTCGCGGAACAAGCCCTCCTTGACGCGCTGTTCCAGGTTCTGGTGAGTGGCGGCGATCACGCGTACGTTGGCCTTCAAGGGCTGATGGCCGCCGACCCGGTAGAAATGGCCGTCGGACAGCACGCGCAACAGCCGCGTCTGCAGGTCGAACGGCATGTCGCCGATTTCGTCGAGAAACAGGGTGCCGCCCTCGGCCTGCTCGAAGCGCCCACGGCGCGCCGCCTGGGCGCCGGTGAAGGCGCCGCGCTCATGGCCGAACAATTCGGATTCCAGCAAATCCTTCGGGATCGCCGCCGTGTTCAGCGCGATGAACGGCTGCGCCGCGCGCGGGCTGTGCTTGTGCAGTGCGCGCGCCACCAGTTCCTTGCCGGTGCCGGATTCGCCGGTGATCAGCACCGTCACGTGCGATTGCGCCAGGCGGCCGATGGCGCGAAACACGTCCTGCATGGCCGGCGCCTGGCCCAGCATCTCGGCGGTATCGCCCACCGCCTGCTCGACATTCGCCTCGCGCACGCTTTCCGCCAGGGCGCGCCGGATCAGCTCGACCGCGCGGTCGACGTCGAACGGCTTGGCCAGGTATTCGAAGGCGCCGCCCTGGAACGCGGCCACCGCCGAATCGAGATCGGAAAAGGCGGTGGTGATGATCACCGGCAGGCCGGGATGTGCGGCCTTGACTGCCTGCAGCAAGGCCAGCCCGGATTCGCCCGGCATGCGGATGTCGGTGACCAGCACCTGCGGTGTGCCATGCCGCAGCGCCTCGATCGCGTCCTGGGCATTGGAAAAACTTGCGCTCGCCAGATTCTGGCGCGCCAGCGCTTTTTCCAGCACCCAGCGTATCGATTCATCGTCGTCGACGATCCAGATCGGCTTCATGGCCGGTTCAGCTTCCATCGGTTTGGCTTCCGTGTTGGCTGCCGCCATGGGTCAAGGCAGCGGCAGCAGTATCCTGAAATCGGTATATCCGGGCCGGGTCTCGCATTCGATCACGCCGCCGTGCTGCTGCACGAAATTCTGCGCCAGCGTCAGCCCTAGGCCGCTGCCGTCGCCGCCGGACACCAGCGGGTAAAAAATACGCTCCTGGATGTCGGGCGGGATGCCCGGACCATTGTCGATGATATGCAAGTCCAGTGCCAGCCGGTAGCGCACCCCGGCCAGCGTCGCCTGGCGCGCGATGCGGCTGCGCAGCGTCAACTCGGCATCGCCTGCGCGGATGCGCGCGGCCAGCGCCTGCGCCGCGTTGCGCGCCACGTTCAGCACCGCCTGGATCAGTTGTTCCTTGTCGCCGCGAAACTCCGGCACCGACAGGTCGTAATCGCGCGTGATCGTCAGGCCATGCGGAAACTCGGCCAGGATCAGGCTGCGCACCCGCTCGCAGACTTCATGGATATTCACGTCGCCCACCACCTGCGCCCGCCGGTGCGGCGCCAGCAGGCGATCCACCAGCGTTTGCAGGCGGTCGGCTTCCTTGATGATCACTTGCGTGTACTCGCGCAATTCGCGCCGGCGCCGCTCGGCCAGCTCCAGCTCCGGCAACTCCAGTTCCAGCAGTTGCGCCGCGCCGCGGATGCCGCCCAGCGGATTCTTGATTTCATGCGCCAAGTTGCGGATCAGCTCCTTGTTGGCAACGCTCTGGTCCAGCAGGCGCTGCTCGCGGTTCAGCTTGCGCTGCTGCAGGTTTTCGCGCAGCTCGATCAGTACCGGCCGCGCCGGGTCGTCCAGCGCGGTGACGATGCAATGCACCTGCAGTGCTTCGCGCCCGGGGCGTTCCAGCGTCAAATCCTGGCGCTGATCGGCGAATTGATGCTGGGCGGCCTGGCGGCACGCCTCGCTCAGGCTCTCGCCATTCAGGAACAGCTCGCGCAGCGGCTGATGCAGCAGGCTCTTCTTCGAGCTTTCCAGCAGGCTTTCCGCGGCGGGGTTGGCGTACACGATGCGCGCGCCGGCATCCAGGACCAATACCGCCGATGCCAGCAGGTCGAGGCCGTCAAAGTGGGCAAGCGGTGTTTTCATCGATCGGCAAGAAAAAGGAAGGAGCCGGAAACGGTTGCGGGACGCTGCCGGAATATCGTCATCCAACTCGGCCCCGCTCATATACTCCCATCATCAACCGCAATTTCCGTTTTTGATACGGACATATTTTCCATATACCCCATCATTTTCAGAATAGTATAGGAAAAAACCAACGATATCGGCGATAAAAAAACAAAGGCCGCAGCAGGCGGCCTGATGTTGCGTAAGCGCCGTGCAGCAGCCTACTTCAGGTTGCCCATCTCGCGCTTCAAGGCCTCGATGTTTCTCTCGCTGCGTTCGATCGCCTCTTTCATTGACGCCACCCGCTCCTGATATTTGGCGTAATTGCGCTCGTTGCCCTGGCGCTCCGGTTCGCCGTCGTTGTATTCCTTCTTCAGATCGGCCAGCTTTTGCTCTTCGCGCTTCATTTCGTCCTGCAGGATCTGCTTGCGGTCGTTGTCGCGCGCCTTTTGCGTGGCGCCGTCGATTTTCGGGAAATCGGCCGGTGCCGAAGCCGCCTTGGCAGCCGCTGCGGGCGCGGCCCGTTTCACCGGTGCGGTGATCGTCAGCGGCGGCAGATCGACCTTCTTGCAACCCTTGGTGGCGCCGGTATTCTTGTATTCCTTGGTGCCATTCTGGTCGACGCACAAATACACCTCGTTTTGTGCATGCGCGGCACTGGCGGCAACGGCCAACAGCAAGATTACGGGGAACTGACGTTTCATACACCTTCTTCTATGGAGCGAACCTATCGGCGCCCATTTTAGGATAACGGCCAAGGCTTGACAAACGACCACCACCACAACGGCGCGGTCGGCTGGCACCCTTCCCACAAATAAAAAAGACGGGGGCAATGCTCCCGTCTTTCCTGATGGCGCCGCAGCCGGGCCGGGGGATTAGATCGAATAATACATGTCAAACTCGACCGGATGCGTGGTCATGCGCATGCGCTGCACTTCCTGCTCCTTCAGTTCGATATAGGCATCGATCATGTTGTCGGAAAAGACGCCGCCGCGGGTCAGGAATTCGCGGTCCTTGTGCAAGGCTTCCAGCGCCTGCTCGAGCGAGGAGCAAACGGTCGGGATCAGCTTGTCTTCTTCCGGCGGCAGGTGGTACAGATCCTTGGAAGCCGCTTCGCCCGGATGGATCTTGTTCTGCACGCCATCCAGGCCGGCCATCAGCAAGGCGGCGAAGCACAGGTACGGATTGGCCAGCGGGTCGGGGAAGCGGGTTTCGATGCGGCGACCCTTCGGGTTCGGCACATGCGGAATGCGGATCGACGCCGAGCGGTTGCGCGCGGAATACGCCAGCTTGACCGGCGCTTCGTAGCCGGGCACCAGCCGTTTGTAGGAGTTGGTACCGGGGTTGGTGATCGCGTTCAGCGCACGCGCGTGCTTGATGATGCCGCCGATGTAGTACAGCGCGAAATCCGACAGGCCGGCATAGCCGTCGCCGGCAAACAGGTTCTTGCCGTCCTTCCAGACCGACTGGTGCACGTGCATGCCGGAGCCGTTGTCACCGACGATCGGTTTCGGCATGAAGGTGGCGGTCTTGCCGTACGTGTGGGCCACGTTCCAGATCACGTACTTGGTATTCTGGGTCCAGTCGGCACGCTCCACCAGCGTCGAAAAGCGGGTGCCGATCTCATTCTGGCCGGCGCCGGCGACTTCGTGGTGGTGCACTTCGACCGGGATGCCGAGCGATTCCAGGATCAGGCACATTTCCGAACGCATGTCCTGGAAGCTGTCGACCGGCGGCACCGGAAAATAGCCGCCCTTGACGGTCGGTCGATGGCCGCTGTTGCCGCCTTCGGTCTTGGCGCCGGTCGACCAGGAGGCCTCGTCGGAACCGATCTTGACGAAGCAGCCGGACATGTCGACGTTCCAGCGCACGTTGTCGAAAATGAAGAATTCCGGTTCCGGACCGAAGTAGGCGGTGTCGCCCAGGCCGGACGACTTCAAATAGGCTTCGGCGCGCTTGGCGATCGAGCGTGGATCGCGGTCGTAGCCCTTGCCGTCACTTGGTTCGATCACGTCGCACTGCATGAACAGCGTGGTCTCTTCCATGAACGGGTCGATGTTGGCGGTGTTCGGGTCCGGCATCAACACCATGTCGGACGCCTCGATACCCTTCCAGCCAGCGATCGACGAGCCGTCGAAGGCATGGCCGGATTCGAACTTGTCCATGTCGAAATGGGAAACCGGAACCGTCACGTGCTGTTCCTTGCCCCTGGTGTCGGCAAAACGGAAGTCGACGAACTTGACTTCGTTGTCTTTCGCCATCTTCAACACCTCTGCGGCGGTCATTGCCATGAAAATCTCCTAAATTGAGCCACTGGTTTGCGTCAATAATGCATCAGTTTGTACGTCGACAAGCTGGAGCAGAAAACCCGCTCCGGCCAGCGCGCGTCGCGATGTGGTGTCGTCCGGCATGCAATCAGGCCGGAACTTGGCGTGGAATGATAGCAGGTTCCATGCCACCAAAATTACGGCCAGGTTCGACGTCAGAGAGCCCGCCAATGCACGATAATCGTGCAAAAAACCGTGTATGCACCAATTTGGTGCGCACATGCTCTGCCGTATTGCAGCGGCAACTCGGCCCCGCCTGCGCTACGCCCCATTGTTTCAGGAATGGCATAAAATTAAATTCCGATTTTCCTGGTATTCGCCATGATCAATTCCGTTGAAGTTCTAGAAACCGCCTGCGCGCGCGGGCGCGCCGCCAACCTGCCCTATGCCGGCGCGGTGACCCCGCAGGAAGCATATGCGCTGCTGCAAGCCAAGCCCGACGTTAAACTGGTTGACGTGCGCACCAACGCCGAACGCGACTGGGTCGGGCGAGTCGATATCCTGCCGAGCCAGCAAGCGGCAATCGAGTGGAACGGCTATCCAGGCGGTGCGCAAAACCCGCAGTTCCTGTCGCAACTGGCGCAGGTTGCGGAGAAAGACAGCGTACTATTGTTCCTGTGCCGTTCCGGCGTGCGCTCGCAGCACGCGGCCAGGCTGGCGACCGAGCACGGCTACCGCAACTGCTTCGACATCCTGGAAGGCTTCGAAGGCGGTAAGGATGCCGCCGGCCACCGCAAAACCGTGGGCGGCTGGTGCCACGCCGGACTGCCCTGGCTCGGGGCGTAACGGGCCACCCGGCTTACTGCGCGTGCATTAGATACAGCGCCCGCTTGCGCACCAGGTTGATATGACCGCGCAAGCCATACAACTCGTCGGCAAACGATAGCGGAATCGAAATCCGGTTGACCCGTTCCTCGATGTCGTTCAGGCGCGCCAACTGGGGCGGCAGGTCTTGCCGCCGTCGTTGTGGCGGCACCTCTTCAATCGCCTGCTCCACCGAGCGCAGTTGCGCATACCAGCGAAACACGCGCGAACGCACCTTCCACACATACAGCGGCGGCACGATGCGCGACAGCGGCAGCAGCAGCGCGCCCAGCGCCACCAGCACCACCCACATGCGCTCGGTGAAATTGGCCATCCAGTACGGCAGATAGCGCTGCAGGAACGGCGGGCCGTTGCGGTAGAACTTGGCAGCTTCCGACGCGACCGGGATTTCGGTGTAGCTGGCGGTCGGAAACTCGCCCTGCTTGCGAAACCAGCCGGCGCTGCCGTGGATGTCGGCCGCCGCCTGCACCAGCAGATCGATCAGCGCCGGATGCAGCGTCTCGCGCCCCACCAGCGTCGCCGTCGGCGCGATCAGATGGACATCGTGCGGCGGCAAATCGCGCCCCAGATCGACGATCCCGCGCGGCAGCACCACATGCGACAGGAACGGCAGGCGCCGCGTATACGCTTCGGCCTGGGCAAAATCCAGCAGGCGGATGCCGGGCGTTTGCAGCAGCATCTGGATCAGCGGCGCATCCGGCGCCGAACTGAACACCAGGCCATCGATACTGCCGTCCAGCAGCGCCACCGTGGCCGGTGTGTTTTCCAGCGCGCCGAGTGTCAATTGACCCGGCTCGACCCCGTTGACGTCCAGCAGTTGCCGGAACAGACGCGGCACGCCGGTGCCTTCGGGGCCAACATTTATTTTCAAGCCTTTCAGGTCGGACAGCCGGCCGACATCGCGGCCGTCGCGAAAGAACAGCCAGACCGGTTCCGTAAACAGGCTGCCAAGCGAGATCAAGCCCTTGCGCTCGGCCTCCGCCTGATCGGTCGATCCGCTCTGCACGAAGGCGATGTCGATACCGGCAGCCGGGTTGTTCAGGCGCTGCAGGTTCTCCTGCGAGCCGAGCGAGGGTTTTTGCGCGAGCCGGATATGATTTTTTTCCAGCGCGCTTGCATATTTTTTGGCGAATTCTTCATAGGCGCTATTTTCCTGGCCGGTGGAAATCGTCAGATGCGACGGCGGGGAAGGATCCACCAGCCAGTATGCCAGCCCGCACAGGGCGGCGATCGCCAGCAGCGCCGGGCCGGCGGTAACCAGCAAGTCTCGAATCGAAAATCGGAAAAAACGGAACACGCGGGGCATGACGAGCCTGTCTCAAAATAGCTGCCCCACCATGCCAAGAAAGCGGAAATTATGCAAGCTACCGGAGCGGGCTGAAAGGCGGGACAGGCAAACGGGTCGCCAGACCTGTTGCAACCATAACCCGCCGCTAGCGCAGTCTCTTAGAATTCGTGCTCCGCCAGTGCCCGCGTCGCGCGCTGCCTGGCGCCTGCCCAGGCTTCTTCTTCTGTGTCGAAAATCCCGGCCGGGATATAGGTTTCCGCCACTTCCGGTTCGCGCGCCAGCCGCACATAGACTTGCGCCTCGAATGTACCGCCCGGCTGCGCCGCCACCGCCATGCGGGCAATATGCGAGCCGCTCTTCAAGATGCGCCCCGTCATGCGCTTCTCCAGTCATGCGCGGCGCACGGTCGACCGTGGCCGCGCGCTCGGATTTTGAGGCGGAACCGGCTCCTGGTGCGGAGTCGGATCGCGCTGGGGAATTTCGGCTGGAATCGGATCGTCGCCTTCGGACGGTTCGCTATCCGGAGCCGGGGTGGGTGCTCGATGCATGGATTCCTCCTGTCCAGGCTTGAGCCCGATGTTGCCTGTCCCTTTGCCTGCCTGTATCTGGGATGCGCATCAGTTTGAATAGTTCGCATGCGCCGCGACTTGTGCCAAACCGGGGGAATGGCAGCACCGTGCGCGCCGGACAACCGGGATCGATTTTTGCGGCGCACCAAAAAAAAGCCCGCGCACCTTGCGGCGGCGGGCTAAATCCAATTCTAGGAGGAATCGGAGGAGACGAACGAACTATATCGCAGCGCAGCATAAGCAGCCAATTTATTCGACTGATAGCCATTATTCATAATTCATATAATCGCGGACTTTATAAATCATTCCTATGTGGGCTTGGTCTTCGGATCAAACTTGAAGCGGCATATATTGTCGTTCTTCGCCATGCACTCCAGATGGTCGATCTTGCTGTCGGTGAAACTCGCCGCCAGCGCCAGATCGAACTGGCAGATATCCGGATTTTTCATCGCCAGGTGATGAAAGACGCAATTGTCCGCATCAATCACCGGGGCATCGCCCACTGCGGCGCCGGGCGTATGCGTGCTGTAACCGATGTCTTGCATGATTTCGGACAACTTGCGCACCTTCTCTTCTCGCGTCTTCAAGTCCGGGTATTGCGCCCGCAGTTGCGCGCCTACACGCGTGCCCATCGCTCCCAGGCGCTCTCCCAGACCTTCCGTGCCGCTTTCCTGCATCAACGATTCCACCAGCAATTGGGCAAACCATGAATACTGGCGCGGGAAGCATTCGTGCCCTTTTTCGGTCAGCACATACAATTGTTGCGGTCGTCCGCCGGACGGCCGGGTCACCGATTTTTCCACCAGGCGGTCGGTCTCAAGCGTAGCCAGATGCTGGCGCACCGCATTGCGGGTAACCCCCAACTGGGCGGACAACTCATCCGCCGTCATGCCGCTCTTGTTTTTCAGCAGCAGCTTCAGCAATTCCTTCTGCCGGACCCCCAGTATTTCAAGCATTGATACTCCCTCTGACGCCTCAACGCGCCGTGGCGACATGCCAGCCATTCACGGATGAATGAGGGACATTCTATATCAATTCGATTAATACGCCATTAAAAACATATTTAACTGTACAAAGTAATTTAAGTGGTTTATCCTGCATCACAAGTGATCGATTCCGTAACACGCAGCGCGTTGAAGATTTCGGCACTGCCGCGCAAGCGAATCTTTCACGGAGAACTGGGACAGCGCCTTTCAGCTGTAGTAGGAACAGCGCCCTGCCTGTAAATGGAGACATCTCCGGCAGCACCGGGCCATTATTTTATGGAGCAAGAAAATGCACAAAACCCTCTCGCAGGAAAACCCGTCCCGCCGTCTGTTTTTGCGTGGAACCACGACTGCGGCTCTCTCAACCGGCGCCGTGCTGTTGCTGGCCGGGCAATCGGTGCGTGCCGCCGGCAGCAAAGACGATGCGGCAAATGACGTCGGCATCCTGAACACCGCTCTCGGCCTGGAGCATGAAGGCATCAACGCTTACACGCTGGGCGCAAAGAGCGGCTTGCTGCAAAAGCCGGTCCTGGCGGTGGCGGTCAGGTTCCAGGACGACCACAAGGTGCATCGCGACCTGCTGATTGCCGCCATCACCAAGCTGGGCGGCAAGCCGGTGGAGGAAAAATCGCTCGACGCCTATGCCAAGGCGCTGAATGCAGCGCAACTCAAGACCCAAGAAGACGTGCTGAAGCTGGCACTGGGCCTGGAACTGGGCGCGACCAATGCTTATCTCGGCGTCATCCCGGCCTTCAAGGATCACTCCTTCGCCAAGGTGTCGGCGCGCCTGGCTGCCGACGAAGTTGCCCACTGGGCGGTTCTCAATCAGACGCTTGGCATGCCTTTGCCCAAAGCAATGCTGTTCGGCGCGTGATGCATGACCGGCTGAAGATTGATTTTTCAGCCGGTCAATTTTTCAAGAGGGAATATCACCATGAAAACCCTGATTCACCTATGCATTGCAGCGTCCTACCTGTATATCGCCACGGCCTGCATCAATACGGCGCTGGCCGAGGCCGGCGGCGACGTCAAGCATGGCCAGGAGCTGTACTCCTCACGCTGCTTCGCCTGTCACTCGGTTGACGCCAACCGTGTTGGTCCTTCGCATCGCGGTGTTTTTGGACGCAAGGCAGGCGCGGTCGCTGGCTATGAATACAGTCCCGCGCTCAAAAGATCGACCGTCATCTGGAATGAGAAAACCCTGGATCAGTGGCTGGCCGACCCGGAAAAACTGATCCCCGGACAAAAAATGGGCTATTCCGTCATGGACGCCAAGGATCGCGCCGACCTGATCGCCTATTTGAAAAGCCAGAAGTAGCGGAAATACCTGCGCCCCCTGCCAACACCATAAGAAAGGATGCCCGCCATGAATGCCCCTGAACGATTAATCCTGCCCGATATCCAGTCGCAGCCAGATCGCCGCAACCTGGTGATTGACGGCGTCGGCGTCAAGGGCGTGCGTTATCCGGTAACGATCGCCTCGGCCGACTCGGCCCTGTCCACGGTTGCGAACCTGTCGATGACGGTCGGCTTGTCGGCCGCCGTCAAGGGCACGCACATGTCGCGCTTCATCGAAATGCTGGAAGCGCAGTCAGCACCGCTCGACCAGCGCCGCTTCATGGCGATGACGCTCGATATGCTGGAGCGGCTGCACGCGCGCAGCGGCATGATCGAAATGCAGTTTCCGTACTTCATGAAGAAAACCGCGCCGGTATCACGCGTGCAGAGTTTGCTGGATATCGACGTTCTATGGCGTGCCTGCGCGACGGTCGACGGCCGGTCCGATTTCGGCATGCGCGTGATCGTTCCAGCCACCAGCCTTTGCCCCTGCTCCAAGGAGATTTCCGCCTATGGCGCGCATAACCAGCGCTCCCATATCAGCATCGAGGCGACGTTGAGCGGCGAAATGGAGATCGAGGAATTGGTCACCATCGCCGAACGCAGTGCGTCCTGCGAAGTTTACGGCCTACTGAAGCGGCCGGACGAAAAATACGTTACCGAACGGGCCTACGAAAATGCCAAGTTTGTCGAAGACCTGGTGCGGGACGTTGCGCTTTCGCTCAACCAGGATGCACGCATCGGCGCGTATGTCGTGGAAGCGGAAAACTTCGAATCGATCCATAACCATTCAGCGTTTGCACGGATCGTTCGATCGGACTCGCAGGATAAGGACAGCCAGCCCGCAACGCACTGATCCCTGTTCCCGAGTACCGCACAGTTGCAGCCTGTTTGCTGCACGCACCATCAAGGAGATTGGTCATGGCTTTTACCACCATACCCGGCATGACGCGCAACAGGGCGCGGGCAACAGCCGGTCGAGTTCGGCGTCCGCGCCGGTTTGTTTTCAGGGCGCGCGCCCTTCGCGGCGTCTGCCTGGCGGCAGCAACATCCGTGCTGCTTGCCGCCTGCGGCGGCAGCACCCCGCAGGCCGATAGTTCGCCTCCAGCAATCGATCCCGTCCTCGCGGCGCAAGGCAAGGATATCTTCCGCAACGATACTTTTGGCGACGAGACGCAATGGACCGACACCCTGCGCATGCATGAAGTCATCAGCGCTGCGGTCGATCCGGTCACCGCGCTGTCGGTCGGCTTGAAAGTCGATGCGGAAGCCTTGCCAGCCGAGGTCGTCAAGGCCATCCAGGACGGCAGTGTCGACCTGAAAAGTCCTGCCACCACGATCACCTTGCTGAAACTCAATGCAGTGGTCGGCGTCAAGGGCAAGGTCGAGGTCGTCAATGGCAAGGACACGCTGACCCGGGTCGGCATCACCTGCGCGCTGTGCCATTCGACAGTGGATGACTCCTTCGCGAAAGGTATCGGCAAGCGGCTGGACGGCTGGCCCAACCGCGACCTGAACCCGGGTGCCATCATCGCGCTGTCGCCGGCGCTGGATGCGGTGAAGAAGGCCGTCTACAATTCCTGGGGGCCGGGCAAGTACGATCCGCGCTTCAACTTCGACGGCAAGAATGGTCCGCAGGTGATTCCGCCGGCCTATGGCCTGAACGGCATCCATAAGATCACATCGACCGGCGATGGCGACGACCTTGCCTACTGGAACCGCTACGTCGGCGTCACGCAGATGGGTGGACACGGCTCGTTCTCCGATACGCGCACCGGCGTCAATGTCACCAACGGCACCGATGACCTGATCAGCGCCAAGCTGCCGGCACTGCAGGCGTATCAACTGACGCTGCAGGCACCAACGCCGCCCGCCGGCAGCTTCGATGCCGCTGCGGCTGGCCGCGGGAAGCTGATCTTCGCCACCACCGGCCGCTGCGCCACCTGCCATAGCGGCGGCGAATTCACCGACGCCAACCTGCGCCTGCACCTGCCGAGCGAGGTGGCCAGCGAACCGGAACCAAATGGTGCGCCCAGCTACGCCTCGCGCAGCGCCACCAAGATGTACCGGACCGCACCGCTGCGCGGCGTCTGGCAGCATGCGCCCTATTTCCACAACGGCAGTGCCGCCACGCTGGAGGATGTGGTCAAGGCTTACAATGGCAAGATGGCGCTCGGCCTCACCGCCGCCGAGGTTTCCGATCTGGCGCAATATCTGAAGTCGCTATAACGGGATTTCCGATAAGCTCTGGAGCGGGAGAGCGGAAGACTCCCGCTCCAGTTCGGTATCTCTCGTTTTCCGAAAGGATTGATCCATGCGCTTGGCCGTCTTGTCCGACTTGCACTTGAGCGTGGCCGAAATGCCAGTACCGGCGCCGGATTGCGATGTCGTCATCCTGGCCGGTGATATCTCCCGCCCGCAGCAAGCGATTGAATGGGCCCGCCAATTTGCGCAGCCGGTGATTTACGTCCCGGGAAATCACGAATTCTACGGCGGCAGCCTCTCCGGCACGCTGCAGGCACTGCAAACCCTGAGCGCCGGCAGCCGAATCCACGTGCTGGATCGAGGCGAACTGCAGATTGCCGGCGTGCGCTTTCTGGGTTGCACGTTATGGAGCGATTTTCGCTTGCTGGAAAGCGAGGAAGAACGCTCGACGTCGATGGCGGTGGCGAGCCAGTTCATTCGTGACTTCAGCCGCATCACGCTGGGTGACAGCACCGCCGAACGGTTTACTCCCGCCGCATCGAGGCAATTGTTTGACCAGGCGGTTGCCTGGCTGGAAGAGCGGTTCGCAGAGCCGTTTGCCGGCCCGACGGTCGTGGTTTCGCATCATGCGCCGGCGCGCGGCAGCATCAATCCGAAGTATGCCGGCTCGCCGGTCAACCCGGCTTTCGTTTCCGATCTGGAGCCGCAACTACGACGCTGGAGCCCGAGTTTGTGGGTGCATGGCCATGTACATGACAGCTATGACTATCCGGTCGGCAGCACCCGAGTGCTCTGCAATCCGCGCGGCTATGCCCGCTCGGGAACCCCGGAGAATCCCGCGTTCGATCCGCAATTGGTGGTGAGCATCTAACGCCTGACCGTACGGCATGCATCTTTTCCTGCGGCCCTCTTCCAGGATTGAATCCTGAAAATTCCATACTAGACTGAAGTTTTTATCCGCTTGCTTCGGAGGTCATATGGAACTTCACATGCATGCCCACCATTGGCAGCATCGCCTGCCGGACTGGCCAATGGCCGTGGCTTCCGGATTTGTCGCCGGCGCGGTATTGATGGTGCTGGAATTACTCTGGAGTACCGGCTTTGGCGAGGCCGGCCCCTGGTATACCGCGCATCGGGTAGCGGCCCTTATCATGGGACCAGGTGTCCTGCAGTCGGCCGGTTTCAGCATGACAGTGGTGGTCGCCGCACTGGTCACGCACTATGTGCTGGGAATTGCTTTCGGCATGATTCTGGCCGCCATCATGGCGCCATTCAGTCTTGATTCCAGCGCCGGCATGGCGCTGTTGGCCGGCGCCGTCTTTGGCCTGGTCATCTACCTGTTCAACTTTTACGGCATGGAACGGGCATTCCCGTGGTTTGGCGAGATGCGCGGCTGGGCAACGCTGGTGGCCCACTTGATCTTCGGCATGGTGGCAGCCGCCGTGTACTGGAAGCTGGAGCGGCGCGAGCCGCTCCAATAAACCCGCGCCGACCCCGGCTTCCTGAGCGGTGGTTCGGCAGCGGCGATGCGCCCGCAGAGCGCGGATAAAACGATCGCGGGCGCGGCCGGCCGGCTTTCATTCCGGCTCTGGTCGGTTCTTACCGGTTTGGTCAAATAAAATGGCAGGCTGCCCAGTGCTCTTGACCCTGCGGCTCGAGGGTTGGGGCGCTTTCAGCGCATTCTTTTCGCGCCATCGGACAGCGGGTCCGAAAGGTGCAACCCGAGGGTGGGTTTGCCGGGCTGGGAATATCACCCTTGAGCAGGGTCTTCTCGCGCGCCATGCCGACACCCACTTTGGGTACCGCCGCCAACAGCGCCTTCGTGTAGGGATGGCGCGGGTTCGCGTACAGTTCGCCCACCAGACCGATTTCGACAATGCGGCCCAGGTACATCACGGCCACACGCTGACTGATATGCCGCACCACAGCCAGATCATGGGCCACGAACAGGTAAGACAAACCCAGATCGTGTTGCAAATCCTCCAGCAGGTTGATCACTTGCGCCTGGATGGAAACGTCAAGCGCGGACACCGGTTCGTCGCAGACGATCAGTTTGGGGTTGAGCGCGAGCGCGCGCGCAATGCCAAGCCGCTGACGTTGGCCGCCCGAGAACTCGCTGGGAAACTTGCGCATGGCGGCCTTGTCAAGTCCGACGCGCTCAAACAGCGCAGCAACCCGCTCGTCATCCCACCCGCCCGGATCGGCAAAATTCCGCAAGGGCTCCGCCACGATATCCCGCGCGCGCATGCGCGGATTCAGTGAGGCATAGGGGTCTTGAAACACGATCTGCATGTCGCGCCGATAGGGGCGGAACTTGGCCGATGACAAGCCTGCCACGTCCTTGCCTTCCAGCTCGATTGCTCCGGACGTCGGCTCGATCAAGCGCAAGATCGTCTTGGCAGCAGTGGATTTCCCGCACCCTGACTCCCCCACCAGTCCCAGGGTTTCACCATAGCCGATGGAAAAGGAGATGCCATCCACCGCCTTGATCGGACGCGGCCGGCGCCAACCGCTGCTGCCCGGGTAATACTTGACCAGATTCCGTACCTCCAGCAAGGCCGGCTTTTGACCCGGTTTGTCCGGCGTCCCAACTTCAACAGGAATAGCACTCATGCAACAACCTCTTCAGAGACAATCGTGGTCTGCCAGCAAGCCGCACGATGCAGTTGATTCGAAACGACAACCGGTTTGAATGGCGGAATTTGTTTTCGGCAAACATCCGCCTCCAATGCGCAGCGAGGAGCAAACCGGCATCCCACCGCTGCGGTGCGCAGCGACGGCACCATGCCAGGAATTTCAGACAGGCGTGTGCGGGGCTGCGTCAGAGGCGTGTCCAGATGGGGGATGGCACCCAGCAAGCCTCGGGTATATGGGTGGCTGGGCCGCGCAAAAAGATCCGGCGTCGCAGCTTCCTCCACCTTGCGTCCCGCGTACATCACGACCACCCGGTCGCAGCTTTCGGCGACCACTCCCAAATCGTGGGTGATGAGCACGATGGCGGTTCCTGTTTCGCGCCGCAGGCGATCGAGCAGATCCATGATTTGCGCCTGGATCGTGACGTCCAGTGCCGTAGTCGGTTCATCGGCGATCAAGACGGCGGGCTTGCAGGCAAGCGCAATGGCGATCATGGCGCGTTGCCGCATGCCTCCCGAAAACTGGTGCGGGTATTCCTTCACGCGCCGCTGCGGATCGGGGATGTTGACCAGGGCCAGCAGCTCGACCGCCCGCGCCCAAGCTTCCTTGCGCCCCATGCGCTGATGCAGTATCAGAACTTCGGCAATCTGCTCGCCAACGGTCAAGACCGGATTGATCGAGGTCATCGGATCCTGAAAGATCATAGAAATCGCATTACCGCGGATCTCCTGCATGCGTTGCTCGCTGGCTTGCAAGAGATCCTCGCCGCGGAAACGGATCGCCCCGGTCGCGTGCGTCGCCGGCGCCGGCGGCAAAAGGCCGAGGATAGCCATTGCCGTCACGCTTTTGCCGCAGCCGGATTCCCCGACCACGCCCAGCATTTCGCCCGCATGCACCTGGTAGGAAACCCCCTCCACCGCCCGGGTAATCCCGTCGCGGCTGGGGAAGGTCAAGTGCAGGTTATCAACTTCAAGTATGGGAGTGCTCATATTTGATTTCTGCTCACAATTTTTTAGCGATGCGGGGATCCAGCAGATCACGCAAGCCATCGCCGATCAGATTCACCGCCAACACCGTCAGCCCGAGGAAAAGACCCGGGTACAGGATCACCCCAAACGCCAGTTGGACCACCGAGCGCCCGTCGGCCATGATGTTGCCCCAGCTCGGCACTTCAGGCGGCGTGCCCGCTCCCAGAAAGCTCAGATACGCTTCGAAAATCATGGCCGATGCGCAGATGAAGCTGGCCTGGACAATCAGCGGTGTGATCAGGTTCGGCGCCACATGGCGCACCAGAATCAACGGCAGGCGTGTACCCATGGCTTCCGCCGCCTGGATATAAGGCTGCTCACGAATGGTCAGCACCAGCGCACGCACCAGTCGGACCACGCGTGGGATTTCTGGCAGCGCAATGGCGATGATCACGGTTTGGACGCTGGCCTGAATCAGTGTCATCAATGCCACCGCCAGCAAGATGCCGGGAATGGCCATCATCCCATCCATGATGCGCATGACGATTGCATCCAGCCAGCGACTGAAACCAGCCACCGTGCCGATCAGGATACCGACGGCGACGCTCAACAGCGCCACACAGAATCCGACCAGCAATGACACGCGTGCACCATACAGCGTGCGCGAAAATATATCGCGGCCCATGGCGTCGGTGCCGAAGATATGCTCCGCAGACGCCGGTTTCAGACGCTGAATCAGGTTCATCTCGGTAGGGTCGTACGCGGTGAGCCATGGCGCGAATACAGCCATGAAGACCATGATCAACAGCAGCACAAGGCCGAAGCCGAGCATGGGGTGGCGTTTGGCAAAGCGCAACAGGCGGGGCTGACGCGCTTCGCGTGCGATGCGCCGCTCCAGACGCTCAAGGGTGGCATCCATCTTGATAAAGTCCTATATGAAAGCGGTATTCGGTTCAGTAACGGATGCGCGGATCAAACAATCCGTACAGCAAATCGATTACGAGATTGATCAGGACATAAGCCATCGAGGTCACCAGCACGATGCCCTGGATCACCGGGTAGTCGCGCCGCAAAATGGAGTCCACCGTAAGACGGCCGATACCTGGTATCGCGAACACGCTTTCCGTGACCATCACGCCTCCCAGCAGCATGGCAATACCCAGGCCGATCGTGGTGACGATCGGTACGGCGGCGTTTTTGAGTGCATGGCGCAGCAGCAGGCGCGGCAGCAGCAAGCCCTTGGCGCGCGCGGTCCGGATATAGTCTTCGCCCAATACATCCAGCATGGTCGCCCGCGTCATGCGCGCCAGCAAAGCGGTGTAGATCAGACCACCACTGATCACCGGCAGGATCAGGTGGCGAATGAAGGGAGTCCAGCCGTCGGACAGGCTTTTGAAGCCCTGCACCGGCAACCAACCCAGCTTGGTTGAAAATCCGTACACCAGGGCATAGCCAATCAGGAACACCGGCAGGGAAAATGCCAGGACCGACATGGCGGTCATCAGCCGATCAACCCAGGTTCCCGCCTTCCAGGCAGCCCAGATACCCATCGGCAGCGCGAACACAACCGCAAACAATATGGTCAACGCTGCCAGCCACAGCGTGGGCTCAACCCTTTGCATGATCAATGTCAGGACCGGCATGCCGGTGAAGATCGAGGTGCCGAAGTCACCTTGCAGCATGCGCCAGATCCATTGAAAAAACTGCTGAAATAGCGGCTGATCGAGCCCTAGCGAACGTCGGATATGTTCGATGTCCTGTGCGCTGGCGGTGTCGCCGGCGATGATCACGGCAGGATCGCCGGGCGATAGCCTCAATAGCAGGAACACAATCACAGCCACCACGCCCATCACCGGGACGACTGCGGCAATCCGTTTAATCAGAAAATACATTAGAGGTCTCTGCTTGTTTTAAGGGCCGGATTTGCCACCGACCGACCAAGGCGGGCCTGAGTTTGCCTTGGTCGACGGTGGTTCCTGCATCACTTCATCGGATTATTTTTTCTCAACATTCCACATCACCGGAATACCGACATTCAGAACCCCGCTCAAGTTGCTGCGATACACCATAGGCTGGAAAAACTGGCCAAAGTTCACGTAAGGCACAACTTCATACATGCGGGCCTGGATGGCGTCGGTCAGCGCCTTGCGCGCGGCAGGGTCACTTTCGGCAACCCATTCAGCCCGCAGCTTTTCCAGTTCGGCGTCGCAGGGCCAGCCGGACGGAGCGGCATCGCAACTGGCTTGCGCGTAGGCATTCACCGCTGGCGAATAAACGTCAGCTCCAACCGAATAGGTGTGGAAGATGTTCCAGCCGTCCTTCTTGGCGCGGCGGGCCTGCAAGGTACCCCAGTCCATCGCCTGCGCCTCGACATTCACCCCGATTTTCTTCAGGTTCTGGATCGTGACCAGCGCGGCTGCGGCCTGGATCGGCGGTTCGGACGGTGCCAAAACCACCACCTTCTCGCCCTTGTAGCCGGCTTCCTTCATCAGTTGCTTGGCCTTTTCCAGGTTTTGACCGCCCTGATAGGGTTGCGCGCCAGCCTTCGTGTCGTTCACGCTGCCGCACATGAAGTAGGCGGTGCAGGTGGGGTGGCGGTACTTGGCCGGATAGCCGGCAGCGGCCAGATACTCATCCTGGTTCACCAGGTAAATCAGCGCCTGGCGGGCCTTGGGATTGTTGAATGGCGCTGCCAGATGGTTCGGGCGCAGCCAGCCCTGATTGCCCAGCGGGTCCACAGCCAGCTTCACGTTGGCGTCGGCGGACAGGGGCACCAGGAAGTCTGCCGGCGGCAGTTCGTAGACATCCATTTCCCCGCTCTTGAATGCGGACAAGGCGGTGTTCTGGTCGGGAATCACGTTCCACTCCACGCGTTCGACCTTGACCACCTTCCCGCCTGCCAAGCCATCAGCCGGCTCCTTGCGCGGCACGTAGTGCGGATTTTTCAGGTACACAACTTTGCTGCCGGGTACCCACTCATCGCGCTTGAACATGAAGGGGCCGGAACCGGTGGTGTCCTTGATCTGCTCGCTCGCCTCCGTCTTCGCCACGCGCTCGGGCATCATGAACGGCACGTTCGACGACGGTTTGCCCAGCATTTCAATCACCGGGCCAAACGGCTTCGCCAAGGTCATCGTGAAGGTGTTGGCATCAACTGCCTTCATGTCGCCAATCGCAGCGCCCAACAGCCGGCCCGACACGTCGCGAGCGGCCCAGCGCTTGATGGAGGCAACGCAGTCGGCAGCCGTCACCGGGGTACCGTCGCTCCACTTTAACCCGGGGCGCAGCGTGAATGTCCAGGTTTTCTTGTCGGCGGATACCTTGTAGGTGTCCACCATCTGCGGCTTGACTTCGCCCTTGCTGTTGAGAGAAAACAGCGTGTCGTAAATCATGTAACCATGGTTACGGGTGATATAGGACGGATTCTGGATCGGGTCCAGGATCTTCAGGTCGCCCTGGGGGATCATGTGGATGGTCTTGGGATCGGTTGCGCCAAATGCCAGGCCGGCACTCAATGCGGCAACCGAGAGGACTGCCGATTGCAGCAGACGAATCGAAAACTTCGGGCGATATTTCACTTGGTGTCTCCTTCGGAAAGAACTGGATGTAAGGTGAATCGAGGGTACGTCAGTTGCGCTGCGCTCAATCAATCCGACCGGTGGCTGCCAACGGCGAACCATCCGCCGCCAGCGTTTCACCTTTGCGTTCGACAATCAGGCCGTAAGCCCTGGGTTGGCGGTGCAGGTCGAAATTGAAAGTGGTTTTTTTGTAGATGGCACAAAAATCAAGATCGCAACGAGCGACGGCCACCTCGTCGCCCTTGGTGATGCAAGCCGTGACGACCTCTCCCGATGGTGCAATCAGGCAACTGCCGCCAATGCTGTCGACGCCTTCCTCGATGCCGGCCTTGGCCACCCCGGCAACCCAGGTTCCGTTCTGGTAGGCGCCAGCTTGCATCGACAGCTGGTTATGAAACAGGGACAAGTCGTCATGCGCGGGCGCCGGCGCATTGTGGACCGGGGTGTTGTAACCGATCAGTACCATCTCCACACCCTGCAGGCCCATGACCCGGTATGTTTCGGCCCAGCGGCGGTCGTTGCACAGCGCCATCCCGATCACGCCGCCAAATGCCTTGGTGACGCCAAAATGGTGGCCCGGCTTGAAGTAGCGTTTTTCAAGATGCTGGAAACGGCGCCAGGGCTCATGTTCGGCATGGCCCGGCACGTGCACCTTGTGATACTTGCTCAGGATCTGGCCCTGCTTGCCAACCAGAATCGAAGTGTTGTAGCGGACCAGTTCCGCACCCTCTTGCGCCAGTTCGGCATAGCCGAGGTAGAAGCCGACGCCCAACTCACGGGACAGATCGAACAGGGGCTGGGTCGCCGCATTCGGCATCGAGGTTTCAAAATAGCTATTGATCTCCTCCTGGTCCTCGATGTACCAGCGGGGGAAAAACGTGGTCAGGGCCAGTTCCGGATAAACAATCAGATCCGCCCCCAACGCATGCGCTTCGCGCATCAGTTCGCACAAACGCTGAACCACTTGCGAACGGGTATCGCTACGCTGAATAGGACCCAACTGACCGAGTGCAACATTGACAAAACGCGCCACAATTCGCTCCAAAAAAGATGACTAAATCAAAACGGTGCCAATCCGGCCATCGTCAGGGACGATCCGCCAAACCCGTCAACACCTGCATCAATACCCGTGCACCAGCCACCAGATCGGCCGGCTCCGTGTGTTCCCGAACGTTGTGCGACAAACCCTTCACGCTGGGGACAAAAATCATTCCCGTTGGACACATCCGCGCCAGCATCTGTGCGTCATGGCCGGCGCCGCTGGGCATGCGCCGGTGGCTCAAGCCCTGGGCGATGGCGGCGTTTTCCACGCGATCTATCACGGTCGGGTCGAACTGCACCGGATCAAAACGCGCCAGCATGCGCCGCTCGCACTGCACACCTTCCTCCGCCGCAATGCGCTCGGCAAAAGACCACAACTCTTGCTCGGCCGCCAGCAGCGCGGCGCCGTCCGTGTTGCGCAGGTCAACCGTGAACAGGGCCTTGTTGGGGATGACGTTGACCAGATTCGGCGTCAGCGTCATGGCGCCGACCGTGGCGATCTGGTTGCCGCCGTAGCGCACGGTCAGCTCGCGCGCAAACGTGGTCACGCGAGCGGCGACATAGCCGGCGTCGTTGCGCATGCTCATCGGCGTGGTTCCGGCGTGGTTGGAAACCCCATGCAGCGTGAATTCGGTCCACGAAATTCCCTGCACGCCTTCCACCACTCCGATCTGAATCCCCTCGCGGTCCAGCACCGGCCCTTGTTCAATGTGCAGTTCGACAAAACTGTCGACACGGTTACGGCCTACCGGCGCGTCGCCGGCGTAGCCGATACGGCGCAACTCCTCGCCCACCGTCGCGCCATCGATACCGCGCGTGGCCAGCGCCTCGTCAAGGGACAAATCCCCTTGAAACACCAGGCTACCCATCATGTCCGGAGCAAATCTCGCCCCTTCTTCGTTGGTGAAAAATGCCACCGCGATCGGCCGCCTGGTGCGCAGGTTGGCGTCGCGCAATGCAGCTACGACTTCGAGTCCAGCCAGCACACCATAATTACCGTCATACAAGCCACCAGTGCGCACCGTATCGATATGCGAGCCGGTCATCACCGCAGGCACATCCTCCCGCCCCGCATACACGCCCACCGCGTTGCCGATCGCGTCCACCGTCACTGACATGCCCAGTGCGCGCATGCGGGCCACGGTCCAGTCACGCCCCTCTTTGTCGGCATCGGTCAGCGCCAGTCGGCATACGCCGCCCCCGGGCAGGCCGCCAATCGCGCCCAGCTCCTGCAGCGATGCCAAGAGGCGCGGGCCGTTGATCACGGGCTCGCTCATGCCTGCACCTGCGCCATTACCTCTTCGCCGCTGCGCCCCACCAGCCGGGTGTAGAGGGTAGGATCGGTGTCGCGCTCGCTGCCGAAGAACAACAGGCGGCTGCCATCGTCCAGTCCCAATGCCGCCCGTTGCTCCGGCTGCAGCGCCACGCCGATTGCCGCAGCCAAACCGGCCACGGCCGACTCGCCCGCCACGATCGCCGGATCGCCGGCAGCCGGGGCTGCCAGCAGGCGCATCGTGTCGATCGCGGCCTGATCCGAGATCACCGCGAACGCGTCCGCGCCGGCCTCCAGAATTTCCCATGCCAGCAACGACACTTCACCGCACGCCAGCCCGGCCATCACGGTATCCAGGTCGCCATGAACCGCAGTAATCTTGCGGTTGCGGGCACTCTGCATCAGGCAATCCGCGCGGTCCGGTTCGACCACGACCACGCGCGGCCGCGCACTACCGCAACGCTCCCAAAAGTAGCCACACACGGCCGCAGCCAGGCCACCCACGCCACCCTGAATGAAGACGTGCGTCGGCATCTCACCCAACTGCTGCGCCGCCTCTTCGACCATCAACTGATAACCCTGCATCACGTCGCGCGGCACGTCCATATAACCCTCATAGGACGTATCCGAAATTACGTAGCGCCCCATCGACTTGGCGTCCGCATCGGCTTGGCGCACCGAGTCGTCGTAGTTACCGGCAGTGCGGACCACCTTTGCGCCGTAATACTCGATCGCCTCGCGGCGCCCCTCGCTCACCGTGGCGTGAATGTAGATGACGCACTGGCAACCGAACAGTTGCGCTCCCCACGCCACCGACCGCCCATGATTGCCGTCGGTCGCGCAGGTCACCGTGATGGCGCGCGCCAGATCGCGGCATGCGTCGGTCAGCAAATCCTGGGTCGTCACCACCCGCCCCAGTTGCTCGCCCACCACCCGGCACAGCAATCGCGCAACGGCATAGGCGCCGCCCAGCGCCTTGAAGCTGCCCAGGCCGAAGCGTCCGCCTTCATCCTTGTAACGAATCGACGCAACGTTCATTTGCCGGGCAATTGCCTTCAGGTCATGCAGCGGCGTCACGGCATAGCCGGGCCACGCCTGAATTTCGGACTTGGCAACGTCGAGGGCAGGCTGGCCGAGAATTTGCACGCGCGAATCGCCGTAGGTGGCATTGCGCTCGCAGGCTGGATTCAGGAACAGGTCAGTAGCAATTGAAGGCAGAGAAGACATTTTTCTTTCCATGAAAAAGTGGTTTATTCATCAAGATCATCGAGCAGTTCGTGGACACGCTCGATGCGCTGCATGCGTTTGCGGGAGGTGGAACGGGCGTGCGTGACGAGTTCGGTACCGAGATAATTGACGATGCTCATCGCAGCGACATAGGAATCGAAGATCGCCGTCCCGTGTACCGAACAGGTCAGAACGACATTGGCCCGTGACGCCACGCCCGACAGCGCGGCATAGGTCAGCAGGATCACCGAGGCCCCAGCCTCCTGCGCCACATCGACTACCTTGGGGAGCAGACGAGTACGGCGGCGAAAATCGACGGCAAACAAGACATCGCCCTTTTCGATATTTGCCAGAACCTCAGCCTTATTTCCGGCGGCTTCATTGAGCAGCGCTACTTCGGCCTTGGCATTGGAAAACAATGCGTGCGCGTAAAAAGCGGTGGCATAACCGTTGCGGTAGCCCACCACCCAGATGCGACGCGCTTTTTTCAGAAGCGCCAGGGTCTTGTTCATGACTTGCGGATTCAAGCGCTCGAGCGTCTCGACCAGGTTGCGCGCATCGGCTTCCGCGTGACTGGCGAAGCCGGGGTGCTGGTCGTCCGACTTGGGTATCCGGTCCAGATTGAACAACGGCGACTCGGAAGAAACCTGCGCCCGAACTTCGGCACGAAAATCACTGAAATCCTGATAACCAAGGCGCTTGAAAAAACGTGCGGCGCTGGCTTTGGAAACACCCGCCAGTTGCGCCAGTTCGGTCGCGGAGTAAGCTGCCAACTCCTTCTGGCGGGCAACGATCACATCCGACAGCTTGCGGTCGGAAGGCGAAAAATCATCATACAGGCTGCGGATCAACTGCTCGATCGTTTGCGATCCATTTTCTTGCCTGGGCTTGGCTGCGTTATTTTTCATGGGATTGTCTCTCGCCGATTTCAGATGCAGTTTCATCGCACTGAAACAATCGTACCACAATTTTTTTTTCGTGAAACAATATTTTCACATAAAATTGCGTCGCTGCCGGCTCTCATGACAAGTTTTCATCACGGATGGTTTGCGTGGAAAAGCACCAGCGCCGGCGCATCGGCGCTCGCCGTCGGGTCATGCTTTGCGCTTTGATATCGGGTGTGAATTGCTGGGGCCGGGTGGCCGGCATCGGCCCGCGGGTTTACAGGAAGCGTCCGCTGACAAGCAGACAACCCTCTGAATCATGCTCAGTGAGTGCCGGCAGCGAGGGGAATCGGCAGGCGCTCCGGAACGGGAGCGCGCGGAGTGTCGGTATTCGGGAAGCGGCGCAGGCAGGGCGCCACGGGTCTAGCTGCCGGCGACGGTCATGCTTTCGATCAGGATCGAACCGGTTTGCTTGCTGCCGCGCACCAGCGCATCGGCGCCGACGGCGACGATCTGCAACAGCATGTCCTTCATGTTGCCGGCGATCGTAATTTCCTCGACCGGATACTGGATCACGCCGTTCTCCACCCAGTAACCGGCGGCGCCGCGCGAATAGTCGCCGGTGACGTAATTCGTCCCCTGCCCCATCAGCTCGGTCACCAGCAGGCCGGTGCCGAGCTTCTTCAGCATCGCCTTGAAGTTGTCACCGGGCTTGGTCAGGCTCGAGGTCAGCGCCAGATTGTGCGAGCCGCCGGCGTTGCCGGTGGTTCGCATGCCGAGCTTGCGCGCCGAATAGGTCGACAGGAAATAGCCCTGCACCACGCCGTCCTTGACCACGTCGCGGCGCTGCGTGCGCACGCCCTCCTCGTCGAACGGCGCCGAACCGACGCCGCCGATCACGTGCGGGTCTTCCACGATCTGCACATGCGGGGCAAGCGCCTGCTGGCCGAGCGAATCAAGCAGAAAGCTCGATTTGCGATAGAGCGCGCCACCCGACACCGCCTGTACGAAAGCGCCCAGCAAGCCGGCCGCCAACGGCGCCTCGAACAGCACCGGGCACTTGCGCGTATCCAGTTTGCGCGCATGCAACCGCGCCAGCGCGCGCTCGGCGGCGTAGCGGCCGATGGCTTCCGGCTTGGCCAGTTTTTTCGGATCGCGCATCGACGAATACCAGTCGTCGCGCTGCATGTGGGCGCCACGGCCGGCGATCGGGGCGACCGACATCGTATGGCGCGAATACGGATAGCCGCCCGTGAAGCCGCGGCTGTTGGCGGCGACGAAATGCGATTGCTGCGCGTACACGCCGGCGCCTTCGCTGTTGGTGATGCGCTTGTCGACCGCGAAGGCCGCCGCTTCGGCGCGCTGCGCCAGTTCCACCGCTTCCTGCGCCGAAATCAGCCAGGGCGCATACAGGCGCAGGTCGCGCGGCTGCATTTCCAGGGTGTCCGCGTCCGGCAGGCCGGCGCAGTCGTCGGGCGCGGTGAAGCGCGCGATGTTGTAGGCCGCATCGACCGTGTCGCGCAGAGACTGCGGCGAAAAATCCGAGGTGCTGGCGTTGCCGCGCCGGATCTGCCGACCTTCGCCCAGGAACACGGTGACGCCCATGCCCTTGTCCTTGTTTTGCTCGATGGTCTCAACCTTGCCCTTGCGCACCGAAACCGACAAGCCATTGCCTTCGCTGAACTCGACCGCGCTATCCGTCGCCCCTTTTTCCTTGGCGTAACGCAACACGTCCTGCGCGAGTTGCTGCAACTGGTCTTGGCTGTAGATGAAAACGGAAGCGGTCATGGGCGGATTTCTTCGATGCGGGTAAAGCAGTTATGATAGCAGTCGTTTACAGAATGGCGCGACGCCATCGATAGCCAAATAAATCGCCAAGCATATGCCAAATCCCAACCGCGGTTCCTGCGGCTTCCAGTCCAACGAATTCGAGCAGGAATACGAGCGCCCTTCCAAATCGCAACTGAAACGCGAAATGACCGCCCTGCAAAAACTGGGTGAAGAACTGGTGGCGCAGCCGCGCGACCGCGTCAAGCGCGTGCCGCTGCCGGAAGACGTACGCGACGCCATCCTCGAATGCCAGCAGATCACCAACCATGAAGGCCGGCGCCGCCAGTTGCAATACGTCGGCAAGAAAATGCGCACGCTGGACGAAGAGGAACTGGCCGCAGTGCAGCGCACGCTGGATAGCTGGCGCGGCGCCTCCAAGGCCGAAACCAATGCGATGCACATGCTGGAGCGGCGGCGCGACAAGCTGCTGGCCAATGATGCCGCGCTGACCGAACTGCTGGCCGAGCATCCGGCAGCCGATGCGCAGCATCTGCGCACGCTGATCCGCAATGCGCGCCGCGAGCAGGCGGAAAGCAAGCCACCCAAAGCCTATCGCGAGATTTTCCAGGTGCTGAAGCAATTGCAGGCCGGGGCCGCACCTGAAGAACCCGAAACCACGGACGGTGCCGATGAAGAAGAACCCTGACGAACTGCTGGTCGGGCTGCTCTCGGTTTCCGACCGCGCCAGCAGCGGCGCTTATCAAGACCAGGGCATCCCGGCCTTGCGCGACTGGCTGGGCGCCGCACTGACCAGCCCGTGGCAGGCCGTGTCGCGCCTGATCCCGGACGAACAGGCGCTGATCGAGCAGGCATTGATCGAACTGGTCGACGTCCAGCGCTGCGACCTGGTGCTGACCACCGGCGGCACCGGCCCGGCACGGCGCGACCTGACGCCGGAAGCGACGCTGGCAGTGGCGACCAAGGAAATGCCGGGCTTCGGCGAGCAGATGCGGCAGATCAGCCTGCGCTTCGTGCCGACCGCGATCCTGTCGCGCCAGGTCGCTGTGGTGCGCGAGACGGCGGAGCACGCGGCGCTGATCATCAACCTGCCCGGTCAGCCGAAGTCGATCAAGGAAACCTTGGAAGGCTTGAAGGATGCCGACGGCAAGCAATTGGTGGCCGGCATCTTCGCCGCCGTGCCGTATTGCATCGACCTGATCGGCGGCCCGTATCTCGAAACCGACGAGGCGGTGTGCAAGGCGTTCCGGCCGAAATCCGCCATCCGCCCCAAATAAGCCGTCCCTTATTGTTCAAGAACCGACATGACCCAAAGCACGCTGGAAACCATCGAACTCGAAACCGGATCGAACCCGACCGCGGCCGTGATCTGGATGCACGGCCTGGGCGCCGACGGCCATGACTTCGTGCCGATCGTGCGCGAACTGGATCTGACCGGCTGCCCGCCGATCCGTTTTGTCTTTCCGCACGCGCCGACCATGCCGGTCACCATCAACAACGGTTATGTGATGCGCGCCTGGTACGACATTCTCGGCACCGAGAGCGCCAAACGGGAAGACGAAGCCGGTTTGCGCGCCTCGCAAAAACTGGTCGAGGCGCTGATCGCGCGCGAGAAGGCGCATGGCATCCGCGCCGAGCGCATCGTGCTGGCCGGCTTTTCGCAAGGCTGCGCGATGACCTTGCAAGCCGGCTTGCGCCATCCGGAAAAACTGGCAGGCCTCCTGTGCCTGTCCGGCTATGTGCCGCTCGGCAACACGCTGGCGGCGGAACGCACGCCAGCCAACCAGGACACGCCGATCTTCCTGGCGCATGGCCGCGGCGACCCTGTGATCACCATTGACCGCGCCGAAAAATCGCGCGACCTGCTGCGCGCGCTCGGCTATCCGGTCGAGTGGCATGAGTACATGATGCCGCACTCCGTGTGCCCGGAAGAGATCAACGATATCGGCGCCTGGCTCAGGCATGCGCTGGGCTGACGCCACGATTGCGGCGGCGGTTACGAAGGCCAGGGCGCCGCATCATCCCGGCGATCTTGCCGACCGACAGAGCTTGGGTATGCGGGCTATAACGCCGTTTCATGCCCGGTGACCGGCATCAACTTGGCGAGTATAGGAGATCGCCAGCGGTCCTGGCGACCCTGTAGCGCCGCTCAGGCGCAACGTACATGCAGGGGCAGCAGCGCATAACCGCTGGCCGGATAGCTGGCCAGAGTCGGCGGCCGCCCGGAAATCAGTTCGATCGCCGTGGTGCGCGTCAGCAGCTCCTCCATCACCACCCGCAATTCCAGCCGCGCCAGCGGTGCCCCCGGGCAGACATGAATGCCGGCGCCATACAGCAGGTTGTCGGCCGGGTCGCGGTCCAGCCGAAACTCGTCGGGCTGTTCGAACACGGCCGGGTCGCGGTTGGTCGCCACCCAGTTCAGCGTGACGCGCTGGCCGCTGCCGATCCGGCGCTCGCCGAACTGCACCGCGCCGGTGGTGACGCGCCGGTTGGTCACCAGCGGCCCGTGCAGCCGCAGGATTTCATCGTTTGCCGCCGGCAACAGTTCCGGTTCGGTACGCAGGCGCTGCTGCAATTCCGGATGCTGTGCCAGGTAGTGAGCGAGGATACCGACTGACGCTGAAATCGTGCCGACTTCGCCGACGGTCCAATTGCGCAGGATGCTGACGATTTCCTCAGTGCGCAGCGGTCGCCCGGCCACCTGTTCGTGCAGCAGGCGCGCGGTCAGGTCGGCGCCCGCGTCGGCGCCGCGCCGATCCTGCAGCAGTTCCTCGACGTACTCCTGAAATTCATGGGCGATCCGGGCCATCGCCGACCGGTCCCCGGCCAGCGTCGCCTGGTGATTTTTTTGCACCCACTGATACAGCTTTTCGTGGAAGCGCACCGGCCAGCCGAGAAAGCGGCATTGCACCCGCACCGCGAACCAGCTGGTGAACTGGCCGATCAATTCGACCTCGCCGTCAGCCGGCAGCGCCGCCGCCAGTTCCCGCGCCAGCTGGCGGCAGTGCGGCTCGAACGCGGCCATTTGTTCCGGTTCGAAATAGGGATTCAGCACGGCGCGGAAGTCGGTGTGCTCCGGCGGGTCCATGCCGTTCGGCACCGAGAGATGGCGCGAGACCACGCTGCTGAAGGTGTCCGGGTCGTGCAGCGCGCGCATCACGTCGGCGTGTCGGAACAGCGTCCAGCCGAGGAAATCGCTGTAGGCGACCGGACAGCGTTCGCGCATCGCATCGTAGGCGGCGCGCTGATCGCGCTGCACATCGTCCGCTTTCGGGTCCCAGTCTTCCTCAGGCAACTCATCCGCTTTCATGTTTCCGATCTCCATACGCCCGCTGGCGTAACGACTATTTGAACACCACCGTCTTGTGGCCGTTCAGAAGAATCCGGTGCTCGACGAACCACTTCACCGCGCGCGCCAGCACTACGCACTCGACGTCGCGCCCGATCGCGGTCAGCGTATCGGGCTCCATCGCATGGTCGACGCGCTCGACGCCCTGCTCGATGATCGGGCCTTCGTCGAGGTCGCCGGTGACGAAATGGGCAGTGGCGCCGATCAGTTTGACGCCGCGATCATGCGCCTGGTAGTACGGCTTGGCGCCCTTGAAGCTGGGCAGGAAGGAATGGTGGATATTGATCGCGCGACCGGCCAGCGCGTTGCACATTTCCGGCGACAGAATCTGCATGTAGCGCGCCAGCACGACCAGATCGATGTCGTTGGCCTGCACGATTTCCAGGATTTTCTGTTCCTGCGTGCGCTTGGCTTCGGGCGCGGCGCCGGGCGCCAGCGGCAAGTGGTGGAACGGGATGTTGTAGCTGGCCGCCAGCTGATAGAAGTCGCGGTGATTCGAGACGATCGCTGGAATCTCCACCGGCAGCAGGCCGCTTTTGTAGCGGAATAGCAAATCGTTCAGGCAGTGGCCGATCTTCGACACCATCAGCATCAGGCGCGGTTTCTTGGCGGCATCGTGCATCTGCCAGTCCATTTGCATGGTAGCGGCCAGTACATCGAATTCGGCCCGCAGGACGGCATCGCCATAGGACGAGTCTTCCGCCGCGAATTGCACGCGCATGAAGAATCGGCGCGTCTGGGCGTCGCCGAATTGCGCGGAATTAATGATGTTGCAGCCATGATCGGCCAAAAATCCGGAAACGTTGCGTACGATGCCGCGCTGATCGAGGCAAGAGAGGGTGAGGATATATTCTGCGTATTTCATGCTGAAGGGCTGAGGAAGCGCGACCATGGCCGCATGACAATGCGTTGATTGTCGCACGCTTTCCGCAGGCAAACAAAAACCCGGACCGATCTGGGATCGAGCCGGGTTTGCCGGGGTGGCGGTGTGGAAGAACGCTGTGCGCGCCCTTACGACGACACGACTTTCGCCACCGACACCGCCTTGACGCTGGCGCCGCCGACCTGGACATCGCCCATGATCTGGCCGCCCTCTTCGATCACCACGCGACCGTAGCGGATCTTGCCGGAGACCTTGCCGGTGGCGTAGATCACGAGCTTTTCGCGCACCGTCAAATCGCCGTCGAATTCGCCGCGGATTTCGGCCAGATCGATCTCGGCCGAACCCTTGAAGGCGCCGGTTTCGGCGATCTGGATCACGCGCGAATCCATCGTCGCCTCGACCCGGCCTTCAACCACCAGGGTGTCGCAATCGGTGATTTCAACACCCTTCAGCTTGATGTTGGGGCCGACGATCAGCTTGCTGCCAACTTCGTTGGTGCTGGCAGTGTGCACCGTGCCAGTACTGGCAGCAGGATAAGCTGGCTTGGGAATATTCGCGGCGGCGGACGGGGTCAGGCTGCTGGTCAGAGGCGGATTGGGCGTTGCGGTTTCCCGTTTGCCAAACAAAGTATCGGATCGAAGCATGGAATCTCCTTGAATTAAGTTGCGGAACTGGAATGCGGCCGAGGCATCGAACCGGTCGGCACCGACATCCAGGCAAGCGGGGCGAAGCGGCATTCCGCATGCTTGCGCACAACGGGAAAGAAAGCTGGCACACCATTCATGTCCCATGGAAACCATGAGACTCTTGCATTGATGCATGCATCTGAACAAAGTTCCAAATTGGCAGGAAGAATAAAAAAGCACGACCGTTCAAATTAAGCTATAGTCTCTGATCACAATTTCAACAGGAGATCTGCATGAGTACCTCGGCATTGACCAATCAGCAATTCCGCCTGGCCGCACGACCGGTGGGCCTGCCCAAGCCATCCGACTGGAGCCTGAGCACGGAACCAGTGCGCGACATCGCCGACGGCGAAATCCTGGTGCAGACGCTCTACCTGTCGCTCGATCCGGCCATGCGCGGCTGGATGAACGAGGGCAAGTCCTACATCCGCCCGGTGGCGATCGGCGAAGTGATGCGCGCCGGCGGCATCGGCCGCGTGATCGCCTCGAAATCGCCCAAATTCGCGGTCGGCGATACGGTCTCGGGCGGCATCGGCGTGCAGCAGTACTGGGTCGGCGCCGCCGACGACAAGACAGCTGGCTTTTACAAGGTCGATGCGCGCATCGCGCCGCTGCCGAAATACCTGAACGCGCTCGGCATGCCGGGCATGACCGCGTACTTCGGCCTGCTGGAAGTCGGCCAGCCGCAAGCTGGCGAAACAGTGGTGGTGTCGGGCGCGGCCGGCGCCGTCGGCCAGACCGTGGGCCAGGTCGCCAAGCACAAGGGCTGCCGCGTGGTGGGGATCGCTGGCGGCAAGGAGAAATGCGATTTCGTCGTCAACGAACTGGGCTTCGATGCCTGCATCGATTACAAGGGCGGCAATCTGAAGGACGGCTTGAAGACCTACTGCCCGGACGGCGTCGATATTTATTTTGATAACGTCGGCGGTGACATCCTGGATACCGTGCTGACCCGGCTGCGCATGAAAGCGCGCATCATCATTTGCGGCGCAATTTCGCAGTACAACAACACGACGCCGGTCAAGGGCCCCGCCAACTACCTGTCGCTGCTGGTGAACCGGGCACGGATGGAAGGCATTGTGGTGTTCGATTATGCCGATCGCTACCATCTGGCCGCGGCCGAAATGGCGCGGTGGATGCAGGAAGGCAGCTTCAAGTCGCGCGAAGACATCGTCCAAGGCCTGGAAAAATTCCCGGACGCGCTGCTGATGCTGTTCGAAGGGAAAAACTTCGGCAAGCTGATCCTGCAGGTGGCGCCGGAATAGTTCGCTGCCGGCTGCACTCGTCCGACCTCACTTACAGGAACAGACATGCTGCATTTCGCAATCGACTGGACCACGATCGGCACCATGTTCGGCCAGATCATGGCGGCTTTGGTGGCAGGCGGCCTGATCGGGCTGGAACGCAGCTATCATGGCCGTGCCGCCGGTTTTCGCACCTTTTCGCTGGTGGCGCTGGGCGCCTGCCTGTTGATGGTGGCCACCTCCAATCCGCTCGACTGGAAACCGCCGGTCGAAAGCTGGGCCCGCATCGATCCCAGCCGCGTCATGCAAGGGATCGTCACCGGGGTTGGCTTCCTCGGCGCCGGCGTGATTTTTCGCGATGGCTTCACCGTGCGCGGACTGACCACCGCCGCCTGCATCTGGGTGGTGTCGGCGATCGGCGTGCTGTTCGGGATCGGCTTTTATACGCTTGGCGTGGTCGGTACGGTGCTAACGCTGATCGTGCTGTCGCTGTTCAAGCGGATTGAATCGTTGATGCCGGCGAATCAGTATTTATACCTGTCGATCGGCTTCGCCCGCGCCGACGCTCCAACCGAACAGGCGCTCACGCAGCGCCTGGCGCAGCTCGGGCTGGATGCCGAGGAAATGGGCTATGGGATTCACCAGGATGGCGATCTGTTTGAATATCGGGCGACGCTGCGCACCGCGCAAACCGACAATATCCGGCAGCTGGTGGAAAACCTGCGGCGGGACCCGCAAGTGCTGCGCTTCCGTCTGTCGCCTACCAGCGATTAACTCAGCCTCCACCGTAGCAGAATCCAGAATCCGCAAAACCGACACAATAACGGGACAAAAAAACGCTGCTCATTGGCAGCGTTTTTTGGTTTCAGCCGATTCAGTTGCGAATTATCCGCTTGTACTCGTTGGTACGGGTATCGATTTCAATCACATCATCGGTGCTGACGAACAACGGCACCTGGACGATATGGGAATGCGCCTCGATGGCATTTTCAATCTTGGCTTCTTTCAAGACGTTGCCAGAAGTGTTGCCCTTGACTGCCGGTTCGGAGTACACCACCTTGCGGGCAATGGTGATCGGCAATTCAACCGAAATCGCCTTGCCATCATAAAAAACGGCTTCGCATTCCATGCCGTCTTTCAGGTAATTCAGCGCCTCACCCAAGTTCTCTTCTTCGATTTCGTACTGGTTGTATTCCTCGTCCATGAAGACATACAGCGGGTCGGCGAAATACGAAAAGGTCACCGGCTTCTTGTCGAGAACGACGACGTCAAACTTGTCGTCGCCGCGGAATACGTTTTCAAATGGTGCGTTGGTCAGAAGATTTTTCATCTTCCATTTATAGGTAAAGCCGGTACGGCTCGAGCCGTTGACGTCGGAACGCAGCACGATAAAGGGCTTGCCGTCGACCATGATGATGTTACCGACACGAACTTCTTTTGCAGGTTTCATAATGAATGTACGAAAAAAATGGATTGCATAAAGATCATCTGTCGCATCATGGCCAATGGCGCAGTAAGCTCACACTGATCGAAAGGCGTTAAAAAATTAGCCGTGCATTATACCTTGTTTTGGGCGGCTACCGACCGCAGCGAATCGGCAAATTTCAGCAGATTGCTTGCCAGATCGCCGTTTGCCAGCACTTGCCGCTGCCAATCGGCAGCCTTGCTGGCAATTTCCGGCATGCCAGCCTGAAATGATGTCCACAGTTCAGACCAGCCAGCCTGCTCCTTCACGCCCTCCGGCGATGCGCCGTTCCAGCGCCAGGAGAAGGCAATCAAATTGTCGCTGCCGGCTGCATAGCGCTGCAGGAATGCGCGCAATTTCTTGTGATGCAGGTTTTCATCCTGCGGGTAGATGTGCCAGATGAACGGCTTGCCCGCCCACTGTGCCCGCACCCAGGAATCCTCACCACGCACGAAATTCAAGTCGCAGGCCCACAGCAGCCTGTCGTAGTCCGGTTGCGCGACGAAGGGCAGGACGCGCACCGTGAGCGCACCGACAGTTCGCGCCGCTCCCGGCTTGGCCTCGCCGCCAAGAAATGCCTGGATCGCCTCGGCCGCAACGCCTTCCGGCACCAGGCAAGTGATTGCCGCATCGGCGCCTTGCCATGCCTCGAACAATGCCGAGACCGGCGCGTGCGGATAACAAAACAGGGACACCTTCCGCGACGCCATTTCCGCCGGCGTCATGCCAAACCGGGCTAGAAAAGCCGTCGTGGCCGCCGGCTCCGATTGAAATTGCCGGCGCTGCTCGTCCAGGGAAGATTCGTGCAGCAAGCCCCCGGTCTTGGCGGTGAAGCCGGGGAAGAAAAAATGTTTCGTCAACGGCAGGCGTGGGTGGGGCGATGGCAGGGTATGGCAGCCTTCCACCCACTCCTCAGCGCTCAAGCCTTCCAGGTTGAGCCACACCGGGCGTGGATTGCACTGCGTCATCGCGGCGATGTAGCCGGGCGGAATGTCGCAGCCGAAAAATTCGATCACGATGTCAGCGACGTCGCCGGCCGCAAATACGCCTTCCTGATCGCGCCAGTAGCGCACCGTCACACCGGCGAGCTGTTGCACTTCGGCGTCGGCCGCCGCCTGCGGGCAAATGCGCCGGAAGCTGCGCAAATCATCTACCCATAACGTGACGGCGATGCCATGCTCTTGCTGCAATTGCCTTGCCAGGCGCCAGCAGATACCGATGTCGCCATAGTTGTCGACGACTTTGCAGAATATGGCCAGGGAGGTTGCCCGGCTTTGATCAAAGAACATGGTGGATGCTTCAAGCTTGCGCGGAACCGGCCGCAGCCCGCACTTCGGCCGCAATCCGGTACGAGCGCAGGCGCGCCGCATGGTCGAAGATCTGCGACGTGATCATTAGTTCGTCGGCGCCGGTGCGCTCGACGAATGCCCGCAGTTGCGCCGCCACCGTAGCCGGCGCACCGATTGCGGAACACGACAGCACTTGCTCCAGCAGTGCCAGCCCGGCCGGTCCGATGCTGTCCAGGTACCCGGCCACCGGCGGCTGCAACTGCGACGGCCGGCCGCTGCGCAGGTTGACGAAGGCTTGCTGCATCGAGGTCGCCAACAGTTGCGCCTCATCATCGGTTTCGGCGGCAAAGACGTTGAAGCCAAGCATCACGTACGGCTTCTGCAAATGCGCGGACGGCTGGAACGTGGCACGGTACAGCGCGATCGCCTGCATCATCTGCGCCGGCGCGAAGTGCGAGGCGAATGCATACGGCAGGCCCAGCGCGGCCGCCAGTTGCGCGCCGAACAGGCTGGAGCCGAGGATCCAGAGCGGCACGTTCAGCCCGGCGCCCGGCACTGCGCGCACCGGCTGCCGCCCCGAGTCGGCAAAATAATCCATCAACTCGACCACGTCCTGCGGAAATTCGTCAGCGTCCGACGCCAGGTTGCGCCGCAGCGCACGCGCCGTGGTCTGGTCGGAGCCGGGTGCGCGCCCGAGTCCAAGGTCGATCCGACCCGGATACAGCGACTCCAGCGTGCCGAACTGTTCCGCGATCACCAGCGGCGAATGGTTCGGCAGCATGATGCCACCGGCGCCGACCCGGATGCGCGCCGTGCCGCCAGCGACATGGCCGATCAGGATCGCGGTGGCGGCGCTGGCAATGCCCGGCATGCCGTGGTGCTCGGCCAGCCAGTAGCGCTGGTAGCCCCAGCGTTCACCGTGCTGGGCCAGGTCGAGCGTATTGCGAAACGATTGCGCGGCGTTGCTGCCGGCGGTGATCGGGGCGAGATCGAGTATCGAAAAGGGAATCATCGGTTGCATATATCGGGCCGGCAGCGGAAAAAACAATCGGCATCAAGCACTGGCAGCCAGCGGTTTGAGCGCCTTGCGCTCGATGCTGGAAGACAGGATCAATGAACTGGAGGTGACGCCGCAGCGCGTCAAGGCGGTGATCACGCGCTCCAGGTCGCTGACCGAGGCGGCCACTACCTTGACCACGCCGCAGTCGTCGCCGGTGATCGAGTGGCATTCGACGATTTCCGGCAACTGCGCGGCCACCACTTCCAGCGGCGTTTCGTGGATGCGCTTGGCGACCCGGATGAAGGCCGTGATCGGGTAGCCGAGCGCCGCCGGATTGACCCGCGCATGATAGCCGGTGATGACTTGCGCCGCCTCCATGCGGCGCACCCGCTCCGCTACCGCCGGCTGGCTCATGTGGATGCGGCGGCCGATTTCAGCCAGCGTGGTGCGGGCGTCGGCCTGCAGGATTTCCAGGATTTTTCCATCCACCGCATCAAGTTCTATCTTCATGGCAGATCATCCGAAATTAAATTAAAAACAAGGAAAAAACCAATTATAGACTTCATCTATCACTGTAAAAATCGTCATTCGCAGCCTACACTGTATTACAGTTTGCAACTATGCCAGCCCGTCTCCGACTGGCGCGCCGGGAAACCGTCCAAAGATCCCGACGCAATCGCATACTCCCACATGCAAAACAGATCTACGCCGATAAAAATTATATTTTTTACATATACTCCCATTTTTCAAACTTACTATACGTCGCCATGCGCCACCTGCCCCGCTTTGTCCTGATTGCCCTGCTGATCGTCTACGTGGTCTGGGGCTCTACCTATTTTGCGATCCGCATCGGCCTCGAATCGTTTCCGCCACTGTTGATGATCGCGCTGCGCTTCCTGGTGGCTGGCCTGTTGCTGTTCGGCGCGCTGAAGTGGCGCGGCATTGCCAGCCCGACACTGGCGCAATGGCGCGACGGCGGCATCGTCGGCGTGCTGCTGCTGGCTGGCGGCACCGGTTTTGTAGCGATCGCCGAGCAGACCGTGGCGTCCGGCCTGACCGCGGTGTTCATCGCCATCACGCCCTTGCTGTTCGCGCTGTGGTCGGGCTGGTTCGGCCACTGGCCGACGCGCCGCGAATGGGTCGGCATCGGCATCGGCTTCGCCGGCGTACTGCTCCTGGCCAGCGGCGCCGGCCTGTCCGGCTCGCCGCTCGGCGCGCTGACGCTGCTGTGCGCGGTCACCTGCTGGTCGCTCGGTTCGGTGCTGTCGCAGAAAAAACTGAAAGTGGCGCCCGGGCCGATGGGCTTCGCCAGCGAAATGATCGTCGGCGGCGGCTTTCTGCTGGCCGTCGGCTTGCTAAAAGGCGAGACGCTGTCGTCCGCCATGCTGGCGCAAGCCAGCTGGCAGGCGTGGCTGGCCTGGTTCTACCTGATCACGATCGGCTCGCTGGTCGGATTCTCGGCCTATATGTACACACTGGCGCGGGTCTCACCGGCGCTGGCGTCGAGCTATGCCTATGTCAACCCGGTGATCGCGGTCGCGCTCGGCGTCTGGCTCGGCGGCGAGACCATCAGCGCGCGCGAAGTGCTGGCGATGGCGGTGATTCTGGCCAGCGTGATGCTGCTGACCACCGCGCCGCGCCAGGCGGCCGCATGACTTAGCTTGGGCGGCGGCTTGTCGCACCGCGCATCGGGCGCGCCGCTTTGGTGTATAAACAAATCGAGGTTCCCCCGATTTTCCGCTGCCGCCGCGCACGCCGCGCCTGGAGCCGGCCGCAGCGCAGCGCCCCTTCACCCATTCAAGGAGATCCCATGCAGCCATCCTTTGGCTACGCCGCTACCGACGCCGCACAGCCGCTGACACCCTATCATTTCGAGCGGCGCGAGCCCGGAGCGCACGACGTGCAAATCGAGATTCTGTATTGCGGCGTCTGTCATTCGGATTTGCATGCTGCCCGCAACGAGTGGGGCGGCACCGTTTATCCGCTGGTGCCGGGCCATGAAATCATCGGCCGGATAACCCGTGTCGGCGCCGAGGTCACGCGTTTCCGTGCCGGCCAGATGGCCGGCGTCGGCTGCATGGTCGATTCCTGCCAGCACTGCGGCAGTTGCGCGGAAGGGCTGGAGCAATACTGCGAAAACGGCTTCACGGGCACCTATGGTGGCACCGAGAAGGAGAGCGGGCAGCCGACCCATGGCGGCTATTCCAGCAATATCGTGGTCAACGAAAAATTCGTGCTGCGCGTGCCCGACGCGCTCGACCCGGCGGCCGCCGCGCCCTTGCTGTGCGCCGGCATCACCACCTATTCGCCGCTGCGCCACTGGAAAGTCGGCCGCGGCCAGAAGGTCGGCATCGTCGGCCTCGGCGGGCTGGGCCACATGGGGGTCAAGCTGGCGCACGCGATGGGGGCGCAGGTAGTGCTGTTTACCACGTCGCCGGACAAGCAGGCGGATGCGCTGCGGCTCGGCGCCGACCAGGTCGTCATCTCCAGAAATGCCGAAGAGATGGCGGCCCATAAGAACAGTTTCGACTTCATCCTGAACACCGTGGCGGCGCCGCACAATCTGGATGCCTTCCTGGCGCTGCTGAAACGCGACGGCACGATGACCATGGTCGGTGCGCCGGCCACGCCGCATCCTTCGCCGCGCGTCTTCAACCTGATCTTGAAGCGCCGGCATCTGGCCGGCTCGCTGATCGGCGGCATCGCGGAAACCCAGGAAATGCTGGATTTTTGCGCCGCGCATGGCATCGCCGCCGACATCGAACTGATTCCGATCCAGCAGATCAACCAAGCCTATGAGCGCATGCTGAAAAGCGATGTGAAATACCGCTTCGTGATCGACATGGCGTCGTTGCAGCAGCAAGAGTAGCCGGCAAACCCGGGCGGCCAGGTTGCCCCCGCGGCCGCCCCTGGCCGCTCTCTAGTCGCCGAGGAAAAACTCGACGATCTGATCCGCCAGTTGATCCAGGCTCAAGCCCTTGCCCGGCTTGTACCATTGCATGCAGTAGTGGATCGCGCCCAGCAGCAGCAGGCGCGTCACCTTGCTGTCGCTCTTGATCAGCTTGGCCTTCTTCAGCAAGCCGAGCACCTGTTGCCAGCGCTTGTCGTAGTGATCCTTCAAGCCGATGATGCGCGCCTGCAGTTCGGGGCTGAGCGCGCGCCAGTCGTACAGCAGTACGGGAATGAAATCCTGGCCTTCGCCGAGTACGGTTTCCAGGTGCGAGCGCACCAGCGTGCGGAATTTTTCCCGTGGCGGCAAGTCGCTGGTCACGATGCGCTCGGTTTCCGCCAGGCCGGCCACCAGGCCCTCTTCCATCACCGCCGCCAGGATTTCCTGCTTGCTCTTGAAGTGGTAGAAAGGGCTGCCGGAACGCATGCCAACCGCGTTCGCGATGTCGCGCACCGTGGTGCCGTCAAACCCCTTTTCACGAAACAGGCGGGCCGAGCCGCGTATCAGGTCGGCCCGGCGATTGCCTTCGTCGTCGCTGGCGGTCGCCAATGGTTGCGCGCGCGCACGGCGCTTGACCGAAGCAACGGCGGACGAAGTGTTTTTTTTGGGTGCGGGATTCATTCAGGGACGCAATTATAGCGGCCGGCCGGCGCTGGCGTCGGCACGGCAACCGCGCCGCGCTTGCGGCCGCGCCTGCCCACCGATGCCGGGTGTGTTCATTTTTGCCCGAAATGCGGTGTGCGCTTTTGCAGGAAGGCGCTGACGCCTTCGGCAAAATCGGACGTTTGCGTCGCTTGCGCGAAATGTTCGATTTCGTCATACAACTGCTGCGCCAGCGGCGTCGATTCGGATTGATGGATCAGGCGCTTGATCCGCACCTGCGAACCGTGGGCACCGGCCAGCAGGCGCGCCACCAGTTGCTCGCTCGCAGCGCGCAACTGCGCGGCCGGCACCACCTGGTTGACCAGGCCGGCTGCGAGCGCGGTGTCGGCATCGAAGCTATCCGACAGCAGCAGCCATTCCAGCGCCTTGCGCGCCCCCACCAGGCGCGGCAAGAACCAGCTGTTGCCGACGTCCGGACTGGCGCCGATGCGCGCATAGGCCAGGTTGAATTGGGTGTCCTGGGCGGCGATCACCAGATCGGCGGCGCTCATCATGCCGACGCTGCCGCCCGCCACCGCGCCGTGCACCGCCGCCACCACGATTGCCCGTAGCGCGCGCAGGCGCAGGATCGCCGGGTTCAGCACGCGCCCGATTTCGCGCAGTTGGTCAGCGGCATCGGCGGCGCCCGGACGAAAGCTGGCGATGTCGCCGCCGCCGCCGAATATCGGCCCCTCGGCGCGCAACAGCACCACCCTGACCTCGGGGTTGGCGGCCAGCCGCTCGGTGGCCTCGCCGAACGCGGTGATCTGCTCCATGCTCATGACATTGACGGCGCCCGGATTACCGAGCACGATCGTCGCCAGGCCGTCGGCGATCTGCAAGTCCAGCGTCATGCCGTTCTCCCGCCGCACCGGAATCCATTGCTGCTGATGGATAGGCGCCATATCCTGGCTGGCGACCCGCCGCCAGCCGACACCTTCGATACCGGGTGAATCTGCTTCTGCATGGCGTCTCCTCGAACGGCCGCGGCAGATACGATGCGCAACGGCTCATGTAATCGGCTCCGGCAGGCACCGGCATTTGGCCATCCTAGGCCGATACCACATAAAAAGCAACCGCTTGGTTGTTCTTCGAAAACAAACTTGCTACACTGGCTCGCAACTTCCCGGAGACTGTGATAGCTTCCGGCTGCAAGCAAACCATCAATAAAAAAGCAAAACATCCAGGCAGCACGACTGCACGGAGGAGACATGCAAGCATTGCAGATCGCGTTGAGCGGGGTCGCGCAAGGTTGTATCTACGGCCTGATCGCGCTCGGCTTCGTACTGATCTACAAGGCCACCGAAACCGTCAACTTCGCCCAGGGCGAGTTGATGATGCTGGGAGCTTTTCTCGGGCTGACCGGCACCACCATTCTGGGCTTGCCGTTCTGGCTCTCGATCGCCGGCGCCATGGGGGTCATGTTCCTGTTCGGCGCCATCCTGGAGCGTAGCCTGTTGCGCCCGCTGCTGGGGCAGCCCGCGTTCACGGTGGTGATGGTAACCATCGGCTTCGGCTATCTGGCGCGTGGCGCGGTCACCATGATTCCGGGCTGGGGAACCGACACGCATAGCATGCCGGTCCCCTACAAGGATCAGGTCTTGCGCTTTGCCTTGTCGGGTTCCGGGCAACCGCGGGTGGTCAGCATGGAGCACGTCGCCATCATCGCCGCCACCGCCCTGCTGTGTGCGCTGCTGTTCCTGTTCTTCAAGTTCACCCGGATCGGCATCGCGATGCAGGCAGCCTCGCAAAACCAGCTGGCGGCGTTTTACATGGGCATCCCGGTGCGCCGCCTGAACGCGCTGGTGTGGGGCATCAGCGCCGCCGTCGCCACCTGCGCCGGCATCCTGCTGGCGCCAATTACCTTCATCCATTCCAACATGGGCTTCATCGGCATGAAGGCGTTTCCGGCCGCCGTAGTCGGCGGCTTTGGCAGCATTCCCGGCGCCATCGTCGGCGGCCTGACCATCGGCGTGGTGGAATCCTTCTCCGGCTTCTATCTGCCGGAAGGCTTCAAGGATGTCGCGGCCTACATCGTGGTACTGCTGATGCTGGCGATCCGGCCGAATGGCCTGTTCGGCGAAAAATTGCGCAAGCGCGTGTAATTGCACCAGAGAGAAGCGAGGGCAAATGCGTTTTCTGTTCAAGACCGATTACGACCAGGATGTCCGCCTGTTGAAGCACGCGGGCATGCGCTTCTGGTATGGCGTGCTGGGTGTCCTGCTGCTGGCCGCGCCCTTCATCCTGCCGGAATATTTTCTGTCGCAACTGGTGTTCGTGCTGATCTATGCGATCGTCGGCCTCGGCCTGATGCTGCTGTCCGGCTACACCGGGCAAATCTCGATCGGCCACGCGGCCTTTCTTGCGGTCGGCGCCTATACCGAAGCGTACCTGCAAAGCCGGGGCTGGCCGTTCGCGCTATCGCTCGCTGCGGCGGCCCTGCTGTCGGCGGCCACCGGCGTGATCGTCGGCCTGCCGGCGCTGCGCACCAAGGGCATGTACCTGGCGATCGCGACTCTCGCCTTCGGCTTCATCGTCGAGGAAATCCTGGCGCGCTGGGAGAGCGTCACCGGCGGCAACTCCGGCATCCAGGTCGGTAAGATCGACCTGTTCGGCCTTGCCATCGACAGCGAGGAACGCTTTTATTATCTGGCGCTGGCGATCACGGTCGGCGTCACGCTGCTGGCGCTGAACCTGCTGCGCAGCCCGACCGGACGCGCCTTCGTCGCGGTGCGCGATTCGGAAATTTCGGCGCAGAGCATGGGCATCAACCTGGCGCGCTACAAGACCATCGCCTTTGCGCTTTCCGCGGCGCTGGCCGGAATCGGCGGCGCCCTGTACGCGCACAAGATCAGTTTCATTTCACCCGACCAGTTCACCTTCGTGCAGTCGATCGAGCTGCTGATGATGATCGTGATCGGCGGCATCGGCTTCCTGCACGGGGCGTTTTTCGGCGCCGCCTTCTGGGTCGTGGCGCAGCAGTTGATCGTGCTGGCCAAGGATTACCTGCCGGAGGGGATTGCACAGCAAACCGGTTTACAACCCACCATCTTTGGATTGATCCTGGTCGCCTTCGTGCTGTTCGAGCCGCTCGGCCTGTATGGCAGGTGGCTCAAGATCCGCACCTATTTCGAACTGTTCCCGTTCTATCGGCGCGGCATGTTCAAGCGGCAGAAAACCTACATGAAATCGGAGCGCCTGAAATGAGCGCGCCCATGCTGCAGGCAGAGCGCCTGACCGTGCGCTTCGGCGGCCTGACTGCCGTCAACCAGGTCAGCTTCGAGGTGCGCGAAGGCGAGATCTTCACGCTGATCGGGCCGAACGGCGCCGGCAAGACCACCACCTTCAACCTGATCAGCGGCCTGTACCGGCCCAGCAGCGGCAGCATCCGCTTTCGCGGCGAGACCATTTCGCATTTGCCGCCGGACCGGATCGCGGCCAAGGGTATCGCCCGCACCTTCCAGAATATCGAACTGTTCGAGCACGCCACCGTGCTGCAGAACCTGTTGATCGGCCGTCACACGCGGCGCAGCACCAAGCTGTGGCAGGAGTTGCTGTTCACCCCGGCCACGCGCCGTGCCGAGCTGGCGTTTCGCGACGAGATCGAAAAGGTGATCGACCTGCTCGATTTGCAGCACTACCGCGACAGCCTGGTGGCCGGCCTGCCGTATGGCGCGCGCAAGGTGGTGGAACTGGCGCGCGCGCTGTGCATGCAGCCGCAACTGCTGCTGCTGGACGAGCCTTCATCCGGCCTGAACACCGAGGAAACCGACGACATGGCGTTCTGGATCGAAGACATCCGCAACCTGGGCGTGACCATCGTCATGGTCGAGCACGACATGACGCTGGTCGGGCGCGTCTCCGACCGCGTGCTGGCGCTCAACTACGGTGAAGTGCTGGCCACCGGCAGCGCCGCCGAGGTGCAGGCCGACCCGGCCGTGATCGAAGCCTACCTGGGCGGGGTGAGCGCATGAGCGACGCCATCCTGCAACTGAACAACGTCGAAAGCAGCTACGGCCCGGTGAAGGCGATCCGCGGCGTCAGCCTGCAAGTCAAGGAGGGGAGCATCGCCACCGTGCTGGGTTCCAACGGGGCCGGCAAGTCGACCATCCTGAAAACCATTTCCGGCATCATCGACCCGCAAAAGGGCTCGATCCTGTTCCAGGGCGATGCGATCCAGAAAAAGGACCCGGCGCAGATCGTGCGGCGCGGCATCGTCCACGTGCCGGAAGGACGCGAAGTGTTTCCGCTGTTGTCGGTGTACGACAACCTGCTGATGGGCGGCTTCACCCGTAGCGACAAGGATGGCGTGGCGCGCGACATCGAAGCCGCCTACGCCTTTTTCCCGATCCTGAAGGAGCGCGCGAAACAGGAAGCCGGTCTCTTGTCCGGCGGCCAGCAGCAAATGCTGGCCATCGCGCGCGGCCTGATGGCGCAGCCGAAGCTGATGCTGCTGGACGAGCCAAGCCTGGGCCTGTCGCCGAAGCTGACCGGAGAGATTTTCGAAATCATTCGCCGCATCAATCGCGAGCGCGGCACCACCATCCTCCTAGTCGAGCAGAACGCGCTGGTGGCATTGAATTATGCCGACTACGGCTATGTGCTGGAAGTCGGCCGCATCGTAATGGAGGATACCTGCGCCGCGCTGCGCGAAAAGGACGACATCAAGGAGTTCTATCTCGGCCTGAAAGACTCCGGTGTGCGCGGCCACCGGCGCTGGAAGCGCAAGAAGAACTGGCGTTGAACCACTTGTGGAAAGTAGCGGCGCGCAGCCGCGCCTGATCGATTACTTCTGGATGCCATGACACCAAGCCAGCACCCTGCCTCGCGCAACGACATCGTCATCCCGGGCGACACCATCGCCCGCATGTTCTGGAACGCCGCTCAGCAGCGCGGCGAGCGGATCTGCCTGCGGCAAAAGGAATTCGGCATCTGGCAAAGCGTCAGCTATGCGCAAATGGCGACCATCGTGCGCGAAGTGGGCCAGGGTTTGATCGCCTGTGGTTTCGAGCCGGGCGAATGCGTTTCGATTCTGGCCAATACCGTCAAGGAATGGCTGTTCGCCGATCTGGGCGCCTTGTGCGCCGGCGGCGTCTCGAACGGCATCTATCCGACCGACGCCGCTGCGCAGGTCGAATACCTGATGCAGGACTCGGGCTCGGTCTATATCTTCGTCGAAGACGAGGAACAACTCGACAAGGTGCTGGAAGTGCGCACGCGGCTGCCGCTGCTGCGTAAGATCATCGTGTTCGACATGGAAGGCTTGCGCGATCTTGACGACAGCCAGGTCATGAGCCTGGACCAGTTGCGCGCCCTCGGGCGCGCGCGCGAAGCGGCCAGTCCGCAGCACGCAGCCGAATGGGAACAGCGCATCGACAGCCGCTCGCCGCAGGATCTGGCGATCCTGATCTACACCTCGGGCACCACCGGCAAGCCGAAAGGCGCGATGCTATCGCACCGCAACATCATCGCCGCGCTGCACGGCTTCAACACCGTGCTGGCGCAACATGAAGACGATGAGCGCATGTGCTTTCTGCCACTGTGCCACGTCGCCGAGCGCCTGGCGGGCGCGTACTTCTCGCTGTACACCGGCTCGCGCTTGAACTTCGTCGAAAACCCGGAGACGATTCCGGAAAACGTGCGCGAAATCGCGCCGACCGTGTTTCTGGCGGTACCGCGCATCTGGGAAAAATTCTATTCCGGCGTCACCATCGCCGTCTCCGAAGGAACCCGCCTGGAACAGTTCGCGTACAGGACGGCGCTCGCCATCGGCCGCAAGGCCGCCGCCCACCTGGAACAAGGCCAAGCCCCCCCGATGCCGCTGGCAGCCCTGTTCTGGCTGGCGCGGGTACTGGTGCTGAACAATGTGCGCAAATCGATCGGCATCCACCGCTGCCGCTACGTGGCCACCGGCGCGGCGCCGATCTCGCCCGACCTGATCCGCTGGTACCTGGCGCTGGGCGTGCCGATGCTGGAAGTGTGGGGCATGACCGAATCGTCCGGCGGCGGCACCGCCAACCGGCCGTCCCTCATCAAGCCCGGCATGATCGGGCCGGCGGCACCGTTCAACGAAGTGCGGGTGGACGAACAAACCGGCGAGCTGCTGGTGCGCGGCGACAACGTCTTCATGGGCTACATCAACCAGCCGGAAAAGACCGCCGAGACCATCGACGCCGACGGCTGGCTGCACACCGGCGACGTCGGCTGGGTCGATGCCGACGGCTACTTCAAGATCACCGATCGCATGAAGGACATCATCATCACCGCCGGCGGCAAGAACATCACGCCGTCGGAACTGGAAAACGAACTGAAGTTCTCGCCCTATATCACCGATGCGGTGGTGGTCGGCGACGCCCGCCCGTACCTGGTGTGCCTGATCATGATCGACCAGGACAACGTCGAGAAATACGCACAGGATCACGACATCCCGTTTTCCAACTACGCCAGCCTGTGCCGCGCGCCGCAGGTGCAGGCGCTGATCGAGGCCGAACTGCAACGGGTCAATCAAAAATTCGCGCGCGTCGAGCAGGTAAAGAAATTCCGCCTGATCGAGCAGAAGTTGACCGCGGAAGACGACGAGCTGACGCCGACAATGAAACTCAAGCGCAAATTCGTCCACCAGAAGTACAGCGATTTGATCGCATCCATGTACCGGGAAGCATGAAGCTGCGCCGGCCGACGAAGAAATGATTTCTTTTTATATTGATTCAAGGGAATGCCGCTTCGTTTCCACTATATTACGGATTGGCAAACCGATAACAGCGCACATCATCACCACCACGCGTATTCCAAAGGAGGCAATATGAAAACGTTGACACGCCGTATCTTCGCCCCCGCCGTACTGCTGGGCTTGCTGGCTTGCGCCGGCTTGGCGCAAGCCCAGACCCAGGGCGTCAGCAAGAATGAAATCGTGCTCGGCTCGATCCAGGATTTGTCGGGACCGATCGCCGGCTTCGGCAAGCAGGCCAGGAACGGCCTGATCATGCGGGTCGAGGAAATCAACGAGGCGGGCGGAGTGCAGGGACGCAAGATCAAGCTGTTGGTGGAGGACAGCGGCTACGATCCGAAAAAAGGCTTGCTGGCGGCGCAGAAGCTGGTGCAGCGCGACAAGATCTTCGCGATGATCGGCACCATCGGCACCGGCGTCGTGATGGCGACCTTGCCGACGCTGGCTGATAAAAACGTACCCAACCTGTTTCCATTGACCGCCGCGCGCGAAGTCTATGAACCGCTCAGCAAGCTTAAATTCGCCTTTGCCGCGCCGTACTACGACCAGGCCAGAAGCGGCGTCAAATTCATGCAAAAGGAACGCGGCGCGAAGAAATTCTGCATCATTTACCAGGATGACGATTTCGGCATGGAAATCCTGCGCGGCGCCGAGATCGGACTGAAGGACATCGGCCTCACCTTCACCGAAAAAACCAGCTACAAGCGCGGCGCCACCGATTTTTCGTCGCAAGTGGCGAAGATGAAGAATTCCGGCTGCGACACCGTGGTGATGGGCACCGTCATCCGCGAAACCATCGGCACCATCGGCGAAGCCCGCAAGAACGGCTGGAACCCGAACTTCATCGGCACCTCCGCCTCCTACACCGAGCTGATCCACAAGCTGGGCGGCAAGGCGATGGACGGCTTCTACTCGACCTTCCAGGTCGCGGTGCCGTACATGGATGATCCGTCGAAGAATGTGCGCGACTGGGGCACCAAGTACAAGGCCCGCTTCAACGAAGACCCGAGCGAATTTTCCGCCTACGGCTACTCGATGATGAGCATGTTCGCGCAGGCACTGGACAAGGCCGGCGCCAATCCAACCGTGGACAGCTTGGCCAATTCGCTGGAAACCATCAGCTTCAGCCGCGACATGTTTGGTAGCCCGGAATACAAGTTCAGCAAGACCAGTCACCTCGGCAATGCCAAGTCGCGCGTCGGCCAGATCCAGAACGGCCGATGGGCCGCGGTCACCGATTACCTGGATTACTAGGAAGCGCTCCCTCCTTGATCAAGCCCGCCTCGCGCGGGCTTTTTTTGTTCCTGGCATCGGGCTCACCGGGAAAAGCCGGTTGCCGCACCGGTTCAGCGCTCACGCCTTCCCATCCCTCGGCTAAAAATTCCATTCGACCTCCGCCCCGGCCGGATGCAGCCGGAACGAATGCAGCGAGGCAGAAACCGCCCCCGATATTCATAGAGTATGCGATAAAACTACAATAAATATCTACGAAAAACAGATAGCAGTATTGGAGTATATGAAGCGCCAGATGCGCTTCCGGCGCGCCTCATCGGTATGGCTTGCCAGGATGGATTCCCATCGTCTTGGCAATGATGTCCAGCATCACTTCACGGCGGCAAGGGCAATCGGCCGACCGCTGCCGGCAAGCGCCGCTCCGCCCGGAACCCACAAGGGAAACCTCAGCGGACCGTCATTGCGGGAAAGCGCTGTGCTGCCCGGCCGGCTGCGGCAGTTCGGCGCGGCGCGGCATCGGGACCTGGCCGAGCTGCTTGCGCGGCCAGGCGCCAGATGCAACGGCGCGGTTTCCTGCGGTAACCTCGAGCGCGCGGTCGCCCTGCTCGTCCTTGACCCGGGTCGGCAGCCCCAGACGCTCGAGCAGCGTCAGGAAGGGTCGCGGGTCGAGCTGCTCGACATTCGCCATGCAGCCGATATCCCACTGGCCGTCGGCGATCAGCATCGCGGCGGCCACCGCCGGCACGCCGGCGGTATACGAAATCGCCTGGCTGCCTACTTCCTGGAACGAAGCCTGGTGATCGCAGACGTTGTAGATGAATACCTCGCGCGGATGGCCGTCCTGGACGCCGCGCACCAGATTGCCAATGCAGGTCTGGCCGCTATAGTCCGGCGCCAGCGAAGCAGGATCGGGTAGCACCGCCTTGAGTACCTTCAGCGGCACCACCTCCAGGCCCTCGGCGGTACGCACCGGCTTTTCCGACAGCAGCCCCAGGTTCTTCAGCACGCGAAAGACGTTGATGTAGTGGTCGCCAAACCCCATCCAGAAACGGATATTGGGAACGTCCAGGTGCCGCGACAGCGAGTGCAGTTCGTCGTGCCCGGTCAGGTAGGTGGTCGAGCGGCCGACGGTCGGCAGCTCCCACTCCTGGCAGTGCTCGAACATCTGGTTGGCCTGCCACTGCCCCTGCTGCCAGGACCAGACGGTCGAGGTGAATTCGCGGAAGTTGATCTCGGGATCGAAGTTGGTCGCAAAGTAGCGGCCGTGGCTGCCGGCGTTGACGTCGATGATGTCGATCGAATCGACCCGGTCGAACCAGGTCTCGACCGCGTAACGGGCGTAGGCGTTGACCACGCCGGGATCGAAGCCGACGCCGAGCACGGCGGTGACGCCGGCCGCCTCGCAGGCTTCGCGGCGCTTCCATTCATGGTTGGCATACCACGGAGGGGCCTCGCACACCTTATCCGGGTCCTCGTGGATCGCGGTGTCCAGGTAGGCCGCGCCGCTTTCGACACATGCCTGCAGTACCGACATGTTCAGGAAGGCCGAGCCGACGTTGATGACGATCTGGCTGCGCGTGTCGCGGATCAGCGCCTTGGTGGCTTCGATATCCATGGCGTCGAGCGCATGCGCCGCCAGCTTGCCGGGACCTTGCAGGCCGCCCTTGGCGCGGATCGAATCGATGATGGCCCGGCACTTGGACAGCGTGCGCGAGGCGATGTGGATATCGCCCAGCAGGATGTTGTTCTGGGCGCACTTGTGGGCCACGACGTGGGCCACCCCGCCGGCGCCGATGATGAGGACATTACGTTTCATATCCCTGGGTCTCCAATCAAAATGAATCAACCTACGCTCAGGACAAGCTGTCCACGTAGTCCTGGAACGAGAATTCACGCACGACGCGCACCGTGCCATCCAGCTCGCGGATCGCAATCGAAGGCATGTGCACGCCGTTGAACCAGTTCTTTTTAACCATCGTGTAGCCACCGGCGTCCCGAATCGAAATGCGGTCCCCGACCTTCAACGGCTCGGGGAAACTGGACTCGCCGAACACGTCGCCGGCCAGGCAGGACTTGCCGCAGATCATGTAGCGGTACGGGCCCCGGTCCGGCACCGCCTTGGCTTCGAGCCGATAGATCAGCAGGTCCAGCATGTGCGCCTCGGTCGAGCTGTCGATCACCGCCAGCGCCTTACCGTTGTCCAGGATGTCGAGCACCGAGACCTCCAGCGTGGTGGTGTCGCCGATCACGGCCTCGCCCGGCTCCAGGTAAACCTGGACGCCATAGGTGTCGGCAAAATCGCGAAGCCGCCGGCAGAAATCGTCCAGCGGATAGCCGTCGGCCGTGAAGTGGATGCCGCCGCCCAGGCTGACCCAATCGACCTTGTACAGCAGGTGGCCGAAGCGCCGCTCGATCTGCGCCAGCATCTCCGAGAAGCGCTCGAAATCGCGGTTCTCGCAGTTGTTGTGAATCATGAAGCCGGCCAGGCGATCGACCACCGCCTCAATGCGCATCACATCCCACTCGCCGAGGCGGCTGAAGGGGCGCGCCGGATCGGCCAGGTCATAATGGGAGGCGCTGATGCGCGGATTCAGGCGCAGGCCGATTGGACGGCGCCGGCGCTCGGCATCGGCGGCAAAGCGCTCGAACTGCCCGATCGAATTGAAGATGATCTTGTCCGAGTGATCCAGCACTTCCTCGATCTCGTGGTCGGCGAAGGCGACGCTGTAGGCGTGGGTCTCGCCGCCAAACTTGCGGTAACCCAGTTTCACCTCATGGAGCGACGACGAGGTGGTGCCGTCCATATACTCGCGCATCAGGTCGAACACCGACCAGGCGGCAAAGCACTTCAGCGCCAGCAGCACCCGGGCGCCCGAGTGTCGGCGCACGTACTGCACCGTTTCCAGCTTGCGCCGCAACAGCATCTTGTCGATCAGGTAATAGGGCGTTTGAATCATCGATAGCAAAAATCTTGGTGTCGCGGGTTGATCGGGCTTAAGGTCCTGGACGATCCGCCAGGCAAGAAAGTGGAGCAGGCATGCGCCGCCGCCGCCCGGTCGTCAAGCGGATCGGGAGGTTTGCCGGCGGCAAGCGCAGCGCTTGCCGTCAGATCGGTGTTCGAGCGGGACGGGAATCGTTGCTCGCCGCGCCTGGCAGGCGGCGCTGGGCGTGATGGAACAGACGGTTCGCCCACAGCCGGATGCACCGCACGGCGGCGGCGTGGCCTGGACCCGGCTCCCGCAGGAGCCGGACCGGGTACTCGCGACGCACCGGGTATGGTGCGTGCCGGCCCGCGCGCGGCGAGCCAGAAAAATCTTCCCCTTGGGCGGTGTTCAGAGATTCTGAGACGATCCCCAATCGGAAGAGGGCGTAAATTGACATTGCGCCATCCCCAACCAGTAGATGAAATAATCCGAAAACACGGAATCGGCGATGATAACCGACGTTGCAATTACATTCAAGTCAGTAGAGCGTTTGTTTGCGTTTGCCCATACTTTCGTCCCGGTCAGCCCGCCAGCCCGGCCGGAGCAGTCCTCGGCCAATGCAATTCAGGACGGCAAGACCGGCACCGCGCTTCGGCGGTGTCGGTCTTGACAGTTGCCGCCACAATAGTGGCCCTACCTACTTGAGCGAGCAGGTACTGTCGCTCAGCGCCTGATACGCCTGGGCGCCGGGACGGTTTGCTTGATGCGAGGATGTCCGCTGCACTGCTTTGCATTTATTTACAACTACTTTCGCGAAAGCCATTTAGGGCGCCGAATAGATACCCGAGGTTTCAAATGTTTAGTGCAACGAGCCATCTGTCCCGAAAATATGATTGGAAAAATCGTGCGCAGATTCGCTGAGAAGCGCCGTGCTTAGCCGATCACCGTCAGCGCGATCAGCACGAAGCCGGCCAGCCACACCGTTTCCGCCAGCAGCATCGCCACCGGCCGCCAGCCGAGCGAAGCCAGCGCCTGGAACGAGGTCTTGACGCCGAGCGCGGCGATCGCCATCACCAGGCAGGCGCGCGAGGCATGGTTGATCCAGTCCGCCGCCGCGGCGGGAATCAGGCCCAGGCTGTTGGCCAGCACGAACCAGACGAAGCCGATCAGAAACACCGGCACCATCGGCTGCGTTTGCACCTCGGTCTTGCCGACCCGGCTCTTGAAGACGACCGACAGGCACAGCACCACCGGCACCAGACAAGCAACCCGGGTCAGCTTGACGAAAGTGGCGACATCGCCGGTATGGTTGGAAATCAGGTAGCCGGCGCCCACCACCTGCGCCACGTCATGAATCGAGCCGCCAATGAAGATGCCGGCGGCATCCGGCGTCATGCCGAACAACGCGACGATCAGCGGATAGACCACCATCGCCAGCGTCGAGAGCGTGGTGACGCCGACCACCGCCAGCAGCGTGAATTTTTCGTTTTCCTTGTTCTGCGGCAGCACCGCGGCGATCGCCAGCGCCGCCGAGGCGCCGCAGATCGCCACCGCGCCGCCCGATAGCAGTCCTTCGGCATTCGGCCGCCCGAGCCGGCGCGCCAGCCACCAGCCGAACAGCATCGTCGCCGCTACGCCGCATACCACCATCACGATCGGCGCCATCCCGAGCGAGGCGATCTGGCCGACGGTGATGCGCGCTCCCAGCAGTGCGACGCCGGTGCGCAGGATGGTGCGGCTGCAAAACTCGATGCCGGGCTGGCATACCGGATCGCCCGCCAGGAAATGGAAAGCCAGGCCGAAGAACAGCGCGTACAGGAATTGCGGACCGCCATAGCTGTCGGAGACGAAGGTCGCCGCCAGCGCAATCACGGCCGCGATCGCCATCCCCGGCCAGCATTTGCGCAATACCGCGGGATGCCACACAGTGAGAAAATTCATTCGGAAATTACTTGGAAATGCGTTGGAAATTGACTCCGCGGCCAACTCGCTGAAACCGGCGAATCGGAGTAAATGGGAACCTGAGAGCCGCCGGTTCGAACACCAGATGCGCTGGAAGCTTGCACCGGCAGGCGCCCGCTGAACGGGGCCGCCATATCCCTAAGCACGAACCTAAGGAAGCAGCCTGAACGGCAACATCATTCCGCCTTTGAGGTGCCAACTATTCTGCGCTAGGCGCGTACCGCTCGGCGAGCTCACAGGTACACGCCCAAGCCGCAGGGAAGCTCTATATTGACCTGTATGCTACCGCCTCCACCTCGAACAGCCATTCAGGCCGGGCCAGCGCCTTGACTGCTACCAGGGTCGATGCCGGACGGGTTTCGCCAAGATACTTGAGGCGCACCGGAGCCAGCGCGGCAAGTTGGGTCTCGTCGGTGACATAGGTGACGACCTTTACGAGGTCTGCAATGTCCAGATCGGCCGCGCGCAACACTTCCCTCAGGTTCGACCAGGCGAGATCCGCCTGCTCGGCCATTCCCTGCCCCAAGCTGCCATCCTTGCGCATGCCGACCTGGCCGGCGATATACAGCCATTTGCCGGTACCGGAGACCAGTACACCCTGGCTGTATGGCCCTACCGGCACGGCGATCTGGTCTGGGTTAAGTTGTTGAATCATGTCAGTTTTCCTTAGTTTCCGTGATCAAAAGCGTGGACTCGCCCTGATTGCAAAGCAGGCCGAGTGTTTTATGAAACAGGGTGCTGCCAGAATCGGCGAATTCATCGACCAGGTCGAAATGGTTGCGTCCTGCCACCAGCATGGCCTCGGCAGCCCTGCCGCCCGTCCGGCAATGCAGTGCAAAGCTCAGGCTCTGGTCCTGAAAGCCGCTGGTTTCCAGCGCGCCGGCCGCCAGCAGCAAGGGCGCATCGATCAGGTCCGCGTCATATACGCTTAATGCGCGCGCCTCGGCGGAGCTCATATGCAGATCGCGGTTTACCGAGGTATGCAGCAACGGTTCGAGATCGAACAGGCCGCTGAGGCACACGCATCCCCGCAGTTTCCCTTCGAGACTCGGGACGCGGTCGCGGCGCACCGCGCTTGCTGCCATATGGCCACCGGCGGAATGGCCGGCCACCACGACGCGATTGGCGTCATAGCCGATCCGGGCGCCTTCCGTACCGATCAGCCAGGCGACGCCGGAACACACCTCGGCGACGATTTCACTGACAGTCACCTGCGGCGCCAGAGCATAGTTCGGCATTGCCACCGCGACGCCGGCCGCAAGGTAGGCATCCGCCACGAATGAAAAATCGCGCTTGTCGAGCGCCCGCCAATAACCGCCATGGATGAATATCAACAAGGGAGCCGGTTCGGTGCCGTGCGGCAGAAAGATATCGACCCGACTGGTGGGCGCAGGGCCGTAAGCCATATCCAGCAATGCTGTGGGGCATTGGCGCGTCACCGCACTGCGTTCGGCAAAGTCGTGGTAGATCATGGTCCGCTCGGGATGGCGGACTCGCAGGTTATAGCTCCCTTCGAGAGCGGAGTCGATGGCGGACGGCGAATGTGACATGTGTGGCTTCATAATTGCGCTCAGAGGCCCAGATAGGCCGCTTGTACGCGTGGTTCGTTGCGCAATTGCTCCGAGGAACCGGAAAACGCGACCCCGCCCTCCTGCAGCACATAGCCGTAATCGGAACTCTGCAGTGTCAGGTTGGCATTCTGCTCGGCGATCAGTAGCGTCAGGCCCTCCTCCTTCAGGCGCCGGATGGAAGCGAAAATGTCTTTCACCACCAGCGGCGCGAGTCCCATGGACGGCTCATCAAGCATCAACAGGCGCGGCCCGCTCATGAGCGCGCGGCCAATCGCCACCATTTGCTGCTCGCCACCCGAGAGCGTGCCGGCCGCCTGCTGGGAACGCTCGGCCAGGCGCGGAAACAAATCCAGTACGCGATCCAGATTGCGCTTGAATTCGGTCGTACGGCGCGCCCGCAGGAAGGTGTAACCGCCCATTTCGAGATTTTCACGTACGCTCAACGCGGCAAAAACACGCCGCCCTTCGGGCACTAGTACGATGCCGCGCGCAACGATCTGTTCGGTTGACAGCGTTTCGAGCGCCTCGCCCTCGAAGCGTATGCTGCCGCGCAGAGGCCGCAGCAATCCGCTCAAACTGCGCATTGTCGTGCTCTTGCCAGCACCATTGGCGCCCAGCAGACAGCCGATCTGATTGGCAGGAATCCGCATGCTGACGTCACGCAAAACGTCGCCCGCGCCGTAGGCCGCGTGTAAGCCGCTGATCTCAAGCATGCTCGATATCCTCTCCCAGATAAGCCTGCAGCACCTGGGGGTCGGCGCGCACGCTGGTGGCGCTTCCTTCGGCGATCTTGCGGCCATAATTCAGCACGACGATGTCGTCGCAGAGCTTCATGACGAAGCTCATGTTGTGCTCCACTAGCAGCACGCTGACACCGTTGCGGTTGATTTCCCGGATGACCTCGACCACCCGCTCCACCTCGGCATGTGGCACTCCGGCCACCGGCTCGTCAAGTAGAAGCAGGGCCGGCTCGGCGGCCAGTGCACGGGCGACTTCGAGAATCTTGGATTCGCCGAAACTGAGATCGGAGGCTTTTGCAAATGCCTTGTGCGCGAGACCAAGCAGCGCCAGCTTTTCCATGGCAATGCTGTAAATCCGGTCTTCTTCCCGCCGTTGGCGCGGCGTACGCAATACCGAAGCCAGGATGCCGGCATGGAAACGCGAATGGCATCCGACCATCACGTTTTCGAGCACCGTAATATCCTTGAATATCTGTAGGTTCTGGAAAGTGCGCGCAATGCCAAGGCCAATCCGCATATGCGAGGGAAGGCCTTCGATCCGCTGGCCGCGGAAAGCAACGCTGCCGCTCGATGGTCGGAGTACGCCGGCGATGATATTGAAAAGCGTGCTCTTGCCGGCGCCATTTGGACCGATCAAGCCTTTGACCTGGCCCTGCCTCATATCGAATGACAGCTCGGACAAGGCCGCCAGTCCGCCGAAGCGAATGCCGACGTCGGCCACGGACAAGAATCCGGAGTTATCCATTGGTCGCCCTCCGCGCCGTGACGGCGTCTATTCCGGCCGCTGCCTTGCGACGGCCGAAGCGTTCAAGAAAGCCGGCAATCCCGCTGGGGAAGAAAATCAGCACTACGATCATGCCCAGCCCAAACGAAAACAGTTCGAGATCGTGAAATGCCTGCAACATCTCCGGCACGACCGTAAAGATCAGCGCTCCGAACAGCGGTCCCCAGTACTTGCCCCAGCCGCCGACCGCTACCATCACCACCATCAGCACGGAAGCGAAAAAGCTAAAAGTTTCCGGCGATGCAAACTGGGTAAAGTGGACATACAGCGCGCCCGCAAGCGCCGCCAATGTGGCCGAAATCACGAAAATCGCGGTCTTCAGCCATTGCGTATTGACCCCCAGGCTGGCCGCGCCGATCTCGCTGCCGGCAAGACTGTTCATGGCACGGCCGATGCGCGATCGGGTCAGATTGAGAATGCCCCACATTACGATCAGGCCGATCGCCCATGCGAGGTAGAAAAACCGCATATCGCTATCCAGGGCGAAGCCACCGACACTGATCGGTTCGACACCGGTCAGGCCGTTCGGGCCACCGGTGAAGTCGACCAGTTCCACAAACAGTACTGACAGAATTGCATTGAAACCGAGGGTCGCCATGGCCAGGTAATGCCCGCGCAGACGCAATGCCGGCAGACCGACCAGGAGCGCCGCCAATGCAGTAAGCGCCATGGCGCAGGGAATACCGATGAGCGCTGAAATTCCGTATTTGGCGGAAAGCACACCGCTGACATAGGCGCCCAGTCCGAAAAATCCGCTATGGCACAGCGATATCTGCCCGCAGTAACCCATGATCAGGTTCAAGCTGGCGATCAGGAGCAGGTTGATGAAAAACATCACCCCCAGGCCAACCATATAGGTGCTGGCCGCAACCCATGGAAAGGCCAGCATGACTGTCCACAGGCCGAACAGGATCAGCAGCGGACGAACCTGACCGGGTTGCCCGACCACGGGAACTGCGCCGGCAGCCGGCGGGGCCGCACTTGGAGGTATCGTATTCATGTTGTCATCCATTTTCGCGAAAATTGAAGCGATTCGATAGGAGATTGCAATGCGCTCAGACCTTGTTAATTTCGGCCTTGCCCAGCATGCCGTGCGGCCGCAGGAATAACACCAGCAGTAGCAGGATGAACGACACGGCATCCTTGAAATGGGACGAAATCAGCGTGCCAGTCAGCGCTTCGACCACCCCCAGCAGAAGTCCGCCGAGAAAAGCACCGTGCAGGCTGCCCAAACCACCCAGCATCGCCGCGCTGAATCCCTTGAATCCCAGCATCGTGCCGTGGTCGTAAGAAGTGAAGGTAAGCGGCGTGATGATCACCCCCGCCAAGCCGCCCGCCAACGCCGCCAGCAGAAATGCCCAGGTGGCTGAGCGCTTGACGCTGATTCCGACCAGCGCCGCCGCATCGCGATCGGCGGCCGTCGCGCGCAGGGTCTTGCCCAACAGGGTGTGCTTGAAAAACCAGTCAGTCAGCAGCATGAAAACGCCCGCCACACCGAGCACCCAGAAGCTCTGTGGCTGGATGCTTGCGCCTGCAACCATCACCGGCACATCGCCGGAGAAAGCCGGATAGCCCATCGGCGTCTTGCCCAATACCAGCATGACCAGGCTTTTCGTACAAATCGCCAATCCGATGCTGACCATCGTCACCAGCACCGGAGAGGGGTTCGCCAGGGGTTGGATGGTAAGCCGCTGCGATAGCGCACCGACGATTCCCACCACCAGCACACCGACGACACAAGCCACCCACAATGGGAGATGCCATGCGGCATACGTGGTGGCGGCCACCATGCCTCCCATCATGACCCATTCGCCCTGGGCGAAATTGATCGCATCCGTGCTTTTGAAGATGACATTGAAACCTACCGCGACAATGGCATAGATGCTGCCCGTGGTCAGGCCCGCGATCAGAGACTGGATGACTTGCGTTGAAAGATCCATAGAGAAATTCCAGGTCCGTTTTCGAGTTACAGCTGACCAAGGGCAGAATGAGTGAGTGACGGCAGCACCACCCCGAATTCACCCAGACGCTTGCGGACACTGGCGACATATTCGACGAAAATACCCTGCTCGGTGGCACGAGTCGCCGCACCAAGGCCGGCTTTAGCGGCCGTCTCGGCAGCGATCGCCTCTTCGCCGTCGGGCGCTGCCAACCATGGGCAGTGGTAACCCGATAGTTCGATCTCTTGCAGATATCTGTGGGCATGCGCGCTAATCGCTGCGCGGTCTGCATCCGACCAATTGGCGGCACGTTCGGCGACGTACAGCCAGCCGAAAGTGACATGACGCTCTTTCGCCTGGACACTTTTTTCCAGCAGTTGGTGCGCGACCGGATCGGTGGCGTTGGCCAGATAGGCACGATGGAGTTCCAGCTCCAATCCATCCTCCACTGCCGAATGGGTGGTGAAGAATGCATCGGCACGCTGCTCCGCATCCAGCGCCTGACGATGGCGATACTGGTTGAACAGCGCCTTTTGCTGCGCCGAAGACGGCCGATCGATATACCCACCCAGCAATTGCGCGAAGCGATGGGCGCTTTCGATCTGCCAGGCCTCCTCGGTATTACGTATCGTCAGAAAATATTTCGGATCGGATTCCCGTCCGGCTTCCAGGCAGAGACGGATCAGGATAGCTGGTGTTTCCGCAAGGCCAGCGTACTCGAGCCAGGCACGGCGACTCCAGACAAGACGGCCGGCATCGAGGGCGGCAGCCTCATAATTCTGGGGCGCGAATTCCCCCCAGGCGACATCCGTTTCCGGATCCCAGCGTTGCTGCTTGCCGGTCTCATATAGGTCACGGATCGAAACGATCGAACGCTTCAATTCCAGCGGAAAGCGGCTTTCAACCAGAATTTTGGTGGATTGGGTCTGCATCATCATGGTCTCCTGCTCAAAATTCACCGATCTTGGGGTGTGTAAAAGTCGGTAGGTTGACGCCCCAGCTTTGCATCTGACGACGAATCCGCTGCACCGTGTCAACGAAAATAGGTTTTTCCAGTTCTTCCACGGTGGCGCCTAGCCCCGCCTCCCAGGTAATCCGGTCGACCTCCATTTCGCTGCGTGAAGCCGGATTGTCCGGAGCCAGCCACGGACTGTGGTAGCCGTTCAATTCGACTTTTTCGATCATCGTGATGACGGCATTTTCGACGACCTTGATTTCGTCGGCGGTCATCTGCGGGATACGGTGGTCGAGATAGCGCCAACCGAACGCGCAATGGCGCACCTCGTCACGCATGATCAGCGAACAGATCTGCTTCGCCACGGGATCGCGGGTGATGTCCACCAAATGACGGAAGACATCGAACGCGATTTCTTCTGCTGCGCACACCAGCGCCGCCAGAATCGCCTCGACCGAAACATTGGGGTCGAGCGCCATCTTGCGCACACCATGCGTTGCAACAGAGCCTTGGAACCCTGCGTGCATCGGTTGCTCGACGTATCCGCCGAGCAGTTCGGCCATCCGGTAGCACACCTCGGAATGCCGGCTTTCCTCCTGCGATCGGATGGTAAAGAACAGGCGCAGGTCAGGTGCGCATTTGTCGTGGCAAAACCGAATTTGCAGCGCCGGGCTTTCGGAGATTGCGCCGTACTCGCTCCACGCGCGACGGCTCCAGTACTGGCGGGCCGCGAAGCGCTGCTCTTCGGTATAGAGTGATGGATCGAAGGCGCTCCAGTCAATGTCGGTACGCGGATCCCATTGCTTTTGTGTCGCCAGATGGAAGAGTTCGCGAATCTTGGGAATCCGCGTATCCAGGTCGAGCGGAAAGATGTCGTTGGCCTCGTCGAGGATGGTGTGCTGTTCAGCCACTGCTGCTGTCATAGCCATGCTCCAGAATTTAGGTTAGCTAAAAGTTGAAATCATTTATAGTCGGCGAGCCGGAATGCGCCGTCTTTGTAGGACAACATCACGATGTCGTCCTTCAGCAATCCAGAGTGCCGAGCAGATGAGAAATTGAAGATGCCGCCTACACCCTTGTAGTTCTGGATCGACTCCAGCGCCGCCCGCACTTTTTCCCTGTCCGCACCGCCCTGCTCGAGCGCCGTCTTTGCCAGCATCACGGCGTCGTAGGTCTGCGCCACGAACTGATTGGGCTTGCGCTTGTACTTGGCTTCAAAGCGCTTGGTCAAGTCCTGGATATTTTTTTTCACACCGTCGTTGTCGGGCAGATCGTCGCCAACTGGAAACTTGACACTGACCAGCAGCAGGTCCTTGACCGAATCGCCGGCCAGGCGCATGTAGCGTTGATCGACAAAACCATAGCTGTGCACCAGCGTCAGCTTGTCGAGGCCGAGCTGTTGCGCCTGCTTGATGAACACTGCTCCGGCTGGGGTGACGGTCCAGCAGATGATGGCTTGAACCGCGCTGCCCTTGATCTTTGCCAGCTGCGGCGTGAGGTCGGTATCGGAAGGATTGAATGACTCGTACAGCATTTCAATGCCGCGTGCCGACGCCAGACGCTTCATCTGCTCGACCGCGCTCTGGCCGAAGCCGCTGCTGTCGGCCAGCAGGGCGGCCTTCTTGATGCCTTTCTTGACGAAATAGTCGAGTACGCGATCGAGCACCTGGTCGTCATCGACCGTGCTCTTGAACGAATATTTGCGCTCGGCCACCGGTGAGACGATCTGCATGCTACCTTCGGTAGAGATGAAGGGCATGCCAGCCTTCTCCGTCATGGGGATCATGGCGAGCGCAATCCCGCTCATGTTGCCGCCGCCGACGATGATGTCGACCTTGTCCTGCGACATCAGGCGGCGGGTGGCGTTGATTGCCTTAGATGTCTGGCTCTCCGCGTCATAGAACACCCATTCCAGCTTTTTACCGCGGATGCCGCCCGCCGAGTTGATGTCCTCAACAGCCATTTCCATCCCTGCCTTCATGTCTTCGCCTAGAAATGCGGCCGGTCCGGTTACCGACAGGATCGAGCCTATCTTCAGCGCATTTTGGGCGTAGGCGACCGAAACGCCGGCGGCGCCCACTAGAGCGGCAGCCGCAAGGGATTTGGTCATGGTACGAATGAAGCTCTTCAGTTGCAGCATGGTGTGTCTCCTTCACCTTTTGTTTAACTGGACGCAATACTTCGGCACTTCAATTCAATTTTTCTTGCCGCCCGCTTTTTTGCTGGCTGGCCCCATGCGCACTTCAAGCGCATCAGTAACACCGCTCATTGCCTTCTTACTGCCTTGCAGCGGCACGCGCACCGAATAACGCACTTGGTCGGCCCGGTAGTGCGATACCCCCGCCATCACAGGGCGGTCGGCACTGTCGTAGTAGACGAGATCGCGCGTGAGAATCGGGTCTCCTGACAACAATCCAAGGTAGTCGGCATGTTCTTCGCGCACCGCCGCTGCCTCGACCTTCAGTTCGCCATAGGCGATATCGACTTGCTTGCGAATCAGGTCGAGCAAGGAACCTGATGCCACCTGTTTTGAATTCAGGTCGGGAATGCGGGCGGCATCGATATAGCGGTAATCGATCGAGATCGGTACGTGCTGCACGGTGCGCAGACGATGTATGTTCCAGATTTGACTGTCCGCCGGCAGATCCAGAAGACGAGCGATGTGCGTACTGGGGCGCTCCAGGGCGCAATGCAGGACCCGCAGGCTGAGGGGCCGTCCCTTCATCGCCCATTGATCGAGAAAATCCATAGAAGGCGTGAACTGTTCGTCGATCTTCGGTGCGCAGACGAAAGTTCCAAGGCCACGTACGCGCCGCAGGAAACCCTCTTCCACCAACTCCTGCACGGCCTGCCGCACGGTCATCCGGCTGACACCGAACTGTTCGCTCAACTCCAGGTCAGTATGAAAACGCTCGTCCTCCTGCTGCCAGCTCAGGATCATCGTCAGCACCCGCCGCTTGATCTGCTCATAGAGCGGCAAAGGCGACTGCCGATCCAGTAAGGGAGCAGCCACGACCTGAAGTTCGGATTGTTTAGTCATAGGTAGTCAAGTTGTCCAGTAATCTAAACATCTATTAGTCTATACATTATGCTATATTACTTCCGCCCGTCAACTTCTTTTTGATCATGAAAATCGCCGCTATCGACTTACAGCTCGCCGCCAGCGGCGGCACCCGACTGGATCATCTTGCGTTCATGCAGCCACAAGCGCTAGATGAGTTCGACACTGTCATATGGAATCCCGCCGGCACCTTCCCGGAATTCGAGAGCCGGCTGGAGCGCCGCTCCCCCGATGTACTCTCGGCGCGTGCATCGGAAGAAGTGTTTGCCGTGTCGCGTCACTGGCGTCAGCAGTTCCGCAGATTTTTGCAACGGGGTGGCACGATGGTGCTGATCCTGCCCCCACCTCGCACATTCGGCATCCACACCTTGCAGGAGGTGATCGACTATGCGCCGCTGGAACCCCTGACGGCCCTGTTGCCTTCGCGGGCTTCTATTGCGCACGCCGAGCCGGGCACGCCGCATTGCCGTGCCGGCGATCCGTTCCTGACCTTCTTTGAGCATGTCGGCGACGCATTGCAACCGCAGGCGATCCTGACCGACTTTCCCGGCATCGCCATACTGCAGGATGATGCCGGCTTGCCGCTGGCTGCTTATGTCAGCCTGCCACCGGGCCGTGTCCTGCTGTTGCCGGCCCTGACGGACAATGCCATCGCCGATGCCGTGCACTCGAAGCGCTTCGTCGAGGCCTTGCGTCACTGCACCGAGCGCCTTGGCTGCGTTACCGGCATCCATAACGCGGCCTGGATGGAAAGCTATCGCACCGTTGCCGAGCAAGACCTGATCGGCCGACAAAACAATCTGCTGCGGAAAATCGGCACACTGCAGGAAGAACTCAATACGACCCAAAAATCCATCGAGCAACTGGAGTTCCAGAAGCAGCTTGTCGGTGGCGAAGGCAGCGGCGTGCGGCTGGCGATCGCCGAACTGTTCCGCAAGAAAGGCGCCTTCGTCCAGCAGGATTGGCTGGAGGAAGGCTTGCTGATCGTCGAACTGAGCGAGCGCCTCCTCGTCGTCAAGGTCCATTTGCCGGAAGAGACGCTGGAAACCGGATATTTCGCCGCACTGGAGCGCGCACGAACGCGCATCGCTGATTATTTCAACAAACCTGTCTGCATGCTGCTGGCCGACTGCGCGGAAAACGCGCGGGGAATCGAGGAACGTACGGCTGCACCGGTGGTAGCCGCGCTTGTCCGGCCCCACCAAGTTCTCTACTTGCAAGGAATACACTTATACGGCTGGCTCATGCAGGTTGACGGCCCCGGCCCGGAAGCCTTGACGGCGGCTCTGGAGTGGGATGACGAAGCGCTATGGACATCGCTGCAACAGAGCGCCTCGACCTCGCTGGTGCGAGCCGTCAATTCAAGGCACTGACTTCCATCTCGCAGCCAAACAAGGAACTACCACCATGACGATTTTCAATACCGCGGCCTTGCAAGGCCAGACCGCCCTGGTCACGGGCGCCTTCGGTGGCCTAGGCCGCCATTTTGCCGCCATTCTGGCCCGGGCCGGCGCACGTGTGGCGCTCGCCGGCCGGCGTATTGCCGAGGGTGAACAATTCGCCGACGAATTGCGCACAGCGGGCGCCGAAGCATGTGCCGTGCCGATGGATGTCACGAATCCAGACAGTGTTGAGCAGGCCATTGCGCACGCCGCTGCGCAACTCGGGCCAATCCGGATCGTCGTCAACAATGCCGGTATCGCGGTGACCAAGCCGGCGCTCGGCCAGGACGAGGCCGACTGGACTGGAGTGATAGACGTCAATCTCAATGGCGCGTGGCGAGTGGCGCAATGTGCCGGCCGCCATATGCGCGGCCACCAGGGGGGCAGCATCATCAACATTGCCTCCATTCTGGGCCTGCGCGTGGCGCAGCAGGTACCGGCCTACGCTGCTGCCAAAGCCGGCCTGATCCATCTGACCAGTGCCCTGGCCCTGGAGTGGGCGCGTTATGGAATCCGCGTCAATGCGCTGGCCCCCGGCTATATCGAAACCGACCTGAATCGTGAATTTTTCGCCAGCGAAGCGGGACAAGCCTTGCTCCGCCGGGTACCGCAACGCCGTCTCGGCCAACCGGAACACCTGGATGGCCCGCTGCTGCTGCTAGCTTCGGACGCTTCCGCCTTCATGACCGGTGCCGTGCTCGCCGTCGATGGCGGCCATCTGGTCAGCTCCCTTTAACCCTACCCAAGGAATTTTCATGGATTTTTCAATCAGTCCCGAGATCGAAGGCATCCGCCAGCGCATCAACACCTTCGTTACGGAGCAATTGCTCCCGGTCGAAGCCGACCGCGCCAATTACGACGAACACGACAATATCCGCGACGAGGTGCTGGCAGCCCTGCGCGCCAAGGCGCGCGCCGCCGGCTTGTGGGCGCCACAGATGCCGCCGGCGCGCGGCGGCATGGGACTGCCGGTGGTCGGCATGGCGGCCTGCTATGAAGCCATGAATTATTCGATCTTCGGTCCCGTGACCTTCAATTGCGCAGCACCCGACGATGGCAACATGATCCTGCTCAACAAGGTCGGCACCGAAGCGCAGAAAGCGCGCTGGCTGCAGCCGATCATCGACGGCAAGGTGCGCTCCGCTTTCGCCATGACCGAACCGCACCCGGGCGGCGGCTCCGATCCGAGCATGATCCAGACCACGGCCGAGCGCCGCGGCGACCGCTGGCTGATCCACGGCCGCAAATGGTTCATCACCGGCGCCAGCGTGGCGCAGCATTTCATTCTGATTGCGCGCACCTCGGACGATCCGCGCAAGGGCCTCACCGCGTTCCTGTTCGATGCTGACCAGCCGGGCTGGCGCATCGAGCGCCGGATTCCGATCATGGGCCCGGAGGAGCATGGCGGCCACTGCGAGCTCGTGTTCGACGGCCTGGAAATCCCTGACGAAAACCGCCTGATGAGCGTCGGCGACGGCCTCAAGGCGACCCAAATCCGCCTCGGCACGGCGCGCCTCACGCACTGCATGCGCTGGCTCGGACTGTCGCGCCGCGCCATGGCGATCGCCCGCAATTATGTGCAAACGCGCCACAGCCAGGGCCGTCCGCTGGCCGAGCGCGAAGGCGTGCAGTGGCTGCTGGGCGAGGCGGCCATGCAGATCGAGATCGGCCGCCTGCTCACCATGCGCGCCGCAAGCAAACTCGATCAGGGCGATTTCGCGCGCAAGGAAATTTCGATGGCCAAGATCGTCGTATCCGAGACGCTGCACAAGGCCGCCGACACCGCGATCCAGCTGAACGGCGCGCGCGGCTATTCGAAGGACACGCCGCTCGAATGGATCTATCGCTACGCGCGCCAGGCGCGCCTGGTCGACGGCGCTTCCGAGGTGCACAAGATGGTGCTCGCCAAATACCTGATCGACGAAGGCGACGCCTTCTGGCAATGGGATGGCGCAAGCGCCGCCGCCTCGTCCGGACCTGCCGCATCATGAGCAGTCCCGCACGCCCGGAAAACGGCTTCAGCCTCGATGCCGAGCAGCTGGAGGCCTACCTGAAAGCCGGCGGCCACATCGGTTCGGCGCCACTCGAAATCACGCCGCTGTCGGGCGGCCAATCCAACCCGACCTATCTGTTGCGCAGCGGCGGCGAGCGGCTGGTGCTGCGCAAGCAGCCGCCGGGCAAGCTGCTGCCCTCGGCGCACGCGATCGATCGCGAGTACCGCGTAATGCAGGCGTTGGCCGGCAGCGGCGTGCCGGTACCGCGCATGCATCTGTACTGCGCCGACCCAGAAGTCATTGGCACACCCTTCTTCTTGATGGAATTCGTCGATGGCCGCATCTTCGTCGACCAGTCGCTGCCGGATATGGGCGCGTCTGAGCGAAGCGCGCTCTACGCCGAAATGAACCGCGTGATCGCGGCGCTGCACGGCGTCGACTACGCCGCCGTCGGCCTGGCGGACTACGGCAAGGCTGGGAACTATTTCACGCGCCAGATCGCTCGCTGGAGCCGCCAGTACCGCGATTCGCAGACCACGCGGATCGCTGCCATGGATGCGCTGATCAACTGGCTGCCGGCGCACATTCCGGCGGGCGACGAGACTTCGATCGTGCATGGCGACTATCGGCTCGACAATCTGGTATTCCACCCCACCGAGCCGCGCGTGCTGGCGGTGCTCGACTGGGAACTGTCGACGCTCGGCCATCCGCTTGCCGATTTTTCCTATCACTGCATGAGCTGGCACATCCCAGCCACGCTGTGGCGCGGCATCGGCGGTCTCGACCTGGCGGCGCTCGGCATTCCCGACGAGCAGTCCTACATTGCCGCCTACTGCCGCCATACCGGCCGCGCCGGCATCGCGCACTGGGATTTTTACCTGGCCTACAACCTGTTCCGCATCGCCGCTATCCTGCAGGGCATCGCCGGCCGGGCGCGCGACGGCAACGCCAATGCCGCCGATGCCGTACAAATGGGGCTCAAGGCGCAACCCTTGGCAGAACTCGGCTGGGCGTGCGCGCAGCGCGCCATGGCCGAAACCGGTTGAACCGCCGCTAAACCAACGCCAAACCCTCCGCTCTCTCTTCGCGCAGACACCATGACTACTTCGCCCATCTACCAGGAAGCCGGCCTCGAACCGAATGCCGCCAACCACGTGGCGCTGTCGCCGCTGAACTTCATCGAACGCGCCGCTGCCGTCTATCCGGATCGCCTGGCCGTCATCCACGGTGCCCAGCGCCATACCTGGCGCCAGACCTATCTGCGCTGCCGCCGTCTGGCCTCGGCCTTGAAGCACGCCGGCGTGCAGCGCGGTGATACCGTCGCGGTGCTGGCGCCGAACATCCCGGCGGTGTACGAAGCGCACTTCGGCGTGCCGATGGCCGGCGCCATATTGAATGCGCTCAATACCCGGCTCGACGCCGACACGCTTGCCTTCATCCTCGAGCACAGCGGCGCCGCGATCTTGTTTGCAGACCGCGAATACTCGGCCACCGTGAAAAAGGTGCTGGCCAAGCTCGTGCGGACCGTGCGCGTGATCGATATCGACGACCCGGTCTACACCGGCCCCGGTGAACTCGTGGGCGACTGCGAATACGAAGCCTTCCTGGCGAGCGGCGGCGCCGACGAGCCCTACGACTGGCCGGAAGACGAATGGCAATCGCTGTGCCTCAACTACACCTCCGGCACCACCGGCAATCCCAAGGGCGTCGTCTACCATCATCGCGGCGCCTACTTGAATGCGGTCGGCAACGTGCTGGCCTCGAACATGCGGCAGCATGCGGTCTATCTGTGGACGCTGCCGATGTTCCATTGCAACGGCTGGTGTTTCCCATGGACCATGGCGGTGCTGGCCGGCACCAATGTCTGTCTGCGGCGCGTGGAAGCCGCGGCCATTTTCGAGGCGATCGCCATGCATCGCGTCGATTATTTCTGCGCCGCGCCGGTGATCCTGAACATGCTCGCCAACGCACCGCCGGAAGTGCAGGTCGCGATATCGCATCCGGTCGAAGTGCAGACCGGCGGCGCACCGCCGCCCGCTACCATCATCGCCGCCATGGAAACGCTGGGGATAAGCGTCACCCATCTCTATGGCCTGACCGAGACCTACGGCCCGTCGGTGAGCTGCGCCTGGCACGAGGAATGGGATGCCTTGCCGATGGCCGAACGCGCTGCTCTCAAATCCCGCATCGGCGTGCGCAAGCACAATATGGAACAGGTACGCGTGCTCGACCCGGCGACGCTGGAGCCGGTGCCGGCCGACGGCAGCACCATGGGTGAAATCATGATGCGCGGCAATACCGTGATGAAAGGGTATCTTCGCAATCCTGCGGCGACGGCGGAAGCTTTCGCCGGCGGTTGGTTTCACACCGGGGACTTGGGCGTGGTGCATCCGGATGGCTACATCCAGGTCAAGGATCGCGCCAAGGACATCGTGATTTCCGGCGGCGAGAACATCTCCACTGTCGAGGTCGAGGATGCCCTGTATGCGCATCCGGCGGTACTGGAAGCGGCAGTCGTAGCCCGGCCGGATCCGACATGGGGTGAAACGCCCTGCGCCTTCGTCACGCTCAAGGAAGGCCAACAAGCCAGCGCCGATGAACTCATCGCATTTTGCCGCCAACGGCTAGCCGGCTTCAAGATCCCGCGCACCGTGATTCTCGGGCCGTTGCCGAAAACGGCGACGGGCAAGATCCAGAAATTTGCCCTGCGAGAGCAGGCGAGGAGCCTTGAATAGCGGGAGCACTCCGCAAATTAGCACCGGTTGATGAATGCAAATTTATTGTCCACGTTTTTAAGAAAGAGATGAAAAAATCCATGAGATTTGCCACTGAAGGACGGGTGTTTTCGATAGGCATGGTTCGACTATCGGAGGCAAGCTATGGCACCGCCAGTCAATGAATGATTTCAAGCGCAAGCCGACGGAACTCGCCAAGGATCCCGCAACCAGCAAGGTCGGCATACCGATGGTTTGCCGCAACCAGCGATACCCCTGCGCGGGCATGAGGGCCCGCACTCCCAGTGCTCTCTCGGGAGGAGCGCATTTTTCTTGCTTGAAGAATTTCAGTGGATACGGCGAGGGATTGCGAAGAAGCGCGATATCTCAGACCTAACGCGTGAGGCTCAAAAGCCGCCGGCCACGCTTGGTACGATACTACCGAATTCGAAGTTGGCGCAAAGCGTTGCCTCTCGACCGTTCGCAATCGTTTTGTGACATAACCCAAAAACCAACTGTGTAGTAGCAGCCAGAAACTAGTAGCATCCAGAAACGAAAAAAACCCTGAATAATCAGGGTTTTTTTTCGTACCAGATGAATCTGGAAATTTGGCGTCCCCAAGGGGATTCGAACCCCTGTACTCACCGTGAAAGGGTGATGTCCTAGGCCTCTAGACGATGGGGACAGTGACCTGTCCGTACTACCGACCTGACTACTCTTTGTTGGTGGAGGTAAGCGGGATCGAACCGCTGACCTCTTGCATGCCATGCAAGCGCTCTCCCAGCTGAGCTATACCCCCTGCAAAGAAACGAGATTATAGCAAAGCTTTTCCCTCTGTGTAAATCTACTTTCAGTAGTTATGCGAGATATTTCTCGAGTCTGGCAATGATCACGTCACGGTCGAACAACGCGATCACGGCGTCGATCGACGGCGTCTGCAACTGTCCGGTAATCATCAAGCGCAACGGCATCGCCAATTGCGGCATCTTCAGCTGATGCGCCTTCAGCACTTCTTTCAGCATCGCCGACAATTGCTGTCGATTCCATTCGACGCTGCGACAACGCTCCAGGTAGTCGACCAACGCCGGCTTGACCGCTTCACTGACATGCTGCGCAAGCAAATCGGCATCCGGATTCGGCTGCCGGTAAAACAGCATCGCCGCATCTGCCAGTTCGACCGTGGTATTGGCGCGTTCCTTCAGCAAGCCCAACACCGCTGGCAGGTCGGGGGCGCCATCAAATTGCGCGCCGGCGTGTTCCAGCAGCGGCCGCACCAACTGAGCCAGGCGGTCATCATCGGCCGCCTTCAGGTAATGATTGTTGAGCCATGCCAGCTTTTCCGGGTTGAACTGTGCCGGCGATTTCGACAGATGGCTGAGGTCGAACCAGGAGCAGAATTCCTGCATCGAAAATATCTCGTCGTCACCGTGGCTCCATCCGAGTCGCGCGAGGTAGTTGAGCATCGCTTCCGGCAAATACCCTTGCGCCGGATATTCCATGACGCTGACCGCGCCATGCCGCTTCGATAGCTTCTCGCCGTCGGCGCCGAGGATCATCGGCACATGACCGTATTGCGGCAGCGTGGCGCCCAGCGCTTTCAGGATGTTGATCTGGCGCGGTGTATTGTTGACATGGTCGTCGCCGCGGATCACGTGCGTGATTCGCATGTCCCAATCATCGACCACAACGCAGAAATTGTAGGTCGGTGTGCCGTCCGGCCGGGCGATCACCAGGTCGTCCATCTCGCGATTGGCGATTCGGATCGGACCTTTCACCAGGTCGTCCCAACTGACATCGCCATCGACCGGATTGCGAAAGCGCACCACCGGCTTGCGCCCTTCCGGCACTGGTGGCAATACCTTGCCCGGTTCCGGCCGCCAGGTGCCGTCGTAGCGCGGCTTTTCGCCAGCGGCACGCTGGCGTTCGCGCATTTGCTCGACTTCCTCGGGGGTGCAATAGCAATGGTAGGCGGTCCCTGCCTGCAGCATCTGCGCAATCACCTCGCGGTACCGATCCATGCGCTGCATCTGATAGAACGGCCCCTCGTCGTGTTGCAAGCCCAGCCATTGCATGCCGTCCAGGATTGCCTGTACCGCTTCCGGCGTGGAGCGCTCCAGATCGGTATCTTCGATACGCAAAATGAAGGTGCCGCTGAAGTGGCGCGCATATGCCCACGCAAAGAGTGCGGTACGGGCACCGCCCAAATGAAGGTAACCGGTGGGGCTTGGAGCAAAACGGGTGCGCACAGTCATGGCAAATAAAAACGGCCTTGGATAGCCAAAGCCGCGATGCGGAAAAACCCCATTTTACCCGCTTGTCTGCGTGGACGAAATCTATGCGACTTTCAACGCCCCGCCGGCCAACGCCAACGCCGGGTCCAGCAACAGGCGCTCGCGGCCCGACAGCAACAGGAAATGCTTGCCCGAGCAGCGCGCGAGCAGCGACATGCCCAAACGCTCGGCAACCATGTGCCCCATTTGCGTCGTGCCGGAACGGGAGAGCAGAAATGGAATTCCCATCTGCGCTCCCTTGATGACCATTTCGGAAGTCAAACGGCCGGTCGTGTAAAAAACCTTGTCATCGCCGTCGATACCGTCCAACCACATTCTGCCGGCAATCGCGTCCACCGCGTTATGGCGCCCGACATCCTCGACAAAATAGAGTAGGTCTCCGCTGGCCGAAAACAATGCACAACCATGCACCGACCCCGCCTGTTTGTAGATGGATTGCTGGGTCCGAATCGTATCGACAATCTTGTACACAACAGCCTGCGCCAGCCTTGCATCCGGCGGCAACTGGATTTTGTCCACTTCGTCCATCAGCCCGCCGAATACCGATCCCTGTCCGCAGCCGGTGGTGACCACCCGTTTCTTGGTGCGTTCCTCGACGTTGGCAATGCCGCTGCGAGTGGTAACCGCAACCGCCTCGACCTCCCAGTCCACCTGCACCGACAAAACGTCCTCGATTTTCTTGACCAGCCGCTGATTGCGCAAATAGCCGAGCGTCAAAGCTTCTGGCGCGCCTCCCAGCGTCATCAAGGTTACCAATTCGCGCTTGTCCACATACATCGTCAGCGGGCGTTCCGCCGGAATCGAGATGGTCGACACCCGGCCACGCTCGTCCACCGCTTCGACCTCGCGGGTCAGATCAGCACTGGAATTGGACAGCAGCGGGCGAAACGACATAGGTTTGCAAGTTGCGCCAGGCAACACACTTCATGGTGGATTAATCATTTGCTGACTTGACCATCAGCGCGCAAAGGCAACGATACAACAAATCCGGTACGCAGGCCGCATTCAACCCTCGGCCGGTAGCCGATAAGCAGCGCCGGTTTTGTTGGCGCTCTCTTCGCTGCGGACGCGTGGAATTTTTCCGCTCTGAATCTCGTTGTACCAAAGGTCGTGATGTTCCTTTGCCCATTCGTCATCAACGTAACCAGTGGCCATTGCTTTATAGGCGCCTTCCATGCCGAGCGTACCCATGTAGATATGCCCAAGCGCAATGCTCATGAAGATCACGGTACTGATGATATGAACCACGTTAGCGATTTGCATGTTTCCACGTGTGTAATCGAAACCTGGAATCAGCATGTTCAATACAAAGCCGGAACTGCTGACAAACAGGCCGAGTACCACCACCCCACCCCAAAACCAGAGCTTCTCGCCGGCATTGAAACGCCCCGAACTGACATTTTCCTTGCCGAACAAGCCGCCCAGCCGGGTCAGCCATTTCACGTCCGTTGCTTCCGCCAGATTGTCCTTGACGAACAGGAGAAAAACCACGACCAGCGCTATCGTGAAAATGGGACCGACGAAATTATGAATATTCTTGCACGCAAACGAAAACCATCCGAACAGACTTGGGCCGAATAGCGGCAATATGATGTAGCGGCCGAACAGCATGGTAATGCCAGTCAACGCCAGCAGAACAAAACTGATTGCGGTGGTCCAGTGCGCGACGCGCTCCAGAGAGGTAAAGCGCTCGATCACCCGTCCGCTCGGACGCTCTTTCAATTTTGCCGTTCCAAACAGAAAATACACTGCCACAACAGCCAGTAGCGCCACAATCAGCATCCAGCCGCCGATCTGGCTGAGCGGACCATTGCGGTAATTGCGCCAAGCCTCCCCCGCAGTCGTGGCGTGCGCCTGCCCCGGGAACCGAACCTTCGGTTGGATCAGTACGCCAGCCTCGCGCGCCGGCAAGCTGGAATAATTCTGCCGCCCTTCTTTTACGATCCGATAGGTCGGCGCCAGATTGCCGGGCTGGTCGCGGGTCCTTTCTGCCTGATTCTGTTTCAGATAATCGAGCGATTCCGATTCCACGTTCGGAATGGATTGCGGCGTACCGGGAGCTGCCACGACGCGGCCGGCATCTTGATTTTGGGCCACGGCACTACCGGTCAGCAGCACCATCAGCGAAAAACCCAATGCCAAGCCGGCAATCAATTTTTTCATGATGACTCCTGCGCCATGCGGTCAGTGAACCTTCAGGTATTCATTCTGCGTTTGCGCACGATTACGAAGCTGGGTTTCCCAGCGCATCTTGTCGCCCGGCTGCCAACCCGGCGTAACAAAAGCATTCTGCGCGCCCTGCCACGCCTTGCCATCCACTTTCGCATTCGATGTACGCAAAGACTGGTCTGGTTCGCTGCATGCGGCCAAGCCTGCAATCAGCAGGAAAATTCCGATAAGCCGCATCATGATTTTTTCTCCTCGGGCGCTTTCGCCTCCGGATTGTGCGACTTGCCGTACGCCGTGCCCCAACCCCAAACCTCGCTGCCCTTGCCACGCTGGATCACCCGGGTACGCAAAATATCCGCGATCACATCGCCATCCCCGCCCAGCAATGCCTTGGTGGAACACATTTCCGCACAAGCCGGCAATTTACCCTCGGCCAGCCGATTACGGCCGTATTTTTCAAACTCGGCCTGCGAGCCGTCAGGTTCAGGGCCGCCGGCGCAAAATGTGCACTTATCCATCTTGCCACGCAAACCAAACGTGCCGTTGGATGGAAACTGCGGGGCGCCGAACGGGCACGCATAGGAGCAATAGCCGCAGCCAATGCAAATATCCTTGTCATGCAGTACCACACCGTCATCGGTACGGTAAAAGCAATCTACCGGACAGACCGCCATGCACGGCGCATCGGAACAATGCATGCAGGCGACCGATACGGATTTTTCCTGGCCGATTACCCCATCATTGATGGTCACCACCCGGCGCCGGTTCACGCCCCAGGGCACTTCGTTCTCGTTCTTGCATGCGGTTACACAGCCGTTACACTCGATGCAGCGTTCCGCGTCGCAAATAAATTTCATCCGTGCCATTTGCCTTGTCTCCTTGTCCGACCGGATGCGGGCCCGTCCGGTTTTAGATCAAGCCGAAGATGAAAGCTGCCCGACTCCCCTGTGCGACCTCAATTCAGGCTTGAAATTTCTCGATATTGCAGATCGTGGTTTTGGTTTCCTGCATCATCGTCACCGAGTCGTAACCATACGTGGTTGCGGTATTCACGGCATCGCCACGCACGACCGGATGGGCTCCTTCTGGATAATATTCGAGCAGATCCCTGCCCTGCCACCAACCGGAAAAATGGAAGGGAACAAACGCAGTATCGGGTCCGACGCGCGGCGTGACCTGCGCCCTGACCTTGATACGGGCCCCCGTCGGAGTTGCTACGATCACGAAATCGCCATTTCGAATACCGCGGTCGGCAGCAGCTTTCGGATTGATCTCGACGAAATTTTCCTGCATCAGTTCGGCCAGCCACGGATTGGAGCGCGTCTCTTCGCCGCCGCCCTCAAATTCAACCAGCCGGCCGGAAGTCAGGATGATCGGGAATTTTTCGTACAATTTTGCTTCGACATTCTTCTGCTGCAGCGATTTATACAGGGTCGGCATGCGCCAGAATGCCTTCTTGTCGTCGTGCGTCGGGTATTTGGCGACCAGGTCCGGTCGTGTGCCATAGATGGGTTCACGATGCAAAGGTACCGGATCAGGGAAATTCCAGACCAGCGCGCGTGCCTTGGCATTGCCGAACGGATGCACGCCATGCACTTTCAGGCACACACGCTGGATTCCGCCCGACAAGTCGGTCTTCCAGTTCTTGCCTTCGGCCGCCTGCTTCTCGGCGTCCGTCAGATCGTTCCACCAACCCAGTTTTTTCAGCAGCACATGGTCGAATTCGGGATAGCCGGTTGGGATTTCGGAACCCAGCGAACAGGAGCCATCTTCGGCCAGCAGATTCACCCCTTCCCGTTCCACGCCGAAATTGGCGCGGAAATTGCCGCCGCCATCCATCACATGTTTGGAAGTGTCGTACAGGTTGGGCGAACCCGGGTGCTTGAGCTCCGGCGTTCCATAGCACGGCCACGGCAGTCCGAAATAATCGCCAGTCAGGTCATAGCCTGTAGCCGCATCCTTGCCGCCTTTGCATTTCAGCGTCTTCACATCGAACATCTGCATGTTGCGCATGTGCGCCTTCAACCGCTCCGGCGACTGGCCGGTATAGCCGATCGTCCAGGAGCCGCGATTGATCTCGCGCAGCATGTCTTCCGGCTCTGGTTCCATCATCCCGCCCTTGCCGGACACCAGTTTGATTTTCGCCACCAACTCCTTGCCGAATCCGAGCTTTTCTGCCAGCTGGTACATGATCATCTGGTCGGTGCGCGATTCGAACAGCGGCTCGATCACCTTTTCGCGCCACTGCAGCGAACGGTTCGAAGCGGTCACCGAGCCCGAAGTTTCAAACTGGGTTGCGGCCGGCAACAAATAAGCGGCGCGGTTCGGATTCAATTCCTGGCCTTCGACCTTCATCGCGGTCATCGCCGCAGTGGCCGACGGATAGGGGTCGATCACGACCATTAGATCCACCTTGTCCAACGCTTTTTTCATGTCCAGGCCGCGCGTTTGCGAATTTGGCGCGTGACCCCAGAACACGATCGCCCGGACATTGTTGTCCTGATCGATCAGATCGTTTTTCTCCAGCACCGCATCCACCCAGCGCGACACCGTGGTACCGGATTTTTCCATCATCGCTTGCGAGGGATATTGCTTCTTGACCCATTCGTAATCGACGCCCCAGGCGGCGCACCAATGCTTCCAGGCGCCGGTCGCCAGCCCATAGTAGCCGGGCAATGAATCCGGATTGGGACCGATATCGGTCGCGCCTTGCACGTTGTCATGGCCGCGGAAGATGTTCGCCCCGCCACCCGACACCCCGACGTTGCCGAGTGCCAGTTGCACGATGCAGGACGCCCGCACCATGGCGTTGCCGATGCTGTGTTGGGTTTGTCCCATGCACCAGACTAGGGTGGATGGCCGGTTCTTCGCCATCGTCTCCGCTGCCTTGTACATTTCTGCTTCCGGCACGCCGCAGGCGTCTTCGACCTTTTCCGGCGTCCAGGTCATCACTTCTTCCCGAACCTTCTCCATGCCGTAGACGCGATCATGGATGTATTTCTTGTCCTCCCATCCGTTTTTGAAGATGTGATACAAGAGGCCGTACAGGAACGGGATGTCGGTACCGGACCGGATACGGATATATTGGTCCGCCTTGGCTGCGGTGCGGGTAAAGCGCGGATCGACCACGATCATCTTGGTCCCGCTTTCCTTGGCGTGCAGCATATGCAGCAACGAGACCGGGTGCGCCTCGGCTGCGTTGGATCCGATATACAGAGCAGCTTTCGAATTCTGCATATCGTTGTAACTGTTGGTCATGGCGCCGTAGCCCCAGGTATTCGCGACCCCTGCGACCGTCGTCGAATGGCAAATGCGCGCTTGATGGTCGCAATTGTTGGTGCCGAAGAACGACACGAACTTGCGCAACAGCGCCGCCTGTTCGTTGTTGTGCTTGGAAGAGCCGACCCAGAACACCGCGTCCGGCCCGCTGGCCTTTTTGATTTCCAGCAGCTTGGCGGAAATCTCGTTCAAGGCCTGGTCCCAGCTGATGCGCTGATACTTGCCGTTGACCAGTTTCATCGGATACTTCAGGCGATATTCGCCATGCCCATGCTCGCGCAGCGCGGCCCCCTTGGCACAGTGGGCACCGAGGTTCAACGGCGAATCGAATACCGGTTCCTGCCGGACCCAGACACCGTTTTCGACCACCGCATCCACCGCGCATCCGACCGAGCAATGGGTGCAAACGGTGCGTTTGACTTCGATTTTCTTGCCAGCAGGCTTGTCATCGGCGGCCGCTTTTGCCTTTTCGATCAACCCCAACTGGGAGACTGCAATACCCGCACCGACGCCGATTCCGGATCGTTTCAGGAACATCCGCCGATCCATAGTCGGCAGGGCGCGCGACAGGGAATCGGACAAGCTCGACGCAAAACGCGAGTGGGAATGCTGGCCGCCCTGGCCCTTGCGAGTCAACAGCATGGTGTCACCTCGTTGGTTAGATTGCGGTGGTGCGGTAGTATTTTTTGACGTGCTCGGTCAAACGGTAACCGTCGCCCGCCGGTTCTTCCGGTGCAGACGAATTCAAGGGACTTGCCTTAGGGGAGAGTTTGACGGCCAGACCGGCTGCTGCGACCAGGCCAAGGCCAGCAAAGAAGCTGCGCCTCGCGATTTTCTTTTGCTCTGTCATGTTTGTCTCCAAAAAGGATACGACAGGAAGAAATGCGTTTTTTAATTGTTTATTTAAAATGCAGTATTGCAGCTTCTTCCAACAAGTGCAACAAATAATATCTTGAGCCGGCGCAAGACATTTCCATCGACAAATTTCCTTGTGGCAAGTCAGCCGAACAGATCAAATGCCTGCATCTCAATTTCAAAGTAGCAGCGTGCCACCCGCGCGGCCGGCCCATAAAATGCCGCGTCCCCTCGCCGTTCCAGCGTCTCCCACAAGGTATTGACCCACGGCTGCAGGTGTTCGGCAAAGAATTTTTTTTGCACCGACAGGCCGGAATGCACAGAATCATCCGACGTAATCAGATAGCGCATCACTTCGCACAAGGCGGCAATATGGTCTTCGCTCTCAACCGTTGTGTCGGCACGCTGAAGGCCCAAGGCGGCCAAATCGGTACGCAAGGCGACCAGAGGCTTCTCCATCAAGAAGCCTGACAGGTAATAGGATCCATACAGCATGACTTCCGGCTTGCCGACGCCGATGAAAAGGCGTTCGTATTCGTCCCGCACCGCTTCGGCATCCGTCGTTTGGGCGACGGCCGCCAACCCAAGCCAGGCGTCCTCGAGGAAACCGCCGCCGCCCGATTCGGTGGCGGCGATTCGGTCCAGCAGTTCTTGTGAAGGTGGCGCATAAAAGAGACTAGCCAGGGTGCCATACCAGGCGGCCCGCGCCAGTTCCTCATCGCGCCCAGGCGTCTCGGCAATCAGCGGTTCTTCGTTTGTCATGAACGTCCCTGGTTCCTAAAAATCAATGCCGCCGGCTCACATCGAGAATCGACACTTCCTGCTTGTTTTCCATCATGTCGATCACCCGGCAATCGGAGCACATCTTGATGCGGTCCAGATTGCCGGCGAAGGCGCCGTGCAGCGACAGCTTGCTCAACATGTTGTTAATCATCTGCAAGGTGCCGAACGGCTTCTGGCAGCGAATGCAGTGATACGGCGCCGCCTCGTTGATCACCCGCGCTTTTTTCGCGGCGTCGGTCAGCAGCAGGCGCGGCGTCAGCGTGATTGCGTTTTCCGGACAGGTCTTCTCGCACAGCCCGCATTGCACGCAATTTTTTTCGACGAAGCGCAGTTGCGGCAAATCAGTGTTGTCCATCAACGCCGACTCCGGGCAGGCGCCGACGCAGGACATGCACAGGGTGCAGGTATCCGTGTTCAGGTTGACGGTGCCGAACAGCGACCCGGCCGGCAAGGCGATTTCTTCGGCGGGCTGCGGCGCGAATTTCAGGAAATGATCGATCGCGAAATCCAACGTGCCACGCTTGTCGACAGCGACGTTGAAGCTCGCTTGCGCCTGCGGTACCGCGGCCGGCTGCAGCGCATGCAGCGCCGTTTCCAGTTCCGCCGCATTCGCCACCCGTAGCAGTTGAACGTGCGTGCCGGCATAACCCAATCCCGCCAGGATTGCCTGTGCGCTGGCCATCTGCTGTTCCAGCGCATCGACATACTGCGGCGCCTCCTCGCCGGTCATCAATACCGCGATATTGGCAGCGCCATAGGCCAGCGCCGCCAGCCACAGGTCGATCCCGACTGCCGCCGTATGATGGACATCGATCGGGATCACGCGCGCCGGTATCCCGCGCCCGCCGACCATCGCCAACCGGCCAGTCTGCTCGATCAGCGCCGCACCCTGCTCCCTGCTGTGGAACAGCAGTGCCGCCTGCTGTCCGCCAGCGCGGTGGTAGGCCGCCAGCATGGTTTTCAAGCGGGTACCCATATCGGTTGCGCGCGGCCAGGAATACTCGATCGCGCCTGACGGACAGACGGTGGTGCAGGCACCGCAGCCGGCACACAGGTTCGGATCGATCCGGACGTGGTTGCCGTCATGGCTGATCGCTTCAGCGGAACAGACATCGATGCAGGCGGTGCAGCCGATCTTTCCATTGCGGCCATGGGCGCACAATTTTTCCTTGTAGCGGACAAAACGGGGTTTCTCGAACTCGCCGACCATCTGCGCCAGCTTCAGCGCATCGCCCGCCTGGCGCGCGGCGTCGCGGCCGGGGGCGAAATACCCTTGCGGCAATTGATGCCTGGCCAGTACCGGCGTGTTCGACAAATCGAAAATCAGGTCGTATGCGCCGCTGCGCTCGCTGGCCTGGCGGGCGAAATCGATGGCGCCGATCGCGCCGCAGGCGGCGACGCAGGCGCGATGCGACTTGCACTTGTCGAGGTCGATCTGGTAGGTCAGGTCGATCGCACTCTCCGGGCAGGCGTCGATGCACGCCATGCAGCGAGTGCAGGCTTCCAGATCGATGGGGTTGTCCTGGCGCCAGTTGACCTTGAAGGCGCCGAGCCAGCCGGAAATTGCGATCCGGCTGCCGGAAAAAACCGGGAAGGAGCGGTCGTGCAGCATCTCGCCGCTGTCGTGGCCGGCAGTCAGCAATACGCTCACCTCCAGTTGCCCACCCAGCTTCCTGGCCCAGGGCAGCGCCTGGTCAGCGGTGCCGATGATCAGCACGTGGCCGCCCGATTCGTAACCGACCGCCGGGACCGGATCCGGATCGGGTAGCGCCGCGCCGGCCAGGAGCGCCGCCATTTTTGGCAACGCAGCTCCGGCTTGCGCGCCCCAGCCGCCGGTCTCGCGGATGTTCACGAAACGCAGTGGCGCCGCTGAGTTCTTTTGCTGTGCCAGTTCGGCAAACAGCGGGCGCTCCTGGGTGCAGGCAACCACCACGGTGTCGACACCATCGATCGCATTCAGATATTCGCCGATCTGGCGACGGCACAATTGATGCGCGACCGGCAGCGCCTCGGTGCCCAGCGCCGCCCCCAGCTTGGCCCCGGCGGCAGCATCCAGCGGCATGGTGTGATTGCAGCTGCATACCTTGAAGCGTGTCGTCATGTCGTACCTCGGTCGGAAGTCGTCGGAGTGGCTATTGGTATTTCACATGGGAGCGGCTGCACATCGGGCTGCTGCATGCCGGGTTCGGCCGGATCGCTGACCGGCTGCGGATCCGGCAGCACCGCAGCCGCGGCTTGCGCCGCGCCGGCAGGCATTGCCGGATCGATTTCCACGACTTTCTGAACCAGCTCCATTAGCGGCTTTTCCAGTTGCCCCAGTGGATTGAGCAATGCCTTGGCATGATTCAGGGCACGCAGCATGTCGGGCGGAATCGGCTCGAAGACGTTGTAGTCATCGATATAGGTATCGAGGCCATCCATCAGGTTGAAGTGCGGGTCGGAGAACAGCTTTTTCATGGCGGCCCGCTTGACGCTTTCATCGACTCCGCGCGCGATGAAGCGCGAATAATCCGATTCGGCAGTCAGCCGGCTCACCTCTTCCATGGTCGGCGCCAGTTGTACGGATGGTTCCGGCGGAGCAGGCTGCACAGCAGCGGCGGCACCATCCACGGCAACTGGCGCCGGAACGGTCTCCGCTTCCGGCTGGCGCCGCTTGCTCCAGCGCGCGAAAAAATCGTCAGCCGCCATGACGCCCGCCTTCGGCCCGAGCCATTTCCTCGACCGCAGCGCCGCCTTCAAACGAGGGTTTCTTGCGCTTCTTCTTGGCCTCGGGGCGATAGTGCAGCCCGATGAACTCCTGCAGCCAGTCGATTACCTGCCGCGAGGCGGGCAGGGTATCAACCTGTTCGCCACCATCCATCAAGCGCGCGGCCTCGTTGTAGGAAAGCGTGACGGCTTTCGGCACTGCGACTTCAATGCCGTCGATCGCTTCCAGGCGCCACATGATGAACCAGCAGGGAAGTGGCGAACTGGCATTCAGGAAATAGCCCTCGGCTTCGTCCGCGAACAGTTGGATATCGAATCCGGAAAAGATCCAGCGCGTGTCGTCTGGATCATCGCGCAGGCAATGCGCGGCGCCCTGCGCCGGGGCCACGTCATTCAGGACCTCCAGCGGCCGCCATTGATGGGGGCGCCAGCGGTTGTCGAGCGAGATGCGCTGCATGATGACATTCATGACCAACCGCACCTTTCAAAAGGGGGAATTGTCTTGCGCGTCAATCCATTGCGTGGCTAGATCATGGCACAGATGCCACCGCTTTGCAGCAATCCGGCGCGGCGACCTGAGACGCCGTGCCGGCCGATGTACCGCAATGCCCCGCCCTCACCCGCCGGTGATCACCCCCAGCGCCTGGCCGCCGCCATAGCTGGCCTGCAGCGGCGGCGCACCGCCCAGCGCAATGCGGATCGCGCAATACTTGAACTCGGGAATTTTCCCGAACGGGTCGAGCACCGGGTTGGTCAGCTTGTTGATGGCTGCCTCGTAATAGCAGAACGGCACGAACACCGCGCCCGGCGGCGAACCTTCATCGGCGCGCGCATACAGGCTGACTTCGCCGCGGCGCGAGGCGATCGTGATGACGTCGCCCGGCTTGCCGCCCAGCGCCGCCAGATCGAGCGGATGGATCAGCGCCACCGGATCGGGCTCCAGCGCGTCGAGCACCGCCGTGCGGCGCGTCATACTCCCAGTATGCCAGTGCTCCAACTGCCTGCCGGTAATCAATACCATCGGATACTCGGCATCGGGTCGCTCGTCGGCGGGAATGATGTCAGCCGGGACAAAACGCGCGCGGCCGCTGGCGGTCGGGAAATGATCGACGAACACCACCGGTTCGCCGGCATCGCCCTCCGTCTCGCACGGATAGGTGACCGCATGCTCGCGCTCCAGCCGGTCCCAGGTGATGCCGCCGATGCTGGGCATCGTGTGGCGCATTTCGTCGAACACTTCCGACACGTGCGCGTACTGCCAGTCGAGGCCGAGTTGCGCCGCCATCTGCTGGATGATCCACAAGTCCTGGCGCGCCTCGCCCGGCGGGTCGATGGCTTGGCGGCCCATCTGCAGCGTGCGGTCGGTATTGGTGAAGCTGCCGGTCTTTTCCGGAAAGGCCGAGGCCGGCAGGATGACGTCGGCAAGGTAGGCGGTTTCGGTCAGGAAAATATCCTGCACCACCAGATGGTCGAGCGCCGCCAGCGCCGCGCGCGCATGGTTGGCGTCGGGGTCGGACATGGCCGGGTTTTCGCCCATAATGTACATGCCGCGGATCTCGCCCCGGTCGATCGCATCCATGATTTCCACCACGGTCAGGCCAGGCTGGGGATCGAGCGTACCGGCCGGCAACTGCCAGGTGGCCTCGAAGCGCGCCTGCACCTGGGGGTCGGACACCTTCTGGTAATCCGGGTACATCATCGGGATCAGGCCGGCGTCGGACGCACCCTGCACGTTGTTCTGCCCGCGCAGCGGATGCAGGCCGGTGCCGGGACGGCCGATCTGGCCGGTCATCAACGCCAGCGCGATCAGGCAGCGCGCGTTGTCGGTGCCGTGCACGTGCTGTGACACGCCCATGCCCCACAGGATCATCGATCCCTTCGAAGTGGCATACAGGCGCGCCACGTAGCGGATGGTGTCGGCGTCGATGCCGCAAATCGGCGCCATCGCTTCCGGGCTGTAGCCTTCGACGTTCTTCTTCAATTCGTCGTAGCCGAGCGTGCGGCTGTCGACGAAGCCCTGGTCGACCAGCCCCTCATGCACGATCACATGCATCATCGCGTTCAGGAGCGCGACGTCGGTGTCGGCCTTGAATTGCAGGAAACGGTGCGCGATGCGCGCCATGTCCGAGCGGCGCGGATCGCAGACGATCAGCTTGGTGCCGTTCTTCACCGCGTTCTTGATCCAGGTGGCACCGACCGGGTGATTGACGGTTGGATTGGCGCCGATCACGATCACCACCTCGGCTTGCGTGACGTCCATCACCGGGTTCGACACCGCGCCGGAGCCGATGCCCTCCAGCAGCGCCGCCACCGACGAGGCGTGGCACAGCCGGGTGCAGTGATCGACGTTGTTGCTGCCGAAGCCGACCCGCACCAGCTTCTGGAACAGATAGGCTTCCTCGTTGCTGCCCTTGGCCGAGCCGAAGCCGGCCAGCGATTTCTTGCCGTGCCGGTCGCGGATTTGCTTGAGCTTGCCGCCGGCCAAGGCCAGCGCCTCTTCCCAGCTTGCCTCGCGGAACACGTCCAGCACGTGCTCCGGGTCCATCGTGAAATCGCCGCGCTTAGGCGCATCGGCGCGCCGGATCAGGGGTTTGGTCAGGCGCTGCGGATGGTGCGCGTAATCGAAGCCGTAACGGCCCTTGACGCACAAGCGCTTGTGGTTGGCCGGGCCATCACGGCCTTCCACGAACAGGATTTTGTTGTCCTTGACGTTGTAGGTGAGTTGGCAGCCGATGCCGCAATACGGGCAGACCGAATCGACCTGCTTGTCCGGCACGATCAGACCAACCTCGCGTGCCGGCATCAGCGCGCCGGTCGGGCAGGCCTGCACGCATTCGCCGCAGGCGACGCAGGTGGAGGCGCCCATCGGGTCGTCCATGTCGAACACGATCTTGGCCTGGTCGCCGCGGAAGGCGAGGCCGATCACGTCGTTCATCTGCTCGTCGCGACAGGCGCGCACGCAGCGCGTGCATTGGATGCAGGCATCGAGGTTGACCGCCATCGCCGGGTGCGACAGATCGGCTTGCACTGCAGGACGCGCGGCGAAGCGCGGCTTGCCGACCGCGAGTTTTTCGGCCCACTGGTCAAGTTCGTTTTGGCGCGTGTATTCGGTTTCGGGCATGTCGGACAAGAGCAGCTCGAGCACCATTTTTTGCGCTGCCTGGGCTCGCGCGCTATCGCTCTGCACCTGCATGCCGGCGCTGGGAGCGCGGCAGCAGGACGGCACCAGCACGCGTTCGCCCTGGATTTCCACCATGCAGGCGCGGCAGTTGCCGGCCGTGTCCAAGCCGTCCTTGTAGCACAAGTGCGGAATTTCTATACCTTCACGCTGCGCCACCTGCAGCAGCGTTTCGCTCTCGCGGCCGGTGACGGTGCGGCCGTTCAGTTCAAAGGTGACGACCGGCGCGTCCAGCTGCGCGATCTCGTTGCGGGTAATTGCATTCATTCGGAATTCCTCTGTGCTTCGGACGGGCGCTCAAGCCAGCTCGTGCGGAAAATACTTGATGACGCAGTCGACCGGGTTTGGCGCCGCCTGGCCCAGGCCGCAGATCGAGGCATCGCGCATCACCGCCGACAGTTCGGCCAAGAGGCCGGTATCCCACTGCGACTGCTCGATCAAGCCGAGCGCCTTGGCGGTGCCGTTGCGGCACGGCGTGCACTGGCCGCAGGATTCATGCTTGAAAAACGCCATCATGTTGCGCGCCGCGCCGACCGCCGTGTCCTGGTCCGACAGCACGATCACCGCCGCCGAGCCGATGAAGCAGCCGTAGGGCTGCAGGGTGTCGAAATCAAGCGGGATGTCGCCCAGCGCCGCCGGCAGGATGCCGCCCGAGGCGCCGCCCGGCAGGTAGGCGTAGAACTTGTGGCCCTCTTGCATGCCGCCGCAGTATTCCTCGATCAGCTCGGTGATGGTGATGCCGGCCGGCGCCAGCTTGACGCCCGGCTCGCGCACCCGGCCCGACACCGAGAACGAACGCAATCCCTTACGGCCGTGGCGGCCCTGCGCAGCAAACCAGTCGGCGCCCTTTTGGACGATCTCGCGCACCCAGTACAGGGTCTCGAAGTTGTGCTCCAGCGTCGGGCGGCCGAACAGGCCGACCTGCGCCACGTACGGCGGACGCAGGCGCGGCATGCCGCGCTTGCCTTCGATCGATTCGATCATGGCCGACTCTTCGCCGCAGATGTAGGCGCCGGCGCCGCGCCGCAAATGGATTTGCGGCAGCCCCGCCACCGGCGGCTCGGCCCGCAGCCTGGCCAGCTCCGCTTCCAGCAGCTCGCGGCAGCCGTGGTATTCGTCGCGCAGGTAGATATAGATTTCGGCGATGCCGACCACCCAGGCCGCGACCAGCATGCCTTCCAGGAAGCGGTGCGGATCGCGCTCCAGGTAGAAACGGTCCTTGAAGGTGCCCGGCTCGCCCTCGTCGATATTCACCGCCATCAGGCGCGGCCCCGCTTCGGCGCCGACGATGCGCCATTTGCGGCCGGCCGGAAAACCGGCGCCGCCGAGGCCGCGCAGGCCCGAATTTTCCATCGTGACCAGCAACTGCTCGCGCTCCAGGCCGCCGGTATGGCAGCGCCGCAGCAGCTGGTAGCCGCCCTGCGCCCGGTAGGCGGCATAATCCAGATATGGCTGCGGCGCATGCTGCAAGGCGCCGCTTTCCACCGCCTGCACCACGACATCGCAAGTCGCCTGCGGGATCGGGTTTTGCCCGGCCACCGCCACCGGCGCCTGCTCGCAGCGGCCGACGCAGGGCGCGGCCAGCACCCGCACTTCGCGTCCCAGCAGGGCCGGCAGCTTCTGCAGCAACTCCGCCGCGCCAGCCATTTCACACGACAGGCCGGCGCACACCCGTACCGTCAGCGCGGCGGGTGCAGGCTCGCCTTCCTTGACGACGTCGAAATGGTGATAGAAGCTCGCGACCTCGTACACCTCGGTCTGCGCCAGCCGCATTTCCTGCGCCAGCGCCGCCAGGTGCGGCGCCGACAGGCAGCCGTAACAGTCCTGAATCTTGTGCAGGTGCTCGATCAGTAAAGCGCGCTGGCGCGAGGCCTCGCCCAGCAAGGCGCGCACTTCGTCCAGCGCCTGCGGCTCGACGCGCCGGCCTTTCGGCTGTTGGCGCTTGCGCTCACGCGAAGCACCGGCGGGCAGGATCGGAATTACAGGGTGATTCATGTCTACTCCGGAAAATAGGGCAGCGGCGCCATGCCGAGGGCAGACCGCTCTTGATTTTGCAGGCATTTATCACGCCTTGCAGGCCGTGCCAACCTCAGGTTTTCGTCTGTTTTCGGTAAAAAATGGGAGTATGTTGAAAAAACATCCATTTTATAAACGTAAATAGCCATATACACGCCGAGTATACTGCCGAAGACATCCCACATTGTACCGATATCGTCAACACAACTTCGATCACTGAAAAAGCAATGGGCCACCGGCGACACCGGCGACCCATATTGTATAGACATGTAATGGCCCGCAGATTGTTGCGGGCCACCATCTTAATCCGCTTTACCCCACATCCGCGCCATTTAGGTGTTTTGAATCTTGATGGTTGGGAATTTGCTGCTCATGTCCTTCGCCTTTTCGGCCACCTTGATCGCCATCTTGCGCGCGATCTGCTTGTAGATGGCAGCCACCGCGCCATCCGGCTCGGCCACCACGGTCGGCCGGCCGGAATCGGTCTGCTCGCGGATTGCCATCGTCAGCGGCAAGCCGCCGAGAAAATCGACACCAAAGTCGGCGCACATCTTCTCGCCGCCGCCCTCGCCGAAGATCGGCTCGGCGTGGCCGCAGTTGGTGCAGATATGGGTGCTCATGTTTTCCACCACGCCGAGGATCGGAATTCCGACTTTCTCGAACATCTTCAAGCCCTTGCGCGCGTCCAGCAAGGCGATATCCTGCGGCGTGGTGACGATCACCGCACCGGTCACCGGCACTTTTTGCGACAGCGTCAACTGGATGTCGCCGGTGCCGGGCGGCATGTCGACGATCAGGTAATCGAGGTCGCGCCAGTTGGTTTGCGTCAGCAACTGCTGCAGCGCTTGCGTGACGATCGGGCCGCGCCACACCATCGGCTCGTCGGGATCGATCATGAAGCCGATCGACGACACTTGCAGGCCGTGGTTTTCCAGCGGCTCCATGGTCTTGCCATCGGTGGTTTCGGGGCGCCCGGCAATGCCCATCATCATCGGTTGCGACGGCCCGTAGATGTCGGCATCTAGAATCCCGACTGACGCCCCTTCGGCCGCCAGCGCCAGCGCCAGGTTGACGGCGGTGGTCGACTTGCCGACTCCGCCCTTGCCGGAGGCGACCGCGATGATGTTTTTCACGTTCGACATCGTCGCCACGCCGCGCTGCACCGCATGCGCGACGATCTTCGACTGCACCGCGACGCTGACGTTGCCGACACCGGGCAGAGCCCGCACGGCGCCGATGGCCGCCTTGCGAATGGCGTCGAACTGGCTCTTGGCCGGATAACCGAGTTCGATCTCGAAGCTGACTTCGGCGCCGTCGACGGCGAGGTTTTTCACCGTCTTGCCGGCCACCAGGTCCTTGCCGGTATTGGGATCGATTACCGTCGACAGTGCGGCCGTGACCGCTTCAGGCGTAATGCTCATGGATTGTCCTCTTGACTGTAGTGCGATGAGTTTGCGGCCAGTCTAAACCAATCGGAACCGAACCGCACCGTAAGCTTGCGAAATGGCGAGGATCGCATGCGGGCGGCGTGCCCGGGATGACAGAACGCATTGCGCTGCTAAAATCATGGCTTTCCCTTACCCGCATTGTCCCAATGAGCATCACGCCCGCGCGCCAACTGTTCGTCACCACCGCCCTGCCCTACGCCAACGGTCCTTTCCATATCGGCCACATCATGGAATACATCCAGGCCGACATCTGGGTTCGTTTCCAGCGCATGCAGGGGCATCAGGTGCACTTCGTCGGCGCCGACGATGCGCATGGCGCGCCGATCATGATCGCGGCGGAAAAGGACGGCGTGACGCCGCAGGAGTTCGTGGCGAAGATCGCTGCCGGCCGCCAGCAATATCTGGACGGTTTCCACATCGCCTTCGACAACTGGCATTCGACCGACGGCCCGGAAAACCATGCGCTGGCGCAGCAAATCTACCGCGACTTGAAGCAGGCCGGCTTCATCGCCACCAGGATCATCGAACAGTTTTTCGATCCCGAGAAAAACATGTTCCTGCCGGACCGCTACATCAAGGGCGAATGTCCAAAGTGCCATGCCAAGGATCAGTATGGCGACAACTGCGAAGTGTGCGGCGCGGTCTACACCCCGACCGACCTGATCGATCCCTACTCGGCCCTGACCGGCTCCAAGCCCGTCTTGAAATCATCGGAGCACTTTTTCTTTACCTTGTCCGATCCGCGCAGCGTGGAATTCCTGGAGCAATGGATCAAGGGCAGCGACGTCGACGGCAAGCCGCATCTGCAGCCGGAAGTCGCCAACAAGGTGCTGGAATGGTTTGCCCCGCGCGAAAACCAGGACGGCAGCACCAGCGAGGGCTTGAGCGATTGGGACATCTCGCGCGACGCGCCGTATTTCGGCATCGAGATCCCGGATGCGCCGGGCAAGTATTTCTATGTCTGGCTGGATGCGCCGATTGGCTACCTGGCCTCGCTGAAAAATTATTTCGACAAGAGCGGGCGCGACTTCGACGCCTTCATGGCCGACCCCGCCACCGAGCAGTACCACTTCATCGGCAAGGACATCGTCAACTTCCACACGCTGTTCTGGCCGGCGATGCTCAAGTTCAGCGGCCGCAAGACGCCCAACAAGGTGTTCGTGCACGGCTTTTTGACGGTCAACAATGGCGAGAAGATGAGCAAGAGCCGCGGCACCGGCCTTGACCCGCTGAAATACCTGAGCCTGGGCATGAACCCGGAATGGCTGCGCTACTACCTGGCCAACAAGCTTAGCGCACGCAACGAAGACATCGATTTCAATCCCGAGGACTTCATCGCCCGCGTCAATTCCGACCTGATCGGCAAGTACATCAACATCGCCAGCCGCGCGGCCGGCTTCATCACCAAGCGCTTCGACGGCCGGCTCTCGAATCCGATCAGCAAGTCGACCAACCGCTTCTGGGAACTGGTCGGCGCCGGCGAGGAAACGGCGATCCGCGATTCCTTTGATGCCCGCGAATTCGGCAAGGCGCTACGCCTGATCATGTCGCTGGCCGATGAAGTCAACCAGTATGTAGATAGCAAAAAACCGTGGGAACTGGCGAAAGACCCGGCCAATGACCAGGCGCTGCAGGATGTCTGCAGCGACCTGCTGCTGTCGTTCTATCGCCTCAGCATCTACCTGGCGCCGATCCTGCCGGCGCTGGCGCGCAAGGTAGCCAGCTTGTTCCAGATCGAGCGCGACCTGGCCTGGGCCGATCTGCGCACGATCCCGGCGGCGATCGGCAAGTTTGAACATTTGATGACGCGGGTCGAACCGAAGATGCTGGATGCCTTGTTCGAGGTGCCGGAAGCGGCGGCTACGGGAGATGCGAAGACCGACTCTCTCCCTGGGGGAGAGGACGGCGGCGCGATCGAGGCGATCGCGCCGGAGATCAAGATCGACGACTTCGCCAAGATCGACCTGCGCATCGCCAGGATCGTCAATTGCGAAGCGGTCGACGGTTCCGACAAGCTGCTGCGCCTGACGCTCGACGTCGGCGAGGGCCGCCTGCGCAACGTCTTTTCCGGCATCAAGTCGTCCTACCAGCCGGCCGACCTGATTGGCAAGCTGACCGTGATGGTCGCCAACCTGGCGCCGCGCAAGATGAAGTTCGGCATTTCGGAAGGCATGGTGCTGGCCGCCTCGGCCGCCGACGAAAAAGCCAATCCCGGTATCTATGTGCTGAACCCGTGGCCTGGCGCCCAGCCCGGCATGCGGGTCAGCTGAAAGCTATGGACCCCTTACCCAGTAGTAGCGGCTCTGCCGCGCTCCCTTCGGCGCCCCTCTCTGTGGCGCCCCCCTGCAACATCCTGGTACGCGAAGCCGGCGTCGACGACGCCGAGCTGATCGCCGAACTGACCCGCCTCAGCTGGGCCGACAAGGTCGCTGCCAGTTCCAGCGGCCACCGCGAAGACGTGGCGCGCGTACTGCACGACCTGCGCATCGGCGGCGGCTTCATCCTGCAAGTCGACGGCCAGTCCGCCGGCTCGGTGCGCTGGTTGCACGACGAGTACGAACCGGCGGTATGGGACATCGTACGCATGGGAGTGTTGCCTGCCTATCGCGGCGCCGGCCTGTCGCAGCACTTGCTGGAAGCGGTAATCCACCAGGCGCTGGCGGCCGACATCGACGAATTGCGGCTGGCGGTGCGTACCGACCAGTCGCGCCTGATCGATCTGTACTCCGCCTTCGGCTTCGAGCTGGCGCCGGAACTGGAATACGGCCACGCCAATCCGCTCGAGCCGGTGCCGTCGGTGATGCGCAAGATACTCGGCCGATAAGTTGCCGCCGAAAACGCATACTCCTGAAACAGATCCTAATATTCCGCCTGAAAATGGCGGATTTATAAGCATACTCCATGCAAATCAGGGGCGGTTTCAAACACGAAGTGCAACACCGATCAACGGAAGGAGGGCGAGATGCGCTAGCATTCGAACCCTTTGACCAGCCAGTCGAAAGTTGCCGAATATGCGCTATACACACCTCACCCGAGACGAACGATACCAAATTCACGAACTGCAGGCAGACGATCATTCAGTCAGCGAGATTGCGCGCCGGCTGGGGCGGCATCGCTCGACGATCAGTCGCGAACTGCGGCGCAACCGGGGCGTGCATCAATGGCGGCCTGGCCAGGCACACGATAAAGCCTTGGCACGGCAACAGAACAGTCGTAATGCGAGCCGGGTTGCCGACGCCGCCTGGTTGGCGGTTCAGGCCTATATCCGCCTGGACCTGTCGCCCGAACAAGCGATCCACCGCCTGACGCTGGAACGGGGCAGCCCGATCGGCATCAGTCATGAGAGCGTCTATCAACGGATCTACGCCGATCGGCGTGGCGGCGGCGATTTGATCCGGCACTTGCGCAGCCAGAAACCCCGGCGCCAGCGCCACGGCAGCGGCCGGCGGCGTCGGGGAATCCTGCCGGGCCGGATCGGCATCGAGCATCGTCCCCTGATGGTCGAGCAACGCCTGCGGCTGGGCGATTGGGAAGGCGACACCGTGATTGGCAAAGGCCAGCAAGGGGTGCTGGTGACGCTGGTGGAACGGCGGTCGCGCTTCACCCTGGCCGCCCCAGCCAACAGCAAGCAGGCCGAGGGCGTGGGTGCGGTGGTGGTCGATTTGCTCAGCCCGCATCGGCGGGTGTGCCACACCATCACCTTCGACAACGGATCGGAATTCGCCGACCACGCCTTGATCAGTGCCCGCCTGCGGGCCGATGTCTACTTTGCCCGCCCCTATCATTCCTGGGAGCGCGGCCTGAATGAAAACACCAATGGCTTGCTCCGGCAGTATTTCCCGAAGAACACCAATCTGAAAACCGTCAGCCAGCAAGCGCTCCAGGCCGCCGTCGACAAACTCAACCACCGCCCCCGCAAATGCCTTGGTTACAGAACCCCGCATGAGGTCTTTTACAACCTTGCTACACTTCCTCTGGATTTAGCCTATGTTGCACTTCGTGTTTGAAACCGCCCCCGCAGGACATCAGGGGAATCGACCCGGATTCTGGACTTCATCTGCACCAGCCTCGGGCGCCCAGCCGCCGGCGTGAATTTCCAGGTTTGCGCGGTCGGCAATAGCGTCAGCGCGATCCACTCGCCATGCGCCAGGTCTTCCGGCCGTTGCGGATATCCGACGCGCCGCAGATAGTCCGGCGCCGCCACCACGTATTGCTCGAACTCGCCCAGCTTGAGCGCGCGCAGCGATGAATCCTTGAGCCAGCCCATGCGAATCGAGAGATCGATGCCCTCCGCCACCAGATCGACGATCCGGTCGTCGGTGCGCAAGTCGATCTGTAGTTCTGGATGCAGCCGGGCAAATGCCGCAACCGCCGGTGCCAGCGAGCGCGCAGCATGGTTGACCGAGGTCGAGAGCCGCAGGCTGCCGCCCACCCTGTCGCGACTGGAGCCGACCTGTTCGAGCGCCTCCTGCAACGCCTGCAGCAATGGCTGACATTCAGCGTGCAAGGCGCGGCCGGCATCGGTCAGCATGACCAGGCGCGTGGTGCGCGACAACAGCGTAACGCCCAGCCGTTGCTCCAGGCGGCTGACCTGGATGCTGACCTTGGCCTTGGCGACGCCGAGGCGATCCGCAGCGGCGGTAAAGCTGCCGCTCCTGACCACCGCGTCGAAGAACAACAGGCTATTCAGATCAATTTCCCCGAGGGTCATCATGGCCGCCTTATTGTTAAGAAAACCGTAATAATGAATTATATTTATTCGGGTTTATCAAGACAATCATCAGTGCCATCATGTTTTGATTGGCTAACGGCCGCCATCAGGCGTGGCCAGCCACCGAATCAAGGAAAGATCATGAAAATTGTACTGATAGGCGCCAGTGGCTTCATCGGCTCGGCGCTGCTGAACGAAGCGCTGGCGCGCGGCCACCTGGTAACGGCGCTGGTGCGCCATCCGGAAAAGCTGGCGTCCCGGCCCAATCTGGAGGTGGTCGCCGCCGATGTGCTGGATACAGCCCGGCTGGCAACCCAGCTCACCGGTTTCGACGCCGTCATCAGCGCTTTCAGCGGCCATGCCCAAAGCAACACGTTCGACTATTACATGCAAGGGATCGGCTCGATCATCACCGCCAGCAAACAGGCCGGGGTTCCAAGGCTACTGGTGGTGGGCGGCGCCGGCTCGCTGCAAACCGCGCCAGGGGTGCAGTTGATGGATACCCCCGATTTCCCGCAAGCCTACCTGGCGACCGCCGAAGGCGCGCGCCAGGTGCTGGCGCTATTGCACCGTGAAGCGGACTTGAACTGGACCATGCTGAGCCCGTCGGCGATGATCGCGCCGGGCCGGCGCAGCGGCAAATTCCGCCTGGGCGGCGAACAATTGCTGGTATCCGCTGACGGCACCAGCCAGATCTCGACGGAGGACTACGCCGTCGCCATGATCGATGAACTGGAGCGTCCCGCGCACGCCCGACAACGCTTTACGGTAGGCTATTGACGACCGGCAAGCCAGCACCGAGCGCGATATTCCGCACCGTCCAAGCCGGGCCGGATTACCCATGGACAAGCACTCGGATTCGTATTTTCGCAGTAACACTCATTTTTTGATTGACTCGACAAGGGATAACACCATGCAAAACGACAACAATTTTTCCGCCGTCTGGAGCCCGCGCCTGCTGAGTGTCCTGCGTATCGTCACCGGCCTGCTGTTCCTGCAGCATGGCAGCGCCAAGTTGCTCGGCGCACCGCATATCGCGATGTTCGATGGCTTGCAATTGTTTTCGCTGATGGGGCTGGCCGGCGTGCTGGAACTGGCCGGCGGCGCATTGATCGTCCTCGGACTGTTCACGCGCCCGGTGGCCTTCGTTCTGTCCGGCATGATGGCGGTCGCCTATTTCATGGCACATGCCCCCAAGACCTTCCTGCCGATCCTGAACGAGGGCGAACTGGCGGTCCTGTATTGCTTCGTGTTCCTGTTCCTGGCGGTGGGCGGCGCCGGCGCTTTCGGAATCGACGCATTGCGCGCCAAAAACAGGTAAGGCCATCCGAACCACACCGCAAGCCGGCGGCCGACAATTCCACGATAATGGCAAGGTGTACCCGAGCCGCCGCGCCGGCAACCGGCGCGGCGGCTATTTTTTATGGAGTTGACCCGGAAATGAAAACCAAAGCAGCCGTGGCCTGGCAGGCCGGCAAACCGCTCACGATTGAAGAAGTCGAACTGGGTGGGCCGCGCTCTGGCGAAGTGCTGGTCGAAATCAAGGCCACCGGCATTTGCCATACCGATCACTACACGCTGTCCGGCGCCGACCCGGAAGGCATCTTCCCGGCGATCCTGGGCCACGAAGGCGCCGGCGTGGTGGTCGACGTCGGCCCCAACGTCAAGCACCTGAAAAGAGACGACCACGTAATCCCGCTGTATACGCCGGAATGCCGCGAGTGCAAGTTCTGCCTGTCGCGCAAGACCAACCTGTGCCAGGCGATCCGTTCGACCCAGGGGCGCGGCCTGATGCCGGACGCGACCTCGCGCTTCTCGCTGGACGGCAAGCCGATCTACCATTACATGGGCACCTCCACCTTCTCGAATTACATCGTGGTGCCGGAAATCGCCCTGGCCAAGATCCGCGAAGACGCGCCGTTCGACAAGGTCTGCTACATCGGCTGCGGCGTCACCACCGGCGTCGGCGCGGTGCTGTTCACAGCCAAGGTGGAAGCCGGCGCCAATGTCGTGGTGTTCGGGCTGGGCGGCATCGGCCTGAACGTGATCCAGGGCGCAAAAATGGTCGGCGCCGACAAGATCATCGGCATCGACCTGAATCCGGCGCGCGAAGCGATGGCGCGCCAGTTCGGCATGACGCACTTTCTGAATCCGAAGGACCACGCCAATATCGTCGACGCCATCGTCCAGCTGACCGACGGCGGCGCCGACTACAGCTTCGAATGCATCGGCAACACCCAGGTGATGCGGCAGGCACTGGAATGCACGCACAAGGGCTGGGGCCGCAGCATCATCATCGGCGTGGCCGAAGCCGGCGCGGAAATTTCCACGCGGCCGTTCCAACTGGTCACCGGCCGCAAATGGGAAGGCTCGGCCTTCGGCGGCGCGCGCGGGCGCACCGACGTGCCGAAGATCGTCGACTGGTACATGGAGGGCAAGCTGAATATCGATGACCTGATCACGCACCGCCTGCCGCTCGAAAGAATCAACGACGGCTTCGAGCTGATGGAACGCGGCGAGTCGATCCGCTCGGTCGTGATTTACTGAGCGGGCGCGCCATGTCCGTAACGCTTGAAACGCTCGGCCTGCACCCCTGCTTCGGCGGCACGCAGGGTTTTTACCGCCATGACTCATCCGCAATCGGCTTGCCGATGCGCTTTTCGGTGTATCAGCCGCCGCAGGCGCAGCACGGGTCGGTGCCGGTACTGTTCTACCTGGCCGGCCTCACCTGCAGCGAAGAAACCTTCATGATCAAGGCCGGCGCCCAGCGCTTCGCTGCCCAGCACGGCATCATGCTGGTGGCGCCGGACACCAGTCCGCGCGGTGCCGGCATTGCCGGCGAAACCGATAGTTGGGATTTCGGCGTCGGCGCCGGCTTTTATGTCGATGCGACCGAAGCGCCATGGAGCGCACACTACCGAATGTATTCGTATGTGGTGCACGAACTGCGCGAGTTGATCCTGGCGCAATTCCCGGCACGCGCCGGGCGCATCGGCATCTGCGGCCACTCGATGGGCGGACACGGCGCGCTGACCATCGCGCTGAAAAACCCGGAGCTGTATCGCTCGGTCTCGGCCTTCGCGCCGATCGCCGCGCCGATGCAATGCCCGTGGGGCGAAAAGGCCTTTGCCGGCTACCTGGGCGCCGACCGGGATGACTGGCGCCAGTACGACGCCAGCGAACTGATGAAAACCCTGCGTACGCCGTTCCCGCAGGGAATCCTGATCGACCAGGGCCTGGGCGACCAGTTCCTGGCGCGGCAACTGCTGCCGGAGCAGTTCGAAGCCGCGTGCCGGACGGCGGCCCAGCCGCTCACGCTGCGCCGCCATGCGGCCTATGACCACGGCTATTACTTCGTCTCGACCTTCATCGCCGATCACCTGGCATTCCACCAGCAGATCCTGCACCAGGCTTGAGGCAGCCGAAGGCGTCAGGCCACGCCCTGCGCCGCCGGCGGCACCGCATCGTAGTAGGAAGCCTGCAGCCGCAGCGCAAAATCCGCCTTGGTCAGCGCTTGCCGCGACTGCAGCAACTGCTCGATCAACTGCTGGGAATGCCGGACCAGTTCGGGATATGCGGCGTCCCGCGGATGCAGGCCCAGCCGCACCAGCGGCCGCTGCGCCAGCAGGCGCGCCAGCAGCGCATTGCGGCGCGCCGACAGCCAGCGGCCGCTCCGATTGCGCGCCGCGTACACCAGGCTCGGCGACAGCAGCGCGTGCGGCTGCGGCAAGGTGTAGAAATAGCGCAACGTGGTGGTGTAGCGAAACGGAAACTGGCACAGGGCGCGCCAGGCATCCGCGCCCAGCAGCCAGGCCGGCGCCACGAAGCCGGCCACCGGCCAGTGCCGCTGCGCAAACCATTCCAGCCCTTGGGCAATCCGGCGGCTCGCTTCGGCGACATCCAGCGCGCTGAATTCGCCTTCGCCGCTGGTGTACACCCGGCGCAGGAATTTCTGCTGCCAGCCGATCGCCGGCGGCCCCTCGTCCAGATGGGTGAAGCCGTGCAGCGCCAACTCATCGCCGGCCGCCAGCCGCGCCTCCAGCAGGCGATCGAAGGCGGCAGCATTGGCCGCCGGCTGCCGATGATAGGCCGGCACCACCAAGAGGGTCACCCGGATCGGCGCCACCGCATGCACTGCCCGCAGCAGGTGCGCACATTGCGGCCAGGTGTGCGGTGCGACATCGTGCAGCGAGACGCACAATGCGCTCGCCAGCTCATTCGGCGGCATAGGCGGTGCCCGCTTCCAGTTCGGCCCGCTGCGGCGATGCCAGCAAGCCGGCGTAGCACGCGATCAGTTGCGGCACGATGATGTCCCAATCGTATTTCTCCACCATCCTGCGGCGCGCATTCGCGCCCAGCGCCGACAGATCGCGCCGGAACAGCGCATCGACGCCATCCGCCAGCAGCGCCGCATCGTTTGGCGGCACCAGCATGCCAGTTTCGGCATCGACCAGTTCGCCCACCCCGCCGGCTGCCACGCCCAGCACCGGGATGCCGCAGGCCATCGCCTCCAGCACCACCAGGCCAAAGGTTTCCGAGTCACCGGCATGCACCAGCAGGTCGCAACTGGCCAGCAGGCACGCCAGGCGTGCCGAGCCGTTTTGAAACGGCAGACAGGTGTAATGCGGCGAATACGGCAATTGCTCGCCGCCGCCGATCAGCAACAGGTGATAGGGCCGACCCAGCCGCTCGACCGCGGCAATCAGTAGCGGCAGCCTCTTTTCGCGGGTAAAGCGGCCGGCATACACCAGCAGGCGGGCGTCAGCGTCCAGGCCCAGACGGCTACGCAACTGCGGATCGCGGCAAGCTGGCGAAAAAACGGCCGTATCAACGCCAAGCGGCTGCTGGCGCACGCGTTCCAGCCCCATCGCCTGCAGCCGGCGCAGCATGATTTCGCTGGGTGCCAGCACCAGATCGAATTGCCGATAAAGATGGGCCAGGTAGCGCTTCGCCAGCGCTTGTGCATTGGCGCCGAAACGCTGGGCCGCCAATTGCGGCAAATCGGAATGATAGAACGCCACCAGCGGGATATTCGATTCGCGCTTGATGCGCAAGGCAGCCCACGCCGACTGATACGGATCGCCGACTTCGATCAAATCCGGCTGCAGGCGCCGCAGCACGGCGGCGGCGATCGCCGGCGACAAGGGCATGCGGTAGCTGCTCCTACCCGGGATCGGGATGCTAGGCAACTGCACGAAATGGATATTGTGCGAGGCGCCGGCCCGAATATGCTGCGCCGGCGCGACGATCGAATGGGTAATCCGGCTGTGGCGCGCCAGCCAGTTTGCCTTGGCTGCCAGGTAGGTGCTGACTCCGCCACCCTGCGCCGCATAAAACATCGTGATGTCTACCAGGTGCACGCCGCCGCCTTCTCGGTTGGGATAAGAACACGTTACCGAACGGCCTTCGACCGGCATTGATTTCCGTCAACCTCAGCCAGTGGTCCCTGCGGCGCTACCGCTTGCGGACGGATGCAAACGCGATCGGGCCGATGGCAACTTGACCGGCCATAAACAAGAGGCAAGAAAATGGCGGAAAAGTTCTGCACCGTTCCTGTGGATAAACATGTGGCTAACCCAGTTGATCTGGCGCAAGCATTTGATTGCGCACGGGAATTTTCCTGCGCACAAAAATCAGGCAGGAACCGCTGCGCGCCATGATTGGCTCTGCCCCGACTGGTTGGACATGGCAAAATGCGCCCATGACCCAATCCGAAAAACTGGTGTTCCTCGATCTGGAAACCACCGGCGCCAATGCTGCCGCCGACCGCATTACCGAAATCGGCCTGGTCGAAGTCGATCACGGCCAAGTAACGCGCTGGTCGACCCTGGTCAATCCCGGCATCCCGATCCCGCCCTTCATCCAGCGCCTGACCGGCATCGACGACCAGATGGTGCGGGATGCGCCGCCGATCGACGCGGTTCTGGATACGGTGCGCAGCCGGCTGGACGGCGGCCTGTTCATCGCCCACAACGCCCGCTTCGATTTCGGTTTCCTGAACAACGCCTGCCTGCAGGCCGGGTCGCGCCTGGAAAACGAGGTGTTGTGCACGGTGCGCCTGTCGCGCCGGCTGTTTCCGGCCGAGCGCCGGCACAACCTGGACACGCTGATCGCGCGTCACCAACTGGTCACCGGCGAGCGCCACCGGGCACTGGCCGACGCCGATCTGCTGTGGCAATTGTGGAACCGGTTTGCGAGCGAGATCGCACCGGAAATTTTCCAGCCGGCGGTGCAGGCATTGCGCCAGCGGCCGGGAGAGCCGGGCGCGAAGAAAAGACGGGCGCGCCCTGCTTACCTGCCTACGGAGGAAGTCGCCCCCTGAGCGCAGGATGCGCGGCCGGCCGGATCTTATTTGGTGCCGAAAATCCGGTCGCCGGCGTCGCCCAGGCCGGGCACGATGTAGGCGTGATCGTTCAGATGGGAATCCAGCGCAGCGGCGTACAGTTTGACCTGCGGATGCGCCTGCTGGAATACCTTGACCCCTTCCGGCGCCGCCACCAGCGCCAGGAACAGGATCTGGTCGTCGGCCACGCCGCGTTTTTTCAGCACATCCACCGCATGCACCGCCGAGTTGCCGGTTGCCACCATCGGGTCGCACAGGATGAAGGTGCGCTCGCGCACGTCCGGCAACCGCACCAGGTATTCGACCGGCTGCAGCGTAGCCGGGTCGCGGTAGACGCCGATATGGCCGACTCGCGCCGACGGGATCAACTCCAGCAAGCCGTCGCTCATGCCGATGCCGGCGCGCAGCACCGGCACCACCACCAGCTTCTTGCCGGCAATCACCGGCGCATCCATGCTCTGCAGCGGCGTTTCGATGCGGCGCGTGGTGAGCGGCAGGGTGCGCGTGATTTCATAGCCCATCAACAGCGTGATTTCGCGCAGCAACTCGCGGAAGGTGCGCGTCGAGGTGTCCTTTTCGCGCATGTGGCTCAACTTGTGCTGGATCAGCGGGTGGTCAAGGATAAACAGGTTGGGAAAGCGTGGATCTTGGCTCATGGGGTTTTCGGTGTTCGGATGATGAGACAGGCTGTCCTTGCGGTGTGCAGCGGATGTTTGTCAAGCCAGATACTCCCAGCATGAACAACCAGTCTCGAGCGAAAAATTTGGAACTTTTCAATATACTCCGGATTAATTCAAGGGTTGTGGGTTTCTGGCAGTGTTACCGGCCTGTCGTTGCGCCGGCATCAGCACGTAGTAAAGCACGGCCGAAATCGCCAGCCCGACAAACCAGGCATAGGTGTAGAGCGTCTCGAACAGCGGCGCAGTGCTGGCGACGAAACCGGCCGCCTTCAGGAAGCCCGGCAGGTTCGGCAGCACGCCCAGCACCAGCGCCGCCAGCGCGCGCAGGTTCCAGCCGCCGCGGTAGCTGTATTCACCATCGGCATCGAACAGCGCCGCGTGGTTCAGCTCGGTTTTGCGGATCAGGAAATAGTCGACCAGCATGATGCCGGCGATCGGGCCCAGCAACGCGCCGTAGCCGATCAACCAGGTGAAGATGTAGCCTTGCGTAGTTTCCAAAATCTTCCACGGGAACATGCCGAGCCCGATCGCCGCCGTGATGTAGCCGCCCATGCGGAACGAGATCCTGCGCGGCGCCAGGTTTGAAAAGTCATAGGCCGGCGATACCACGTTGGCCGCCAGGTTGGTCGTAATGGTGGCGATGATCAGCGCGATCAGCGCCAGCACCACCGAGATGCCGCCCATCTTGCCGGACAACACCACCGGGTCCCAGATCGCTTCGCCGTAGATCACCACGGTAGCCGAAGTCACCAGCACCGCCACCAGCGCCAGCAAGCCCATCGGCAGCGGCAAGCCGATCGACTGACCGATGATCTGGTCGCGCTGGCTACGCGCGAAGCGGGTGAAGTCGGGAATGTTCAGCGCCAGCGTCGCCCAGTAGCCGACCATCGCCGTCAGCGCCGGCCAGAACACCAGCCAGAACTGGCCGGCGCGCTTGCCGCCGGCATCAAACTGCGACGGCGCCTCCAGCATCGGGCCGAAGCCGCCGGCGCCGTTGTAGGCCCACCACACCAGCGCAATCGATGACAGCAGCAACAAGGGCGCGGCTGCGGTCTCCATCCAGCGGATCGAATCGGTACCCTTGTAGATGAAGTAAATGTGCAGCGCCCAGAACAGCAGGAAGCAGAACAACTGGCCGGGATTGATGCCCAGCCCCGGCAAGGCATTCCCCTGCAGGAAGCCGCTGCCGACCACATTCAGGATCGTGTAGATTGCCTGCCCGCCAAGCCAGGTCTGGATGCCGAACCAGCCGCAGGCGACGATCGCGCGCAGGATCGCCGGCAGCCGCGCGCCATAGACGCCGAACGAGGCGCGCGCCAGCACAGGATACGGAATGCCGTGCTTGGCGCCGGCGTGGCCGACCAGCAGCATCGGCACCAGCACGATCAGGTTGCCGAGAAACACCGTCAGCACCGCCTGCCACCAGTTCATGCCTTCGCTCATCAGACCCGACGCCAGCATATAGGCCGGCACCGACACCGCCATCGACACCCACAGCGCAGCGTAGTGGGTCGCAGTCCAGGTGCGTTGCGCGGCGCCGGTTGGCGCCAGGTCGGTATTCCACAGTGGATTATCGGGATGGGATTGCGACATGTCTGGGCCTCAGGTCAGGTTGATGGAAGTGGAAGTGCGGCGCGCACAGCAATTTGCGATAAAAACCGGAACGGCTGTCGAAGCGGCGTCCAGCGCTTTCCAGGCATGAAAAAAGCCGCAAATTCGGGCTTGCGGCTTGTTCGGGAAAAGGCGGCGGACCGGCATCGATTGCCTGGTCGTCTTGCACCGGAATGCGAAGTGGCTGCCGCATCGGCTAGCGCGGCGACAGCAGCGCGAGAATCGCCGTCAGCTCGCGGCGCACGGCGGCCCGGTCGAACCCGTTGGCAGCAGCCTGCGGCTGGGGTGCAGCGGCAGCCGGTTCGCCGGCAGCATCGGCCGGGCCGCTGTCGAGCCGGTTGCGCGCACCGCTGATGGTGAAGCCCTGTTCGTACAACAGCTCGCGGATGCGCCGGATCAGCAGCACTTCGTGATGCTGGTAGTAGCGCCGGTTACCGCGCCGCTTGACCGGCTTCAACTGCGTGAATTCCTGCTCCCAATAGCGCAGCACGTGCGGCTTGACGCCGCACAGTTCGCTCACTTCGCCGATGGTGAAATAGCGCTTCGCCGGAATCGGCGGCAATGTAATCAACTCGGTCTTGCTGGTGCGATCGTTCATGACTCACTACGCATGGGGCGTGGCCGGGGTCGGGCTGGGGCGTGGGCTTTCCACCAGGCCTTTGAGCTTTTGGCTGGCGTGAAAGGTGACGACGCGGCGCGCGGTGATCGGGATTTCCTCGCCGGTCTTCGGATTGCGGCCGGGCCGCTGCGGCTTGTCGCGCAACTGGAAGTTGCCGAAGCCGGACAGCTTGACCGCTTCGCCGCGTTCCAGCGCATTGCGGATTTCCTCAAAAAACGTTTCCACCATGTCCTTGGCTTCGCGCTTGTTCAAGCCGACCTGCTCGAACAGCAATTCGGCCAGCTCGGCCTTGGTCAGCGTCGGCAGGTTTCTGGCGGCTTGCGAGCGGGCCTGTGCTTCCAGCACCGCGCGATTCAGATCGGCGGCCAGAAAGGAGGAAAATTCCGCCGTATTCACGTCGTTCATCTTGGTTGTCCCTACCTGCTGTCATGCGCGCAATTTTGCGCCATGTTTCTTTTGGACGGCGGCAATGAAAGCAGCCATTGCGGCGTCCACATGTTCGTCTTGCAGGGTGCGTTGAGTATCTTGCATGGTAAACCGGAACGCAAGGCTTTTTTCATCCGACTCCAGCCCTTTGCCGCGATATTCATCAAATAAAACAATGGCTTGCATACTGCCACAGATCGGGTTGGCGCGCTTTTCCGCGTTTAATGTATCGATCACTTCCTGCGCCGCGACCGACTGCTTGAGCACCAGCGCCAAGTCGCGCGTGACCGCCGGGAAGCGCGAGATTTCGGCATAGGCCGGCACTTCCCGCCGCGCCAGCGCGGCCGCATCGACCTCGAACAGCACCGGCGCCAGCGGCAGGTCATATTTTTGCTGCAGGCGCGGGTGCAATTCGCCAATCACGCCGATCGCTTCGCCCTCCAGCAGCACGGCAGCGGAGCGCCCCGGATGCAGGGCCGGATGTTCATTTTTCACAAAGCGCAAGGCGCGCGGCGCGAACAGCGCTTCCAGGTCGGCCTTGAGGTCGAAAAAATCCACGTTGCGCGCACTCTGCCCCCATTGCTCCTCCACGACCGGGCCATAGGCCAGCGCCGCCACCCGTTTCGGTTGCTCGAAGCCGGCCACCGACAAGGCGCCGTCCTCCGCCTCGTCATTGCGCAGGAATACGGTCGCCATTTCAAATACCCGCACCCGGTTCAGTTTGCGGTTCAGGTTGTAGCGCGCGTTCGCAACCAGGCCAGCGATCAGCGTCGAGCGCATCACGCTCATCTGGCTGGCGATCGGATTCTGCAGCTTGATCGGATTGGCGTTGGCGGCAAAATCAGTTTCCCAGGCGGCATCGACAAAGCTGAAGTTGATGACTTCCTGATAATCGAGGTCGGCCAACTGGCGCCGCAGCACGAACGGCGAGCGGACATTTTCCGGGGCGATGCGCATTGCGTTCGGCGCCACCGGCGCCACCGCCGGAATATTCTCGAAGCCATAGATGCGCGCCACTTCCTCGATCAGGTCTTCCTCGATCTCAAGGTCGAAGCGGTACGACGGCGGCGTTACCGCAAACAATCCGGGCTCCTGGGTAAACGCCAGCCCGAGGCGGGTAAAAATGTCGGCGATCTGATCATCCGACAGCGGCACGCCGATCACCTTTTCTGCGCGCGCGGTGCGCAGCGTGACCGGCTTGCGTTGCGGCAGGTTGAGCACCTGGTCATCGACCGGGCCGATCACGGTGTCGCGGGTACCACAGACTTCGACGATCAGCGCGGTGATGCGCTCGATGTGCTCGACCGTGGTGGCGTAGTCGACGCCGCGCTCAAAGCGGTGTGCGGCATCGGTTGAAAAATTATAGCGGCGCGCGCGGCCTTGGATCGCCTGCGGCCACCAGAATGCCGCTTCCAGGTAGATGTCGGTGGTATCCAGCGACACCGCCGTGGCGTCGCCGCCCATGATGCCGGCCAGCGATTCGATCTCGCTTTCGTCGGCGATCACGCCGACCCAGTCGTCGACCGCCACCGTGTTGCCGTTCAGCAGTTTCAGCGATTCGCCGCTCCTACCCCAGCGCACCTCCAGCCCGCCGTGGATCTTCGCCAGGTCGAACACATGGGTGGGCCGTCCCAGTTCCAGCATCACGTAGTTGGAAATGTCGACCAGCGCCGAAATCGGCCGCTGGCCGCTGCGCTCCAGGCGCCGCTTCATCCACTCCGGCGTCTCGCAGCGCGCATTCAAGCCGCGAATGATGCGTCCGGAAAAACGGCCGCACAGATCCGGCGCCGCAATCTTGACCGGCAGGATTTCCTGCATGGTTGGCGCCACCGGCGCGCAGGATGGCGCCTTCAGCGCGGCGCCGGTCAAGGCCACCACTTCGCGCGCCACGCCCAGCACCGACAGGCAATCGGCCTTGTTGGGCGTCAGCTTGATGGTGAACTTGAGATCGTTCAACTGGTAGTAATCGCGGAAATTGCGGCCGACCGGCGCATCGTCCGGCAATTCCAGCAAACCGCCGTGGTCGTCCGACAATTTCAGTTCGCGCGCCGAACACAACATGCCTTGCGACTCCACGCCTCGCAACTGGCCGGTCTTGATCTCGAACGGCGGCTCGCCTTCCTTGGCCGGCGGCAATTTGGCGCCGACCATCGCGCACGGCACCCGCAAGCCGACGCGCACATTCGGCGCGCCGCATACGATATTCAAAATCGTGCCGGTGCCGACATCGACCTGGCACACATTCAACCGATCGGCATTCGGATGCTTGGCCACCTCCAGCACTTCGGCCACCACGACGTGCGAAAACGGCACCGCCACCGGCTCCACTTCCTCCACTTCCATGCCCGACATCGTCAACAGATGAGCCAGTTCATCCGAAGTCATGTTCGGATCAACCATCGTACGCAGCCAGTGTTCAGAAAATTGCATGATCGGTATACCTTTTAACTTCAAAGCGTGAAAGCGCGGCGCGGACGACGACCGCTGCTGGGATCGGCGCCGCCCTCCGGCGGGAAATGCGTCGGCGTCAGTTGAATTGCTTCAGGAAGCGCAAATCGCCTTCATAGAACAGGCGCAGGTCGTTGATGCCGTAGCGCAGCATCGTCAGCCGTTCCAGGCCCGAGCCAAAGGCAAAACCGATGTACTGCTCCGGGTCCAGCCCCATGTTGCGCACCACGCTCGGATGCACCTGGCCGGCCCCGGACACTTCCAGCCAGCGGCCTTTTAACGGCCCGCTGCCGAAGGCGATATCGATCTCGGCCGACGGTTCGGTGAACGGAAAATAGGACGGACGGAAACGCACCTGCAAATCGTCGGTCTCGAAAAACGCCTTGACGAAATTCAGGTACACACCCTTCAGGTCGGCGAAGCTGATGTCGTCGGCGATCCACAAGCCCTCGACCTGATGGAACATCGGCGAGTGAGTGGCATCGCTATCCACGCGGTAGGTACGGCCCGGCGCAATCACCTTGATCGGCGGCCGGTTCATGCGCGCATAACGCACCTGCATCGGACTGGTGTGGGTGCGCAGCAAGAGCGGCTTGCCCTGGGTGTCGTTACCTTCGATGTAGAAGGTATCCTGCATCGAGCGCGCCGGATGGTTTTCCGGGCTGTTCAGCGCGGTGAAGTTGGTCCAGTCGGTTTCGATTTCGGGGCCGTCGGCGACATCGAAGCCGATCGAACGGAAAATTTCCTCGACCCGCTGCCAGGAACGCATCACCGGATGAATCCCACCCATGCCGCGCCCGCGTCCCGGCAAACTGACGTCGATCGCTTCCGCGTTCAGGCGCTCCTGCATCTGTGCATTCGCCAGCGCCTCGCGGCGACCGGTCAGCGCCGCCTCGATGCGCTCCTTGGCGGCATTGATCACCGCGCCTTGCGTCTTGCGCTCGTCCGGCGCCAGCTTGCCCAGGCCTTTCATCTGCTCGGTGATCTGGCCGGTCTTGCCGAGATATTTTGCTTTTGCGTTCTCCAGCGCGGCGGCGTCGGCGGCCGCGGAAAAATCGGCGGCGGCCTGAATGACGAGTTGTTCCAGGGGATTCATGCGCGATTTCCCACTCTTGAAAAGGAGACAAAAAAGAATCTGAAAATGAAACGGGGCACAGGTAAACACCTCTGCCCCGCGGGAAACTGCTGCGCTGCCGGCAAGGCAGCGCGATTTCGGTCGTGGTACTTAAGCAGCGATGTTGGCCTTGACCTGGCTCACGATCGCGGCAAACGCCGGCTTGTCCATCACCGCCATATCGGCCAGCACCTTGCGGTCCAACTCGATCGACGCGCGCTTCAAACCGTTCATGAATACGCTATAGGTGATTCCGTGCTCGCGCGACGCCGCGTTGATACGCGCGATCCACAACGCACGAAATACGCGTTTCTTGTTGCGCCGATCGCGATACGCATACTGGCCGGCACGCATGACCGCCTGCTTGGCAACGCGATAGACCTTGCTGCGACGGCCGCGATAGCCTTTGGCTTGAACCAGGATTTTCTTATGACGGGCCCGTGCGGTAACCCCACGTTTTACTCTAGGCATGATTTCTCCTTGATATCGAGTGTGAGGTTAAGCGTTCGGCAACATGCGCAGGACGGAAACGACGTCGGCTGCATGCACCGTCGTAGTACCGCGCAACTGGCGCTTGTTCTTGGTGGTTTTCTTGGTCAGGATGTGGCGCTTGAACGCCTGGCCGCATTTGACCGTACCGCCCGGACGAACACGGAAGCGCTTTTTGGCGCTGCTCTTGGTTTTCATTTTAGGCATGATACTTCTGTCCTTCGGACAGCTCCATTTTTAACATGATTGCAGGTGGCAATATTTCATTGCGCTTGGATGCCTGCTCTCACTTGTTTGACAGCAGAACTGAATCTGCCGATTGGCACACGCCACCCATCGCTGAGTGCCGCATGCAAATTCCAGGGTCGGGAGTCAGCGAACACCACACTGAATTCCGCCCCGCAAAACGCTGCTGCTACTTCTTTTTCTTCGGCGCCAGCACCATGATCATCTGCCGGCCTTCCATTTTCGGCCACTGCTCGACCTGGCCGTAGGGCTCCAGATCCGCCTTCAGCCGCTCCAGCACGCGCATGCCGATATCCTGGTGCGCCATTTCGCGGCCGCGGAAACGCAGCGTGATCTTGGTTTTATCGCCATCTTCCAGAAACTTGATCAGGTTGCGCAGCTTGATACCGTAATCGCCGTCATCGGTACCGGGTCGGAACTTGACTTCCTTGACCAGAATGACCTTCTGCTTTTGCCGGGCTTCGTGCGCCTTTTTCTGCTCCTGATACTTGAACTTGCCGTAATCCATCAAACGCGCCACCGGCGGTTGCGCAGTGGGCGCAATCTCCACCAGATCCACATTTGCTTCTTCCGCCAAGCGGAAGGCTTCGGCCAGAGAGACGATTCCCAAGGGTTCGTTATCGACTCCAGTTAAGCGCAATTCAGGGGCGGTGACTTCGCCATTGATGCGATGCGACTTGTCCGTAGCTATCGTAGTTTCCTTTAAAAAATCAAATAATTAAGCCGTGCTTCTGCACGACGGGTTGCCCCGTTCAGGCCCTGGTTTCCACCTCGCTTTTGAGGCGCTCCACCAATGCGTCGACCGGCATGGTTCCCAGATCGACATTGCCCCGCGCACGCACGGCCACTGTATTCGCATCCCGCTCCTTGTCGCCGACGACGACGATGTAAGGCAGCTTCTGAACCGAATGCTCGCGTATTTTATAGGTTATTTTCTCATTGCGCAAATCGGCCTGCACCCTAAACCCTTGTTTTTGCAGGGCTTGTGTTACCTGGCGGGCATACTCGTCCTGCCCCTCGGAGATATTCAGGACCGAAACCTGCACCGGCGCCAGCCAGATCGGCAAGGCGCCGGCATGGTTTTCGATCAGCATGCCGATGAAGCGCTCCAGCGAACCGAGGATCGCCCGGTGCAGCATGACCGGCGTCTTGCGGCTGTTGTCTTCTCCGACATACTCGGCTTCCAGCCGCAGCGGCATCGAGAAATCAACCTGCATCGTGCCGCATTGCCACATGCGGCCGATCGCATCCTTCAATGTGTACTCGATCTTGGGGCCGTAGAAGGCGCCCTCGCCCGGCGAAATTTCGAACGGATGACCGGAACGTTTCAACGATTCGATCAGCGCGTTTTCCGCCTTGTCCCAGGCCTCGTCAGAGCCGACGCGCTTTTCCGGTCGGGTCGCGACCTTGTAGATGACGTCGGTAAAGCCGAAGTCTCGATACACCTTCTGCAGCAGCGCGGTGAAGGCGACGCATTCATCGAGGATCTGGTCTTCGGTGCAGAAAATATGACCGTCGTCCTGGGTAAAACCGCGCACCCGCATCATGCCGTGCAGCGACCCGGATGGCTCGTTGCGATGGCACTGCCCGAATTCGCCGTAGCGCAAGGGCAGTTCGCGATACGAATGCAGGTTGGCGCGGAAAATCTGTACATGGCCGGGGCAATTCATCGGCTTCAGCGCATAGGCGCGGTTTTCCGATTCGGTGGTGAACATGTTTTCTTTGTAGTTCTCCCAATGACCGGATTTTTCCCACAGACTGCGATCGAGAATCTGCGGCGCCTTCACTTCCTGGTAGCCGTTGTCCTGGTACACGCGGCGCATGTATTGCTCGACCTGCTGCCAGATGGTCCAGCCCTTCGGGTGCCAGAAGATCAGACCCGGCGCTTCTTCCTGAAAATGGAATAAATCGAGTTGGCGACCCAGCTTGCGATGGTCGCGCTTCTCCGCTTCTTCCAGCATGTGCAGATACGCTTCCTGTTCCTCTTTTTTGGCCCAGGCGGTGCCGTAGATCCGCTGCAGCATCTCGTTCTTGGCATCGCCGCGCCAGTAGGCGCCGGCCAGCTTCATCAGCTTGAACACTTTCAGCTTGCCGGTGGACGGCACGTGCGGGCCGCGGCAGAGGTCGGTGAATTTCCCTTCGGTGTACAGCGAGACATCCTGGTCGGCCGGGATCGATTCGATGATTTCAGCCTTGTAGGCTTCGCCGATCGATTTGAAATAGGCGACCGCTTCATCCCGCGGCAACACCTTGCGCGTTACCGGCTCGTCTTTTTTCGCCAGTTCCGCCATTTTCTTTTCGATTGCCTGCAAGTCTTCCGGCGTAAACGGGCGCTTGTAGGAAAAATCGTAGTAAAAACCGTTATCGATCACCGGCCCGATCGTCACCTGGGCGTCGGGGAACAATTCCTTGACCGCATAGGCCAGCAGGTGCGCGGTCGAATGGCGCAGCACCTCCAGTCCATCGGCATCCTTGTCAGTGACGATCGCCAGTTCGGCGTCACGTTCGATCAAAAACGAGGTGTCGACCACCTTGCCATCCACCTTGCCGGCCAGCGCGGCCTTGGCCAGACCAGCGCCGATACTAGCCGCCACCTGAGCCACCGTCACCGGCGCCTCGAACTGACGCTGGGAACCATCCGGGAGTCGAATTGAAATCACTTTGCTCTCCAAGTCAGCAGTACGCCGACGCCAAACCATGATTGAAAAAAAATACGGGCGAAAAAAAACGCGGGCCAGCCGCGCTTTTTCAAATTACCTGGACGAAAAAGAACCCGACTAGCGTCGCTGCAACAACATCGTCGTCGTAGTTCGCGGTGTCATAACCAAAATGCCTTTCTCGCTCTTGCCAGGGGTTGTCGCCACGCACTCACCGCCGCAGCTATAAACAGGTGCGAAATCATAGCAGAGAATGGCGACCGCGGACAGCCGCCATGCCTAACAGGCCCAGACGGCGCAGGAGCGCGGTCGATGGAAAACCGGGCACCGCAAGAGCACTGCCGGCGCGGGCACTAGCCTTGCGCACAAAGAATGATTTAAGATACATCAATTATTTTCCAACTGACCCTTGCTATATTCAGTTGGCTTTCGACGGCGCCGCCGCACCACCGCTGCCGCCGGTTTTCTTACCACTCTTTGATCACAAGGAACACCATGCAGACTGAAATTTTGCGTATCACCGGATTGAATGATGCGGCGAACGTCGACCATATCGCCAAGACGCTGGATGCGATCGACGGCGTCGACGATTTCAACATTTCTCTGGCTGGCAGCAGCATCACCGTGCGTTACGACGAACATCGCACCTCGTCCAAGCAATTCCAGACGGCGCTGGTGGAAGCCGGCTATGGCATCGGCGGCGCGCAGAACGCGCATGCGGATGGCAGTTGCTGCGGCAGCTGCGGCGGCTAAAGCTCGCCGGCATCATCACGGATTCCGGTGGAGTATATTGCTTTTCTACATATTCCTCATACGTAATCCACTCTCGATATATGCAGTATCTATCGGGGCCGAGATTTTCTGCGACTCTACCGCCAGCCGCGGCCGGGCTGGCGGCGATGTGCGTTCAACCCGGCGTCCGCTCTGTCGGCATCGACATGTAGCGCGCACTGGCGCCGCGGCGTTCGGCTGCGGCTGCCATTTCCTGGCGCGCCAGCGTGCGCAGATGGACCTCATCCGGGCCGTCGGCGATGCGCAGCAAGCGGCCGCCGGTCCACATCGCGGCCAGCGGCGTGTCGGCGGACAGGCCCATCGCACCGAATACCTGCATCGCCCGATCGCACAACGCGGTCTGCATGCGCGGCACCACTGCCTTGATCATCGAAATTTCGCGCGCTGCCGCCTTGGCCCCCTGCTGGTCGATCAGCCACGCGGTCTTGAATACCAGCAGCCGCGCCTGCTCGATTTCGATGCGCGACAGCGCAATCCAGTCGGCGACCGTGCCGTGCTGGTGCAGATAACGGCCGAAGGCACGCCGTTCGGCCGCGCGCTCGCACATCAGTTCCAGCGCCAGTTCGGCCTGGCCAATCAGCCGCATGCAATGGTGGATGCGCCCCGGCCCGAGGCGCGCCTGGGCGATCGCGAAGCCGGCGCCCTCGGCATGGATCAGGTTGGTGCGCGGCACGCGTACGTTGCGCAAGACAATTTCGCAGTGCCCTTCGGCGGCGACGTGCTGCATGACCGGAATGTTGCGCACTACCTTCAGACCGGGCGCGTCGATCGGCACCAGCAGCATGCTCTGGCGCTGATGCGGCTCGCCGTCGGGGTCGGTGACGCCCATCACGATCGCCAGCTTGCAGTGCGGATGGGCGGCGCCGGTAATGAACCACTTGCGGCCGTTGACGACATAATCGTCGCCGTCGCGCCGGATCAGGGTCTGGATATTGCTGGCGTCGGACGATGCGACATCCGGCTCGCTCATTGCGAAGCAGGAGCGGATCGTGCCCTCCAGCAGCGGCGTCAGCCACTGGCGGCGCTGTTCGGGCGAGCCGAACAGGTGCAGCACTTCCATGTTGCCGGTATCGGGCGCGCTGCAGTTGAAGACTTCCGATGCCCAGGCGACGCGCCCCATGATTTCCGCCAGTGGCGCGTATTCGAGGTTGGACAGGCGCTGTCCGGGTTCGTCGGCGCCCAGAGCGGGTAAAAACAGATTCCACAGACCTTCCGATTTGGCCAGCGCCTTCAGGTCTTCCATGAATGGCGGCACCGCGCCGGCCGCCTCGCATTGCTGCCATTCGCCAATGCGCGGGATCACGTGATCGTCCATGAAATCCTGCAATTGCCGGCGCAAGGCCTGCACCCGCGGCGAGTAGTCGAAATCCATCACGATGCCATCTCCTGGTTGTAAAAATGGAACTGAAAACCTGCTGCGCGGCGCCTCCGGCGGCTCTGCTGCAGCGCATGATAAATTGACCTCTGAATAGATTTCTTTGATATACATCATTTCGCCGAAGACAGCGTTTTCCCTATACTCAAGCCGAAAATTTGAACCACTGAAAAGGGAAAATGATCATGCACGCAACGCGCAAATTATGGACTTGGCTGGCAGTCATCTGCCTGCTGTCCTTCGGCGTTTTGGGATGGGTTGGCACTGAAATTTATCTGGCCGCGCCACCGATACCAAAACAGGTCGTCAGTACCCAGGGTAAGGTGCTGTTCTCGGAAGGGCAAGTACAACGCGGCCAGTCGGCATGGCTGACCGCCGGCGGCCAGCAACTGGGTTCGGTCTGGGGCCATGGCAGCTATCTGGCACCGGACTGGTCGGCCGACTGGCTGCACCGGGAAACCGTTGCCTTGCGTGACATCTGGGCCCGGCGCGATTTCGGCAAGCCATACGAGGAACTTGGCGCCGGCCCCAAGGCCCAGCTCGACGGCTTGGTGAAGGATGAAATGCGGCGCAACACGTATGACGACCAAACCGGCGTCATCACGCTGTCGCCGGCGCGTTTCGCCGCCGCCCAGGAAGTGGCGAAGCATTACATCGACCTGTTCGGCACCGAGCCGGCGCTGGACAAGCTGCGCGAGCAATACGCAATGACCGCTGGCGCGCTGGCCGACCCGGCCGATCTGCAGGCCTTGCCGGCGTTCTTCTTCTGGTCCTCGTGGTCGGCGGCAGCTGACCGCCCCGGCAAGACCGACATGAGCTACACCAGCAACTGGCCGCCGGAACCGGCGGTGGGCAACACCCCGACCGCGGATGCCGGCATCTGGTCGATCGCCAGCATCATCCTGATGATCGGCGCCATCATCGGCATGTTGTTCTATCACTCGCGCCACCAGGAACCGGATGATCCGGCGCCGGCCAAGTCCGACCCGCTGCTGAGCCTGAAGCCGACACCGTCGATGCTGGCCACCAGAAAATACTTCTACGTGGTGATCGGCCTGATGCTGGCGCAAGTCGGGTTCGGCGTCATCACCGCGCACTACGCGGTCGAAGGGCAAAGTTTCTTCGGCATCCCGCTGGGCGAGATCCTGCCGTACACGGTCAGCCGCACGATCCACACCCAGTTCGCCGTGTTGTGGATCGCCACCGCCTGGCTGGCCACCGGCCTGTATATCGCGCCGGCGATTTCCGGCCACGAGCCGAAATACCAGAAGCTCGGCGTCAACGTGCTGTTCTACGCGCTGTTGTTCATCGTGGTCGGCTCGACCGCATTCGGCTGGCTCGGTACCCTTGCCAAATCGGGTACCAACTTCAGCTTCTGGTTCGGCAACCAGGGCCTGGAATTCACCAGCATGGGCCGCTTCTGGCAGTTGCTGCTGTTCGTCGGCCTGCTGTTCTGGGTGACGCTGCTCGGCCGTGGCCTGTGGCCGGCGCTGAAAAAACCGAGCGAAAGCCGCGGCCTGATCGCCATGGTGTTCCTGTCGGCGCTGTGCATCGGCGGCTTCTACGCCACCTCGCTGACCTGGGGCCAACATACCCACTACGCGATGGTCGAGTACTGGCGCTGGTGGCTGGTGCACCTGTGGGTCGAGGGTTTCTTTGAAGTCTTCGCCACTGCGGTCATCGCGCTCTTGTTCACCCGCCTGGGCCTGATCCATGCCAAGACCGCCAATAGCGCGATCGTGCTGGAAACCATCGTGTTCATGTTCGGCGGCATCCTGGGCACGCTGCACCACCTGTACTTCACCGGCACGCCGACTTTCGTGATCGCGATCGGCGCCATGTTCTCGGCGCTGGAAGTGGTGCCGCTGGCCATGATCGGCACCGAAGCCTACAAGAACTACCAGCGCTCGAAGGTCGCCCCCTGGGTGCAGACCTATAAATGGTCGATCCTGTGCTTCATCGCGGTCGGCTTCTGGAACGTGGTCGGTGCCGGCCTGCTCGGCTTCACGATCAACACCCCGATCGCGCTGTACTACCTGCAAGGCCTGAACATGACCGCCGCCCACGGCCATGCCGCCCTGTTTGGCGTCTACGGCATGCTCGGTATCGGTCTGCTGCTGTTCTGCCTGCGCGGAGTCTCGCCGCGCGCGCTGTGGTCGGATCGGCTGCTGGCCCTGACCTTCTGGTCGCTGAATATCGGGCTGGCGATGATGGTCTTCATGTCGCTGGTACCGGCCGGCATCTATCAGGTCTGGGCCAGCATCACCGAAGGCATGTGGTTCGCCCGCTCGCCGGAGGTGATCCACTCGACCTTCATGGAAACCATGGTGTGGCTGCGCGTTCCGGGCGACATCGTGTTCGCCATCGGCATGCTGTTCCTGGCGCTGTTCGCGCTGCGCCTCCTGGGCGGCAAGCGCCAGCCAGAAGCGATCGGCGCGATCGCCAAGGCCCGTGGCGCCTGATGCCCGAGTAGCAAGTACCGGGGCCGGCGCATGCCGGCCCTTTTCCGTAGTTTGACGCAACCTGATTCAAGGAGAATTATCTTGGCACACGATTGTTCCACTCCCGTTATTGCCGAAGGCGTTTACCCGTTCGATGCCCGCGGCGTCGCCAAACGCTTCCGCCACGCCGCAATTTTTGGCGCGCTGGCCGCCCTGCAGCCGGGCGAGACCATGCGTTTTTGCAATGATCATGATCCGCTGCCGCTGCTGGCGCAGATCGAAGGCCACTACGGGCCGCACGTGCAAATCAGCTACGTCTCGCGCCAGCCGGGCGAGATCGTGATCGACTTCCACATCGCGGAGTAAGAACGGGGCGGCGGCGCGACGTATTCGCATAGAATGATTGCTTTACGTACAGCCGCTTCCACCCGGTTTTTCCATGAGCTACCTCGCCCTCAAGCACTTCCACGTCACTTGCGTCGTCCTGAGCGGCGCGCTGTTCCTGCTGCGCGGCGCCTGGATGTTGCGCGAAGCCGGGCAACTACAGCGGCGCTGGGTCAAAATCGCACCGCACATCATCGACACGCTGCTGCTGACCAGCGCGCTGGTGCTGGCATTCTGGAGCGGGCAATACCCTTTGGTGCAGGGCTGGCTGACGGCCAAGGTGGTCGGCCTGGTGCTGTACATCGTGCTGGGGACGATCGCGCTGAAGCGCGGCAAGACCAGGCAGACGCGCGCAATCGCATTCGCCACCGCAGTGCTGGTGTATGCCTACATCGTCGGCGTCGCGCTGACCAAGCAGGTCACGGTTTTTTAGCCGCCGCGGGCCTGAATTCGGCTGTCTGAAGCCGGCATTGGACGATTCGGCATGCGGGCGCCGCATGTCGCAATATACTCCTTTGACAAGCTATTATTTCCGCGGATAAAACAAGGCAAATTTAACGATACTCCAGGTTTTCACGCTGGAAGGATGATGAATTACCCGATCGGCGGCTCCGGTTTGCCGCCGCATCCAGGCCGAACGCCGGCCGTTTGACCGCTTATCCGGCGCCCGCCGCAAGCGGTTCCTTCACCGCCTCGGTAATCAGCGCGATGATTTCCTCGGCCTGCCGCAAATCGAAATCGGCATGGAAGCGTTTCTTGACTCCCTGCTCCCCCAGTTGCCAATGCCGGTCCGGAAACACGTCGTGGCGCTGCAGCGAGCGTCTGGCGCACTCCAGCGCACAGCCATCGATCACGACCATCGGCCGTCCCGACTTGGCCACCTTCAGCAGCGAAGGAACGTCGCCGCCGACCCCGGCGATGCAGGACATCTCGGCCACGCCGCGCCGGTCCAGCTGCACCGCTACATGATTGGCCAGTTGCGCCGCGCTGGAGCAGCCGGAGCAGGAATACACCAGGGGCAGCGACTTTCTTGCATTAGCCATCCGTATCACCTCAAGCGGGAAACCGCGGCGCTGCCGGATTAGCGCGCCGCGTCGCGCGCCGGCCTGGAGCCGGAACGCAGCCGCGCCAGGACGCGCGCCGGTGCCAGGTTGGCACGCTCGAACACCGACAGGTCGATCGCGTCCAGCGTGTTTTTCACCAGCAGGCCGAGTTCGGTATCGCCTTCCATCACCAGCCGCCGGCTGAAGAACAGCGTGTCCGGGTCTTCGCGGCGCTGTGCCAGCAACAGCAGATCGTGGGCGCTGGCGCCGATCGTCAGATCCGCGGCACCGTCATTGGAGATGGCCGAAAACGCCTGCGCGCCCCAAGTGAAATTGAACACCAGGCGCGCATCGAGCACCTTCAGCCGCAGCTTCTTTTGCTGCAGCGGCTGCAACACCCCGGCCTGCAGGTGCGGCGTCAGCACCAGATTCAGGCCGGCGACGAACAAGACCGAGCCGGGATATACCGGCAGCATCGACAACAGCTTCCCGACCGGATCGGGCAATTCATATTGACCTCTACGCATGCGAAACCCCTTGGTTGAAAACATCCGGTGTGGCGGCAACGCTCCGCTTAGGCGGCGACCAGCTCCAGCCCCGGCTTGCCGTGCCAGTAGCCGTTGCAGGGCGCGGCCGGCATCAGGGGCTCGATTTGCGGCAGGGCGTCGGTGCCGCTCATCTGCCGCTTCAGCACGGCATCGAACAAGGCAAGGATTTCGGCGGTGTGTTGCGACTGCGGCGAAATCCGCACCACATCGACTCCCAGTTCGCGCATCGGCTCCAATTGGTCGATCAGGTTGTAGACCAGCGCCGACTGCGTCTGGATGCCGTTCAAGGTCAGGAACGGCTGGCCTTCACGGGTTTCCATCAGCAACCCGTCCGGATATTTCATGCAGACGAACTGGCAGTCGTCTTTCGGCAGATTGTGGTGGCGGGCGGTGAAGCAGCGCGCGGAAAATGCCAGCGGCATGCGGCCGTAGACAAACACCTCGGTCTCCATGCCGGCCGGCCGCTCCTGCTGCAACTGCTCCAAGCCCTCGCGCCCCATTTCCAGCGGCATCACCCAGCGCTTGGCGCCCAGGCCGGCCAGCAATTCGAGCGTGGGTCCGCTGTAGATGTTCAGGAACGGGCCGCCGATGAACGGCCTGTTGTCCATGCAATGGACAGCACCCATGTCGTTGGCCTCGACCATGAAACGGCCGTTGTCGGTGATACGGCGCAAGGTGCCCAGATCGGAACCGGATTCGATCAACACCTGGGTCGCCAGCACCACCTCCTTGCCGGCGGCCTGCAGCCGCTCGCCGATCGCCAGCCAGTCCGCGACGCGCAGTTCGTGGCGGCGCGAACACACGGTCTCGCCCAGATAGACGATGTCCACCGGCGTCGCCGCCATGCTGTCGTAGAAATCGATGGTCGTCTCGCGCGGCCAGTAGTACTGCAACGGACCCAAAGCCAGTTTCACGCTATTGCCTCCTGAATGTCGTTCGATGAACCGGCTTCACTTCCACGGCCGGTGATAGGCGCCCAATGTGTGCTGCTGGCCCTCGGCGACCTTGTCGAGCGCGGTCATCCAGGACGGCTTGATCGAATAGCGCTGGGTCGGGGACAGGCAGTTGTCGATCGCCTCGCGCCACACCTGCGTCACTTGGGCGACATAGGCCGGGCTGCGCTGCCGCCCTTCGATCTTGATCGCGCGCACCCCCATCTTGTGCAACTGCGGCAGGATTTCCAGCGTGTTCAAGCTGGTCGGCTCTTCGATCGCGTAATAATTGCTTTCGCCGGCGACATCGAAGCGGCCCTTGCACAAGGTCGGATAGCCGGCGTTTTCGCCATCGGCGTAGCGGTCGATCAGGACACCGTTCAGGCGCGATTCCAGCCCTTGCGGCGTCTGCTCCCAGCGCACCGCCTTGGCCGGCGAACAGACCCCGGCCGTGTTTGGCGATTCGCCGGTGGCGTACGACGACAGGGCGCAGCGCCCTTCGACCATCACGCATAGGCTGCCGAAGCCGAACACCTCGATTTCCACCGGTGTTTTTCCGGTCACCTGCTCGACCTGCGCCAGCGACAGGACGCGCGGCAGCACCGCGCGGGCGATGCCGAAATGCCGGTGATAGAAATTGATCGCTTCATAGTTGGTGGCCGAACCCTGCACCGACAAATGCAGGCGCAGCTGCGGATGGGTCTTCACCGCGTATTGCATCAGGCCGGGATCGGCCAGGATCACCGCGTGGATTCCTGCCTCGGCAGCACGGTCGATCGCGCGGCGCCAACGCTGCCAGCCGGTTGGCTGCGGATAGGTATTCAAGGCCAGCAGCACCTTGCGCCCGCGCTCCCGGGCATAGCGAAGCCCCTCATGGATCGCCGCATCGTCGAAATTCAGGCCGGCGAAGTTGCGCGCATTGGTCTCGTCGCGAAACCCCAGATAGACGCAATCGGCGCCATGGTCGACCGCTGCCTTCAGCGCCGGCAGGCTGCCTGCGGGGCAAACCAGTTCGATCTGCGGCGCAGAACCGGACGAATCCGAATCCGCGTCCTCGGGATGTGTCAGGAGCATGTTCATGGGCGTGGCCGATATGAGATATACAGTGCGCCATCGGCGCATCCTGTTTGGCGGGGAACGGCGGCCGGGTTCTGGATTGCCGCCATCTGGCGCGGCATGTCCGGCTTCAGCAAGAAACCTAGCATTGCGGCACTATAGCGGCCAGCATGACCGGCAATCCTTAACCTGCATCAAGGATCGCCGGCCATGGACAGCAGATCATCCGGACTCCGGGCGGCTCCTCCCGGCAAAGCAGCACAGTGAAGAGAAATATGGAACAAGACATTACCCTGGACGTGTGCGGCCTGGAGCCGCCGGAGCCGCTCGAACGCGTCCTCGACGCCCTTTCCCGCATGTCGAAGCAACAGCGCTTGCGCATGCTGATCGACCGCGAGCCGCGTCCGCTCTACCGGATCCTGGACAACAACGGCTTTCTGTATCAGGTCACGCCGGCGGCTAATTATCGTTACGAGATACTGATCTGGCACAAGGAATGATTCAACGCGTACTTGCTTTTGAACAGGCGCCCAGTCTGATGACGCCGCTGCGCTTTTTCCTAGCGGCGCCGCTGTTCGTACTGGCCGCAGCCATACTGCTGTTCTGGCAAGGACCGTCGGCGTTGGTCTCGCGCTGGTCGCCGGTAACACTGGCCCTGACTCATCTGCTGACCCTGGGCGCGCTGGCGGGCGCGATGATCGGCGCGCTAATGCAAATCCTGCCGGTCGTGGCCAGCGTTTCCTTGCCGAAGGCAAACACCACCGCAACCGGCGTACACGCGCTGCTGGTGCTCGGCACGGCGGCGCTGGCGGCGGCGTTCTGGCGCAGCCAGCCGATCCTGTTCAAGCTGGCCCTGATCTGCCTGGCGACAGCCTTCGGCTGGCTGCTGGCGGCCTGCGCGATCGGCCTGTGGCGCGCACAGCGGTCGGCGGCCAACGCCACCGTGCGCACGGTGCGGCTGGCGCTGGCCGCGCTGGCAGTGACCGTCATGCTCGGCGCCACGCTGGCCAGCGGTTTCGCCTGGCCGCTACCGTTGCCGCTGTTGCTGCTGACCGACTTGCACGTCGCCTGGGGCTTGCTGGGCTGGGTCGGGCTGCTGGTGGTCGGGGTGGCCTTTCAGGTGATCCCGATGTTTCAGGTCACGCCGGTGTATCCGGACAGCCTGACGCGCTGGCTGGGTCCGGTCCTGCTCGGCCTGCTGCTGTTGTGGTCGGCCGCCGTGCTCCGGTTTCGGGACAGCGGCCATTGGGGCGCCGGCATCGTCGCGCTGCTGCTGTTGATCGGCTATCTCGGCTTCACGCTGACCACGCTGCATCTGCTGAGACAGCGCAAGCGGCCAAAGCCGGATGGCACCACCTGGTTCTGGCGTGCCTCGATGGGTAGCCTGCTGCTGTGCGCTGCGCTGTGGCTGCTGCGATATGGCGACGGCGATCCGCAATTGCCGCTGACGCTGGGGGTCCTGTTCATCGTCGGCTTTGCCTGGTCGGCGATCAACGGCATGCTGTACAAGATCGTGCCGTTCCTGGTCTGGTACCACCTGCAGCACACGGTGGCTCCCGATCGGCGCGCGCCGAGCGTCAAGGAAGTGCTGCCCGACCGCATCGCGCTCCGGCAATTCGTGGCGCACCTGGCGGCACTGCTGCTGCTGACCGGCGCCACCCTGTGGCCGCAAGCGCTGGCTCAGCCGGCGGCGCTGGCGCTGGCGTTGTCGGCCGGCTGGTTGTGGCTGAACCTGCTGCAGGCCACGCGGCTATATCTGCGCGTCAAGCGCAGCGCGGCCTCACCCCTGGTAGTCGCGTAGGCGCTGAACGTCCTGAATCGTGATGTCGCGGCCGTTGACCTCGATCAGCTTTTGCGCCGACAAGTCGTGCAGAATGCGGGAAAAATGTTCCGGCGTCAGGTTCAGCCGGGATGCGATCACGGTCTTGCTGACTTCCAGCCTGAACTGATCGCCGTCCTCCAGATCATCGCTCTTGAGCAGGTAGCCGATCACGCGCTGAGTACCGGAACTGAGCGAATAGGCTTCCACGTCGCAGATCAGGCTGTGAATCCGCCGACTCAAGCCCGCCAGCATCTTGCGCGCAAACTTCGGGTCGCGCTCGATGCCGGAAAATACCGCCGATTTGGTCACGTGCAACAGCAGCGAATCGGCCAGTGCCTGGGCCGAGACGATGTACGGTTTCTCCATGAACATCAGCGCCTCGCCAAAGCTGTGGCCGGGGCCGATGATTTCAATCACCTTTTCGCCGCCTTGCGGAGAGGTGAATGCCAGCTTGACCTGGCCATAGACCACGGTGTGGAAGCCGACGCAGGGGTCGCCGCGGTGGAAGATGATTTCCCCGCGCGCCACTTTCTGCTCGGTGGTGGCCTGGGCGATATCCGCCAGTTCTTCCGGCGCCAGACCGTCGAACAACGGTAGAACCGACAAAAAATCCTGAACCTTGATCTTGCTTGTGGCCATAGATAGGGAAATCAGCAACAATAAGAATGTGATATACCGCGATTGTATGCGACTTCCACGCTGAAAATTCCTGCCCGCGGCCAGCCGGCGCCACAAAAACCGCCGGGCCAGGCGGGTCGATCATCGGTATACACCAGCACGCCGCCGGAGCAAGGATCGCCCGCACACGAGACACGCATGAAAATCACGCTGAATATCATCGGGACCATTGCGGTCATACTCGCCATTCTGGGCGTTTTCCTGCCGCTACTGCCGACCACGCCATTCCTGCTTTTGGCTTCGGCCTGCTACGTGCGGGGATCGACGCGCATGCACCGCTGGCTGCTGGCCAATCGGCTGTTTGGCGAATATTTGCGCAATATCGAGGAAAAACGCGGGATACCGCTGCGGGCCAAGATCGTTGCCCTGATTCTGCTATGGGCGTCGATCCTCTTTTCCGTGCAGACGGTGAAATGGATGGCGCTGAAAATCATGCTGCTGGCGCTCGCCAGCGGAGTCAGCATTTACCTGCTGCGGATGAAGACACTGCGGGTAAATCCCGAGCGCGATCTGAACGGGGACCATTCCTGACGTGACGCCGGCGGCCGGATGCGTCCGGCCGCCGACAACTGCCATCAGCCGCAACTGCCGATCGCGCCGCAGGAAGTGCAGAAATCGCAGCCGTCCTTGCGGATCACTGTATGGTTGCCACATTCGCGGCACTGGCGGCCGCGCATGACGGTGCTAACCGTGCGCCCCGGCTCGCCAGCCACCACCCCCATCGACTGCACCGGCACCCCGCTTTCGGTCAGGATGCCGAGCATCGCATAGCGGTGGATCACCAGTTGCGCGATATAGGCGACGGTGGACGGATAGCTGGCCTGCTTTTCGCTGCCCGGCACGCGCGCCAAAAAGTCGCCGCGCGGCTCGGCGTAGTTCAGCAGCTTGCGCAGCTTCATGCCGATCCAGGCCGGGTCGATCACCCGCATGTCGAGCGAGAGCAGCTTGCACAGGCCGTCCAGTGCCGGCGGGTGGCCGCCGGTCAGCCACACACTATAAGGGCGACGGCTGCCATCCGGCATCTGCAGCTCCTTCAGCATCAGCACGAAATCGTCCTCGGTGGCCGGGTTGCGTACATCCGCCACCCAGGCCAGCGTGCCATCGGTGCCGGTTTTCGGCTCGCGCTTGGCAAACAGCGCGTCCAGCACCGGTGCCGGATCGCCCTCGTGCAAATCGAGCGCGCCCAACTGGTGATAACGCCATTCGACCAGCCGCGCCAGCGCCGCGGTGGCGCTCGGCACCTGCACCCGCTCGCCATTCGGCGGCATCGGCATTTCGAACGGATCGCCATAAGCCTTGGCCAGCATCGTTAGCTTGTTGCGTAGCCAGCCGCGGTCGTTGGCGCGCATGTCGGTCGACAGCGTCTTGGCGATCGCATCCAGGCCGCGCGGCGGCTGCCCGCCCAGCACCCAGACTTCGAACGGCACGCCGCCCTGGTCGGACACCGCAACGGCGAAATCGCCCTGCGGCGTGCGGATGGTTTCGCTGATCCAGCCGGTGGCGCCGGCCGGCAGGCCGGGGCGCGACGGCCAGCGCAGCGACGCCAGCGGCGGCGACATGGTCAGCTCGGTCAGCACCAGCCGCTTGTCCTGCTCGGACAGCGTGATCGGCTGCGGCGCGTTGTCGGCGGCAGGCACCGACAGCACCGCGCCCAGCACATTGTTGGGACGGTAGGTGGTGATGCCTTTCAAGCCCTTGTGCCAGGCCTGCAGATACAGGTCGCGGAAGTCGTCGTACGGATAATCCTCCGGCACGTTCACGGTTTTTGAAATCGCGGCGTCGACGTAGGGCGCCACCGCGGCGATCATCAGCATGTGGTCGGTGGCCGAGATTTCCAGCGCCGAAACGAAGGTGGGCGGCAACTGCTCGACGTCATGCCCGAGCGCGCGATATACGCGGTAGGCGTGGTCCTCGACCGTGTAATCCTTCTTGCTGCCGTCGGCCATCCGCTTGACGCGGTTGTAGAACCAGGAGAACGCCGGTTCGATGCCGTTCGAGGCGTTGTCGGCGAAGGCCAGCGAAATGGTGCCGGTCGGCGCGATCGAGGTCAGGTGCGAATTGCGGATGCCGTGCTGGCGGATCTGTTCCTTCAGCGCATCCGGCAGGCGCTGCGCAAAGCCGCCTTGCAGGTATTTTTCCGCGTCCAGCAACGGGAAGGCGCCGCGTTCGCGCGCCAATTGCACCGACGCCGCGTACGAGGCGTCGCGCATTTCGCGCGCCACTTCGGCCGCCAGTTCACGTCCCTGCTCCGAGTCGTAGCGCACGCCGAGCATGATCAGCGCGTCGCCCAGGCCGGTGAAGCCCAAGCCGATGCGGCGCTTGGCGGCGGCTTCGCGCGCCTGCTCTTCCAGCGGCCACTTGGTGGCGGTCAGCACGTTGTCCAGCATGCGCACCGCGATGCCGGCGACGCGTCCCAGCTTGGCGAAATCGAAGCGGGCCTCGGGCGTAAACGGCGCCTCGACGCAGGCCACCAGGTTGATGCTGCCGAGGCAGCAGCAGCCATAGTCCGGCAACGGCTGCTCGCCGCACGGATTGGTGGCTTCGATCACTTCGCAGTAGCCGAGATTGTTTTCGGCATTCATGCGGTCCATGTACAGCACGCCCGGCTCGGCCGCGGCGTAAGTGCTTTGCATGATCAGGTCCCACACTTCGCGCGCCTTGACCGTCTTGTACACCCATTTGCCGTCATCCCGCAGATAGGCGCCGGCGCGCTTCAAGTCGTCGTTCGGCTGCGCCACGTGCGCCAGCTCGAAACTGCCGTCGGCTTCCACCGCGCGCATGAAGGCGTCCGACATGCCGACCGAGACGTTGAAGTTGTTCAGTTGCCCCTTTTCCTGCTTGACCGTGATGAATTCGACAATATCCGGATGCTCGACGTTCAAGACCGCCATCTGCGCGCCGCGCCGGGCGCCGGCCGACTCCACCGTTTCGCAGGAGCGGTCGAACACGCGCATGTAGGAAATCGGGCCGGAGGCGCTGCTGCCGGTGCCCTTGACCCGCGCTCCCTTGGGCCGGATCGCGGAAAAGTTGTAGCCGACGCCACCGCCGCGGCGCATGGTTTCGGCGGCCTGTGCCAGCGCGGTGTAGATGCCGGGCTTGCCTTCGATCGCTTCGGTGATCGAGTCGCCGACCGGCTGCACGAAGCAGTTGATCAGCGTGGTCTGCAGGCCGGTGCCGGCGGCGGAAGCGATGCGGCCGGCCGGGATGAAGCCGTTTTGCATCGCCCACAGGAATTCCTCGCTGTACTTCTTGCGGGTTTTCGGCGCTTCGACCTCGGCCAGCGCACCGGCCACCCGCGCCAGCACTTCATCGATGCTGGTTTCGCCATCCTTGGCGTATTTCTCCAGCAGTACTTCGCGTGAAATTTCTTGTGGCAATGCCAGCGCGATGGCCGCGCTTTCCAGTTTTTGCATAGTGATCTCCTCGAGATGTTGGTCCGGACTGCCGCCATTGATGCGCGCAATGCAGCGCAGGCGGCGTCCGAAAATAAGTTTTTACCGCTCTAGGTGATTCGGGTTCGCATTCGGGTGCAACGCCAGTCCTGCCTGGATCACATACTCCCTAAGACACATGCCTGCCGCGCGCGAAAAATGGCAGATTTACCAATATACCCATTGACATTCAAGAATTATGTCGCCCTCGGTGGGGTTCGGCATGCTTACTATAGTAAACAATTCCGGGCGCGCCGTCTCCTGCTATACCCACAATATATAGTCTAAATCAGCTTTGAATAACTTGATGTAGTAGGTTGGCGCAAATATTTATCAAATACCAGGCCGACGCCGCGCACGAACAGGCGCCCCTTGGCCGAGACGACGATGGCCTGCGCCGTGATGTCGATCAGGCCGGCTTCCTGATACTGCCGCAGGCGCGCCAGCTCGGGTGCAAAATATTCAACGAAATCAATCCCATAGCGCTGATTGATTGGCGCAAACCGCACCGGCCCGCCGCACATCACTTCCATAATCACCTGCCGCCGCAGGACGTCGTCCTGGCTCAGCTCATAGCCTTTTTCGGTTGGCAGGTGGCCCTCGTCCAGATGCTGGTAATAGCCCTTGATGCTGTGCGACGACTGGCTGTAGGAATCCCCCACCTTGCTGATCGAGGACATGCCGAAGGCCACCAGGTCGCACTCGGCGCGCGTGGTGTAGCCCTGGAAATTGCGGTGCAGCGTGCCGTTTTCGCGCGCCACGTTCAGCTCGTCATCCGGCTTGGCGAAATGGTCGAGGCCGATGTAGCGGTAGCCGGCGTCCAGCAGACGCCGCATCGACATCAGGAAGATCTGCAGCCGCGCCTCGGCGCTCGGCAGGTCGGCGGCGACGATCAGCCGCTGGCCCTTGAAGCGGTTCGGCAGGTGCGCATAGTTGTAGAGCGCGATGCGGTCCGGCGCCAGTTCGATCAGCTGGTCCAATGTGCGGTCGAAGCTGGCCAGGGTCTGCTTCGGCAGGCCGTAGATCAGGTCGGCATTGATCGACTGGAAACCGTTCTGGCGGCTGGCGACGATCGCGGTTTCCACCATCTCGCGCGGCTGGATGCGGTTGACCGCCTCCTGCACCGCCGGATCGAAATCCTGCACGCCGAAGCTGGTGCGGTTGAAGCCGAGCTCGGCCAGCAGTGCCAGCGTGTCGTGGTTGACGGTGCGCGGATCGATCTCGATCCCGAGCTCGGCGTCCGGCGTGAAGTTGAAATGGCCTCGCAGCATTGCCATCAGTTGCCGCAGCTCGTCGGCCGAGAGGAAGGTCGGCGTGCCGCCGCCGAAATGCAGCTGCACCGTCTCGCGCTCGGGTCCGAGATGCCCGGCCACCATCGCCATCTCCTTGTCCAGATAATGCAGGTACTCGGCGACCTTGCTGTGATCCTTGGTGATGATCTTGTTGCAGGCGCAGAAATAGCAGAGCGACTCGCAAAACGGCAGGTGCACGTACACCGACAGCGGCGGATTGCCGCTGCGCCCGGCGCGCTGTTCCAGGTAGCGGATCGTGTCCGGTTCGCCGAAATCGGTGCGGAACCGATCCGCGGTCGGATACGAGGTATAGCGCGGCCCGAGGGTATCGAAGCGGCGGATCAGCTCTTCGGAAATTTCGATGTCTGGCACGGTGGCAGTGGTATTCATGGATTCAATCTCGGGTAATGTGCACGATTGCACGTATTCCGGAAGCAATATTCAAGGCGGGGCAAATTGGATGGAATTCCGTCTGGTGGCGCACGGCACCGGTCAGGGCGAAGCATGCTGGCCGATGCCGCCCGTGTGGAGTGTCCGCCATCACGGCATTGTCGGCCGAAACAAGCCAAAAATTACATGATGCAAGTCAACGAAACATCTGCCACCCAGCATTCTACTGAAGCCGGCGGCCGGAATCGGCCGAGCGGATCACGAAATTCGCATACTCCACAACATATAACAAATGTTCGCCCATAAAAACTCATGGTTTTTAATATACTCTTGCATGTTACGAAAATGAGTGGGGCTTTTTGGGACCCGCGACGGCATCCAGTCGAGGCCTTCCGGCAATGGCCCGGAACAATCGAATCACATCTCAAATTTCGCCAAACCTAGAGCAATTAGCGGCCATTTTCGCCTAATACGCATCTAACTCCACTTCCCGTACCAGGCGCATCCCGACCAGCGTGTAGCGCGTATCCGGTGCATTCCAGTTGCGGTAAGACGAGCGCGCGTAAAACGGCCAGGTATGCCACGAGCCGCCGCGCCGGACCCGCACTCTGCCGGTTGCCGGCCCCGGCGGATCGTCGACCGGCGACCGCGCGTAATAGTCGTCCGCATGCCAATCCGCGCACCATTCCCAAGCGTTGCCGTGCATGTCATGCAGGCCGAACGCATTCGGCGCGAAACTGCCGACCGGCGCGGTAAAGGCAAAGCCATCGTGGCCGGAAAGCGCAAACGCCTGCCATTGCGGCCAGTTTATTTGCGCATCAGCGTCGAAAACATTCGCGACTGCCGGCAGCGATTCGGGATCGTCGCCGCTCGAGTAACGCGTCCTGCTGCCGGCGCGCGCCGCGTATTCCCACTCCGCCTCGCTTGGCAGCCGGTAGCGCCTGCCTTCCTGCGCGGAAAGCCATGCGCTCATGGCCAGCGCATCGTTCCAGGTCACATTCACCACCGGATGATCGTCTGCCTGCGGAAAACCCGGATTGCGCCAGGAATACTTCGGGTCGCGGCCTTCGAAGGCATCGCCGCGCACGGTTTTTTTCGAATCATATTCGGGATTAAAACCGTAGCCGCCGCTGCCGTCGGCTTCGGATTCCGGGACATAGCCCGACGCCTGCAGGAAGCGCCTGAACTGGGCGACCGTCACCTCGTGCTGCCCCATGTAGAAGGAACGGGTAATCCGCACCCGGTGCACCGGCGCCTCATCGCCCAGTTCGAGAAAACGTTTGCGCTCGTAGCGCGGATAGGCTTGCGCCAGCGCTTCGGGCGCTTCGTCGCTGCCCATCATGAATTCACCCGCCGGCACCAAGACAAATTTCATGCCGAGCGTGTTCTCGACGGCGGCTGGCGGCGCATGCTCCGAGCCCGCCCACGCCGCTTGATAATGCAGGAAAATCAGCAGCAGGATGATGGGATGTATCCGCATGGCGCCGTCGGGACTGGAAGTGCTGGGAAGCCGGATCTGCCCCGGCAGTATCGCCAGTGATGATACCAGCGTCAACCGCCCATTCACGATCCGCGCATCAAAGGAAAATCGGCATGGAAACCGGCATCAATGGGCGGCTGACCCGGCATTTGCGTATTACCGGCGTGGTGCAGGGTGTCGGTTATCGCGCCCAATTCGCCGCCCAAGCGCAGCGGCTCGGACTGGGCGGCTGGGTGCGCAATCGCAGCGACGGTTCGGTGGAAGCCACCGTTTGCGGCAGCATGGAGCGCGTCCGGCAAATTACCGAATGGGCGCGGCACGGGCCACGCGCGGCGCAGGTGCGTTCGATCCAAATCACGGATACCGAGGATATTGGCTGCGGCCCGGACTTCGATGTACGACCCACGGATTAAGCTGGCAGGAACGGGACAGACGGAGTGGGCTGACGGCGAGCCCCAAAGGGAAGCGGAAGAAAAAGAGAAAAGACCGCGCTTTTTTACTGAAAAATCATCATCGACAAATTCATCACTTCGAACTTGCCCCAGAACCCCCGCGCACGTGACGAGAATCCTGGTAGGCACGATTGGACTCGAACCAACGACCCCTACCATGTCAAGGTAGTGCTCTAACCAGCTGAGCTACGCGCCTGAAGAAGCGGGATTATAGCGGCAAATTTTCGTTTTTGCCAGCGATGGATAACTTATCTGCGCCAGCCGCCGCGGCAAGCGCCGCTCGCAGCCGTGCCGGGGTTCTATATACCCTTGGCGCTTATGGAAATGAAAAAAGATTCGTTTTCTTTATAACGGCCTGATGCAATCATCCGGTCTTGCAATTGGATTGGCCATCAGAAAGAGGACGCCATGTCGTCGGTAATTTCCGCATGAACTTTCAGCAACTCCGTTCGATCCGGGAAGCGGCGCGACGCGGCTATAACCTGACCGAGGTGGCGAATGCGCTATTCACCTCGCAACCGGGCATCAGCCGCCAGATCCGCGAGTTGGAGGACGAGCTCGGCGTTGCCATCTTCGAGCGCAACGGTAAGCGGCTGACCGGCCTGACCGAGCCGGGCGCGGAAATCCTGCAGATCGTCGACAAACTGCTGATCGAGGCCGAGAACCTGAACCAGGCCGCGCGCGAATATGCCGGCCGCAGCATCGGCACACTGAACATCGCCACCACCCACACCCAGGCGCGCTATGTGCTGCCGCAGGTGATCCAGTCCTTTCGTGCGCGTTTTCCCCAGGTGCGGGTCGCGCTGCAGCAAAGTTCGCCGGAACATATCGCCGACTGGGTGATTTCGGGCAAGGCCGATATCGGCATCGCCACCGAAGGCCTGTCGCAGTTCAAGGAACTGTCGTCATTCGCCTGCTACCAATGGCACCATACGCTGGTGGTGCCCGACGGCCATCCGCTGCTGCAACTGGCACAAGTGGAACTGGCCGACATCGCGCGCTACCCGCTGATCACCTACGACCTCGGATTCACCGGCCGCAGCCATATCGACAACGCCTTTGCCGGCGCCGGCATCGTGCCGGATATCGTGCTGACAGCGATGGATTCGGACGTGATCAAGACTTACGTGCGCCTCGACTTGGGTGTCGGCATCGTTGCCTCGATGGCGTTCGAGCCGCAGCGCGACGGCGGCCTGCGCTGCATCGACGCCGCGCATTGCTTCGACCACAACATCACGCGGATAGCCTTGCGCCGCGGCGCCTACGTGCGCGCCTATTCGTATGCCTTCATTGAAATGTTTGCGCCGCACCTGCGGCCGGAGGCGGTGCGCAAAGCGCACGCGGAGCCGGAATGATGCGGTGGCTGGCGGCCGCCGGCCTGTTGATGCGCAGCAGCCAAGCGCCGTATCGCTTCAGGCGTGGGCTTCTGCCCACGCCACGATTCCGGCTTCGTTCATGGCCCCCGCCTGGCGCGCCACTTCGCGTCCGTTCTTGAACAAGGCCAGCGTCGGAATGCTGCGGATCGCATGGCGCGCCGCCAGCTCTTGCGCCTCTTCTGTATTCAGCTTGGCGACCCGCAAGCGCGGCTCCAGCCGCCGCACCGCCTGCGCATAGGCCGGCGCCATGATCTGGCAGGGGGCGCACCAGGGCGCCCAGAAATCCACCAGCACCGGGATCTCATTGCGTGTGATATGGCGCATGAATCGGGCACCATCCAACTCGAGCGCCTGCCCGCTGAACAGCGCCTTGCCGCATTTTCCGCAGACCGGCCCATCCTTCAACTTGGCCGCTGGCACGCGGTTCACCGCGTCGCAATGCGGGCAGACAATGTGTAGGGAATCAGTCATGTTGTCGTAGGGTCAGGTAATGGATTGCGATCTGCGTGCCGGCGCGCAACTCGTCGACGCGGCCAGCGCCCGCGCCAATTGTCGCGCCCGCAGATGGCTGATTGTGCCACTTTTGCCAGGCGGCGCGCTACGCCGCCGATTCGTCAGACTTTGCGCAGGCCAGTGCATGAAATCGACCTGGCGCAACGGCTTTATCGTCAGGCGCGATCGTTCTGCGGCAGACCCGCGAGAAAGGCGGCCACGGCATCCACCACCGTCTGCGGCTGGTCGCGTTGCGGACTGTGCCCGCAAGCCGCCAGCTTGCAAAGCGTAACCACACTGTGACGTGCATGGGCGGCGATGCCATCGATCTGCAGCATGGTCCCGTATTCATCCTCTTCGCCCTGGATCGCAAGGACCGGGCAGCGGATCGTAGCCAGCAGCGGCTCGATATTCCAGTGGCGAAATGCGGGGTCGAGCCAGATGTCATTCCAGCCCCAAAATACCGAATCGGGATCATCGTGATAGCGCGCCAGCTTGCCGCGCATGCCGGTGCCGCGCCACGCCTGGCGCGCCGCTTCGATGCCGGCGATGGTGATGTCCTCGACCACGATATGCGGCGCCAGCGCGATCACGCCGGCGACGCGCTGCGGATAGGTGGCGGCGTGGATCAGCGCAATCGAGGCGCCGTCGCTATGGCCGAACAGGATCGGATCGCGAATTTGCAACTGCTCGCACAGCGCCGGCAACACGGCGGTCGCTTCCGTATGCAGATAATCGACCGCGCGCGGCCCCCGCAGCGGCTGCGAGCGGCCGTAGCCAAGGCGCGAGTATACGAGGCCGCGGCAATTCACGGCATCGCACAGGGTTTGCGGGAAATCGCGCCACATCGCGATCGAGCCCAGGCCTTCGTGCAGAAACACCAGCCATGGGCGATCGGTGCGCTCGGCGCGAATCTGCAAGATTTCAAGCCGGTGGGCACCGACGGCAACCCAGGAATGCATCGGCACGCCCATGGCCGTCTCAGTGCTGGGCGGCGGCACACTCGGCCAGCAGCGGCCGCAGCCAATCCATGCATGCCTCTTCCGGCAGTGCGTCGCCGCTGGCGTCGTGCACGAAAGTGGCGATCAGGCGCGTTGCGCCCAGCGACTCCAGCGCGGCATCGAATTTTTTGCCACCATAGCCGAAAGTTTCGGGATAGGCGTGGTCGCCCAGACCAAACACCGCGTAGCGCACCGCCGACAGATCCGGCTTTTCCGTCATCAAGCTGGCATACAGCGCTTGCGCGTTGTCCGGCACGTCGCCACTGCCATAGGTGGAACAGCAGATGATGAAACGGCCCGGGCGCTGGAACACCGCGGGCGTGGCGTCGGCCATGTCGAGCTGGGTCACCTTGGCACCGCCCTGCTCCAGCGCATAGCCGATTTCTTCGGCAACCAGTTCGGCGGTGCCGGTCATGGTGCCGACCAGGATGGTGTACAACAGCGGCGAAGGACTATCCATAAAAACCATCTCGATGCGGGGCTGAAACGAAAAACAGCCCGATTGACATTGTGCGCCGCAGGCCGACTGGCGCGCGGCCCCGTATTTTGCCTGAAATGGGGAGCGCACACGGCAACGCCGATCCGCATGCCGGGTTTGGACTACAATTTCGGCATTCCCGCAATCAACCAGACAGAAGGTGGACTTTCATGATCGTTTTGATTACCGGCGCGACATCTGGCTTCGGCGCCGAAATGGCGCGCAAATTCGCTCAAAATGGCCATAAAGTGATTGCCACCGGGCGCCGCATGGAGCGCCTCGAACAACTCGCGGCGCAATTCGGCGGGCAGATCCTGCCGATCGTGCTGGACGTCGCCAGCAAGGCCTCGATCGACACCGCGCTGGCCGCGCTGCCCGCCGAATGGCGGGAAATCGATGTCCTGATCAACAACGCCGGGCTGGCGCTCGGCATCGAACCGGCCCAGCAGGCCGCGCTCGAAGACTGGGAAACCATGATCGACACCAATTGCAAGGGACTGGTGACGATGACGCGGCGGCTGCTGCCGGCCATGGTGGCACGCGGCAGCGGACTGGTGATCAACATCGGCTCGACCGCCGGCGCCTACCCGTACCCGGGCGGCAACGTATATGGCGCGACCAAGGCCTTCGTCGATCAATTCACGCTGAATTTGCGCGCCGACCTGGTCGGCACCGGCGTGCGTGCCACCAATATCGCGCCCGGACTGGTCGGCGGCACCGAGTTCTCCAATGTCCGGCTGAAGGGCAATGACGCCGCTGCGGCCAAGGTGTATGAAGGCACGGTCGCGCTGAATTCGGGCGACATCGCCGAAACCGCCTACTGGATCGCTACCCTGCCGCCGCACGTCAACATCAACTACATCGAGATGATGCCGACCTGCCAGGGATTTTCGCCGTTCACGATCAAGCGCAACTAGTCCTGGTAGCCGTAAATCCTGTCCGTCTTTCAATACTGATAGTAGTATTTTTAAACTCGCTGGAATATACTGCCGAAACAGGCGAAAAATACCTATACCCCTGCATTACCACATCATAGATAGGTACGATGGTTTCCGATTTCAGCTGGACAGTCCGCATCTATTACGAAGACACCGACGCCGGCGGCATCGTGTTTTATGCCAACTACCTGAAATTTTTCGAACGGGCGCGCACCGAATGGCTGCGCGCCGCCGGGATCGGCCAGCAGGCGATGGCGCAAACCGAACGCGTGACCTTCGTGGTCAAGAGCAGCGCGCTCGATTATCACGCGCCGGCGCGGCTGGATGATGAACTGAAACTGACGCTTGCGGTCGAACGGCTGGGCCGTGCTTCAGTGCAATTTTTCCAACAAGCATGGCGCGTTGGCGATACGCCGGAATTGCTGGCCAGCGGCCGCATCAAGGTCGGCTGCGTCAACCTGACGACGTTTCGTCCGGCGCCGCTGCCACCGGCGGTGCTGGCCCGGATCGAACGCTATCAGGCTGCCGCCACGCCGCCGTAAGGTTGGCCGCCGCAGCCGGGCCGGCAAGGCTTTAAGAATATAATTACGCGCAATCGACTTGACGACAACACCTACATGACAGTCACCCAGGATCTCTCCTTCCTCTCCCTCATCACCAACGCATCCCTGCTCGTTCAACTGGTCATGGCGCTCCTTATGACCGTCTCGGTGATCAGCTGGACTTACATCTTCCGCAAAATGTTTGCCATCCGCAGCGCGCAAACGCAAACCGAGGAATTCGAGCGCGCCTTCTGGTCCGGCGGCAACCTCGCCACGCTCTACCAGGACGCGTCCTCCAACCGCCGCAAAAGCAGCGGCGACAGCGGCGCGCTGGAACGGATTTTCGAGGCTGGCATGGCTGAATTCAGCAAGACGCGCGCCGCCAACCACAAGGAGCGGATGGACGTCAACACCATGCTGGACGGCGCCCGCCGCGCCATGCGCGCCGCCTACCAGCGCGAGATGGATGCGCTGGAGGCGCACCTGGCCTACCTGGCTTCGGTCGGCTCGGTGTCGCCGTATGTCGGCCTGTTCGGCACCGTGTGGGGCATCATGAATGCCTTTCGCGGGCTGGCCAATGTGCAGCAGGCGACGCTGGCGGCGGTTGCGCCCGGCATCGCGGAGGCGCTGATCGCCACCGCGATCGGCCTGTTCGCGGCGATTCCGGCGGTGGTCGCCTACAATCGCTACTCGCACGATATCGATCGCCTCGCAATCCGCTTCGAAAGCTTTATCGAAGAATTCTCCAACATCTTGCAACGGCAGGCAGGCTGATGGCCAGTTCCTTTTCCGGTTCGATGCGCGGCGGGCGCACGCGCAAGTTCAAATCCGAGATCAACGTCGTGCCGTACATCGACGTGATGCTGGTGCTGCTGGTGATCTTCATGGTGGCCGCGCCAATCACCAACCCGGGCGTGATCGACCTGCCGACGGCCGCCAAGTCGAACCTGCCGCCGACGGAATACATCGAGATCGGACTGAAAGCCGACACCACGGCCACCATCGCCGTACGCGGCCGAACGGGCGGTGGCGGCAGCGCGGAAACCGTCGGCGGCCGCGCCAGCCTGATGCAAAAACTGGAGCAACTGCACGCCGACCAGCCGGGTTTGCCGCTGATGATTTCAGCCAGCAAGGACATCAAGTACGAAGAGGTGATCCGTACCATCTCGGACGCCAAAAAACTCGGCATCGAACGCGTGGGACTCGCTACCAAGTGAGCACAGCTTTATGACGGACCCTGTCCCGTATTCGGTACCAAAAGAACCTGGCCGCTGGCGCGCGATTACCCTTGCGGTGATCGTGCATATCGCGTTGCTGGCGTTCCTGTGGATCGGCATTCGCTGGCAGAACGAAACGCCGCTGGGCGTCGAAGCTGAAATCTGGAGCCCGCAAAACCAGGAGGCGGCGCCGCGTCCCGAGCCGCAGGCGGTCGAGAAAAAACCGGAACCGCAACCAGAGCCGCAGCCGGCACCGAAGCCAGTGGTCCAGGAGATACCGAAACCGCCGGTCGCCGAGCCGGTGCGGGAAAACCCGCAGATCGTGCTGGAGCAGGAAAAGAAGCGCAAGGCGCAGGAAAAGCGTGAGCGCGAGGAACACGAGAAACAGGCGAAGCTGAAACAGCAGAAACTGGAACACGAACGCGAAGAAAAACAAAAACAGGCGGAAAAGGAACACCTCGAGAAGCAAAAAGCCGAAGCGCTGGCAAAGAAGGAAAAAGAAGCCGAACAAGCCAAAAAGCTGGCAGCGGAAAAACTGGCGGCTGAGAAAAAGCGCAAACAGGATGCGCAAGATGCGGCGGCGGCCGACCAACGCCGCGCCGAAGACATGAAACGCATGCTGGCCCAGGCCGGTACCGGTGGCACGGGCAACGCGCCAACTACCCAGGGCAGCCGTGCCGACAGCAGTTACACACAGAAAGTCGGCGCCCGCATCCGCTCGAACACAGTGTTCAATGTGCCGGAAGGCCTGGCAGGAAATCCGGCGGTCGAATTTGCAATCGAACTGTTGCCGGACGGCTCGATTCGCTCGCTAAACAAAGTCAAATCTTCCGGCGTGCCCGGTTTCGACGAAGCGGTGCAGCGCGCGATCGGCAAATCCGCGCCCTTCCCGCCCGACCAGAGCGGCCGGGTGCCGGCCGGATTCAATGTAGTTCACCACCCGAAGGATCAGTGACCATGATGAAACGCCTTTTCCTCCGTAGCTTCGGCGCGCTGTGCGCGATCATCGCATTCGGCGGCGCCTCAGTGGCGCAGGCCCAATTGCGGGTTGAAATTTCCGGCGTCGGCGCCAACCAGATTCCGATCGCGATCGCCGGCTTTGCCAACGAAACGGTCGCGCCGCAACAGATAACCGCGATCATCAAGGCTGACCTGGCCCGCAGCGGCTATTTCCGCATCATCGATACCGGCGACATCATGTCCGAAACCGCCCCGGTCAATTACAGCGACTGGAAGGCGCGCGGCGCCGACGCGCTGGTGATCGGCAGCGTGCAGCGGCTGGCCGATGGCCGTTTTGACGTCCGCTACAAGCTGCTCGACACCGTGAAATCGAGCCCGCTGTCGGCGCTGTCGCTGGCGGCGGCGCCACAGTTCCTGCGCGTCTCCGGCCACAAGATCGCCGACGACATCTACGAGAAATTGCTCGGCGTGCGCGGCGCCTTCGCCACCCGCATCGCCTACATCACCAAGGTCGGCCGCGACTATCAACTGGAAATCGCCGACTCCGACGGCGAAGGACGCCAGATCGCCTTGCGCTCGAATGAGCCGATCATCTCCCCAGCCTGGTCGCCGGATGGCGGCAAGGTCGCCTACGTTTCGTTCGAGGCAAAAAAACCAGTGGTCTACGTGCAGGACCTGGTAACCATGCGGCGCACCGTGGTAGCCAACTTCAAGGGCAGTAATTCGGCGCCGTCCTGGTCGCCGGACGGCTCGAAGCTGGCGGTGGCGCTGTCGCGCGATGGCCTGACCCAGGTCTACGTGGTGAACGCCGACGGCAGCAACCTGCGCCGGCTGTCGAACACCAACGGCATCGACACCGAACCGCAGTTCTCGGCCGACGGCCAGAGCATCTACTTCACCAGCGACCGCAGCGGCGGCCCGCAGATCTACCGCATGAGCGCAACCGGCGGCGAAGCGCGCCGGGTCACCTTCAACGGCAGCTACAACATCAGCCCGCGCATCTCGCCGGATGGCAAGACGCTGGCCTACATTTCGCGCCGCGACGGCAAGTTCCAGTTGTACGCAATGGACCTGGGCAATGGCCAGGAACTGCGGCTGTCGGACACCGCCAAGGATGAATCTCCCAGTTTTTCGCCGAATGGCAAATACCTGATGTATGCGACCGAGTCGGGGCGGCGTGGCTCCCTGGCCGTAGTTTCAGTTGACGGTCGCGTCAAACATCGCCTGACCATGCAGAACGGCGATATCCGCGAGCCCACCTGGGGCCCGTTCATGAAATAATCCCTTCAACCACAAGGAGAAATTAATGCGTTCCCTGAATATCCTGGCTGTAATTCTTTCCAGTGCCGTGCTGCTGTCGGCCTGCTCTTCCGTCAAGCTCGACGACAAGGCACCGATCGCGGAGAGCACGGGCTCAACCGGGTCTGCGGCCGATGCGCGCAGTGTCGGCACCGTCACCACCGGCTCGACCGATCCGCTGAACGACCCGAAAGGCGTGCTCGCCAAGCGCAGCATTTATTTCGACTACGACAGCTACACCGTCAAGGACGAGTTCAAGCCGGTAGTTGAAAATCACGCACGCTACCTGAACACCCACAAGGATCGCAAAATCCTGATCCAGGGCAATACCGATGAACGCGGCGGCGCCGAGTACAACCTGGCGCTGGGCCAGAAACGCGCCGAAGCCGTGCGCCGGGCGATGGGTCTCCTGGGTGTACCGGATTCGCAAATGGAAGCGGTTTCCTTCGGCAAGGAAAAGCCGAAAGCCCTGGGCAGCGACGAAGCCTCCTGGGCTGAAAACCGCCGTGCCGATATCGTGTATCAATAATTGCCATGAAGCCCCTGTTCAGAGCCACGCTGGCGGCACTCGTACTGAGTGCGGCATGGCACGCACCGCTCGCCCACGCCGGCCTGTTTGACGACGACGAGGCGCGCCGCGCGATCCTCGATATCCGCAACAAGATCGATGCCGTCCAGCGCGACCTGAACAACAAGGCCGACAAGTCGAGTGCACTTGGGCTGGCCGACCAAAACGACCAGGTCAGGCAGGAAATTGCCAAGCTGCGCGGCCAGGTCGAAGTGCTGACCAATGAACTTGCCAACACGCAGCAACGGCAAAAGGATTTCTACGTCGACCTTGACGCCCGCCTGCGCAAGCTGGAACCGCAGCAGGTCACGGTGGACGGCAAGGAAGTCAGCGTCGAACCAACCGAACAAAAATCCTACGACGCCGCGCTGGCCCAGTTCAAGGCCGGCGATTATCGCGGCGCCGGGACCGCATTCGCCGAGTTCATCCGGCGCTATCCGCAATCCGGCTTTCTGCCGTCTGCCCAATACTGGCTGGGAAATGCCTACTACGCGCAACGCGACTATCGGAACGCAATCAGTGCGCAACAGGTGGTCATAAAAAACTTCCCGGACAGTCCGAAGGCAGCCGACGCCATGCTGAATATCGCCAGTTGCTACACCGAACTGAAAGACAAGCCATCTGCCAAGAAGACGCTGGAGGCGCTGGTAGCGCAATATCCATCGACGCCGGCTGCCCAGACCGCGAAGGAACGCCTGGCTGCGTTGCGATAAAGAAAAATTCGAGTCGCCGGAGCAATAAAACCCTCCTCCATGTTTGACAGGTCAGCCATTATCTACTTATAATTGCGTTCTTTCGGGTCGTTAGCTCAGCTGGTAGAGCAGCGGACTTTTAATCCGTTGGTCGCAGGTTCGAATCCCGCACGGCCTACCACGAATACCAAGGGTCTAGATCACAAGTCTAGACCCTTTCGTGTTTCTGAAGTGGCAGAAACGTGGCGAAATCTTTCCCGTTGTCATCACTTCGAACGCGCTCGACCCTGGCTGCGGCAACGGTCAAATGCTCCGTTGCATATGGACATGGATAAACAGGGTGCCATGACGGAGCGCTCGATTTCGGCCAACGGCAAACGATCAGCCAGTCGATCAGGGCCTGCCACAGGCAAAACCTCGGTCGTTGTGTAAAGTTACCCCGGCAGCATCGAACCAAAAATTGACAACTCTGATTGGTGATTAAAATCCTGATCACTCAAATAAAAATGCTGTTCAGATTCAACTGAACAGCATTCCTGTAAAGCACTTCTGCACCAGAACTTCCTCTGATTTTAGCGTCGCATGTCGTCAAGTACGACAGAGGTTCAATCAGCACCGACCAGATCTCTGCTGACCATTTGCCCCAGTTAACCGCTGACCTGACTTCCAGAACCAGGCATCTCACTCACCTGGTTCATTGACGCTGAAGCAATCCCTTTGGCCTTTAAGCGAAAAGCCATCAGGGTGCGATCAATCCGACTTGCGCCATGAGCCCCGCTGCAGGACTGCCAGGAATAATGGTGGCCGCTAGTGCAGACACCCCATTCCAAACAAGGGAACCAGAAGCCACGGCAGCACCAACGGAAGGGGTTGTACCGGTTTGGTAAACCGCAATTTTCAGTAGGTCGGCGGGGCCTGGGGCGGCGCCATGGGCGCTCGTCGCGAATGAAACGTCGTAGGCAAAAGTACCACCCGGCAACGTCACCTTCGGAATCAGCATAGAAAGATCGAAGGTAACCTTGTAGGCAACTCCGCTAACGCAAGTAGTAGTGAAAACTGAATCCAGGTATCTTCCATCCGGACAGTTCGTGAGATCAGCGGACGGGCGAAATGGAATTTTGAAGGTCTGAGTGATCGTTGCAACCGCAGTACTGCCATCGCTGTCATTAGCGTACACCCTGAGGGTGATGGGCTGGTCAAATGTGGAGCCCGGAGTCGTTTGGCAGGTGGTTCCGGAACCCGTCTCGCAGGCCCAACTGCTCAGCACGATACTAATGTTGTCCAGCGTGTGCGGAGTGCCAGTCGCCAAGGCGATACGATCACCCAAGCTGTTGAGAAGACCCCCAGGAAGCGTGGAGTACGAGTCCTGCAGGCTAATCGCCACTTCGTTAAACGGAGCCGTCGGATACGGTGTGGGAAGTGCATCAAACCCCAGCACGATGGTTCTTGCTGTAATGCTCACCGTGGCTTGCGCGCTGCCGACCTTGCCGTCATTCACAATCAGGCTGGCCACGTAGACACCGTCCAGATCTGCATTGAATGTCGGTTTGGGTGACGTGCTGCTGGACAAAGTGGCCGCACTACCGGCCGGCTTACTGGTCAATGTCCATGCATACGTCAACGGGTCGTTGTTGGCATCTGAACTGCCGCTGCCATCCAGCGTGACAGTCGCACCAGTCGCCACCGACTGCGCACTGCCCGCATTGGCGATCGGTGCTGCATTGGCCGTTGCTGCCGTTATGCTCACCGTGGCAGGCGCACTGTCCACCTTGCCGTCATTCACAATCAGGCTGGCCACGTAGGCACCGTCCCGATCTGCAATGAAGGTCGGTTTGGATGACGTGCTGCTGGACAAAGTGGCCGCACTACCGGCCGGCTTGCTAGTCAATGTCCATGCATACGTCAACGGGTCGTTGTTGGCATCTGAACTGCCGCTGCCGTCCAGCGTGACAGTCGCGCCAGTCGCCACCGACTGCGCACTGCCCGCATTGGCAATCGGTGCAGCATTGGCCGTTGCTGCCGTTATGCTCACCGTGGCAGGCGCACTGTCCACCTTGCCGTCATTCACAATCAGGCTGGCCACGTAGGTACCATCCCGATCTGCATTGAATGTCGGTTTGGGTGAGGTGCTGTCGGACAAAGTGGCGCCACTACCGGCCGGCTTGCTGGTGAATGTCCATGCATACGTCAGGGGGTCGCGGTCGGCATCCGAACTACCGCTGCCGTCCAGAGTGACAGTCGTGCCGATCACCACCGACTGCGCACTGCCCGCATTGGCGCCCGGCACAGTATTTGTCGTCGCGGTCGTAACCGGGTCCAGTGAACCACCGTCACCACCACCGCATCCAGCAAGCATCAGGGCTGCACTCACGGCCAGAATTCGGCCCACAATCGTTAATTTCATGGAACTCTCCGGTGGCAGATATGTACCCGAGCGTACCGATAATATGATGCAGAAATATTGATCAAAATTAATGTTCTAGCATCAATTTATCGAGCAAGGCATGGTGCCTTTCGCATATGGCCGATGGTTTCTTGAAGCTCGATAAGCAATTCATTCCCTGCCGGTCGCCAGCACTTTCTGCACTCAATCACGCCAAGTCGCTATCGCCTGAAATTTTTGAGTGGTATGCCGTCAGCAACGCTCTCAATCGATCGGGCAATAATCGGCCTGATCCGATTGAGCCAATTCGCACTTGACTCTCCTCAGCCAAAACCAGCCTCCCGTTTTGGCTGTATTTCAATTCGTGAACGCCGATTTTTTTGCCCATCTGCAATTTGCCTGGGCAACCACACACGATTTCCATCACGCATCAATAGCCGGATTTTATTGACGACAGTCAGTCATCGATAATCTCCTGACACTTATCCGATGGCCGCGCGTCAGCTTGTTTTGCACGTATTTCCATGCCCTTTCGGAGATATCCCGTGAAAAGATTTTTTTACGGATGGCAATCAGCACCCTGTTCTGCGCCGCGCCTTATACTCAACCGGCAGCACCGGCCGCTCCTGCCACCAACAATGCCGCACCGCATCCATCACCGCCACTCGCAAGAATGGGACATCTCATTCCGGCACGACCATGAAAGGTGCTTGCCGGGGCCACGGTGGTGTCGACAAAAAAGCTCCGGCCGAAGAAACTGCTCCCACTGCTGCGAAGAGCGGCGCCAATACAGCGATGGCACAAGCTGCCGGCGGCGGCGCGGGCAAGGTCTGGGTCAACGATGCGAGCAAGGTGTATCACTGCGAAGGCGATAAATATTGCGGCAGGACAAAACAGGGTGAATACATGGGCGAAGCCGATGCCAAGGGTTTTCATCCCGATCGTGGAAAAGCGTGCAAATAACAAGGGTGCCAAACCTGATTGACGCAATTAAAACGGCCTGCAGTGATGCAGGCCGTTTTGATTGGTACCTGGAAAGCGCGACGTCACTCCGGCAGCGCTACGCCTTGCCGATTGATGCGACAGCGAACCAATTGCACCACGCTATCCGCAAACGCATCAGCGCCAATATCGGCCGCACCGAACTTCCAGCGCTTCAGATGCCAGTCCTGGGCCAGCGACATGCAATGTGCTGCCAGCAAAAAGGCCTCACCTTCGGAAAATCCGGCGCTAGCGGCAATGAGGCGCGCCAGATGCGATTGCATGTGCAATTCCGACGCCTTGGCCATCTCGCGCTGGGCCGGCTGCAGGGTGCGCGACTCCAGGAACACGAAATACAGCCAGGGCTGGAAAATTTCAGACAGGTAAATGTATGCGCGCAGTATCGATTCGATCTGATCATGTGGCGGCGCCACGTGCTTGAACCATTCCGGCAGCATCTCGGTGACGTGGTTGACCATGTCTTCGATCATGGCCGCCAGTTGATCCTTGTTTTCGATATAGCCGTAGAGGCCGCCCATCGACAAGCCGGTTTCCCGGCACAGGTCGCGCAAGGTCATGGCCTGGAAGCCGACCGTGTTGGCGAGGCGGAAGGTGGCGGAAAAGATTTTTTCCAAGTTTTCGAGCGCGGTATCGTGCCGCTTGACGCTGATCCGGGCGCTGTTTCGTTGCAGCAGGAATTCCCAGATGTTGCTCTCGTCAATCGGCGTGACTTCCCGGAATTGCGACAGGGTAAAGCTGACCGGGAGAGTCTCCATCATCTTTAATCACGGCATGATTTAGGTAAGCCAAAACTATAGCATGCAGGGCATGACCATCCTGGCTGGCGTATCCAGCCATGGCGGCAACACCCATGTTGCAACGCATCTTGCATTTTTCGAAAGACTACTTCAGTATCCACATACCGAGCGCTCGCTCGGTATTTTCAAGATGGCTTACCCAGCCCGCCAACAGCAGACCGGCCACCCTCCCGGCACGAAGCACGCGGTTTCGACCAGAACGCGCACGGGTAGTACACCAAAAAAACATTCAAGGAGACAGACATGACGAGCAAACTCTGGAAGTGCGCGCTGGCGATGCTGGCCGCATTCGCGCTGATGCCAGCGCAATCGACTGCTGCCGGCTACACGCAAACCAAATACCCGATCGTGCTGGTGCACGGGCTGTTCGGATTCGACAACATCGGGTTGGTCGAATACTGGTACGGCATTCCGTCCGCGCTACGCGCCGATGGCGCCAAGGTACACGTGACACAGGTATCGGCCGCCAACAGCACCGAAGTGCGCGGCGAGCAATTGCTGACGCAAGTCAAGCAGATCCTGGCGGCCACCGGTGCCGCCAAGGTGAATCTGATCGGCCACAGCCACGGCGGTCCCACGATTCGCTATGTGGCGTCGGTGCGGCCGGACTTGGTGGCATCTGTGACCAGCGTCGGTGGCGTCCACAAGGGTTCGGCCGTGGCCGATCTGCTACTCGGCGTAGCGCCACCCGGCTCGCTGTCGAACGCGGTGGTGGTATCGGTCACCAACGGCCTGGCGTCGATCATCAGCTTCCTGTCGGGCAAGCCGACGCTGCCGCAGAACTCGCTTGCCGCCGCCAAATCGCTCTCCACCGCCGGCTCGCTCAAATTCAATGCCGCCCACCCGTCCGGCGTCCCCACCAGTGCCTGCGGCGAGGGCGCCTATCAGGTACGCGGCGTCTCCTATTTCTCCTGGAGCGGCGCCAAGCCCTACACCAACGTGCTGGACGTCCTGGACCCGGCGCTGGCTTTGACCTCGCTCGCGTTCGCCGGCGCCAAGAACGACGGCCTGGTTTCCAGTTGCTCCACCCATCTGGGAAAAGTGATTCGCGACGACTATGCGATGAATCACATGGATGAGGTGAATCAAACCATCGGTCTGGTGAATTTGTTTGAAACCAATCCGGTCACGCTGTATCGCCAGCACGCCAATCGCCTGAAGAACATGGGCCTGTAAAGCCATGGCGGTGACCGTCAAAAGCGTCGCGCTTTGGGGTGCGGCGGCGGCCCTCGCCGTACTGGCGACGGTCATCGGTTTCAACTGGCAGGCGGAAACGCCGGTGGCAATCGCGCCAACGCAACAAGAGCTGTTTCCGTTCGTGCGTTCGCTGCAAGGCACGTATCCCGATGGCGACCTGAAAACCGACGCCGCCGATGCGCTGGTGGTGGATGCCGAGCTGCGGCGCCTGTTCGACTACTACCTGAGCGCGATCGGCGAAAAGCCGCTCGACGAAATCCGCGCCGAAATCGAACGCGAACTGGAGCGACGCCTGAAGCCGCTTGCCGCCAACGAGGCCAAGCACCTGCTGGGGCGTTACCTGGACTACAAACGGGCGCTGGTCGAGGTGGAAAAAAATCCGCAGGTGGCAGGCAGCGGGTTGCAGGCGATCCGCAACCGCCTTGCGGCGATGCAGCAGGCGCGCAGCCAGTTCTTCAACGCCGCCGAAAACGAGGCGATGTTCGGCATCGACGACGCCTACGACATGGATGCGCTGGCGCGCCTGGAAATCAGCCAGGATGCCAGCCTCAGCGAACAGCAAAAGCAGGAAAAACTGGCGGCGCTGGACGCCGCACTGCCCGCCGCCGTGCGCGAGGCCAAGGAAGCGCCGCTGCAGGTCGTTCGGCTGGAACAGGCAGCGCACAAGATGCGTGCCGAAGGCGCCAGCGATGACGACGTCTACCGCATGCGGGCCGCGGCATTGTCGCCGGAAGCGGCGGCGCGGATGGCGGAAGTGGATCAAGACCAGGCGGCCTGGCAAAACCGCATCGCCGCCTATCTGACGGAACGCAACCAAGTGCTGCAGTCGAACCGCAACCTGCCGCCGGCCGACCAGCAGGCGCTAGTGCAGCAATTGCGCGCGGCGCGCTTTTCCGCTGATGAGCAAATACGGCTGCCGGCCTACGAATGATGCCAGCGCAGCAGACTGAAGAATTCCCCTCCTCCGCTTTGCTCGCCCACCACTCCGCCCGGGCTTTCCATCGACGCCATCCCAAAACTCAATGAGTATATTGAAAAATACGCCATTTAACGAGCGGAATTGACTTGCATCTGAAGGAGTATATAGGAAGACCATAGCCCTGCGATAAGCACGATCCGCTCCGGGCCGGTTCGGCCCGGAGCGGATCAGACTGCCGGTGGATGCCAGCCGCCCGGCATCGTCGGGCAGAGCGGCCGCCAACCCACCACCGGCGAATTACTTGCTCGGTAGCTTGCCGGCCACGCCTTCGACGTAGTAATTCATCTTGTTCAAGGCGTCATCGGTCAGCACGCCGCTGGCCAGGCGCACCTTGCCTTCGTTGTCCTTGATCGGCGCGGCAAACGGCTGCAGCTTGCCGCCGACCAGTTCCGCCTGCTTGGCCAGCACCAGTTGCTTGACGTCGGCCGGAACTGCCGGGCCGTAGCCTTCCAGCGCCGCCATGCCGTCCTTGATGCCGCCCCAGGTGCTATCGGATTTCCACTTGCCGTCCAGCACGTCCTGCGCTTCCTTGGTGAAATACTTGCCCCAGTGGTGGGTCACGGCGGCCAATTGCGCTTTCGGGCCGAATTTCTTCATGTCGGAGTGGTAGGCGATCGCGTATTTGCCCTTCTCTTCCGCTACCTGCACCACCGCGGTCGAATCGGTATGGTGGGTGACGATATCGGCGCCCTGGCCGATCAGCGCCAGCGCGGCATCGCGCTCCTTGCCCGGATCGAACCAGCTATTGACCCAGATCACCTTGGTTTCCGCCTTCGGATTGACGCTTTGCATGCCGCGCGTGAACGCGTTAATGCCCATCACCACTTCCGGGATCGGGAAGGCGCCGACGTAGCCGACCACGTTCGACTTGGTCGTCTTGCCGGCCAACACCCCGGCCAGATAGCGCGCCTCATAGAAGCGCGAGTTGGTGGTGGCGACGTTGGGCGCGGTCTTGTAGCCGGTCGAGTGGACGAACTTGACGTCGGGGAATTGCTTGGCCACCTTCAGCGTCGGATTCATGTAGCCGAACGAAGTCGTGAAGATCAGCTTGTTACCCTGTTGCGCGAGGTCGCGGATCACGCGCTCGGCATCCGCGCCTTCCGGCACGTCTTCGACGATGGTGGATTTCACCTTGTTGCCCAGCGCCTGCTCCATTTCCTTGCGGCCGGTGTCCTGCTGCCAGGTCCAGCCGGCTTCGCCGATCGGGCTGACATAGACGAATCCGATTTTCAGCGGCGCCGGGTCGGCCGCAGCCGCGCTCGGAGACAGCGCGACAGCAGGCAGCATCGCCATCGCGCACAACGCACCGCGCATCAACTTTTTAGACATGGTTTTTCCTCTTGTATGACTCCCACTTGCCAACGAAATGGACCGCACCGTGCGCCGAGCGGGGAAATACGGCGCACCGCGGGCACCGGTTTCAAACCGGTTCCACAGCCCAGTTCCAGATACGACAACTTGCTGCAAACCGCTCCGTGTCGGGCTAGTGTGCAACACCACACTAGACGTTCGGGTTGAAATTCTTGCCCAGCGAAGCCGGCATGTTAAGCCGGATCCAGTTGGCGTTGCGCGAGATCAGCACCAGCACCAGGATCGTCGCCAGATAAGGCAGCATCGACAGCAACTGTGAGGCGATCGGCACACCCAGCGCCTGCATATGATAGGTAAGAATCGTGATGCCGCCAAACAGGTAGGCGCCGACCAGCACCCGGGCCGGCCGCCAGGTGGCGAAGGTGGTCAGCGCCAGCGCGATCCAGCCGCGCCCGGCCACCATGCCTTCCACCCACATCGGCGTGTAGACCAGCGACATGAAGGCGCCGGCCAGGCCGCAGCAGGCGCCGCCGAACAACAGCGCCGCCAGCCGGATGCGGCGCACGTCATAGCCCAGCGCATGTGCCGACGATGGCGATTCGCCGACCGCGCGCAGCACCAGCCCGGCACGGCTGCTGCGCAGGAACCAGGCCAGCGCCACGCACAAGAGCAGCGACAGATAGACCATCGGATGCTGACGGAACAGCATAGCGCCCAGAAACGGAATGTCCTCCAGCAGCGGGATGCCGAACTTGCTGTTATGCAGGCTGTTGCCGACATAATCGATACCGATATACGCCGAGGCGCCGGCACCGAACAGCGACAGCGCCAGGCCCGAGGCGATCTGGTTGGTGCCAAGCCAGACCGTCATCCAGGCGAAGAAGCCGGCCAGCAGCGCGCCGGCAGCGGCGCCGGCGATGAAGCCGAGCGTCACGCTGCCGCTGGTAACGGTGATGGCGAAACCGATCACCGCCGCCATCAACATCATGCCTTCGGCGCCGAGATTGACCACGCCGGTCTTCTCGTTGATCAGGAGGCCGAGCGCGGCCAGCATCAGCGGCGTCCCGGCATTGATGGATGCCGCGATCAAGGGGGCCAGCGCATCCATCATTTCCTCCAGATCAGCTTGTAGTGGATCAGCACGTCGCACGCCAACAGCGAAAACAGCAGGATGCCCTGGAACACGCCGGTGATCGCGTTCGGCATGCCCAGGCGCGATTGCGACAGCTCGCCGCCGATGTAGAACAGTGCCATGACGAAGCTGGAAAACACGACACCAACCGGATGCAGGCGACCGACGAAGGCGACGATGATGGCGGCAAAGCCATAGCCGGGCGAGACCGACGGCGTCAACTGGCCGATCGGCCCCAGCACTTCGCAGGCACCGGCCAACCCGGCCAGCGCGCCCGAGACGGTGAGCGCGATCCACAGCGAGCCGCGCGCCGAAAAACCGGCGTAGCAGGCGGCGCGCGGCGCCATGCCGCCGACCTGCAGCTTGAAGCCGGAAAAGCTGCGCGACAGATAGAGCCAGCCCAACAGCGCCGCCGCCAGCGCCAGCACGATGCCGAGATGCAGCCGGGTGCCGGGCAGCACGATCGGCAGCAGAAAGCCGTCGGAAAACAGCTTCGACTGCGGAAAGCTGAAGCCTTCCGGATCCATCAGCACGCCGTGCACCAGGTAACTCAGCAGCAGTTGCGCCACATAGACCAACATCAGCGACACCAGGATTTCATTGGCGTTGAAGCGGTCGCGCAGCCAGGCGACGATAGCCGCCCACAGCATGCCGCCGGCCATGCCGGCGACCAGCGCCAGCGTGATCAACCAGAAGCCGCCATTGGTGTCGTCGTCAAAGACCAGCACGGTGGCGCCGGCGCAAATCGCGCCCAGCACGAACTGGCCTTCGGCGCCAATATTGAAGATATTGGCGCGAAAGCAGATCGCCAGGCCGACCGCAATCAGCAGTAGCGGCGCCACCTTGATGCCGACTTCCGACCAGCCGCGCAAATCCTTGATCGGTTCGATGAAGAACACCGCTAGGCTGGCCAGCGGGTCCTTGCCGACCGCGGCGAACAGGATCGCGCCGCATATGGCGGTCAGCGCCACCGCCAGCAGCGGCGAGCTCCATGACATCCAGGCCGACGGCGCGGCGCGCGGCTCGAGCTTAAACATGCGCCGCTTCCTGCCGCTGCGGCGCGCTGCCGCCCTCCCACAGGCCGCTCATCCAGCGCCCGATCAAGTCCAGGCTGGCCTCGGCGGTCTTGATCGAGGGCGACATGCGGCCCTTGGCGATCACCACCAGCCGGTCCGAAATCTCGAACAATTCATCCAGCTCCTCGGAAATCACCAGCAGCGCACAACCGGCATCGCGCAACGCCACCAGTTCGGCGCGGATCTGCGCCGCGGCGCCGACGTCGACGCCCCAGGTTGGCTGCGCCACCAGCAAGACTTTCGGATGGCGCAGCACTTCGCGGCCGACGATGTATTTCTGCAGGTTGCCGCCGGACAGGCTACCGGCCGTCGCCTGCGGGCCACCGGCCTTGACGTTGAAACGGGAAATGATGGTGGCGGCGATTTCGCCGATGGCCTGAAGGCGCACCATTCCATGACGCACGGTCTGCCCGGTCTGGTGCGACAGCAGGATGTTCTGCGCCAGACTCAAGTCCGGCACGGCGCCGCGCCCGAGGCGCTCCTCCGGCACGAAACCGAGGCCGCGCGCGCGCCGCGATGCCGCATTCTGGCACCCAACCGCGACGCCTTCCAGCAGGATGGCGTTGGCTGCGGCGCGCGGGTCTTCGCCCGACAGCGCCGCCAGCAATTCCTGCTGACCGTTGCCGGACACGCCGGCCACGCCGAGGATTTCCCCGGCATGCAGATCGAATTCGATGTCGCGCAGCTCGGTCGCAAACGGATGGCTTTTGGACAGCGTCAGTTTTTGCACCGACAGCATCTTCGCGCCCGGCTGACGCAACTCATGGCGGATTGCGGGCGGCTCGGCGCCGATCATCAGGCGCGACAGGCTGGCCTCGCTCTCCGCGCCCGGATCGCACACACCGGTGACACGGCCGGCGCGCATCACGGTGCAGGTATGGCATAACGCGCGGATTTCATCCAGCTTGTGGCTGATGTACAGGATGCTGCAGCCTTCGTCCGCCAGCCGGCGCAGCGTTTCAAACAGTTTTTCCACCGCCTGCGGCGTCAGCACCGAAGTCGGCTCGTCCAGGATCAGCAACTGGGGCTTGGCCAAGAGCGCGCGCACGATCTCGACGCGCTGGCATTCACCGACCGACAGCGTGTGCACGTGGCGCTGCGGCTCCAGTTCCAGCCCGTACTGGCGCGCGGTGTCGGCGATGCGCCGCTCCAGTTCGTCCAGTTTGGTGTTGGAGGGCAGGCCGAGCGCGATGTTTTCCGCCACGGTCAGCGTGTCGAACAGCGAGAAGTGCTGGAACACCATGGCGATGCCGAGCTGGCGCGCGGCGGCCGGGTTGGCGATGCTGATTTCCTGGCCATTCCACAGCACGCGGCCGGCATCCGGTTTCACGGCGCCGTAAATGATCTTCATCAGCGTCGATTTGCCGGCGCCGTTCTCGCCCAGGATCGCGTGGATTTCTCCCGGCCGCACGCTCAGGTCGACGCCGTCGTTGGCGACAACCGCAGGATATTTCTTGGTGATTTTTTGCAGCGCCAGGCGAAGGGTCATGTCTCGTTATATTTATTGTGAAATGCTTCTGGAACGAACTTACCGTAAATCGGCGCCGCGCTATATATCCGTTTGGGAATGCGGAGTATAAAACAGCGGATATGCAAAAGAAACCGCGGATATATCCCCACCGCCAGCATGCTTATCAAATGGGACATATGCCGCAGCGCAAGTTGGCGCGTACCATGGCGCACGCACGCCTTGAATCGCGGCAAGCACGACTTCTTCCTTCCGGCAGAGATACCCGATGAACGACAGCTACTCCAATTATCCGCGCGATCTGGTCGGCTACGGCCGCACCCCGCCCCACCCGCGCTGGCCGAACGGCGCCCGCATCGCGCTGCAGTTCGTGCTGAATTACGAGGAAGGCAGCGAAAACTGCGTGCTGCATGGCGACCCGGCATCCGAAACCTTCCTCTCCGAGATCATCGGCGCGCAAGCCTTTCCAATGCGGCACATGAGCATGGAGACACTGTACGAATACGGTTCGCGCGCCGGCCTGTGGCGGTTGCTGCGCCTGTTCGAAGAACGCCGCCTGCCGCTGACCGTCTTTGGCGTCTCGATGGCACTGAAACGCAACCCGGAAGCAGTTGCTGCCTTCCTGGAACTGGGCCATGAAATCGCCTGCCACGGGCTGCGCTGGATCAGCTACCAGCAGGTCGACGAGGCGACCGAGCGTGCCCACATCGCCGAAGCGGTGCAGATCATCCGCGAACTGACCGGAAGCAGCCCGCTCGGCTGGTACACCGGGCGTGATTCACCCAACACGCGGCGGCTGGTGGTCGAGCATGGCGGCTTTTGCTATGACGCCGACTCCTACTCGGACGACCTGCCGTATTGGGAGCAGGTGCCGATCGTCACGGCCGACGGCCAGGAAACGGTACGTCCGCAACTGGTGGTGCCGTATACGCTGGATACCAACGACATGCGCTTTGCGGCGGCACAAGGCTTCAATTCGGGAACCCAGTTCTTCGATTACCTGAGGGACGCCTTCGACGTACTGTACCGGGAAGGCGATCCGGCTGGACTGAACGCGCCGAAGATGCTGTCGATCGGCCTGCATTGCCGCATCGCCGGCCGGCCAGCCCGGGCCGCAGCGCTGGCGCGCTTTCTTGACTACGTACAGGCGCACGAGCGGGTGTGGATCACGCGCCGCATCGACATCGCCAACCACTGGCACGCGACCCATCCGTTCGTGGCCGCCTGAGCGCGTCTTATCTGTCGCCTTATTTTTTGACCAACTGCTTTTCGAACGCCAGGTCGGCCTTGGTGGCGCGCCGCGGCGTTTGCGGGCCGAAGGCATCGACAAAGCGCACGAACTCGTCCAGCGGCAACGACTCGCCGATGCGCACCATGCCGCCCTCGCCCCTTTGCACCAGATGGAACAGGCCATCGGCGCTGCGCACCATTGAATAGCGGCTATCGCCGCTGCGCCGCTTGAGACGCTCCAGCGCGGCGCTGGCCCGGGTCGATCGCATCAACTGCCTCCAAAAGCATGGATCATAGCGCCGAAGCGCAAAAAGAGCTTTGCCACATACGCATCCAGTCGCACAATCATGCCTTGCGGAAATGAAAAATTCTATGGCTTATATTTCCAACAATATATCCCGTATACATGGTCGGAATGGTTGACCGCGGCCCCTTGCCGCATGATTCACGGAAACCATTCCATGCGCCAATTTCAGAGCCGGGATTCCGGCCCATAACAACCTGCCTGTAGAGGAGATGTCATGCATCAAGCTCGTCCCCGAGTCAAACAACTGCTGCTCGCCGCCGCGCTGGCTGGCGCTTTTGCCGCCCCGGCCTTTGCCCAAACCAATGTAACCGTCCTCGGCACCGTGGATGCCTTTGCCGGCTCGATCCGCATGGCAGGCGATGCCAACAGCACGGCGGTCGTCAACAGCGGCGGGATGACGACGTCGTGGTTCGGTTTCAATGGATCGGAAGACTTGGGCGGCGGCTTGAAAGCGAACTTCGCGCTGACCAGCTTTTTCCAGGCGGACACCGGCGCCCAGGGCCGTTTCTTCGGCGACACGCTGTTCTCGCGCGACGCCAACATCGGACTCTCCGGCAATTTCGGTACGGTCACGCTGGGACGCGGCCTGGCGCCGAACTTCCTGCCGTCAATCCTGTTCAATCCGTTCGGCGATTCGTTCACCTTCGCGCCGCTGATCCTGCATATGGACGTGCCGCTGATGTTCCGCCCGGGCAATACCTCCGGCTGGGGCAGTACGATCGCCGCCGATACCGGCTGGAGCAATGAAGTCATCTATACCACGCCGAATTTCAGCGGCCTGACCGCCAACCTGCACTATCAATTTGGCGAACAGGCCGGCGCCACCGGCAAGAACAATGTCGGCGGCAACCTGCTGTATTTCAACGGCCCGTTGTCGCTGACCGCATTCTACGAGAATGCGCAACTGTCGAACCCGCAGCCGGCGCTGCTGCCGAACCGTTCCAAGACGTGGTTCCTGGGCGGCGGCTATGACTTCAACGTCGTCAAGCTGTTTGCCACTTACCAAAAGACTGCGATCGACACGGTCAGCCAGGACTACAAGACCTGGTCGCTCGGTGCCAGCGCACCGGTCGGGGCCGGCAAGATCCTCACCGCCTGGGCGCAAACCAAAAGCAATATCCCTGGCGCCAGCGCGACCCGCAATACCGCTTCCCTCGGTTACGACTACGGCCTGTCCAAGCGCACCGATCTGTATGCGGTCTACATGAACGACCGCATCACGGACATGTCGAGCGGCAACAGCTTCGGCGTCGGTATCCGCCACAAGTTCTAAGCGGCGGCAATTGCCTGCGAACGGCGCCTGCGGGCGCCGTTTTTCATGCGTGCCCGCACCTTGGCGGGCGCCGGCGCACATTGCCGCCGGGCATGGCCCCTATCGCCGCATGCTTATAGCCGGCACCGGTACAAGTGCTACCCTAAACGGTAAACCAGAACAGCACGGAGACCTCATGTCCGATTCCATCCGCTTCTACCATCGCGGCGGCGTCCAGCGAGTAGCGAATGTTGCCGCCACCCGCACCGTGCTCCAGCATCTGCGCGAAGACCTGCACTGCACCGGCACCAAGGAAGGCTGCGCCGAGGGCGATTGCGGCGCCTGCACCGTGCTGGTGGGCGAATTGCATGACGGCCGCCTGCAACTGAAGACCGTGAATTCCTGCATCCAGTTGCTGCCGACGTTGGACGGCAAGGCTCTGTTCACGGTAGAAGACTTGAAACAGGCGGACGGCGCGCTGCACCCGGTACAACAGGCGCTGGTCGAATGCCACGGCTCGCAATGCGGCTTTTGCACGCCCGGCTTCGTGATGGCGCTGTGGGGCCTGTACCTGCAGCGCGACGGCCAGCACGGCGCGCCGAGCCGCAAGGAAATCGACGATGCGCTGTCCGGCAACCTGTGCCGCTGCACCGGCTACCGCCCGATCATCGACGCCGCGCGGCGCATGGGCGAACTGCCGCCGGTCGCCTTCGATCGCAGTGCGGTCGAACGACCGCTGCGCGAGTTGCAGCGCGATCAAGCTTTCGCGTACAGCCACGACGGCCGTACCTTCCATGCGCCGCGCACGCTGGCGCAACTGATCGAATTGCGCCGCACCCATCCGGAGGCCGTGATCCTGGCCGGCTCGACCGATATCGGCCTGTGGGTCACCAAGCAATTGCGCGAACTGGGCGACATCCTCTACGTCGGCCAGGTGACCGAGCTGAAAACCCTGCGCGAACAGGACGGCAAGCTGGAGATTGGCGCCGCCGTGTCGCTGGAGGACGCCTACCGCGCGCTGTGCCGGCATTATCCGCAGCAGTTGTCGGAGCTGTGGCAGCGCTTCGCCTCGCTGCCGATCCGCAACGCCGGCACGCTGGGTGGCAACGTCGCCAACGGCTCGCCGATCGGCGACTCGATGCCGTGGTTGATCGCGCTCGGCACCGAAGCGGTGCTGCACGGTAGCGGCGGCCGGCGCAGCATGCCGCTGGAGGATTTCTACCTGGCCTACCAGAAGAAGGACATGCGGCGGGACGAACTGGTCGCGGCGCTCTTGGTGCCGCTGCCGCGGCCGGGCCTGCAATTCCGCACCTACAAGCTGGCCAAGCGCTTCGACCAGGACATCTCGGCGGTCTGTGCAGCGTTCTCGTTCGTGCGCGACGGCCAGGGCGACATCGTGCGCCAGCCACGCATCGCCTTCGGCGGCATGGCAGCCACGCCAAAACGCGCGCCCAGGGCCGAAGCGGCAATGGACGGGCAACCGTGGAGCGAGGCGACGCTGGAAGCTGCGGTCACGATGCTGGCAGAAGACTACGCGCCGCTGTCCGACATGCGCGCCTCTGCGGCCTACCGGATGAAGGCGGCGCAAAACCTGCTGCGCCGCTTCTGGCTGGAAACCCGGGCCGAAGCGCCGCTGCCGAACGCCGCCGTCAACGCCTTTGCCAGCCTGTGAGGAAGCACGCGATGAATCAGCAGACCGAAGCATTTCCGACGCCAGCCGAACTGGAAGCCTGGGCCGAAGTCGGCCGCGCCCATCCGCATGAATCGGCGGCGCTGCATGTGACCGGCGAAGCGCTGTACACCGACGACCTGCCCGAGCTGCGCGGCACGCTGCATGCCGCGCTCGGGCTGTCGTCCAAGGCGCACGCCAGGATTCGCACGCTCGACCTGGAGGCGGTGCGCAGCGCGCCCGGCGTGGTGGCGGTACTGACCGCGCCAGACATCCCGGGCGTCAACGACTGCGGCCCGATCGTCCATGACGACCCGATCCTGGCCGACGGCCTGGTGCAATACGTCGGCCAGCCGGTATTTTTGGTGGTGGCGGCCAGCCACGACCAGGCACGCCGCGCCGCCCGCCTGGCGAAAATCGACTATGAAGAATTGCCGGCCGTGCTGACGCCGCGCGCGGCGCGCGAGGCCGAGTCCTACGTGCTGCCGCCGATGCGCCTTTCGCGCGGCGACTGCCGCCACGCCTTCGAGCGGGCGCCGCACCGTGTCGAAGGCCGGCTCTCGGTCGGCGGCCAGGAACAGTTCTACCTGGAAGGCCAGATTTCCTACGCGGTCCCGAAGGAAGAGCGCGGCATCCTGGTGTTCTGCTCGACCCAGCACCCGAGCGAAATGCAGCATATCGTCGCCCATGCGCTGGCGCTGCCGATCCACAACGTCACGGTCGAATGCCGGCGCATGGGTGGCGGTTTCGGTGGCAAGGAATCGCAATCGGCGTTGTGGGCCGCCTGCGCCGCACTAGCCGCTGCCCGCCTGCAGCGCCCGGTCAAGTTGCGCGCCGACCGCGACGACGACTTCATGGTGACCGGCAAGCGCCATGCCTTCGAATACGAGTACGCGGTCGGCTACGACGACGCCGGTCGCATCCTGGCGGCGAAGGTCGAGATGGTGCTGCGCGCCGGCTTTTCGGCCGATCTTTCCGGGCCGGTGGCAACGCGCGCGGTGTGCCACTTCGACAATGCCTACTACCTGTCGGACGTCGAGATCGCGGCGTTCTGCGGCAAGACCAACACCCAGTCGAACACCGCGTTCCGCGGTTTCGGCGGTCCGCAGGGTGCGCTTGCGATCGAATACGTGATCGACGAAATCGCCCGCACGCTGGGGCGCGATGCGCTCGACGTCCGGCGCCTGAACTTCTACGGCCGCAATGACGCCGAAGGACGCAACACCACACCCTACCGGCAGAAAGTCGAGGACAACGTCCTGCACGAACTGGTCGCGCAACTGGAGGCCGACAGCGACTACCGGCAGCGGCGGGCGGCGACGCGCGCCTTCAACGCGACCAGCCCGGTGCTGAAAAAAGGCATCGCCCTGACTCCGGTCAAGTTCGGCATCGCCTTCAACCTGACTCACCTGAATCAGGCCGGCGCGCTGGTGCATGTGTACCTGGACGGCTCGGTGCTGGTCAACCACGGCGGCACCGAAATGGGCCAGGGCATCCACACCAAGGTGGCGCAAGTGGTGGCGCACGAGCTGGGCCTCGATCTTTCGGCAGTGCGCAGCAGCGCCACTGATACCGGCAAGGTGGCGAATACCTCGGCCACCGCGGCGTCCACCGGCGCCGACCTGAACGGCAAGGCGGCGCAAGATGCGGCCAACCAGATCCGCCGCCGGCTGGCCGGGCTGGCCGCGCAGGAATACGGCGGCCGCGCCGATCAGGTGCGCTTCGCCAACAACCACGTCTACGTCAACCAGCAGGCGATCCCGTTTCGTACGCTGGTCGGCCAGACTTACCAGGCGCGCATCCAGTTGTGGTCGGACGGCTTCTATGCCACGCCCGACCTGCACTGGGATGCGGCCAGCATGACCGGCCACCCGTTCTCCTACTACGCCTACGGCGCGGCGGTGTCGGAAGTGGTGGTCGATACCCTGACCGGCGAATGGAAGCTGCTGCGCGCCGATGCCTTGCACGATGTCGGCTGTTCGCTGAACCCGGCAATCGACATCGGCCAGGTCGAAGGCGGCTTCATCCAGGGCATGGGCTGGCTGACCACCGAGGAACTGTGCTGGGACGCCGCTGGCCGACTGACCACGCACGCGCCGTCCACCTACAAGATTCCGGCGGTGTCCGACTGTCCGCCGGATTTCCGCGTCCAGCTATTCCAAAACCGCAATGTCGCCGACAGCATCCACCGCTCAAAGGCGGTCGGCGAGCCGCCGCTGTTGCTGCCGTTCTCGGTGTTCTTCGCGATCCGCGATGCGGTCGCCAGCGTCGCCGATTACCGCGTCAATCCACCGCTGAACGCGCCGGCCACCAGCGAGGAAATCCTGAACGCGGTGGAGGCGCTGCGCGCGGCCGGCGCGAGCGGCTCAAATGTCAAGGCCGGGGCCACCGCCGATGCCGGTCTCGCCACGCTGCTCTAGCTCATTGGGTTCGATCATCATGCAAGACTGGCTGAACGCGCTGGCGCAGGAGGTAACCGAAGCCGCAGTGCTGGTCACCGTGGCGGCGGTGCGTGGCTCCACCCCGCGCGCGCCTGGCGCCAAGATGGCGGTGACCGCCAGCCGCCAGTTCGACACCATCGGCGGCGGCCAGTTGGAGCTGCGCGCGCTCGAGATCGCGCGCGAGATGCTGCACCTGCCCGACGACACGGCGGTACAACGGCGGCTGGAGCGGTTTCCGCTGGCGGCACGCCTCGGGCAATGCTGCGGCGGCGTAGTGCATCTGGCTTTCGAGCGCATCGAAGCCGATCCCGGAAATGATTCCAGCCATGTCCGGCAGTTGCTGCAGCGCCGCCAGGCGCACCAGGATACCTGGCGCCTCGCTGCGCTCGACCTGCCGCTGGCGCCGCTGCTGTGCGCGCGCGACGGCAGCCTGATCGACACCGCAGCGGCACCGGCAACCGCGGTCCCGCGCTTCGATCCCGATGCGCCCTGCCACCTCATCCAAACCGCAGGCGGCAGCCGCTGGCTGGTCGACCCCTGCCTGGTGCCGCGCGCCCACCTGTACCTGTTCGGCGCCGGCCACGTCGGCGCCGCCATCGTGCGCGCGCTGGCGGACTTGCCGTGTCATGTGACTTGGATCGACCAGCGCGACGACCTGTTCCCGGCCCAGGTGCCAGCCAACGTGCAAGTCGAGATCACGGATACGCCGCTGGCGTTGATTGCCGGCGCGGCGCCAGGCTCGCATTTCCTGGTGATGACGCACAGCCACGCGCTGGACCAGGAACTGGTCGAAGCCATCCTGCGTCGCGGCGACGCCGGCTGGCTCGGCCTGATCGGCTCGCACAGCAAGCGTTCCCAGTTCGAGCGGCGACTGCGCGCGCGCGGCATCGGCGAACGGCAACTGGCCGGCATCACCTGCCCGATCGGCATTCCCGGCATCCGCGGCAAGGAGCCGGCGGTGATCGCGGTGGCGGTCGCCGCCCAGTTGCTGCAGATCTGGGAAGCTGCACGGCAAATCGACACCGACATTCGCCCGTTACAATCGGCGGCGCGTTAGGGCTGCAGCCAGCACGCCCGCCCACACGCAGGTATTACTCTCGCCTTTGAACCACAGGACAAAACCATCCGATGACCAGCCCCGCCACTCCGTCACTACAAGCCTATCGCGCCAGCCTGCTGCATTTCCACGCCGATCCCGCACTCAGCGACGACGCCTGCCACTGGCATGAGGATGGCCTGCTGATCGTCGATGGCGAGCGCGTGCGGGCTGCCGGCGACCACGCGCAACTGAAAGGCGCGCTGGCCCCGGACACGCCGGTGCACGACTGGCGCGGCAAGCTGATCCTGCCCGGCTTCATCGACACCCATCTGCATTTTCCGCAGGCCGACATCATCGCCTCGCCGGCTCCGGGCCTACTGCCGTGGCTGGAGACCTACACCTTCCCCACCGAGAGCAAGTTCGGCGAGCGCGAGCACGCGCGCGAAGTTGCCGGCTTCTTCCTCGACGAGCTGCTGCGCTGCGGCACCACCAGCGCGATGGTGTATTGCAGCGTGCACCCGGAATCGGCCGATGCCTTTTTCACGGAAAGCGAAGCGCGCAACCTGCGCATGGCGGCCGGCAAGGTCATGATGGATCGCAACTGCCCGGAATTCCTGCAGGACACGGCCGAAGGCGGCGCGCGCGACAGCGAGGCGCTGATCCGGAAATGGCATGGACGCGGCCGCCAGTCGTACGCGATCACGCCGCGTTTCGCGCCGACTTCGAGCGACGCGCAACTGCAGCTGGCCGGCGAACTGGCGGCAGCTTACCCGGACGTCTATCTGCAAACGCACGTGGCGGAAAACGCCGACGAGATCGCCTGGGTCAAGCAGTTGTTCCCCACGGCGCGCAGCTATCTGGACGTGTACGACCGCTACGGCATGCTGCGCCCGCGCTCGATGTACGGCCACTGCATCTGGCTGGACGACGCCGATCGCGCCCGCATGGCGGAAAGCGGGTCGTCGATTGCCATCTGCGCCACCTCCAACCTGTTTCTCGGCAGCGGCCTGTTTGATTTTGCACGCGCCGACGCGGCGCAAATCGCGCTGTCGATCGCCACCGACGTCGGCGGCGGCACCGCGTTTTCGATGTTGCGCACGATGAACGAAACCTACAAGGTGGCGCGCCTGGGCGGCACCTATCTGCCGGCGCTGCGCATGTTCTATCTGGCGACGCTGGGCGGCGCCCGCAGCATGCGGCTGGAAGGGACGATCGGCAATTTCACGGCGGGCGCCGAAGCCGACTTCATCGTGCTCGACCCGCGGGCGACACCCCTGCTGGCGCGCCGCACCGAACGCGCCGAAAGCCTGGAGGAACTGCTGTTCGCGCTGGCGATACTGGGCGACGACCGCGCGGTGGCGGCCACCTACGCCGCCGGGCGTTGCCTGCACCGCCGCGCCGCCTGACCGCCGCGGCCGGCGGCGTCAGTAGCGCGCGCGGCGCTCGGCGTCGTACAGGCGGTCGCGCGCGCGCCGCATGTCGAAATCGAGGTCGGACAATTCCCGGCGCAGGTTGCGGCGCTCGTTGTCGTCCTTGGACTGGTCCAGCTTGCGCTGCTTTTCGCGCAGGTTGTTCTGGACGCGATCCACTTCCTGCTGGGCACGGTAGATGTCGTAGCCGCGATCGTAACCGTGCCGGAATCCCGGTTCGAGCGCCGGCGGGCAGGTACCGTTGGTGTAGTAGCGACCACGACGGCCGACTTCGAAGCCGTTTGGCGGCGTGCAGAAGTAAACGATACCGTGCTCCCAACCCATCATATAGCGCGGCTGGTCGGCGATGATGCCAGCCTCGCGGCAGGCTTCCGCATGGCTGGCGAAGCGCGCGCGCGGCTCGCCATTCTGCCCATCGCGTGTCCCGACCTCGGTCCAGTTGGCGGTCAGGCATTCCTCTTTCGACATGCTGGCGCAGCCGGCGAGCGTCATTAGCAGCAAGGCCAGCGCCAGGCGCTGCAGGTAAACGGGAACAGGCGTGACAGCGTGCATGGCGGGCTCCAGCAAGACTTGTGGACAGGAAAAAAGGCGGGCTAGCGTGAAATGCGGGATGGCAAATTATATATAAAGATTGCCGAAAGGAACTGATTTACTACGTATCATGTCGCGGCGCCGGGGCTCGGAAAACCACATACTCAAAGATACAATATCATTTTCCGCAATCATTTATTACGGAATTTCAACATACTCCGCTTTTATTGAAACTAGCGACATGAGAAATTGCCGGTGCTTGTCCGCCGGCTCAGTTTTGGCCCGAGCCGGCGGCGCGCGCCGGCGCCGGTGCCGGTTTCGTCATTCCGCGATAGCCGCGCAACACCGCCATGCGCCCCGCCGCCAGCAACACCACCGCAAATAATGCGATGCCGCTAGCCAGCAGCGCGCGCCGCGCATCCAGCGCGTGTGCCAGCACACCGGCACCGAGGCCGGACGCGGCCGGCACAGATTGAGAGATGATCGTGTACATGCTGAGCACGCGGCCACGCACCGCGTCGTCGACATTTTCCTGGATGCCGGCGACGATCAGGCTGATCGCGATGCCGCCCAGCACGCCAATGCCAGCCAGCAACGCCACCGCCAGCACCGGCGCATGGATGTTGGCCAGCCCGCCGAACAGCGCGCCGGAGCCCAGCAGCGCAACCAGGATGGTCTTGCCGTGCGGCAGCAGCCGGGCGAGCGGCAGGCACAGCAGGCCGCCGGCAATCAGCGCTGGCGCCAGCGCGCCGAGAAAGGCGCCTCGGCCCAGCTCGCTCAAGCCCAGTTCGCCGCGCGCGAGCTTGGGCAGCAGCACCTGCAGCGGTCCCATCAAGGTGTAGCCAAGCACCGCCGCCGCCAGCAACTGCGCGATCAACGGGCTGGCGCGCACCGCCCGCACGCCTTCGGCAATTTCCTCGCGGATACGCAGGTGCGGCTTGCCTCTGGCGCGGCTCGCCACGCGCAGCAACAGCAGCGAACTCGCCGCCGACAGGACGGTAGCAAGCGCGAATACGGCGGGCCAGCCGGATGCGATGCGGCACAGCGAAATCGCCAGCGGCCCGAGGCCGAAACCGAGCATCACCAGCAGGTTGAACAGCAGCGAGGCGCGGCGCAGTTCGGCCGCGCCGACCATCTGCCCCAGTGTGGTCATACGTGCCGGCGCCGCGAACGACCAGCCGATGCCTGCCAAGAGCGCCGCACCCAGCACCAGCGGTACGCGCGTGGCCGGCTCGCTCGGCAGCAGATGCGCCGACGCCAGCACCAGCGCCGCCGCCACGAACAGGGTTTGCGCAGCGTGGATGATGGCCACCGGCGCATGGCGGTCACACAAGACACCGGCATACCAGCCCAGCAGCAAGGGCGGCCCGAAACACAGGCCGAAGCCGATGCCGGACAGCAGGTCCGATTGCAACACTTCCTGGGCATACATGATCACCGAGTAATTGACCATGTGGCCGCCGGTAAACGCCAGCAGGCAGGACAGAAAAAACGGCCAGTGGCGCATCATGCCGGCGCAGCAAAGCAGCTCATTGGAATTGCAGCCGAATCAGCGTCGGCTGGCCGCCTTCGATCTGCCAGGACGGAAAGTTCGAGTTGGCGGTATACAGGCTGCCATCGTCGTCGATCTCGACGTCGCGCGTGAAGGTGGTGCGGCGCGGTAGCGGCACCGTGCGCCAGCGCTCCGACTGGATGTCGAAGCCATACAGCGCGTCCGACTGGTTGCCGTTGACCCAGACGATGCCGCGCTTCTTGTCGACGTTCAGCGCGTACGGCGTCTCGCTGCCACGCGGCTGCACCGGCAGGTCGAACAGCGAAAACTTGCCGCTGTTCGGTTCATAGCGCGCAATCTTCGATTCGCCGAAGGCGACGATCCACAGGTTGCCGTCGGCATCGGCACGCAAGCGGCGCGGTCCCAGGAACGGCGTCGGAATCATCGTCACCTTGCCGCTGGCCGGCTCGATCTTGCCAATCTCGCGGCTGTGCAAGCGGGCGAACCAGACCGTCCCATCCGGCGTGACGTCGATGCCATACACCAGCGGCAATCCGGTCGATTCCCAGTCGATCGACAGCCAGTTGGAGAGCGGCAGACCCCAGTTCATCAGCTTGAACAGAAAACCGATAGCCTTCGAGATCAGCTTTTCCTTGAAGCCGCGCGCCGGCAGGTCGTACAGCGTGAATTTTTTGGTCTTGCGGTCGAACTGCGCCACCTGGTTGGACAGTGCCAGCGTGAACCAGACCCGGTCCTCCTGGTCGACGCGGATCGTGTGCGGATAGAAACCGGCGCCGATCTCATGCAGCGTGAAGGCCTTGGTCTGCGGATCGAATTCGACCAGCCGCCGCTGCGCCGACGGCGTGATGAAAATATGGCCATCGCGCGGCGACTGCGCCAGCGAGTGGGCGTTGGAGGTGCTGTCGTGGCGCGGGAAATCCTTGAGCCGGCCGGAAATCAGGCCGCCCGGCGCATCGCCCGTCAAATGTGGAATCTTGTAGACCGTGACCGCATTGGTGTGCGGATCGACTTCATACAGCCGGTCCTGGATGTTGTCGGCCACGTACACCAACTTATTGGAAGCGATCAGCATGTCGTGCGTCTGCGACATGGCGTCGCCGATCGGCCATTCGGTGATCTTCACCTGCGACAGACTGCCGTCCCAGGCTATGCCGCCCTGCACCAGCGACGGATTGTCGCGCAGCCGGCGGTAGCCGGCGGACAGTTTTTCCGGCAGCGACTTCTGCAGTTCGGTCGGCAGCCGCGAGCCGTAGCGCACCATGCGGTCGATGGTATTGCGCCACTCGTCCGGCGAACGCTCGGCCCGCGTCATCGCATTGCCCTGCTGGTGGCAAAAGCCGCATTGCATCTGGAAATGGCGCTTGGCGTCCACCGTGCCGACATCCAGCGCGCCGAGCCAACTGCTGGCCGGCCGCGCCTCGGCCAGCTTGGCGGGATTGGTCTCCGGCTGCAGCGTCGCCTTGAGCGCGCTCTGGCCGGCCGGCGCGTTGACGATCCGGTCCTGGTAGCCGGGTTTGCGCAAACGAACCACGGTGGCGCCGCTGCGCTGCGGCAGTTGCGCGCGGCCGGCGCCATCGGTGAACGCGCTGTGTTCGGTATCGGTGCGATGCGCCCTGCCCGGCTGCTGGTAGCCGCCGTCCGAGGTGTCGGGCGGATTCGGCCGGGCCAGCGTCTGCGTCACCATCACCGTCGCCAGTGCCTGCCCGGACGCATCGGTCACCGTGATCTCCGCCGCGCTGCTGCTGCCGGTGGTGGCGAAGATGGTGAAGGCTGCGCCGAGCGCCAGCCACGGCAAGCGCCGCTGTGAATATCGTTGCATGCTTTCGTCCCCCGTGTTTTTGTCATCGGCCGGCGCGCTGCGCCAGCCAGAAGTCGAATACCTGGGCCGAGGTCTTGGCTGGCGTGTAGCCGAATTCTTCCTTCAGCCGGCTGTTGTCGAGCACCGGCCGGTAGCGCAGGAAATCCAGCTGTTCCGGCCCGTATTGCGTCAAGCCGAGCGCCTTCAGCCAGCGCAGGGCGAAGCGCAGCAGACCGGCCGGCAGGAAAACCACCGGCTTGCCCAACCGCCGGCCCAGCTCGGCGATCGTCAGCGCGCCGTCGCCGGCCAGGTTGTAGATGCCACCCCGGCCACCCTCGATCGCGTGCAGGAAGGCGCCGACCACGTCCTGATCCCAGATGAAGACGAAGGGACTGTCGGCGCCGCGAATCGCGATCAGGCGCGGCTTTTCGAACAGGTCGGTGATCTGGTTGTGAACCGATGCGCCAAGGATGGTGCCGATGCGGAAAATGGTTTGCGCCAGTTGCGGCTGGGTGACGCGGTATTCGGCCAGCATTTCCTCCACCAGGCGCTTGTGCCAGGAGTAGGCGAAGGCCTGGTTGCCACGCACCGGATCGGTTTCGGAGAGCCAGGCCGGATTGTCGGCGTGGTAACCGTAGGCGGCGCCGCTGGACGAGACGATGATGTGCCGCACCCCGGCCGCGACGCAGGCTTGCAACACGTTGCGGGTGCCGTCGACATCGACGCTGTATTCGAAGGCGCGGTTGCTGTCGCGCCCGGGCGTGACGATCGAGGCCAGGTGTACCACGGTATCGATCGCATGGCGGCGCAGCATGCCATCCAGCCCCCGTGCGCGGACATCGGCGACCAGGTAGGTAACGCCCGGCTGGCGCAATTCGGCCGGAGTCTCGCGCACGTCGCTGGCGACCACGCAACCGGTTCCGCCCTGCTGCAAGCGCGCGGCCAGCGCCGCCACCAGTTGCCGGCCGAGGTAGCCACCGGCTCCGGTCACCAGGACCCTGCGGCCGCTCATGCGAGGCGGTTCGCCGCGGCGGGCGAGCGTTTCATCCACCAGCTTGACAAGGCCATGCCGGCGAAGATGTGCCAGATGCCCCACCAGGCGGTGACGATCGCCATGCCGCCCAGGCCGCCGAAGAAGCTGAAGATCAGCACTAGGCCGAGGCCGGAATTCTGGATGCCGGTCTCGAACGCCACCGCGCGCCGGTCGCGCTCCGGCAGGCCGGTGATCCGCGCCAGCCAATAGCCGCAAGCCAGCGCGCAGGCATTGTGGATGAACACCACGCCGACCACCATCGCGCCGTAGCGCAAAAAGAAATTCCAGTTGGCGGCCAATGCGCCGGACACGAACAGGCCGAAGATGATGAGCGAGAGCAGCCGCATCGGCTTCAGCGCGCGCGCCGCCAGCGCCGGATAGCGATGCGAAATGAACAGGCCGAGCACCAGCGGCACGCCCAGCAGCAAGCCGACGTCGGTCAGCATCGACCACGGGTCGAGCGCGAAGTCCTGCATGATCGCCTGCATGCCGGAATGCCGACTGGCCCAGAAGCTGACATTGAGCGGCATCATGAAGATCGCGCCGACGGTCGACAAGGTGCTGATCGACACCGACAGCGCGGTATTGCCGCCGGCGCGCTGGGTGAAGAAGTTGGAGATATGGCCGGCCGGGCAGGACGACACCAGCAGCATGCCGAGCGCGATCGACGGCAGCGGATCGAGCAGCAGGATCAAGGCGAAGGTGCCGGCCGGGAACAGCAGGTGGTGGCCGAACAGGCCGATCGCCAGCGCCTTCGGCGTTCGCAATGCCTGCTTGAAGTCGCCGATCTTCAAGTCGAGCGCGACGCCGAACATGACGAACGCCAGCACCAGATTGAGCGCCAGCAGCGCCTGCGGATTGAAGTTCAGCCGCACCTGATCGATATGCATCAAGGCGTCCATGATGGTCCCCGCTGCGTCATGGTCGAGTCTCCGTGAAGATTGGGTTTATGCGGCGATTGTCGGCAAATCCAGCTTTGCGCAACAGGTTCTTTCCGGCCATTTCGCTGTGCGGTGCGGACAGGCGCCGCCCAGCGGGTGTTGCCTGGGTGCATGCTAGTATCGACAAAAAAATGCCGCCGGAATGTATGGCACGAAACGCAAGGAGACGGATCGCCGACATGGAACAGGTTTTCCCCGCAATCGACAGCCCGGTCGACCCGCCGCACAAGGTCGCGCTGATGCTCGAGATCCTGAAGGAGGAAGGCATCGCCGCCGAGGCGGCGCTGGCCGGCAGCGGGCTCGATGCGCAACAGGTCGGCCATCCCGCCACCCGCATCTCGGCGCGCCAGTTGCTGGCGGTATTCGCCAATGCCCAGCGCCTGTCGGCCGATCATGCACTGGCACTGCGCGCCGGCCGGCGCATCCACATCACCCACCTCGGGCTGTACGGCTATGCCTTGCTGAGCAGCGCGACGCCGCGCGATGCGGTCGAGTTCGCGCTGCGCTACCGGCCGCTGGCGGCGCCGCTGGTCGGCCTGGCCTTCGACGAAAGCGACGGCCAAGCGGCCTGGAGCTTCTCCGACATCCTGGGGCTGGGCATGGAAAGCGAGCTGTTCCGCTTCGTGCTGGAATTCCAGCTCGGCACCCAGCTGTCTCTGCACGGCGACATCCTCGGCGCCGCGGTCAAGCCGTGCGCGATCCGCCTGGCCTACCCGGCGCCGGCCCACGCCGCCAGCTATGACGCGCTGCTCGGCTGCCCGGTCCAGTTCGGCCAGGCGCGCAACGAACTGCGTTTCGACGGCGACTGGTTGCGGCACAAACTGACCTACGCCAATCCGATCACCGCCGCGCTGGTGCGCGAGACCTGCGATCAACTGCTGGCCGAATTGCGCACCGCTTCCGGCCTGGCCAGCCAGGTATTTGGCATGCTGATGCAAAGCCCCGGACATTTTCCCGACATCGAAAGCGTCGCCGGGCGCCTGCACATGACCGAACGCACATTGCGCCGCAAGCTGCAGGCGCAGGGCGTGTCCTACCAGACCATCCTGACCGACGTGCGCCGGCAACTCGCGATCAGCTATCTGCGCAAGACCCGCATGAGCATCGAGGACATCGCCGCGGCGCTGGGATTTTCCGATGCCGCCAACTTCCGCAACGCCTTCAAGAAATGGACCGGCAAGACGCCGGGCGAATTTCGTTCGGCGCAAGCCTGAACCGAGCCGGCTGACTCAGGCGAACTTGCCGATCTTCTTCTCGACCGCGGCGCGCACCGAGCCGCTGGTGACGAACGAGTGCGCCACCGCGATGTCGTTGTGGAACCAGCGGTCGCCATCGAGGCAAGCCGGGATCTGGCGCCGCACTTCGTCGTAGGCGGCCTGCGTGCCCTGCCCCAGCACGAAGCCAGGCAGCAGGTCTGCGGTCATCGACAGCGCCTGCGCCGCCAGCAGCATTTCGACGCCGACGATGTACTGGGTGTTGGCGACCACGGTGGCGGCCTTGCGCGCGCACCAGGTCGAGTTCGAGACGTGGTCCTCGCTGTTGCCCTTGGCCGGGATGCTGTCGACGCTGCCCGGCATGCACAGCGTGCGGTTTTCCATCACCAGCGCGCTCATCGAGCACTGCACCACGGTATAGCCGGTATTGACGCCGGCCGTGCCCGACATCAGGTTGCGCGGCAAGCCCCAGGACAGGGTCGGGTCGATCAGGCGCGCGATCCGGCGCTCACAGATACTCCCTATATCGGCCACAGATATCGCAAGCAAATCCATCGCCTGCGCCAGATACTGTCCGTGAAAATTGCCACCCGAAATGATTTCGAAGCCGCCGCCGTCCTTGCCGAAGATCAGCGGGTTGTCGGTGGCGGAATTGATCTCGGTGGCGACGATGGTGTCGATGTAATCCAGCGCGTCGAACACCGGGCCGTACACCTGCGGCGCGCAGCGCAGCGAATACACGTCCTGGATGCGCGGCGTATAGGGAATGTCGGCGCGGCGCGACTCGCCGGGGAACTGCACCGCGCGCGCCGCGTGCGTGGCGCGACTCGAGCCGGCCAGCAGCCTGCGGATGATGGCGGCACTCTTGATCTGGCCCTTGTGCGGGCGCGCCTGGTGAATGCGCGGATCGAACGCGGCCAGTTCGGCGCGCATCGCTTCCAGCGTCAGGCCGAGCGACAAACAGGCGTCGCTCAAGAGATTGCGGGCGTCGTCGGCCGCCAGCAGCGCCACCGCCAGCGACACCGTGCAACCGTTGATGATGGCCGAGGCGTCCTTGGCCTTCAGCTCGAACTGCACCGGCGCGATGCCGGCGGCGGCAATCGCGGCCGGCGCGCGCATGCGCTGGCCCCGGTACATCACTTCGGCTTCCTCGAAGCCGGCCAGCGCCGCGCCCAGATAGGCCAGCGGCGCCAAGTCGCCGGAAGCGCCGACCGAGCCTTTCTGCGGCATCAGCGGATGGATGCCGGCATTGATGAAAGCCAGCAGCCGGTCCACCACCTCTACACGCGGCGCCGAGTAGTTGCTGGCGAAGGCGTTGGCGCGCAACAGCATCGTGGCGCGACTGACCTGTTCCGAAAACGGCTCGCCCAGGCCGGCCGCGTGCGCCTTGATCATCTGGGTCTGGAACAGGCCGATGTTTTCGACCTTGATGCGGGTGTCCTTCAAGAGGCCGACGCCGGTATTGAAGCTATACATCATCGGCGCTCCGTCGTGCATCCAGGTCGCCTCGATGTAGTCGCGGCTTTCCCGCAGCGCCGCGCGCGAAGAGTCGGCCAGGCTGACCTTGACGCCGGGGTCACGCGCAACGGCCAGCACTTGCTGGGCGGTGAGGTTGAAACCGTCGATGGCAATGGTGGTCATGGTTCATTCGCTTCCGTGTGAGTGATTGTGTCGTTCGTGCGTGAACGACAGGTTCAATTCCTGAATTCGCTTACTTCGCCCCGGCCTCGAACCAGGCGCCGATCAAGGCCCGCTCCTCGTCCGTCATCTGTGTCAGATTGCCGATCGGCATCGCCTTCAACTGCACCACTTGCTGATAGATTTTCGCCGCGTTCCGATGGATCAGCTCCGGCGTTTGCAGCATCATGCCCAATGGCGCGCTGGCGAAGCCGGGCTGGGTCGGCGTTGCCGAATGGCAGGACACGCAGCGCTGGTCGATCACCGCCTGCACCCGCGCAAAATCCGGTGCGGCTCGCTCGCCGCCTATCGCCGCCTGCGGCGCCGGCCGCGGCGCGATCGCAACCGCCAGCGTCAACAGCAGCAGCACGCCGGCGGTCGGATAACCCCAGGCGTTGCGGCCCTTGTGGCGCAGATTGAAATAGTGCCGGATCAGCACACCGGCCGCCATGATCGCCGCCAGCACCAGCCAATTGTGCGCATGGTTGTACGTCATCGCGTAGTGGTTGCTGATCATGATGAACAGCACCGGCAGCGTAAAGTAGTTATTGTGCACGCTGCGCTGCTTGCCGCGCTGTCCATACACCGGATCGGGCGCCTGGCCGGCGCGCATCGCTTCCACCAGCTTGCGCTGCCCGGGAATGATCACCTGCGCGACGTTGGCCACCATGATGGTGCCGATCATCGCGCCGACGTGGATGTAGGCGGCGCGTCCGGAGAGGAGCTGCGACAGCAGCCAGGCGACGGCGACGATGAAGACGAACATTGCCGCCCCGAGCCAGCCCTCGTGCCGGCCCAGCCGCGACTTGCACAACTGGTCATACACCAGCCAGCCGGCCACCAGCGTGCCGATACCGATGCCGATCGCCTGCCACGGCGCCAGGTCGGCGACCGACTGGTCGATCATCATCGCTCTGGCGTTGAAGTAATACACGATGAACAGCATCGCAAAGCCGGACAGCCAGGTCCAGTAGGCTTCCCACTTGAACCAGTGCAGTTCGGCCGGCAGCTCCTTGGGTGCCACCAGGTATTTCTGCGGATGGTAGAAGCCGCCGCCGTGCACCGCCCACAGTTCGCCCGCCACGCCTTTCTTTTCCAGCTCGGAGCCGGGTGCCGGCGGCTTGATCGAATTGTCGAGCCAGATGAAATAGAACGAGGCGCCGATCCACGCGATGCCCGTGATCAGGTGCAGCCAGCGCACCAGCAAGTTCGCCCATTCGACGCCGTACGACAGCCACAACGCTTCCATGCACTCCTCTCGCCCTCTTGTCCTGCTCGCGTCCGCCGGCCGGGGGCGCTACCTTCGCAAGATAAACGCCCAGGTAGCTTTATTCATTCAATCAGCAGTATATTCAACATATTCCCATCCATATGATTTTTCATGGCCAACCTGCCCGATCATCTCGATATCCACCTGATCCGCATCCTGTACCTGCTGCTATGCGAGAAGAACGTGTCGCGCGTGGCGCTGAAGCTGAACCAGCCGCAGCCGTCGATTTCGGCCTCGCTGCGCAAGCTGCGCGAACTGACCGGCGATCCGCTCTTGGTGCGCGGCGCGCGCGGCATGATCCCGACCGAGCACGGCGAAAGCCTGTTGAAGCCGGCCAAGCGCATTCTCGACGAAACCGAGCGCCTGTTCGTGCGCAAGCTGCCGTTCGTGGCGCAGGATGCGGCGCGCACCTTCCAGATCGCGGCGCCGGATTACCTCGATTGCCAGTTCCTGCCGAGCGTGGTGGCACGCATCCGGCGCGAATCGCCGAAAAGCCGGGTGGTGATCCACGGCCTCGGGCCGGCGGTCGATTACGCCACCCTGCTGTCCGACGGCGATCTGGACCTGGTGATCGCCAACTGGAACGAACCGCCGCAGCACCTGCATCTGTCCAAGCTGTTCGACGACCCGATCGTCTGCATCATGCGCGCCGACAGCCCGTATGCCCGGCGCACCGCGGCCGACGCCATGACGGTGGAAGACTATTTGGCGCTGCCACACATCGCGCCCTCGCCGTTCCTGCGCGGCAACCGCGGGCTGGTGGAGGCCTGGCTGGAACGCCAGAACCTGCGCCGCAACGTGATGGTGGAATCGGCCTATTTCAACCTGATCCCGCACATGCTGACGCAGACCGACCTGGTCTTGACCACCGGCGCCCAGTTCCTGCGCTTCTATGAAAAAATCCTGCCGTTGAAAAGCTTCGTCTCGCCGATCAAGTTTCCGCCGATCCGCTATTACCAGTTGTGGCACGAACGGGTGCACCAAGCCACCGAGCACAAATGGCTGCGCGACCTGGTCGGCGCCGCCACCCAGTCTCTGGTGGCCGCTTGATTCGTTGCCGCTTAACCGATCGCGCTGTTCAACTGCCGCGGTAAGTCGAATATGCCCACGGCGAGACCACCAGCGGCACATGGTAGTTTTGTTGCGGATCGGCGACGCCGAACGCCAGCGTGACGCGGTCGATGAAGCGCGGTGTCGGCAAGGGCACGCCCTGGCGCGCGAAGTAGTCGCCGGCGGCAAACACCAGTTCATAACAGCCGGCGCGCAGCGCCTCGCCCTCCAGCAGGGGTGCCTCGCAGCGGCCATCGGCATTGGTCAGCGCGCTTTTCAGCAAGCGGCGGCGACTGCCGTCGATCGCATACAGTTCGAGCGCGACGCCGGCGCCGGGCTTGCCCTGGGTGATGTCCAGCACGTGCGTAGTCAGCTTTCCCATCGCAGCTTCCCCATCGCAGTTTTCCGATTGCTCGGCCTATATCGTCAAATTGAAATCTTGTATTCTCCAGATCATATATCAGCATTGGCCGGCGCCTATATGATCGGCTGTATACGAACCATGCGAGCGCACCGATGGCAGACCGGTTTGCAGCGACAAATTAAACCAACTCCAATGCCGGAGACGCCCCATGACGACCCTCGATATCCTGAACATCTGCGACGCCGCGGCTTTCGCCGCCACACTGCAGGGAATCTACGAACACTCGCCGTGGATACCGCAGCGCGCCGCCGCCCGCCGCCCGTTCGCAACGGCCACCGCGCTGAAGCTGGCGCTGCAGGCAGAGGTATCGGCCGCCAGCCGGGACGAGCAATTGGACCTGATCCGCGTCCACCCGGAACTGGCGGGCAAGGCCGCCATCGCCGGGCAGCTGACGGCAGAGTCCACCGGCGAGCAGGCCAAGGCCGGTCTCAACCAATGCAGCGCCGAAGAATTCGCCACCCTGCAAAAACTCAACGCCGACTATAACGAGCGCTTCGGCTTTCCCTTCATCCTCGCGGTCAAGGGCCCGGACGGGCGCGGCCTGACGCGCAGCGCGATCATCGGCGCCTTTGCCCGCCGCCTGAAAAACCAGCCGGCGGACGAGATGGCAGAGTGCCTGCGCCAGATCCACCGCATCGCCGAACTGCGCATCAACGACCTGCTCGGCTGCCAGCCGTTGCTGGGCGCGGCGATCATGGACTGGGCTGCAACGCTGGGGGCGTGGAGCGACGACGAGGACGGACTGACCTGCGCCTACCTGACCGCGGCGCATCGCAAGACGGCGGCGCAACTGGCGGCATGGATGACTGATGCCGGCATGCAGGTCGAGATCGATGCGGTCGGCAACGTGGTCGGCCGCTATCTGTCGGATGTACCCGGCGCCAAGACGCTGATAACCGGCTCGCATTACGACACCGTCCGCAACGGCGGCAAGTACGACGGCCGCGCAGGTATCCTGCTGCCGATCGCGGTGGTGCGCCATCTGCACCAGCGCGGCGAAAAGCTGCCGTTCCACCTGGAAGTGATCGGCTTTTCGGAAGAGGAAGGGGTGCGCTTCAAGAGCACGTTTTTGGGCAGCAACGCCGTGATCGGCCAGTTCGACCTGAGCCTGCTGGACAAGACCGATGCCGCCGGCATCACGATGCGCGCCGCGCTGCAGGATTCCGGCCACGACCCCGCCAGGATTGCCTTCCTCGGCCGCAACCCGAGCGAGCTGCTGGCTTATGTCGAAGTCCACATCGAGCAGGGGCCGGTGCTGCTGGAACGGAATCTGCCGGTCGGCATCGTCACCTCCATCGCCGGCAGTTCGCGCTACCAGGTCGAATTGACCGGGGTCGCCAGCCACGCCGGCACCACGCCGATGACGATGCGCCGCGACGCCGCCGCCGCCGCCGCCGAAATCGTGCTGGCGGTCGAACGCCGCTGCAGCCAGGCGCCGTCGCTGGTCGGCACCGTCGGCCAGTTGCAGGTGCCGCACGGCTCGGTCAACGTGATCCCCGGCGCCTGCCGGCTGTCGCTCGACATCCGCGCCGCCGACGACCCGACGCGCGATGCGGCGGTGGCCGACGTGCTGCGCGAAATCGAAGCGGTCTGCGACCGGCGCCAGATCGAGGTCAAGATCGAACGCGCCGTCTGTGCCCGTGCCGCTCCTTGCGCGCCGTGGCTGATGCAGCAACTGGCAGCAGCAGCCGAGCGCGCCGGCGTGCCGGCGTTCGAACTCCTGTCCGGCGCCGGCCACGACGCCATGGCGCTGGCGCGCATCACCGACGTCGCCATGCTGTTCATGCGCTGCGGCAACGGCGGCATCAGCCACAATCCGCTGGAAACCATGACCGCCGACGATGCCGAAGTGTCGGCACAGATCTTCCTCGACTTCCTGCGCAACTTCCGGTCGCAAACCTGGTAGCGCCACTAAACCATGAACCAAACACTCCTGATCCGCAACGCCGCCGTAGTCGTCACGATGGACGACACGCGCCGCGAAATCGCCGACGGCGCCGTCTTCATCCGCGACAACGTCATTGAACAGGTCGGCCCCAGCAATGAGTTGCCGCCAGCCGCCGATGAAGTGATCGACGCCCGCCATCACGTCGTGCTGCCGGGCCTGATCAACACCCACCACCACATGTACCAGAGCCTGACGCGCGCGCTGCCGGCGGCGCAGGACGGCGAGCTGTTCGAGTGGCTGACCAACCTGTATCCGGTGTGGACCGGGTTGACGCCGGAAATGATCCGGGTCTCGACCCAGACCGCGATGGCAGAGCTGATGCTGTCCGGCTGCACCACCAGCAGCGACCACCTGTACATCTACCCGAACGGCTGCCGCCTCGACCACAGCATCGAAGCGGCGCAGCAGATCGGCATGCGCTTTCACGCCGCGCGTGGCGCGATGAGCGTCGGGCAGTCCAAGGGCGGCCTGCCGCCGGACCGCGTGGTCGAGGACGAAGTGGCAATCCTGAAAGATACCCAACGCCTGATCGAGACCTACCACGACGATCAACGCTATGCGATGCAGCGGATCGTGGTCGCGCCTTGCTCGCCGTTTTCGGTGTCGCGCGAGCTGATGCGCGATTGCGCCGCGCTGGCGCGCAGCTATGGCGTCTCGCTGCACACCCATCTGGCGGAGAACCTGAACGACGTCGCCTACAGCCGCGAGCAGTTCAACATGACGCCGGCCGAGTACGCCGAGGATTGCGGCTGGGTCGGGCACGATGTCTGGCACGCGCACTGCGTGCAACTCGACGCGGCCGGCATCGCGCTGTTCGGCCATACCCATACCGGCGTCGCCCACTGCCCCTGCTCCAACATGCGGCTGGCGTCCGGCATCGCGCCGGTGCGCAGGATGCTGGATGCCGGTGTGCCGGTCGGCTTAGGGGTAGACGGCTCGGCCTCGAACGACGCCGGCCACCTGCTGGGCGAAGTGCGGCAGGCGCTGCTGCTGCAGCGCGTCGCGCACTGGGACAGCAGCGGCCCGCAGGCGATGAGCGCACGGCAGGCGCTGGAAATCGCGACGCTGGGTGGCGCCAAGGTCTTGAACCGCGACGACATCGGCGCCCTGAAGCCGGGCATGGCGGCCGACGTCGTGCTGTTCGACCTGCAGCAACTCGGCTATGCCGGCGCGCTGCACGATCCGGTGGCGGCGCTGGTGTTTTGCACGCCGTCGAACGTGGCCTGGAGCATCATCAACGGCCGCGTGGTGGTGCGCGCAGGCGTGTGCACCACGACAGACACCGGTGTGCTGCGCGAGCGGCACAACCGGCTGGCGCGCGAATTGGCGGAAGCCGCGCGCTAGTTTCCTGCGTTACCGATTCGCCTGCAGCAGCGCCGCCATTTTCTGATGGATCAGGTTGACCGCCTTCAGCGAGCGCAGCATCACCTTGAAGTCGACGATCTGCCCGGCGTCGTCCCACCGGATCATGTCCACCCCGTTCACGCTGATGCCGTCGATCTCGACCTGGAATTCGAGCACCGCGTCATGGCTGTCGGCGACTTCGCGTACGTAGCGGAACGACTCGTTGCCGAACACATGCAGCGCGGCCGCCAGGTACTGCATGGTGATCGCCTTGCCGACCTGCGGCGTGTGCACCACCGGCGAATGGAAAACGACGTGCTCGGACAGCAGCGAGTCGAGTTCCTTCGGATTGCGGGATTGCACCACGTGGTGCCAGGCGGCAAGTGCATTGACGGACATGACGGTCTCCTGAAAGCGGATGGGGATGAAGGAACTCAGGCTCTGGCGAAGCTGGCGACGGCCACCGAGCGGATGAAGCGGGCGCTGGCCGCGGGCTTCGTCAGCGGCAACATGTGGCCGGCTCCGGGGACGACTTCCAGCTGCAAGCCGTCCACCTTGTCGCGCATGGAAGCGCCGTGTTTTTGCCAGTCGAGGATGCGATCTGCATCGCCATACAGGATCCCGATCGGCAGCGACAGCGAACGGTAGCGCTCGACCAGTCCGGGCAGGTCGGCGCCGACGTTCAGCAAATTGTCGGACGCTGCGCGGTAGGCGTCGGGACGCAGGCTCATCAAGCCGCCACCGGCAGTCGGAAAGTCGGCCGGCGCCGTCTCGGGCCCGAAAACCAGCTTAAGGGTTTCATCCTTCGTCAGAATGGCGAACGGAATCAGCAGGGTCCGGCTGAATATCCAGCGCAGCAATTTCGACCGGATCGCCAGCGCCGCAAATACGCTGGGCACGCGCTCCTGCACGTGGGTCAGCGGCGCAATCAGCGCCAGGCCGCCGATGCATTCGGGGTGATCCAGCGCCACCGACAGCGCCACCGCGCCGCCCAGCGAATGGCCGACCAAAAGGGGACGGCCAAGCTCCAGGGCCTGGATGAATTGCGCAACCAATTCGCCCTGCGCCCGGATGCCGGCCGAGCCGCTGGCCAGGCGCTCGGAATGGCCGCAGCCTGGGCGGTCGATCAGCACCACGCGAAACTCGTCAGTCAGGTGCTCCATCAGCGAATGCGAGAAATGCCGCAGCTGGCCGCTCAAGCCATGGATCATCAGCAGCACCGGCCCCTGCCCTTGATCGAGATAGTGAATCCGGGTGCCGTTGACCTCGACGAACTTGCCGTTCGGCGCGAAGCCCTTTTCTATTTGTGCGGCGGTGAAGGCCGTAAAAGCCGCCAGCACGAGGACGGCCAGCAAAACAGTACCGAGCAGCATCAGCAATACATTCATGGGTATCCAGTCAGTTTGACGTAACCGATTCTGTCACGCCGGAAAGGTAAACCTCCCGATTGCCTCATCAGGCATCGCGTGCCTGGGCAGTTCGATGCCCGAACCGCAAGACGCCATCGTTCACGGCAGAAAACTTCATCGCCATCAGATCCAGGAAGTAATTTTGATAGACCTTCCAGGGCCTCTTCGCGCCTTGCTTTGGCAACACCTGGTTCGCCCGGAGGACATACCCGGAACTGAAGTCCAGCGCCGGAAGTTCGGCAATGCGTTCCGTCGGCCGGGATGGCACGCATGTATCAAATCCGTGCTCATCCATATATTGCAACAACCGGCAGACATATTTCACGGTCAGTTCGCATTTCAACGTCCATGACGCGTTAGTGTAGCCAAACACAGAGGCAAAATTGGGAATCCCGGAGAACATCATCCCCTTGTAGGAGAGCGCTTCGGCAATATCCTTCGTTACCCCATCGACGATGATTTTCATGCCGCCAAACAGCCGCACCGTCAGTCCGGTGGCAGTCACGATCAGGTCGGCGTCGAGATGCTTTCCCGAACGGAGCTTCAGTCCGGTCGCGGTGAACGAGTCGATTTCATCGGTCACGATGGACGCGGTTCCCGATCGTATCGCCTTGAAAAGATCGGCATCCGGCACCAGGCACAGACGCTGCTCCCACGGGTTGTAGGTGGGCGTGAAATGGCGCGCGACATCGAAATCCGGCCCCAGGTGCATCTGCACGCCTTTCAGGATCACGCGTCTGGCCAGGGCCGGCTTGCGCCGCGCGAGGCTGAAAAAACCGATGCCCAGCAAGATATTTTTCCATCGCACCAGTTTGTGCGCCAGGTTTCCGGGCAAGCCCTGCTGCAGCCAGAACGCCAGCCTGTCGCTCGACGGGCGCGCCACCACATAGGTGGGCGAGCGCTGCAGCAGCGTCACCTGGGCCGCCTTCTCGGCCAGCGCCGGCACCAGCGTCACCGCCGTGGCGCCGCTGCCGATCACGACCACGCGCCGGTTTTCATAATCCAGGTCGCTCGGCCAGTGCTGCGGGTGAATCATTTTCCCGGCAAAATCCTCCATGCCGGGCCACGACGGCAGGTGGCCGTTTGCATAGTCATAGTAGCCGCTGCACATGAAGAGAAAGTTGCAGGTGAAACGCGTTGGTGCCTCGCCGCCAGTCTCCACCTCCACCGACCAGAGTGCGTCGGACGACGACCATGCGGCCTGGAGCACGCGATGGCGAAACCGGATTTTTTCTTCGATGCCGAAATCGCTGGCCACGCCCCGGATGTATTCGCGAATGGCAGCGCCGTCGGCAATCGATTTGTCACTGCGCCAACGGCGAAAGCTGTAGCCGAGCGTGAACATGTCCGAATCCGAGCGCACTCCAGGATATCGGAACAGGTCCCAGGTTCCGCCAATCGCATCGCGCCCTTCCAGTATCGCGAACCGCTTTTGCGGCAAGCGCGCCTGCAGGTAGTAAGCGGCACAAATCCCGGACAGACCGGCACCGACGATCAGGACGTCGAGATGTTCGGCCGGCGCCGTCTGGCTTGCTCCAGGCTGATTCTTCTCGACGGTTTGCGGCATGGCTGGTTTCCGAAAAATTGAAGGGGCGATGCGCGCCGCGCCGCCCCGCTCCGGCCCCGATTTCCGCGGCGCTCGCGGGAGTCCCGGACAGGCAAGCTCCAGGTGGGGACTCCCTGATATTCGCATAAGCACCGGGGATCGGGAGCGTCGTCGCCAAGAGCGCCAAAAAATAGCGTCCATCAGCAGATACTCCGTCAATTGTGCATCAATACCGCTCTAAAAATATAGTTTTTAATTGCATACTGGCCTACATTTCCCCGCGGTTTCAAACACGAAGTGCAACATAGGCTAAATCCAGAGGAAGTGTAGCAAGGTTGTAAAAGACCTCATGCGGGGTTCTGTAACCAAGGCATTTGCGGGGGCGGTGGTTGAGTTTGTCGACGGCGGCCTGGAGCGCTTGCTGGCTGACGGTTTTCAGATTGGTGTTCTTCGGGAAATACTGCCGGAGCAAGCCATTGGTGTTTTCATTCAGGCCGCGCTCCCAGGAATGATAGGGGCGGGCAAAGTAGACATCGGCCCGCAGGCGGGCACTGATCAAGGCGTGGTCGGCGAATTCCGATCCGTTGTCGAAGGTGATGGTGTGGCACACCCGCCGATGCGGGCTGAGCAAATCGACCACCACCGCACCCACGCCCTCGGCCTGCTTGCTGTTGGCTGGGGCGGCCAGGGTGAAGCGCGACCGCCGTTCCACCAGCGTCACCAGCACCCCTTGCTGGCCTTTGCCAATCACGGTGTCGCCTTCCCAATCGCCCAGCCGCAGGCGTTGCTCGACCATCAGGGGACGATGCTCGATGCCGATCCGGCCCGGCAGGATTCCCCGACGCCGCCGGCCGCTGCCGTGGCGCTGGCGCCGGGGTTTCTGGCTGCGCAAGTGCCGGATCAAATCGCCGCCGCCACGCCGATCGGCGTAGATCCGTTGATAGACGCTCTCATGACTGATGCCGATCGGGCTGCCCCGTTCCAGCGTCAGGCGGTGGATCGCTTGTTCGGGCGACAGGTCCAGGCGGATATAGGCCTGAACCGCCAACCAGGCGGCGTCGGCAACCCGGCTCGCATTACGACTGTTCTGTTGCCGTGCCAAGGCTTTATCGTGTGCCTGGCCAGGCCGCCATTGATGCACGCCCCGGTTGCGCCGCAGTTCGCGACTGATCGTCGAGCGATGCCGCCCCAGCCGGCGCGCAATCTCGCTGACTGAATGATCGTCTGCCTGCAGTTCGTGAATTTGGTATCGTTCGTCTCGGGTGAGGTGCGTATAGCGCATATTCGGCAACTTTCGACTGGCTGGTCAAAGGGTTCGAATGCTAGCGCATCTCGCCCTCCTTCCGTTGATCGGTGTTGCACTTCGTCTTTGAAACCGCCCCCCAGGTTCTTCTTTTTTAACCAGGCATATTCGTTGTTTTTTTGTTGCCTTCAATACCATCATTGATTGAAGTCAATAGGCAGGAAATTATGAACGGCAACCTTCTTTTGTGCCGTAGGATTTTCTCGAAGATGGGGGCAAAGAGTGCAGCCCCGAGCGTTTTTTGCAGGGAATGGCCGGGCGTCAGGGACATGTTTGCGGTGCCGGAAAGAATTTGAGATTGCAGTCGGTGCGGTCACTGACACAGGCAACAAGTGAACACCGAGTCACAAAGGAGACGCAACATGCACCCATCCAATGGCCGCCCCACCTTCCTATTCGCACGCCGCACCGGCCGCTGGATATTGGCACTATTGGCGCTGCTGGCTCCACTCGCCGCACAGGCGCTCCCGGTCTTCGCGCGGCAGACCGGCCAGAACTGCGTGGCGTGCCACGCCGGCGGCCAGTTTCCCGAGCTCTCTCCGTATGGCCGGCTGTTCAAACTCACCGGCTACACCATCGGCGAGCGCAACAATGTGCCGCTATCGGTGATGGCGCTGGCCAGCTACACCAGAACGCGCAATACCATCAGCGATACGCCGTCGGTCGATTTTCCCAAGGATGCGGTGGCGCTGTTCCAGACCGGCAGCCTCTTCCTGGCCGGGAAGGTCACCGACAATCTGGGCCTGTTCGCCCAGGTCACCTACGATAACTATGCGAACCAGAATCCGGATACCCTGGCATGGAACGGACAATCCCATGCCGACAATATCGACGTGCGCTATGCCGATCGCTTCATCGACGACAAGCGGGATCTGATTTTCGGCTTCAGCCTGAACAACAACCCGTCGGTCGCCGACGTCTGGAATACGGCACCGGCCTGGGTGCAATACGTGCCGACCACATTCGGCTTCACCGGCCCGAGCGCGGCGCCGATGATCAGCCAGCTTGGACAGCAGAGCGCCGGCATTGGGGCGTATGTTTTCTGGAACAAGATGGTGTACGCGGAACTGGCCGCGTATCGGGCTGCCACCGGGGCGTTTTCCCTGCTGTCACAAGGCAACGACATCGGCAATCGCTTGAAGGGCGCCAATCCCTATCTGCGGGTTGCTCTCAACCACGAATGGGGTCCGCACAGCGCGATGATCGGCTTGTTCGGCATGACGGCCGACGTTTATCCCGACCCGGCCGTCCCGAACGGCCCCACTACCCGCTTCCGCGACCGCGGCATCGATGCCCAATACCAGTACATCCTCGACCCGCACACCGTGACTGCGCAGGTGAGTTACATCCGGGAAAACATCAGCGGCGGCGATGTCACCGGCATCGCCGCCAACGGATCCAACACGCTCAACCAGTTCAAGCTGAAAGGCAGCTATATCTATCGCGCGAAATATGGCGCCAGCCTCAGCTATTTCAGCACCACCGGATCGTCCGACGCGACCCTCTACCCAGGGCTGCAAGATGACGGAACCGGCACCGGAACGACGATTCCAATTCCGATCAGCGGCAGCCTGACGAACAATCCCGACACCCGCGGCTGGATACCCGAGCTGTTCTGGACTCCGGTTCAATACATGCGAGTCGGCTTGCAATACTTCAAATTCGACCGCTTCAACGGCGCCTCCACCAACTATGACGGCGCGGGCCGCAACGCCAGCGACAACAACACCCTCTTCCTCTATCTGTGGGCAGCGTACTGAAGGCGTGAGTTTGCTACGCCGCCTGTGAGGAAAATATCGCTTGCACCATCGGAACAGGGCATCGACCGGAGATCGCAATGAAAAAGATTCTGCTCATCTTGATGCCGCTACTGGCGGCGCTCGGTTCCGGCTGTACCTCGCCGGAGCGCTCGCGTTCGCTCGGCGATCCGAATGTATCCGGCAAGACGATCGCATTGCAGGTGTGCTCGAATTGCCACGGAGTCGCCGGAACCTCGGTTTCGCCGAACTTCCCGAACCTGGCCGCACAACAGGAAGTCTATTTTGTCGCGCAATTGAAATCATTCCGCAGCCACAACCGCTCCGACCCCGCCGGCTTTGAATACATGTGGGGCTTGAGCGCACATCTGACCGATGAACAGATCAAGGATCTTGCCGCTTACTATGCTGCCCAGCAACCCGTTGCCGGCGCGCCGGCAAACGCCGCGCGCATCAGCGAAGGCCAGACGGTCTTTGAAAAAGGAGTCCCGGCCAGCAACGTGCCCGCTTGCGCCGCCTGTCATGGGGCCAACGCCCAGGGCAACCAGCAATTTCCGCGCCTGGCCGGCCAGCATGCGGACTATCTGGTCAAGCAGCTGAAGGTTTTCCAGCGCACCGAGCAACGGCCGGCAGGCGAGATCATGAAAGGCGTTGCCCATTCGCTGACGCCGGAGAACATGGAAAACGTCGCCGCCTATCTGCAAGCGATGCCGCTGAAATAACCCACCCACTGACCAAGCAAGGCACTGGCATTGCCGCCCTCCCTTGCAGTCCCGGCGCGTCAACCGACCACAATGACGCCGGCCATGTTTTCATGACCGGAGCCGCAAAATATATCGCAGTGAAATGGAAACTCGCCTGCCTTGTCCGGGGTGAAGCGAACCCGCGCCACCGCTCCCGGCAAGATGTCGGAGCGCACCCCGAAGTCCGGCGCATTGAAGCCCATGACGACATCCAGCGTCGTCAACTCCAGCACCACCGGCACGCCTTTTTCCAGGCGAATCTCGGCCGGCGTAAAGTCGAATTTCTTCGCCACCACCTTGACGATGCGCTCCTGCGGTTGCGCATCGGCCGTCACCGCCAGCGCAGCCAACCCGCCCAGCCCACCCGCCGCCGCGCCGAACAGCAGCAGGCGGCGCCGGTGGTTGACGTTACGGTTGACGTTCATGACACCCCCTTCTGCACCGGCAGTTCGAGCACCGCGTATTCCGCCTTGCGCGCCATGGCCCCCACTTCGCGGAACCCGAGGCCGCGATAGGGATGAGCGTCATCCCACGGCAAAGGCGTGCGCTTCGGCTGCGAGCCCGGCGCCGGCAGCGGATAGATCAGCGACTTCGCCGAGTGATGGGCGATATGCCTGGTCATGTGGTGATTTTGCTGGTGAATGTGGCCGTAGAACACCGTGACATTGGCATGCGGCATCAGCAAATCGACTGCCTTGGCGCCGTCGCGCGTCGCCCAATCCCATTGCGGATACAGGTCGAACAGCGGCCGATGCGCAAAGACGACAATCCGCGCGTCCTCCGGCTGTTCCTGCAGATCCGCGGCGAGCCAGGCGAGTTGCTCTTCGCCGATGCTGCCGCCGGGGTCGGACACGTTGTCGAGCGTAATGAAATGCACTCCTTTGTGATCGAACGTGTAGTGCGTTTTGCCGAAGAATTCCTGATAGGCCTGGCCATGATCCAGCGAGGCGTCATGCTCGCCCGGTATGAAGTGGATATCCTTCACCGCGAGGCCGGCCACGATATCCCGGAATTCCGCCAGCCGCTTGCGGCGTTCCTGCGGGTCGTCGGTGGTGTGCGTCAGGTCGCCGGTGAACACGATGAAGTCCGGCGCCTGCTCCAGACCGTTCACCGCCGCGACGGCTTTCTTCAACGTGCCCCGTGCATCCGGATTCGGCGGTCCTTCGAAACCCCAATGGGAATCGGACAACTGAACGAAAAAGAAATCCTCGTAGTCCGCTCCCGCCTTCGCGGCGGCGCCGGGCCAGCCGCTCAAGCCGGAAACGAAGACGGCGCCGCCAACACCGGCCAACCTGAGAAAACTGCGCCTGCTGATGATGTTGTCCATGAGCACCTCCGGAATAAGGTCGGTTACCTGATCGACGTCTACCCATACCCTCATACCGCCCGCCGCACCGATTTATTCCCGACCCGGCCGCTTATTCCGGGATAAATTCTGGAATAGATTCGGGAATAAAATTTCCGCATCAGTGGTCTTGCTGTAATAACCCGGGAAGGCGTGCATGATCGACCCGAAAAACAGGAAGCGCTTTGAAGCGATCGTGCTACCACATTTGAGTTCGGCATTCAATCTCGCCTGCTGGCTGACCCGCAGCCCGGCTGATGCGGAAGACGTGGCGCAGGAAGCATGCTTGCGCGCGTTCAAGTTCTTCGACGGCTTTCACGGGGAAGATGCGCGCGCCTGGCTGCTGACCATCGTGCGCCATACTTTCTATACCTGGTGCCAGGAAAATCGCGCGCGGAAACAGCACACCTCGTTCGACGAGGCGCTGCACAGTTTGGAAACCACCGATGCCGCCAGCGGCATGCAGCACACCGACAACAATCCGGAAATTTTGCTGCTGCGCAAAGACAACCAGCGCCAACTGCAAGAAGCGCTGGAATCCTTGCCGCTCGAGTTCCGGGAAGTGCTGGTAATGCGCGAACTGGAAGCTCTCTCGTACAAGCAGATCGCCGAGATTGCGGGCATTCCGATCGGCACCGTCATGTCGCGCCTCGGGCGCGGCCGCAAACTGCTGGCGAAACTTCTTGCGCCGGCGCAGCAGGAGGGACGATGAACCATCAGGAAATACTGGAATTGCTCCCTGCCTACCTGGATCGTGAACTGGGCATATCGGAGGCGATCACCGTCGAACGCCACCTTGGTGCCTGCGCCGAATGCCGGCAGGCCTACGCCGAGCAAAGCGGCCTGAGCGCGCGGCTGCAAAAGGAGGCCAGCTACTTCCACGCACCGCCAAGCCTGGCCGCCCGCGTACAGGCCGCACTGCCACAGGACAACCCGGATGCCGCGCACCCGAAGTTTCAGGGTTTCAACTGGTTCAACGTCGCCGCCGGACTGGCAATGCTGCTGGCGCTGGCCTGGAGCATCGGCTTGTATTCCAGCCTGCCGTCCGCCCAGGACAGGCTGGCGGAAGAAATCGTCGCCAGCCATGTTCGCTCGCTCCAGGTCGATCATCTGGCCGATGTGGCGTCGAGCGACCGCCACACCGTCAAACCCTGGTTCAATGGGAAGCTGGATTTTTCGCCGCCGGTCGTCGATCTGGCGCCGCAGGGCTTTGCGCTGGAAGGCGGGCGGCTCGATTATCTCGGCGGCCGGCCGGTGGCGGCGCTGATCTATCGACACAGCCGGCACCCGATCAATCTCTACGCATGGCCCGGCACCGAGAGCGACGCAGAGGCGCATGCTCGATCGGTCCATGGCTATCATCTGGTCCACTGGAGTAAGAACGGCATGAGCTACTGGGCGATATCCGATCTGGCAGCCGATGAACTGGAGCAGTTCGCCGACGCCATGCGCTCCACGACGCCTCAATGACCGATCATCCACCACGCGGTCAGCGAACTGGCCAGTGCCAGCAGCGCCGACAGTATCATCACCCAACGGAATCCGGCCACGAACGAAGCGGCGACGGCGGCCTTGATCGCCGCCCGTTCCGGCTCGCTCGCCGCTGCAGGGATCGCGATTGCCGCCAGCTTGTCCTGTTGCGCGCGCACTTGCTGCATGACCACAGGCGCGGCGTGCAAGTCGGCGGCCAGCGTATGTTTGAAGGCCACGCTCATGACGATCCCGAAAACCGCGACCGCCAGCAGCGCGGCGACGCGCGACACCGCATTGTTGACGCCGGAAGCGACGCCCGCCAGGCTTCCGTCCAGCGCATTCATCACCGTCGTAGTCAACGGCGCGACGCTGATCGCCATGCCGAATCCCAGCACCAGCACGGCCGGGAAGAAAGTCGTCCAATAGCTACCGCCGGTTGCGGGCAGCGCGAACAAGGCAAAGCCAAGCGCCGCAAGCGCCGGCCCGATCACCAGCGGCCGCTTCGCACCGTATTCGGCGACCAGTCCACCCGCCCAGCGCGACAGCAGGAACATGGTCAGGATGAAGGGCAGCAGGGCCGCCCCCGCTTCCAGCGCCGAATAGCCCTGCACCTGGATCAAGTTGAGCGGAACAAAATACAGGCTGCCGCCCAGCGCCGCGTACAGCAGCAGCGTCAGCAGGTTGGCACCGCTGAAATCGCGCGAACCGAACAACGCCAGCGGCAGCAGCGGCGCCGGATGCCGCTTCTCCACCAGGACAAATGCGGCCAAGGCCACTGCGGCCAGCGGCAGCGCGCCGATCACCCAAGGGTTGCCCCATCCGCTCGCGGACGATTCGATCAAGCCGAACACCAGCGCGCCCAGGCCGGCACTGGCCGTCGCCGCGCCCGCCCAGTCGAGGCGGGCTTTGACATGGCCGCTGCGGCTCTCGGGAATGAAGCGGAAGGCAAGCAGCAGCACGACAACCGCCAGCGGAAGGTTGATCAGGAATGCGTAGCGCCACGACCAGTGTTCGATCACGAAGCCGCCAATGACCGGCCCCAGCGCCGCGGTAATTGCGGTCCAGCCGGACCAGGTGCCGATTGCCTGGCCCCGGATATCTTCCTGGAAAGACGCACTGATCAGGGCCAGGCTGCCCGGCACCAGCAAGGCGCCGCCGACACCCTGAACCGCCCTGGCCCAGATCAATTGCTCAATGCTGCCGACCAGGCTGCACCAGGCCGAAGCGACTGCGAACAGTACCACGCCGAGCGCGAAGACGCGGCGCCGGCCGAAGCGGTCGCCGGCGCTGCCGCCGGCCAGCAACAGTGCCGCCAGGAACAACGCATACGACTCGATCACCCATTGCACCTGCGCCGCCGTCGCCCCGAACTCGCGCTGCAGCGCCGGCAGCGCCACGTTGGCGACGGTACCGTCGATGAAGACCATGCTCGACGCCAATATCGTTGCCGCCAGAATCCAGGGGCGGGCTGCGGCGCTGCACGGCGCGTCGGCCGCGCCGCCCCGAATCGCGCCCTCGTCGCAAGCGGACGCAGTGGCAACACCCATTTGATTTCCCCGCTTGGCAACGGCCACCAGCTTCGGTAGCCTGAGGCAGTCAGACAGTCCGCATCCGGTTTCATTCCTGCCCGCCCGATGGTTCGCTTGGTCGCCCGCATGGACCCCGCGACCGCGAACAGCGCCGCCTGACTTTCCTTCCGCCCGCGCGTGAAAGGCAAGCTCGATGGAGATCAACTATTTCGACCTGGCCGCCCTGCTTGCGCTCGGCGTTTTGGGCGTGCTGCTCTTCCTCGTGCTGTTCGAGCCGGGCCTTGCCTACCAAATCGGCTTCGAATTGCCGGCGCCGGATTCCGAGAATTTTTCACCCTTGCTGGCGGCCGTGATCGACGAGCCGCTGCTTGAAATTCGCGACTGCGAGGTGTTGAGAAATGGCGCGGTTTTCTACCCGGCCGAACTGGCGGCGATCACGAACGCGAAAACCTCGATCCACCTGGAAGCCTTCATCTTTCACGCGACGCCGATCGGCGAGCGCTTTGTCGGCGCGCTGGCCGAGCGCGCCCGGGCCGGCGTCAAGGTGCGCGTGATCGTCGATGCGGTCGGCAGCATGCTGACGCCGGATCGTTTCTTCGACCGCTTGCGTGCGGCCGGCGGCGATGTGGCGTGGTATCAACCGATTCGCTGGTACACGCTGAAGCGCTTCAACAACCGCACGCACCGCGAGTTGATGATCGTCGACGGCACCTCCGCCTTCATCGGCGGCGCCGGCATCGCCACCGCATGGGATCAGGGCGAGAAAGGCTTGCCGCCATGGCGCGACACGGTAGTGCGCGTCGACGGCCCCGCGGCGGCGGCGGTGCAATCGGTTTTCCTGGAAAACTGGCTGGAGAGCAGCGGCGAAGTGCTGGCCGACGAGGCGGTGTTCCCAATCGGGAACCGATTCGAGCAACCCACGGTGGCGGGCGAGCGCCTGAGCCTGGTTGCCGGCAGCAGCCCGTCGGCGGGACGCGCCACACGAGCGCGCGTCCTGTTCCAGTTGCTGATCGCGGCGGCGCGGACCGAGATCCGCATCAATTCCCCCTATTTCCTGCCGGACCGCGCGATGCGGCGAGAGTTGCTGAAGGCCGCCGCGCGCGGCGTCAAGGTCAGCGTCATCGTCCCGGGGAAATACAACAACCACTTGATGGCCCGCTACGCCAGCCGGCGCCTGTACGGCGAGCTGCTCGCCGGCGGCATCGCCATCCACGAATACCAGCCGGGCATGGTTCACGCGAAGATTCTGATCGTCGATCACCTGTGGTCTGTGGTCGGTTCCACCAATTTCGACAACCGCTCCTTCGGGTTGAACGACGAAGTCAATCTGGCGATCATGGACCGCAATATTGCCGGCCGGCTGGCGGCGGATTTCGAGCGTGACCTGAAAGAAAGTTGTGCAATCGACCTGCGGGAATGGGAACGGCGGCCGGTGAGCGAGCGGATGTTGGCAACCATTGGCAGGGTGATCGAACGGCAGGAATGATTTCCAGGCGAAGAGCGGCACGCTGTACCAAGCGCATAAGCCGAACGTGCCTGGACCGGCGCAGGCGGTGCGATAAAGCCCGACGGACTACTCCGGATTTTTGCCGGCCGGCGCCAAGACACAATTGTCAGCGCCGCAATCGAGTCTCCGCAGGCCACCCATCGCAGCGATGGCACTCCCCCAAATAGGTGATGCAATTTTCCCCGGATTTTGCTAGCTTCTGGCTTCCACCACTTGTCGAGAGGAATCATGAAAAACAGAAACTCCTCCCTGGCCGGCGCCATTTTCCTGACCGGCATCCTGGCACTGGGGTACGCCACCGCGCAGGATACGCCAACCAAGGAAAGTGTCTCGTTTGAAGCCGGCACCCTGATCGACGGCAGCACGCCGGTCAAGGGCGTGCTGACGCTGCCGGCGCCACGCGGCGAGAAACTGCCGGCAGTGGTCGTGATCCACAGTTCCGGCGGCTTTGAAGATCCGACCCGGACGCCCTACGTGGCGGCGCTGAACAAGGCCGGCATCGCGACGCTGGAGCTGAACCTGTTTGCGCGCGGCGGCCGTCCGAAGACCTCGCAGATGAACCTGCCGCACACCTATGGCGCGCTGGCCTATCTGGCAAATCGACCGGAAATCGACCCGACCCGGATCGGCATCACCGGCTTCTCGCACGGCGGCCTGCTGTCGATGTTTTCGGCGTCGGAGGAATTGACCCAGCAATACACCGGCGGCAAGTACAAGTTCGGCGCGCATGTGCCGCTCTACCCGGTGTGCTGGGCGCATCTGGCCACTATCGAAGGGAAGAATCCGGTCTACAAGCAGGGCACCTACCAGAAACTGACCGGCGCTCCGGTGCATATCCTTGCCGGCGAAAAGGACGCCTACGATGACCCCGACACCTGCCAGAAATTCGTCGACGCCTTGCCCGACAATGCGCGCCAGCAGGTCAGCTTGACGGTCTATCCGGACGCCACGCACGGCTGGGACTCCGAGTACAAGAATTACCACGACGGCGCGGCCTACAAGGGACGCGGCGGCTTCGTCACCCACCAGCGCAACGAGGCGGCGGCAAAACAGTCGCTGGAATTCGTGACCGGGTTTTTCGGCACCAAGCTGGCGAAAAACTGAGCGTGCAACAGCGCGCATCGGAATCAAGGGCCGGATCGTCCACCGCCAGCGGACGGTCCGGGCTTTCGACTCGGTCCCGTTGCATCCTGTCGGTTGAAGCGGCAGCGGTGATCGGCGGTCGAGAAAGATCGGAATTCGCGGTCTGATATCTGCGGCCGCTTATGGGCGATTAGCGCCGGGCACTGCCCGAGCTGGACCGCCCGGAAGGGGCTGCCGATCGCGCCGCTGGCTTAACGGCCAAAACTCTTGTCAGCCCAGGCAGCCGCACTTGCGCGCGTCAGGTTGAAATTCGGTTCCACCCGCTTGCGGGCGATCTCACTCCCTTGTTCATCGATCGCCTTGAGCACAGCGTACGGTTCATAGTCATCCGGCACGATGTTGAGCGTGAAGGTGACCGCCGCGTCATCGAGCGTGATCGTCACACTCTTGTTGAGCGCCGCGTACAGCTGCTGCTCATGCCGCCGCAACACCTCGGACGCGGTCTTGACCAGCGTGGAAAAGGCATTGGCGTCAAGCGGCTTGGGATTCTTCTTGTCGCGGCCCATGGTCCACGGCCCCACCAGCGCAGGTTCCGATTCGCCATCCTTGAACATGGCGACCGCCCAGCCTTCGTCATCTTCGTTCTTGATGATTCGCGCCGTCCAGCCGCCATCCTGCCAGAGGCGGTCTTCATGAATCGGCAGATTGGGATTGGGATCGGGATTGGGCATGGTAGGGTCAGATACGGCAGAAAGACCCGGAGTATACAGCGCAGCGGCTGATAAACGTTCGCTTCTTGTCGATCCCGGAAGTTTGGCAAGGACTACTTCCGCAACCCTTAGCGGTCACCCGTGCTTTGCAAAAGCAGACACTCAACGTTCAAGCTCAGCGGCGGCGAAGCCGTTCGCTGCAACTCGGGCTAGAGAGCATTTTTACGCAGGCACTCATAAACCGAGAGCGGCCCATGGTTGGTTTCGCAACTGATCAAGCGGCGTATTGAGTCGCCGACGCTCGTCGAGTTCGCCCGCATGAATATAGAAATCGCTGAAGCTTCCGTTTCCAGCGAGCATGACCTTGTATGAGGGTGCGGCGCTCGCCATGTCACCAGCTTGCAGCAAGGCACCGATTTCTGACACACCTCGAACCCGATTTCGCTCCCCCTGCGCAAGCAGCAAGGCCTATAGATCGGCCACAAGGCGAAGAGCGTTGGCGGAATCATTCTGGCTTTCCGTAGTCATCACTGTTTGCGCTCTAACGTTGGAGCTCACTGGCGGCCGTAGGCCGTCCAGTGCAATAACTGGTTAGATTTCTACGAGAAGCTCGTTGATGAAATTCGTGGTGTTCACGTATTTCATCCGTTCGTTCTCCGGGAGTTCCGCTAATGGGCCAAACGCATGCTCGAACTGAGAATAAAAGAGCTCGGTTGAGATTGGCGGCTTGACTTTGAAATCGTGTCGGTAGCTGGCGACCCAGTTCATGGCATACCCAGGAACAACTCCGTTCTTCGTAGGAATGCTGGCCGGGATAACGTCATTCGTGCCTGACCTGAAGTTTGCTCGGACGGACTGCTTGTAGACAGCTTCGGTTGTGACAACGCCAAGCCACTGCGCTGACTCACCCTTTTCATACGCTTCGATGAGAGCCGGCCCTGAATACAACGATTCCTCGATGTTGAAGAAGAACTGGCCGCTGGCAACACCTATACGAACAGGAACGAAAGCACACATAGCTTTATGCAGCGTTTCGGCGGCAGCTATGAGAATGGCCTGAAGGTCTTCATCGGACTCAGTTTTGGTGAACAAAACAATCGTGTCCGAGAACATGACACTGAATACGCTTTCAAGGAGCATGTTCTGACGCGCCGTACCGATATGCGTGAGTTGCAACTTGCCGAGGTGATCTCGGACGTTGGCCAGGCCGGAAAGGACATTCCACGCCATCTCTGGATTTCGACTAACCATCGCTCGCATACCGAGGATGTCTATGTGCGCCACGAATCGCCGATGTGCTTGCATGGAGTTGCCCCTATTAAATCGGACACCCTGCGACTAATTGGGCACGGATGAACTCCCGTGGGGATTTCATCTTCAAGCCCTTGTGCGGGTGCGACTCATTGTAATCGTCGTATCTACCGACCGAAAATTGACCCACATAATGGCTGAACCCACAGCTAACGGCTGCCCCGATCGATCATTCTGTGGCCGGCACGGGAAAACCTGTTAGGATCATTGCCCAATCGCAATTTTTATAACAATTTCAGCAGGAGACAAGGGGCGTTTTCCAGTATGGAGGCTTCGGGGCTCTTCTGCCTGAATCGGCGTCGCTGCCGACAAGGAGAATACCTTTGCACAAGACGCTTCCCGCCCTGTTCGCGACGGCCTGCGCCGTACTGACTCTGACTTCCTGCGGCAGTAGCAGTAGCCCGGCTCCCGTCAAGGATCAGCCGCCCAACATTCTCTTCGTGGTCATGGACGACGTCGGCATCGACCAGATGGCATCCTTCGGCTACGGCGGCGCCACCGGGCCGAACATGCCGAACATGGACGCCGTCGCGGCCGCGGGCGTGCGTTTCCGCAATACCTGGTCGATGCCCGAATGTTCGCCGGGGCGCGCCGCCTTCTTCCTTGGCCGCTATCCGTTTCGGACCCAGATCTATCAGGCAATTGGCCCGAACGACGTCGCCAACGCCCAGATTTCTCCGTATGACATGACCGCGCCGAAACTGCTCAAGCAGGCCAATTATGAAAGCGGGATGTTCGGCAAGTTCCATTTGGCCGGGCCCGAAAACAACGAGGCGGGCCACACCACCCCGAGCGTGCTGGGCTGGGATTACTTCTACGGCTGGATCGGCGGCCTACCCAGCTCCATCGATACCACGGCCGGCGGCGTCGCGCCTCCGAAAACCCATGCCTGCGGCTTCGTTCCGGGCAAACTGGCCGGCGGCACCGACACCGGCGCCTGCTATCGCGCCGACAATAGCTGCACGGTGATCAGCCGCACTTTGCCGTCGCAGGATGCAGCCGGCCTGCAATGCCTGGACGCCGGCGGCATCTTCGTGCCGGACCAGGCCTGCGGCTCAGCGCCATCCACGCTCGCCTTCCAGCGCGAGAACGGCCATTACGTGTCGCCGCTAGTCATCCTCGACGGCGGCAAGGTGCAGGAGGTGCCGTTCACCGACTCCCGCGCCCGCGGCCACCGCACCCGGATCGAAACCGACGCCGCGATCGGCTGGATCAAATCCCGCGCGCCGAACCGGCCGTGGATGGCGACGGTCAGCTACAGCGCTGCCCATACGCCTTGGCAGCAGCCGCCCGGCAGCCTGCTGAGCCGCAACGGCCCGGCCTCGGACACGTGGGACTGCACCGCTACCGGCAGCGGGCGGCTGATCCAGGACAAGATGACCGAAGCCATGGACGCCGAGTTCGGCCGGCTGCTGGTGCAGACCGGGCTCGCCCGCCGTGCCGATGATGGCCGCCTGCTCTACGATCCGAAGGCGAGCAACACGGTGATCGTGATCGTCGGCGACAACGGGACGCTAGGCTCGGCGGTCAAGCTGCCGTTCCAGGCCGACCGGGCCAAGGGCACCGCCTACCAGACCGGGGTATGGGATCCCCTGATCATCGCGGGGCCGCAGGTGGTGCAGCCGGACCGCGAGGTCGGCCACATGGTCAACACGGTCGATCTGTTCCAGTTCTTCGGCGAACTGGCCGGCATCGACGTCCATAAGGCGGTGCCGCGCACCGTCGATTCGGTCGGCATCCTGCCCTACTTGACCAATCCGGAGCAGCCCAGCCTGCGCACCATCAACTTCACCATGGGCGGGTTCAACCAGCAGGCGAACGGCGCCCGCAACGGCCCCTGCGTGGTGAACACCAGTTGTACCCAGATCCCGATCAGCAAGAGCGTTTGCGAGGACAACCAGGGCGTCTGGTGGGGCTCCGGGTATAGCGATGGTTCCGTGATCGACAATGGCGGCAAGGGCTATCCGAGCTGCGGCGCCGTCAACCAGGCGCTCCACCGCGCCAGCAAGCCCCCCTTCACTATCCTGCCGGAAATCTCGACGGCCATCCGCAACGACAAATACAAGCTGATCGAAAACACCATGCAGACCTACGATCCGGCCACGGATGTCATCGGCACCACGGTCACCGAGGAGCTGTATGAAGTCAATCAGGCAAAGCCTGTTCCCCTGCTCGACACGGCCGACCGCAATCTGCTACCGGCGGCGACACCGGAAATACGGGCCGTTTACGACGACCTGCGCGCCAAGCTCGACCGCATGCTGGCTTCCAACCCCGACTGCCCCGGCGACGGTAACCGGGACGGCGTGGTGAATGCGGAAGACCTGGCGAACTGGGGCCGGATCGCCAAGAATTGGGGGCTGTCCAGCGTCTACGACTTCATGGTCAACAAGGTCTTCGATGGGCTGACCAATACGGTCGACGGCGACATCGTTCAGAACAACCTCGGCAAGACTTGCGGGAAGTCCTATGGCGTCTACTGAACCGCGCCGCCGACTGCTGCTCGGCGGCGTGGCGGTCGGAATGGCGGCTGCGGGTGCGGCACTGGGCTGGCTAGGCTGGCTCCCATGGCCGCGGCAGCCGCCGCCGATGCCAACTCCGACGGTAAGAATCGGAGACGGTATTTCCACGCCCAAGGGCATGGCGTGGATCCCGCCCGGCGTGTTCCTGATGGGCAGCGACAGCAAGCTGGCCCAGCCTAGCGAGCGTCCCATGCATCCGGTCGGGGTACGCGGCTTCTGGATGGACGTCACCCACGTCACTAACGACCAGTTCGCCGGATTCGTGCGGCAGACGGGCTACGTCACCACCGCCGAGAAAAAACCCGACTGGGAAACCATCCGTGTACAGTTGCCGCCCGGCGTGCCGAAGCCGCCCGATGACGTGCTGCTCCCGGGCGGCATGGTATTCGTCGGCACCGGCACGCGCGTCAACCTCGCCGACTACTCGCAGTGGTGGCGCTACGTGCCGGGCGCGGATTGGCGCCATCCGCAGGGGCCGGACAGCTCGATCGAGGGCAAGGGCGACCATCCGGTGGTTCAGGTCAGCCATGAAGACGTACTGGCCTATGCCAAATGGGCGGGTAAGCGCCTGCCCACCGAAGCGGAATGGGAATACGCGGCGCGCGGCGGGTTGGAACAGGCCACCTACGCCTGGGGTGACCAACTGCTGCCTGATGGCAAGATGCAGGCCAATTACTGGGATACGCGACAGCAACCGTTCCCGGTGGTCAGTCCGCGGGCCGGCGGAGCTACCGGCACCATGCCGGCAACAAGCTTTCCGCCCAACGGCTATGGCCTGTACGACATGACCGGCAATGCCTGGCAATGGGTGGCCGACTGGTATCGGGCCGACTATTTCGCGATGCAGGCACGCCTCGGCAAGAAACCAATCAACGATCCGCAGGGACCGTCCGATGCCTTCGATCCGTCGGAACCCGGAGTGCCGGCAAATGCCCCGAAGCGGGTGATTCGCGGCGGCTCCTTCCTGTGCAACGAATCCTACTGCCTGTCGTACCGGCCAAGCGCGCGGCGTGGCTCCGATCCCTACAGTCCCATGTCCCATCTGGGCTTCCGCCTGGTCAAGGACGCCCCTCCGCCCTCGCCCCGGCTCGTCTCCCGCGCCGATCCTTGATTAGACGGGCGGCGGTTGGAAGTCAGCCGCCGACAAGCCATCAAGTGTCGGAATCTTTTTATCGCTGAATCCCGGTTTTTAATGGATCAAGGGGTTATGGATTCTACTGTCATTCATCCTTGAACTGAATATTCATCTATCGCCGAATCGGTACCAAGGATCTAAGGCTAGGCTGAATAAGTATGGGGGGGCCAAGTAAATTCGGACACAACGATAGGTTTTTTTGCTGCCATGTTCCGTTCGTGGACGGAGGGCAGATTGCCAGAATTGAGTGCAGACGTTGGCAATTGTAGAAGCCAATGATGTGGGCGGCGATATTGATTTTGGCCTCCACGGGGTTGGCATAGTCACGCTGCGACACCCGTTCCATTCTGAGATTCAGAAAGAAGCGTTTGGGGACTGCACTGTCCCGGCAGTCACCTACCTTGGCGGCTCAAGCGGATTTCGGGCATCGGCGACTGCACCGCGCAATACATCGCGCTGCGCGCCTCGCGCCATCCGGGCGCGTTTCCGGCGGGTGATGTAGCCTTGCAAAACGCGGCGGGCAAGCTCGCCGGCCGCAAGCCGAGCGAGGCGGAACTGCGGGCGCGGGCCGGTGGCTGGCAGCTCTGGCGCGCCTATGCGGCGCAACATCTGTGGGCCGGCCTGGCGTCGGCGGCGCCGGCCGGCCGGCAATGACTCACGCACGAACGGAAAAGGATAGCTCCGCAAATGAAACTCTGGATCGATCGTTTCGCCTCGCCGATCGGCGAGGTGCTGCTGGTGTCGGATGGCGCAAATCTGCGGGCGCTGGATTTTTGGGATTACGAGGAAGCCATGCATCGTTTTCTACGCCTGCACTATGGCAGCTATGAATTGCAGCCGGCGCGCAACCCGGCTGGCCTGTCGGCCAAGATCCAACGCTACATGGAGGGCGAGCTGCAGGCGATCGAGGCGATCCCGGTGGCCACCGGCGGCACGCCGTTTCAACGGGAAGTATGGACGGCTCTGCGCACGATCCCGGTGGGCCAGACCATCAGCTACGGCACGCTGGCGCAGAAAATCAAGCGACCGAAGGCGGTGCGCGCGGTCGGCCTGGCGAATGGCGCAAACCCGATCAGCATCGTCATCCCCTGCCATCGCGTGATCGGCAGCAACGGAGCGTTGACGGGATACGGCGGCGGACTGGAGCGCAAGCGCTGGCTGTTGCGGCATGAGGGTTTTGATATCCAGGGGACGCTGATTTGATAGTGGCGCTCATATCTGAGCTCTGCCGCGGTTATCTGTTGAAACCGTTTGCCAGTTTGGAGTCTCATTCTTGTAGGCCGTTACTGGGGCCAGAGTAATTTTCGCAATGAAGCACTGCGAAAAAAAACTCTGACCCCACTAACTCCGATGTCCGAGTGCGCTCAACAGCCAACTGCGAGAACGGGCGCATATTTGTGGAGTATTTTCTCTTTCCTGCCGAAATAAGGGCAGAAATCGGCATGCTCATTAGGAGTATATGAGAGATGCCGCACGTCTGCGCGGCAACTGGGATAATGCGACCTGCCTCCGGGCAGATGGCGCGCGGCGCCGGGATTTCGGTTCAGCCTGCCCGTTACCATCGCCCTCCCTTCAATCCGACTTTTCACATCGATCCGCATGTCGACTTTCTGGAATCCGCTGCTGCACGATCTGACGCCTTACGTACCCGGCGAGCAGCCGAAGCTGACCAACCTGGTCAAGCTGAACACCAATGAAAACCCTTACGGCCCCTCACCCAAGGTGCTGGCGGCCTTGCAGGAAACGATCGGCGATTCGCTGCGCCTGTATCCGGACCCGAACGCCAGCCAGTTGAAAGAGGCGCTGGCGACCTATCATCACGTCGCGCCGAACGAGGTGTTCGTCGGCAACGGCTCGGACGAAGTGCTGGCGCTGGCGTTTTTGGCCCTGCTGAAGCACGAGGGGCCGGTGCTGTTCCCGGACATCACCTACAGTTTCTACCCGGTCTACTGCAATCTGTATGGGATCGACTTCGTACGCATTCCACTCGGTGAGCGGATGGAAATCCGCGCGGAAGATTATCGCCAGCCGTGCGGCGGCATCATCTTCCCGAACCCCAATGCGCCGACCGGCATCGGCCTGGCACCGGCCGCGATCGAAACGCTGCTACGCGACCATCCGCAACAGGTCGTGGTGGTGGACGAGGCCTACATCGATTTCGGCGGCGAATCGGTGATCCCGCTGGTCGCGCGCCATCCGAACCTGCTGGTGGTGCAGACGCTGTCCAAATCGCGCTCTCTGGCCGGCTTGCGGGTCGGCTTTGCGATCGGCCAGCCGCATCTGACCGAGGCGCTGGAACGGGTCAAGAACAGCTTCAACTCGTATCCGCTGGACCGGCTGGCGCAAGCCGGCGCGGTCGCTGCGTTCGAGGATGAAGCGTATTTCCGGCAGACCCGGCAAGCCGTCATCGACAGCCGCGAACAACTGGCGCGGGAGCTGGCGGCGCTCGGCTTCGAAGTGCTGCCGTCGCTCGCGAATTTCCTGTTCGTGCGGCATCCACAGCATGACGCCGCGGAGTTGGCGAAGGCGTTGCGCACCCGCTCGATCATCGTGCGCCATTTCGACACCGAGCGCATCCGCCAGTTTCTGCGCATCTCGATCGGCAATCCCAAGCAGTGCGCGCTGCTGGCGCAGGCGCTGGCCGAGATTCTCGGCGCCGGAGCTTAGCCGCGAGGCGACCGGCTACAGGATCAAGATCGCGCGAAAGTCGTTGACGTTGGTGCGGGTCGGCCCGCTCACGACCAGGTCATCCAGCGCGCTGAAAAATCCGTAGCCGTCATTGTTTTCCAGCAGCGCGCGTGCGGAGAGGCCGAGCGCGCCGGCGCGCGCCAGCGAATCCGGCTGGCACAGCGCGCCGGCGTTCTCTTCCGAGCCGTCGATGCCGTCGGTGTCGCAGGCGATCGCATGGATTCCCGGCGCGCCATCCAGCGCCAGCGCCAGGCTCAGCAGGAATTCGGCATTGCGCCCGCCCCGGCCACTGCCCCGCACCGTGACCGTGGTTTCACCGCCGGACAGCAGCACGCACGGCCGCGCGAACGGCTGGTTGCGGCGCGCCACCTGTTGCGCCAGCGCCGCATGCATGCCGCCAATGTCGCGCGCTTCGCCTTCGATGGCATCGGACAAAATATGCGGCGTGACGCCGGCCGCGCGCGCCGCCGCCGCGGCCGCCTCCAGCGCCTGCTGGGCAGTGGCGACCACATGATGGGTGTTGCGTGCGAAGCGCGGATCACCCGGCTTCGGCGTTTCGGCGATGCGCGATTCCAGATGGCGCCGCACCGCCGGCGGCGGCTCGATCGCATACTTGCGCAAGACCGCCAGCGCTTCGGCGCAGGTGCTGGCATCGGGCAGGGTCGGGCCGCTGGCGATGATGGCGGGGTCGTCGCCCGGCACGTCCGAAATCAAGAGCGTCGCCACCCTTGCCGGCGCGCAGGCCAGCGCCAGGCGCCCGCCCTTGATCGCCGACAGGTGCTTGCGCACGCAATTGATTTCGGCGATGGTGGCGCCGCTTTTCAAGAGTGCGCGGTTGATCGCCTGCTTTTGCTCCAAGCTGATGCCGTCCGCCGGCAGGGCCAGCAAGGCCGAGCCGCCGCCCGAAATCAAGCACAGCACCAGGTCGTTTTCGCCCAGACCCTGCACCATCTGCAGCATGCGGCGCGCGGCGTGGCGGCCCGCCTCGTCCGGCACCGGGTGCGCGGCTTGCACCACCTCGATGCGGTGGCAGTCGGCGCCGTGACCGTAACGCGTCACCACCAACCCGGACAGCTCGCCCGGCCAGTGTTGCTCGACCGAGCGCGCCATCGCCGCTGCGCCCTTGCCGGCGCCGATCACCAGCGCGCGGCCATTCACCGGAGGCAGCGGCAAATAGGGCGGCAGGCATTTTTCGGCGCTGACGGCCGCCACGGCGGTGGCGTACAGATCGAGCAAAAACTGGCGCGGGTTGGCGATGGTCATGGCGATGGATTCGAAAAGGATGGATGGTCGTGCCTTTTGCCAAAGATACCAGCTTGTTGCCTGCTACGGCCACCGCTGCCATTCGGAGGATAATTGGCATCCGCAACGCCATCCATCACGCCCATGAAAGCAGCACCCATGACGGACAAGCACGAGATCAAACCCGGCCAATCGATTGAACTGTTGAAGGAATTGCACATCCTGACGCGCGACGGCAAGCTGAACCAGGACAGCCGGCGCAAGCTGAAGCAGGTGAATCACCTGGTTCAGTTCATCCAGCCGCTGCTGGATGAAATCAAGCAGGAGCATGCCGACATCCGGCTGGTCGATCACGGCGCCGGCAAATCGTATCTCGGCTTCATCCTGTACGACCTGTACTTCAAGGCGCTGGCCGACGCTTCGCATATCTACGGCATCGAAACCCGCGGTGAACTGGTCGCCAAATCGCGTGAACTGGCACAGCGGCTGGATTTTCCGCGCATGTCCTTCCTCAACCTGTCGGTCGCCGACTCGATCGAATCGGAGCAACTGCCGGAACGGATCGACATCGTCACCGCGCTGCACGCGTGCGACACCGCGACCGATGACGCGATCCGTTTCGCGCTGGAAAAAAAGGCGCGCTTCGTGGTTCTGGTGCCCTGCTGCCAGGCCGAAGTGGCCGCCGTGCTGCGGAAGAACAAGGGCCGTGAACTGGCGAAGAACACGCTGACCGAACTCTGGCGCCACCCCTTGCACACGCGCGAATTCGGCAGCCACCTGACCAACGTGCTGCGCTGCCTGCAACTGGAAGCGCACGGCTACCAGGTCAGCGTCACCGAACTGGTGAGTTGGGAGCATGCGATGAAGAACGAGTTGATCATCGCCCGCTACCAGGACCTGCCGCGCCGGCGCCCGGCCGAGCGGCTGCAGGAGGTGCTGCGCGAGTTGGGGCTGGAGGAAATGCAGGAGCGCTTCTTTACCGAATCGACCGACCCGGCGCACAGCGCATCCTGCCAGCACTGACTGGGGCACTAAACTCCCAGGTACGCGCGCTGCACCGCCGGATCGTCGATCAGCGCCGTGGCCGGCCCCTGGTGCACGATGCGACCGGTTTCCAGGACATAGCCGCGGTCGGCACCGGACAGCGCCAGTTGCACGTCCTGCTCAACCAGCAACACGGTCACGCCGTCGCGCTGGATCGCGGCCAGGATTTCCATTAACTGCTCGACAATCACCGGCGCCAGGCCCAGGCTCATCTCGTCGACCATCATCAAGACCGGCGCCGCCATCAGCGCGCGCGCCATCGCGCACATCTGCTGCTCGCCGCCCGACATGCTGCCGGCCAGTTGCCGCCGCCGTTCCGCCAGGCGCGGGAACAATGCGTACATGCGCTCGAGGTCGCGCGCGATGGCCGCCTGGTCGGCGCGCCGGTAGCCGCCCATCAGCAGGTTGTCCTGCACCGTCATGCGGTCGAACAACTGGCGCCCCTCGGGCACCTGCACCAGGCCGAGGCCGAACACCTGGTCCGGCGTCATGCCGACCAGTTCGCGGCCGGACAACAGGATGCTGCCGGTGCAGGGCAGCACGCACGATAACGCGCGCAACAGCGTGGTCTTGCCGGCACCGTTGCTGCCGACCAACGCCACCATTTCCGCCGGATAGACTTCCAGCGCGACGTCTTGCAGCACCGGCATTTCGCCATAGCCGGCCGACAGGCCCGCCACCTTCAGCAGCGGCGCCCGGTTCGGCTTGGCTTGCGGCGTCCCGCTCATTGGCGTTTCTTCCCGAGATAGGCCTGGATCACGGCCGGGTCCGCCAGTACCGCCTCGGGCGTGCCTTCCGCGATCGCTTCGCCGTGATGCAGCACCAGCAGGCGATCCGACAGGCTCTTGATGGCCTTGATCACGTGCTCGATCACCAAGACGCTGATGCCCTGCGTGCGCACCTTGCGAATCACCTCGATCACTTCCTCGATCTCGACGTGGTTCAGACCGGCCATCACTTCGTCGCACAGCAGCACCTTGGGCTGCATCGCCAGCGCCTTGGCCAATTCCAGCCGCTTGCGGCCGGGGCCGCCGAGTTCGTCGGCGCGCTGCTCGGCGAAGCGACCGAGGCCGACGAATTCGAGGCAGGCGCGCGCCTGTTCGCGCGCCTCTTTCAGCTTCGGGTGGCCGCCGCCATGCCCAAACAGCGCACCGACCGCGACGTTGTCCAGCACCGACAGGCCAGGAAACGGCCGCATGATCTGGAACGTACGGCCGATGCCCAGCCGCGCGCGGCGGTAGGCGGGCACGCGGTTGATCGATTCGCCCTCGAACAGCACCTCGCCTTCGCTTGGCGCCAGCGTGCCGGAAATCAGGCTAATGAGCGTGGTCTTGCCGGCGCCGTTGGGGCCGATCAGGCCCAGGATTTCGCCCGGCGCCAGCGCGAAGCTGACGTCGGACACCGCCACCAGGCCGGCAAAGCGGCGCGTCACGTGACGCACTTCCAGCAAGGCGCTCATAGCCGATGGGCCCGGATGTTTTCGATGAAATAGCGCCAGCCGGTCGTGCGGAAACGCCGCAGCATGTCGGCCAGGCCGCGCGGCATCAACACCACCGCGGCGACGATCACCAGGCCGAAGAACAGGCCGGCGATGCTGGTCACTTCGGAGGCCAGCACTTCGGAAACCGCCGACAGGGACAAGGCGCCGACGATCGGCCCCAGCACCGTGCCGGCGCCGCCGAACACCGCCATGATGATCATCTTGACGTTCAGGCTGATGTCGAACGCGCTTTCCGGATCGAGGAAGGTGATCCAGTAGGCGTGGATGCCGCCGGCCAGCGCCGAAAACACGCCCGACAGCGCGAACGCCAGCACCTTGTATAGCGTGGTGTTGACGCCCATCACCGCCGCGCCCTCCTCGTTCTCGCGGATCGCGATCAGGCCGAAGCCGAAGCGGCTCTTGGTCAGCCAGAAGATCGTCAGCGTCGCCAGCACCAGCAAGCCCAGCGCCAGTTCGTAGAACAGCCGATCGTTGTTCAGCGGCGGCAGCACCAGCCCGATGTTCTGGCCGGCCAGGCCGACGTTGGAAACGATCGCCGCCATCACCTGCGACAGTGCCAGGGTCGCGATCGCGAAGTAATGGCCGCGCAGGCGCAGCACCGGCAAGCCCAGCAGCAACGCGAACGCCAGCGCCAGCGCCACGCCGAACACCATGCCGACGCCGAACGGCAATTCCCATTGCACCATCGCGATCGCGACGCCGTAGGCGCCCAGGCCGTAGAACACCGAGTTGCCGAACGAGGCATAGCCGGCATAGCCGCCGATGATGTTCCAGCCCTGCGCCAGCACGGCCAGCAGCAAGGCGTTGATGCCGAACTGCACCAGCACGTCGGAACCGAACCAGGGCACGGCGGCCAGCACGATCAGCGCCGCCAGGATCAGGGCCGGGCGCCAGAGCGGCGTCTTCATGCGGTTTTCCCGAGCAGGCCGCTGGGCCGCACGATCAACACCAGCACCAGGATGCCGAAGCTGGCGACATCGGCGAAGGTGGGGCCGATGTAGAGCGTGGTCAGCGATTCGACGATGCCGAGAAACAGGCCGCCGACGATCACGCCGAGCGGATTGTCGAGGCCGCCGATGATGGCGATCGCGAACGACTTGGCGGTCAGCGAGGCGCCGATGTAGGGGTTGATCTGCGACACCGTGCCGTACAGGCCGCCGGCGGCGCCGGCCAGCGCCAGCCCGATGGCGAAGGTGATCGCATACAGGTGGCGCGGCTCGACCCCGTACAGGCGCGCCGCCAGCAGGTTCTGGGCGGTGGCGCGGATCGCGCGGCCGAGCCGCGTATGCAGCAGGAACAGCCACATGCCGACCGTCAGCACGATGGCGACGCCGAACGCCGCCAGCCGCACCACCGGCAGCACCACCGGCCCCCATTGCAGGCTGCTACCGGCATAGGGCGGATTGATGGTGCGGAAATCCGCCGAAAACGCCAGTTGCGCCAGATAGGTCAGCACCACTTCCAGCCCGAAGGTGATCAAGAGCGTGTTGAACATCGGCGCCCGCACCACCAGGTTCAAGAGGCCGCGCTGCAGCGCGTAGCCAAGCGCAAACAGCAGCAGCGCGGTGATCGGCAAGCCCAGGAAGGGGTCGATATGCAGATAGGTGTACAGGTGCCAGGAGGCATAGGCTCCCAGCATGATGAAGGCGCCATGCGCCAGGTTGACGATGTTGAGCACGCCCCACACCAGCGCCAGGCCGAGCGCCATCACCGCATACAGGCCGCCCAGCAGGATGCCGTTGATCAGGATTTGCGCGAGCAGGTCCACGGCGGGGTCCGCCCAATCCGCCTAGCGTGCGTTCCAGGCCGGCATCGGATATTTCGGCTGCGTCACGAAGCCCTTGGCGCCGTAGATTTCCGCCAGCCCATTACCCTGCACCTGGATCACCACCTGCGGCAGGTCGATCTGGCCGGTCGGGCCGAATGCGATCGGGCCGTACAGGCTGTCGAATTTGACCTTGGCCAGCGCATCGCGCACCTTCTGCGGCTCGCTGCTGCCGGCGTCTTCCATCGCCTGCACCAGGGCCCCGACGTCGGCCACGCCGGACGCCGCATGGTAATCGGGGTCGTAGCCGTATTTGGCCTTGTATTCCCTGGCGAACTGCGCGGCATCGCCGAACCAGCGATCCTTCAGCGCCGGCGACGGCAGCCAGGCCGTCATCCCGAATGCGTAATCGGCATCGGCCCCGAGCGCCTTGCGGAAGTCTTCGCTCGGTACGCCGACCGTGAACGAATACAGCTTCGGCGCCACCGCCAGGCTCTTGGCCTGTCGCACGAAGTTCAGGATCTCGGTTTCATGCCCGGCCACCAGCACCGCCTCGACGTTCTTGCTCCTGACCTGCGACAAGAGCGAATTGAAGTCGCTGGTGTTGCTGCTGTAGCGCTCATCCAGCACGATGTCGAAGCCGGCCTGCTTCAGTTTCGGCCGGGTGCCGTCCGCCACCGAGACATCGAACGAGTCGTCGGCATATAGCAGCGCCACCGTCTTCGGCACCGGCTTCAGTTCCTTCATCATGCCGATGGTGCTGCCAAAATAATTGGAGGCCGGCGCCAGCGTGCCGAAGATGTACTTGAACTTGCGCGCGAAGATCTGGTCGGAGGCGCCGCCGCCCTGCACCATCGGCACCTTGTATTTTTCCGAGACCGCCGAATCGGCCAACGCGAAATTGCTGGCGAACGGTCCCAGCAGCAGGTTCACCTTGTCCTGCGACACCAGTTGCGTGTATTGGCGCACGCTGAGATTGACGTCGGACTGGTTGTCGTACAGCTTCAGCGCCAGCTTGCGCTGCTGGCCGCCGAGCTTGACGCCGCCGCCGGCGTTGATCTTGTCGACCGCGAGCTGGTAGGCGTCGCGGTAATAGCGGCCGGTGTTGGCGACCGGCCCGGTCAGTTGCACCGAGGCGCCCAGCACCACGTCCTGCGCGAGCGCGACGGCCGGCAGCACGCCCAGCACCGAAATCAGCAGCGCGACTGGAAAACGAAAAAGGTTTGGCAACATGATGTTATCCCCTGGAAATTTCGACATTCCTGAGAGAATCAGGTTACCCGCGCGACAACATCGATGCATGGAAATCGACGGCTGATACGACCTGCATCAAGCCGCGCCCGCAAATCGGTCAGACCAACGGAGCACTCCGGCACCGGCCACCCGCATCCGGCATCCGAAGCGCAGCGTCAGCGCTCCGCGGTCGAGCGCCTTGCCGCAAGCCGTAAGGCGGTCAGGGCCTGTCGGCGCTGATGCGCTGTCCCGGCAGGCGCGACAGCCGCACCACCAGTTCGCCCTGCAGCATCGACAACGCGACATTGCTGCCGAGGCGGAAGCCACGCATCGCGGCGCCATCCATCAGTTCCAGCACCTGCTCGTGCGTCAGGGCCTGGAAATTCTTGTGAACGTACAGCACCGCACGATTGGCACGATTGATTTCGGCCACGATTTCTTCCGGCGTCATGATGCGCTCCTGGTCATCGACACGGCTCATTATTGAATGAGCGCCGGCGCTGTGACGCGGGACGCAATGCCGGTTTCTTGTCAGATGTCAGGCTTTGCTCAAATTGTTGGCACCGAAATCCGGTAATGGAATTGCGTGCCGGAAAAAGGCCGCGCGGCGACCTGCCGCTCACTCGGGCGCCAGGTCGCCTGCCAGCAGGCCGGCTTGCTGTGCGCGCAGGTAGTCTTGCGGCGTGTCGATGTCCCACAGGCTGGACAACTCGCGCCATTCGCGCCCCGGCTGCCAGCCGAGCGCGGCCAGCCTGGCGCGAGTCTGCGCCAGCACTTGCGCGCTACCCCAGGAAATTTCCCGGAATGCCTGCGGCGGCGGCGCTTCCAGCGCGCCGCAGCGGCGCGCGCCCACCAGCACGTAACCGCCGTCTTCGGCCGGTGTAAACACCATCTGCGCGCCGGCCGCCAGCGCCTCTGCCGCCGCCTGCAGCGCGGCCCCGCTCCATGCCAGACAGTCGGTGCCGATCAGCAATACCCGCTCGTTCTGCAGCAGTTGGCGCCGCAGGCAATCCGCCATCCGCGCGCCGAGATCGCCCTCGCACTGGAGCTGGCAAGCCAGCCCGAAGCGCCGCGTGCATTCGGCAAAGAATGGATCATCCGGCGCATCCGCCGCCCACAGCGACACCTGCCCCGGCGCCGCGCGGCAGGCGAGCGCCAGCGTATGCAGCGTCATTTGCCGCTGCAAGGCGGCGGCGCCGGCGGCGCCGAGCAAGGGAATCAGCCGGGTCTTGGCACGCCCGGGCTGCGGTGCGCGCGCGAAAACAGCGATGTGGAACGGATCGGGATTGGTATTGGGATTCGAGGCGGGCGCCATGGTCATTACTCCTCGCGCCCGTAGTAGGCGCGCGCCAGCCGGCGCGGATCGGCGCCGCAAAAATACGCGAAGCGCAGCCGCCACATCAGGAAAATGGTGCGCCAGACGCCGTTTTTTTCCCAGCGCCGGCCGGAAGTCGCGACCCGCGCGCGTAGGTTGGCCGAGGCACCGACGCGTTTCAGCCGTTTGCACAGTTCGATGTCTTCCATCAGCGGCAGCGCGGCATAGCCGCCCAACTCCGCGAACGTCAGGCGCCGCACGAAGATCGCCTGGTCGCCGGTGGCGATTCCGGTCAGGCGCGAGCGCAGGTTCATCAGCGCCGCCACCACCCTGAGCATCGGATGCGCGCCATCGATCGCGACGTCGAAGCGGCCCCAATGGCGCTGCTCCAGCGCCTCCAGCAGCAGCTTGCCGGCCGCCGCCGGCAACACGGTATCGGCATGCAGGAACAGCAGCGCCGTCCCGCGCGCATGTCGGGCGCCGGCGTTCATTTGGGCGGCGCGGCCGCGCGCCGACTGCAGCACCAGGTCCGCCAACGGTTGCGCGCGCGCCGCCGTTGCGTCGCTGCTGCCGCCATCCACCACGATCAGTTCGGCCCCCAGCGCCCGATACGGCGCCAGCCGCCGCAACGCCTGCTCGATGCCGGCCGCCTCGTTCAGCACCGGCACGATCACCGTCAGCGCCGACAATTCCATCTCACGCGCCCCGCCGCCAGCGATGGTAGCGCCCAGCCCATGCCAGCAGGCGCGCCGGCGCATGCGCGCGCTTCCAGGCGCCGGCGACGTATTTGTTGGCTTCCGCCATGCTGGGGTACAGATGCACGGTGGCCAGGATCTGGTTCAAGCCCAACCCGTGTTTCATCGCCAGCGCATATTCGGCAATCAGCTCCGCCGCATGGGCGCCGACGATGGTGACGCCGAGGATGCGGTCGCTGCCGGGCACGGTCAGCACCTTGATGAAGCCCTGCGCGGCGCCGTCGACGATCGCCCGGTCCAGCTCATCCAGTTGGAAGCGCGTGACTTCCACCGCGATCTGGCGCGCCTGCGCCTGCTGCTCGTTCAGGCCGACCCGCGCCAGTTCCGGCTCGACAAACACCGCTGCCGGCAGCACCGCATAATCGGCACGAAATAGCCGGAAGCGCCCGAACAGTGCGTTCACCGCCGCATGCCAGGCCTGGTGCGCGGCCGCATGGGTGTACTGGAACGGCCCGGCGACGTCGCCGGCGGCATAGATATTCGGGTACAGGGTCTGCAGGTATTCATTGGTCTCGAGCGTGCCGGCCGGCGTGGTGCCGATGCCCAGTTCTTCCAGTCCGTAACCGGCGGTGTTGGCGACGCGCCCGAGCGCGCACAGCAGCAAGTCGAAGCCGAGCCGCAAGGGCGCCCCGCCCTGCTCGGCCAGCATGGTTTTCTCGCCCTCTTCCAGCGTGAAGCGGCTGGCGGCGCAGCCGGTCAGCACGCATATCCCCTCCGCCTGAAAGCGCTCGGTTACCAGCGCCGACACTTCCTCGTCTTCGCGCGCCAGCAGGCGCGGCGCCAGTTCCACCAGCGTCACTTGCGCCCCGAGGCGGGCGAATGCCTGCGCCAACTCGCAACCAACCGCGCCGCCGCCCAGCACCAGCAGCCGGCGCGGCAATGCGTCCAATTGCCAGATCGTGTCCGAGGTGACGTAGCCGACCGTATCCAACCCGGGAATCAGCGGCACCAGCGGCCGCGCTCCCGCAGCGATCACGATGCTGCGCGTGGTCAGGGTGTGCACGCTGCCGTCGGCCGCCGTGACCTGCACCGCGAACGGCGAGACGATGCGGGCGCTGCCGGCCACGCACTCGACGCCCAACTGGCGATAGCGCTCGGGAGCATCGTGCGGTTCGATGGCCTGGATCACGCGCCGCACGCGCGCCATCACGGCGCCGAAATCGATCTCGGGGGAAGCCGCGCCCAGCCCGAACTCGCCGGCGCTGCGCATCTCCGCCGCCAGCCGCGCGCTGCGAATCAGCGCCTTGGACGGCACGCAGCCGGTGTACAGGCAATCGCCGCCCATCCGTTCGCGCTCGACCAGCGCCACCTTCGCTTTCACCGCCGCGCCAATATACGAGCTCACCAGCCCGGCGGCGCCGCCGCCGATCACGACCAGGTTGTAATCGACCCGGCGCGGCCGCGGCCAGGCGGCATAAAGCCGCCGTGCGCGCAGCCAGACAAGCGCCTTCCTTGCCAGCAGCGGCAACATGCCGAGCAGCACGAAGGCGCCCAGCAGTCCCGGCGACAGGATGTCCTGCGGCGCGCCGATCCGCGCCAGTTGCGTGCCGGCGTACACATAGGCCAGCGCACCAGGCAGCATGCCGAGCTGGCTGACCCAGTAATACGTCCAGAGCCGGATCGGCGTCAGCCCCATCAGCAGATTGATCAGCACGAACGGCACCACCGGCAGCAGGCGCAAGGTCAGCAGGTAGAACGTGCCATCCCGGGCAATGCCGTCATTGAACGCTTTCAGGCGCTGGCCGTAGCGGCGCTGCACCGCGTCGCGCAGCAGGAAACGGGCGGACAGGAATGCCAGCGTAGCGCCGGCGGAGGAGGCGAAGGATGCAATCAGCGTGCCCCACCACAGGCCGAAAATCGCGCCCGCCGCCAGCGTCAGGACGGCGGCGCCCGGCACCGACAGCGCGGTGGCCAGCATGTAGCCGAGAAAGAACAGGCCGGCGCTGGAAAACGGATGCAAACGGGCTTGCTCCTGCAGCGCCTGGTGCTGCGCCTGCAACGCCTCGAAGCTCAGGAAGCGCTGCCAGCCGAGCGCGAAGAAGGCACCGATGGCGAGCGCCAGCAGCGCGGCCAGGGCCAGGCGCTTGCGGGTCATGGCCGACATGGCGTCAGGCCGGTGCGCAGGACGCGGCAAGGCCGGCGAGCAGGCGCGGCTTCAAGCGGTGGGCGCGGCGAGCGCCACCGGTGCCGCCTCCAGCGCGCCGCCGCAACTGCTGCCGGCGCCGGCGGTGCAGCCCCAGCAATGTTCGGCCACCGCGATCGGATTGCCGTCCAGGTCGCGCGTCAGCAAATCCGACAGGTGCGCGCGGCCGTGGCCCGCATGCCGCAACGGCAAGCCCAGCATCTGGTTGAAGTCGCAATCGAACAGATAACCCTGCCAATCGACCGACAGCGTCGAGCGGCACATCACGCCTTCCAGGTTGTCGTCGCGGTGGGCGCCGCGCAGCAATTCCATATAGCCGTGAAACTGCCCTTTTGAAACCAGCGTGCTGCCGAAGCGCTGGATCGGCATATTGGTGATCGTGTACAGATGGTTGAAACGCACGCCGAAATGCTCACCCAGGAAACGGTCGTAATCGGCTTTCAGCGCCGCCTGTGACGGCGGCAGCGATGGCCCCTGCGGGTTGTACACCAGATGCAGTTGCAGGCCGCCGGCAGCGGACATGCCGTAGCCGAGCCGGTTCAATTTTTGCAGCACCCGAATGCTGGCGTCGAACACGCCCTGGCCGCGCTGGCGATCGACATTGTCTTCCAGGTAGCACGGCAGCGATGCCACGATTTGCACTTCCTGCTGCGCCAGGAATTCGGCCAGCGTCTCATGGCCAGGCAGCTCCAGCACCGTCAGGTTGCAGCGATCCATCACTTCCACGCCCAGCGCGCGTGCGGCTTGCACCAGGTAACGGAAATGGCGGTTCATCTCCGGTGCGCCGCCGGTCAAATCCAGCGTCTTGATGCGCCCCGCGCGCAATACATCCAGCACCAGCTCGACCGTTTCCAGCGTCATCTGTTCTTCGGTGCGGGTAGGCCCGGCATTCACATGGCAGTGCACGCAAGTCTGGTTGCACAGGTAACCGAGATTGACTTGCAAGGTTTCGGTGCGCCGGCGGCGGATCGCCGGAAAATCGGTCTTGAGCAACAACGGCAGGGTGGCGTGCATGGTGGTGTGAATTCGCGAAACGGGTCAGAGATATTTTTCCAGCAGCGGCGCCAGCCGCTCGCGCACGGCGGCCGACATGGCCGACACCGGCGTGACCAGCGCCTGCCGCAGCGCGTGGTGCGCTGCCGATGGCGGCGGTGCCGCTGCCAGGCGTTTGATGCAGGCGCGCAAGACTGTCTGCGCATTTTCCGCATTATGCAGCAGATTGCCGATCGCCATTTCCGCCGTCACGCTGGCGTGATCCGGGTGCCAGCAATCGAAATCGGTCACCAGCGCCAGCGTCGCATAGGCGATCTCGGCTTCGCGCGCGAGCCGCGCTTCCGGCAGGTTGGTCATGCCGACCAGGGCCGCGCCCCAGGAGCGGTACAACTGCGATTCGGCATAGGTGGAAAACGCCGGCCCCTCGACGCAGACATAGGTGCCGCCGCGATGCAGTCTGGTCTGCGGCAGCGCGCAATCGGCAAAGGCGGCCGCCACCACATCCGTGAGCGCGACGCATACCGGCTGCGCGAAACTGATATGCGCGACTGCGCCGCGGCCGAAGAAGCTGCCGTCGCGCCGCATCGTGCGGTCGATGAACTGGTCCGGCAGCACCATGTCGCGCGGCGCCATGTGCTCGACCAGCGAGCCGACCGCGGACACCGACAGCAGGTACTCGACGCCGAGCTTCTTCAGCGCCCAGATATTCGCGCGAAACGGGATCTCGCTCGGCAGCAGCGCATGGCCGCGCCCGTGCCGCGCCAGGAAGGCGACGCGCACGCCGTCCAGTGTCCCCAGCGCGAGCGCATCCGACGGTGCGCCGAACGGCGTGTCCAGCGTGACTTCGCACACATCCTGCAAGCCGTCCATGCGGTACAACCCGCTGCCGCCGATGATGCCGAAGCGGATCTTTTCCATGCCCATGCCCTACCCAAAAAGTGAATCGAAGTTTTCAGTTTGCCCGCAACGCGCGCCTCATGCCGGCCACAGCGGCGGCTCGTCCATCAGCGCGATTTGCTCGCGCAATTCCAGGATCCGGTCCTGCCAGTAACGCTGCGTGTTAAACCACGGAAACGCCGGCGGAAAGGCCGGATCGTCCCAGCGCCGCGCCAGCCAGCCGGAATAATGGATCAGGCGCAAGGTGCGCAGCGCCTCAATCAGGTGCAGTTCGCGCGGATTGAATTCGGAAAAATCTTCGTAGCCGGCCAGCACGTCGGCCAGTTGGCGTGCCATCTCGGCGCGCTCGCCAGACAGCAGCATCCACAAATCCTGGATCGCTGGCCCCATGCGGCTGTCGTCGAAATCGACGAAATGCGGCCCGGCATCGGTCCACAGCACGTTGCCGGCGTGGCAGTCGCCGTGCAGGCGCAGCCGCGCCACCGTGCCGGCGCGCTCGAAGCAGCGGCGCACGCCGTCCAGCGCCTGCGTGGTCACCGCGCGCCAGGCTTCGGCCAGGTCGTCCGGGATGAAGCCGCGCTCCCACAGATACGCCAGCGGCTCCTCGCCGAAGCTGGCGATGTCCAGCGCCGGCCGCTCCTGATACGACGCCAGCGCGCCGACCGCGTGGATGCGACCGAGGAAACGCCCGATCCACTGTAGCGTGGCGGGATCTTCCAGCTCCGGCGCGCGCCCGCCATGCTTGGCAAACACCGCAAAGCGGTAGCCGCCGAATTGGTGCAGCGTGTTGCCATCGGCCAAGCGCAGCGCCGGCACCACCGGAATTTCGCGCTCATATAGCTCCGCCACCAGCGCATGCTCTTCCAGGATCGCCGCATCCGACCAGCGCAGCGGCCGATAGAACTTGGCCACCAGCGGCGGCCCCTGATCCATGCCGACCTGATATACGCGGTTTTCGTAGCTGTTCAGTGCCAGCAGGCGGCCGTCGCCGTGCAGACCGACGCTGTCGAGCGCATCCAGCACCAGATCGGGCGAGAGTGCGACATAGGAAGTGTGAAGCGATGTGGTCATGCCTGCCATTGTACGGGGCGCGGCCGGCGCCAGTGCGGCGATCGCGGGTACACTAGCGCCCTGCCCACTGAACCCCGCCCGGATTTTCTCCATGCACCTCGACTCCCCCCTGTCCGACAAGGAATTCGACGAACTCGACCAATTTTTGCTTTCCGAACGTTGCGCCGAAGACGGCATGACGATGGATACGCTGCACGGCTACCTGACCGCGCTGGCGATCGGTCCCGAGGAAGTGCCGCTGGCCGAATGGCTGCCGCACGTCTGGGGGCCGTCGCAGCAGATGCCGGCCTTCAAATCTGACAAGGAAATCAAGCGTATCACCGGCCTGATCGCGCGCTTCATGAATGAAATCGCGATGACGCTGGAAGTGGCGCCGAAGGAATTCGAGCCGCTGTTTTGCGAATATGAAGTCGAAGGCAAGCCGCTGCTCGACGCCGAAGCCTGGGCCTGGGGATTCTGGGAAGGCGTCAACCTGCGCGCCGAAGCCTGGGCGCCGATCTGGGGTTCGAAGCTGGCGGATATGGTGCGCCCGATCTACCTGCTGGGCGCCGAGGAAATCGAGGAAGAGGAAGCAGCGCTGATCGCCGACCCGATGCAGCGCCACAAGTTGGCGATCGAAATCGAATACGCGATTCCGCACATCTACAACTACTGGCTGCCGCAACGGAAATCGGCCGTCAGCACGGTCGAACGCAGCGAACCCAAAACCGGCCGCAACGACCCCTGCCCTTGCGGCAGCGGCAAGAAATACAAGAAGTGCTGCGGGGCGAATGATGCGGAGGGGAAGGCAGGCGACTGACGCACGGCGCGCCGTTGCCGTCGAATTTGCCTTTGACGTTGCCGTTGCCGTTGCCGTTGCCGTTGCCGTTAAATCCGCTTGGGATGCTGCCGTTTGTGCGCGGCAGAAAATGGATCAGAAACGAAACATGTCTGAGCACAGCGAGTTGGTTTCGTTTCCCATTTTTTGCTGCGCGCAAACGGGAACCCGAAGGGCAGCGTCTTGCGGTCGCTTTTCTTTGCTTACTTTCTTTGGCGAGACAAAGAAAGTAAGTGGCTGCCGGGCCACCCCCGGCTAGTCACCATGAAATGGAAACGTCTCTCTAAGCGACAAACGCCACTGGGTTCCAGCCTGCGCGGGAACGACAAATAGTGGGGTATGCAGAAATTTCACAATATCAACGTCCGACATCAGGCCAACTATGCTGGAGTATGTAACAACCATGAGCCCAACTCACGCCTTGATGAAATGCTCCCGGTAATACCGCAACTCCTCGATCGACTCCACGATATCCGCCAGCGCCGTATGCCTCTGATGTTTCTTGAACCCGCTCGCCAGCTCCGGCTTCCAGCGCCGCGCCAGCTCCTTCAAGGTCGACACATCCAGATTGCGGTAATGGAAAAACGCCTCCAGCTTCGGCATCCCGCGCGCCATGAAGCGGCGGTCCTGGCAAATCGAATTGCCGCACATCGGCGATTTACCGCTCGGCACGAAATGCTTGAGAAAATCGATCAGCGCGGTTTCCGCTTCCGCCTCGGTCACGGTCGAAGCCCTGACCCGGTCGGTCAATCCCGAGCGGCCGTGGGTGCCGGTATTCCAGGCGTCCATGCCGGCCAGCACCGCGTCCGACTGGTGGATCGCGAACACCGGGCCTTCGGCCAGGATGTTCAGTTCCGGGTCGGTCACCACCACCGCGATTTCGATGATGCGGTCGGCGTCAGGATCGAGGCCGGTCATTTCCATGTCGACCCAGACCAGGTTGAATTCATTCGGGCGGTGCGCGACTGCGGCCGTCGGGGCTGGCGCCGGCGGCGACTCGGGCCCATCTGCTGCGTGTGACATAATTGTTTCCTTCGTCTGGCAAACCGCCATTTTCTCACAGGGAAAGAATGTCTTCACTCGCGTTTTCGGTCTTGTTCGTCGTGTTCTTGGTGCTCACGCTGGTGCTGCGTTTCTGGCTCGGTTCGCGCCATATCCGGTATGTGCTGGCGCATCGCGGCGCGGTGCCGGCCGAGTTCGCCGAAAAAATCCCGCTCGCCGCGCACCAGAAAGCCGCCGACTACACGGTCGCCAAGACCAAGCTCGACCTGCTGATGCTGCTGGTCGGCAGCGCGGCGCTGATCGGCTTCACGCTGCTCGGCGGCCTGCAATGGCTGTCGGTCAAGCTGTTCGGCCTGGTGGGCGCCGGCATGACCTATCAGCTCGGCCTGATCGTGGCGTTCGCGCTGATTTCCGGCGCCATCGACCTGCCGTTCACGCTGTACCGCCAGTTCGTGCTGGAGCAGCGTTTCGGTTTCAACAAGATGACGTTCAAGCTGTTCGTCAGCGACCTGATCAAGGGCTTGCTGCTGGGCGCCGCGATCGGCCTGCCGCTGTTGTGGGTGGTGCTGACGCTGATGGAAAAAAGCGGCGACCTCTGGTGGCTGTATGCATGGCTGGTATGGAGCGGCTTTCAGCTCTTGATGCTGGTGCTGTATCCGAGCGTGATCGCGCCGCTGTTCAACAAGTTCACGCCGCTCGAAGACGATGCGCTGCGCGCACGCATCGACAGCCTGATGCGGCGCGTCGGCTTCGCCTCCAAGGGCCTGTACGTGATGGACGGCTCGAAGCGCAGCGCGCACGGCAACGCCTATTTTTCCGGCTTCGGCGCGGCCAAGCGCATCGTCTTCTTCGATACCTTGCTGGCGCGCCTGCAGCCGCAGGAAATCGAGGCGGTGCTGGCGCACGAACTGGGCCACTTCAAGCTGAAGCACATCGTCAAGCGCATTGTGCTGATGTTCGCGCTGTCGCTGGGTTTCCTGGCCCTGCTCGGCTACCTGAAGACGCAGGTCTGGTTTTACACCGGGCTGGGGGTCGATCCGCTGCTGTTGACTTCCAACGACGCGCTGGCGCTGATCCTGTTCGTGCTGGTGCTGCCGGTGTTTACCTTCCTGTTCTCGCCGCTGTCGTCGATCACCTCGCGCAAGCACGAATTCGAAGCCGACGCCTTCGCCGCCCGCCATGCCAATGCGCAGGACCTGGTGGCGGCGCTGGTCAAGCTGTACGAGGACAATGCCTCGACCCTGACGCCGGACCCGCTGCACTCGGCCTTCTACGACTCGCATCCGCCGGCCACGGTGCGCATCGGCCGGCTCAACCAACTCCACGCCGTCTAGCCCGGATATTTCATGAGACGCTCGCTTCAGATGGCCACAATCGTTGCCGTACGCATCTTCCCATTGCGAAGCGCCCCGCTCCGTTTTGGACTGGGGCGCTCGCTATTGCGGCCCTCGCTTGATCTCGCCGCGCCCGGCTTGGCGCTCATTCGGGACGGTGCGACGGCACCGTCCCTCATTCCGCGCCGGCGCCGGATCGCGCCGATCTCGGCGCGATCATCCGCAATCCTCATAAAATATCCGGGCTAAGGTGACATCATGATCCGCAACGCCGAACTTTTGCAAAAGACATCCCGCCATACCGAAACCGCGCTGACCGAGGCGCAGATCGACGAATACCTGGCCGCGCTCCCGGATTGGGCGCTGGCCGACGGCAAGCTGACGAAAACCTATTCCTTCAAGAACTATTATGAAACGCTCGCCTTCGTCAACGCGCTGGCTTATATGGTGCACGCCGAAGACCACCATCCCGAGCTGGTGGTGACCTACAACCGCTGCTGTGTCCGCTTCGACACGCACAGCGTCAATCACGGCAGCGGCGGTCTTTCGGAAAACGACTTCATCTGCGCCGCCAAGGTCGACGCCATCGCGCGCCGTTCCTTCGCCTGACGCATGGCGCGCCCCTCCGAGGACACCGGCACCGTCATCGCCGCCCACGGCCGCCATTACCTGGTGCAGGCGGCCGGCATCAAGCTGCATTGCGTCACACGCGGCAAGAAAAGCGATGTCGCGGTCGGCGACGTGGTGCACTTCAAGCTGACTTCGCCGGATCAGGGCGTGATCGAATCGGTGGCCGAGCGCAAGACGCTGCTGTACCGCTCCGATCAGTACAAGTCCAAGCTGCTGGCCGCCAACGTGACGCAACTGTTCGTGGTGGTGGCCACCGAGCCGGGCTTTTCCGACGACCTGATCTCGCGCGCGCTGGTGGCGGCGGAAGCGGCCGGAGTGGAAGCGCACATCGTGCTGAACAAGACCGATATCGCCGACGCCTTGCCAAAAACCCGGCAGCGGCTGGCGACCTACACCGCGCTCGGTTATCCGCTGCATGAAGTCTCGGCACGCGCCGCGCCGGACGCCGCGCGCGCGCTGCTGGAGCCGCTGCTGGCCGGCCATTCCACGATCCTGATCGGCCAGTCTGGCATGGGCAAATCGTCGCTGATCAACCTGCTGGTGCCGGACGCCGACATCGCGGTGCGCGAGATTTCGGCCGCACTGGATACCGGCAAGCACACCACGACCTTTACCCGGCTGTATGCGCTGGACGGCACGGCCAGCGTCATCGATTCGCCCGGCTTCCAGGAGTTCGGCCTGTACCAGTTGAGCGAAGGCATGCTGGAGCGCGCCTTCCGGGAGTTCGAGCCGCATCTCGGGCATTGCCGGTTCTACAACTGCCGCCACCTGAACGAACCGGGTTGCGCGGTGCTGGAGGCGGTCAAGGCGCAGAAAATCACGCCCTTTCGCCATGCGCTGTATGCGCAACTCCTGCATGAATCGGCGCAGACCCTGTACTAAGTTGAAACAAACACCGGTCCGGGATGCACGAATTTCATGTCGACCGCGACCGCCAGGCGCCTGCTCGCGATAAAATTTGCCTGATAGCCGGCGCCGGGATTGCCCTGGAGCCGGCTCCGCACTTCAATAGAAAAGGTAGATTCATGTCCAGTCAGGAACCGGCAGCTTTGCCCGATTCAGCAGCGGCGGCAACAACCGCCAAGCGCGTCCCCAGCGGCAGCAAGTACGTTACCCCGGACGGCACGCGCGCGGTCAAGGACGGCATCCGTCCGAATGCCAACACCGAAATCCCCAACGCCGACAAGAAGCCGGACTGGCTGCGCGTGCGCGCCCCGGCCGGCGAGCAGTACCAGGAAGTGCGCGACATCGTCAACAGCCACAAGCTGCACACCGTGTGCGCCGAATCGAAATGCCCGAACATCGCCGAGTGCTGGGGACGCGGCACCGCGACCCTGATGCTGATGGGCGAAGTCTGCACCCGCGCCTGCAAGTTTTGCGCAGTGTCCACCGGCAATCCGCACGGCTGGCTGGACCCGCTGGAACCGGCCAACGTGGCCAAGGCCGTGGAACTGATGAAGCTGCGCTACGTGGTGCTAACCTCGGTCGACCGCGACGACCTGGCCGACGGCGGCGCCGGCCATTACGCCGCCTGCATCCGGGCGATTCACGCGCGCACGCCGGAGACGGCGGTGGAAGCGCTGACGCCCGACTTCGCCGGCAAGCACGACAGCGTGGCGGCGGTGCTGGATGCCGGCCTGGTCACCTATGCGCAAAACATGGAAACCGTGGAACGGCTGACGCACCAGGTGCGCGACCCGCGCGCCGGTTACGGGCAGACGCTGGACGTGCTGGCATTCGCCAAGCGGCACGCGCCGGCCACGCGCACCAAGACCAGCCTGATGCTGGGCCTGGGCGAAACCGACGCCGAAATCGAACGCACCCTGGACGACCTGCGCGCAGCACAAGTCGACATCGTCACCCTAGGCCAGTACCTGCGCCCGACCGTGCATCACCTGCCGGTGGAGCGCTACGTCACGCCGGAAGCCTTCCGCGAATACCGCGCGCTGGCGCTCTCCAAGGGCTTTATCGAGGTGGTGGCCGGGCCGATGGTGCGCTCCAGCTATCGCGCCGAACGCGTGCTGGACCTGAACAACGCCGGGCTGTGAGGGGGCGCGAAAGGAGTCCGTGATAACGCATACTCCGATATAGACATGTCATTATCGGACATAAATAAACGGCTTTTGATACATACTCCGCATATTTACGCCTTTCATGGTTAGCTGTAAAAACACGCCCGCATCACACGCGATGCGGAGTGAAACCAGGGTCAGAGTTTTTTTTCGCGGCGCCTTTTCGCGAAAATTACTCTGACCCTGGTTGCGCGGACTTTGGGCAAGGGCGTCAAGGCACGTCAGAGCCTGGGGTTACGCTACGCGCGGGAAAATTGCCGTCTACCTAGCCTTGCCACGCGGCGATTGCTTTGTCACCATGGCAACCCGCCGCGGCTGGTGTTCTGACCCGAATCCCTTATAATCAAGCCGTTACGCAAACTTCGGCGGCAGGCGCCACACCGGCCGCCGTTTTCAATTATGGCAATCAAACATTACCTGCAGTTCTCCGACTTCACGCTGGCCGAGTACGAGTATGTGATCGAGCGCTCGCGCGTTATCAAGCGCAAGTTCAAGAACTACGAGCCGCATCATCCGCTGGTCGATCGCACGCTGGTGATGGTGTTCGAGAAAAATTCGACCCGCACCCGGCTGTCGTTCGAAGCCGGCATGCACCAGCTGGGCGGCGCCGCGATCTACCTCAACACGCGCGACAGCCAGCTCGGCCGCGGCGAGCCGGTGGAAGACGCGGCCCAGGTGATGTCGCGCATGTGCGACATCATCATGATCCGCACCTTCGGCCAGGACATCATCGAGCGCTTCGCCGCCAATTCGCGCGTGCCGGTGATCAACGGCCTGACCAACGAACATCATCCGTGCCAGGTGCTGGCCGATGTCTTCACCTTCATCGAGCAGCGCGGGACCATCGCCGGCAAGACCGTGGCCTGGATCGGCGACGCCAACAACATGCTGTACTCGTGGCTGCAGGCGGCCGAGGTGTTCGGCTTCCACGTCAACGTCTCGACGCCGAAGGGTTACGAAATCGACATGGCGCTGGTCACGCCGGGCAATACGCACTACACGCTGTTCGCGCAGCCGGCCGAGGCCTGCGCCGGCGCCCACCTGGTGACCACCGACGTCTGGACCAGCATGGGCTACGAGGAAGAAAACGCCGCCCGCGTCAAGGCCTTCGACGGCTGGATCGTCGATGCCGCCAAGATGGCCCGCGCCGAACCGGATGCCTTGTTCATGCACTGCCTGCCGGCGCACCGCGGCGAGGAAGTCGCGGCCGAAGTGATCGACGGCCCGCAATCGGTGGTCTGGGACGAGGCGGAAAACCGGCTGCACGTGCAAAAGGCCTTGCTCGAATACCTGGTGCTGGGCAGGCTCGCTTGATTGCGAGCGGCTTGCCGTCGCCTTACCCCCATTCCCATTTCAAGAACGCAAAGCAGAAACCATGTCGACCATCCTCCAGTCCGTTCCCGTCAACCAAAAAGTGGGCATCGCCTTTTCCGGCGGCCTCGACACCAGCGCCGCGCTGCACTGGATGCGCCAGAAGGGCGCGATTCCGTACGCCTACACCGCCAACCTGGGCCAGCCGGATGAATCCGATTACAACGAAATCCCGAAAAAGGCCAAGCTGTATGGCGCCGAACAGGCGCGCCTGATCGATTGCCGCGAACAACTGGTGGCCGAAGGCATCGCCGCCCTGCAAAGCGGCGCCTTCCACATCTCGACCGCCGGCGTCACCTACTTCAACACCACGCCGCTGGGCCGCGCCGTGACCGGCACCATGCTGGTGGCGGCGATGGCCGAAGACCAGGTCAACATCTGGGGCGACGGTTCCACCTTCAAGGGCAACGACATCGAGCGTTTCTACCGCTACGGCTTGCTGGTGAACCCGGCGCTGAAGATCTACAAGCCCTGGCTCGACGACACCTTCATCCAGGAACTCGGCGGCCGCAAGGAAATGTCGGAGTTCCTGATCGCCTCCGGCTTCGACTACAAGATGTCGGTGGAAAAAGCCTATTCGACCGACTCCAACATGCTGGGCGCGACGCACGAGGCGAAGGATCTGGAACACCTGAACAGCGGCATGCAGATCGTCGAGCCGATCATGGGCGTCGCCTTCTGGCGCGACGAGATCGAGGTCAAGCGCGAGCAAGTCAGCGTGCGTTTCGAGGAAGGACATCCGGTCGCGCTAAATGGCATCGTCTATTCGAACCCGGTCGAGCTGCTGCTGGAAGCGAACCGCATCGGCGGCCGCCACGGCCTCGGCATGAGCGACCAGATCGAAAACCGCATCATCGAAGCCAAGAGCCGCGGCATCTATGAAGCCCCCGGGCTGGCGCTGTTGTTCATCGCCTACGAGCGGCTGGTGACCGGCATCCACAACGAAGACACGATCGAGCAATACCGCGAAAACGGCCGCAAGCTCGGCCGCCTCCTGTACCAGGGCCGCTGGTTCGACCCGCAGGCGATCATGCTGCGCGAAGCCGCGCAGCGCTGGGTGGCGCGCGCCATCACCGGCGAAGTCACGCTGGAACTGCGGCGCGGCAACGATTACTCGATCCTGAACACCGAATCGGCCAACCTGACCTACCAACCGGAACGCCTGACGATGGAAAAAGGCGAAGGCGCCTTCACGCCGCAAGACCGCATCGGACAACTGACCATGCGCAACCTGGACATCGCCGACACGCGCGACAAGCTCGGCATCTACGGCAAGGCCGGCCTCTTGACCGCCAACCCGTCGGTCGCGCTGCCGCGCCTGGGCAAGGACGGCGAGGCATGAGCGCCATCCGCGACGCCATCGGCAGCCAATTCGACCACGTTTCGGTAGTCAAGAAAGCCAACGTCTATTTCGACGGCAAGTGCATCTCGCACAGCGTGGTGCTGCCGGACGGCAGCAAGAAGACTCTGGGCGTGATCCTGCCGTCGAAGCTGCACTTCACCACGCGCGAAGCGGAAGTAATGGAAGTCACGTCCGGCAAATGCCGCGTCTTGCTGAAGGGCGAGCAGGAATGGAAAGAAGTGGCGGCCGGCCAGCGCTTCGCAATCCCGGCCGATTCCTGGTTCGATATCGAAGTCAGCGAAACGGTCGATTACGTCTGCCATTACGGTTAAGCGCTGCGGAATTTACATACTCCATGAACCGGCATCTTATGCCGGACATGTTACGCCGTTTTTTGACACATACTCCGGTTTTTCTTGGAGTGGTTCGCTGGCGCCACGCTATGGAATGAACACCGGCTCCGGCTCCAGTTGCACGCCGAAGCGCTCGCGCACGTCGGCGGCAATCGCCGCCGCCAGCCGCGCCACCTCGGCCCCGGTGGCGCCGCCGCGATTGACCAGCACCAGCGCCTGCTTCTCATACACACCGGCCCGCCCCAGATCCCGGCCCTTCCAGCCGCACTGCTCGATCAGCCAGCCGGCCGCCAGCTTGACCACGCCATCCGCATGCGGATAGCTGACCAGTTGTGGATGGCGGGCCAGCAATGCGTCGCGCTGCGCCGCCGGCACCAGCGGATTCTTGAAGAAGCTGCCGGCGTTGCCGATTCTCTCGGGGTCCGGCAGCTTGCGGCGGCGCACCGCGACTACCGCATCGCTGATGTCCTGCGCGTTCGGCGTGGCGATACCGGATGCCGCCAGTTGTTGCTGCACATCGGCATAGGCGGTGACCGGCTGCCAGCGCCTGGGCAACGCATAGGTGACGTCCAGGATCACCGCCCGCTCGCGCCAGCGATGCTTGAATACGCTGTCCCGATAGCCGAAGGCGCAGGCCGCCTTGTCCAGCGTGAAGAGTTCGCCGCGCTCGAAATCGAAGGCGGTCAGCCGATGGAAGCAGCGGCTCTGCTCGATGCCGTAGGCGCCGATATTCTGGATCGGCGCGGCGCCGACGCTGCCCGGAATCAGCGCCAGGTTTTCCAGTCCGGGCAAACCCTGTTGCAAGGTCCATTGCACCAAGCCATGCCAGTTTTCGCCGGCCGCCGCCCGCACGTAGGTGGCGTCGGCATCCTGGTCGACGATCTCGATACCGGCGTTGCTCATGTGCAGCACCAAGCCGTCGAAATCCCCGGTCAGCAGCAGATTGCTGCCCCCGCCCAATACCAGCCGCGGCTGGCGCGACCAGTACGCATCATCCTGCAACTGCGCCAGCACGGACGCCGTATCGACGCGCAGGTAGGCACGGGCGCGCGCATCGAGGCCAAAACTGTTATGGCGGCGCAGCGAAAAATCGGCTTGCAGCGGCAGGGGAAAACTCATGGCGGTGCGATTGGAATAGGGTTCGAGCGCGGGAAAGCCGCATGCGGCCTGCCATCGACCGGCAGCGCGATAGCCACCCGGTTTTTTGTCCGCTAGAATGCTTGCTTGACTTGCATCGGGAAAAACAACGGCAAACACGGAGTTTAATCGTTATGGGCTGCCGTCGCCAGCGCGTTGCCTCCCGATCATCCACCGCTTTAGTAAAAGGAAATGCATTATGCCGTCGTTCGATGTCGTCTCGGAAGCCAATATTGTCGAAGTCAGGAATGCCGTCGACCAGGCCAACAAGGAAGTCTCCACCCGCTTCGATTTCAAGGGCAGCGATGCCCGCGTTGAACAGAAGGAGCGCGAGTTGACCGCGTTTGCCGATTCCGAATTCCAGCTCGGCCAGGTGCGCGACGTGCTGACCGCAAAAATGACCAAGCGTGGCGTCGACGTGCGCTTTCTCGATCTCGGCAAGATCGAGAAAATCGGCGGCGACAAGGTCAAGCAGGTGATCAAGGTCAAGAACGGCATCGAATCCGACGCCGCCAAGAAGATCGTGCGCGCCATCAAGGACAGCAAGATGAAGCTGCAGGCCAGCATCCAGGGCGAGGCGGTGCGCGTGACCGGCGCCAAGCGCGACGACCTGCAGGCGGCGATGGCGCTGCTGCGCAAGGAAATCGCCGACCTGCCACTCGAATTCAACAACTTCCGCGACTAGCAGCGGCGATCCGGTCCATGCCACGCTACCGCTTCCCCGGCACGCTGGCGGCTTCGGCAAGACCGGTAGCGCCCGCGAGTCCGGCGGCGCCTTGTACGTGCACGCTGGAAACGCAGTTTCCGCGTATCCTGGATGCGATCCAGGCACTGTGGGGCTATCCCGAATTGAACACCTACTTCAACAAGCTGATCATCGACGAGCGGGGCGACCGCGAAGGTTTTCCGGCCGAGGTCTGGGATGAAATCTTCCTGTTGATGCACATCCACCAGCAGATCGTACCGACAGCGCCACGCTGACCCACATCATGCCCCGCACTCCGCTTCCACCGACACTGCTGTTGGCCGCCACACTCCTGACCGGCAGCGCCCAGGCAGCCGAAGTCGGCGTGGTCGGCCTGTTTCCCGGCAAGGCCGTGCTGGTGATCGACGGCGGCGCGCCCAAAACCTATGCGGTCGGTGCCAGCGTGGCGCCCGGCGTCATCTTGACAGCGGTTGATCAGGAAGGCGTCACGCTGGACGCCGGCGGCAAGCGGCAAAGCGTGGCGCTCGGGGCGCACATGAACCGCGCCCCGGCCGGCGGCGGCGCCAGCGTCACGCTGCAAGCCGACGGCCGCGGCCATTTCATGGTGCAGGGGCAGATCAATGGCGGCGCGATTCGCATGCTGGTCGATACCGGCGCCACGCTGATTGCGTTGCCGGCGCAGGACGCGCTACGGCTCGGCATCGACTACAAGAAAGGCACGCGCGGCATGGTGAATACCGCCAACGGCCTGGCGCCGGTGTATCGGACCCGGCTCGACAGCGTCAAGGTCGGCGATATCGTCTTGAACCAGGTCGATGCCGTGGTCCAGGAAAATGGCCTGCCGTATGCCCTGCTTGGCATGTCGTTCCTGAATCGCACCGAAATGCGTCGCGACGGCGAGCAAATGACGCTGACCAAGCGCTTCTGATACGGATTCCCAATCAAAGCGATAACTGTGTTGCTTCGCCTTGCCGTGCTGCAGCACTGTCTGCGGCTTCGCGCCTTGTTCTCACTTTGATTGCAAATCCGTAGAGCCGCCGCTACGGAAACACCGGCGTGTGCGGATCTTGCCCGCCGAAGCGTACTTCCGGATGGCGGCGCGCAAACAACTCCTCGACCGCACCGACCCTGGCATACGGAATGTCCAGAATCAGCAGCACCTGGCCGCGCTCGATCCCCTCCTGAAACGCCTTCAGACGCGAATTCGGAATCGCCGCGGCCACCATGCCGGCCACCCAGGCACCGAACAGCGCGCCGCCCAGCGCCGCCACCAGAATCGCTTCGGTGCGCAATACAATACCTTGCGGCTGAAACACGATCAGCAGGATACCGACCACCAGGCCGACCGCGGCGCCGATCACCGCGCCAGTTTCCAGTCCATGCACAAGATCGGTTTTCTGCCAGAAATTGGCGGCCGGCATGTCCGCCGGCAACACGTCATCGCGAGCCCAGAAACGCATATCCTGTTCGTGTATGCGGGCCAGCAGCAACTCGTCCAGCATGGCGCGCGCACTGGCGACATCCGGCAGCATGAAATACAGTTTGCGATGGTACATGGCGGCCTCCTGACTACGTTGTTGAGCCTGATTTTCAGTATAGGAAGGCAGCCGGAATACGGAAGGCCAACACGTTACGCTGGCGATATTTTTCGCAATAAAAAACCGCCCTGCGGGCGGTTTTTTTCTGCCGGAAACCAGCGTCAAGCTGCCATGCTTTTCGCCTGGCGCCTCTGCCGCACGGCAGCAGCCAAGTCTTGCAGCAGGCTGACGCTCTCGTCCCAGCTGATACAGCCGTCGGTCACCGATTGGCCATAGGTCAGGGCCTTGCCGGGCACCAAGTCTTGCCGGCCCGCCACCAGGTTCGATTCGACCATGACGCCGACAATCCGCTCGTCGCCGCCGGCGATCTGGGCGCCGATGTCGGCGCACACCGGGACCTGGTTTTCCGGCTTCTTCGAGCTGTTGGCATGCGAGGCATCGATCATTAAGCGCGGTGCCAGGCCGCTGGCGGCGATGTTCTTGCAGGCCGCATCGACGCTGGCGGCATCGTAGTTGGGCGCCTTGCCGCCGCGCAAAATGACGTGGCAGTCGTCATTGCCGTTAGTGGAGACGATCGCCGAGTAGCCACCCTTGGTGACCGACAGAAAACAATGCGGCTGCGACGCCGCCTTGATCGCATCGACCGCAATCTTGATGTCGCCACTGGTGCCATTCTTGAAACCGACCGGGCACGACAGGCCGGACGCCAGTTCGCGGTGCACCTGGGATTCGGTGGTGCGAGCGCCGATCGCGCCCCAACTCACCAAGTCGGCGATGTACTGCGGGCTGATGACGTCGAGAAATTCGGTGCCGGCCGGCAAACCGAGTGCGTTGATGTTCACCAGCAATTCGCGCGCCATTCGCAGGCCGTCATTGATGCGGAAACTGTTGTCCATGTATGGGTCATTGATCAAACCCTTCCAGCCCACCGTGGTGCGCGGTTTTTCGAAATACACGCGCATCACGATTTCCAGCTCGCCCTTGAATTTCTCACGCTCCGCCGCCAGGCGCCGCGCATACTCCATCGCCGCCTGCGTATCGTGGATCGAGCACGGTCCGATCACTACCATCACGCGGTCGTCCTGGCCGTGCAGGATGCGGTGCAGCGCGACGCGCGATGCCGCCACGGTTTGCGCCGCCTTCCCGTTACACGGAAATTCGCGAATCAGATGCGACGGTGGAATCAGTTCTTTCATTTCTCGGATACGCAGGTCATCAGTACGCGGCATTTTTTTCTCCATTTGAAATTTGAAACTGGAAACAAAAAAACCGCCATCACTGGCGGTTTTTTCGGGAATTCTGGTTTAGCTTCTTCTCGCGAACGCTTACCTCTTCTCCACCGCCTTTGGGCTGGGATAGCTAAAGTAAAAGTAAAAGAAGAAGCGGGCGACGGACATGTTTTTTGTGGCTTGGGGTCGAAAACTGAATCAATGGTGCAGTAAATCAAGGCGTTTGGCAAGCCTCATGTGACCATAAAGGCGAAAATCGGCAAAATAAATACCGACCAGGAATCAATTTCAGACAGCCCGGCCGGTTAAATCAGCAACATCCAATACAATGACAAACAGGAAAACCGGCAATTCCAGGGCGATTTGAGGCGGTTTTTCCGGTTCCCGGCATGGCCCGGCCATCCCGGCTACCCAGCCCGACTGGAACGGATACTCGATGCGCGCACCCACCATTCATCTCGGCCCGGCGACTCGCCAGCGTTTGCTGCTGGCGGCAAAAATCGGGATTGCGGCAATTGCCATTTTCGCGTTGCTCGGATTTTTCGCGGCGCCGGCCATCGTCAAAACCTACGTTGCCAACAAGCTCGGCGAGGAAATCGGCCGCAAGCTCGAATTCGGCGACGTGCAGGTCAATCCGTTCGCGCTCTCGGCCACGCTGCGCAACATCAGCCTGTACGAAGCGGACCGGCAGGACAAGATGCTGACGGTTGGCGAAATCTACCTGAACGCCTCGGCCGCCAGCCTGCTGCGGCTGGCGCCGGTGGTCGCCGAAATCCGCATCGAGCAGCCGCTCATACACATTGTGCGCAGCGGCGAAAACCGCTTCAATTTTTCCGATATCGTCGACAAGCTGCTGGCGCAGCCGGCCAGCCCGAGCAGTCCGCATTTTTCCCTGCACAACATCCACCTGCGCGACGGCCGCATCGACTACGACGACCAGTGGCGGCAGTCGCGCCACAGCCTGTCCGAGATCGACCTGGCGCTGCCGTTCCTTTCCAACCTGAAGCGCGGCGTCGATATCTTCACCAAACCGGCCTTCAGCGCCAAGCTCGACGGCAGCCCGTTCACCATCAGCGGCCAGACGCGGCCGTTTGCCGCCACCCATGACACCACGCTGCAAATCGACCTCGACGGCCTGTCGCTGCCCGAATACATGGCACTGGCGCCGGTGCCGCTGAATTTCAAGCTGGCATCCGGTCTGCTCGACACTCGCCTGAACCTCGATTTCCATCAAACAGGAGAGACCGGCAGCATGGTGGTCAGCGGCCATGCCGCCTTACGCCAAGTGCAGGTACAGGAAAAATCGGGCGCGCCGCTGCTGCAGTGGGAGCGCCTGGCGCTGGATCTGGAACGGGTGGAACCCTTCAACCAGCTGGTGCGCCTGGCTTCACTCAAACTGGAAGCGCCGGTGCTGCACGCCAGCCGCCGCCAGGACGGCTCGCTCAATCTGCTGCAAGCCTTCTCCCTGCCGCCGACCGCGAGCGGCACAGCACCGGCCCCCAAGCCGCTGTTGCTGGCATTGACGCAGGCTGAAATTACCGGTGCTCAAGTGCAGTGGCGCGATGCCGCGGCCGGCCCGACCACGGCGGCGCTGAACATCAAGAAGCTGGACGCCAAGCTGACCGACTTCAGCAGCGACGGCAGCAAGCCGGCCCATCTGCAGGCGACGCTGGAAACCGACGCCGCCGAAACGCTGCGCTACGACGCCACCCTGGCTGCCGACGGCAAGTCGCTGCAAGGCCAAGCGCAGATCGCGGCGCTGCGGCCGCAACGGCTGCGGCCCTACTTCGCCACAGCGTTTAGCGGCGACCTCGGTGGCACCTTGCTGGACGCCACGCTACCGCATCGGCTGGCGTGGCCGGCCAGCGGCCTCGAGCTGACGCTGCAGCAAGCCAGCGCCCACCTGCGCAATCTGCAGGTGACGCTACCGCAGGAAAAATCCCCATCCATCGCTGCCCGCGAGGTCGCACTTACCGGCTTGCAGCTCGACCTCGGCAAGCAAAGCGTCAGCGCCGACCAACTGGCGATCGTCGACGCCAGGCTGGCCGCCAACCGCAATCGACAAGGCGAGATCGATCTGCTGACCCTGTCCGCCGCCCGCACCGATCAGGCCGCGCGCGGTTCCAGGCCAACTGCGCACCAGCCGCCAGCCAAGCCCGCGCGCGGCTGGCAGGCGACGCTGAAACACCTGAAACTCGAGCAATCCGAGCTGCGCTTTTCCGACGCGCTGGTGGCGCCGCAAAACAACGGCAAGCCAGCGCTGCAGCAACTCGGCAAGCTGGATCTGGCGCTCGACAATATCGTGCTGCAGCCCGGGGCAGCTGCCAGCGCCCATGCGGCGCCGATTCCACTCTCGCTAAAAGCCACCTACAACCAGCGCGGCAATCTGAGCGCGCAAGGTACGCTCAGCCTGCAACCGCTCGGCGCGAACCTGCAGATCGACGGCCAGCGCCTCGACATCACCGGGTTCCAGCCGTATTTCGCCGATCGCAGCAACGCCACCTTCACCAGCGGCGCCCTGAATGCGCGCGGCAAACTGATGCTGCAGTTGCCGGAACAGGCGCCGCAGGCACTGAAAGCCAGCTACACCGGCGCGCTCAGCCTGACCGGAGTGCGCACCCGCGACCGCCTCAGCGGCGACGACTTCGTGCGCTGGAAGTCGCTCGCGATCGGCAATGTCGACGCCCAGTACAACACCCGGAAAAATCCGCTGCAACTGTCGTTTGGCGACGTCGCCCTCTCAGATTTCTACGCGCGCATCATCGTCAGCCCGAGCGGCCGTCTGAACCTGCAGGACATCGTCGCCAATCCGGAAGCGGGACAGGCGGCGCCGACCATCAGCCTGACCCAGGCCGCACCGAAGCCGGCCGCCGCCGCTGCACCCGCTGCTGCACCTGCGGCGGCGACGGCCAAGGGCCCGGAACCGCTGATCCGGGTCGGCCAGATCACGCTGCAGGGCGGCAACATCAATTTCTCCGACAATTTCATCAAGCCGAATTACAGCGCCAACCTGACCGACATGAGCGGCGCGATTTCCAAGGTTGCCAGCGACGAGCAGACGCCGGCCGATGTCGCACTGAAGGGCAAGCTGGACGGCGACGCACCGGTCGAGATCAACGGCAAGCTGAATCCACTCGGGCGCCAGTTGTTCCTCGATCTGGCGGCCAGCGCGCGCGGTGTCGAGTTGACGCGCCTGACGCCGTATGCCGCCAAGTACGCCGGCTATCCGATCACCAAGGGCAAACTGTCGGTGGACGTCAAATACCATGTTGAAAACGGCAAGCTGGAGGCGCAAAACAAGCTGTTCCTCGAGCAACTGACGTTCGGCGATAAGGTCGACAGCCCGGATGCGACCAAGCTGCCGGTGCTGCTGGCGGTAGCGCTGTTGCGCAACAGCCGCGGCGAGATCGATCTCAACCTGCCGGTGTCCGGCTCGCTGTCCGACCCCGAATTCAGTGTCGGCGGCGTCATCCTGCGCGCCCTGGTCAACCTGCTGACCAAGGCCGTCACTGCGCCCTTCTCGCTGCTGGCCTCCGCCTTTAGCGGCGGTGGCGGCGACGAATTGAGTTATGTCGAGTTTGCGCCCGGCAGCGCCAGCCTCAGCGCCGACACCACCAAAAAACTCGATACGCTGGCCAAGGCGCTCAACGACCGCTCCGGCCTGAAGCTGGAAATCACCGGCCGCATCGATCCCGACACCGACCGCGAGGGCGCCCGCCGCGCCTACGTCGAACGCAAGCTGCGGCTGCAGAAACTCGAGGACTTGCGGGATCAGGGTTCGGCGGTGCAACTGCGGGACGTGACAGTCCTGCCGGGCGAACGCGCGAAATACCTGGAGCGCGCCTACAAGGCGGAAAAATTTCCGAAGCCGCGCAACGTCATCGGGCTGACCAAATCGCTGCCGCCGGAAGAGATGGAAAAGCTGATGCTGGCCAACGCACCGGCAGGCGACGCCGAGTTGCAGGCGCTGGCCGACCGGCGCGCGCTGACGGTCAAGCGCTACCTGGAGCAGGAGGGAAAGGTGGCCAACGAACGGATGTTCCTGGTCGCGCCGAAACTAAGCGCAGCCGGGATCAAGGATGGCGGCAAGCCGAACCGGGTCGACTTTGCGATCCAGCATTGACACCCCGCGCCAAACCGGGCGTGCCTCGATCAGGCGGTACCGCCGACCGTGACGCCGTCGACGCGCAGGGTCGGCTGACCAACTCCAACCGGCACGCTCTGCCCTTCCTTGCCGCAGACGCCGACGCCGGAATCGAGCCGCATGTCGTTGCCGATCATCGATACCCGGTTCAGCACGTCCGGGCCATTGCCGATCAGGGTCGCGCCCTTGACCGGATAAGTCACCTTGCCGTCCTCGATCATGTAGGCCTCGCTCGCGGAGAACACGAACTTGCCGTTGGTGATGTCGACCTGGCCACCGCCGAAATTGACCGCGTACAGGCCGTTCTTGACCGAGGCGATGATTTCCGCCGGATCGCGCTCGCCGCCCAGCATGTAGGTGTTGGTCATGCGCGGCAGCGGCAGGTGCGCGAACGATTCGCGGCGCGCGTTGCCGGTCACCGACAGCTTCATCAGGCGCGCATTCAAGGTGTCCTGGATATAGCCTTTCAGGATGCCGTCCTCGATCAGGGTGGTGCACTGGGTCGGCGTGCCTTCGTCGTCGATGTTGAGCGATCCGCGCCGGTTGGCGAGGGTGCCGTCGTCGACCACGGTGACCCCCTTGGCCGCCACGCGCTGGCCGATGCGACCGGTAAAGGCGCTCGAACCCTTGCGGTTGAAATCGCCTTCCAGGCCGTGTCCGATCGCTTCATGCAGCAGCACGCCCGGCCAGCCTGGGCCTAATACCACGGTCATCGGCCCGGCCGGCGCCGGCCGCGCCTCCAGGTTCACCAGCGCCGCCGCCACCGCTTCCGAAGCGTACTGCTCCAACAGCGCCTCGCTGAAATAATCGTAGCTGTAGCGGCCGCCGCCGCCGGACGAGCCCATCTCGCGCCGGCCATCCTGCTCGGCGATCACGGTCACCGATACCCGCACCAGCGGCCGGATGTCGGCCGCGATCACGCCGTCGCTGCGCGCCACCAGCACCACGTCGTATTCGCCTGCCAGGCCCGCCATCACCTGCACCACGCGCGGGTCCTTGGCGCGCGCGATGCGCTCGATCCGCTCCAGCAACTTGACCTTTTGCGTGGCGTCGAGCGAGCCGATCGGATCGTTCGGCAGGTACAGGTCGCGGCCGCCGACCGGCTGCATGGCCGAGGCAATCTTGATCTTGCCGCTGCCCTGGCGGGCGATGGTGCGCGTTGCCGCCGCCGCTTCTGCCAGAGCCCGCTCGGAAATCTCATCGGAATAGGAAAACGCGGTCTTGTCGCCGGACACCGCGCGCACGCCGACGCCCTGGTCAATCGAAAAACTGCCGGTCTTGACGATCCCTTCCTCCAGGCTCCAGCCTTCGTTCTTGGTGAACTGGAAATACAGGTCGGCGTAATCGACCTTGTGCGCGAACATCGCGCCCAGTGTCTTCAGCAAGGCGGATTCGTCGAGGCCAAACGGCGTCAGCAGAATGTCGCGCGCCACGGCCAGCGTGCCCAGGTTCGGTTCAAATGGTTTCATGTCGTCCTGATGAATGGATCAATGGAGCGATTGTAGAACATCCGCCTGCTCCTGGTTCGGCTCTGGCCCTACTCTGCCCGGGCGTAGATACTCCCATAATGAAAGGCCAATTCCGCAAGATTTCATTAATGAATTTTCATATACCCAAGGCAATCTTGTCGAGGCATAAAAAAACCAGCCTTGCGGCTGGTTAAGACCCTCGGAGAAGCTTGTTATGCGATGCGCTTAATAGCTGGTGATCGGGCTCGGCGCGCCGTCCTTGAAATCGAACACGGTTACCGGCGAGCTCTTCATGTCGTGGTTCTTGTCGTATTCGTACACGCCGGCGACGCCGTTGTACTTGATCTTCGCCAATACCGGTTCATATTTCTTGGGGTCGACCGACTTCGCCTTTTGCATGGCATCGGCGACCATCATCATGCCGTCATAGAACGAGACCGCATAGGTCAGCGGCTTGCTGCCATACAGCTTCTCGTAGTTGGCGGCGAAGGTCTTGCCGGCGGTTTGCGTTTCCAGCATCGAACCACCCTGGGTGCAGAACACGCGGTTGTCCATCGCATCGCCGGTCAGCTTGCCCATCTCGGCATTGCAGATGGTGTCGCCGCCCAGCAGGTAGGCGTTCACGCCCAGTTGCTTCATCTGGCGCTTCATCGCCGCCGCCTGAGCGAAATAGCCGCCGTAGAAGATCGCGTCCGGATTCTTGGCCTTGATCGAAGTCAGGATCGAGTTGAAATCGGTCGCCTTGTCGTTGGTGTATTCGCGCGCGGCGATGGTCACGCCGGCGGTCTTGGCGGCCTTGACGAATTCATCCACCACGCCCTGGCCGTAGGCGGTGCGGTCGTCGATCACGGCGACCTTCTTCAGCTTCAGTTCCTTGGCTGCGTACAGCGCCATCTTGCCGCCCAACTGGCTGTCATTGGCGCCGATCCGGTACACGTACTGGTAGCCTTGCAAGGTGATTTTCGGATTGGAGCCGACCGTCGCCATCACGATGCCGGCGTCGTTATAGACTTTCGAGGCCGGGATTGCGACGCCCGAGTTGTAGGGCCCGATCACCGCCTTGACGCCGGCGTCGACCAGTTTCTGCGCCGCTTGCACGCCCGATTTCGGATCGGCCTGGTCGTCTTCCACCAGCAGTTCGAACTTGACCTTCTTGCCGCCGACCGACACGCCCTTGGCGTTCAATTCGTCGACTGCCATCTTGACGCCGTTCGCATTGTCCTTGCCGGCCGGCGCCTGAGGGCCGGTCATCGGGCTGGTAAAGCCGATTTTCACGACCTGTTCGTCCGCCGCGAAGCACAGCACCGGCACTGCGGCCAGCGCAACACCATAGCGAACCCATCCTCGTAATGCGTATTTTTTCATGGCAACTCCGTTGTAGTTTGGTCTCTTGGAACTTTTCCTGACAGCATTCGCCTGTTCTCGATGCAGCCAGGCTGAACATGACTTGTCCGCTCCGTAACCGGACATGCGGTTGATTATAGAGAAAGCCCCTACATATTAATTCTTTAATTTTTGCCGCCAACGACACTTAATTCTTTTGAAATTCTGTTTTTCTGAATTAAATCTCCCGTCGCTTCGGCGATTCGGCGGCGCGCCGTTGGCCGGGGCTAGAAGCGCCGATGACGCAGCGCCGGCAAGCTCTCGCGCACCCGCTGCAGGCGGGCCGGATCCAGTTCGCCCAGCACCACCGCCTGCCCTTCGTCGCATTGCACGACGATCTCGCCCCACGGATCGATCAGCATGCTGTGGCCCCAGGTGCGGCGGCCGTTCGGATGCAGGCCGCCCTGCGCGGCGGCCAGCAGGTAGCACTGGTTTTCGATTGCGCGTGCCCGCAACAGCAGCTCCCAATGCGCCTGCCCGGTGGTATGGGTAAATGCCGCCGGCACCACCATCAGCGCGCAGTCGCCCAGCGCCCGGTACAGTTCGGGGAAACGCAGGTCGTAGCAGACCGACAGCCCGACCCGGCCGCAGGGCGCTTCGAACGTCACCGCCTCGGTGCCGGATTCGATGGTGCGCGCCTCGTCGTAAAATTCTTCGCCGCGCGCAAAGCTGAACAGGTGCACCTTGTCATAGCGCGCCACCTGGCGGCCGGCCGGGTCGTAGACCAGCGTCGCATTGCGCACCTTGCCGTCCGTAGATCCCGCCAGCGGCAGCGTGCCGCCGATCAGCCAGAAGCCGTGGCGGCGCGCGGCCTCGGCCATGAATGTCTGGATCGGTCCGGCTCCCGGCTGCTCGGCGTGGCCCAGCTTGTCGCTCTCCTGCAGGCCCATCAACGGCCAGTACTCGGGCAGCAAGACCAGTTGTGCGCCGGCTTGCGCGGCTTCGGCCATCAGTGCACCGGCGGCGGCGAAGTTCTGCTCCGGCAGCGGCGTCGACACCATCTGGATTGCGGCAACTTTCATCGTGTTCCCTCCGTCATTGCGGCACCGCTTCGGCCGGCGCGGCAGGAATTGCCGGCAGCGGCTCGCCGGGCTTGCGCTCCAGCTTGACCACCTTCGGGTCCTGCCATGAGCCGCTGATATCGTATTCAAAGGTGAAGGCGCGAATCAGCGGGTCGCGCAGGAACAATTGCGCCAGGAAGGAGCCGATGCCGACCACCGGATTGATTGCCAGCGCGGCGACCACCGACGCCGTGCCAAGATTGATCTCGGGGATCACGACCACGCGCAGCTTCTGCGACTCCTGCACCAGATCGGCGCTGCCGTCCATCAGGACCGTGGCGCTAACGCTGCCCATCTTGAAATTGTCGGTCGTGACACGGCCTTTGGCAATGGTCGCGGTGCCGACCACGCCGTCAAACGCGAAGCCCTCCGAAAACACGTCGCGGAAATCCAGCGTCAGCCGCCGTGGCAGCGACTGCAGACTGAGCACGCCCAACAGCTTGGCAGCGCCAGGATCGACCTTCAGGAACTGGCCGGCCTGCAAGTCCAGATGGACCTGCCCCGACAGCGATGGAATATCGATGGAAAACGGCAAGCCGCTCCAGGTGGCTTCGCCATCCATCCGTCCTTTGCCGCCACGCAATACCTGGGCGAAACCGAAACGCTCCAGCAGCTTGCCGGCGTCGTTGATGTTCAGCGCATAAGTCAGATTGGAGACGCTCTTGCCGCCGCCGGTCATCCATTTGCCGGCGCCCTTCAATTCGGCATCGGCGTTGGCGATCTCCAGCTTGCCGATGCGCCACTCGCGGGTATTGCTGCCGGGTTCCGGGCGCACGTTATTGGCGACCAGTTCCAGCCGCCCGAACGGCTTGCCGAACAACTGGAAGTTGTCGGCCACGATATCCAGCGCCGGAATCTGGGTCGTTTCATTCTTCCCCTCCAGCAAATCGCTGACTTCGCTGGCGGCCGATTGCGGGATGATCAGCGAAGTCAGGCGCGCCTTGACCCGCCCCAGAGTGCGGCCCGACTTCGACTCATTCCAGGTGACGTAGCCGGAGGCCTGGGCGGAATCGATATTCACCTGCCATACGTTGTCCTGGTGCGAAGCGCCGACCACCACGTTGTCGAGCTGCTTGCCCATCACGATCAGTTCGGTGGCGCGCGCCGCCAGCACTTCCGGTTCGATGTACTGGCCGATATCGAACTCGCCGGGCCGGGCCGCCGCGACCACCTCTTTTTCTGTGTCCGGCGCGGTCATCGACGCCACGATGTTGCGCCAGGCGTCAATATTCAGCGTCTCCAGGCTGACGTTGGCCAAGAGCCCGCTATCCGGTTCCGGCGCCGGCACGTTGACGCCGATACCGCCCGCCACCACGCGCCAGGCGCCATGTTTTTCCACCGGCCGCTGGCGCAGGTAGCGCGCTGCAATGGTGGAGCCGAGCGTCAGGCGGATTTCGTCGCGCGCCGCCAGCACGTCGTCTGACGGCACGCCGGCCAGTTCGAACCTGAGCGGCAGCGGCTGGTTGGCCGCCTTGCGCAGCGGCACCGGGAAATCGAGCCCAATCCCGTTCAAATCCGATTCCACCACGATCCCGGGGCGGCGCTCCTTGACCGTAATCGCCGCGCTATAGCGGGTGCTGCCGCTGATCCTCTGCAACGGCCGCTGCATCGCTGCCTGCGGCCAGTTCTTGCGCAAGCCGTCGGCCGACAGGCTGCCTTCAACCTTGACCAGGATCGTGCCGTCGGCGCGGCTGCCGCCGGAAAGCGCCACCGGCCCGCCCAGGAATTCACCCTTGATGCCATTCAGGTTGAAGCCGTGCTCGTTGAATTCCAGCTTGCCGCCGGCCCGGGAGATGGCCGGTATGGCGTTTTGCAGAACCACTTCGTTGTTCGCCAATTGCAGCGTGCCCTGGACTTTGGCATCGTGCATGTGTTCCAGCGGCAGTTGCAGCTTGAGCGCCAAGCTGGCGTTGCCGGTGGCCCGGGTTTCCTCGGTGAAATCGCCGATCCAGCCCAGCACCGGGCTTTGATTGACGTAGCCGACCAGATCCTGCAAGGCGCCGGCCGCGCTGCCATCGATCTCGAGCCGCCGGTCATGAGCGAGCAAATCGGGAATCACCGCAGTCACGCCACTCAATGCGACGTTGCGGGTCTTGGCGCTGCGCGCCTTGATTTCCATGCGGTTGCGCTCGAACACGAAGCTGCCGTCGATCTGTTCCAGCAGCGGCCACTCCGGCGACTTGCCGTCGATACCGAATTCGCCCGGCGTGTAGTTCAGGCTGCCGTTCTCGATTTTTCCGGCGACCCTGAATTCGCCCTTCTGCTGTCCGGCCGGCCGCTCGGCGGCAAACGGGAACTGCGCCAGATCGCCCTTCAACTGCAGCGTCACGTCGCTGGCACGCCCCTGGCGCAAGGCGCCCAGCAGCCAATCGCGCAAATGCGCCGGCGTCGCGCTCGGCAGGTAGCGCCCAAGCTGGCTGAAATCGAAGCTCGATATCTTGCCCGAGAGTTCGATGGTGCCGGGCGACTTCGGCTCGTGCAAGGCCATCTGGTGCCGGCCGGAAAACGAGGCCGCGACGCCGTCCTGACGGAAATCCAGGCGATCGAGTTGCACCGACAAGGTTTTTTTGTCGGGGAAGGTCCAGCGCGCCTGCAGGCCCAGTTGGTCAAACGGCAGCAGCGGGCTGCTCAGGTAGCCGGGCAACTGCAGCTGCGACTGCGGCGAATCGAGTTTCAGCAAGCCGCCTTTTTCATTGACGTCGAGGCTGCCGGTGAAATTCTCGAAGCCCGGAATCGCCGCCGCTTTGCCGCTGCCCGGCTGGCCGTTGATGCCAAGCCCGCTGAAACTGCCCTTGACCACGTAGCCGGAAAAATCGGCCCAGGCGCCGCGCCATTGCGCCGAAAAATCCATCAGCCGGCCGCGCGGGGCATAGGCTTGCAACAGCTGCCGCTGCGCGGCCGACAGCGGCAGGCGCTCCGCCAGTACCGCCAGCGGCTGCAGTTCCAGCGTCTGGATGTCGATCCGGGTGCGCGCCGCCTGGGTCTTGGTGGCAGCGGCGAAGGTTTCACTGAAAGTGGCGGCGGGCAGGACGACGCCATCCGCGGTCTGCAGCGACAGATTGCTCAAGGTTACCGTGTGTCCCTGACGGCCGAACGACAGCAGTTCGATCTTGCGCGCCGGCTGATAAGTTTCGCGCGCCGCCACCCGGCCGCTGACCTGGCGCAGGTCGAGCGGCGGCAGGTCTGGCGCGAAGCGGGCGGAAACGTCGTTCAGCGCCAGATCGGCGGTGAAATCGGCAACGTTGGCATGATCGAAGCGCAGCCAGGCGCGCAGCATGCCGGCGCCGCGGCTGATCTCGATCGGATAATCCAGGTAGGGCTTCCAGGCCGCCAGATCGGCGTGCCGCACGTCCACGTATAGTTCACCGCTCCACAACCTCGGATCGGCGCTATTGGCGGCAAACGGCGGATGGGTGAAATCGGCACGGACGTCGAGCGGCGCCGCCAATGCCGCCAGTGGCGCCGCCTGCAGTGCCAGGCGGTGGCGGCGCCAATTGTTTTGCAGCACGAAATTCACATTGTCCAGCGTCAGCTCGGGCGCGCCGCGCTGCGCATCGTTCCAGCGCACGCGGCCGCCGCGGATGACGATCTGGCGCTGCGACAGGGCCCAGGCAGCGCCGGCACCGTCACCTTGTTTTTCCGGATCGATGAAGATGCCGGCCACGTACAGCTTGCCGTCACGCTCGCGGCGGATGTCCAGGTCGGGGCGCAGGATTTCCAGATCGGCCAGGCGCAAATCGGCTGCCGCCAGCGACCACCACGAGACCGTGGCGGTCACCTCCGGCAGGTGCAGCGCGGCGCGCCCCTGCGGGTCCTGGATGGCGACATCGGTAAACGCAAGATGGGGGCGCAAGCCGTGCCACGAAGCCCGGATCGTGCCGATCGACACCGACTGGCCGACGGCGCGCGCGGCGAACCGTTCGATATTGCCCTTGTAATTGTCGATGTTCGGCAGCACCGCGTAGCGCAGGGTCAGGAACAGCGCGCAAAAAATGAAATAGGCGAGCACGGCCAGTTTGAACAGCGCCCCCAGCAGGCGCCGCAGCCAGCGATCCAGGTGCCGGTAACCACCGGCAAGCGCCGTGCCCCAGGCCACTAGGCGGCGCAGCGGCGCAAAACGTTGGAGCAGCCCGGTCGTCATCAGGCGAAACGGCGCTCGGGATGGAATAAAATGACTGCGGCGGGCATTCGGCGCTGCGCCGGGAACCCCATTGAACGCCGCGCTGCGGACATGACCCGCATGCCCGCGCCGGAATCCGAACAACCCTTTTTCAAACCCGCCCTCCGTGATCAATTCGCTTTTGACCAGCCATGCCGCCTCCCGGTTCGTTGCGCGCTGGATAGACTCCGAGCCTGGACGCGCCGGACTGGTGCAGGACCTGGCCCGATTATCCCTGAGCACGGCCGACTTTGCTCGCATTTTGCAAAACGAGATGGAGCGCGGGACCCCACTGCCGGCGGCGATGCGGCGCCTGCGCAACCTGGTGCTGGCGGTGCTGATCGAACGCGACCTGGGCGGGCGCGCCGACCTGGCCGAAGTGGTGGCGACCATGACGGCCTTCGCCGAATTTGCGATCCGCACCCATCTGGCGGCGTTGACGGCGGAATTGAGCGCCTTGCATGGGGTGCCGCTGGGCCAGGATTCGGGCCAGCCGCAGGAGCTAATCGTGCTCGGCATGGGCAAGCTGGGCGGGGCCGAATTGAACGTTTCGTCCGATATCGACCTGATTTTCGTCTATGCGGAAGAAGGCGAGACGCAGATAGCGACGCCCGGGCAGCGCTCGCTGTCGCATCATGAATTCTTCACCCGCCTGGGCAAGAAGCTGATCGGCGCCCTGTCCGAAATCACCGCCGACGGTTTTACCTTCCGGGTCGACATGGCGCTGCGCCCGAACGGCGCCTCCGGCCCGCTGGTGGCCAATCTCAACATGGTGGAACGCTACCTGATCGTGCAGGGGCGCGAGTGGGAGCGCTACGCCTGGATCAAGGCACGCGCCATCAGCGGCCACGCGGCCGATATCGAGGCGCTGGAAAATATCGTGCGGCCATTCATTTACCGCCGCTATCTCGATTTCGGCGCGATCGACGCGCTGCGCTCGATGCACGCGCAGATCCGGGCCGAGGTAAGGCGCCAGGAGCTGCGCCATCCGGAGCGCAGCGATAACGTCAAGCTGGGGCGCGGCGGGATACGCGAGATCGAATTCCTGGTGCAGGTATTCCAGTTAATCCGGGGCGGCCGCGACCCCGAATTGCGGGGGCGCTCGACCCGCGACACCTTGCGCACGTTGGCCGAAAAAGACTTGCTGGCCCCGGCCACGGTGCAGCAACTGCTGGAGTCGTACACCTTCCTGCGCAACCTGGAGCACCGGCTGCAATACCTGGACGACGCCCAAACCCATACGCTGCCCACCAACCCGGCCGATCGCCTGCGCGTGGCGCAGATGATGGGTTATGCCGATACCGATGGCTTGCTGGCAGCACTGGAACGGCAGCGCGCCAACGTCGCCGGCCAGTTTGACGCCATCTTCAGCGACCCGCGCCCCGGCCCGGCCGCAAATGCGGAAGACACCGACGCGCCCGGCTCGTCCCTCTCCGAGCGCGACACGCCGGAAACCGTGGCCACCTGCCTGGCATCGCTCGGCTTCGAGGATGCGCCGGCCGCCGCGCAGCGCTTGCTGCTGACCTGGCACGCGCCGCGCATGCAGTCGCTGCCGGAGGCCAGCCGCAACCGGATGACGATGCTGGTCAATGCCGCGCTGCCGGTGATCGGCGCCTTGCCGCAGGCGCGCGCCGCCACGCTCGGGCGGCTGCTGGATTTCCTGGAAGCGATCGCGCGCCGCGCCGCCTATCTGGCCCTGCTAACGGAATATCCGTACACGCTGGTGCGCGTGATCCGCATGATCAACGCCAGCGACTGGGCCGCCAAGTTCCTGACCCGGCACCCGATCCTGCTGGATGAAATCCTGGAGGAAAGAACCCTCAAGACCGGCTCCGACTGGCCCGCCTTCGCCGCCGATTGCCAGCGCCAGCTGGATGCCGCCAGCGGCGACACCGAACGGCAGATGGATATCCTGCGCGAAATGCACCACGTGCAAGTGTTTCGCCTGCTGGCGCAAGACCTGGAAGGCGAGCTGACGGTGGAGCGGCTGGCGGACGAACTGTCGGCGCTGGCCGACATCCTGGTGGCGCAGACCGTCCACGCCGCCTGGCGCACGATCGCCAATCGCCACCGCGAGATCCCGCTGTTTGCCGTGATCGCCTATGGCAAGCTGGGCGGCAAGGAACTGGGCTACGCCTCCGACCTCGACCTGATTTTCCTTTACCAGGACGACGATCCGGAAGCACCGGCGCTGTATGCCAAGCTGGCGCAGCGCTTCATCACCTGGATGACCAGCCATACTTCGGCCGGCACGCTGTTCGATATCGACATCGCCTTGCGCCCGGACGGCGCCTCCGGCCTCCTGGTGTCGCCGCTGTCGAATTTCCGCAAATACCAGTTGTCGTCAGCCTGGGTGTGGGAACACCAGGCCCTGACCCGGGCCCGCTTTTGCGCCGGCGATGCGGCCATCGGCGCCGAATTCGAGGCGATCCGCGCCGCCGTCCTGTGCCAGGCGCGCGACGCCTCGGCCCTGAAAAAAGAAGTGACCGCGATGCGCACCAAGCTGCACGAGGCCCATCCGAACCGCACGCCGCTGTTCGACTTGAAGCACGACACCGGCGGCATGATGGACATCGAATTCATCGTGCAATACCTGGTCCTGCTGCATGCCGCGCGCTTCCCGCAACTGGTGGCCGACATCGGCAACATCGGCTTGCTGAAGCTGTGCGGCGAACTGGGCTTGATCGAGCCAGCGCTGGCCACCCGCGTGGCCGATGCCTACCGCAGCATGCGCCGCCTGCAGCATCAGATGCGGCTGCAGGGTGAACAGCGGGCGCGGGTCGAGGTACAGCAGGTCGCGCCGGAGGCGGCTGCGGTCAAGCAGCTCTGGGTAGCGATCCTCGGCCCGGCTGACTGATGAAATTGGATATATCGAAATTCCTTTTTATTCGTTTCGATTGCCTGCGCCGGCTCATAGAATAAAAAATCTATCGCACTTATAGATTTTTTAAATATGACGCTTCGCCGCCGTTGCGAAGTTCTTGCCGAAGGCGCACAAAATGAATACCCATCAGTCCGTTGCCCGCAAACATGCGGTCGTCATCATTGGCGGCGGTGCCGGCGGCACCGCCAGTGCGGCACGCTTGCGGCGCGCCAGGCCGGATCTGGACATTGCCGTGATCGATCCCGCGTCGTTCCACTATTACCAGCCGGCCTGGACCCTGGTCGGCGGCGGCCAGTACGCCGCCGCGGCGACGCGGCGCAAGCTGCACGATTGCCTGCCGCGCGGAGTAACGCACATTGTCGCCAGCGTGGCTGCATTGCAGCCGGATGACAAGCAGGTGCTGCTGGAGGATGGCACGCGCATCGGCTACGACTTCCTGGTGGTGGCGGCCGGCATCCAGCTCGATTGGGATGCGGTCGAGGGCTTGAGCGAGACGCTGGGTAAAAACGGCGTCACCAGCAATTACCGCTACGATCTCGCGCCCTACACCTGGGAGTGCGTGCGCCAGTTCGGCGGCGGCACCGCAGTCTTCACCCAGCCCGGCACGCCGGTCAAATGCCCGGGAGCGCCGCAAAAGGCGCTGTACCTGGCGGCCGACACCTTCAAGAAACGCGGCGTTGCCGCCAAGGTCCACTTCTGCACCGCCGGCGGCGCCGTGTTCGGCGTGCCGTTCTATGCGCAGGCGCTGGAAAAGGTAATGGCCTCCTACGACGCCAAGCTCCAGTTCGGCCACAATCTGGTGGCGGTCAATGGCACTGACAAGATCGCCACCTTCGAGACGGTGGTCGATGGCCAGAAGCAGCGCACCGAGATTCATTTCGACCTGCTGCACGTAGTACCGCCGCAGAGCGCGCCGGAATTCATCCGCAACAGCCCGCTGGCCGACGCCAACGGCTGGCTGGAAGTGGACAAGAACAGCCTGCGCCATGTGCGCTATTCGAATGTTTACGGCCTGGGCGACTGCACCTCGACCCCGAACAGCAAGACCGCCGCCGCCATCAAGAGCCAGGCGCCGGTGCTGGTGAGCAACCTGCTGCAGGCGATCGAGGGCCGCAGCAACGCGGCGCAATACGACGGCTATGCCGCCTGTCCGCTGACCACTTCGGTCGGCAAGGTGATGCTGGCGGAGTTCAGCTACGGCGGCGTGATTTCGCCCAGCTTCGCGGCCGATCCGCGCGTACCGCGCCGCTCCTACTGGTGGCTGAAGAAGTGGTTCATGCCCTTCCTCTACTGGAACATCATCCTGAAGGGGCGCGACTGGCCGGTGGTGCACAAGAAGCGCGAATTTCCGGTCTGCGTACCCTCGGTGCAGCCCTGACCGCCCCATAAAAAACGCCCCGCTTCGCGGGGCGTTTTTACTTGGACTTCCGGAATTACTTGGCGCTCATCAGCGCCGCCGTGGTATCCAGCATGCGGTTCGAGAAGCCCCACTCGTTGTCGTACCACGACGACACCTTGACCAGGCGGCCCGAGACCTTGGTCAGCGTGGCATCAAAGGTGCTGGAAGCCGGGTTGTGGTTGAAGTCGATCGACACCAGCGGCGCGGTGTTGTATTCGAGGATGCCTTTCAGCGGGCCGCTGTCGGCGGCGGCCTTCATGATGGCGTTGACTTCATCGACCGTGGTGTCGCGCGCGGCGATGAAGGACAGGTCGACGATCGAGACGTTGATGGTCGGCACCCGGATCGCGTAGCCGTCCAGCTTGCCGTTCAGTTCCGGCAGCACCAGGCCGACCGCCGAGGCGGCGCCGGTCTTGGTCGGGATCATGCTCATCGTCGCCGAGCGGGCGCGGCGCAGGTCTTCGTGCATGACGTCGGTCAGCACCTGGTCGTTGGTGTAGGCGTGAACAGTCGTCATCAGGCCGTTTACCAGGCCGATCTGGTCATGCAGCGGCTTGACCAGCGGCGCCAGGCAGTTGGTGGTGCAGGACGCGTTCGAGATCACGGTGTCGGACGCTTTCAGCACGCCATGGTTAACGCCGTAGACGACGGTGGCGTCGACATCCTTGCCGCCCGGGGCCGAGATGATGACTTTCTTGGCGCCGCCCTTCAGGTGGGCCGAAGCCTTTTCCTTGGTGGCGAACAGGCCGGTACATTCCAGCACGACATCGACATTCAATTCGCCCCACGGCAGGTTGGCCGGGTTGCGCTCGGCAAACACCTTGATCTTGTCGCCGTTGACCACCATGAAATCGCCCTCGACTGCGACCGTGCCGGGAAACTTGCCGTGCGCGGTGTCATGGCGGGTCAGGTGCGCATTCGATTCGGCATTGCCGAGGTCGTTGATGGCGACGATCTGGATCTGGCCCTTGAATTTGCCGCCTTCGTAATGGGCGCGAAGGATGTTGCGGCCGATACGGCCATAGCCGTTGATTGCTACGCGAATGGTCATGGAAAACTCCTGAATGAAGTAAGCTACAAACGATTAAACCAACACCGATTTGACGGCCGACACCAGATGCTCGGTGGTAATGCCGAAATGTTTGAACAAGGCGCCAGCCGGGGCCGATTCGCCGAAGGTGTCGATCCCGACCACCGCGCCATCGAGGCCGACATATTTGTGCCAGAAGGCGGTCACGCCGGCCTCCACCGCCACGCGCGGCACGCCCCTGGTCAGCACGCTGGCCTTATAGGCGGCATCCTGGCGGTCAAAAACCTCGGTCGACGGCATCGACACCACGCGCACCGGAATGCCGACGGCTGCCAGTTGTTCGGCGGCCTGCACCGCCAGTTCGACCTCGGAACCGGTCGCGATCAGGATCGCGCGTGCATTCGGAGCCTCCTTCAGCACGTAGCCGCCGCGCTGGATGGCGGCGATCTGCGCGGCGCTGCGCTCCTGATATGACAGGTTCTGGCGCGAAAAAATCAAGCTCGTCGGACCATCGCGGCGCGCCACCGCCTGCGCCCAGGCTACCGCCGATTCGACCGTGTCGCAGGGGCGCCAGTTGTCCAGATGCGGGATCAGGCGCAGGCTGGAGACATGCTCGACCGACTGGTGGGTCGGGCCGTCTTCGCCAAGGCCGATCGAATCGTGGGTGAAGACGAAGATCGAGCGGATCTTCATCAGCGCCGCCATGCGCAAGGCATTGCGGCTGTAGTCGGAGAAGGTCAGGAAGGTGGCGCCGAACGGAATGTAGCCGCCATGCAAGGCGATGCCGTTCATGATCGCGCTCATGCCGAATTCGCGTACGCCGTAGTTGATATGGTTGCCGGCATGCTCGGCGCGCACCGCGACCGATTCCTTCCAGTTGGTCAGGTTGGAGCCGGTCAGGTCGGCCGAGCCGCCAAGGAATTCCGGCAGCACCGGCGCCAGGGCTTGAATCGCATTCTGGCTGGCCTTGCGGGTGGCGATGGTTTCCTTTTTCTCGACGCAGGCGGCGACATAGGCTTGCACCGTGTCGGCGAAGTTGGCCGGCAGCTCACCCTGCATGCGACGCAGAAATTCCGCCGCCTGGCGCGGGTGGCGCTCGCGGTAGAGTGCGAACGCGGCGTTCCACTCGCCTTCCCGCGCCGCGCCGGCGGCTTTCGCGTTCCACGCCTGATAGACGTCGGCCGGAATCTCGAACGGCGCATACGGCCAGCCGAGCGCTTCGCGCACCGCCGCGATTTCCTTGTCGCCAAGTGCGGCACCGTGCACCTTGTCGGTGCCGGCCAGGTTGGGCGAACCCTTGCCGATGATCGTCCTGCAGCAGATCAGGGTCGGCCTGTCGGCTTGCTTGGCCTGCGCGATGGCGGCATCGACCGCATCCACATCGTGGCCGTCGACCGCGCGAATCACGTTCCAGCCATAGGCTTCGAAACGCTTCGGCGTGTCGTCGCGGAACCAGCCGTCGACCTTGCCGTCGATCGAAATGCCGTTGTCGTCGTACAGCACGATCAGCTTCGACAGGCGCAAAGTGCCAGCCAGCGAGCAGGCTTCATGCGAAATGCCTTCCATCAGGCAACCGTCGCCGACGAAGGCATAGGTGTGATGGTCAACCAGTTGGCAATCCGGCTGGTTGAATTCGGCCGCCAGCAGTTTTTCCGACAGCGCCATGCCGACCGCATTGGCCAGCCCCTGGCCGAGCGGGCCGGTGGTGGTTTCGATGCCGGGCGTGACGTGCACTTCCGGGTGTCCTGGCGTTTTGGAATGCAGTTGGCGGAAATTGCGGATCTCGTCCATCGACAAGTCGTAGCCGGTCAGGTGCAGCAGCGCATACTGCAGCATCGAGCCGTGGCCGTTGGACAGCACGAAGCGGTCGCGGTTGGCCCAGTGCGGATTGGCCGGATTGTGGCGGTAGTGGCGCGCCCACAGGGCGACCGCGATCTCCGCCATCCCCATCGGCATGCCGGGATGCCCGGAATTTGCCTTTTGTACTGCATCCATCGCCAACGCGCGGATTGCATTGGCCATCTTGGTGGTGGGGAGCGAAGAAGTCATGTTGTTCAGATCAATGGCGGCTCGGGGCGAGCGGGTGAAATGGGACGAGGAAAGCCCGATATTTTACCAGAGAGGGGATGGCGGACTTAAAATTGACGCCCCGCCATCCAGGAGACCCGCCGTGCCCGCCGCCCGCCCACCCCAGACCCCGAACCGCAGTTCCGCCCGGACGGCAGGCGGTATCCGGGCACTGCGCTGACGGCCGCGCCATGCCCCGCTTTTATTGCCCGCAGCCGCTGGCGATCGGCACCGTCGTCGCCCTGCCCGCGCATGTCGCGCATCACCTGCAGGTCGTGCGCGCCGCCGTCGGCGAGCACATCACGCTGTTCAACGGCGAGGGCGGCGAATTTACCGCGGTCCTCGGCGCACTCGACAAGAAGCGCGCCAGCGCCGAAATCAAGGCCTTTTCGCCGCGCGAAGCCGAATTGCCGTACGCGCTAAAGCTGGCGCAAGCCTTGCCGGAAGCGTCGAAGATGGACTGGATCATCGAAAAGGCGGTGGAACTGGGCGTCTCGGCGATCCAGCCGCTGGCGGCGCAGCGTTGCGTGGTGCGGCTTTCGGCCGAGCGCGCGGCGAAAAAATCGGAGCATTGGCAAGGTATCATCGCCGCCGCCACCGAACAGAGCGGGCGCAACCGGCTGGCACAACTGGCCGAACCGCTACGGTTCGACGACTGGGTCGCGCAACGCGATCTGCATCTGCGGGTGCTGTTTTCGCCGCGCGCAGGACAGTCGCTATCCACCTGGGCGCGCCACCACCCGCCGCAATCGCTGACGCTGGCGATCGGCCCGGAAGGCGGTTTCAGCGAGCGCGAGGAAGACACCGCCCAGGCGCAAGGGGTGCTGATGCTGTCGATCGGCGCGCGGGTCTTGCGCACCGAAACCGCGGGGCTTGCCGCCATCGCCGCGCTCAACGCCATCTGGGGCGAAATGTAGGAACCGGGCAGCGTGCGCATGGCATTCCTGAAATGCCTGTGTCAGTACCGTATTTATCCAGATACTCCCAATAACAATCAGGCGGTTTCAAACACGAAGTGCAACACCGATCAACGGAAGGAGGGCGAGATGCGCTAGCATTCGAACCCTTTGACCAGCCAGTCGAAAGTTGCCGAATATGCGCTATACGCACCTCACCCGAGACGAACGATACCAAATTCACGAACTGCAGGCAGACGATCATTCAGTCAGCGAGATTGCGCGCCGGCTGGGGCGGCATCGCTCGACGATCAGTCGCGAACTGCGGCGCAACCGGGGCGTGCATCAATGGCGGCCTGGCCAGGCACACGATAAAGCCTTGGCACGGCAACAGAACAGTCGTAATGCGAGCCGGGTTGCCGACGCCGCCTGGTTGGCGGTTCAGGCCTATATCCGCCTGGACCTGTCGCCCGAACAAGCGATCCACCGCCTGACGCTGGAACGGGGCAGCCCGATCGGCATCAGTCATGAGAGCGTCTATCAACGGATCTACGCCGATCGGCGTGGCGGCGGCGATTTGATCCGGCACTTGCGCAGCCAGAAACCCCGGCGCCAGCGCCACGGCAGCGGCCGGCGGCGTCGGGGAATCCTGCCGGGCCGGATCGGCATCGAGCATCGTCCCCTGATGGTCGAGCAACGCCTGCGGCTGGGCGATTGGGAAGGCGACACCGTGATTGGCAAAGGCCAGCAAGGGGTGCTGGTGACGCTGGTGGAACGGCGGTCGCGCTTCACCCTGGCCGCCCCAGCCAACAGCAAGCAGGCCGAGGGCGTGGGTGCGGTGGTGGTCGATTTGCTCAGCCCGCATCGGCGGGTGTGCCACACCATCACCTTCGACAACGGATCGGAATTCGCCGACCACGCCTTGATCAGTGCCCGCCTGCGGGCCGATGTCTACTTTGCCCGCCCCTATCATTCCTGGGAGCGCGGCCTGAATGAAAACACCAATGGCTTGCTCCGGCAGTATTTCCCGAAGAACACCAATCTGAAAACCGTCAGCCAGCAAGCGCTCCAGGCCGCCGTCGACAAACTCAACCACCGCCCCCGCAAATGCCTTGGTTACAGAACCCCGCATGAGGTCTTTTACAACCTTGCTACACTTCCTCTGGATTTAGCCTATGTTGCACTTCGTGTTTGAAACCGCCTCACTGCTTCCGCATACAAAAGCTCAATTTAAATCACATACTCCATTCGCGATAACGGAAGTAACAAACCACCCGTGTGCCGGGCGCCGCCCTGAAAGTTCGTTCCCGCGTGCCGAACTTCAATCAGCATCAAACTTTCACCGGATCGTGCAGCACGAAAAGCCGGACGCTTCTACCCTTGGTGCTTCACCAAGCCAGGGGAATGACCATGGGCCTTTTTGACAGCGCGCTCGGCATGCTGGGCGGTGCCCAGCAGCAAACCGACGATCCCAAGGCAGAATTGCTGCAGGCGGCCGTGGCACTGCTGTCGAACGACAGCCAGGTGGGCGGCCTGCAAGGCCTGCTGGACAAATTCCAGGAAGCCGGGCTCGGCCACGTGATCGGCTCCTGGATCAACCCCGGCCAGAACCAGCCGATCTCGCCCGAGCAGGTGCAGCAAGTGCTGGGCGACGAGCAACTGCAGCAAATTTCCCAACAGACTGGAGTGCCGCCCGAGCAGGCGGCCAGCCATTTGAGCGAGTTGCTTCCCGGCCTGATCGATAAATTGACGCCGAACGGCGAAGTGCCGCAAGGCGGTCTGGGCCAGGTGGGCGCGCTGTTGGGGCAACTGCTGGGCAGGCATTAGCGCCAATCCGATTCATTGCAAGGCGGCGAAATCCGCGACAATGGAGCCATGCAATGGCTCCGCCAATTATTTCGCCGCGATCAAGCGCAGATCCCCGCTCCACTGTGGCAGGCGAGCGTTGCCCGGCTGCCGTTTCTACGGCGCCTGGCGCCGCCGGAGTTGGAGCGGCTCAAGCAATTGTCCGAAAGCCTGCTGGCCAGAAAGACCTTCACCGGCGCCGGCGGACTCGAACTCACCGATGAAATCGCCGTATCGATCGCGGCCCAGGCCAGCCTGCCGGTACTCAACCTGACGCTCGACTTGTACCGCGACATGGCCGGCGTGATCGTCTATCCGGCCGCCTTCATCGTGCCGCAGGCGGAAATGGACGAGGCCGGAGTGATGCACGAATGGCATGAACCGGTTTCTGGTGAGGCGCTGGACGCTGGCGGCGCAGTCGTGCTGTCCTGGGAAGACGTGGAACAGGCCGATTCGTCCATGACAATCCCCGGCTATAACGTCGTGATCCACGAATTCGCCCACAAGATCGACATGGGCGACGGCGTCGCCAACGGCTGCCCGCCGTTTCTGGCGGCCTATCACGGCGGCATAGCCGTTTCGGCGTGGCAGCGCAGCTTCAGCGCCGCCTATGAAGACTTCACGCGGCGCGTCGACGAACTGGAAAGCTGCCTGCCGGACAATTTCGACGAGGACAATCCGGCCCATGCCGCCCACTATGAGGGCTTGTGCGCCGGCTTGCCGCTCGACCCCTATGCCGCCAGCCACCCGGCCGAGTTTTTCGCGGTGGCGTCGGAAGCATTCTTCGTCCTGCCGCAGCCGTTGGCCACCGCCTATCCCGATATCTATCGCCTGCTGGTGCACTATTACCGCCAGGACCCTCTGGCAGGCAACCCGCCCGGTCTCCGGGAACCATGTCAAAAGCATCTATAATCCAAGGTTTTGCAGCAAGCTCTGCAACAGCTTCCTCAATCGACCTCCCATGAAGGTATTTCGCGGACTTCCCAATGCGGCCTCGCGCGCCCCGTGCGCGCTGACGATCGGCAACTTCGACGGCGTGCATCGCGGCCACCAGGCGCTGTTGGCGCGCGTGCGTGCCGCCGCCACCGATCTGGGCGTGGAAGCGGCGGTGATGACCTTCGAGCCGCATCCGCGCGAATTCTTTGCGCGCATGGCCGGCGATCCGTCGAAAGCGCCGGCCCGTATCGCCAATCTGCGCGACAAGCTGCAATCCCTGTCGAATGCCGGCGTCGACCGCACCATCGTCGAGCATTTCAATGCCCGCTTCGCCGCCATGCCGGCCCAGGACTTCATCGACAAGGTGCTGGTGCAAGGCCTGCACGTGAAATGGCTGATGGTCGGCGACGATTTCTGTTTCGGCGCGCGCCGCGCCGGCAACGTCCAAACCCTGATGCAAGCCGGCCAGCGCTGCGGCTTCCAGGTCGAGACATTGCCGCCGGTACTGAACGGTGGCACGCGCATTTCGTCGTCGGCGGTGCGCGCCGCGCTGGCCGCCGGCGATTTCATGCGCGCCGGGCAACTGCTCGGGCGCCCCTACACTATTTCTGGCCATGTGATTCACGGCAAGAAACTCGGACGTTCGCTCGGCTTTCCGACCCTGAACCTGCTGATCCGGCACAAGCGCCCGGCGCTCTCCGGCATCTTCGTGGTGCGCGTGCACGGACTGGGCTCGGCGCCGCTGGCCGGCGTCGCCAGCCTCGGGTTGCGGCCGACGGTGGACGACAGCGGCCGCATCCTGCTCGAAACTCACCTGTTCGACTACAGCGGCGACTGCTATGGCAAGCTGGTGCGGATCGAATTCCTGCAAAAGCTGCGGGATGAAGAGAAATATGCCGATTTGCCGTCGCTCACGGCCGCAATCGAAGGCGATGCCAGGCGCGCGCGCGCCTGGTTCCAGAGCGAGGACGGCGGTGGCCATGCGCGCGGCGCCACCGACCGAATTTGACGCCCTGGCGCCATAACCAGCCGCAGCGCGGATAGACAGCCCCGCGCCCGCCCTTGCCTCCCCCAATTCCAGCAAAGAACAACATGTCCGATCACGAATCCAGCAAAAGCAGCAAACCCAACGCCAAGACCGCCAGCAAGCATCCAGTCAACATGCCGGAAACGCCGTTCCCGATGCGCGGCGATCTCGCCAAACGCGAACCGAAATGGGTGCAGGAATGGCAGGACAGGAAGGTCTACCAGCGCATCCGCAAGGCCTCCGCTGGCCGGCCGAAATTCATCCTGCACGACGGCCCGCCGTATGCGAACGGTGACATCCACATCGGCCACGCGGTCAACAAGATCCTGAAGGACATGATCGTCAAGGCGCGCAACCTGGCGGGCTTCGATGCCCAGTACGTGCCGGGCTGGGATTGCCACGGCATGCCGATCGAAATCCAGATCGAAAAACAGTACGGCAAGAACCTGCCGACCGCCGAAGTGCTGGCGAAGTCGCGCGCCTACGCCGGCGAACAGATCGAACGGCAGAAGAAGGATTTCATCCGTCTTGGCGTGCTGGGTGAATGGGACAACCCGTACAAGACCATGAACTTTGGCAACGAGGCCGACGAAATCCGCGCGCTCGGTACCATCCTGGAAAAGGGCTACGTCTATCGCGGCTTGAAGCCGGTCAACTGGTGCTTCGACTGCGGCTCGGCCTTGGCCGAAGCGGAGGTCGAATACCAGGACAAGCGCGACCCGGCGATCGACGTCGGCTTCCCGTTTACCGAGCCGGAGAAAATCGCCCACGCCTTCGGCCTCGACAAGTTGCCCACGGAAAAAGGCTACGCGGTGATCTGGACCACCACACCGTGGACCATCCCGGCCAACCAGGCGCTGAACGTGCATCCGGATCACCGCTACGCGCTGGTGCAGACCGAGCGCAACGGCGAAACCCAGTTGTTGCTGCTGGCGGTGGAGCTGGTCGGCGACTGTCTGCAGCGCTATGGCCTGGAAGGCAAGATCATCGCCACCGCCGGCGGCGAGGCGCTGTCGATGCTGAAGTTCAAGCATCCGTTCGCCGATAGCGATCCGGGCTACGACCGCACTTCGCCGATCTTCGTTGGCGACTACGTGACGCTGGATGCCGGCACCGGCATCGTCCATTCGGCCCCAGCCTACGGCCTGGATGACTTCATCTCGTGCAAGGCGCACGGCATGAGCGACGACGAAATCCTGAAACCGGTGCTGGGCGACGGCAAATACGCATCCTGGCTGCCGTTCTTCGGCGGCCTGACGATCTGGGAAGCCTCGAAGCCGATCTGCGCCAAGCTGGAAGAAGTCGGGGCGCTGTTCAAGCTGGTGATGTTCGACCACAGCTACATGCACTGCTGGCGCCACAAGACGCCGATCATCTACCGCGCCACCTCGCAATGGTTCGCCGGCATGGATGTGACGCCCAAGGAGGGCGGCAAGAGCCTGCGCGAAACCGCGCTGGCCGCGATCGAGGACACCGCTTTCTTTCCCGCCTGGGGCAAGGCGCGCCTGCACGGCATGATCGCCAACCGCCCGGACTGGACGCTGTCGCGCCAGCGCCAATGGGGCGTGCCGATGGCCTTCTTCGTGCACAAGGAAAGCGGCGAACTGCACCCGCGCACGATGGAATTGCTGGAGCAGGTGGCGCAGCGGGTGGAAAAACACGGCATCGAAGCCTGGCAGACGCTCGATCCGGCCGAACTGCTTGGCGCCGATGCCGCCGACTATGTGAAGAACAAGGACACGCTGGACGTCTGGTTCGATTCCGGCACCACGCACCAGACCGTATTGCGCGGTTCGCATACCGCCCAATCGAAGTTTCCCGCCGACCTCTACCTGGAAGGCTCGGACCAGCACCGCGGCTGGTTCCATTCATCGCTCCTGACCTCGTCGATGATGAATGGCCGCGCGCCCTATGACGCGCTGCTGACGCACGGCTTCGTGGTCGACGGCGAAGGCAAGAAGATGTCGAAGTCGAAGGGCAACGTGGTGGCGCCGCAGAAAGTGTCGGACACCCTAGGCGCCGAAATCCTGCGCCTGTGGGTGGCCTCGACCGACTACTCGGGCGAACTCTCGATCTCCGACGAAATCCTGAAGCGCGTGGTGGAAGCCTATCGCCGCATCCGCAATACCCTGCGCTTTTTGCTGGCGAACACCTCCGATTTCGACCCGCACCAGGATGCACTGCCGATCGCCGAATTGCTCGAGATCGACTGCTATGCGATCGCCAACCTGGCGGCGCTGCAGGAAGAGATCCTGCAGCACTACCAGGTGTACGAATTCCACCCGGTGATCTCGAAGCTGCAGATGTACTGCTCGGAAGACCTGGGCGGCTTTTACCTCGACATCCTGAAGGACCGCCTGTACACCAGCGGCGCAACCTCGCACGCCCGGCGTTCGGCGCAAACCGCGCTCTGGCACATCACGCAAAGCCTGCTGCGCCTGATGGCGCCGACCCTGTCGTTCACGGCGGAAGAAGCCTGGGCCGCGTTCGCGCAGCCGGCCGAATTCGCCGCCAGCGACGAGACGATTTTCACGCAGACCTATTACGCGCTGCCGGCAGTCGCCGATGCGGCGGCGCTGCGCGGCAAGTTCGCGGCGCTGCGCGAAATCCGCGCCGAAGTCACCAAGCAATTGGAAGAAGTGCGGGTCGCCGGCGGCATCGGCTCGTCGCTGCAGGCCGAAGTCGAGATCCGTGCCAGCGGCGACAAATACCGGCTGCTGGAGAGCCTCGGCGACGATCTCAAGTTCGTGCTGATCACCTCGGCCGCCAACGTGACGCAAGTCGCGGATGCGGAGCAGGAAGCGGTGATCGTCACGCCGTCCACGCACCAGAAGTGCGAGCGCTGCTGGCACTATCGCGCCGATGTCGGCAGCGACGCCGGGCATCCGGGCCTGTGCGGCCGCTGCGTCTCGAACCTGTTCGGCGCCGGCGAGCAGCGTCACTTTGCCTGACCACCCCGCGCCGCCGTATGGGCGCGCTTGACCAACCCGACACTTGAAGCGAAGCGCAGCAGCAACCATGGCTAACAGAAAACGCTTTTCCACCTCCTCCAGCGCCGGACTGGCGCCATGGCTTGGCATCGCCACGATCATCGTCCTGCTCGACCAGCTGACGAAAATCACGATCACGCGCCTGTTCGCCTATGGCGAATCGCATCCGCTCACCTCGTTCTTCAACCTGGTGCTGGTGTATAACAAGGGCGCCGCCTTCAGTTTTTTGGCGCAAAGCGCCGGCTGGCAACGCTATTTCTTCACTGCCATCGGCATCGCCGCCGCGCTCTTCATCGTCTACCTGCTGAAGAAAAACGCCGGCCAGCGACTATTCTGCAGCGCGCTGGCGCTGATCCTGGGCGGCGCCATCGGCAATGTGATCGACCGCATCGCCTATGGCCATGTGATCGATTTCCTGGATTTCCATCTGGCCGGCTGGCACTGGCCGGCGTTCAATGTGGCCGATAGCGCAATCACGGTCGGCGCCGTGCTGTTCGTCCTGGACGAGCTGCGCCGGGTCAATAAATAAGCGACATCTGTGGACTGTTAAACTATTGCGCGACGCCATTTCAGGATTTCACATGGACCTCGCTGGCAAGAAAATCATTCTGGGACTCTCCGGTGGCATTGCCTGCTACAAGGCGGCCGAGTTCACGCGCGCGCTGACCGGCGCCGGCGCCACGGTGCAGGTGCTGATGACGCAGGCCGCCACCCGCTTCATCACGCCGGTGACGATGCAGGCCCTGTCGGGCCATCCGGTGTATGCCGACCAGTGGGATGCGCGCATCGACAACAACATGCCGCACATCGACCTGACGCGCGGCGCCGATGCGATCGTGATTGCGCCCTGCTCCGCCGATTTCATGGCCAAGCTGGCGCACGGCGCCTGTGACGACCTGCTGTCGACGCTGTGCGTGGCGCGGCCGGCGACGCTGCCGCTGTTGATCGCGCCGGCGATGAACGTCGAGATGTGGCAAAACCCGGCCACCCGGCGCAACGCTGCGACTCTGGCCGCGGACGGCATCGGCATCCTGGGGCCGGACGCCGGCCAGCAAGCCTGTGGCGAAACTGGCATGGGGCGCATGCTGGAGCCGGAACAATTGCTGGAGGAAGTGATCGCCGCGTTCCAGCCCAAGCTGTTGGCCGGCAAGCGCGTGCTGCTCACCGCCGGCCCCACCTTCGAGCCGATCGACCCGGTGCGCGGCCTCACCAATCTATCCTCGGGCAAGATGGGTTACGCGCTGGCGCGCGCCGCGCGCGAAGCCGGCGCCGAAGTCACGCTGGTGTCCGGCCCGACCGCCTTGCCGACGCCGTACCGGGTGCAGCGCATCGACGTCCAGACCGCGCGGCAGATGCACGACATGGTGATGGCGCACGTGCCGGGGCAGGACGTGTTCATCGCCGTCGCCGCCGTGGCCGACTGGCGCGTCGCCAACGCCAGCGCGCAGAAGCTGAAAAAGAATGCTGAGGGCGCTCCACCTGAACTGCGCTTCGAGCAAAATCCCGATATCCTGGCCGCGGTTGCGCAACTCCCGAACAAGCCCTACTGCGTCGGCTTTGCCGCCGAATCGGAAAACCTGCTGCAGTATGGCGAGGCCAAGCGCGTGCAAAAAGGCGTTCCGCTCCTGGTCGGCAATATCGGCCACCAAACCTTCGGCCGCGACGACAACGAACTGGTCCTGTTCGACGATCACGGCCACAGCCAACTGCCGCGCGCTCAGAAACAACAGCTCGCGCGGCAGTTGATCGGCGAAATCGCGCGGCGGCTGCAAACCTGACCGGTTCGCCGGCTGCGCTGTCGTCCACTGCAAATCCGCGCGGAATTCCGCGCGCCATCCAAGAACATATGAAAACCATAGACCTCAAGATTCTCGACCCCCGCATGCAGGACTGCCTGCCGGCCTATGCCACCGCCGGCAGCGCCGGCCTCGACCTGCGCGCCTGTATCGACGCCCCGCTCACCATCCGGCCGGGCGAGACGCACCTGGTCGCGACCGGGCTGGCGATCCACATCGCCGACCCCGGCTACGCCGCCATGATCCTGCCGCGCAGCGGGCTCGGCCACAAGCACGGCATCGTGCTGGGGAACCTGGTGGGCCTGATCGACTCCGATTACCAGGGCCAGTTGATGGTATCGACCTGGAACCGCGGACAAGCCGCCTTCACGCTGGAGCCGATGGAGCGGCTGGCGCAACTGGTGATCGTGCCGACGCTGCAAGTCGGCTTCAACGTAGTGGAAGAATTTGGTGTCAGCCAACGCGGTGCCGGCGGTTTCGGCAGCACCGGCACGCGCTGAGGAGGAGATCGACATGATGAAGCTGGCCGAGGCCGGGCGATCCGGAGCGGGAAAAGCGAGACTCGGGATCGCATGGCGGCACAGCGTACTGCTGGCGGCCATGCTGCTGGCGGCGTGCGCCACGCCAGCACCGCCGACGCCGTCGTCAGGCGAGCCCAGCCCGGTGGCGTCGCCTGCAGTTGACAGCGCGCAGCAGAAAGAACTGCGCGACCTGGTGGCGCTGCAGGATCGCCTGTATAACGTATCCGCGCCGCTGCTGGTCAACAACGCGCCTTTGTGCGAAAAAAACGCGCGCAAGCTGTTCGGATTCACCGCGAAAACCCGCTATTCCTACTCCAGCGAATTTGTCGCCGCCGCACACGGCGTGTTGGGCTTGGGCGAGCGGCTACAGGTCACCGGGCTGCTGCCGGCTTCCGGCGCGGCGGCGGCCGGCGTGCGGCGCGGCGACATCCTGCTGGCGGTTGACGGCCAGCCGATGCCGCAAGGCCCGGATGCGGAGCGGGCAGCGGCCACCATGCTGGGGCCGATCGTGGCCGCGCGTTCCAGCGTCAACCTCAGCTTGCTGCGCAACGGCGCCAACCTGACGCTGAACGTGCCGCTGACGCGGGCCTGCGCCTTCGGCGTCGAACTCGGCAATAGCGACAACGTCAACGCCTATGCGGACGGACGGCGCGTGCTGATCACGCGCGGCATGATGAATTTCGCGCAATCGGATCAGGAACTGGCCTACCTGCTGGCCAAGGAAATGGCGCACAACACGCTGGCGCATGCGCATCGGCTGAAGATGAGCGCGACCGTCAGCGGCATCATCGACAACCTGATCCAGCTCCATCCCGACATGACGACGATGGGCGGCAGCGGCGGCATCAAGACCTACAGCGGCGAGCAGGATGCCAGCGCCCACGCGCTGGCGCTGTACATGGCCGCGCGCGCCGGCTACAGCGTCGACCAGGCGCCCGCTTTCTGGAAGCGGCTGGCGAGCCGCTTCCCGCCGACGGTAGCCAACGGCTATACCGCGATCCATCCCTCCACCGGCAGCCAGTTGCCGACAATAGAAAAAACGGTGGCCGAAATCAGGGCCAAACAGGCGGCCGGCAAGCCGCTGGTGCCGTGAACCGCGGCGAGAATTCATTCGCACCCGCGCCGATTCACCGGCCTGCGTCAATATAACGTAGAGTATATTGATAAATCGTATATTTTTCGGGCGATCTTTGCACCAGATATAGGGAGTATTTGATGCAATGAGACCGCTAAGACAAGCCTGAGCGGAACTCCCAGACGGCGCCGATCCACAGGAATGCGCGACCGCGGCGCTTGGCATGCCGTATTCCCACCGCGAAAAAAAAGCCCGAAGCGCGCAGGCGTTCGGGCTTTCTTGCTGGTGCGAAGCTACTCCACCTCGACCGTTTCCTCCGGTGCGGCGGGCGGCGCCGCATCCTTCTCCGGAAACTCGAGCCGAACCTGGTCTTTTTCGTCCAGGTCCACTGTCACCCGGCCGCCGTTGACCAGCTTGCCGAACAGCAGTTCGTCGGCCAGCGCCTTGCGGATCATGTCCTGGATCAGGCGCGCCATCGGCCGCGCGCCCATGGTCGGATCGAACCCCTTGCGCGCCAGGAAACGGCGCAGGTTTTCGCTGAACACCGCCTCGACTTTCTTCTCATGCAACTGTTCTTCCAGTTGCATCAGGAACTTGTCCACCACGCGCAGGATGATTTCCTCGTCCAGTGCCTTGAAGCTGATGATGGCATCGATTCGATTGCGAAATTCCGGCGTGAACATGCGCTTGATGTCGGCCATTTCGTCGCCGGCTTCCTTCTTGTCGGTGAAGCCGATCGAACGCTTCTGCAGGCTTTCGGCGCCGGCATTGGTGGTCATGATGATGATCACGTTGCGGAAATCCGCCTTGCGACCGTTGTTGTCGGTCAGCGTGCCGTGGTCCATCACCTGCAGCAGGATGTTGAAGATGTCCGGATGCGCCTTTTCGATTTCATCCAGCAGCAGCACCGCGTGCGGCTTCTTGGTGACGGCTTCGGTCAACAGGCCACCCTGATCGAAGCCGACATAGCCCGGCGGCGCCCCGATCAGGCGGCTCACCGCATGCCGTTCCATGTATTCCGACATGTCGAAGCGGATCAGCTCGATGCCGAGAATGAAAGCCAGCTGTTTCGCCACCTCGGTCTTGCCGACCCCGGTCGGACCGGAGAACAGGAAGGAGCCGATCGGCTTGTCGGTCTTGCCGAGGCCGGCGCGCGCCATCTTGATCGCCGAAGCCAGCGCGTCGATCGCCGGCTCCTGGCCGAACACCACGTTCTTCAAATCGCGGTCGATCGTCTGCAACTTGCTGCGGTCGTCCTGATTCACCGATTGCGGCGGAATGCGGGCGATCTTCGAGATGATGTCTTCGATCTCGGCCTTGCCGATGGTTTTTTTCTGCTTCGATTTCGGCAGCACGCGCTGGGCCGCACCCGCTTCATCGATGACGTCGATCGCCTTGTCCGGCAAATGGCGGTCGTTGATGAAGCGCGCCGCCAACTCGGCCGCCGAGGTCAGCGCCGACGCCGAATACTTGATGCCGTGATGTTCTTCGAAACGCGACTTCAGGCCACGCAGGATCTGCACCGTCTGCTCGACGCTCGGCTCATTCACATCGATTTTCTGGAAGCGGCGCGCCAGCGCGTGATCCTTTTCGAACACGCCGCGAAACTCGGTGTAGGTGGTGGCACCGATGCATTTCAACTGGCCGGAAGACAACGCCGGCTTCAACAGATTGGACGCATCGAGCGTGCCGCCGGAGGCCGATCCGGCGCCGATGATGGTGTGGATTTCGTCGATGAACAGGATGCCGTGCGGGCTGTCCTTCAATTGCTTCAGCACCGCTTTCAGCCGCTGCTCGAAATCGCCGCGGTATTTGGTTCCGGCCAGCAGCGCGCCCATGTCGAGCGAATAGACGATCGCATCCTGCAGGATCTCGGGCACGTCCTTTTGCGTGATACGCCAGGCCAGGCCTTCGGCGATCGCAGTCTTGCCGACCCCCGCTTCGCCGACCAGCAGCGGATTGTTCTTGCGGCGCCGGCACAAGGTCTGGATCACGCGCTCGACCTCCGCTTCGCGGCCGATCAACGGGTCGATCTTGCCCTCGATCGCCAGGCGGTTCAGGTTTTGCGTGAACTGGTCGAGCGGGCTTTCCTTCTGCTGGCCTTCGGCTGCAACCTCTTCCGCGCCTTCCGAGGATTTTTGCGCGTCGGCCTGTTGATCCTTGCGCACTCCGTGCGAAATGAAGTTGACCACATCCAGCCGCGTCACGCCCTGCTGATGCAGGTAATACACCGCGTGCGAATCCTTCTCGCCGAAGATCGCCACCAGCACGTTGGCGCCGGTGACCTCCTTCTTGCCGTTGGAGGCCGACTGCACGTGCATGATGGCGCGCTGGATCACCCGCTGAAAACCGAGCGTCGGCTGGGTATCCACTTCGTTGGTGCCGGGGACGGTCGGCGTGTTGTCGGCGACGAAGTTGGACAGCGCCTTGCGCAGGTCGTCGATATTGACTGCGCAGGCGCGCAGCACCTCGGCCGCCGAAGGATTGTCCAGCAATGCCAGCAGCAGGTGCTCGACGGTGATGAATTCGTGGCGCGATTGCCGGGCTTCGACAAAGGCCATGTGTAAACTAACTTCCAGTTCTTGCGCAATCATGCTTCCTCCATCACGCATTGCAGGGGGTGCCCTGCATTCCGGGCGTGGGTCAAGACAAGTTTAACTTTGGTGGATGCGATATCTTTCGGATAGACCCCACATATACCCTTTCCGTCACGGTGCACCTTGAGCATAATTTGCGTCGCAGCTTCGCGGTCCTTGTTGAAGTATTCCTGAATAATGGCCACGACAAACTCCATGGGAGTGTAATCGTCATTCAGCAACAGAACTTGATACATGGGGGGCGGCGCAAGTTTTTTCTCCTGCCGCGTCAGGACGGTATCTGTCTCTTGCCTGGTTGCCATGCGTCTTCTGCTTTAAAACCATTCAATATCTACGCCATCCGGTACCGGATAACGCGCTCGTCGATTGATGCTCGTTGATTGATACTACGCGTTTTCCCGACGGTGTGCAGATGATGTTCGAAACGGCCAAAATCAAGGCCTGAATCAGGACTTGCATCAAGGTCTGGATGGAAGTGACCTTTTTGACAAAGAAAGTTGCTTGACTTTTCAAATTTTAGCGCAAACAATGGCCACGTATTGATAGATGACGAGTTGGCTACTATCAATAAAGAGAGCACATTGTTGTAAGAAGTCCCGTTACGCGAGGCTTTTTGCTCCTGCGGCTCGTGTGATTGTTCTTATTTGAAAGACGCTTTTATGGCAACAGGTACCGTCAAGTGGTTTAACGACTCGAAAGGTTTCGGCTTCATTACTCCCGATGATGGCGGTGAGGATTTGTTTGCACACTTTTCCGCAATCCAGATGAACGGCTTCAAGACCCTCAAAGAAGGCCAAAAAGTCAGTTTCGAAGTCACGCAAGGCCCCAAGGGCAAGCAAGCTTCCAACATTCAAGCTCCTTGATCCGCACGGGTTAAGGCGTTTAAAAAGCCCCGCGTTGCGGGGCTTTTTTATTGCCGGTTTTTTATTTCAGAGTACCAACAAAAAAAGCGCCGGACTGGATCGCCAGCCCGACGCTTCTTTACTTCTACCGCTGGGAAATTTTTACATATTGGCGATCATGACATCGCCGAAGCCCGAGCACGAAACCTGGGTCGCGCCTTCCATCAGGCGGGCGAAATCGTAGGTCACTTTTTTCGACGAAATCGAGGTCTGCATCGATTCGATGATCAGGTCGGCCGCTTCGGTCCAGCCCATGTGGCGCAACATCATTTCCGCCGACAGAATCAGCGAACCCGGATTGACGTAATCCTTACCCGCATATTTCGGCGCAGTACCGTGGGTGGCCTCGAACATCGCGATCGAATCGGACAGGTTGGCGCCGGGAGCGATGCCGATGCCGCCGACCTGCGCCGCCAGCGCGTCGGAAATATAGTCGCCGTTCAGGTTCAGGGTCGCGATCACGCTGTATTCGTTCGGGCGCAGCAGGATTTGCTGCAGGAAAGCATCCGCGATCGAATCCTTGACGATGATTTCATGGCCGGTCTTCGGATTCTTGAACTTGCACCATGGGCCGCCATCGACCAGCTCGGCGCCGAATTCCTTTTGCGCCAGCGCATAGGCCCAGTCGCGGAAGCCGCCTTCGGTGTACTTCATGATGTTGCCTTTGTGCACGATCGTCACCGACGGCTTGTCGTTGTCGATCGCATACTGGATCGCCTTGCGCATCAAGCGCTCGGTACCCTGGCGCGACACCGGCTTGACGCCGATGCCGGAAGTTTCCGGGAAGCGGATCTTGCTGACGCCCATTTCCTTGATCAGGAAATTGATTAGCTTCTTAGCGCCTTCCGAGCCTTCCTGCCACTCGATGCCGGCGTAGATGTCTTCCGAATTTTCACGGAAGATCACCATGTCGGTTTTTTCCGGTTCGCGCACCGGCGACGGCACGCCCTTGAAGTAGCGCACCGGACGCAGGCAGACATACAGGTCGAGCTGCTGGCGCAGCGCCACGTTCAGCGAGCGGATGCCGCCGCCGACCGGGGTCGTCAGCGGCCCCTTGATCGACACCACGTAATCCTTCAGCGCGTCCAGGGTTTCCTGCGGCAGCCAGACATCCGGACCATACACCTTGGTCGATTTCTCGCCGGCGTAGATTTCCATCCAGCTGATCTTGCGCTTGCCGCCGTAAGCCTTGGCTACCGCCGCATCCACCACCTTGATCATGACCGGGCTGATGTCGACCCCGGTACCGTCTCCCTCGATGTAGGGCACAACCGGATTGTCTGGTACATTCAGCGAAAAGTCGGTGTTGACGGTAATTTTCTTGCCTTCGGCAGGCACCTTGATATGTTGATACATCGTTGTCTCTCCAGAGAAGCGGCAAAAGGTGATGGGGATGTCGGCGCTGTGCTGACGCTATTTCAAATTTGTTAATGAAATTCAATCTTATATAAGACATAAGACCAGAATTTCATATTATGCACCAGTATTTTACTGTGCGCCATGTTTTTAGACGCCCTTCAGTATGCCCCTCATTCTATTCAATAAACCCTGCGGGGTCATGTGCCAGTTCTCGCCGCATCCGACGCGGCCGACTTTGGCCGACTATCTCGACCTGCCCGGTATTTATCCGGCCGGGCGGCTGGATGCCGACAGCGAAGGCTTGCTGCTGCTGACGGATGATGGCCGCCTGCAGCACGGCATCAGCCACCCCGAGCATAAGCAGGCCAAGACCTATCTGGCGCAAGTCGATGGGGTGCCGGATGCCAACAGCCTGGCGCGCCTGCAGGCGCCGCTGGATCTGGGCGACTTCGTCACACTGCCGTGCAGCGCCCGCCAAGTCGAGGCTCCGGAATGGCTCTGGCCACGCCAGCCGCCGATCCGACAACGGCTGGATAAACCGGTGAGCTGGCTGTCCATTACGCTAACCGAGGGCAAGAATCGCCAGGTGCGGCGAATGACGGCGGCAGTCGGCTTGCCGACGCTCAGGCTGATTCGCATCGCCATCGGCCCGTATACGCTGGTCCGCTACCCGCTCCATCCGGGCGAATGGCGCGCAGTCCCGGCGGCCGAACTGGGAATTCCCGAACACTCCAATCCGCGGCGGCGCAACCCATCCCCGGCCTCCACCGCACGAACCCGGCGCACCAAATGAAAAACGCGACGAAAGTTCGTCGCGTTTTCTTCATCGAGTACTGGGAGCGGCAAGTTCAGGCATAGCTGCGCAAACGCAGCGAGAAATCACGCAAGGCCTGAATCCCCGACGCTTCGGCGCGTGCGCACCAATCCTGCAAATGCTGCAGCAACTGCTCGGGCGTCAGATGCGAGCGGCTCCACAGCGCCGCCAAGTCCGTCCGCATTTCGTGCAGGGTTTGCAGCGCCTGGCTATGCGCGAACAATGTGCTCAGTTGCTGCTGCTCGGGAGCTCCCAGGCGGTCAGGGGTACGGCACAGCAGCTTTCTGGACGACTTCAGCAAGTTCGCCTCGATCGTCCGACCCGCGGACAAACGCCTGCGTTCGTCGCGCCAGGTGCGCTGGAGCGATTTCGCGTACTTCGCCATCACGTCATAGCGATTGGCAATCACCGCCTGCAGCGTCTCGAAGTCGGCCACCCGCTTGGCACCATCGAAGCGCGGCACCGGCGCCAGCTTCTTCACCTGAGCCAGGCGAACGAATTCCAGCAGCCGGATATACATCCAGCCGATGTCGAATTCATACCACTTCGAGGATAGCCTGGCCGAACTGCCGAAGGTGTGATGATTATTATGCAACTCTTCGCCGCCGATCAGAATGCCGAGCGGAAAGATGTTGGTGGAGGCGTCCGCACAATCGTAGTTGCGATACCCCCAATAATGGCCGATGCCATTGATGACCCCGGCCGCCATCACCGGAATCCACAGCATCTGCACCGCCCACACCGTCAACCCGATGGCGCCGAACAACAGAACGTCGACGATCAGCAGCAGCCCCACGCCTTGCCAGGTGTATTTGCTGTAAAGATGATGCTCGATCCAGTCGTCGGGCGTGCCATGGCCGTATTTTGCTATCGTTTCACGATTCTTCGATTCGGCCCGATACAGTTCGGCGCCTTCCAGCAGCACCTTGCGAATGCCGCGCGTGACCGGGCTGTGCGGGTCTTCCGTCGTTTCACACTTGGCGTGATGCTTGCGGTGAATCGCCGCCCACTCCGTGGTGACCATGCCGGTCGTCAGCCATAGCCAGAAGCGGAAGAAATGGCTGGCAACCGGGTGCAGGTCGAGGGCGCGGTGCGCCTGCGAGCGATGCAGATAAATCGTTACGCCGGCGATCGTGATGTGCGTGGTCAGCAAGGTGTAAGCCAGAATTTGCCAGCCGCTGGCGGCCAGCGAGCCATGGATCAGGAAATCGACGGCGGCATCGGCAACGGTGTTCAATTTTCATGCTCCAAAATAATGCCGTCCAGCGGCAGGCGGCTGCGTCGACAACGGTTCAGCCCGGTTTTGATCGGATTGTACGCCGCCTAAAAAACCGAATCAGGGGCCGAGGAAGCAGGTGCCGCATCGCTCCTTTGGTCGCCGTCAATCAAACGCAGATCGCGCTTCGGGCGGGCGATCCGAATCTGGTGCGCCTTCAGCGTGCGCCAGACGGCACGGTTGACGTCCGACAGCACGTTCAGGCGGCCGTTCTCCGGATCGGTGATCCAGAATCCGATTTCCAGCTCCAATCCGTCCGGGCCAAACCGGATCAACAGCGCGCTGGGCGGAGTGATGCTGGAAACGCGCTCGATGCCGGCCACCGCATGCTCCAGTACCGACAGCAGGCTTTCGACATCGTGGCAGTACTCGATCACCAGTTGCGTCGAGAGCCGGATCGCGTGCTCGGACAGCGAGTGGTTTTGTACCGGTGTCAGGACAAACATCTCGTTGGGCACTGCCGATTCCACGCCGTCCAGGCCGCGCAGCACGGTATAGCGGGTGTTGATCTGGGCCACCTTTCCATAAAACTTGTCAACCGTGACCATGTCGCCGATTGCCATCCCGCGCTCCAGCAGGATGACGAAGCCCGACACGTAGTTGCTGGCGATTTTTTGCATGCCGAGGCCGAGCGCCACGCCCAGCGCGCCGCCGAAGACCGACAACACGGTGAGATCGATGCCGACCAGCGACAGGCTGATCAGGATCGCCACCAGCACCAGCAAGGCACGCGCCATCCTGGCCACCACGGTGCGCAACGACGAGTGCATGCCGTTCAATTGCATCAAGCGGTCTTCCAGCATGGCTCCGAGCCAGAATGCCAGGATCAGCGTCACGCTGACCGATGCCAACGCCTGCAGGATCGTCAGCGCGGAAATTTGATGACGCCCCACCGGCAATACGATCTGCTCCAGCTCATGCAGCAAATAGGGCCACAGGCCGGTGACATACAATGCGACGCCAACCCAGACCAGCACGGCGAGGAATTTTTCAAACGTCCGCAGGACGCGGCCCGGGGTGCCATCGCGGTCGAAGGCCCGCTGCAACACATAGAACATGAAGCGGATCAGGGCCAGCGATGCCACCAGCGGAATCACCAGCCGCAGCAAGTTGACGCGATGCGACTCGGCCAGCAAAGCCTTGGCGACGAAAATCAGGATCAGGATCAGCACCGGCGTCAGCACCCGGGCCAGGCTTTCAACGCCCAGGCGCACTACCCGCGGCTGCGCGACCGGGACGCTGAACACCTTGCGCAGCAGCCGCGACAGACCATAACCGAGCAAGCCGCACGCCAGCAGTGCGCCAACCTGCCAGACGATGCTGGGTGTATGGAATTCCCGGATCAGATTCGACAATAGACTGGAATACATGTCCGGCTCAGCGTCGGTAGGCGATGGCAGCGCGCTGGTGCCGCTCCCAGTTGGCAACGTACAGCGCGGTCAGTTCGGGATTGCCGCGCACTACCAGCACGTTCTCGGCGTTTTTGTGCGCCGCGGCCCAGGTGAAATTGAAGCTGCCGGTAATCAGTACCGGCGCGTTGCTGCCGCCGTCGATGATGACCACCTTGTTGTGCGCGTTCTGGAAATCGGTTTCCAGCGCGACCGGAATGCCGGCCTCGGCCAGCGTCAACGCTTGCGACGCCGGCACCTTGTCCAGTTGTTCGGCGTCCATCAGCACCTGCACGGCGACCCTCCGCCGATGGGCGCGAATCAGCGCCTGCGCCACGTTCTTGCTGGTCAGCAAATAGGCTTGCACCAGAACTTGCTGTTTGGCGGCGTCGATCGCATCGATAATCAGGCCTTCGATATCATTCCAGGGCGCAAACGCCGCCTGTATCGTGCCGCGCGCCGCGAGCGGCACCGGCAGCGGCTCAGCCGCATGCGCCGGCGCCATCGACACCAGCATCACCAGCCAGCCCAGCGCCCAACGAGCCGCGCGCACGCTCATCTGCGCTCAAGCACCGCGGCAAAGAAACCGTCGGTCTGGTGCGAATGCGGCAGCAGCTTCAGGTAGTCGCCCGTGTCCAGCGCGATCTTCTGCTCCGCCAGCACCTGCTGCATCGGCACCAGCACGAAATTCTCGTGGCTGGCCAGAAACTGGGCGACGATCGCCTCGTTTTCTTCATCCAGCAGACTGCAGGTGCCATACACCAGCCGGCCGCCGACTTTCAGCAGGCGGGCGGCGCTGGCCAGGATCGCGCTTTGCTTCAGATTCATCTCGGCCACTGTTGCCGGCGTTTGCCGCCACTTGACGTCAGGATTGCGGCGCAGCGTGCCCAGCCCGGTGCAGGGCGCGTCGACCAGCACGCGGTCGACCTTGCCCGCCAGGCGCTTGATCTTGGCATCGTTTTCGTGCGCGATCAGCACCGGATGCACGTTCGACAAGCCGCTTCTGGCGACGCGCGGCTTCATCTTCGCCAGGCGCTTGGCCGAGACGTCGAAGGCATACAGGCGGCCGGTATTGCGCATGGTCGCGCCCAACGCCAGCGTCTTGCCGCCGGCGCCGGCGCAAAAATCGACCACCATTTCGCCACGCCGCGCGCCCAGCACCTGCGCCAGCAACTGGCTGCCCTCGTCCTGCACCTCAACCACGCCATCCTTGAACAACGGCAGATTCTGGATCGACGGCTTCTTGACGATGCGAATCCCGAGCGGCGCATACGGCGTCGGCAGGCCGATGATCGGCGCCTCGGCCAATGCCGCGATCACTTCCTCGCGCGTCGCCTTCAGCGCGTTCACGCGCAAATCGAGCGCCGCCGGCGTATTCAGCGCCTCGGCCATGCGCAGCGTCTCCGCCTCGCCGTGGCATGCCACCAGCATCTCGAACAACCAGGACGGCAGGTTGGCGCGCAAGGCCGGCGGCAACTGCGTGCGGTCGATTTCGCCAACCCGCTGCAGCCACGCGGCTTCCTCTTCCGACAATCCGCCCAGCGCATCGGCGCCGACCGCGTCGGCCAGCCCCAGGAGCGCCAGCCGGCGCATCGCCGGCCCGTGGCCGGATTCGGCAAAATTGGTGTACACCGATTTGTTGCGCAGCAGGCCGTAGACGGCTTCGGCGATGACGCCGCGTTCGCGCGCGCCGAGGCGCGGATTTTCGCGAAAATAGCGCGACAAGGTGCCATCGGCCGGGCCGGTGAAACGCAGGATTTCGCGCAACACCTGCTCGGTATGCGTAGTCAGCGCGGGAGCTAGCCTCATGCGGTTCTTTCGTGTGCGCCGTCGACGCCAGCGGCAGCCGGGGCGGGCGGCGGTTCGACGATCCAGGCGCGATTCTGTTCGAGCCGCACCCGGCCTTCGACGAAGCTGCGCACTACCTGCGGATAAATCTCATGCTCGACGGCCAGCACGCGCGCCGCCAGCCGCGTCTCGTCGTCGTCGGCCAGCACCGGCACCGCCGCCTGCGCCACGATCGGGCCGCCATCCAGTTCCGAGGTGACGAAATGCACCGTGGCGCCATGCAGCTTGACGCCCGCCTGCAATGCCCGCCGGTGGGTCGCGAGTCCGGGAAAACTGGGCAGCAAGGAGGGATGGATATTCAACAGGCGGCCAGCGTAGTGCTCGGCGAACCCCGGCGTCAGTATCCGCATGAAGCCGGCCAGCACCACCAAATCGGGAGTATAGCCGTCAATCGCAGAAGACAAGGCGGAATCGAAGGCAGCTCGATCGGAGTATTGCTTGCTGACCACGACTGCGGTGGGAATTTGATGGGCGGCGGCGTATGCCAGTCCGTCGGCGTCGGCGCGGTTGCTGATGACGGCGACGATCTGCGCCGGCCAGCGCTCGGCGCGGGCGGCATCGACGATCGCCTGCATGTTGCTGCCGCGTCCGGAAATCAGGATAACAATGCGTTTCATGGCGCGCATTGTACCTGCTGCGGCGCCGATCAGCGCGATGCAAATCGGAACCTAGGTGCTCCGTTGCAAGAGGGAAATAATGTTACTGGAATGAATAAAAGACCCGAAATGCAATCTTTTTTTCAGCCCAGAAATCGGCGGCGTCGCGAAACACGTCCAGCAAGGTTTCGCGCGCTTCCTTGTCGAACTTGGGCGTATTCGGCAATTGCTCCAGCACCACCAGAAAACCGGACTGCGGGCCAGCCTTGTACGGCAGGTCGGTCAGGCAATCTGCCAGCGCGTCAAAATTCTTGCCGAAATGCCTCGGGAAACAAAACGCTTCGGCAATGGTTGCCAGCACCTGTTGCTTGGTGCTGGCCTCGGCACACCAGGCGTAGAGAAAGTGCTGGCCAAGATGGGCCGCCTCGGCTTGCAGGTCGACGGCGCGAAACGCGCGGATGGACTGCACGACGTTCGGCGGCACAGTTTTGAGTAAACTCATTTCTCCCTCGAATTTGACCATATTCATTGCGGCTATTTATTGTTGCGGACGGGACGCCGTCCGGCCTCCATTATTCTTGTATGCGCATGAACGTCACATAATGATTGTCGGTGTAATAATATTCGCCCGAAGTGGCCGGATCGCCCCCGCTGACGATCCGGCGCGCGCCACGGTTGCGGGCGCGCGGCGTTTTCACCGTATATTCATGATAGTAGCCACGCTTTTGGCGCGGCAGCAGCCCTTCGTAATTGCCGAAAACCACGCCATCCTTGGCATACGGAAAAGGACCGCCCTGCTTGATCAATGCCAGGGTTTTCCGGGCTTCGGGCGGCAAATTGCGCGCATGAATCGTCGCCAGTTCCGGCGCTGTCCTGGCAAAGGCGCCGGCGCACAACAGCCAGACCACCAGCAACAATAGATATTTTTTCAGCAACCGACCGTTCAACATCGTCTTTCGCGCGTTTTGTTGCCTTAAATATAATCAGAAAAACTACATCACGTAGGGTAACTTGTTGCTGAAAACGAATCAACAGATATGAAACAATTCCGATCCGCCCTCCGGATTAGCCATGCACGGCGCCCTGACTTCTCAGTCGGCGAAAAAATCGAGGATATCGGCGCGGCGTGCAAACGCATCCTTTTGTCCCAGCCGGATCAATTCGCAGGTGTAGCTGGCTTCGAACAGCAGGTAGGAGGCCAGCGCGCCGCCGCGCGCTTCGGTGGCGCCGATGCCGGCCAGCATCGCGTGAACCGGCCGCGGCAGGCTGCCGACGTGGCGGCTGGCGATGTCGTCCAGCCGCTCGGATGGTGCAATCAGCAGCATGTCGATCGGCCGCAACTGGGTGTTCTCCCGTTGCTCGGGAGTCAGCAGCGACAGCGTCTGGTTGATGCGCGACAGGCGTTCGATATCGACTGCGATGCTGTCCAGAAAAATGCTCGACATGGCATGGCCGGCGATCTGCGCCAGCGTCGGGTATGCCGGGAATGGCGCCACATCCAGCGTCGGCTCCATCAGGCGGCCGGCGCCGACCACGAAGATCTTGTTGGCGCCAAGGTGAATTGCCGGTGCGATCGGGGTCAGTTGGCGCATCGAACCATCGCCGAAATACTCGCGACGGCCGTCGCAGTAAATCGGCATCGCCGGAAAGATGAATGGAATCGCCGCCGAAGCCAGCAGATGATCGACCCCGATCTGGCCCTTGATGGCGCGGCGCTGGCTGCGCGTCCATTCCTGGATCTCGGCGTGGCTCTGATAAAAGGTGACGTGGTGGCCGCCGGTGTAGGACGAGGCGGTGACCGCCAGCGCCCGCAGCACGCCGCTGGTCAGGGCGGCGTCCAGGCGCGGCAAGTCGAGCAGGCGATGCAGCAGCGTCACCAGCGGCGTGTTGTCGAGCAGCGAACTGGGCGGTCGCGCATGCCACTTGCGCAACAGCCAGCCGAACGACAGCAGCGACAGCCAGCGCGCGCCAGTGCGCAGTACGCCCAACGAATCGGCGCGATATACCTGCTCCACCGAGAAATGCGACCAGACCTTCAGCAGCACCTCGATCCCTTCGGCGAAATCGTCGGCGCGACAGGCCAGCGCGGTGGCGTTGATGGCACCGGCCGAAGTACCGCAGATCACATCGAACGGGCTATGCTGCGGCGCCCAGCCAGCCTCGCGCACGATCGACGATACCGCCTGCAGCACACCAACCTGATAGGCTGCGCGGGCGCCGCCGCCGCTCAATACCAGCGCGGATTTGATTTGTTTCTTCATAACAAGAGATTAACAGGGCGCCGGTGCTTTGTGAATGCCAGGTGCAACTCGAGCACCGGCCGCCCGCTGCCGACCATCTGCCGGAAGCACGAATCGACTCTAGCCCGGCCCCTCAAGGCAGCATACTCCCATATATGACAAACAATACCGCTCATAATATGGAAGTATTTGCCACATACTCTACAAAATATTGGTAGGGGCTTGAGGCGACGTCACCAGTGGCCAGTGCGGCGGCCACGCGCTTATTTCGGCTGCATCCGGATCGCACCGTCGAGGCGGATCGTCTCGCCGTTCAGCATCGCGTTTTCGATGATGGCCTTGGCCAGATGCGCATATTCGGCCGGCTTGCCCAGGCGCGATGGGAACGGCACCATCTTGCCGAGCGCGTCCTGCACTTCCTGTGGCATGCCGAGCAGCATCGGCGTCTCGAAGATGCCGGGCGCGATCGTCATCACGCGGATGCCGCTGCGCGACAAGTCGCGCGCCATTGGCAGCGTCAGGCCGACCACCGCCGCTTTCGACGAACCGTACGCGGCCTGGCCGATCTGGCCGTCGTAGGCGGCGACCGAGGCGGTGTTGATGATGATGCCGCGCTCGCCGGATTCGGCGGCTTCGGTCTTGCCCATCGCATCGGCCGCGAGGCGCGCCATGTTGAAGGTGCCGACCAGGTTGATGTTGACGGTGCGCTGGAACACTTCGAGCGGATGCGGACCATCGCGGCCGACGGTTTTCACCGCCGGCGCGACGCCGGCGCAATTGATCAGGCCGCGCAGCGTACCCAGCGCGGTCGCCGCCTGCACCACGGCCAGGCCGTCGGCTTCGGAAGTGACATCGCACTTGACGAACTTGCCGCCCAACTCGGCTGCCAGCTTCTCGCCGGGTTCGACCTGGACGTCGGCCAGCACCACCTTGGCGCCGTTTTCCGCGAGCATGCGCGCGGTCGCGGCACCCAGGCCGGAAGCGCCGCCGGTAATGATGAAGACGTTATTTTGAATCTGCATGGCTGGTTTTCCTTTGGCAAAAACGGAGAATCGGGCATGACGCTTACGTTAACGTCATGGTGCAGCGATTGTAGCCAGTTTTGCCGGCGCCAGAATGAAAAAAGACGGCCGCAGCCGTCTTTTCCGGACGCGAGAGTTGCAGTGCCGGTTAAGGTTTGGCCGCCGGCGCCGCGGCCGCATTGGCCGTAATTTCGGGCTGCGCCAGCGTCGCCGGCGCCGCTGGCGTCACAGCCACGCTGCTCACCACCGCCGGCGGTGTCGGCGGAACCGCCGCTACGCTGGTGGCAAAGATGGCGCCCGCCGGCAACAGCGGCACGATCAGCAGCGCGACGATGTTGATGATCTTGATCAGCGGATTGACTGCCGGGCCGGCGGTATCCTTGTACGGATCGCCGACGGTATCGCCGGTAACCGCCGCCTTGTGCGCTTCCGAACCCTTGCCGCCGTGGTTGCCGTCCTCGATGTATTTCTTGGCATTATCCCAGGCACCGCCGCCGGTGGTCATCGAAATCGCCACGAACAGGCCGGTGATGATGGTACCCATCAACAGGCCGCCCAGTGCGGCCGGCCCCAGCAGCATGCCGACCAGAATCGGCACCACCACCGGCAGCAGCGACGGGATGATCATTTCCTTGATGGCGGAACTGGTCAGCATGTCGACTGCCTTGTCGTATTCCGGCTTGCCGCTGCCGTCCATGATGCCCTTGATGTCGCGGAACTGACGCCGCACCTCGACCACCACCGCGCCGGCCGCGCGGCCAACGGCTTCCATCGCCATCGCGCCGAACAGGTAGGGGATCAGGCCGCCGATGAAGAGGCCGACGATCACCATCGGGTCCGACAGGTTGAACGTCACCACCCGACCCACCGATTCCAGCGCGTGGGTGTAGTCCGCGAACAGCACCAGCGCCGCCAGCCCGGCGGAGCCGATCGCATAGCCCTTGGTGACCGCCTTGGTGGTGTTGCCGACCGCATCCAGCGGATCGGTGATGGCGCGCACCGACTCCGGCATGCCCGACATTTCGGCGATGCCGCCGGCGTTGTCGGTGATCGGGCCGTAGGCATCGAGCGCGACAATGATGCCGGCCATCGACAGCATCGAGGTGGCGGCGATCGCGATCCCGTACAGGCCGCCCAGTTGATACGAGGCGATGATCGCCACGCACACCGCCAAGACCGGCCAGGCGGTGGCTTTCATCGACACGCCGAGGCCGGCGATGATGTTGGTGCCGTGGCCGGTGGTCGAGGCTTGCGCGATGTGCTGCACCGGCTTGAAGTCGGTGCCGGTGTAGTACTCGGTGATGTACACCATCAGCCCGGTCAGCACGATGCCGATCACGGCCGAGCCCATCATCGGGATGCGCATCGGTTCCGGCAGCACGATCCAGGTGACCGCGGCAAAGCCGATCAGCGACAGCCCGGCGGCCCACCACAAGCCGGTATACAGCGCCGACATGATCTTCTTGCCGGGCTGCGCCTTGACCATGCCGCAGCCGACGATCGAAGCCAGGATCGAAACCCCGCCCAGCATCAGCGGATAGAGCGCCGCCTGCGTTTCATGGCCGGTGATCATCAGCGTGCCGAGCAGCATGGTGGCAATCAACGTCACCACGTAGGTTTCAAACAGGTCGGCCGCCATGCCGGCGCAGTCGCCGACGTTGTCGCCGACGTTATCGGCGATCACCGCCGGGTTGCGCGGGTCATCCTCGGGAATCCCGGCTTCGACCTTGCCCACCAGATCGGCGCCGACGTCGGCGCCCTTGGTGAAGATGCCGCCGCCCAGGCGCGCGAAAATCGAGATCAGCGAAGCGCCGAAGGCCAGTCCGATCAGCGGCTTGATGACGTCATGCAGCGTGACGGTCACGCCGGCACCATGCGGCGCCGAGACGGTCAGGAACCAGTAGAAGATGGCGACGCCCAAAAGACCCAGGCCGACCACCAGCATGCCGGTAATGGCGCCGCCCTTGAAGGCGACGTCGAGCGCTTCGTTCATGCCCTTGGTAGCAGCCTGCGCGGTGCGCACGTTGGCGCGCACCGAGACATTCATGCCGATGAAACCGCAGGCGCCGGACAGCACGGCGCCGACCAGGAAGCCCATCGCAGTGGTGAAACCAAGACCCGGGACGATGGCAATCACGACGAACAGCGCCACGCCGACCATGGCGATGGTTCGATACTGTCGCGCCAGGTAGGCGGCCGCGCCGGTCTGGATGGCAGCCGCGATTTCCTGCATTCGGGCGTTGCCGGCATCCTGCTTCAGGATCCAGCTACGCGAAATCAGACCGTAGATGACGGCGATGGCGCCGCATACCACAGCGAACAATAACCCTGTTGCCATATTGACTCCTCCTTGTTATCACATTCAAGCAAAAATAAAACACTACCGAACTTCCGCAGCCGCCTTTTTTGCGGCTGCCAATCGGATTGCCACCGTTTCCGAAAAAACGGCTTGACTGCAATTCTGTTTATTGGCCTGACTGAACATGATTCCCTGGACTGGCCGGGTCCGCTGCCATCGGGCAGCAATTCTTATTGCGCTGCGGGATAAAAAAAAGCGGACACAAGGTCCGCTTCGGGGTTATTCCGCCAGTGCGGCGAATGCACTATCGCGGATCGCGTCGACACTGCCGACGCCGGAGATCTTCCGGTATTTGGGCGCTCCGGGCTGGCCCGATTGCGCCCATTTGCCGTAGTAGTCGAGCAGCACTTCGGTTTGCTCGTGAAATACCGCCAGGCGCTTCTTGACGGTTTCTTCCTTGTCGTCGTCGCGCTGGATCAGCTCTTCGCCGGTGACGTCATCGCGCCCCTCCACTTTCGGCGGGTTGAACTTGACGTGATAGGTGCGCCCGGACGGCAGATGCACGCGGCGCCCGCTCATGCGTTCGATGATGGCCGCGTCCGGTACCTCGATTTCCAGCACATAGTCGATGGCGACGCCGGCATCCTTCATTGCATCGGCTTGCGGAATCGTGCGCGGGAAGCCGTCGAACAGATAGCCGTTGGCGCAATCCGGCTCTTTCAGCCGGTCCTTGACCAGGCCGATGATGATGTCGTCCGAAACCAGGCCGCCGGCGTCCATGACTTTCTTGGCTTCAACGCCGAGCGGGGTGCCGGCCTTGACCGCCGCGCGCAGCATGTCGCCGGTCGAAATCTGCGGAATGTTGAATTTTTCCTTGATAAAAGTGGCTTGCGTGCCCTTACCAGCACCGGGCGCTCCTAAAAGGATGAGGCGCATGTTGTTTCCTAAAACGAGTTTGAATTTTGTTGCGGTGGCTAACCGAAGATTCACGATCGCCATCAGATGTGCGGTTGGCCGCATCGGCTTCGTACGAAACTTACCACAAAATTTCCCCGCGCTAACGTTTTTGGCAAGGATTTAGGCCAAGATTTACACCGATTCAGGCGTCGAAATGGCGCCGCACGCGGGCCAGGTCGGCAGCGGTGTCGACCCCGCCGGCCGGCGCTTCGGCGGCGATATGCACGGCAATCGGATGGCCATGCCACAGTGCCCGCAATTGCTCCAGCGCCTCGATCTGCTCCAGCGGCGCCGGCGCCAGTGTCGGGTATGCCTGCAGAAAGGCATTGCGGTAGGCATACAGGCCGACATGGCGCAGTGCCGCATACCCCGCCGGCAGCGCCTCGCGGCTGCCGGCAAAGGCGTCCCGGTGCCACGGAATCGGCGCGCGCGAAAAATACAGCGCGCGGCCGGCACGATCCAGCACCACCTTGACGACGTTGGGGTCGAACAGCTCGGCCACGTCGCCGATCGCGTGCGCCGCGGTCGCCATCGGCACGTCGGGACCGATCGCGGCGGCGACGGCGGCGATCAGCGCCGGCTCGATCAGCGGCTCGTCGCCCTGGACGTTGACCACCACCGCCTCCGGCGCCAGTTGCAGCCCGGCGGCGACCTCGGCGATGCGGTCGGTGCCGGAGGCATGCTCGACGCCCGTCATGCGCACCGCCACGCCATGCTGTTCGCAGGCAGCGAAAATATCGGCATGATCGGTGGCGACCACCACTTGCGCCGCGCCCGATTGCGCGGCGCGCTCGGCTACGCGCACCACCATCGGCTTGCCGCCGAGGTCGGCCAGCGGCTTGTTGGGCAGGCGGGTAGAGGCCAGGCGGGCCGGGATGATGACTGTGAATGACATCGAAAGGAAGTTGTTTGGGAAGGCGCCCGGCGCCGTCAGACGGTCGGGACTTGCAGCCGGATCGCGGCTCAGCTCGGCGCCGGCACCGCAACCGGCGCGGCGTTCAGGTCGCGCGCCTCGTCGGCCCACATGATCGGAATACCGTCGCGGATCGGGTAAGCCAGGCGATCGCCCTTGCAGATCAATTCCTGCTTCTCGCGATCGTACTCAAGCGGCCCCTTGCAGAGCGGGCAAACCAAGATGTCAAGCAATCGGGTATCCACGCAATTTCTCCAGAATATGTTCCGCCAGTGCCTCGTCGATGCGCGCCGTAACCGGCACCACCCACAGCCGCGGGTCGTTTTTGAGGGTTGGATGGCGGCTACATTTTACTGCATCCTTCTCGGTGATCAGGATGATGTCGGCCAGTTCGCCGGCGAACGGATCGTCGGTAAAAGGATAGTGATCCGGCAGCGGCATTTCGTCAAAGACCAGGCCGGTGGCGCGCAGCATCGCGAAAAAACGCGCCGGATTGCCGATCCCGGCCGCAGCCACCACGCGCGACGCCTGGCGCCCGCGGGCTTCCGCCGCGCCCGCAGCCGGCAGGTACAACTGCGGCGTCAACGGCATGCGCTGCGCGCGGTCGATCAGACGTTCGGCGACCACGCCCACCAGTTGCATCCGAAACGCCGGCGCGCCGATGCCCGCCGGTGCAGCGGCGGCATTGAAGACGGTGAAATCGCGCCGGCGCCAGGCCGGCTCGCGCAAGGGGCCGGCCGGCAGCAGCCAGCGATTGCCCAGGCCGCGTTCATCGAACAGCATGATCTCGATGTCGCGCGCCAGCGCGTAATGCTGCAAGCCGTCATCGGCCACGATCACGTTGACTTCCGGGTGTGCAGCCAGCAGCGCCTGCGCCGCCGCCGCGCGCTGGCGCCCGACCATCACCGGGGCGCCGCTGCGCTCGGCAATCAGCAGGGGTTCGTCGCCGACCGCGGCCACCGTGGCATCGGCGCCGACCAGACGCGGCGCCGCCTCGCGCCCGCCGTAGCCGCGCGAAATCACGCCCGGGCGCCAGCCGGCTGCGGAGAGCGCCTGCACCAGCCAGATCACCAGCGGCGTCTTGCCGGTGCCGCCGACATAGATGTTGCCAACCACGATCACCGGCACCGGCAGGCGCACGCAGGCCAACCAGCCGGCACGGTACAGCGCGCGCCGCGCGGCGGCGACGAACCCGAACAGCAACGCCCCCGGCCACAGCAGGCAGGCCAGCGGCCCGCGCCGACGCCAGGCGCGCGTGAAGATGGAGGCGGATCGAGCCGCGGAGGGTGGAGTGTTCAAGCGTCGGCTTTCATGCCGGCAGCGGGCTGCCGGCAATGGTACTGGAACCAGTATTAAAAATTCCGCACGTATAACAGGCGGAATTAGCCGAATTTACGGCATACTCCCGTTATCTTCGGTTACTGCTTTGCGCCGCGAAGGTCACGCGGGCAAACCCGGACAGGCGCGCCGCTTCCAGCACATTGATCACGGTCTGGTGCGGCGACAACTGATCGGCGTTGATGATCACGATCGGCTCCGGACGGTTGTCACCCAAGCCACCGGCTGCCGCCTTCAGTTCGACCGCCAGCGCCGCCGCGTCGCGCGCCGCCACCGTGACGTTATTGATCGCGTAGCGGCCTTGGGGGTCGACCGCGACATTGATTTCGCGCGGCTGCTGCTGCGCCTTTTCGGCGTCGGCGGTGGGCAAGGTGATCTGCAGCGCGGTGAACTTGCTGTAGGTGGTGGTCACCATCAGGAAGATCACGATCACCAGCAGCACGTCGATGAACGGAATCAGGTTGATTTCCGGATCTTCGCGGGTCTTGCCTTTGCGGAAATTCATGATCGCCTTCCGTCGGCTAGCGCCGTGCCGCGTGCACGGTGTCGACGAACTTCACCGCCTGCTGCTCCATCGCCAGGATGAAGCTGTCCACCAACGCACGAAAATGGCGGTAAAAAATCAGCGCCGGCATCGCGATCGCTAGGCCAAAGCCGGTGTTGTACAGCGCCACCGAAATGCCGTGCGCCAATTGCGCCGGATTGGTGCCGGTCGGGTCCTGGGCGCTGAAAATTTCGATCATCCCGACCACGGTGCCGAACAGGCCCAAGAGCGGCGCCAGCGTGGCCACGGTGCCGATGGTGGTCAGGAAACGTTCCAGTTCGTGGGCGCTGGCCTGCCCCGCTTCCTCGATCGCTTCCTTCATGACTTCGCGCGGCGCATCGACGTTGCGCAGGCCGGCCGCCAGCACCCGGCCCAGCGGGGAATTCTGTTCCAGATGTTCCACCACTTCCGGCGTCACCTTGCCGTTGTGATAGACGCGCACCACTTCCTGCAGCAGGTTCGGTGGCAAAATACGAGGGCGCCGCAGGTACAGGATGCGCTCGACGATCAGCGTCGTGGCAACCAGCGAGACAATCAGCAGCAGCCAGATGGGCCAGCCGGCGGCTTCAATAATGGCGAGCAAAAAATGACTCCTTCAGGTGATTCGATCGATTGTCTGGATGCAGAATGTAACGTTTTGAACCGTTGGGGGCAAGCACCGGCAGCAGCCTTGACGCGACGGCGGCCAGCAGAATTGCTCACACATTCTGTGCACAAGCTTGTGGACAACCCGCCCTATCGCAAGCGAAGCGCTTGATTCCAAAAGAATTTATTTTTCTGCCAGGAAATCCGGCAGGTATCATTGCCCACGGCCGCCACGCAGTTGGCGCTGGCGAAACAGCGGCAAGCGTGGCGCCGGATCAAAAAAATATATTCGTGGAGAAAACGCGATGTTGATCAAGCAAATCATTGCCGCATTGGGCGCCTGCGCCGCGCTGGGATTGGCTTATGCGGGAGAAGTGAAGATCGGAACCATCAGCGGCATCACCGGGCCGCTGGCCAGCACCTCGATCGAAATGCTGGAGATGTCCAAGGGTTACCTGGAAATGGTTAACGCCCAGGGCGGCATCAACGGCAACAAGATCACGCTGGCGGTACGCGACGACCACTACGATCCGCGCAAGACGCCGGCGCTGGCAGAGGAAATCATCCAGCAGGACAACGTGGTGGCGCTGGTGAACAGCGCCGGCACCGCGAATACCGGAGCGATGATGAAAACCGGCGTGCTGAACAGGCACAAGGTGCCGCTGGTCGGCGTCTTCAGCGGCTCCGAAGTGATCCGCGGCCCCGGCTCCGAGCAGATCTTCCATACCCGCGCCACCTATCACGACGAGATCATGAAGATCGCGCGCGTCGCCTCGACGCTCGGCTTGCAGAACATCGCGGTGTTTTACCAGGATGACGGCTTCGGCGCCAGCATCAACAAGAGCATCACCCAGGCGGCGCAGGAAAACCAGTTCAAGGTGGTGGTCGATGCGCCGTACAAGCCGGGCGAAACCGATTTTTCCGCGCAGGCGAAAAAAATCATCGCTGCCCATCCGCAGGCGATCTTCCTGATGGGCGTGCCGGACGCGGTCGCGCATTTCATGAAGGCATACGACGCACCGAACGGCGCCTCGCAAATCTATACGCTGTCGTTCGTGACGCCGGACGGCCTGCTGGCGGCGGCCGGCGAAGCGCGCATCCGTGGCATCGGCATCACCCAGGTGATGCCCAATCCGAATTCGACGGTGCTGGCGCTGGGCAAGGATTTCCAGGCCTTTCTGAAAACGCCGTATGCCAGGGGCGCGAAAGCCAATCCGCTGAACTTCGAAGGCTACCTCAACCTGCGGCTGGTGCTGGAGGCAATCCGCATGGCGGGTCCGAATCCGACCGCGGCCAGCGTCACGCAGAGCCTGAAAGCAATGAACCACTTCCGTTTGGGAGGATTCCCGATCGATTTTTCCGAAACCAACCGGCGCGGCTCGTCGTTTCTCGATATCGCGGTGATCGGCCGCAATGCCCGCCTGTACTATTAGTCGCTGCCGCCAAGCCCGCCTATGAATCCGGATACACCGCCGTCCCTCGTCCCCGCCGCGCCAGCGGTACTCTCCGTCTCGGCCCTCAACCAGGCTGTGGCGCGCATGCTAGAGCGCACTTTTCCGCTAACCTGGGTGGCCGGCGAAATCTCCAACTTCACCCGTGCCAGTTCGGGACACTGGTATTTCACGCTGAAGGATGAGGCCGCGCAGGTGCGCGCGGTAATGTTCCGCGGCCGCGCCCAGTACGCCGGCTTCACGCCGCGCGAAGGCGACCGGGTCGAGGTGCGGGCGCTGGTCAGCCTGTACGCGGCGCGCGGCGAATTCCAGCTCAGCGTGGAGGCGATCCGCCGCGCCGGGGTCGGCGATCTGTACGAAGCCTTTGTCCGCCTGAAGGAAAAGCTGGCCGCCGAAGGCTTGTTTGACGCCGGCCGCAAGCGCGCCCTGCCGCGCTTTGCGCGCACCATCGGCATCATCACCAGTCCGCAGGCAGCGGCCTTACGCGACGTCCTGAGCACACTGAAGCGACGCGCGCCGCACGTCGCCGTCATCCTGTATCCAGCCCCGGTGCAGGGCGCCGGCGCCGCCGAAAAAATCCGTGCCGCGATCGAACTGGCGGCACGACGGGCCGAATGCGACGTGCTGCTGGTATGCCGCGGCGGCGGCAGCATCGAGGACCTGTGGTCGTTCAACGACGAGGGCGTGGCGCGCGCGATCGCGGCCTGTCCGATTCCGGTGGTGTGCGGGGTCGGCCACGAAACCGACTTCACGATTGCCGATTTTGCCGCCGACCTGCGCGCGCCCACCCCCACCGCCGCCGCCGAGCTGGCGGCGCTGCCGCGCGCCGACTGGCTGGCCGCGCTCCAGGGCCATGCCGAGGACTTGAACTACGAATGGCGGCGCCAGCTCGCCGAGCGCGCGCAAACGCTGGACTGGTATGCGCGGCGGCTGCAAAACCCGTCCGCCGCCATCGCCCGTGCACGGCAGCAACTGTACGTCCTGCAAGCGCGGCTAACGCGCGCGCTGCGCAACCGGCTGGCGCACAGCAGCTTTGCGCTGGCCCATCTGCGTACCCGGATCGGTTCGCAATTACCCGACACCGCCGCGCGCCGGCTGGCGCTGGCGGGCCGCAGCGAGCGCCTGGCCGCCAGCCTGCATGCGCGGCTGGCGCAACGCCGGCACGCGCTGGGCTCGCTGGCGGCGCAACTTGAATTGCTCAATCCGCAACGCACGCTGGAGCGCGGCTACGCGATCGTCAGCGATGCCCGCGGGCGCGCCGTGCGTTCGCCGCAGGAATTGCAGCCGCGCACGCTCGTCACGGTGCGGGTCGCGCAAGGCGCGGCGGAGGTCGGCATTGCCAGCGTCCAGCCCCTGCTGGATTGACGGAATTTCCGCTCCCTGCAGCCGTTCCGCTTCCGCCTTACAATCAACGTTTGCCAAAAAAATAATCCTCCCGAACCACAGAAAGGACCCATCATGGAACACACCCTGCCACCCCTGCCGTACGCGCTCGACGCCCTGGCTCCGCATATCTCCAAGGAAACGCTGGAATACCACTACGGCAAGCATCATCAGGCCTATGTCACCAACCTGAACAAGCTGATTGCCGGCACCGAATTCGCAAACGCCTCGCTCGAAGACATCATCAAGAAATCCAGCGGCGGCCTGTTCAATAACGCGGCGCAAGTCTGGAACCATACGTTTTACTGGAATTGCCTGAAGCCGAACGGCGGCGGTGCCGCGACCGGAGCGGTGGCCAAAGCGATCGACGCCAAATGGGGTTCGTTCGACAAGTTCAAGGAAGCCTTTTCGACCTCCAGCGTCGGCAACTTCGGTTCCGGCTGGACCTGGCTGGTGAAGAAGGCCGACGGTTCGCTCGACATCGTCAACACCTCGAACGCCGCCACCCCGCTGACCGGCGCCGACAAGCCGCTGTTGACCTGCGACGTCTGGGAACATGCGTACTACATCGATTACCGCAACGCACGGCCGAAGTATGTCGAAGCGTTCTGGAGCCTGGTAAACTGGGATTTCGTCAACCAGAACCTCGGCTGACAGTAAGAAATTAGAGCCTGGCGTATTCGCGCCGGCTGGCAGAGGAAGTCATTGCTGAGCAATGGCTTCCTTTTTTTTTCGACTGCGCCCGATCGGCGGCAAGCGTCGACAACGGCCGCCCGGCGATGGCGCTTCCCCGCGTAGCCGTGCTATCCTCCCTGGCCCCGCCCCCCACCGGATGCTCAAGTACCGTTCATGAACACGCCCAACCCCGCTCCCGACCTCGAACCCAGCCCCGACCAGGCGGCCCGCATCCTGCTGAAGGAATGGCAGGAAAAATTTTCGGTCTTTCGCGACTGCCAGCCACTGGCGATCGGCATCGACAAGCAATTGCGGGCGTTGCAGCCAGAGCTGCCGCGCAAAGTGATGCGCATCGCGCTGCGCATCCACACCAACTCGTTGCGCTATCTGAAGGCAATGGAAAAAGCCGAGGTCCGCTTCGATCTGGACGGCAAGCCGGCCGATCCGGTAACGGACGAGCACCGCAGCCACGCCGGCGAGATCCTGCGCGAACGCGCGAAAAAACATGCCGCTCAGCGCAAGCTGCAGCGGGCGGCCGAAGAAGCGCAACGCAAGGCCGAACAGGCGGAGCAGCAACGCGCCGAGAAACTGAACCAGCTGGCCGCCAAGTTTTCGCGTCGCGGTTGACTTGTCATGCATCTGGCCAGAGTTCCCGGCCGGATGCGTTTTTCCGGAGAAGGATCGCTGATGAACTCAGAGTCCAGACGCTGTCAGCATCCGCTGGACGCCGCAACCCTGCTGACCACGCTTGAGCCCGGCCGCTATCGCGGCCAAACCAGTGCGGCTTACGCCAACATGGTCGGTCCGTTCGGCGGCATCATTGCGGCAACCCTGATCAAGGCAATCTGGCTGCATCCGGAGCGGCTGGGAGAGCCGATCGCGCTGACGGTCAATTTCGCCGGCCCGGTAGCCGACGGCGAATTCATCGTCAGCACCAGGGTGATGCGCACCAATCGCAGTACCCAGCACTGGTTTGTCGAATTGACGCAAGGCGACCAGGTCGGAGCCACCGCCACCGCCGTGTTTGGGACCCGGCGCGACACCTGGTCGGCAACCGATGCGAAGTTTCCGCAGGTCGCCGCGGCGGCCACCATCCAGCGTGCCCTGCCGATCGCGCCCGCCCGCTGGACTGCCGCCTATGACATGCGGTTTGTGCGCGGCCAGTTGGAAGCGGCCGAAGTTGCCGACAGCGATCGGGATTCCATTACCACGCTGTGGATATGCGATGAGCCGCCACGTCCGCTCGACTTCATTTCACTGACGGCGATCTGCGACGCCTTCATCCCGCGGGTCTTCATCCGCCGGCCGCGCCGGGTTCCGGCCGGCACCGTATCGCTGACGATTTATTTTCACGCCGACTCTGCGCACCTCGCGCTGGCCGGCGAACGCCCGGTACTGGGCACGGCGCGCGCGCTGCATTTCGGCAAGGGCTACTTCGACCAGACGGCCGAAATCTGGAGCGACGACCAGACCTTGCTGGCCAGCACACACCAGGTGGTTTACTTCAAGGAATAGACTGCTTGCTGTGCCCCTTCAGGGAGCGCTTCATGATCCAGTCAGGATCGGCAATCCGGCGCCCCGGCTTCAAGGACGGCGGCGGTGCCAAGTCGACCGAAAGCGGGTGCTGACGAACGCCCTATGGCTTGCCGGCAAGGTGCAAGGCGAGCAACACGGTTACCGCTGTGATCGCGAATCCGTATCAATTGCCCGGTACCGACGCCGGCGCAGCCAGATCGCCGGCCTGCTCGGCCCGGTGCTCGCCGGCCAGGAACATGTACATTGCCGGCACCACGAAGAGCGTGAACAAGGTGCCGATCGACAGTCCGGTGAAGATCACCAGCCCCATCGCGTGGCGGCCGGCAGCGCCGGCACCCGAGGCGATCACCAGCGGCAGCACCCCGAACACCATCGCAAAGGTCGTCATCAGGATCGGCCGCAAGCGGATCGCGGCCGCCCCTTCGATCGCCTCGCGCTTGCTCATGCCGCCCTTGCGCAATTGATTGGCGACCTCGACGATCAGGATGCCGTGCTTGCTGATCAGGCCCATCAGCGTCACCAGGCCGACCTCGGTATAGATGTTGATCGAGGCAAAACCGAGGAAGATGAAAATCGTTGCGCCGAACAGCGCCAGCGGCACCGACACCAGGATCACGACCGGGTCGCGGAAACTTTCAAACAAGGCCGCCAGCGCCAGGAACACGATGATCACCGCGAACAGCATGGTCACCAGGAAGCCGCCCGACTCATGCATGAACTGGCGCGACTGCCCGGAATAGTCGACCGTATAGCCGCTTGGTGCCACCTCCTGCACCAGATCTCGCATGTATTGCAGTACCTCGCCCTGCGCTGCGCCGGAGACGCCGGAGATGGTGACGGAATTCAACTGCTGGAAGCGATTGATCGACTCCGGCACCACGCTGTACTTGATGTCGGCGATGGTGCCGGCCGGAATCACCCTGCCGTCCGGCGTCTTGATGTAGTAATCCAGCAGTTGCGACGGATTCAGCCGATCCACCTGTTGCACCTGCGGGATCACCTTGTAGGAGCGGCCGGCGATCGAAAAGTAATTGACATAGCCGCCGCCGAGGGCCGCGCCCAGCGCGCTCCCGACATCCTGCTGGGTCAGGCCCAGGCTGGCGATCTTGTCGCGATCCACCTGTACCGTGGCCTGCGGCAGGTCGACTTTCAAATCGGCATCCACGAAATAAAACTTGCCTGAGCTGCGCGCCTTGTCCAGCACTTGCTGCGCCACCGCATTCAGGTTTTCAAACGGCTCGGTGGTGGTGATCAGGAACTGTACCGGCAAGCCGGAAGCACCCGGCAGTGGCGGGAACTGGAAGGCGGCAACGCGCGCGCCGGCGATCCTGTTCCATTGCTCCTGCAGATCCTGTTGAATTTGCTTGGCGCTGCGCGTGCGCTGGCCCCAGTCTTTCAGCAGGACGCCGCCGATTCCGGCATTCACGGTCGGCACGCCGGTGATCTGGAACATCTGCTTGTACTCGGGCGCCGCCTTGGCAATCCCGAAGATTTGCTCCGCATAGGTCTGCATCTGATCCGAGGTGGCGGTCGGCGCCCCCACCACCTGCGCCAGCACCAGCCCCTGGTCTTCTTCCGGCGCCAGTTCCGACTGCGACATCTTGAACATCAAGCCGAGGCAGACAATCAGCAGCGCGCCCATCACGATCAGCACCGGCCAGGTGCTCAGCAGGCCGTGCAACAGGCGTTGGTAGCCGTGATGCACCTTGTCGAACTGGCGATCGACAAACTTCGCCAGGCGCGCGGAATCCTGTTCAGGCCGGAAGAAACGCGCGCACATCATCGGCGACAGCGTCAGCGCAACGATGCCGGAAACCGCCACCGCACCGGCCAGGGTGAAGGCAAACTCGGTAAACAGCGCGCCGGTCAGGCCACCCTGGAAACCGATCGGCACGTACACCGCGATCAGCACCACCGTCATCGCCAGAATCGGGCTACCGAGCTCGCGCGCCGCGATCAATGCGGCTTCCGTTGGCGAGCGCTGATCTTCTCTCATGTGCCGATCGACGTTCTCCACCACGATGATGGCGTCATCCACCACCAATCCGATCGCCAGCACGATGGCCAGCAAGGTCAGCAGATTGATCGAGTAGCCGAGCACCAACATGATGAAGAAGGTGCCGACCAGCGACAAGGGCATCGCAATCACCGGCACGATCACCGCACGCAAGCTGCCGAGGAACAGATAGATCACCAGGGTGACGATCAGCAAGGCTTCGACCAGGGTCTTGATCACTTCCCGGATCGAGGTGTTGATGAAATCGGTCGAGTCATACACGATTTCGCCGGTCAGGCCGGCCGGCAACTGGCTCCTGATCGACGGAAACACGGTGCGCACGCGCTCGGCCACATCCAGGATATTCGCCTCCGGTGCCACCTTGACCCCGATGAATACCGAGCGCACGCCGCTGAAGGCGACGTTGAAGTCATAGTTCTCCGAACCCAAGGTCACCTTCGCCACGTCCTCCAGGCGCACGATGGCGCCGCCGCTCTGCTTCACCGCCAGCTGCTTGAATTCCTCCACCGTATGCAGCTCGGTGCCGGCGGTGAGCGGCACCGACACCATCTGCCCCTTGCTGGCACCCAGCGCGGTCAGATAGTTGTTGGCAGCCAGCGCGGCGCTGACATCGGCCGCGGTGACGCCGAAGGCCGCCATCCTGGCGCTGTCCAGCCAGGCGCGCAGCGCGAACTGGCGCGCCCCCAGCAACTCGGCGGTCTGCACCCCTTCGATCGAATCGAGCTTTGGCTTGACCACCCGCGCCAGGTAGTCGGTGACGTTGTTGGTCGGCAGCGTGTCGCTGTAGAACCCCATATACATGGCGTCGGTGGTCTGCCCGACCTGCACCGTCAGCACCGGCTGCTGCGCCTGCGCCGGCAACTGGTTGCGCACCGAGGCGACCTGGGTATTGATTTCGGTCAGCGCCCGATTGGCGTCGTAGTTCAGGCGCAGCGTCGCGGTGATGGTCGAGACCCCGCTGCTGCTGGACGAGGACAGGTAATCGATACCCTGCGCCTGCGCAATCGCCGCTTCCAGCGGTTGCGTAATGAAACCGGCGATGGTTTGCGCGTCGGCCCCATAGTAGGCGGTGGACACCGTGACCACCGCGTTTTGCGTGCGCGGATACTGGTTGATCGGCAAACTGAACACCGAGCGCAAGCCGAGTACCACGATCAATAGGCTGACCACCGTCGCCAGCACCGGACGGTGGATGAACAGATCGGTAAATTTCATCGGCTGCTCCTCACTGTTCCTGCGGCGCCGGATTCGGATTGTTGGCCGGCTGTACCTTGTTGTCGATGACCACCGGCGTGCCGTTCTTCAGCTTCAACTGGCCACTGGTGACGACCAGTTGGCCCTCGCTCAAACCCTTCAGGATCGCGACCTGATCGCCGCGGGTTGGGCCGGTAGTGACGAACACTTGCTGCGCCACCAGTTGCGGCTTGCCCTTGTCATCCGCCTGCGCCTGCTTGCCCTCCTCCGGCCGCAGCACGAACACCGTCGAGCCATACGGGTTATAGGTAATCGCGGTCTGCGGCAAGGTCAGGTAGCGCTGTTTCTGGCCCATATCCACGCTGACGTTGGCGAACATCCCGGGCAGCAGTTGCCGCTTGGGGTTGCCGACGGTGGCCTCCACCTGGACGTTGCGGGTGGCCGGGTCGACGCGCGGGTTGATCGCGGAAATCTTGCCGGCAAAGGCGATGCCGGCGTAGGCATCATTGCTCACCGCAAGCGTCTGCCCGACCGCCAAGCCGGCGATCTGCTTTTGCGGCACGAAGAAATCGACGTAAATCGGGTCCACCGTCTGCAGCGTGACGATCTTGTCGCCCGGATTCAGATATTGGCCGGGATTGACGGTGGTGATGCCGATCCGGCCGGCAAACGGCGCGCGAATGGTTTTCTTGGCCACCAGCGCCGCCTGCTGCGCCACCAGCGCCCGCTTGCCCTTCAGGTCGGCCAGGTCGGCATCCACCTGGGCCTGGCTGACGCCCTGCGCGGCCAACTGCGCCTGGTCGCGTGCCAGCACCGTGGCCGCCAGTTCGGCGGCCGCCTCCAGCGCACGCAACTGGGCAATATCCGCGTCGGCATTCAACTGCACCAGCACCGCGCCGGCCGCCACCTCCTGACCGGATTTGAAGCTGACATCGCGCACCAGGCCGGCGATTTCGCTCGCCAGATCGACTCCGCGCACCGCGCTCAGGCTGCCGACGGCAGCCAGTTGCGGCTGCCACTCCAGGCTTTCGACCTTGACCGCGGTGACGGTCTGCGGGCCAGGTTTCGGTGCGCTGGCGATCAATTGCCGGATCTGCAGATATTTGCCGAGCGCAAGTGTTGCGACCAGCAAGACCACACAACCCAGCATGATGAACATGCGCTTGGTCATGGATGCGTCCCCTACGGTTCAAGGTTTAAAACAGATCAAGCCCAAACTGCCGTCGTACCCGCCTAGTTTTTGGCGACAGGAGCGCTCGCCTCGACCGGCGCTTCCCGATTCCACCAGCCGCCGCCGAGCGCCTGAAACAGGGCCGCGGTGTCGGCGTAGCGCGCCGCCTGCGCCTGCACCAGGGCGACCCGCGCCTGTTGATACGTGCGCTGGGCATCCAGCAGCACCAGGTAGCTGACGCCGCCCAGCTGGTATTGGCGCGTGCTCAACTCCAACGCTTCGCGCGCCAGCGCCTCGGCCTCGGCTTGCGCCTTCAGCGTGGCGGCATCCAGATCGAGCGCGCGCAGGCTGTCCGCGACATTTTGAAACGCCCCCAGCACGGTCGAGCGATATTGCGCTTGCGCCTCCTCGTAGGCCGCCACCGCGGCGCGGCGCTTGGCGCTGAGGGCGCCGGCATTGAACAGCGGCTGCAGCAGGCTGGCACCCAGGCTCCAGAGTCCGGTGCCGGCGCCAAACAGATCGCGCGCCACGCTGCTGGCCGAGCCGTAGCTGCCGGTGAGCGCGATTTGCGGGTACTGGTTTGCCGCGGCGACGCCAATTTGCGCGCTGGCTGCATGCAGCAAGGCTTCATTGGCTCGAATGTCGGGGCGCTGGCGCACCAGCGCCGACGGCAGCGAGACCGGCAACTCCTGCGGCAGTGCCAGCGCATCGAGCCGAAATTCGGGCAGCCCCGCTTCGCTGGGCAGCCTGCCGGTCAATGCCGACAATTGATGGCGGGTTTGCGCCAGCGACTTTTCCAGCGCCGGCAAACCGGCCACGGTCTGCGCCACCTGGTTGCGCTGGGTCAGCACGCTGGAACGCGGAATCGCGCCGAGCGCAAACTGTTTCTCGATCACCGCCAGTTGCCTTTGCTGCGCATCCAGCACTTCCTGCGTGGCCTGCAATTGCGCACGCAGCGAAGCTTCCCTGATCGCGGTCGTGACCAGATTCGCGGTCAAGGTCAGATAGGCGGCTTCGAGCTGGAAACGTTGATAGTCGATCGTCGCCTGCAATCCTTCCAGCGTGCGGCGCGAGGCGCCGAATGCGTCCAGCGTATAGGACACGTTGACCGAGGCGTTATACAGCGTGAAGGCGCCGCTGCCGGTCAAGCCGAGCGGCGCCTGCGAGGCGCGCTGGCGGGTTACCCCAAGTTGGCCGGTGAGGTTGGGATAGAGCAGGCTGCCGGCTGCTGCATTGAAATTCTCCTGGGCCTGGCGCAGCGCCGCCTGCGCCGCCGCCAGATTCGGGTTTTGCGCCAGGGCCAGGCGAATCATGCGGTCCAGCGCATCAGAATGGAATAGCGCCCACCACTGCGCGGGAATGTCCTGCGCCAGGGCAAAGCGCTGGGCCGCCCCCGCGGCGCCCGCCGTTCCAGCATCGGCCGCCACGGTTTGCGCCGGCATCGGCGCCGGCGTGTAAGAATCGCCGGCAACCGATGGCGCCGACGGTTCCTGGAAATCCGGGCCGGCCGCACAGCCAGCGAGGCCCAGGCCGACCGCGAGGCTGATGACCACGGTACCGGCAGACCAGGTAAATGGCGCAAATCCGTTTTTTTGCATCGCTTGAATCCCCGCATCAAGACTCTGGCCCGCTCCCGACCCGGAACCCGGCAAACTGGCCAAGGATGCACAAGGGATCAATAAAGGATCAATAATCCGGTAAACCCCGGACTTCGGATTCGATCCCGATCAAACCGCCGCACATCTGTTCGCAGCGCAACCAGCCTTTATTTCACGTTAAGCCGCCATCCACAAAATCTCCTATCATCAAAACATGATGTCCGAGCCTTCTCTCGCCTTTCCCGCTGCCCGCGATCGCCGGCGGACGAGTCCGCCCACCACCGGCGAACGCTCGGTGGCATGCTTTGAAGCAGCAAAGGGCATCCTGGTGATCCTGGCCGGATTCGGGGTGCTGTCCCTGATGCATCACGACCTGCAGCATTTTGCGCGCGCGTTCGTCGATCACTTGCACCTAAACCCCGCCGGCCGCAGTTCGCACATCTTCCTTGCGCTCGGAACCATGTCCGGCCAGGAACTGTGGCTGCTGGCGGCGATGTCGTGCGCCTACTCGACGTTGAGGCTGGCCGAGGCCTATGGCTTGTGGACCGGCAAGCGATGGGCCAAATGGTTCGCCGCGGCCAGCGGTGGCCTGTACGTTCCGCTGGAAGCCTGGGAATTGCTGCGCGGGATCAATTGGATGAAGGTGACGGCGTTCATCATCAATGTCGGCATCGTGATTTACATGATTTACGCGCTGCGGCGCGACCAACGCGCCGTTTCCGGGCCGGCCGGGTAACCGGCTCCGGAAACGGCGCTCAACCCACAACTAAGAGGAATACCATGAGCTCCGGAAAAATCCTGATTGCCCAGGGCGGCGGCCCGACCGCGGTGATCAACCAGTCGTTGGCCGGCGTGGTGCTGGAAGCGCGCCGCTTTCCCGCCATCGAACGGGTCTACGGCGCACAGAACGGCGTGCGCGGCATCATCAACGAAGACCTGGTCGACCTGTCGCAGGAAACCAGCCGCAATCTGGAACTGGTGGCCAGCACCCCTTCTTCCGCGCTGGGATCGACGCGCGACAAGCCGGACCTGCCGTATTGCCAGGAAATCTTCAAGGTGCTGCAGGCGCACCAGATCGGCCATTTCTTCTACATCGGCGGCAACGACTCATCCGACACCGTGCGCATCGTCAGCCAGGCGGCGCACGAAGCCGGCTACCCGCTGCGCTGCATCCACATCCCGAAGACGATCGACAACGACCTGGTCGGCAGCGACCACACGCCGGGATTCCCGTCCGCCGCGCGCTTCGTGGCGCAGGCCTTCGCCGGTGCCAACCTGGACAATGCGGCCTTGCCCGGCGTGTACGTCGGCGTCGTGATGGGACGCCATGCCGGCTTCCTGACCGCGGCCGCGGCACTCGGCCGCAAGTTCGTCGACGACGGCCCGCACCTGATCTATCTGCCGGAACGCAGCTTCGTGCTAGAACAGTTTCTGGCCGAGGTGCAGGTGGTGCATGAGCGCTTCGGGCGCTGCGTGATCGCGGTTTCGGAAGGCATCCACGACGCCTCCGGCACGCCGATCGCCACCCTGCTGACCAAGCAGGTCGAGCGCGATGCGCACGGCAACGTGCAGCTCTCCGGCACCGGCGCGCTGGCCGACCTGCTGTGCGACGCCATCAAGTCGAAACTCAAGATCAAGCGCGTGCGCGGAGATACCTTCGGCTATCTGCAGCGCTCATTCCTGGGCTGCGTGTCCGACGTCGATCAGCGCGAAGCGCGCGAAGTCGGCGAGAAGGCGGTGCAGTTCGCGATGCTCGAACAGCGCGACGGCTCGGTTGCGATCCGTCGCACCGGCGATTACGCGGTGGACTACAAGCTGCTGGCGCTGGAGGCGGTGGCTGGCAAGACGCGCGTGATGGAAGACGAATTCATCGCCGCCAACGGCACCGACGTCACCGAGGCGTTTCACCACTACCTGCGGCCGCTGCTGGGAGCCGGCATGCCCGACCCGTTCCGGCTGCGCGCGCATCCGGTCGGCAAGATCCTCGGGGTTTGAGCGCCGGACTACAACCGACGCCGCCAGCAGCCGCTGGCGCCGACGGTTTGTTCCGCCCAGAGCCGGCACGCCCGGCGCGCTGCCGGTAGAATGGCGCCTTTGCGCGTTCAACCCGCGCCGTCCATGATGGTCCCAGTTTCTCCCCGCGCCGGGTTCGGTAGTGCCGCCCGATGAACATGCTGTCCGTATGGCATCCGACCGTGTTGCGTAAATGCTGGCCGGGAATCGCGATCGCGGTCGTGATTTCGCTGGCGGCGACCTTCATCTCCGACAGCTATGGCGGCCCGCAATTCCTGTATGCGCTGTTCTTCGGGCTGGCCTTCCATTTCCTGGCCCACGATCCGGTGTGCCGGCCGGGCATCGAGTTCTGTAGCCGCACCATCCTACGCACCGGCGTCGCACTGCTGGGAGCGCGCATCACCGTCGGCCAGATCGCCTCGCTCGGGATGGCGCCGATCGTGATGGTGGTGTGCGGCGTAGCGGCGACGATGCTGTTCGGCTGGTGGCTGGCGCGCCGGCTCGGGCGGCCGAATGCCGAAGGACTGCTATCGGGCGGCGCGGTAGCGATCTGCGGCGCCTCGGCGGCGCTGGCGATCGCCGCGGTGCTGCCGCAGAACAAGGAAAACGAAAAATTCACGCTGCTGACGGTGGTCGGCGTCACCACGCTATCGACCTTGGCGATGATCGTCTATCCGCTGATCGCCAAGCTGCTCGGGTTGTCCCCGGACGCCGCCGGCATCTTCCTCGGCGGCACCATCCACGACGTGGCGCAGGTGGTGGGCGCCGGCTACATGATTTCGCCCCACACCGGGGATATCGCCACCTTCGTCAAGCTGACCCGCGTCGCCTGCCTGGTGCCGGTGGTGCTGGCGCTGTCGATCCTGTTCAAGAGCCGGGTTGGCAAGACCGAGGTGCAGACGCAGCCGCTGGTGCCGGTATTCTTGATCGGCTTCGTCTGGTTCGTGATCGCCAACAGCCTCGGCTTCATTCCGGCGCCGGCGGGTGAATGGATCAGCCACGCATCGCGCGCCTGCCTGGTGACGGCGATCGCCGCGCTCGGTGTCAAGACCTCGTTCCAGGCGCTGGCTTCGCTCGGCTGGCGGCCGGTGGCGATGCTGGTCGGCGAAACGGCATGGCTGGCGACGTTCGTGCTGATCGCGCTGGCACTGATCGGCTAGAATATATACTCCCTTTATAGCACGTCGATTACCGCCATAAAATTTATGGCTTTTAACATATACTCATACCTAACTGCGCCGCCATACGAGTAATCGGTTGTTGGCCGGCATGTCATGGTCGGCCTCCAGCAGCAGACCGGCGGCCATCGCCAGCCGATCGACCGCTTCGACATCCCGGATGCCCATCTGCGGCGCCTGCTGCCGCAGCGCGGCGTCGAACTGCGCATTGCTGCCGCTGGTGAAGCGCCCGCCATAGTTGAACGGCCCGTAGACGCATAGCGCGCCGCCGGCCGCCAGCAGCCGACCGGCACCTGCAAACATGCGCTCGACTTCCGGCCAGGCCATGATGTGGCAGGTATTCGCGGAAAACAGCGCGTCGAAGCGCTGCGCCGGCCAGTCGGGCGCGCGCATGTCGAGCGCCAGCGGCGGCAGCACGTTCGGCAACCGAGCTTCCGCTTGCCAAGCCAGGATGCTGGCGTGGTTCTGCGGCAAGTCGCTGGTTTGCCAGACGACGCCGGGCAGGTGGGCGCCAAAAAATACCGCGTGCTGGCCGCTACCGCTGCCGATTTCCAGCACCCGCTCGCCGCCGGCAAACAGCGTGCGCAGCACCGCCAGGATCGGCTCCCGGTTGCGTTCACAGGCGGCGGAGAACTGTTTGGTCATCGAGCATTTGAAAAATGTAAGGCAAACTGCCACGAGCCCGGATTGTGGGACCACTCATCGATTACCCAACTCCGTAGAATATCTTCCTGACAACATCGACATACTTCTCTTAAACTTGTCTCGCGTTGCATTTTGATTTGAAACCGTCAGGCGCGACATCGATCTCGCCGCGCCACCCATAGGATATCGGCATGGACGACAAGGAAGAAGCGAAGCGAGATTTATCGCAGTATGACTCAAGCCCGGCGGACCAATCGCGCCGAGACCTGCTGCGCCTGTTCGGTGCATCCGGCGTCAGCCTGCTGGCGCCCGGTTTTCTCGCCGCCTGCGGCGGCAGCGCCTCCATTTTTTACGATACCACCATCACCGACGCCCGTGCGGCAATCAGGCAGGCACTGGCCGAGTCGGATACGCCTTCGGCTTCGGTGGCGCTGATCGATGGCGAGCGGGTCATTTGGGCCGAGGCTTTCGGCATCATCGACAAGGCATCTCGGGCGGCGGCGACGACCGAGACCTTGTTTTGCGTCGGTTCCTGTTCCAAGGTGATCGCCGCCATCGCCACCATGATCCTGGTGGACCGCAAGCTGGTCGCGCTGGATGCGCCGCTGGTTAAGTATGTGCCGGACTTCCGGATGGCATCGCCGCAATACACTCAGGTCACCCCGCGCATGCTACTGAGCCATGCTTCCGGCTTCCCGGGGTCCGATGGCCGCAATATATTCACTTTCAAACCGTTCCCGGAATACGCGGCGCAGGTGAAGCAAACGCTGGCGAGCCAGCCCCTGAAGCATGCCCCGGGCGAGATGGCCGTGTACTGCAACGATGGCTTCACCATGATCGAGCTGCTGGTGGCGGCCGTCAGCGGCATGCCTTACACGCAATTCGTCCAGACCGAGATTCTGGCTCCGTTGGGAATGACGCGCAGCCGCTATTCGCTGGCGCCATTCGCAGCCGGTTCCTACGCCACGGCATACATCGGCGAGGTACCGCAAGCGCAGGAATCGGTGAACGGCTATGCCACCGGCGGCCTGTATTCGACGCCATCGGACATGGGCCGGCTGGCAATGATGTTCATCAACGGTGGACAACTCGGTGGGAAGCGGATTCTGTCGCCGGCGGCGGTGGCCGAGATGGGGCGCGCGCAGAACCAGAACCTGACATTGGATCCGGTGCCGTACGGTCAATGGGGCTTGGGCTGGGACAGTGTGGCGCAAGCCGGCCTGGCCGCCGCAGGCGTATCGACCTGGCAAAAGAATGGCGGTACGGCGTTTTATGGCAGCGATTTTTTCGTCGCGCCGGTCGAGCGGCTGGCGGTCATGATCAGCGGCACCTCGACCCGCTATGGCGCCGGCAAGCTGGCCGAGCGGATCCTGCTGCATGCCCTGGTCGAGCGCCGCAGCATTGACGCCATGCCGCTGCCGTTGCCGGAAGTGCCGCTACCGGCCAAGGCGGCAACTGCTGCCGAGCTGGCCGCGATCGAAGGCTACTATGCCCAGAATACCGGGCCGCTGCGGGTGCAGGCGCAGTCCGGCGACACCCTGGCCTTGTCCCGCTACGCCGAGGGCGCGTGGCAGGAGGTTGCCGGCGGTCTGCGCCTGCGCAGCGATGGTACTTTTTCCAGCGATGCCCAGCCCAATATGTCTTACTGGACTGTCGACGCAGAAGGGCGGCGCTACCTGGCGCTGCGCCAGTTGGGAGGCAATGGCCACTACCGGATAGCCCTTCCCTATGCGGAACGCGTGAATCCCAAAGCCGCGCTGCCGGCGGCCTGGAGCGCGCGCGTGGGCAGGAACTGGCTCTCCGTCAACGAGGATGCGCAGTCGGTTCCGCTGATGCTGAGCGGGCCGCGCGTCAGCCTGGAGGCGTTTCCCGAACTGCCCGGCTTCATCCTGTGCGCCGACCAGTTCGTGGATGCCACGCAGGACGACATGCGGGCCAGGATGTTCCTCAAAATCCCGCTCAATTATGGCCGCGATCTGAACGATGTCGTGATCGAAATGCGCAATGGCGAGGAATGGCTGCGAGTCGGCTCCGTCCTGTATCGGCCGCAAGCCACGGTGCCGACGCTGACGGCGGGCGCCACCACAGTCGTCATCGATGACGAGGGCAACGCGGAATGGCGCAAATTGCCCACTGGCGGCACCATGGCGCGGATCGCGGGCGGCAGCGCCTGGAAACTCTACGATGCGAACCTTGCGCTGCTGGACGGCGCGGATGGCGGCGGACAAGTGCCGCTTGGCGCGCAGGCGGCGTATTTGATGCTGTATGGCACGGCGCATGCCGGGGTCGGCGTGACGCTGTCGTAGCCGGCGACCGATCCGCCGGTGTGGCTGTCCTCTTCAGCTTTTCGCAGGAGGCTGGCCGCCCTTGCCGAGCGCGGGAATCAGCGCCAGTGTATTGTCCCGGCCGCGATAATGGCGATACACCTCCGCGGCGTGCAGGCCGATCAGCGGCAGCAGATGCGGGCCGAAGAACGGAATGGGCTTGCCTCCCGCGCTCGGGATCAGCCAGGCAGCAAGCGCCGGCCGGATGCGGAGCCGTGACCCGGAAAGCAGGCGCGCCGCCAGCCGCAACCAGGTCGGCGGCAGGATCGACAGGCCGAGCATGAAGTGTCAGCTCTCGAACAGCTCGCGCGACGCCCTGCCCTTCGGAAACATGCCTTTCAATTCGACTCAGGCATAGGTCGCTGCCTTATCTTCCCAGCAACTGGTAATAGGTCGGATCATCGTCGCACTGGCCGGTTCCGCATTCCAGTACCGTGGACAGCAGATTGGCGGCGATCAATAGCGTAAACAGTATTGCCACCACCTTGCCGGCCGGGTTCATGCCGGCGGCCACCGTCCCCACTCCTTCCGGCTGGCGCAGCATCAGCAGAGCCGCGATATAGGCCGTCGCCGCGATCGCCGACAGCAGCGCCAGCGTATAAAAATGCATGCCGAACAGCGCCGAGCCATAGGTGCCGGTGCCGGGCGCGATATGCAGCAACACCTGGCGCGAGGCAATCGCGCCGGTCAACAGGCAGCCGAACAGCGCCACACCGTAATGCAGGCTGCGCTCGCCAAAACGCACGTTCAACATGAAGCCGAGGCCGATGGCGATCATGCCTACGCGCTGCAGCAGGCACAGCGGGCAGGGCAATTCATGCAGCACGATCTGGTAGTAAAACGCGATCAGGAGCGAGAGGCTGATGCCGGACAAACCGAGCAGATTCAGTGTGGCGCCGCGGTCGATGGCTGCTTGGCGGGAGTCGAGTTGGCTCATCATGGTCCCCTGTCAGAACACCAGATTAAGCGGATCGGTGGCGTGATGCTGGAACCAGACCAGCGTGATCAACACCAGCAAGCCCCAGGCTGCCAGCGCGACTTGGCGCCGGCCGTACAGGACACCGAGCGCCGCCAGCAGCGCAAGCAAAAACGGTACGAACATGAACATGCAAACTCCTCCCCGATTATCGTTATGGCTGCTCCATCTGCCTCAGGCCGCTTTCTGTGCGCCACGGCATGGTACGGTATATTTTTGCATTTCGGCAATCGGCCGGATGCGTGCGCACGTTTGATATACCATTTGTCCTCCCCCTCCACCGGCTCTTCCCCGTCCACTCCGAAAGGCTTGCAGTGCGCCTGAAATATACCGGCTTTGCCTTGCTGGCGGTCCTGATCTGGTCCGGCAACACCGTGGTCAGCAAGATGGCCGCCGGCGCCATCGAACCGGCGGTGATTTCCTTTGACCGCTGGCTGTTGGCGGCGCTGGTGCTGACGCCCTTCCTGCTGCGCCCGGTGTGGCGCAACCGGGCCGCGATCCGGCCCTACGCGGGGCAGTTGCTGGTGTTGTCGCTGCTGGGCATGGTGCTGTACCAGAGCCTGGCCTACTTCGCCGCCGAAAGCACGACGGCCACCAACATGGGCATCATCGCCTCGCTGATGCCGCTGTTGACCCTGCTGCTGTCGGCGCTGCTGCTGGGCGAGGCGCCGACCCTGGGCACCATTGCCGGCGGCCTGCTGTCGCTGCTCGGCTTGACGCTATTGATCGGCCACGGTGATCCGCTGCGGCTGCTGGCGCATGGCATCGGCCGCGGCGATGGCCTGATGCTTATAGCGACGCTGGCCTATGCCGGCTATGGCGTGCTGCTGCGCAAATGGCCGATGCCGCTGTCGACCTGGCACATGCTGTACGTGCAAGTCTGCTTCGGTGTACTGCTGCTGTTTCCCGGTTACTGGCTGGCCCCGGCTTCGCCGCTCACGGCCGCCAACCTGCCGCTGGTGCTGTATGCCGGCATCCCGGCCTCGGTCGTTTCCGCCTTCCTGTGGATGGAAGGGGTCGCCGGCCTGGGCGCCGCGCGCGCCACGATGTACATGAACCTGATGCCGGTTTTCACCGCTCTGATCGCGATCCTGCTGCTGGCAGAGACGCTGCACGGCTATCACCTGCTGGGCGGCGGCATCGCGCTGGCCGGGGTGCTGCTGGCGCAACTGACGCAGCGGCCACTGCTGGTCAGCCGCTAGTCGAAGCGCCTGTTGAACAGTACGTCCATGCCGGAAATCGCGCCGGCACGCGCCACCAGCGACCAGCGCCGCGAAAACTGCCAGGTCAGCTTGACGATGCTGGCGGCGCCGGTCAGGCTCTGCTCGTAGCCGACGAAAAAGCGCTCCGAAATCGCCTTGCCCAGGTTCACCACCTGCTGGTCGGCCAGCCCCGATTCGCTGGCACCGATCGAAAACTCATCCAGCCCGATGCCCTGCGCAATGCGCTTGCCGCCGGCGTTGCCCAACAGAGCCAATGCCGCGCCGGCCGCCTGCCGCTGGCCCAGGCCGCTGCTGTCGGAGCCGTGGCCGAACATCAGCCACGACAGTTTTTCCTCGTCGCCGACGTTCGGCTCGGACACCAGCCGCACGCGCGGCTGCTGCGCCAGGCCGGTGACTTCGACTCCGGCTTCGACTTCCTGGTTGCGCCGCATCGCCACGATATTGATGTTCGGATTGTCGATCGGTCCCTGGAAATTCAAGAGGCCGCGCTCGATTGCCAGCTTGCGCCCGAAGGCTTCGTAGCTCCCCTCCGTGACGCGCACGGTACCGGTGGCGCGCAAGGGCAGATAGGGCTCGCCGTGCAGCGCCATGTTGCCGCGCAAGAGAAGCTCGGCGCCGCTGCCGCGAAAGCGGAAATCGCGCCCGAGATCGACCTCGATATCGGTCACCGGCGCCCAGCGGCCAACCGGCTTTTGCGCGCCGGCGCCGATCGGCTGCGCCGCCGCCAGCCTGCCATCGCCCTCTTTTTGGCGCCGTACCACGATCACGTCATCACCCAGTTCGGGCGCGCTTTTTTTCGGCAGGTCGAACAGCGCCTGGTCCACCGTCAGCTTGCCGTTGATGCGCAACTGCTGGGCGATGTGGGCGATTTTCGCCTGGCCCGACAAGGTCAGGCGCCGATCGGGGCTGGCGAACAGTTGCAGGCGGTCGGCAACGATGGTCGCCGCCAGCGCCGGGTCCGCCTCGCCCACCTGCACGCGGCCGCTGGCGCGCAGCGTGCCGGCACCGCCGTGAAACTCGATCTGGCGCAAGTCGATCGCATTCCGATCCAGGCCGATGCGCACCACGCCATCGCGCAACTGGATGCCGAGATCGAACATGGTCAGCGCCAACTGGTCGCCGGTGATCATGCCCGACCATTGCGGCTGCGCCGCGGTGCCGCCCAGCTCCAGATCCAGCGCCAGGCTGCCCTCCAGCGCCAGCTCCGGCCCGGCCAGCGCCGCCACCGTTTTCAACTGCGGCACGCGCGCCTTGACTTGTCCGGTCAGCGGCGCATCCGTCGCCGGCAACAGTTGCCCGTCCCGCAGAGGCAGGCCGACGTTGGCTTGCGCGTTCAGGCTGCCGATGCGGGCCGCCGCCGCCTGCAGATCGAGCCGCATGGCGCCGGCCTGCACCTCGGCCCGCAACTGCAGCGCCGACAGCCCGAGCGTGCCGGCGCCGCGGCCGCTCTCGAGGCCGATGTCGCCGCTGCGGCGCGCCAGGCTGACAAAGCCGGCGGCCTTGTGGCCCAGCGTGAAATTCCAGCTTGCATCGAATACCAGGTCGGTCTTCAGCGGTGCTTTCTGGCCCTTGAATTGCTGCTGAAGCTGCAGCAGGTTGGCCACCGCCAGCCCGGCGAGTGTGCCTTCGGAATGCAGCACGCCCTGTTCCCAGAGAAAATTTTTCAAGTCGAGCGTGGCCTCGGCCAGGGCGAGGCGCGTGGCGCCAAGCTGCAGCCGGTCGGCGGCGACGCTGAGCGTCAGCGGCGCCTGCAGCGCGAAACGCGGCTGCCCGCGGTTTTCCAGCCGCTCAAGGGTGCCGTCCCAGCGATAGCCGTCCTTGCCGTGCGCCAGGCCGCCGCGCGCCGCCAGCGCCAGTTGCAGCGGCTGGCCACGCAACTTGCCGCCAACCTCGGCGCTCAAACTGTGCTGGCGGTCGGTGCCGGACAATTGCAGATGCAACTGCTCCAGCGCCGCCTGCGGCCCGCGATAGCCGTGCGCATCGAGCTTCAGCGCCAGCCGCGACGGCGGCTGGCCGGCGCCGCCCGGCACGCCGTCCAGTTCGGCCGAACCGGCCAGGCCCGCCAGCCGCTGCGCACCCAGCGCCAGGTTTTCGGCACGGTAGTTGGCGCGCAACTGCGGCTGCCGCAGCGTGCCGGCCAGTTCGCCGTCGAGTTGCAGCAGACCATCCATCCCGTAGCCGAGCCGGCCCAGTTGCGGCGCATCCAGCTTCACCTTTAGGCGATCGCCGGCGGCGCCGAAACTACCGTTCAACGCCAGCCGGTTGCCGGCCACGTCGAGCTGCATCGCACTGGGCAACAAGCGCGTTCCCGCCAGATTGAGCGTGCCGCCGCCGCTCAGCGGCAGGTGGTCGTAGCTGCTGTCGCGCAGGTCGAACTTGAATTTCAATTGCAGCGGCGTCAGCGCACCACCGGCATCGAAATCCAGGTTGATGCGCGCCGACGGCGCGCGCTTGTCGGTGGTAATCCATTGCGCCGGATCGAAGTCACTCAGCTTGCCAGCGACCGCATATGCCCTTTGTGCGTCGCGCGCCAGCGTGCCGGAGACTTGCAGGTGCGCGGCGCCCGCCTGCAGCCGCGCCTGCTGCAGAACAATCCGCTCCGGCTCAAGCCTGGCCTCCAGTTGCAACCGATATTGCGCGTCCGCCAGCGCCAGCGTGAGCTGCTGGGCTTCAGGCTGCAGCCGGACGGCCAGCGGCCCGTGCAACTGGGTCGGCTTCAGCCCGGTATGCAGCGCCTGCAGATCGAGCGCGCGTGCTTGCAGTTGAAATTCGCCACGGCTGCCGTCACTGGCCTGCCGCAGTTCCCCGGCGCCGCTGAGCGCCGCATTGCGCAGCAATTTGATCTCGATCTGCGCCAGTTGCTGGGTATGCTCGTTCAGGCGCGCCTGCAGGCTGGCGGAGACCAGCGGCAAACGATCCCGGTCGAGCGGCCCCGGAATCGCATTGCGCAGCGTGATCGGGCCGCTGACGGTCAACGCGCCGTCGGCGCCGGCGGCCTGCTGCGCCAGATCGGCATGCAGCGCGAGGTCGGCTTGCGGCGCGCCGGGGGCAAACAGTTTGGGGTTGATGTGGGCGGCGCTGACTTGCGCCCGCCGCAACGGCTGCGGCGTGAACGGCGCCAGCTCGATCTGCGCCTGGCCGTTCAGCTTGTCGCCGCTGGCATTCAGTTCCAGCGCCAGCGCGGCCAGCGTGCCGGACCAGTGAGCGGCCAGCCGATACGCTTCAGCCTGATGGCTGCCAGCCAGTTCGGCGCCACCGCGCACGGCGAACGGCGCCCGACCATCGAGTTGCAGTCGCGCCGAGGCCAGGCCGTACGGCGTGTCGGCGTTGTCCAGCGTCAACTGGTGTTGCCGACGGTCGGAACCGGCATGCAGCCGCAGGTTGTCGATCTCGAGCGGCAGACTGCCGCCATGCAGCATCAGATGGTTCACCGACAGTTCGCGCAGATCGAGTGCCAGCGGCAACTGCAAATCTTGCGGTATCGGCGGCACGCCAGGTGCGGCAGGCGGCAGCTGCAACTCCAGCCGGCCCAGGCGCAGGTGATCGATGCGCAGCGAGAACGGCGCGACGCCCAAGCGCCAGCCGCCATCGAAACGATCCAGGCTGGCCTGCAGCGCACCGTCCGCGTAGCGCAGGTCGCGCAACTGCGCACCATGCGCCAGCGTGCCCCCGGCCCAGGTGCCGGCCAGGCGCCCGGACGAGGCTTGCGCGCCGAGTTGCCACAGCAGACGGCTGCCGCGCTCGGAATGAGCGGCCAGCAGCAGTGCGCCGACCAGCAGCAATGGCAACAGCAACAGCCCGGCACCCAGCCAGGTCAGCAGCAGCCAGGCGCGGCTCGCCTTGGGAGCGGGATCTGGCGGAGAGGTCGAATCGGGAGTGGCGGCAGGTGACATGCAATTCGCAATCATGAACGGCAGCGACGGGAACGTTTCAGAACGCGATCCCGAGCGAGATATGTGGTCGGAAGCGGCCGCCGCGCGCGCCGTAGGCAAGGTCGAGATTGACCGGCCCGAACGGGCTGCGCCAGCGGGCGCCGACGCCCAGGCCTTGGTAGATCAGCTTGTCGCCCCAATTGTCGGCGGCGCTGCCGACGTCGTAAAACACCGCGCCGCCCCATTCGCGGTTCAGCCAGTGCTGGTATTCGGCGCTGGCGGTGAGCAGGAAGCGGGTCGGAAATACGGTTCCGTTCTGGACGTTGCCGATGCTTTCGTAATTGTAGCCGCGCACCGAGTCGGTGCCGCCGGCGCGAAACAGCAGCGACGCGGGGACATGCGTGCTGCCGCCGCTGGTCAGCACCGCGCCCAGTTCCGAGCGCAGGATCACCAGGTCGCGCTGGCCGACCGGCAGGTACTGGCGCGCGCGGCCGTACAGGCGCACGAAGCTCTGGTCGCTGACCAGCCCCTGCAGCGCGGCCCCGACCTGCAGCGCCACCACATTCCCGCGGCGCGGAAAGATCGGATCGTCGACCGCGCGCCGCGCCCACGAGACGCCCGGCACCAGCGCTTGATGCTTGCCCGGCTGCGCCACGGTGCCGGCCGGCAGCGGCACGCCGCTCAATTGCTGCAATTCGTCCCGGTAGTATTCCAGCGTATAGGCCAGATCGTATTTTTCACGGCTGCGGGCGCGCTTGAGGCCGGCACGCAGGCTGCGCAAATCGATCCCTTGCAGCGTGGTGCGCTCGAACGAGGTATTGGCGCTATTCACGAAGCTGGAGCGGTCCGGCGGCAGCGCCAGGTCCAGCGCGCCGTACTGCCGCCGCTGCTCGAGGCGCAACTGGCTGTCGAATACCAGCGCCCGCTCGAACACGTTCAGGTGCGTGTAGCGCCCCTCGAGCTTGGCCCCGGTATCGGTGGCGTAGCCGGTGCCGGCACGAATCCGCTGCGTCTGGAACTCGCTGACGCGCACCTTGACCGGCGCCAGCTCGGCATGCTGGGGATCGTTGTCGATGTCGACAATCACATTCGAAAAATACGGCGTGCCCTGAATCTGGCGTTGCAGTTCCAGCAGGCGCTCGACGCTGTAAGGCTCGCCGGGCTTGAGTGGATTGACGTTCTGGATGATGCTGGCCGGATAGCGGCGGGTGCCGGTGATTTCCAGCGCGCCGAGCGTGAAGGCCGGGCCGCTGTCGTATTGCACCGCCAGTTGCGCCTGATGCAGGTCGGCCTCGATGCGCGCCTCGGAATAGGCGATGCCGGCGCCGGCATAGCGGCTGTTTTGCAGGCGCTGCAAGCCTTCCTGCTTGGCACGCTCCCAATCGCCCTGGCGAAACGGCTGGCCGGCGGGCAAGGCCCAATTGGCGCGGATCTCAGCCGCCCGCTGCGGCGCTTCTTGCGCCACCGCGCCCAGCACCTCGAGATTCACCTCGCTTACCCTGGTGCGCTGATTCGGCTCGACCCGGATGCGCACCACGCGCCGCTCACCCTCGCCTTCCAGCGTGACCTGGGTCACAGGGGAAAAGTACCCTTCGGTGGATGTCAGTTGCTGCACCTGGGCCGGCGCGGTATCGATCAGGAATTGCAGTTGTTCGTCGCTGAGGTCGGCGCGCTGCTGATAGCGCGCCAGATCCAGAAACTCGGTCAGCAGGGCGCGCAACGGCGGCGGCGCCTCCACTTCCACCCGGTAGGCGGCCGCCGCTGATGGTGCCAGCAACGCCAGCAACACACCGGTCAGGCCGGATTTCCAGCGCTCGGATAGCCGCCCCGGCAACTGCCGCCCAACCCCTCTACCACCGGCGACGCTCATCGCAGTCCACCACGGCGATCGCCGGCACTCGCCCGCCGGCACTCGCTTTGCTTTGAATCCAATCTTATACCCTATACTGTATTTTTCCGGCCGCCCGATTTTCAAGCGGAAGCACGATTTTTTTGCACATACTCCGTCCATGGGGGGGGCGGACGTATGGAGCCAAGTGGTGGCAAGGCCTCCATCATACCCGGCGGCGGGGTAAGCACGGTGTGCGAATCAAGGCAGGTCGCAGGCGTACACTTCCACCAGCGGCGCCGCAGCCGGCGAACCGACCAGCGCCGCCAGCGGCTGGCAGCGCCCATCCCAGCACAGGCTGTAATCGGCGACGTAGTCGGAGCGCGCCAGACGCAGCCGTTCCAGCGGCGCCAGCGGCGGCCGGTAACGCCAGGCGCCATCGGTAAAGATGGCATCGGGCGGCGGCTCCATGCCGGCGCCCGAGCCGCGAATGCGCGCTTCGCTCAATTGCAGACGGGCGCCCTGCGCCGTCTGCAGCACGCGGTAATCTTCTTCCCAGCGGATTTTTTCAATCGAATGGGTCCAGGCCAGCGTGAAAGCCTGCAGCGGCAGGCTGACCGTGGCTCCCGCCACCAGCCCCGCCGCCGCCAGACAGACTCCGATCATGCCACGGCCAGGCGCCGCTTTTGCCAGACGTGCCAGCCGATGAACAACGCCGCCATCGCGAAACCGATCTGGTCAGAAAGCGTACCGGCAGTCACCAGCATCAGCGCCGCCACTCCGGTAAACACCCGCTCAGGCGCCTTCAGCGGCGCCAGCAGGTAGCCGACCGCCGTGGCGCCCCATAATCCGACCGCCAGCACCGCCTTGCCGACGATATACAGCACCGCCGCCACCGTCCACTCGCCTTGCAGCATCAGCGCCGGCGTATACACCGCCATGTACGGGATCACGAAACCGGCAATCGCGATCTGGGTCGCCTTGACGCCGATCTTCATCGGCGAGGCCTTGGCGATCGAGGCCGCGGCAAACGCCGCCAGTGCCACCGGCGGCGTCAGGTCGGCCATGATACCGAAATAAAACACGAACATGTGCGAGACGATCAGCGGCACCCCGAGGTGCAGCAAGGCCGGCGCGGCAATCGAGCTGGTGATGATGTAGTTCGGAATGGTCGGAATCCCCATGCCCAGGATCAGGCAGACGATCATGGTCAGGAACAGCGACAGGAACACGCTTTTTTCGCCCACCGCCAGGATGAAGCCGGCAAAACTGGAGGCGGCTCCGGTCAGCGTCAGGACGCCGATGATGACGCCGACCACCGCGCACGCCATGCCGACCGGCAGCGCCTGCTTGGCGCCGTCGATCAGGCCGACGCGAATGGTGCGCAGGGTGTCACGCCCGCCCTTGACGCGGAAGCACAGCAGCACCAGCGCGCCGATGATCGCCAGCACCGAATAGATGCCCCATTTGATGAAGGTGGCGGCGGCCAGCCCCAGCGCCAGCCAGAACACGTAGCGAAACGCGACGGCCGACAGCCGCGCCGCCACCGCCGCGCCCAGGATCAGGATCGCGGTCAGCGCCAGCCCGGTCAGGCCGGCGAACATCGGCGTAAAACCGTGAAACAGCATGCCGACCAGCGCCGCCAGCGGGAGCACCAGATACCAGCTTTCCTTGATCGCCTTCCAGGGGCTCGGGCACTGCTCCTTCGGCAGGCCCACCAAACCTGCGCGTCCCGCTTCCAGATGCACCATCCAGAACGCGGTCAGGTAATACAGCAGGGCCGGGATCACGGCCGCCTTGACGATTTCGACGTACGGCACGTTCAGCGTTTCGGCCATGATGAAGGCCACCGCCCCCATCACCGGCGGCATAATCTGACCGCCCATCGAGGCGGTCGCCTCGACCGCGCCGGCAAACACCGAGGAATAGCCGAAACGCTTCATCAGCGGAATCGTGAACTGGCCAACGGTCAGCACATTGGCCACGCCGGAGCCGGAAATGGTGCCCATGAAGCCGGAGGAAATCACCGCCACCTTGGCCGGGCCTCCCTTGGCACGGCCCACCAGGCCGAGCGCGATCGAATTGAACAGCTTGATCATGCCGGCGTGCTCCAGAAAGGCGCCGAACAGGATGAACAGGAAAATATAGGTGGCCGACACCATGATCGGAATCCCGAGGATGCCTTCGGTGCCGAGAAACAACTGGCTGACGATCTGGTCGAAGCCATAGCCGCGATGCCCCAGCGGCGCCGGCAGGTACTGGCCGAACAGGCCATACAGCAGGAAGGTGCCGCATACGATCGGCAAGGCCCAGCCGAGAATGCGGCGCGTGGCTTCGAACACCAGGACGACCATGATCGCGCCGACCACCAGGTCGGCGGTATTCGGGTCACCGGAGCGGACGATCAGCTCGCTCTCGAATATCCAGTGGTAAAACGACAGGCCGAAGCCGGCTGCCGCCAGCAGCCAGTCGTACCAGGCGACGGCAGTCAGCTTGCCGCTCTTGAAGGCCGGATACAGCAGAAAGGTCAGCAACAGCAGAAAGCCGACATGCAGCGAGCGGATCACCAGCGACGACAGCGGGTGAAAGCCGGCCACGATCAACTGGTAAGCGGAAAAGGCCAGAGCCGCAGCCAGCGTAATGCTGAGCGCCACGCCGGAGAGCGAGCGCTGCGTGCCATGCTCCTGGAAATCGTCGGCGGGGGTGTGCAGGGAAGACATGTACGGAAAACTCCTCAGCGCGGATAACGGATGACAGGAGGGGGCGCCAGCGCCCTCTCCCTGCAACGTCTTGCGGCCTGCTTACTTGACCAGGCCGATTTCGCGATAGTATTTTTCCGCGCCCGGATGCAGCGGCAGCGGCATCCCGGTCAGCGCCTTCTCCTTGCTGATCGCCTTGGCGGCCGCGTGTGCCGCCACCAGATGGTCGAGGTTGCCAAACATGCTCTTGGTCATTTTGTAGACGGTGTCGGCCGCCACCCCTTCGTGCGTAACCAGGAAATTTTGCACGAACGCGGTCGCCACATCGGCGCCCTGCCCTTCATAGGTATTGGCTGGCACCACGCCCGCCTGATAGGCCGGATCGCCAACCTTGCCGATGACATCGGCCGGAATCGGCACGATCACGATCTTGACCGAAGTCGCGAGGTCACGCAGCGATGACACGCCCAGCCCGGCCGACTGCAGGGTGGCGTCGAGCTGGCGGTTTTTCATCAGTTCCACCGATTCGCCGAACGGCAGGTACTCCACCTTGGCGAAATCCTTGTAGGTCATGCCGGCCGCCTTGAAGATCGCGCGCGCGTTCAGTTCGGTACCGGATTTCGGCGCGCCGACCGAGATGCGCTTGCCTTTCAGGTCGGCCAGCGTCTTCACCCCGGAATCGGCCGAGGCCACGATCTGGATGTAGTTCGGATAAATGCCGGCGACGCCGCGCAATTTATTCAGCGGCGCCTTGAAGCCGGCCTCGGCATCGCCCTTCCAGGCATCGGACAAGGAATCCCCCAGCGTGAATGCGATCTCTCCGCGCCCGGCCTGCAGCAGGTTCAGGTTTTCGGCGGAAGCCTTGGTCGCCTGCACCGAAGCCTTCACGTCCGGCATCGCCTTCGCATAGATCTGCGACAGCGCCACGCCCATCGGGTAGTACACGCCGCTGGTGCCGCCGGTCAGCACGTTGATGAACTGCTGCTGCGCCTGGGCCGGCGCCGCCGCCAGCATTGCAACGCCGGCGAGTGCCAGCAACCCACGCAATAGTCTGAATTTCATTGTCTGTCTCCTGTAATTATTGATCAATGAGGCGCAAAGCCTTCCGTATTCTATTAGCAGAAGCCTTGCCAGGGAATGAAAACCGGCGGTTAAGCGGAATAACGGCCTGCGGGCGCGGCTTCAGGATGGCTCGTCGGGCCTGGTCATTGCCAACGGCTGCACCCACTGCACGAACTCTTCTTCGGAGACATAGCCAAGCGCCAGCGCCGCCTGCTTCAGCGTGCTGCCATCGTGATGCGCGCGCTTGGCGATCTGCGCCGCGCGGTCGTAGCCTATGTGCGGCGCCAAGGCGGTGACCAGCATCAACGAGCGCTCCATCAACTCCTGGATGCGCTCGCGGTCGGCTTCGATGCCGCGCGCGCAATGTTCGTCGAAGCTGGTCATGCCGTCGGCCAGCAGGCGCACGCTCTGCAGGAAATTATGCGCGATCAGCGGCTTGAACACGTTCAGCTCGAAATTGCCGGAAGCGCCGCCGAACGTGAGCGCAACATCGTTGCCGAACACCTGGCAGCACAGCATGGTCAGCGCCTCGCACTGGGTCGGATTGACCTTGCCCGGCATGATCGAGCTGCCCGGCTCGTTTTCCGGAATGCGCAGTTCGCCCAGCCCGGAGCGCGGGCCGGACGCCAGCCAGCGGATGTCGTTGGCGATTTTCATCAGCGCCGCCGCCAGCGTTTTCAGCGCGCCATGCGCGGCCACCAGCGCGTCATGCGCGGCCAGCGCCGCGAACTTGTTGGGCGCGCTGACAAACGGCAAGCCGAAGCGGGTTGCCAGTTGCGCCGCCACCCGCGCACCGAATTCAGGGTGGGTATTGAGCCCGGTGCCGACCGCGGTGCCGCCCACGGCCAGCGCGTACAGCGCCGGCAGCGCGTTGCCGATGACTGCCTCGGCCTGTTCCAGTTGCGCCACATAGCCGGAGAATTCCTGGCCCAGGGTGAGCGGCGTCGCATCCTGCAGGTGGGTGCGGCCGATCTTGACGATGTCCTGAAAGTCGTCCGCCTTTTGCGCCAGCGTCGCCCGCAGGCGGCGCAGGGCCGGTAGCAACGTATGCGAGATCTGCAGCGTCGCCGCCACATGCATCGCGCTCGGGAAAATGTCGTTGGAGGACTGGCCGCGGTTGACATCGTCGTTCGGATGGACCAGGCGCTGCTCGCCCCTGGCGCCACCGAGCAGTTCGGAGGCGCGGTTGGCCAGCACCTCGTTCATGTTCATGTTGGTTTGCGTGCCGGAGCCGGTCTGCCACACGGCCAGTGGGAATTCCGCGGGATGGGCGCCGGCAGCCACCTCGTCGGCCGCCTGCATGATGGCCGCCGCCAACTGCCCATCCAGCAATCCTAGCTCGCGGTTGACGGCGGCGCCGGCATGCTTGAGCGCCGCCAGTGCCGCGATCAGTTCCGGCGCCATGCGCTCGGAGGAGATTCTGAAATGCTGCAGCGAACGCTGCGTCTGTGCGCCCCACAGGCGATCGGCGGGCACTTCGATCGGACCAAAGGAATCGCGTTCAATTCGGGTATTCGACATGTCCGGCTCCATCCGCAAACAGGAAACGCAAGCGCGGCTACGGTCGCGTCCGCTGGAGGCGGACAGGAAAAACGCACTCGTCCCGCTTCATTATCGCGGAAACCGCGGGCAGCCGGCGTTTCCGCACCGACGCTGCGCCGTCGCCGCCGGCAGCCCGATCCGGGAATACGCGATCACGGGAAACCATGGAGTATGTTACAAAAACACAGATATCAAGAACGGAAATATGATTCGTCGAGTGGAGTATATTTGGATAACCGGATTTTCATGGAGAAACCCGGTGGCAAACGGCGGCGAGAACCCGGCTTGACCTTGCCGCTCATCGAGGACGCGCCACGGCGCGCCAGTGGTCCGTGCTGACGCCGGCATCCGGCGCCAGGCACTTGCGTTGCAGCAGCAGCGCCTGGAACTCGTCGGCCGGTAGCGGCCGGCTGAAATAATAGCCCTGAATTTCATTGCAGCCATTGCAGCGCAGGAACTCCAGTTGTTGCTCCGTTTCAACCCCTTCCGCGATCACCTCCATGTTCAGATTGTGCGCCAGGGAAATGATCGACAGCACGATCGCGGCGTCGTCCGGGTCGAGCGTGATGTCGCGCACGAATGATTGGTCGATCTTCAGAACATCGATCGGAAAGCGCTTCAGATAGGACAGGCTGGAGTAACCGGTGCCGAAATCATCGATTGACATTTGCACGCCGATTGCATGCAGTTGCTGCAGGATCTGCACCGCGTGTTCGACATCGGCCATCACCAGCGTCTCGGTCAGTTCGATGCCGAGCGTGTGCGGCGCCATGCCGGTTTCTGCCAATATCGCGGCAATCGACTGCGCCAGTTCCTTTTCATAGAACTGGCGCGCCGACAGGTTGACCGATACCCGCAAGGCCGGCAAACCGGCATTTTGCCAGGCCTGGTTCTGGCGGCATGCTTCCCGGATCACCCAGGCGCCGATCGGCACGATCAGGCCGGTTTCCTCGGCCAGGCCGACGAAGCGCGCCGGCGCAATCAGACCCAGTTGCGGATGCTGCCAGCGAATCAGCGCCTCCATCCCGACCACCTGGCCACTGCGCAGCGCCACTTGCGGCTGATAATGCAGCACAAACTCGCCGCGCTCCAGCGCCCCGCGCAGTTCGCTTTCCAGGCGCAGCCGCTCCAGTGCCTGCTGGTTCATCTCCGGCCGGTAGAACTGGTAGCTGCCGCGGCCCCCATCCTTGGCGCGGTACATGGCGATCTCGGCATGCTTGGTCAGGGCTTCGGCGTCGCTCGCATCGCCCGGATACACCGCGATGCCGGCGCTGCAGGTCAGATACAGTTCGTGGTTGTCGATCTTCAACGGCGCCGCCACCAGTTGCATGATGCGCTGCATGATGCCGACGCAGGTATCCTGCTCCCTGGCATCGATGAAGATCAGCAGGAACTCGTCACCATTGATGCGCCCCACCGTATCGGCGCTGCGCAAGCCCTGTTTCAGACGATCGGCGACCGCACGCAGCAACGCATCCCCGGCCGGATGGCCGAGGGCGTCGTTGATGAACTTGAACTGATCCAGATCGACATGCACCAGCCACACCGCATGGCCATAGTCATCGGCGTAGGTCAACGCCTGGCGCAAGCGCTCGCGCACCAGGTCGCGGTTGGCCAACCCGGTCAGTTTGTCGTGTCCAGCCTGGAATTCAAGCTTCGCTTCGAAATTCTTGGCGGCGGTAATGTCGTATTGGGCCAGCACGAAATGGCTGACGGTGGCGTTCTGGTCGGCCACCGGCGACACGTAGAACTCGCTCCAGTAGATCGAGCCGTCCTTGCGCAGGTTGCGCAGCACCGCCTTCCCTTCGCGCTGTTCGCGCAAGGCGCCGTTAATCTCGGCAATGGCCTGCTGGTCGCGCTCGTCGCAGCGCATCGCGCGCACCGACTGGCCCAGAATTTCGGCCGCCGCAAAGCCGCTGTTGCGTTCGAATGCCGGGTTCACGTACTCGATCGGATAATCGGGCGCTTTGGCGCTGACGATGACGATCGCGTTGGCGCTGGCTTCGATCGCGCGCTGCCGCAATTGCAGTGCCTGCTCGACCCGCGCCCGAGCCGCGATGTCCTGCCGCAGACGGCGGTTCGCCAGTCGCAGTTCCGCGGTGCGTCGGCGCACCAGGCGCTCGATACCGCGCGTGCGGCGCGCCAGCGACTGCAGGTAAAAGCAGCTCAGCCCGCTGACCAGCAGGCCGCTCAGCAGCACCAGCAGCGAGCCGGTGCGCAGCGATCGAAAAGAAGCGGGCGCGGCCGCCACCCTCATGCTCCACGACTGGCCGCCGACGTCGAACGATCTCGACAGCGGTTGCGGATGGGCATACAGCAGAGATTCGAACCAGCCTGCCGGCATCGCCGCGATGTCGCTGCCGCCGCGATACGCCAGCTTCTGGCCCCCACCGTGCTGGTTGAGGTAAAGCGCCACGCCGGTCTGACCGTCGTCCCGCGCGGCTTCGGCCGCCAGTACGCCATCCATCAAATCGGCGATGCGAAACACCGCCGCCGTATCGCCGATCAGCGCCGCCCGGCGCGCCTGTTCCGAGTCATGCGCGGCGCCGTGCCGATACACCGGCATCAGCACAATCAGCCCGTATTGACCGGGCTTGCCCTGCATCAGTTCGAGCAAGCCGGTGGCAGCTGGCTGACCAGTCTCCAGCGCACGCTGCAGCGCTTCGGTCTGAAAAGAATAGGACGCGGCGTCGAAACCCAGCGCCGCCTCGTTGCCGGCGACCGGTTCGATATATTCCACCGGCCGGTATTGTGCTCGCCGACGCGCCGGCACCCGTTTGCCGTCCACCACCTCCATCACAGAAAATTCGGGGAAATGCCGCCGCACCCCGGCTTCAAATTCGGCGCGCTGGTGATCCGAAATAATGCGATGGAAGTTGAATGCCTGGATATACGGATTGCGCTCCAGCAGCGGTTGGGTGAATGAATGAAACTGTTCGCGGCTGACCGTGGCGAAAGTAACGAACAGGCGATTGACTGAAACCAGATCATTGATCGACCACTGCAGGCGCAGCCGCAACGCCTCGATGCGGGCTTCGGCCCGCTGCTCGAAATCCAGCCGATTCTGCTCATGCTCGACGCCACGGGCGACGACATACAGCATGACAGTCAGAATCAAGCCCAGCAGCAACGCGAGCAGCGCTCCAAACGACAAGGCAAATAGCCGGTGACGGCGCAACATTCGACCCCCTTGGGTACGGCAAGAGCGCCGGCGCAGCGTTTCAACCTGCCTGGTTCGTCTTGTCGATTTATTTTTTTCGCTAGCGTAACTTATTTGTGAAGTCGGCGTAAGTAGGTTTTTTGACAGTTAATCCGGCCCAAAAGCATACGGAAAAAGATTGCTCCGAAAACAAGTACGGTCCGAATCGGCCATTGGCTTCATTCAGTCAGTTGACCCGCCCCATCCTGATTGTGCTGTTCCATGGAACGATCCCGGTTACCGGAAGCACCCGCGACAGAATATCGAATCATTGATTTTTCCCCGGATCGAGGCCATGCCGGGGCGACCGTGGCTTGGCTTGGCGCGACAATTGCACTGGCATGCCGGCTGGGCACCGGGAGTTTCATTTTCCGGCGCGACCGGATCAGCCACCACCCGCTGCCGCATCCGGCAACAGGCAGGCATTGACGATCTGGAGATCATTGTCGCGCGCGAAATCCAGCACAAAGTGGTAGGCCAATGGTTCGATCTGGCGCAAGTCTTGCTTGACCACGACCGACTTGACGCCATTCAGCAGCACCGGCCGGACAAAAGGGGAGTATTTGAGATGGGCATTCAGGCCGCCCTGACCGGCCGGGCGGAAGCACGACATGGCGCCGCACAGGCGTTCGGCCCAGTCGCTGGGCCGAAACGGTTTGCCGTTGCCGGTTGTGCCGAGGATGAAAAACTCGCCGCTGGGCGCGCTCTCGGCATCAAGAGGAGGGAAAACAGGATTGTCACGCATGCATGCAGCTCGTTTCAATAGCGCTTGCCAGTTGGCTGCGCGTCGTGCCCTTGTGGGGCCCGCGCACTAAATGTCATGCGTATTATATCTTATAGAAGACTGAAAAAACGAAGAGTGGGGAATATCGCGATCAGCCGGCCCAGACCGCGACCGACAGTAGCAGCAGCAGGAACATCCACAGCAGCAGCGCGCGCCACACCAGGCCGACCGTGCTCTGCAGCGCGCGCGGTCCCGGTTCGGCGCCGGGCAAACCGCCGTTGTCGGCTTCGCTGTCGCTGGAATCGACGGTGGCCGCATCCGCCGGCAGCACGTCGGTGGCGCTTTCGAGCGGCGTACCCAGACGCACGCCCATGGCGCCGCCACCCGCCGCCAGGATGATGCCGGCCGCCTCGTCCGGCCAGCGACCGGCGAAGTTACGCCAGGCATAGACCGCGTCCTCGAAATTCCCGACCACCGCGAATGCCACCGCCGTCAGGCGCGCCGGAATCCAGTCGATCCAGTAGAACGCGCGCGCAGCAAAGCGTCCGAACGCCTCATTGCGCATGTGATCCGGCTCGTTCCAGGCACGCGCCAGGTATTCAGCCACGCGGTACATCACCGCGCCGGCCGGGCCGCACGGCACCAGGAACCAGAGAAACACGCCGAACACGTTGCGATGCGTCACGACCAGGGCCTTTTCAACCGCCATGCGGGAAATTTCGCCGGTATCCAGCCCGGCAGTATCCTGCCCGGTCCAGTCCGCCAGCAGCGACCGTGCCGAGACTTCATCGCCGGCATTCAGCGCCAGCTGGATCGAGGTGAAATAATGGCTGTAATGCCGGAAGCCCAGGGTTAGATAAACGATCACGATGTTCCATGCCAGCGCCGCCAGCGGACTGATGCGCGCGCACAGCCAGTACACCAGCGCAGTCGGCAGCACCAGCGCGGCGATCATCGCCACCCAGCCGAGGATGCCATGGCGCGCCTGGCCGGCGTTGAACCAGGCCTCCATACGGCGCGCCAGCAGGCGCACGCCGGAGTAAACCGGGTTATCGGCACGCAGCGGCTTCAGCTGCTCGATCAACAACGCGAAAAGGATGGAAATGAAGGTCATGGGCACCGCCTGTTCGGGATCGATACGATAACCCAGCAACCTGCCGGAATCAAACATTTGGCCGCGAGACCCTGCAGCCGGCCGCATCATACGGGTTCGCAATCAAGGTGAGAACAAGGCGCAAGGCCGCAGACAGTGCTGGCGCACGGCAAGGCGAAGCAACGCAGTTATCGCTTTGATTGCGAATTCGTATCAGGCGCGCAGGAAATGAAACAGGTTGCGCAGGATGCCGGCGGTCGCGCCCCAGATGAAGAAGCGATCGTAGGGCATCGCATAAAACGTGCGGCGGCCGAAGCCGTTGGGGAACTCGGCGCTGCGGCGCTGGTGGTGCATGCCATCCATCAGGAAGTCCAGCGGCACCTCGAAAATTTCCTCAACTTCGTACGGGTCGGGCTGCAGGCTGAACGGTGGCTGCGCCAGGCCGACAATCGGCGTGATGCGGTAGCCGGTGCCGGTCACATAGTCGGGCAGCGAGCCGATCACCTCGACGTAGCGCCGCTCCAGGCCGATTTCCTCTTCCGTTTCGCGCAGCGCAGTCTCGGTCGGCGAACTATCGCTGCTTTCGGTGCGGCCGCCGGGAAAACTGACCTGGCCGGCATGGTCGGAGAGATGCGCGGTACGCTGGGTAAACAGCATGGTCGCACCTGCCTCGCGCATGATGATCGGCACCAGCACCGAGGCAGCGATCGGCGTCGTGCCGAACTGCCGTATCGGCTGGTCGTCGGTAATTTCCGGCCGCCATGGCGGCGGGCTGCCAAAGCGCCGTCGCAGCCACTCGGCATGCAGCCGTTCCGCCGCGATCGCAGCCTCGCCGGCGACCGAGTCGACGGGAACGATTTGCGGATCGAAAGACAGTTTGGCCACGATAATTTCCTGTTCTGAAGCAAAAAAAGGCACCAGCGGTGCCTTTTTTCATGATGCCTGCGCGGGGCTTACTCCGCTTGCTTGGCCGCGGCGCGACGGCTCGGCAGTTTTTCCTTGATGCGCGCCGATTTGCCGGAGCGCTCACGCAGATAATACAGCTTGGCGCGTCGCACATCGCCACGCCGCTTGACTTCGATCGATGCGATCAAGGGCGAGTACAGCTGGAAGGTCCGCTCGACGCCTTCACCGGAGGAGATCTTGCGGACGATGAAATTCGAATTCAAGCCGCGATTGCGGCGCGAAATCACCACGCCTTCATAAGCCTGGGCGCGCTTGCGCGTACCTTCGACCACGTTGACGTTGACCACCACGGTATCGCCGGGGGCGAAATCGGGGATGTTTTTTCCGAGACGGTTGATTTCGTCTTGCTCGAGTTGCTGGATCAAATCCATTTTATGCTCCAAATGCCATCGTGCCGGCGCCGTATAACTGTAGAAATGCCCGGTAGAGGATGGGGTTAAACATGCAGTCCGCCAAGCGGACTGCGCGACACTACAACTGCAAACTACTCAAATATTTTTCGTCGGCGGCGCTCAGCAAACCTGTGGCACGCGCACTGGCGATCATGTCCGGCCGCTTTCTGGCCGTTGCCTGCAAAGCCTGCTGTCGCCGCCATTTTACAATTTCGGCGTGGTTTCCGCCCAACAGCAGCGGCGGCACCGCCATGCCCTCATATACTTCCGGCCGCGTGTAATGCGGGTAATCCAGCAAGCCGTTGACGAAACTGTCCTCGACCGCCGATGCCTCATCATGCAGCACGCCCGGCAATTGCCGGATCAGCGCATCCATCAGCGCCATCGCCGGCAACTCGCCGCCGGACAGCACGAAATCGCCGAGGCTGATTTCTTCATCGACGCGGCGTTCCAGCAAGCGCTGGTCGACCGCCTCGTAGCGCCCGCACAACAGCACCAAGCCGGCTTCCGCGCTCAGTTGCATCACCCGCGCATGGGTCAGCGCCGGCCCTTGAGGCGACAGGAAGATCACGCGCGGCGCGGCCAGTCCGGCTTGTACCTGGCGTGCGCTGGCGGCATCGAGCGCGGCCTCCAGCGGCTTGGCCATCATCACCATGCCGGGGCCGCCGCCATACGGCCGGTCATCCACGGTACGGTGATTATCGCTGGTGAAATCACGCGGATTCCACAGCGCCAATTCACATTTTTTTTGCTCAAACGCGCGCCGGCTGATGCCCGAACCGGTCAATGCCGTAAACATCTCCGGGAACAGCGTCACGACATCGAATTGCATCCCGCACGCTCCCTGCCCCGGCATCCAACGCGAACCAAGCGGGCAAATCAGTAATCCAGACCCCAGTCGACCGTGATCTTGTTTGCCGCCTGATCGACGGCAATGATGAATTGGGCGACAAACGGAATCAGCAATTCGGGCGCACCAGCCGCTGCCGGCGCCACCCGCAAAATCGGATGCGCGCCGTTATCCATCAAGTCGGTCACGCGCCCAAGCGCTTGCTGCTGCAGGTTCTCGACTTCCAGTCCGATCAGGTCGGACCAGTAGTACTCGCCCTCGGCCAGCGCCGGAAAATGACTGCGCCGGATCTGCACCACGGCGCCCTTGTGCACCGCGGCGGCGTCGCGCCCGGCCATGCCCATCAGGAGCGCCACCACGTCGGCGCCGTGGCGCTTGGCCTGCAACACTTGCACATCGTGCAAATCCGGCTTGTCCAGCCACCAGGACCTGGCTTGCAACAGCGCTTCCGCCTCGGCCGAATAAGGCCGGACCTTTATCCAGCCACCAACGCCGTACGCGCCCGTCACATGACCAACCGGCACCAGATCTTCAGGCACCTTGATGCCGTCTGTACCTTGCTGCGACAACGCGAACACCAGCCGAATCAGGCCGCCGTTTTTTTGCTGTTCTGAGCCACCAGGCGAGCCACGGTCGGCGACAATTGCGCGCCCACACCCTGCCAGTGCGTCAGGCGGTCTTGCGCAATGCGCAGGCTTTCTTCAGCGCCGGCGGCAACCGGATTATAAAAACCGATGCGCTCGATGAAGCGGCCGTCGCGCCGGCTGCGCGAGTCGGTAGCGATGATATTGAAAAAGGGGCGCTTTTTTGCGCCGCCACGGGATAAGCGAATAACGACCATAATGTTTCCAGAAAGTGTTCGAACACGAAAAAAGCCGCAAATTATAGCGTGCTTTCACCTCTTGCGGCAACCAAGCACCGGGCGTGCGATCTGCCGGCTCCGCCTTACCACGCGTCGATCAGTGCCAAGCCGGCTATTTATAGGCAATAAACGCTCTTCACATTCCAGGCGGGACTTGCATTCAAATCACATACTCCATGGAGCATTTTTATTATCGCCCTCATATTCTGCGGAAAATCATCATTTTGTGGCATACTCCTTTGATTCTTATCAAGAAAGGCCAGAAACGCGCCATGTCGCATAAAAACAAAACCCTCGCCACGCTATTGGCCGTCGTGCTCGGCGGGTTTGGCATCCACCGCTTTTACCTGTACGGGATGCGGGATGTCTGGGGTTGGCTGCATTTGGTCACCGTACCGGTTTCGCTTGCCATCTGGCTCGCCACACCCGAACAGCAACTGCTGTTTGCCTGCGGCCTGTTCGTAGTGTCGATTTTGGCCGGCCTGCTGGAGGCACTGGTGATCGGCCTGACGCCGGACCAGCGCTGGGATGCGGATCATAATCCGGCCAGCGGCAGGCAGTCCAGTTCCGGCTGGCCGGTGATATTGCTGCTGATACTGGCGATGGCCAGCGGCACCACCGGCCTGATCGCCGCCATCGCGCGCACCTTCGATCTGCTGTTCACCGGCGGCGCGTATGGCTGAGGAATGGCGTCCGCAGCGAATAAAATGTGCCAATCCGCACGTTTTATTACGCTAGATCAATAATCGTGTCACATCCTTCGGCAAAATAAATTCGAAACGGCGCAACCAACCACCGAGGGCACCATGGCACAACATCTGCTGGAACAAAGGGAATACAACCCGGATCATCTGCTGGAAGCATTGATCCAGCGCCTGCACCTGAAAAACGATGCCGCGCTGTCGCGGGCGCTGGAAGTGGCGCCACCGGTCATCAGCAAGATCCGTCACCGCCGCTTGCCAGTGGGCGCCTCGCTGCTGATCCGGATGCACGAAGTCAGCGAGATGAGCATCAGCGAATTGCGCGAATTGATGGGCGACCGGCGCGGCAAATACCGCATCAGCGAGCAGCAATTCAAACCGAAAACGCCGCCCGCGCCGGAAACTCCGCAGCCGCACTGAGCCAGCCGCCGACAGCGGCCGGTGCACGCGCGCTCAGAACTGCTGTTCGTTCAGCGCCATGACGCCGGCGCTGCCTTCGACGATGGCGGCGCGCATGCCGTCCGCCTGCGACAGGAAATGATCGGCGAAGAAGCGCGCGGTGGCGATCTTGGCGCGCAGGAAATCGGCGTCGCCGATCCCTGCCCGCAACTTCTGCTCGGCGATCGCGGCGGCACGCGCCATTTGCCAGCCGCCCAGCACGATTCCGGCCAGCTTCAGATACAGCACGCTGCCGGAAAACACCGCCTTCACTTCCTCCCGGGCATTCGCCGCGACATAGCCGACCACCTGCTCCAGGGCACTGGCGGCGCTGCCGAGGCGGCTGCCGATCACCGCCAATTCGCCCGATGCGCTGCGCGCCAGATCGGCTTCGGTCTGACGCACTTGGGAAAGGATCGCCTGCGCGGTAGCGCCGCCGTCGCGCGCGGTCTTGCGCCCGACCAGGTCGTTGGCCTGAATCGCGGTGGTGCCTTCGTAAATCGGCAGGATGCGCGCGTCGCGGTAATACTGGGCGGCGCCGGTTTCCTCGATGAAGCCCATGCCGCCATGCACTTGCACCCCGGTCGAGGCGACTTCCACCGAAAGCTCGGTGGACCAGCCCTTGACCACCGGTACCATGTATTCGTAAAACGCCTGGTTGGTCTGACGCGCCACCGCGTCCGGATGGTGATGCGCGGCATCAAACGCCGCTGCCGTGACATATGCCAGCGCCCGCGCCGCTTCGGTCTGGGCCCGCATTGACATCAGCATGCGCCGCACGTCCGGCTGGTGGATGATGGTCACCGGCCCGCTTGATCCGGCCAGATCGCGCGACTGCACCCGTTCCTTGGCGTACTCCACCGCCTTTTGATAGGCTCTTTGCGCGACGCCCACACCCTGCATGCCGACCGCAAAGCGCGCCGCGTTCATCATGATGAACATGTATTCGAGGCCGCGGTTTTCTTCGCCGACCAGCGTGCCGATCGCGCCGCCATGATCGCCGAACTGCAGCACGGCGGTCGGGCTGGCCTTGATGCCGAGCTTGTGCTCGATCGACACGCAATGGACGTCGTTGCGCGCGCCGGGCGAACCGTCCGGGTTGACCAGGAATTTCGGCACGATGAACAGTGAAATCCCCTTCACGCCTTCCGGGGCGTCCGGCGTACGCGCCAGCACCAGGTGGACGATGTTCTCGGCCATGTCGTGCTCGCCGTAGGTAATGAAGATCTTGGTGCCGAACAGCTTGTAGGTGCCGTCGCCCTGCGGCACGGCGCGGGTGCGCACCAGCGCCAGGTCGGAACCGGCCTGCGGCTCGGTCAGGTTCATGGTGCCGGTCCACTTGCCGGAAATCAGGTTCTCCAGATAGACATTCTTTTGCTCGTCGCTGCCGGCGGTCATCAGCGCCTCGATCGCGCCATCGGTCAGGAGCGGACACAGCGCGAAGGACAGGTTGGCCGAGTTCAGCATTTCGATGCACGCGGTCGCCACCAGCTTGGGCAAACCCTGGCCGCCGAAATCGGCCGGATGCTGCACGCCCTGCCAGCCGGCCTCGCCGAAAGCCTTGAACGCCTCCTTGAATCCCTTGGTGGTGGTAACTTGGCCGTCCTGCCAGCTGCTTGGCTCGCGGTCGCCGAGCACGTTCAGCGGAGCCACCACCTCGCTGCAGAAGCGGGCGTTTTCCTCGAGCACCGCCTGCACCGTTTCCGGCGTGGCATCTTCGCAACCCGGCAATTGACTGACTTCGTGCAAACCAGCCAGCTCATTCATCACGAACAGCATGTCCTTCAACGGTGCGACGTAACTCATTTGAAACTCCATAGAAAAAGGCAGGCTTGCCGGAGGATGGCGTCGATGCGGTGTTCCCGCCGAGCCAGCTCTGCAATCCTGCCTGATGTTGTGTCCGGTAAGCGGGGTTTAACCGAGTTCCGCCACCAGTTGGGGCACGATCTCGAACAAATCGCCGACGATGCCATAGTCGGCCACCGAGAAGATCGGCGCTTCGGGGTCCTTGTTGATGGCGACGATGGTTTTCGAATCCTTCATGCCGGCCAGGTGCTGGATCGCGCCCGAAATGCCGACCGCGATATACAACTGCGGCGCGACGATCTTGCCGGTCTGGCCGACCTGCCAGTCGTTCGGCACGAAGCCGGCATCCACCGCCGCGCGCGAGGCGCCCATGGCGGCGCCCAGCTTGTCGGCCAGCGGCTCCAGAATCTTGAAGTTGTCGCCCGAACCCATGCCGCGCCCGCCCGAGACGATGATCTTGGCGGCGGTCAGCTCGGGGCGGTCGGACTTGGCCAGTTCGCGCGAGACAAACGCGGACTTGCCGAAATCGGCCACCGCGGCCACGCTTTCCACCGTGGCGGCCCCGCCCTCGGCGGCGGCGTCGAAGCCGGTCGTGCGCACGGTGATGACCTTGACGGCGTCAGCCGATTGCACGGTGGCAATCGCATTGCCGGCATAGATCGGGCGCTCGAAGGTGTCGGGCGCGTCGACCTTGGTGATTTCCGAAATCTGGCCGACATCCAGCTTGGCGGCCACGCGCGGCGCGATGTTCTTGCCGTAGGCGGTGGCCGGCGCCAGGATGTGCGAGTAATCGCCTGCCAGCGCCAGCACCTGGGCGGCGACGTTTTCCGCCAGGCCGTCGGCGAACTGCGGCGCATCGGCCACCAGCACCTTGGCGACGCCGGCGATCTGGGCGGCGGCCGCAGCGGCGGCGCCGCAGTTGGAGCCGGCCACCAGCACGTGGACTTCGCCGCCACACTGGACGGCGGCGGTGACGGTGTTCAGGGTGCTGCCCTTGAGTGAGGCGTTGTCGTGTTCGGCAATGACGAGTGCGGTCATGATGTTCCTTCTAAATTTCTAAATTTCTAAAATTCTCTGAAGTGTTGGGGACAGAGTACCGCTACGCTGAACTCTGTCCCACAAGGGACAAAACGCGCTACGCTTTTAACTCTGTCCCGCAATGCATCAGATGACTTTCGCTTCGTTCTTCAGCTTGGCGACCAGGGTGGCGACGTCCGGCACCTTGACGCCGGCCGAGCGCTTGGGCGGTTCGGCGACTTTCAGGGTCTTTAAGCGCGGCGCGACGTCGACCCCGAGATCGGCCGGCTTGAGCACGTCCAGCGGCTTTTTCTTGGCCTTCATGATGTTGGGCAGCGTCACGTAGCGCGGCTCGTTTAAGCGCAGGTCGGTGGTGACGATCGCCGGCAGCGTCAGCGCCACCGTTTCCAGGCCGCCGTCGACTTCGCGCGTGACCGTGGCCTTGCCGTCCTCGAGCACCACCTTGGAGGCGAAGGTGGCTTGCGGCCAGCCCAGGAGCGCCGCCAGCATCTGGCCGGTCTGGTTGCAGTCGTCGTCGATCGCCTGCTTGCCGAGGATGATCAGTTGCGGCTGTTCCCGGTCGGCCACCGCCTGCAACAGCTTGGCCACCGCCAGCGGCTGCAGTTCGGCGTCGCTTTCAACCAGGATGCCGCGGTCGGCGCCAATCGCCAGCGCGGTGCGCAGCGTTTCCTGGCATTGCGCCACGCCGCACGAGACCGCCACCACTTCGCTCGCCTTGCCGGCTTCCTTCAGCCGCATCGCCTCTTCCACCGCGATTTCGTCGAACGGATTCATCGACATCTTGACGTTGGCGATATCGACGCCGGAACCGTCCGATTTCACCCGAACCTTGACGTTGTAGTCGACCACGCGCTTGACTGGAACCAGTATTTTCATAGGTAGGCCTTTAAGTGACGAAATAAGTGACGAAATTCGCAAGCCGGCAGATTATAAAAGAGAAATAGCGTGCCACGCGAAAATTTAGAACGATCGTTCGATAATATTCGGAAATGGTAACCGACGTCTGGATAACGCTATTTGCGCCGCATGTAGAACAGGAACTCCTTGTTGGCTTCCGATTGTTCCAGCAGCTCATTTCCGGTCTGTTTGGCAAACGCCTGGAAATCGCGCACCGAGCCGGGATCGGTCGCCAGTACGCGCAGCACTTGGCCGCTGGTCATTTCGGCCAGCGCCTTTTTGGTTTTCAAAATTGGCAGCGGGCAGTTCAAACCGCGCGCGTCCAGTTCCTTGTGGAATTCCATGGTGGGTTCTCAAACGAGGCAAGTGCAGGAGTGATGGATTCTATCCCAAACAGAATGCCGATGATGCGTTGCAGCAAAGAATCGATTATTCGGCGGCCGGCTCGGCGCTGGCCGGGCGCCCGGGCCAATCCGTGAACTCCACCGGCAGACCGCGCGCGCGCATCCAGTCGGCCATCGCGTAACCGGTACCGGCGCGCCACGGGCGCAGCTTTTCCGGCGCCAGCAGGCGGTATTCGACCAGTTCTTCGGAGAGCTGGATGTCGCCGGTCGCCGTCACATGGTAGGCGATGATCACTTCATTCTTGCGCATGAATTCATAGACGCCGATCAGGCTAATCTGTTGCGCCACCAGGCTGGTTTCCTCGAACAATTCGCGCGCCACGCCCTGCTCCGGGGTTTCGTCGCGCTCCATGAAGCCGGTGATCAGCGCAAAGGCCTTTTCCGGCCAAGCGGCGTTGCGCGCCAGCAGGATGCGGCCGTCGATTTCGACCAGTGCCGCCAGTACCGGCAGCGGATTGTCCCAGTGCGTCCAGTGGCCATCCGGGCAAGCCAGGCGCAGCTTGCCGCCCTCGCCCACATCCGGCCGCTGGATCAAGGACGCCGCGCACACGGGACAATAATGATAGGTCATGGGATGGGCGCGCGATGGATGCCGGTTCCGGAACAGCCCGCAGGCTCAGTGCGTGACGCGGGTGGAACGGCCGCTGGACAGCAGGCGCACGCGGTCGCCGACCCGGAACGCTTCATCGGCATCCTGGGTGACCGCGCTCAGTCCGCCACCATCCAGCCGCACGGTGATTTCCAGTCCGGGCCGTTGCGTCAAATTCGATTCGACGTGTTTGCCGGCGATGCCGCCCGCCACCGCGCCCAGGATGCCGGCGGCAATCGCGCCACTGCCGCCTCCGATGTTGGAGCCGGCCGCAATGCCGCCCAGGGCACCGCCGGCGACCACTCCGACCCCGCTTTGCCCCTTGTCGATCGTGACCTGGCGTACCGATTCGACCACGCCCATGCGCACGCTCTGCTCCTGCCCCGCCTGGCGGCTGCTATAGACGCTGCCGGAATTGGGCGTGACCGCACAAGCTGTCAACATGGAAAAAAACAGGACGTAAATCAGTTGCTTCATTTCAACTCCAAGTCAGTTCCGCCATGGCAATGGCGCAAAAAAAGGAGTGTAGCAAGCTTGCCGCGCCGGCGTCCTCATTTGTCCCATAGCCGAACGGGGTGCGCATGCGCGTACAGTTCTCATGTAATCATCTCCGGAATCCCATTGGGCCGTGCCAGCCTTCCTGGCTGAAACTGCGCACTTGCCGAGCCCGGCCCACCGCAGCCAGACAAACCGTCATACCAACCTCTCTCTACCGATAGAGTAGAGTATATTTCCTTAACATCCATTTGATGGGCGGTATTGGCATTCAATTCATGGAGTATATGGAAGGCAACAGCCTGCGTATTGCCGTTGCAAGACTCGGCAAAGAGCGCAATCGAACTCAGCCAGGCGAACTGGGGAGCGGTTTATTGCGCAGCCTGAGCGCAAAACATTAACATATCATGTTAACATAACGCACATAATTGCCATTCCGTAACCGTGAAAGCGCATCCATGATCGCGATTCAAGAAGCCTGGAAAGCCGGCCTGTTCCGGCGTGAGCATTGGCTGCCGAATATCGTGTCGGGGGTGGTGGTCGGCGTGGTGGCGCTACCGCTGGCGATGGCGTTCGCAATCGCCTCCGGCGTCAAGCCGGAACAAGGCATCTACACCGCGATCATCGGCGGTCTGCTGGTTTCGGTATTCGGCGGTAGCCGGGTGCAGATCGCCGGCCCGACCGGCGCCTTCATCGTGATCCTGGCCAGCGTCACCGCCAAGTACGGCGTCGATGGCCTGCAGATCGCCACCCTGATGGCTGGTGTCATCCTCGTTTTTCTGGGAGTGGCGCGGCTCGGTGTCGTCATCAAATTCATTCCCGACCCAGTGATCGTCGGCTTCACCGCCGGCATCGGCGTCATCATCTGGGTCAGCCAGTGGAAAGACTTTTTCGGCTTGCCGGCGGTGACCGGCGACCACTTTCACCAGAAATTCTGGCATCTGCTGCAGGCCTTGCCGCACCTGCACATTGCCACTACTGCGCTGGCTCTGACGAGCCTGCTGCTGGTGATTTTTTCCAACCGCATCCGCGGCCTGCAGCGCGTACCGGGGCCGCTGGTCGGGATGGTCGCCGCCACCGTCATCCAGTCGATTTTCCAGTTCAAGGGGGTCACCACCATCGGTAGCGCGTTCGGCGGCATCCCGCTCGGATTGCCCAGCTTCACGCTGCCGAGCATCACGCTGGCGCAAGCCCTGGAGTTGATCGGCCCGGCCTTTGCCATCGCCATGCTGGGCGCAATCGAATCGCTGCTGTCGGCGGTCGTCTCGGACGGAATGGCCGGTACCAAGCATGACTCGGACCAGGAATTGATCGGCCAGGGCATCGCCAACATCGCGGCGCCGATGTTCGGCGGCTTTGCCGCCACTGGCGCCATTGCCCGCACCGCCACCAACATCCGCAATGGCGGCAGCAGCCCGCTGGCCGGAATTGCCCACTCGGCCACGCTACTCCTGATCATCCTGCTGCTGGCGCCGCTGGCGGCGAATATCCCGCTGGCGGCGCTGGCGGCGATCCTGTTCGTGGTCGCCTATAACATGAGCGACCTCAAGCACTTCTCCCGCATGGTCAAGCGCGCGCCGCGCGCCGATGTCGCCATCCTGCTGATCACGTTCCTGCTGACGGTGTTTACCGATCTGGTGGTGGCGGTCAACATCGGCGTCATCCTGGCCATGCTGCAGTTCCTGCGCCGTATGGCTGCCTCGGTGCAAACCCAGCAACTGACCGAGAAAGACCTGGAGATGGAGCTGGCCTACCACGGCATGGCGAAACTGCCGCGCGGCATGCTGGTGTATACCATCGAGGGGCCGTTCTTTTTCGGGGCCGTCGAGAATTTCGAGCGCGCGCTGGCGCAGACCCACACCGATGCCCGGGTCCTGGTGCTGCGCTTGCAGCGCGTGCCGTTCATGGACATTACCGGCCTGGAAACGCTGGAAGAAGTGATTCAAAACCTGGCGCGACGCCACGTCACGGTGATCCTGTGCGGCGCCAACCAGCGCATCAGCGCCAAGATGAACAAGGCCGGCATCCTGGCCATGCTGGGCGCGGACAACGTGGTGCCGGATTTTGCCGCCGCGCTGGCGCGCTGCGAGGCGCTGCTCGGCACCGCGCCCAAGGCCGCGCACGCGAGCTAGCCGGATTTGCCGCAGCCGATGTCCGCCGCCCCTAGCCCGCCGCTGACCTGCCTCGCGCCGGTGATCGACCGCCAGACCCGCATCCTGATCCTGGGCAGCTTCCCCGGCGCCGCCTCGCTGGCGGCGCAACAATACTACGGCCATCCGCGCAACCAGTTCTGGCCGCTGCTGTCGGCGCTGCTCGACGAAAGGCTGGCCGACTTGCCCTATGCCGAGCGCCTGCGGCGCCTGCTGGCGCACCGGATCGGCCTGTGGGACGTGATCGCCAGTTGCGAACGCAGCGGCAGCCTGGACAGCGCGATCCGCAATCCGCGCCATAACGATTTTTCCGCCTTGCGGCGACGCTGCCCGCAGTTGCTGCGCGTCTGCTTCAACGGCAAGACCTCCGGCAAATTCGAGGCCCGCTTTGCCGCCGCCGGCTGGCAGACCCTGGTGCTGCCGTCGTCCTCGCCCGCCAACGCGCAATCGAGCTTTGCCGAAAAACTGGAGGCCTGGCGCGGTATCATCGCCTGAATTCAAAAACCCGGCTGCACATCATGCTGATCAAACGCAAATCCATCGAAGCCCAGGCCAATCGCAAGGCGGGGCCGGCCAGGGCCGCGCGCAAGCCCAAATACGCGCCGGTCACCTTGTCCGAGCAGGACGGCGTGCGCTATCTGCATTTCGGCACCGAGTGGGTGCAGGGCGCGATGCGCATCCGCAAGCCGGACTGGCCGGAGCTGGAATATGCGCAACAGATGATGGCGTGGATGCTGTTCAGCCACGAACCGCGGCATGTGGCGCAATTGGGACTCGGCACCGGCGCGCTGACCAAGTATTGCTATCGCCGTTTTCCGGACGCGCGCGTCACCGCGATCGAGCTGAATCCGGCTGTGATCACGATTTGCCAGACCATGTTCAAGCTGCCGCCCAACGATGAACGGCTAACGGTGCTGGAGATGGACGCGCTCGACTTCGTGATGGACGCGGCCAATGCCGGCAGCATCGACGTGCTGCAGGTCGACCTGTACGACGCCACCGCGCGCGGTCCGGTGCTGGATACGCCGGAGTTTTATCGCGCCTGCGCTGCCTGCCTGAGTCCGGAAGGCATCATGACGGTGAATCTGTTCGGCGACCATCCGAGCTATGCAAGGAACCTGAAGGCGATGCGTTTTGCCTTCGACCAGGTGCTGTGCCTGCCCGAGGTCCACGCCGGCAACGTGGTCGCAATCGCCTTCAAGCACGCGCCGGAACTGGATTTCGCGGCGCTCTATCAGCGCGCCGCCGACATCCGGCAGGAGACCCGCTTGCCGGCCAGATCCTGGGTAAATGGCTTGAAATCGCTGCAACCTGTGGCATGAAGAAAACCCCGGGGCGCGTCCAACCGCTGTCTTGCGCGGCACCGCCCGGCCGATTGCTTCCAACCGTTTGCGACCATGAACGATCCACGCTCAAAAACTCTTGATCTGCAGCAGATTTTCACCTGGCTGGTGGCGGATGGCATCGTCGAGCGCAGCGCCGCCAAGCCGCTCTACCTGCAGGCGCAAGGGATACTCAAGAATGCTTCGGCGGCCACGCATGTGCTGACCGCGGTGGCGCAGTGCAAGCTGCAATCGGCCTTGCCGCCAGGCTCGACCCTGACGCTCGACTGGCTGACGCAATGGCTGGCGGGCAAGGTCGGCCTGCCGTTCTTTCGCATCGATCCGCTGAAAATCGATTTCACCAGGGTGGCCGATGTGATGTCCGCCACCTACGCCACCCGCTTCAACATCCTGCCGGTGGAACTGACGCCGGATGAACTGGTGATCGCCACCGCCGAGCCGTTTCGCATCGAGTGGGAAGCCGAAATCGCCAAGATCACGCGCCGCCGGATCCGGCTGGTGGTCGCCAATCCGCTCGACATCGCGCAGTATATTTCGCAATTTTTTGCGCTGGCGCGCTCGATCAAGAGCGCGCACCGCTCGGGCGGCCAGGACCTCGCCCTGCGCAACAATTTCGAGCAACTGGTCGAATTGGGCAAGGCCAACAAGCAGCTGGATGCCAACGACCAGCACGTGGTGAATATCGTCGATTGGCTGTGGCAGTACGCCTTCGAGCAGCGCGCCTCCGACATCCACCTCGAGCCGAAGCGCGAACTGGGCGCGATCCGCTTTCGCATCGACGGCATCCTGCATCAGGTGTACCAGGTGCCGGCGGCGGTGATGATCGCGATGACCGCGCGCATCAAGCTCTTGGGACGGATGGACGTGATCGAAAAGCGCCGGCCGCAGGACGGCCGCATCAAGACCCGCACCGCCGGCGGCCAGGAAATCGAATTGCGGCTGTCAACCTTGCCAACCGCCTTCGGCGAGAAGCTGGTGATGCGGATCTTCGACCCCGAAGTGGTGGTCAAGACGCTGCCGGAACTCGGTTTCCCGGCCGACGACGCCGCCCGCTGGCACGAGCTGACCAGCCGCCCGCACGGCATCATCCTGGTCACCGGCCCGACCGGCTCCGGCAAGACCACCACGCTGTACACCACGCTGAAGGCGCTGGCGACTTCGGAGGTGAACGTGTGCACGGTGGAAGACCCGATCGAGATGGTGGAAGCGGCGTTCAACCAGATGCAGGTGCAGCACGGCATCGATATTTCCTTCGCCGATGGGGTGCGGGCGCTGATGCGGCAGGATCCGGACATCATCATGGTGGGTGAAATCCGCGACCTGGAAACCGCCGAGATGGCGATCCAGGCGGCGCTGACCGGCCATCTGGTGCTGTCGACGCTGCACACCAACGATGCGCCCTCGGCGGTGATGCGCCTGCTGGAGCTAGGCGTTCCCTACTATCTGCTGGAAGCGACGCTGATCGGCATCATGGCGCAGCGCCTGGTGCGTACGCTGTGCCCCGATTGCAAGGCGGCCAGCGGCAGCATCGCCGATGACATCTGGGAAAGCTTGAGCGAAGGCCAGGGCATTCCCAAACCCGCCACCGTGTATCGCCCGGTCGGCTGCCCGGAATGCCGGCAGACCGGCTATCGCGGCCGCACCGGCCTGTATGAATTGCTGATGGTGACGCAAGCATTCTCCAGCCTGATTCGGCCCGCAACCGATATCCATGCGCTCAGGCGGCAAAGCCTGGCTGACGGCATGAAGCCGCTGCGCGTAGCTGGCGCGCTGAAGGTGGCCGAAGGAGTCACCACCGCGGACGAAGTGCTGAAAGCGACCTCGGCCTTGACCTGAATCCGGTTGCCGAAGCCGGGCAACCGTACGGCGCCTGACTCACTGCGGCAAGCTATCGACGAGCGGATATAGTTCCGTATCCTCGCGCTGAATGCGCCTGACCAGGGCATTGAAAACTGTCTTGGTTTCGTTGATGAATCCCTGCAGGTCGGCATCGATGATCATCGTATTCGACCATTTGTCCAGATAGTTACGGAAGGCCTGCGCCAGCGACCCCATTTCGTCGCTGTATTTCCTGGATATCGCCTTGATGCGCGGATCGGCATTCTCCGCCAAGAACGGATATAGGCTCTTGTCTTCCAGCGCCAGATGAAACGAGAGTTTTCCGGAGAGCTGGGACAGCAGGTGGCGTACCTCGGCGGTATGTTGCGCGGCATCGCCGGCGATTAGCAGCGTCTTGATGTTTTTCGCTATGAGTAATATCTCCACATGATGCTTCTTGAAATTATCGGTTCGAGCCATCGCATACTCCTCTAAGTGACGTTTAGTAGCGTTTTTTTCCATATCCGGTTCGCTGCTGCCAGCGCGCCTTCGCCAAGATGCATGGCTTCCCGTGGCGGCGCCGGTCCAATTCCGACAGCACCGAAACACGTGTCATTAATGTAACTTGGCGCACCGCATGCCCGCGCTCCCAACGGAAATTTTTTTATTCCGGCGTATCCGGGATACAACATCAAGGCGAGCCGGCGTCGCCGTCCGCGGCGCCTGCCATCTGCGCCAGCACCGGCTGCAGCCGCGGGTAGCGCAAGTGCAAACCCCATTCCGCCTTGATGCGCCGATTGGAGAGCCGCCGCGATTCCGCCATGAACGACCACAGGGCGGGAGTCACTGCCTTTTGCAGCTCCGCGCGCGGCAGGCGTGGCGGCGGCGGCAAACCGAAGGCGGCGGCCACCGCGTCGAAATACTCCGCCATCTTCAGTTGCGAGTCGTCCACCGCGTGATAGACGCGGCCCGGCAAGCCCTGGAAAATCGCCGCGGCAATGATGCGCGCCAGATCGTCAGCGTGAATGTGGTTGGTGTACACGTCATCCTCCGGCGCCAGCGCCGGCGTGCCTTGCTGCAGGCGCGCCAGCGGCAGCCGGTTGGCGGCGTAAATACCGGGCACCCGCACGATCGCCAGCCGCCCGCCGGCGCGCCTGGCCCACGCCCGCAATACCTGCTCGGCATCCACCCTGCGCCTGGCGCGCGCCGTCTGTGGGTTCACGGGCCGGGTTTCGTCTGCCCATTGCCCGTCGCAATTGCCATAGACGCCGGTGGTGCTGACATAAACGAGCCGCGCCCGCTCGGGTAAAATGGCGGCCAGGCGACGGCTGCGCGTGTCCTTCAAGCCCTCGGCTGGAGGCGGCGCCAGATGGACCACGATCGCGGCCAGCCGCGCCAGGCGCGCCAGCGTATGCGGCAAGTCGAGGTCGGCCACGATCGGGACGGCACCGGCAGCGCGCAACTCCGCGCAACGAGCCGCCTGGCTGGTGACCGCGAACACCCGAAAGCGGGCGCGCACCAGCGGCAACAGGCGCAGGCCGACGTCGCCGCAGCCGATGATCAACAGGCGCGGCTTGCCGAATTTTTTATCATTTGATTTCATGAGCGGGATTGTATGGCGTTCCAAGTAACTGTTCAGCCGAGCGGTCGGCAATTTATCTGCGAGGATGACGAAACCGTGCTGGCCGCCGCCATTCGCGCCGGGATCGGCCTGCCTTACGGCTGCAAGAACGGCGCCTGCGGCAGTTGCAAGGGCAAGCTGGTGTCGGGCGAGGTCACGCACGGCGCGCACCAGGAAAAAGCCTTGTCGGTGAAGGAAGAGGAAAGCGGCTCGGCGCTGTTTTGCTGCGCGACGCCGCACTCGGACCTGGTGATCGAGGCGCGCGAGGTGCTGGGGGTGGGCCAGTTCCCGATCCGCAAGATGCCGTCGCGCGTGGCGAAAATCCAAAAGGTGGCAGACGACGTCATCGTCGTCTCGCTGCAATTGCCGGCCGGTGAGCGGCTGCAATACCTGGCCGGCCAATACCTGGAATTCATCTTGCGCGACGGCACCCGGCGCAGCTACAGCATCGCCAATGCGCCGCACCTGGACGACAACATCACGCTGCATGTCCGCCACATGCCGGGCGGCGTGTTCACCGATCAGGCATTTACCACGCTGAAGGAGCGGGATATCCTGCGCTTCGAGGCGCCGCTCGGCACCTTCTTCCTGCGCGAGGATTCCGTCAAGCCGATCATATTGCTGGCGTCCGGCACTGGCTTCGCGCCGATCAAGGCCTTGATCGAACAAAGCATCCACGCCAAATCGACGCGGCCGATGACGCTCTACTGGGGCGGGCGCCGGCCGCGCGACTTGTACATGCATGCGCTGTGCGAAGAATGGGCACGCGAGCTGCCGCACTTTCGCTACGTGCCGGTGATTTCCGACGCTACTGCGGAGGGCGATTGGCATGGGCGCACCGGCTTCGTGCATCGCGCGGTGATGGAGGATTTTCCCGATCTGTCCAGCTATCAGGTATATGCCTGCGGCGCACCGATCGTGGTCGATTCGGCCCAGCGCGACTTTGTCGCCCAATGCCGGCTGCCGGCGGAAGAATTTTACGCCGACGCCTTTACTTCCCGGGCCGATCTGGCATGACGGCTGCCGCCAAAATCGCCCGAGAAAACTTTTGACGCACTGCGCAAAACGCCCTAATATCGAAGCCATGAAGCCATCCACCCAACTGCTGCGACGCCGAGCCCCGCTGCCACCATCCGGTATGCCGTGCGCGTGAGCGTTTGCTGATCACGAAACCACAGGCAAGCCCTGTGGTTTTTTTTTGGCCGGTTTTTCACCCTTTTCACTTTACCAGCATCGCTTTTGCCGAGGAGTATTCAGATGGAATTCAGCCAGTACGATGTCGACACCCTGATGTATGTCACCAACCGGCCGCCGCTGGTATTCATCGAAGGCAGCGGCATGTGGATCACCGATCACACCGGCAAGCGCTATCTCGACTACCTGCAGGGCTGGGCCGTCAACTGCCTCGGCCATTCGCCGCAATGCATCCAGGATGCGCTGGTGGCGCAGTCCAGGAAAATCATCAACCCGTCGCCGGCGTTCTACAACGCGCCGATGATCGAGCTGGCGTCGCTCTTGACGCAACATTCCTGCTTCGACCGCGTGTTCTTCACCAACTGCGGCGCCGAAGCCAACGAAGGCGCGATCAAGCTGGCGCGCAAGTGGGGCAAGCTGAACCCGAACGGCGCCGACGATCGCCGCTTCGAGATCATCACCTTCGACCACAGCTTCCACGGCCGTACGCTGGCCACGATGTCGGCCTCCGGCAAGACCGGCTGGGACACCATGTATGCGCCGCAAGTGCCCGGCTTCCCGAAGGCCGAGCTCGGCGACCTGGCTAGTGTCGAGAAGCTGATCACCGACCAGACCGTGGCGGTGATGCTGGAGCCGGTGCAGGGCGAAGGCGGCGTGATCCCGGCCTCGCGCGAATTCATGCAGGCCTTGCGGGCGCTGACCAGGAAGCACAACCTGCTCTTGATCGTCGACGAAGTGCAGTCCGGCATGGGCCGCACCGGCGCCCTGTTCGCCCACCAGTTGTCGGGGATCGAGCCCGACATCATGACGCTGGCCAAGGGCATTGGCGGCGGCGTGCCGCTCGGCGCGCTCCTGTGCCGCGAAGAGGTCGCCTGCTTCGAAGCCGGCGAACAGGGCGGTACCTACAACGGCAACCCGCTGATGACGGCGGTCGGCCTCGCCGTGGCCCAGGAGTTGCTGAAAGACGGCTTTCTGGAATCGGTCCTGCGCAAGGGCGACTACCTACGCGCGGCGCTGGAAAAACTGTCGGCGCAGCATGGGCTGGAAGGTGAACGCGGCGAAGGCTTGCTGCGCGCGCTGAAGCTGGGCAAGGACATCGGCCCGCAAATCGTGGAAGCGGCGCGCGAGCTGGAACCGCTCGGCCTGCTGCTGAATTCGCCGCGCCCCAACCTGCTGCGCTTCATGCCGGCCTTGAACGTGACCGAAGGCGAAATCGACCAGATGATTGCGATGCTGTCGGGGGTGCTGAAGCAGCTCGGACACTGAGTCCGGCTTGTTCTGCGGCATTGCTTTGTCTACACTGCGGGCATGTCGATCAGAACCTGGATGCTCTGCTGCTGTGCCCTCCTGCTGGTTGCCTGCGGCAGCGTGCCGCAGCGCGACCAAGCGCCCTATTCCGAGCGGCCGCCGGCCAGCGGCAAGGGCAGCGAAGTGGTTCTCTACGCGCTGGGCCTGATCGATACCGGCTATCGCTTCGGCGGCAAGAATCCGGAAGCCGGCCTCGACTGCAGCGGCATGGTGGCCTACATCTATCGCGAGGCGCTCGGCCTCAAGGTGGGCGGCAGCGCCGCCGAGATCGCGCAGCGCGGCAAGAGCATCGCCAGAGAGGAACTGCGGCCAGGCGACCTGGTGTTTTTCAATACGCTGAACCGGCCGTTTTCACACGTCGGCATCTACATCGGCGACGGCCGCTTCATCAACGCCCCGTCCAGCAACGGCCGGGTGCGCATAGACCGCCTCGACAACCGCTATTACGCGCAACGCTTCGAGGCGGCGCGCAGCTATTTCGACTGACTGCGCCAACATACTGCCAGCATCGATGCGCTGTACCGCTCACATAATTTACGGTTTTTCAATATACTCCCAGAAATACCGGTAGCCGCAGCAAGGCCAAGTTGCGACTACTTCCTGCGCGCCGGCATCAAGTCGGTGCACACCCCTTCGAACGCTTCCGCCGCCATGCCGATCGATTCGCCCAGGGTTGGGTGAGGGTGGATGGTCTTGCCGATATCGACGGCGTCGGCGCCCATCTCGATCGCCAGCGCGATCTCGCCGATCATGTTGCCGGCATCGGTGCCGACCATGGCGCCGCCGACGATGCGGTGCGTCTCGGCATCGAACAAGAGCTTGGTGAAGCCCTCGTCGCGGCCGTTGGCGACCGCGCGGCCGGAAGCCCCCCAAGGGAACAAGCCTTTCTCCAGCTTGATGCCCTTGGCCTTGGCTTCGTCCTCGGTCAGCCCGACCCAGGCCACTTCCGGATCCGTGTACGCGACCGACGGAATCACGCGGGCATCGAAGTGCGACTTCTGCCCGGCCGCGGCTTCCGCCGCCACGTGCGCCTCATGCACTGCCTTGTGCGCCAGCATCGGCTGGCCGACGATGTCGCCGATCGCAAAGATGTGCGGCACGTTGGTGCGCATCTGGCTATCGACCGCGATGAAGCCACGCTCGCCGACCGCGACTCCGGCCAGGTCAGCGTCGATCTTCTTGCCGTTCGGGCTGCGCCCGACCGCAACCAACACCATGTCGTACAGTTGCGGCTCGGGCGCCGTGACGGCGGGATCGACGCTTTCGAAGCTGACCTTGATGCCTTCCGGCAGCGCTTCCACCGCCACCGTCCGGGTCTTCAGCATGATCCGATCGAAGCGCTTCTGGTTGAATTTCTGCCAGACCTTGACCAGGTCGCGGTCGGCGCCCTGCATCAGGCCGTCCAGCATTTCCACCACGTCGATGCGCGCGCCCAGCGTCGAATATACGCTCGCCATCTCCAGCCCGATGATGCCGCCGCCGATCACCAGCATGCGTTTCGGGATTGCGCGCAGTTCCAGGGCGCCGGTGGAATCGACGATGCGCGGGTCTTCCGGCACGAACGGCAACTTCACCACCGAGGAGCCGGCGGCGATGATCGCCTGCTTGAACTGCACCGTTTTCGTGCTGCCGTCGGCCGCCGTCACCTGCAGATGCTGCGGGCCGACGAATGCGCCGACGCCCTGCACCACGTTCACCTTGCGCGCCTTCGCCATGCTGCTCAATCCGCCGGTCATCTTGCCGACCACTTTTTCCTTCCAGCCGCGCAACCGGTCGAGATCGATTTCCGGCTGGCCGAAGCGCACTCCGTGCTCGGCCAGCGCGGCGGTTTCGTCGATCACGGCGGCGACGTGCAGCAGCGCCTTGGACGGAATGCAGCCGACGTTCAGGCACACCCCGCCCAGCGTCGAATAACGCTCGACCAGCACGGTGGCCAGGCCGAGGTCGGCGGCGCGGAATGCCGCCGAATAACCGCCGGGGCCAGCGCCCAGCACCAGCATCTCGCATTCGATGTCGGCTGTGCCGGCAAAGCCGCTGGCAAGCGATGCCGGTACAGCAGGTGCAGGTGCGGCGGCAGGTCCGGATGCAGCAGCAAGTGCAGGCGCAGGCGCCGCAGCAGACAGTGGCGCAGGCACCGCCGCTTCCTGCGCTTCCAGCAGCAGCACCAGCGATCCTTCCTTCACCTTGTCACCGATCCCGGTCTTCAATTCCTTGACCACGCCCGCATGGCTGGAGGGAATTTCCATGCTGGCCTTGTCGGATTCCACCGTGATCAGCGACTGATCGACCGTCACCGCGTCGCCGGGTTTGACCAGCAGTTCGATCACTTCCACTTCCTTGAAATCGCCGATATCCGGGACTTTCACTTCGATCAGGCTCATAGCTGCGCTCCGTTGGTTGGGTCGCCCAAAGCGGCCGGCATGTCGGCCGCCAGCGCGCTCCGGTTATTTTTCTTGGCGGCGCCGATAGTCATCGCCGGCGCTGCTCGCCGGCAATGAAACGCGCCGTTCATGGTCGGGATGGCGCCCGGCGCTTACAGCAGCGTCTTGCGCAAGTCGGCCAGCACCTCGCCCAGATACACCGAGAAGCGTGCCGCCATCGCGCCATCGATCACCCGATGGTCGTACGACAGCGAAGTCGGCAGCATCAAGCGCGGCGCGAACTGTTTGCCATCCCAGACCGGCTTCATGCTCGATTTGGAAAGGCCCAGAATCGCCACTTCCGGCGCATTGATGATCGGCGTGAAGGCAGTGCCGCCGATCCCGCCCAGCGACGAAATGGTGAAGCTGGCGCCCTGCATGTCGCCCGGCTTCAGCTTGCCGTCGCGCGCCTGCGCCGACAGTTCGGCCAGGTCCTGCGCGATTTGCGCCACGCCTTTGCGGTCGGCGTCCTTGACCACCGGGACCACCAGGCCGTTTGGCGTGTCGGCGGCAAAGCCGATGTGGTAATACTGCTTGACGATCAGGTTCTCACCGGTGGCGTCGAGCGAGGCGTTGAAGGCCGGATATTTCTTCAGGGCCGCGACGCAGGCCTTGATCACGAACGCCAGCATGGTCAGCTTGACCGGCGCCCCACCTTTGGCGGATTTCGCCAGCGCCGCATTGCTGGACACCCGGAATTCTTCCAGCTCGGTGACGTCGGCTTCGTCGAACTGGGTCACATGCGGGATCATGACCCAGTTGCGGTGTAGATTCGGGCCGGAGAGTTTCTTGATGCGCGACAGCGGCAACAGTTCGGTGGCGCCGAACTTCGAGAAATCGAGCGAGGGCCAGGGCAACAAGCCCAGTCCGGCACCGCTTTCCGCCGCGCCGCCCACGGCCGGGCTGCCGGCCATGACCGCCTTGACGTGCTCCTGCACGTCGCCCTGCAGGATGCGCCCCTTCGGACCGCTGCCGGCTACCCGGCTCAGGTCCACCCCGAGTTCGCGCGCAAATTTGCGAATTGACGGCGACGCATGCGGCTTCGGGCCGGCCGGTTCGCGCGGCTCCAGCGCTGCGGTGGGAACGGTCCTGGGACTTGGCGCCGGCGCGGCGGGCAACGCCGCCGCTGGCGCCGGCTCGGCGGCTGCCGGCGCAGCCGGCGCAGACACTGCCGGGGTCGGCGCTGCTACCGGCGCAGCGGGCGCTGCCGACACGGCGCTACTCCCCTCTTCCAGCAGCAGGATGACCGAACCTTCGGCCACCTTGTCGCCGATCTTGACCTTCAATTCCTTGACCACGCCAGCATGGCTGCAGGGAATCTCCATGCTGGCCTTGTCGGATTCCACCGTAATCAGCGACTGGTCGACCGTCACCGCGTCGCCCGGCTTGACCAGTAATTCAATGATCTCGACTTCCTTGAAATCGCCGATGTCGGGAACCTTGATTTCTACCATACCCATGATTTTCGCTCCGTTATGCTCCGCCGCCGTCGGACGCTCCATCGCGCCCGACGGCGGCGGAATTATTGTTCAAGGCTTACACCGTAACCGGGTTCGACTTGTCCGGATTGATGCCGTATTTTGCAATCGCCTGCGCCACCGTGGAAGCCGGAATGGCGCCTTCGTCCGCCAGCGCCTTGAGCGCCGAAATGGTCACGAAATGGCGGTCCACTTCGAAGAACTCGCGCAACTTGGCACGCGTGTCGGAACGTCCATAGCCGTCGGTGCCCAGCACCTTGTAGCTGCGCCCTTTCGGCATGAAGGCGCGAATCTGCTCGGCGAAGGTGCGCATGTAGTCGGAGGTGGCGATGATCGGCCCGCTGGTATTCTGCAGCGACTGCGTCACGTGCGCCACCCGCTGCGGCTCGGCCGGGTGCAGCAGGTTCCAGCGCTCGACGTCCTGGCCGTCGCGCGCCAGCAAGGTGAAGGATGGCGCCGACCAGACGTCGGCGTCGACGTTCCAGTCGTTTTTCAGGAGCTCGGCAGCCATGATCGCTTCCCGTAGGATGGTGCCGGAACCCATCAGCTGAACCCGCGGCTGCGCACCTTTGCCATTGCCTTTGCTGCCTTCCTGCAGCAGGTACAGGCCCTTGAGGATACCTTCTTCCTGGCCTGGCTTGAGTCCCGGCTGGCCGTAGCTTTCGTTCATCAGGGTGATGTAATAGAACACATCTTCCTGATTCTCGATCATCCGTTTCAGACCGTCCTGGATGATGACCGCCACTTCGTGCGAGAACGTCGGGTCGTATGGCAGACAGCTCGGGATCGTCGCCGCCACGATATGGCTGTGGCCGTCCTCGTGCTGCAGGCCCTCGCCGTTCAGCGTGGTGCGGCCGGCGGTACCGCCTAGCAGGAAGCCGCGCGCCCGCATGTCGCCAGCGGCCCAGGCCAGGTCGCCAAAGCGCTGGAAGCCGAACATCGAGTAATAGGCGTAGAACGGGATCATCACGCGGTTGTTTGACGAGTAAGAAGTGGCCGCCGCGATCCACGAGCACATGCCGCCCGCTTCGTTGATCCCTTCCTGCAGCAGCTGGCCAGCCTTGTCCTCGCGGTAGTACATCACCTGGTCGCGATCGACCGGCTCATACAGTTGTCCCTGCTGGCTGAAGATGCCGATCTGGCGGAACAGCCCTTCCAGCCCGAAGGTACGCGATTCATCGACCAGGATCGGCACGATCCGCTTGCTCAGATGAGCGTCGCGCAGCAGCACCGCCAGCACCCGCACGAAGGCCTGGGTGGTCGACACTTCGCGCCCTTCGGCGGTGGCGTCCAGGACCGCCTGGAAGGCAGACAGTTGCGGCACCGGCAGCGCTTCATCGGCCTTCATGCGGCGTTGCGGCAGATAGCCGCCCAGCGCCTGCCGGCGCTCGTGCAGGTATTTGATTTCCGGGCTGTCGTCGGCCGGCTTGAAGAACGGCAGTTGCGGCAACTGGTCGTCGGGAATCGGAATGCCGTAGCGGTCGCGCATCTCGCGGATCGCTTCCTCGTCCAGTTTCTTGGTCTGGTGCGCGGTGTTCTTCGCTTCGCCCGAACGGCCCATGCCGAAGCCCTTGACGGTCTTGATCAGCAGAACGGTCGGCTGCCCCTTGTGCTCCACTGCCTGCTTGTAGGCGGCGTAAATCTTGTGCGGATCGTGGCCGCCGCGCTGCAGGCGCCAGACGTCGTCATCCGACATCTTGCTGACCAGTTCCAGCAATTTCGGATGCTTGCCGAAGAAATGCTTGCGCACGTAGGCGCCATCGCGCGACTTGTAATTCTGGTACTCGCCGTCCACGGTTTCCATCATCACGCGCTGCAGGATGCCTTCCTTGTCGCGCGCGAACAGTTCGTCCCAGTAGCTGCCCCAGATCACCTTGATCACGTTCCAGCCGGCGCCACGGAATTCCGCTTCCAGTTCCTGGATGATCTTGCCGTTGCCGCGCACCGGGCCGTCCAGCCGCTGCAGGTTGCAGTTGACCACGAAGACCAGATTGTCGAGCTTTTCGCGGCCGGCCATGCCGATCGCGCCCATCGACTCTGGCTCGTCCATCTCACCGTCGCCGCAGAAGGTCCATACCTTGCGGTTGGCGGTATCGGCCAAGTCGCGCGCATGCAGGTATTTCAGGAAGCGCGCCTGATAAATTGACATCAACGGGCCGAGACCCATCGAAACGGTCGGGAATTGCCAGAAGCTCGGCATCAGTTTCGGATGCGGATACGACGACAGGCCGTGGCCGTCGACTTCACGGCGGAAATTCAGCAGTTGCTCTTCCGTCAAGCGCCCTTCGAGGAAGGCGCGCGCGTAGATACCAGGCGAGGAATGGCCTTGCAGATACAGCAGGTCGCCGCCGTGCCCTTCGGATGGAGCATGCCAGAAATGGTTGAAACCAATGCCCAGCATGGTTGCCAGCGAGGCGAAGCTGGCCAGATGGCCGCCCAGGTCGGGATCAATCCGATTGGCCTTGTTGACCATCACCATCGCGTTCCACCGCATCCAGGAGCGCAGCCGCTCTTCGTATTCCAGGTTGCCCGGGCAAGGCTCGCCCATGTGCGCCGGAATCGTATTCACGTACGCGGTATTGCTGGAAAATGGAATATGCGCGCCGCGGCGCCGGGCCAGGTCGAGCATGCGCTCCATCAGGTAGTGCGCGCGCTCCGGACCTTCGTTTTCGATGACCGATTCAAGAGCATCCAGCCACTCCCGGGTTTCCATGACGTCGGGGTCATTGGCAGCCTGCTCGGCCAGTTGATTAATCTGAGCTGACATATCGCGTCTCCTGTGATTCCGGGAAACCTGGTCGACTGGCTGTCGTCGATCCATTCCCTGTTAGTTTGAACCCTGTTGGGCAGCCGTCAATGCATTCTAGCAGTACTTTTTTTAATTTTCAAATTACGAGAATCATTTTTATAATGTGGAATATTATGCAATCCGGCACCGCACAGTGCGGACTCGGTTTGCCTCGAAGGCGCGCCGGCGCGCCTTATAATCCCGCTTTTAGCCGCTTTTCAACCCTTCGCTACCATGACAGCTCAAATCATTGATGGAAACCTGCTCTCCCGCCAACTTCGCACAGAAGTAGCCGAACGCGCGGCTGCACTGACAAAACGCGGTCGTCAGCCCGGACTGGCGGTGATCCTGGTAGGCGACAGCCCCGCATCCCACGTCTATGTGCGCAACAAGATCAAGGCCTGCGAGGATAGCGGCATCCATTCCGTGCTGGAGAAATACGATGCCGATTTGAGCGAAACGGCGCTGCTGGCACGGATCGATGCCCTGAATTCCGATCCGAGCATCCACGGCATCCTGGTGCAACTGCCGCTGCCGTCGCAAATCAACGCCCACAAGGTGATCGAGGCGATGTCCCCGGAAAAGGACGTGGACGGTTTTCATGTCAGCAACGCCGGCCTATTGATGACCGGGCAGCCGCTATTTCGCCCCTGCACCCCGTACGGCATCATGAAGATGCTGGAATCGATCCACTATACGGTGCGCGGTGCGCATGCGGTAGTGGTCGGCGCCTCGAACATTGTCGGCAAGCCGCAGGCGATGCTGCTCTTGCAGGCCGGCGCCACCGTCACCATCTGCAATTCCAAGACCCGCGACCTCGGACATCACACGCGCCAGGCAGACATCCTGGTAGCGGCCACCGGCAAACGCAATCTGATTACCGCCGACATGGTCAAACCAGGCGCCGTGGTGATCGATGTCGGCATGAACCGCGACGATCAGGGAAAATTATGCGGCGATGTCGATTTTTCCAACATCAAGGAAGTTGCCGGTTACATCACGCCGGTACCCGGCGGCGTCGGACCGATGACCATCACAATGTTGCTGGTTAACACGATCGAAGCCGCGGAAAGAGCAGAAATTCAAGAGAAATGAGAGCCAATGAGCGCTGTTGCAGACAATAAACCGATTTCTTCCAATCCGCTTCTGGATTTTTCGGGGCTGGCCCGTTTCGACCAAATCTTGCCGGAGCACGTCACGCCGGCCGTCACCGCTCTGCTGGAACGCTCCAGCGCCGTCGTCGCGCAGTTGGAAGCGCCACTGGCGCAGGTGACCTGGGAAAATTTTGTCGAGCCGCTGGAGGACGCCACCGAGCAATTGGACCGGGCCTGGGGCATCGTCGGCCATCTGAATGCCGTTGCCGATACGCCGGAGCTGCGCGCCGCCTACAACGAAAACCAGCCCAGAATCGTCGAATTCTGGACTGCCCTGGCACAAAACCAGGCGCTGTTTGAAAAATACCAGGCGCTCAAGGCCAGTCCGCAATATTCGTCACTGTCTGCCGCACGCAAGAAAGTGCTGGATAACGCCTTGCGCGATTTCCGCCTGGGCGGCGCCGAACTGCCGCCGCCGCAAAAACAGCGCTTTGCGGCGATCCAGGAAGCGCACGCGGCTGTGACCACGCGCTTCTCCGAAAACATCCTGGACGCCACCAACGACTACGCGCTGTTCGTCGAACAGGAATCTGAGCTGGCGGGCCTGCCGGACGACGTCAAGCAGGCGGCGCGTGCCACGGCGGAAAAGGACGGGCGCGCCGGCTTCAAGTTCACGCTGCATTTCCCGTCGTATTTCCCGGTCCTGCAATATGCCGAGAATCGGGCGCTGCGCGAGCAAATCTATCGCGCCAATGCCACCAAAGCGTCCGAACTCGGTACCGTGTTCAGCCAGTGTGGGCAATGGGACAACACGCAAAATATCATCGAGATCCTGAAGCTGCGGCGCGACGAGGCGCAACTGCTGGGTTTTGCCAATTTCGCCGAATTGTCGCTGGAACCCAAGATGGCGCAATCGCCGCAGCAGGTGATCGATTTCCTGGAAGATCTGGGCCGCCGGGCACGGCCGTTCGCCGAACGCGACCTGGCTGAATTGCAGGCGTTCGCCAGGAGCGAGCTGGGCCTCGATCCGCTGGAAGCGTGGGACATGACCTACGCCGCCGAAAAACTGCGCCAGCAGCGCTATGCGTTTTCAGAGCAGGAAGTCAAGCAATACTTCCCAGAGCCGCAGGTAATCGACGGCTTGTTCCGCCTGGTTCAGCAATTGTTTTCAGTGGAGATCAGGCCCGACACGGCGCCAGTCTGGCACCCCGACGTCAAATTTTTCCGCATCGAGCGCAAGGGTGCCGACGGCATGGAACTGGTGGGACAGTTCTATCTCGACCTGTACGCGCGCAAGGGCAAGCGCGGCGGCGCCTGGATGGACGATGCGCGCGCGCGACGACGCACCGAACACGGCATCCAGACCCCGATCGCCTACCTGACCTGCAATTTCTCGGAACCAGTCGCCAGCGGCGGCAAGAGCCTGCCGGCCTTTTTCACGCACGACGAAGTCATCACGCTGTTCCACGAATTCGGCCACGGCCTGCATCACATGCTGACTCAGGTCGAGGAACTCGGCGTCTCGGGGATTTCTGGCGTCGAATGGGATGCGGTGGAGCTGCCCTCGCAGTTCATGGAAAATTTCTGCTGGGAGTGGGATGTGCTGCAGCACCTGAGCGCCCATGCCGACAACGGCGCCCCGCTGCCGCGCGCGCTGTTCGACAAGATGCTCGCCGCGCGCAATTTTCACGCCGGCCTGCAGGCGCTGCGCCAGGTCGAGTTTTCACTGTTCGATATGCACCTGCACTGCGATTACGATCCGGCCGGAACCCGCCCGGTGCAGCAGGTGCTGGACCAGGTGCGGCAGCAGGTCGCGGTCGTGACGCCACCGCCGTTCAACCGCTTTCAACATTCGTTCAGCCATATTTTCGCCGGCGGCTATGCTGCCGGTTACTATAGCTACAAATGGGCGGAGGTCCTGTCGGCCGACGCCTATGCCGCTTTCGAGGAAGTCGCGGCCGCCGGTGGCAATATCATCTCGGTCGAAACCGGCAACCGGTTTCAACAGGAAATCCTGGGGGTGGGCGGAGCCCGGCCGGCGCTGGAGTCGTTCCAGGCATTTCGTGGGCGGGGGCCAGAAATCGACGCCTTGTTGCGCCACAGCGGCATGACGGCCGGCAGCCACTCAGCGTAAATGCGGGACAAGGAGGGGGCATGAAAATCACAACAGCCGCGCTGCTCTGTCTGCTCAGCCTGCCGTATGCGGCCAGCGCCCAGCTCTACAAGTCGGTCGGCGCGGATGGCAGGGTGACCTATAGCGATACGCCGCCGGCCAGCGCGGCGCAAGTCGAGAGGAAGTCCCTGAGCAGCAATCAGGGCAACGAGCTGCCGCGCGACCTGGCGGCGACGCTGGCGAAAAATCCTGTCACGCTGTACACCACCGTCAATTGCAAGCCTTGCGACGAAGGCCGCGATTTGCTCTTGCAGCGCGGGATTCCGTTCACCGAAAAGACCGTCAACACCAATGAGGATCTGGCGGTACTGCGCCAGGCGAGTGGCGATCAGCAACTGCCGGTGCTGAGCGTCGGCAGCCAGAAGCAGCAAGGGTTCGAAACCGACGCCTGGCATGCGGCACTGAGCGGCGCCGGCTATCCGACCACCAGCAAGCTGCCGAAAACCTACCGCCACCCGGAAGCCACGGCAGCGGCCGGCAAAAAGCCGCAACCCGAACAGGGCGCGGTGGCCACGCCGGCCATGGCCGATAACGCGCCGCGCCGGCCGGCGACGCCCGCCGCACCGGCCGGCAATGCGCCGCCGGGCTTCCGCTTCTGAGGACGGCCCGCCCCAGGCCGGCGTGACCGACCATTGCCAGGAGAATCACAGATGTTGGCTGTTATATCGTCATGACCCGTATCGATTTTCACAGCAATATCGGCGACCGCATCGCCTATGCCTGCCGGCTGGTGCGCAAGGCCCACACGGCCGGGCACCGCATCGTTCTGCTGATCCGGGACGGCGCGGAGCGCAACGCAATCGACCAGGCATTGTGGATTTTTTCGGCGCCGGACTTCCTGCCGCACGTGACGGCCGACGACCCGCTGGCGGCGCGCACGCCGATCGTGCTGGCGGATCATGGCGCCGCCGATTTGCCCCATCATCAACTGCTGATCAATCTGTCCGGCAGCACCCCGGCGCATTTTGCCCGCTTCGAACGCGTCATCGAGATCGTCGGCCAGGATCAAGGCGAGGTCGCCAGCGGCCGCGAGCGCTGGCTGTTCTACAAAAAACGCGGCTATCTGCTGGAACACCACCCAATCGAGGGCGCATGAGACCTTTTTCACAGGATGCCGGCATTCCGGTATTGACGGAAGTAATCACGCCACCTGCGCCAGCGGACCTGCGGGTCGATCGGCCGCCAGCCGACGCGCCCGCTGGCGGCAGCGAATCCGGCGGCGCCCCGGCTGCGGTTCTGAGCCGGAACGAGTTCGACCACATCGCAGACATCGTGCTGGAAAGAGTCCTGGCGCAGCTCCGCAATCGCTTCGATGTCCTGCTTGGCCCGCAACTGGAGGCGCGGCTAGCCGAAAAATTGCAAGATTTCGCCGCCGAGCTCGCCGGCGAAATCCGGCGCGACGTGCGGCAGGAACTGGAGTCAATGATCGCCGCCACCAAACCCGCGAACCGCAATGAACAAAATTTCACAGAGGAATAAAACTATCTCGACTACGATTTAAAATCGACAAATTCATAATATTTTTATTTAAATATAAAATTTTCTGCCTTCGTATTGAATACATAAGTGATGCCGAATTTCTTACAATTTGTTCCAATATAACAAGGGGATCGGCATGAAAGTCATCGTTTTGGGTTCCGGCATCGTCGGCACGGCTTCCGCCTGGTTTTTGAGCAAATCCGGCCACGAAGTGACCGTCATTGAACGCCAGCCTGGGGCGGCGCTGGAAACCAGTTTCGCCAACGGCTGCCAAATTTCCGTCTCGCACGCCGAACCCTGGGCCAATCCATCGGCGCCGATGAAGGTGCTGAAATGGCTGGGCCAGGAAGACGCTCCGCTGCTGTACCGTTTCCGTCCCGAGTGGCTGCAATGGAAATGGGCATTGAATTTCCTGCGCGAATGCACCCCGGCGCGCACCGCCGACAACATTCGCCAGATTGTCGCGATCTCCGAATACAGCCGTCAGACACTGCAATCGGTGCGCGCGGAAACCGGCATCGACTATGACTGCCTGAGCGCCGGCATCCTGCACTTTTATACCGACAAGAAAGAATTTGACGATTCGCTGCCAATGGCGAAACTGATGCGCGACCTCGGTTGCCCGCGTGAGTCGATCGGCGCCGACGAAGTGGTGAAAATCGAGCCGGCGCTGGCTCGCATCCGCGACAAGATTGTCGGCGGCGATTTCACCGCGACCGACGAATCCGGCGACATCTATAAATTTACGGCCGGCCTGGCACAAAAAGCGGAGGGGGCCGGCGTCCAGTTCAAATTCAACACCACGATCACGCGCCTGTTGACCGAAGGCTCCGGCGCCTTCGCCAAGATCAGCGGGGTTGAGATCATCGATGCCGAGGGCCGTCACCAGGTGCTGCGCGCCGACGCCTTCGTCATGGCAATGGGCAGTTTTTCGGCGCCGATCCTGAAACCGCTAGGCATTGATCTGATGGTCTATCCGGGCAAGGGCTATTCGGCGACCTATCCGATCACCAACCCGGATGCAGCGCCCACCGTGTCGCTGACCGACGATGGTTACAAACTGGTGTTCTCGCGCCTGGGCGATCGCCTGCGCGTGGCCGGCACCTGCGAGTTGAACGGCTACACGCGCGAACTGAACACTACGCGCTGCGAAGCCCTGACCCGGCGCACGCGCGAACTGTTCCCGGATGCCTGCGATTACTCGAATCCGGCGTACTGGACCGGCCTGCGGCCCTTGACGCCATCCAACGTTCCGTATGTCGGCAAAACCAGGTTCAACAACCTGTTCCTCAATACCGGTCATGGCACGCTCGGCTGGACCATGGGTTGCGGCTCGGGGCGTGCAATTGCGGACATCGTTTCCGGCCGTCAGCCGGACGTCGATTTTGCCTTCACCGGAATGCCGCGCCGCGCGCCGCAGGTGGGTATTGCGCACGCCGTCGAGGCTTGATCAGCCAAGTCGGAGAGTCCCCCTGCCCGCAGTTTGCGGCCGGCTCAAATCGGCCCTTTGCTGAAAGAGCCAGCCGGCGGCGATGTCGACCGGCCGGCTCAAAACGTCTAGCGGGACGCCCGCACGCTTACCTCGGCGGCCTTCTCATCAAATGCGATACGCGTGGCGAACTTGACCCGTTTCATCGGAAAGCGCGACTGGAAATGGCGCACGTCCCCTGCTCCTGAAATGACGCGGCGCACGAATTGGTAGTAGGCGTCCATATCGAGCACATGGGCGACCACAAAATAATCGTAATCGCCGGACACGAAGTAGCACTGCATCACCTCCGCCTCCCGGTTCATGCGCCGTTCGAATTCCTGCATCTGCTCGTCGGATTGATTGTTGAGCGAAATTTCCAGGAACGCCAGCATGCCATACCCCAGCGCGAATGGGTTGACCAGGGCCACATCGGCGCTGATGATCCCCGCTTGCCGCAAGTCCCGCAGCCGGCGCAAACAGGTTGGCTGCGAAATATGTGCCCGTTCGGCCAGCGTCCGGGTCGGCGTCTGGTTATCCTGCTGCAGCAAATTCAGTAACTTGCGGTCGACCTTGTCAAGGGTATGGAGGGTGGGCATATAAAAGTTGTCCGTTGTGAAAAAAACCGCAGAAAAACTCTTTCCGAACCGTTTTTTATGTTGTACCGTCTGGTTATTCAGACATCTGAATAAGTTAGTGTTGCGGCAAGCTCATCGTATATCAATCCTTAGGAGGAAATTATATGCAGTTCAAGACCAAATTGATCCCGCTGGCTGGTGCTATTGCATTTGCGCTGGCAGGTACCGCCGCCGCGCAGGAACAGGTCGTCAAGATCGGCCACGTCGGCCCGTTGTCCGGTGCCATTGCGCACCTTGGCAAGGACAATGAAAACGGCTCGCGCATGGCAATTGATGAACTGAATGCGAAAGGCGTCACGATCGGCGGCAAGAAAATCAAATTCGAACTGCTTGGCGAAGATGACGCCGCCGATCCGAAGCAAGGTACCGCCGCCGCGCAAAAACTGGTGGACGCCGGCGTCAAGGGCGTGATCGGCCACCTGAACTCGGGCACCACGATCCCGGCCTCGAAGATATATTTCGATGCCGGCATCCCGCAAATCTCCGCCTCGGCAACCAACCCCAAATATACGCAGCAAGGCTTCAACACCGCCTTCCGCGTCGTCGCCAATGACGGCCAGCTGGGCGGCACGCTGGGACGCTATGCGGTACAGATCCTGAAGGCAAAAAATGTTGCCGTGATCGACGACCGCACTGCGTATGGCCAAGGCGTGGCGGAAGAGTTCGTCAAGGGCGCGAAAGGCAAAGGCGCACAAGTCGTCTCGCAGCAATTCACCAACGACAAAGCGACCGATTTCAACGCGATCCTGACCGCGATCAAGGCCAAGAACCCGGACGTCATCTTCTTCGGCGGCATGGATGCGGTGGGCGGTCCGATGCTGCGTCAGATGAAACAGCTCGGCATCAATGCCAAGTTCATGGGCGGCGACGGCATCTGCACCGAGCAACTGCCGACCCTGGCCGGCGACGGCATGGGTAATGACCAGGTTGTCTGCGCCGAAGCCGGCGGCGTGGTGGACGCCGACAAGAAAGGCATGGAGGATTTCCGTGCCCGCTACGAGAAGAAGTTCGGCACCAACGTGAAACTGTATGCGCCGTACACCTATGACGCCACGATGGTCATGGTGGCGGCAATGCAGAAGGCCGATTCGGTGGAACCGAAAAAATATCTGCCGGAACTGGCCAAGATCCACTACAAAGGCGTGACCGGCCCGATCGAGTTCGATAAAAAGGGTGACATGAAGGAAGGTACGCTGACGCTGTACACCTACCGTGACGGCAAGCGGGTGCAGTTGGCGGTTACCAAGTAAGCAGCCGTAGCGCATGCAGCGCCCGGATCTTCGGATCCGGGCTTTTTTTTGCCTACGGGGATACTGGGCAGAGGCAAAGCGGCCGCTTCGAGCCGCCGCAGCACGTCTGCCCGATTCCTACGGACGAAAAAAAGCGCTCATGCGAGCGCTTTTTGAAAAGGCAAACGTCCTGGTTCAGGTTTATTTCAAGGACAGAATCCACTTGACCAGGGTACGCGCTTCGGCGTCGCTCACTTGCGTGTTGGCCGGCATCGGTACCGGGCCCCAGACGCCGCTGCTGCCTTTCAGCACGCGCTGCACCAGTTCATCCTCCGCGCCCTTCTTGCCGGCAAACTTTGCCGCGACGTCCTTGAACGCCGGGCCGACCACCTTCTTGTCGACCGAATGGCACGCCAGACAGTTTTTCGATTTCGCCAAATCCGCATTTGCCATGGCCGAGCCGGAAGCAAATGCCGTCAAGACCAACCCAAGCAACAAAGCACGTTTCATCGTTTTCTCCCAAAAAATACTCAGCCATAAAATTCCCGGCCATTTTACCCTGAATTAAACCCGGAAAATACTTCTTTTCACTATAACGGCCAGCATCGGTGGATAGTTGACCGAGCTTCGGTTTCCCCCTATTCTGCGGCGAAAGGAGCCCGCCATGCCGCTGATTATCGTGATTGTCCTGTTATCTGCGCTGCGTTATTTTGAAATCGGGCCGTTCGCCCAACTTTCCTGGTGGTGGGTCGCAGGTTTGCTGGCGCTCGCCTTTCTCTGGTTCGAATTTGGCGAGCGTCTGACCGGCCGCGACAAACGCCGCGCCCACGAACAACTGGATAAAATCCGCGCGGAGCGCGTCAAGAAGACGTTCGAACATCCGCCGCGCAAGCGCTAGGCGCAGGCTAGGTTCGGCGCGGCAAAAGCGGCGACCGCTTTTGCTCATGTCCCGATAGCCAGTCCAGATAACTCCGTCTCCACCAATACTCTACTGGATATTCCCCAGTTTCGCCCGTGAAATCGCGACAAATCCAGCATACTCCGATTAATCGGTGACAGCGCCCTTGCTGGCCGACGATGCCAGCGCCGCAAATTTCGCCAGTACGCCGCGCGTGTATCTAGGCGCGGGCGCCGTCCAGTTGGCGCGGCGGCGCGCGATTTCCTCGTCCGGCACGTTCAGTTGAATCAACTGTTGCCGGGCGTCGATCGTGATCGAATCGCCTTCCTGCACCAGCGCAATCGTGCCGCCCGCATAGGCTTCCGGCGCCACGTGGCCGACCACCATGCCCCAGGTGCCACCCGAGAAGCGGCCGTCGGTAATGAAGCCGACCGATTCGCCCAAGCCCTTGCCGATGATGGCGGAAGTCGGCGCTAACATTTCCGGCATGCCGGGCGCGCCCTTCGGCCCGAGATAGCGCAGCACCAGCACGTCGCCGGCCTGGATGCGGTCGCCCAGGATCGCTTCCATCGCCGTGTATTCGTCGTCGAAGACCCGTGCCGGGCCGGTGATTACCGGATTTTTCAGGCCCGAAATCTTGGCCACACAGCCTTCCGGCGACAAATTCCCTTTCAGGATCGCCAGGTGGCCTTCCTTGTACAGCGCATTGTCGATGGTGCGGATCACCTTCTGGTCGGCGCGCGGCACGTCGGGGACGTTGGCCAGTTCCTCAGCCAGCGTGCGGCCGGTAATCGTGATGCAGTCGCCATGCATCAGGCCGGCATTCAGCAACACCTTCATGACTTGCGGGATGCCGCCGGCGGCATGCAGATCGGTCGCCACATACTGACCCGAGGGTTTGAGATCGCAGATCACCGGCACCCGGTGCCGCATGCGCTCGAAGTCATCCAGTGTCCATTCGACCTCGGCCGCATGCGCGATCGCCAGATAATGCAGCACCGCGTTGGTCGAGCCGCCGGTGGCCATGATCACCGCCACCGCGTTTTCGATCGACTTGCGGGTGATGATGTCGCGCGGCTTCAGATCCGCCTTGACCGCTTCCACCAGCACGCGCGCCGACTGCGCCGCCGAGCCGACTTTTTCATCGTCCGGGTTGGCCATGGTCGACGAATACAGAAGCGACATGCCGAGCGCCTCGAACGAGGACGACATGGTGTTGGCGGTATACATGCCGCCGCAGGAGCCGGAGGACGGGCAGGCGTTGCGCTCGATGCCGTCGAAATCCTCCTGCGACATGCGCCCGGCGCTAAACTCGCCGACCGCTTCGAAGGCGGAGACGATCGTCAGGTCCTTGCCCTTCCAGTGGCCCGGCTTGATGGTGCCGCCATAGACGTAGATGCTGGGCACATTGGTGCGCGCCATCGCGATCATGCCGCCCGGCATGTTCTTGTCGCAGCCGCCGATCACCACGCAGCCGTCCATCCACTGGCCGTTGACCGCGGTTTCGATGCAGTCGGCGATCACTTCGCGCGAGATCAGCGAATACTTCATGCCCTCGGTGCCCATCGACATGCCGTCGGAGATGGTCGGTGTGCCGAATACCTGCGGGTTGGCGCCGGCTTCCTTGACCGCGGCAATCGCGATGTCGGCCAGCTTTTGCAGGCCGGAGTTGCACGGTGTGATGGTCGAATGGCCGTTGGCGATGCCGACCATCGGCTTGTCGAAATCTTCCTTTTCGTAACCCATGCCGTAGTACATCGCGCGGTTCGGGCTGCGGGCGACGCCTTGCGTGATGTTTTTGGAACGACGATTGAATGCCATGCTGCCCTCCGGGAGTGGAAATATAAAACGGGAATTTCAAGCGGGATTTTTGCTAGCTTGCCTTGCGCACCCTACGCTGTCAAATATATGATTCCATGATGATTGATATGGATTGCATATGAATGCCGAAATGCGGAATCTGGATTTGCGCCAGTTGCGCTATTTCGTCGCGGTGGCGGAAGAACTGCATTTCGGCCGCGCCGCCGCGCGCCTGCACATGACCCAGCCACCCTTGTCGCAAACCATCCAGGCGCTGGAAGCGACGCTTGGCACGCCCTTGTTTGCGCGCAGCCAGCGCAGCGTGGCGCTGACGCCGGCTGGCGCCGCGCTGTTGCCGGAAGCGCGCCGCATCCTGCAACAGGCCGGCGCCTTGCCCGAACTGGTGCAGCGCGCCGCCGCCGGCAGCTCGGGGACGCTGTCGCTGGCCTTCGTCTCCACCGCCGACTACAGCGTGCTGCCGGCGCTGCTGCGCGAATTCCGCGAAGCCTGGCCGCAGGTGCAGATCGACTTGCGCGAAGCCACTTCCGACCTGCAGTTGGAGGATCTGGCGCAGCAGCGCATCGATGCCGGCCTCCTGATCCCGCCGCTGCCGGAGCGCGCCAGGATCGAACTCGATTACCTGCCGGTATTGAAGGAACCGCTGGTGCTGGCGGCGCCGGCCGGAATGAAGGCCTTGCGCGGCAAAAATCGCGTCGAGTTGCCGGCCTTGGCCGATTTGCCCCTGATCATTTTCCCGCGCCGCATCGCGCCCGCGCTGCACGATACGATCCTGGCCTGCTTCCACGGCGCCGGTTTGACGCCGCGCATTGGCCAGGAAGCGATCCAGATGCAAACCATCGTCGGCCTGGTCTCGGCCGGTATGGGGATTGCACTTGTGCCACAATCGGTGTCGAATCTGAAACGCGCCGGCGTCGATTACAGGGCGCTGGCCGATCCGGTGCCGCTGGTGGAAACCGGCCTGGCCTGGCGCCGCGACAACCGCTCGCCGGTATTGGCCGCCTTTTTGGAATTACTGCGAAAGAAACGATAAATGCTGATCCATCCGATGCCCGACCCGATTGCCTTTTCGCTCGGCCCGCTGGCGGTGCGCTGGTATGGCCTGATGTACTTGCTGGCGTTCGCCCAGTTCATCGCGCTTGGCCGCCTGCGCCTGTCGCAGCCGCACATCGCCGCCGCCGGCTGGAAGAAGGAAGACCTGGACGACATGCTGTTTTATGGCGTGCTGGGGGTGGTGCTCGGCGGTCGCCTGGGCGAGGTGCTGTTCTATCACCCGGCCTACTATTTCAGCCACCCGCTGGAAATCTTCGCGGTGTGGAAGGGCGGCATGTCGTTCCACGGCGGCTTCCTGGGGGTGATGATCGCGATGGCGATCTGGGGCAGGAAGCGCGGCCGCAAGCTGATGGGCATCATGGATTTCATCGCGCCGATGGTGCCGCTCGGCTACGCGTTCGGCCGCATCGGCAACTTCATCAATGCCGAACTGCCGGGGCGCGTCGCCGACGCCGCGCTGCCGTGGGCCATGATCTGGCCCAACGTCGACAGCCTGCCGCGCCACCCATCACCGATCTACCAGGCGCTGGTCGACGGCGTGCTGCTGTTCATCGTCCTCTGGCTGTATGCGCGCAAGCCGCGTCCTTACATGGCTGTCAGTGGTGTCTTTGCGCTGGGCTATGGCTGCGCCCGTTTCTTTACCGAATATTTCCGCATGCCGGACTACGAGGTAGCGTTTGCCGGCATCACGATCTCGGCCGGGCAAATGCTGTCGCTGCCGATGATCGTGCTCGGACTCGTCTTGCTTTGGCTGGCATACCGGCATCCGGAGCAGCCTGGGGCCACCCGCTAATCCCCTTTCCATTCCTTTTCGTTGCCATCGATGAACGCCAATCTGTACGCTTTGCTGGAAGCAGGTTTTCCGCAAGATAAGGATGCCTGCTGCATCGAAACCCACGACGGCCGCTTTTACAGTTGGCGCGACCTGGAACGCGCCACCGCGAAGATCGCCAACCTGCTGGCCAGCCTGAATCTGCCAAAGGATGCGCGCATTGCGGTGCAGGTTGAAAAATCGCCGGAAGCGCTATTCCTCTATCTCGCGACGCTGCGTGCCGGCTACATCTATCTGCCGTTGAATACCGCCTACCAGGCCGCGGAACTCGAATACTTCATTGGCGACGCCAAGCCGGCGGTAGTGGTCTGCGCGCCAAAAAATTTCGGCTGGGTGGCGCAGACCGCGTTCAAGGCCGGCACCCGGCACGTGTTCACCCTGGACGAACCGCAGCATGGCAAAAACCCGGGTTCGCTGCTGGCTCGCGCCACCTTGCAGCCCGATCGCTTCGAGACGGTCACGCGCCAAGCGGACGATCTGGCGGCGATCCTGTACACCTCCGGCACCACCGGCCGCAGCAAGGGTGCGATGCTCTCCCACGCCAACCTGGCGGCCAACGCCCAGGTGCTGCGCGAGTACTGGCACTGGCAGGACGGCGACGTGCTGCTACACACGCTGCCGCTGTTCCATGTGCACGGCCTGTTCGTCGCCGCGCATGGCGCTTTACTGAACGGCAGCAAGATGATCTTCTTGCCGAAATTCGATGCCGCCCAGGTGATCCAACACCTGCCGCGCGCCACGATCTTCATGGGCGTGCCGACCTACTACGTGCGGCTGCTGTCCGAGGCCAGCTTCACGCGCGACACCTGCGCCAACATCCGCCTGTTCATTTCCGGCTCGGCACCGCTGTTGACCGACACCTTCCACGCCTTCATCGAACGCACCGGCCACACCATCCTGGAGCGCTACGGCATGAGCGAAACCAACATGCTGACCTCCAATCCCTACCATGGCGCACGCATCGGCGGCACGGTCGGCCTGCCGCTGCCCGGCGTCTCGGTGCGCGTAGTGGATGAGAACGGGACGCCGTGCGCGCCGCAGCAAGCGGGCGCGGTGCAGGTCAAGGGGCCGAACGTGTTCAGCGGTTACTGGCGCATGCCGGAAAAGACCGCCGAGGAATTCACCGCCGACGGCTATTTCCGGACTGGCGACGTCGGCCAGTGGACTGCCGACGGCTACCTGACAATCGTCGGCCGCAGCAAGGACCTGATCATCTCCGGCGGCTACAACGTGTATCCGAAAGAGATCGAACTGGTGATCGATGAAATCGACGGCGTGCTGGAATCGGCCGTGATCGGCGTGCCGCACCCCGATTACGGCGAAGCGGTGACAGCGGTGGTGATCGCGCGACCGCAGGCAAACCTGACGGCGGCGCAGATCATCGGCGCGCTGAAAGGAAAAATCGCCGGCTTCAAGGTGCCGAAACAGGTGTTCTTTCAAGAGCAACTGCCGCGCAACACGATGGGCAAGGTGCAAAAAAACCTGCTGCGCGAACAGTACCGGAATGCCTGAGCAGCATTAGCCTACGGTTTTCAGGCGATCTTGCCGAACCCACATACTCCCAACATTGATGGCTGATATCGGGCAAAAAATGGCCATCTATTTAATATACTCCACTGAGAAGCAGCAGGTTCAGCGACCGAACGCCTTCCACAGCATGTAGCCGGCCAGCACATACAGCATCAGCGAAAATATCTTGCGCAAGGACTTGACGGGCAGCCGGTGCGCGGTGCGCGCTCCCAGCGGAGCGATCACGACGCTGGCAAGCGAGATCACCAGCAGCGCCGGCAGATAGATGAAGCCGAGCGAACCCGTCGGCAGATCGGGCACGCTGCTGCCGTAATAAACGTTCGACAGCGTGCCGGCCAGCGCAATCGGAAAGCCGAGTGCGGCGGAAGTCGCCACCGCCTGGTGGATCTTGACATTGCACCAGGTCATGAACGGCACCGAGATGAAACCGCCGCCAGCCCCGACCAGCCCCGACAGCACGCCAATCGCGCCGCCGGCGGCGAACATGCCGGAGCGCTGCGGCAAACTGCGCGTCGCCGCCGGTTTTTTATTCAGCAGCATCTGCGTCGCCGACAGCAGCACGAACACACCGAAAAACGCCGCCAGCACGGAGGAGTTCATCTGCGTGCCGATCCACGGCCCGATCCAGGAGCCGATCAGGATCCCCGGCGCCAGCAAGCCTACGATCCGCCATTGCACCGCGCCGTGCTTGTGATGCGCGCGCACCGACGCCACCGAGGTGAACATGATGGTCGCCAGCGAAGTCGCGATCGCCACATGCACCACCAGATGCTCGGGAAACTGCTTCAAGCTCAGCAGCAGCGTGATGAACGGCACCAGCAGCATGCCGCCGCCGATGCCGAGCAGGCCGGCGGCAAAGCCGACCATCGCCCCTAGCGCCAGCAATGCAAAAATCAAACCGAAATCCATTTAGCCCTTCCTGTACTCAGGCGTCTGCCCGCAACTGCTGCATAATGAAACGCCATTCGTGCGCCGCCACCGGCGTAATCGACAGCCGATTGCCGCGCTTCAGCACCTGCATGTCGGCCAGTTCGGCATGCGCGCGCAATTGCGGCAAATCGATCAGCCGAATTTTTGTGATGGCGCGCACGTCAACCTGCAGCCAGCGCGGGTTGTCCGGTGTCGCCTTGGGGTCGAAATATTTGCTGTTGCGGTCGAACTGGCTCGGGTCCGGATAGGCGGCGCTCGCCACTTCGGCCAGACCGGCAATCCCCGGTTCGGCGCAACTGGAATGGTAGAAGAGGACTCCGTCTCCGACCCGCATCGCGTCGCGCATGAAATTGCGCGCCTGATAATTGCGGACGCCAAACCATCCGACCGTCTGATTCGGCGCCGCCAATACGTCGTCGATACCGACCTCGTCCGGCTCGGATTTCATTAACCAATAGCGCATGGCTTTCGACATCGAGGCGCCAAAAAAAGCGGCTGCATCAATGCAGCCGCTCACGATTCATACCCCCGCCTGTGCCGCTTTGCCGGCATCCCGAACCAAGACGGTTCAAGGTGGTCACAGGCAGTTCAACTTCGGGTTCGTCGGACTAGCGACGCGCACTCCCATCAAACAAGGTCCGCAACCGATGCGCATAAATGGTTCAAGGAATATATGGCAATGGCGAACACGGCAGGGACATTCAGTCTACCCTATTCGGGTCGCATGTCAAACCGTTTGGTGATGTGTTGAAGGTAGGTAATTTTAATCAGTTGGGACCGAGTAGCTCGGCGCGCTGCGGCGCCTTACAAACTCTGCCCCGCAAGGATTTTTGCTGAGTTGGAGACAGAGTGGCTCGGCGCGCTGCGGCGCCTCACAACCTCTATTCCGCACGGAGTCAGAATAAATTTTCCTGCGGCGCCAGCGCCTGATCGAGTACCGTATGCATGGCAGAAATTTTCTGTTTCACTTCTGCCATCGTCAACTCGGACAACGGCCCGCTGGGCGACTTCAGCGCCAGCAGTTCGGCGGCGATGCCAAGCGCCGCCATCACCGCAATGCGGTCGTTACCCTTTAGCTTGCCGGCATCGCGGATCGCGCACATCTTGTCGTCCAGATAGGCAACCGCCTGTCGCAAGGCATCTTCCTCGCCCTCGCGGCACGCCAGCCGGTAGGGCTGGCCCATGATCGACACGTCCAATTGGGTCATGCCAGCTCCTGATCCGCAGTCATGGCAGGAACCGCTTCCAATAAGGCCGCCACACGCTGATGTGCCAGTTGCATGCGGTGCGCCAGTTCGGCATTTTCGGAAGCCAGCGCCGAGGCCTGCAGGCGTAGCTCGGCATTCTCCCGGCGCAGCGATTGCGCCAACTCCGCCAGTTGGCGGATTTTTTCGGAAAGGTGGTCGAAGTCGGAAATCATCTTCACACTATAGTGTCGAGAGCGAATTGGCGTCAACCGCTGCGCTCGGCGGCTGGCCAAGTGGTTCGGCAATCCCTCCACTCCCATTGCTTGTCATCGTACCCGGACAGTACCCGGAACTGGTCGTGGCTGCTCATGTCTTCGTATCCGCAACCCAGCTCGTACAAGCGTTGGCGACCAGGTCGCGCAGTTTGCGCCGAATGGCTCTGGGATCAGTGTCCGCTGTCAATTCCCCCATCCAGGAAGATCCTGGCCAGGCCTTGAGTAATCGATTCCTTGATCTGGGCGGTGCGTTTCGAGATATGACCGCGCATGTGCCCCTGCGCGGCTTGCAGGTCGTGGCGCCGCAGCGCATCGACGATCGCGGCATGCTCGGCCTGGGTCTTGCTTCGGCCGGTATGTTCCATGTTGATCCAGCGGATGAAGCGGATACGTTCGTTAAGGCTGCGCAAGATGCGCTGCAATTCGCTGTTGCCGGACATCTCCGCCAGCAACTGGTGAAAAGTTTCGTCCAGTTGAACCAGCTCGACCACCGGCACCTCGGGCGATATGTTCAGGCTGTCCGCCAGAAAGGCCTCGATGCCGGCAATCTGCGCCGGCGTGGCCCGCTCTGCAGCAAGCCGCAGGCATTCCACCTCGATCGCCTCGCGCGTCTCGTAAAGATCGAGCATCTCCTTCACGTTCAAGGGCCGGCGGATGTAACCGCGACCCGACTCCACTAAAAAACCGTCACGCGCCAACAGGTGGAGAGCTTCACGCACCGGTGTACGGCTGACGCCCAACCGTTCGGCCAGCGCCACTTCGTTCAGGCGTTCGCCAGGCTTGATCTCGTACGAGATCGCCATGTCCCGCAAGGTCTCGAATACCTGGGAAGAGGTGCGCCGCCCTTTGCCCGGCGTTTCCGAAGAGGGGTCTTTCGCTGGCCTGATCATGAATTTCAAATGCCTCCGCCGGTCAATATCTTCCAAGGCAAGGGCGCGGCGGTTTCGGCGCAAGCCTTTACCGCTGCCACTGCAGGCTCGATGTTCAGCCCTTGGGAAGCGAGCCAGTTGTCATTGTAATAGGTATGCCGGTAGCGCTCGCCGCTGTCGCACAAGACGGTGACGATCGAACCGGCCTCGCCTGCTCGATGCATCCGGCGCGCCAGATGCAGGGCGCCGATGAAATTGGTACCGGTAGAGCCGCCGCAGCGCCGGCCCAGGCTCTGCTCGAGATAGCGGATTGCGGCCAGCGATGCAATATCGGGAACCTTCAGCATGCCGTCGATCACGCCGGGGATGAACGAGCGCTCGACTCGCGGGCGGCCGATGCCTTCGATCAGCGAACTGGATTCCAGCCGCAGCTCGGCATTGCCGCTGGCGTAGGCGTCGAAGAACACCGAGTTTTCCGGATCGGTGGCGCAGACGCGCGTATCGAAGCCGAGATAGCGGATGTAGCGGCCAATGGTGGCCGTGGTGCCGCCGGTGCCGCAACTGCAGACGATCCAGGCCGGCACCGGATGGGGTTCACGTTCCATCTGATGGAAGATCGATTCGGCGATGTTGTTGTTGCTGCGCCAGTCGGTCGCGCGCTCGGCGTACGTGAACTGGTCCATGTAATGACCGCCCAGTTCACGGGCGAGGCGTTCGGATTCGCTATACACCGCATGCGGCGAACTCACCAGATGGCAGCGCCCGCCATAGAACTGGATCGCCGCGATCTTTTCCGGCGAGGTGGTTTCCGGCATGACGGCAATGAACGGCAAGCCGAGCAGGCGGGCGAAATAGGCTTCCGAAACCGCGGTCGAGCCGGAGGAGGCTTCGATCACGGTGCTGTTCGGGTTCAGCCAGCCGTTGCACAAGGCATAGAGGAACAGCGAGCGCGCCAGCCGGTGCTTCAGGCTGCCGGTAGGATGGCTCGACTCGTCTTTCAGGTACAGCGACACACCGGGATAAGCGGGCAGCGGCACCGGAATCAGATGCGTATCGGCGGAGCGGTGAAAATCGGCCTCGATCTTCGAGACCGCTTGTTGCACCCAGGTTCGATCGTTCATGGAGGTCGTCATAGGAGGAGTACCGGCGACTGGCCGGTCAATCGGCTGCAAGGACGAGCACGCCGTCGACTTCGATCTGCGCGCCGCGCGGCAGCGCGGCAACGCCCAGTGCCGCCCGCGCCGGATAGGGCTCGGAAAAGCAGGAGGCCATGATCTCGTTCACGAGCGGGAAATGCGCGAGGTCGGTCAGGTAGACGTTGAGCTTGGCGAGGTCGTCCAGGCCGCCGCCGGCGGCTTCGGCAACCGCGCGCAGGTTGGCGAACACTTGCCGTGCCTGGGCTTCGATGGTATCGGCAAGCTGGCCGCTGACCGGATCGAGGCCCAACTGGCCCGAGAGGTAGACTGTCCCGCCCGCCTTGATCCCCTGCGAATAAGGCCCGATCGCCGCCGGCGCCGCACTGGTTTGAATCGCTTCTTTATGCATGATGCTGGTTTTCATGATGGATTGGCGGAAGCCAGCATACGCCGGTTCCCGCGCAAATTGAACGGTGCGGAAGGAATCCGCACCGCAGGATGGGTCGCGCCGTCAAGCCGGCGTGGCGTAGTTGGCGCGTCCGATCGCCACCACCTTGCCGGCGTCATCGAGAATCTCGACGTCGGCGACGCAGATGCTTTTGCCGATGCGCCAGACCCGGCCAACCGCGCGCAGGCTGGTATTGCTGGCCGGGCGCAGATAGTCGGTACGGAAATTGATGGTCGCCAGCGGTTTGCCGATCATCATCATGACCGAATAATGGCCGACCGCATCGATCACCGCCGAGATGATCCCGCCATGGAACTGGCCGCTGCCCGCAATCCGTTCGAACTCCGGCCGCAGGCCCATCTGCATCACGATTTCCTGCTTCTCGTAATCCGCCGATAGTACCTTCAAGCCGAGAAAACTGTTGAACGGAGCTTTTTCCAGGCGCTGCTGCATCTCCTCGATCGTCATCGTCGTGCTCATGGCGTCACCACCACTTTCCCCATGACTTCCCGATCTTCGATCAGGCGCAAGGCTTCGCCGGCATCTTCCAGGCTCAATACCCGGTCGACCGGCACCTGCATCTTGCCGGCGTCGACCAGGTCGAGCAAGGCGTGCAGATCCTCGCGCATCCAGCCGTTCGAGCCGCGAATGCTGAGCTCGAAAGTCCAGATGAAGCGCAGGTCGGTCTGCGGGTCGTAGCCGGCGGTGGCGCCGCAGGTCAGCAGGCGGCCGCCACGCCGCAGGCAGCGCATCGACTTGACCCAGGTATCGCCGCCGGTGAAGTTGACTGCGACGTCGACGCCGCCCTCGAACTGGCGACGGTGCGGCTTGCCGTACATCTGGTAAATGGCCTTGGCAAAGTCCTCGCTGGCATAATTGATGACGTGATCCGCCCCCAACTCGGTCAGGCGCTTCATTTTCGCCTCGCTGCTGGCGCAGGCCACCACTTCGGCTCCGGCGATCTTGGCCAGCATGACGCAGCCGACACCGACCCCGCCGCTGGCGCCTAGCACCAGTACCTTCTCGCCGGCCGCCACCTGGCCGATGGTGTTCATCATGCGGTAAGCGGTGCCGAAGGCAACCGGCAGCGCCGCCGCCTGCTGGTAGCTGACGCCAGCCGGTATCTTGATCAACTGGTGCGCGCGGGCGCAGCAATATTCGGCCAGGCCGCCGTGCACGGTTTCGCCCATCAGGCCGCCTTCGATGCGGTTGATCGGGTCCACCAGCACGCGGTCGCCCACCGCCCAGCCCTCGACGCCGGCGCCGACTTCAACGATCTCGCCGGCGACGTCCAGACCCATGATCAGCGGAAAATTCAGCTTGATGCCGGGCATGCCGCGACGGGTAAACACGTCGTGATAGTTCAGGGAAGTGGCCTTGACGCGCAGGATGACATCGCCTTCACCGGCTTTCGGGTCAGGAAATGCGGTGTCGTAATTCAATACCTCGGGGCCGCCATGCCCGTGAATAACTACGGCTTTCATAAGCTTCCTTTACTCCAGTTGACAAATAGGTTGAATCGAAGCCGGGGATGGCTCTGCCGGCCATCGCCCCGCCATGCATCCTGGATGCCGCTTAGCTACTCAGGCGGGTGGCCAGTTCCAGCACCGCCTTGCGGTCGATCTTGTCAGTCCCGCTGACCGGCAGGCTGGCAACGAAGTGAACCGCGCGCGGATGCTGGTAGGCGGGGCCGTTGCTCAATGCGTAATCCTTGACTTCCTGCACGCCGAGGCGGGCGCCGGGCCGTAGGACGACGAAGGCCACCGGCTTGCTGCCCTTGAGCGCATCGGCGATCGGCACGATGCAGGCGCGCTGGATATCCGGATGGCGCTCCAGCATCGCCTCCACTTCGCCCGGATACACGTTCTCGCCGCCGCAGACGAACATGTCGTCGGCGCGCCCGACGAAATAGTGGAAACCGTTTTCATCGCGCCGCACCACGTCGCCGGTGATGTAGAAACCATCGCTGCTCATAGCCGATGCCGACAGTTCCGGCAGCCCGTGATAGCCGAGCATGAGCGCCGGCGATTTGATCTGGAGAACGCCTTCGTCGGCATCCAGATCGTCGCCACTGACCAGGCGCAACTGCACTGCCGCATGTGGATAACCCAGCGCCAGCGGAGGCGCCGCCACGCCTTGCGGATGCGGACCAAACACGACCGCGCCGGTCTCCGTGGTGCCGTAACCGTTGCCGATCGCCGCCGCCGGGAACAGCGCGCGTGCGCTGTCGATGATTCGTTGCGTGACCGGCTCCGATCCCATGCGTACCATCTGCACGCAGGACAGGTCGGCGTCGGCCATTGCTTCTCCTCGACTGGCGATCAGCGCGATCATGGTCGGGATCGCGGTCAGCCAGGTACAACGATAGTGGTCGATCGCCTCGACGTAGGCTGGCGCCGAGAACTGCGGCATGAGAACAATCGTGCCGTGGCCGGCCAGCGCGAGCTTGACGGTGTTCAACGCGTTCATGTGATACAGCGGTGCCGCCACCAGAAACCGATGCGGTTCGAAATTCGTCGCCGCGATGCGGGTCTGGACCGTCCACAGATAGCCGGAGTGGGACAGCACCACGCCCTTGGGGCGTCCGGTAGAGCCCGACGTATATAGAAAAACCGCGGCTTGCCCAGGATCCGGTTGTCGTGGCGTGAATTCGCCGGGATCGAGAAATCGGTCGAAACCATCCGCATGGTCTGTGCCAAACTCGATCACCGGCAGATTCGCGGGGCACAGCGGACGGCGTGCGGCATCGCCAAAAACCAGGCGCGCGCCGCTATCCTGCAGAATGAAATCGACCGTTGTCGCCGGCAGCCGATGGTTCACCGGGACCGCGACCAGCCCGGCACGCATGGTACCGAAATATGCGGCCAGAAATTCCATGCGGTTGGCCGACAGGATTGCCACGCGTTCGCCCTGTTTCAGGCCGCGCCCCAGCAGCCCACGGGCAACGCCATCGGCGATAGCATCGAATTGCGCGAACGTGAATTGACGGGGATCGTTCTCGCCGCCAAGGTCGATCAGCGCGACCTTCGCGGAATCGCGCCCTGCCGCTCCGGGTGCACCGAGGTTGTTGGGGGCTGCCATCAGACCTCTCCCTTCCAAGCCACCAGACCGGTCAGCGCCTGCCCGGTAATTTCCAGCGCATGCCGGACCGTGCTGTCGCGCCAGATCTGGTCGGCCGGGCAGAATGCGTCGAGCAAATCGGCCTGGTGCATCACGTAGCGTTCGCTGGCGCGATCGGCCTTAAACTTCAGCCACAGGTCGAGGCGCAGCATCCGCCGCATATGCCAGCCGCGGGTGCCGAATTCGATTACGGCACCGCATAGCGGCACATCCCCGAGGAAATTCTGCACGCCATAAAACAGTAGTCCGCGATAATTGGGACGAGCCCGGCCATGCGGCTGCTGGTCCTTGATTCGTTCCTCGCCCCACCATTTGGCCGCCTCGGCATACAAGGCGCTCCCCTCCTGGTTGAAACAAAGGAAGAACGGCTCGCCATAGTCGCCTATTCCGGTATGCCAGTCGATCAAGGCAACTTTCTCGGCGCCGGCAAGATGGGTTCGGACGATTTCCTCCAGAATCCGATTCGACCACTCGCGGCCGCTGCCCCCGAAATTCAATCCATCCGGATGCCGGTATTGTCCGCGCGCCAGGCTGTCATAAAGCTGGTCGGCACCATTGCGAGCCGCATAGTCGTCCATCGCCTGCTGTGCAGCGGCCTGCGTTTCAGCACTCCATTCGTCTTGCAGCAGGAGCGGATGCAACTGATCGTAGCCGGGATTATCCGGAACCGGCGCGCCGTGGTCGACGAAATTGCGGTTGAGATCGACGTTGTTCTCGGTGGTCCGGCTGAGGTGCGCAAAGCCCCAGGGGTTTATTGCGTGCACCATTACCACGCCCACCTCGGGATCGAGCAGCGCCGGGCCACCGCTCTTGATCCAGGCCAGTTGTGCGGCAGAGCCGCAGAAGCCCTCCAGGCCGTGCGTGCCGCTCACTACCAGCAACCGGCGCGGCGCGTCCGCCCAGCCGAAGCAGGCGACGTCGACCTGCAGCCCTGCGCCGTCTGGCCCTGTGCAATCCGGATGCAGGTAATGGTGCAGCCGCCCTCCCGCCGCAAGGGCGGCCGAGCAAAATTTGTCCCGCGCCGAACCGTAGCTCAGCGCATAGCATTCGTGAAAATCCATTGCCTCGCCTTCGTGTAGACGGTACCTGCGTTATTCGGTCTGGGTAGTGGAGCCATGGGCGCTGTCCCAGAACACCAGCTTGCGATGCAAATAGCGCATCAACTGGGTGCCGCCGAGACCGATCAGGATCAGGCTGAACAGGCAGGCGAACATCGTGGCCACGTCCATGTTCACCGACGCCGACTGGATCAGGTAGCCCAGGCCCTTGGTGGAGGAAATGAATTCGGAAACCACCGCGCCAATCAGGCTCAACACCACCGAGATCTGCAAACCAGCGAAAATATGGCCGGCTGCAGCCGGCAGCTTGACGTTCAAAAAGACGTGGGTACGCGATGCCGAAAAGACCTTCATCAAGTCCAGCATGGCCGGGTTGGTCTGGCGGATGCCGACCACGGTATTGATGAACATCGGGAAGAAGCTCATCATAGCCACCATCACCACCTTCGATGCCATGCCGAAGCCAAACCAGACCAGGATCAGCGGCGCGATCGCCACCTTGGGTGTCGACTGCAGGGCGATGATGTATGGATAGAGAAAACGCTCGAAGGTTTTCGATTCGGCCAGAACGGTGCCGACCACGATCGCCAGGCTGCAGCCGATCAGGTAGCCGAGCGTCGTGCTCTGCAGGGTGAAAAAGAAGTGCGGCCAGTACTGGCCATCGATATATCCGCTCTTGAGTGCCGCCAACACCGATTCCGGCGCCGGGATCAGGTAATTGGGAACCCCGAACACCCGGATGCTAACGATCCACGCGACGATCAGCACAACGGCGGTGATCATGGGATAAACAATTGCTTTGATGGTTTCTCGCATACGGTTCTCGTTCAGTCAAAATGCACCAGGTCTTCGAACAGCGTGCGCAGTTCACCACACAGGCGGTTGAAAGCCGGATCGGCAAGCGTCTCCAGGGTGCGCGGCCGCGGCAGGTCTACCTTGATCTCGCGGATGATCCGGCCCGGACGGGCCGACATCACGACGATGCGATCGGACAGGAACACGGCTTCCGGGATGCTGTGCGTGATGAACAGCGCGGACTTGCGGGTCGCCATCCAGATGCGCTGCAGTTCGATGCTCATGTGATCGCGCGTCATCGTATCGAGCGCGGAAAACGGCTCGTCCATCAAGAGCAATGAAGGATTGTGAATCAGTCCGCGTGCGATGCCGACTCGCTGCTGCATGCCGCCGGAGAGTTCGTTTGGATAGTTGGCAGCGAATTTCTCCAGCCCGACCAAACGCAGCAGCTCAAGCGCCTTGGCACGGGACTCCGGTGAGTCCTGATTCAGTGCGCGCACCGGCACCAGTACGTTTTCCAGCACAGTCTTCCATGGCAGCAGCGTCGGCTGCTGAAAGACGATGCCGACGTCGCCGCGCGGACGGTCGATCGAAGTTCCGTTGAGTTGGACCTTCCCTTTCGACGGTTTCAGCAGGCCGCTGAAGATCTTCACCAGCGTCGATTTGCCGCAGCCGGAAGGTCCGACCACCGACACGAAATCGCCAGCGCAAATCTGGAGCGAAAGATTTTCCACCGCCGCGATCGGACCTTTGCTGGTCCGATAGACGACGCTCAGATCCTCGGCCACCAGCAGGGGCCGGCCGCATCCGGCGGGCGCGGCTGCCGGAGACGCAACATTCAAGGAAGTTACAGAACTCACATTTGCTCCAATCTACTTTGCCTTCGCGCCTGCGGCCACCGCCGCTGCATCAAAGTTGTTGATTTCCTTGACGAACTGATTGGTGTACAGGCTGTCGACCGCGACCTCCTTGGAGGCAAGCTGTCCGCCCATGTGCAGGGTTTCGACATAATCCTTCCACGACTGCTCGGTGTAGTAGCCCATCCGACTGTGCCCGGATTCAGGCAACATGGTCTTCAAACGCACCTTGAGCACATTGACGGCATCCGCCAGTTTCTGCTCTTCCGTACCCTCGACCGGCTTGGTGTTCGGGTACAGGCTCCAGAAATTCTTGACGCAGGCTTCCGGATTGGCATTGCAGGCGACCACGCCCTTGGTGGCCGCTCGGGCGAAGGTCACCACCAAATCCGGCCGCGTACGCAGGGTGTCTTCATGGGCGATCCAGCCGCTCGAGAACAGTTCGCGATAGCGCTGCTTTTCCGGCAGGCGGCGCAGTTGGGTGCCCATCGCCTCCATCTGCACGTGGAAGGTGTCGAACAGGTTCAGCGCGTCGATCTTGCCGTCGGTCAGGGCGCGCAAGGCAGTGGCGCCGACGCCGACCGGCACGAATTCATAATCTTTCTGCAATTCGTAGCCGAGGCCTTTGAGCATCGCCTTGGTCACGGCCAGGTTGCCCCAGGACATCGCGCCAACGCCGATCTTCTTGCCCTTCAAATCCTCCAGCGCTTTGACCGGGCTGTTCTTGGTCACCACGATTTCATAGGGCGACAGGTAGATGCCGTTGTAGAACATCTTGACCGGCAGCGGATCGCGCCCGGGCTGGCGCGAAACGATCAGCGAATCGGGCGGGAACCAGCCGAAGGTGACGTGCTTCTGCGTGACTTGCGGCAGCATCACCGCCGCTCCCTGGAAGAAGGTGATCTGCACGTCCAGGCCCGCTTCCTTGAAATACCCCATGCCGACCGCCATCAGGGTCGGTGCGTTCGATAGGGAAATGTTGGTCGGGTAGGCAAACGTCACCTTTTCCGCAGCTGCGGCGCTGGGCACGCCGATGCCGGCGCTCATCATGAACGCCGTCGCGACCGACGTGACGAGTTTCTTGAAGCCGTGCTTGTTCCTGAAAATCTCATACATGTTGCTGTCTCCTTTTCATGCAATCCGAAGTCTGTCGATTGGCATAGTTACCCGTGATTTAAAATGCACTTTTTTAGGTATTCCACATTCCGTCCGGCGCTGCTTGCTATACAGCGGCCCGCTTTACTCCTCCTCCCGAAAAACCACTGCCGCACCGCCCGCCTGGTCGCTGTTGACAGACAGGGTCTTGGCGCGCCGCTCGAAGGGAACCTGGTTGGCGCGCAAGACGAATTCGGTACGCGCCAGGTCAGCAACACCGACCACCATCGCCGCCGGGAATGGCAGAACCGGAACCTGGAGTCCGGGGAAACGGACCTCCAGCGCCGCCCGATCGGCCAGCACAAACGCTCCGGGATTCAGGGTGAAGCGGATCTCGCCGCCGGTACGGCTGCCGCGGCAGCCGAAATAGCGGGCATAACGCGCCTCCGCCTCATCCAGCCGGTCTACCGCCACCACGACTTCGTCCAGTCCGATCGCGCCGTTGGGATGCTCCAGGTAAGGTTCCTGCCAGAGTAATTCGGGCGTCTCATGGCGCAGCGTCAATACCAGCCCTTCCGGCATTTCCTCCAAAGGCGTACGCACCTGACTGAAGCGTGCGGGCCGCAGCCCCTCCGGCGTCTCTATGTGACGCTGCAGGCCGCCATGGGTGGCGGCAAAGCCGGCCGCATGCAGGGCGGCAATGGTCTGCTCGACGTGCTCGGTGCGAAATGCCAGGATATGCATGCCGGCATAGCGTGCCAATCCGGCCGGCAAGCCGCGCTGGTCCAAGGCCGGATCGACGACCGCCAACAACTCGATATATCCGCGGCGCAGCATGGCGCAGCGGTTGGCAATGCCGCTCTTGACGACCTGCTGGGTCGCCGCGTCCAGTCCCGAGTGCTGCGACAGGGGCGTCAGCTGAAACCCGAGCCGCTGATATTGCGCAGCGATGGTCTCCATGGCCTGTGCATATAGGCCGAGGTGATCAAGGCCGGGTACGCTCCGCATAACGGGATCCTTGGATTGGGCTGCCATGGGTTCTCCACAATTCCTTGTGTGTGTTGCATCCATCCAAAATGTATCCATAGAAATATACATTAAAGTATCTCAAAATACCTTCCTCAATCTGCCGTGCGGCGCGGCGAGCTGGGGCGCCGCCTTCTCTTCAAGTCCGCATATGGGGATAGGTATACGCCGTCGGCGGAACGAAAGTCTCCTTGATGGTGCGCGGCGATACCCAGCGCGTCAGGTTCCAGATCGAGCCAGCCTTGTCGTTAGTGCCGCTGCCGCGCGCGCCGCCGAACGGCTGCTGGCCGACGACTGCCCCGGTGGGCTTGTCGTTCACGTAGAAATTTCCGGCAGCGTTGCGCAGCACTTGCTTGGCCTCGACGATTGCTTGCCGCTCGCGGGCGAATACCGCGCCCGTCAGCGCATAGGACGAGGTGGAGTCGATCACTTCCAGCATCTCGCTCCAGTCCTGGTCCGGATAGACGTGGATCGCCAGCACCGGTCCAAACAGCTCCCTGGTCATCAGCATATGGCGCGGATCCTCGACTTCGAACACGGTCGGCGCCACGAACCAGCCTTGCTCGGACGAGCAATCGCCGCCCGCGACCAGGCGCACGCCTGCCGCCTCCTTGCCCTCGCCGATCGCAGCTTCCAGTCGGCGATAGGCGGACTGATCGATTACCGCGCCCATGAAGTTGCACAAGTCGCAGACATCGCCCATGCGGATCGTCGCGATCTCGTCCTGCAGGCGCGCTTTCAGGGCCGGCCACATGCTTTGCGGAATGTAGGCGCGCGATGCGGCGCTGCACTTCTGCCCTTGGTACTCGAACGCGCCGCGCAGCAAGGCAACCGCGACTTCCCCGGTATCGGCCGAGGGGTGCGCCAGCACGAAATCCTTGCCCCCGGTCTCGCCCACCAAGCGCGGGAAATTCCGGTAATTGTCAAAATGCATCGCCACCGTCTGCCAGAGTGCCTTGAAGACCGGAGTCGATCCGGTGTAATGCACGCCGGCCAGCGCCGGGTGCGCCAGCACCTGCTCGGAAACCGCCGCCGCATGGCCCGGGACGAAATTGATGACGCCCGAAGGCAGACCTGCCTGCTGGAACAACTCCATCAGCAAGGCGTTGCTGAGCGGCGACTTGTCGCTCGGCTTCCAGACGACGGTACCGCCCATCAGTACCGGCGCACTCGCCAGGTTGCCGGCAATCGCCGTGAAGTTGAAGGGCGTCACTGCATACACGAAGCCTTCCAGCGGCCGGTAGTCGGTCGAGTTCCAGCAGCCGGCGCCGGAAATCGGCTGTTCCTGGTAGAGCTGGCTGGCGAAGTGCACGTTGAAACGCAGGAAATCGGCGAGCTCGCAAGCACTGTCGATTTCCGCCTGGTAGGCGGTCTTGCTTTGACCCAGCATGGTCGCGGCGTTCAGGCGCGCGCGCCACGGGCCGCTGAGCAGATCGGCCGCTTTCAGAAAAACCGCGGCACGCTCGGCAAACGGTAGGGCGGCCCAGGAAGGCTGGGCGACAATCGCAGCATCGATGGCCGCGCCGACCGTAGCGGCATCTGCCTTCCCCACCTCGCCCAGCACCAGTCCATGGTCGTGCGGCGCGCGAAAGGCGATCTTGTCGGAAACCGCGCAACGCTTGCCGTTGACGATCGGAACAATTTCAGCCTTGGCGCCTTTGATCTCCTGCAGCGCGGCCTCAAGCGCGGCACGTTCGCCGGAACCCGGCGCGTATTGCAGGATCGGTTCGTTCACCGGTTGCGGCGGATTGACAAATTGGCTCATCTCAACTCACCCCATCCACTGGCTGACCGGCGCCGCGGTGTCTTGCAACGGCTGAGCGATGATATCGACCAGCGCCGGGCCGCCGTGCTCGATCGCCGCCTTCAGCACCGCGTCCAGCTTGGCCGGATCCTCGACGCGCCAGGCCGTGACGCCATAAGCTTCGGCGACGCGCGCGTGGTCGGTACGGTCGAAATCGACCGAGAAGTAGCGCTCGTCGTACCCAGCCTTTTGGCTGGCCTTGATCCAGCCGTAGACGGAGTTCGACAGCACGATCATCAAGAGCGGTACCTTGCGGCGCACGATGGTTTCCATTTCACCGACGGTGAAGCCGAAGCTGCCATCGCCCATCACCGACACCACCTTCGAGTTCGGGCGGCCAAAAGCGGCGCCGATGCCGGCCGCCATCGAAAAACCGAGGGCGCCGTGCGCTCGGTTGGTGATGAAATGGCGCCCCGGCTTGGAGGCTTCGAAGTAGGCCGAGAAATACGGGCACGGCGTACCGGGGTCCGCTACCACCACCGCATCCGCCGGCAGCAGGCGATTCAGTGCATCAACCACGCGTTCCGGCTTGATCGGCATGTCGAGCGAAGCTGCCAGCGGCCGGAACGCCTGCAGTTTGGCGCTCTTCGCCCTAGCGGTGATCGCCTTGCCATCCGCCGCGTCCGACGGCCGTTCCTTGATGCGCGCCTTGACTTCGCCGTTCAGCGCCCGCAGCGCCAGCAGGGCATCGCCGACCATCGCCACCTCGGTCTGATAGTTGGCAGCGATCGCCATCGGGTCCGAATCGATATGCAGGATCGGCACATTGCGGCTCGGGAAGCGCCAGTGCTCGGTCGAGGTCGAGCCGGCGCGACAGCCGATCAGCAGTACCAGATCGGCGCCGGCGATCACTTCGCGGGTCGCCATGATGCCGCCATTGGAGCCGACTACGCCGACGTTCAGCGGATGCGTGTCGGCCAGGCTGCCTTGTCCGCTGACCGTGGTGCAAACCGGCGCATTCAGGCTTTCCGCGAGATCGGCAAGCGCCTCGCAGGCGCCGGCGATCACCACGCCGCCGCCGCACAGGATGACTGGTGCACGGGCGGCCACCAGCTTTTCGGCAGCGCGCACGATTTCCGCCGGATCGGGAGCGTGGCGCATCGCCGGGAACTTGTCGTGTCCTGGCTGCGCCCAGACGTCCTTGGCATCGACTTCATGCTGCTGCACGTCATACGGCAAGCATAGATGGGCAGAACCGGGGCGGCCGGTGGTCATGGCGCGGAAAGCGGCACGTACCGCGCCGGGAAGCTGGTCGGCGCGGTCGATGGTCGTATTCCATTTCGTCAGCGGCCGGTACAGCGCTTCCTGATCGAGTTCGGTCAGCGGATATTTGCCGCGCGAACCGACCGAGACGTCCGAGGTAATTCCCAGCACCGCGATCGACGACTCGTTGGCTTCGACCAGCCCCGGCAGCAGATAGGTGGCGCCGCCGCCGCTCGGACCTTCGCACACGCCGACCTTGCCGGTCACGCGCGCATAGGCGTCCGCCATATAGCCGGCGCTACGCTCGTCGCGGGTCAGGATGTGGTCGATGCCATGATCGAGGCGCGCCAGCGCATCGTAGAAAGGCAGGCTGGTGTCGCCGCACAAGCCGAAGATGTGCTTGACGCCGTTCAGTTGAAGCATGCGCACCATCGCTTCTGCGCCGCTAAGTCGAGTCATGGATTTTCCTTGTACTGTATGTGGATGATCTGGAACGCGTGACGCGCATTTCTGGTTTTTGCCTATGACCCAGCGCCAAAAGGATTCACTGGATTCAATGTATACATAATTATATACATTTATGAATACTAAGCAACCGGTTTTCTGCAACGATATGGCCGACTGCACAAAACTGTGGCTTTGCGTCAAATGGAAGGGGGGAGCCCACCCGTCAGGGCGGCATATATCGGCCTCTGGCGTCAGTAGGCTGACAAGCATCCGACCACATTGCCATGGCGAACACGGTGGCTTGGTGTGAGTGGGGAAAAATGCGCCCAGGCAAAGGGCAGATGGTGATATCTGGAGGTCAAAGGAATCTTCTGTAAATTCCTATTTGGCCTCTATCCTGCATATGGATTAGCAGGAAACGGGGAAGATCAAATTTTTATTGCCAACACCTACAGTGGAGCAATGTGGAATGCAAAAACGCCCGCGCCGCCTATCGGCGTGCGCGGGCGTCGTGGAGTTGCGGTCGCGATCAGGCAGCGCCGACGCGGCCGATTTCGACTCGCCAGGTTTGCGGCCCTTGCTCCTTGTATTCCCAGGAGAATTTGCCGCTGTGCTCGGCATCAAATTGATAATAAAGCGGCTTTGGATCGTGGTCGTTGACCAGCACAAAACTTTGCCCCGGGCTCAGCTCGTTGTAGGTTGTGAAAATCAGCCGGTGGCGTTCGGCGGGAATGAAGGTGCGGACGTCGAGAATCTTTGGTTCAGCCATGTTTTTCTCCATCAGTTGGTAGGGTTACAGCAGGGGTTACAGGGGAATTGCGGGTCAGAGCGTGCAGCGCACCGTTCAGGCGCTCGGCTTCCCGTGGGTAGGTTTGGCGCAACATCGACCAGGCGCCGGCGGCCAGCCGGCACGCCTGTTCGGATTCGCCGGCGGCACCGAGCGCAAGCAGCGCGCGCACGAATACGCGATTCAGCGCGATAACGGCATCCTCGTCCGCGCGTCCGGCTGCGCTCATGCGCCATCCTCGGTGATGCCGAAGTATTCCTTGGCGATCGGCGACATCATCTGGGGCGACCACGGCGGCTCCCACACTAGCTCGATGTCGACGTCATCGATACCGGGAATCGCCGCGCCGCGTTCGTCCACGCCGCCCATGATGTAATCCTGTGCCGGGCAACCGCGCGTGGTCATGGTCATGGTGACTTTCAACAAGCCGTCGACGATCTCCAGCTTGTACACCAGGCCGATGTCGACGATGTTGTAGCCCAGCTCTGGATCGATGACGTCGTGCAGCGCCAGGTAGGCTTCCTCGACGGTCGGCGCGCTCATGCCGGCGCTCCTTTGCGAATCAGCAGATGGACGCCGTCGCCTTTCTGTTCGGTGCGAATGGTCGCGCCGCGCGCTTCGAGTTCGGGGTAAAGGAATACCGGATCGCGCTCGTTGATTGCCGCCAGCACCTCGCCCGGCGCCAGATGCTCGAGCGCCTCCAGAATCAGGATCATCGGCTCCGGCGGCTGCAGTCCACGGTTGTCCAGATGGGCGGCGGGTGCGGGCCAGTCGGCATTCGTAGCGGCAGCAGCCGGAGCCGCTTTCTGCGGTGCCGGTTGAGTAGCCGCCTGGCCCGGGGTAAACAGCACTTCCCAATCGCCATCATCGCGATGCAGCGCGCTGTGGCCATAGCCCTTTTTGCCCAATACCGCATACAGCGGTAGTGGCTCGAAGGTGGCCAGCAGCCGCAGCGGCTGGTCCGGCGCCAACTGGCCTACCGCCTGCATGATCTGCGGAAACGGCTCGCCCCCGTTGCGCAGTTGTTCGCGGACGTCGAGTGTGTACGGTTCAGGGTTGTTCATGATGGGCGTTTACCTTCAGGCAATGGACGTGGAAATGAAGCGGGACGGGCAGGCATGGAGGCCGCGTATTTGCCGCGATAGGCGCGCCAGTATTCAACCCCCAAAAAGATGGTGGTCAGCATGCAAACCGCAACGGCGGCACGCCACGCCAACTGGTAACCCAGAAGGCCGGCCACGGTTGCCACCGCCACGGCGGCAAAGTAAACCGTGAACCAGGGTGCCGCCCGCTTTTCGTTGACCAGATCCTGCACGCGCGGCACCGGCCCGCGCCCCAGCTTGCTGCCGAAGAGTTCCAGCCAGGCGAGAAAGGCAACCACCTTGAACAACTGGCTCAAGCCGAGGCCGGAAAGCCAGCCGAACAGCACCAGGAAACCGAGGACGCCGACATAGCGGGCGACGCTGCCGGTCGCCAGCAGCAGCGCGAACAGCAGCAGGCAGGCCGCCAGCGCGACGAATGCGCCTACCGACACCCGGTTCTGTAATTCGATCAGCGCGCGCCGGCGCGTCCGATACATCCGCACCACATCCACTAGGTACAGCACGATCCCGGCCGCCACCGCGCCGAATCCGATCCAGGCGACAAGCGCCACGGCGCCCAAGGGTACGAACAAATTGAGGAGCTCGGCCCCGACCACCAAGACGAAGCCGGCAGCGCTCAAGCCTAGCACCGCATCCCCCACCCAGCCGCGCTCTTCCGGTGCCAGCATGAACATCGGCAGCAACTTGTAGCTGACGCCGATCGCGGTCAACGTGAACCAGCCGCCGATGCCGGCCAGCGCGTGATAGCCGACGCCGCCGCCGAGCAGCGGCGCCAGCGCGGGCGCCAACGCGGGCACGGTCAAGCCCAGCGCCAGCAGCAAGCCGAGCGTCATGGTCGTGATCAGGAAGGCGAAGCCGGCCAGCACGAAGCGGCCTGGCAACTCCAGCGGCCGCGCACCCGCCAGCGGTACTACGATATCGCCAATGGCGACACAAGCGCCGAGCGCAACCAGCGAACCGCCAACCGGCAAGCAATGCACAAACCGCTCCGAACCGAGCGCCATGGCCGAGAAACCGGCGACCATCCCAAGTACGCCAGCCTCCATCAAGATCAGCGCCACCAAGGCCAGCTTCTGGCTCGGCAACTGGCGCGAGGTAATGACCGGAACGAACTGGAACAGCGCCCCGAACATCAGCAAGGTCAGCCAACCCAATACCAGCAGATGGACCGCCGCGAACGTCGCCGGCACCATCAACGGCTGTGCCGGGTACACCCAGCCGCCCACCATCAGCCCCTGCGCCACCAGGAAGTTGAGCAGCGCCACGCCGAAGTATGCTGGCGTCCAGTGCGAGACGCGATTGCTGATCGCGCTAGCCGCCATTACCGGCACTCCTTGCGTGTCGCGCCGGCGGGCAAGACTGAAGTTGATCGTTGCATTGCTACGTCCTCTGGCTGATACAGATTTTCAATTGCACAACGGATGCGATGCGACCGATAGCGTGCCGCTTCTGGCCATATCGCACTAGTTCGGTACGGTATTCCCAGATACCGATCAAAACCATGACAATAGTCATGTCGTACCGCGAACGCCAGCCGCCGCGGAGCGGGCGAAAATCAAGTCACACCGGGACTATTCTTACGCCCGAAGTTGCACTACAATATTCATCTATGTGGGGTGGTAGCTCAGCTGGGAGAGCGCTGCGTTCGCAATGCAGAGGTCGGGAGTTCGATCCTCCTCCGCTCCACCACTGACAACCAAAAAGGCCAGACATTGTGCTGGCCTTTTTCTTGTCCACTCGAACTCGTTGGCCCGGACGGGTTCATCTCCCCGGCCTTTCTCTCGCCAGCCTCGGCCCTCAAGCGTCGACTCTACGCACAGCGCATTTTTTAGGCATTGCGCGGCAATCTCTATTGTTTTCAGGCAGCGCACGAAGGTCGAATTTACGTGCGGCCGCAACCCACCTGCGCGATTATCGCGAGATACTGAATCGGTCCATATGAAACACCAACCTGGCATTTGGGAGGCGACTGAATATTATCCAAACTTGTCAACCGCGCTGCCAAGCCCGCCGTTATTGCTAGTGATTCATGTGAATCACCGTTATCAACCTATCCGAAAGACTAAAATGAAATCCCTGCTCGCCGCCCTGATCGCTGGTCTGTTCGCTGCTTCCGCCTTCGCCGCCGACGCACCTGCTGCGCCCGCCGCACCTGCTGCGCCTGCCGCCGCTGCTGCGCCTGCTCCCGCCGCTGCCGAAGCCGCACCGAAAGCAAAGAAAGTCAAAAAAGCGAAAAAAACCAGCAAAGCCAAAAAAGCCAAAGCTGCTGCTCCGGCTGAAGCACCTGCCAAGTAATTCCGCCTTGGTGATAGCGGAAAAGGCAGGCGCGTCCTGCCTTTTTCTTTTCCGGAATGCGACAATGCGGCTCTTCCGCATTTTCTGCACATTTTCTGCATTGGCAGCCAATCCATGATCCGCTCTTCCGCCCGCCGCACCATATTCCTGCTCGCAGCCGCCTTGCTCGGGGCCGGCGCCCTAGCCCAGGAGCCGCAGAAATTGCCGACGATTCCACTGAACGTAGGCATCCACCTGATCAGCGCAGAACTCGCCGCCAATGACGCCGAGCGCCAGCAGGGCTTGATGTTTCGCCAGAAAATGGGGCCGAACGAGGGCATGGTGTTTGTGTTCGAAGCGCCGGTCCGGACCTGCATGTGGATGAAAAACACCCTGATTCCGCTGGCGGTGGCGTTCATCGATCAAGGCGGCAAGATCGTCAACATCGAGGAAATGCAGGCGCAGTCGTTGGAATCGCATTGCGCCGCTGGGCCGGTCAGGTATGCGCTGGAAATGAATCGGGGCTGGTTCAAGCAGAGAAACATCAAGCCGGGCGCGGTGATCGACGGCTTGCCGGGTAGAAAATAAGCATTCGTTGCGCTTGTCGCTCGCCAGCGGCAAGCCGAGCGCTCCACTTAACAGCATCGACAACCAGAGACAAAAAAACCCGGATGACTGACGTCATCCGGGTTTCATGATTTTTTCGCCTGCCGCGCCGGGCGGCCGACGTCAATGCGCTTGAGCTTAAGCCAGCGCTTTCAGGGCAGCAGCCAAGCGGCTCTTGTGGCGTGCAGCCTTGTTTTTATGAATGATTTTTTTGTCGGCGATACGATCGATGGTGGAAATCGAAGCCTGGAACACTTGCGCCGCAACTGCCTTGTCGCCGGCGCCGATGGCTTTGCGCACGGCCTTGACGGCGGTACGCAGCGTCGAGCGCTGGCTCGAATTATGCAGATTTTGCTTGACTGCTTGACGAGCGCGTTTGCGCGCTTGTGCGGTATTTGCCATGAATATTTCCTAGGATTCGATGTCAGTTTCTCTTCGCGAAAACAGGAACGCGAAGACAGAATTCTGTAAAGCAGGGGATTATAACGGCTTTTCAGGAAACGGGCAAATCCTCTGATATCGGCTGCCCATCCAGCTTACGACGCCGGCAAACAGGCGGCCGTTAGAACCGTCCCAACTTGCGCCGCCGCATATACTGGGCACAGTGTTTTAAAATACACGATATTTTATTGCGGAAATACAGGCATTTTTGATCATACTCCCATTTTTTCAAAAATAACTGAGGAGCATTGCGATTTTCGTAACAAACGACCCATGCGCTGTACAAGGCGCTGGCGGCGGCTTGGGGCCACAGCACAGCAGATATAATGCCGCTCCATGAACTTGCATAAAACCTTGGCAACCATCTCCGGCATGACGATGCTGTCGCGCATCACCGGCCTGATCCGCGAGATCCTGTTTGCCCGGGCCTTTGGCGCCTCCGCCTACACCGACGCCTTCAACGTCGCCTTCCGCATCCCCAACCTGTTGCGCCGGCTGTTTGCCGAAGGCGCGTTTGCGCAAGCGTTCGTGCCGATCCTGGCCGAATACAAGAGCCGACAGGGCAGCGCCGCCACCAAGGAACTGGCCGACCACGTGGCCACCACGATGATCTGGGCGATGCTGATCATCACCCTGCTCGGCATCGCCGCCGCGCCAGTGGTGGTATATCTGATCGCCACCGGCTTCAGCGACAACCCGGATGCCTTTCACGCCTCGGTGGTGATGACGCGCGTGATGTTTCCATACATCGGCTTCATGTCGTTCGTGGCGCTGGCCGGCGGCATTCTCAACACCTGGCGCGAATTCCGGATTCCGGCGGTGACGCCGGTGTTGCTGAACCTGGCCTTCATCGTCGGCGTGCTGTTCCTCGCACCGCACATGGCGCAGCCGATTTACGCGATGGCGATCGCGGTCTTCGTCGGCGGCCTGCTGCAGGTGGCAATCCAGATTCCGGCCTTGATAAAGATCGGCATGCTGCCGCGCATCGCGCGCAACCCGCTGACTGGCTTGCGCGACGCCGGCGTGCAGAAGATATTGAAGAAGATGGGGCCGGCGGTGTTTGCCGTGTCGGCCGCGCAGATCAGCCTGATGATCAATACCAATATCGCCTCGCGCCTGCAGCACGGCAGCGTCTCGTGGCTATCCTATGCCGACCGGCTGATGGAATTCCCGACCGCCCTGCTGGGCGTGGCGCTGGGGACCATCCTGCTGCCAAGCCTGTCCAAGGCCAACATGGACGGCGACCATGTCGAATACTCGTCACTGCTGGATTGGGGCCTGCGCCTGACCTTCCTGCTGGCGCTGCCGGCGGCGGTCGGCCTGGCGACTCTATCGCAGCCGTTGACGGCGACGCTGTTTCATTACGGCAAATTCGATCCGCTGGCGGTAAGCATGACCGGCCGCGCGCTGATCGCCTACGGCGCCGGCCTGATCGGTTTAATTCTGGTCAAGATCCTGGCGCCCGGCTTTTACGCCAAGCAGGACATCAGGACGCCGGTCAAGATCGCGGTTGGCGTACTGATTGCGACGCAGGCGATGAACCTGGTTTTCGTGCCGTGGATCGCACATGCCGGGCTGGCGCTGTCGATCGGCCTGGGCGCCTGCCTGAACGCCGGCTTCCTGTTCTGGAGCCTGCGCCGGCGTGCGATTTACGTACCACTGCCAGGCTGGCGTCAGTTCATGGCCAAGCTTGCCGGCGCCCTGTTCCTGCTGGCCGGCGTCGCCTTGTGGAGCGCCAGTTACTTCGACTGGCTAAGCTTGCAGCAACAACCGTTGTTGCGCGTCGGCGCACTGGTGCTGGTGCTGGCGCTGTGTGCCGCGACCTATTTCGGCGCGCTCTTGGCGATGGGCTTCCGGTTCCGGGATTTCCGCCGCATCGCGCAGTAAGGACGACGGAACCAGTTGCCGCGCAACGGGTCTTTTTTATTGAGCGACAGACGGGCAGACAGGCGAGCAATACGCGAGCGCAACCATGATTCATCCGCTGGATTATTTCACGTCGCTGGTGCAGCAAGACGATTCGATACCGCTGTTCGAGGCGGCCGCGTCGATCGCCCAAGGCGTGTCCCCACAGCTTGATTTGATGGCGGTGCAACTGGAAGTCGACGGCTTTGCCGGGCGCCTGCAGCGGCGCCTACCGGCCGACGCTTCCGACCTGCAAAAAGTGCGCTTGCTGAACCATTTGTTTTATCGCGAGCTAGGCTTCGGCCCCAACCTGAATCATTTCTACGACCCCGACAACAGCTATCTGGATCGCGTGGTCGCCACCCGGCGCGGCATTCCGATTTCGCTGGCTGTGGTCTACATGGAACTGGCGCAGCAAGTGGGCCTGGAATTTCGCGGGGTCTCCTTCCCCGGCCATTTCCTGCTGAAACTACCGCTGCCCGCCGGTGCCGTGGTGCTGGATCCTTTGAGCGGCGCCAGCCTGTCGCAGGCCGAACTGGAAGAGCGGCTGACCCCTTACCTGCGGCAACAGCCGGACCTGGCGCAGGCGCCGGTCAGCGAATTCCTGCAGGCGGCAAGCGCACGCGAAATCCTGGTGCGGATGCTGCACAACCTGAAAGCAATTTTCCTGGAGAGCCAGCAATGGCAGGCGCTGCTGGAAGTACAGCAGCGCCTGATGATCCTGCTGCCTGATGAAATCATCGAGCGGCGCGACCGCGGCTCGGCCTACGCGATGCTGGAATGCCCGCAGGCGGCGCTGCAGGACCTGGAAGCCTACCTGCGGGAGCGCCCCAACGCGGCCGATGCTACTGACATCCGCGCCCGCCTGCCGCAATTGCGCGCCGCCAGCCAGCGCCTGAATTAGGCGCTAGGCGGTCAACGGCCGTCGCCGGTCTCGATCTGCTCCCATTTTTCCAGCGCCTGCATCAGCAACTGGTCGATCTCGGCGAAGCGGGCATTCAGGCGCGGCGCTTCGTCCGGCTGCTGACGATACAGGTCGGGATCGGCCAAGCGCGCGGCAATGCCTTTCTGTTCTTCCTCCAGCCGCGCGATCAAGTCCGGCAATTGCTCCAGTTCGCGTTGTTCCTTGTAGCTGAGTTTTTTCGGCTTGGCGGGAACTCCGGTTGTCGCCGCTGGTTGGGGCTTGACCGACGATTTTGGCGTCGGTTTTTGCGCTTCCCGGGCAACGGCTTCCGCCTTGGTGCGCTCCCAATCGGTGTAGCCGCCGACATATTCGCGCCAAAACCCATCGCCTTCCGCAGCGATCACTTGTGTGACGACATTATCAAGGAAGGTGCGGTCATGGCTGACCAGAAATACGGTACCGGTATAGTCTTCCAGCAATTCCTCCAGGAGTTCCAGCGCCTCGATGTCGAGGTCGTTGGTCGGCTCGTCCAGCACCAGGACATTGGCTGGCTTGGCGAACAGGCGCGCCAGCAGCAGCCGGTTGCGCTCGCCGCCGGAGAGCGACTTGACCGGCGAACGGGCGCGCTCCGGCGCGAACAGGAAGTCGCCCAGATAGCTCATCACATGTTTGCGCTGACCATTGATCTCCACCCAGTCGCTGCCCGGCGCGATAGTGTCTGCCAGGCTGGCATCTTCGTTCAACTGCGCGCGCATCTGATCGAAATATGCCACCTGCAGCTTGGTTCCCTGCCGTACTGTGCCGTGATCCGGCTCCTCGACACCGAGGATCAGCTTCAGCAAGGTGGTCTTGCCGGCGCCATTGGCGCCGATCAGGCCGACCTTGTCACCGCGCAAAATGGTCGCGCTGAAATCCTTGACGATGGTTTTGTCGCCGTAGGATTTGCCAACATCCGTCAGCTCCGCGACGATCTTGCCGGAGCGCTCGCCCGCCCCGACCTCCAGCCTGATCTGCCCCTGCAGCTCGCGCCGCGCACTGCGCACACGGCGCAGCTCTTCCAGCCGCCGCACCCGGCCTTCGTCGCGCGTGCGGCGCGCCTGCACCCCTTTGCGAATCCAGACTTCTTCCTGCGCCAGGAATTTGTCGAACTTGGCGTTCTCGGTTTCCTCGATTTCCAGTTGCTCGGCCTTGCGCGTCCGGTAGGCGCTGAAATTGCCGGGAAACGACAGCAGCCGGCCACGATCCAGTTCCAGGATGCGGGTTGCCACGTTATCCAGAAAACTGCGGTCGTGGGTGATGAACAGGACGCTGCCCTGGTAGTCGCGCAGCAATCCTTCCAGCCACAGGATCGAGCTGAAATCCAGATGGTTGGTCGGCTCATCCAGCAGCAGTACATCCGGTTCGCTGACCAGGGCGCAGGCCAGCGCCACCCGCTTTTGCATGCCGCCCGAGAGCGTCCCCATCACGCCGTCGCGACGCAGGTTCAAGCGGTCCAGCGTGGTCTGCACCCGGTTGTTCAGGCTCCAGGCGTTGGCCGCATCGAGCCGGGTCTGGATCGCGTGCATGCGCTCCATCACGGCCTCGTCGTTACCATGACCAAACTGCCCGGTCAATTGCTCGTACTCGGCCAGCAGCGCCGGCAGGTCGCCAAGGCCGGAAGCGACCGCATCGAACACCGACATCTCGGGCGCAAATACCGGCTCCTGCGCCACATAGGCGATCTTCAGTCCCTGCTGCATGACCAGGAGGCCGTCGTCCAGCTTGGCCTGTCCGGCCAGGATTTTCAGCAGCGACGACTTGCCGCTGCCGTTGCGGCCGATCAGGCCGATACGCTCGCCGGCTTCCAGCGAAAATTCGGCGTGATCCAGCAAGGCGACGTGGCCAAACGCGAGTTGGCCGTTGGTAAGGGAAATGACTGCCATAGAGAGAAAATGCGAGAGAGAAAAAGGGGATGGCCGAAATCCGGGCGGCGCCGGCATGACGCGGGCCGGGAACTGGGCGAAGCCAGCATTGTACCGATCGCCACCGCCAGCGCACGAAACCCGGCCGGTGGTCGGCTATAATCACGCTCTCCAGATCGGGCCGGGCGCGCCCGCTTCAAGTCCCTCGCCATAGTTCAATGGATAGAACGGGGTCCTCCTAAGACTCAGATGCAGGTTCGATTCCTGCTGGCGAGACCACCGGCGACATGCACGGTGCGGATTCGCAACATACCCCATTTGGGCGGCGCCACCTGCCGCCGGCGCACGCAGTGGCGTTTGTAACCGCGGAAACAATTCTTACAGTCTCTGGACAGCAATTCGGCCGCTCTCCACGTATCATTTGAATATGATAGGCGACTGGCAGTGCCGGGCGCATGACTGTAGTTTGGCAACTTTTGGAATTTTCCCGGCTCTACTTCTACCCAGCCGTTTTTTGATTACACCGATAAGGAAGCGCCATGAATACCCGCACCCTGCTGCAAGCCACTGCCACCGCCACCACTCTTGCCGCCGCGCTGGCGCTGACCGGATGCGCCAGCCCCGGCTACGGCTTCGGCTCGCCAGCGGCCTCAACCTATCCGAGCTCATCGCAGCCGGTCTATGCCAGCGGTTATGGCGTAGTGGATGCAATTGAAATGACCACTGCGCAGTCCGGTATTGGCGCCGGCACCGTGATCGGCGGCATCGTCGGCGGCATTCTGGGCAATCAGGTGGGCGGCGGAACCGGCAATACGGTCGCCACGGTGGCTGGCGCGGTCGGCGGTGCAGTGGCCGGCAATCAGATCGAAAAACGCAGCAACCAGCAGGCCGCCTACAACGTACGCATCCGCATGCAGGACGGCAGCTACCAAACCATTACCCAGAACAGCGTCGGCGACCTGCGTGTGGGTGATCGAGTGCGCTTGGAAAACGGGCGCGTATTCCGTTACTAAGCCGCTACTAAGGTCGATTAGCGCCACCGCCCGCCTGCAGCTTAGGCAGGCGGCGCATCCGGCTGGTTGGCCGGCGCCGCTCGCGCAAAGCTGTCGAGTGCCAGGCAGGCTTGCTGGATACGTAGCAAAGTGGGCATGGCCGACAGATCGCAGTGAAACCGCTGGGCGTTGGCGATTTGCGGAATCAGGCAGCAGTCGGCCAAGGTTGGCGCGTCGCCGAAGCTATAGATGCCGACCCGGGGATCCGCCGCCAGCATCTCCTCCAGCGCTGCCAGCCCCTGTTCGCACCAATGCCGGTACCAGGCATCCTTGGCTTCCTCGCCAACCCCCATCTCGCGTTTCAGATAGCGCAGCACACGCAGGTTGTTGAGCGGATGGATGTCGCACGCCACCGCCAGCGCAATCGCGCGGACGTAAGCGCGGTCGGGGGCACTCGCCGGTAGTAGCGGCGGGTGCGGATGCGTTTCTTCCAGATATTCGATGATTGCCAGCGACTGCACCAGCGGTGCGCCGCCCGCATCGTCGATCAGGAGCGGCACCAAGCCTGCCGGATTCAACTGACGATAGGGAGCGCTATGCTGCTGGCCACCGCTTTTCAATAGATCAACCGGAATCACGTCATGTGCTAACCCTTTCAGATTCAGCGCGATGCGAACCCGGTAGGCAGCCGAACTGAGGTAGTAGCTATACAGTTTCATCATGGGCCATCCATCCGATTGACGTCCCCAGCCGGCCTGCCGCGACCGCCGCCTCAGGTCAGCCTGATCCGCAATTCGCCCAGGCCATCAATCGCACCTTCCAGCAAATCGCCACGCCCTACCGCGCCAACCCCGGCCGGGGTCCCGGTAAAAATCAGATCACCCGGTAGCAAGGCATAATATTTCGACAGATGCTCAATGGTTTCGGCCACGCTCCAGATCATCTGGTCGAGCCTGCCATGCTGGCGCAATTCGCCATTCACCTTGAGCGAAATGGCGGCATCGGCCGCCAGACCAGCGCTGGCGGCCGGATAAATCGGGCCGATCGGGGCCGAATGGTCAAAGCCCTTGGCGGTGCACCAAGGACGCCCAGCTTTCTTGGCCTCGGCTTGCAGGTCGCGCCGGGTCATGTCGAGCCCAACCGCATAGCCCCAGACATGGGATAAAGCATTGGCGGCGGCGATATTTGCCCCGCCGGTACCGATTGCAACGACCAGTTCGATCTCATGGTGCAAATCGCCGGTCATGGCGGGATACGGCATGGCGCCGACGCTGCCGGCGGCCACGCTCAACACCGCATCGGCCGGTTTCATGAAGAAGAAAGGCGCCTCGCGGCCGGTGCCGCCCATTTCCTTCGCGTGTTCGGCGTAGTTACGGCCGACGCAATAAATACGGTGCACCGGAAACTGGGCGCTGCTGTCGGCTACCGCGGCCAGCGCGACGGGTGATGGGGTAACAACAAATTGCATCGTGTGCTCCAAAAAGGTTTTGTCGATTATGCCACCATCGCTAGCTCTCTCGCCAGCACCAGACCAGCCATTACCCCGGCTTTCCCGGCCGGCGCAAAAACCGGCCAGCTGCGCTGATGAACCTTGACCGCAACCGGCTGTCCATTGCTAACGCCGGCACTCAACGCGCCGGTGATCGCGCCTATTTCGGGAGTCGGAGTTATGTGGATACGCTTGCGACGCCTGGCCAGAATACTGGGACACGATGCGTTGGTATTGTGGTTCGCCTGCCGCCATCCGGCGACGCCGCCACTCGCCCGGCTGGCAGCGTTAATGCTGGCGCTGTACCTGGTCAACCCCTTCGATCTGGTTCCCGACTGGCTACCGCTGCTCGGCTGGATCGATGACGCCACGCTGCTGGCACTGATGCTGCCGTTGCTGTTGCGCCTGGCGCCGCGCGCGGTAGGTACCGAGGCCCAGGCCGCGGCGAGTCAGTTACTGGAGAAATGGCGCTGGCGCCGCTCGGCACCACGCTCATGACAGGCGCAACCAACAATGCGCCATTTCTCGCGAGCCGGCGCCGACCCCGCCTATATGCGGAGTATTTTTCAAACCGCAGGAAATACACCGGAAACAATCCAATTTTTCGGCATACCCCCAATGTGGAGGATCAACCCTCGCCCAGATAGGCTTCCTTGACGCGCGGATCGTGCAGCATGTCTTCCGCGTTGCCGTTCATCGTCACCAGACCGGAATCCATCACATAGCCGCGATGCGCTGCTTCCAGCGCCAGCTTGGCATTCTGCTCCACCAGCAGCATGGTGACGCCCTGGGCCGAGACGTTGCGCACCACCTCGAAGATCTTTTCCACCATGATCGGTGACAGGCCCATCGAGGGTTCGTCCAGCAGCAGCAGCTTGGGATGGCTCATCAAGGCCCGTGCCATGGCCAGCATCTGCTGTTCGCCACCGGACAGGGTACCTGCCATTTGCGTCGCCCGCTCCTTCAGGCGCGGGAACACCTCGAACCATTTTTCAATATCGGCCGCGATGCCGGCCTTGTCGTTGCGCGTGTAGGCCCCCATCAGCAGGTTTTCGTAGATGCTCATGCGGGTAAATACACCGCGCCCTTCCGGCACCATCGCCAACTGCTGCTTGACCAGATCGAAGGAAGTCGTGCCCCTGATCGAATGGCCGTCATACTCCAGCGTGCCTTCGATCTTGCATTCGGGAAGGGTGCCGGTAATCGCCTTCAGCGTGGTGGTCTTGCCGGCGCCATTGGCGCCAATCAACGTCACCAGTTCGCCGGTACGCACTTCCAGGTCAATCCCCTTGACTGCCTGGATGCCGCCATAGGCCACCTTCAACCCGGCGACCTTCAAAACGCATTCGGCCCGGGACGGGGTCGTGCGTGCTGCCGTCATTTGCTCAGCCATCAGTGGCCTCCTCCCAGATATGCCTTGATTACCGCGGGATCTTTTTGGACCACGGACGGAACACCTTGCGCAATCGGCTTGCCATAATCCAGCACAGTCATCTGGTCGCACAAGCCCATCACCAGCTTGACGTCATGTTCGATCAGCAGGATGGTTTTGCCTTCGGCCTTGATCTTTACCAGCAACTCGCGCAAGCCCAATTTTTCGGTGGCGTTCATGCCGGCCGCCGGCTCGTCCAGCGCCAGCAGCTTGGGATCGGTGGCCAGCGCGCGGGCGATTTCGAGCCGACGCTGATCGCCATAGGAAAGATGGCGCGAGGTGCGGTTGGCGAATTGCCGGATGCCGACGAACTCCAGCAATTCCATCGCGCGCTCGCGAATTTCCGCTTCTTCCTGGCGTGCCGCCTTGTTGCGCAAGATCGCGCCCAGCGCGCCCTGGTGGGTCCGCACGTGGCGCCCGACCATCACGTTTTCCAGCGCCGACATCTCGTTGAACAGGCGAATGTTCTGGAAGGTACGGGCAATTCCGGCCTTCGCCACTTCATGCGGTGCCGATGGCGAATACGGCGCGCCGGCCAGCTCGAAGGTGCCGCTGTCGGCCTGGTACAAACCGGTGATGACGTTGAAGAAAGTCGTCTTGCCGGCGCCGTTGGGGCCGATCAGGCCGTAAATCTGCCCTTGCGGGATTTTCAGGCTGACGTCGGAGAGTGCCTGCAGACCGCCGAAACGCTTATTGACGCCGGCGATATTGAGAATGATTTGTTCGCTCATGGGGTCCTCTCAAGCGGCAACCACGCCAGTGGCCTTGGCCGGTTTGTCGACATCGGGATCCGGCCGATCTTCGTGCAGCGGCGCCGGCCACAGGCCAGCCGGGCGATACAGCACGATCACCACCATCGCCAGACCGTACAGCAACTGGCGCAGCACTTCGGCATCGATCAGCACCTTGCCGAACACCGCCATCTGCACCGGCTCCACCGTATGCCGCAAGACTTCCGGCAGCGCCGCCAGGATGATGGCGCCCAGGATCACGCCCGGCACATGGCCCATGCCGCCCAGCACCACCATCGCCAGTACCGCGATCGATTCCATCAGCGAGAACGATTCCGGCGACACGAAGCCCTGGAACGACGCGAACATCGCGCCCGACACACCGCCGAACGAAGCGCCCATCGCAAACGCCAGTAGTTTGATGTTGCGGGTATTGATGCCCATCGCCTTGGCCGCGATTTCATCTTCACGGATCGCCACCCAGGCGCGGCCCAGGCGCGAATGCTGGAGCCGGATCGTGATGAAGATAATCGCGATGCACAATAACAGGAACAGGTAGTAATAGGCGTTCACCGACGGCATCGTGAACCAGCCGAGGTCGAGCGTGGCGTTGGAGCCGGGCTTGCCTGCCAGCGAGACGCCGAAGATGCGGATCGGGTCGATCAGGTTGATCCCCTGCGGGCCGTTGGTGATATTCACCGGCGCATTCAGGTTGTTCATGAAGATGCGGATGATCTCGCCGAAGCCGAGCGTGACGATCGCCAGGTAGTCGCCGCGCAGTTTCAGCACCGGCAACCCGAGCAGCATGCCGAACAGGGCCGCCAGCCCCGCGCCCAGCGGCACGATCAGCCAGACCGACAGATGGATGCCGTTCTGCGCCACCTCAGGGCCGAAAATCCACAGCAGCGCGTTGCCGATCGCCGGGTATTGATTGACGAAGGATTCCAGCACCGCCGCGAACTGCGGCGAAGCCAACAACCCGGTCATGTAGGCGCCGAGCGCGTAGAACGCGATATAGCCGAGGTCGAGCAGGCCGGCAAAGCCGACCACGATGTTCAAGCCAAGCGCCAGCATGATGTAGAGCAGCGCGAAATCCATGATGCGCACCCACGAATTGCCGTATTGCGAGGCAAAGATCGGGAACAGCATGAACAGCGCCAGCAGCGCCGCCAGGCTGGCATAGGTGCGGCGCGGATGGTGCGTGACGTCAAAAAAATGAGCCATCAATTTCTCCTCAAGCGCGATCGGCCACGCGTTCACCCATGATGCCGGATGGCCGCAGGGTCAGAACGATGATCAGCACGACGAATGCAAAAATATCCTGGTAGTTGCTGCCGAAAAAGCCGCCGGTCAAGTCGCCGATATAGCCGGCGCCGAGACTTTCAATCAGGCCCAGCAAGATGCCACCCAGCATGGCGCCGTAGATATTCCCGATGCCGCCCAGCACCGCCGCCGAGAATGCCTTCAGCCCGGGCACAAAGCCCATCGCGAACTGCGCCGAGGAATAATTGGCCCCCCACATGACACCTGCCACCGCCGCCAGCGAGGCGCCAATCACGAAGGTCATCACGATGACGCGGTTCGAATCGACTCCCATCAGGCCGGCAATTCGCGGGTTTTCAGCGGTCGCGCGCATGGCACGTCCCATCCGGGTCCGTTCCACCAGCAGCACCAGGCCAACCATCGAGATCGCGGCCAGCACCAGCAGCATCACCTGGGTCGGCGAAATCAGCGCGCCGCCGATATGGATCGGGTCCGAGGGCATGACTTGCGGAAACGGAATCGGACTGCGGCCCCAGATCATCATGGCGAATGTTTGCAGTAGGATCGAGACCCCGATCGCGGTAATCAGCGGCGCCAGCCGCGGCGCGTTGCGTAGCGGTCGGTAGGCGATGCGCTCGATGATGACGTTGACGATCGCGCAGACCGGGATGGCCCCGAGAATGGCGATCAGCAGCTTGACGATGCCCGGCAGATCAGGCAGATAGATCTGGATGTATTTCAGCAGCGTCAAAGCGATCATGGCGCCGATCATCAACACTTCGCCATGCGCGAAGTTGATCAGGTTCAGCACGCCATACACCATCGTGTAACCAAGGGCGATCAGCGCATACATGCTGCCCAACACCAAGCCATTGATGATTTGTTGGATAAAGGTATCCATAGTTTGCTAGCTCTCTATCTGGGTAAATGCAAATCGCCGAACAATTTCGCGGCGTCACCGGATGTGCGACTGCAGCAAAAATTATTCCTGATAATAAAAACGGCACCCGGATACAACTCGAGGGTGCCGCTATTGTCTGTGCGATGGTTATCCGAAAAAGCTGGCTGGAATAGCCGCGGGGCCGGGGAAGATGAAATTGCTGCCCATGATGATGTTCTCCTGTTCGTCTTTCGGTAAAAACGCTTTTTATAATATTCTGGCTTTGCCTTGTGGACAATCGCCAAAGTTGGGCGGCATTATACCCAACTCGGCTTGTGGCGCAACCGCCTCGCGCCGCCACCGCCGCCAGATCTGGCCACCCTGCAGAAAGCCACTGTTCATGCGTGTTTCAGTAGTATCCGCGCAACCACGGCAAGCCGACATGATAGCGATTCGGAGTAAAAACTATCGCTGGAATTTCACACCATGTCCAGAATTTAATTCCGTAGCCTGCGCACCCCGGACAGCCCTTTCGGCATCGGGAAAACCACATGTTCCTCGGCGCCTTCCAAGGTGCGCACGTTATCCACTCCGCACTCGCGCAGGCGGTCGACCACCGCCTGCACCAGGATTTCCGGCGCCGATGCGCCCGCAGTGACGCCGATCCGGGCCTTGCCGCGCAGCCATTCGGGATCGATCTGCGCGGCGTTGTCCACCATGTAGGCCAGCGCCCCCCTTTTTTCCGCCACTTCGCGCAGCCGGTTCGAGTTCGAACTGTTGGGACTGCCGACCACGATCACGACGTCAACTTGCGGCGCCATCTCTTTCACCGCCTGTTGGCGGTTGGTGGTGGCGTAGCAGATATCTCCCTTCTTCGGCTCGGCAATCAGCGGGAAACGCCGCTTCAGCGCGGCGATGACGTCGGCCGCATCGTCGATCGACAGCGTGGTCTGGGTCACATATGCCAGCCGAGCCGGGTCGCTCACCTGGAGCTGCTCGACATCGGCGGGGGTTTCTACCAGATGCATGCCACCATCAGCCTGGCCCATGGTGCCCTCGACTTCCGGATGACCCTGATGGCCGATCATGATGATTTCGCGTCCTTCGCGCCGCATCTTGGCCACTTCCATATGCACCTTGGTTACCAGCGGACAGGTGGCATCGAAAATCTTCAAGCCGCGCTCCGCCGCTTCCTCCTGCACCGCGCGCGACACGCCATGCGCGGAAAAAATCACAATGCTACCGGTGGGGACATCCGCCAGCTGCTCGATGAAAATCGCACCCCGGCTGCGCAGGTCATCGACCACATAGGCGTTGTGCACGATTTCGTGCCGCACATAAATCGGCGCGCCGAACTCGACCAGCGCCCGTTCGACGATTTCGATGGCGCGATCGACGCCGGCACAAAAACCGCGCGGCTGGGCCAGCAGGATTTCCTTCCCGGTCTGTTTTTCCATTTTGAGGTTCCCTTGCATCGAACCACACCGGCCAATACCGGCGTTCGAATTGTTCTCTAAAGAATGCCGATGATGCGGACTTCGAATGTCACGGTCTGTCCGGCCAGCGGATGGTTGAAATCAAATAGCGCGCTATCGGCGTCGAGCTCGCGCAGGACGCCGGCGAACTGATCGCCATTGGGCGCCTCGAATTCGACCAGATCGCCGATCTGGTAATCCTCCTCGCGCTCGGAATGCCGCTCCAGCGTGGTGCGCGCCACGCGCTGCACCAGGTCCGGATTGCGCGGACCGAACGCCTCCGCGGCCGACAATTCAAAGATTTGATGGGCGCCTTCCGGCAGGCCGATCAGGCGGGCCTCGAGGAACGGCGCCAATTGGCCCTGGCCGAATTGCAGCGTGGCCGGATTGCTGCCGAAGGTGGAAACCAGATCCTGGCCCTCGGCGCTTGCCAGGCGGTAATGCAGGGTCAGGTAGGAATCTTCGGTAACGACGACAGGTGCGTTTGACATGGGAAAGGAACGATGACGAGATAGCGTATTATCCCGGAAACCGGAGCTGGATGGGCGCCGTCGCCCATCATTCCGATCCCGACCAACCCCGGGCCGATTCGGCAAGCACCCGATAACCACCATGGCAATCAACGACTGGCCGGCAGAACAACGTCCCCGCGAGCGACTGATCCGGCACGGCGGCGCGGCGCTCTCGGATGCCGAATTGCTGGCGGTTTTCTTGCGCATCGGCGTCACCGGCAAGAGCGCGGTCGATCTGGCGCGCGACATGCTGACCCACTTCGGCTCCCTGAACCGCCTGTTTGCGGCGCCACTGGCGGATTTTTCCGCGCTCAACGGCCTGGGGCCGGCCAAATTCTCCCAATTGCAGGCGGTGTTGGAACTGGCACGGCGCGCCCTGGCGGAGGAGTTCCGGGCCGGTGCATTGCTGGATTCGCCGCAGGCGGTCAAGCAATATCTGCAACTGCTTCTGGCGGGCAAGACGCATGAATCGTTTGCAGTCCTGTTTCTGGATGTCAAAAACCGCCTGATTGCCTGCGAGGAACTGTTTCGCGGCACGCTCACGCATGCCAGTGTGTATCCGCGCGAAGTGGTCAAGGCGGCGCTGGCGCACAATGCCGCCGCGATTCTGCTGGCACACAATCATCCATCCGGCTCGCCGCAGCCAAGCGCCGCCGACCACACGCTGACTGGCACGCTGAAACAGGCGCTGGCATTGGTCGATATCCGCGTGCTGGACCACTTCATCGTGGCCGGACATCAAGTCCACTCATTCGCCGAGCATGGTCAATTGTGAGGGTGCCGACGCTCATCTTTAAATTGTTAAATTCAATATCGATAAAAGACACAATTATTTTCCACAAGTCATTGAATAATCGGATATTTCTGTCTATACTCTCGCCTTTTCCAATGTCGGAAATCTTCAAGGAGTAAACCATGGCACGTGTCTGCCAAGTCACCGGGAAAGGGCCGATGGTCGGCAACAACGTTTCCCACGCAAACAACAAAACCAAGCGCCGCTTTTTGCCGAACCTGCAAAATCGTCGCATTTTCGTCGAGTCGGAAAACCGCTGGGTGTCGCTGCGCCTGTCCAACGCCGGCCTGCGGGTAATCGACAAGATCGGCATCGACGCCGTTCTGGCCGACATGCGCGCCCGTGGCGAAAAGATCTAAAACATATTTTCAGGGTTGAGCGCAGCGCTACTTCGCGCCTGACCGGCACAACGTAAAGGAATCATCATGGCTAAAACCGGCCGCGACAAAATCAAGCTGGAATCGACCGCAGGCACCGGTCATTTCTACACCACCACCAAGAACAAGCGCACCACGCCTGAAAAGATGGAGATCATGAAGTTCGATCCCAAGGCGCGCAAGCATGTAGCCTACAAAGAAACCAAGATCAAGTAAGAAGCGGATCAGCGTGCCGCCCGCGCACCTCGCACAGAGTGCCGCGCGGGTTTTTGTCGCCCTGCCGACGCAGTCGCGACCGGCGGCTTCAGGTTTTGTACAGGCGGCGCTGCCGGTTGTTGTTGCGGGTGCGGTGCGACAGGAAACTCGGCACGCACGACAGGGGCAACGAAATCGGTTATGATTTATCCGACTCCCCGCCGCATGACCTCTTGTCGCACCTCTCAAAACTGGAATTCTGGTTCGACATCTCCGGCCGCCCGTTTTTGCCGGAGCGGCATCGGTCGCAAATACCAGGCAGGAATGGCGATTCATCCCGGCGCTGACTAATCCTTTTTCGTCAATCAGAGAAAACCATGAGCGAAAACATCAAATACATTTCAGATGCATCCTTTGAAGCAGATGTCCTCAAGTCGGACAAGCCGGTGCTGGTTGATTTCTGGGCGGAGTGGTGCGGTCCGTGCAAAATGATTGCGCCGATCCTGGAAGAAGTCGCCAAGGAATACGACGGCAAGCTGCAAATCGCCAAAATGGACGTGGACGCCAATCAGGCAGTGCCGGCCAAGTTCGGCATTCGCGGCATTCCGACTCTGATCCTGTTCAAGAACGGCGTTCCGGCGGCGCAAAAAGTGGGCGCCATGGCCAAGGGCCAGTTGACCTCGTTCATCGACAGCAATATTTAATTTCCGTCGCGGCGGTGCGCCCGCACCGCCGCGTTTTATTCGCTTTCCCCACCGCAGTTCCCTCCCCCACCCATTTCGATCCCGTCCCGGGACACCCATATGCATTTATCCGAATTAAAGGCGTTACACGTCTCTGCACTACTGGAAATGGCCATTGGCCTCGACATCGACAACGCGGCGCGCCTGCGCAAGCAGGAGTTGATGTTCGCGATCCTGAAGAAACGCGCCAAGCAGGGCGAACAGATTTTTGGCGACGGCGCCCTGGAAGTGCTGCCCGATGGCTTCGGCTTTCTGCGCTCGCCCGACGCCAGCTACATGGCCTCGACCGACGACATCTATATTTCGCCGTCGCAAATCCGCCGCTTCAACCTGCACACCGGCGACTCGATTGAAGGCGAAGTCCGCACGCCGAAGGACGGCGAACGCTACTTTGCGCTGGTCAAGGTGGACAAGGTCAACGGCGAATCGCCGGAAGCCTCGAAGCACCGGATCATGTTCGAGAACCTGACGCCGCTGCATCCGAACCAGCCGCTGCGCCTGGAACGCGAGATGAACGGCCAGGAGAACATCACCGGCCGTATCATCGACATGATCGCGCCGATCGGCAAAGGCCAGCGCGGCCTGCTGGTGGCGTCGCCGAAATCCGGCAAGTCGGTGATCCTGCAGCACATCGCGCATGCGATCACCGCCAACCATCCGGACCTGACCCTGATCGTGCTGTTGATCGACGAACGGCCCGAGGAAGTGACCGAAATGCAGCGCTCGGTGCGCGGCGAAGTGGTCGCCTCCACCTTCGACGAGCCGGCCACGCGCCACGTGCAGGTCGCCGAAATGGTGCTGGAAAAGGCCAAGCGCCTGGTCGAGATGAAGAAGGACGTGGTGATCCTGCTGGACTCGATCACGCGCCTGGCGCGCGCCTACAACACCGTGATCCCGGCCTCCGGCAAGGTGCTGACCGGCGGCGTCGACGCCAATGCGCTGCAGCGGCCGAAGCGCTTCTTCGGCGCCGCCCGCAACATCGAGGAGGGCGGCTCGCTGACCATCATCGCCACCGCGCTGATCGAAACCGGCAGCCGCATGGACGACGTGATCTACGAGGAATTCAAGGGCACCGGCAACATGGAAGTGCACCTGGAGCGGCGCTTGGCCGAGAAGCGCGTCTACCCGGCGATCAACCTCAACAAATCCGGCACCCGCCGCGAAGAGTTACTGATCAAGCCGGACCAACTGCAGAAGATCTGGATCCTGCGCAAACTGTTGTACGGCATGGACGAAATTGAAGCGATGGAATTCATCCTTGGCAAGATGAAGGAAACCAAGAACAACGCCGAGTTTTTCGACATGATGCGACGCGGGGGTTAAGGCCGGCGACCGCAATCGACCAGGGGCGCAGCCGATCGGCTGCGCTTTTTTGTGCCCGCTGCCGGGAGCTTGGTTCAGGCCGGCAAGCTCAGGTCGAAGCGCACGGCCAGCAAACGCATGATCGACGTGACCAGGATGCAGACCACCAGTGCGACGGTCTGTGGCACACCGACCAGGCCGAGCAGCAGATAGACCCAGCAACCGGTGAAGGCGCAAGTCGCGTACAACTGGCTACGGCGAAATACCCGCGGGATTTCATTACAGACCATGTCGCGCAGGACGCCGCCGAAAATCCCGGTAATCACGCCCATCATCACGCTGATCAGCATCGACATCTGCGCTTCCTGCGCCACCGAGGCGCCGAGCGCGCTGAACATGCCCAGGCCCAGCGCATCGGCAAAGATGATGGCCCGTTCGGCGCTCGCGGAGCGCAGATGATGCGAAAGCGGAATCACGACCAGCGCCAGCGCGAAGATCAGCCAGATGTATTCCTGGTGCTGCACCCAGAAGAATGGCCGCCGGTCGAGCAGGATGTCGCGCAGCGTGCTGCCGCCGAAGGCGGTGATGAAAGCGACCGTAAACACCCCGATCAAATCCATTTCCTTGCGCCGCGCCTCGATGAAGCCGGAACTGGCAAAGGCCACGATGCCGCCCGCCTCGATCAGCTGCAATACCGTATTCACTCCCGCATTAATGCCGATTGCCACGTTGCGCGCTCCTTTTCCGAGGCTGCCATGTTATCACCGCGCCAAATCGGGCCATAGCTGCCGCTGGCGAAAATGGTCCATTGCATTGTATAATTGCCGGTTCCGATTTTTGGAATCCGAATTTAACCCCAGGCAAGTGATCGGCAATCGGGTCAAGAAGCGTTGCGACCGACGAAGTGGCGATTGGCTACCCCACCATTTGAGGCAAGCATGAAAGAAGGCATACACCCGGATTACCGCGAAGTCGTGTTCCACGACCTCTCCTGCGATTTCAAATTCCTGACCCGCTCGACCATCCAGACGCGCGAGAAAACCGAGTTCGAAGGCAAGGAATATCCGCTGGTGAAGATCGAGGTATCGTCCGCATCGCACCCGTTCTACACCGGCAAGCACAAGATCGTCGATACCGCCGGCCGCGTGGAGAAATTCCGCCAGAAGTTCGGCAAGGTCGGTTCCAAGACCCAGGTCGAAGAATAATTCCTGTGTTTGGTGTTCGAAAAAGGCAGCTACGGCTGCCTTTTTCATTTTCGTCAAATGGCATGCCCGACGATTTGCGGCACAATATCGCCCTGTCGATGACCAACCGGCCACCACCCTCTCGATGCCCATGAAGCCTGTCCGCCTGCCTGCCTCCGCGACGCGCGCGCTACCGCGCTGGGGGCTGTTCGCGCTTGGCCTGCTGTATATCCTGCCCGGCCTGCTCGGGCGCGATCCGTGGAAAAGCAACGATGCCGCCGGCTTCGGCATCATGTGGAGCATGGCGCACGGCGGCCTGGACGACTGGCTGTGGCCGAATGTCGTCGGCCTCAGGACGTCGAGCGAAGGGCCGCTCGCCTACTGGATCGGCGCCCTCTGCATCAAGCTGTTCGGCTGGCTGGTGGGCGATGTGCTGGCGGCGCGCGTGGCAGTGGTCGCCTTCTTCCTGCTGGGCGCGCTCTCGCTCTGGTACGCGACCTATCTGCTGGGCCGGCGCAGCGAAGCGCAGCCGCTGATCCTGGCCTTCGGCGGCCAGCCGGAAGCGCGCGATTTTGGCCGCACGCTGGCCGATGGCGCGTTCCTGATCTACCTCGGCTGTCTCGGGCTTTTGCTGCATAGCCACGAGGCCAACGCGATGGGCTTGCAGGTGTCGCTGGTGGCATTCTCCCTGTTTGCCGCGGTACGTCTGTTCGAAGCGGGTACCTGGCGCACCGCTGCCTTGCTCGGCGCCGGCTTCGGCGCCCTGATTTTGACGCGCGGCTGGGTGGTGCCGCTCGGGCTGTGGTTGAGCCTGTTGGTGCTGGCGGCGGGACGGCAGCGCAATTTGCTGCCCCGGCTGCTCCTGGCGGCGGCGCCGCTGGCATTGCTGATCGGCGCCATCTGGCCGCTGGCCACCCATCTGCTGCAGCCATTCGGCAGCTCGCCATTCCCGCAATGGATGGCGTGGAATGCGCGCCAACTGCACTGGCCGACGTGGGAGGCGCTGAGTTATCTGCTCAAGTACGAGGTCTGGTTCGCCTGGCCGGCCTGGCCGTTTGCCGGCTGGGCGGTGTATGCCTGGCGGCGCCAGCATGCGGCGCTGCACATCTCGCTGCCGCTCAGCTTTTTCGCCGCGCTGATGATCCTCGGCTGGCTCAACGTGCATTCGGAAGAAGGGATTCTGCTGCCGCTACTGCCGCCGCTGGCGGTGCTGGCGGCCTTCGGCCTGCCGACCATGAAACGCGGCGCGATCAACGCGGTCGACTGGTTCTCGGTGATGACCCTGACCGCCTGCGCCGGCTTCATCTGGATCGGCTGGATCGCCAAGGAAACCGGCTGGCCGGCGCAAATCGCCAAAAACGCCTTCAAGCTGGCGCCCGGCTTCAAGCCGGAATTCAACCTGGTCGCGTTCGTCGTGGCCGCCGCCGCCAGCGCCGGCTGGATCCTGCTGGTGCACTGGCGCATCGCGCGCCGGCCGGCGGTACTGTGGCGCGCGGTGGTGCTGTCGTCCGGCGGCGTCATCCTGTGCTGGCTGCTGCTGATGACGCTGTGGCTGCCGTGGATCAATTACGGCAAGAGCTACGCCGGCGTGGCCGAGCAGATCCGGCAAAAGCTGCCGGCCGGCGCGCAATGCGTCGATTCCAACGTCGGCGCCGCGCAACGGGCGTCGTTCGCCTACTTCGGCGGCGTGCATTTCGCCAGAACTGAAAACAGCCGCTGCGATTACCTGCTGCTGCAAAACCGCAGCGACCGCAGCGACGATCGGGCGCTGCTGAAACAATTCAGCGGCCAGTGGGACCTGCTGTGGGAAGGGCGCCGCCCGTCCGACCGCGACGAACGCTTCCGCCTGTATCGACGGAGCGGCTCGTAGTGCCCGGCGCTTCCCGATCGGCTGCCCCACCTTGAGCGCGCGCTGGCAACACACGGTCCGGATCGGCGCGCTGGCATGGCCGATCCTGGTCGGGCAACTGGCGGTGATCGCCAATGGCGTGATCGATACCGCGATGACCGCGCGCTTCTCCGCCACCGACCTGGCAGCGCTGGCGCTCGGCGCCTCGGTCTATGTCAGCATCTTCGTCGGCCTGGGCGGCGTGCTGCAGGCACTGGCGCCGTCGGTCGGGCAGTTGTTTGGCGCCGGGCGCGGGCGCGAAGTCGGCGAGGAAATCAAGCAGGGCTGCTGGCTGGCTTTTTTCCTGTGCTGCGCCGGCGCCCTGGTGCTGCTGTTTCCGCAACCCTTCCTGAGGCTGGCGCGGGCTTCGCCCGAACTCACCGAAAAAGCCACGCTCTACCTGCAGATCCTGGCGCTGGCGCTGCCGGCCACGCTCGGCTTTCGGATCTACAGCGCTCTGAACACGGCGATTGCGCGCCCGGCCATGGTGATGCTGATCCAGTTGGCCGGCCTGGCGCTGAAGCTGCCGCTGAACGCGCTGTTCATTTTCGGCGGCCTCGGCTTGCCGGCCTTTGGCGGTCCCGGCGCGGCCATCGCCACCAGCCTGATCGCCTGGCTGATGCTGACGGTGTGCTGGGCGATCCTGCGGCTGGCGCCGGCCTACCGCCAGTTCGGCCTGTTCGGCACCGGCTGGGTGGCGCCGCGCTGGAGCGCGCAAAAACCGCTGCTGCAACTGGGTGTGCCGATGGGCCTGTCCTATCTGATCGAAGTGACCGCCTTCACCTTCATGGCGCTGTTCATCGCGCGCCTGGGCGAACTGGCGCTCGGCGGCCACCAGATCACCGCCAACTTCGCCACCGTCCTGTACATGCTGCCGCTGTCGATCGCGTCCGCCACCGGCACCCTGGTGGCGCAGGCGATCGGCGCGCGCCGGCTGGACGAGGCGCGCCGCATCGGCAACGACGGCATCCGGCTGGCGGCGATCGTGTCGGCGGCGATCGGCGTGCTGGTCTGGCTGACGCGCGAATCGATCATCCGCGCCTATTCGCCGAATCCGGCGATCATCGCCGCCGCGCTGCCGCTGTTTGCCTTCATTTCGTTCTACCAGTTGTTCGACGCGATCCAGGTCACCACCGCCTTCGTGCTGCGCGCCTACAAGGTGGCGATCGTGCCAACCATCATTTACGCGGTCGCGCTGTGGGGCATCGGGCTGGGCGGCGGCTACACGCTGGGCTTCGACCTGCTGGGCGCAACGCCGCCGGCCTTGCGCGGCGCCGCCGGTTTCTGGTTCGGCAATAGCATCAGCATCGCGCTGGTGGCTGGCGGCCTATTGTGGTATTTGCGGCTGGTCCAGCGCGAGTTGCGCTGACTGCGTTACTTGATTCAAAAAATCGGGAGTATACGGCGACTCCACGCACGATTCCTGCGAAAAACGCGATCGATTATGGGAGTATATTGACGGAGAGCAATCCCCGCCATCGATCCGACGCGTTGCTTGGCGCAGCGTTTTACTGCAGAAACATATCGGCCGGGAGATCCGTCAGCGTCCGCAAATCCGACCTCATCTCGAACCGCTGCTCGACTTTCGCCAGCCGCACCAGGCTGCGCAAGGCCTCGCGGTACAAATGCTTTTCCCGCTCGCTGGCCTGCTCGCCGCAGGTCACGTTGACTAGATCTTCGATCATTGCATCAGTGTGTCGGCTGTAGGTCATGGCGGTCAGGGGAGGCAGGAATGCATTGCACGGTATCACTATTTTCGCTGACCAAGTTGCGCCAGATCAAGGGTACGGTTACTTTGCACCCCTCATCGCGGTATTACAAGCTCATCCCGGCACCTCGTTCGCCAGCGCCGCCACCGCATACGCAAGCGCCTGCGCGCCAAGAAACAGCTCTTGCGGCGCGGTTTCCTCCGCGGCATTGTGGCTGACCCCGCCCTTGCTCGGCACAAAGATCATCGCCGTCGGGCAGTGCTCGGCCAGGTACATGGCGTCGTGGAAGGCGCCGGAAGTCAGTCGCAGCGGCGCCGCCAGTGCCGCCTGCCGGCAAGCCCGCGCGCAGGCCTGTTCGATCAGCGCCAGCATGCCGTCGGGAAAGATGGTGGGCGGCCGCTGAAAGAAGCACTCGACCTGGATGCTGCCGCGCCAAGGCCAGGTGCGGCTAATGTCGCGCAGCACGTGCTCGAAACGCACCAGGACGGCTTCATCGACGCAACGCACGTCGATGGTGAACTCGACCTTGCCTGGAATCGTGTTGATCGAGTTCGGGTTCACCTGCCAGCGGCCCAGGGTCAGCCGCAACTGGCTGGCGGCTTCGCCGGCGGCGTGGGCATACAACTGGTGCGCGATGCCGATGGCGGCGGCCATCGCATCGGCGCGTTCGTCCATCGGCGTGGTGCCGGCATGGGCCGCCATCCCGCTGCATTCGACGCGATACCAGCGCACGCTTTGAATGCCGCCCACCACTCCCAGCGGCACGGCCGCGCGCTCCAGCACCGGGCCCTGCTCGATATGCAGTTCGACGTAGGCCGACATCGGCTGCCGCAACGGCCGGCGGCGGACGTCGGCGGCGTCCGCCAGCGCGACGTCGAGCGCGGCGCCGAAGGTGACCCGGTTGCCGTCGACCGATTCGCGATAGGCCGGCAGGCAGGATGGGTCGACAAAGGCGCTGGAACCCATGGCGCCGGGACCAAAGCGGCTACCTTCCTCGTTGGTCCAGGCCACGACCTCGATGGCGCGCAGCGTCTGGATGCCGGCGTCATTCAACGCCGCTATCACTTCCAGTCCGCCCACCACGCCGTAGGCGCCGTCCAGCTTGCCGCCCACCGGCTGCGTATCGGCGTGGCTGCCGGTCAGCACCGGCGGCAGGTCGCTGGTGCCGGGGCGGCGAAAGAACAGATTGGCGCAGTCGTCCATCTCCACTTCGCAGCCCAGCGCGCGCGCCTGATCGATCAGGTGCCGGCGCGCGGCGAGGTCGACCGCGGTCAGCGTCTCGCGCGAGACGCCGCCATCGTCCCGGCCGCCGAAGCGTGCGAGCGCGGCGATGGCGCTGTGCAGGCGTTCGCTGTTGACATGATCTTGCGCCCGTTCGGCGGCCGCATTCGCCAGCCTGTCCTGTTGCATCATCGGATACTCCTGTTGTTCAGTGTTGTCATGCCGCGCGCTGTTCCAGCAGGTGGGCGGCCGCCAGCGTGCGGGCGTCGGCCCAATGCGGGCCGATCAGCGTCACGCCGACCGGCATGCCGCATGCGCCCAGCCCGAGCGGGACATGGACGCAGGGGTTGCCCAGCAGCGTCCACATGCGGTTGAAGATGGGGTCGCCGGTCGCCTCCAGCCCGGCCGGCGCCTCGCCCTGGGTGCTGGGCGCCAGCACGATGTCGACGGCGCCGAACATCGCGTCGAACGCCTGGCGCGCAGCTGCCGCCAGGGCTTGCGCGGCGAAATAGCGCTCGCCGTCGAGCGAGCGGCCGGCGGCCAGCAGCGCGGCGAAGGCGCTGCTGAAGCCATCGGGCCGGGTCCGGGCCTCGGGCGCAAAGGCAGCGGCGGCTTCGTAGCCCATGATGTCGATCTGCGCCTCGGTCAGTCCCGCGCAGGCGGCCGGCAATGCCAGGTCGCTCAGGGTGGCGCCGCCCTGCTCCAGCAGCCGCGCGGCCTGGGCCAGTGCCTGGCGCGAATCGGCGCCGGCAAGGTCCCAGTGCGGTGTGCGGCAGATGCCCACGCGCAGCCGGTTGGGCGCCTGCGGCGCCAGTTGCAGGCGGGCCAGCTCGCCGATGAAGAAGGCGGCATCGTCGACGCTGCGGGCCAGCACGCCGACCGTGTCGAGGCTGGGCGCCAGCGATTTGATGCCGGCCGCCGGCAGCGTGCCAAACGTCGGCTTGTAGCCGACCACGCCGCAGTAGGAGGCCGGGCGGACGATGGAGCCGGCGGTCTGGGTGCCGAAGGCAAGCGGCACCATGCCGGCCGCCACCGCCGCCGCCGAGCCGCTCGAGGAGCCGCCCGGCGTGCGCGGCGCATCCTCGGCGGCGCGCGGGTTGCGTGTCGGCCCGGGGCGGAAGGTCGCGAACTCGGTGGTGACCGTCTTGCCCAGCACCACCGCGCCCGCGCTCCGGCTGGCCGCGACGCAGGCGGCGTCGGTCAGCGGACGATGGCCGGCATAGATCGGCGAGCCGTAGGCGGTCGGCATGTCGGCGGTGTCCATCAGGTCCTTGACCCCGATTGGCACCCCGTGCAGAGGGCCTTGCAACGGCTGGGCATCGCGCTGCCGCGCCTGCTCCAGCGCCAGTGCCGGGTCGAAGAATTCCCACGCGTGCAATTGCGGCTCGCGCGCCTCGATACGGGCGACGAATGCCTGCGTCACCGCCTCGGCCGAGAGTTCGCGCCGGCCGATGCGCGCCGCCAGCTCGCGCGCGGATAGCTGCGTGATATCGCTCATCTGCGCTCCTTACCCGAAATAGGCCGAACGCACTTCGTCGTTGCCGGCCAGCGCCTCCGCCGTTCCCTGCGCGGCCACGCGGCCTTGCGACAGCACATAGCCGTAGTGCGAAATCGCCAGCGTCTGGCGCGCGTTCTGCTCCACCAGCAGCACCGTGATGCCGAGCGCATTGATCTGCCGGATGACGTTGAAGTTTTCCTTGACGAACAGCGGCGACAGACCGAGCGACGGCTCGTCGATCACCAACAGTTTCGGTTCGGCCATCAGGCCGCGCCCGATCGACACCATCGCCTGCTCGCCGCCGGACATGGTGCCGGCCAATTGCGCCGAACGCTCCTTCAAGCGCGGAAAAATGGCATACACCTTCGCCAGTCGTTCGCGCACGCGCCCCGCATTGGTTTCCAGAAAGGCACCCAGCGCCAGGTTTTCGGCCACCGTCATGCGCGGGAAGACCTTGCGCCCCTCCGGAATGCAGGAGATGCCGCTGGCGATGATGTTGTGGGTTTTCTCGCCGGCCAGGTTGCGGCCACCCCAGCGGATCTCGCCTTGCCGCGGCGGCGTCAGCCCGAGAATCGAGCGGATCAGCGTGCTCTTGCCGGCGCCGTTGGCGCCCAAAATGCAGGTAATCTTGCCGGGCGCGACCTCGATCGACACATCGTGCAGGACATTCACCTTGTCATAGCCGGTGGTGAGTCCGTTGACAGTTAAGGCGCTCATGCGGCCTCCTCTCCAAGATAGGCGGTCTGTACATTGGGGTCCGCGGTAATTTCGGCATAGGTGCCTTCGGCGATCTTCTTGCCGTAGTTCAGCACCACGCAGCGGTCGGTAATGCGCTCGATCACGTTCATTTCATGCTCGATCAGCACCACGGTCAGGTTCTGCAACTTGCCGCGCACCTGCAGGATATCGTTCATCAGCGCTTCCGTTTCGTCGTGCGTCATGCCGGCGGACGGCTCGTCCAGCAGCAGCAGCGCCGGTTGGCTCATCAGCGCGCGGCACACTTCGATGCGACGGCGGTCGATCATCGTGAAGGTCCCGACCGGCTCGAACAGGCGCTCCACCAGCGGCGGGCTGAATATGTTCAGCAGCGCCGTCACCTTTTCCACGTAGGCGTCGTATTCGGCGCGGAAGGCCTTGCGCTGAAACAGGTTGAACACCAGGCCGTGCCGCATGTGCTGGTAATCGCCGATGACGATGTTGTCGAACACGGTCAACGGCAGCGACAGGCGCGAACGCTGGAAGGTGCGCGCAACGCCGGCACGGTAGACCTCCTGCGGCGCCTTGCCGATCACCTGTTCGCCGCGGAAAGTGATGGAGCCGCTGCTGGCCTTGTACAGGCCGGTCATGACGTTGAAGAAGGTCGTCTTGCCGGAGCCGTTCGGGCCGAGCAGACCGAGAATCTCGCCTTCGCGGATCTGCATGTTCAGCTTGTCGAGGGCGGTCAGGCCGCCGAAGCGCATGGTCAGGTCGCTGACCTCGCTCATGATTTTGGATTGAGTCATTGCGTTGTCTTTCGGCTGAAGAACAGGCGTGTCCTGCGGGGCAGCATGCCGTCGGGACGGAACAGCAGGATGGCGATCACCAGTACTGCGTAGAACAGGAAACGGTATTCCTGGATGAACTGCAGTTTTTCCGGCAGCACCAGCACGATGATGGCAGCCGGAATCAGGCCGACAGCATTGCCCAGGCCGCCGAGAATCACGATCGAGACCATCAGCAGCGAATCCGCGAAAGTAAAGTTGTTGGGCGCAACGAAGCCGGTCAGCATGCCGTAGACGCTGCCGGCAACTCCCGCGAAGAAATTGCCCATCATGAAGGCCACCACCTTCCAGCGCGCGATGTGCAGGCCGAAGGTGGCCGCCGCGGTTTCATCGGTGCGCACCACGTCCATGCTGAGGCCGACCCAGGAACGCTCCAATGCCTTGACGATCACGAACACGCCGGCGCACACCACCAGGCTGAGCAGCGCATAGCCGACGTAGAAAGAGACGTCGGCACCGAACAAGCCGAAGCCCTGGTTGAAATCGTAGCCAAGTATCTGCATGCCCGGCACCTGCAGTCCTTGCGGGCCGCCCAGCACGTCATTGACCTCGATGAAGGTCTTGAACAGGATGCCGAATGCGATCGTCACCAGCGCCGCGTAGTGGCCTCGCGTACGCAGTACCGGCAGGATCAGCACCGAACCGATGATGGCCGCGACCAGGCCCGAAATGACGATGATCAGCAGGTGCGGAATGCCGGTGTGGGTGGCCAGCACGGCGGTGGCGTAGCTGCCGATGCCGAAGAAGGCGGCACCGGCAAAGTTGGCCACGCCGGAGAAGCCGAACTGCAGCGTCAGCCCGAGGCAGGCGGTCGTGAATAACAGCACCGCGCAGATCATCAACAGGACGAAATGCGAGTCGTAGAAGGCGGCAATCAGCGCCAGGACGCCGCCCAGCGCCCAGATGCGCGCCAGGCCGGGTTGGGCTGCGGCGGCCTGCTCGACCCGCTGCGTAGTGCCGAATTTGCTGCTGATCACGACCGCCGCAATGGCCACGGCCAGCAGCACGGCCACCCCGATCTGGGTTTCCGCATGCAGGAACAGCCACATGTAGCCGGTCAGGGCCAAGGCGGCGAGCGCCAGCACGATGGCGGAACTGAGCTTGGTTGAGTTTTGACTGGTCATCGTGTTATACCCGCTCACTGGATTTTTCGGAAATCAGCCCGGTCGGCTTCCACGCCATCAGGATGATCACGACCGCAAAGGCAAAGACATCCTTGTAGGCGCTGGGGATGTTCGGAATCAGCGCCGGCAGCGTCGCGCTACCCAGCACCTGCAAGCCGGCGAACAGGAAGCCGCCGATGATCGCGCCATAGATGTTCCCCAGGCCGCCGAGAATCGCCGCGGCAAACCCGATCACACCCAGCAGCAGGCCGACGTTGAAGTTGATTTCGTTGTAATACAGGCCGTTCATCACGCCGGCCAGCGCCGCCATGGCCGATCCCAGCGCGAAGGTCAGCAGCACCACGGCCTCGAAATTGATGCCCATCAGGCGCGCGGTTTCGCCGTCCTGCGCCACCGCCCGAATCGCCATCCCAAGACGGGTGCGCGTGATCAGGAAATGCACGCCGGCAATCGCGGCGAGGCCGATTACGAGCAGGATCATGTTGTCGGCGCGCAGCGAAAAGCTCCCCAGCTCGATCGATGCGGTCGGCAGCAGCGCCGGGAAGGGCTTGGGGTTGGAACCGTCCGGATAAAACAGCCGCACCGCCTCGCGCAGCACGGTGCCCAGCATCAGCGTCGCCAGCAGCGTGTTCAGCGGCGGCGCCCGGTGCAGCGGGAGAATCAGGAACTTGGCGATTGCCGCTCCCAACAGGCCGGTGACGCAGAGTGCGCACAGCACTACCGCCAGCAGTTGTATTGCCGGCGAACCGATGCCGAGCTTCAGCACGCCGATCGAGGCCGTGAGGCCGGCGAAGGCGCCGACCATCAGGACGTCGCCATGCGAAAATTTAATCACGTCCAGTACGCCGAAAAACAGCGTGAAACCCACGGCGACCATGGCGTAAATCAAGCCCAGCATCAGCCCGTTGAAAACATATTGCCCAAGTACACTCATTGCTTCCCCCTTCCACTATCGGGCCGCGGACCGCGCGGTTCGCGCACGATCCGCGGCATCTGATTACCGGCCGACCAGCTTGCGCTTGCCCTTGGCGTATTCGCTGTCTTCCCAGACCACCCACTTGCCGTCCTGCACCACGTACTTGGTCACGAGCGGCACGATGTTCTGGCCATGGTCGTCGAAGGTCACCTTGCCGATGATCGTATCCACGTCCTTGGTCTGGTTCAGCACGTCACGCACTTTCTTGCGGTCCGGTCCGACTTTTTCCACCGCATCCATGATCAGGTTGGCCGCAGCGAAGGCGAATGGGCCGTAAGCTTCCCACGGCTCGCCGTATTTCTGCTGGGTGTACTTGCCGGCGAAGAACAGGCCGCCCGGCAGTTTTTCCCACGGCGCGCCTTCCAGGAAGCACAGTGAGCCTTCCGCCATTTCCTTGCCCACGCCCTGGATATAGGCGTCGGACATAATCCCGGAAGTGCCCTCGAACTGCGCCTTGATGCCCAGCTTTTCCATCTGCGTACGGATGCGCACGCCGAGCGGGGTCAGGCCGCCGAAGAAGATGACGTCCGGCTTCAATTCGCGGATCTTGGTCAGCTCGGTGGTGAAGTCCTGCTGGTCGGCGGTGACGCCGAAGGTGCCGACGATGTTGCCGCCGTTCTTCTTCAGATACTCGGAGAAATACTTGTTGTGGCCCTTGCCGTAGTCGGTGGTGTCATGAATGATGGCCCAGGTCTTGTAGCCCAACCCGGTCACGAACTTGGCAGCGATCTCGCTCTGATTGATCATCGTGCCGTTGACACGGTGAATTTCCTTGAAGTTGTTGCCATAGGTGATTTCCGGCAGCACCGCACCCCAGACGATGGCCGGCATGCCGAACCGGTTGTAGACACCGACGGTACCGATCGCCACCGCCGAGCAGTAGTGCGTGACGCCGGCGATGATGCTCTTGTCGGCGGCGATTTTGGTGGCCACCTGGACGCCGATGTTCGGGCGGCATTCGTCATCCTGGGCCACCAGTTCATAGGTGTATTTCGCTTTCGGATCGGCGTTGCGCAGCCGCACGGCGAGATCGGTGGAATTGCGGCCGCCCAGGCCGTTGGCCGAGAGTCCGCCGGTGAGCGGCCCGACGTAGGCAATCTTCACGACGTCTTTGGCGAATGCCGGGGCCGCGAAAGCGGTCAGGCCGATCGACGCGCACAGCACGGCTGTTTTCAGTATGGTCTTGCTCATATTTATCTCCTTTGAAATATGAATCGACGGTCGTTATTCAAGTTATTCGAACCAGGGTATGCAGGAGGACAGCAAAGTCATCCTCATTCATTTTGAAATGTTGGTCTTGTTCACAAACTCCTTAAGTGGTTGGAAAGCCCGGGTTAGTCGGTCGCCCGCTCGCGCGCAATCAATGAGAGCAGGGTGTCAAGCCGATTGTTGTCGCAGCAAAGAGCCAGTCCGTTCTCGAACACCGGCCCCGTCAGGCCGGTCAGCACCGAACCGCTCGGCATTTCCAGCGCCAGCCGGGCACCGCGCTCCCAGGCCAGCCGGACCGTGTCGCCCCAATGCACCTGCCGCGCCATGTTGCCGGCGAGGTCATCGGCAATCAGCCCGGGATCGGTCAGAACACGGGCGGCGTTGCTGCTGAGGTAGCTCAAGTGCGGGCGCTGGACCGCAACGCCGTCAAAGGCGGTTCGCATGTCGGCTACGGCCGCATCGAACAGTGGGCAATGCGACGGCACGCTGACCGCCAATTTTTCCGCGTGCAGAGCACCGGCCTGCAGGGCAAGATGCATGACCGCCTGCAGCGCCTCGTTCGCGCCGGCGATCACCAACTGGGTCGCGGCATTCACGTTGGCCAGATATACCGGCCGCGAAGCAGCATGGACAGCGGCGATTAGGGGCTCGAGCCGGCAACGGTCGAGCCCGATGACGGCGGCCATGCCGTAACCTTCTGGATAGGCGTTTTCCATCAGGTGCCCACGGCGTGCCACCAGTCGTACCGCATCCGCATACTCGAGCGCGCCGGCGGTGACGGCTGCCGGATAGGCGCCAATCGAGAGGCCGGCGACCATGTCGGGTCGGGCATCGTGCGCGACGAACACACGCGCCATCGCCACGCCGGCAATCAGCAGGCAAAGCTGCACCCCCACCGTGGATGCCAAGGCTTGTTCCGTATCCAGTTGCAAGGGATCCATGCCGAGCGCGGCGCACGTCTCGTCAAGGGTGCGCGCGGCCTCGGGATGCGGCGGTAGCCGGTGCAGCATCCCGGCCTTCTGCGCACCCTGCCCGGGAAAAGTGAACAAGATCTGCATGTCGTCGCCCCTATGCCCGCCACGGATCGGCGGTCAGAACCGCGCCGTCATCGGTCTTCAGCAGCACCTGCCGCTGGCCGCCGGCCCACTCCGCCAGCGCGAATCCGCCGCGAGAGGTTTCGACCTGGAGATCGATTTGGCATATATCGGAAGAGATGACGGCAAGCAGTGCCATGACTTGTTCCTGCGTCAGCGGACGCGGCGCGCGCAGGACGAGGTCGAGGTCGCTGCCCGGCCGCAGCACCGGCAGGCCGCTGGCCAGGGCAAAGCCGACGCTACCGGTCGGCCCCCAGGCCAAGCCGATCGCATTGAGCGCCGGCGCCAGCGCATCCAGTGCGGCCAGCGCCGGAAACTGTCCGAGCCGCTGCTGGCGCCAGGCGGCGCTGGCAGCCAGCGTCTCCGGCTTGATGCAGCGCGCCACGGCGCGCGCATCCAGATAGGCCTTGCAGCGCTGGTTGCGCGCCGTGCCACGCAGGCCGACCGGAAGACGCTGGCCGTCCGCGATGCGCTCGCGCCGCACCACCACCGGCGCACTCAGCAGCCAGTCCGAAGTGGCCCAGGCCGGCAACGGTAGATCCGCACTCAGGGCATCGGCGTTGTCGATCCACAGTAGGTCGTGCGGACAGATCGCGCCGCCACGTTCGTCTGGGGTTGGCGCGCGCACGACCTCGGTTCCCGGGCCCAGCCAGTGCTGCTTGTCCATGCCGGCTATTTCGCGACGACGTTGACGGCGCAGATCGGCAATGACGGTACCGCATGTCGCTGCGGATGGTGCGCGTCGAGCACGGTAATTTCACAGATGGCCATGATGTCTCCTCACTGCTCTGAAATGGAATTGAGTCGTCAACTCTTGTTTTTATGGTGACTGCCTTGCCGCCATGTCAGGGCGGCGATGCGTGCCACTGCGCCCGCAGCATTTCCCTCACCTTTCTCGACGCCTGGCGATGGGGCCCCGCCAGCCTGCCCTGGAGGTCGACCTGAGGCTCGCCCAAGATATCCGCCAGCGCTGCCTGCAGACACTGCATGACCTCGGCAACGTCGCCGATGCTCGGCCGGTCGGGGTCGTCCACCCGCAGCAACCGCCACAGCAATCCGAGCGAGGCGTAACTGTCGATGTCATAGGCCATCGGCGGAACTTTGGCGGCGAACGCCTCCAGCGCTTCCACCGACCGCATGGTTATGCGCGCCGCCGATGCCTTGCCCATCGCATGCACCATCACTTTCGGGTCGCTCAAGGCGATCAGGCGATTGGCCTGGTAGCCGTGCGCGAGAAATGCGCCGGACATCGCCTGGCCGACAATCAAGCCGATCACCGGATGCCCGGCCAGGCGCGCGCTGGCGTAGGCATCGGCGGCACCCGCGAGCGCCTGATGGATGCCATAGGCTTCCTCGCTGCGTCCATACGCCTGGCTGGCGACGTCGATCACTGCCACGATGGGACGCCGGCAGTCGGAATCGCGATCGGCATCGATGGCTTCATGCACTGCCCGCGCCAGTTCCCATCCTTCGATCAAGCCAACCTCGCCGTTGCGCGCGCGCGCAAAGCGGTTAGCGCGATCCGGCACGACCGCAATGTAGCGCGCGCGCCGGCCCGACAATTCGGAATCGACTGCACGCACGGAAGCCGGATAGCCGGCCAGCGCCGGCGCATCCGCCGTAAGCCGCGCCAGCCAGGTGGCGCCGCGACTGACCTCGATGGTGTCGCTCATGAGCTCAAGCCTTTCCGATAAATGTCGCGCACCTGGTCCGGCGTCGCCGCCACCGCGGCGTCCGCCTCGCTGAGGCACGCGATGAAATCCTGATGACGCTCGCTGCGGTGCCGCTGAGGCCTGCCTTGCCGGAACAGACCGATCACCACGTCGCGGATCTGCTGCGCGTCGTCTTCCACATAGGCGTCCGCCAGATGCGACTGGTAGCGCTGCTCGCCGCCGGTGATGCTCCAGATGAAAGGCTTGTCGCGCGAGTCGAGCTCGCCAATGCCGGCTTCCTGCTCGATCACTTGCGGCCCGTTCAGGCCGAGCCGCGCTTCGCGCGTCACCACCAGGTAAGAGCACAGGCCGGCGGCAATCGACATCCCGCCGTAGCAGCCGACGGTGCCGGCGATGATGCCGATCACCGGCTGGTAACGGCGCAGATCGACAATCGCCGATTGGATCTCGGCAATCACCGCCAGTCCGAGATTGGCTTCCTGCAGGCGCACGCCGCCGGTCTCCAGCAGGATCAGCGCCTGCGTCGGGATACCGCGGCGGTTGTCCTCGGCCGCCAGTTCCAGCGCGCCGGCCATCTTGGCACCGCCGACTTCTCCCATGCTGCCGCCCTGGAAGCCGCCCTCGATCGCCAGCACCACGGTGGGCCGGCCGTCGAGCGTGCCCTTGGCGACCACGACGCCGTCATCCGCCTGCGTGACGATGCCCTGCAGCGCCAGCCACGGCGACGTCACGCGCTCGAACGGATCAACCAACTCGCGCATCGAGCCGTCATCCAGCAAGGCGCGCACGCGCGCACGTGCATTCAACTCAATGAAGCTGTCGCGCGCCAGAAGCTGCTGAATACTCACCGCGCCCTCACTTCTTCAAAGGCCTGCTCGATACGCATGCGCACCACGCCCGGGGTTGCCCCGCTGTCATTGATTTCGACCCGCGCCGACGGCAGTGCCGCATCCGCGAAGATGCGGTTCAGCACCGCCTGCCAGACGCCACCGAAACCGTCGACCGAGGTATTCACCAGGACCGTCGTGGTGCCGGCCGCATGCGGCTCCAGCAGCACTTCCAGGTCGCCCGAGCTGACCACGCCAATCAGCGCCCGTCCGCTGGCAGGCTGCCCTGCCGGATATTCATAAACCAGCTTTTCCATACTCATCCACTTCCACGTCGATCGATGAAGTCCGCTCGATCCGGTCCAGCAGCAGCGTCGCCGCCAGCAGATCGGCAGCGCCGCCCGGCGACACCTGGCGCGCCAGCAATTCGCCCTCGAACCGGCGCAGCGCATCCTTGCCTTCGGGATTGCCGGCGCCACCCGCCTCCAGCACGCGCCGGGCGCCGGCTTGCGTCGCCGCCAGCGCCTCCGTGCCGCCGCGCGACAGCACGCAAGTGTCGTCAAGATCGGACACGATTGCCAGCAACGCGTTGATGCGCGCCGCGTTCTCGCCGTCGCCGCGCAGGCGCGAACGCCTCAGTGTCGGCAAACCGAGGGCGGTTACATGCGGGAAATCGGCCTGCGCCTCCCCGCGGGCGCCGCCCACGCCATAGGTCAGGCAGGCTTGCTCGCCCTTGTTTCCGGTGAGCGCTGGGGCGCCGCGATCGCGCCAGCGGGCCAGCGCGCCGCCGCGGGCCGCGATGGCCGGCGCGCTCAAGGAGCCAACGTCCTGGGCGGCGGCGGTCACCAGCAGGCCGAGCGCCCAGATCGCGCCCCGGTGGGTATTCACGCCGCCGGTGGCGTGCAGCATGGCCTGCTCTCCATCGCGCCCCACCTGGCCGATCCGATCGCGCAAGATCTGCATGTCATCAATTTCCTGCCCGGCAGCCGCCATCGCCAGGAAGGTCGGATGCAAGATCCAGGCCGAATGGCACATCAGCAGCCAGTTCAGGTCTTGATGCGCGCCGCGGCTACGCAGGTCGACCAGCCCGGGTTTTGGCGTCAGCGTCGCCTCGTCGATCAGCGCCGCCACCACCATGTCGGCCAGACGGGCTGCGAACGGTATGCCGGCCTCGTGCTGGGTGCCGACAATGCGCTTCAAGACGGACGATGCGCTCATCACCAGCTCCGGAATTTGGCAGGCGGCTGATACAGGCCGCCCGACCATTCGACCAGGTCGGCAATGCTCTTGGCCGCCAGCAAGGAACGGTTCGCTTCGCCGCGCTGCACACCGAGGTCTTCCGGCAAGGCGATCAGCCCTTCGCGCCGCAGCCGCGCACCATCTTTCGGATCATGGCGCAGGCCGATCGGTGTGACACCGGCCACCGCCGCCAGCATCGCCTTGCGCTCTTCCAGCGAACGCGCCTTGTACAGGTAGGCGATGCCTTCTTCGGTCAGCACATGCGTGACGTCGTCGCCGTAGATCATCACCGGCGCGATCGGCATGCCGGAGTCGCGGCCAACCGCAACCGCATCCAGGGTCTCGACGATGGTCGGCTGACCGCCATCCTGGAAGGTCTCGACCATCTGCACCACCAGCTTTTTCCCGCGCGCCAGCGGATCGTCGGTCTCGATCAGGTCGAGCCAGGCCGGGCTGGCGTGGCGTCGCCCGTGCGGATCGTGCCCCATGTTGGGGGCGCCGCCAAAGCCGGTCAGCCGGCCGCGCGTCACGGTCGACGAATTGCCCAGCCCGTCCATCTGCAGCGTAGCGCCGATGAAGAGATCGACTGCATACTGTCCTGCCAACTGGCACAGCGCGCGATTCGAGCGCAGGGAGCCGTCGCGGCCGGTGAAGAACACATCGGGCCGCGCCGCGGTGTAGTTCTCCATGCCGAGTTCGGCGCCGAAGCAGTGCACGCTCTCGACCCAGCCGCTTTCGATCGCCGGAATCAGCGTCGGGTGCGGATTCAGCGCCCAGTTGCGGCAAATCTTGCCCTTCAATCCGAGCTTTTCGCCATAGGTCGGCAGGATCAGTTCGATCGCGGCGGTGTTGAAGCCGATGCCGTGGTTCAGCGACTGCACCTGGTGCCGCTCGTACACGCCGCGGATCGCCAGCATCGCCATCAGCACATGGACCGGCTTGATCAGACGCGGATCGCGGGTGAACAGGGGTTCGATGAAAAACGGCTTGTCGGCCTGGACCACGAAGTCGACCCAGGAGCCGGGAATGTCGACCCGCGGCAAGTCGGACGGGTCGTCGACGATTTCGTTAACCTGCGCGATGACGATGCCATCGCGGAAGGCAGCGGCCTCGACCAACGCCGGCGTATCCTCGGTGCTGGGGCCGGTGTACAGGTTGCCCTGGCGATCGGCCTTATAGCCGGCCACCAGCACCACGTTCGGCGTCAGGTCGACATACAGGCGCGCATACAGCTCGATGTAGGTATGGATCGCGCCGATTTCGAGCAGGCCATCCTGCAGCAATTGCGAAATGCGCAGGCTTTGCGTGCCGGCATAGGCGAAATCGAGTTTGCGCGCAATGCCGCGCTCGAACAGGTCGAGATGCTCGGCGCGGCTGACGCTGGGCATGATCAGGTGCAGATTGTTGAGCTTGGCCGGGTCGACGGCGGCCAGCGAACGGGAGAGAAAATCCGCCTGCTTCTGGTTGTTCCCTTCCAGGACCACGCGGTCGCCGGGCACGATCAGCGCTTCCAGCGCCGGCACGATGTGCGCGCTGCGCAAGACCGGGCCATCGGCCAGCTGGCGGACCTTCTGCAGGCGCCGCTGCTTTTCAGTCCGCCGCGTGTCCCATTTCCTCGTCTCCGGGAAGGATTGAACTGTGGCTGTCATGCTCGCTTCGCTGATCTGATTATCGTGAGCCTAGAGTAAGGTGATCGCCAGGCGCCATCAATCACACTGGATGCACGTTCATTACTCTCAGGCTAATGAACTGTGATAAAAACTCGCTTACGCTGCGCGAGCGGGTTCCACCGAAACGAAACCGTCCGACCCAGCCTGCACCAAATCACGGGACCACAATGGCAATCGACGAGGAAATCACACTAAAGAAGCTCGAAGTATTCCTGACCTTCATGCGGCTCAATAATCTGGCGCGCGTATCGGAAGTGCTCGGACAAAGCACGGTCAGCGTGCATCGGGCGCTGCACTCGCTGGAAGAAGGAATTCGCTGTCCGCTATTCAAGCGCGAGGGACGCAATCTGATTGCGCTGCCGGCGGCTTATGCGTTTGCCGAATATGCGCAGCGCACCATCAATGAATGCGAAGAAGGAATTCGCAAGGCGCGCGAGGTCGCCGGATTCAACGCCGTCCGGCTGAAAATCGGATCGCTGTACTCGCTGACGCTGCGCTGCATCCCGCAATTGTTGATCGGTCTGAAATTGCGCAAACCCGAACTCGACATCGACCTGACGCTGGGCTCCAACCGGGAATTGCTGCAGCGCCTGGCGGACGGCCAACTGGATGCGATCGTGATCGGCATGAAGGAGACCAGTTGCAGCAACGATCTTCTTTCGGTGCCGATGTTCCATGACGACACCCACCTGGCCGGCCCGTTGGACTCCCCTTATGCCGGCCGCAGCCAGATCGATCTGCATGAACTGCGCAACGAAAAATTCGTGACTCTGAATGACGGCTTCGTCACCTTCGAAAGCTTCACCCAGGCGTTCGAACAAGCCGGGTTCTGCCCGAATATCGCAATGCGGGTCGGCGATATTTTCTCGCTGATCAATTTGGTCAGCGGCGGCATGGGCTACACCCTGGTGCCCGGCCGGGTGGCCGAATTCAGTCCGCGCATTCAGTTGATGTCACTCGACCCCAAATACACGTCGCGCCAGCACATCACACTGTTGCTGAAAAAGAATCGCGAGCGCGATCCGAACTTGCTGGCACTGGCCGCCGAATGTCGGATGTATGGCAAGCGGGAAAATCCCTAGCTCCGGTTGAAAACTGAACCGGACCAATCGTAGCCGGGCCGGCAGCGCGTGAAGAATGCGGATGGAAGACCTGGGCGCGGGATGATCCCTCGGGTATTGTCACTCCCTTGCAGACGGAAACCCGGTATGCGGCGCCCCAACGAAGCGCCTCAAACACGCCGGAATTCAAGGCCGGATTGGTCGTCCGGCTACACGCTGCCGGCCTGCGGTTAACTCGTGCACCAGTTTTGAAAAACCACCCACCGAAACATATACCGGAGTATCAGTAAATTCATATTGTTTACCGGTCGGAAAATAACATGCGCCATAGGAGTATATGAAAAAATAAGTTTTCCCGCTGATTCGACTACGCCGGCTGTATCAGTTGGGCAACAAAGGTAGCGGCGGGAATCCCCTCAACGTCTTGCCACTCATTCCGTCTTTCAGAATGACCTCGAATTCGGCCGCAGTCGCCGGCCGGTTCAGATAACAACCTTGTCCGACGACACAGTCATGCTTGCTCAAAAAGGCCAATTGTTCTGCGGTTTCGATGCCCTCTGCAATCACCTGGTGTCCGAGGCTTTTTCCCAGGCTGATTACCGAGTCGATCAGAATCCCGTCGCCACCGGTCGCGATGTCGGCCACGAAGGACTGATCGATCTTCAACGTATCCACCGGAAATTGCTTCAAATAACTGAGGCTGGAATAGCCGGTGCCAAAGTCGTCAATCGCGATCTTGACACCCATCGACTTCAGGTCCTGCAGCACAACCATGGTGGATTCGGCATTCTTCATCAAGGCCGATTCCGTCAGTTCCAGTTCAAGACGGTGTGGCGCCAGGCACGTTTCGCGCAAGATCGCGCGCATGTTCTCCAGGAAATCGTCAGCTCCGAACTCGTGCGCGGAAATATTGACTGCGACCACCGGCAACGGTAGGCCTGCCTCCAGCCACGATTGCGTCTGGCGGCAGGCTTCGCGCAGCACCCAGCGCCCGATCCCGATAATTGCTCCACAACCTTCGGCGATCGGCACAAAGGTTGCAGGCGGCAACAAGCCGCGTACCGGATGCTGCCAACGGATCAGCGCTTCGGCACCCAGAATGCGCCCGGTTTGCAACTCCACCTGTGCTTGGTAATGCAGATGAAACTGCTGCTGCTCCAGCGCGCGGTATAGATCCGCCTCGGTTCTCTGCCGTTCCACCGCACGGGCATTCATTTCCGGCTTAAAAAAGGAGTAACCGTTGCCGCCGCTCTTCTTGCCATGGTACATCGCCATATCGGCATGCCGGATCAATGTTTCGGCATCCTGGCCGTCATCCGGATACATGCTGATCCCGAGCGTGGCGCCAATGTGGAGATCCTGTTCCGCCAGCTGGTACGGGGCGCTAACCGCCCTGCACATCTTGTCGGCAAAGACGGCAACGGCGCTCTCGTCGGCGACTTCCGATAGCAGCGCCACGAATTCGTCTCCTCCCTGGCGACTGACCGTATCGGTGCTGCGAACAGAGCCCAGCAAGCGTTGAGCCACTGACCGCAGGAGCGCATCCCCGATCGCATGTCCGAGTGAATCATTGATGGTCTTGAAGCGATCGAGGTCGATAAACAGTACAGCCAGTTTCGTGCCGTGCCGCCTCGCCAGGGAAATTGCCTGAACCAGCCGTTCCTCCAACAGAATCCGATTCGGCAAGCCGGTCAAGAAATCGTGATGCGCCATATGGCCCATCTGGTCTTTTGCCTTCTGGATTTCGTCAGCCATGGACTGGGTCTGGAGTGTCGCGATCACCAGGTTTTCATTTGCCTGCCGCAAGGTGGCTATGTGATTTTCAAGCGCTGCCTGCAGCCTTTCCGATTCTTGAAGAATCTCTTCCCGCGATGCGGCGGCAGTTTCACGCAAGTGCACGCTCTGTTCTCGCCCTTGCGCGACGTCGTCGCGGTGATCGGCGGTTTGCTGCCGCGCCTGCGCCAGGACGTCCCGCTGGTCGATGGTTCCTTCTCGTAAATAGGCAGCGCGTTCGCGCGCCGAAACCGCGCTTTCGCGGCGCGACGTGCCGCCATCCTTAGTGCTCTCAACCATCTTTTCGGCAGCGGCAGTCGTAACGAGATCCGTGCGCGCGGCATTTGCATCCGCGACGCTTTTCTGCTTCGATTTCTTGTGGGGCGCAGGAGCATCGCTGTCCCTGAGGTCTCGGTTCATCACCATTGGAATCTCCTGACTCAGCTTGCACCATGCCCGCAAACAGATGCGTTCACTTGTAACACATTTCCCGCAAAAAAATCGCGCCCGGCACTACACGACGATTGCGCTTACTCCGGCTTTTCCTGATCGGGCGCGCCTGGCGGCAAGCTGCAGGTTGGCTGCCCCGTCAGGATTCCCTGATAGCGCGTCAGCGGCTCACCGATCATGATGCGGTCCTGCACAATGTCAAAGAAACGGATCTCCTTGCTATGGGCGCTGGCGCGCACTTTCACGACCGAAACCACCCGTTTTAACTGTCCGCCGAGTTCAACATAGCGCTGCATCAGAATCGCATCGGCTAAAAACGCATTGCCGTAGGAGCTGAAGCGCAAGTCGGTGTAGCGGTCTTCCAGCTCCGCTGTCATCCACACCGTCACTCCCATCCCGGTCAACACGGCCACCATGCGATACAGGGTTTCGCGAAAATTGTCGCGAAACACCGGCGCCAGCGCCAACTCGAAACCGGACAGGGAATCGATCACGACCCGCTTGGCCTGCATGCGGGTAATCATGCCGACCAAATTATGCAAAGTTTCGTCGATCGACAAATCCAGGCTACGGGTATCGATCAAACCGACGCTGCCGCTGTTGACCAGTTCATGGAGTTTATGGCTCAGCAATTGGTTCGGGCTCTTTTCAAAGGCGGCGATCACGCCACGCTCGCCGATACGCGCGCCTTCGGCTAAAAACTCGGTCGCCAGCACGGTTTTTCCCGAACCCGACGGACCAACGGCCAGTAAAGAATAGGCAACCGGCAAGCCGCCTCCCAGCATGTCGTCAAGAATCGGAATGCCGGTCGAGATCCGCTTGTCGCCGGATATCTGGAGATCAGTGCCGGGCCCAGTGGGGACGATCGTGCGCGGGAAAATCTCGATGCCCTCATCGGTAATGCGAAACGTGTGCAGGCCCACCCGCTGCGCCTGGCCACGCATTTTCACCACCTGGATTTTGCGTACCATCGCATCGCGATGCAGCGACTGCGACATCCAGATGATGCCGTCAGCAACCGTGAAAATCGGACTCGCTTCGGCGTCTGGCGCCGCGTATTCTCCAATCAAAAAAGTGGTCGCCTGCCAACTGGTCATTTGCATCCCCAGTTGCTGCACGAAATGCTGCAGGCCAAATATTTCTCGCTCGCCGCCTTTGGCAGACTGGACTACCGAGCGGAACGAATCGACGAACACCAGGCTGGGTGAGAAGGCTTGTACTTCGCTCGTAATGTGCGCCAGCACGCGATCAAAATTACCATCCAACAGGTCGGCGGCAAGATTAACGAACCTGATCGACCGGTCGATTTTACTGAAGTCAAAAAAGGGAAACTGCTGCTGATAACGCAACATCTTCAGCGGCGGCTCACCCAGCACGGTGAAGAACAGCGCGCGCCGGTCCGGACTGGCCAGCGAAAACATCATTTGATGCGCCAGCGTTGTCTTGCCGCTGCCTGGGGTACCCGCCAGCAGGTTGAATGAAAATTCCGGAAGCCCGCCGCCGAGCAGAGCGTCCAAACCAGGCACCCCGGTTTCCAGGCGCCGTATGGTGACTTTACTACTCATTATCGAACTTCCTTTTCAGCTATATCCAGCGCATCATCGCCCCATGCCGAACGCAAAATACTGGCCGTCAAGGGGTCGCCAATTAACAGGGTGAGTATGTCGATGAAAGTGATCAGTAACGCGATGCTGGCTTCGCTGGCTTCCGCAGATTTGCGCCCTTCCAGGCTGGTTTTCAAGCTGGCAAAACGGGAATCGGAGTCTGACGGTGGTTCGCTCCGTGCCAGCCAAGGAAAATGCATGCTGGCCAGGTGAATGCTGCGCGCATAAAGCGACTGAAACCCGCCGTTGCCAATAATCGAGATCAATTTGACAGCAAGCCGTTCCCAAAGATCAACGACCACATCCGGCGCCGTTCCGGGTCGCTGGGACACGAGCCGTCTGATCATTTGATGCCGGGGCGTATCGTTGATTGTCATGAATTATTTGTGAGCATGAAACACGACGGCAATTGGGAAAGCCAGCAATTCGTCAGGTTGCCCAATGACAAGCGCGGGCCCCGGCTGATGACAGAGTGAAACTCGCTTCCGATGGACGTGTATTACACCAGCGCAAGGAAGGGGGCCAAAACCATCATGATTGCGCTCCGGCTCAGCGCATGACGATCAACGCTCTGGTCAATGACACAATTGGCGTTGCGCCATTGATTATAGTCAGTCGAGTAACAAACTTAGAGATTATTTCGCGTCTGCTCAAACCTTCATCGGCAGAATCACCATCTGCAAGCCATCGAAATGCAGGCGGCGCTGGATCGCCAGCGCCGCCTGGTTGTGCAGCAGGCGGATGAACCAGTTGTCCTGCTCGAAAATCAGCTTGCTGGTGAAGAAAATCGAATTCGGGTATTCCTTGCTGATCGTCTCGCACAACTTGGTCACTTCGTTCACCACGTCGGTGCCGAAGCCCAGATACGAAGCCGACGCCATGCCGTGGCTGTGGCAGAAATCGACGAAGAACTTGAGTGTGGCCTCGGCCTCCACCCGCATCTGCTCGACCGCGCCTTCGCCGCCGTAGGCATGCGAATCGACGGTACGCGCATTGACGAACAGGAAATTCTTGAAGTGATGCGGGAACATGCGCTGCACCCACAACAAAGCATGCAAGCCGCCGCCGCGCGAATTGCCGACGATGAATACCGCGGTCTGCGCTTCCGGGTCAGGCATGACCGGCCCGACATGCGTGCCGAACGGCTGGTTGGCAAACACCTGGTCGACCGAGCGGATCGCCTCCTTGGTTTCCCGGTAGTGATTGCGGATGTAGATGCACAGTGCCGACACGGCGCCGATGATGAGCGCCGTGGCCCAGCCGCCTTCGGCCAGCTTTTCCACCAACAGCACCAGCAGGATCGATACGCAAATCAAAAACCCCAGCAGCGATAGCGCCAGCCGGCGCTTCCACGGCTCGGATTCCTTGCGCTGGCGCCACCAGTACAGGCACAGGCCGAACAGCGAAATGGCGAAGGTGAGGAACACCGACACCGAATACAGCACGATCAGGAGCGTGACGCTGCCGCCGGTCCAGAACAGGATCGCCAGTGCCGCGACGCCCATCAGCAGAATGCCGTTTTGCGTCACCAGCCGGGTCGACAGGTAGCGGAACTTGTGCGGCACCCAGGAATCGGCCGCCATGTTCGACAGCACCGCCGGCCCGCCCAAAAATCCGGTATTGGCGGCGACGAACAGGAGACCGGCTTCAAAGGCCAGCACGACGCTGAGCGTGATCTGGCTCGAGACTTCGCCAAACCCCATATGGTCGATGATGGCCTTGAAGGTGGACGCGTTCAGGGTTTGGCCAGCCACGTGTTTGGCATCCCACAGCATGTACAGCATGAAGATGCCGCCGGCGGTGAAGGCCAGCGACAGCGCCATGTACAGCATCGTGATCTTGCCGGTATGCACGCGCGGCTCTTTCAGGATGTTGACGTTGTTCGACACCGCCTCCAGCCCGGTGTAGGTACCGCCGCCCTGCGAATACGCCAGCAGCAGCATACCGGCCACGCCGGCCCAGCCGATATTGCTGGCCAGGTAGCTGGTCTCGGCCAGCGTGCCCGGGATCAGCCCCGGCAGGTTTTCGGCGTGCGCCACGATGCCGTACACGATCAACACCAGATGCGTGATGACGAAACCGAGAAAAATCGGCAGCAAGACCTTGATCGCCTCCTTCAGTCCGCGCAGATTGAGCACGATCAGAACCGCGATGAACAGCGCCTCGGCCCACAGCTTGTAATCCTGGAACCAGAGTGGCAGCAGCGAGGCGATTGCGTCGACTCCGGACGCCACCGAGATCGCCACCGTCAGCACATAGTCGAGGATCAGCGCGACGCCGGATATCAGGCCCATGTAGGGCCCGACCAGCTTGGTCGCCACCCGGTAGCCGCCGCCGCCGGTCGGAAACAGTTCGATCACCTGGTTGTAGGCCAGCGCGATGATGAACACCGTCAGCGCCGTCGCCACCGCCAGATACAGGCCGAGGTGGGTATTGTCGCCCAGCGCCCGGAAGCTCTCCTCGGGGCCGTAGGACGACGACGACAAGCCATCCGCGCCGAGCCCGACCCAGGCCAGAAACGCGACCAGCGCCAGCGAATGGCGCGTCTCGGATTTCAGGGGGTCAAGCGCCTTGCCGAACAGGATTTCGCGGATTTTTCCAAGTTTCATCAGAGCGCACCGCATCCAGGCGGTAGTGGTCAATCAGACCGGCGATGATACGCCTTTCCCCTGGTACAAGATATCGCATTGGCATCGCGCCAGTCCTTGCGAGCGCAAGGCAAATCAGCGATAATTGCCGCGCGTTGCCGGGATGGCGGAACAGGTAGACGCACGGGACTCAAAATCCCGCGCTGGAGACAGCGTGCCGGTTCGATTCCGGCTCCCGGCACCAATGCGCATGGCATAACGTTACTGCGCAGCGATTCCCACACCAGATCCATGAAACCCGCCTGTTCGCCAACAGCGCGGGTTTTTTGATGGCCGCCCGTTGCGTCCGCATCGCTTCGGGCGTCTCGATACGAACCGCCAAACGGTTTCAGACCAGCGCAAGTGCGCCATCAGGAGTTCTGGCGGCATGCCTTCAGTTCCGCTTCGGATTTTTTAACCTCTTCCGCGTAGGTTTGCATTACCTTGTACTGGGCGCCGCATGACGGCGGGTAGTAGGCGGCGTTGCGGCAATCCTTGGCCCAACTGGCCGCCACATCCTGATACCAGCGCTGGTATTTTTCCAGTTTTTCCTGGATCGGCAGACAAGCGGCTGCGATTGCCGACGGTGCGGGACTCGACTGGCTTCCCTGCCCGGCCCGGTTGTTGGCGGCAATGCATTGGTTTTTCAATTGCAGCAATTGTTCGCGTTCGCGCTGGATGCGGCCGGACTCGGACGCCAATGCGCTGAGCCGCGCATTGCAGTCGGTACAGGTAAAGCCGTTGCGCGTGGCGTTTATCATCGTGTCCGTGTAGTACTTGACCTGCTGCTTGACATACTCGAAGTCATTGCTGTTCTTCGTCAACTTCTGATCGAATTCAGCCACATTGCAGGCGGCAGGCTGGGTGCCGGTCGATGGCGCGCCAACATTCCTGTTGCCGCCGGCCCAATCCATGTCCAGCGTGCTACTGCCCGATTGCGGCACCGGCGGCTTGCTGCCGCCCGCCCATTCCAGACCCAACCCGGTGCCCGTGGCCGGACCCGGCGCGGCGGGAGTCTGGTTGCCTCCAGCCCATTCCACACCCAGCCCGTTGCCACCAGTCGGCCGCGGCGCAGCGGGTGCCTGGTTCCCTCCAACCCATTCCACACCCAGCCCGTTGCCGCCGGTCGGCCGCGGCGCAGCGGGTGCCTGGTTCCCTCCAGCCCATTCCACACCCAGCCCGTTGCCGCCGGTCGGCCGCGGCGCAGCGGGTGCCTGGTTCCCTCCAGCCCATTCCACACCCAGCCCGTTGCCGCCGGTCGGCCGCGGCGCAGCGGGTGCCTGGTTCCCTCCAGCCCATTCCACCCCCAGCCCGTTGCCGCCGGTCGGCCGCGGCGCAGCGGGTGCCTGGTTCCCTCCAGCCCATTCCACCCCCAGCCCGTTGCCGCCGGTCGGCCGCGGCGCAGCAGGTGCCTGGTTCCCTCCAGCCCATTCCACACCCAGCCCGTTGCCGCCGGTCGGCCGCGGCGTCACGGGAACCTGGCTCCCTCCAGCCCATTCCACACCCAGCCCGTTGCCGCCGGTCGGCCGCGGCGCAGCGGGTGCCTGGTTCCCTCCAGCCCATTCCACCCCCAGCCCGTTGCCGCCGGTCGGCCGCGGCGCGGCGGGTGCCTGGTTCCCTCCAGCCCATTCCACGCCCAGCCCGTTGCCAGCGGCCGGCCGCGGCGCAGCGGGTGCCTGGTTCCCTCCAGCCCATTCCACGCCCAGCCCGTTGCCAGCGGCCGGTTTCGGTGTGTCCGGCGTTCTGCCGCCGCCAACCCACCCACTTCCCGGTTGTGGTGAGGTGGTCGCCGGCCGAGCGCTCCTCTGTTCAGTCGATTTCCCGCCCCACTCGACTCCCAACGGATTGCTGGCCGGTTGAGCAGAACGCGACGGCGGCGGTTTTGCTTGCTGTTGCCGGTCGCACTTGTCGGCGGGCTCGCCGGTCCAAACGACGCACAGCGGCTGGGCGCTGGCAGCCAACGGCGCAAGAAGGAAAAATAGCGGGACAAGGTATTTTTTCACTGGGTTCCCTGACGGTTGAAGAATCTTGTCTGGAGATTACCGTCCGGAAGAATAATGCCCAAATGCAATTACATCAACAGCCGGCACCGCAGCGCCGTCAGGGCCGCAGGCTCAATTCCGCTCGTCGGCTTGCTGCAAGGCTTGTTGCAGATTTGCCGGGCCGAGCGTCGCATACCCCGCCAGGCGCTTGAACCCGGCCAGTTGCGCGGCCTGCTCGGCGGCCGGCGCGGCTGAATGTTTCATCCGCGCTGCCGCCTCGCGCAGCGCGGTCAGGTAATCACGGGTATCGGCACGCATACGGGCGACATCGCCGACCTCGCCACGGCCGGGGACGACTTGGGTCGGCCCCAGCCCGGCCAGGTTGTCGAAAGCGGCAATCCAGTTGCCGAGCCGGCTGTCGGGAGTCAGCGCCGGCAGCGCGTCGGACTGCATGATGGCGCCGGCAAAGGCGATCTGATGGCGAGGCAGCCAGACGCCGATCGTGCCTGGGCTCTGGGTCGGGCCGAAGTACGACAGCTGCAAGGTGGTGTCGGAAAAGCGGATCTCCTGCGTATCGTCGGTAAAGCCGCGCGGCAACGCCAGTTCGGTGCCGGCCGCTTTTTCCTTCAGCAAGGCCTTCATTGCCTGCAGTTGCCCGGCGCCGCGCGCCTCCATCAATTTGCGCGCCTCCTCGTGCGCAATGATCGGGACGCCGAGCTTCCTGAAGTAACCATTGCCCAGCCAGCGCGCCGGCTCCGGGCCGGTATTGATGACGTACTTGATGCTGTTGCCGGTGATTCTCTGGATCGCCTGATCCAGCCGCTGCGCCACCCGATAGGACGGGCCGCTGTCGATCACCGCCACGCCGGCCGAGGTGACCACGAAGCCGATATTCACGGTCAGCCCGTCGTTGTCGTAGCTGGGTGGATTGGTGTCGCCATACACTACATACACGCCCGGCGCGACGCGCACCGGCGTCAATGGCGCATCGGCGGCATGGGCAAACGCCGCCAAGTGGAGCAGCAAGGCGCCGCAGGCGGCGCGCAGGAATCGAGTGAAGAATTTTTTGATCATGCGTGACTGTACAGGTTGGTCGGTCCGACACCGAATAAAAACCGCCGGTGCCAAGCGTGCGGGCTCGACATATTTTCCGGAGCCGACGGCATCTTTTGTAAGCCGGCCGAAACAGTCCTATTATGAAAGAAAAAACAGGAGTCACCAGCATGACGAGGAAAATCACAGCCGGCAACATCAAGTTGAAACGCGCCTATCAAGCCGCCGGCGTCGAAGATGGCACGCGCATCCTGATCGATCGCCTGTGGCCGCGCGGCGTCAGCAAAACCGATGCGGCGATCGCACTATGGGCCAAGGAACTGGCGCCGAGCACCGAATTGCGGCAGTGGTTCGGCCACGATGCCGGGCGCTGGAGCGAATTCCGCCGGCGCTACGCCGACGAGGTGCGGCAGCATCCCGAGCTCTTTGCATCCGTAGCAGAACTGGCACGGCAGGGCGTGATCACGTTGGTATACGCCGCGCACGACGAGGCGCACAACAATGCGGTCGTCATGCGCGATCTGCTGCTGGCGCGCGCGCCGGATTGAGCGATCCGGCATCCGCACGCAGACCATCGCGGCCACCATGGCGCCTGCGGCCCGGTGGGGATGACGACATCGCCCCGCCGAGACAAGACTTGCCAATCCGTTTTGCCGCGCGGATATAATGCGCACCATGCGAGCTCCCCGCAAAATCAGACGGCTGCACACATGGCTTGCGTGTTTGGCGATCCTGCTCAACGCGCTGGCGCCGTCGATCTCGCATGCGCTCGATTCGTTCAACGGCCGCAGCGCGGCCTGGGTCGAAATTTGCTCGCTGGATGGTACCCGCTTCGTGACCGTGGCGGCGGGTCAGGCGTCCTTGTCGGACGACACCAGTGATCAGACGCAGGCCAAGGCCGCGCAACACTGTCCGTTTTGCGCCTCCCACCCCGGCAACTTCGCGCTGCCGGCGCCCGGCCCGGCGGCGCCGCTCGCCGATCCGGGCACGACCATCGCTCCCTTTCTCTTTTACCGCGCGCCGCAGCCGTTGTTTGCCTGGGCGACGGCCAATCCACGCGCCCCTCCCGCGGCTCTCTGATTGCCCTTGATTGCCAAGGTTGCGCCCGGGCGCAACCTTGGTGCCTTCATCTTGCACTCAGGAGCTTCTCGTGTCCCCTTGCCTCATGCATTTCGCGCCGCCGGCATCGATTGCCGCCACGCTGTGCGCGTTCGCCCTGCCGCTGGCCGCTGCTCATGCCGCCACAACCGGCGCCGACAACCATCTGGAAGAAATCATCGTCGCCGGCAGCCAGTCCGCCATGCCCAACCTGCCGCCCGACCTGCCCGCCGCGATCGAAGGCGTCAGCCGGCAACAGATGGAAGAATCGATCAACGTCATCAACACCGAGGATGCGCTGAAGTACCTGCCGTCGATCCAGGTGCGCAAGCGTTTCATCGGCGACGCCAACGGCATCGTCGCCACCCGCACCTCGGGCACGCTGATGAGCGCCCGCTCGCTGCTGTATGCCGACAACCTGCTGCTGTCGAACCTGCTCGGCAATGGCTACGCCTATCCGCCGCGCTGGGGCCTGGTGACGCCGGAGGAGATCGAGCGGATCGATGTGATCTACGGCCCGTTTTCAGCGCTGTATCCGGGCAACGCGATCGGCGCGGCGATCAACATGACGACCCGCATGCCGCGGCAATTCGAAGCGCACGCGGCGCTGCAGGCATTCCAGCAAAATTTCAGCCTGTACGGCACCGACCAGAGCTTTAGCGGCAAGCAGGCCAGCGCCGCGCTGGCCAACAAGAACGGCGACCTGTCCTGGTGGCTGAACGTAAATCATCTGACCAGCAGCGGCCAGCCGATGGCCTTCCTGACCAAGCCGGCCTCGACTACCTCGGCCACTGCCGCCGACAAGGTGGTCAGCGGCGCCCGCAGCGACCTCGACCAGAACGGCAATCCGCGCCAGGTGCTGGGTGCCACCAGCGTTACCGATACCGTGCAGGACCACGCCAAGCTGAAGCTCGCCTATGACCTCAACCCGACCCTGCGCGCCACCTATACCTTCGGCGTGTGGCAAAGCAGGAACGACTCGGGCGTCGCTTCCTATCTGAAGGACGCCGCCGGTAATCCGGTCTACAGCGGGCCGGTGAATATCGACGGCAAGCGCTATGTGCTGGGTGCGACCGACCTGAATCCGGGCAAATCGGATCAGGAACACTGGCTGCAGGGCCTGTCGCTGGCCAGCAAGACCAACGGCGAATGGGACTGGGAAGTGGCCGCCAGCCGCTACAGCTATCGAAAAGACCTGTCGCGCGCGCCGACGACGGCGTTGCCGGCCGCGGCCGGCGGCGGCGCAGGCAGCGGACCTGGCAGCATCGGCGACCTCGGTGGCACCGGCTGGAGCACGCTCGATCTGCGCGGCTGGCGCCCGGCGCTGGCTGGCCACGCACACCAGGTCAGCTTCGGCTACCACTACGACAAATACCGGCTGAACGCGCTGGTGTCGAATACCGCCGACTGGATCGACGGCGGCGCCGGCGCCCGCACTTCGGCGTTTGCCGGCAGCACCGAAACCCAGGCCGTGTATCTGCAGGATGCCTGGCGCCTGGCGCCGGCCTGGAAGGCGATCATCGGTGGCCGCTGGGAGAACTGGCGCGCATTCGACGGCTCGGTCGCGAATGCCGCCAGCGTGCTGCCGTTCGCCGAACGCAGCGAGAGCTTCTTTTCTCCCAAGCTGGCCGCCAGCTTCCAGGCCAGCCCGGTGTGGTACCTGCGCGCCTCGCTGGGCAAGGCCTACCGGATGCCGAGCGTGTCCGAGCTATACCAGGGCAGCATCAGCAACAACAGCATCGTCAAGAACGACCCCAGCCTGAAACCGGAACAGGCGCTGTCGGCCGAGTTCTCGGCCGAGCGCGACCTCGGCAACGGCGTGCTGCGCGCCACCCTGTTCCAGGAAACGGTGCGCGACGCGCTGTATTCGCAAACCGACGTCAATACCAACATCACCAACATCCAGAACCTCGACCGCATCCGCACCCGCGGCGTCGAACTCGCGTACCAGGCGGTGGATGTCGGCGTGCGCGGGCTGGATCTGGCCGGCAGCCTCACCTATGCCGATTCGGTGATCGTCGCAAACGACAAGAATCCGGCCTCGGTCGGCAAGCAGCAGCCGCGCGTGCCGAACTGGCGGGCGACGCTGTCGGCCACTTACCGCCAGAACGATCAGTTGTCCTACGCGTTGGCGGCGCGCTACAGCGGCCGCCAGTTCGGCACGCTGGACAACAGCGACGTCAACGGTGACACCTACGGCGGCATCAGCAAATTCTTCGTGGTCGATGTGCGGCTGCGCTACCAGATGAGCAAGCAATGGAGCGCCGCGCTCGGCATCGACAATCTGAACAACGCGCAATACTTCGTTGTACACCCGTATCCGCAGCGCACGCTGTCGGCTGAACTGAAGTACGGCTTCTAAGCCCGGGAGACCTGATGAAAAACCCCTTGATTCGCCCATTTTTCCTGCTGGCACTGGCCGCGTTTGGCGCCACGGCCGGCGCCCAGCACATGCCGCATCACGCGGCGCCGAAAAAGGCCGGGCTGGCAATCGGCGCCGGGTTCGCGCCGGACGGCAAGCTGTGGCTGGCCGGGCTCGACGCCGAGGCCAGGCTGACGCTGAAAGTCAGTGCCGACGACGGCCGCAGCTGGAGCCCGCCGCGCGTGCTGGACACCGGCGGCGACCGCATCGCCGCCGACGGCGAAGCGCGGCCGAAGCTGGCCTTCGGGCCAAACGGTGCGGTAGTGATCACCTACACCAGCCCGCTGGCCAAACCGTATACCGGCGAAATCCGCATGCTGCGCTCCGGTGACGGCGGCCAGAGCTTCACGCCGCCGTTCACCGTGCACCGCGACCGCCAGATCATCACCCACCGCTTCGAATCGATCGCGTTCGATGCCAGCGGCCGGCTGCACGTGGTCTGGGTCGACAAGCGCGATCAGGAATTGCGCAAATCGAGCGCCGCCAAGGGCGGCACCCGCGAACCGTACCGTGGCGCCGCGATCTATCGCGCGGTCTCGACCGACGGCGGCAAGAGCTTCGGCGATGATATCAAGCTGGCCGATTTCAGTTGCGAATGCTGCCGCATCGCGCTGGCGCGCACGCCCGAGGGCGGCATCGCGGCGCTGTGGCGCCACGTGTTCGCGCCCAACATCCGCGACCATGCGTTCGCGCTGCTGGGCGAGAGTAGCGCGGCGGTCGCGCCGGTGCGTGCCACCTTCGACAACTGGGCGATCGACGCCTGCCCGCATCACGGCCCGGGCCTGGCGCCGGCCGCCAGCGGCGGCTATCACGCGGTCTGGTTCGGCGAAAAAGGCGGCGACGCCCAGGTGCGCTACGGCCGCCTGGATCGGAGCGGCGCGCCGGCCGCGGAACCGCTGGCGCTGCCGGACGAACGGGCCGAACATGCCGATGTGGCGAGCGCCGGCCAGCGGGTCGCAATCGCCTGGCGCAGCTTTGACGGCAGCGCGACCAGCCTGAAGGCCTGGGTGTCGGACGACGACGGCGCGCACTTCGCGCTCAGGCAACTGGCGCGCACCGAAGCGCCAGTCGATAACCCGCTCCTGCTGCGCAAGGGCGAACAGCTTTTCGTACTCTGGAACACCAAAGGAAAAACCTATGTCGAAGCTCTTTGATGGCCACCTCGCGCGGACCGTGGCGCTGGTCCTGTCCTTGTTCACGCTGGCGTGCGCCGCGCAGGCGGCGCCAGCGCGGGTCGAAGCTTTTACCGCACACACCTGGAACCATTTCCAGCAGGAGCTGCCGCGCCCGGCGATCGTGATTTTTTCGACCACCGATTGTGTCTACTGCCCCTCGGTGATCGACAGCGTGGCGCGCGATAATGAAAAAAGAAAGGCCGGGATCGCCCTGATCGTGGTGGTGATGGATGGCGCGGGCAAACCGGAGCTGAGGCACGACCCCGAGTACCGGCAGGCAAACCGCCTGTTCGCCTTTGCCGGCGACAGCGCGGCGCTGCAATACGGGATCAACCCGAAATGGCGCGGCGTCACGCCCTATGTCGCGCTGTTCCCGCCCGAGGGGGTGCCGAAACTGATGGCCGGGCGCCCTGGCGCGCAAGACCTCGACCTGCTGCTGGCGCCGGCGGCGGGCCGGCGCTGAGCGGCGCCGGCGCACATATAATGAAGCGTTGCATAGGCCGGTATCGGTACCGGAATGCCAACCCGCCCGACAACTGGTGACGCATGCCCTTCTCTCTCGACAAACTGCTGGTGATCGGCATTTCCTCACGCGCGCTGTTCGACCTCGAGGCGGAAGAGGCGATTTTCCGCACGCAAGGGCTGGAAGCGTACCGGCGCCATCAGCTCGAGAATGAAAACGCGATCCTGAAGCCGGGCGCCGGCTTCGCGCTGGTGCGCGCGCTGCTGAAACTGAACCTGCTGACCGCCGATCAGCGGCTGGTGGAAGTGGTCATCATGTCGCGCAACTCGTCCGAAACCTCGCTGCGGATTTTCCATTCGATCGAACACTACGGACTCGACATCACGCGCGCGGCCTTGTCCGGCGGCGCCCTGCTGGCGCCGTATCTGCAAGCCTTCAACGTCAGCCTGTTCCTGTCGCTGCACGAAGACGACGTCCAGGCCGCGGTCGGGTCCGGCGTGGCGGCGGCGCTGCTGTATCAGAAGCCGGCCAACCTGCTGGAAGAGCTGGACCAGATCCGCATCGCCTTCGACGGCGACGCCGTGATTTTTTCGGACGAATCGGAACGCATCTTCCAGACCCAGGGGATGGAGGCGTTTGAGCGGCACGAGCGGGAAAATGCGCTGCAGCCGCTGCCGGCCGGCCCCTTCGCCCGGCTGCTGAAGGCGCTATCCTTCATCCAGAAAAATTTCAAATCGGCCGACGGGCGGGCGGCGCCGATTCGCACCGCGCTGGTCACCGCCCGCTCGTCGCCGGCGCACGAGCGCGTGATCCGCACCCTGCGCGCCTGGGACGTGATCATCGACGAAACCTTCTTCATGGGCGGCGTGGCCAAATCCGAAGTGCTGGCGGCGTTCAAGCCGCACATGTTCTTCGACGACCAGCCGGGCCACTGCGCCGGCGCCGCGCCGCTGGTGCAGACCGGCCGGGTGCCAGCGCAATACCTGCCGGCGGCCTCGGCCAGCGTTGGCAAACCCTAGGGCGAACATGATCGGCATCGGGAAGTAGACATATACTCCAGATATCAAGACCAATTTTCGCATATAAAATGGCGGAAATATCGACATACTCCTGGTTTTAATCGCGTAGGATTGTCCATCGCATCCATCAGCACCATCCTCGGTCGTTGAAGCTGCCGTTGCCTGTGACGTTGCTTTTGACTTTGACGTACCCCCGCTTGGACGCTGCCGTTTGTGTGCGGCAGAAAATGGATTAGAAACGAAACATGTCTGAGCGCAGCGAGTTGGTTTCGTTTCCCATTTTTTGCCGCGCCCAAACGGGAAGCCGAAGGCCAGCGTCCTTGCGGTCGCCTTCTTTTGCTTACTTTTCTTGGCGAGACAAGAAAAGTAAGTGGCCGCCGGGCCACCCCCGGCAAGGCACCACGGAGTAGCAACCGCATCGCTTAGCTACAAACGACTATGGGTTCCCGCCTGCGCGGGAACGACAGGTTGGGAATGAAATTGCCAACGTCGCCATAGCAACCAACGCGAGAAGATTCGGCCGACAAACAAAAACCGTCCGCCCCCACTACAGGGACGAACGGTTAAAAAACCACGCCGTCACCCGCGCAGGGTCAGCGCTCCGACACCGCATCCACCACGCACAGCGCCGTCAGGTTGACGATCCGGCGCACCGTCGCCGACGGCGTCAGGATGTGCACCGGCTTGGCGCAGCCGAGCAGCACCGGACCGATCGCGATGCCGTGGCCGGACGACACCTTCAGCAGGTTGTAGGAAATGTTGGCGGCGTCGATGTTGGGCAATACCAGCAGATTCGGCGTCCCGGTCAGCGGCGAATCCGGCATGAAGCTTTTCAGCAGCTTGGCATCGAGCGCGGTATCGCCGTGCATTTCGCCATCGACTTCCAGTTCCGGCGCCATCTGGTGGATCAGCTCCAGCGCGGCGCGCATCTTCCTCGCCGATTCGCTGTTGCTGGAACCGAAGTTCGAATGCGACAGGAGCGCCACGCGCGGCAAGAGGCCGAAGCGGCGCATTTCCTCGGCCGCCATGATGGTGATCTCCGCCAGCTGCTCGGCGGTCGGATTTTCATTGACGTGGGTATCCACCAGCACCACCTGCTGGTTGGGCAGGATCAGGCCGTTCATCGCGGCGTAGACGTTGACGCCTTCGCGTTTGCCCAGCACCTGGTCGATATAGTGCAGATGCAGCGCGGTGGTGCCGAAGGTGCCGCAGATCATGCCGTCGGCTTCCCCCTTGTGGATCACCATCGAACCGATCAGGGTGTGGCGGCGCCGCATTTCGATCTTGGCGTACTGCTCGGTGACACCCTTGCGCTTGGTCATCTGGAAGTAGGTTTGCCAGTAATCGCGGTAGCGCTCGTCGTATTCGGGGTTGATGACTTCGAAATCGACATCCATCTTCAGGCGCAGGCCGAACTTGGCGATGCGCTGCTCCAGCACCAGCGGCCGACCGACCAGGATCGGCTTGGCCAGCTTTTCGTCGACCACCACCTGCACCGCGCGCAGGATCCGCTCTTCCTCGCCCTCGGCAAAGACGATGCGTTTTTTCGCCGCCGGCGCCTTCTTCGCGATCTGGAACATCGGCCGCATGAAGGTGCCGCTGTGGTAGACGAACTGCTGCAGCCGCTCGGCGTAGGCTTGCATGTCGGCAATCGGCCGTGCCGCCACGCCGGACTCGGCCGCCGCCTTGGCCACCGCCGGCGCGATCTTGATCATCAGGCGCGGATCGAACGGCTTCGGAATCAGGTATTCGGGGCCGAACGACAGGTTCTTGATGCCGTAGGTGGTGGCGACGATGTCGGATTGCTCGGCTTGCGCCAGCTCGGCGATCGCATGCACCACCGCGATTTCCATTTCGCGCGTGATGGTGGTGGCGCCGCAGTCGAGCGCGCCGCGGAAGATGTATGGAAAGCACAGCACGTTGTTGACCTGGTTCGGAAAATCCGAACGGCCGGTCGCCATCACCGCATCGTCGCGCACCGCCTTGACTTCTTCCGGCAGGATTTCCGGGGTCGGATTGGCCAGCGCCATGATCAGCGGCTTGGCGGCCATGGCTTTCACCATCTCCGGCTTCAGCACGCCGCCGGCCGACAGGCCGAGGAAGATGTCGGCGCCGGGAATGACCTCGGCCAGCGTGCGCGCGCTGGTGTCCTGCGCGAAGCGCTCCTTCTCGGCGTCCATCAGCTCGGCGCGGCCCTTGTAGACCACGCCGGCCAGGTCGGTAACGAAAATGTTTTCAATCGGAAAGCCGAGGTCGACGATCAAGCCGAGGCAGGCCAGCGCCGCCGCGCCGGCGCCCGAGACCACCAGCTTGCAGTGCTTGATGTCCTTGCCGACCACCTTCAGGCCGTTCAGGATCGCGGCGCCGACGATGATCGCGGTGCCATGCTGGTCGTCGTGGAACACCGGGATCTTCATCCGCTCGCGCAGCTTGCGCTCGATGTAGAAGCACTCGGGCGCCTTGATGTCTTCCAGGTTGATGCCGCCGAAGGTCGGTTCCAGCGCGGCGATGATGTCGACCAGCTTGTCCGGGTCCAGCTCGTTGACTTCGATGTCGAAGACGTCGATCGCGGCGAACTTCTTGAACAGCACACCCTTGCCTTCCATCACCGGCTTGGCCGCCAGCGGGCCGATGTGACCCAGGCCCAGGACCGCGGTGCCGTTGGTCACCACGCCGACCAGATTGCCGCGCGCGGTATAGCGGTAGCTATTGGCCGGATCGGCGGCGATTTCCTCGCACGCCACCGCCACGCCCGGGGTATAGGCCAGCGCCAGGTCGTGCTGGTTGATCAACTGCTTGGTCGGCGTCACGCTGATTTTTCCGGGGGTCGGAAATTCGTGGTATTCGAGCGCGTCTTGACGCAGTTTCAAACGAAGTTCTTCTTTTTGATCGATGTGAGAATCCATGCTTGCTGCCTTCCAGTCTGTAACCGGCGAAAACGGACAATTTTATCAGAGCGCCTGTTCCAACTTACACCTGATCCATGGGACAACTTATGCTTTCTGCGCATATCGAAATGCACATGACAGGCTTGACTTTACCGCGATTCCATTTTAGGGAAGTAACCCGGTGCACGGACGCGCATGGCGGATTCGGTACAATCGCGCCATGCTGTCCGAATTCGATTTGATTGCGCGCTACTTCACCCGCCCGCGCCCGCCCGCGAGCGGGACGGTGCTCGGCATCGGCGACGATTGCGCGCTGCTGGCGCCGGCGCCCGGCATGGCGCTGGCGATTTCCACCGACATGCTGGTCGAAGGCCGGCATTTCCTGCCGGAGGCAGATCCCGCCAAGCTGGGCCACAAAGCGCTCGCGGTCAACCTGTCGGACCTGGCGGCGATGGGTGCGCGGCCGCTGGCCTTCACGCTGGCGCTGGCCTTGCCGCAGGCGCGTGCGGAATGGCTGGCGCCATTCGCCGATGGCCTGTTCGCGCTGGCCGACCGCCACCAGTGCGAGCTGATCGGCGGCGATACCACCAAGGGGCCGCTCAACATCTGCATCACCGTGTTCGGCGAATTGCCGGCGGGCCAAGCCTTGCGGCGCGACGCCGCGCAGGCCGGCGACGACATCTGGGTCTCCGGCACGCTGGGCGATGCGCGGCTGGCGCTGGCCGGCCTGCGCGGTGAACTGGCGCTGGAGGCCGGCGCGCAACAACTGGCCGAACAACGCATGCATTGCCCGACGCCGCGCATCGCGCTCGGGCTGGCTTTGCGCGGGATTGCGCACGCGGCGATCGATGTATCCGACGGCCTGGCCGGCGATCTCGGCCATATCCTGCAACGCTCGCGCTGCGGCGCCGTGCTCGACGTCGATGCCCTGCCCGCCGGGCCGGTGCTGGCGGCGCAGCCGCTGGCGCTGCGCCGCCAGTTCACGCTGGCCGGCGGCGACGATTACGAACTCTGTTTTACCGCGCCGGCAGCGCGGCGCGACGCAGTACTGGCGGCGGCGCAAGATGCCGGCACCGCGGTGTCGCGCGTCGGCCGTATCGAAGCCACCGCCGGCCTGCGCCTGGTGGACGGCACCGGCGCCGCGCTCGCCCTGCAACCCGATTCCTTCGATCACTTCACCACGCCATGACCACACTGGAACCCGGCCAGAGCGCCTACGTCACCAAGCCCAGCGGCCGTTTCATGCTGGCGCATCCGGCGCACATCCTGGCGCAGGGTTTCGGCAGCGGCCTGTCGCCGGCCGTGCCGGGCACCATGGGCACGCTGTTCGCCTGGCTCTCCTACAATGTCTTGACGGTGCGCTGGCCGGCGCTGTTTACGCCGCTGAACTGGCTGATCATCATTGCCGTCGGCTTCGTCGTCGGCATCTGGGCTTGCGGCAAGACCGGGCGCGACCTGGGCGTCGCCGATCACGGCAGCATGGTGTGGGATGAAATCATCGCCTTCTGGCTGGTGCTGGCGCTGATCATGCCGGCCAACTTTGCCACCCAGCTCTGGGCTTTCCTGTGGTTCCGTTTTTTCGACATGGTGAAGCCACCGCCGATCGGCTACTTCGACCGTCAGTTCAAGGGCGGTTTCGGCGTCATGTGGGATGACATCGTGGCCGCGTTCTACACGCTGCTGCTGTTTGCCGTGTGGCGCAGCATCTGACGCGAATCATGAGGTGCGCGCAATGGCTAGCGCGGTTTGGCTGCGGCATGCACAATGGCCCGGTGTCGCAGCCAGCGGCTGCTTTTCCATCAAGATCGGAGCGGGAGACTTTGCATGGATGACATGATTGACCTGGCGGCGCGCTGCGGTCGCGCCCTGCAACAAAAAGGCTGGCTGCTGGCGACCGCGGAATCCTGCACCGGGGGCGGCGTGGCGCAGGCGATTACCGAGATCGCCGGTTCGTCCGATTGGTTCGATTGCGGCTGGATCACCTATTCCACCGCCTCCAAGACCGAATTGCTCGACGTGCCGGCCGCCCTGCTTGCCCAGCACGGCGCGGTCAGCGAGGAAATCGCCGCTGCCATGGCCGAAGGCGCCCTATCCAACAGCAACGCCAGCGTCGCGCTGGCGGTCACCGGCATCGCCGGGCCGGGCGGCGCGGTTCCCGGCAAGCCGGTCGGCACCGTCTGCTTTGGCTGGGCCAGCGCCGGCGCGACCCAGACCGAGCGCCTGGTGTTTGCCGGCGACCGCCACGCGGTGCGCGGCCAGACCGTGGCACACGCGCTGCGCGGCCTGCTGCGCTTTCTGGAACAAGCCTGATGCTGGACAATTTCAAACAGGAGCGGATCGAGGTCAATGGCGTCACGATCCATCTGCGGCACGGCGGCAGCGGGGCGCCCTTGCTGCTGCTGCATGGCTTTCCGCAGACCCATGTGATCTGGCACAAGGTTGCCGACCAACTGGCGCGCCACTACACCCTGGTGATGCCGGATTTGCGCGGCTACGGCGACTCCTCCAAACCGCCTGGTCTGCCGGATCACGCCAATTATTCCAAGCGCGCGATGGCGCAGGACATGCTGCAGGTGATGGCCGCGCTCGGCCACAAGTCCTTCCTGCTATGCGGCCATGACCGCGGCGGCCGCGTCGCCCACCGGCTGGCGCTGGATCATCCGGCGGCGGTGCAAAAGCTGATGCTGATCGACATCGCGCCGACCCGCACCATGTACGAACGTACCGACCAGGCGTTTGCCACCGCGTATTACCACTGGTTCTTCCTGGTCCAGCCGGCGCCGCTGCCGGAAACGCTGATCGGCAACAGCGCAACCTTTTTCCTGGACAGCGTACTGGGCGGCTGGGGTTCGCACGGCGCCGGCCATATCGATGCCGCTGCCTTGGCCGAGTACCGGCGCTGCTTTTGCACACCGGAAGCGATTCACGCCGCCTGCGAGGACTACCGCGCCGCCGCTGCGATCGACCTCGAGCATGACCGCGATCACGACACGCGCAAGATCGCCTGCCCGACCCACGTGGTGTGGGGCGATCAGGGCGTGGTCGGACGTTTGTTCGAGCCGCTCGCTGACTGGCAGGCGAAATGCGTCCGGCCGGTCAGCGGCAAGGCCCTGCCCGCCGGCCATTTCATTCCGGAGCAGGTGCCGGAATTGCTGTTGGCAGAGATGCTGGAATTTTTTGGCGCCGGCTCGTAGGAAGCCAAAATTAGTCCAACTCGCGCCATGAGTTTGTAACTGGAAAGCACAAGTCAGTGCAAATCGCCTATAAGGGAATTCGAGGAATTTCGTAATTAGAAGGCTGACCACTTCGTGGCTGTTATCTGGCCCATGGCTAGCGTCGATGGTGCGGCCGATATCCGCTTGTCGGCGCTTACCGGTCGGTCAATTGATCGGTAGCGGTACCGCGCGGAAGTTGGGCTGTCAACTTTCGTGCAGCCGGATACTCCGAGTGCGCTGTCCTGGCGTTCTGTGAGATGGTCAACGGCTTCAACAACGGGCGGGTAGCGTTTTGAAGATGTGCGCAAGACCGGGCATAGCAACATCAGACTGACCAGCGCCTTTCACAACTTGGTCGGCCACGCAGCACTGCGGAACTGACAGCGGTATCAAGTGTGGTGCTTCACCAACATCATCACGGCGCACCTTGACCGCGAACTGGTCGCGCGTGCCCTGCACCAAACAGTTCTGCCGACACCGTATAGCCTTGCTATGGTTGCCCCTCCGGCTTGGCTTCCACGTTCGAAAGCCCACGCTCGTGCTTGATCAGTTCGCGGACCAGTGGATTGGGGAAACGCCGATCGAGCGTCACCGCGTAGAACAGTTCAATAATGCCGTCCAGCGGATGGCCTTCGATCAGCACACCGGCGGTGATCTCGTCCTTCACGACGATCGCAGGCAACACGGCCAGCCCGATATCGGCGCGTGCGAGTAGGCGCAACATGGCCATATCATCCACTTCGGCAGCGATATGCGGACGTATCCCCAGTCGATCCATCAGGGCGTCGAATCCGGCGCGGATGCTGGTGTCCTTGCTGGGCACGATTACTGGTTGTTTCTGTAGCCGGTCGGCAAGCGTCGAATGCTTGCGCAGGCGTTTAGGCGTGCCGATCAGGCTGACTGCCTGTTCGGACAGTCGATGAAAAACATACGGGTTCAGCACATCATGACCCGGCGACTGGTTCATCAACACGATGTCCAAGCTCAACGACTGCAGTGAAGCCAGCAGCTCGGTCAGATTACTGGAGCGCACGACAATCTGAATGTCTTCGCGTCCGAGCACCGGCTGCAGGAATTCCAGCTGGAAGTTCCGAGAAAGGGTGGCCTGGACGCCCACGCGCAACGTCTGCCGACTAGTCTGTGCATTCTGCAGCGTCCCGAGCAACTCGTCGCCGGTGGCGAATATGGCGTCTGCGTGGTCGAGGGTAATACGGCCAACCTCGGTCAGATGCAATTTCCGCCCCCGGCGCTCGAACAGAGCGTGGCCCAGTCGATCCTCCAGTTTGCGGATCTGCACGGACAGCGCCGACTGGGTCAGGTTCAGGCGAGCAGCGGTACGGGTCAGGTTGCCGTCGTGCGCGACGGCCCAAAAATAACGCAGATGGTTGTAATTGAGCGCGCCCATAAAGTTCGATTTTAGCGAACTTTATCAAGCGGACAATGAATTTTTTTCGGGCCAGGCCATTGTTACTTGGCTGTTCATTCGGCCTGCTCTGCGCGCACAGCCCTGACGATTCGGCGACCGCGTACCTTGGTTGTCGCTGGGCGTGGCGACGGAGCAGCAGACACGGCAACTGTATGCGCGCATCGGGCCGCGGGGACGGGCGTGTGTTTGTTTCCGGCTGGGGCCATCAGCACCTTCAGGACTGGCTGTCCACCACTGCCGGTTGCGTCACCACGATCCATCGGGACTGCACACATGCGCCCGCACCGACACTTGGGAGGGCGGGTTGCGTCCATGCGCTTGCCAAACGATTCTTGGTCCACGCGCATTGCTGCTGCGACGGCGGCTGATGGTCGCTTGAAGTTCGTACGCTGCGCATCATTCCGCAGTAACCCTGCTGCGCGGCCCAACGGGGCGCAGCCTCGCGTGTATTGGCTTGCCCGGCCATGAGCGGGCGTGACGGTCTTCGCGTATCGGCGCCCGATGCATGCACTACAGGAACACATTAATTCGTTTTTATAGAACGAAATTAATAAAACAATGAATTTTTATATTGCTTTACGGATCGCTACCATACTCATTCATCTAATCATCTCTTCGAAGGATATCTGCCTTGTCAGCCTATCTGGTTCCTCTTGTCGCCCCCTTGCCGATGCTGCTCGCTGCCGTCGCGTGCGCGTTGGGTCCTGGACAGCGCCCCCGTCGAATGGCCCGGTTCGCCGAAGCCTGCGCCGTGCTGACATTGCTGATCGCGCTGGGTGCTCTGGCCGTCTTGATCAAGTGGGGATCGGGTGACAGCGCACTGCTGGGCATCGCCGGCATCGGACTATCGACACGACTAGACGCGGTGAGCGGTAGCATGTTGCTGCTTGTCAGTTTTGTCGGCTGGATCGTGGTGCGCTACAGCCGCACATACATGGATGGCGAAGCTTGCCAGGGCGCGTTTGGCGGGTGGCTGTGCGCGCTGCTGGCGGCGGTGTTGTTGTTGGTATCGGCGGGCAACCTGGTGCAGTTGGTGGTGGCCTGGATCGCCATCAGTTTCACCCTGCGCCGCTTGCTGCTGTTTTATCCCGAGCGGGCCACGGCGCAGCGGGCCGCACGCAAAAAGCTGGTCTTTGCGACGCTGGGCGCGATAGCCCTGGTCTTGGCTGCCGGTCTGCTCGCCTGGGGCTACGACACCACGGACATCGCCGCCCTCAATGCGGCGGCGCGGGCCGGAAGCGCACCGAATCTGGTCATCCCGGCCGCCGCCGCGCTGGCCATCGCGGCATTGCTGAAGTCCGCACAATTCCCCACGCATGGCTGGCTGACCGAGGTGATGGAAGCGCCGACCCCAGTCTCCGCCCTGCTGCATGCCGGTGTGATCAATGCCGGCGGCTTCCTGCTGATTCGTTTCGCCGATGTGATGCTGCTGGCACCCGGTGTCCTGGCGACGCTGGCGATGCTTGGCGGATTCACCGCGATCTTCGGTGCTTTGGTCATGTTGACGCAGCCAGCAGTGAAGACTTCGCTGGCCTTCTCGACCGTGGCGCAGATGGGCTTCATGACACTGCAATGCGGGTTGGCATTGTTCCCGCTAGCCTTGCTGCACATCATTGCGCACTCGCTATACAAGGCGCACTCGTTCCTGGCTTCAGGCGGTGCGGTCGAACAGGTCACGGCTACCCGCCGCCCTGGTGTGGTGGCAGTACCCGATGGTGCTGCCGTCGGCCGTGCGTTCGCGCTTGCGCTCGTCATCTATGCGGTCATCGGCACCGGCTTTGGGCTGCTGTTCGGTCTGCAGCATGAATCTGCCCAGGCGCTGGCACTTGGTGCAATCCTGATCTTCGGCGTGGCTTATCTGCTGGCGCAAGGACTGGCCGATGCCGCACCGCGCGCCTTGACCCGCAAGACAGCGCTGTACTCCACCGCCGCGGCAATTGGCTACTTCTCACTGCAGATCGCAGTCAGTTGGGCGACCTCAGGCACATTGCCCGCCACACCAGCACCGGACCGGCTCACTTGGACGCTGATGGCGCTGGCCGTGCTGAGCTTCGGCTTGGTCGCCGTAGCCCAGGCGCTGTTGCCACTGTGGGCCGATCACCCCGCTGCCCGCGGATTGCGCGTGCATCTTTCTAACGGCCTCTACGTCAACGCCATGCTGGAGCGACTGCTCGGTGGCTGGTCCGTACGCAAAACCCCATGATCACTTCAGACAGGAATACCTGCATGCCCACGCACACCGAAGATGTCGCCGTATCCACCGCTGAATCGGCACTGAGGGCAGCCCGACAGGCCGCCGCGCTGATTCCCCCGCTGTGGCCGCTGGCCTCCAGTGTTGCGGTCAACCCCTACCTGGGCCATACCGATGAACCGCTGTCATTCGCTGCGGCCCGCCTTCGTCGCGCGGCAGGAGTACGCAGCACTATGCCAAGGAGTTGGTACGCGCAGCACCTGCGTACGGGCGACATCAGCGATGACGATCTGGCCGCCGCACTCGCCACCGTGCCGACGGCAGCGAACATGCCGACCGTGCCTCAGCTTAAGGCACTCATGTCGACCAACTCTTCTACGCCTCGCGCGCTGTCCAGCGTGGCGGATCTCGCCACCGATTGCAGCGGGATCGACTGGTCCGGTATCGTGACCGACCGCATCAGCCATTGGGCCGCCGATTACTTTGACCAGGGCCAGGCGCTGTGGGCTGGCACGAAGGAACGCGCGGCCTATGCGGCATGGCGCAGCGTCGCCAGTTTGGACTTGACTCCCGAAATTGCCGGGCTCAAGAGCTTTGCTTCAGAGGTGGCGCGCCTGCCTGATGCCGCCGCCGACGCGCTGGTCGCATGTTCACGCCAGCTTGGTCTCACGGCGCAGGCCATGCCAGCGTATTTCCACCGTTTGCTGGTCGGCATGGGCGGCTGGTCGCAAATGGCACGCTATCGTCAGTGGCAGGCTGAATTGGCCGGGGGCCACGACAACACGCTGATCGAGTTGCTGGTGATCGCCCTGGTCTGGGAAGCGGCTTTGCATAAACAGTACGCCGTGTCGATCGGAGTGCCATGGGACCTTGCATTGGCGTCTTATGCCCAACCTCTTGAGCCGACCCGGGACGAGATGCTCGACGCCCTTTTTCAGGAAGCCTATGAGCGTGGCGAACAACGTAAACTCGCTGACCTGATGGCCGTCGAGGTGGCACCGCAACGCTCCGGGCGCGCCACGCTGCAGGTGGCGTTCTGCATCGACGTGCGCTCGGAAGTGTTCCGCCGTGCGCTGGAAAGCGTGGATCCGTCGATCCAGACAATCGGCCTTGCCGGCTTCTTCGGTATCGGCGTGGCCTACCGCCCCCACGCCTCGGATGTGATGGAGCCGCGCCTGCCGGTTCTCCTGCACCCGCAATGGCATGCGCATGCAGGCAGCGACGATGCCGCCAGCGTGCAACATGATCGCGGCGTTCGCATCCAGCGCCGCGCCACGCGGGCATGGGGTCGTTTCAAGCTCGCGGCCATCTCCTCGTTTGCCTTCGTCGAGGCCACCGGGCCGATCTACATCGGCAAGCTGGTCCGCGACGCACTGGCGCTGCGCCATCAATCGAAGGCCAGCGATCCTGCCCCGCGGATCGATCCGCAACCCGCACTCAACACACGAGTAGCGATTGCCGAAGGCGCACTACGAGCGATGTCACTCACTGGCGACTTCGCGCGATTCGTCGTACTCGCAGGCCATGGCGCGGATGTCGTCAACAATCCTCACGCCAGTGGGCTCGACTGCGGCGCTTGCGGTGGCAACTCGGGCGAGGTCAATGCGCGTCTTATGGTAGGCCTGCTCAACGACGCCGAAGTGCGCAGCGGACTCGCACAGCACGGCATCGCCATTCCTGCCGATACCGTGTTTGCGGCCGGCCTGCACCACACGACAACCGACGCGTTGACACTGTTTGACCTGGATGACCTGCCAGGCACGCATGGCGACGACGTTGCCCAAGCAAGACGCTGGTTCGCGACTGCCGGTGCGTTGGCGCGCAGCGAACGCGCGCTGCGGCTACCCGGTGTCACGGGCGCGGCCGATGTTTTCCAGCGGGCCCGCAACTGGGCGGAGGTGCGTCCCGAATGGGCGCTTGCGGGGTGCCAGTCATTCATCGTCGCACCACGTCGCCGTACAGTGATGCGCGACCTCGGTGGCCGCGCCTTCCTGCATGATTACGACTGGTGCCAGGATGAAGGTTTCGCCGTGCTTGAGTTGATTCTCACCGCCCCGGTGGTGGTCGCCAGCTGGATAAGCCTGCAGTACTATGGCTCCAGCGTGGCGCCGGAAATTTTCGGCGCGGGCAGCAAGCTGCTGCACAATGTCACCGGCGGTATCGGCGTTGTCGAAGGAAACGGCGGCCTGCTGCGCGCGGGCCTTCCCTGGCAATCGGTACACGATGGCCAGCGGCTGGTGCATCAGCCACAGCGGATGGCAGTGCTGGTGGACGCCCCACGCGAGGCGATCAGTGCCATCCTTGAACGTCATCCCGATCTGTATGCCTTGTTCCAGCACCACTGGATGCATCTTTTCGCGCTGGATGAGCGTGGCCGAATGGCATGGCGCCACGAAGGCGATCGGGGTTGGCAGGCAATGCCGGCAGCCCGAATCGCGTCACCGAAGTTGGCGCTTGCATGAGTGAACTGCCTGCACATCTGGCGACACTGAAAGCCAAGGCCATCCAAATTTTGCCAGAATTGCGCTGCCCGGGCACATCCACAGACATTGAAACTGGTGTGCTATGTGCCTGGTGTGGCGGGTCCCGCGAAATGGTTCGGCACGAAGTCTTCGGCTGCGTCGCCTGCGGCCACCGCGAGCATCGTCCCCGCACCGACGGCTGCGAGTACGCCGATCGCGGCCATTGTTCGCGCTGCAATACTTGAGCGCAGCACGGCAAGCCACCTGGAACCCATGCAGAAGCAAACTCATCAACAAATTCAAACGGAATTCAATATGCACGACCGCGACATCAGCCTGACAAAAGCCAAGCAACAGATCGAGTGGGTACTGCACCACCCGAACATGAGTGCCTGGTTGAAAACCACGCTGAAGGCAACGCGGAGTTGTGATCCGCTCGCGGTACTCAATGATCTCGAACTATTGAACTGCGTATTGAGGCCATGGTGCGAGATGTCGATACATTCCTCGGTAGTGCAAGGCGGTGTCGCCTCTGATCACGAATGAGGCAACGCTGCTAGACCCGTGCAGTCCTGGGCCGAATGCGAACATTTGATACTAATCGTGCTAGCCGCTCGAGGACTCGAAAATCAGTTTCGGTCTCATTGCTCGTCGACGTTAGCTCACTCCGCCAAGAGTAGCTGCCGGGCCAATCCTGATCGCATGCGGTGGCACGCATGGGCAGGGCAAAGCGGTGCCTACAAGCCTGAAGGAGGCGGTCGATAGCGCGCAATGGCCAGGCTAGGCTGACAAACACTGGCGGTCCACTCTACGTCCTGTCGCAGGCGTAACCGCTCTGCACAATTTTTAAGCGAATTTTCGAAATCTTGAAAAATAGACTTCGCCGAAGCAGACACTCTTCACCGGCAGCAACGGGTCGGCTCCGGCCTCTCAGTCTTTCCTTCGAGCGACCGCATACAAACCCATTCCTGACGTAGAACGCCCCTCCCCCCGAAGCACCATGGGAGGGGCGAGAGGTTCAAGTAACGCTGGACTGGATACGCCAACTTGGGCACCTCGATTGGTCGGTTGCACTAATTGCACCTATGGCGCCAAGACCGGTAAGCCATAGCTTTTCTTATCTAGCCAGTTGCAGAAAATGCGATGGCCTACGCGACTGATGCTGGAAACGGGCCAACGCAATGCGCGCTATTCGCGGAACTGATTGATCGCATCCCGCGTCTGCCGCGCCACGCGGCGCGCCGCCTGCGCGAAATCTTCGGCCGCTTCCGGCTTGGCGTACAGGATCGCGCGCGAGGAATTGATCATCATGCCGGCGCCCTGCGCGGTCTTGCCGGCAGCCACGGTGGCCGCGATATCGCCGCCCTGGGCGCCAATGCCCGGCACCAGCAGCGGCATGTCGCCGACGATGGCGCGTACTTGCGCCAGCTCGCCGGGGAAGGTGGCGCCGACCACCAGGCCGCACTGGCCGTTGATGTTCCATTTTTCGGCCACCATCCGCGCCACGTGCTGATACAGCGGCTTGCCGTCCACGTTCAGGAACTGCAAGTCAGACCCGCCCGGATTGGAAGTGCGGCACAGGATGATGGTGCCGCGTTCCTTCCATTCGAGGTACGGCGCCACCGAATCGAAACCCATATAGGGGCTCAAGGTCACTGCATCGGCGCCATAGCGCTCGTAGGCTTCGCGCGCATATTGCTCGGCGGTGGCGCCGATGTCGCCGCGCTTGGCGTCCAGCACCAGCGGCAGCTGCGGATAGTGCCGGCGCAGGTAGTCGCACAGCGCCTCCAGCTGGTCTTCGGCGCGGGCTGCGGCGAAATACGCAATCTGCGGCTTGAACGCGCAGGCATGCTCGGCTGTGGCGTCGATGATTGCCTGGCAGAAGGTGAAGATCGCATCCGGCTTGCCGCGCAACTCGGGTGGCAGGCGGGTCAGGTCCGGGTCCAGCCCGACGCACAGCAAGGAATTGCGCGCCTGCCAGGCGGCGGACAGTTTTTCGATGAAGGTCAAGGCGTGCTCTCGCTATCCGGTAGGTTCGGATGCGAATTGTAACGCGCCATGCTATCGTCCCGGCATGACTTCTCTCTCTCGCAAAGACTGGGCTTTACTGATTCTGTTGACGCTGTTCTGGGGTAGCAACTGGTCCGTCATGAAAATCGGCGTACGCGATTTCCCACCGATCAGCTTCCGCATGCTGAGCATGCTCGGCGGCGTGGTGGCGCTGTGGCTGGCGGCACGCATGCAGGGCGTATCGCTGGCGGTACCGCGCGGCAAGGCCGGCACGCTGGTCAAGCTGGCGATTCCGAACATGGTGGTCTGGCATCTGTGCATCATCCTCGGCCTCAAGATGCTGTCCTCCGGGCGAGCCGCGATTCTCGGCTATACGATGCCGGTGTGGGCGGTATTGTGCGGCCTGTTTTTCTTCCGGGAACGGGTGACGCGGCTGGCCTGGATCGGCGTCGGCTGCGCGCTGACCGGCGCGCTGCTGCTGCTCTCCAGCGAATTCTCCCAGTTGGCCGGGCAGCCGCTGGGCAGCCTGCTGGCCTTGATCGCCGCCGCCGGCTGGGGTTACGGCACCGTGCTGCTGAAGCGCACCCCGATCGAGATACCGACCCTGTCGCTGACCTTCTGGCTGATGCTGATCGGCACCATCATGATCAGCATCTGCGCCGCATTGTTCGAGCATGCGGCGTGGCGCCTGCCGAACGCGCTGGAATGGGGCGCGATCGGCTATAACGCGCTGATCATCCTCGGCTTTTCCCAGGTGGTCTGGTTCCGGCTGGCGCGCACGCTGCCGCCGGTGGTTTCCAGCCTGTCGGTGATGATGATCCCGGTGCTGGGCGTGTTCATCGGCGCCTGGCTGCTGAGCGAAAATCCGCACTGGCAGGATTACGCGGCGATGCTGCTGATCCTGGCGGCCATGAGTACGGTGCTGTTGAAACCGCGGGTGGTCGCCCCTACATAGGGTGAGCGGTTGGTGCCGCCTGCAGCCTCCAAAAATAATCCTTTGAGGAAACGATGATGAAAAAATGGCCTGCTTTCCTGTTTGCCGTGCTGCTGTTGCCGCTGCTCGGCGGCTGCGGCTACAACCAGTTCCAGACCCAGGACGAGGCGGTCAAGGCGGCTTGGAGCGAAGTGGTCAACCAGTACCAGCGGCGCGCCGACCTGGTGCCCAACCTGGTGAATACCGTCAAGGGCTACGCCACGCATGAAGAGGCGACGCTGGAAGCGGTGACGCGCGCGCGCGCCGCCGCCACCAGTTTCCAGATCACGCCGGAAGTGCTGAACGATCCACAGGCGTTCGCCAAATTCCAGCAGGTGCAGGGCGAACTGTCATCGGCGCTGTCGCGCCTGATGGCGGTCTCGGAAAACTACCCGCAACTGAAGGCCGACACGCTGTTCCGCGACCTGCAATCGCAGCTGGAAGGCACCGAGAACCGCATCACGGTGGCGCGCCAGCGCTACATCGTCGCGGTCCAGCAGTACAACGTGCTGGCGCGCAGCTTCCCGACCAACCTGACGGCCAAGATGTTCGGCTATACGGTCAAGCCGTCGTTTACGGTCGAGAATGAAAAAGCGATCTCGACCGCGCCCAAAGTCGATTTCGGCAAGTAAGCACTAACCGCGCCCGGGACAAGCCGATGAAAGCGCTGCGCATCGTATTCGGACTGGCGCTGGCCCTCTGGCTGGCGCTGGCCGGCGCGCAAGGCTTCGTCGCGGTGCCGCCGCTGTCGGCGCACGTGATCGACCAGGTCGGCCTGCTGAACCCCCAGCAGCGCGCCACGCTGGAAGCCGTGCTGGCCGATTACGAACAGCGCAGCGGCAGCCAGATCGCGCTCTTGCTGATGTCCTCCACCGCGCCGGAAGCGATCGAGCAATACAGCATTCGCGTCGCCGACGCCTGGCGCCTGGGCCGCAAGGGCATCGACGACGGCGTGATCCTGATCGTCGCCAAGGACAATCCGTCGTCCCTGCGCCGGCTGCGCATCGAGGCCGGGCGCGGCGTGCAGGGCACGGTCACCGACGCCCAATCGAAGCGCATCCTGCAGGACGTGATCGCGCCGTATTTCCGCCAGAACGATTTTTATGGTGGCCTGACCGCCGGCGTCACGGCGCTGACCACGCTGCTCGACCAGGAACATCTGCCGGCACCGGCCGGCCAGCGCGCCGCGCAGGGCGATGCCGGCGACACCCTGGATGCGCTGCTGCCGCTGCTGTTCTTCGCCTTCCTGATCGTGGTCAGCATCGTGTCGCGTTCGCGCGGCGGGCGCGCGCTGAACCACGACGGCTGGGGTACCGCCGCCGGCGTGATTCTCGGCAGCGCGCTCGGACGCAGCGGCCGCGGCGGCGGATTTGGCGGCGGCGGCGGATTTTCGGGTGGTGGCGGCGGCTTCGACGGCGGCGGCGCCTCGGGAGACTGGTGATGAAAACCCTGCCGCGCATGCGCAAGCATTTGTTTACCACCAAGGCCGCCGGCCGCCGCGCCTTCCCGGCAGCCACGCTGCAGGCGATCCAGGACGTCATCGCCGAAGGCGAAGCGCAGCACCGGGCCGAAATTCGCGTCGTCATCGAAACCGCGCTCGCCGCCGGCGCCGTGCTGCGCGGGATGCCAGCGCGCGACCGCGCGCGCGAGCTGTTTTCGCAATACGAGGTGTGGGATACGGAGGAAAACTGCGGCATCCTGCTGTACGTCAACCTCGCCGACCACAAGGTGGAAATCGTCGCCGACCGCACGGCGGCGCGGCTGCTCGACGCCGGCGAGTGGCAAGCCGTGTGCGCTACCATGACCAGCGGCTTTGCGCGCGGGGAATTTCACGCCAGCGCGGTAGCCGCGCTGCGCCAACTGAACGGCTTGCTGGAAACGCGCCTCCCCGCCCACGGCCCGCGCCCGAACCAGTTACCGGACCGGCCGATCGTCCTATAGGCCAGAGTCGCCAAGAGTTTGGCGGCCTCAGCATACTCCCTATACATGGGATCAATTCCGGCCATCAAAAAACAGAAATTTCAGCATACTCCGAGTAGATCAAAATCGCCGCGAGCGGCGAAGGGTTCGGATTGGGCACCGATCCCGCCGGGGCGCGGTGGAGGCAAGCGGCAACCCGGCGCTGCTGCCGCCGCCAGCACGGCCATGGATGGCGATAATTGAATAATTGATAAAAATCATGTTTATCAGAATTTAATTCTAAATTTATAAAAAATACTGAATATAAAACATAATTTCCACAAGATAACCAATTTTCCGATTTGACAATCCCTCCTCGATCGCTTACGCTAATCCGCTTTGCCCATGCCAGTAAACCGCCGGTCGGCGGCGAGATCCTGGATGGTGGATTCGCTATCAATAACAGAAAGAGATTAGGTATGAAGACTTTGCATCGCTTGAGCCCGGCCGTGATTGCCATCAGCGCTCTGTTCGGCCTGTCCGGCGCCGCTGCCGCCGAGACCGTCAAGATCGCCTTCGCGGGGCCGTCGACCGGCGCCGTGGCGCAGTACGGAGACATGGTCAAGGAAGGCACGCTGACCGCGATCGAACGCATCAATGCCGCCGGCGGCGCCGGCGGCCACACGCTGGAACTGGTGCCGATGGACGACGCGTGCGAGCCGAAACAAGCGGTCGCGGTCGCCAACAAGATCGTCAGCCAGAAGATCAAGTTCGTGGTCGGCCACGTCTGCTCGGGTGCGACGATCGCCGCCGCCGACATCTATGAAAACGAGGGCATCGTGATGGTGACGCCGTCGGCCACCTCGCCGCAACTGACCGACGCCAAGAAGAAGCACATGATCTTCCGCACCATCGGACGCGACGACCAGCAAGGCCCGGTGGCGGCGCAATACATCATCGACAAGGTCAAGCCGAAGAAGGTCGCGGTGCTACACGACAAGCAGTCGTACGGCCAGGGCATCGCCAGCGCGGTCAAGAAGGGCCTGGATGCGGCCAAGATCCCGGTCGTGATCTTCGAGGGCATCAACAAGGGCGACAGCGATTATTCGGCCGTGGTCACCAAGCTGAAATCGCAAGGCGTCGACTTCGTGTATTTCGGCGGCTACCATCCGGAGCTCGGCCTGATCATGCGCCAGGCCGCCGAACAAAACCTGAAGGTGCGCTTCATGGGGCCGGAAGGCGCCGGCAACAAGGACATCACCGCGATCGCCGGCCCCGCCTCGGAGGGCATGCTGGTGACGCTGCCGGCCGACTTCGGCGCCGATCCGGCCAACGCCACGCTGGCCAAGGCCTTCACCGACAAGAAGCGCGATCCCAACGGCCCGTTCCAGATGTCGGCCTACGCCGCGGTACAGGTAATTGCCGATTCGATCGCCGGCAGCAAAAGCACCGATCCGGTCAAGGTCGCCGACTACATGCACAAGCATGCATTCCAGACCCCGATCGGCAAGCTCGAATTCGACGCCAAGGGCGACCTGAAGTCGTTCAAGTTCGTGGTCTATGAATGGCACAAGGACGCATCGAAGACGATTGCACCCTGAGCTGCGTTGACGCCCGCGCGCCCCGCTTGTTCACAGGCGGGGCGTTTTGTTATTGGTCCGGATGATTTCCATGAATGAACTGTTCGCACAGTTTTCCCAGCAACTGGTCAATGGCCTCAGCCTGGGCGCGATCTATGCGCTGATCGCCATCGGCTACACGATGGTGTACGGCATCATCGGCATGATCAACTTCGCCCACGGCGAGATCTACATGATCGGCGCCTACGTCGGGCTGGTAGTGCTGACCGCGCTCGGCATGCAGAGCGGCCTGCCCTTGCCGCTGGTGCTGGGCGCGGCGCTCCTGGTCTCGATCCTGATCACCGGCCTGTACGGCTGGACGGTCGAGCGCGTCGCCTACCGCCCCTTGCGCGGCAGCCCGCGCCTGGTGCCGCTGATCTCGGCGATCGGGATGTCGATCTTTTTGCAGAACTACGTGCAGATCGGCCAGGGTTCGCGCGACCTGTCGGTGCCGATGCTGATCTCGGGCGCGCTGGAAGTACCGCTGACACCCAGCTTCACGCTCACCGTCCCGTATGCGCGGCTGTTGATTATCGGCGTCACCGTGGTCCTGATGATCGCGCTGACGCTGTTCATTTCCCATTCGCGCATGGGGCGCGCCTGCCGCGCCTGCGCGCAAGACATGCGGATGGCGAACCTGCTCGGGATCGACACCAACCGCGTGATTTCCTTCACCTTCGTACTGGGCGCGATGCTGGCGGCGGTTGGCGGCGTGCTGATCGGACTGTCGATCGGCAAGCTGAATCCCTACATCGGCTTCGTGGTCGGCATCAAGGCTTTCACCGCCGCGGTGCTGGGCGGCATCGGCAGCATTCCGGGCGCGATGCTGGGCGGCGCCCTGCTCGGGCTGGCCGAAACCTTCGCCTCGGCCTACATGCCGACCGAGTACAAGGACGTGGTCGCGTTCGGCCTGCTGGTGCTGATCCTGCTGTTCCGCCCGACCGGCCTGCTCGGCAAGCCCGACATCGAAAAAGTCTGATCCGAGGCGCACCACCATGACCCACACCCTCAAGAACGCGACCATCGCGGGCCTCATCACCGCGCTGCTGACCGCGCCCATCCTCGGCCTGCAGCTCAAGCTGGAAGGCTACAAGGTGGTCATCGACCCGCACTGGCAGCCGGTGCTGCTGGCCGCGCTGGCGGTGTTCCTGGCGCAACTGGCGAAACCGGTACTCGCCAGATCGAGCGCCGGCATCCGTTGGCCGGCGCTGCCGCGCCTGTCGCCGGCGCAGCAGCGCAATGCACTGCTGGTGCTGCTGGTGCTCGGCCTGGCCTGGCCCTTCCTCGGTTCGCGCAGCATGGTCGACGTCGCCACGCTGGCGCTGATCTACGTGATCCTCGGCCTCGGCCTGAACACCGTGGTCGGCTATGCCGGCCTGCTCGACCTCGGCTACGTCGGCTTTTACGCGGTCGGCGCCTACACCTATGCGCTTCTGTACCAGTATTTCGGCCTCACCTTCTGGGTCTGCCTGCCGATCGCCACCGCGATGGCGGCGCTGTTCGGCTTTTTGCTCGGCTTTCCGGTGCTGCGCCTGCGCGGCGACTACCTGGCGATCGTCACGCTCGGCTTCGGCGAAATCATCCGCCTGCTGCTGAACAACATGGACAGCATCACCGGCGGCCCGGACGGCATCAACGGCATCCCGAAGCCGACCGTGTTCGGCTTCGAGATGGCGCGCAGCGCCAGCGTCGAGGGCGCCACCACCTTCCATGAACTGCTCGGCTTCACCTATCAGAGCGAGCACGTGGTGCAGATGCTGTACCTGGTTGCCTTCGGGCTGGCGCTGTTCGCGCTGTTCGTCAGCAGCCGCCTGATCCGGATGCCGATGGGGCGCGCCTGGGAAGCGCTGCGCGACGACGAGATCGCGTGCCGCTCGCTGGGCCTGAACCCGACCCGCATCAAGCTTTCGGCGTTCACCTTGGGCGCCTCGTTCTCGGGCCTGGCCGGCTGCTTCTTCGCCGCGCGCCAGGGCCTGGTCAACCCGGAATCGTTCACCTTCATCGAATCGGCGCTGATCCTGGCGATCGTGGTGCTGGGCGGCATGGGCTCGCGCCTGGGCGTGGTGCTAGCCGCGATCCTGCTGACCGTGCTGCCGGAACTGGCGCGCGGCTTCGCCGAATACCGCATGCTGTCGTTCGGGCTGGTGATGATCCTGATGATGATCTGGCGCCCGCAGGGCTTGCTGCCGGCCAGCCGGCCGCACGTCGAGCTGCCGCCGGAGTTGTCCAAATGAGCGCGCCCCTGCTTACCGTTTCCGGGCTGTCGATGCGCTTTGGCGGCCTGCTGGCGGTCGACCAGATCGCGTTTGCGGTGCAGCCGGACGAGGTGTTCGCCATCATCGGCCCAAATGGCGCCGGCAAGACCACCGTGTTCAACTGCGTCAGCGGCTTTTACCGCCCGAGCGGCGGCGCCATCGCGCTGGCCGGCGAGCCGATCGCCGGCCAGCCCAGCCACCTGGTGGCGCGGCGCGGACTGGTGCGCACCTTCCAGAACATCCGTTTGTTCAAGTCGCTCACCGTGCTGGAAAACCTGCTGGTGGCGCAGCACCAGCAGGTCGAGACCGGCCTGTTGCCGGGGCTGTTGGCGACCGCCGCCTACCGCCGCGCCGAGCAGGAGGCGCTGGAGCGCGCCGCGCAATGGCTGGATTACGTCGGCCTGCGCTCGCTGGCCAACCGTGAAGCCAGCGGCCTGTCCTACGGCCAGCAGCGGCGCCTGGAAATCGCGCGCTGCATGATCACCAAGCCGCGCCTGCTGCTGCTGGACGAGCCGGCCGCCGGCTTGAATCCGCAGGAGACCAAGGAGCTGGAACAACTGATCGACACCCTGCGCCGCCAGCACGGCGTCGCGGTGCTCTTGATCGAGCACGACATGAGCCTGGTGATGAGCGTGTCCGACCGCATCCTGGTGATGGAGCACGGGCGGCCGATCATGACCGGCAAGCCGGAACAGGTGCGCAACGATCCGCGCGTGATCAAGGCCTACCTCGGGGAAGAATGATGCTGGAGCTGAAGAATATCCATACCCATTACGGCGCGATCGAAGCCTTGAAAGGCGTCTCGGTCGAGGTCAAGCAGGGCGAGATCGTGACCCTGATCGGCGCCAACGGCGCCGGCAAGACCACGCTGCTGATGACGGTGTGCGGCACGCCGCAGGCGTCTTCCGGCCAGGTGCTGTTCGAGGGCCAGGACATCACGCGCCTGCCGACCCACGAAATCATGCAGAAAGGCATGGCGGTATCGCCCGAGGGCCGGCGCGTGTTTTCCGACCTGACGGTGCTGGAAAACCTGAAGATGGGCGGCTTCTTTTCCAGCCGCGAGGAAATCGAAGCCAACGTCGAGTACGCCTACGGCCTGTTCCCGCGCCTGAAGGAGCGTTCTTCCCAGCGCGCCGGCACCATGTCGGGCGGCGAGCAGCAGATGCTGGCGATCGGCCGCGCGCTGATGAGCCGGCCGCGCCTGCTGCTCCTGGACGAGCCGACGCTGGGCCTGGCGCCGCTGATCATCGCGCAGATCTTCGAGATCATCCAGACCATCCGCAGCCAGGGCGTGACGGTGTTTTTGGTCGAGCAGAACGCCAACAAGGCGCTGCAGATCGCCGATCGCGGCTACGTGCTGGAAAACGGCCGGGTGGTGCTGGCCGACAGCGGCGCCAACCTGCTGGTCAACGCCGACGTGCGGCGCGCGTATCTGGGTGGCTGACGCCGGCACCACATACTCCTGGACATGATGACTTATCTCGCCCTATAAATAGGCAGAGTGATCCCATACTCCATCAAACAACTGAAGATTGCGGGCGAATCTAGCCCTTCTCGAAGACCCACTGCAACAGCGCATCCTGCGCCTTCTGGCCCTGCGCCGCGTTCGGGTGGTTGATGAAGCAGACCACCGCATAGCGCTTGCCGGACGCCGCCAGCACGTAGCCGGCCACCGCCCGCACGTCCTTCAGCGCGCCGGTCTTGATGTGGGCATTGCCGGCCACGCTTTGCGCGGTCAGGCGGCGACGCATGGTGCCGTCATAGCCAACCAGCGGCATCGAGGAAATGAATTCCGGCATCAGCGGCGACTGGTAGGCCGCCGCCAGCATGCGGCCCATGGTCAGGGGCGCGATGCGTTCGCTGCGCGACAGCCCGGAGCCGTTTTCAATCACCAGCTCGGGCGCCTCGATGCCCTTGTTGGCGAGCCAGGTCTTGACCGCGCGCGCGCCACGCTCCGGATTGGCCGGCAGCTTCAGGATGTCGGCCGCCAGGCTCAGCAGCAACTGGCGCGCCATCACGTTGTTGCTGTACTTGTTGATGTCGCGGATCACTTCCGGCAAGGCGACCGATTCCCAGGTCGCGACCAGGCGCGCGCCGGCCGGCACCAGCCCGTTTTTGACTTCGCCCTTGAAGCTGCCGCCGAGCTCGCTCCAGAGCTGGCGGAACACCGCGCCGAAATACTGCGAGCCGCCCATCCGGTACGGATTCACGTACCAGGTCTGGTCGCCGCAGGAAGCCGGATAGGCGCCGCCGAAGCTGGCGCCGTCGGCCTCGATCGCCGGAGCCAGCTTGGCGCGCCAGTCGTCGCAACTACCGTTCGCCAGCTTCGGTGCAATCACCGGGTAGCCGGCCAGCGGCGGCTCAAGTGCAACCCGCACCGAGCCGCTGGCGGCATCCGGCATGAAGCGAAAACCAAAGGTCTTGTAGTTCAGCAGCAAGGCATCGGGGCCGACGTTGTAGGGCTTGGACGGCTCGTCGTCAAAGGCGGCAGCGTCGTGAAAACCATCTTCGAATACGCTGCGGTCCAGCACTAGGTTGCCGCGGATTTCGCGGATGCCGGCGGCGCGGATCTGGCGCAGGAACAGCCAGAATTTCTCGCTCACCAGTTTGGGGTCGCCGCTGCCCTTGATGATCAAATCGCCGTGCAGCACCTCGCCGCTCTGGCTGCCGTCGGCATACGCTTCGGTTTTCCAGGTGAAGGTCGGGCCGAGCAGCTCCAGCGCGGCGTCGGTCGTCACCAGCTTCATGGTCGAGGCCGGCACGAAGGCCTGCGCCGCATTGGCCGCGGCCAGCACCGTGCCGCGCGCGCCGGTTTCCTGGACATAGACGCCGATCGCGTCCGCGCCGATGCCGGCGGCCTGCAACGCGCGCGCGACCGCCGGCGGCAATTGATTGGCGGCCCGCACCGGCGTTGCTACACTGGCGCCAAACAGGAACAACGATAGTGCGATGCTGTGGAATATCTTCGGAATCTGCATGGCATCCAGGAATAGAATCTGCGTTGCATTATCCCATGCGACAGGAGCCGCCCCTCATGAAACCGCAGCCCACCACGCCCGCCGAGACGCCCGCTTCCGGCGATCTGCTGGCGCTCGACAACCAGCTTTGCTTTGCGCTGTATTCGGCGTCGCTGGCGATGACCAAAAGCTACAAGCCGCTGCTGGACAAGCTGCAGCTGACCTATCCGCAATACCTGGTAATGCTGGTGCTGTGGGAACAGGATGACGTGCTGGTGAAGGAAATCGGCGCGCGCCTTTACCTTGATTCCGGCACCCTGACGCCGCTCCTGAAGCGGCTGGAAGCGTCGGCGCTGATCGTGCGCACCCGCGACCAGGCGGACGAGCGCCAGGTGCGCGTCACGCTCAGCGCCAAGGGCAAAGCCCTGCGGCAAAAGGCGCGCGAAATTCCGTTGCAGATCCTATGTGCCAGCGGCCAGTCGTCGGCCAGGGTGCAGGATTTGCGGCGGCAACTGTCGCAGATGCGCGACCAGCTGGTGCGCGCCCAGGAATAGGCGCGGCTGCCGCTATCTCAGGCTTGCTGCTCCACCAGCACCTCACCGAAAAAGCCGATCTGCAGGCTGGAGGCGACACGGCGCGCCATGCGCAGGAACTGCTCGGCATCGTCCGCCAGGAACAGCTCGTTGACGGTCTGTTCGAACAGTTGCAGCCAGCGCTCGAAATGTTCCGGTTCGATGTCTTGCAGCGCCATGTGCGTGCCGTAGACATTGCCGCGAAAGCCGCGCGTGCCCAGCACCACGGTTGACCAGAATTCGGTCAGCTTGTCCAGATGCTCGTCCCAGTCGCTGCCCAGCGCCAGGTAAAAAACCGGCCCCAGCACATCGTCATCGCGCACCTTGCCGTAGAACTGATCGACCAGATCGCGCACTCCGGCACGGGTAATTTCTTGATGCTTCATGATGGTTCCACCTGAAAATTGAAATAAATCCGCGGCGTCGATGACCTCAAGCCGGCAACTGCCGGCCGGCATCCCGCCGCAACTGCCGCCACACCCACCATACCGGCAGCGCCACCGACAGCACCACCAGCCCCTGCCCCGCCAGCACCTGGTCGTCCAGCAGATAGAAATTGCACAAGCGGGCCGAATTATCCTGGTACAGCAGGCCGGCGATCGCCATCATCCAGGCAACATTGCCGAGAAAGAACAACTGAATCACCCGGTTCGCGCGCACCAGGCAATCCGCCAGTACCAGGCCGCCGGCAAACAGCGAGGCGAATTTTGCCCCATCGGCCGCCGGCGACACCAGCACGTGATCGATCACCTTCGGGATCATCCAGTACGCCAGCAGGAAGCTGATCAGCAGCAATCCCGGCACGCCGTGTTCATCATATTGCCGCAGGCAGCGCCATGCCGCCGCCAGCCGGCCCGGCGCCGCGGCATGGCCATGACCCGCGATGGCGGCCGCCGCCAGCACCCCGGACAGAAAGATCGCCGGCATCTGCAGCAGCATGTGCGACGCCATCGAAGCCTCCAGCGCATGGCGGTAGAGCACGGCGCCCGCCAGCAGCAGCATGCTGGCGCCCAGCAACAGCGCGCGGCGCACGCTCCAGGCTGCCTGATCGGCCGCCCTCATGAGTGCTCCTTCATAGCCGCCGACCCGGCCAGCGTGCGCCGGGAAGCCGCCAGTGCGTACTGCAGCGCCGCGTGCGGCGCATCATAATCGACGATTTGCGCCAGCAGCCCATTGGCATCGACGATATGAAAGGCAGCGTTATGCTCGAATTCACCTGCCGGCGCCGGCACCACGACGATTCCGAATGCGGCCAACAGCGCCTGGCGCTGACGCGCGTCGGGCACGGCAGCAAACTGCCAGATCTCCGGCTGCGCCCGCATCTGGCGCGCATACGCCGCCAGTTGCGCCGGTTGGTCGTGCGGATCGAAGCTGATGCTGAGCAGGCGCACCTCGTGCGCCCTGCCACTGGCTTGCAGTTCGCGCTGCAACTGCTGGAATTCGCTGCCCATCACCGAGCAGATCGCATTGCAGCGGGTGTAGATGAAATTGACGATGGTAATCCGGCCATCGCCGCGCAGCGCCTGGCTCAACGGCTGCTGCCGGCCAGAGGCGAACTGGAGGGTGGCCGACGGCAGCGGCCGCGGCTGGCGCGCGATGGCCAGCCGGCGCGCGGCTTCGGTGGTCAGCGCCTGAAAACCGTCCGTACCCTGGTAGATGGCGCCCAAGCCGGCGGCCAGCACCAGCAGCAGCGCAACGATGGTCTTCATGCGCCGCCCTGCCGCTCTACCTCAGCTTGTTCAGATCGGCGTCGCCATTCCACGGCGCAGCCTGGGCGGCGCTGGCGGCGCGCGCGGTTTTCACGCTTGCCTCTTCCACCTTGCCGGCGCTGTTGCCGAAGTTGCTGCGCACATAGCTCAGTACCGCCGCAATTTCCGCATCCGACAGCTTGTCCTTGAAGGCCGGCATGGCGCCATTGTAGGTTTTGCCAGCCACCGTCAGGCTACCGCTGATGCCATGCAGCAGGATTTTTGCCGCCAACTCATCCTTGCCGTTCACCCATTCCGATTTCGCCAGCGGTGGGAACACGCCGGGCAGGCCGAGGCCGGTAGCCTGGTGGCAGGCTACGCATTGCGCCGCATAAATCTGCGCGCCGTCGACTGCGGCGCCGGCCACCGGGGTGCGCGCCATCAGATCGGCCTTGGTGCGGCTGTCGCCCAGCGCCGGATCGTCGCCCGGATGGGATAGGAAGATGTAACCGATGGCCCACAAAAACATGCCGGCGACGATGGCGATCACCAGCTTCGGCACCGGCCGGTAGGATTCATACGGTTCAGGCATTTCGCGCTTTTGCGCCTCGAGTTTCTTCAGGTCTTCCGGCATGCTTGTCTCTCCGAACGTGAGGGTGCGGGGCGCCGCTGGTCGGCGCCGCCAGCGGTAACGGCTACTTGACGGCGGTCGGCGCCGCGATGATCGGGTAGGTGTGGTCCAGTCCCAGCAGGTATGCCACCATGTCCTGCACCTCCGGCGTCGCCACTACCACCTTGCCGGGCGGCGCGTAGCCGGGCGGCAGATTCACCACGCGGTCGCCCTGCTCGGCCTTGTCCTTGAGGTCAAACAGGTAGGGATAGGATGGCATGATGCTGCCCGGCGTATAGGCGCGCGGCTGGTACAGGTGGCCGAGCTGCCAGTCGGCGCTGGGCTGGCGGGCACCGATGTTGAACAGGTCCGGCCCGGTACGCATCGTGCCCAGGAGATGCGGCTTGTCATAGTAGTAGTCGGCCGCCACCGAAACCCGGCCCCAGCCGCGCTGCGCGTCCGGCGCCTGCGCGGCATCGCGCGGCTGCTGCGAATGGCAGTACAGGCAGCCGTTCTTGATGTACTGGTCGCGTCCGCGCAACTGGGCGGCGGTGTAGGGTTTGAGGCCGGCGGCCGGCTTCAGGTCGGACAACTGCAGGTAGGGAATCACGACCAGCGCGCTGGTCGCCAGCGCCAGGGTCACCATGGCGCCGCTCAATAGTTTGATTTCATTTTCCATGATCAGGCTCCAGCCAGCGAGGGCGAGGTCGTCGGTTTGTTATGGAACAGCGCGGCGCCGATGCGCTGCGGTCCATGCCGGAATGCCATCGCGATAAAGTGGAAGGCGAACACCAGATGACCGAGCGTCATGATGGCGCCGCCGACCGAGCGCGCCTGCAGATAGGGCAAGGTCACCGTCACCGAATCCATGAACGGCTTGCTGGCATCCAGCATCGCCAGCCCCTGCAGCCAGCCGCCGATCGACAGGCCGACGAAATAGATGGAAAAACCGGTTACCACCAGCCAGAAGTGCGCGGCGATCAGTTTCGGATACGGCCATTCCCAGGCCATCACGCGCGGCATGATGAAGTACACCGCGCCGAACATCACCATCGAGACAAAGCCGTACAGGCCGAGGTGGGCATGGGCCACGGTAAAGTGCGTGAAGTGGGCGACCGTGCTGACGCTGCGCAGTGCTTCAAACGAGCCCTCGAAGGAACTGAGCGTGTACATCATCCCGCCCAGCACGATGAAGCGCAGCGTCGGCGAATAGATCAGCGTCTTGAAATGGCCGCGCATGGTCAGGTGCTGGTTGACTGAGAATGCCAACACCGGCACGATCATCATCATGCTTTGCACGATCGACAGCGTGATCAGCCAGCCCGGCACCGGGCCGCCGACCAGGTGGTGGCCGCCAACCTGGCCATAGAAGAAGGCCAGCGCCCAGAAACCGAGCAGCGACAGGTTATATGACTGGATCGGGCGGCCGATGATTTTCGGCAGGAAGTAATACACCGAGGCCAGCGACATCGGCGTATAGAACAGCCCCAGCACGTTATGGCCGAACCACCAATTCATGGCGGCCTGCTCGACGCCGAAATGAACGCCGGGAAGCTTTGCGATCAGGTACAGCGTCGGGAACCAGAACAGCGCCGCGCCCATGTACCAGACCGATACGTACAGATGCTTGACGCGTCGGTTGGCAAGCGTGAACACCAGCGGGAACGCCACCAGGGCGCCGCCGGACACCAGCAGGATGCTGACCTGCCAGGGGATTTCCAGCCACTCCATGCCATCGTTCAGCCCGACCGCGATGCATCCCAGGCCGGCAATCAGGCCCGCATTCCACAGCATCACGCCGAGAATCGCGAAGCGGGCGCCGACCAGCGCCGTCTTCAGCAGGCGCGGCAAGACCCAGATGGCGACGCCGAAGGTCGCCATCGGCGCCCAGCCGTAGGCGACGATGTTCAGGTGCAGCGTGCGGATGCGGCCGAAGGTCAGCCAGGCGTACTGCGTCAGCCAGTCCGGCTCATGCAGCTTGATCGAACTGATCAGCCCGGCCGCCGAAGCCAGCACCAGCCACACCACCGCACAGGACAGAAAGACGAAGGCGACGAACGCGGTCGAGCGGTCGGCCTCGACCCGATCCTTCAACTGCTGCGCCAGCACGGCGGCATCCACCGGCGCTTCCGCCGGCCGCGGCGCCGCATCCACCATGCGCTGCAAGCCAACACGCTGGGCAGCGGTGGCAGCCGGCTCCTCCACCGTGCCGATCTCGCCGTCCGAAAAAATCACCTTGGCGGCTTCCGGATTTTCATCAAAGAGCCTTTTGCGCAACGACCAGATGAAGACGAACAGGCCGGTAACCGACAATACAAACGAAAACAGCAGGATGGTGATGGTATCCATGGAATCTCGGCAATCAGTTTCAAAAAAAGTCAGTCCGCCCGCGGCGAGGGTGCAGTTATAATCGCCGGCGCAAAACGGCAAGGTCGAACGGTGCTGCGCTTGCGCACGCTAGCCGTCGCGGCCGTCGATCCGGGTATTCAACAGGTAAGGTGAGTAAATCGCGAGATACAGCAGGAAGGCCGCACTCCAGAAGACGGCGGACGCCAGAAGCGCATGTTCACGCAACTCGGGAGACGCCAGCCCGGCGCATAGACGGGCCACGGCGCCAAGCTGGATCAGCACATACATCGTGGTTTCGGCGCGCCCCGCTTTCAGCACCCGGCCGGTATGCCCAAGGGCGGTGCGCGTGATCATGCCAACGATCAGGCCCCCGATGGAACCGACGGTAAACGCATGAAACGCGGTGCTCACGCCAACCATCCCCAGCGCAGCCAGCGCCAGCAGGAAGAAACCGGCGACGATCCAGGCGTACGACAGATGCAGAATCCACAGCAGCGGCACGCGCCAGGTGCGCCACGGTTTCCAGAACAGCAACCGGATCAGGAGCGACACGCCAGTGGCGGTCGCCAGCGCCGCCACCAACGCCGCCGGCAATCCCAGCAGCCAGGCAATCGCGCTCACCACGACCAGGCCGACGCTGATGCGGTCGCGCGCGGCATGGATGACCGGCACCACGTCGGGCAAGGTGTTTTTAGTGAAACTCGGAATCACGCGCGCGCCGATGATGGATTCCAGCAGCACCACGACCAGGATCGCGCCTTCCACCGGCAGCGTCGGCGCCAGGCCGATCATGCCCAGCACGGCAGCGTGGAACAGCAGGTTGGCCACCGTCAGCAAGGCCAGCAGCAGGATCAGAAACAGGTTGCGCTTGTTGTTGGCGCGCCGCAAAACCAGATACAACGGGACTGCCGCCACCGGAATGAACAGGCTGTCGAGCACTGCCGCCGTCAGCGGATCGGCCACCAGCATCGCAACACGGCCGGCGATCCACAGCAGCGCCAGCGCCGCCAGCGGTGTGCCACGGGCGGTGGGCAGGCCGGTCCAGGCGCGCACCGCCGTATACAGGAAGCCGATCACGATGGCCAGCACGAAGCCAAACACCATTTCGTGCATATGCCAGGTCAAGCCGACGTTCGGCAGGCCCGGCAGCCAGCCGTAGTAGCGTGCGATCCAGAGTGGGATGCCGAGCGCCGCGGCAAGGACCCCGAGCAGATAGAACGGCCGGAATCCGAGACGCAGCAGCGGGTATCCCGAAGGGGGCGGCGGACTGCCGGCTGGAGTCGCCGGAATGCTTGTGGACGCCATGGAAAGTTCCGATTTAAAGATATACGCGGAATGCTACAATTGACCAACCGAGAAAGCAAGAGCAAAACGGAAACACCTCGGCCGGAACACGGCGGCTGAAATACCGGGACGAAACCGAAAAAGCGATCACCCATGCGACTGACAACTTACACAGACTACACTTTGCGCGTATTGATGTACCTTGGGCTGCATCAAGGACGTTCCGCCACGATTCGGGAAATCGCCGAAGCGTATGGCATTTCCAAAAATCACCTGATGAAGGTGGTGCACCACCTCGGCATGGCCGGGCTGGTGGAGACCGTGCGCGGGCGCAAGGGTGGTCTGAAGCTCAAGATCCCGCCCGAGGAAATCAACCTGGGCGCCGTGATTCGCGGCAGCGAACCGGATTTCTTCATTGCCGAGTGCTTCAATCCGGAGCAGAGCCGCTGCGTGCTGTCGCCGGCTTGCGCGCTGCAAGGCGTGCTGCACAGCGCGACCGATGCCTTCCTCGACGTACTGGACCGCAACACGCTGGCCGGCTTGCTGTCCCAGACCGGGCCGCTATCCACCAAGGTCGGGGCGGCAGCGCCGGTCCGCTGGCGTCGTGCCCGCAAGCAGGGTGTCGGCCAGCCCCCGGCGGAGCCGGAAGCCGGCTGAAAACAAACGCACGATCCAAGGGCAAGCCGCAATCACGCAGCGGCTACCTCGTCATTTAAATTGTACACAATTTAATTACGTGCTATATTTAATCCAGGCAATCGGGACTGCGCGCTTGCCGCTTACTTCACTCACTGGAGATCTCATGCAAATCCTGTACACCACCAGCGCCACCGCCAGTGGCGGCCGCGACGGTCGCGCACAATCCACCAACGGAGAACTCGACGTCAAGCTGGCCACGCCGAAGGAATTGGGCGGTGCCGGCGGCGCCGGCACCAACCCCGAACAACTATTTGCCGCCGGTTATTCGGCCTGCTTCCTGTCGGCGCTGAAACTGGTCGCCGCCAAGAGCGGCGCCGCGCTGCCGGCTGCCACCACGGTCAGCGGCGAAGTCGGCATCGGCCCCAATGATCGCGGCGGCTTCGGGCTGGCGGTCAGCCTGCGGGTGGCGGCGCCCGGCATGGAACGGGACCGCGCCGAAGCGCTGATCGCCAGGGCACATGAAGTCTGCCCGTATTCGAACGCGACCCGCGGCAACATCGACGTCACGTTGTCGCTGGCCTGACGCTGCGGCGGCTGGCTTGCCGACAGCATGCCAGCCCTTCTCCAATCCGGCTATCTTCACATACTGGGTGTCGTATTATTTTTCTCGCAATATATTCGCCCGAAAATAGATTGTTTCGCAACATACTCCCTTGTTTACATTAATTTGACAGCCGACAGCGGGCTCGTTACCCTTGCCTTCCGATCCCGCATCAAATTGCTCCCCGATGATTCCATTCCTGGCCGCCGCCCAGTTGCGCGCCGCCCTTCCCTATCCGGCGCTGATGGCGGCGCTGCGCGACGCCTTCCGCAGCAACATGCAGGCGCCGACGCGCCACGTGCATACATTGTCCGACCCCGCTTTCGGCCCCGATCCGGACAGCACCGTGCTGCTGCTGATGCCAAGCTGGCAAGCGGCGCAAAAAATGGGAGTGAAGCTGGTCACGGTTGCGCCCACCAATGCCGCGCGCGGCCTGCCCACCGTGCATTCGGTGTTCATCCTGTTCGACGCCGCCAGCGGCGCGCCGATCGCCCTGCTGGATGGCGAGGAACTGACCTTGCGCCGCACCGCCGCCGCTTCGGCATTGGCTTCCGGTTACCTGTCGCGCGCCGACAGCGCGACGCTGCTGTTGGTTGGCAACGGCCAGCTGGCGCCCTACCTGGCCGCCGCCCACTGCGCCGGGCGCCCGATCCGGCAGATCCGGGTCTGGGGCCGCAATCCGGACAAAAGCGCGGCGGCGGTGCAGCAACTGCGGCAGCAGGGCTTGCCGCCGGCCGTCGCGCTCGAAGCGCTGGAGGGCACGCAAGCGGCACTGCAAGCGGCGGCGACGAGCGCCGACATCATCAGTTGCGCCACCACCAGCCGCGTGCCGCTGATCCTGGGCGACTGGCTGCGGCCCGGCACCCACCTCGACCTGGTCGGCGGCTTCAAGCCCGACATGCGCGAAGCCGACGACCGCGCGATGCAGCGCGCCGCGATTTTCGTCGACACCTTCGCCGGCACGCTGGCCGAAGCCGGCGACCTGCTGCAGCCGCTCGCCGCCGGCCATCTGCAACGCGCCGCGATCCTGGCCGAGCTGGCCGACCTGGTAAGCGAGCGCCACCCGGGCCGCAGCGACGCCGCACAAATCACCGTGTTCAAATCGGTCGGCACCGCGATCGAAGACTTGAGTGCCGCCAACCTCGCCTGGTCGCAAGCGCAGGCGGCCGGGTCGGCGGCGCCGGTATAAGGATGCGTTAACCCAGTTCCACCGGCACGAAGATACGGGCCGCATCGCGTTGCACCAGCAGCGCCACGTGCTTGCCGGCCTTCTGCACCAGTTGCTGCAACTGCTCCGGCTTCGACACCGGCGTGCCGTTCAGCGACACGATGACATCGCCCGGCTGGATCCCGGCCTTGGCCGCCGCGCCGCTGGCGGCTTCCACCAGCAAGCCGCCGGCAACCCCGGCCTGGCGCTGCTCATCCCTGGCCAACGGCCGCACCGCGACGCCGAGCCGCCCTTGCTGGCGGTCCGGCGTGGTGTTTTTCGCCGGCGTGGTTTCCTTCATTTCGCCGATGGTGATCGCCAGTGTCTTCGGCGCACCGTTGCGGATCACGTCCAGCGTCGTCACCGTGCCCGGCTTCATGGCCGCCACCTGCGCCGGCAGATCGGCCGAGCGGTTGATGTCCTGACCCTGCAGGCGCACGATGACGTCACCCTCCTTCAGGCCGGCGCGCGCGGCCGGTCCGTCCGGATCGACGCTGGACACCAGCGCACCCTGCAGTTTCTTCAAGCCGAAGGAATCCGCCAGCGCCTGGTCGACTTCCTGGATGCCGACCCCGAGCCGGCCGCGCGTGACCTTGCCGGAACGCACCAACTGGTCCGATACCTGCATCGCGACGTTGATCGGAATCGCGAACGACAAGCCCTGGTAACCGCCGGTGCGGCTGTAGATCTGCGAATTGATGCCGATCACCTGCCCCTTCAGGTTGAACAGCGGGCCGCCCGAATTGCCGGGGTTGACCGCGGCATCGGTCTGGATGAACGGCACATAGGTGTCGTCCGGCAGCGAGCGCGAGGTGGCGCTGACGATACCGGCGGTGGCGCTGTTTTCAAAGCCATAGGGCGAGCCGATCGCCAGCACCGGTTCGCCGACGCGGATCGAATCCGGATTGCCGAGCTGCACCACCGGCAGATTGACGGCATTGATCTTGATCACCGCCACGTCGGACTGTTTGTCGGCGCCCAGCACCTTCGCCTTGAACTCGCGGCGGTCGGTCAGCTTGACCACCACCTCCCGCGCGCCGTCGACCACGTGCGCATTGGTCAGGATCAGACCGTCGCCACGCACGATGAAGCCTGAACCCTCACTGCGCATCAGCAAGTGGCCCTGGCCGCGCGGCCGCTGCGGAATACCGAAGCGGCGGAAGAATTCATAGAACGGATCGTTCGGATCGAGCCCCGGCATGCCGGCCGAATCATCGGCCGCCGGGGTCTGCTCGGCCTCCCCGGTGACACTGATATTCACCACCGCCGGGCCGTAACGGGCGACGATCGCCGAAAAATCCGCCACCGGCGCAATACCGGCCGGGGCGACCGGATTGGCCGTGGCGGCCGCCGGCGGCACGGTCAGCAGCGGCACCGCCGCCTGCGCCTGGGCCAGACCGGGCAGCTCGAAATGCGCATAGCCGCCTGCCAGCACGGCAATGATCGATGCGGCCATAATGCTGTGGGACAATGTCTTGCGATGCATGTTGGACTCCTTTCGCGTGAATCGAATTCGCTCGTCACGCTCGCATCCTAGGCAGTCAAACTTAAACCGCACTTAAGACCCGAAAAAAACGCCGGCAAAGCTGCTAACGTAGGGCCGGGCTCATCATCGAATTCGCCATGCGACTACTCCGCACAGCCGTCCACACACACCCGCGCCTGCTGGCCGGGATTGCTACCGGGATCGCCACCGCGCTGCTGGCGCCGGCCGATCTGAATGGGGTCACGCGGGTGCTGCTGGGCTGGAACGGAGGCGTCTGGACTTATCTACTATTGATCGGGCTCCTGATGGCGCGCGCCACGCCGGCGCAAGTCAGGCAGAGCGCCGCCAACGAGGACGAGACCGCGCGCGTGGTGCTGCTGCTGGTGTGCATCGCGGCAGTCGCCAGCCTGGCCGCGATCATCCTCGAACTGGCCAACGCGCACGGCCGGCAGCACGAGCCGCCGCTGCTGCGCTATGGATTCACGGTGGTGACCATCGCCGGCTCCTGGCTGCTGGTGGCGGTGATCTTCACCCTGCACTACGCGCGCCTGTTCTACGCCGGGCACGGCACGCCGCCGCTGCGCTTTCCGGACGACGAGGCCAACCCCGACTATTGGGATTTCCTGTACTTTTCCTTCACCATCGCGGTCGCGGTGCAGACCGCCGATGTCGCCGTGATGACGCGCGGCATGCGCAAGATCGTGACGCTGCAAGCCCTGCTGACTTTCCTGTTCAACGCCGCGATCCTCGGGCTGTCGATCAACATCGCCGCCGGCCTGATCGGTTCATGAGACGGCGTCACTGCCAGCCGTAGCGCCGCGCATACCAGCCTTTCATGGCCTGCGTCAGCAGCATGTAGCCCAGCACGATCGCCAGCAACCACGGGAAGTAGGACAGCGGCAGCGCCTGCATCTTGAAATACGGCGCCAGCGGCGACATCGGCAGTGCAATCCCGCTCATCATGATGAGCGTCGTCATGCCGATCAACGGCCACGACGCCCGGCTTTGCAGGAACGGGATCTTCCGGGTGCGGATCATGTGCACGATCAGCGTCTGCGACAGCAAGCCTTCGATGAACCAGCCGGACTGGAACAGCGCCTGCTGCCCCAGCGTGTTGGCGGCGAACACGAACCACATCAGCAGATAGGTGGTGATATCGAACACTGAGCTGATCGGACCGAAATACAGCATGAAGCGGCCGATTTCACCAGGCTTCCAGCGTTGCGGCTGCTTCAGGAATTCGGCATCGACGTTATCGAACGGAATCGCGATCTGCGAAATGTCATACAGCAGGTTCTGCACCAGCAGCTGCAGCGGCAGCATCGGCAGAAACGGCAGGAAGGCGGAGGCCACCAGCACCGAGAACACGTTGCCGAAATTCGAGCTGGCCGTCATCTTGATGTACTTCAGCATGTTGGCAAAGGTCGTGCGCCCTTCCAGCACGCCCTCTTCCAGCACCATCAGGCTTTTTTCCAGCAGGATGATGTCGGCCGCCTCCTTGGCGATGTCGACTGCGCTGTCGACCGAAATGCCGATGTCGGCGGCGCGCAGCGCCGAGGCGTCGTTGATGCCGTCTCCCATGAAGCCGACCACGTGGCCGTTGTCGTGCAGCATGCGCACGATGCGCTCCTTGTGCGCCGGACTCAGCCGGGCAAATACCGTGGACGCTTCCACCGCCGCCGCCAGTTCGGCATCGCTCATCTGCTCGACCGCCGCGCCCAGCACCATGCCGGCCACCGGCAGCCCGACTTCGCGGCAGATCTTGGCGGTCACCAGTTCGTTGTCGCCGGTCAGGATCTTGACCGTCACGCCATGCTCCTTCAAGGCCGCCAGCGCCGGCGCGGTGCTTTCCTTGGGCGGATCGAGAAAGGCGATGTAGCCGATCAGCACCAGTTCCGCTTCATCGGCCACGCTATACACTTCGCGCGTCGGCGGCAGGTCGCGCGCCGCCACCGCGATCACGCGCAAGCCTTCGGCATTCAGGCGGCCGGTGGTGTCCAGGATTTGCGCCAGCAGCTCGGGCGTCAGCGCCACCACCTGGCCGCCGCTGCGGGCCCGGGTGCAGGCCGCCAGCACTTCCTCCACCGCTCCCTTGCAGATCAGTTCGTGGTGATCTTCCCGTTCGCTGACCACCACCGACATGCGGCGCCGCACGAAATCGAACGGAATCTCGTCCACCTTGCGATAGGCTGCGGCCACCCGCCGCTCGCGCTCGGGGTCGCCGTAATTCAGCACCGCCACATCCAGCAGGTTCTTCAGGCCGGTTTGGTAGTAGCTGTTCAGGTAAGCGTAATCCAGCACCTCGTCGTCGCTGCGGCCGAAGATGTCGGTGTGGCGCTCGAGGAAAATCCGGTCCTGCGTCAGGGTGCCGGTCTTGTCGGCGCACAGCACGTTCATTGCGCCGAAATTCTGGATCGCGTCCAGCCGTTTCACGATCACCTTCTTGCGCGACAGCGCCACCGCGCCCTTGGCCAGCGTCGAGGTAACGATCATCGGTAGCATTTCCGGCGTCAGGCCGACTGCGACCGAGAGCGCGAACAGGAACGCTTCCAGCCAATCACCCTTGGTGAAACCGTTGATCAACAGCACGACCGGCGCCATCACCAGCATGAAGCGGATCAGCAGCCAACTGACCCGGTTGACGCCGGCCTGGAACGCATTCGGCGTACTGTCGATGGCGATCACACGCTCGGCCAGCGCGCCGAAATAGGTCTGGTTGCCGGTCGTCACCACCACCGCGGTGGCGGCGCCGGAAATCACGTTGGTGCCCATGAAGCACAGATTGTCCAGTTCCAGCGGACTGCTGCTGGGGGCGCCGCGCTGCTGCGCGAATTTTTCGACCGGCAGCGACTCGCCGGTCATCGCCGCCTGGCTGACGAACAAGTCCTTGGCGGCCAGGATGCGGACGTCGCCCGGGATCATGTCGCCCGCCGACAGTTGCACGATATCGCCCGGGACCAGTTCGCGCATCGGCAGTTCCTGCTGGCGCGCCACTTGGGCGGCTGGCGCCGCCCCCGCTTCCAGCTCCTCGGCCGGCGGCGAACGCCACACGGTGGCGGTATTGCTGACCATCGCCTTCAGCTTGTCGGCGGCGTTGTTGGAGCGCGCTTCCTGGACGAAACGCATCAGGGTCGACAACACCACCATGCTGCCGATCACCGCCGTGGCTTTCGTGTCGCCAGTGAAATACGACACCAGCGCCAGCACCGTCAGCAGCAGATTGAACGGGTTTTTATAGCATAGCCATAAATGCACCCACCACGGCAGCGGTTTTTCATGCTCGACCTCGTTCAAGCCGGCCACTTCGCGGATCGCCGCCGCCTCGGCCTCGGATAGGCCGGCGGCGCGGGTGCCGAGCGCGCCCAGCAGTTGCGCCTCGTCCGCCTGCGACGCCTGCCGCAAGGCTTGCGCCACCGAGGGCGGCACGTCTTTCGAAACCGGCGAGCGGCGTACCGCATCCATGCCAATGAAACGGCGGAAATGGCGCCGCATGCGGTGCGCGCGGATAAAGCCGACGAAATGCGCGGTCAGGAGGTTCAGGTTCATGGCGATCCCTGTTTCTGTCAATCAAAAGGCGCTCCGACGCCTGCCGCCGCCTTTCGTCATATTCCAAAATTGAGCGGAGTATGCGATATAGGCCTTTAATTTCAGGATGAATATACCTGTATGTAGAAGGAGTATGTAAAATTCGAGAGCCGCTTCGAGGCGCCGCGGCAGCATCCGCCTGCAAGGCTAACCCTTCGCTGCGGTGCCGTCGATAAATTTTTATTGCACTGCAACCGGCAGTGGCGCCGGTTGCGCATGCACGCTGGCGTGCCGCGTCAGCGTCGCCGCGCCAGCGCAAGTATTGCGGGTGGCGAAAAACCGCGATGGATGGTCCGAGCCAGAATTATTCATCGTTGCGCCCTTGAAAAGGGACTCTGCCGTCCCTATACTTAGCACTCGTTGGGGGAGAGTGCTAACACCTTCCCTGGCTTTTCGATTTTTTGCGATGCGGCAAATCTTGCGAGCTTGCTGCAGTGTGGAATTTCTCTTGCAGCTCTTTGCCGCAAACTTATAACCAACTGAAATATAAGGAGTTTGTATGAACCTTCGTCCTTTGCACGATCGCGTCATCGTCAAGCGCCTCGACCAGGAAACCAAAACTGCGTCCGGCCTCATCATTCCTGAAGCCGCTGCTGAAAAGCCGGATCAGGGCGAAGTCCTGGCTGTCGGCAACGGCAAAATCCTGGAAGACGGCAAAGTACGTCCGCTGGACGTCAAAGTCGGCGACCGCGTGCTGTTCGGAAAATATTCCGGACAAGCCGTCAAGGTTGAAGGCGATGAACTGCTGGTGATGCGCGAAGAAGACATCATGGCGATCGTTCAAAAGTGATGCGGATGTCCAGGCGCGCAGCGTCTGGAAACAGCCGCGTCATCTCCGCACAAGCGGGGATCCAATGACGTTACGACGTCATCTGGTGACTTAAGAACATTAAACGAATTTAAGGAGCAACAACATGGCAGCTAAAGAAGTCATTTTTGGCGATTCCGCCCGTGCCCGCATGGTCGAAGGCGTCAACATCCTGGCCAACGCGGTCAAGGTCACCCTCGGCCCTAAAGGCCGCAACGTCGTGCTGGACCGCTCGTTCGGCGCGCCCACCGTCACCAAGGACGGTGTTTCGGTCGCCAAGGAAATCGAACTGAAAGACAAGCTCCAGAACATGGGCGCGCAAATGGTCAAGGAAGTCGCTTCCAAGACCTCCGACAACGCCGGCGACGGCACCACCACCGCCACCGTGCTCGCGCAAGCGATCGTCCGTGAAGGCATGAAATTCGTGGCCGCCGGCATGAACCCGATGGACCTGAAGCGCGGTATCGACAAGGCCGTGCACGCCACCGTGGAAGAGCTGAAGAAAATCTCCAAGCCCTGCACCACGTCCAAGGAAATCGCCCAGGTCGGCGCCATTTCCGCCAACAGCGATCCGTCGATCGGCGACCGTATCGCCGAAGCGATGGAAAAAGTCGGCAAGGAAGGCGTGATTACCGTCGAAGACGGCAAGTCGCTGAATGACGAACTCGACATCGTCGAAGGCATGCAGTTCGACCGCGGCTACCTGTCGCCGTACTTCATCAACAACCCGGACAAGCAAGTCGCGATCCTGGACAACCCGTTCGTGCTGCTGTACGACAAGAAAATCTCCAACATCCGCGACCTGCTGCCGACGCTGGAACAAGTCGCAAAAGCCGGCCGTCCGCTGTTGATCATCGCCGAAGACATCGAAGGCGAAGCGCTGGCCACCCTGGTGGTCAACAACATCCGCGGCATCCTGAAGACCTGCGCCGTCAAGGCTCCGGGCTTCGGCGACCGGCGCAAGGCGATGCTGGAAGACATCGCGATCCTGACCGGCGGCCAGGTGATTGCCGAAGAAGTCGGCCTGACGCTGGAAAAAGTCACGCTGAACGATCTCGGACAAGCCAAGCGCATCGAAGTCGGCAAGGAAAACACGATCCTGATCGACGGCGCCGGCCAGGCTGCGGCGATCGAAGCGCGCGTCAAGCAAATCCGCGTCCAGATCGAGGAATCGACTTCCGACTATGACCGGGAAAAACTGCAGGAACGCGTGGCCAAGCTGGCCGGTGGCGTGGCGGTGATCAAGGTTGGCGCTGCCACCGAAGTCGAAATGAAGGAGAAGAAAGCACGCGTCGAGGATGCGCTGCACGCCACCCGTGCCGCCGTTGAAGAAGGCATCGTTCCGGGCGGCGGCGTGGCACTGCTGCGCGCCCGCGCCAACCTCAAAGTCAAGGGTGACAACCCGGACCAGGAAGCTGGCATCAAGATCGTCCTGCGCGCAATGGAAGAGCCGCTGCGCATGATCGTCACCAACGCCGGCGAAGAAGCCTCGGTGGTAGTCAACAAGGTGCTGGAAGGCAAAGGCAACTTTGGCTACAACGCCTCCAACGACACCTACGGCGACATGGTTGAAATGGGCGTGCTGGATCCGACCAAGGTGACCCGCTCGGCGCTGCAAAACGCCGCTTCGATCGCCGGCTTGATGCTGACCACCGATTGCATGGTGGCCGATGTCCCTGAGGACAAGGCTGCCGGCGGTGGCATGGGCGGTATGGGTGGCATGGGCGGTATGGGCGGCATGGGCGGTATGGACGGCATGATGTAACTTGCCGGTCCTGCGTGCCGCCATCGGGTTTTTTTACCGCAGGCGGCACGCCTGTCCCGCTGCTTATCGGCTCTTGCCAGGATAAAAGCCCGCATGTGGTTCATGCGGGCTTTTTGCGTTGCACCAAAATCACTCAGTTGGCTGACAATTGTCGCCCGCTGGCGAATTCTCCAGATAAATTCCGCAATCACGATATAGCTGAAAGTAATGACGACATCCTTATAAAGTCGTTTTTGTTGCAATGCAATATCCGTATAATCCAGTCTTCCGTCAAGAATCTCGCATGGCAGCAGTTCGCCGCTTGAAGCCGGCCTGCTGCCTTTTTTATTTGTCAAAATGATTGAAATACAGGGAGTCTCCCAACGCTTCCAGGGCGTTTCCGGAGCGGTCGATGCGGTGCGCGACGTCACGCTGTCGATCCGCAAGGGCGAAATCTTCGGCATCATCGGCCGCAGCGGCGCCGGCAAAAGCACGCTGGTACGCACGCTCAACCTGCTGAACCGGCCGACCGCCGGCAGCATCACGATCGACGGCAGGGAAATGACCGCGCTCTCGCCGCCGGAGCTGCGCGGCGCGCGGCGCGAAATCGGCATGATCTTCCAGCATTTCAACCTGTTGTCGTCGCGCACGGTGTACGACAACATTGCCTTGCCGCTGGAACTGGCCGGCGTCGCCCGGGACCAGATCAGCCGCAAGGTACTGCCGCTGCTGGAACTGGTCGGCCTGACCGCGCTGCGTGACCGTTATCCGGCGCAGATCAGCGGCGGCCAGAAGCAGCGGGTCGGCATCGCGCGCGCGCTGGCCAACGAACCGAAGGTATTGCTGTCGGACGAAGCAACCTCGGCGCTCGATCCGGAAACCACACGCTCGATCCTGGAGCTGCTGCAGCGGATCAATCGCGAACTGGGCCTGACCATCGTGCTGATCACGCACCAGATGGAAGTGATCAAGGCGATCTGCGACCGCATGGCGGTGATGGAAGCCGGCCGCGTTATCGAACAGGGCGAGGTGATCGAGGTCTTTCGGGAACCGAAACATCCGGTCACGCGCGCCCTGATTGGCGACGTCATCTCGCAGGAGCTGCCGCCAGGCGTGCTGCAGCGGGTGCGCGCGCGGCTGGCGGCAGCCGGCACGGACGGTACCGAGGCGCATCTGTTCCGCCTGGCCTTCACCGGCTCCGGCGTCGACCAGCCTCTGCTGTCGGAAGCGATTCGCCGCTACCGGCTGGATTTCAATATCCTGCACGGCCAGATCGATGAAATCCAGGGCCAGGCGTTCGGTTCGCTGGCGATCCTGGCCAGCGGCGCCGCCGCCGACATCGGACAGGCGATGGCATTCATGCGCGAACGCGGCGTGGTGGTCGAGGAGTTGAATCATGTCATCTGAAATGCTTGATCTGTTTGTCCTGTCATTCGGCGAAACGCTGCTGATGGTTGGCGTCTCGGGCGTGCTGGGAGCGCTGTTCGGTGTGCCGCTCGGCATCCTGCTGTACCTGACCGAGCGCGGCGGCATCCTGCCGAACCTGGTGCTCAACCGCGTGGTCGGCGTCATCGTCAACGCGGTGCGCTCGACGCCTTTCATCATCCTGCTGGTGGCGATCATCCCTCTGACCCGCCTCTTTGTCGGCTCGTCGATCGGCACCGCCGCCGCCATCGTGCCGCTGACCATCGCCGCCGCGCCGTTCGTCGCGCGGCTGGTTGAAACCGCGCTGCGCGAAGTCGATCGCGGCCTGGTCGAGGCGGCGCAGGCGATGGGCGCATCCACCGCACAGATCGTATTCAAGGTGCTGGTGCCGGAGGCGTTTCCCGGCATCGTCGCCGGCCTGACGATCACCTTCGTCAGCCTGGTCGGCTATTCGGCGATGGCCGGCGCGATCGGCGGCGGCGGTCTGGGCGACGTCGGCATCCGCTACGGCTATCAGCGCTTCCTGCCGGACGTGATGCTGCTGGTGGTCCTGATCCTGATCCTGTTCGTGCAACTGGTGCAGACGCTGGGCGACGCCTTGGTGCGGCGCCTGTCGCATCGCTGAACGCTGCACCGCGCTCCGCTTTTTTGGGTGATCCCCGCTTTTTGAAAGGAACCGTATGAAACGTCGTCAACTCATCCAGTTATTCGCCGCCATTGGCGTGGCCACCAGCCTCGCCGCTCCGGTCCTGGCGCAGGACAAGCCGATCAAGATCGGCGTCACCGGTGGTCCGCACGCGCAGATCATGGAAGTCGTGAAAAAGATCGCCGAGAAGGACGGTCTGAAAATCCAGATCGTCGAATTCAGCGACTACGTGCAGCCGAACGCGGCACTGGCTTCCGGCGACCTGGATGCCAACAGTTACCAGCATTTGCCCTACCTGGAAGCGCAGATCAAGGATCGCGGCTACAAGTTCGCCAGCGTCGGCTACACCATCACCTTCCCGATGGGCGTCTATTCGAAGAAAGTGAAAGTGCTGTCGGAGCTGAAGCCGGGTGCGCGCATCGGCGTCCCGAACGACCCGACCAATGGCGGCCGCGGCTTGTTGCTGCTGCAGGCGCAAGGCATCCTGAAGCTGAAGGCGGGCGCCGGCCTGAAGGCCACGCCGCTGGACATCGCCGACAACCCGAAGAAACTGAAGATTGTCGAACTCGACGCCGCCCAACTGCCGCGTTCGCTGGCCGACCTCGATGCGGCTGCGATCAACGGCAACTACGCCGAGTCCGCCGGTCTGAACCCGCTCAAGGACGCGATTGCAATCGAGAGCCCGAAAGGCCCGTATGCCAACCTGATCGCGGTACGCGAAGAGGACAAGCGCAAGCCGTGGGTGGCCAAGCTGGTCAAGGCCTACCACAGCCCGGAGGTCAAGCAGTTCGTGGTCTCCGAATTCAAGAATTCGGTGATTGTTGCCTGGTAAGCGACACATTTTCGATGCCGGCAGCCCGCAGCGATGCGGGCTTTTTTATCGGCGCGGCACCGGGCCGGTCAGTTCGCGCTCCGGCAGGCTGACGTAAATCAGCACCCCGAGGATCGTCATGGTGAACTTGAACGCCGCGTCCTGACCGTTCCAGGCTTCCGATTGCCACATCAGGAACCACTCGCCGCCGATTGCCATGAAGCCGAAGAACCAGACCAGGAAGCCGAGCGTGGCGCCGATCACGGCCCACTTTTTCGCATGGTCGAACTGCGCGCCGGAAGCATGGCACTGCTGCAGCATGCGCACCGCTCCCAGCAGCAGGCACAGGCCGGTGGCGCCCTCGCCGGCGATGATGGCCCAGTACGCGCCATGCCAAAGGCCGGGCGTCACCACCGCCCGCGTCATCAGCCGATTGCCGGGAAAGGTGGTGTCCATCGAGAGCACGTGCTGCACGAAGGCGAAGTTGGATTGGTAGTCGACCACGTTGTTGAAGGCCACCAGGAAAGCAAAAGCGGCCAGGCTCAGCACCATGACGATCTTCGAATAGCGGATGGGCATCGGGCGTTCCTCCTCCTCGTATTGTTGGGCGCCACTGTATAACGGATAGCGCGCGCGCTGATGTCACATTCGTTAATTCTCGTCCCGGGCGGCCGCAGCCACTTCAAAAAAACCGTTTCCATCCGTAACATGCACGAGCGCAAGACCGCGCCGCTTCCGTCAAGGGATTTCTTCATGCCTGTCGATTTCATCCTCCGCTGTATTTTGCTCGCCAGTATTGCTGCCAGCGTCGGCGCCCAGGGAATCGCCCCGCGCAACGCGGATGCGGTCCAGCCACGCCAGGCTGAAACGATCCAGCCGCGCCAGGTGCAGCCGCGCTTCGCCGAGCCGGTCCAGCCGCGCTTTGCGGAACCTGTCCAGTCGCGCCCGGTGGAACCCGTTCAGCCCTACCAGGCACCACTCCAACCGCGCACGGCCGAAACCGCGCAGCCTTATCAGGCGCCGGCGGTGCAGCCGCGCTCTGCACCGATGGTACGGGACACCGCGGTCGCCGGCACCAGCCCGAAGGCCTGGCAATGGATGCAGGCCGGCGATACCGGCATCGCCGGCGACGGCGTGGCGCGCGGCTCGCAACTGAAAAACCTGCGCTGCGCCGGCGTCAGCTGCCGTGTCTATCAGGACAGCGCCGGCGCCTGGACGGTGCGCGCCGAAGGAGGTTTCCCGCAAGCGAACGGGCGGACGCTCGAGGTGCTGGTGATGAACACCCAGAGTCAGGCGCAGGAAGGCAACAGCCGCAATCGCGGCATATTCGCCGACGGCAGCTTCTGGGATCAGCTCGACAGCGGACGCCTGCCGGCCGGCAGCTATGCCGTGTTCTACCACTGGAAGGAAAAGGACCAGGTGCTGGCAGCGATGACCTTCGACGTGCTGCGGCACGATACCGGCGGCAGCGGCACGGCCGGCAAGCAGCGCGCCAACCCGGCCGGCGACCCCTACGCCAGCCAGAGGGCGCAGGATGTGGCACGGCAAAACCAGCGCTGCCTGGCGATGGCGGCGCCCAATCCGGACGTGCGCTGCGTGCCGTAGCGGCGATCGTTCCGAACCAGCGCTTGCGCTCGCCCCAGGGTGGATCGGGCACGCGGGTAAAATTGTTCTTTTATGGCTGGAGGCATGAACGCATGGAACCCCGCATCAGCCTGATCACGCTCGGAGTCGCCGATCTGGAGCGTGCCACCCGCTTCTACCGCGATTGCCTCGGCCTGCCGCAACTGCAGACGCCGCCTTCGGTCACCTTCTTCGAGATGGGCCAGACCTGGCTCGCGCTATGGCCGCGCGAAAGCCTGGCGGCCGACGCCGGCCTGCCGGCCGCCGGCTCCGGCTTCGCCGGTTTTTCACTGGCGCACAACGTGCGCTCGCCGGCCGAGGTCGACGCGCTGCTGGCGCATGCCGGCCAACATGGCGCCACGGTCGTCAAGGCCGGACACTCGACCGATTGGGGCGGCTACTCGGGCTATTTCACCGACCCCGACGGCTTCCTGTGGGAAGTGGCGCACAACCCGGATTTTCCGCATGTGTAGGGCCGGCCGGCGTCGGCGCTCCGCCGACGCGCCATGATCCTATTCACCGGCAAGACCCTGGCGCTGTTTATCCTCACGGCGCTGGCTGAAATCGTCGCCTGCTACCTGCCCTGGCTGTGGCTGCGGCAAGGGGCGTCGGCCTGGCTGCTGCTGCCAGCGGCGCTGGCGCTGGCGCTGTTCGCGTGGCTGCTCACGCTGCATCCGGCGGCGGCCGGCCGGGTGTATGCGGCGTATGGCGGGGTCTACGTGGCCGTTACCATGCTGTGGCTGTGGGCGGTCGATGGGGTGCGGCCGACGCTGTGGGACGTGCTTGGCGTGGGCGTCACGCTGGCGGGGATGGCGATCATCCTGTTCGCGCCGCGCCCCGGCTGATTACGCGCTCAGCGCCAGTCCGGCTGGCGCTTGTCGATGAAGGCTTGCACGCCTTCTTGCGCCGACTCGTCCATCATGTTGCAGGCCATGGTCTGCCCGGCCAGTTGGTAGGCGGCGCCGATGCCCATTTCCACCTGCTTGTAGAACAACTGCTTGCCGAGCGCCACCGCGACCGCCGGCTTGGCCAGAATGCTGGCCGCCAGCCTGGCGACTTCGGCGTCCAGCTCCCCGGCCGCCACCACGCGGTTGACCAGGCCGCGGGCGCGCGCGGTTTCGGCGTCGATGAAGTCGCCAGTCAGCAGCATTTCCATCGCCTCCTTGCGGCCGATGTTGCGCGACAAGGCCACCGCAGGGGTCGAGCAGAACAGGCCGACGTTGATGCCGGACACCGCGAATTTCGCCTCGGCCGCCGCCACCGCCAGGTCGCACATCGCCACCAGCTGGCAGCCGGCAGCGGTGGCGACGCCCTGCACGCGCGCGATCACCGGCTGCGGCAATTGCTGGATGGTCAGCATCAGCTTGCTGCACTGGTTGAACAGCGCGTTGTAATACTCGGCCGACGGCCCCTGGCCGTTGCCGCCACGCATCTGCTTCAAGTCGTGGCCGGCGCAAAAGGCGCGCCCGGCGGCCGCCAGCACCACCACGCGCGCGCTGTCGTCCCTGGCTAGCGCGTTCAGTTCGGTTTGCAGCGCGGCCAGCATTTCTTCCGACAATGCGTTGAATTTATCGCCGCGATTCAGGGTCAGCGTGACGATGCCGCCGACCTGGGATTTCAGCACGTAGGGCGCGTCGGCGGCGGGCATGGGGTCGGTGGGCATGGCGTGTCCTGGTCAATTCGTCGTTAAAAATTCGATGGCGCACCGGATCGGATTCCGACTGCTCCCGGCGCGAATCATATACTCCCTGATTAATCGATCAATTCCGGTCGTAAAATTTATTCTTTTACAACATACTCCCTATTCATCGGCAACAACCGGGGCTGCTGGCAGGGCCTCGGCCAGCAGTTGCGCGCGCGATTGTGGCGTTTCCAGGCTGATCCGCCCCAGCGCGCCGCTGCGGTAATCCAGCAAGAATGCATGCGCAGCCTTTTCCAGGTCGGCGCCGCCGCCCTTCAGCCGGTAGCCACGCCGCTGCGCGACGCCCTCGATCACGGCCACGCCATCCATGCCCTCGGTCTGGAGCCCGTAACGCGCCGCCAGCAGTTGCGGATAACGGCGCAACAGCAGGTCGGCCAGAAACGTCGCCACCTCTTCCTCGATCAGCGCATTGCTGCCGACCGCGTGGCTGGCGGCCAGCATCAGGCCGTCGCTCGGGTGTTCGATTTTCGGCCACAGCATGCCGGGCGTGTCGATCAGCGCGATGTTGTTGCCCAGGTAGAGCCGCTGCTGCGCCTTGGTCACCGCCGGCTCGTCACCGACCTTGGCTACGCGCTTGTTCAAGAGCGCATTCATCAGCGTCGATTTGCCGACGTTGGGAATGCCCATGATCATCATCCGCAGCGGCTTCAGGGCAGTGCCGCGGTGCGGTGCGGCCGCCAGGCACAGCTTCGGGATCTTGGCGACGTCGGATGGTTTCTTGCAGGACAGCGCCACCGCCTGCACATTCTTTTGCGCGTTGTAATGGGCCAGCCAAGCCTGGGTCGCGGCCGGGTCGGCCAGGTCGCTCTTGTTCAGGATCTTCAGGCACGGGCGCTGGCGGAACTGGCGCAGCTCTTCGATCATCGGATTGCAACTGGCTTGCGGCAGGCGCGCATCCAGCACTTCGATCACCAGATCGGTCTTTTCCATCGACTCCGCCGCTTTCTTGCGGGCGGCGTTCATGTGACCGGGGAACCATTGTATGGACATGCGAGTTCTGCTGGGACGGATTCAAACCGCTATTTTACGGACTTGCGCCGGCGGCGATGAATTCACCCGTTGCGCGCCTTCAGATCTGGATCGCCAGACGGCGCAACAGCAGGCTCATCAGCCAATACGCGAGCGCGGTCGAACCGATCGCGAGCGCCAGGCTGAGCCAAAAACCCCAGCCTTGCCGGAGAAACCAGGGCAACAGCAAGAACAGGATCAGCGATGGCAGCACCAGCCAGAAAATGCCGGTCGACAGTGCCGCCACTTTTTCAATCGAATGCGTTTCACGGTACAGCCAGATGAAGGCCAAAAGCGAGGTGATCGGCAGCGAAGCCAGCAAGGCGCCCAGCAGGCTGCTGCGCTTGGCCAGTTCCGCGATCGCCACGATCAGGATCGCGGAAACCAGTACCTTGAGCGCGTAATACAGCATCGCCGCGTCGGCACGTCAGACGTCGATCGCGCCAACCGAGCCGGCACGCTGGCGCAGCTCGAACTTCTGGATCTTGCCGGTGGCGGTCTTCGGCAATTCGCCAAACACCACCACCCGCGGCACCTTGAAGCCGGCCAGGTGCTGCTTGCAGTGCAGGATCAGCTCCTGCTCGGTGACCACGGCGCCGGGCCGCAGTTCGATGAAGGCGCACGGCGTCTCGCCCCATTTCTCGCTCGGCTTGGCCACCACGGCCGCCGCCATCACCGCCGGATGGCGGTACAGCACGTCTTCGACCTCGATGCTGGAAATGTTTTCGCCGCCGGAGATGATGATGTCCTTGCTGCGGTCCTTGATCTTGATGTAGCCGTCCGGATGGATCACGGCCAGGTCGCCGGAATGGAACCAGCCGCCGGCGAAGGCTTCCCGCGTCGCCGCCTCGTTCTTCAGGTAGCCCTTCATCACGATGTTGCCGCGGAACATGATCTCGCCGATGGTCTCGCCGTCCGCCGGCACCGGCTGCATGGTCTCGGGATCCATCACCGTCACCGCCTCTTCCAGCGGGTAGCGCACGCCCTGACGCGCGTTCAGGCGCGCGCGCTCGCCGATCTCGGCGTCTGCCCATTCCTCCTGCTTTTCGCACACCACCGCCGGCCCGTACACTTCGGTCAGACCGTATACGTGGGTCAGGTCGAAGCCGAGTTGCTCCATGCCCTCGATCATCGCCGCCGGCGGCGCCGCGCCGGCCACCATCGCCGCCACCTTATGATCGACGCCTTTACGCAGCTCGGCCGGCGCGTTCAGGATCAGGCTTTGCACGATCGGCGCGCCGCAGTAGTGCGTGACCTTGTGCTCGCGGATCGCATTCCAGATCGCCCCCGCCTCGACCCGGCGCAAGCAGACATTGACGCCAGCCTGCGCCGCCACCGTCCACGGAAAACACCAGCCGTTGCAATGGAACATCGGCAGCGTCCACAGGTACACCGGATGGCGCGGCAGCGACCACACCATGATGTTGGATACCGCGTTCAGGTAGGCGCCGCGATGGTGCACCACCACCCCCTTTGGGTTGCCGGTGGTGCCGGAAGTGTAGTTCAGGCCGATCGCGTTCCATTCGTCGACCGAATTGCTCCAGGCAAACTCCGGGTCGCCCTGCGCCAGGAAGGCTTCGTATTCGATGCTGCCGATGCGTTCGCCCGGGCCGCTGTATTCCGGGTCGTCGACGTCGATCACCAGGATGCTGTTGGCAAACCCCGCCAGCGCCGTCTGCGCCGCGGCCGAAAATTCGCGGTCGACTATCAGCACCCGAGCGCCGCCATGCTGCAGCATGAAGCGGATCGACTCCGGGTCGAGCCGCGTGTTCAGCGTATTCAGCACGGCACCGGTCATCGGCACGCCGAAATGAGCGTCGATCATCGGTGGCGTGTTGGGCAGCATCACCGCCACCGTGTCGCCCTCGCCGATGCCGTGCTGCACCAATGCCGAAGCCAGCCGCCGCGCACGCTGGTAAGCCTGCAGCCAGCTCAGGCGTAGCGCGCCGTGGATCACGGCCAGGCGCTGCGGCGACACCGCGGCAGCGCGTTCGATGAAGGTTAGCGGGGTCAATGGTGCGTAGTTGGCCTGGTTTTGATCCAGCCCGAGGTTGTATGGGTTCATGGCAATGTCGATGGCGTGAACAAGGCAAAACAAACTGTAATCCGGATTCTGCGGCAAGGCACGGCGCCGGCGCACGATTTTTGCGGTAGCCAGTATTTTTACTGCCTGGGCGCCTACCGCGTCTCAGTCGAGCCGCGCCAGCACCTTCAGGTGCGCCACCACGCTGCGCCCCAGCGCCGACAGGTTATAGCCGCCCTCCAGGCAACTGACGATGCGCCCCTGCGCGTGTTCTTGTGCGACCGCCATCACCTGCTCGGTGATCCAGGCGTAATCGGCCTCGACCAGCTTCATCTGCGCCATGTCATCTTCGCAATGGGCATCGAAGCCGGCCGAGATGAAAATCATTTGCGGCCGCTGCGCGTGCAGTGCCGGCAGCCATTGCTCCCGCACCAGTTGGCGCACCGCGGCGCCGCCGCTGTACGCCGGCAGCGGCACATTGACCGCATTCGCCCGCTGTTCGCCGGCGCCGCTGAATGGATAAAACGGATGCTGGAAAAAGCTCACCATCAGCACGCGCGGCTCGTCGGCAAACGCCTCGTCGGTGCCGTTGCCGTGATGCACGTCGAAATCGACGATCGCCACCCGCTCCAGCCCGTGCACGTCGAGTGCATGGCGCGCGGCGATGGCGACGTTGTTGAACATGCAGAAACCCATCGGCATCGACGGCCGCGCATGATGCCCGGGCGGGCGGATCGCGCAAAAGGCGTTGTCGATCTCGCCGGCCAGCACCGCGTCGGTGGCCGCCACCGCAGCGCCGGCCGCGTGCAGCGCTGCGGCCCAGCTATGCGGATTGAGCGAGGTGTCGCCATCCAGCGGGAAATAGCCTGTATGCGGCAGGTTGTCGCGCACCAGGCTGATGGCGCCCTCGCTATGCACGCGCCGGATGTCGGCCAGCTCCGCCGCCGGCGCCTGACGCCGCTCGAGGAAGGCATCGATGCGGCTGGCGATCAACTGGTCTTCGATCGCTTCCAGCCGCTGCGGCGACTCCGGGTGCCAGGAACCCATTTCATGGCGGCTGCATTCCGGATGGGTATAGACGGCTGTAGTCATCGCGCATTTCAGACCGGCGCCGCTGGTGGCGCCCGGCAATGGTTTCTCGAATAGAATTCCGCTAGTGTAACCAAGAACGTACCGCCAAATGGTAATCCGGCCAGCCGCCGGCCGCTGCCGTTTTGCGCCGGATCACCTTGCGCGGCGCCGCCACTCGCCCGCCTCACGGAAAATGTCATGTTCAGCAAAGTTCACGCAGTTGCCCGCCAAGTCGGCCAGATCGTGGTCGGCAAGGAGTTGCAGATTCGCCAGGCGCTGGTCTGCCTGCTGGCCGGCGGCCATCTGCTGATCGAGGACGTGCCCGGCGTCGGCAAGACCACGCTGGCGCATGCGCTGGCGATCGCGCTCGGGCTGCGCTTCAATCGCGTGCAGTTCACCAGCGACCTGCTGCCGGCGGACGTGGTCGGTATCTCGATCTTCGAGCGCGAGAAAAACGCTTTCGTGTTCCATCCCGGCCCGGTCTTCACGCAAGTGCTGCTGGCCGACGAAATCAACCGCGCCACGCCAAAGACGCAGTCGGCGCTATTGGAAGCGATGGAGGAGCGGCAGGTCACGGCCGACGGCGTGACGCGCGATCTGCCGGAGCCGTTCTTCGTGATCGCCACCCAGAATCCGACGCACCAGGTCGGCACCTTCCAGTTGCCCGAGTCGCAACTGGACCGCTTCCTGATGTGCCTGGCGCTGGGCTACCCGGACGCCGCCGCCGAACGCGCGCTGCTGCAAGGCGCGGACCGGCGCACGCTGCTGAAAACCCTGCCGGCGCTGATGCAGCCGGCCGAGCTGCTGGCGGCGCGCGCGGCGCTGGCGCAGATCCATGCCTCGCCGGCGCTGATCGACTACGTGCAGGCGCTGACGCAAGCCTCGCGCAGCAGCCCGTTGTTTGCCGAAGGCTTGAGCCCGCGCGCGGCGATCGCGCTGCTGCAGGCGGCGCGCGCCTGGGCCGCGCTGGAAGGGCGCAACCACGTGATTCCGGAAGACGTGCAGGCGGTGCTGGTGCCGGTCGCCGCGCACCGGCTGCGGCCGCTGAAGACTGCCGGCGGCAGCGCGCTCGGCAGCCGCGACCTGGTGCTGCAATTGATGAAATCGGTGGCTGTCTGAGGCGCCGGCGATGCTGACCGGAATGCGCCGCTGGCTGGACGGCTGGCTGTTCCAACTGCGGGAGGCCGAGCCGGGCGAGGTGTTCCTGCATCAGCGGCGCGTGTTCGTGTTGCCCTCGCGCGCCGGCCTGGCTTTTCTGCTGCTGCTGGCGATCCTGCTGATCGGCGCCATCAACTATTCACTCAGCCTCGGCTTCGCGCTGACCTTCGTGCTGGCCGCCTGCGGCGTGGTCGATATCGCCCTGACTTATCGCAACCTGGCGCATCTGCATCTGGCGCCGGGCCGCGCGGCGTCGGTATTCGCCGGCGAAAAGGCGCAGTTCGAACTGCTCCTGATCAACCGCAGCCGGCACGACCGCTTCGCGCTCTGGCTCGGCTTCGTCGGCGACGGCAGCGAGGCCGGCGGCAGCTTGCCGCCGCTGGAGCATGCGGCCGACATCGCCGCCCAGACCAGCCAGTCGCTCATGCTGTCCGCCCCGACCCATGAGCGGGGCTGGCGGCCGGCGCCGCGCGTGCGCCTGCACACCCGCTTTCCGCTCGGACTGGTGCGCGCCTGGAGCTACTGGCGGCCGGATCTGGCGGCGCTGGTCTATCCGCAGCCGGAAGCGAACGCGCCACCGCTGCCGCTGGCCGGCCAGTTGCAGCACGACGGCCGCGGTAGCGCCGGCCATGAGGATTTCGCCGGCGTGCGCGGCTATCGCCCGGGCGACTCCATCAAGCATCTGGCCTGGCGCCAGATCGCCCGGCTCGATCCGGCGCTGGGCGGGGCGCTGGCCACCAAGCAGTTCGACGGCGGCGCCGCCAGCGAACTCTGCCTCGATTTCAGCGCGCTGCCGCCGACACTGGAGCTGGAACGGAAGCTGTCGCGCCTGACGCGCTGGGTGCTGGAAGCCGATGCGCGCCAACTGGCCTACGCCTTTCGTCTCGGCGCGCTGGAATTGCCGGCGGCCAGCGGCGCCGCCCAGCGCGAGGCTTGCCTGCGCGCGCTGGCCCTGTACCAGGCAGCGCCGTGAAGCTGCCAAGCCGCCTGCGCGCCGCGTGGCAAGCGCGCCTGGGCTCCAGCCCGCTTTCGCGCGACAAGGCCGATACCCTGCTGCTGCTGTGTGCCTGCTTGCTGGTGCTGGCGCCGCACGGCGGCCACCTGCCGGGGTGGATCAACCTGCTGTGCGCGCTGCTGTTGCTGTGGCGTGGCTGGCTCACCGCCGGCGGCCGCCGCATGCCGTCGCACTGGCTGTTGCTGCCGCTGGCGGCGCTGACGATGCTGGGCGTATATGCGCATTACAAGACGCTGCTCGGGCGCGACGCCGGGGTCGCCATGCTGGTCCTGCTGTTGGCCTTCAAACTACTGGAAATGCGCGCCCGGCGCGACCTGTTCGTGGTGCTGTTTCTCTGCTTCTTCCTGTTGCTGACCAACTTCTTCTATTCGCAGACGATCGCCACCGCGCTCTGGATGCTGGCTGCGCTGGTGGCGATCCTGACCACCCAGATCACATTTCAATATACCGGCGGCGTACCGTCCCTCGCGCGCCGGCTGCGCCTGGGTGCCGGCGTCCTGGCGCTGGCGGCGCCGCTGGCGCTGCTGCTGTTCGTGCTGTTCCCGCGCATCCCGGGGCCGCTATGGGGCTTGCCGGGCGACGCCCAGGCCGGGCGCAGCGGCCTGTCGAACCGGATGGAGCCGGGCGCCATCGCGCACCTGGCACTGTCCGACGACATCGCCTTTCGCGCCCGCTTTGCCGACCCGCCACCGCCAATGCCGCAGCGCTACTGGCGCGGCCCGGTGCTGGGCCAGTACGACGGCCGCGTCTGGAGCGAGCTGCGGCCGCTGCTGCAGGTCGATTCCCCGCTGCTGTTTCGCGCGCACGGCGCGCCGCTGCGCTATCAGGTCACGCTGGAACCACACGGCCAGCGCTGGCTGTTTGCGCTGGAGATGCCGCTGGCGGCGCCCAGCATCGCCGATAATCCGGCCCGCATCAGCAACCTGCGCGAGTTGCTGGCGCAGCATCCGGTCGAGCAGCGCGTGCGCTACGACGCCGTCTCGTATGCCGATTTCCAGTTGGAACCGACCGAATCGCCGCTGCTGCTGCAAGCCTGGCTGCAACTGCCGCCCGGGCGCAACCCGCGCACCCTGGAATTCGCGCGGCATCTGCGCGGCCAGTCGGGGAACGATGCGCGCCTGGTGCAGACGGTGCTGGATTATTTCCGCAACCAGCCGTTCCGCTACACGCTCAACCCGCCACTGCTGGGCGCCGATGGCGTCGACGAATTCCTGTTTGCCACGCGCGCTGGCTTTTGCGAGCACTACGCCGGCGCCTTCGTGGTGCTGATGCGCGCGGCAGGCATTCCGGCGCGCGTGGTGACCGGCTACCAGGGCGGCGAGATCAATCCGGTCGACGGCTACCTGACGGTGCGCCAGTCGGACGCCCACGCCTGGGCCGAGGTCTGGCTCGACGAGCGCGGCTGGACCCGGATCGATCCAACCGCCGCGGTGGCGCCGAACCGGATCGAAACCAACCTGGCTGGCGCGCTGCAGCGGCCGCTGCTGGGGGAATTGATCGGCGGCCTGATCCAGTTCGACGGCGCCGCCGGTTCCTGGCTCAGGCATTGGCACACGCTGCGCGCCAACTGGGATGCGGTCAACAATGCCTGGAACCAGTGGGTGCTGAGCTACAGCGCCGCCACCCAGAAAAACCTGCTGCAGTCGCTTGGCTTCGCCGATCCCGACTGGCGCACGCTGGCGCAACTGCTGGGGCTTTCGGCGGCCGCGCTGCTGGCCCTGATGCTGCTGCCGCTGCTGCGCCGACGCCGGATCGATGCCGCCGATGCGCTATACTCCGCGCTGTCCCGGCGCATGGCGCGGCACGGCCTGGCGCGCGAAATGCATGAAGGTCCGCGTGCCTACGGCCGGCGCCTGGCGTCGAATCGGTCGCCGTTGCCGGCCGCCAGCAAGCTGGCCGCGACCCGCTTTCTGCAGTTGTATGAAAGCCTGCGCTATGGCACGGCCGCCACTGCCGAAAATAGCGGCGGCCGCCACCGCAACGCCCGGCGCGCCGCCATCCTGTCCCGACTCAAAACCCTGCTTGCCGAATGCCGATGAAAATGATTGATTCCTGCACGCGCCCGCTGGGACTGGCGGCGCTATGTGCCGCGCTCGCTGCCTGCAGCGGCTTGAACGCGCACAATGTCGCGCACAAGACGCCGGTCACCGCAGCCAAGAGCGCGCCCGCCGCCGGCGACTTCGCCGATACCGCGCGCTGGCCGCAAGTGGCGCAGTTCATCGCGCGCATGGCGCAGCGCGACGGCTTCGAACCGGCTGAACTGCAGCGCATGCTGGGCCAGGCGCAGCGCCTGGATGCCGTGATCCAGTTGATCAAGCCGGCGCCGCCCGGCAAGCCGAAAGACTGGCGCGCCTACCGCGCGCGTTTCGTCGAACCGGTGCGGATCAACGCCGGCGTGCGCTTCTGGAACCAGTATTCCGACGTGCTGACGCGCGCCGAACAGCAATTCGGCGTGCCGGCCGAAATCATCGTCGCGATCCTCGGCGTGGAAACCATCTACGGCCGCCATACCGGGAATTTCCGCGTCATGGATGCGCTGGCCACGCTAGCCTTCGATTACCCCGACACACCGAACCGCGCGGCCCGCATGGCCTACTTCGAGGGCGAGCTGGAAAATACGCTGCTGTTCGCGCGACAATCCGGCATCGACCCGTTTGCGCTGCGCGGCTCGTACGCCGGCGCCGTCGGCTGGCCGCAGTTCATGCCGGGCAGCATCCTGCGCTACGCGGTCGATTTCGATGGCGACAACCTCATCGATCTGCGCAATTCGCCAGCCGACGCGATCGGCAGCATCGCCAATTTCCTGGCCCGGCACGGCTGGCAGACGGGAGCCCCGATCGCCTTTCCGGCCAGCGTCGCCACCGACGGCGCGCGCGACTGGGAATCGCTGATCGGCCAGGGGCTGAAAGCAAGTTACAGCCCGGAACAACTGCGTGCTGCAGGCGTGACGCCGGCGATCGAGCCGCTGCCGGAGATGCGCTACGGCCTGGTCGACTTGCAAAACGGCGACCAGCCGACCGAATACTGGCTCGGCACCGACAATTTTTTCGTCATCACGCAATACAACCGCAGCTACTTCTATGCGATGTCAGTGCTCGACCTGAGCCGCGCGATCCGCGCCATCCGCAATCATTGAGGCGTCAGGACGCTTTCCTAGAAAACACATACTCGCACGAGAAACACAAAAATACGGGCGTAAAATGGGAGAATCGAGAACATACTCCGATAACACCGGGCGCGGTTTCAAACACGAAGTGCAACATAGGCTAAATCCAGAGGAAGTGTAGCAAGGTTGTAAAAGACCTCATGCGGGGTTCTGTAACCAAGGCATTTGCGGGGGCGGTGGTTGAGTTTGTCGACGGCGGCCTGGAGCGCTTGCTGGCTGACGGTTTTCAGATTGGTGTTCTTCGGGAAATACTGCCGGAGCAAGCCATTGGTGTTTTCATTCAGGCCGCGCTCCCAGGAATGATAGGGGCGGGCAAAGTAGACATCGGCCCGCAGGCGGGCACTGATCAAGGCGTGGTCGGCGAATTCCGATCCGTTGTCGAAGGTGATGGTGTGGCACACCCGCCGATGCGGGCTGAGCAAATCGACCACCACCGCACCCACGCCCTCGGCCTGCTTGCTGTTGGCTGGGGCGGCCAGGGTGAAGCGCGACCGCCGTTCCACCAGCGTCACCAGCACCCCTTGCTGGCCTTTGCCAATCACGGTGTCGCCTTCCCAATCGCCCAGCCGCAGGCGTTGCTCGACCATCAGGGGACGATGCTCGATGCCGATCCGGCCCGGCAGGATTCCCCGACGCCGCCGGCCGCTGCCGTGGCGCTGGCGCCGGGGTTTCTGGCTGCGCAAGTGCCGGATCAAATCGCCGCCGCCACGCCGATCGGCGTAGATCCGTTGATAGACGCTCTCATGACTGATGCCGATCGGGCTGCCCCGTTCCAGCGTCAGGCGGTGGATCGCTTGTTCGGGCGACAGGTCCAGGCGGATATAGGCCTGAACCGCCAACCAGGCGGCGTCGGCAACCCGGCTCGCATTACGACTGTTCTGTTGCCGTGCCAAGGCTTTATCGTGTGCCTGGCCAGGCCGCCATTGATGCACGCCCCGGTTGCGCCGCAGTTCGCGACTGATCGTCGAGCGATGCCGCCCCAGCCGGCGCGCAATCTCGCTGACTGAATGATCGTCTGCCTGCAGTTCGTGAATTTGGTATCGTTCGTCTCGGGTGAGGTGCGTATAGCGCATATTCGGCAACTTTCGACTGGCTGGTCAAAGGGTTCGAATGCTAGCGCATCTCGCCCTCCTTCCGTTGATCGGTGTTGCACTTCGTCTTTGAAACCGCCGGGTACTGACTTAGCCGGTACCGCTTTCCTGCCCTTGCAGCAGGGTCAGATCGACCTGCACCGCCGCCTGTTCGCCGCGCATCCAGATCTGTCCGTCCTCAATCGTGCATTGCAGTTGCATCGTGCGCTCTGCCAGCCGCGCCAGTTGTTGCGCCGTCGCCGCCGGCAGCGCCAGCACCGTCAAATTCCTGGCGCGCGCCACTTTCGGCCCCACCTGGCCCCACCACAGCGCGCTGGTGCTGCCATAGCACAGCACCACCACTTGCGCGGCACGGCCGCAGGCTTTCAGGATGCGCTTTTCATCCGGCTGGCCGACCTCGATCCAGAGTTCGATGGCGCCGGTCAGATCTCGCTGCCACAAGTCGGGTTCCGCCACGTCCGACAAGCCCTTGCCGAACGCCAGCGCCGGGTCGGCATGGCGCGCGAAAGCCAGCAGCCGCACCATCATGCGTTCGTCGGTTTCCGACGGATGGCGCGCGATGGTCAGCGCATGGTCCTGGTAATAATGCCGATCCATGTCGGCGATTTGCAGGTCGGCCTTGAAAATGGTTGCCTTGAGAGCCATGAGCAATGAGTGGGTAGGTTGGATGCGCGGGGCCGAAGGATAGCAAATATCCGGCCGCCGCCGGCTGATACGGGTCGCGACCCTTGCATTCGCGCCAAGCCGTCGCATATAGCACTATCCACTCCGACTTCAGCGAGCCGCCCGTGCCCATTCCCGCTCTTGCGCCGACCAGCGAACAAGCCATCGCCGCCACCCGCCACTGGCTGGAGCGGGCGGTGATCGGCCTCAACCTCTGCCCGTTCGCCAAGGCGGTGCATGTCAAGGGCCAAATCCGCTACCGGGTCAGCCACGCCGATAGTAGCGACGCCTTGCTGGAAGCGCTGGCGGAAGAATTGCAGACGCTGGCCGCGGCCGACCCGGGCGTAATCGACACCACGCTGTTGATCCATCCGCAAGTCCTGACCGATTTTCTCGATTACAACGACTTCCTGGATGTGGCCGAGGCTGCGCTGGCTCACCTCGGCCTGGCCGGCGAAATCCAGATTGCCAGCTTCCATCCGCACTACCAATTCGCCGGCACCCGCCAGGACGATATCGACAACTACACCAACCGCTCGCCGTATCCAATGCTGCATTTGCTGCGCGAAGCAAGCGTGGCGCGCGCGGTCGAATCGTTCCCCGATGCCGCCGAAATTTTCGAGAAAAATATCGCCACGCTGCGCGCGCTCGGGCGCGATGCGCTGGGCCGCCATGGCTTCGCGCCGCCGCAGGATGCAGGCGCGGCGGAACCGGTCGGCGCCCCTGACAAAGACCCTGGAATCGCCGCTGAATGAAGTACCGAAAAGCAGCTCGCCCCGTCTTCAGAGACGAAGGAGTTTCCTGGCAACAAGGTGATTTTTACGGAAAATAGGAGGATTTTGGCAGTTGATCGACTCGCAGAGCAAATAATGCCCATACTTTGCGCAGGGTTAAACTGGCATCCCCGCCGCTAACTACAATCAACTTGAATTTTTGCAACTTATTGCCGCAATTCCTATCAAAATAAAGCGTCGAGTGGACTACGCAAGATAGTGAAAAGCTCTCCGGAAATTTGATTCACTTATTGCATAAAATCAACGGCAAATCCGGTTTTTTTATATAATCTAATTACAGATTGCAACTTTTCCCGAGGAAATGCCTTCTAACATCGACAACATGGGACTGAACTCACGCCATTTTGCCCAATCAAAATTTCCATGAGAAATCTACAATTATCATGACTACGACACAAAACGACACCCCGAACGCCAGCAACAAGCTCGAGGACCAATTGGCCTACGATCCGAATCATTTGCTCGATTCCCTGATCGAAAAACTCAGCCTGAAGAACGATGCTGCGTTGTCGCGTGCGCTCGAAGTCGCACCGCCGGTCATCAGCAAGATCCGCCATCGCCGCCTGCCGGTCGGCGCCTCGCTGCTGATCAGAATGCATGAAGTTAGCGACTTGAGCATCCGCGAGTTGCGCATCCTGATGGGCGACCGCCGGGAAAAATTCCGCATCAGCGACAAGCAGTTCAAGCCGAAGCAAAGCGACACCAAGCCGCAGCCATAAGCGCGGCCTCGGATCTCGTTCAGGCGGGAAACACCCCGGTGGACAGGTAACGATCGCCACGGTCACAGACAATGAACACGATCGTTGCGTTTTCCACCGTTTGCGCCACCCGCAGCGCAACGCAGCACGCGCCCGCCGCTGAAATCCCGCCGAAAATTCCTTCTTCCGCCGCCAGCCGGCGCGCCATCTGCTCGGCGTCCGCCTGAGTCACGGTTTCCAGTTGATCCACGCGCTGTCTGTCGTAAATTTTCGGCAGATACGCTTCCGGCCATTTGCGAATGCCGGGAATCTGCGAGCCTTCCGATGGTTCGGCGCCGACGATCCAAACCTTCGGATTGCGCTCCTTCAGGTAGCGCGAAACACCCATGATGGTGCCGGTGGTGCCCATCGCACTGACGAAATGGGTGATCCGGCCATCGGTGTCGCGCCAGATTTCGGGGCCGGTGGTTTCGTAGTGGGCGCGCGAATTGTCGGGATTGGCGAATTGATCCAAGATTCTGCCGCGCCCATCCTTCTGCATTTTTTCCGCCAGGTCGCGCGCATATTCCATGCCGCCGGTCTTGGGCGTCAGGATGATCTGGGCGCCATACGCGACCATGCTCTGGCGCCGTTCCGCGCTCAGATTTTCCGGCATCAGCAACACCATCTTGTAGCCGCGCACCGCCGCCGCCATCGCCAGCGCAATACCGGTATTGCCGCTGGTGGCCTCGATCAGCGTGTCGCCGGGCTTGATCTCGCCGCGCGCTTCGGCCCCCTTGATCATCGCCAGCGCCGGCCTGTCCTTGACCGAGCCGGCCGGGTTGTTTCCTTCCAGCTTAGCCAGGATGGTGTTGTTGCGTGCTGCGCCAGCCTCGCCAACGATGTGTTTAAGCTGTACCAGCGGCGTGTTGCCGATGGTGTCTTCGATTGTCATGTAGGGCATGATGGGACTGTGTCCGATTGCAAAATGTCTATTCTAATCCCAGACGTTGGCCGGCGCGCGGTGCACCTGCGGAGCACCGGCCATCGCGCCAATAAAAAACCCCGCGCGGTACGGGCGCGGGGTTGATTGCAAGGGCAGCCGAATTATTTCTTCGGTTCGGCCTTGGCGGCGGCATCCTTCTTCGCCTTGTCCGCTTCCGGACCAGCCATCTTGGCGCCTGGCTTCACATCTTTCGGCGCCTCCTTCGCGGTTTTTTTCGGCTCTTTGGCCGCAGCAGGGGCATTCGGCTTGGATTGGCCATTCACGGTCAGGCCGGCTTGCGACAATTTGCTCGAATTCTTCTCGCCAATACCCTTGACCCGGTTTTCGAAATCGGCCCAATCCTTGAAATCGCCACCCTTTTTACGTTCGTCGATAATCGATTTCGATATCGCGGGACCAATCCCCTTGACGCCATCCAGGGCGGCCTGATTGGCCTTGTTGACATCCACCTGGGCGAACGCAAATCCCATCGTCGCCACCAAAGTCGCAAGCGCCAGAAATAGTTTCTTGAACATGGAAGATCTCCGGTAAGTTCACAGCATTAACAAGGGTGCGCGCCCTGCATGCGCACCTGATATTAACGTTCTGACTAGCCTGTGGTTGACCCAATCCTGCGCGATCCGATCTGAATCAAATCGACAACTCTGCCCTGCTCACGGCCGCGGCCCCCGGCTTCCCGGTCAGGATACTGCCGGCAGCCTCACGCGTGGCGTGACATCGGTCATGTGCGTGTGAGCACCGAACGCCCAATGCCGTGATACTCGAAGCCGGCATGCGCCATTGCTTCCGGCGCAAACAGATTGCGCCCATCGAAGATCACCGGCGCTTTCAGCAGCCTCCTGATCTGGTCGAAGTCGGGGCTGCGGAAGGTCTTCCATTCGGTCACGATCGCCACTGCATCGGCATCCCGCAAGGCATCCATCGGGTTCTCGGCAAAACGGATGCGCGCCAGCGCCGCGGCAGAGCCGGCAAAATCGAGCGCCAGAACGCGCTTGGCTTCCATCATCGCCACCGGATCGTACACCGCCACAGTGGCGCCGCGCTCGATCAATTCGCCCAGCAACACCCTCGAAGGCGCCTCGCGCATGTCGTCCGTATTCGGCTTGAACGCCAGCCCCCACAGCGCAAAATGCCGTCCCTCCAGGTTCTCTCCGAAGCGTGCCACGATTTTTCTCCCAAGAACGTGTTTCTGCTTGTGATTGACTTCCTCCACCGCACGCAGGATCAGCAAATCCTGGCCATGAGCGGATGCGGTGCGCTCCAGCGCCTGCACATCCTTGGGGAAGCACGATCCGCCATAACCGCACCCGGCGTACAGGAAGCTGCGGCCAATGCGCGGATCGGAACCGATGCCGTGCCGTACCGCCTCGATGTCGACGCCCACCTGGTCGGCCAGATTGGCGAGTTCATTCATGAAGGAAATGCGGGTCGCCAGCATCGCGTTGGCGGCGTACTTGGTGAATTCCGCCGAGCGCACATCCATCCAGAAGGTGCGTTCGTAGTTGCGGTTGAACGGCGTGTACAGTTGCGTCATCAGCGCCCGCGCCTGATGCCCTTCCGGCGTCGAATCGCAGCCGATCACGATGCGGTCGGGCCGCATGAAATCCTCCACCGCCGCGCCTTCCTTCAGGAATTCCGGGTTGGAAACCACGGAAAACGGCGTCGCCGCTTGCTGCACGCCGCGCGCGCCCAGCTCCGACTGGATCGCCGCCCGCACCTTGTCGGCAGTGCCGACCGGTACCGTCGACTTGTCGACGATCACCGTGAATTGCGTCATGTGGCGACCGATGTTGCGCGCCGCCGCCAGCACGTACTGCAGGTCGGCCGAGCCGTCCTCATCCGGCGGCGTGCCGACCGCGATGAACTGGATTTCGCCGTGCGCCACGCTGGCCGCGACATCGGTGGAAAACTCGAGGCGGCCGGCGCTGCGGTTGCGCTGGACGATTTCGGCCAGGCCCGGCTCGTGGATCGGAATGCCGCCGCTATTCAACAGGTCGATTTTTGCCTGGTCGAGGTCGAGGCAAAAAACGTCGTTACCGAGTTCCGCCAGGCAGGCGCCGGTGACCAGACCGACATAGCCGGTGCCAATGATGGTTATTTTCATGGTTATGCTTGCTTGTGCGATGCAGTGGACCCGTCGCGTCCAAATGCTGCGTCGCGGATTGAAATTCAGTTCATGACATTCAGTTCTTCGGTGCGCCGCGGCGGGTAGCTCTCCCACTGGCTGCAGCCCGGGCATTGCCAGTAGAACTGGCGCGCCTTGAAGCCGCAATGATTGCACTGGTAGCGCGCCAGTTTCTGGGCGTAACCATGCACCAGGTTCTTGACCAGAGACAGTTCCGGCCGCACCTCGGGGCGCGCCTCCATCAGGCGCGCTTCCAGCAGCTTGTCCAGCCCGAGCAAGGTCGGCGTGCGGCGCAACTCGTCGCTAACCAAGCGGTTGGCGGCGTCCACTCCTTCCAGTTCCAGAACGGCCTTGAACACCACCTCCAGCAAATCAATGGAAGGCGCCTCGGCCAGATAGGCCTCCAGCAGATTCAAGCCTTCCTGGGCCCGGCCGACGGCCCGATAGCCATCCATCAGGCGTTGCGCCACCAGGGCCACGTGCGGCACGCTTTGCTGCTCGACCCGGCGCCAGACCAGCAAGGCGCCCTCGATATCGCCCCGCGCCAAGTGGGCGTCGCCCAGCAGCAGCGTGGCACGCACGTTGTTGCGATCCGCCGCCAGCGCTTTTTCCAGCCAGACGATCGCCGCCTCCGCATGCGTATGCACCAGTTCGTCCTGCGCCAGTTCGCAGTAGAACTGGGCAATTTCGCGCTGCCGACTGCCGGCGCCAGATTCCTGCAGCGCGCGCGCCGCCTCGATCGCGCGCGGCCACTCTTTTTCGCGCTGGTAGATTTCCAGCAGCGCGCGCCGCGCCTGGGCGCTGTATGAGGTGTCCAGCAGCAGGTTGAACGACTCTTCGGCGCGATCGAGCAAACCGGCCTTCAGATAATCCTGCCCCAATTCGTACTGCGCGTGAACCTGGTGCTCCTGCGGCAGGTCGGGGCGCGCCAGTAGGTTCTGGTGCACCCGGATCGCCCGTTCGGTTTCGCCGCGGCGGCGGAACAGATTGCCGAGCGCGAAGTGGAGTTCGACCGTCTCCGGGTCCAATTGAACCACCTCGATGAAGGCGTCGATCGCCTTGTCGGGCTGTTCGTTCAGCAAGAAATTCAAACCCTTGAAGTAACCGCGCGGCAAACTCCGCGATTCCGACAGCAATTGATCGATGTCAACGCGCGCCGCAATCCAGCCCAGTGCGAAAAATACCGGAATACCGAGTAACCACCAGATTTCAAATTCCATACGGGATCGATACAGCAGCGGCGTAGCAGGATGAGGCCGAGAATGGCATCGTTATTGATTCATCACGGTATCGGGTTGCGGCGGATAGGCGCGCGCCAAGTGCTGCGCGGCGGCCTCTTTCTGCAAGGCGGCGATTTCCTTTTTCTGGCGCGACAGTTGACGCCGGTTCCGAAACAGGGTCGGCATCATGGCGATCACTCCCAACACGGCGCCGGATACGAAAAACACCAGCAGGACCAAAACCAGTGGACCTTTGCTCTCATAACCAAAAAAGAACTTCAGCGTGACTTCTTCTTTGTTGATCAGCGCGAATCCAAAGAACACGATAAAGATCAGCACCGCGACAATCCTGGCAATAATTTTCATGGTGCGGTTCCTTGTTGATTGTTGGTCAAACAAACGAAATTGTACGTGAAACCAACTCAGCGGGGGCTGACTTGCGCTTACAGCCAGGCAGCCCAAGCCGTGGCCGAAATTAAAAAAAACGGCATCCGCAGATGCCGTTCGTATACGTTTGCGGGGCCAGGACCAGGCTTAGTCCAGCCCAGCGCAACCAATCCCCAACGCTTCAAGCAGATTGCGCCATAGGATTAGCGAAGCCTTCCCTGTCCGCCATGACAACTAGTCTTCCTTGATCGGCTGCCCGACCATCGCATCGACCCGCTCGCGCAGCTCCTTGCCCGGCTTGAAATGCGGCACCCGTTTTTCCGGCACCATCACCTTGTCGCCCGACTTCGGATTGCGGCCGATACGCGGCGGCCGGCTGTTCAGCGCAAAGCTGCCGAAACCGCGAATCTCGATGCGTTGGCCGGTGGCCAACGCATCCGTCATCGCGTCGAGGATGGTCTTGACCGCATAGTCTGCGTCCTTGGTCACCAGTTGCGGGTAACGTTCGGCCAGACGAGCGATCAGTTCCGACTTTGTCATGGGCGGGCTCGACCCTTAGTTCTTGTTGTCGAGCTTGGCCTTCAACAAGGCGCCAAGACTGGTGGTGCCGGATGCCGCGCTGGAATCGGCCGCCATCTTGTTCATCGCTTCCTGCGTTTCGACATTGTCTTTCGCCTTGATCGAGAGCTGGATGCCGCGTGCCTTGCGGTCGATGTTCAACACCATCGCTTCGACGGTATCGCCAACCTTCAGGTGCGTGCCGGCATCTTCCACGCGGTCGCGCGAGATTTCGGAAGCGCGCAGGTAGCCTTCGACTTCATCCGACAACTGGATCACGGCGCCCTTCGGCTCGACCGACTTGACGGTACCGGTGACGATCGCACCCTTGTCGTTCATCGCGGCAAAGTTGTTGAACGGATCGCCTTCCAGCTGCTTGACACCCAGCGAAACGCGCTCGCGTTCGACGTCGATCGCCAGCACGATGGCTTCCAGCTCGTCGCCCTTCTTGAACTTGCGCACGGCTTCTTCGCCGGCTTCGGTCCAGGACAGGTCGGACAGGTGCACCAGGCCGTCGATGTTGCCGGCCAGGCCGATGAACACGCCGAAGTCGGTGATCGACTTGATCGCGCCACGAACCTTGTCGCCCTTCTTGTGGGTGGCGGCAAAGTCGTCCCATGGATTGGCCTTGCACTGCTTCATGCCGAGGGAAATGCGGCGACGCTCTTCGTCGATTTCCAGCACCATGACTTCGACTTCGTCACCCAGCTGGACAACCTTGTTCGGCGCCACGTTCTTGTTGGTCCAGTCCATTTCGGAGACGTGCACCAGGCCCTCGATGCCTTGCTCGACTTCGACGAATGCGCCGTAGTCGGTCAGGTTGGTGACCTTGCCGAACAGGCGCGTGCCTTGCGGGTAGCGCCGCGACAGGCCGGTCCACGGATCGTCGCCCAGTTGCTTGACGCCCAGCGAAACGCGATTTTTCTCTTGATCGTACTTCAGCACCTTGGCCGTGATTTCCTGGCCGACCGTCAGCACTTCCGACGGGTGGCGCACGCGACGCCATGCCAGGTCGGTGATGTGCAACAGGCCGTCGATGCCGCCCAGATCGACGAATGCGCCGTAGTCGGTGATGTTCTTGACGACGCCGTTGACGATCGTGCCTTCCTTCAGCGTTTCCATCAGCTTGGCGCGCTCTTCGCCCATCGAGGCTTCCACCACCGCGCGGCGCGACAGCACCACGTTGTTGCGCTTGCGATCGAGCTTGATGACCTTGAATTCGAGGGTCTTGCCTTCGTACGGCGTGGTGTCCTTGACCGGACGGGTATCGACCAGCGAACCCGGCAGGAACGCGCGGATGCCGTTGGTCAGCACCGTCAGACCGCCCTTGACCTTGCCGTTGACGGTACCGGTGACGATTTCGCCCGATTCCATCGCTTTTTCCAGCGACAGCCAGGAAGCCAGACGTTTGGCCTTGTCGCGCGACAGGATGGTGTCGCCGAAACCGTTTTCCAGCGATTCGATCGCGACCGAAATGAAGTCGCCGACGTTGACCTCGAGTTCGCCGTTGTCGTTCTTGAATTCCTCGATGGGGATGAAGGCTTCGGACTTCAGGCCGGCGTTGACGATCACGAAGTTGTGGTCGAAGCGAACGACTTCCGCCGAAATCACTTCGCCGGAACGCATGTCCTGACGCGTCAGCGATTCTTCAAACAGGGCGGCAAAACTTTCCATGCCAGCGGCAGGTTCCTGGGTGGTGGCAACAGTAGACATAAGATTAAAAATGTGGGGTTGGCCAATATCGGACGTCGATCAAAAACACAACAAACGAAGATCGCAGCGATGATTGGGTTAGGTTCATCAACGTCCGGCCAGACCTTGCATCCGGCCGAACAACAAAGGCACTACGGGAACGGGTGACGCCGCAAGCAGGCAACTTCCAGCGGCGCTATCCGTGTGTTTCGGCGTACCACCCGAGTATCCGTTCCACCGCCTGATCCGCGGTGATGTCGGAAGTATCGAGCTGATATGCCCCCTGCGCCGGCTTCAGCGGCGCGGCGGCACGGCTTGAATCGCGCGCGTCCCGCTCTGCCAAATCCTTTGAAAGGTCTTGCATATTAGCAGAAAAACCCTTGTCAATCAATTGCTTATAACGCCGGCCGGCGCGCGCGGCGACACTTGCCGTCAGGAACACCTTGAGCCTTGCGTCCGGGAAAATCACGCTACCCATGTCGCGCCCATCCGCCACCAAGCCGGGCGCCACCCGAAAACCCAGTTGCAAGCCCACCAGCGCCTGCCGCACCGCCGGCAAGGCGGCGATGCGTGAGGCGGCATTGCCGACCGCCTCGGCCCGGATCGCGTCCGTAACGTCGTCGTCCGCCAGCCAGATGCGGTCGGCCACGAAGCGGCACGGCAAGTCGGCCGCCAGCGCAGCCAGCGCCGGCTGATCGTCCAGCGGTAGCCGGTCGCGCAAGGCCGACCAAGCCACCAGTCGGTACAGCGCGCCGGAATCGAGGTAATGAAAACCAAGATGGGCCGCCACTTTTTGCGCCACCGTGCCCTTACCGGACGCGGTGGGGCCGTCAATCGTGATCACTGGAATGGAGGTGGATTGCATCGGAAGTTTATGATTGAATGTCGATGGGAGTATATTGAAAAATATGCCAATTCCCGCCGTAAAATATGGCGGCTGTAAAAATACTATCTCCAGTACAGGCAGGGTTGCGCTGTGCTCGGCAGCAGCGGAGATTTCCTACGATGATTCCTGCCGGCAGATTTGTGCAAAAGCGTTGAAGTATTCGGGGAAGGTCTTGGCCACGCAGCCCGGATCGTTGATGCGCAGGGCAGCACCCTTGCGCGCCGCGCCGTCCAGGGTCGCCAGCGAAAAGCACATCGCCATCCGATGATCGTCATAGGTGTCGATGCTGGCGGCGAGGATCGTCGGCGGCGGCGTGATCCGCAAGTAATCCGCCCCCTCCTCGACCTCGGCGCCAAGCTTGCGCAACTCGGTCGCCATCGCCGCGATGCGGTCGGTTTCCTTGACGCGCCAACTGCCGATGTTGCGCAACACGCTGGGACCGTCGGCATACAGCGCCGCCACGGCAATCGTCATGGCGGCATCCGGAATATGGTTGAAATCGGCGTCGATCGCGCGCAAAACGCCGTTCGATTCGGCTTCAATCCAGTTCTCGCCCAAGCGCACGCTGGCGCCCATCTGCCGCAATGCGTCGACAAAGCGCACGTCGCCCTGGATGCTGTTGGCGCCAACGCCCTCGACCCGCACCGGGCCGCCGGCAATCGCCCCGGCCGCCAGGAAATAGGAGGCGGAAGAGGCGTCGCCCTCGACGTGGATCACGCCCGGACTGCGGTAGCGCTGGCCGGCGGCCACCGTAAACGCTTGCCAGCCGTCGCGCTCGACTGCAACCCCGAAGCGCTGCATCAGGTTCAGCGTGATTTCGATATACGGCTTGGAAATCAGCTCGCCGACCACTTCCACCGTCGCCGCCCGGGTCTTTGCCAGCAGCGGCGCCGCCATCAGCAGCGCGGTCAGAAACTGGCTCGACACGTTGCCGCGCACCCGCAGCCGCTGCCCATCGACCTGGCCGCGCCGGATATGCAGCGGCGGATAGCCGGCGACGCCGGTATAGTCGATGCGCGCGCCAGCCGCATTCAGCGCATCCACCAGATCGCCGATCGGGCGCTCGTGCATGCGCGCCACGCCATGCAGCGTATAGTCGCCGCCCAGCACCGCCAGCGCCGCCGTCAAGGGGCGAATCGCGGTGCCGGCATTGCCCATGAAGAGATCGGCCTGATGCACCGGAAACACGCCATCCACGCCCTGTACCGTGTATTGCCGCGTGGCATCGACCTGCTGCCATTGGACGCCGAGTTTTTGCAGGGCCAGCAGCATCACCAGCGTATCGTCGGATGCCAGCAAATCCATGATCTGCGTGGTGCCCTGCGCCAGCGCCGCCAGCAGCAGGGTTCGGTTGGAGATGCTCTTGGAGCCGGGCAGCGTCACCGTGCCGCGTGCGCGCGCGGCCGGCAGCAAATCCAGATAATCGGGAAAACCGCTTTTCATCAGTCGCCGCCTTCGATAGATTGTTTTTCTGCGGCTTCGATCGTGCGCGCCCAGTCGTGCCGCGCGCGCTGCGCATTGCCGTACACCGCCTCGATGGCGGCGCCGTCGGCCGCCGCCAGCAATCCGCGCAAGCGCCCCAACTGTTCCAGATAGGCATCCAGTTCGGAGAGCAGCGCCGGCTGGTTGGCGAGCGTGATGTCGCGCCACATTTCCGGCGACGAGCCGGCAATCCGGGTGAAATCGCGAAAGCCGCTGGCCGCGTATTGGAACAGCGTATCCGCCTGCGGCCTGCGCGCCAGCTCGTCGACCAGCGCATACGCCAGCAGGTGCGGCAAATGGCTGACCGCAGCGAACACCTGATCGTGCTGCTCGGGCGACAACTGGTGGATGATTGCGCCGCACTGGCGCCACGCCGCCGCAACCAGCGCAACAGCGGCGGCGGAATTTTCCGACAGCGGCGTCAGCACCGCTTTCTTGCCGACATACAGGTCGACGATTGCCGCATCCGGGCCGTTCAATTCCCGCCCGGCGATCGGATGGCCGGGCACGAATTGCGCGATCCGCGCGCCGAGCGCGCGCCGCGCCGCCGCCACCACATCGCTCTTGGTGCTGCCGGCATCGGTGACGACCGTATGCGGCCCCAGATGCGGCTCGATCCGGCGCAAGATGGCTTCGGTCTGGGCCACCGGCGCCGCGACCAGGACCAGATCGGCATCGGCCACGGCTTCGGCCACGGAGGTACTGGCGACGTCGATGATGCCCAGTTCCAGCGCCCGCGCCAGGGGCGCCGCGCTGCGGCCGACGCCGACGATCTGCCCGACCGCGCCGGCCTGGCGCAATGCCATGGCGAACGAGCCGCCGATCAAGCCGACGCCGAAGATTGCAATTTTTTTCAACACGGGTGAGCGCTCAAGAATAAGTATGCCGGCAGGCTTCGCCCGTCCGGGCCGTCAGGACAGCGCCTTTTTCAGCGCCGCGACGCAGGCTGCATTTTCCTGCGGCAGGCCGATCGAGATGCGCAGCCACTGCGGCAAGCCGTAATTGCCGACCGGACGCACGATCACCCCCTGCTTCAGCAAGGCCAGATTGACGCGGGCGCCAGCGGCATCGTCCTCGCCCACCTTCACCAGCACGAAATTGCCATAGGACGGCACGTACTGCAGCCCGAGCGCGTCAAACGCCTGCGTCAGTTGCTGATAACCCTCGCGATTGACGGCCGCGCTTTTTTGCAGGAACGCCTGGTCGTTCAGAGCGGCAATCGCCGCCGCTTGCGCCAGCGAATTGACATTGAACGGTTGCCGGATGCGGTTCAGCAAGTCGGTCAGCGCCGGCTGGGCGATGCCGAAGCCGATGCGCAAGCCGGCCAGGCCGTAAATCTTGGACAGGGTGCGCGACACCAGCAGATTCGGATACCGCCTGACCCACGCGGTCGATTCGTATTGCAGTTCCGGCGCCAGGTATTCGTTATAGGCTTCGTCCAGCACCACCACGACGTGCGGCGGCACGATTTTCAGGAATGCCTCGAGCTCCGCCGCCGGCAGGAAGGTGCCGGTCGGATTGTTGGGGTTGGCGATGAAAATCAGCTTGGTGTCGGCCGCGATCGCCCGTGCCATCGCTGCCAGATCGTGGCCATGATTTTTGGCGGGGACGACAATCGCACGCGCACCGACGGCCTGCGTCGCCAACGGATACACGGCAAACGAATATTCGGCAAACACCGTCGATTGCCCGGGCTGCACCAGCGCATGCGCCGCCAGTTCGAGAATGTCGTTGCTGCCGTTGCCCAGCGTCACCCAGTCCTGCGGCACGCCGTACTTCGCCGACAAGACCGCTTTCAATTCAAAACCGTTGGCGTCCGGATAGCGGCCGACATCGGCTACCGCGGCCAGCATCGCCTGCCTGGCCGATTCCGGCATGCCAAGCGGGTTTTCATTGGAGGCGAGCTTGACGATTCCCGCTTCATCCAGCCCAAATTCGCGCGCGACTTCGGCAATCGGTTTGCCGCCTTGGTAGGGAGCGATGGCACGCACATATTCGGGTCCGAATTGAATCGACATGATGAAATTCCAGGAAAAGTTTAGAAATACCGTTCAAAAACCGGTTCGCGCTGCGCCCACCGGCATTACAGGCTGACCGGATACGACCCCAGCAATTTGAAGAACGCTGCGTTCTCCTTCAACTCCGCCAGCGCGCGCGCAACCTTATCGTTTTGCGCGTGACCTTCGATGTCGACGTAAAAATAATATTCCCATGCCCCCATGCGGGCCGGGCGCGATTCAAAGCGGGTCATCGACACCCCATGCCGCGCCAGCGGCGCCAGCAGGCTGTATACCGCACCAGCCTTGTTCGGCACCGACAGCACCAGCGAGGTCTGATCCTGTCCGCTGGGCGCGGTCTGCAGGCGGCCGATCACGGCGAAGCGGGTACGGTTATGCGGATCGTCCTGCACGTGGGCGTTGACCACTTGCAAATTGTATTGCTGGCCGGCGAGCTCGCCGGCAATCGCGGCTATGGCCGGATTTTCGCTCGCCAGGCGTGCCGCCTCGCCGTTGGATGCGACTGCCTGCCGCCGCAGATTCGGGTAGTGCTGGTTCAGCCAGACCTGGCATTGCGCCAGCGCCTGAGAATGGGCGCAGACGCGGTCCACACCCTGCATTGAGCCGCTTTGTGTCATCAGGCTATGGTGTACCGGAATCGATACTTCGCCGCTGATCGTCAGCGTCGACTGCAACAGCAGGTCGAGCGTGCGGTTGACCGCGCCCTCGGCCGAATTTTCAACCGGCACCACGCCGAATTCAGCCGTTCCGGCCTCGGTCGCCCGAAACACCTCGTCGATCGACCCGCACGGCAAGGCATGGACGCTGCGCCCAAACTGCCGATATACGGCTTGCTCGCTGAAGGTGCCTGCCGGGCCCAGGAATGCCACGGTCACGCGCCGTTCCAGCGCCCGGCAAGCGGACATGATTTCACGAAAAATGATTTGCACGTCGGTGCCAGCCAGCGGTCCCGGATTGCGTTGCGCCACGCTGCGCAATACCTGCGCCTCGCGCTCCGGCCGATAGATCGGGGCGTCGGTTTCGGCCTTGACGTGACCGACCTCCTGCGCCAGGCGCGCCCGGTGATTCAGCAGGTCGAGAATCTGCGCATCCACCGCGTCGATCTGCACACGCAGGGGTTTGATTTTGTCGTCACTCATGGAAGTCGTCGATTGCGGCAGCGAAAATGATCAAGGTACACACAAGTCAGGCTCGTGCTTTTTCGAATTCCCGCAGGTAGCCGATCAGCGCCTGCACGCCTTCGATCGGCATCGCGTTATAAATCGAGGCGCGCATGCCGCCCACGGATTTGTGCCCCTTCAGTTGCAGCAAGCCGCGTTCCCTCGCACCCGCAAGGAAAGCATCGTTCAATGCGTCATCTGCCAGGAAGAACGGGATATTCATGCGCGAGCGGCATTCCTTGGCTACACGCGTGCGGTAAAAATCGCTGGAATCCAGGTAGTCATACAGCAGCCTGGATTTTTCGACGTTGCGCTGCTCAATTGCCGCCACTCCGCCCTGGCGCTTGAGCCACTGGAATACCAGGCCGGCGATATAGATCGCATAGGTCGGCGGCGTGTTGTACATCGAGTGATTATCGGCCACCAGCTTCCAGTCGAACACCGACGGGCAGATCGGCAACGCGTGGCCGATCAGATCCTCGCGCACGATCGCCAGCGTCAAGCCAGCCGGACCGATATTTTTTTGCGCGCCACCGTAGATCACGCCGTATTTCGCCACCTCGATCGTCCGCGACAGGATGTGCGACGACATGTCGGCCACCAGCGGCGCGCCGTTGGTATCCGCCGCCACCTCAGGCGTGAAGTGATACTCGACGCCGCCGATCGTTTCATTGGTGCACAGATGCACATAGGCGGGATTGGCCGACAACTTCCAGTCGGCACGCGGCGGGATCGTCGTATACCCGGTGCTTTCCGACGTCGCCGCGACATTCACCGCGCAGTACTTTCCGGCTTCCTTCAGCGACTTGCTCGACCACGAACCGGTGACCACGAAATCGATCACCGCCGGCTGCGCCACGCGCCCCAGCAGGTTCAGCGGCACGATCGCGTTTTCACCGATGCCGCCGCCCTGCAGGAACAGAATCCGGTAGTTGTCCGGCACCGCCAACAGTTCGCGCAAATCCGCTTCGGCGGCTTCGATAATCGATCCGAATTCCTTGCCGCGATGGCTCATTTCCATTACCGACATGTCGCTGCCGTGCCAGTCCAGCATCTCGTCCGCGGCCTGGCGCAACACCTCTTTCGGCAGTACCGCCGGACCAGCGGAAAAATTGTAAACTTGCGTCATCATTCCTCCGCGTTATCGGTGCTGTCGCGCTCCTCCTCGACATCCGACTCCACCACCCGCTGCAGCCCGGACAACGTCGTGCCATCCTCCACCGCAATCAGGGTCACACCCTGGGTGGCACGGCCCATTTCGCGGATTTCAGCGACGCGGGTGCGAATCAGCACACCGCCGGTCGTGATCAGCATGATTTCATCGTTCCCCTCCACCAGCGTCGCCGCCACCACCTTGCCGTTGCGCTCGGAAGTCTGGATCGCGATCATGCCCTTGGTACCGCGGCCGTGACGCGTGTATTCGGCAATCGGCGTGCGCTTGCCAAAGCCGTTTTGAGTCGCCGTCAGCACCGACTGCCGGTCGTCATCGTTCTTCGCCACCAGCATCGCGATCACGCACTGGCCTTCTTCCAGGTTCATGCCGCGCACGCCGCGCGCGGTCCGCCCCATCGGCCGCACGTCGTTCTCATCGAAGCGCACCGCCTTGCCGGCATCAGAAAACAGCATCACATCCTGGGCGCCGTCGGTCAGCGCGGCGCCGATCAGGAAATCACCCTCGTCCAGATCGACCGCGATGATTCCGGCCTTGCGCGGATTGCTGAAATCCTTCAACGACGTTTTTTTGACGGTACCCAGGCTGGTCGCCATGAACACGTAATGATCTTCCGGGAAACTGCGGTTATCTCCGGAGAGCGGCAGGATTACCGTGATTTTTTCACCATCCTGCAGCGGGAACATGTTGACGATCGGCCGCCCACGCGAATTGCGAGAACCCTGCGGCACTTCCCACACCTTCAGCCAGTACAGCCGGCCCCGATCACTGAAACACAGGATGTAGTCGTGGGTATTGGCGATGAACAACTGGTCGATCCAGTCGTCTTCCTTGGTGGCGGTGGCCTGCTTGCCACGGCCGCCGCGCTTTTGCGCGCGATACTCCGAGATCGGCTGCGACTTCATATAGCCGGTGTGCGATAACGTGACCACCATGTCCTGCGGCGTAATCAGATCTTCGGTGCCGAGATCGGTCGGGTTCAGTTCGATCTGCGAGCGGCGCACATCCTTGCTGCCTTCGCCGTATTCATTCTTCGCCGCCGTCAGTTCGTCGACAATGATCCCGGTCACGCGTGCCGGCTTAGCCAGGATGTCGAGCAGATCGGCGATCTGCGCCATCACATCCTTGTACTCGTTAACAATCTTGTCCTGCTCCAGGCCCGTCAGGCGCTGCAGCCGCATTTGCAGGATTTCCTGCGCCTGATCGTCGGACAGCTTGTACAGCCCATCGTTCTGCATACCATAGTGCGGCGGCAGGTTTTCGGGCCGGAAGGCGCCGATGCCGCCGGCGTTGTCGGCACCGGTACGGGCCAGCATTTCGCGCACCAATGATGAATCCCAGGCGCGTGCCATCAATTCCGTCTTGGCCACCGGCGGCGTCGGCGCGGCTTTGATGATGGCGATGAAATCGTCGATATTCGCCAGCGCCACCGCCAGTCCTTCCAGCACATGGCCGCGCTCGCGCGCCTTGCGCAGCTCGAACACGGTACGGCGGGTAACCACCTCGCGCCGGTGCGACAGAAAGCATTCGAGCATCTGCTTCAGGTTGAGCAGGCGCGGCTGGCCATCGACCAGCGCCACCATGTTCATGCCGAAGGTATCCTGCAACTGGGTCTGCTTGTACAGATTGTTCAGCACGACCTCGGCCACTTCGCCGCGCTTCAGTTCGATCACCACGCGCATGCCGGACTTGTCGGATTCGTCACGGATGTCCGAAATGCCGTCCAGCTTCTTATCGCGCACCAATTCGGCGATGCGCTCCAGCAGCGATTTCTTGTTAACCTGATACGGCAGTTCGTCAACGATGATCGCCTGCCGGTGCTCCTTGCCGAATTCCTCGAAATGGGTTTTCGCCCGCATCACGATACGGCCGCGGCCGGTGCGATAGCCGTCACGCACGCCCGAGACGCCGTAGATGATGCCTGCGGTCGGAAAATCCGGCGCCGGAATAATCTCGATCAGCTCATCAATCGTGCACTCGCTGTTGCGCAACACGTGCAAGGCGCCGTCGATCACTTCGGTAATGTTGTGTGGCGGGATATTGGTCGCCATACCGACGGCAATACCCGAAGAACCATTGATCAGCAGGTTCGGAATTCTGGTCGGTAACACCGACGGTTCTTTTTCCTTGCCGTCATAGTTTGGAACGAAATCAACGGTCTCTTTCTCGATATCGGCCAGCAGTTCAGCCGCGATCTTGTCCAGGCGACACTCGGTATAACGCATCGCCGCGGCGCTGTCGCCATCCACCGAACCGAAGTTACCCTGGCCGTCCACCAAGGTGTAGCGCAGCGAAAAATCCTGCGCCATCCGCACCAATGTGTCGTAAATCGAGGCGTCGCCGTGCGGGTGGTATTTACCCATGGTTTCACCCACCACCCGCGCACACTTGACGTACGGCCGATTCCAGACATTGTTCATTTCATGCATCGCGAACAACACACGCCGATGGACCGGCTTCAACCCATCCCGCACGTCCGGCAGCGCCCGCCCTACGATCACGCTCATCGCATAGTCGAGGTAACTCTTGCGCATCTCCTCTTCCAGAGAAATGGGAATTGTTTCTTTAGCGAATTGATCCATAGGGAAGTCGGTCCATCAATTTATAGAGAAGCAAACAGGTCCGCCGCCAACGCGGCACAAGCACGACCTCAAAGCTGCTGATTCTAACATGCGACCCGATACTTCCCGGGGCCAGCGGACCCGCGGCAAGCATCGCCGGAAGCGCGGAACCGGGCGTTTTCTTTTAAAAAATATGCTTAAATGCGGGCTGGAATTTGGCGTATGTAGATGCGCCGCAAACTTGATAAAGACCCCACATGTTAAACAAGCTCATCCTTGGACTGGCGCTCGGCGCCAGCTCCACCTTGCTGGCCCAAACCACTGGCATCCAGGCTCCTCCCGCCTCAGGCGGCTACGCTCAAGATGGGAATGGGACGGTACTGCGCAGCAGCGATGGGCTGTGCTGGCGCTCCGGCTCCTGGACACCTGACGCCTCCATCACCGGCTGCGACGGCGCGCTGGTACCACCCATCGCCAAGCCGATTGCGCCGGAAATCGCATCGACACCGGCAGTGGCAGCGCAACCGGCACCGATTCCGGTCGTGGCAACACGTTGCGATTTTACGGTTACGCTGCAAGGCAATCTGCTTTTTGGATTCAACCAGGCGGCGCTGTCCACGACGGCCAAGAGCAGGATCGACAACGATGTATTGACCAGGCTGGACACATGCGCCAGCATCGACTCCATCCTGGTCGCCGGCCATACTGACCGCTTGGGCAGTGCCGTATATAACGAAAAATTATCGGCACGACGCGCAATGACCATTGCCTCCTACCTGAAAAGCCAAGGCGTCTCCACACTGATCGAAACCCGCGGCTTGGGAGCAACCCAACCGCTCAAGGCATGCAACGACAAGCTTGGTCGCAAGAAATTGGTCGATTGCCTCGCTCCGAATCGGCGCGTAGTGATTCACGTTCGCGGGATCGCCAAATAAGCAAGATTATTATCTTTTGTCAAACATTTATGAAAAATGCATACTTTAAAGGGGAGCAGCGCCCTTATACTTCGTTGTTGAAATACAACAAAGCAGAAAAAACGTTGCTTAGCCTATTTGACAACCTTCGCCCCGTGATCATGCCTGTGGCAAAATGACGGCTAAGTTCATTGCATGCGAACAATTCTTCGCATGTAACGGTCTGAACCAGTGGTAACATCCATTTTCGATGTCATATATTTTGATTTGTTGCGCAGTTAATCTGCGGATATCTCACCCGAGAGGAGAAACATGAATAAATTAGCAAAACTCGTCTTCGCTGCGGCCGCAGTCGTTACGTTGTCTGCATCTGCGCAAGAAAACATTCAGGCGAAAACACCAAACAGCGCCTACGTTCAAGACGCGCGCGGTGTGATCGCTCGCGATCCGTTCGGTCTGTGCTGGCGTACCGGCACCTGGACGCCGGCTGACTCGGTTCCTGGCTGCGATGGCGAAATTGTGAAAGCTGCTGCTCCGGCCGCCGCTCCGGCACCTGCTCCGGCACCTGCTCCGGCACCTGCTCCGGCACCGGCACCGACCTCGGAAAAAGTCACTTTTGCTGCCGATGCTTTCTTTGATTTCGACAAATCCGTATTGAAAGCTGACGGCAAAGCCAAGCTTGATGATCTGACCTCCAAGTTGAAAGGCATGAACCTGGAAGTGATTATTGCGGTTGGCCATACCGACTCGGTCGGCACCGATGCCTACAACCAGAAGCTGTCGGTTCGCCGCGCTGAAGCTGTTAAGGCCTATCTGGTATCGAAAGGTATCGAAGCAAACCGCGTTTACACCGAAGGCAAAGGCAAGAAGCAACCGGTCGCCAGCAACAAGACCGCAGAAGGCCGCGCCAAAAACCGTCGCGTTGAAATCGAAGTCGTCGGTACGCGCAATAAGTAATACGCTGGTTCAGCACAAACCCCGCTGCGGCGGGGTTTTTTTATGCCCTCAAGTACTGGCGGCCTGCTTTCCGCTATCATTGTCATCATGAATGCCGACCCCGTAGAACTGCAAAAATTCAGTGCCCTCGCACATCGCTGGTGGGATCCTGCTTCCGAATTCCGACCGCTGCATGAAATCAATCCATTGCGGCTGGGTTGGATCAACGCGCGTAGCCCCATAAGTGGAAAAACCGTGCTTGACGTCGGGTGTGGCGGTGGGATTCTGGCCGAATCGATGGCCCGGCAAGGGGCCAGGGTCAAAGGAATCGATCTTTCAGAGAAAGCCTTGAAGGTTGCTGAATTGCATGCCCTTGAGTCCGGCATCGAGGTCGATTATGAAAGCAGTGCTGCTGAAGAACTTGCCGCGCGCGAACCGGCCCGCTACGACATCGTTACCTGCATGGAGATGCTGGAGCATGTGCCAGATCCTGCATCCATCGTGCAAGCGTGCGCCACGCTGGTTAAGCCCGGCGGACATGTTTTTTTTTCCACCCTCAACCGCAACCCGAAGTCCTACCTGTTCGCCGTGATCGGCGCCGAGTACCTGCTGCACCTGCTACCAAAAGGGACTCACGACTACGCCAAATTCATTACCCCGGCCGAACTGGCGCAATTTGCGCGCAAGGCGGGCCTGTTGATCGACGGCCTGAAAGGCATGAGCTATAACCCATTGATACGTACCTATTCGCTTAACCAGGACACCACCGTTAATTACCTGGTTGCCTGCACCCGTCCGGCATGAATTTCATGCGTCTACCGGACGGCGTTTGCGCGCCGCGATTGCCTGAGGGTGCTCTATGGCACTGACCGTACCGCGCGCCGTCCTGTTTGACCTCGACGGCACGCTTGCCGATACCGCTCCAGACCTCGCAGCGGCCGTCAACCGGCTGCGCACGGACCGCGGACTGGCGCCAACTCCCTACGCACTGCTACGTCCATTTGCCTCGGCGGGCGCGCGCGGTCTGATCGGCGCCGCCTTCAAATTGCAGCCAACCGACGCAGGCTACGAAGAATTGCGCGTTGCCTTTCTCGATATTTACGAAGCCGAGTTGGTCAGGGAAAGCCGGCTGTTCGACGGTATTCACAGCTTGCTGGCAGAACTCACAGAAATGACGGTTTCGTGGGGGATCGTCACCAACAAGGCGGCCCGATTTACCGAACCACTGATCCCGAAAATCGGTCTGCAGCAAGCCGCCTGCGTCATTTCCGGCGACACCACCGCGCATCCCAAGCCGCACCCGGCCCCCTTGCTGGAAGCCGCACATCGCCTGCAACTTCCGCCCGGCGACTGCTGGTATGTCGGCGACGACTTGCGCGACATCCAGGCGGGTCAGGCTGCCGGCATGCCAACTGTCGCCGCCGCTTGGGGGTATTGTGGTGCCGTCGAACCGACATCTTGGGGCGCCGACGCCATTGCGTTGACCCCGCTGGATCTGTTGCGAACAATACGCGCGAAATTTCATCCGCACAAAATACGTCGCGCTAGAGCCTGAGCCTGACCACGACACCGCCACCACTGGATCCGATTGAACAAAGAGATCAAATCGCCTCTTGAATCCAGCCAGCTCGTACCAATCTGGTAGACTGTAATACAGGTCATCTTTGGGGGCGACCTGGCTTCGACAGGGGTTGCAAAGCAGCGCAGGGCATACCGAGGGCTGGTCACCTCGTAAATACAACCGGAAAAGTAATAACTGCAAACGATAACTCGTACGCACTAGCCGCTTAATAACCGGTTAGCTCCACAGCGTCTCGTCCCTGGGGCGTGCTGGCAACAGCGGTGGAGTCATTCACAGGGAATCGCGTTATGCCGGGTCACTTGGCAGAACGTTAAACAAAAGGTGACTCGTCTTGACGAAGCGTGCACGTCCGCGTCGTCCGGATTAAATCAAATGGCAGTGCTAAGTATGTAGAACTGTCTGTAGAGTACTCTTGGACGCGGGTTCGATTCCCGCCGCCTCCACCATATCTAAAATCCTAACCTTTTCGGTTGGGATTTTTTTTGCCTGATCGCGCTGATACCGCGTGTTCGGTGCTCCGCACGAACGTCGGTGGACGTTGCCAGTCGGCCACACGGACCATTCAGGACCACATTCCAACCGCTCCCGGCCATTTTTTCCCCGGCCTCGTTCCCGGAGGCGCACTTGAAGCTTGCCCAGGCAACCCGAAGTTCAACTGCCGGGATCGCGATCGGCGGATAATCGAGAAATCCGTTCACATTCCGAAAAACAACATGAAAGACCGAACCGCATTCGACTGGGATCCCAAATCTCAAGCCGTACTGGATGACCAGATTGCCGCTTATGACTCGATGCGCCAACGCTGTCCGGTGGCGCACAGCGAGTATATGCAGTGGTCGCTATTTCGGCATGCCGACGTCATGCAGGCACTGGACGATCACCAGACATTCAGCAATGCGGTTTCCGCCCACCTTTCCGTGCCGAACGGGATGGACCCACCCCAGCACACCGGCTACCGGCGCTTGATCGAACCCTATTTCAGCCCCGAGCGGATGGCGATATTTGAACCGGTGTGCCGGCAGATCGCGCTTGATCTGGTAAAAAATTTGCCGATTGCCGGCGAAGTCGAATTGATGTCCACTTTTGCCGAAGATTTTGCGCTGCAAATCCAGTCTGCCTACCTCGGCTGGCCGACCGCAATGCATGAGCCGCTGCGCGAATGGACTCGCAACAACCGGGCAGCAACGCTGGCGCGGGATCGGGAAGCGATGGCTGCCGTCGCGCTTGAGTTTGACGGCTACATCAAGGAGTTGCTGGCCGCGCGGCGCGCCGCCGGCGCGGATGGCGCCGACGACCTGACCGCCAGCCTGCTGCGCGAACGGATCGGCGACCGCTTCCTGGACGACGCGGAAATCGTCAGCATCATGCGCAACTGGACGGTAGGCGAACTGAATACCATTTCCGCCTCGGTTGGCATCCTGGCGCACTATCTGGCGGCACGACCCGAACTGCAACAGCGACTGCGGCAAGACATGTCGTTGTTGCCGGCCGCGATTGATGAGATACTGCGCATCCACTCGCCACTGATCACGGCCCGCCGGGTAACCACACGGCCGGTGGAAATAGGTGGCCGCACGCTGCCGGCCGGCGAGCGCGTACACCTGATGTGGGCTTCAGCCAACCGCGACGAGGCGGTATTTGGCGACCCCGACGAATTCCGGCTGGACCGCGATCCGGCGCAAAACCTGCTGTACGGCGCCGGCATCCATGTCTGCCCCGGCGCGCCGCTGGCGCGGCTGGAATTGCGCATCATCATCGAACAGTTGCTGACCCACATCATCCGCATGGCGCTGGTGCCCGGCAAGCCGCCAGCGAATGCCGTGTATCCGGCCGGCGGCTTTGCGGTACTGCCGCTATGGCTGGAACGCACGCAGTAGCGCCGTGCACCGCGGCAAATCGCGCCACCAATTGCGAAACCCGCGGCGTCGTTGACGAGTTTCCCGGCACGATGCGGTCCTGTCGGTACCGCCGACACTCGGGCTGGCAATGGTGCGCCCACTGGAAGCGGTATTGACCACGCACCCAGGCTGACATGCGATTGGATCGGAACACCTGCCAGGCTGGGCAGTTCAGTATCGGGCACAATACCGGCATGCATCCGCGCCCAATCCCCACCTTCGCATTTTTTCCGGAAAGCCAATGACCACCCTGTTTGATCCAATCAAAATTGGCGACCTGGTTCTGCCCAATCGCATCTTCATGGCCCCGCTTACGCGTTCGCGCGCGATCGGCGGCAATCGCGTGCCGAACGCGCTGATGACCGAATACTATCGGCAGCGCGCCAGTGCCGGCCTGATCCTGAGCGAAGCCACCGCGATCAGCCCGCAAGGCGTTGGCTATGCCGATACGCCGGGCATCTGGTCGCGCGAGCAGGTGGCCGGCTGGAAGCAGGTAACGGCCGCGGTGCATGAGGCCGGCGGCCACATCTTCTTGCAGTTATGGCATGTCGGCCGCATTTCCGACCCGATTTTCCTGGACGGACAGTTGCCAGTAGCGCCCAGCGCGATCGCACCGGCCGGCCACGTCAGCCTGTTGCGGCCGCTGCGCGCATACGTGACTCCGCGCGCGCTCGCCATCGACGAAATCCCGGGCATCGTCGCCGCCTACCGCAAGGGCGCGGAAAATGCCCAGGCAGCCGGCTTCGACGGCGTCGAAATCCATGGCGCCAACGGCTATCTGCTGGATCAGTTCCTGCAAGACTCCAGTAACCATCGCAACGACGCCTATGGCGGCTCGATCGAAACCCGGGCGCGGCTGATGCTGGAAGTGACCGATGCCTGCATTGCGGTATGGGGCGCGCAGCGGGTCGGCATGCACCTGGCGCCACGCGGAGACAGCCACTCGATGGGCGACTCGAATCCGGCCGCGACCTTCGGCCATGTCGCACGCGAACTGGGCCGGCGCGGCATCACCTTCCTCTGCGCGCGCGAAGCGCTGGGGCCCGACCGGCTCGGGCCCCAGCTCAAGCAAGCCTTTGGCGGCGTGTACATTGCCAACGAAAAAATGACCAAGGCCAGCGCCGAACAACTGCTGGCGGCGGGCGAAGCCGACGCGGTCGCGTTCGGCAAACTGTTCATCGCCAACCCGGATCTGCCGCAGCGCTTCCGGCTCGACACCGCTCTCAATACGCCGCAGCCGGAAACCTTCTACCACCCAGGCGCCGAAGGCTACACCGACTACCCGCCGCTGGCCGCTTGAGCACGGCTGCTGGCACGAGCGATCGTCCAAGAAACGTAGCATTCCCCGGCCAGCCATCGGCGTGATCTTGACTCCGGCGGCATCTGCTACGGAGCGGCCACCCTGCACCGCCGCTTCATTCGGACACCGAAAGCAAGAAGGCCCGCGCAGCGCGGGCCTTCGGTCGTTAGCGCCAGCTAGTCTTAATGGCCGGAATTGGCGTCGATCCCACCTGCCGCATGGAACACTTCCGGATTTTCAGGGCCGCTCACATGCAGGAAACCAGCCAGGCCTTTTTCCAGCCGCGACAGCGCATGATCTACCAGGATGTACTTGCCCGGCACTTCGACCTTGAACTCGACCATCGTTGCCCCGCCCGGCGGCACGCTGGTGGTTTGCACGTTTTGCAGCGGCGGCGAGGTCAGGTCGGCCTGGTTGTAGACGCGATCGAACACTTCGCCGATCACGTGGAAACTGGAGGTCAGGTTGGGACCGCCGACGCCGAAGAACATGCGCACCGTTTCACCCACCTTGGCTTCCATCTTGTGGGTCTTGGTCAAGCCATTCATGGTGCCGTTGAAGGCCAGGTGTTCCGGCGTTTCGCGCAACAGCTTCTCCAGCGAAAACTCCTGCTCGCCTTGCGCGCCGTGCTTCTGCACCGTGTAGAACTCGCCCTGCATCACGTAAAACTCGTGATCGACCTTGGGCAGGCCGCCTTCCGGCTCGACCAGGATCATGCCGTACATGCCATTGGCGATGTGCTGCGCCACCATCGGCGTCGCGCAGTGGTAGACGAACAGGCCCGGATTGATGGCCTTGAAGGTAAAGCTCTTGCTGGTGCCGGGCGCCGCCTGCGTCACTGCCGCGCCGCCGCCGGGGCCGGTCACCGCGTGGAAGTCCACCGAGTGGATCATCTGGCTGTCCTTGGCGTTGGCCATGTTGACCGTGACGGTATCGCCGACCCGCACGCGGATGAACGGGCCCGGCACCTTGTTGTTGAAGGTCCAGTATTTGTAGGTGGTGCCGTCCGCCAACTGACCAATCACTTCGGTGGTCTCGAGATCGACCGTGACTTTTTGCGGCCCGCGCTTGCCAACCGGCGTCCCGACTTCCATCGGGCTGCCTGACACCTCGGCGACATTCGACGCTGCCTTGGGCGCCACGTTGCCGACGATCAGCTTGCCGACCATGCCGGCCGCGACGTGGCCCGGCAGTGAACAGATGTACTGGAATTCGCCGCTCTTGTTGGCGCGGAACACGACCGTGGTGCTGGAACCTTTTTCATTCAGCTTGTTGGACGCAGTATTGAAATCCGGGATCGAAATGTCGTGCTGGGCGCCGTCGCCATTCACCAGGTTGATTTGTACCACGGCGCCTTCCGCCACCCGCAGTTCGGGATTGATCTTGCCCTTAATGGCGCCCGCCTCGCCGATGAACACCAGTTTACCGTCGGCAATATCGGTACGCAGCGTAAACGTGACATCGGCCACCGGTTTGACATCGCTACTGGTTGCGCCATGTGCGCTTGCAGCATAAATAGGGCTCAAGCTAGCCATGCCGAGGACGACGCACGCGATGGCCTGAACAATCAATTTCCGTTTCATTACCTTCTCCTTAAAAAATTCCGTGCCGGCAAAGGCTTTCAGTAAGTTTTTGCCGCTTGGAAACATCATATCGGCAATGAGAATTGTTTTAATTGATGTATGTTAGGTTTTTTGCGTCGCAGCAATTTACCTTTTCACCTCGCCTCGGGCTTCTGGCCGTGGTAGCTGTCGGCAGCCGCACGAAGAATGCTAGAGTTGACGCAACGCATCACCTACCACACGGGAGCGCACATGACACCTGACAGCCACTCGCCCACCACTCGCCGCGCAGCCCGTACTGTGTGCTTGGTCGCGCTGCGGCTGGCGCTGGCCTTCACCCTGCTGCTACCGATAGCAGCCGCCAACGCCCAGCCGGCGCCGGTGATGCTGGCCAATGTCTACCGCCCGGGGGTGCCGCTGGCCGAGTATTGGGTCAGCGAAAAACTGGATGGCGTGCGCGGCTATTGGGATGGATCAAGGCTGTGGACCCGCGGCGGCGAGCCGATTTTCGCGCCGGCCTGGTTTACTGGCGGCTGGCCACCAATAGCGCTGGACGGCGAACTATGGGCCGGGCGCGGCCAGTTCGCGCACGCGGTATCGACCGTGCGCCAGCAGCGGCCGGATGACGCCGCCTGGCGCCGCATGCGCTTCATGGTGTTCGACCTGCCGGCGCACGGCGGCAGCTTCGACCAGCGCTGGCCGGCGCTGCAGCAGTTGGTGACGGCAGCGGCGCTGCCGCAACTGCAAGCGGTCCCGCAGGCGCGCGTGCGCGACCATGCGGCGCTACAGGCGCTGTTGCGCAAGACCGTGCGCGAGGACGGCGAGGGACTGATGCTGCATCGTGGCGACTCCCTGTACCGCGGGCTGCGCAGCGACGATTTGCTGAAGGTGAAAACGCATGACGATGCCGAAGCGCGAGTGGTGGCGCATCTGCCCGGGCAGGGAAAATACCGCGGCCTGGTCGGCGCCTTGCTGGTGGAAAGCGCCGACGGCCGCCGCTTTCGGCTCGGCAGCGGCTTGTCGGAGGCCGAGCGGCGCGCGCCGCCGCCGATCGGGACCTGGGTCACCTACCGCTTTCGCGGCCTGAACCCGAGCGGGATGCCGCGCTTTGCCAGCTATCTGCGGGTACGCCCGGACATGCCGGCCACTCCCTAAGGGAGCGGCGCGAGGCAAAGCCCGGCGACCGGCGGCGCGCCCTGAGCTGCGGTAACATCCCTTGTTCAGACTCCGCCGGCGGTTCCGGCCCCAGCAATATACTCAGCCCAGCATATTTTCACCGTGCTTGATTCATGGGCAGAACTTACGGTTTTATACGCATACTCCATAAAATACTGCTTTTGCAGGAGGCAGCAAAAATACTGTCCCCGCGTCAACCTCTCTTTCGCAGGAAACACCGCCATGCATATCGAAGAATCCGTCAAGCTCGACTTCAAGGACGTGCTGATCCGGCCCAAGCGCTCGACCTTGACCTCGCGTTCGCAAGTCGATATCCGGCGCGAATTCCTGTTCCACAACTCGCGCCGCAAGTACCACGGGATTCCGATCATCGGCGCCAACATGGATACCACCGGCACCACCGAAATGGCGCTGGCGCTGGCCGAGCATGGCTTGTCCACCGCCTTGCACAAGCACTACACGGAAGACGAACTGGTGGCCTTTTTTCAGGCGCTGCAAAAAAGCGGGCACGCCGCATCGGCCGCCTTCTATTCGATGGGCATCAGCAAGGCCGATTACGATAAATTCAGCGCGGTGATGGCGCGCGCGCAAGGCGCGATCGAGTATGTCTGCATCGACGTTGCCAACGGCTACACCGAAGGGTTCATCAACTTCGTCAAGAAGGTGCGCGCCGCCTATCCGGAGCTGACCATCATGGCCGGCAACGTGGTCACCGGCGACATCACCGAGGAGCTGATCCTGGCCGGCGCCGACATCGTCAAGGTCGGGATCGGCCCGGGCTCGGTCTGCACCACGCGCAAGATGACCGGGGTCGGCTACCCGCAATTGTCGGCGGTGATCGAATGCGCGGACGCCGCGCACGGCCTGGGCGGCCAGATCTGCGCCGACGGCGGCTGTGCGGTCCCGGGCGACCTGGCCAAGGCGTTCGGCGGCGGCGCCGACTTCATCATGCTGGGCGGCATGCTGGCCGGCCATGCAGAATGCGCGGGCGAAGTGGTCGAGCGCGACGGCAAGCGCTACAAGGCGTTCTACGGCATGAGCAGCCGTGCCGCGATGGAACGCTATGCCGGCGGCGTGGCCCACTACCGCGCCTCGGAAGGCAAGGAAGTGCTGGTCGAATACCGCGGTGCGGTGGCCGATACGCTGCAGGACATCCTGGGCGGCGTGCGCTCGGCCTGCACCTACGTCGGCGCCCACAAGCTGAAGGAGCTGACCAAGCGCACCACCTTCGTGCGCGTGACGCAGCAGTTGAACGAAGTGTTCGGCAAGTCCTGAACGCTACGCCAGCCGATGAGCGCGAACCAGGAACCACCGGAGCAGTTGCGGCTGTTTTACGCACTGTGGCCGGATGCCACCACGCGCGCCGCGCTGGCCGCCTTGCAAGCCGGCATCGGCGGCCGGCCGACGGCGCCCGACAACCTGCATCTGACGCTGGCCTTCCTCGGCCAGCAGCCGCAGGCCGCCCTGCCCTTATTGCAAACGCTGCTGGCCGCGCTGCCGGCCGCGCCCTTGCCGCTAAGCCTGAATCACAGCGGCTATTTTCCGCGCCAGCACCTGGCCTGGATCGGCCCCGAGCCGGCACCGGCGGCGCTGCTGGAGTTGCAGCAGCACCTGACCCAGGCGCTGCTACGGCAACTGCCGGGCTACCAGATGGCCGAACGCTTCCTGCCGCACGTCACGCTGGCGCGCAAGGCCGCCGCCGCGCCGCCCACGCCGGCGACCCCGATCGCCTGGCGCAGCAGCCTGATCGCGCTGGTGCGCTCGGTTACGGCCGCGCGGGGGGCGCGCTACGAAGTGCTGGCAGCGCGCCCGCTTGAGGGGTGGGAGCATGACCCGGCTTGACGGGCCGGCTGGCCGGCTGGCCGCCACGCCGGCGCAGTGAAACTTGGATCAGAGCGAGCCGGAGGTTAGCGAAATTCGACTCTGACCCTAATTACCGTGATTAACTGATTAACGGCCAATGGCGTTCATCGGCCAGAGCGGACTTGTTCAGGATACGACTGCCTGCGCGGCCTGCAACGGCGCTGCCTGGGCATCGTCGGCCGCCTGTTCCGCCAGCTTGCGCAGCACATGCGCGGCGGCCACCAGGCCAAAGCTGGCGGTGACCGCGACGCTGGAGCCGAAGCCGGCGCAATTCAGGCCGCTGACGCCGCCGACCTCGCACTCACCCTCGCTTGCCGGCCAGCGCAAGGGTTCGGTCGAAAATACCGCCTCGATGCCGAAGCTGTTGCGCTCGCCGCGCGGAAAGCCGTGCTGCGCGCGCAGGCGCTTGCGCACCTTGGCCAGCAGCGGCTCCTGCTCGGTCTTCGACAGGTCGCGAATCGCAATCCGGGTCGGGTCGATCTGGCCACCGGCACCGCCGATGGTCAGCAGCGGGATACGCTGCGCGCGGCAGTGGGCGATGATGGCGGTCTTGGCGGCGACGTCATCGATCGCGTCGATCACGTAATCGTATTTTTGGGCGCCAAGCATTAGGCCGACGTTTGCGGGTGTGACGAAATCCTCGATCTCGGCCACCGCGCAGGCCGGATTGATCTGCGCGATGCGCTGCGCCAGTGCACTGACCTTGGCCATGCCGAGCGTATCGGTGAGCGCGTGGATCTGGCGGTTGATGTTGGATTCGGCCAGGTTGTCGAGGTCGATCAGCGTGAGGCGGCCGATCGCCGAGCGCGCCAGCGCTTCCACTACCCAGGAACCGACGCCGCCGACGCCGACCACGCATACATGCGCGCGCGCAAAGCGCGCCACGGCCGCTCGGCCATACAACCTGGCGACGCCGGCGAAGCGCCGCTCCAGATCGGCCGCTTGGGCAGCCATGTCGGTAATTGCTTGCATGGCGTCATTTTACCGGACGGCAACCGATGGCCTCGCAGCCCAATCGATTCTTGTTAAAATCGATACACTGATATTGCGGCACGCGGTTCGCCCCTGCCGGCGACCGCTGCGCGCCCACCACATGCGAGGAATTCATGAGCAGCGCATTCTTTGAACCGGCGCCCGGATTCGACCAGCCGATTGCGGTGCTGAAGCATTGCCACGACCGCATTCGGCGGCAGATCGGCACGATGCAACGGCTGGTCCCGCATCTGCAAAAAAACGGCGCGAATGCTGAGGCACAACAAGCCGCGCAGGCGGTATTGCGCTATTTTAGCGAGGCCGCACCCAACCACCACGCCGACGAGGAAATCGATTTGCTGCCGGCCTTGCAAGCGACCGCCAGTGGCGAGGACGCCGCCGCCTTGCAGCAGTTGTTACCGGAAATTTTGCAGGAGCATCAACAGATGGACGCATTGTGGAATCAACTAACGCCGGCGTTGGCCGAGATCGCCGCCGGCCATGCAAGCCCGCTACCGGAAAGCGTGCTGGCCCAGTTCGCCGACATGTATCTGGCGCACATGGAAAAGGAGGAAACCGTGATCGCGCCGATGGCCAAGCGGATTCTGGACGCGGCGCAAATCGCCGGTATCGGCGCGGCGATGCGCATCCGGCGCGGGATTGCGGCATGAGCCCTTCCCAGGCATCACTGGCCGCTCTGCGGCTGGACTACAGCCGCGCCGAACTGTCGGAACAAGACGCGGCGCCGGACCCGATTGCCCAGTTCGCCCTATGGTTCGAGCAGGCCCGCCAGGCCGATATTCCAGAGCCGAACGCAATGAGCGTGGCCACCGTTGCGGCTGACGGTCGGCCCTCCTCGCGCATCGTGCTGATCAAGCAGTTCGATGCCGACGGCTTCGTCTGGTTTACCAATTACGCCAGCCGCAAGGGCCACGAATTGGAGCACAACCCCTACGCCGCGCTGCTGTTCCACTGGATCGAACTGGAACGCCAGGTACGGATCGAAGGCCGGGTGGAAAGGATTACCGCTGCCGAGAGCGACGCCTATTTCGAGAGCCGGCCGCTGCCGAGCCGGCTGGGGGCGATCGCTTCCCAACAGAGCGCGCCGGTGGCCAGCCGCGAACTGCTGGAACAGCGCTTCGCGCAGGTCCAACAGCAATATGGCGAGCAGCCGTCGCGCCCGGCGCACTGGGGCGGCTACCGGCTACGGCCGGAGCGGGTCGAATTTTGGCAGGGGCGGCAGTCGCGCCTGCACGATCGCATCTTGTACACGCAAGCGGCGCAGGGGGGGTGGCAGCGTACGCGCTTGCAGCCCTGAGCCGGGGCATGCCACGGGCGGCGGCGTTGATTCGCATTCACGGAGGAGGGCATCGTGTTTTGGGAAAAGAAGCTGGAACAGTGGATTGCTCATGTTCGACGTACCGCCGCGCTGCCGCTCCGGCTGCAACTCTGGAACGGCCGCCAGTTCGACTTCGGCGAGCATGCGCCCAGCGTCACGGTGCACGTGCCGCGCGCCTCGGCCCTCTCCTATCTGCTGACGCCGTCGCTCGCCAATCTGGGTAGCGCCTATGTCGAAGGCAAGATCGAGGTCGATGGCGGGATCAATGAAATCATCGCGGTCGGAAACGCGCTGGCGGCGCATTCGCTGAAGACCGAAGGCCGCTTCGCGCGCCTGGCGCGCCGCACCCGGCACAGCAAGGAAAAGGATGCAGAAGCGATCCGGTACCACTACGACGTCTCCAATGACTTCTACCGGTTGTGGCTGGACCCGGCGATGGTGTATTCCTGCGCCTACTTCGAGAACGGCGACGAAGACCTGGCCACGGCGCAGCGACAGAAGATCGACCACATCCTGACCAAGATCCAGGTACAGCCGAACCAGACCCTGCTCGACATCGGCTGCGGCTGGGGCGCGCTGGTGCTGCGCGCAGCGCAGCAATACGGCGCCCGCTGCGTCGGCATCACCCTCTCCAGGAACCAGTATGAATTGGCGACCGAGCGCGTCGCGCGCGCCGGCCTGGCCGACCGCATCGAGATTCGTCTGCAGGATTACCGCGAAGTGGCCGGCACCTTCGATCGCATCACCAGCGTCGGCATGTTCGAGCACGTCGGCCTGGGCAACCTGCCGCTGTATTTTTCGCGTATGCGCGAGATGCTGGCCGAAGATGGGCTGGCGATGAACCACGGCATCACCACCACCGATTCCGGGAACGGCGAATCACCCTTCGGCGGCGGCGAATTCATTGAAAAATACGTATTCCCGCACGGCGAACTGCCGCATATCAGCCTGGTGCTGAAAACCATGCAGGAAAGCGGACTGGAAGCCTTCGACGTCGAAAACCTGCGCCGCCATTACGCCCGCACCTGCGGCATCTGGGCCGAGAATTTCGAGCGCGCGGCCGACGCCATCCGGCAGACCGTCGATGACCGGCGCTTCCGCATCTGGCGCGTCTACCTGGCCGGTTGCGCCTACGCCTTCGAACAGGATTGGGTGGCGCTGCACCAGGTGGTCTGCACCAAGGCCGGGCGCCGCGCCTCGACCTTGCCGTGGTCGCGCCGCTACATGTACCAGCGCCCGCCGCAGCCGCTCACTCCAGCCTGATCTGCGCCGCGTATTCGCGCAAGCGCTCGATGCCGGGCTCCTTGCGCGGCCAGGTCAGCTCCACGCCGTCGCCGTGATAGCGCGGCAATACGTGCAGATGCAGGTGCGGCACGGTTTGCCAGCCGGCCGGCTTGTTGGCCTGCAGGATGGTCATGCCGTCCGGCGCGAAGGTAGCCTGCACCGCGCGCGCGATCCGATGGGCGGCGCGCATCATCGCGGCTACCGACTCCTCGTCGGCGTCCATCAGGGTTTCGTAGGCGATCTTGGTGGCGACCAGCACGTGGCCGGGATTGACCTGGCCGGCATCCATGAAGGCGAATACGTGCTGGTCTTCATATACCTTGGCGCACGGGATTTCGCCGCGAATGATCTTGGCAAATACGGTAGGCATCGTGTCTCTCGCAAAAAAACCGCTGGTTTGACAATAAAAATTCAGGCGTGCAGCCGGTCCGCGAACATCTTGCGGAATTTGGCTACCTTAGGCGCCACCACGAAGGCGCAATAACCCTGCAGCGGGTGCTGCCGATAGTAATTCTGGTGATAGCTTTCGGCCGGATAGTACGGCCCCAGCGGCGCTGGTTCGGTCACGATCGGCGCATCCCACACGTTCGCCATTTCCGCAATCACGTGGCGCGCGGTTTCCAGTTGGCCCTCATCATGGTAAAAAATGACCGAACGGTACTGGCTGCCGATATCATTGCCCTGGCGATTCGGTGTGGTCGGGTCATGGATCGTGAAGAAGATTTCCAGCAATTCACGATAGCTGACCTGTTCCGGATCGAAGGTCAGGCGCACCACTTCCGCGTGCCCGGTGTTGCCGTCGCATACCTGCTCGTAGCTCGGATTGGCGACCTGGCCGCCGCTATAGCCTGACTCGATCGCCTGGATTCCCTTCAGTTCCTGGTACACCGCTTCCAGGCACCAGAAGCAGCCGCCGCCCAAGGTCGCCGTTGCACTCGCCATGATCCGCCTCCGTCGTGATGATTCCCGATTACTGTAACGCAAACCGCTGCCGCTTGCGCAGCCGAGCGGGGCGCCATTCGCCAGTAAAAGAGTTTTTCGGCATAATGATTAATTTCCCGGGTCCATTGATGTATATCCGTTCGCCACGCGCGCCATTGCAGCCTTTCGACCGGCGCCAGTTCCGCGATGCGCTATCCCAGTTCGCCACTGGGGTAACGATCATTACCACGCGCCTGGGCGATGGCAGCTTCCTCGGCCTGACGGCCAGCTCCTTCAATTCAGTCTCGCTCGACCCGCCGCTGGTGCTGTGGAGCCTGGATCGCCGGTCCGGTAGCCTGCCGGTGTTTACCAGCAACTCGCATTACGTCATCAATATCCTGGCAGGCGACCAGCGCGCGCTGGCCGAACGCTTTGCGCGCCGCGTCGACAACCGTTTCGAGGGGGTCGAGTTTGAATTGTCACCGACCGGCTTGCCGATCCTGACCGGCGTCGCCGCCTGGCTGGAATGCCACAACCGCAGCCGCTACCCGGAAGGCGACCACGTGATCTTCGTCGGCGAAGTCGAACACTGCGAATCCAATCCGCAGTCGGCACTGGTGTTTCATGGCGGCCGCTTCGTCGCCACCGTAACGCGCTGACAGACCGTTCCCCGCCCGGGATAGGCGCAGACTCCCGCGGCACCGCTTGCCGTCACGACCAGACCGTACGGCGATCTTCCGCGAGATGGGCGAACCGAGCCCGTCAACCGCAGCGATCGCTGATGCGCCCTACCGATATACTCCATACATCGAGAGCAAATATCGGTCGCATATAGGTTCAATTTTCGACATACTCCATAAGTCGATCAGGCGGTTTCAAACACGAAGTGCAACACCGATCAACGGAAGGAGGGCGAGATGCGCTAGCATTCGAACCCTTTGACCAGCCAGTCGAAAGTTGCCGAATATGCGCTATACGCACCTCACCCGAGACGAACGATACCAAATTCACGAACTGCAGGCAGACGATCATTCAGTCAGCGAGATTGCGCGCCGGCTGGGGCGGCATCGCTCGACGATCAGTCGCGAACTGCGGCGCAACCGGGGCGTGCATCAATGGCGGCCTGGCCAGGCACACGATAAAGCCTTGGCACGGCAACAGAACAGTCGTAATGCGAGCCGGGTTGCCGACGCCGCCTGGTTGGCGGTTCAGGCCTATATCCGCCTGGACCTGTCGCCCGAACAAGCGATCCACCGCCTGACGCTGGAACGGGGCAGCCCGATCGGCATCAGTCATGAGAGCGTCTATCAACGGATCTACGCCGATCGGCGTGGCGGCGGCGATTTGATCCGGCACTTGCGCAGCCAGAAACCCCGGCGCCAGCGCCACGGCAGCGGCCGGCGGCGTCGGGGAATCCTGCCGGGCCGGATCGGCATCGAGCATCGTCCCCTGATGGTCGAGCAACGCCTGCGGCTGGGCGATTGGGAAGGCGACACCGTGATTGGCAAAGGCCAGCAAGGGGTGCTGGTGACGCTGGTGGAACGGCGGTCGCGCTTCACCCTGGCCGCCCCAGCCAACAGCAAGCAGGCCGAGGGCGTGGGTGCGGTGGTGGTCGATTTGCTCAGCCCGCATCGGCGGGTGTGCCACACCATCACCTTCGACAACGGATCGGAATTCGCCGACCACGCCTTGATCAGTGCCCGCCTGCGGGCCGATGTCTACTTTGCCCGCCCCTATCATTCCTGGGAGCGCGGCCTGAATGAAAACACCAATGGCTTGCTCCGGCAGTATTTCCCGAAGAACACCAATCTGAAAACCGTCAGCCAGCAAGCGCTCCAGGCCGCCGTCGACAAACTCAACCACCGCCCCCGCAAATGCCTTGGTTACAGAACCCCGCATGAGGTCTTTTACAACCTTGCTACACTTCCTCTGGATTTAGCCTATGTTGCACTTCGTGTTTGAAACCGCCTCACAGATCGGGCGAACTGCCGGGCGGGTTTGCCATCGGCGACTCGGTCAGAAGCTATACGCAATTCCCAGCGTGTACACCACCGGGCGGAAGTCGATGGTGGTCTTGCGCTGGATGCTGCCGGTGGTGGCCGTCAGGTCGGATTTGACCTTGACCGCGACGATCGCTCCCACCACCGACCAGCGCTCGTCGATCTTGTAGCTGGCGCCGACCTGCGCCGCCGGCCCCCACGAATCGGAGAGTTCGACCTTGGTCGGGCCGCCGGACGCCAGGTTGCCGGAAGCGGTCGATTCGGCATCGAAAAAGTGCGTGTAGTTGATGCCGAGGCCGACGAACGGCCGGAACTTGTTTTCCGGCGGCCCAAAGTTGTAGTTGATGAACAAGGTCGGGCCGGCCTGCTTGACCTTGGTCAGCACACCGAACGGCGCCAGCGTACCGACACCGTAGGTGTTGTGGGTCGGCGGGACGCCGGATTCGAAATCCAAATCCCAGTGATCGTCCAGCTTGCGGATATAGGAAATCAGTAGGGTGGTGGCGTCGCCGATCGTGATCCCGGCCGGCTGCGGCGTCAAAAACGCCGGGCCGTTGGAAGACAGGTTGTCGGACTCGGAATGAATGGTCAGGTGGGCGATGCCGACCTTGAGCGTGTTTTGCTGCGCCTGGGCGGCCACGGATACGAGCCCGAGCACCGCACAAAAAGCGATTTGCATGAATTTCATCAGACCCTCCTTTAGCCGGCGGCCAGCGCGGACTGGAAGAAGCCGCGCGCGGCGGCGCCACAGAATGGCGGCACCAGCGAACCGTGATACGCCGTCGCAACCGCGGTGGCCGGATCGGCGCCGGCCGCGATCGCCGCCTGCCTTGTAGCGGCGACGGCTTGGGCGAAGCCCGCCTTGGCCGCCGCGTAGGGGTCGGCCGCGGTCACCGCGGAATCGACGTCGAGTACCTGCAGCGCTGCGGCGGGCAGGCCGTTGGCCGCGAAAAAACTGGCCGTGGCCAGCGTGCTTTGCCAGAACACGGTGGGGTCGTTGTGGCCGCCGCACAAGAACACCGGCACGTTCGGCAGGTAATTGCGCAGATCGTTCTTCACGCCCCCCTTGCGCAGGCCATTGGCCGGTGCGCAGTTCAGCGGCGCCTGGACGCTGGCTGCCGGATTCTGCAGATTATCGCACGGGTGCTGCTGCAGATCCACCAGGTAGAGATTGCGGAAGCTGGTCTTGATCAGATTGTTGGGGCCGAAACTGCCCGGAATGATCGGCGCTTGCGGCTGCGAATCCGCCGCGAACAGGGCCAACTGCGGCAGCTTGCCGGACGAGAAGATGGTGCCCGGGGTATCGCTTGGCAACAGCGATTCGATGCCGGCGGCGTATTGGGCCTCGTAGATGTCGCTCGGACTCTGGTACAAGTTGCCGTAAGCCTTTTGCCAACTGGTGGTAATCAGCGGCAAGAAGATCGTGCTGCCGAGGTTCGGCGTGCCACCCACCACGATATCTCCCAGCAAGGCCATGGCGTAGGGACCGGATTGGCCGGCCAGCGCGGTGACTGTGAACTCGGAGGCATAGGTGGTTTGCATCGCGCGCTGGGTCGCCATCGCGACGTGGCCGCCCTGCGAGTAGCCGGTGACCACCAGCTTGCCGGAATCCTTGGCGCCGATGCCCGGGAACGCCTTGCGCGCCGCGCGCAGCGCATCCACCATGTCGTTCGCCGATTGCTCGGCGTTCAGGTACGGGGTATAGCCCAGTTGCGAAGTCGCATAGCCGGCATAGTTCGGCGCCACCACGATGAAGCCTTGCGCCGCATATAGTGCAGCCAGCAGTGTCGCTTCGCTGTTCTGGCCAATCTGGGCCATGTTGTAATTCTTGTCGGTGGCGGTGCCATGCGCATACAACACCACCGGGCGCGGGCCGCTGCACGCCGGATCGGAGCCGGACGGCACCATGATGGCGCCAGTGGCATCGGTCGTCTCGCCGGCGCCACCGACCGTGCCGTATTTCATGTAGTAAATCGAGATCGCGCATTTCGGCACGCCGGTGACTTGGGTGATGCCGGGTTGGCCCGCCTCCAGTTCTTGCGCGAACAGGGCCGGGGCCAGCGACGGCTGAAAGCTGCCATCCGGCTGCGGAATCGGCACCAGATTGGGCGGATTGCCCACCAGCGAGCCGCGTGCCAGGCTGTTGTCGATCGCCGGGCCTTCGCTGCCGCCGCCGCAACCGGCCACGAGCACGGCGACCAGCACGGTCAATGCGAATGTGCATGAACGCATCGCTACCTCCCTCGGTGTTTTCCAGCAAAGGAACTGAGGTTCCATTTGTTGGTAAGGAGTATGCGATGCGACGGATCAGGTCATTTACCAAAATGGCGAAAGCATGATCCCGCGCAACATCTACAAGAGTTTTTCCAATATTCCGCTGGAATCATGCGCGGCGCGGCGCAAACGGTCGTTGACGGCGCGCCAGGCATCGGCCTCTGGCGGCGCCTCGATCAGGATCAGGTCGGCGCCGGCCGCGTCCATCCGGCGCAGCGCCGCATACAAGCCCTGCGCGTAGCCGCCCGGCGTGTCCGGCAGCGTCGCCCGTGCCACGACCAGGCCCCGATTCCCGGCGCCGTGGTCGATCAGCGCCACCCGGCGGCCGGCTTGCGCCAGTTGCTGGATGACGCCGGCCAGTTGCGCGCTGGCGACTTTTGCCACCGGCGTGCGCGGCGCATAGTGCGCCTCCAGCGTGCCGGAAGCGCGCGGCGCGGCGGCATCCGGCAGGCGCGGCCACTGCCCCAGCACGGCGGCCAACTGCTGGGCGTCGATATGGCCGGGACGCAACAGCACCGGCCCATGCGATGCGAGCCGCGAGAGGTCGAGAATCGTCGATTCGATGCCGACCACGCTGGCACCGCCGTCCAGCACGCAGTTCAGTACACCGTGCACAATCGCCGGTTGCGGCGCGCCGAATTCATCGCGCACATGCTGTGCAGTGGTCGGGCTGACACGGCCGAACTTGTTGGCCGATGGCCCGGCGACGCCGCCGCGGCCAGCGCGGAAGGTGCGCAGTAAGGCTTGCGCCACCGGGTGCGACGGACAGCGCAGCGCGATCGAATCCTGGCCGCCGGAAACAGCATCCGGAATGCGGGCGGCGCGTTTCAGGATCAGCGACAGCGGCCCCGGCCAGAAAGCATCAATCAGATCGCGGGCGGCTGCCGGCACCGATTCAACCCAGTAACCGGGATCCGCGCCGGGCGCCAGATGGACGATCACCGGATGATTCGCCGGCCGGCCCTTGGCGGCATAGATGCTGGCCACCGCCGCCGGGTTTTCGGCGTCGGCACCAAGCCCGTACACGGTTTCGGTCGGGAAGGCGACCAGGCCGCCGGCTTCCAGCAATTGCGCGGCATACTGGATTTCGCTGGCGGTAGGAGTCATCGGTTGCCCTGGTAAAAAAATCGATCGGCCGCTCAGGCAAACACTTCGGCATCGGCCAGCAGGCTGGCCGCGGCATCCTTGGCGGATACCTGCGGTGCCGTCGCCAGCGGCCACTCGATGCCGATGGCAGGATCGTCCCAGCGAATGGCGCGCTCGTGTGCGGGCGCCCAGTAATCGGTGGTCTTGTACAGGAATTCCGCTGATTCGCTGGTGACCACGAAGCCATGCGCGAAGCCTTCCGGTATCCAGAGCTGGCGCTTGTTGTCGGCGGAAAGCGTGATGCCGACCCAATGGCCGAAAGTGGCCGAGCCTTGACGCAGATCGACCGCGACATCGAACACTTCGCCGGCAATCACCCGCACCAGCTTGCCCTGCGGCTGGCGGATCTGGTAATGCAGGCCGCGCAATACATGCTGCGCGGACCTTGAATGATTATCCTGCACGAAGTTTGCCGCAACCCCAGTCAGTTCCTGGAAGCGGCGCTGGTTGAAGCTTTCATAGAAAAAACCACGGGCGTCTCCGAACACCCGGGGTTCAAGAATCAGCACGCCCGGAAGGCGGGTTTCAAGCAGTTTCATTCAAAGCGCCTTACAAGTCATTTAAGCAAGACAAAAACAGCACGCGCTGTCATTGTCGCGCAGGCGGGAATCCAGTGGCTTGGCGGGTCAACGACACCGGGTCCCCGCCTGCGCGGGGACGGCAGGGAAAGCTTCCAATCGCTCAGTCGCGACGGGTTGGCCACACTAGCCGTATTGCTTCTTAACCCAGTTCAGGTAATCGCCGGACTGCACGTCGCGCACCCAGTCCTGATGCGCCAGGTACCACTCGACGGTCTTGGCGATGCCGGAAGCGAAGGTTTCCACCGGCTTCCAGCCCAGTTCGCGCTCGATCTTGCGGGCGTCGATCGCGTAGCGGCGGTCGTGGCCGGGGCGGTCGGTGACGTACGTGATCTGCTCGCTGTAGGAATTGCCGCCGTCTTTCGGCGCCAGTCGGTCCAGCATGTCGCACAGCGTATGCACGACCTCGAGGTTGGTCATTTCATTCCAGCCGCCGATATTGTAAGTCTCGCCGGGCCGGCCGGCGGCCAGCACGCGCCGGATCGCGGCGCAGTGATCGCCGACATACAGCCAGTCGCGCACCTGCTGGCCGTCGCCATAGATCGGCAACGGCTTGCCGGCCAGCGCGTTGGCGATCACCAGCGGGATCAGCTTTTCCGGGAAATGGTAGGGGCCGTAATTGTTGGAGCAATTGGTGGTCAGGGTCGGCAGGCCGTAGGTGTGATGGTAGGCGCGCACCAAGTGATCGGCCGCCGCCTTCGACGCCGAATACGGGCTGTTCGGCGCGTACGCGGTGGTTTCGGTGAACGGCGCATCGTCGGGGCCGAGCGTGCCGTACACCTCGTCGGTGGAAACGTGCAGGAAACGGAAGGCGTCGCACTCCTCGCCTGCCAGCCCGCTCCAGTAGCCGCGCGCCGCCTCCAGCAGGCTGAAGGTGCCGTTGATATTGGTACGGATGAATTCGCCGGGGCCGAGAATCGAACGGTCGACATGGCTTTCGGCGGCAAAGTGCAGAATCGCGCGCGGCCGGTGCGTCGCCAGCAATTCCGCCACCTGCGCGCCATCGCAAATATCGGCCTGGACAAAGATGTGGCGGCGGTCGTTGCGCAGGCTGGCCAGGTTGTTCAGGTTGCCGGCATAGGTCAGCTTGTCGTAGTTGATGACCGGCTCGTCGCGATCCGCCAGCCAGTCGAGCACGAAGTTGGAGCCGATGAAACCGGCGCCGCCGGTGACGAATATCATGGTGCGTCCCTGTTTTGCAGAAGCAGATGGCAAAACTGCCATTTTAAAGGAAACCATCGCTTGCGCCGCCCGATGGCAGCTTGCGCAATCCGCCAACCGCACACGCCGACTACAATTGCGCCATCCTTCATTTCCGACGAGATAGCCCGCGATGCCCACCTATGCGATCGGCGACCTGCAGGGTTGCCACGCCAGCCTGCAAGCCCTGTTGCGGCGGATCGACGCCGCCGATCCCGCCGCCACCCTCTGGTTCACCGGCGACCTGGTGAATCGCGGCCCGCAGTCGCTGGCCAGCTTGCGCCTGGTGCGGGCGCTGGGCGCGCGGGCGCGCGTGGTGCTGGGCAATCACGACCTGCACCTGCTGGCGGTCGCGCATGGCATCCGGCCCCTGCATCGTTCGGATACGATCGCCGACATCTTGGCGGCGCCGGATCGCGATGAATTGCTGGACTGGCTGCGGCAACAGCCGCTGGCGCACTTTGCCGACGGCCATTTGCTGGTGCACGCCGGCGTGCTGCCGCAATGGAGCGCACCGCAAACCCTGGAGTTGGCGCAGGAAGTCGAGCGGGTGCTGCGCGGACCCGGCTGGGTCGATTTCCTGCGCGCCATGTACGGCAATACGCCGCTGCGCTGGGATGATGCGCTGTCCGGCAACGAGCGCCTGCGCTGCGTGGTCAACGGCTTGACCCGTTTGCGCTTTTGCAGCGCCGACGGCGCCATGGATTTTGGTGCAAAGGAAGGCCTGGACTCGGCGCCGCCCGGTTATTTGCCGTGGTTCGAGGTGCCGCGCCGCGCGAGCGCCGATGTCACCGTGGTATTCGGCCACTGGTCGGCGCTCGGCTTGCTGCTGCGTCCGAACCTGATGGCGCTGGATAGTGGCTGCGTCTGGGGCGGCCACCTGTCCGCGGTGCGGCTGCACGACCGCGCGCTGCTGCAGGTCAAGTGCCCGCAGTACCAGCAGATCGGGACGCCCTAGTTTTCCGTGTGGCCGAGCGCGGCCGCAATCGCGCTGCGCGCGGCTTGCGCCAGTTGCCGGCGGTCGGTATTGCTGGAATCGATCGGCGGCAGGCGCACCAGTTCGGCCGTGATGCGCCCGGCCTTCAGGATCGCGATCATGCTTTGCGCGAAACTCATGTCGCCGATGAAATCGACCGCGCCGTGCAGCTCGCCATGCTCGTCCAGATAGCGCAATGCATACGGCCGCACCGGCGCGGTATCGAGCGCCGCCTCGAACAGGTTGGCATGAAACGGCAGCAGCGTGCCCTGGCCGATGGTGGTGCCCTCGGGAAAAAATGCGATACGCTCGCCGGCGCGGATGCTGGCCGCCAGCCCTTGCTGGATTGCGCGCAGCTCGCTTCGCCGGCCGCGGGCGATGAATACGGTACCGGCCTGGTGGCACAGCCAGCCGATCAGCGGCCAGGCACGGATGTCGGATTTGGCGACAAAACGGCACGGCTCGACCGCATTGATGACGAAGATATCCAGCCACGACACATGGTTGGCAACGATCAGTCCGTGTGGCGCCGGCGCGGCTTGCGGCGCCAGCGCCAGGCCGTGTTGCCGGAGTTGCAGTTGCACGCCGCAAATCGTCAGCAACTTGATCGACCAGCGCTGAATCCGGACGTTGCGCCCGGCGCTGTCGGTGCGCGGGAAAACCGTGGCGCAAGTCCACAAACCGGAGGCCAGGTGCACCGAAACCCGCAGCAAACGCAGCAAGATCATGCGCGCGGACCTTGCACGGACCTCATACAGGTTGGTGTATTCTTAAAACTGCCTGAAATATCTGCGGATATAGGCATTTTTTCGGCATACTCTGGATACAATCAAACAGTGGCCGGAGCGCGGTCGCGCTCGAAGGCGATATGGCCGCCGACGATGGTAGCCTGCACCTGGCCGCTCAACTCATAGCCCAGCAGCGGCGTATGCTTGCCCTGGCTGGCGAGCGCGCCAGCCGTCACGACCCAGCGTACGGCTGGATCGAACAGGCACAGATCGGCGGCACTCCCGACCGCCAATTGGCCGCACGCCAGCCCCGCGACGCGCGCGGCGTCGGAGGTGATCTTGGCCAGCGCGCCGGCGACGCCCGGCGCCTGAGCCGAATCCGCGGCCCACTTCAGCGCCAGCGACAGCAGCAGTTCGAGGCCGGTGGCGCCGGGCGACGCTTCGCCGAACGGCCGCAGTTTTTCATCGTCGTCGACCGGCGTGTGATCCGAGCAGATGGCGTCGATGGTGCCGTCCGCCAGCCCCTGGCAAAGCGCGGCGCGATCGCGCTGGCTGCGCAAGGGCGGCGTCAGGCGCGCATTCGAATCGAAATAATTGATGTCGACGTCACACAGGTGAATGTGATGCGCGCCAACGTCGCAGGTGACCGGCAAGCCCTCTTTCTTGGCCGCGCGCACCAGTTCGACCCCGGCCGCCGACGAGATACGGCACACGTGCACGCGCGCGCCGGTGGTCCGCACCAGTTCGAACAGGGTGTGCAGCGCAATCGTTTCCGCCATCACCGGCACCCCCGACAAGCCGAGGCGCGACGCCACCGGCCCGCTGTGGGCGATGCCGCGCCGCCCCAGATGCGGGTCCTGCGGCCGCAGCCACACGGTGTAGCCGAAGGTTTGTGCATACTGCAGCGCCGACAGCAGTACCGTGGTATCCGTGATCGGTTCGTCGGCCTGGGCAAAACCGACGCAACCGGATTCCGCCAGTTCCGCCATTTCGGTCAGCGCCTGGCCTTTGAGGCCGACCGTCAGCGCCCCCAACGGATACACATGGGCCTGATTCAAGCCCTTGGCGCGGTGCCTCAGCATTTCCACCAGCCCCGGCTCGTCCAGCACCGGATCGGTGTCCGGCGGGCACACCAGGCTGGTGACGCCGCCCTGCATCGCCGCCTGCATTTCCGACTCCAGCGTCGCCTTGTACTCGTAACCCGGCTCGCGCAGACGCGCGCTCAAATCCACCAAACCGGGCGCGACAACCAGGCCGGCAGCGTCGATGCTGCGGGCGGCGACGAAGCCGGCCGGGGCGGCGCCGATGGCGGCCACCTTGCCGGCGGCGAGGTACAGGTCGGTGACAGCGTCGATGCCGTTGGCGGGGTCGATCAGGCGGCCGTTTTTGATGTGGATTTTCATTCCGTACTCATTTTCCATGTCGTCCCCGCGCAGGCGGGGACCCAGTGTCGTGTTTTATGCCGCATCGGGCGGTCTTTCTTGATCAGTTGGGGACAGAGTAGCTCGGCGCGCTGCGGCGCCTCACAAACTCTGTCCCGCAATCAAATTAATTGCCCGCCACGATGCTCATCACCGCCATCCGCACCGCGATACCGAACGTGACCTGCGGCAGGATCACCGCCTGCTTGCCATCGGCCACCGCCGAGTCGATCTCGACGCCGCGGTTCATCGGGCCCGGGTGCATCACGATCGCATCCGGCTTGGCCAGCGCCAGGCGCTCCGGCGTCAGGCCGTAGCTCTTGAAATATTCCTGCGCCGACGGCAACAGCGCACCGCTCATGCGCTCGTTCTGCAGCCGCAGCATGATGATCACGTCGACGCCTTTCAGGCCTTGCTCGATGTCGGTGAAGACGCGCACCCCCATCTGCTCCAACCCGCCCGGCAGCAGCGTGCGCGGGCCGATCGCGCGAATTTCCGGCACTCCCAGCGTGGTCAGGCCGTGAATGTCGGAGCGCGCCACGCGGCTGTGCAGGATGTCGCCGACGATCGCCACCGTCAGGTTGGAAAAATCCTTCTTGTAGTGGCGGATCGTGTACATGTCGAGCAAGCCCTGGGTCGGGTGCGCATGGCGGCCGTCGCCGGCGTTGATCACGTGCACGTGGTTTTGCCCGGTGTCGATCAGGTGCTTGGCGATCAGGTAGGGTGCGCCGGATTCGGCGTGGCGCACCACGAACATGTCGGCATGCATCGCCGCCAGGTTGTCGATCGTATCCAGCAGCGATTCGCCCTTGCTGGTACTCGACACCGAGATGTTCAGGTTGATGACGTCGGCCGACAGCCGCTTGGAGGCGATCTCGAAGGTGGTGCGGGTACGCGTCGAATTCTCGAAAAACAGGTTGAATACACTCTTGCCGCGCATCAGCGGCACCTTCTTCACTTCGCGGTCGCCGAGGCCGACGAAGGAAGCCGCGGTATCCAGGATGCGGGTGACGATCGGCCGCGGCAAGCCTTCGATGGTCAGCAGATGCTGCAGTTCGCCATCCTTGTTCAGTTGCGGGTTATGCATGGGTCACCGTGAAGGAGAAGCGGCCGTCGGCGGCGCGTTGCAAAACCAGTTGTTGTTGCCGGCCGGCCAGGGCGACCCGAGTGGCGACGAAATCGGCGGCAATCGGCAATTCGCGCTCGCCGCGATCGACCAGCGCCGCCAGCAGGATTCTGGCCGGCCGGCCGTAGTCGAACAGTTCATTGATGGCGGCGCGCGTGGTACGGCCGGTGTACAGCACGTCGTCCACCAGCAGGATGGTGGCGCCCTCGACGTCGAACGGGATCTGGGTCGGCTTGACTTCGGCCGGCAAACCCTTCTCGGCGTAGTCGTCGCGGTAGAACGAGACGTCGATGAAGCCGAGCCGCTGGCTCAGTTGCAGCGCCGCCGCCAAGCGCTCCGCCAGCCAGGCGCCGCCGGAGCGGATGCCGACGATGGCCAGGTTGTCGGCTTGCGCCAGGCCGGCGCGCACCTGCTCCAGCAATTGCGTGTAGAGAAGTTCGGCATCGAGTTCAGGATTCGGCATGCTCATTCTGGTAGTGTGGCAAAGTATTGTTGCAGGATGATGGCAGCGGCTTCGGCATCGATCCGCTCGCCGTGCCGCCGGGGGATCACCGCCGACGAGTAACGTTCATCCACCAGTTGCACCGGCAGATCGAAGCGCCCGTGCAGTTGGTGGGCGAAACGGCGGCAACGTTCGGTCAGCGCGTGCGGCGCGCCGTCCGGATGCAGCGGCAGGCCGACGATGCAGCGCACCGGCTGCCATTCGGCCAGCAAGGCCGCGATCGCGGCGAATTTGTCGGCGTTGGCGGCAGTCTCGATGATGGTCAGCGGCTGCGCCTGTTTCAGGAGTGTGTTGCCGACTGCGACGCCAATCCGCTTCAAGCCGAAATCAAAGCCGAGCACCGTTTCCACGCCAGTTCGGGGGCCGGATTCAGGCACGCCCCGACTCGGCGGTCAGCATCACCGGATCGATGCCCAACAGCCGCAGCGCGGCATTGAAGCGCTCGCCCACCGGCAGTTCGAAGATGATTGCCGGATCGGCCGGCACCGTCAGCCAGCCGTTGCGGCCCAGTTCTTCTTCCAGCTGGCCGGCGCTCCAGCCGGAGCAGCCGAGGCTGACCAGCATGCGCGCCGGGCCGTCGCCGTGTGCCACCGCCTCCAGCACGTCCTTCGAGGTGGTCAGGGCGACTTCCGGACTGACTTCCAGGGTCGAGGAAAACTGCCGCACTGGCGAATGCAGCACGAAGCCGCGCTCGACTTGCACCGGACCGCCGAACATCACGGGCTCGGATGGCGGCAAGCGGTCATTCGGCGCGATTTCCAGCTTCAGGTCGATACGCTCGAACAGCACTTCCATCGTCATGTCGGTCGGCTTGTTGATGACCACGCCGAGCGCGCCATTAGCGTTGTGTTCGCACAGGTAAACCACGCTGCCGCCAAAGATCGGGTCGAGCATGGCAGGCATCGCAATCAGGAAATGATCGGTCAGGTTCAGCACCGCGCCGGCGGCGGCATCGGAGTCGGCGCCAGCTTCCGGCATGGCCTTGGTTGCATCGCAGGCGGCAGTGCGTTTGCGGGAATGGGATTGCTTGGGCATGCCGGTATTTTAGCAGTTTTGCCAAGCCTTACCTGGCACTGGAATCGCTGCTGGGCCCGGCCGCAAGGGCGACGAGAAAGGGCTCGTGCAAGCCATATACTCCCACATACAGTCTCAATTTACCGCTTGTGAAATGTATGGAATTTCAACATACTCCAAGCCTCATCGGCGCGGGTACGGTCTTGCCGCTGGCAGGCGCGGGATGCGGGACGAGGGCAACCGGAATACCCGGCGGCACCCCCGCACCGGATCAAACCAGCGGCGTCCGCGCCTGGATGAAGGCGTTGATGGCAACCAGCAAGTCCTCCTCCCGGTACGGCTTGCCGAAATATTCGTTGACCCCCAGTTCCAGCGCGTAGTTGCGGTGCTTGGCGGCGGTGCGCGAGGTGATCATGATGATCGGGATGTGCCGGGTGCGCTCGTCGCTGCGTACATTGCGGGTCAGGTCAAAGCCGTCCATGCGCGGCATTTCGATGTCGACCAGCATCACGTCCGGCGTGATCGCCTGCAATTGCTGCAGCGCGTCGACGCCGTCCTTGGCCAGCACCACCTGGAAGCCTTCGCGCGACAGCAAACGCTGGGTGACGCGCCGCACCGTCAGCGAATCGTCCACCACCATCACGATGTTCTGGGTGCGCAAGCCGGCCACCGGCTGCGACACCGGGGTAGCCGACGCCGTCGGGCCCATCTCGGCCACCGCCCCCAGTGAATGGTTGTCGTCCGCCGCCGGCAGGATACGCGGCGCGCGCGCGCTTTCATGCGCCACGCGCTGCGCCAGCGGCACCGGGTTCAGGATCATGACGATCTCGCCGGAACCCAGTACGGTGGCACCGGCAATGCCGATCAGGCGCGCCAGTTGCGGGCCGATGTTCTTGACCACGACCTCGCGGTTGCCGAGGATTTCGTCGACGTGAATCGCCACCCGCTCATTGCCGCTCTTCAGGATCAGGAGCGGCGAATACTGCTGCGAAACCGGAGTTGCATCATGGTCGCCCAGCAGTGTCGACAGGAAATGCAAGGGTACCCGCGCACCCTGCCAGATCACCGCACCATCGTTGTAGGCACTCGCCAGCGCATGGGCCTTCAACTGTTGCACCTGCTCCACCAGCACCGACGGTACCGCATAGCTCTTGCCACCGGTGGACAACAGGACCACCTGGGTCACGGCCAGGGTCAGCGGCAGGTGAATCGTGAATTGGGCACCACGACCGGATTCCGAACTGACTTCGATGCGCCCGCCCAGGCTGGCTGCCTCGGAGCGCACCACGTCCATGCCGATGCCGCGCCCTGCCAGTTCGGTGACTTCGCTGGCGGTGGAAAAGCCGGGACTGAAAATCAGGTCGGTTACTTCGGCGTCCGATACCTCGCGCTCATGGGGGAGCAAGCCAACCGCCTGCGCCTTGTCGCGAATGCGTGACAGGTCCAGGCCGCGACCATCGTCGGAGAACTGGATCACGACCTCGTTGCCTTCCTGGCGGATCTCGATTCGCAGCTCGCCGGTATCACTCTTGCCGGCGGCGCGCCGCGCTTCGCGCGATTCGATGCCATGCACGATCGCGTTGCGCAGCAGGTGTTCGAACGGGCCGGCCATTTTCTCCAGCACGCTGCGATCGACCTCGACCGCGCTGCCGCGGATGTCCAAGTTGACCCGCTTGTCGACCTCTTTCGAGGCTTGCCGCGTGACCCGGTACAGGCGTTCCGAAATGCTGGCGAATTGCACCATGCGCACCCGCATCAAATCCTGTTGCAGGTCGCGCGTCAGGCGTGCCTGCAGGTCAAGGCCGCTGTTTGCACCTTCCACCGTGCGCGCCAGGTTTTGCTGCACCGAGGCGACGTCGTTGACGCTCTCGGCCATCATCCGCGTCAATTCCTGCAAGCGGGTGAAGCGGTCGAACTCCAGCGGATCGAATTCGCGGTCGCCGCTGTGCGTCATGCGCGAAGCAATCTGGGTTTCCGCCTGCATTTCGATTTCGCGCAATTGCGAACGCAGACGATCGACGTTTTCGTTCAGTTCCGACAGGGATTGCTGCAAAGCATCGACTTCGGTTTCCAGGCGCGAGCGGGAAATCGAGACTTCACCCGCCTGGTTCACCAGTCGGTCCAGAATGTCGGCGCGCACCCGTACCAGCGGCGTTGCCGCCGCGGCTACCGCCGTACGCGATGCCGATGCCGATGCCGATGCCGATGCCGATGCCGTCACGATGGTACCCAGCGCGGCGGTTGCCACCGGCATCAACTGCGGCAACACCACCGGTTGCGGCTGCTCCGAATCTTCCGCGTTTGCCGCAAGCGGCGCCTGCTGCGGATTTTGCAGCACCTCAAACAGCTGCAATCCGTAATCGTGGCGCGCCAGCAAGTCCTCCAGCGCGGCCGGTGTTGCGGCATCGGCATAGGTGATCTGCTCGATGCGGGTTTCGATTTCGTGCAGATGCTGGCCCAGCCCCATGGCGCCGGCCATGCGCGCACTACCCTTCAAGGTGTGCAGGAAACGCAGGATCGGTGCTGCCGCCGAAGTATCCGCCGGGTTCTGTTGCCACAGGCGCAGCGCGCGCCCCATTTGCGGCAGCAGGTCGCGCCCTTCTTCTATGAATACCGGCAGCAGATCCGCATCCAGCTCATCCTTCAGCGCCAGGAGCGGATCCAGCGCTTCCCGGTTTTCATCAACCGCCGGCGCGCGCACGTGTACCGCGAGCGCACTTTCTTGCGGCGCCTCGACGGATTCAGCGTGCTCCGGAGTTGCGTCGGTCACGTCGCCCTGTGCCTGCAGAAGCTCCCATTGCGCGGCAACATCCTGCAACGTCTGACCCAGCAACGCCACTTGAGTCGGCTCGTGCGCCGGCATTTCGCCCAGGGCAAATTGCTGCAGCATGCGCTTCAGGCCCGCGACGCAATCCTCCAGGCTATCGAATTGCGACGGCGCCAGCACTACCGGCTGGCGCGACAGGCGCAGCAATAGCAGTTCCAGCGCGTGGGCGACTTCCTGCAAGGGCGTAAAGCCGACCGTGGCCGAGCTGCCCGCCAGGGAATGCGCAGCGTGCACCGATTCAATGCCGACCGGGCGCAGCGGTTCATGACGCCATTCGGCGAAGTCATTCGACAGTTGCCGCACCAGTTGGTCGGTTTCGGCCAGATAGATGTTATGCAGCGGCACGCTGATTTCGAGATCGCCGATGCGTTTGACGCCGTCATCGTAGCCGGTTGCCGCGGCCGGACCGCCGGTAAACGGCAGTACGGTGCAGGCCTCCGATTCCGGTTCCACAACTTGCTCTATAGGCGCCGGCTCGGTAGTTGGCGAATCCCCGGCAAGTGTCCGGCCAAAGGCGGCCAACTCGACATCCGACAACAGGATTTCTTCCGCCTGCTGCAGTTCGGCTGGCGCCTCGGTCACCACCGATTCGGACAGCGGCAGTTCCGAGGGTGTGGCGCCAGCTGGCGATGTTTCAGTCGGCAGGATCGCTGCCGGCGTTGGCAAATCCTGTTCATCTGGCGCGAGCGCAGGCGCCGCGTCGAGCGCGAATTCACCTCCCGCCCGCACCCGGCCGGCGGCATCCGCCAAGCTCTCGGGCGAGCGCGGCGATACGCCTTCGGTCTGTATCTCGAATACCCACGCCGCCAGCACCTCGGCCGCATGTTCCAGCAAGGACCCGAGTGCCGGCGTACCGTGACGGCCTTCGGCCAGCCACAAGTTCAGTACCTGCTCGATGCTCCACGCAGCTTCGCCGAATACGTTCAGGCCGACCATCCGGCCGCTGCCCTTGAGCGTATGAAAGGAACGGCGCAACGTCGTCAGGTGATCCTGGTTATGCGGTTCCGCGCGCAAGGCCGGGATGGTGTCCCTGATACAGGCCAACACCTCGTCCGCCTCGAGCAGGAAAATCTCGAGCAGTTCGGCGTCCACCGCTTCGCTGCTGGTTGGCGTGGGGCTGGCAGGCTCCACCTCAGGCGCGGGCTGCGCCGTGGCGGTGGCATTCACGACTTCGGAGACGCCAGCCCCCGATTCGGCGAACTTCGGTTGCTGCAGCAGATCGATCGCGGTTTGCGCCCGCTCGTTAGCGTCCGGGTTGTCCACCAGGATGGCAACATCGCGGATCTGCTCCAGGGATTTTTTCAGCTCTTCCTGCAACTCGGGATCGTGCGGCTGCGCCGACAGCGATAGCGCAAGGCTGGCCGAATGCTGCTGGTGCCAGGAAAGCTCCTGCTCGGCGGTGGCCACATCTGCGACGTCGCCCAACTCCGGTGCCAGCAATTCATTTTGGACCGAGGCCATCGGGGCTTTATGTTTTTCCAGCAGATTGGCGCGGAACATGCCTTCGTCCGCATCGAACGAAAAACGCTTGCCGGCATCCTCGGAGTGGAGCTGCAGCGTTTCGATGAAAAAACTGAGGGCGCCGACATTCTGGGCGACATGCTGAAACGCCCGCACCCGCACCTCCGGCGCCTCGGTGGCAGCTCCGGCCCCGGCCTCCGCCTCGACCTCCACCTCGGCTGGCGCAAATGCCCGCACCGCCGCCCGCGTATGCTGCACCGCGCGCCGTGCATCGTCCTGATCCAGAACGGTCAGCGCGCCCTCGATCTGGTGCAGCACCTGGTCAATCGGCGCCAGCACGCTGTGATCGGCCGGATCGTTGAAATAGCCATCCAGCGTTTTCTCGACCTGGCGCAGGCTGGCCAGCATTTCACCGGCCAGCGCCGTCATGGTCTGGCGCTGCTGCGCCTCGCGTGACATGTCGTTCAGCCATTGCGCCGAATCGGCCGGTGCCTCGCCCGCAACCACCGACAGCAGACGCGCGCTCAGTGCTTCGGCGCGCACCGAAAAATCCTCCGGCAGGCGGCTCAGATTGTTCAGCGCGTTTTCGACGAACAGCAGACTGGTCGCCATTTCCAGCCCCAGACCATCTCCCGGACTGGCATGCGCGGCATGACGCGCGATGCCGTTCAACTCCCGCAGTAACCGGGATAGGGACGGCGAACTCAACCGGCTGCCTGCCTCGCTCAACCCGTTCATTTCCAGTTCGAAGGCGGTAGCCGAGCCGGCGTCGCCGCCGACGATCCGGTTCCAGATGTTTTTGGCCTGGTTCAGCTTTTCCTTGGCCAATACCAGGGATTCCAGATCAACCTGCCCATAGCGCAGCTTGCCGTAATCGTGCGGCACCAAACCATCCAGCCCCCAGGCGTTGCATACCTGCAAGGTACGCGGCGACGGATGCTGCGCGCCGGCAAGAAAGAACAGCGCGTCGCGCAACACGCGTTCCGTGATCCCGGTCGCCCCCTGGCTCAGGCGCCGTAATTGCAGGTTGATGCGTGCGAACAACTGCTTGACATACAGTTCGGCGGCCACCTGGCCACTGGCGACCGCCTCCGCAAAGGCGTGCATTACCCACCAGAACCCGCGCGCCTGCTGGCCGGTTTGCGCCTTTTCCACCTGAGCGATGATTTGCGCCAACGCGATCGCATTGCACGGATCGCCGTCCTCGCTCGACTCTTTTAGAAATGGCAAGAGTATTTTTTCGAAGCGCGCGCGCAACGCCCCATAATCGACCGCAGTGCCGGCCGCGGGCCGGGCCGGGAGTTGCGGGCGAATCGTCAGATCGGGGAAAAACAGATCGGCCGGGTGCACCCGTTCGGCACCGCGCGCCTCCAGCAATATCTTGTAATACGGGAACAGGCGCACCGGCTGGTGCGGCGCGCCAGACAATAACTCTTCCAGATATTCGACCAGCGCCTGACACGCGCTCTGGATCGATCGTGCGTTATCGGGAGTCAACTCCAGCTGTCCCGCAATCAGGCGGTCGAGCAAATCCTCGATGGTTTCCGTGACCATCGGCACGCCATCGACATCGACGATCTGCAACGCGCCGTGCGCCTGATGCAGCCAGGTCCTGGCATGACGCAGTGAAGTTCCCCGGGCTTCGGCATCCTGGGCCAGGGCCTCGCTCAATGCGGCTTTGGAATGCGTCAGCGCTTCGCGAATTTCGCCTATCACCCAGGACAAGGGCCCGGTATCGAAACTATTGCGGGCAACCTGCGGCAATGCGGAAGAATCGGTGGTCATGGCTACCTCGCGGTTTCTTGGCTAATGCGCCGCCGCCTGGCATCAGCCATTACGCTCGCACGCGATACGGCAAGGCAAGCGAAACGGGCCGGCGGCGAAACGCGGGTATCAAGCGGCAACACGGAAACGGGAAACCGAGTTCTTGAGCTCTTCCGCCAGTTTCGACAATTCCCGAATCGAGCGCGCGGTCTGCTGCGTCCCTTCCTGGGTTTTTTCGGTCACCATCAGGATGCCCTGGATATTCTGCGCCACACCATTGGCCGAGGTCGCCTGCTGCTCGGTGGCTGCGGAGATGCCTTGAATCAGTTCGGCCAACCGGTTCGACACGCGCCGGATATCGGCCAGAGCGGCACCGGCCGCGTCCGACAATTTTGCTCCCTCGACCACGCCCTGGGTCGATTTTTCCATGGCGGCGACGGCGTCGTGGGTGTCGGTCTGAATCGTGCGCACCAGCGCGCCGATCTGCTTGGTGGCCTCGCCCGAACGTTCCGCCAGGCGCTGCACCTCTTCCGCCACCACCGAAAAGCCGCGTCCGGCTTCGCCCGCCGAGGCGGCCTGGATGGCGGCATTCAGCGCCAGCACGTTGGTCTGCTCGGTAATGTCGGAAATCAGTTCGGTGATCTCGCCGATTTCCTGTGAAGATTCGCCCAGGCGCTTGATTCGCTTCGAGGTTTCCTGGATCTGCTCGCGAATTTCGTTCATGCCCTTGATCGCGTTTTCCACCGCCGTCGCCCCTTGCTCGGCGGCCGTCACCGATTGCCGCGCCACTTCGGCGGACTCGTTGGCGGATTTGGAGACGTCGGTAATCTGCAGCGCCATGTCGAGCACCGCACGGCCGGTTTCCTGAATGTCGCGCGACTGTTTTTGCGAAGCCGCCAGCAACTCGGTCGAAATATCCTGCGCCTGGTTGGACGCCGACGTTACCTGTTCCGCCGTCACGGTAACGCGGCCCACCAGGCCACGCAACTCCTCAACCGTGTAGTTGACCGAGTCGGCGATGGCGCCGGTAATGTCTTCCGACACTGTGGCCTGAATCGTCAAATCGCCATCCGCCACTTCCTGCAATTCGTTCATCAGACGCAAAATCGCGGCCTGGTTTTGCTCATTGGCACGCATCGCCTCTTCTTCCTGTTTCTGGGCTTGCAGCCGCTGCGCATCCGCTTCCTGGCGGCGAGCGTCGGCGTCGCGGGTACGATTCCGGCTGTCCTGCAACAGCACCAATGCAATTCCCGCGGCCGCCAGCAACGCCAGCAGCGCCGCACCCACCATCGCCCAGAATGACCAGGTCAGCGAATCCTGTTCCGCCCGGTAAGCTTTCTGCAATGCGGTCAAGCGCTGCTTCAGCGCTTCGTTTTCGGTAAAGATCAACTGCTCAGCCTGTTTCGCTGCAATGAAGTTTTGCAGGTTGCCGAGAATGGTCGCCACCGATTCCTGGTATTCGGCAAAGGTTTTCTGCAACTCGGTCAGTTTGTCGCGCGCATCCTTATCGGCGGTAGCTGACAAGCGCAGGATATCGCTACCATTCAGGAAGCCTTCCGTGATGTCGCGAAACGTATTGGTGTCCTTGCCCAGCAGGAATGCGGTTTCCGGATTCACGCCTTCCGAAGTCAGAAATTCGTTGGCGCTGCGTCCCAGGCGCTGGGTCAGCATGACCAACTGGCCGGCGGCCGAAATTTCACGCGGCGTGGCGCCGCCCTGCGCCTTGAGAGTGGCAATCTGTTCGGTCAATTCCAGCAGAATCGGAGACAACTCGTTCAATTTTTGCAAGGTGGTGCCGAACCCGGTCAGCTCCTTGCGCAGCTTCAGGATGGTTTCGGCCGCCTTGTCGGAGCCGGCCCAAACTTTCTGGGTATCGCTCAGCATGGCTACCATTGCGTCGTCGGCCGGCGCAATTTCGCGCCCCTGGTAATTGCCGCCGCGGGTCAGGATCAACAGATCCTGGTTGAACTCCTTGCGGCTTTCGCCCAATTGCTTGAACGCCTCCAGGTTGCCCTGAATCGCGTTCGGCGTCGCCTTGCCAAGCCGCTGCGAGTGCATCAACGCATCGCCGGCAATCTGGGTCTGGATCGAAGTCAGGATCGAGTTATTGGCATTCAACCAGACGAAAAACCCGCCCAGCAGCAACGAACCACCGAGCAGGACCAGCAGGAAGCGAACCTGCTGCTGTAGCGGCAGATACCCAATCAGCGGCAGGCGCAAGTCCCCGCTGCGCTCCAGCACGTCACCGATGAAGGTAGCGTCGGGGTTGGTTTCGGCAGAGTATGACGAGTGCGCATCCGCCCGCTGGGCAGCAGCAGGCGGTTCGGCAGCAAACTCGGGCTTCGGCGCCGTCACCGCATCATCCATCTCCGCAGGTGCTTCCTTATTCTCTCTGGAAAAGAACGGTAGTTTGAACGCCATTACTGAGTCTCCTGATTCCGGATTTAGGGTTTTTTCGTTAGGATCGCGAGAAAGCTACAGGCCAACATGCAAAAACCTGGGATCCTGCACTATCAAGGACAAATCGAGCTGCGTCCAGATTCGGGATTCGCGGTCGACAAATTGCCGCGTCGACCAGGGCGCGGCATCGACTTCCAGATCGGAACGCGACTCCATCTCGCCAACGTTGCGCAAACCCATCACGCGCGACACCAGCAATGCGCTGTTGAAGGACAGCCCGGCAGCGAACGCGACAATCCGGCTCTCCTTGTCGATGGCCGTCAGATCGAAACCCTGAAACCGGGCCAGATCAATTACGCTGGTCAGATTGCCGCGGATATTCGCCAAGCCCAGGTACCAATCCTGGGTCAACGGCACTTTGGTGATGGTAGCCACAGAAACGATCTCGCCCGCCTGTTGCAGGTCAAGCAAGCAATGCGTCTGGCCGATCAAGACTCCAAGCTGGCTGGCGCTGGAATCGGAACCGCTTTTCGCCGCCTGCATGCGCTCCAGCAATTGCGATTGGAACTCGCGCAAGCGGGTGCGGCGTGCACCCGCATCCGGCTTCCTGAAGGCGGGCTCCGGCAGGTTGTCGGCAATAGTCTCTGGCATGGGCGATTGGCTATCCAAGTGCGGCGATTTTCGACAACAATTCCTGCGGGTCGATCGGTTTGACGATGTAGTCGCGCGCGCCTTGGCGCAGGCCCCAGATGCGATCGGTTTCCTGCCCCTTGCTGGTGCAGATGATGACTGGAATATTCTGGGTTTCGGGATCGCGCGTAATTGAGCGCGTGACCTGGAAGCCATTCTGGCCGGGCATCACGATATCCATCAGGATCAGTTGCGGCTTGTCGGCCTTGATTTTCAGCAATGCATCCTCGCCATTTTCGGCGGTCGATACGGAAAACCCGTTCTTGACCAGCACATCGGTCAAGAAATAGCGTTCGGTCGGCGAATCATCCACCACGAGAATTTTTTGTATGGCCATCTTTTTCCCTTGTTCAGTGAGGCTTGTTTAGTTGCAGACGCTACTTGGGCGCCGCATTGGCGGTATGCTCGCGCACGGTTCGCAGCAGGCTGTCCTTGGTGAATGGCTTGGTCAGGTACTCGTCGGAGCCGACCATCGCGCCGCGCGCCCGATCGAACAGCCCATCCTTGGATGACAGCATGATGACCGGAGTAGCGTGAAATTTCGCGCTTTTCTTGATCAGTGCGCAGGTCTGGTAACCGTCCAGCCTGGGCATCAGGATGTCGCAGAATATCAGTGCCGGCTTGTGATCAGAGACCTTCGCCAGCGCATCGAACCCATCGTCCGCCAACACGACCTGGTAGCCGGCCTGGCTCAGGAATATCTCCGCCGAGCGCCGAATGGTGCTGCTGTCGTCGATCACCATGATCTTCAGGCTGGAATTCTCTACCGTTGCTGTCATCGCGTCGTCCCGGCTTAATCTGGCTCAATATATGTCCCAACTGTAACAAAAAGCAAGATGCATTTGTACAAGCTTGCCTATCGGACAGACGCCAAACGTGGTTTTTTGGAAACTTTTTTGTTTTTTTATGCAATATCAAACCGAGCGATCCTCAGATACGGATCATTTCAAAATCTTCCTTGCGCGCGCCGCATTCCGGGCAGGTCCAGTTCATCGGCACATCGGCCCAGCGCGTGCCCGGCGCAATCCCGTCCTCCGGATAGCCGGCCGCTTCGTCATAAACCCAGCCGCAGATCAGGCACATCCAGGTGCGCCATTCCCCGTGCGACGTCCCGCGTCCCGCTTCGCTCATACCCACGGCTGCCCGCCCTTCGATCAAGTAAAATGCAAAGCTGAATATCTTAATCTACCGATTGTGCAAAACCAAACCTCGCCGCTGATCCTGACCTTCAATATCGCCGATCCGGTCGGCGCCATCGGCATCCAGGCCGATCTGGCGTCATTCGCCGCCATGGGGGGGCATGGCTTGTCGGTCATCACCTCGATCCTGATCGGCGATACCGCGCGCGTCGAGGACATACAGGTGATCGACGCCGACTGGGTTGCCGATCAGGCGCGTGTGGTACTGGAAGACATGCCGGTGGCGGCGTTCAAGGTCGGCGTCGTCGGCAGCGTTGAAAGCGTCTCCGCGATCGCCGAAGTGGTGTCGGATTATCCCGAGATCCCGCTGGTGCTCGATCCCTTCTGCTCGGCCTTGCCGGAACACGATCCCGAGCAGGACGATTTGCTGGCCGCCATCCATGAACTATTGGTGCCGCAGGCCACGCTGCTGCTGCTGTCGGCGGTCGAGTTGGCGCACCTGGCTGAAACCTGGCGCGAACCGTCTAGCGAGGACACGATGGCGCTGGACGCCATGCGGCTGATCGAATCCGGCTGCGAATATGTGTTCGTTACCGGCGTGCGCGGCGATCCGCATGAGATCGTCAATACGCTGTTCAACGACGGCGGCGTGGTAAGGCAGGATCGTTGGCAACGGCTGTCCGGTTCGTATGGTGGCGCCGGTACCACCTTGTCGGCCACCATTGCCGGTATGCTGGCCAGCGGCCTGGAGGTGCCGGAAGCGGTCGCCGAGGCGCAGGAATTCACGCTGGCCGCCATCAACCACGCACAACGGCTCGGCATGGGAAAACTCGTGCTGGACCGTTATTTCTGGGCGCGCGAACCTGATTTGGAATCCGGGCGCGATCATGAACCCGATCATTAACCTTTTCCCGAGTGACATGAATTCCAGCACCATTTCCCGTAACGACACCTTGTTTCAACGCGCCCAGGCCAGCACGCCGGGCGGCGTCAATTCGCCGGTGCGCGCCTTCCGCTCGGTCGGCGGCACGCCCCGCTTCATCACCCGCGCCGAGGGGCCGTACTTCTGGGACGCCGACGACCGGCGCTACATCGACTATATCGGCTCCTGGGGTCCGGCCATCGTCGGCCACGCCCACCCGGCGGTGGTGCAGGCAGTGCAGCAGGCGGCTGCGCGCGGCCTCTCGTTCGGCGCCCCGACCGCGGGCGAAATCGAGATGGCGGAAACCATCTGTCGCCTGGTGCCCTCGATCGAGCAGGTACGGCTGGTCTCGTCCGGCACCGAAGCGACGATGAGCGCACTGCGCCTGGCGCGCGGCGCCACCGGCCGCGACAAGATCGTCAAGTTCGAAGGCTGCTACCACGGCCATGCCGATTCGCTGCTGGTGAAAGCCGGCAGCGGCCTGCTGACCTTCGGCAACCCGACCTCGGCCGGCGTACCGGAAGATTTCGTCAAGCACACGCTGGTGCTCGACTATAACGACACGCAGCAACTGGAAGACACCTTCAAGGCGGTCGGCGACCAGATCGCCTGCATCATCGTCGAGCCCATCGCCGGCAACATGAACCTGGTGCGCGCGACACCGGAATTCCTGCAGACCATGCGCCGGCTATGCACGCAACATGGCGCGGTGCTGATCCTGGACGAAGTGATGTCGGGCTTCCGCGTCGCGCTGGGCGGCGCGCAGTCGCTGTACGGCATCACGCCGGACCTGACGGCGCTGGGCAAGGTAATCGGCGGCGGCCTGCCAGTGGCAGCCTTCGGCGGCCGCGCCGACCTGATGAAACATCTGGCGCCGCTGGGTCCGGTGTACCAGGCCGGCACGCTATCCGGCAATCCGGTCACGGTGGCAGCCGGCTTGAGCACGCTGGAACTGATTCAGGCGCCCGGCTTCCACGGCGCGCTGCAGTTGCAGACCGCGAAGCTGGTGCGCGGCCTGACCGACATCGCGCGCGAGGCCGGGGTCGATTTTTGCGCGGATTCGGTGGGCGGCATGTTCGGCCTGTATTTCTCCGCCACGATTCCAACCAGCTATGCCGAGGTCATGGCCGGCGACAAGGAGCGCTTCAACCGCTTTTTCCATGCCATGCTGGATGCCGGCGTGTATCTGGCGCCATCCGCGTTCGAGGCCGGCTTCGTTTCGGCGCAGCATGACGACGCGGTGGTCGACGCCACGCTGGCAGCGGCGCGCCAGGCCTTTGCACAGATCGCCTAAGCAGCATCGAACCGGACGCGGGCATGCTGCGCTCCGCGGTCCTTGCTCAGGCGTTCTTGAATACCGCCTGCAACCAGTCGATGAACAAGGCGACTTCCGGCCGCTCGCGCACCTGCCGCTCGTACACCACGTAATACGCATGCGGCGGGTTCACCAGCCGCACATCGAATAGCGGCACCACTTCCCCGCTGGCGATCAGTTCCTGCGCAAAGTGCTGGCGCGTCAGGCCGACGCCGTGCCCGTGGCGCACCGACTCCAGCAGCAAGCCGAGGTCGTCGAAGCGCAGGCCCGTCACCGGCTCCGGCCAGTCGAGCCCGGCCGCCTCGAACCACGGCTGCCACAATTCCAGCGCCGAACGCAGCAGCGTGGCGCGCCGCAAGTCGGCCGGCGTCTGCAGGCCGCCAACCTGTTGCAGATAGGCCGGACTGGCCACCGCAAACGCGGGCTCGACGAACAGCCGTTCGGTAACGATGCCGGGATAGTTGCCGCCACCGAAACGGACCTCGACATCGCTCTCCGACAGGGAGAGATCGTATAGCGGCACCGAGAGAAAGATCTCGATCAGGATCTCCGGATGGCGGCGGGTAAATTCGGCTAGGCGCGGCACGAACAGGCAGCGCGCAAAGGTCGGCGTCAGCGTCACCTTGACGCGCGGCTGGCTGGGCGCGGCCCGGCGCGGCAGCGGGAAATCGGTCAGGGTTTGCAGTGCCGCGCGCACCACATCCAGGTAGCGGCGGCCGAATTCGGAGACGGCGATGTTGCGACCGTCGCGACTGAACAGACGCTCGCCGACAAACTCCTCCAGCAGGCGAATCCGGTGCGACAGCGCGGAAGGCGTGATGCAGAGTTCATCCGCCGCCAGCACGAAAGACCCGTGGCGCGCCACCGCCTCGAAGGCGGACAGCGCATGCACCGGCGGCAGGCGGGTGGAGATCGGAGGTTTCTTGTACGTGTTGATGACGCGTGCCCTGACCGCTACCAGCGAATGATTTTCCCGGGATTCAGGATGTTGTTCGGATCCAGCGCATGTTTCAGCGCCCGCATGGTGGCGATCGCATGCTCGCCATGCTCCTGGATCAGGAAATCCATCTTGTGCAGCCCGACCCCGTGCTCGCCGGTGCAGGTACCGTCCATCGCCAGCGCGCGCGCCACCATGCGCGCATTAATGGCTTCGGCTTTGGCGACATCGGCGGCGTCATGCGGATCGACCAGCATCAGCACGTGGAAGTTGCCGTCGCCGACGTGGCCGATGATCGAGTAGACCATCTGCTGCGCCTCGCAATCGGCCTTGGTTTCGAGGATGCATTCGGCCAGGCGCGAGATCGGCACACAGCAATCGGTGGAAATCGAGCGCGCGCCGGGGCGCATTTGCAGCAGCGCGAAATACGCGTTGTGGCGCGCCGCCCACAGCCGTGAACGGTCTTCGGGCCGGGTCGCCCATTCAAACCCGGTGGCGTGATGTTCGGCCACTACTTCCTGCACCGTTTGCGCCTGCTCGGCGACGCCCTGTTCGCTGCCGTGAAACTCGAACAGCAGCAGCGGCTGCTCGGGCAGGGTGAGCTTGTCGTAGGCATTGATCGCGCGCACGCCGTTTTCATCGAGGAATTCGACGCGCGCCACCGGCACGCCAAGCTGGATGGTCTGGATCACCGCATTGACTGCATCGCCGGCAGTGGGAAACGAACAGATGGCGGCGGAGATTGCCTCCGGCTGCGGATACAGCCGGACCGTGACTTCGGTCACCACGCCCAGCGTGCCTTCGCTGCCGACATACAGCCGGGTCAGGTCGTAGCCGGCCGAGGACTTCCTGGCGCGGGTGCCGGTTTTCAGGATGCGGCCGTCAGCCGCCGCCACCGTCAGCGCCAACACGTTTTCGCGCATGGTGCCGTAGCGCACGGCGTTGGTGCCGGAGGCCCGCGTGGCCGTCATGCCGCCCAGCGAGGCGTCGGCGCCGGGGTCAATCGGGAAAAACAGGCCACTGTCGCGGATTTCCTGGTTCAATTGCTTGCGCGTGACGCCGGCCTGCACCGTCACCGTCAAGTCTTGCGCATCCACCGCCAGCACCCGGTTCATTTGCGACAGGTCGAGCGTGATGCCGCCGTGCAGCGCCAGCACATGGCCTTCGAGCGAAGTGCCGGCGCCGAACGGAATCACCGGCACCCGATGGCGGTTGCACAGCGCCAGCAAGGCGGCCACTTCTTCGGTCGAATGCGCAAACACCACCGCATCCGGCGGCATTGGCTCGTACGACGACTCATCCCGGCCGTGATGCTCGCGCACCGCCTGGCCAAGCGCCAGCCGCTCGCCGAATATTTCGCCCAGCGCCGCCAGCAGCGCTGCCGGCAACGGCCTCTTCAACGCATCCTGCTGCAAAATCTGATTCATGTCAGGCCTCCAATGGCTGGATTTTACTCTGGCCGCCGGTGGGAAACGCAGCCGCATCCTTGCCGCCAGCACGCTTGCCGGATTTTGTCGTATGCTCGGTCATCCTCCACTCACGGACCACCAGCATGGGCAATCGACTCTCAAAAATCGCCACCCGCACCGGCGACGACGGCAGCACCGGATTGGGCGACGGCAGCCGCACCGCGAAGGACAGTGCCCGGGTGCAGGCGATCGGCGAAGTCGACGAGCTGAATGCGCACCTCGGCGTACTGCTGTGCGAACCGCTGCCGCAGGCGCTGCGCGCGGAACTGCTGACGGTCCAGCACGACCTGTTCGATCTGGGCGGCGAATTGTGCATCCCAGGCTACACTCTGGTGAGGGCCGCGCAGGTGGCGCACCTGGATGCCCTGCTGGAAAAATACAATGCCGACCTGCCGCCATTAAAGGAATTCGTGCTGCCCGGCGGCCACCGTAGCGCGGCGCTGGCGCACGTCTGCCGCACCGTGTGCCGGCGCGCCGAACGCAGCATCGTCGCCCTTGGCCGCGTGGAAAAGATCAACCCGGAGCCGCGCCGCTACATCAACCGCTTGTCGGACCTGCTGTTCGTCTGGTCGCGCGTGCTGAACCGCGCCGCCGGCAGCGGCGACGTGCTGTGGCAGAAAGACCGCGCCCGCGAGGCGTGATGCATTCCGAAAATACGGAGAGTATGTAGAAATATCAGCCGTCTTGCACCCGATATCGTCCGCCTATCGCGGGAGTATATGAGGAGATCAGGCCCGCTCAGTTATTCACGACGAGCCGCGGTTCGCCCTTCGCGAAGCGTTTCTTGATGGCAGCGGTGATGCCGTCGGCATCCAGGCCATGCAGCGCCAACAGTTGCGCGACGTCGCCGTGGTCGATGAATTTATCCGGCAAGCCCAGCATCAGGAGCGGGCGCGTGATGCCGGCTTGCGCCAGCGCTTCCGCCACCGCCGCGCCGGCGCCGCCCATGAGCGCGCCCTCCTCGACCGTGACCAGCGCTTCATGCTCGCGCGCCAGTTGCGCGACTAGCTCGACGTCGAGAGGCTTGACGAAGCGCATGTTGGCAACCGTCGCGTCGAGCCGCTCGCCCGCCGCCAGCGCCGGCACCAGCATGGTGCCGAAAGCCAGGATCGCGACCTCTTTGCCGGAGCGCCGCAGTTCGCCCTTGCCGAGCGGCAGCGCCGTCAATTGCGGCTCGATCGCGGCGCCGCAGCCGGCGCCGCGCGGATAGCGCACCGCCGCCGGACCGGGATGCTGGAAAGCGGTGGTCAGCATCTGGCGGCATTCGTTTTCGTCGGAGGCCGCCATCACCACCATGTTCGGGATGCAGCGCAGATATGCCAGGTCGTAGTTGCCGGCGTGGGTGGCGCCATCGGCGCCCACCAGTCCGGCGCGGTCCAGCGCGAACGTCACGTCCAGGTTTTGCAGCGCCACGTCGTGGATCAGTTGATCGTAGCCGCGCTGCAAAAAGGTCGAGTAGATCGCGACCACCGGCTTCAGCCCTTCACAGGCCAGACCGGCGGCAAAGGTCACCGCATGCTGCTCGGCGATGCCGACATCGTAATAGCGCTGCGGGAAACGCTTTTCGAATTCGACCATGCCGGAGCCTTCGCGCATCGCCGGCGTGATGCCGATCAGGCGCGGATCGGCAGCGGCCATATCACACAGCCAGTTGCCGAACACCTGGGTGTAGGTGATTTTCCCGGCCTTGGCGGGCTGGATACCTTCGGCCGGGTTGAACTTGCCGGGGCCGTGATACAGCACCGGATCGGCTTCGGCCAGCTTGTAGCCCTGGCCTTTTTTGGTGACCACGTGCAGAAACTGTGGACCCTTCAGGTTCTTGATGTTCTGCAGCGTCGGGATCAGCGATTCCAGGTCGTGGCCGTCGATCGGGCCGATGTAGTTGAAGCCAAACTGCTCGAACATGGTGCCAGGCACCACCATGCCTTTGGCGTGTTCCTCGAAGCGCTTGGCCAATTCCAGCATCGGCGCCGGCAGCACCGATTTGCCGACGTTCTTGGCAGTGGCGTAGAACTGACCCGACATCAGGCGCGCCAGGTAACGGTTCAGCGCACCGACCGGCGGCGAGATCGACATGTCGTTGTCGTTCAGGATCACCAGCAGATTGATGTCGTTGTGCACCCCGGCGTTGTTCATCGCCTCGAATGCCATGCCGGCGGTCATCGCGCCGTCGCCGATCACCGCCACCGCGTGCCGGTTCTCGCCCTTGGTTTTGGCCGCCAGCGCCATCCCGAGCGCAGCCGAAATCGAGGTCGACGAATGCGCAGTGCCGAAGGTGTCGTATTCGCTCTCGCTTCTGCGCGGAAAGCCCGAAATGCCGTTCAACTGGCGCAGCGTGTGCATCTGCTCACGGCGGCCGGTCAGGATCTTGTGCGGGTAGGTCTGGTGGCCGACGTCCCACACCAGTCGATCGTAAGGCGTATTGAAGACATAATGCAGCGCGATCGTCAGCTCCACCGTACCTAGATTCGACGACAGGTGGCCACCGGTTTTCGATACCGAATCCAGCACGAACGCGCGCAGCTCGTCGGCCAGCGGCTTCAATTGCGCGCGCGGCAGGCGGCGCAAATCGGCCGGGTCGTTTATGTGGTTCAGCAGTTCCATATCAGAGCCAGTAAGCTTGTCGTTTCGGAAAGACGAAGGGCAGGTCAGGCCTTGCGCTGCACGATCAAATCCGCCAGTTCGCGCAGACGACGTGCCTTGCCGTCGACATGCGCATCGAAGTGTGCGAGCGCCCGCTGGGCATCCTTACGCAGGTTTTCCGCCAGGGCCCGAGATTGCTCCAGGCCGAGAATCGAGACATAGGTCGGCTTGTTGTGCGCCGCATCCTTGCCCGCCGTCTTGCCCAGCGTCGCCGAATCGGCGGTCGCGTCCAATACGTCGTCCACCACCTGGAACGCCAGCCCGATCGCATTCGCATAGGCATCCAGCGCCGCCGTATCGGCCGCCGACAAGCGACCGCCACACAAGGCGCCGAGCAGCACCGAGGCGCGCAGCAAGGCACCGGTTTTCAAGCGATGCATCTGTTCCAGTTGCGCCAGCGACAAATTCAGGCCGACGCTCTCCAGGTCGATCGCCTGACCGCCGCACATGCCGTCCGCGCCGGCCGCTTCACCCAGCAGCCGCAGCATCGCCAATTGCCGCGCCGGATCGCCGACTTCGGCCGCTGCCAGCACCACGAACGCCTGCGCCTGCAGCGCATCGCCAACCAGCAGCGCGGTCGCCTCGTCGTACTGTCGGTGCACGGTCGGCTTGCCGCGCCGCAGCGCATCGTCATCCATGCACGGCAGGTCGTCATGCACCAGCGAATAGGCATGGATCATTTCCACCGCCGCCGCGCAGCGCGCCAACGCGCCGGGCGCGGCGCCAAACAGCTCGCCGGCCGCGAACACCAGCAATGGCCGCACCCGTTTGCCACCATCCAGCACTGCATAGCGCATTGCCTGCCGCAGGCGCAATGGCGCGCCGCCCGCACTGGGCAGCAATTCCGCCAACGACGCTTCCATATTCGTCTGGACTTGCCCCATCCAGTCGCCGAAGCCCGGCTCGACCGCCATGCCTGCCGTCATTCGCCGTTCTCGTCAGTGGTGTCGGCAACGGCAAAGGGCTTGAGCATCTCGCCTTCCAGTATCTTGACCTGCCCCTCGACCTTTTCCAGTTGCTGCGCGCAATAGCGCACCAGTTGGGCGCCGCGCTGGTAGGCCGCGACCGAGGCTTCCAGCGCCAGCTCGCCCGCTTCCATGCGCGCGACCAGTTGTTCCAGCTCCGCCATCGCCAGTTCAAACGTGGCGGGCAAATCGGCGGGAGCAGCGACCGGGGCGGGTTTCTTGGCCATAATGAATCAAAATCGAAGTTTAGCTCGACATTTTAGAGCAAACCAACTGATCTGGTTCACTTGGCAGCAGTCCGAATGACCCTTGACCGGCCAACTGCAGCGAAACCGGGCGGGCCACGAACGGCACGTGCAGCGGCGGCCCGCACCAGGCTTGGCCAAGGGTGCTAAGGTATAATTTACGGTTCTGTCCAAAATTTCCTTTTCAACGCATTTGAACCTGGTTTTTGCGGATTCTGGCTCTCTTTTGTTGCCATACATGAATCTTGGGGGGTGGGGATGTCCGATCTGGCTGGCATCGACAAACTGGCGCGTTCCGACGCGCAACTTCCGGTCCACGTCTACTTTGACGAAGCGCTGCTCCAGCGCGAAATCCAGCAACTCTTCCGGCAAGGCCCGCGCTATGTCGGGCACGAGTTGATGGTGCCGAACGTCGGCGACTACAGTACGCTGGCGTGGGAAGACGAAGGCCGCATGCTGGTGCGCAATCAACACGGCATCGAACTGCTGTCCAACGTCTGCCGCCACCGGCAAGCCAAGATGCTGAACGGACGCGGCAACCGCCGCAACATCGTGTGCCCGCTGCACCGCTGGACTTACGGCCTGGACGGCGAGTTGATTGGCGCCCCGCATTTCAGCGACACGCCATGCGTCAAGCTGTCGTCGACGCCGCTGCAAAGCTGGAACGGCCTGCTGTTCGAACAGAACGGCGCCGACGTCCGGCACAAGCTGGCGCAGCTCTCGGTATCCCAGGACCTCGATTTCGGCGGCTATTTATACGACCACACCGAAATCCACCAATGTGACTACAACTGGAAAACCTTCATCGAAGTCTATCTGGAGGATTACCACGTCGAGCCGTTCCATCCCGGCCTGGGCGGCTTCGTCAATTGCGATGAATTGCGCTGGGAATTCGGCGCCGACTACAGCGTGCAGACGGTCGGCGTCAATCACGGCCTGGCGAAGGCCGGTTCGGCCAAGTACCGCGCCTGGCAGGAGCAATTGCTGAAGTTTCGCGGCGGCGAAGCGCCCAAGCATGGCGCGATCTGGCTGACGCTATTTCCCAACATCATGGTCGAGTGGTATCCGCACGTACTGGTGGTATCGACCTTGTGGCCGCAGGGCCCGCAGAAAACCACCAATGTGGTCGAGTTCTACTACCCGGAAGAAGTGGCGCTGTTCGAACGCGACCTGATCGCCGCCGAGCGCGCCGCCTATATGGAAACCTGCATAGAGGACGATGAGATCGCGCTGCGCATGGATGCCGGCCGCCGCATCCTGATGGCGCGCGGCGAAAACGAGGTCGGCCCCTACCAATCGCCGATGGAAGACGGCATGCAGCATTTCCACGAATGGTATCGGGAGCGGATTGCGCTGTAGCACCTTGCACGGGAGTATGGCCATAATTTCGACAATTCCGCAGGACATGTAACGAACTTCAAAAATACCACGGCCAGTATCATGTAAGTTTGGCTCTGGAGCGCAACCCTTCCCTGTCACTTCCCACTTTTCATGCAATCGCTCTGGATGCTGGTCGCCAGTTTCGTGTTCGCCGCCATGGGCGTGTGCGTCAAGCTGGCGGCGGATCATTTTTCCACCTCGGAAATCGTCATGACGCGCGGCGTCATCGGCATGCTATTTATTTACAGCCTGATACGGCTGCGCGGCGGCACACTGAGGACGGCGCTGGCCTGGCATCACCTGTGGCGCGGCATGGTCGGCGTCACGGCGCTGTGGCTGTGGTTTTATTCGATTGCGCTGCTGCCGCTGGCGACCGCGGTCACGCTCAACTACATGTCGCCGATCTGGATCGCCGTGATCCTGTTCGCGCTCGGCTGGTGGCGCCGCCAGCAGCACGCCGACTGGCGGCTGGCGCTGGCGATCGGCCTGAGCTTCGCCGGCGTCACGCTGCTGCTGCGGCCGGCGATCGCATCCGATCAATGGTTCGGCGGCCTGCTGGCGCTGGCATCCGGCATGCTGGCGGCGCTGGCCTATCTGGAAGTGCGGCGCCTGGGCCGGATGGGCGAGCCGGAATATCGCGTGGTGTTTTATTTTTCCATGACCAGCGCCGTGGCCGGTCTGTTTGGGACGCTGTTCATCGAAGCGCGCTCCGGCTGGCAGGCGCCGAGCGCGACCGGCATCGCGCTGTTGCTGGCGATCGGCCTCACCGCCACCACCGCGCAAATGGCGATGACGCGCGCCTACCGCCTCGGCAATACGCTGCTGACGGCCAACCTGCAATACACCGGCATCGTGTTTGCCAGCATCTGGGGCATCCTGATCTGGCGCGACACGCCGGGCTGGAGCGGCTGGCTGGGCATCGCCGCAATCCTGATCAGCGGGGTCGCTGCCACGTTCTACAATGCGCGCAATATCCCCGCCACGCTGACCACCGTCCGCAAAACCTGAAGGAACCGCCGATGACCGCCTACACCACGCTGATCTCCGCCGCCGAACTGGCGCCGCACCTGTCCGACCCGAGCTGGGTCGTGCTCGATTGCCGCCACGACCTCGCCAATCGGGACGCCGGGCGCGCCGCCTGGGCCGCCGGCCACATTCCGGGCGCGCAATTCGCGCACCTGGATCGCGACCTGTCCGATCTGGCGCCGGCCGCCGACGGCAAGTTCCGCGGCCGCCATCCGCTGCCGCAGCGCGACGCCTTGCTGGAAACGCTGCGCGGCTGGGGCATCAGCGATGACTCGCAGGTCGTGGCCTACGACGCCCACGGCGGCATGTTCGCGGCACGCCTGTGGTGGCTGCTGCGCTGGCTTGGGCACGCCCGGGTGGCGGTGCTGGACGGCGGCCTGGCGGCATGGCAAGACGCGCACGGCGAGTTATCGGCCGAAACCCCGGCCGCCCGGCCGCGCGGCATGCTGACGGCGCTGCCATCCTTGACCAGCACGGTCGATGCGAACGAGGTGCTGGCCCACCTGGACGATTTGGCCAGTGGCGCGCGCACCGTGCTCGATGCCCGCGCGCCGGATCGCTTCCGCGGCGAAAACGAAACGCTGGACGCGGTCGGCGGCCACATTCCAGGAGCCAGGAACCGCTGCTTCAAGGACAACCTGCAAGCCGACGGCCGCTTCAAGCCGGCCGCGCAATTGCGCGCGGAATTCGCGCCGCTGCTGCCCGACCCGACCCGCGCCATCATGCAATGCGGTTCCGGCGTCACCGCCTGCCACAACCTGCTGGCGCTGGAAATCGCCGGCCTGCCGGGCGCGGCGCTGTATCCCGGCTCGTGGAGCGAATGGTGCGCCGATCCGGCGCGGCCGGTGGCGCGCGGAGAAGCTTAAGAAACGATATTAGACCGGCGTGACCTTGGCCGTCGCGCCGGCCCGCGCCCGGATCGCCGCCAGATAGAAGCCGAGCGAGGCCAGCGAAACCAGCAGCAGCGCCAGGATCGGATACGGCGACTGCTCACCCTGCATCACCGCCGCGATCGCCAGCGGCCCGGCTGCCTTCGCCAGCAGCGCCGGCCCGGCCAGCGCGCCGGCGATCGCGCCATAGTTTTCGCGGCCGTACAGCGTCTGCGGAATCGTGCCGCGCACGATCGTCAGCACGCCATTGCTGAGCCCGTACAGCGCGCAGAAGGCCGCCGCCGCCCATTGCCGCTCGCCGCACAGCACCAGTGCCAGCAGCGCCGCCGGCAAGGCCGCGAACGTCAGCTTGCCCATCGTTTGCGGCGACACGCGGCGCGCGAACGCCATCTCGCCGATGCGCCCGACCACCTGCATCGGTCCGATCAAGGTCGCCAGCAGCACCACGCTGGCAATCGGATGGCCGAACTGCTGCAACAACGGGATCAGGTGCACCGACAGCGCAGAGAAAATGAAGGTGTTGGCGGCAAAGGCGAAGGCCAGCTTCCAGAACGCCGGGTCGCGCAGCGCCTGCTTCAGGGTAAAGCTGGTCGCCGCGCGCACCCCGCTGTGCTCCGGCGCCGGCGGCAGCCGGTGGCCGGGCGTCAGCAGCAGGTGCAGCGGCGCGCACAGCGCCAGTTGCAGCGCGCCATACAGCCAATAGGTGTCGCGCCAGCCGAGCCAGCCGTTGAGCTTGAGAGTCAGCGGCCAGAACACGGTGCTGGCCAGGCCGCCGAACAGCGCCAGCGTCGAAATGCCGCTGCGCGCGCCCTGCGTGAATTCGCGGTTGATGGTGGCAAACGCCGCCTCGTACAACACCAGCGCCATCGCCACGCCGAGCACGCTCCAGGCGATGAAGTACAGCGCAATCGTATCGGCGGCGGCCAGCAGCAGGAAGCCGGCGCCGCACAGCAGCGAGCCGAGCCCCATCACCGAGCGGCCGCCGCAGCGGTCCAGCAGCATGCCGGCGGGCGCCGCCACCAGGCCGGCGGCCAGGATGCACCAGGAAAAGGCGCCGAACACCAGCTCCGTGCGCCAGCCGGTTTCGCGCCGGATTTCCGGCGCCAGGATCGCGAACGCGTAATACAGCGTGCCCCACGAAATGATCTGGGTGCAGCCGAGCAGGCCGATGATCTTTGCGCGCTGGCGGGGGTCGGTCATGGGCGAACGGTAGCGGTCGGGTCGCATCGGAATGGCTGCAGGCGATTGCCATCATACGATCATGCGCGCGCTTCATACCAGCCCTGCGAACGGTTGACGATGCCGACCACCAGCAGCATCAGCGGCACTTCGATCAGCACCCCGACCACGGTCGCCAGCGCGGCGCCCGACTGCAGTCCGAACAGGCTGATCGCGGTGGCCACCGCCAGCTCGAAAAAATTCGAGGCGCCGATCAGGCTGGACGGGCCGGCGACGCAATGCGGCACGCCCAGGCGCCGGTTCAGCCAATACGCCAGCCCCGAGTTGAACAGCACCTGCAGCAGGATCGGCACCGCCAGCAGCGCGATCACCAGCGGCTGGCGCACGATCGCCTCGCCCTGGAACGCGAACAGCAGCACCAGCGTCGCCAGCAGCGCCGCGATTGAATACGGTCCCAGATGTGCCAGCGCGCGCGCCAGCCGCGCCGCGCCTCCCCTCAACAAGAGCTTGCGCAGCCATTGCGCCAGCAGCACCGGGACGATGATGTACAGGCCGACCGAGGTCAAGAGCGTGGCCCACGGCACGGTGATCGAGGCCAGCCCCAGCAGCAGCGCCACCAGCGGCGCGAAGGCGACAATCATGATGGCGTCGTTCAGCGCCACCTGCGACAGCGTGAAATACGGATCGCCACGGCACAACTGGCTCCAGACGAACACCATCGCGGTGCATGGCGCCGCCGCCAGCAGGATCAGGCCGGCGACATAACTGTCGAGCTGGTCGGCCGGCAGCCAGCCGGCGAACAACTGGCGAATGAACAGCCAGCCCAGGAGCGCCATCGAAAACGGCTTGACCAGCCAGTTGACGGCCAGCGTCACGCCGATCCCGCGCCACTGGCTCTTGACTTGCGCCAGCGCGCCGAAATCGATCTTCAGCAGCATCGGGATGATCATCACCCAGACCAGGAGGCCGACCGGCAGGTTGACCTGCGCCACTTCCAGCCGGGCGATGGCGCCGAACGCGGCAGGAAAGCTGCGGCCGAGCACGATGCCGGCAACGATGCACAGCGCGACCCACAGTGTCAGGTAACGTTCGAAAAATCCGATGGCCGGCCTGGCGTCGGCAACGGCCGATGAAGTGTTCATGGCAAAACCTGTTCTTGGGCTTATTGGAGGACTGGAGGGATTTATTCGGCGACGCTGTCGGTCATGCCGGCCTGCCGCATCGCATGCTGGACCGCGTTCCGGTCCAGCATTGCCAGCGGCAGATTCACGAAGCTCGTCACGCGGGCCATGATCTGCCGGAAGACCCGATTGAAGGCGGCGCGCTGCTCTTCTTCGGTTCCGAGCACGGCCGCCGGATCGGCGAACGACCAGTGCGCCGAGACCGGCTGCCCGGGCCAGACCGGGCAGACTTCGCCGGCAGCGTTGTCGCACACGGTGATGATGAAATCCATAGTCGGCGCGTCGGCGGCGGCAAATTCATCCCAGTTCTTGCTGCGGAGCTGATCCAGCGGATAGCCGGTTTCCCGCAGCTTTTCCAGCGCCAGCGGATGGACCCGGCCGGCCGGGTGGCTGCCGGCGCTGTAGCCACGAAAGCGCCCCTGCCCCATCGTCGTCAGCAACGCTTCGGCCATGATGCTGCGCGCCGAATTGCCGGTGCACAGGAACAGCACGTTATAGATTTTTTCGCTCATCGCGGTGTTTTCCTTTCAGCAGCAGCGTGTATTTTTCTGTTCGGCGGCGGACGGCGAGCAGCAGGCGGCGTGCGGCGCGCCGGTCTTAGCCGTCGCCGGTTCGGCGCGGGTGTCTTTCGAGGCGCCGAAGGTCGGAATCGCGTCCAGCGTATGAAACGTCTCCCAAGCGATGCCGGACGGATCGGTCAGCCAGTACTTGTCGGAGCGCGCGTAGCAGCAGGCGGTGTCGGCTTCTTTCTCGACTCCCGGCTGCAACGCCTCCAGCCGCGCCTGCATCTGCCCCAGCTCGGCCTCGGAGTCGACCTGGATGCCTAGGTGATCCAGGCCGGCCTGAGCGCCGCGCTGCGAAATCGCGAAATTCATGCGCGGATCGTCCAACTGCCATTTCGCGTAATCCGGCTTTTCCACTGTCGGCGCGGTGCCGAACATGCCGGCGTAAAAGCGGATGCTGTCGGCGAGGTTTTCGACCGAGACATGCACATGCAGACGTTTCATGATGAAGCTCCTTCGGAAGAACAATCAGGGACGCAGAGCGGCGAGCACGGATTGCCGCCACAGCAGTTTTCGGTCAGATAGGCCAGCAGCGCATTCATCGTCGCGAACCGCGCCGCGTAAAAGATGAAGCGGCCTTCGGGACGGGCGCTGACCAGATCCGCGTTCAGCAACTCCTTCAGGTGGAACGACAGCGACGATGGCGGGATATTCAGTTGTTCGCCGATGCGCGAGGCCGGCACCCCTTCCGGCCCGGCCTGCACCAGGAAGCGGAACACCGCCAGGCGCGATTCCTGAGCCAGCGCGGCCAGCGCCGACAAGACATTCTTGGTTTCCATGACGACCGGCTCCGTTTCAAGATTCAGTTCAACGATTCCATAATAATCGAATTATCGAATATTTGCACAGCTGCCGAAAGAAATGCCTCAGCGGTACCCGTGGACCAGGCTCGGCGCAATCGGTGCCGGGTGGCGGCAACGACCATCGCTTCGGAACACGGATCGCCTCTCCTGGACTCAAATATCAGGGGTATGCCGCAAAAATTTTCGTTTTATGAGCGGAATTGATGCGGATATCTTGGAGTATATGGGACGAAGTGCAGCACTCGAATGCGCGGGAGCGAAGCCAAAGACGCTTCCGGACGACTATTCGTTGGTCCCGCTGCGAAAACGACGCTGCCGTCAGCGCATCACTGCTGCGGATCCGCCGTTTTTGGCTCGGCGTCGCCGCTGACCTGGGCGCCGGTGACCGGGTCGCGCCCGAGCGCACTCAAGCCGCGCGCCAGCTCGTCGCCTGGCGGCGGCGCGCCGTCCGGCAGGCGCTGCTCGGGCGGCGCGGGATTGTCCAGGCCGGTGGTGGCCGGATCGGCCGTCACCTGTTCGGGCGGATCGATCCATTCTTCCGGCTCGGCTTCCTGCGGCGCCGGCGCTGCTTTCGGCGGCGCGGCGAAGCGGGCGCGGGGATCGACCAGCTTGTTCCTCAAGGCGCTGCGGAAAAAATCGCCGACCACCAGCCCGGCGTTGTGCCCGCCCTGGCCCCAGTAGCTGCTGCGCATGGTGACGCGCGCATCGTTGAAGCCAACCCAGGAGCCGGCCACCAGGTTCGGATGCATCAGGATGAACCAGCCGTCGGTATTGTTTTGCGTGGTGCCGGTCTTGCCGGCCAGATCGGCCGCGAGGCCAAAGCGCGCGCGCGCCGCGCTGCCGGTGCCCTGGCTGACCACGCCGCGCATGATGTCGGTCAGTTCGACCGCCGCCGGCGCGCTCATCGCGCGCTTCGGCTCGCTCGAAAACTGCGCCAGCACGCGCCCCTTGCGGTCCGTGATGCTGCGGATGAAAACCGGCTGCCGGTACTGGCCGGAATCGGCGATGCTGGCGTAGGCCGACACCATTTCCAGCAGAGTCACCGGGCTGGTGCCGAGCACCAGCGACGGCACCGCCTCCAGCTTGCTCTGGTTGACGCCAAGCGCGCGCGCCAAGCTGATGATGGCGGGCAGGCCAACCTCCTGCCCGACCTGCGCGGTGATCGTGTTCTTGGAATGGATCAAGCCCTGGCGCAGGCTCATCGGGCCGCCGGTCGAACCTGACATGTCGGTCGGCTGCCAGACGCTACCGTCGGCGGCAACGATCTTCAGCGGCGCATCCTGATAGGTACGCTCCGGGCTGAAGCCCTTTTCCAGCGCGGCACCGTAGACGATCGGCTTGAAGGTCGAGCCGGGCTGGCGCGCGGCCTGCGCCACGTGGTCGAACTGGTCGCGCTGGAAATCGCGGCTGCCGACCCAGGCGCGGATTTCGCCGCTGGCCGGATCGATCGCAACGAAGCCGGTTTCGAGCCGGGTCTTGGCGGCGCGCAAGCGGCCGATGAAATCGCGGTCGGCCTTGAGCGCGGCCAGCGCCTGCGCCGCCCCCTGCCCATCATCCAGCGCCTTGCGGTATTCCGGTGTTTCGCGGATGAAGGCGTCGACCAGTTCCGGATGCGCCGTCCAGAAGACCTTGAACGGCTCGGTGCGCTGCCGCATTTGTGCGTAGGTCGCCGGCGAGCCGGAAATCAGTCCCGCCGAATTCATGCCCCATTCGACGTCGGCGATGTTCTGCAGCGCCGCCATCTGCCGCGCCACCGCCTGCATCGCCGCTTCCTGCAAGCCGGGGTCGAGCGTGGTCTGCACCGTCAGGCCGTCGGCGTACAAGTCGTAGTCGTTGCGGTCGGCCCAGTCAATCAGCCATTTGCGGGTCCAGGCGACGAAATGGCCGGCGGCCCCGCCCGGACCAACCTGGCGGCTGAAGTGCACCCGCAGCGGCTTGCGCTGCAGTTTCTTGAACTCGGCCTCGGACAGCTTGCCGCGCTTGACCATCTGCGCCAGTACCACGTTGCGCCGCTTGACCGAGCGTTCCGGGTTGGTCACCGGGTTGTAGTAAGAGGTACCCTTCAGCATGCCAACCAGGGTCGCGCTTTCCAGCAGGTTCAGCTCGGCGGCCGACTTGTCGAAGTAGGTGCGCGCGGCCAGTTCGATGCCGTACACGTTGTACAGGAAGGGCACGGTGTTCAGGTAGGTTTCCAGGATTTCGCGCTTGCTGTAGGTGCGCTCGATGTTGAAGGCCGTGATGATTTCCTTGACCTTGCGATTCAGGTTACGCGAACGGCCGATTTCATCCGGGAACAGGTTGCGCGCCAACTGCTGCGTGATGGTCGATCCGCCCTGGGTATCGCCGCGTGCGGTATGCACGATGGCGGCCGCGGTGCCGCGAAAGTCGACGCCATGATGCTGGTAGAAGCGGTGGTCTTCGGTGGCGATCAGCGCCTCGATCACATGAGGCGAAATCTGCTCCAGCGTGACCCGTTCGCGCTGCTGGACGGCGAAGCTGTCGAGCAGCTTGCCGTCGGCGGCCAGGATTTGGGTCGGCTGCGCCACCCGCGCCAGGCGCAGGTCGCCGATGGTCGGCATGGTGACGATCAGGAACCCGATATACGCCAAGAGCGTCGCGGCGGCCATGCCGCCGATGCGACCCAGTCGCGTCAGCCGGCGCTCGGTGGCGGGCTGGCTCAGGAAACGGTCGAAACGCGCGATCAGGCGCGCCTTGAAACTGCGACGGGCAGCGTGCCCGGATGCTTGCGGATTCATGTGGGTAGTACGTGTGGCGCACCTGGCTCGGTTGCCGCGCCGGGGCACTTGCCGTTCCGGCAATGCGGCGCCGCGATCAGCCTTGATGCGCGTGATGGGTCAGGAAGAATACCACCACCACGCCGAGCCCGATCAAAAGCACTTGCGGCACCGTTTCACGCAGCGTCGCGCGGCGCTGCATCTGCGGCATCAGGTCCGACACCGCGATGTAGATGAAACCGGACGAGGCCAGCACCAGTACATACGGAATCCACTGCATGCCGCGCTCCAGCGTGAAGTAGCCGAGCACGCCGCCGGCCACCGCCATCAGGCTGCACAGCAGGTTGTAGACGTAAGCGCGGGCGCGCGAAAAACCGGCGTTCAGGAGCACGATGAAGTCGCCGATTTCCTGCGGGATCTCGTGCGCGATGATGGCCAGCCCGGTGACGATGCCAAGCTTGGGATCGGCCAGGAAGGCGGCGGCGATGAGGATGCCGTCGGTGAAATTGTGCAGGCCGTCGCCGACCAGGATCATCCAGCCAGCCTTGCCGGCTTCGTGCCGGTCGTGGCCGTGGTGATGATGGTGGCCGTCGCCTTCGTAATGATGCGAGTGGCGCAGGATGGCAAATTTTTCCAGCAGGAAAAAACCCAGCAGCCCGGCCAGCAAAGTGGCGAACAGGGCATGGGCGTCGGCATCCGATTCAAAGGCTTCCGGCAGCGCGTGCAGCAGCGAGGTCGCCAGCAAAATGCCGACCGATAAGCTGACCATCCGGTCGACCATTTTCGATAACAGCGAAAAGGAAAAAATCGCGGCGGCGCTGATGCTGAAAACCCCGGAAATGATGGTGGCAAGCAGAATGGAAACAAGCGTGGAGTTAATTTTGGGTCCCGGAAAAGCGCAAGCATATGCAACAAGGTTGCAAATTAAAGCACAGCCAGAGCTTTTCGGCAAATGATGGCACGCTGGTGAACGACGGGTGGACGGCCGATCGCAGGCCCACCGGCTATTGGCGCACGCAGTAAGCTTCGGCATTGTTGCCCGGGAATCACGGATGGCGGGCATGCCCGAAGCCGGCAAGTCAGCTCTGATGATAGCGGCTTGGATGCAGTCGATCGGTAGGAACTGGGAACTGGGCGCTGAGCGGCAGCTGCTTCCAATAGTGGCTCAAGGACGTCATCCTGGTTCCATCCGTGCCATGCCGGCGCCCGGCGGCAAGGTTCAGGCCACGCCGTGCGCCTTGAACCAGGCCAGCGCCCGGCGCCAGCCGTCCTTGGCGTCGGCTTCGACATAGCTCGGCCGGTAATCGGCATGGAAGGCATGGCCGGCGTCCGGATAGACCACGAATTCCGAACGGTTGCCAGCCTTGGCCAGCGCCGCCTTCATTTGCTCGATGGTGTCTTGCGGAATACCAGTGTCCTTGCCGCCATACAGCCCCAGCACCGGGGTTTTCAGGGTCGGCGCAATGTCGATCGGCTGCTGCGGCGTCAGCGCCGTTTTCTCGCCCACCAGCCGACCGTACCAGGCAACCCCGGCCTTGACCTGCGGGTTGTGCGCCGCATACAGCCAGACGATGCGCCCACCCCAGCAAAAGCCGGTGATGCCGAGTTTGCCGGTATTGCCCCCGTTCGCTGCGGCCCAGGCGACGCAGGCGTCGAGATCGCCCATCACTTGTGCGTCCGGCACCTTGGCAATGATGTTCTTCATCAAGTCGGTGATCGACGGCGCATTGTGGGCGTCGCCCTGGCGCACGAACAATTCCGGCGCCAGCGCCATATAGCCCTGCTTGGCGAAACGGCGTGCGACATCGGCGATATGTTCATGCACACCGAAGATCTCGGACACCACCAGCACCACCGGAAAATCCTTGCCACCGGCCGGCTGCGCCCGGTACACCGGCACGCTCTGGCCGCCGACATTCAGCGTCACCGTGCCGGCGATCAGGCCTGCCGTATCGGTCGTGATCACGTTCTGCGCCTGCACCGGCAACACTGCGGCGGCAAAGCCGCTGCCAAGCGCCACCTTGATGAACTCGCGGCGGCCGAGCTCGCCGGATAGCGCGGTTTTGGTGAGACTATCGAATTCTTCGGCGAATCGTGTCATGGCAATGCCCCCTTTTGAAAGTATGGCGTACCGCGAAAACCGTCCATGTAGCATACCCATCATTGCCGCTCCGCGCTCGACACGGATGACGGCCAGCGCCCGGGAGTCTAGTGCGCCTGATCCCAGTTGGCGCCGACTCCGACCTCGGCGATCAGCGGCACTTTCAGGTCGGCCACGCCCGCCATCAAGCGCGGCAGCTCGGTGCGCACCAACTCCAGCTCGGCCTGCGGCACTTCCAGCACCAATTCATCGTGCACCTGCATCACCATGCGCGAGGCCAGCCGCTCGGCTTCGATCCAGTCCTGCACCGCGATCATCGCCAGCTTGATCAGGTCGGCCGCGGTGCCCTGCATTGGTGCGTTGATCGCGGCACGCTCGGCAGCCTGGCGGCGCGGGCCGTTCGGCGAATTGATCTCGGGCAGCCACAGGCGGCGCCCGAACACGGTTTCGACGTAGCCCTGCGCCTTCGCCTTGGCCCGGGTGTCGGCCATGTACTGGGCGACGCCGGCAAAGCGTGCGAAATATTTTTCGATATACATCTGCGCGGCGGCGCGCTCGATGCCGAGGTTGGCGGCCAGGCCGAACGCGCTCATGCCGTACATCAGGCCGAAGTTGATGACCTTGGCGTAGCGCCGCTGTTCGCTCGTGACCTCGGCCGGCGCCACGCCGAAGATCTCGGCCGCGGTGGCGCGGTGGATGTCGATGCCGTCGGCGAACGCGCGCAGCATATTGGGGTCGCCCGAGATGTGCGCCATGATGCGCAGCTCGATCTGCGAATAGTCGGCCGACATGATGCTGCTTCCGGCCGGCGCGATGAAGGCTTCGCGGATGCGGCGCCCTTCGGCGGTACGGATCGGGATGTTCTGCAGGTTGGGATCGTTCGACGCCAGGCGGCCGGTGACCGCCACTGCCTGCGCGTAATTGGTATGCACGCGCCCGGTGCGGGGATCGACCATCTTCGGCAGCTTGTCGGTGTAGGTCGATTTCAGCTTGGACAGACTGCGGTAGTCGAGCAGGACCTTCGGCAGCGGATAGTCCTCGGCCAGCTTCTGCAGCACCTCTTCGTCGGTCGAGGGCGTGCCGGACGGCGTTTTTTTGACCACCGGCAGTTGCAGCTTGTCGAAGAATATCTCGCCGATCTGCTTCGGCGAGTTCAGGTTGAACGGCTGCCCCGCCAGCTCGTACGCCTGCTGCTCGATCTCCAGCATGCGCCGCCCCAGCTCGGCCGATTGCGCGCCGAGCAGCGCGGCGTCGATCAGGACGCCGGTGCGCTCCATTTTCTGCAGCACCACCGCGGTCGGCAGTTCGATGCTCTGGTAGATATAGCGCAGCTTGTCGCTGGCGGCCACGTGCGGCCACATCGCCTGATGCAGTTGCAGCGTGATGTCGGCATCTTCCGCCGCGTATTCGGTGGCGCGCCCGATTTCGACGGCATCGAAGCAGATCTGGCCGGCTCCCTTGCCGCACACTTCCTCGAAGGTGACGGTCTGGCGGTTCAGGTGGCGCAGCGCCAGGTTGTCCATGTCGTGCCGCTTGTGCGACTCGAACACGTAGGACTGCAGCAGCGTGTCGTGCACGATGCCGCGCAGTTGCACGCCGTGATTGGCGAATACGTGGCTGTCGTATTTCAGGTTCTGGCCCAGCTTCGGTTTGGCCGGATCTTCCAGCCAGGGCTGCATGCGCTCCAGCACCAGCTCGCGCGACAACTGCTCGGGCGCGTCCGGGTAGCGATGCGCGAGCGGAATATAGGCCGCGACTCCCGGCTCGCAGGACAGCGAAATGCCAACCAGTTGCGCCGCCATCGGATCGAGCGAGGTAGTTTCGGTATCGATCGCGGTCAGCGGCGCATGGTCGATGCGCGCCAGCCATTGCTCGAGTTGCGCCACCGTCAGCACGGTCTCGTAATGCGCCGGCATCGACTCCAGCGCGGGCTCGTCAGCCGCGAACAGCCCCCCTTGCGGGTCGGCGCCGGCGGCCAGCGGCGCCGGCTCGCGCCGGGCGACGGCGCTGCCGGTCAGTTCACGCAGCCAGGTCTTGAAGCCGTGGCGCTGGTAGAACGCGATCATCGCTTCGCGGTCTTCCGGCTGCGGCACCAGCGACTGCTCGATCGACGCCATCTGCTGGGAAAGATCGCAATCGGTCTTGACGGTGACCAGCACCCTGGCCTGCGGCAGCCAGTCGAGCGCCGCCTGCAAATTGGCGCCGACTGCGCCGCCGATGGCGCCAGCGTTGGCGATCACACCATCCAGCGACTCGTATTGCGTCAGCCACTTGACGGCCGTCTTCGGGCCGACCTTGGCCACGCCCGGGACGTTGTCGACGCTGTCGCCGATCAGGGACAGGTAATCGACGATGCGCTCGGGCGGCACGCCGAACTTGGCGAGCACGCCTGCGCGGTCAAGCTTTTCGTTGTTCATCGTGTTGACCAGCGTGACCTGCTGGTTGACCAGTTGCGCCAGGTCCTTGTCGCCGGTCGAGATCACCGTCTGCAGGCCGGCGGCGGCGGCCTGCACCGCCAGCGTGCCGATCACGTCGTCGGCCTCGATGCCATCGACCATCAGGATCGGCCAGCCCATCGCCCGCACCGCTTCGTGGATCGGCTCGACCTGGCGCACCAGATCGTCCGGCATCGCCTTGCGCTGCGCCTTGTAGTCGGCATACAGGTCGTCGCGGAAGGTCTTGCCTTTTGCGTCGAAGATGCAGGCCATGTATGCTGCGGCGTAGTCCTGGCGCAGGCGGCGCAGCATGGCGATCATGCCGTACAGCGCGCCGGTCGGTGCGCCATCCGGGCCGCGCAGGTCGGGCAGCGCGTGAAATGCCCGGTACAGGTAACTGGAACCATCAACGAGCAACAGGGTTTTTTGCATATGGAAATCAACGGAAAGAATGTGCCGCGGCTGCGGCAGGTGACCGACCTCGAACGCGCCACCGCGAAGAAGGCCCATGAATCGTGGAATATGTTCACGATTATGGCAGAGTTTATCGACTCGACTGAACGCCTGTCGGAGCTGCGTCCGGCGGTCTCGATCTTCGGTTCCGCCCGCACCAAGCCGGATGATCCGTATTACGCGCTCGCCATCGATATCGCACGCCGCATGTCGGACGCCGGCTTTGCGGTGATGTCCGGCGGCGGTCCCGGCATCATGGGCGCGGCCAACAAGGGGGCGTTTGAAGGCAGCTCGCCGTCGGTGGGCTTGAATATCGAACTGCCGCGCGAACAGACCAGCAACCCGTGGCAGGACATCTCGATTTCGTTCCGCCATTTTTTCGCGCGCAAGGTCGCCTTCGTCAAGCATGCGGATGCCTATATCGTGCTGCCGGGCGGCCTCGGCACGCTGGATGAATTGACCGAGGCGCTGACGCTGATGCAGACCGGCAAATCGCGCCGCATCCCGGTGATCCTGGTCGGCACCGCATACTGGGCTGGGCTGGTGCAATGGCTGCAACAGCAGATGGTCGGCAACGGCATGATCGACCAGAAGGACATGGAACTGTTCAAGGTGATTGACGAGCCGGTCAACATCCTGAATGCGATCGTCGATTTCTACCAGGAACCGTCGCTGCTGACGCCCGAGGACGCCCGCCACACCGGTGCCTTTCTTTGATCTGGACGGCGGCGGATGGCAGCCAGTTTGTTACAATGACCATTCTTCCATCTCAGGTTTTTCAGGCGACCCGCGACCATGACGTACACCTCGCACACCCTCCGCATCTGGCCGATCATCACCGTGTGCATGGCCGCTTATGCCATGCCGCAACTGGCCGGCGCGCAGCAGCCCGCCAACCCGGCGCCGCCGCCGCAAACCCAGCCCTTGAACGAAGGCGAAGCGCCTACCATCACGATCCGCAAGCCGGGCGAGGGTGAGCAGCCGATCACGCAAAAGAAAAAAGAGGGCAAGGTGACCGAGGTCAAGGTGCACAGCGGCGGCAGCACCTATTACCTGAAACCGAATGAACAACCGGGGAGTTCGCTGCCCGGCGACGTCGAAAGCAAGTCGATGCGCGGCTCGCAATGGCAGGTGCTGGAATTCGACATGAAGCCGCAGAAAGAGCAGAAACAGGTGGACCAGGTGCCGGATGCGCCGCAGCCGGCCGCCAAATGATTCTCGCATGAGGTTCACGCCGAAAATTCACGGGTGAATCCGGCGTGAACTGCCCGACCCTTTGCTGATGCCCACTTTTTTTCTTTTTCCTCATGGCAGTATTTACTCCGGTCAGCCTGGCTGACCTCAGTGACTGGATTACCCAGTTCCCTCTCGGAAAAGCGCTTGACATCCGCGGCATCGCCTCCGGCATCGAAAACAGCAATTTCTTCATCACCACCGAGCGCGGCGAATACGTCCTGACCATCTTCGAGAAACTCAGTTTCGAGCAATTGCCGTTCTACCTGGAACTGATGCGCCACCTGGCCGCGCGCGGTGTGCTGGTGCCGGCGCCGGTAGCCAGCCACCACGGCAAGATTTTGAATACGTTGCATGGCAAGCCGGCCTCGATCGTCAGCAAGCTGGAAGGCCACTGCCTGACCGACCCGGCGCCGCAGCATTGCGCCGAAGTCGGCACGATGCTGGCCAGGATGCACCTGGCGGCGCAGGATTTTCCGCTCCATCAACCGAACCTGCGCGGCCTCGCCTGGTGGCACGAAACGCTACCGGCGGTATTGCCTTACCTGGATGCGGAACGGCAGGCGCTGTTGCGCTCGGAAGTGCAATTCCAGGAAGCCTTCGCCGCCACCAGTATTTATCAGGCGCTGCCCAACGGGCCGGTGCACGCCGACCTGTTTCGCAACAACGTGATGTTCGATGGCGCGCGCCTGACCGGATTCTTCGATTTTTATTTCGCCGGCTGCGACACCTGGCTGTTCGACCTTGCGGTCACCGTCAACGACTGGTGCATCGACCTGGACAGCGGCACGCTCGATATCCCGCGGCTGCAGGCCATGCTGGCCGCCTACCACGCGGTGCGGCCATTCACCGCCGGCGAGCAGGAGGCCTGGCAGCCGATGCTGCGTGCCGGCGCGCTGCGCTTCTGGCTGTCGCGGCTGTATGATTTTTACCTGCCGCGCGACGCCGAAATGCTGACGCCGCACGACCCCGGCCACTTCGAGCGCATTCTGCGGCAGCGCGTGGCGCACCCGGCGCCGTCACTTTACTGATCATCAGGCATGGAAAAATTACCCGCAAAATCCGGCTGGCTCTGGGTCAAGGAAGGTTTCGCGCTGTTTCGCAAGCAGCCGGCCGAAATGTCCACGCTGTTCATGGCCTACATGTTCCTGATGCTGGTGGTCGGCCTGGTGCCGCTGCTGGGACAGGTGCTGCCGCTGTTCCTGGTGCCGATTTTTTCGATCGGCTTTTTGCAGGCCTGCGCCAACATCGAGCGCGGCCAGCGGGTATTTCCGAATCTGCTGCTGACCGGCTTTCGCTCGCCGGCCAGAAACCGCCTGCTGCAACTGGGCGCGCTGTATCTGCTGGCGGCGGTCCTGGCGGTCGCCGCTTCCAGCGTGACCGACGGCGGCGTGTTCTGGCAGGCCATCTCCGGCCAGCGCGCGCTGGAAGCGGAGACTGTGCGCGACTCCAACATGGTGCTGGCGATGCTGTTTGCCGCCACCCTGTATACGCCGGCGGCGATGGCCTTCTGGTACGCCGCAGCGCTGATCGCGTGGCAGGAAATGGGCGTGGCGAAAGCGATCTTCTACAGCTTTTTCGCGGTCTGGCGCCAGGGCCGGGCGTTTCTGGTCTATGGCCTGGCCTGGGCCGCGATCGGCGTGCTGCTGCCGGTGCTCGCCAGCCTGGTGACCGCACTGCTGTTTGAAAAGGCGATCATTACCATCATGGTGCTGCTGCCGTTATCGATCGTGCTCACCGTGGTCATGTACTGCTCGTTCTATCCGACCTATACCCACGTCTTCGGCAAGCCTGCTCTTGGCCCATCGGCATAACTGGATTTACAATATACTCCCACCATATATGGTTGGTATCGGGTATAAAAAGGCCGAAATTCCAATATACTCCGCAATTCATCGAAATCGGCCAGGACGCGCCGCACGACTGCGATCAATCCGGTCGCGCCGGGTTGACTGCATCGGGCGCCGCCAGCAATACCAGCCCGCTGCTTCCGGGACGGGTGAAGCGGCGGCACCCATCCTTCCGGCTTGAAAAACCACATGACTGCCGAAGCTGGCGTTTTTCCCGGCAAGCGCCATTCCTCTCAATTTTTCTAAAACCATGCCGTTAATGTGGATTTGCGCAAACCACGCGTGCATCGTGTAACGGCAAGCAGCGCTGCCGCTCGCTACCGGCCCGCATCCGAATTCAAAATCCAATCATTACAGGACTCCCTGCATGCGCCTGAACACCCCGGTCACCAATGCCGAATACCAGTTGACGGCCGACCAGCACATCGTTTCCACCACTGACCTGGACGGCAACATCACCTACGTCAACCCCGCCTTCGTCGAAGCCAGCGAATTCAGCGAAGAAGAATTGCTGGGCCAGCCACAAAACATCGTGCGCCATCCGGACATGCCGGTCGAAGCATTCGCCGATCTGTGGGACACGCTGAAAACCGGCATTCCCTGGACCGGCGTGATCAAGAACCGGCGCAAGGGCGGCGGCTTTTACTGGGTCTTGGCGAACGTCACGCCGGTCAAGGAGGGCGGGCGCACGGTCGGCTACATGTCGGTACGCACCAAGCCCAGCGCGCAGCAGATCGAAGCCGCCAGCCAGGCGTATCGCCTGTTGCGCGAAGGCCGCGCCGCCGGCATCGCGCTGCGCCAAGGCAGCGTGATCCGGACCGGCTTGGTCTGTCGGCTGGCGCGACTGCGCGAAATCTCGCTGGCGCGACGGCTGGGAATCGGCATGGGCGCCATGAGTCTGCTGCTGCTGGCGCTGGGCGGAGTTGCCTTGTCCGCACTGGATGGAATCGACTCGACGCCGGGCGTGCTGGTCGCGACCCTGACCGCGCTCGGCGTGGCGCTGGCCGGCGTGCTCTGGGTTGCGCTGCATGCGGCGGTGATCGCCCCCCTGAAGCAGGCCACCGACGTCGCGCGCGCGATTGCCGCCGGGGATCTGACCACCCGCTTCGGCCGCAGTGGCCGCGACGAAACCGGGCAGTTGATGAGCGCGCTGCAGCAGATGAACGTCAATCTGGCGGCAATCGTCGGCGACGTGCGCGCGAATGTCGACACCATCCGCCATGGCACCCATGAAATCGCGGTCGGCAACATGGATTTATCGGGCCGCACTGAAGCGCAGGCGTCGAGTCTGGAACAGGCTGCGGCCAGCATGGAACAGTTTTCCGCCACCGTGAAGCAGAACGCGGCGAGCGCCGGCGAAGCCAACCAGTTGGTCAGCTCGGCCTCCGCCGTCGCGCTCGCTGGCGGCGAGGTGGTGACCAAGGTTGGCGCCACCATGAGCGAGATCAGCAGCTCGGCCAAAAAGATCGTCGACATCATCGGTCTGATCGACGGCATCGCCTTCCAGACCAACATCCTGGCGCTGAATGCCGCGGTGGAAGCCGCACGCGCCGGCGAACAGGGCCGCGGCTTCGCCGTGGTGGCCGGCGAAGTGCGCCACCTGGCGCAGCGTTCGGCCAGCGCCGCCAGGGAAATCAAGGCGCTGATCGACGACTCGGTGGACAAGGTTGAAATCGGCAATCAACTGGTGAGCGAGGCCACCCACACCATGAACGACATCGTCAGTTCGGTGCAACAGGTAACCAGCATCATGGGCGAGATCACCGTTGCCAGCAACGAGCAGAGCCTGGGCATCGGCCAGGTCAATACGGCCGTCGCACACATGGATGACGTCACGCAGCAGAACGCGGCGCTGGTGGAGCAGGCGGCGAATGCCGCCACCATCCTCGAGCAGCAGGCGGTGAAACTGTCGCAGGCAGTCGGCGTCTTCAAACTGGCGGCGGTGAACACGAATGCCCCGCGCCCGAAGTCGGCCATGATCAATCACGCCCAGTACCGCCCGGCGCGCAACCGGCCGGCGCTAGCCAGGCGTGCATAGGCCGGCCGCTGCGCTTAAGCCACGGGAATCCGGCGAGCCTGCGGCGGTCGGCGACCCGCCTGCGTTGCCGGCCGCCGCTACCGGCTTCAGGCCGGCAGCTTGACCGCCTTCCAGCCGGCATGCTCGAAATGCTTGCCGTAGCTGTTCAGGGTCTGCGCCACCTTCACCACGCCGTCGGCGCGGTGAGCGTCCCCTTCCTTGCCTTCGATCGCCTCGATCCCCTGTCCGATCTGCGCGATCAGCACGTGCAGTTGCGCATCCGCCTTCGGTTCCAGCTTGCAGTTCTGGACGATGTAGGCGACCTGCTTGGTCAAGTCGGCGCCCAGCGCCTGGTAATCGGCCGTGCTCAGCTTGCCGTGGTGAGCGGCCGGCAAGGCTTTCTTGATCTGCTGCTGCATCGCGCTCATCGCCGTCCGCAGCGATTCATCGCCGACCCATTTCTTGCCGGCGTTCAGTTCGATCTTGGTCGGGGCGTCGCCGTGATCGTGGTGGGCCGATTCAGCGGCGAGCGTGGATAGCGGCAGGGACAACGCCAGGGCTGCCATTAAAAATACAGGTGATTTCATCGGTTGCTCCGTAACAGGTTGAAGTGGTTTCGGGCCAGTCACTCACTGGCCTTACCTGTACTAACGAAGCGCACGCCGGAATGTTCCCCCGTTTCCGATTTTTTTGTTCGGCGCCGGCGTCAGTGCCGATGCAGTTGCTCTTCTTCGCTCGCCTCCTGCGTGTAACGGCCAAGCAGCAGCGCCATCAGTTTTTGCCGCTGCTGGGCATCGAGCAAATCGCGTTCCGCCAGCAGCTGCTGGATCACCCGCCGTTGCTGGCTGTCCTGCAAGGCGGCGATCTGCGCCTGTTCGGCGTCGATCGCGGCGCGCTCGGCCGCTTCCGAAAAGATCTGCCGCACCAGCGCCTCACGCCGGGATCGGATCTGCTGCCAGTTGACGGACAGGTCCTGCAGGAATTCCCTTTCGATTTGCTGCCAGCGCGTGCGCTGTTGCGCGTTCAACTGCAGGTAGTCGGGCAAGTTGACCGTGCTCGCCGGACCGACGGGCGGTGCCACCGTTTTCATCTGAGCCACCACCACGGCGACGATGATGCCGACATTCAGCGACAGGGAAATGGCCAGCAGCCATTTGACAAAGGGTCGATTCATGGCATTCCTTTCATGGCATTCTGGTTGACCCGCAGCACAGCTCGGCCGCCGCGCACAACCCGCCCGGCGGCACCGGATCGAATACCCGCACGATGCTGCTCGAGGACACTGCCGCGCTACCACCGCCGAGCATCAGGCTGCCGAGCCAGACACCGGAGGCAATCGACAGCGCCGCCGCCAGCCCCGGCCCACCCCAACCCACCCAGTTCAGCCAAGGCCGGCGCGGCGGCGCCTGCCGCGCCGGCCGTACGTCCCATTGCGGCTGCAGCCGCGCCGCCAGATCAAAACCCAACTGCGGCGACGGCAACTGCTGCAAGGCGTGGCGCAGCGCGCTGAACTCTTCCAGCCGCTGCCGGCACAGCGGACAAGAGGACAGGTGCGCTGCCAACTGCCGGCGCACCACAGGCGGCAGCATGTCGTCCGCGTAAGCGGAAATTTCATCATCCAGGGGGCAATTCATGACGACAGCTCCGGTTGGCGTTTGACTTGCTCGAGCAGCGCGCCGCGGGCGCGGGCGATGCGCGACTTCACCGTACCGGCGTTCAAGCCGAGCACCAGTGCGATTTCATCGTAGGACATTTCTTCGATTTCCCGCAGCAGCAGGATTTCCCGATGCGCCGCCGGCAGCGCTAAGAGCGCCGCTTCCAGCTGGCGCACGCGCTGCGCGGTTTCCAGGATCGCCTCCGGCCCGGCGGCGCAATCGGGCAGTTCGACGTCGTCCCCCAGCGCCACGAACTCGACCAGCTTGTCGCGTCGCAAGCGGTCGAACGCGCTGTTGCGCGCAATCCGGAACAGCCAGGTCTTGAACAGGGCATCGGCGCGCCAGCGATCCAGTGCCTGGTGCGCGCGCAAGAAAGTCTCTTGCGTGAGTTCCAGCGCGTCGTCCGGCTGTCGCGTCAGGCGCAGCAGGAAGCGGTAGATCCGGTCCTGATAGCGCGCCACCAGCGCCGCAAACGCCTTGCCCTCGCCACCTTGTGCCAGCGCTGCGCATTGATTGTCGTCAAGGTGGGCAAAATTTCGCATCGTCGATATCCGCTTCAACGAACGGCGGCGAAAAAAGTTCCATCCACTGCGAATCGAGCACTGCGCGGCCCCGCAACGGGGCGCAGGGATTGCCGGCGTTTCAGACTTGCCGGTTCAACTGCGGCGCGATCTTTTCCAGCTTGGCCACGCTCAGGTCGAGCAGCTTCATGCCATGCCGGCCGAAATTGATGTGGGCGCGCGCGCTGCCGCCACTGCCTTCGAGGTTGACGATCACGCCTTCGCCGAACTTCGGATGGCGCACCGCTTCGCCGGCACGCCAGCCGATCGTGGCCTTGCCGAAGTTGTGGGCAATGGCATTGTGCGCTGCATCGACGCCGGCCGCCGCCTTCTGATCCCAGGCCGCTTTCGGCGCATGGCCGAACCAGTTGTGCTGGACGCGCGGCGTCAGCCATTTCAGCGCCTCTTCCGGCAACTCGTCGAAGAAGCGCGACTTCATGTTGTAGCGGGTCTGGCCGTGCAGCATGCGGGTTTGCGCAAAGCTGATGTACAGCCGCCGCTTGGCGCGCGTGATCGCCACATACATCAGGCGCCGCTCCTCCTCGATGCCGCCCTCTTCCTGCTGTGAATTGTCGTGCGGGAACAGGCCCTCTTCCAGCCCGGTGATGAACACGGCATCGAATTCCAGCCCCTTGGCCGAATGCACCGTCATCAGTTGCAGCGCATCCTGCCCGGCTTGCGCCTGATTGTCGCCGGCTTCCAGCGAGGCGTGCGACAGGAAGGCCGACAGCGGCGACATCACCGCCGGCAGCGGGGCATCGGCATCCAACACCTCGATGCCGCCGTCGGCGCTGGCCACTCCCGGGCCGACCGCCGCCTGGCTTTTCGGCCCCAGTTGCGCCGGCGCCTCCAGGCCGAAACCTTCTTCCGACACGAACAAGGTGGCCGCATTCACCAGTTGCTCCAGGTTTTCGATGCGGTCGGCGCCTTCGCGCTCGTTGCGGTAATGCTCGATCAGCGTACTGCCGTCGAGCACGATCTGCACCATTTCCGGCAGCGGCAGCTGTTGCGTCTCGAAGCGCAAGCCTTCGATCAGCTTGATGAAGCCGCCCAGCGTGCTGCCAGCCTTGCCGGCCACATACGGCACTGCCGCGTACAGAGAAATGCCGTACTGGCGGGCGACGTCTTGCAACTGCTCGAGCGAGCGGGCGCCAATGCCACGCGTCGGAAAATTCACCACCCGCAGGAATGCCGAATCGTTGTGCGGGTTGTCCATCAACTGCAGGTAGGCGATTGCATGCTTGACCTCGGCGCGCTCGAAATAGCGCTGGCCGCCATACACGCGGTACGGGATGCCGGCCGAAAACAGCGCGTGCTCCAGCACCCGCGATTGTGCATTCGAGCGGTACAGCAGCGCGATTTCGCTCCTGGCAGCGCCCTCCCGGATCAGGTTCTTGACTTCCTCGATCAGCCATTGCGCTTCCTGCAAGTCGCTGGCCGCCTCGAAAATCCGCACCGGCTCGCCATGGCCGGCATCGGTACGCAGGTTCTTGCCGAGACGCTTGCTGTTGTGCGCGATCAGCGTGTTGGCGCTATCCAGGATATGGCCATAGGAGCGGTAGTTCTGCTCCAGCTTGATCAGGTTCTGGACCTTGAATTCGCGCTCGAAAGCCGTCATGTTGCCGACGTTGGCGCCGCGAAACGCATAAATGCTCTGGTCATCGTCGCCCACCGCAAACACCGCGCCGGGGTTGCTGCCACCCTGGCCCGAGAGCAACTTCAACCACTTGTATTGCAAATCGTTGGTATCCTGGAATTCATCCACCAGAATATGCCGGAAGCGCGCCTGATAATGCTCGCGCAGCGGCTGATTGCGGGACAGCAGTTCATAGGCGCGCAGCAACAGCTCGGCAAAATCGACCACACCCTCGCGCTGGCATTGGCTGTCGTACAACTCGTACAGCTCGACGCAGCGGCGCTCGTAATCGTCGTTCGCCGCGATCGCACCGGCGCGCAAGCCCTGGTCCTTGGCGCCATTGATGAAATACATCAGATTACGCGGCGGGAATTTTTCATCGTCGACGTTGTTCGCTTTCAGCAGGCGCTTGATGAAGGACAACTGGTCCTGCGAATCCAGAATCTGGAAGGTGGTCGGCAAACCGGCGTCGCGATGGTGTGCGCGCAGCAGGCGGTTGCACAAGCCGTGGAAGGTGCCGATCCACATCCCGCGCGTGTTGATTGGCAGCATGGCGGACAGCCTGGTCAGCATTTCCTTGGCTGCCTTGTTGGTAAACGTCACGGCCAGCACCCCGGCCGGGGAAACCTGGCCGGTCTGAATCAGCCAGGCGATGCGGGTGGTGAGAACGCGGGTCTTGCCCGAACCGGCACCGGCCAGGATCAGTGCCGACTGGGCCGGCAGGGTAACCGCCGCAAGTTGTTCAGGATTGAGCTGGTGCAGGAGATTGGGCATGCCCGATTATAAGCCCGGAGTAGATCTTTCCCGGCTGCGCACGGCGCTTGATGCAACGTAACAATTTCTTGCATTCCGCGTTGCACAAGGCGCCGCCGAATCGCTACAATAAATCACGGCAAGAGTTCGTTTTCCCGCCGGCAAAACGCAGCAGTACCGCCCAGGAGCGTCCCTTCACAACACATCCAACGCCAGTCGAATCCGCTGCCACTGGGGGTTTCGTGTTAAACAAGCTTGACGATTTCCTTACGACGCTCCCGCGCCCGCAGTTCTACGCGCTAATTCTGGTTGCGGTCTGCCTGCTCGGCATAGCCGATTTCCTGACCGGCTTCCGGCTTTCCTTCGCCATCTTTTATTTCGTCCCGATTACGCTGACCACCTGGTACGCCGGCAAGCGCGCCGGCGCGGCGACCGCCTTTCTATCGTTCTTCCTGTCGGTCACGGCCGGCCTGGCCAATGTCTGGGGCCAGCCTGACAACGAATTGGTCGTGCTGTGGAACGGCCTGACGCCACTGGCGCTATACCTGGTCATCGTCGCCCTGCTGCACAAGCTGAAAACGAGGTTGCAGCTCGAGCAGCGGCTGGCGCGTACCGACCACCTGACCGGCTGCATGAACGCGCGCGCCTTCATGCCGATGCTGCAATACCACTTCGACCTGGCGGCGCGCGACAACCAGCCGATCACACTGGCCTACGTCGACCTGGACGACTTCAAATCGGTCAATGACACCTGCGGTCATGATGAGGGGGATCGTGTGCTGAAACTGGTGTCCCGGATCTGGATAGAATCCTGCCGCCGCACCGACCTGATAGCCCGCCTGGGCGGCGACGAATTCTGCATCCTGTTCCCGAACACCGACCAGCATGGCGCCGCCAGCATCATCAACAAGGCGCGCCAGGCGCTGGCTGCGGCATTTCTGTCCGAACACCTCACGGTCACCTGCAGCATCGGCGCCATCACCTTTCCGGCGTCAACGCTGAATACCCGTGAAGCGATCAAGGCCGCGGACATGCTGATGTATCGGGCCAAGAACCAGGGCAAGAACAGCACGGTATTTTCCGTGTTCGAAGGCGAACACCAGGCGAACGCGGCAGAGACGACGGTCCAGATGCGGCGCCGGCCGCCTCCAGCCACGTAGCCGCAGCGCTGCCAGCGCAACGCTGACTCAGCGTGCCGGACCGAAGCCCGACGTACGATACTTCAGGCGCCGAACAGCGCGCCGAATTCGCGCGCGGCAGCCCGTGCGTCGGCGGCCAGGTACACGCTGCTGATTGCCGCCACCATGTCGGCGCCGGCCGTCACCAGCGGTGCCGCATTGCCGGCCGTCATGCCCCCGATCACCACCGCCGGCAGCGGAATCTCCGCCTTCGCTGCGCTGACGATGGCGAACGGCGTGGTCACTGCATACTTCTTGACGCGCGACGGATAAAAGCCGCCGAACGCAACGTAGCTGGCGCCGGCCCGATGCGCGTCGCGCGCCAGTTGCAAATCACCATAACAGGAGGCGCCGACGATCTTGTCCGGACCCAGTCGCACCCGCACTGCGGCCACCGGCGCATCGGTGCCGCCCACGTGTACTCCGTCCGCATCCAGCGCTTCGCATAGTTCGACGAAATCGTTGATGATCAGCGGCCGCCCATGGCGCCGGCATAGCACCAGCAAGGCCCCCGCCTGCTCTTGCCGCAAGCCGGCGTCGGCGCTCTTGTGGCGGTATTGCACCAGCACCGCGCCGCCTTGCAGCGCGCGCTCGGTAATAGCCAGCATTGTGTCAGTGTCGTTCCAATCGGGGGTGACCAGATACAAACCTCTCACGCCAACTCCTTCAAAAATGGGATGGTTCGACTCGGAAAGCGCTGCCCCGCTGCCAATGCATAGGACCCGGCCAGTGCGCGCTGGCAGTACTCCTGCGCGCGCGCCACGGCTCCCTGCATGTCGCAGCCATGCGCCAGCAGGGCCGCGCTGGCGGCTGCCAGCGTACAGCCGCTACCATGAAATTCGCCTGGCAGGCGAGGCCAGCTCCAGGATTGCCAACTGCCGTCAGCACCAAACAACTGATTCAGCACCACGTCTCGTTCTGGCCCGTGGCCGCCTTTCAGCAGCACCTGCGCGCAGCCGCGCCCCAGTAATACCCGGGCCTGCGTCTGGGCATCGGCCGCGCCGCCGCACAGGCGCTCGGCCTCGATCCGGTTGGGCGTGATCAGGGAGGCCAGCGCGAACAGCGGCGCAATCGCGGCGATCGGCTCCTCCAACGACAGGGCATCGCCGCCGTTGTTGGCCAGCACCGGATCGAACACCACCGGCAGATCGGGCTGGCGCAAACGCAGGTCGGAGATCAGCTCGGCGACCACTTCGGCATTGGCCAGATTGCCGACCACGCCGAGCTTGACGGCGTCGATGCGGAAACGCTCGATCAGCACTTGCGCCTGCTGCCGCACCAGTTCCGGCGGCAGCGGATGCACGCCGAATACCCGCTCGTTGTCCTGCACCGTCAGCACGGTCGGCACCGAAAACGGATGCGCGCCAAGCGCGGCGATCGCCGTGATGTCGGCCTGCATGCCGGCGCCGCCGCTCGGGTCGGAGCCGGAAAATACCAGCACGGTCGGCGGAGTGGTGCGGGCGAAACTCATTGCACCCTCCCCGCCATCGGCGACGACGGCGAGGCGGCGAATTTCCTGGGAATGCGCCCCGCCAAATACGCCTCGCGCCCGGCCTCGACCGCCAGCCGCATCGCGCGCGCCATGCGCACCGGATCGCGCGCGCCGGCAATCGCGGTGTTCATCAGCACGCCGTCGCAGCCGAGCTCCATCGCGATCGCCGCATCCGAGGCGGTGCCGACGCCGGCGTCGACCAGCACCGGCACCTTCGCCTGTTCGACGATCAGCGACAGATTCCACGGATTGACGATGCCCATGCCGGAACCGATCAGCGAAGCCAGCGGCATCACGGCGACGCAGCCGAGGTCTTCCAGCATGCGCGCCTGGATCGGATCGTCGCTGCAATACACCATGACGTCGAAGCCATCCTTGACCAGGGTCTCCGCCGCCTTCAGCGTTTCCGGCATGTTCGGGAACAGCGTTTTCTCGTCGCCCAGCACTTCCAGCTTGACCAGCTTGTGGCCGTTCAACAGTTCGCGCGCCAGTTGCAGCGTGTACACCGCGTCCTGGGCGTTGTAGCAGCCGGCGGTATTCGGCAGGATCGTGTACTTGGACGGCGGCACCGCATCGAGCAGATTCGGCGCGTTCGGGTCCTGGCCGATGTTGACGCGCCGGATCGCCACCGTGATGATCTCGGCGCCGGCCGCCTCGGTCGCGGCGCGCGTCTGATCGAGGTCCTTGTATTTGCCGCTACCGACCAGCAGGCGCGAGCGGTAGGTCTTGCCGGCAATGTTCAGGCCGGCTTCTGCACTTTCAATGGAATTCATTTGTCTCTCCGGTAATTACCCGCCACCAATCGCACGCACGATGTCGACCCGATCCGCTGGCCGCAGTTGCCGCTCTTGCCACTGCCGGCGCGGCACGACTTCGCGGTTGACGGCCACCGCGATACCCTTGCCGGCCAGTTGCAGCGACTCCACCAGTTGCTGCACGCTGTGCGGCGGCGCCAGCGCTTGCGGCGCACCGTTCAGTTGGATCTCGATCATCGATGTCTTCACCTGCCCGCCTCACTGCTTGCGATAGATTTCGGCACCGCTCTCCACGAACTCGGTAGCCTTCTCCTGCAGGCCGAGCTCGAGGGCGCCGATTTCGGTCACGCCTTTTTCGGCGGCAAAGTCGCGCACATCCTGGGTGATGTTCATCGAGCAGAATTTCGGCCCGCACATCGAGCAGAAATGCGCGGTCTTGGCTGCATCCTTAGGCAAGGTTTCGTCATGGAATTCGCGCGCCTTGTCCGGGTCCAGGCCAAGATTGAACTGGTCGTCCCAGCGGAATTCGAAGCGTGCCTTGGACAAGGCGTTGTCGCGGATCTGCGCGCCCGGATGGCCTTTCGCCAGGTCGGCAGCATGCGCGGCGATCTTGTAGGTGATGATGCCGTCCTTCACATCAGCCTTGTTCGGCAGGCCCAGGTGTTCCTTCGGCGTGACGTAGCAGAGCATCGCGGTACCGTACCAGCCGATCTGGGCGGCGCCGATACCGGAAGTGATGTGGTCGTAGCCGGGCGCGATATCGGTGGTCAGGGGCCCCAGCGTGTAGAACGGAGCCTCGTGGCACTGCTCCAGTTCCAGCTCCATGTTTTCCTTGATCAACTGCATCGGTACATGGCCCGGGCCCTCGATCATCACCTGGACGTCATGCTTCCAGGCGATCTGCGTCAGTTCCCCCAGCGTCTTCAGCTCGCTCAATTGCGCTTCGTCGTTGGCATCGTAGATCGAGCCGGGCCGCAGGCCATCGCCGAGGCTGAAGCTGACGTCGTAGGCCTTCATGATTGCGCAAATGTCTTCGAAGTGCTCGTACAGAAACGATTCCTTGTGATGCGCAAGACACCACCTTGCCATGATCGAGCCGCCGCGCGACACGATGCCGGTCAGGCGGTTTGCCGTCAGCGGCACGTATTTCAGGCGCACACCGGCGTGGATCGTGAAGTAATCGACGCCCTGCTCGGCTTGCTCGATCAGTGTGTCGCGGAACAGCTCCCAGTTCAGGTCTTCAATCCGGTCGACCTTTTCCAACGCCTGGTAAATTGGCACCGTGCCGATTGGCACCGGCGAATTACGAATGATCCATTCGCGGGTTTCATGGATGTGCTTGCCGGTGGACAAATCCATTACGGTGTCGCCGCCCCAGCGGATCGCCCAGGTCATTTTCTCGACTTCGTCGCCGATTGACGAGGTCACGGCGGAATTGCCGATATTGGCGTTGACCTTCACCAGGAAGTTGCGGCCGATGATCATCGGCTCGGATTCCGGGTGATTGATGTTAGCGGGGATGATGGCACGCCCGCGTGCCACTTCGGCACGCACGAATTCCGGCGTGATCTCGGCTGGAATGCTGGCACCGAACGACTGGCCCGGATGCTGGCGTCCCATCAGGTCGGCCAGTTTCTGCCCCTTCGGGCCGGAGGCCTTCAAGCTTTCCAGATATTCGCGGCGGCGCAGATTTTCGCGGATCGCGATGTATTCCATCTCCGGCGTGACGATCCCCTGGCGCGCATAGTGCATTTGCGTGACGTTCCTGCCGGCCAGCGCGCGGCGCGGCTGGCGTCGCAGGTTAAAGCGCAGTTCGGCCAGAGCCGGATCGTTCAGGCGTTCGATCCCATAGCGCGAAGTTAGCCCCGGCAACTCCTCGGTGTCATTGCGTTCGGCGATCCAGGCAGCGCGCAACGCCGGCAGACCGGAGCGGATATCGATCCGCGCCGCCGGATCGGTGTACGGCCCGGAAGTGTCATAGACGTAAATCGGCGGATTCTTTTCCGCGCCAAGCGAGGCCGGCGTATCGGCCTGGCTGACCTCGCGCATCGGCACCCTGAGGTCCGGGCGCGAACCCGCGACGTAGACCTTGCGCGAATTTGGCAGCGGCTGCACCGCGGCGGCGTCGACCGCCGCGGTGGCGGACAGAAATTTCGGATTGGCATTCATGGTGGCTCCTTTGCGTGTACTGCGTAGGCTAAAGAGCCAGCAAAGGAGGATGTGAGCGAAAAACCGGCGCGTACGAATGTACGTTGTCCGGCCCTGCTTCTCTCAAGCTTCCCTTCGCTGGCATTACCCAGATCAGGTTCGGAGGGTGTTTCTCACCCGGCGACACGCGCTCCTTTATCGAGCTCGCACAGCCAGGACCCCTAGCGTTATGCCGCATTGAAACGGCATGCACGGATTATAGCCGCATCCACGGTTTTGCCAAAAAGCCTCCCTTATAATGTTCGGTTTCGCCAAGACAAACATCAAGCCATGGAATTAGCCAAATCTTTCGACCCCGCCGACATAGAAAAATTCTGGCGCAGCGAATGGGAGCAGCGCGGGTACTACACCGCCACTCTCGATCCCGGCAAACCCGCGTTCAGCATCCAGCTGCCGCCGCCCAACGTCACCGGCACCCTGCATATGGGGCATGCGTTCAACCAGACCATCATGGACGGCCTGACGCGCTACCACCGCATGCGCGGCTTCAACACCGCGTGGATTCCCGGCACCGACCATGCCGGCATCGCCACGCAAATCGTGGTCGAACGGCAACTCGATGCGCAAAAGATTTCCCGTCATGACCTGGGGCGTGAAAAATTCGTCGAAAAAGTGTGGGAGTGGAAAGAGCAATCCGGCTCCACCATTACCGGCCAGATGCGCCGCCTGGGCGCCTCGACCGACTGGAGCCGCGAATACTTCACGATGGACGACAAGCTGTCGGATACCGTGACCGAGGTGTTTGTGCGGCTGTACGAACAGGGCCTGATCTATCGCGGCAAGCGGCTGGTCAACTGGGACCCGGTGCTGGGCACCGCGGTGTCCGACCTCGAAGTAGTGTCCGAGGAAGAAGACGGCTTCATGTGGTACATCCGCTACCCCCTGGCTGACGCGGATGGATCAAATTCGGGCCACCTGACGGTGGCCACCACGCGCCCGGAAACCATGCTGGGGGACGTTGCAGTGGCGGTCGACCCGAGCGACGAGCGTTATGCGCACCTGGTGGGCAAGATGCTGAAACTGCCGCTGACCGGGCGCGAAATCCCGGTCATTGCCGACGACTATGTCGACAAGGAATTCGGCACCGGCTGCGTCAAGATCACGCCGGCGCATGACTTCAACGACTATGCCGTCGGACAACGCCACCAACTGCAGCAGATTTCCATCCTGACGCTCGACGCGAAGATCAACGACCACGCGCCGGAAAAATACCGCGGTTTGGATCGCTACGATGCGCGCAAGCAGATCGTCGCCGACCTCGAGGCGCAGGGTTTGCTGGAAGCGACCAAGCCGCACAAGCTGATGGTGCCGCGTGGCGACCGCACCGGCGCGGTGATCGAGCCGATGCTGACCGACCAGTGGTTCGTGGCGATGAGCAAGCCGGCGCCAGAGGGAACCTATTTCCCCGGCCAGTCGATTGCCGAAGTCGCGCTGGAAAAAGTGGCGAACGGCGAAATCAAGTTCATCCCGGAAAACTGGACCACCACCTACAACCAGTGGCTGAACAATATCCAGGACTGGTGCATCTCGCGCCAGTTGTGGTGGGGCCACCAGATCCCGGCCTGGTATGACGACGACGGCAATATCTACGTTGCGCGCTCGGAGGAAGAAGCGCGCGCGCAAGCCAAGGGCAAGCCCATCAAGCGCGACCACGACGTGCTCGACACCTGGTTTTCATCGGCGCTGGTGCCGTTCTCGACCCTCGGCTGGCCAGAAAAAACGCCCGAATACGACATGTTCCTGCCGTCCTCGGTGCTGGTGACCGGCTTCGACATCATCTTCTTCTGGGTAGCGCGGATGGTGATGATGACCACCCATTTCACCGGCCGCGTGCCGTTCAAGACCGTCTATGTGCACGGCCTGGTGCGCGACGCTGCCGGGCAGAAGATGTCGAAGTCGAAAGGCAATACGCTCGACCCGATCGACCTGATCGACGGCATCGACGTCGAATCGCTGGTGGCCAAGCGCACCGCCGGCCTGATGAATCCGAGGCAAGCGGAGACGATCGCCAAAGCCACCCGCAAGGAATTCGGCGCCGGCATCCCGGCCTTCGGCACCGACGCGCTGCGCTTCACGATGGCCAGCTACGCCTCGCTCGGGCGCAACATCAATTTTGACCTCAACCGCTGCGAAGGCTACCGCAACTTCTGCAACAAGCTGTGGAATGCGACACGCTTCGTGCTGATGAATACGGAAGGCAAGGATTGCGGCCTCGACAGCCACGTCGACGGCGTCTGCAAGGATGGCTATCTCGATTTCTCGCAGGCCGACCGCTGGATCGTGTCGCTGCTGCAGCGCACCGAGGCGGAAGTCGAAAAGGGCTTTTCCGACTACCGCTTCGACAACATCGCCGCCGCGATCTACAAGTTCGTCTGGGACGAATACTGCGATTGGTACCTGGAAATGGCCAAGGTGCAGATCCAGCACGGCAACGAAGCCCAGCAGCGCGCCACCCGCAGGACGCTCTTGCGGGTGCTGGAAACCGTACTGCGGCTGGCGCATCCGGTGATTCCCTACATCACCGAAACGCTGTGGCAAACGGTGGCTCCGCTGGCCGGCCGCACGCTGCAAGCGGGAGGCGACAGCATCATGCTGCAAGCCTATCCGCTGGCGCAGCCGCAAAAGATCGACGAGCAGGCCGAAGCCTGGATGGCGCAGTTGAAAGCGCTGACCGATGCCTGCCGCAACCTGCGCGGCGAGATGCAGTTATCGCCAGCGCTGCGCGTGCCGCTGATCATGCAGGCCGCCAGCGCCGAACAGCAGGCGCGGCTACAGTCGTTCGCGCCCTATCTGCAGGCTCTGGCCAAGCTGTCCGAAGTCCAAGTGCTGGCCACGCTGCCGACGTCACCGGCGCCGGTGTCGGTGGTCGACGAGGTGCGGCTGATGCTGCAGGTCGAGATCGACCTGGCCGCCGAGCGCGAACGGATCGGCAAGGAAATTGCGCGCCTGGAAGGCGAGATCGCCAAGGCCGAAGCCAAGCTCGGAAACCAAAGCTTCGTCGCGCGCGCGCCGGCGCCGGTGGTGGCGCAGGAGAAGGAACGGCTGGCGAATTTTTCGGCGACGCTGGAGAAATTGCGCGAGCAATTGACAAAATTGGAAAATAATCAATAATCCCGAGCCAACATCCCACCATCGCACAAGGAGACACCATGCTGAAAGCCCTCTTGCTGGCCGCCGCAGCTGTCGCGCTGCTGCCGTTGGCCGCCGCCGCCCAGCAAACCTCGGCAGCCGGCCTGTGGAAAACCATCGACGACCACAGCGGCCAGCCGAAGGCGCTGATCCGCATCAGCGAAGCCGGCGGCGAGTACAAGGGGAAAATCGAAAAACTGTTCCGCGCGCCGAACGAAGAGCAGAATCCGAAATGCGACAAATGCACCGATGCGCGCAAGGACCAGCCACTGGTCGGCATGACGATCTTGTCCGGCATGAAACCGGAAAAGCAGGAGAGCGGCGAATATAGCGGCGGCCAGATCCTCGATCCGGAAAACGGCAAGGTCTACAAGAGCAAGATGACGCTGGACGACGATGGCAGGAAGCTGAACGTGCGCGGCTACATCGGGATGCCGCTGCTGGGGCGCACCCAGACCTGGCTGCGCGCGGAGTAAGACGGATTCGCGACCAAAGCGAACACTGTGTTGCTTCGCCTTGCCGTGCACCAGCACTGCCTGCAGATGCGCGCCTTGTTCTCACTTTGATGACGAATCCGTATGAGAAGAACTGCAGGCGCAGCAGGAGGGTGGGCTGGCGCGCCACCCTCTTTTTTGCCCGAACTAGACGAACGACAGCGTCAGCCCTGGCAAGCTGACCCCGGAAAACGCCGTCATCCAGGTCTCCCCTGGCGCTACCGGGTAGGCGTCGGTCCAGGTGCCGGTGGCGATGATTTCGCCAGCCGCCAGCGGCGCGAATCCCAACTTCGGCGACTGCGTCTGCAATACCTGATGCAGATGCCAGAAGGCCTGCACCGGGCTGTCCAGCACGTCGCTGCCAAAGCCTGCCGCCTGCAACGTATCGCCGCACGACAGGGAGACGCTGGCATCGGCCAGCACGTCCGATAACGTGCGGCGGCTGGCGGCGGTCAGCGGCTGCGGCTGGCCGACGATCAGCGCGCCATGCAGGCCGAACGCGGCCACCGCGTCGGCCGCTTCGAACTTCCAGTCCGGAAACGGGCAGATCACGATCTCCAGCCCATGCGCCATCCAGTCGATGCAGCCAGCCAGCGCTTCCGGCGACATCCCGGGCGTTGGCGTCTTGCCCAGCCGGAACACGATTTCCGGCGCGATGCGCGGCTGCAGCGCGCCGGTCAGGCTCTGGATGCCGTGGTTATCCCTGGCATAGCGCACCGTGGTATCGAACATGGTGCCCCAGATCGGTGCTCCGATCGGCTCGGCCACGCCATATTTCGGCCACAGGTTGCGATTGGTGAAGCCGATCTTGCGGCCGACCGGCACTTCCCCCTGGGCAATACGGATATCGAGTATGTGCTTGCTCACCTCATAGGCATCGGCCAGCGTCAGCGCCGCGGCGCCGGTCAGCGGCGCCATCAAATGACTGGCGGCGCGCGCCTCCAGCAGTTGATGCGCGTAGCGAGTGGCCTGGGTGGACATCAGCATAAGAGCCTGGGCAATCGGTAAATTAGGGTTATGGCATTGTCCGTGACGATGAATTTTTGCACAAGGGGCGCCGCAGGCATGGATTAGGCAGGCGCCACCGCCGGCACTTCGGCGCCGCCCAGCAGCCAGGGGTCGGATTCCGGATGGGGAAAGCGCGCATTCATGAAATTGGTAAAACTGCGAACCTTGGCTGCCAGCAAGTGGCGGCTCGGATAGACCATCACCACCGCCACCTTACCCAGCCGGTAAGCGGGCAGCAGCCGCACCAGGCGGCCCGCGCTGAGATCGTCGCCCAGCGCGAACGAGGCACGGATCACGATCCCCATGCCGGCCAGCGCGCACTGGCGGAGCAATTCGCCGTTGTTGGAAATCATCTTGCTGTTGATCGGGATATTGATGGTGCCGTCCGGGCTGTCCACCCACCAATGGTTGCGTAATTGCTCATAGGCAAAATTCAGGCATTCATGCCGGCTCACGTCCTCCGGCTTTTGCGGCGCGCCGCGCCGTTCAATATACGACGGCGCCGCGCACAGGCTGATTTCGGAGGAACCGAGCTTACGGGCGATCATGCTGGCATCGAACTTTTGCAAGCCGGCGAAAATGCCGACATCGAAGCCTTCCTCCACCAGATCCACGGCCCGGTCCGACAGCGTCACGTCCAGTACCACGTCTGGATAGGCTTGCGCATACAAAGGCAACAAGCGCGCCAGTTGCACCTCGCCGAAACCGAGCTGCGCGTAGATGCGCAAGGTGCCGGTGGTCTTCTGGGCATTTGACGACACGACCGCTTCGGCGTCGTCGATGTCCAGCAGGATGCCGCGCACCCGTTCCAGATACGCCTGACCGGGCTCGGTCAGCGACAACTTGCGGGTGGTGCGATTCAACAGGCGCACGCCGAGATGACTTTCCAGATCGGCAATGTGGCGTGTCGCCACCGCGTTCGACATGCCCATGATCTGGGCCGCTCCGGCGAAACTGCCTTGCTCGACCACCTTGGCCAGCACCCGCATGGACTGCAGCCGATCCATTTTTGCAACCCCTTATTATTTCGATTTAAGAAATAGTATCTTGTGATTATTCCTATTTATCCCGACAAACACAACAACTAGACTGTGTTTCATCGATGAGCGCACAAGCCCGACTCACCGACTGAGGCTTCCGGCGTCCTGCGCGATGCGTGACGCGCCGGTTCCAGAGTCAATCCTAATTTTGTGGAGAAATAAGATGAATACCAAACAATTGATCACAGCCGCCGCCCTGCTGGCCGCCACCGGTGCTGCCCTCGCCCAGCAAACCGAATGGATTGCCGCCGACGCCAATTTCGTCTCGACCAAGACCCGCGCCGAAGTGATGGCCGAACTGAACCAGGCGTATGCCGACGGCAGCATCGCGACCATGCAGCGCGACGGCGCCGAGAACGTGCAGCTTGCCGGCAAGGCCGTCCCCGGCAAAACCCGCGCCGAAGTGATTGCCGAGCTGAACCAGGCCTATGCCGACCGCAGCACCGGAACCATGGCCCGCGACGGCGCCGAGCCGATCCAGTTTGCGGGTACCCGCAGCCGCGACGCAGTAAAACGCGAAGCACTGCTGGCCAATCAGGGCCAATCCGGCAAATCGGGTTCCTGATCGCAGCTTGGCCAATTGCCGGCCGCCGGCATATTGTCGGCACGCAAAACGCCACCCGCGGGTGGTGTTCGATGTTCTTCGTGCCGGGAGCGGGGTCAGCGATCCGCAGGAACGGTGGCGACGTCCGCCGCCAGCGGCATGATCGGCGCCGCTTGCCGGCGGCCCGGCGCAGCGGCATCGCGGGTAGCAGACAAGTCATCCACCAGCCGACGAAAATCGGTTGAATTGTTGAGCAGCGCCGCCGCCGCCCGTTTCAGGCGCTGCACCGAATCTTGCGGCAAGTACAGGGTGGTCGGGACATTCAGCAGCGCCTCGCGCTCGGCCGCATCCTGCAGGTCCCTCAGGCCGACCTGGATGTAATAGAGGGCTGGCGGCGTCGTGCCGCCTTCCTGCGCCACTCTGCGGGCGTTGGCGCGCCAGCGCTCGACCGTGGTTTGCATCATGAGTTCCGATTCCTCGGTGTAGCGATTGATCGGGATATCGCCGATCGCCCGCACCACCGCGCCAAAACCCGGCACGTCGGCGCTCTGGTCGATCGTGTGGTTGACGTCGTTCTGCGCATTGACCAGCAGTACGACGAACTTGGTGGTATTTTCCAGCCGCAGGCGCTGTTTGAATGCGTCGGTATCGATCAGTGTCGCGGTGTCGATGATGCCGCGAATGCTTAAATTGTCCGACAAACCGCCATCCAGCAAATGCACGTACGGCCGCTTGTCGCGCTCCAGGTAGCCCAGCAGCCGATTGCTGAGGATGCGCGCCGCTCGCCCCCGCACGCTGTGCTCCGACTGGGTCGACGCCGATAGCAGCGGCTCGGACACCCGGTAACCGCAATCGCCTGCGTAGTTCCACAGCGTTACCGGCGAAAACACCAGCGGCACCGCGCTCGAGGCCGCGACCGCACGCGCGATCGGAAACTTGCCCAGATCCGAACACAGCAGGTCGAAGAAATACTGGGTAAAGTCGAAGCGCGCGCCCGAGGACATGTCGGTGGCGCTGATGACCACAAACGGCCCCTTGCGTTTGCGCAGCAAGTCGTCGAAGGTGGCGCCGTCGAACAAGGCATCATCCAGTTGCTCCTCGACCAGGTCGGAACGGCCGAAGCGGGGCGAACTCAGGCGCCACAGGTTGGCGGTCGAGATCACGCTGCCGATGATCTTGTCCTGCAGGTTGTGATCGAGGAAGCGGTGCTCGAAGTCGTGCAGCACACCCTCCCCCTTCAAGCCGTAATAGGCCGCCAGCATCGAGCCGCCGGAGACGCTGTAGACCACGCTGACTGCATCGAACAGCCGCCTGGCCTTGTCCGGCGCGCCGAATCGATAGCGCGCCAGTTCCTCCAGCACGCCGTAACCCAGTGCCGCCGCGCGTGCGCCACCGCCGGAAAACAGCACCGCCATGAAGAGCCCTTCGTCCGTGCCAGGCACGGTTTGCAGGGTATCCAGGCGGTAGCCCTGCTCCGGCACATGGACGGCCAGCGGCGCGTTGACCTGGTAGTGCATCGAACTGCAAGCGCCGAGCAGCGAGGTCAGTGCGAGCAGCAGCAGGCGCCAGCGGGTGATTGATCCGGCTCTTTTCATGGCGATGCAGAAATCGGTTCGGCGGGCCAGCCGCGGCGTCCCAGGCTCGCCTCACAGGAAATTGTCAAATGGCAAAATATTACGGAGTATATTGAAATTCCGTATATTTTGCGAGCGGTAATCAATTATCTATCGAGGAGTATGCGAGCCGGGGCGGTGCGCGACTGAAGTCCGGTGGCGGCGCAGATTCCGCGCCACATCCAAATCTGCATTGGCTAAGCCTGCCACAACTCCCCGTTCGGCCCGCTGCGCGGCGCCGCCACACCGAAATGGGCATATGCGGCCGGCGTCGCCACCCGGCCGCGCGGGGTGCGCTGCAGATAGCCTTGCTGGATCAGGTAGGGTTCCAGCACGTCTTCGATGGTGTCGCGCTCCTCGCCGATCGCCGCCGCCAGGTTGTCGAGCCCGACCGGGCCGCCGTTGAACTTGAACAGCACCGCTTCCAGCAGCTTGCGGTCCATGACGTCGAAGCCGACCGGATCGACGTCCAGCATCACCAGCGCGGCGTCGGCGGTGGCGCGCGTGATGTCGCCGTTGCTTTTCACCTCGGCGTAATCGCGCACGCGGCGCAGCAGGCGGTTGGCGATGCGCGGCGTGCCGCGGCTACGCTTGGCGATTTCCAGCGCGCCGTCGGCATGGATCGGCGCATTCAGCAATTGCGCGCTGCGGCTGACGATCCTGGCCAGTTCGGCCGGCGTGTAAAACTCCAGCCGGGCGACGATGCCGAAGCGGTCGCGCAGCGGATTGGTCAGCATGCCGGCGCGCGTGGTGGCGCCGACCAGCGTGAACGGCTGCAGGTCGAGCCGCACCGAACGCGCCGCCGGCCCCTCGCCGATCATGATGTCGATCTGATAATCCTCCAGCGCCGGGTACAGAATTTCCTCCACCACCGGCGACAGGCGGTGGATTTCGTCGATGAACAGCACATCGTTGGCTTCCAGGTTGGTCAGCAACGCCGCCAGGTCGCCGGCGCGCTCCAGCACCGGGCCCGAAGTCTGACGCAGGTTGACCCCCATTTCGCGCGCGATGATGTGCGCCAGCGTGGTCTTGCCGAGCCCGGGCGGGCCGAACAGCAGCGTGTGGTCGAGCGCTTCGCGCCGCTGGCGGGCGGCGGTGATGAAGATCTGCAACTGGTCGCGGATTTTTTCCTGGCCGATGTATTCGTCCAGTTGCTTGGGCCGCAGCGCGTGCTCGACCGCCTCTTCGTTAGCCGAGGCCGGGGTGGCGGCGATGATGCGCTGTTCGCTGAAATCGTCGGTTTGGATGCTCATGCGGGGATTGTAATGCAGAAGGCGCGCGCCGCTGGCGCAGCCCAGAAGTGCGTGGCCGACATCGAACGAGTTAGCGGCTCCACTTCTGCTTTTGAAGTTGCCGTTGCTGTTGCTGTTGACGTGCCCCCGCTTGGACGCTGCCGCTGCTGCGACGCCGAAATCGGATCAGAAATGAAACATGTTTGAGCGCAGCGAGTTGGTTTCATTTCCCGATTTTGGCGCCGCAGCAGCGGGAACCCGCAGGGCAGCGTCCTCGCGGTCGCCTTCTTTTGCTTACTTTTCTTGGCGAGACAAGAAAAGTAAGTAGCTGCCGGGCTACCCCCGGCCAGTCACCACGAAGTAGTAACGGATTCAATTAGCAACGAACGCCGCTAGGTTCCCGCCTGCGCGGGAACGACAGGTTGAAGATGAATCACTCATCGCAATAGCATCGAAAGCCAACGCCTCACCCCTTCGACAACGCCTTCAACGCCAGCTTGATGCCATCCGAAACGCCAGCCTCCTTCGGCACCTGCTTCAGCGCCAACAGCGCCTCCTTATCGGAATATCCCAGCGCCAGCAGCGCATTCAGGATATCGACACCAGCATCCGGCGCCTGGGCGCCGCCGGCCACGCCCAGATCAGCACCAAGCTTGCCCTTCAGCTCCAGCAGCAGGCGTTCCGCGGTCTTCTTGCCGATGCCCGGCACCCGCGTCAGGCGCCCCGCTTCCTGCAGCGTGATGGCCTGCGCCAGATCGGCCACCGACATCCCCGACAGGATCGACAGCGCGGTGCGGGCGCCGACGCCCGAAATCTTGATCAACTGCCGGAACACGTCGCGCTCGCTGGCGCTGCCGAAGCCATACAGCAGTTGCGCATCCTCGCGCACCACCATGTGCGTCAGCAGCGCAACCCGTTCGCCCAGCGCCGGCAGGTTGTAGAAAGTGCTCATCGGCACATCGACCTCGTAGCCGACGCCGTTGCAATCGACGATCAGTTGCGGCGGATTTTTTTCCAGCAGGATTCCGGACAGGCGGCCGATCATGGCAGGGACCTTGAAAAATGAGTGGGTGAAAGCGCAGGCGCCAGCTTATTCGATTTCCAAATCAGCCGGGAACGCGAACCAACCAAGTGCGCTTGATTTGGCCATCCAATCAGCCGATCAGGCGCCCGCCGCGCACCCGCAAGCCCTTCTTCGCCAGTGCCGGCGCCAAGGCGCCGAGCGTGGCCAGCGCCGGGCCGCTATGGGCATGGCAAATCGCCACGCCGAGCGCATCAGCGGCGTCGGTGCCGGGCAGGCCGGGCAGCGCCAGCAGGCGCTGCACCATCTCCTGCACCTGCCGCTTCTGCGCCTTGCCGTGGCCGGCCACCGCCTGCTTGATCTGCAGCGCGGTGTATTCGGCCACGGCCAAGTCGGCGCCAACCAGCGCGCAGATCGCAGCGCCGCGCGCCTGCCCCAGCAGCAGCGTGGATTGCGGATTGACGTTGACGAACACTTTCTCGATCGCCGCGCAATCCGGCGCATAGCTGCGGATCACTTCGGCGACGCCATCGAGGATGGTTTTCAGGCGCAGCGGCAAATCGGCGTCCGGCGTCTTGATGGTGCCGGACGCGACGTAGGCGAGTTGGTTGCCGTGTGTGCGGATGACGCCGAAGCCGGTGGTGCGCAAGCCGGGGTCGATGCCGAGGATTTTCATGCGCCTCCGCAGTTTAGCTGGGGTATAGGGTGTTTTCCGCCCCTATACGCCCGGAATAAGCCGATAGCTATTGGAGTATGTCTAATGCCGGAAATGCCGCACGCCGGTAAACAGCATCACCACGCCCTGCTCGTCGGCGGCGTCGATCACTTCCTGGTCACGCATCGAGCCGCCCGGCTGGATCACGCAGGTGGCGCCCGCCTGCACCACCACGTCCAGGCCGTCGCGGAACGGGAAGAAGGCGTCCGAGGCCACCGCCGAGCCGGCCAGCGACAGGCCGGCATTCTGCGCCTTGATCGACGCGATGCGAGCCGAATCGACGCGGCTCATCTGGCCGGCGCCGACGCCCAGCGTCATGCCGTTGCCGCAAAACACGATCGCGTTCGACTTGACGAACTTAGCGACGCGCCAGGCGAACATCAGGTCCTGCAACTGCTGCTGCGTCGGCTGCTTCTTGCTGACCACCTTCAGTTCGGCGGCGGCGACGTTCTTCGCATCCGGCGACTGCAGCAGCAGGCCGCCGCCGACGCGCTTGCAATCGAAGGCATTCACACCATCGGCGAGCGGGATTTGCAGCAGGCGCACGTTCTGCTTGGCTGCGAACACTTGCCTGGCCTCGGCGGTAAACGATGGCGCGAGCAGCACTTCGACGAACTGCTTGGCCACCGCTTCGGCCGCCTTGCCGTCCAGTTCGCGGTTGAAGGCGATGATGCCGCCGAAGGCCGAGGTCGGGTCGGTCTGCCAGGCCTTACTGTAGGCTTCCAGCGGATCGGCGCCGACCGCGACGCCGCACGGATTGGCGTGCTTGACGATCACGCAGGCCGCGCTGCCGGTGTCGGCGAAGGTCTTAACGCATTCCCAGGCGGCGTCGGCGTCGCCGATGTTGTTGTAGGACAGTTCCTTGCCCTGCAACTGCGTGTAATTGGCCAGCAGGCCGGCGGCCGGCGCCAACTCGCGGTAAAAGGCGGCCGACTGGTGCGGATTCTCGCCGTAGCGCATGTCCTGCACTTTTTCGAAATGCAGGTTCAGCGTTTGCGGATAGGCGCTGCGCGTGGCGTGCTGGCGCTCGGGACCGAGCGCGGTCAGATAATTAGTGATCGCGCCGTCGTATTGCGCGGTATGCGCGAACACCTTTTTCGCCAGTTCGAACTTGGTGTCGTAGCCGATCTCATTGTTGTTGGCCTGCATTTCCGCCAGCACGCGGCCATAGTCGGCTGGATCGCACAGCACCACCACGTCCTTGTGGTTCTTGGCCGCCGAACGCAGCATGGTCGGGCCGCCGATGTCGATGTTTTCGATCGCGTCTTCCAGCGTGCATTGGTCCTTGGCGACGGTCTGCTGGAACGGATACAGGTTGACCACCACCATGTCGATCGCCGGGATGCCGTGCTGGGCCAGCGCCGCCACGTGCTCCGGCAGGTCGCGCCGCGCCAGGATGCCGCCGTGCACCTTCGGATGCAGGGTCTTGACGCGGCCGTCCAGCATTTCCGGAAAACCGGTGTAATCCGCCACTTCGGTCACTTCCACGCCGTTATCGGCCAGCAGCTTGGCGGTGCCGCCGGTGGACAGCAGCGTGACGTTCAGGGTGCGCAGCGCGCGCGCGAATTCCAGGACACCGGTTTTGTCCGAGACCGAAAGGAGTGCTTGTTTGATCATGATGAAAAAGGCAGGATGGAAGAATCGGGCGGAACGGACCGGACAAGGGGTGCGCAGGCAGGCGCCAGCCTGGCCGGGCTCACAGCAAGCCGTGCTGCTGCAGTTTCTTGCGCAGCGTATTGCGGTTGATGCCGAGCATGTCGGCAGCATGCGACTGGTTGCCGTCGGCGCGCAGCATGACCGCTTCCAGCGTCGGCTTTTCGACGGTTGCAATCACCATTTCATAGACGTTGGTTGGTACTTGTTCGCCCAGGTCCTTGAAATATTTTTCAAGGCTTTTTTTGACAACGTCCTGGATGGTGTCTTTGCTCATGCTCGTATTGTCCGACGGTTTGGCGCGGCCCGGGTCAGGCCGCTAGCGGCGGTTGTGCCAAGCAGTATTGTAACCGTTCGCCGTGCGCCAATTGCGACTCAAAAAAGTCATCGGTCGCGCGCAGTTGCAGTTCGCAGTCTTCCAGCCGGTTCATTTGCTGGCGAAAAGCCTCGCCGCCGGGCAGGTCGCGCACATACCAGCCGATGTGCTTGCGCGCGGTGCGCACCCCGAGATATTCGCCGTAAAACGCGTAGTGCGCGCGCAAATGCTCGGCCATCAATTGCCGTACTTCGGCCACTGGCGGCGGCGGCAACAGACTGCCGGTGCGCAGGAAATGCGCGATCTCGCGAAAGATCCAGGGCCGCCCCTGCGCCGCACGGCCGATCATCACCGCGTCGGCGCCGGTCGCTGCCAGCACCGCGCGCGCCTGCTGCGGCGTGGCGATGTCGCCATTGGCCACCACCGGGATCGAGGCCGCCGCCTTCACCGCCGCGATGGTTTCATACTCCGCCGCGCCGCCGTAGCCGTCGGCACGAGTGCGGCCGTGCAGCGTCAGCATGGCGATACCGCTGTCCTCGGCGATTCTGGCGATCGTCAGCGCGTTCTTGTGCTGGCGGTCCCAGCCGGTGCGGAACTTGAGCGTGACCGGCACCGGCACGGCGCCGACCACCGCCGCCAGGATCCGCCCCACCAGCGCCTCGTCCTGCAGCAAGGCCGAGCCACACCAACTGTTGCAGACTTTCTTCACCGGGCAGCCCATGTTGATGTCGATGATCTGGGCGCCGCGCTCGACGTTGAATTGTGCGCACTCGGCCAGCATGGCCGGATCGGCGCCAGCGATCTGCACCGCCTTTGGCTCCATCTCGCCGGCGTGGTCGATGCGGCGCGCGGTCTTTTCCGAGGCCCACAGGCGCGGGTTGGAGGCCGCCATTTCCGACACCGCGTAGCCGGCGCCGAGCTGCTTGCACAACTGGCGGAACGGGCGATCGGTGACGCCGGCCATCGGCGCCACGAAGACGTTGTTGCGAAGAGTATAGGGACCGATGTTCACGCGGGAAAAATCTCAGGACAGCAAGCAAAACACGGACGGCTCATACGGCTTCGCAATCAAAGTGAGAACAAGGCGCGAAGCCGCAGACAGTGCTGGTGCACGGCAAGGCGAAGCAACACAGTGTTCGCTTTGATTGCAAAGCCGCTCAGGCGTCGATTTCATCCAGCACCGCCAGTTGCCGCAGGTGCGCGACATCGGCCCAGGAGTCGATACGCCAGCCACCGCCGTCGCGCACCAGCCGGTTCACGCCGGCATTCGGAATCTCGAAGTCGCGCGCCGGCAAATGGCCGATCGCGCGCACCGAGCGGTATACCATTTCCAGCACGCCGCCGTGGGTGACGATCGCGATCCGCCGGCCGCTGGCGGCAGCGGCCAGGCGCTCTACCGCCGCCAGCGCGCGCCGCGCAAATTCGCGCAGGGTTTCGCCCGCCCGTGCATCGCCTCCAGGCGCCGGCGGAAATGCGGCGTCGATCGCGCGCGCTTGCCACGCCGCATGCGCGGCCGGAAAGCGGGCGGCGATCTCGTCGTACAGCAAGCCTTCGAAAGCGCCGTAGCAGCGTTCACGCAAGCCGGCGTCGAGTTGCAGCGGCATTTTATGCACCGCGGCAATCGCGGCGGCCGTCTGCCGCGCCCGCTGCAGGTCGCTGGCGTATAGCGCATCCAGCGGCTCGTTCCGCAGCGCCGCCGCCAGGGCCGCCGCCTGGCGCCGGCCGTGCGGGTTCAGCGGCACATCCAGTTGGCCCTGCAGCCGGCGCTCGGCATTCCAGGCGGTTTCGCCGTGTCGGATCAGCAGGATTTCCCGCGCGCCGCCCACCTCGCTCATGCCGCCGGCGCCAAGGCGGGGTTCAGGGTGTAGGTGCCGGTGATCTGTGCCTGGTCCAGCACGTGGCCGGCCAGCGCCGCGCGCACCTCGGCGCCGCCGAAGTTGCCGGTCAGCGGCAGGCGTTCAACGTCCAGCGCATAGATCGTAAACACATAGTGATGCAGAATCGTATCGTTCCAGGGCGGACACGGACCGTCATAGCCGAAGTAGTTGCCGGCCATCTCGGCGTCGCCGGCAAACCAGCCGGTGTAATCGTTGAGACCATGCCGCGCGCCGGGCAGCGGGCTGCCCAGGATTTCCGGGCCGGACTTGCCGCGCGCGGTGACCTCGCTGGAAAATTCGCCGACCTCGATCGCGCTGCGCAGCGGCTCGATGTCGACCATCATCCAATGGAAAAAATCCACCCGCGGCAGGTCGGCCGGCACGGTCTTGCCCTCCTGGTTGACGTCGTCGCCGCGCGAAGGCACGTCCGGGTCGTGGCAAATCAGCGCCAGCGATTTGGTGCCGGCCGGCCACTCGCTCCAGGCCAGATGCGGATTCTTGTTGGCGGACAGGCTGACGTGCTGAGCCGGGTCGATCGCACCAAACGCAAACTCGGCCGGGATCGGATCACCGTCCTTGAAGGAATCGCTCCATAGCTTCATGTTGTTCTCCTGGCTGGCAAGATGAAGGGTGGGCGGCGACGCACGCCCGGATTGTCATTGTGACTGAAAAGCCGCGGCCTCGTTCAGCGTCGGGGCGGCGGCCGGCTTGATTTGCAACCAGAAGGTGACCGGACCGTCGTTGGTCAGCGTCACCTGCATGTAGGCACCGAAGCGGCCGCTGGCGACGACTGGGTGCCGCTGGCGCGCCCGCCGGACGACATACTCGAACAGGCGATGCCCGAGTTCCGGCGCCGCCGCCGGCGTAAACGACGGCCTCGCGCCCGAGCGGGTATCGGCCGCCAGCGTGAATTGCGGCACCAGCAAAAGACCGCCGCCGACTTCGGCAACGCTGCGATTCATCTTGCCGGCGGCATCGGCAAACACGCGGTAGCCGAGCAATTTCGCCAGCAGCAGATCGGCTTCGCGCTCGCCATCGCCGCGCTCGGCGCACAGCAGGCACAGCAGGCCGGCCCCGATGGCGCCGACGACCTCGCCATCGACCGTCACGTTGGCGCCGGAAACCCGCTGCAGCAGAGCGATCATGCCCGCCGCATCTCTGCGGTTTTTTGCATACTCCCTGTATGCAATGTCATTTTCGATCGAGAAATATATGTTTTCACAACATACTCACGTTAATGTCGTCAGGCCGCCAGCGTCACCCGCGCAAACTTGCGCTTTCCGACCTGCAACACGAAGCTGCCAGCCGCCACTTTCAGCGCCTTGTCGCCGATCACCGCGCCGTCGATGCGCACCCCACCCTGCTCGATCATGCGCAAGCCTTCCGAGGTCGAGGCGCACAGATTGGCTTGCTTCAACAACTGGCCGATGCCGAGCGGCGCGCCGGCCAGTCGCACTTCGGGAATTTCGTCCGGAATGCCGCCGCGCGCCCGGTTGTTGAAATCCTCCAGCGCCGCCTCGGCCGCCTGCCGGCTATGGAAACGGGCCACGATTTCCTGCGCCAGCGCGACCTTGACGTCGCGCGGATTGCCGCCGCCCGCCACCTGCTGGCGAAACGCCTCGATCTCGGCCAGCGTGCGGAACGACAGCAGCTCGAAGTAGCGCCACATCATCGTGTCCGAAATGCTCATCACCTTGGCGAACATGGTGTTGGCCGGCTCGGTGATGCCGATATAGTTGCCCTTCGACTTCGACATCTTTTCGACGCCGTCCAGCCCTTCCAGCAGCGGCATGGTCAGAATGCACTGCGGCTCCTGGCCCCAGTCCTTCTGCAGTTCGCGCCCGACCAGCAGGTTGAACTTCTGGTCGGTGCCGCCCAGTTCCAGGTCCGAGCGCAAGGCCACCGAGTCGTAGCCCTGCATCAGCGGATACAGCAATTCATGCACCGAAATCGGCGTACCGGCCTTGAAGCGCCTGGTAAAGTCTTCGCGCTCCAGGATGCGCGCCACCGTGTATTTGGCGGCCAGCTCGATCATGCCGCGCGCGCCCAGCTGGTCCGACCATTCGGAGTTGTAGCGAATCTCGGTCTTCTGCGGATCCAGCACCAGGCTTGCCTGGGCGAAATAGGTCTTGGCGTTTTCCTCGATCTGTTCGCGCGTCAACGGCGGGCGGGTGGCGTTGCGGCCGGACGGGTCGCCGATCATCGACGTGAAATCGCCGATCAGGAAAATCACCGTGTGTCCCAGATCCTGCAGTTGACGCAACTTGTTCAACACCACGGTATGGCCCAGATGCAGGTCGGGCGCAGTCGGGTCGAGCCCGAGCTTGACCCGCAGCGGCTGCCCGCTGCGCTCGGCGCGCACCAGCTTTTGCACGAATTCGCTCTCGATCAGCAACTCGTCGGCGCCGCGCAGCGTCACCGCCAGCGCGGCACGCACCTGGTCGGACAGCGGAGCGGCGGCGGTTAGTGGACTGGCGGCGGCGGAGGCGAGTTGCGGATCGGCGTTCATAGATGTATAGCAAATGTCAATTTTTGGAAAGAACCGAAATTCCTGTTGATATAATGCATGCTCTTTTCGTTTTGCCGCCCATCAATCCATAAGAACGACAAAAAAGCGCATTGAAGCGGAACCGCAGATTTTAACTGATTGCATGTTCTCGATAGATAAATTGCTGGGCGAAGGCTCACGCGGCAGGCTGTTGATCGGCTCGTCGCGCAAGAGCCGGATCGTCTCCCTGTCCGCTCTGTTCCTGGCGGCGTGCGCCTTTGGCGCCGCCGGCGTCGCGCCGATGGCGCCGGACGCCTCCGACCTGCCGGTCAAGTCGATCACGCAAGAACTGGATTTGCCCAGCCTGGCGGAACAGGTCGCTGCGCTCGAGCAGCGCCAGCAGCAATACGTACGGGAAGAAAAGGTCCGCGCCGGCGACACGCTGGCGGTCTTGCTCGATCGCCTGGGCGTGCAGGACCCTGCGGCGGCCACCTTCATCAAGGGCAACAGCAGCGCGCGCCGCGTGCTGGACTTGAAGGCCGGCAAACGGGTACAGGTGCAAACCGCCGACGACGGCAGCCTGCTGCAGCTCAGCACCACGCTCGCCGGCGGCCGTGACGCTCCGGTCAGGAATCTGGTGATCCAGCGTGCCGACAACGGCTTCCAGGTCACGGAAGTCGCGGCCGCGCTGGAAAAACGGGTGGAAATGCGGTCCGGCGACATCACCTCCTCGCTGTTTGCCGCCACCGACGCCGCCCAGATTCCCGACCCGATCGCGATCCAACTGGTCGACATGTTTTCCACCGACATCGACTTCGGCTCCGACCTGCGGCGCGGCGACCGCTTCAACGTGGTCTACGAAACCTTCTGGCAGGGCGGCGAGCTGGTGCGCTCGGGCCGCGTGCTGGCCGCGGAATTCATCAACGCCGGCAAGACCTACCAATCGGTCTGGTTCAGCGACCCGGCAAACGGCCAGGGTGGCGGCTATTACAGCTTCGACGGCAAATCGCTGAAAAAGGCGTTCCTGAAATCGCCGCTGGAATTTTCCCGCATCTCGTCCGGCTTTTCGATGCGCGTGCACCCGATTTCCGGGCAGTGGAAGGCGCACAAGGGCGTCGATTTCGCCGCGCCCACCGGTACCCCGGTACGCGCCGCCGGCGACGGCACGATCGATTTCATCGGCGGCCAGAACGGCTACGGCAACACGATCGTCATCAAGCACTGGAACCAGTATTCAACCGCGTATGCGCACCTGAGCCGCTTCGCCAGCGGCATGGCGCGCGGCACCAAGGTCAGCCAGGGCGAGGTCATCGGCTACGTCGGCGCCACCGGCTGGGCCACCGGACCCCACCTGCACTATGAATTCCGCGTCAACAATGAAGCCCGCAACCCGCTCTCGATCGACGTGCCGAATACCCCTGCCCTGGCCGGCGCACAACTGCAGCGCTTCCGCCAAGTGGCGGGTGACATGACGCACCGCTTTGCGCTGCTGCAAGGCATGAACGCCGCGACCCAGGTCGCCGCGCGCTAAGGCCGGCCGCCTTGAGCGCCGCCACGCCCACCCGGGTGCCCAGTCATTCCCTCTATATCGGCTTGATGTCGGGCACCAGCCTGGATGGCGTGGACGGCGTGCTGGCCGAATTCCCCGCAGCCGGCGCCCAATCCATCCGCAGCCTCGCCGCCGCGCATGTCCCCTTCCCGGGCACCCTGCGCGACGCCTGGTTGGCACTGCAGGCTGCCGGCAGCGATGAAATCCACCGCGAAGCAATGGCGTCGATCGAATTGGCCCGGCTGTATGCCGCCGCCGTCGATGCTCTGTTGCGGCAGGCGCGGCTGGGCCCGGATCAGATCCGCGCCATCGGCGTGCACGGCCAAACCATCCGCCACCGGCCCGAGCTCGGCTATACCCGCCAGTCCAATCAGCCGGCGCTGCTGGCCGAGCTGACCGGGATCGACGTCATCGCCGACTTTCGCAGCCGCGACGTCGCCGCCGGCGGCCAGGGCGCGCCGCTGGTGCCGGCCTTCCATCAGGCGCTGTTCGGCAGCACTCACGAGACGCGCGTGGTGCTGAACATCGGCGGCATTGGCAACCTCAGCATCCTGCCCGCTACCGGCGGCGCGGCTGCGGTAACCGGCTTCGACACCGGCCCCGGCAACGTGCTGCTGGACGGCTGGATCATGCGCCACCGACAGCAGCCTTACGACGACGCTGGCGCCTGGGCCGCCAGCGGCCAACCGTTGCCGCTGCTACTGCAGCGACTGCGCGAGGAAACCTTTTTCGCGCTGCCGCCGCCCAAGAGCACCGGCCGCGACCTGTTTCACATGGCCTGGCTGGACGCCAAGCTGGCGACGTTGCCGCCGGCCGCCGCGGCCGACGTCCAGGCGACTCTGGCGGCCTTCACCGCCGGCACCATCGCCGATGCCATCGCCACCCATGCGGCCGGGGCGCAAACCGTGTACGTCTGCGGCGGCGGCGCGCGCAACCGCCACCTGCTGCGGCAACTGGCCGCAGCGCTGGCGGCCCGCGGCCAGGCGGCGGCGGTCGAGACTACGGATGCGCTGGGGATCGCGCCGGAACAGGTCGAAGCGCTGGCCTTCGCCTGGCTGGCCTACCGTTTCGACTGCCGCCACCCGGGCAACCTGCCCGCCGTGACCGGAGCCCGCGGCCCGCGGATTCTGGGTGCGCTGTATCCGGCGCGCTGAAACACGCGACACCACCAAGACAGCAGCCCGCAACACCTGGGAGTATTCTTGGATACCGCCAGAAATATTGCGGGATTTTGCGATTTTTTGCCATACTCCCGCTGCTATGAGAATCGATCAGGCAAAAAAAAGGACGCCGGAGCGTCCTCCCGTGAAGCGCGCCGGCCAGGCAGGCCGGCGCGGCAGACCAGGCTACACCGAAAACGATGAACCGCAGCCGCAAGTCGAAACAGCCCCCGGATTCCGGATGACGAACTGCGCGCCTTCCAGGTCATCCTTGTAGTCGATCTCGGCCCCGACCAGGTACTGGTAACTCATCGAATCGATCAGCAACTGCACGCCATTCTTGACCATCGTGGTGTCGTCTTCGTTGACCTCTTCGTCGAAGGTGAAGCCATACTGAAAACCCGAGCAGCCGCCGCCCTGCACGAACACCCGCAATTTCAGATCGGGATTGCCCTCTTCCGCGATCAGTTGCGCCACCTTGTTGGCCGCGCTGTCGCTAAAGACGATCGGCGCCGGCATTTCATCCTGGGTTTGTACAACAGCGTTCATTTCGCTCTCCTGCCAAGTGATTCAATGATTCCAGTATAGCCCTCAAGCGGGCCTGGAAGGGGTGCTGGCCGCAGCCAGCTTCAATAGCGGCTCCTCGTTCTGATCATGCGTCAGCTTGCCGGATACCTGGGCGCCGCCGTGCATTTCCAGCGCCTTGTAGTGGACATCTCCGGTTATGCGGGCTTTCGGCTGCAATTCAAGCACTTCCGCCGCGTATACCGCGCCGACGATCTGGCCATTGACGATCAGGTGCGCGGCCCGCACTTCGCCCTCGACCCGGCCCTGCTCCGAAATCACCAGCATGCTGGGCTCGCCCGGCTCGGCGATGACATCGCCCTTGACCTGGCCATCGAGCCGCAAGCCGCCGCGAAAGCGCAGATTGCCTTCGATGCTGGTCGAACTGCCGATCAGGCTATCGATGGTATCCCTGGATTTGCGTCCGAACATGCTGTTCCCCCTCTAGAGGTTGGCCGATTGCTGGGCGCGCTGTTTGCCTTGCTCGAATACGCGCGCCGATATCGCCTTGATCACGGCGCCTTCCGGCACGCTTAACACACCCTCGACCCGCTGATAATACTTGAATTCGAGCCGGTATTTATCGGTATCTGCGGCATCCGCCTGCGGAAACTGCAATACCGTCGTCGCGCCATGCTGCAACACGGTCAACGACAGTTGCAGGTTGCCGCGAAACCCCTGTTGCCGCACCTTTTGCCGCACCAGCAGCCGATAGTGCAGGCGGTTGGGCGCCACCAGTTCGCCCTCCAGCCGGGAAATCGCCACATCCTGGGTACCGGTTCCGGTTGGCAACATGCTCTCGAAAAACGCCAGATCTTCCTTCAGTTTGACGTTTTCCGCTTCCAGCGTCTTGATCTGAGCCGCCAGTTCCTGCTGGGCCGCGCGCTCGATGGCGATCTTGCTCTCGCTGGCATCGACGCTACTGTGTAAACGGTCGCGCTCCAATTCCAGCCCTTTCACTTGTTGCGCCAATTCCGCAACCTGCTCTCTGGTCGCCGCCGGATCAAAGCCGGAAAAGTCGCGTCCCATCCGGTAAGCCCAGAGCGCGATGACCACGGCTACTCCCAGCAACAGTACCGCCAGCACGGCCTTCAGCGGCCACGACAGCCGGCTCTTGATGGCCATCCGCGGCGCCGATGACGGCCGCCGGCGCAAGGTATATTTCATGCGTCAGCCCGCTGGCGTGCGCGCCGGGTGGTGATGTGCGCCACTCACGGCAGCACCGGCACATGCGCAAGGCCGGTGGCTTCATCCAGGCCAAACATGATGTTCATGCATTGCACGCCCTGCCCCGCGGCGCCTTTCACCAGGTTGTCCTCCACCACCAGAATCACCAGCAAATCACCGTTGCCTGGCCGATGCAGGGCGATGCGCAACATGTTCGAGGCCCGCACCGAACGGGTTTCCGGATGACTGCCGGCCGGCATCACGTCGACAAACGCCTGCTCCCGATAGTAATTCTCATAGAGTGCCTGAAAATCGGTATCGCGCGCCTCGGGCAATATCGTCGCGTACAGGGTTGAATGAATGCCGCGGATCATCGGCACCAGGTGCGGCACGAAGGTCAGCCCGATGCTGCGCGCCGGATCGTTGCCGGCGATCGCCTGCAGGCCTTGCACCGTTTCCGGCTGGTGGCGATGCCCCTTGACCGCATAAGCCTTGAAGTTATCCGACGCCTCCGCCATCAGGGTCGAAATTTCCGCCTTGCGCCCGGCCCCGGACACGCCCGATTTGCAGTCGGCGATCAGGCTGGCTTCCCGCACCAGCGCCTTGCCCTGCGCCAGCAGCGGCGCAAAACCGAGCTGCATCGAGGTCGGATAGCAACCCGGCAAGCCGATCAAGCGCGCTTCGGCGATCGCGCGCCGATTCACTTCCGGCAAGCCGTACACCGCCTCCCGCAGCAGATCGGGACAGGAATGCGGCATGCCATACCATTTTTCAAAGACCGCCGCGTCCTGCAGGCGGAAGTCGGCCGCCAGGTCGATCACCTTGACTCCGGCCGCCAGCAATTCCGGCGCCTGCGCCATTGCCACCCCGTGCGGGGTGGCAAAGAACACCACGTCGCAATCGGTCAGGCGCGCCTTATCGGGACTGGAAAACGCCAGCGTCACGCGGCCGCGCAGGGACGGAAACATGTCGGCAATCGGCATACCGTCTTCCTTGCGCGACGTTACCGCCACCAGTTCCGCTTGCGGGTGGGTCGCCAACAGGCGCAACAACTCGACCCCGGTATAACCCGTGCCGCCTACGATTCCGACCTTGATCATGATTTTCCTCTGCACCACGTGCAAATCTGGATTTTAACAGCCGCAGAAAAAGCGAAAAACAAAGCAAAAAACCGCCGAGCGCAAGCCCGGCGGTTCTTCGATGGTCCGAAAATCCGGATTAGCGCTTGGAGAACTGCTTGGCGCGACGCGCCTTGCGCAAACCGACTTTCTTACGCTCGACTTCGCGCGCATCGCGGGTCACGAAGCCGGCCTTCGACAGTTCCGGCTTCAGCGTCGCGTCGTAATCGATCAGCGCGCGCGTGATGCCGTGGCGCACCGCACCGGCCTGGCCGGACTCGCCACCGCCGTTGACGTTGACCATGATGTCGAAGGTTTCGACATTGTTGGTCAGCTCCAGCGGCTGGCGAATTACCATCAAGCCGGTTTCGCGCGAAAAATATTCGGCCGCGGGTTTGCCGTTGACGACGATCTGGCCCGAGCCGGATTTGATGAACACGCGCGCCACTGCACTCTTGCGACGGCCGGTTCCGTAGTTGTAGTTACCGATCATGTCCGTTCCTTAGAGTTCGAGTGCTTTGGGTTGCTGCGCGGCGTGCGGATGCGAACCATCGGCATACACCTTCAGCTTCTTGATCATCGCGTAGCCAAGCGGCCCTTTGGGCAGCATGCCCTTGACCGCCTTTTCCAGCGCGCGACCCGGAAAACGCTGCTGCATCTTCTCGAACGTGGTGGCATAGATGCCGCCCGGATAGGTCGAGTGACGATAATAGACCTTGTCGGTCGACTTGGCGCCGGTCACACGCAGCTTGCCGGCATTGACCACGACGATGAAATCGCCGGTATCGACGTGCGGAGTAAATTCGGGTTTGTGCTTGCCGCGCAACCGGAGTGCCACTTCGCTGGCAACACGTCCGAGGACTTTGTCCGTCGCGTCAATCACGAACCACTCGCGCTTGACCTCGTGGCCTTTAGCGGAAAAGGTTTTCATGATGACTTCCTGATAAATGAATCGCTCAAATGGTGGTTCCGCTCGCCCGCCATTACGTTTCATCAACGAACGGCGCCTCGCGGACTCTGCCTTATTGTCTTTCCTGAGCGTATGGAAAGCCGGCAATTATAGCCTTTGCCGGCATCTGCCGTCAAATTCGGCAGCACGGGGCATGCCTCTTTGAATTCGCTTAAAAAAAGCCCGAGGCACAAGGGCTTCGGGCTTAAATCCACACCTGAGGAGGAGGGTGGAGGAGACAGGGGACAAATACTACGCGATGGTCTGCGTGGAATTCATGGATTTTTATTATAGCCAAATCATTGTGCATCGCAAGGTAGGTAATCAGATTTCTCGGTATTGACGCTCAACAATAGATTTTCCCCAGAAAATAAAATCAATTATCTTCATAAAAATCAATTATTTGGGTATTCCATATTTCGAATGTCGCGTCACAATATGCTGATTACTGCATGGCAGCAACACCCCCGCCATTTCGCCTCCCAAATGGGTGGCTGCTCACCCGCACCGATGCCAGCAGTTACAATATTCACCTCCTTGTTTTTATATGAGCAAAGCGATGGAATGCACCGTACGCTGGGCCGGGCCTTCCGGCATGACGTTTTTGGCCGAAACCGGCTCCGGCCATGTGCTGGCCATGGATGGCGCGATCGAGGGCGGCGGCCATAACCTGGCGCCGCGGCCGATGGAAGTCATGCTGGCCGGCGCCGGCGGCTGCACCGCGTATGACGTCGTCATCATCCTGCGCAAGAGCCGGCAGGACGTGCGCGGCTGCGACGTCAGGCTGGAATCGGAACGCGCCGCACAGGATCCGAAAGTCTTCACCAAGATCCACTTTCACTTCACCGTGCGCGGCCGCGACCTGAAGGAAAACCTGGTGGAACGCGCAATCAAGCTGTCGCACGACAAATACTGCTCAGCCTCGATCATGCTGGGGAAAACCGCCGAGATCACGCACTCGTTCGAAATCGTCGACGACCTGGCCACTCCCGCAACACCGTAATCCTGCCAGCGGCACGCCACACAAGCGGCTCACCCAAATACTCCAGGAATTGCGCGTCAATTTCGAACGAAAATCGGCCATTTCAAACTTATACTCCATACGGAGCAGGATTTCAGCAAGGCTGTTAATTGTTTGTCGGTCGTTCCCACGCAGGCGGGAACCTAGCGTTGCCGATCGCCGGCAAACATCCTGTTGCGCCGGATCAGCGCAAAAAAAGTCGCCGGACTCCCATTGAAGGCTGCGGGAATGAGCGTCACCGCAGCCCTCCCCAGCACGACCGCAAGAATCCGGAATAAAATTTCCGCGCATATACTAAATAAGGTTTCTTGTCACCAATAAATCTGTGATTTTGTTGCGCATTTACGACATTTATACAAAAATATCGCCACAAAATCCTGATTTTCTTTGCGCCAGCCATCGCTCTTTGCTGAAATGAGGCTAACAGGCTGCTCAAATACTTAGCCGACCGCGCCTTCAGAATGATGATTTTTGCCGCTCATCAGCAAAAATAATCGGTTCTGCACCCACTGCCGACAACTCGCCTTGATCCGACGATGTATTGAAAGTATTTCAGCCGCCCGCTCGCCGCCGTGCTTGCCGGTTCAGCGGTGTTGGCACCGACACTTCCCCTAGTGACTCTGCTGAAAACTCCTGGCACGCCAATCTTTGGAGAATTTTTCATGAAAAAATCACTACTCGCGCTGGCCGTACTGGGCGCCTTTGCCGGCGCCGCGTCGGCGCAAACCAGCCTCACCATTTACGGTTCGTTTGATGCCGGCATCCGCAATCAAACGAACGCCACGAATTCCGATGGCACCCAGGCAGGCGGCAGCAAACTGAGCATGGGCTCGAACGGTACCTACAACTCCAACCGGATCGGCTTCAAGGGAATGGAAGATCTGGGCGGCGGACTGAATGCGCACTTCAACCTCGAAACCGGCTTCAATACCGGCACCGGTACCCTGGACAACACCGCCAACAGACTCTTCAATCGCACCGCCTCGGTCGGTCTGGGCGGCACCTGGGGATCGCTGGATCTGGGCCGCCAGTACTCCGTCAACTACCAGACGATCCGCGCCTACGATCCGTTCGATTACAAATACACAGGCATCATCCCGCTAGCCAACCAGGGTGGCCTGATCCGCCTGGACAACGACATCCAGTACACCGGCACGTTCGGGGGCGTGACGGCTCGCGCCGAATACGCGTTGGGCGAAGTGGCCGGCAGCACCAGCAACGCCTCCACGCAGGCAATCGGCGTCAGCTACTCCGGCGGCCCATTCAGCGTCGGCGGCGCCTATACGCGGGGCAAGCCGAACCTCGGCACTCTGGCGGCGCCGGATTACCAAGACCTGAAAAATTGGACCGTCGGCGGCGCATACGCGGCCGGCCCGTTCCGTGTCGCACTGGGCTATGCCGATGCCAAGCAGGATCAGCCGCTCGGCGGCGAACAACACACTAAAGACTGGTGGCTCGGCGGCAGCTACAACCTCACCCCGGTAGCGGCACTCACCGCTGCCTACTATGAAACCAGGGGCATATCGTCACTCAATCAAAATGGCGGTGCCGACGGCAAGCGCAAGCTGTTCATCGTCGGCGGGACCTACGCACTCTCCAAGCGGACCAATTTTTATGCCGACATTGACAACGCGCGCTTCGAAAACGCCATCGGCCAACCCAACCAAACCGGCGTTTCAGTTGGCATCAACCACTTGTTCTGAGCCGTGGCCTCGGCTTCAAGCGATGAAACGGACCACTTGCGGGTCCGTTTTTTTATTAGCAATCGGCAACAAGGCCACGGACTGTTACATCAACATCAACGAGCAACCGGCAGTTGCATCGAGCGCTTCGATCAACACTTGCAGCCTGGTTTGCCGCGCCATTTACAAATAATAGGCAACTGATGTCATCACCTTCGCCATCGCCCGCATCGCGTACTGCACCGGCAATGGCGTCTGCGCCGCACCCAGCGCTTGTGCCGCCGCGCCATGCGCCACCTCATCGGCCGCCATCTGCGTCACGATCGCGCGCGATTTCGCATCCTGCGCGGGGAGTTGTTGTAGATGCCCCATCAGGTGAGCCTCCACCTGCCTCTCGGTTTCGACCACAAAACCAAGGCTGGTGGCATCGCCCACCTTGGCCGCCAGCGCGCCCAGCGCATAGGCACCGGCATACCACAGCGGATTCAATAGGCTCGGCCGCGACTGCAGTTCGCGCAAGCGCTCGGCGGTCCAGGCCAGATGATCCTCTTCTTCGCGCCCGGCCGCCGCGAACTGCCGCCGCAACACCGGGTTGCGCGTAAAGCGTCCCTGCGCTTCGTATAAAGCCTGCGCGCACACCTCACCCACATGATTGACCCGCATCAGCCCGGCGCTATGCCGTTGTTCGACCGCATCCAGCACCCCATCTGCTGCATGCAGGCCAGGATTGGCACGCGCCGCGCCGCCCACTCCAGATACCGCGCGCAACGCGCGATCCAGTCCAGCAATGAAATTATTTAACATTCCCATAACTATTGCTATTTAGATATCAACTCAACCTGATTGTTGCACATAAGCCACATACTGCAGCCGATATCAGCACCAAAGTCCAATTATCTTTGCTCTTGGCATCGTTCTTTGATGAAATGAAACCTAGCTTCTTGATCCACCGGTTCGGAAGTGTCGGCAGGGACGTTATCACTAGTGACCTTGCTGAATGCAGCATATAAATTCTAGCAGCACAACTCTTGGAGAACCTTCAATGAAAAAATCGCTTCTCGCACTGGCAGTCCTGGGCACCTTCGCAGGTGTCGCATCTGCCCAGACCAGCATCACCATTTACGGCTCGTTCGATGCCGGCGTTCGCAATCAATCGAACGTGGTTACCGGCCTGGCCCCCCTGACCACCGCTAGCCGGACGACGATGAGCTCGAACGGCACCTACAACTCCAACCGTATCGGCTTCAAAGGCGTGGAAGACCTGGGTGGCGGATTGAATGCCCACTTCGCCCTGGAAACCGGCTTCAACACCGGCACCGGCGCTCAAGACGGCAACCTGTTCAAGCGTACCGCTTCGGTCGGCTTGGGCGGCGCCTGGGGTTCGGTCGATCTGGGCAACATGTACTCGGTCAACTTCAAGACCATCGGCCTGTACGATCCGTTCGCCTACAAATACACCGGCATCGTTCCGCTGGCCACTCAAGGTGGCTTGACTCGCCTGACCAACGACATCCAGTATTCCGGTAAATTTGGCGGCGTTGGCGTGATGGCCGAATACGGCTTGGGCGAAGTCGCGGGCAGCACCAGCGACAACTCCACCATGGCGGTCGGTGCCAACTACTCCGCTGCCGGCTTCACCGTTGGCGGCGCCTACACCCAAGGCAAGCGTGCTGTTGGCGCTGCCCAGCAAGACATGAAAAACTGGACCGTTGGCGGTGCCTACATGACGGGTCCGTTCCGTGTCGCGGCTGGCTATGCCGATAACAAGATCGAAAACGGCCTGGGCGCCGGTCTCGAATCGCGCGCTAAAGACTGGTGGGTTGGCGGCCACTTCTACGTATCTCCGGCAGCCGCAATCTCCGTTGCTTACTACGAAACCAAGGGTACGACCGCTTTGAACGCGTTGGCCGCAGGCAACGATGGCAAGCGCAAACTGTTCATCGTGGGCGCAACCTATGCCCTGTCGAAGCGCACCAACTTCTATGCCGACATCGACAATGCCCGCTACAACAACGTGCTGGATCAACCAAGCCAGACCGGCTTCTCGGTTGGTATCAACCACCTGTTCTAAGCAGTTTGGAGGGCGGCCTTGCGCCGCCCTCAGTCCGCTTTAATCAGCTTAACGGACCCCTTCCGGGTCCGTTTTTTATTGCCGGAACGATACGTTGCAGTTTGATACAGCTTTGGCGGCGAAACGATTTAGCCTGGTTTTACCTGTTGTAAATATGCGACGGAAGCCAGAATTTCGATCCTAAATCGTAGATTCCTTTTGTTTTTGCGTTGTAGCTCTGATGTAATACTCAACATCTTCTTCATCATCAGATAAGAAGTTTGTTTCGGGCAGGGACGGTAGTATTACGGGTCTTGTCATAAGCAAAATCACACAATTCCGATAACTCACGAGGATTATCACAATGAAAAAATCGCTACTCGCGCTGGCCGTCCTGGGTGCATGTGCAGGTGTTGCATCCGCTCAAACCAATGTCACCGTGTATGGCTTGGTTGACGCCGGTGTTACATTTGAAAACGGCCACAAAGATGGCTCCGTCACCAAACTGGCGACCGGCGTAAAAAATGGTAACCGCTTGGGCTTCAAAGGCACCGAAGACCTCGGTGGCGGCCTGAAGGCAAATTTCCAGATCGAAAACGGCTTTGACCTTGACACTGGTGCGCAGCGTCAAGGCGCGCTGTTTGGTCGCCAAGCATGGGTTGGTCTATCGGGAAATTTCGGCGCGGTTGGCCTTGGCCGTCAGTACACCCCGTTCTTTATCGCATTGGATTCGGTTGACCCGTTCGGTACCGGCCTGACTGGCGCCACCACCAACCTGATGAATCCGGGTTCGGTGCGCGGGAACAATGCGATCACCTATAGCACCCCGGCGATGGGTGGTTTCTCGGCCAACGTGCTGTACGGCTTGGGTGAAGTGGCTGGAAACAATTCCGCCAACCGCAAACTTGGTCTGTCCGTCGGCTATGCGAATGGCCCGGTTGCCGTTGTGCTCGCCCATGAAAACACCGCCGACGCCACCAACACCAACAAGGACAAGGTGACCTTGCTGGGCGGTAGCTATAATTTCGGCGTGGCCAAGCTGCACGCGGCCTATGAAACCGAGAAGCTCGATGCCTCCGGCGGCGATTACCGCGACTGGATGCTCGGCGTTTCCGCTCCGCTCGGCGCCGGTACTGTGATGGCTTCGTACATCCAGAAGAAAGACCAATCCGCAGCCGGCAATGACGGCGGCAAGCAGTTCGCGGTTGGTTATGTCTATAACCTGTCGAAGCGCACCAGCCTGTACACATCGTACGGTCAAATCAACAACGATTCGGCCGCTGCATGGACCGTTGGCGATGCGTCGAGCGGCGGAGCCGGTTCTACCGCAGGTGTTCCCAACCAAAAAGTTGGCGACACTTCCCGCGCCTTCACGGTTGGCGTTCAGCACAAGTTCTAATAACTGGCGGGGCTAGCCCTGCTGTGAATTGAACGCTGGATTGAAAAAGGCACCTTCGGGTGCCTTTTTTGTTTGCTGGCGATTTTCGCTGAGTGCCTGCTCCTGCACTCAACGTCGTAGCAAGAGTTCGCGCCTAACTGCGCAGGGCCGCGGAAATCCGCCTTCGCGCTGGCCGGAATACCGCCGTGTCGGCATAAAACGCCGCATCCTGTGCCTCCGACCAACCGGGCACGCCTAATACCGGCAGCGGCGTGAAGGCGGAAGGATGCAGGCCATCGGCCAATTGCCGTGCTACGCTGGCGTCGAGCCAAGTGTATTGTGCGACAGGTGGCAGAGCAAAGTATTCTTCACCCACCATCAACAGCCAGCCATGGGCGGTAATTGCCTTGTAGGGATTTGCCAGTTTTTCCATCAGCGCGTGGCCGAACAGTACGATGCGGCAATCGACCCCGAACATCGCCGCCCGCTCGAGAAAGACTTCACACCATTGATGCTGCCGCAGTGCCTGAGCCATGGCGTGGCCATCGGCGCTGTTGCGCAGCAATACCAGCGCTGCGTTTTCATCGAACAACGTAGCGGCGTCGCGCGTGGGGCCGCGTGACTGGCCTGGCGCTGCGCCGGCCGCGGCGCGCGCAAGTTCGGCGGCTTGCAAGGCGTTCAACTGCATCTTGATACGCGGAAAGGTCAACCACACCAGCGCATTGAAGAAATCGTGCAGGTTGTCGCGGGTCGGTACTTGGCCGCTGGCGCTGATGAAGGCTTCGTAGGCAGTGCCGGCCGGCAGCGATTGCTGCGGCACGAACGAGATTGGCAGGCCGCGATGGTTGCGTAATTGCCGCATCACGGCCGCAGCGTTCAGAGCCTCACGCCAATCGGCTGCCTGCGCGATCAACTCGCCTTGCGCGCGGATGGCGGCATACCAGGGACGGTTCCAGTCGAGTCCATCAAAGCTAATCATGGCATTGGCGCGGGAGTCTCTCGGCACTGCGGTAACAATATACTCCAGATAGAAACATCAATCTCCGCCGATAAATAAACGGATATTCATGCATACTCTTCAAATCCGTGCCAACACGTAACCATGCAGCCCACCAGACAATTCCTGAAATACCAGCACCCACTTGTCGGCCCCGCGCAGGCGGGAATGCATGCATTCCCCTCGGTGATTTAATCGCACGGCGCTGGATTCCCGCCTGCGCGGGAATGACAAGTAACGCGACGAGGGCCTATCGATAGTTGGACAAATAGTTACGACAACACGCTGCGTCCGCCGTCTTACAGCAATTTCCAATTCACGGTTTCGCCGCCATTGAGCGGCACGATCACCTCGCCATCCAGCGCCAGCTCCGCCGGCAGCACCCACGGCTGGCGCTGCAAGGTGACACTACCGTTGTTGCGCGGCAGGCCGTAAAACGCGGGGCCGTTGAAGCTGGCAAAGGCTTCCAGGCGTTCGAGCGCGCCGGCTTGGTCGAAGGCCTGCGCGTACAACTCCAACGCGTGCAGTGCGGTGTAGCAGCCGGCGCAGCCGCAGGCCTGTTCCTTGGCGGCTTTGGCATGCGGCGCAGAATCGGTCCCGAGGAAGAATTTACGATTGCCGGAGGTGGCTGCGGCCACTAGCGCCAGCCGGTGCTGCTCGCGCTTCAGGACCGGCAGGCAGTAGTAATGCGGGCGGATCCCGCTCTGAAAGATGGCGTTGCGGTTGTATAGCAGGTGGTGCGCGGTGATGGTGGCGGCGACGTAATCGTCGGCGGCGCCCACGTACTGCGCCGCGTCGCTGGTGGTGATGTGCTCGAACACGATCTTCAGCGCCGGCAGCGCGCGCCGCAGCGGCAGTAGCACGCGCTCGATGAACACCGCTTCGCGGTCGAAAATGTCGATCTCCGGGTCGGTCACTTCGCCATGCACCAGCAGCGGCATGCCGAGCTGCTGCATGACTTCCAGCGCCGGAGTGCACTTGGCGAGATCGGTGACGCCGGCATCCGAATTGGTGGTGGCGCCGGCCGGGTACAGCTTGACCGCATGCACCAAGCCGCTGGCATGGGCGCGGCGGATCTCGTCGGGCGGCGTGTTGTCGGTCAGGTAGAGCGTCATCAACGGTTCGAACCGCATGCCAGCCGGCAACGCGGCCAGAATCCGCTGGCGATAGGCCGCCGCTTGCGCGGTGGTGGTAACCGGTGGCTTCAGGTTCGGCATCACAATCGCGCGCGCGAACTGGCGCGCGCTGTGCGGCAAGACCGCGGCCAGCATGGCGCCGTCGCGCAGGTGCAAATGCCAATCGTCGGGGCGGGTGATGGTGAGAGCTTGGGGAGCGCTGGACATGGCGGATAGACGGTGAGGGAACGGGCGATGTTATCGCAGGTAGTTTCGGGTATGGGTGCGGCGCGCGTTCAGACGGGCGCTATTGCCCCCAGTCGGTGAAAGTTGGGGTCAGTGTAATTTTCGCAATAAAACACTGTGAAAAAAACACGGACCCCAGTTTCACCCGGCTTCCTGCCATTTGATGGAAAAGCCAAAAATGGGGTCAGAGTCGATTTTCTGCTTGTGCCTGACGATGGCGCCAGCCTGGCCGATCAATGAATGATCTTGGCCAGGAAGTCGCGCGCGCGTTCAGAGCGCTGGGTGTTGAAGAACTCGTCCTTGGTGCAGTCTTCGACGATTCGGCCCTGGTCCATGAAGACCACGTGGCTGGCGACCTTTTTGGCAAACCCCATTTCGTGCGTGACCACCATCATTGTCATGCCGTCCTGCGCCAGCCCGACCATGACGTCCAACACTTCATTGATCATTTCCGGGTCGAGCGCCGAAGTCGGTTCGTCGAACAGCATCGCGATCGGGTCCATCGACAGCGCGCGCGCGATCGCCACCCGCTGCTGCTGGCCGCCCGACAACTGGCCAGGAAACTTGTCCTGTTGCGCGATCAGGCCGACCCGGTCCAGGTATTTCAAGCCCTTTTCAGTGGCCTCTTCCTTGCTGCGGCCGAGCACCTTGATCTGGCCGATCGTCAGGTTTTCGCGGATCGACAGGTGCGGGAACAATTCGAAGTTCTGAAACACCATGCCGATCCGGGCGCGCAGTTTCGACAGGTTGGTCTTTGGGTCACCAACCGAGACGCCGTCGACGATGATTTCGCCTTTCTGAAACGGCTCCAAACCGTTGACGGTCTTGATCAGCGTCGACTTGCCGGAACCCGACGGGCCGCAGACCACCACCACGTCGCCTTTCGACACCTGGGTGCTGCAATCGGTCAGTACCTGGAAGCTGCCATACCACTTGCTGACGTTCTTGAGTTCGATCATGTTTGCACTCCTGAATTCTGAATAGGATTTTCTATTGCCGGTGGTCTAGCGAATGATGGCGACCCGCTGCTGCAGCCGTTTGACCAGGTAGGACAGGCCATAGCACAGCAGGAAATACACCACGGCGACGAACAGGTACATCTCGACCAGGCGGCCGTCGCGCTGCGCGATCTTGGAGGCGGCGCCGACGAAATCGGTAATCGATAACACGTAGACCAGCGAGACGTCCTGGAACAGCACGATGGTCTGGGTCAGCAAGACCGGGATCATGTTGCGAAACGCCTGCGGCAGCACGATGTTGCCCATCACCTGCCAGTAGGTCATGCCGAGCGCCTGGCCGGCCGCGACCTGCCCGCGCGGGATCGACTGGATGCCGGAACGCATGATCTCGCAGTAATAGGCCGCCTCGAACAAGGTGAAGGTGATCAGCGACGAGGTGAAGGCGCCGACCTGCAGCGGCACCGGCGAGTTGACGATCCAGGCGCCGATGTAGGGCACCAGAAAATAGAACCAGAAGATCACCATGATCAGCGGCACCGAGCGGATCAGATTGACATAGCCGGTGGCCGCCAGCGCCAAAGGCTTGAAGCTGGCCAGGCGCATCATGGCCAGCAAGGTGCCCAGCACGATACCGCCGATCATCGCGAAAAAGGTGAGCTTCAGCGTGAACGACATGCCGGTCATGAACAGGTATTGCCATGAGCGCGAAATGACGTCGAAATCGAAATTGGCAAACATGTTTAGTGCCCTCCGGCGCTGGCTTTGGCGGTGATCATGCCCGGCACGGTGGTTCTGCGCTCCACCCAATTGGACACCGCGATCGCCAGGATCGAAAACAGGATGTAGAGAATGGTGGCCGCCGTGAATGCCTCGAAGATCTGGAATGAAAACTCCTGCATGGAACGGGCGGCGGCGGTCAGTTCCAGCAGACCGATGGTCAACGCGACCGAGCTGTTCTTGATGATGGCTGCGAATTCATTGGTCAACGCCGGGATGATGATGCGAAACGCCATTGGCAGCAGCACGAAGCGATAGGTTTGCGGCAAGGTCAGGCCGAGCGCGATGCCGGCGTTTTTCTGGCCGCCGGAGAGCGCCTGGATGCCGGCCGATACCTGCACCGCCACCCGCGCCGAAGTGAAAAAGCCGAGCGCGATCACGGCGGTGATGAACGACGAATTGGGCATCGATTTGAGCCAATTGCCGAAATCGGTCGGTACCAGTTCGGGCAGGACGAAGTACCACAGGAACATTTGCACCAGCAAGGGAATGTTGCGGAACAACTCGACGTAGCCATTCCCAAGCCGCACAACCCAGCGGTTCGGCACGGTGCGCAGCGTGCCGATAATGGCCCCCAACAGCAACGCCATGACCCAGGCAATGAGCGACGTGGCGATCGTCCACTTCAGGCCCATCAGCAGCGCATCCATGTAGGTGCCGCTGCCATCCGGCGAAAGCTCCCAAAAAATGCGCCAATTCCAGTTGTAGTTCATCGTGCCCTCTTCCGTTACTCAGTGCTCCGGCATTCCCGCTGCCCGGACGGCATATTGTGCAGCGCATCAATTTTGCTTTATTTAAACAAAACGGGAGGCTCTCGCCCCCCGTTTCGCTGCCGACCAAACTGCTATTGTTACTTCTTGGCTGCTTCTTTTTGTGCCGCCGGGACCACCGCATACACTGACGGATCGCCGGAATCGGTCGGATGGGCGAAAGCTTTTTTCAGCTCGGCGCTCATCGGCACGTTCAGGTTGACGCCCTTGGGCGGAATCGGCGACAGGAACCATTTCGAGTAGATGCGGTTGATCTCGTCCGATTGGTAGACCGCAGCCAGCGCATCGTCGACCACTTTCTTGAACTGCGGATCGTCGCGGCGCAGGATGATGCCGTAGGGCTCGACCGACAGCGCGTCAGCGGTGATCGCATAGTCCGCCGGCGCCTTGGAGCTGGCGGCCAGCGAGGCCAGCAGGATGTCGTCCATCGCGAACGCCACCGCACGGCCGGTTTCCACCATCAGGAAGGCTTCGGCATGATCCTTGGCGGTCAGGATGTTCATGCCCAGATGGCGCTCGCCGTTCAGCTCGGTGATCTGCTTCAGGTTGGAGGTGCCGGAAGTCGAGACGATGGTCTTGCCCTTCATGTCATCCAGGGTCTTGATGTTGGACGACTTCTTGGCCAGCAAGCGATTGGCGGTGACGAACATGGTCGGCGCAAACGATACCTGCTTCTGGCGTTCGAGGTTGTTGGTGGCCGAGCCGCACGACATGTCGATCGTGCCGTTGGCGATCAGCGGAATCCGGGTGGCCGACGTGACCGGAACCATCTTGATGTTCAGCGCCGACATGCCAAGCTTCTTCTGGATCGCGCTGGCGGCTTTCATGCACAGGTCGATCGAGTAGCCTTGATACGATTGCTTGTCGTCCAGATAGGAGAACGGAATGGAGGAGTCGCGCACACCCAGGGTCAGGGTGCCGCTGTCTTTCACTTTTTTCAGTGTGCCCGTCAGATCCTGCGCGTACGCAGCGGTGACCATCACACCTGCGCTAACCAGAATGGCGATGCTTTTTGATAGTTTCATAAAGTCTCCCAGGGAAAAATATTTTGCCAGTGTATCAAAACTCGTGTTCAACAACGCTTTTCGACTCGCAGCGGCGCCAACTGCTTGCCGCCTGCACTGCAGTTGGTCGCCAGTGGTGAGTCAATATAATGCATGCAGGCGCAATCTCCAATCTTGTTGCGAGACAAGGCGCCGCGGTCGGCGGGCGCCCTGACACTCAGGGGTACAAACCGCGCATTTCGCGCGCCTGCAGGACGCGGGTGCAGGCCACGATAAAGGCGGCGGTGCGCAGCGACACCTTTTTCTCCTCGGCCAGATGGGCGACCGCGGCGAAGGCTTCGCGCATGATGCGGGTCAGGCGCAGATTGATTTCATCCTCGGTCCAGAAAAAACTGGAGAAATCCTGCACCCACTCGAAATAGCTGACCGTGACGCCGCCGGCGTTGGCGATCACGTCCGGCACCACCAGCACCCCCTTCTCGGTCAGGATGTCGTCGGCTTCCGGCGTGGTCGGGCCGTTGGCGCCTTCCAGGATGATCTTGGCGCGGATATCGTTGGCGTTCGATTCGTTGATCTGCTGTTCCAGCGCGGCCGGGATCAGGATGTCGCAGTCGATACCCCAGAACGCATTGCGGTCGGCCACTTCCTCGGCGCCGGCAAAGCCTTGCACGCTGCCATGACGGCCCACGTGCTCGAACAGTGCGGCCGCATCCAGTCCGCCTTCGTTGACCACGGTGGTCACGTGATCCTGCACCGCCACTACCTTGGCGCCGGCTTCGGCAAACAGCTTGGCCGCGGTGCCGCCGACGTTGCCGTAGCCTTGCACCGCGATCTTCGCGCCCTTGATTTCGAGGCCGCGGCGCGCGGCCGCTTCGCAGCCGATCACGTACACGCCGCGCCCGGTGGCTTCGCGCCGGCCGAGGCTGCCGCCGAGGGAAATCGGTTTGCCGGTGACGACCCCGGAGGAAGTGCTGCCCTGGTTCATCGAGTAGGTGTCCATCATCCACGCCATGATCTGCTCGTTGGTGTTGACGTCGGGCGCCGGGATGTCTTTGGTGGGGCCGATGATGATGTTGATTTCGCTGGTGTAGCGGCGCGTCACTCGTTGCAGTTCGGCCTGCGACAGCGTGCGCGGATCGACCCGGATGCCGCCCTTGGCGCCGCCATACGGCACGTTCACCGCGCCGTTCTTGATCGTCATCCAGGCCGCCAGCGCCATTACTTCCGACAGCGTCACATCCTGGTGGAAGCGCACCCCACCCTTGCCCGGGCCGCGCGAAGTGTTGTGCTGCACGCGATAACCCTCGAAGTGGGCGATGCTGCCGTCGTCGCGCTCGATCGGCACGTCGACGATCAGGATGCGCTTGGGCCGCTTCAGGGTTTCGACCCAGCGCGACAGCGAGCCCAGATAGGGCGTGACGCGGTCAATCTGCTCCAGATAGACTCCCCACGGGCCGATGCCGGTGGGCGTGAGGTAGGACGGGACTGCGTGATGGCTGGACATGCTGGGAATGCTCCTTCAAATCAGATGCGTGATGGGTCGGCGTCGAATTGGGCCAAATCCTATTGCAAGCCGATGCTGCAAAGCCAATGCTTTGTCAGCATCTTTTAATGCATATGACGCATAGTTACGCGACCGCAACGGCAGCGCGAATGGGCGAAAAGTCTTGTTGCGGGCGCCACCATAACCGGTATTGCGCCGGGCTTCAACGGCCGGCGTCAATGCTTCAGCGCGGGAGCGGCATCCTTCGGTTTGCGGCGAAGGGCGGCGCTGCCGCTCGCGCCCTGCTGCAGCAGATACTCCCACAGGCGGCCGATGATTGGTTTTCCCGGCCGCTGCGGCGACGGCCGTTCGCGGTAGAGGCGGATTTCGAGTTCGACCTCCCATTCCGGCCGGCCGCCGTCGGCGCGCGCCAGGTGCTTGTTCCGGACTTCGCGCAACACCGCCGATTCCGGCAGGAAAGCCATACCGTGTCCTTCCAGCGCCATCATCTTCAACCCTTCGGCCATGTCGGTTTCGTAGCATTTTTCCAGATGCGGCGGGGTCTTGGCGTCGGCCAGGATCAACTCCACCATGCGGCCAAAATAGGCGTTGCCGGTATAGGACAGGAATGGCAGCGGTTTGGCCGGTGAGCCGGGCAATACGAAATCCGGCACGCCGTTCTTGTCGCAACGCGCATACGGCCGCAAGGATTCGTGGCCCAGCACCATCATGTCGTAGCGGCCGGCATCCAGTTGCACCGGCTGGCGCGAATGGTGGTAGCACAGCAGCAGGTCGCAGCCGCCATCCACCATCGTCATCACCGCGTCGTGCACGTTGAGCGCAATCAGGCGCGCGTGGATCTGGCCGAAGCCCTGTTCCAGCCGGGTGATCCATTTTGGCATGTAGGTCAGCGACAGCGTGTGCGGCACCGCGAATTCAACCGTGCTGTGCGCGGTCGGACGCTTGCCGTGCAGCATCGCGCGCGCGCCGTTGATCTGGCCCAGCATTTCGATCGCCTGCTCGTAGAACACCTCGCCGGCCGGCGTTAGCCGGGTCGGGTAGGAGGTGCGGTCGATCAGGTCGGCGCCGAGCCAGGCTTCCAGCGACTGGATGCGGCGCGAAAACGCCGGCTGCGTGATGTGGCGCAGTTCGGCCGAGCGCGAGAAGCTGTGCGTCTCCGCCAGCGAGATGAAGTCTTCCAGCCATTTGGTTTCCATTTGACTATGGTAGTGGCTTGCGCGCGCGCTGCAAAGCGGATTGCGCATTGGCGGGTAACGACGAACGACGCTGGGAGAAATGCATGCATTTCCGCCCCCCGCGGGAACGACAGAAAAAATGGGCGCGCCCGCCGCAACCCGCGCTCAGGCGAGATCGCCCACCATTTCCGCTATCGGCGGCGAGGCCGGCTCGTCCTGTCCGGCTTGCTGGCGCGCCCACATCTGCGCATAGGTACCGCCCGCTTGCAGCAGTTCGCCATGGGAGCCGCGCTCGATGATGCGGCCGTGCTCCAGCACCAGGATTTGCGCGGCGTCGGCAACGGTCGACAGCCGGTGCGCGATCACCAGCGTGGTGCGATGTTTGGCGATTTCCTTCAGTTGTTCCTGGATCGCCTGCTCCGCCTTTGAATCGAGCGCCGAGGTGGCTTCGTCGAAAATCAGGATTGCGGGATTCTTCAGCAAGGTGCGGGCGATCGCGACGCGCTGCTTTTCGCCGCCGGAGAGTTTCAGGCCGCGCTCGCCGACCATGCTCTGGTAGCCGTCCGGCAGCGAGACGATGAAGTCGTGGATGTAGGCGGCGCGCGCGGCCGCCTCGATCTCCGCCTGGCTGGCGCCCGGCTTGCCGTAGCCGATGTTGTAACCGATCGTGTCGTTGAACAGCACGGTGTCCTGCGGCACGATGCCGATCGCGGCGCGCAGCGAGGCTTGCGTGACCTCGCGCAGATCCTGGCCGTCGATGGTGATGCGGCCGGCATCGACTTCATAGAAACGGAACAGCAGCCGCGACAGGGTCGATTTGCCGGAACCGCTGTGACCGACCACCGCGGTGGTGGTGCCGGCCGGGACCGTGAAATCGACGTCGAACAGGATTTGCCGCTTGCGCTCGTAGCTGAAATCGACGTGCGAGAACTGCAGTTCGGCACCGCGCACGAGCAGCGGCTGCGCCCCCGGCGCATCGGCGATTTCGCGGTGCTGCTCCAACAGTCCGAACAGGCGCTCCATGTCGGCTAGGCTTTGCTTGATTTCACGGTAGATCACGCCCAGGAAACCAAGCGGAATATAGAGCTGGATCATGAAGGCATTCACCAGCACCAGGTCGCCCAGCGTCATCGTACCGGCGATCACGCCTTGCGTGGCGCGCCACATGATCAGCGTCACCGCGATGGCGATGATCAGCGACTGGCCGCTATTTAGCAGCGACAGCGAGGATTGCGACTTGATCGCCGCCGCCTCAAAGCCGCGCAAACCTTCGTCGTAGCGGCGCGCCTCGAACTCCTCGTTGCCGAAGTATTTGACCGTTTCATAGTTGATCAGCGAATCGATGGCGCGCGTATTGGCGCTGGAATCGAGCTGGTTCATGGTGCGGCGGAAATGCGTGCGCCATTCGGTCATCACCACCGTGTAGATGATGTAGGTGACCAGCGCGCCGGCGGTGATGATCGAAAACCAGATGTCGTAATGCCAGCCGAGATAGCCCAGCACCAGCGTGATTTCGACCAAGGTCGGCAGGATCGAAAACAGCGTGAACGACACCAGCGACGACACGCCGCGCGTGCCGCGCTCGATGTCGCGCGACAGGCCGCCGGTCTGGCGATTCAAATGGAAGCGCAGCGACAGCGCATGCAGATGGCGGAACACCTGCAGTGCGATGGTGCGCACCGCGCGCTGCGTGACGCGCGCAAAGACGAATTCGCGCAACTCGGTAAACAGCGTGGTGGACAGGCGCAGCGCGCCATACGCCAGCAGCAGGCCGAGCGGCAACACCAGCAGGGCCTGCGGGTTGCCGGGGCCGATCGTCAGGTGATCGATCAGCCGTTTCAGGATCAGCGGCACGCCGACGTTGGCCAGCTTGGCGCCGATCAGGAAGGCCAGCGCCAGCACGACCCGGCCCTTGTAGGCCCACAGGTAAGGCAGCAAGGTTTTCAGCGTGGCCCAGTCGTTGCGCGGGCCGACGCTGGCAGCGGCGGGATAGGAAGAGGAACGGTGGCGCATGGGGGCTGGAGTCGGGCGGAATCGGGCAAGCTTGGTTTATGCTACGCCTTGCGCAGCATAGTGGACGATTGTAGCGTTTAACCCAAATTCAAGGCCCGCCCATGTTCAGTCAACACAACACCACCCTTCCCGACGGCAAGATGCCACAACTGCGCGTGATGCCGATGCCGGCCGATGCCAACATCCACGGCGACGTGTTCGGCGGCTGGATCATGGCCCAGGTCGACATCGCCGGCTCGCTGCCGGCGGTGCGGCGCGCCAATGGCCGCGTCGCCACCGTCGCCGTCAATTCCTTCCTCTTCAAGCACCCGGTGTTCGTCGGCGACCTGCTGTCGTTCTATGCCGAAATCGTCAAGGTCGGCACCACCTCGATCACGGTCAACGTCGAGGTCTACGCCGAACGCAACCGGCTGCAAGCGCAAACCGTGAAGGTGACCGAAGCCACGCTGACCTATGTCGCCACCGGCGAAGACCGCAAACCGCGACCGCTGCCGGCGCTGGCTTCGCTCACCATCTAGCCAGGCTAGCCACCCTCGATATTCCAATGATGGCTATAGTATATTGACAAGACAGCCATTTCATAAGCGGTATCAACGGTTTACATTGGGAGTATTGGGTTCTGGAAGCACGTAACGGGAGTCGCAAGAGCATAAAAAAAACCGCCCGGCGGGCGGTTTTTCCTGGCGGGCTTGGCGCCCGCCCTGATGCGATGACTTACGCCGCCTTCTTCTCGTCGCGCAATTCGCGCCGCAGGATCTTGCCGACGTTGGTTTTCGGCAGTTCGTCGCGGAACTCGACGTATTTCGGCTTCTTGTAGCCGGTCAGGTTTTCCTTGCAGTAGGCCAGCACCTGCTCGGCGGTCAGCGACGGGTCCTTGCGCACCACGAACACCTTGACCGCTTCGCCGGTCTTCTCGTCCGGCACGCCGATGCAGGCGCATTCCAGCACGCCCGGGTGCATCGCCACCACCGCTTCGACTTCGTTCGGGTAGACGTTGAAACCGGACACCAGGATCATGTCCTTCTTGCGGTCGACGATCCTGGTATAGCCGCGCTCGTCCATGATGCCGACGTCGCCCGACTTGAAGAAACCGTCGGCGGTCATGACCTTGGCGGTTTCTGCCGGCTGGTTCCAGTAGCCGACCATCACCTGCGGGCCGCGAATCGCGATTTCGCCCGGCTGGCCAAGCGGCACCGGATTGCCGTCGTCATCCAGGATGGCGATCTCGGTCGACGGAATCGGCAAGCCGATGGTGCCGCTGTACTCGCTCATGTCGGCCGGATTGCTGGTAGCCACCGGGGACGTCTCGGACAACCCGTAGCCTTCGGCGATCGGGCAGCCGGTGACCTTGATCCACTTGTCGGCCACCGCCTTTTGCACCGCCATGCCGCCGCCGTTCGACACCTTCAGCAGCGAGAAATCAAGCTTGGCGAACTCCGGGTGATTGACCAGACCGTTGTACAGGGTGTTGACCGCCGGGAACATGTTGACCTTGTACTTCGCCAGCTCCTTGATGAAGCCGGGAATGTCGCGCGGATTCGGAATCAGCAGATTCATTGCGCCGACCCGGGTCCCGACCATGTAGCAGACGGTCAGCGCGAAGATGTGATACAGCGGTAGCGCGCAGACGAAAGTGAGTTGCTCGACCACCGGCTCCTTCCTCAGCACCGGCTGCATCCAGGCTTCCACTTGCAGTACGTTGGCCAGGACGTTGCGATGCGACAGCGTGGCGCCCTTCGACAGGCCGGTGGTGCCGCCAGTGTATTGCAGGAAGGCGACATCGTCCTGGGTCAGTTCGACCGGCTTCAGGCTCATGCCTGCGCCTTGCGACAGCACCTGCTTGAACGAGACGGCGTTCGGCAGCGTATAGGCCGGCACCATTTTCTTGACGTTGCGCACCACGAAGTTGACGATGCCGCCCTTCACCGTACCCAGCAGGTCACCCATCGTCGCCACCACGATGTGCTTGATCGGAGTTTTGGCCAGCACCTGTTGCAGCGTGGTGGCGAAATTTTCCAGGATGATGATGGCTTCGGCGCCCGAATCCTTCATCTGGTGTTCCAGTTCGCGCGGGGTGTATAGCGGATTGACGTTGACCACGATGTAGCCGGCGCGCAACACGGCGGCAAGCGCCACCGGATATTGCAGCACATTGGGCATCATCAGCGCCACGCGCGCGCCCTTTTTCAGTCCGCGCGATTGCAGCCAGGCGCCGACCTGCATCGACATCCGATCCAGATCGGCATAAGTCATGCGCTTGTCCATGCAGGCAAAGGCATCGCGCGCGGCGAACTTCTTGAATGATTCTTCCAGCAACTGCACCAACGACCGATACTGCGTGTAATCGATCTCCGCCGGCACGCCTGCGGGATACGATTTGAGCCAGAATTTATCCATGTTCCACCCCCTTGTCTCTGATTATCGATAACGGTTCGCAAGCTCGTACGCCAGCGCCGCAAACTTTGCATTCACGGAAAAATCGCACGACTGTTTTTTTATTTCACAGTGATCGTATCGGGCAGAGTGCAATGGCGCAAGTTCTTTACGATTTATTGGAGGCTATTACCTAGCGGTCGACGATTGCTGCGCGGCAGCATCAAACCTGCCCCGATGCCGCTCGGCCAGAGGCGCCTGCGGCTCGGCCAGCAGCGCCAGTTGCCGCTGGCGCTGCTCGTGATCCTCTTGCGCCAGCTGCCTGACGCTCGCGTAAAACTCGGGGAAACTGCCGGCACGCGCCAACAGCGTGCGAAACGCCGGCACCAGCTGATGGTAGGTCGCCACCGCCGCCAGGTGCGCGTTCGACAACGGCTCGGCGAACCAGCGGTCATAGCCGGCGTAGCCGCCCCAGCCGGTTTTCAGCGTCTGATACTCCTGTTTCAACGCGACAAAGGTAGCCGCCTTGCGCCGCAGTTTTTCGGCGTCGTCGATGGGTTGCGCATAAATCTCTTGCAAGCGCAGCCGGTACTTCAGCAGCAGGCGCAGAAAATCCTGCCTGCGGCCCTCGAAGCGCTGATAGGCGGCGCGCGTCGCGGCGTCGGCCTCGACGTCCAGCCAGCGCTCGACTCCGGCTTCCTCGACCGCCGTCGCAAATGCTTCATTGAACGGGGTATCGCCGCTGGCGTAAGCGACCTGGTGCGCCAATTCGTGAAAAATCAGGCGCGCCAGTTCGCCATCGGGGTAGTGGACAAAAGTGGACAGCACCGGATCGTCGAACCAGCCCAGCGTCGAATAGGCCGGCACGCCCGCCACCTGGACGTCGTAACCCTCAGCACGCAATTCGGCGCCATACTCCTGCGCCTGCTGCTTGCTGTAATAGCCGCGATAGCTGACGCAGCCGGCCACCGGAAAGCACCATTGCCGCGGCTGCAACGACAGCGCCGGCGCCGCCACCACGTTCCACAGCGCGAACGGGCGCTTCAGATCGGCGTAGGCGGTATAGCTGCGGTTGTCCGGCAGTCCCAGCTCGCGCGCGGCAAAGCGGCGGATCGCGCGCACCGTTTCCAGCTTGCGCTTCAAGGGTTGGGCGGCGTGCGGATCGAGCAGCCAGTCGTCGATCGGACGCGCCTCGGCCAACAATGCAAACTGGCCCTGGGCGGCTTGCGCGTAATAGTTGAGCTGGGCGCAACCGGCCAGCAGCAATGCCAGCAAGGCCAGCGGCGCACCTTTCCTGACGGCAGACTTGATTCCCATCTTCCTGCTCCTGCAATACCGGCGCAACACCGGCAGAATCCACTCTTGATTCTCATCGTACTGCAAAGCCGGCGCGCCGGGCCGGCTGGCGGTAAGATCGGGACTGACGCTTGCCGCGCACCGGCCGGCCGCCGCCATACCGGCGCCGCTTCCCAGGAGATTATCTTGAAACCAATCGATTCCATCGTCCTCTTCCAGTCCGAATTGCAGCAGATTCGACGCGACCTGCACGCGCACCCCGAACTCTGTTTCGAAGAACACCGCAGCGCCGGCGTGGTGGCGCAAAAACTCGCCGAATGGGGCATCGAAGTGGTGCGCGGCCTGGGCCAGACCGGCGTGCTCGGCATCATCCGCGGCGCGCACGGCGACAATGGCCGCGCGCTCGGCCTGCGCGCCGACATGGACGCGCTGCCGATGCAGGAACTCAACACCTTTGCCCACGCCTCGACCCACCCCGGCAAGATGCACGCCTGCGGCCACGACGGCCACACCGCGATGCTGCTGGGCGCAGCGCATTACCTGGCGCGGCAATGCGACTTTGCCGGCACCATCTACCTGATTTTTCAGCCAGCCGAGGAAGGCGGCGGCGGTGCCAAACGGATGATGGACGACGGCCTGTTCGAGAAATACCCGATGCAAGCGGTGTTCGGCATGCACAACTGGCCCGGGCTGGCGGTCGGCAGCTTCGGCGTCACGCCGGGGCCGATGATGGCGTCCTCCAACGAATTCGAGGTGATCGTCCAGGGCCGCGGCGCGCATGCGGCGCAGCCGCACATGGGCGTCGATCCGGTGATGATCGCGGTGCAGATCGCACAAGCCTGGCAAACCATCGTGTCACGCAACAAGAACCCGCTCGACGCTGCCGTGCTGTCGATCACCCAGATCCACGCCGGCAGCGCCACCAACGTGATCCCGGACGACGCCAGCCTGATCGGCACCGTGCGCACCTTCAACGTGCCGGTGCTCGACCTGATCGAGCGCCGCATGCGCGAAATTGCCGAACACAGCGCAGCCGCCTTCGGCGCCACCATCGAATTCCGCTTCAAGCGCAATTACCCGCCGCTGATCAACCATGCGGCGGAAACCGCCTTCGCGCTCGGCGTGATGCAGGAACTGGTTGGCGCCGAACACGTCGAGGCGAATGTCGAACCGACCATGGGCGCCGAGGACTTTGCCTTCATGCTGCAGGAAAAGCCGGGCTGTTACGTCTTCATCGGCAACGGCGAAGGCGAGCATCGCGCCAGCGGCCACGGCCTCGGCCCCTGCAACCTGCACAATCCGAGTTACGACTTCAATGACGACCTGCTGCCGATCGGCGCCACCTACTGGGTGCGGCTGGCGCAGGCGTGGTGCGGCGCGGCAGCAAGTCCGGCCACCGCCCGGGCGGCAAAAACTTGAACCGGAAACATCTATAGATTAGACTCGCGCCCGTAATCAAGTCATTCACGGCCCTTCGGGCCGGTAAAACCCGGCGCCCGGGATTCGAACTCGCCGCGGCGCCGCCTTTCTGTACAACCACTTTACGGTGACCCATTGGATACCGTGCCCTTATGGGTGCAACTCATTGCACTCGCCGTACTGATCAGCCTGTCGGCATTTTTTTCGATCTCCGAAACCGCGCTGATGGCGTTGAACCGGCACCGGGTCAAGCATCTGGCGAAGCGCGGCAACAAGCTGGCCCTCATCACGTTGTGGTTGCTGGAGCGCGTCGAGCGCGTGCTATCACTGATCCTGATCGCCAACACGTTGATCAATGCGCTGGCCACCGGCCTGGTGACGGCGATCGCGATTTCCGCCTTTGGCAATCATGAGCGCGTGATCACGCTGGCGACCGCCGCAGTGGCATTCCTGTTGATCGTCTTTTCCGAAATCACGCCCAAGGTGATTGGCGCCACCTATCCGGAACGCATCGCGCTGCCAGCCAGCTTCGTGCTGAAACCGCTGATGACGATCGGCAAGCCGGTGATCTGGTTCGTCAACCTGTTCGTTTCTGGATTGCTGAAACTGTTGCGCATCAAGGCCGGCAACGAGGCGCGCGATCAGCGCCTGTCGGCGGAGGAATTGCGCTCGATCGTGCTGGAAAGCAGCACCTTCATTCCGCAAAAGCATCGCAGCATCCTGCTCAACCTGTTCGACCTCGGGAAAATTTCGGTCGAGGACATCATGACGCCGCGCTCCCAGATCGAGGCGCTGAATCTGTCGGTACCAATGGCCGAAATCAAGCGCCAACTGACCACCTGCTATCACAACAAGCTGCCGGTGTATGAGGGAGAAATCAACCAGATCGTCGGCGTCCTGCACGTGCGCAAGGCGGTCGGCCTGCTGAATCTGGAAGAAGAACTGACGGCCGAACATTTCCGTGAATTGCTGGGCGCACCGTACTTCATTCCGGAAGGGACTGATGTTTTTACGCAACTGCAATATTTTCAGGAAAACCATGAGCGGCTCGGCATCATCGTCGACGAGTACGGCGAAGTGCAAGGACTGGTGACGCTGGAAGACATCATCGAGGAAATGATCGGCGAATTCACCACCTCGGTGCCGGGCGCGGCGCGCGCCGACAAGTTCGGTTGGGATGCGAATGGAGAATGCCTGCTGGAAGGCAGCACCACGCTGCGCGATATCAACAAGCAACTGGGTCTGAATTTCCCGCTGGACGGACCGAAAACCTTGAACGGCTTGCTGCTGGAGTGGCTGCAAGACATCCCGGAGGCCAACGTCAGCATGAAGATCGGAAATTGCATCCTCGAGATCGTGCAGGTGCAAAACCAGGCGATCAAGATGGTCAAGCTGGTGGCGCCGTCGGACCCGAGCGAGCATGACGAACGCGATTAGGCACCTTGCAACGTTCCGTGACGAAACAATCCGAGGTGCAATAACTTTACAAATCAGGTGCCTAGAGGCATTATCTAACGGAATTCCGATGTTCCACGCGCGTTTTTCGGCATAAACACCTATGGCAGCAGTCCTCCCCGGTTCGGCATCCGGCACTCCGATCTCAGGCCTCGCGCGCTCGTTGCTGCAAGCCGGTCGGCTGTCGGCCGCGCAGGCGGAACAACTCAGCAAGCAAGCCGCGCAGGAAAAAATCCCGTTCATCGACATCCTGCTGCACAGCGGCTTGGTCAATGCCCGGGCCCTGGCCGCTTTCAGCGCTGAAACCTTCGGCTATCCCTTACTGGATCTGGCCGCGATCAATCCCGCCCTGCTGCCGGAAAAGCTGATCGATGCCAAGCTGATGCAGAGTCAGCGCGTACTGGCGCTCGGCAAGCGCGGCAACAAGGTGTTCGTGGCGCTGTCCGACCCGACCAATCTGCACGCGCTGGACCAGATCAAGTTCCAGACCGAACTGGCAGTCGAGGCAGTGATCGTCGATCATTCCGGCCTGCTGAAACTGATGGAAAAGCGCGGCCACAGCGCCCAGCAGGAGATCAACGAACTGATCGGTGACGAGCTGAACGTTGATTTCGTCGAGGACGAGGCCAACCCGGCGGCCGACGCCGGCAGCGCCGACGTCGACGATGCGCCGGTGGTTCGTTTCCTGCAAAAGATGCTGACCGACGCCATCAACCTTGGCGCTTCCGACCTGCATTTCGAGCCATTTGAAAAATTCTACCGGATCCGGATGCGGGTCGATGGCGTGCTGCGCGACGTCGCCCAGCCACCGCTGGCGATCAAGGAAAAGCTGGCGTCGCGCATCAAGGTGATCTCCAAGCTCGATATTTCGGAAAAACGGGTGCCCCAGGACGGCCGCCTGAAGCTGGCCATTTCGAAAACGCGCTCGATCGATTTCCGCGTCAGCACCTTGCCCACGCTGTTCGGCGAGAAGATCGTGATGCGGATTCTGGATCCGGCGCAGGCGCAGATGGGGATCGACGCTCTGGGCTACGACGCCGATCAGAAGCAGATCCTGCTGGATGCGATCGAGCGTCCGTACGGCATGGTGCTGGTCACCGGCCCCACTGGCTCCGGCAAGACGGTGTCGCTGTATACCTGCCTGAACCTGCTGAACAAGCCGGGCATCAATATCTCCACTGCCGAGGACCCCGCCGAAATCAACCTGCCGGGAGTCAACCAGGTCAACGTCAACGATCGTGCCGGCCTGACCTTTCCGGTGGCGCTGAAGGCCTTTCTGCGGCAGGATCCCGACGTCATCATGGTCGGTGAAATCCGCGATCTGGAAACCGCCGACATCGCAATCAAGGCGGCGCAGACTGGACACATGGTGTTCTCGACCCTGCATACCAACGACGCGCCGTCGACGCTGACGCGGCTGATGAACATGGGCGTAGCACCGTTCAACATCGCCTCATCGGTGATCCTGATCACCGCCCAGCGGCTGGCGCGCCGCCTGTGCACTTGCAAGGCAATTGCCAGCATCCCGGACGAAGCGCTGCTGGAAGCCGGTTTTACCGAGGACGATCTGGACGGTACCTGGGTGCCGTACAGGCCGGTCGGCTGCGAACGCTGCAGCAACAGCGGCTACAAGGGGCGGGTCGGGATTTACCAAATGATGCCGATTTCGGAAGAAATCGAACGTATCATCCTGGCGCATGGAACGGCACTGGAAATCGAGGCGCAGGCCAAGATCGAAGGCGTCAAGACCTTGCGCCAGTCGGGCCTGGCCAAGGTCAGGCAAGGCCTCACCAGCCTGGAAGAAGTGCTCGCCTGCACCAACGTATAACAAGGGGAAGACAGATGGCAACTGCAGCCCGCGGCACCGCCGGCCAGGTCAAGGAATCGATCTTCGCCTGGGAGGGCAAGGACAAGCAGGGCAAGCGCGTGTCCGGCGAAATGCGCGCCAGCGGCGAGGCCGTGGTCAATGTCACGCTGCGCCGGCAAGGGATCCTGGTTACCAAGCTGAAGAAAAAATCGTTCCGCAGCGGCAAACGCATTTCGGACAAAGACATCACGCTGTTTACGCGCCAGCTGGCAACCATGATGAAGGCTGGCGTGCCGCTGCTGCAATCGTTCGATATCGTCGCCAAGGGCCACTCCAACCCCTCGGTGTCGAAACTGGTGCACGACATCCGCAGCGACGTCGAGACCGGCACCAGCCTGAACCAGGCGTTCCGCAAATACCCGCTGTATTTCGACCCGCTGTTCTGCAACCTGGTCGGCGCTGGCGAGCAGGCCGGCATCCTGGAAGATCTGCTGACGCGGCTTGCGGTCTATAAGGAAAAAACCATCGCCATCAAGGGCAAGATCAAATCGGCGCTGTTCTACCCGATCTCGATCCTGGTGGTGGCGTTTGTCGTCACTTCGGTGATCATGATCTGGGTGGTGCCGGCGTTCAAGGAAGTGTTCACCAGCTTCGGTGCCGACTTGCCGGCACCGACCCTGATGGTAATGGCGATTTCGGATTTCTTCGTCGCCAACTGGTACATCATCTTCGGCGCCCTGTTCGGCGGCCTGTACCTGTTCTTCCAGTCCTGGCGGCGCTCGCTGAAGGTGCAGCGCTTCATGGACCGGCTGCTGCTGAAGGCGCCGATCTTCGGGCCGGTGATCCGCAAGGCCACCATCGCGCGCTGGACTCGCACCCTGGCCACCATGTTCGCCGCCGGCGTGCCGCTGGTGGAATCGCTCGACTCGGTCGGCGGCGCCGCCGGCAACGCGGTCTATCTGGACGCCACCAGGAAAATCCAGACCGAGGTCAGCACCGGCACCAGCCTGACGGTGGCGATGCAGAACTCCGACGTCTTTCCGAACATGGTGACGCAGATGGTGTCGATCGGTGAGGAATCCGGCGCCCTGGACCAGATGCTGGGCAAGGTCGCGGACTTCTATGAAAACGAGGTGGACGAGGCGGTGGCTTCGCTGTCCAGCCTGATGGAACCGCTGATCATGGTGATCCTGGGCGTCTTGATCGGCGGTCTGGTGATTGCGATGTACCTGCCGATCTTCAAGCTGGGGGCCGTGGTCTGATGCCGGAATTCCTATGGCTGGCGCCACCCGCCAATTGGCTGGCGGCCACCGTCGCCGGCGTCTTCGGACTGCTGATCGGCAGTTTCCTGAATGTGGTGATCCACCGCCTACCGAAGATGATGCAGCGCGAATCGGACAATTACGTCGCTGCCGAAAGCGGCCAGCCGCTGCCGCACACCGACCGCTACAACCTGATGCTGCCGCGCTCGGCCTGCCCGCATTGTGGCCACCAGATCGGCGCGCTGGAGAACATCCCGCTCATCAGCTACCTGCTGCTGCGCGGCAAATGCGCACAATGCAAGGCGCCGATTTCGATCCGCTACCCGCTGATCGAACTGCTGACCGGGGTGCTGTCGTTCCTGCTGATCTGGCGTTTCGGCGGTGCCGTGGCCGGACTGGCGGCGCTGGTGTTCACCTACTTTCTGATTGCGATGACCTTCATCGATACCGACACCCAGTTGCTGCCGGACGACCTGACCCTGCCGCTCCTGTGGTGCGGCCTGCTGGTCAACCTGAACGGCATCTTTGTGCCGATCGACGAAGCGGTGATCGGCGCGGTGGCCGGCTACCTGGCGCTGTGGACCGTGTACTGGCTGTTCAAGCTGGCCACCGGCAAGGAAGGCATGGGCTACGGCGACTTCAAGCTGCTGGCCGCGCTCGGCGCCTGGCTCGGCTGGAAGATGCTGACCGTGATCGTGCTGCTGTCGTCGGCAGTCGGCGCCGTGGTCGGCATCGCGCTGATCATCTTTGCGCGCCACGGCCGCAACATTCCGATCCCGTTCGGCCCCTACCTGGCAGCCGCCGGCCTGTTGACGCTGTTCTACGGCAAGCCGCTGGTGGCGCTGTATCTCGGCTCGCTGTAAGACGATGACGAACGCCGCATCTTCGCTCTTCGTCGTCGGGCTGACCGGCGGCATCGGCAGCGGCAAGAGCCTGGTGGCCGACCTGTTTGCCGCACGTGGCGCCGCCATCATCGATACCGACCAGATCGCGCATCAGTTGACCCAGCCGGACGGCGCGGCGATGGCAGCAATTCGCGCCGCCTTCGGTGCCGGGTTCGTCAGCGCGGACGGCGCCATGGATCGGGTGAAGATGCGGCAGCACGTGTTTTCAGACGTCAGCGCCAAGAAAAAGCTGGAAGCGATCCTGCATCCGCTGATCCAGAGCGAATGCGAGCGCGCGGCAAAATTGGCACGCGGCAACTACCTGATGTTCGTGGTGCCCTTGCTGGTCGAATCCGGCCGCTGGCGGCAGCGGGTGGCGCGGGTATTGGTGGTCGATTGCCCGGAAGCGACCCAGATCCAGCGCGTGATGCGCCGCAACGGCATGAGCGCCGCGCAGGTGCAGGCGATCATGGCCACCCAGGCGACCCGGGCCGCGCGGCTGGCGGCGGCCGACGATGTGATTGCCAACGACGGCGAGCCGGCGGCCCTGATTCCACAAGTCGAGCGCTTGCACGCTTTCTACCTGACACGCGCAAAAACGGGCTGAGCGGATCCGCCCGCGTTTGTAATTTTGCGGTGGTTCGTTCAGAATCATGTAAATCCGGCACTGGTAAACTTTTAAGGAATGCACTTTGATTGTCTACGAATACCCATTCAACGAGCGCATTCGCACGTTGTTGCGGTTGGAAGACCTTTACGAGAAATTCGCATTTTTTGTCCAGCAGGAAAACGCTCTGCAGCACCACGTCGCGCTTTCCACGATTTTTGAAATGCTGGAAGTGGCCGGACGCGCCGATCTGAAATCCGACCTGCTGCAGGAACTGGAGCGGCAAAAACAAACGCTGCTCGGTTTCAAGAGCAACCCCAACGTGCAACCCGAGATGCTGGAGCGCATCCTATCCGAAGTCGACCGCGCCAGCACCGCGCTGATGGCAGCGCAGGGCCGCACCGGCCAGAACGTGCGCGACAACGAGTGGCTGATGAGCATCCGCGGGCGCACCATCATCCCCGGCGGCGCCTGCGAATTCGACCTGCCGTCTTACTACGCCTGGCAACATCATCCGGCCGCCGAGCGCCTGGCCGATATTTCCAAGTGGTTCGCGCCGCTGGCGCCGCTGTTCGATGCGATAAGCGTGGTGTTGCGGCTGCTGCGCGAATCTGGACAGACGGTCAAGATCAACGCTCAGGGCGGCAGCTACCAGCAGATGCTGCAGGGCAAGACCTACCAGATGCTGCGCCTGACGCTGGACCCGAATTTGGGCGCGATTCCGGAAATCTCGGCCAACAAGTACATGCTGTGGGTGCGCTTCACCTCACAGGACGGCGACATGAAGCCAAAGGCGTTCGACGGCGAAGTGCCGTTCGAGCTGACCCTGTGCAACTTCTGAGGATGGCCGCGTGATGGGCACGATCGTCGAATGTCCGACCTGCGGCAAGCAGGTCGAATGGAGCAAGGAAAACAAGTTCCGACCATTCTGCAGCGAGCGTTGCAAGCAGATCGACCTCGGCGCCTGGGCCGAAGAAAAATATACGATCCCCGCCACCAATCCACCATTGCCGCCGGACGCCGATCCGCAAAGTTGAGCCCGCGGCGACCCGCATCCCATGGCATTGCCGCTCGAGCCCATGTCCTACCTGCTGGTCGCCGCCCAATTCGTCCTCATCGCGCTGCTGGCCTGGCCGTTTACGGCGCCTGCCCTGAGCTGGTTCAATCTCGCGCTGTTTGGCGCCGGAGCGGCGATTGCGCTGGCCGCCATCGTCACGATGGGCGCGCAGACGATCAGCGTACTGCCGGAGCCGCGCGCCGGCGGCGAATTGGTGACGCGCGGGATTTACCGGCTGGTGCGCCATCCGATGTACCTGGCGGTCCTGGTGTGCGCAGTCGCCGCCTGCCTGGCGTACCAGAGCGTCGCCAAATGGGGGCTGCTGGCGTTGTTGGCGATCGTGCTGATGCTCAAGATACGGCGCGAGGAACGCCTGCTGCGGCAGCATTTTCCCGCCTACTCCGCCTATGCGCGACGCACGCGGGCGCTGCTGCCGTTCATTTTCTAGGGAGTGGCGGCGCCAACCTGATCCTGGCGCCGCAATTGATCCAGCCATGCGAGCAGCGGGATCGTCGCCGGCAACAGTGGCGCCACCTCGACGCTGCCCTGCCAGGCGAAGGCTTGCCCTTCCAGGCTTTGCGGCTCGCCCTGCCATTCGCGGCTGATGTAGAAATGCAGCCGCACATGGGCGTGCGGATACACGTGTTCAACGCCGCACCAGGGTTCGGCCGACAGCACCCGGATGCCGAGTTCTTCCATGAATTCGCGCTGCAACGCCTGCAGCACTGTTTCGCCGGCCTCGACTTTGCCGCCCGGGAATTCCCAATAACCGGCATACGGCTTGCCGGCCGGCCGCTGGCCGAGCAAAACGTCGCCGTTGGCGCGCATCAGGATGCCGACGGCGACATCGACTGGTGCGATGGCGTCAGACATCGGCTAGCGCTGGCCGACGCTTACTACGGTAGTATCGAGTCAAAACATCCATATAACGCCCGAAATTAATGGTCATATCGACCAGTATATGGAAACACCCAGTGTCTTTGCGGTACCGGGGAGATTTAATCGTGATGGCCCAGCCGCCCGGCATGATCCTTGGCGAACTGCCAGGCGACGCGCCCAGAGCGCGAGCCGCGCTGTAACGCCCAGCGCAGCGCGTCGTCATGGGCGGCGGCGATCTGGGCGTCGTCGCAGCCGAAATGGCGCAGCCAATGGCCGACGATCTCCAGGTAATCGTCTTGGCGGAATGGATAGAAGGTGACCCACAGGCCGAAGCGCTCGGATAGCGAAATCTTTTCCTCGACCGTTTCGCCCGGATGCAGATCGCCGTCCTCGGTATGGACATAACCGGCATTGTCCGACATGCGCTCCGGCATCAGGTGACGGCGGTTCGAGGTGGCGTAGATCAGCACGTTGTCGGACTGCGCCGAAATGCTGCCGTCCAGCGCCACCTTGAGCGCCTTGTAGCCGCCCTCGCCTTCTTCGAATGAGAGGTCGTCGCAAAAAATGATGAAGCGCTCCGGCCGCCCGGCGACCAGTTCGACGATGTCGGCCAGATCACCCAGATCGCTCTTGTCGACTTCAATCAGACGCAGCCCTTGCGCCGCGTACTGGTTCAGGCAAGCCTTGATCAGCGACGATTTGCCGGTGCCGCGCGCGCCGGTCAGCAGCACGTTGTTGGCCGGCTTGCCGGCGACGAACTGGCGCGTGTTTTGCTCGATCTGCTGCTTTTGCGGCTCGATGTTGTGCAAATCGGTCAGCGCGATGTCGGAGATATGGCCGACTGGCTGCAGATGGCCGGCAGCGCCGCGCTTGCGCCAGCGAAAGGCGGTGGCGGCGTTCCAGTCGGGCGCCGGCACGCTCGGCGGCAGGATGGTTTCCAGGCGTGCCAGCAGCGCTTCGGCGCGGGTCAAAAAATGGTCGAGTTGGGTCATCGGCAAACCAGATCGATAGTGGCCGCGGGGTTCAGCCGGCGGTCACGGCAAATTGTGAAGGGAAAGGCCGCTCTCAAGAGCGGTAATCGGCATTGATCGTTACGTATTCGTGCGACAAGTCGCAGGTCCAGACGGTGGCGCTGGCGGCGCCGCGCCCGAGTGTCACGCGCACCGTGATTTCGCTCTGCCGCATCACGCGCTGGCCGTCGGCTTCCCGGTAATCCGGATTGCGGCCGCCGTTTTTGGCGACCCAGACATCGTCCAGATACAAGTTCAGCGTGCTGACGTCGAGGTCGTCAACGCCGGCATAGCCGATCGCCGCCAGGATGCGGCCGAGGTTCGGATCGGAGGCGAAAAACGCCGTCTTGACCAGCGGTGAATGGCCGATCGAATAGGCGATTTTCCGGCATTCGTCGCGCTCGCGCCCGCCTTCCACCTGAATCGTGATGAACTTGGTCGCGCCTTCGCCGTCGCGCACGATCATCTGCGCCAGTTGCTGCGACAAGCTGGTCACCGCCTGCGCCAGCAGCGCGTATTCGGGCGTGTCGATGGCGCCGATCTCGACGCCGGCGGCGCCGGTGGCGATCAGCATGAAGGAATCGTTGGTCGAGGTATCGCCATCGACCGTAATGCAGTTGAAGGAGGCATCTGCGGCCTGCTTGACCAGATGTTCCAGCACCGGCTGCGCCACCTTGGCGTCAGTGGCGACGAAGCCGAGCATGGTCGCCATGTTGGGCCGGATCATGCCGGAACCCTTGCTGATGCCGGTCAGCGTAACGGTCTGACCATTGATGACGACCGTACGCGAAGCGGCCTTCGGCTGCGTGTCGGTGGTCATGATCGCCTCGGCCGCGTTGTACCAGTTGTCACGGCCGCGGTTGGCCAGCGCCTGCGGCAAGCCGGCGGCGATGCGCTCGACCGGCAGCGGCTCCAGGATCACGCCGGTCGAAAACGGCAACACCTGCTGCGGCGCGCAGCCGAGCAACTGCGCCAGCGCCGCACAGGTGGCGTTGGCGGCGGCCAGACCGGCCTCACCGGTGCCGGCATTGGCGTTGCCGGTGTTGACCACCAGCGCCCGGATCGGAGCATGCCCGGCGCCCAGATGCGCCTGGCACACCTGCACCGGCGCCGCGCAAAAACGGTTGGCGGTAAACACGCCGGCTACCGTGGCGGCCGGCCCCAGAGTCATCACCAGCAAATCCTTGCGGTTGGCCTTGCGCACGCCGGCTTCGGCGTGGCCCAGTTCCAGGCCGGCCACCGGTAGCAGTTCGGCGGCAACGGGAAGGGGAAGATTGACAGCCATCAGAATTATCCAGGGTTGAATCCAGCGTTGATTGTAGCCAGTGCCGGACGGGATGTAAAAATCAATGCTCCGGCGTCACCAGTTTCAGGCCGACGATACCGGCCACGATCAGGCCCACGCACAGCAGGCGCGCGGCGGAGGCCGATTCGCCAAACAGCACGATACCGAGCAGGACAGCGCCGACCGCGCCAACCCCGGTCCAGACGGCGTATGCGGTGCCCAGCGGCAGGCTCTTGACGGCCAAGCCGAGCAGCACGACGCTGACGACCATGGCGCCGACCGTGGCCGCACTGGGCCAGAAGCGGGTAAAGCCTTCCGTATATTTGAGGCCGATCGCCCATGCGACTTCAAACAGGCCCGCGACCAGCAAAATTACCCATGCCATAACGCCATCCCTTGGTTGGTGGGGCCGTCCCCCTCGATCATGAAGGCGCGTGGTCGCCCCCGCGCTCGAGAAAGAAGGCGGCCTAAGCCAGGCGGCCGTGGCACTGCTTGTATTTCTTGCCGCTGCCGCACGGGCAGGGGTCGTTGCGCCCGACTTTCGGCACCGCATGCACCAGCGGCTGCTGCCGGGTTGGCTCGCCATTCGCGGTGGGCGCCAGCATTTCGCCGCTTTCACTTTCCTCGCCGTCGAAATCGGCGTGCTGATAGTGCACGTTTGCCACCCGCGGCGGCGCCAGTTGCTCTTCCGCCGCTTCGATTTCCTCGCGGCTCTGGATGCGCACGGTCATGACGATCTTGACCACGTTGTGGCGGATCAGGTCGAGCATCTGGCCGAACAGCTCGAACGCCTCGCGTTTGTATTCCTGTTTCGGGTTCTTCTGCGCGTAGCCGCGCAGATGGATGCCTTGGCGCAGGTGATCCAGCGCCGCCAGATGCTCGCGCCAGTGGCTGTCGATGTTTTGTAGCATCACGCTGCGCTCGAAGCCGGCAAACGCGTCCTTGCCGACGATCGCGATCTTGCCGTTGTAGACGTCGTCGGCCGCCTTCAGGATGCGATCCAGCAATTCCTCGTCGGTCAGATCCGGCTCCGTCTTCAGCACCTCGGCCAGCGGCACCTCCAGTTGCCATTCATTGGCGAGCGTGGTTTGCAGCGCCGGGATGTCCCATTGCTCCTCGACCGACTGCTCCGGGACGTGGGCGCGGAACAGGTCGGTAAATACGCCCTGGCGCAGCGCCGCGATCAGTTCCGACACGTCCTGCGTGGCCAGCAGTTCGTTGCGTTGCTGGTAGATCACCTTGCGCTGGTCGTTGGCGACGTCGTCGTATTCGAGCAGTTGCTTGCGGATGTCGAAGTTGCGCGCTTCCACCTTGCGCTGCGCCGATTCGATCGAGCGCGAGACGATGCCGGCCTCGATCGGCTCGCCTTCCGGCATCTTCAGGCGGTCCATGATGGCGCGCACGCGGTCGCCGGCGAAAATGCGCAGCAACTGGTCGTCCAGCGATAAATAGAAGCGCGACGAACCGGGATCGCCCTGGCGCCCGGCGCGTCCGCGCAACTGATTGTCGACCCGGCGCGACTCGTGCCGCTCGGTGCCGACGATGTGCAGGCCGCCGGCCGCCACCACTTGCTCGTGCCGCACCTGCCATTCACTCTTCAGCTTTTGCGCCGCCAGCTCTTTGTCGGCCTGGCCCAGGTTGGGGTCGGCTTCGATTTCCTTCAACTGCTTTTCGATGCTGCCGCCCAGCACGATGTCGGTGCCGCGGCCAGCCATATTGGTGGCGATCGTGATTTGCTTGGAACTGCCGGCCTGGGCGATGATTTCCGCTTCGCGCGCATGCTGCTTGGCGTTCAGCACATTGTGCGGCAGCTTGGCCTTGGCGAGAATGCCGGACAGCAGCTCCGAATTCTCGATCGAGGTGGTGCCTACCAGCACCGGCTGGCCGCGCCCATAGCAGTCGCTGATGTCGTTCAGCATCGCCTTGTATTTTTCCTCGCTGGTCTTGTAGACCTGGTCTTGCAAGTCCTTGCGCTGGCTGGGCTTGTTGGGCGGGATCACGACGGTTTCCAGGCCGTAGATTTCCTGGAATTCGTAGGCTTCGGTGTCGGCGGTGCCGGTCATGCCGGCCAGCTTGCCGTACATGCGGAAATAGTTCTGGAAGGTGATCGAGGCCAGCGTCTGGTTCTCGTTCTGGATCTTCACGCCTTCCTTGGCTTCGACCGCCTGGTGCAAGCCATCCGACCAGCGTCGTCCGGTCATCATGCGGCCGGTGAATTCATCGACGATCACCACTTCGCCATCCTGCACCACGTAATGCTGGTCGCGGTGGTACAGCGCATGCGCGCGCAAGGCCGCGTACAGGTGGTGAATCAGCGTGATGTTGGCGGCGTCGTACAGAGAGGCGCCCTCCGGCAGCAGCCCCATGCGCGCCAGGATTTGCTCCGCCTTTTCGTGGCCTGCCTCGGTCAGCAGCACCTGGTGCGCCTTCTCATCCTTGGTGTAGTCGCCCGGCACTTCGACGTGGCCCTTGCCGTCCGGTGTTTCCTCGCCAATCTGCATGGTCAGCAGCGGCGGCACGGCATTCATCTTCAGGTACAGCTCGGTATGATCCTCGGCCTGGCCGGAAATGATCAGCGGTGTACGCGCTTCGTCGATCAGGATCGAATCGACTTCATCGACGATCGCGAAACTCAGCTCGCGCTGCACGCGGTCGCCGGCTTCGTACACCATGTTGTCGCGCAGGTAATCGAAACCGAATTCGTTGTTGGTGCCATAGGTGATGTCGGCGGCGTAGGCCGCCTGCTTGGCATCGTGCGCCATCTGCGACAGGTTGACCCCGGTGGAAAGCCCAAGCCAGCCATATAGCGTGCCCATCCATTCGGCGTCGCGCTGGGCCAGGTAATCATTGACCGTGACCACGTGCACGCCCTTGCCGGCCAAGGCATTCAGATACACCGCCAGCGTCGCCATCAGGGTCTTGCCTTCGCCGGTGCCCATTTCCGCGATCTTGCCGTCATGCAACACCATGGCACCGATCAATTGCACGTCGAAGTGGCGCATCTTCAGCACCCGCTTGCTGGCTTCGCGACAGACCGCGAATGCTTCCGGCAGGATATCGTCCAGGGTCGTGCCGGCGGCCACGCGCTGCTTGAATTCCGCCGTCTTGGCTTGCAGTTCGGCGTCCGACAATTTCTCGATCGTCGCCTCCAAGGCATTGATGTCGCGCGCCTTTTTCCTGTATTGCTTGAGCAGCCGCTGGTTGCGGCTGCCGAAAATCTGGGTCAGTAATGACATGCTTGGATTCTAGAAAACGCCGGAAAATTGCCGATGCGCACAACGGACGGGCATCGGCTCGGGCTTGGGCCAAATTGCGGATTTTATCATGCAGCCCGGATCAGATTGGGGCTGGGAACCAGGAAACAATAGCCGAACGGACACAGGTTAACGCTTGCTGAGCGCCACCGCGGGCGCCTGGTCGGCACCGGCCGTCAGGAATTTCTGCGGGTCCTGCGGCACGCCCTTGACCAGCACCTCGAAATGCAGGTGAGCACCGGTAGAGCGGCCGCTGGTGCCGATCGCCGCCACTTGCTGGCCGCGGCGCACGATGTCGCCCACCTTTGCCAGCAAGCGCGAGGCATGCGCGTAGCGCGTCACGATGCCATTGCCGTGGTCGATTTCGAGCATGTTGCCATATTCGTGATGATATTCGGCGGCGATCACGACGCCGCCGGCGGCGGCGATGATCGGGGTGCCGACCGGCGCCGGGAAATCGATGCCGTCATGAAAGGTGCTGCGGCCGGTAAACGGATCGATCCTCAAGCCGAAACCGGAGGCGTTGTAGCCGACGTTGACCGGCTGGATGGTGGGCAGCATGCGCGACTTGATCTGGTTGGTCATCAGCGCCGTTTCCACCACGTTCAGGTAATCGGCGCGCTGATCGACGCCTTTCCCCAGCGCCTCCAGCAGCAGCCGGAATTCGGCCAGGTCCAGCGCATGCGGCGCCACATGGGCGCCGGCGGCGGACGGTTCGGCGCCGCCACGCCCTGGCAATTCATGGAAATTGAATTCTTCCGGCTGAATGCCGGCCAACCCCTGGACGCGCTCGCCGAGCGCATCCAGCCGCATCAGTTGCGCCTGCATTGCCCCCAGCTTGACCGCCATCGCCGCCAGGTTTTCCTTGACGTAGCGATCCTTGCGCACTGCCTCGTCGGACGCCGCCGATGGCGTCAGAAATGGCACTTGGTACTCCGCCGCGTAGCGCACCAGCAGCAGCGACAGCAGCGACGCCGTCAGCAGCAGCACCAGCAGCAAGGCGCCGCCAGCCAGCGCCAGATGGCGGGAAGTGAGGGTCAGCGAGCGGGCATGGGGCAGGCGCGGGTGCAACAGTATGACTTGCATCTCGATTCCTTTGACTTGTTGCACGCGGAAGCGGGTGATAAGGTGGCACCATGTCGTCCACCTCTTCTTTTTCCACGTTTCGGTCGCCGTCCCCGGCGCGCACCGCGCGCGACGTCACTGAATTTCTGGGCACCCACGACAAGCTGGGAGCACTGTTGCCGGCGGTAGAGCGCATGGCGCAACTGCAGAAGGATTGCGCGCGTAACCTACCACCGATGTTTGATGCCTGTGAAGTGTTGCAGTTCGCGACCGGCCAACTGGTGCTGGCGGCGCCGAACGCGGCCCTGGCGGCCAAACTGAAACAACAATTGCCGAAGCTACAAGAGAACCTGTGCCGGCTGGGCTGGCAGGTTAACGCAGTGCGCCTCAAAGTGCAAGCCGGCCGGCCAACCGAAAAACCGGTCCCGCCGAAGCAATTGGAATTGTCACCGCGGGCGCTGCCGGCGTTGGCGGCACTCGGCAGTCAACTGGACGATACGCCGCGCAATGCGGCATTGAAGGCGGCGATCGAGACGATGGTGCGACGCCATCGACATCCTGGACCATGATCCGGCCGGACGGCCAGCATGGTCGGTCCCACTTCCGGATACCAGAGCTAGTGGAGTATTTTTTACTACCGCAGTAAATCAGGGCGGGAACGGTTGATTTTTAGCCACACTCCCTTTCTCGATGGACGAATAGGAGCAGGCATCCGGGGCACCGCTCAATTCAGCGCCCACTCCTGCGCCGCCTGCCGCACATAAGTGGCGGGCGCATTCGCCAGCGTCTCGAAACTGACGATCTCGTAGGCCTCCGGCTGTGCCAGCAAGGCGCGCAGCAACTGGTTGTTCAACGTGTGCCCTGACTTGTGCGCGACATAGCCGGCTAGCAGCGGGTGCCCGATCAGGTACAGATCGCCGATCGCGTCCAGTATCTTGTGCCGAACGAATTCATTGTCATAGCGCAGCCCATCCGGATTCAGGATGCGGTATTCGTCCATCACGATCGCGTTTTCCAGCGAACCGCCGCGCGCCAGACCGAGGCCGCGCAGCGTCTCGACGTCTTGCATGAAGCCGAAGGTGCGCGCGCGCGCCACTTCCTTGACATACGATTCGAGCGCGAAATCGACTTCGGCGCTTTGGCCCGTGCCGTCCACCGCCGGGTGATTGAACTCGATGAAGAATTTCAGCCGAAAGCCGTTGTACGGCTCCAGCCGTGCCCATTTCCTTTGCTCGCCTTCGCCCTCGGACACCTCGACCGGGATCTTGACGCGGATGAATTTCTTGGCCGCGCCCTGTTCCTGCAAGCCTGCCTGCTGCAGCAGGAATACGAAGGAAGACGCCGAGCCGTCCATGATCGGGATTTCCTCGGCGGTCAGATCGACGTACAGATTGTCGATCCCGAGGCCGGCGCAGGCCGACAGCAGGTGCTCGACGGTCGATACGCGCACGCCGTCCTTGGTCAGCGTCGACGCCATGCGCGTGTCGCCGACGCCAAGCGCGGTGGCCGGCAGGTCGACCGCCGGATCGAGGTCGACGCGGCGAAAGATGATGCCGGTATCGACCGCGGCCGGGCGCAGGGTCAGCTCGACCTTGGTGCCGGAATGCAGGCCGACACCGACGGTTTTGACCAGTTGTTTGATGGTGCGTTGTTTCAGCATGCGGCATTATAGCTTTCTGGCCATCACCATGCCGCACCCCGCAGCTTCTTATCCGAGCTGAGCCAGCATGGTTTCCGCATTCGACACCTCGAACTTGCCGGGCTGCTCGACATTCAACTGCCGCACCACGCCATCCTCCACCAGCATCGAATACCGTTGCGAGCGCGTTCCCATGCCGAACTTGGAGAAATCGGCATCCAGCCCGAGCGCCTTGCTGAAGGTGGCATTGCCGTCCGCCAGCATGCGCACGATTCCGGTCGCCTTTTGATCGCGTCCCCAGGCGCCCATCACGAAGGCGTCGTTGACGGCAATGCACCAGATTTCATCGACGCCTTTGGCTTTCAGCTCGGCCGCGTGCTTGACGTAGCCCGGCACGTGCTGTGCCGAGCAGGTCGGGGTGTAGGCGCCGGGCAGGCCAAATACCGCGATTTTCTTGCCCTTGGCCAGATCGGCGACATTGAAGGTATTCGGCCCCAAGGCGCAACCCTCGGTCGCGGTTTCGATGAACTCAGCCAATGTGCCTTCCGGCAAGCGATCGCCTATCTTGATGGTCATGCAAATCTCCTGATGTCATGTAATGGAAGTGGATTGCCCAATAAAAACGCCGCGCCCGCAGGCGCGGCGTGCAATCCGCAGTATGCCCGCTTCCGCCGCTGCGCGCAGACGCGCAACGGCGGCGCCGGCCTCAGTCCGCCTGCTTGCGCAGGAAGGCCGGGATGTCGTAGGTTTCCATGCCGTTTTTCTCCAGCGCGCGCACGGTTTCGGAAGCCGATTCACGACGCCAGACCGCCGGCTGCTTCAAGCCTTCGAACGATGGCGCCGGTTGCGCCTGGCCGCCGGCGCCCGACGTTTTCAGCATGCCGGCGGTGGCCATGATCGGTTCGTTGTGGGTGCCGGTGCGCAGCATCGGCGCCTGCACCAGCTGCACCGTCTTGCGCGGTCGGCCGAGGCCGGTCGCCACCACCGTCACACGCAACTCGTCGCCCATCGAATCGTCATACGCCATGCCCTGCGCGATCGACGCATCCGGTGCCGCGAAGGCGCGCACGGTCGCCATCACTTCCTTGATTTCCTTGCCCTTCAGGCCGTGGCTGGCGGTGACGTTGACCAGCACCCCGCGCGCGCCGGACAGGTCGATGCCGTCCAGCAGCGGCGAAGTCACTGCCTGCTCGGCCGCGATGCGCGCGCGATCGACGCCGGACGCGGTGGCAGTGCCCATCATCGCCTTGCCCTGCTCGCCCATGATGGTCTTGACGTCGTTGAAGTCGACGTTGATGTGGCCCGGGACGTTGATGATTTCGGCGATGCCTGCCACCGCGTTGTTCAGCACGTCGTCGGCATGCTGCAACCACTCCAGCATGCTGTCGTCTTCGTAGATGTCTTCCAGCTTTTCATTCAGGATGATGATCAGCGAATCGACGTGCGCCGACAGCGCCTCCAGTCCTTCCTCGGCGATATCCATGCATTTCTGGCCTTCATAGGAAAACGGCTTGGACACCACCGCCACCGTCAGTGCACCCTGCTCCTTGGCGACCTGGGCCACGATCGGCGCGGCGCCGGTGCCGGTGCCGCCACCCATGCCGGCGGCAATGAACACCATGTGCGCGCCGCGCAATGCATCCTCGATGCGGGTGCGCGACTCTTCCGCCAACTGGCGGCCGACTTCCGGCTTCATGCCGGCACCCAGCCCGGTTGCGCCGATCTGAATGATATTGTCGGCCTTGGATTGCGCCAGCGCCTGGGCATCGGTATTGGCAACGATAAATTCGACCCCCGCGACGCCCTTGTTGATCATGTGCTGCACCGCATTGCCGCCTGCGCCGCCGACGCCAACGACCTTGATCACAGTGCCGAGTGTTGCATTGTCGAGCATATCGATTTCCATGATGACTCCTCTTTTTAGATAAATGAATATGCAGTTCTCAGTCGATAGGCATCACGCGGTGTGACGACTAGCAACTGGTAGCTGCGGGTCGCGCAAAAACTGGTGCTTCGGCTACTTTAAAAAAATGCTGCTGGTTGAACTACTGGTGAATCGTATTTTTTCCTTCCTATAGTGTTGGGGACAGAGTACCGCTGGGCTTAACTCTGTCCCGCAATTCAGGAAACTCGCTACGCTTAACCCTGCCCCACAACTCCGGAAACTCGCTGCGCTCAACTCTGTCCGGCAATGGTTAAAAATTCCCCAGGAACCAATCCTTCATCCGTTGCCAGACCGCTTTCGCGGCGCCGCCCTGGCGGCTGACGTTCTGGCCGCGCAGGTATTGTTTTTTCGCTTCCAGCAGCAAGCCGAGCACGGTCGAATAGCGCGGGCTGCGCACGACGTCGGCCAACTGGCCGTGGTATTCGGGGATGCCGAGCCGGGCCGGCTTGAGGAAGATGTCTTCCGCCAGCTCGGCCATGCCGGGCATCATGGTCGAACCGCCGGTCAGCACGATGCCGGACGACAGCACCTCCTCGTAACCCGATTCGCGCACCACCTGGTGCACCAGCGCGAACAGCTCTTCGACGCGCGGCTCGATCACCGCCGCCAGCGCCTGGCGCGACAGGGTGCGTGGGCTGCGGTCCCCCAGGCCCGGCACTTCCATCGTTTCGCCCGGATCGGCCAGCACCTGCTTGGCGACGCCGTAGCGCAGCTTGATTTCTTCCGCTTCCAGCGTCGGCGTGCGCAAGGCCATCGCGATGTCGTTGGTGATCTGGTCGCCGGCGATCGGAATCACCGCGGTATGGCGGATCGCCCCTTCGGTAAAAATCGCGACGTCGGTGGTGCCGCCGCCGATGTCGATCAGCACCACGCCCAGTTCCTTTTCATCCGGCGTCAGCACCGCGAAGGCGGACGCCATCGGCTGCAGGATCAGGTCGGACACCTCCAGCCCGCAGCGACGCACGCATTTGACGATGTTCTGCACCGCCGAGACGGCGCCGGTAACGATATGCACCTTGACTTCGAGGCGGATGCCGCTCATGCCGATAGGCTCGCGCACGTCTTCCTGGTTATCGACGATGAATTCCTGCGGAATCGTGTGCAACAATTGCTGATCGGTCGGAATGTTGACCGCCTTGGCCGTCTCGATCACGCGCGCAACGTCGGTGGCCGTGACTTCCTTGTCCTTGATCGCCACCATGCCGCTCGAATTGAAGCTGCGGATATGGCTGCCGGCGATCCCGGTGTAGACGTTTTCGATCTTGCAGTCGGCCATCAGCTCGGCTTCTTCCAGCGCGCGCTGAATCGACTCCACCGTTGCCTCGATGTTGACCACCACCCCTTTTTTCAGCCCCTTGGATTCGTGCTGGCCAAGGCCGATGACTTCATGCCGGCCGTCGGGCATCACCTCGGCCACTACCGCCACCACTTTCGAGGTGCCGATATCCAGGCCAACGATCAAGTTTTTCGCGTCCTTTGCCATGTCGCTCCGCTTATTTCCCGTTTACTTTCTTCTTACCGTCGATACCAGAGATCAGCCCGCTGGCCTTTAGCGCCAGACCATTCTGGTAACGCAGGTCCACACTTTCAATCCGATCCTGCAGGCGCTCCACCAGCTGCGGATACACGCTCACCAGTCGGCTCATCCGCCCCTGCAACGTGGCCGGAGTCTGTTCCCGCCCCAACTCCACCATGACACCGCTGTCGAGTCGCACCCGCCACGCATAACGCTCCGACAACTGCACCGCCTCGGGCGCCAGATCAAGCGGCGCGAGCCATTTTTGCAATTCGGCGTAGCGCGCGACCACTTCCGGCGCACTTCCCTGCGGACCGGAAAATTCCGGCAGCTCGCCATCCTCTTCCGCCTCATCCAGGTTGGCGGTGAATACATCGCCCTTGACCGAAACCAGGCGCCCGTCCTCGCCCCAGGTGCCAAGCGGCTGGTGTTCCTCGATCGTCACCAAGAGCGTGTTCGGCCATTCGCGCCGTACAGTCGCCTTGCGCACCCACGGCACTGATTCGAAGGCGGCCCGTACTGCATCCAGATTCGCGGTAAAAAAATTACCCTTGATGCGCGGCAGCGCGGTGCTCCTGACCGTCAATGCATTCACCCGGCGCAATTGCACCTCACCGCCATCAATCCGGATTGCCTTCAGCGTAAACATCGGGCGCTGCGCCATCCACCACAATCCGGCCGACAACAGCACCAGCGCCGCCAGCCCCAACAGGGTGCTGGAGACGGCATTCAGGATGCGGATGTCGTGCCACATGTGGTCGCCCTTACGCCTGCTTCTGATTCCAGTCTTGCGCTGGCGTCAGGTCGAGCGCCGCCATGCGCAGGATTTCAATACACAGATCTTCGTAGCTCATGCCGGCCACCTTGGCCGACATCGGCACCAGAGAATGGCCGGTCATGCCGGGCGAAGTGTTCAGCTCCAGCAGGAAAGCGCGCTGGTCGGTCGCCCGCAGCATCACGTCCACCCGGCTCCAGCCGCGGCAGCCGAGCGAGCGATGGCTGGCCAGCGCCAGTTGCCGGATTTCGAGCTCGCGTGCCGGCTCCAGCCCGCTCGGGCAGAAATACTGGGTGTCATTGCTGAAGTACTTGTTCTGGTAGTCGTAGTTGGCATCCGGGGCCACGATCCGGATCACTGGCAGTGCCCGCGCGTCGTCGCCTTGCCCCAGGATCGGACAGGTCAATTCCGTGCCGGCGATGAATTCTTCCGCCATCACCGCGCGATCGAAGCGCGCCGCCAGCGCATATGCGGCCGGCAACTGGTCGGCACTGGTGACCTTGGTCAGGCCCAGGGTCGAACCTTCGTGCGCCGGCTTGACGATCAGCGGCAAGCCGAGTTCCGCCGCCACCCGCGCGCTGTCAAAACCGGGGCGCAGCATCTCGAATTTCGGCGTCGCCAGCCCGTCGGCCTGCCAGATGCGCTTGGTCATCGCCTTGTCCATCGCAATCGCCGATGCCAGCACCCCCGGGCCGGTGTAGGGAATGCCGAGTTGCTCCAGCGCCCCTTGCAAGGTACCGTCTTCGCCATAGCGGCCATGCAGCGCGATGAATACGCGATCGAATTTCTCCGCCGCCAGTTCCGCCAGGCTGCGCTGGGCCGGATCGAATGGATGGGCGTCGATGCCGCGCCCCTGCAATGCCTGCAACACACCGGTGCCGGACATGATCGAGACTTCGCGTTCGGCGGAGCGGCCGCCGAACAGCACGCCGACCTTGCCGAATTCACCCGCGGCGCCCGTCTGCGGCGTATTCATGGCTGCCCCTGTTGCGTCAATTGCACCAAGCGTGCCGGCACGCCGCTGATGGAGCCGGCGCCCATCGTAATTACGACGTCGCCATCGCGCGCCAGGTTCATGATGGCCGCCGGCATTTCCTCGATCCGTTCGACAAACACCGGCTCCACCTTGCCGGCCACGCGCAGCCCGCGCGCCAGCGCCCGACCATCGGCGGCCACGATCGGCGGCTCGCCGGCCGCATAGACTTCCGCCAGTACCAGGACATCGACGCTGGACAGGACCCGGATGAAATCCTCGAACAGGTCGCGCGTGCGCGTATAGCGATGCGGCTGGAATGCCAGCACCAGGCGACGGCCGGGATAGGCGCCGCGCGCGGCCGCGAGCGTAGCGGCGGTTTCCGCGGGATGATGGCCATAGTCATCGACCAGCGCGAACGTGCCAGCGCCGTTCGGCAGCGCAATCTCGCCATAGCGGGTAAAGCGGCGGCCGACGCCATGGAATTCGGCCAGCGCCTTTTGCGTCGCGGCGTCCGCCACCCCCAGTTCGCGCGCAATCGCAATCGCCGCACAGGCGTTTTGCACGTTGTGCATGCCGGGCTGATTCAGGCTGACGGCCAGCGGCGGATAACCGTCCTGCAATACCGTGAATTGCATCAGGCCGCCGGCCGCGCGGGCATCGACCGCCCGCACCTGGGCCTCCTCATGGAAGCCGTAGGTAGTGATCGGCTTCGAAATCTGCGGCAGGATCTCGCGTACCTGGGGATCGTCGATGCACAGCACCGCCACGCCATAGAACGGCAGGCGCTGGGTGAATTCAACGAATGCCTGCTTCAGTTTGCCGAAATCATGGTTGTAGGTTTCCATGTGATCGGCGTCGATGTTGGTAATCACCTCGATCACCGGCGACAGGTTCAGAAACGAGGCGTCCGATTCATCCGCTTCAGCCACGATGAAATCGCCGGCGCCCAGTTTGGCATTGGCACCGGCGGACGTCAGGCGACCGCCAATCACGAAGGTCGGGTCCAGTCCGCCCTGCGCCAGCACGCTCGCGACCAGGCTGGTGGTAGTGGTCTTGCCATGCGTACCGGCAATCGCAATGCCGCTTTTCAGGCGCATCAACTCGGCCAGCATCATCGCCCGCGGCACGATCGGAATACGCTTGTCGCGCGCCGCCACCACTTCCGGATTATCCGCGCGCACCGCGGTCGAGGTGACGATCGCGTCCGCGCCTTCGATATTGGCGGCCGCATGCCCCTGCGTCACGCGCACCCCGAGCGCAGCCAGCCGCTGGGTGGCGGGGTTGCTGGCCAGGTCCGAGCCGGACACCGCATAACCGAGGTTTTGCAGCACCTCGGCGATGCCGCTCATTCCGGAGCCGCCGATGCCGACAAAATGGATGTTTTTTACTTTATGTTTCATGTCGCTTTAATCAAATTTTCCAGTTCGTTCGCAATTGCCAGATTGGCGTCTCGCCGGCCGCTGTCCCAGGCCGCCTGCGCCATCGTCTGGCAGCGCGCACGGGTTATATCCCGCAATAGCGCCGCCATGCGGGACGCGCTCAATTCGCTCTGCGGCAGATGAATCGCCGCCTTCTGCTGCTCCATCCAACGCGCGTTGTCGCGCTGGTGGCTGGTGGTCGACACGACCAGCGGCACCAGCACGCTGGCAATGCCGGCTGCGGTCAGCTCCGAAATCGTGATGGCGCCGGCGCGGCAAATCACCAGGTCGGCCTGGGCGTAGCGACGCGGCATGTCATGGATAAAATCCACCACTTCGGCCTGCACTCCGGCTGCGGCATAGGCCTGGCGCAAACTGTCGATATGCTGCCGGCCCGACTGATGCGTGACCAGCGGACGCTGCTCCGGCGCCAATTCGGCCAACGCCGCCGGCAGGCATTCGTTCAGGGCCCTAGCGCCGAGACTGCCACCGACAATCAACAATTGCAGCGGTCCGCGCCGATTGGCATAGCGCTCGGCCGGCAGCGGCAGCGCCAGAATTTCCTCGCGTACCGGATTGCCGGTCACCAGCGCCTTGCCGGCCGCCACACCAAAGTCGGCGGGGAAACCGAACAGCACGCGCCGCGCAAACGGCGCCAGCGCCTTGTTCGACAGCAGCAGGGCGGCATCGGCATTGACCAGCACCAGCGGGATGCCGCGCAATTTCGCCATCAATCCGCCCGGCACCGTCACGTAGCCGCCCATGCCCAGCACCAGGTCCGGGCGGCGCCGCCCGAGAATTCGCAAGCAACCGATAAAACCGGCCGCCAGATGAAAGGCGCCACGCAGCGCATGGCCGAAACCCTTGCCGCGCAGCCCGGCGAATTCAATCGTGTCCATCTCGATGCCGTGCGCCGGCACGATATCGCGCTCCATGCCCCGGGTCGTGCCCAGCCATGACACTTGCCAGCCGCGCGCGCGCATGGTTTGCGCCACCGCCAGGCCGGGAAAAATGTGGCCACCGGTACCGGCCGCCATGATCAAAAGCCGCTTCATACGCGGCCTCCGCTCATGATGGCGTTTTGGCTGCGGCCAGTCGCTGCCGCTCCTTTAACTTTGCTACGCAAAGTTAGCCTGCGCCAAAACAGGGCACTCATACGCGGCCTCCGCGCATCAATACCCTGTTCTCGTAATCAATCCTGAGCAGGATCGCGAGCCCGATGCAGTTGATCAGTACACCCGAGCCGCCGTAGCTCATCAGCGGCAGTGTCAGTCCCTTGGTCGGCAGTAAGCCGAGATTGACGCCCATGTTGATGAATGCCTGCACCCCGATCCAGATGCCAATGCCTTTTGCCACCAGGCCGGAAAAGGTCATTTCCAGTGCAATCGCCTGCCGGCCGATATCGAAGGAACGCTTGATCAGCCAGTAAAACAGGCTGATCACCACCAGCACGCCGACGAAGCCCAGCTCTTCGCCGATCACCGCCAGCAGGAAATCGGTGTGCGCTTCCGGCAAGTAATGCAGCTTTTCGACGCTGCCGCCCAAGCCAACGCCGAACAATTCGCCGCGCCCGAAGGCAATCAGCGAATGCGACAGCTGATATGCCTTGCCCAGGGTAGTGGCCTCGTCCCACGGATTCAGATAGGCGAAGATCCGGTCGCGCCGCCACGGCGACAGCATGATCACCATGCCGAACACGCCGACCAGCGTGGCGCCAATGCCGCTAAACCAGATGCCGTTGACGCCGCCGAGGAAAAGAATGCCCATGGCAATGCATACGATGACGCCGAATGCACCCAGATCCGGCTCCAGCAGCAGCAGTGCGCCGATGAAGCCGATCGCCAGCGCCATCGGCAGAAATCCCTTGGTGAAGCGGTGCATCACGTGCTGCTTGCGCACCGTGTAGTCGGCCGCGTACAGCACCACGAACAGCTTCATCAACTCGGATGGCTGCAAATTGAATACCTTGAACGAGAGCCAACGCTTGGCGCCATTGACGCCCTTGCCGATCTCCGGAATCAGCACCAGCACCAGCAGCACGATGGTGCCGACAAACAGATACGGCGCCAGCCGTTGCCAGGTCTGAAGCGGAACCCGGAAGACAAAAAAACCGGCCACCAGCGCAACCGCGATAAAGATCGCCTGCCGCGTCAGGAAATGGGAATTGCGGTAGCTCGCGTACTTCGGCGAATCCGGCAGCGCGATCGATGCCGAATACACCATCACCATGCCGAACAGCATCAGCGCCAGCACCACCCACACCAGCAACTGGTCGTACTCCATCATTTTCGAACGCTGACCCAGGCCATTGGGTGCCTTCGGCGCTGCCGACAGGAAGGGCATCGTCAACTTCATGCCGACACCTCGCCGCGCGCCAGGCCAAGTTCGCGCACCGTATCGACGAATACCTCGGCCCGATGCTTGTAGTCGCGGAACATGTCGAGGCTGGCGCAGGCCGGCGACAGCAATACCGCATCCCCGCTCGCCGCCCGAGCCGCGGCTTCCCGCACCGCCTGCTCCAGCGTGGCGCAATCGACCAGCGTCAAGTCGACCCCAGCCAGTGCGGCACGAATCGCCGGGCCGTCCTTGCCGATCAAAAACACCGTGTGCGCGTATTTTTGCAGCGCTTCTGCCAGCGGGCCGAAGTCCTGCCCCTTGCCGTCGCCACCGGCAATAAGCAGCAACCGCCTGGGCATCTCGCCCAGCTCGGCGCCCAAGCCGTTCAGCGCCGCGACCGTGGCGCCGACATTGGTTCCCTTGCTGTCATCGTAGTAGTCGACGCCGGCGATGGATGCCACCAATTCCACACGATGCGGCTCGCCCGCATATTCGCGCAAGCCATGCAACAGCGGCGCCAGCGGCAGATCGATCGCGCAGCACAATGCCAGCGCCGCCAGTGCGTTGGCCGCGTTATGCTGGCCGCGAATTTTCAATGCCGCCGACGGCATCAGATGTTTGATGGCCACCGGCGCCGGAAACAGATCTTTCTTGGCGCGCTTGCTGGTCGATTCTTCAGGCATCGGCGCCATTACCAGCCACTGCATGCCATTGTCGTTTTGCAGACCGAAGCAGCCGTCCTGCTGCGGCACGTCCACCCCGAACGTGCCGCAGGCGGCGATCGGCGGCAACTGCCGCGCGCTTGCCTGGTCCTGGCGATTCAGGACGGCGATCGTGCCGGGCGCGAAAATGCGCTGCTTGTCGGCGATATAGGACGCCATGTCGCCGTGCCAGTCCAGGTGGTCCTGGGTGACGTTCAGTATGGTCGCCGCATCCGCCGCCAGCGTGTAGGTGAAATGAAGCTGGAAGCTCGACAGTTCCAGCACCCACACCTGGGGTAACGCGTCGCGTTCCAGCGCGTCGCGCAGCATGTCGAGCGCAGGGGGGCTGATGTTGCCGGCCACCTGGACCTTGCATCCGGCGCGGGCACACAGCAGGCCGGTCAGCCGCGTCACCGTGGTCTTGCCGTTGGTGCCGGTGATGGCGATGACGCGCGGGGCGTAGCCCTGTTGCGTGCGCAAGGCCGCCAGGGCCAGGGCAAACAGCTCGATTTCGCTCCATAACGGTATTGCCCTCGCTTCGGCCGCCGGCGCGATGGCCGCCAGTTCGCGTCCGGGCGCCAGGCCCGGGCTGACCGCGACGAAATCAATTCCGTCCAGCAGCTCGGGAGTGAACTCACCGGCGACGAACTCGACTTCCGGCGCCGCTTGCAACAGTTGCGGCAGGCGCGCCGGTGCCGGCCGGGTGTCAGCCACCCGCAACCGGGCGTCGCAGCGCAACAGCCACAGGGCCATCGCCAAGCCGCTTTCGCCCAGACCGAGAACCAGAACGTGTTTGCCGGTGTAATCCATTAGCGCAGCTTCAAGGTGGACAGGCCGAACAGCACCAGCATCATGGTGATGATCCAGAACCGGACCACCACCTGGGTTTCCTTCCAGCCTTTCTGTTCATAGTGATGATGCAGCGGCGCCATCAGCAGGATGCGGCGGCCGACGCCATAGCGCTTTTTGGTGAACTTGAAATACAGCACCTGTAGCATGACCGACATCGTTTCGACCACGAAGATGCCGCCCATGATGAACAGCACGATCTCCTGGCGTACGATGACTGCGATCGTGCCCAGCGCGCCGCCCAGCGCCAGCGCGCCGACGTCGCCCATGAACACTTGCGCCGGATGGGCGTTATACCAGAGGAAAGCGAGTCCGGCGCCAGCCATCGCGCCGCAAAAAATCAGCAGCTCGCCGGCGCCCGGGATATGCGGGATGAACAGGTATTTCGAGTAACTGGCATTGCCGGTCAAGTAGGCGAACAGGCCGAGCGCGGTACCGACCATCACGGTCGGCATGATCGCCAGGCCATCCAGGCCATCGGTCAGGTTGACCGCGTTGCTGGTGCCGACGATGACGAAATAAGTCAGCGCGATGAAGCCCCAGACACCGAGCGGATAGCTGACGGTCTTGAAGAATGGCACGATCAGATCCGCTTTCTGCGGCAAATCCAGGCTGAAGCCGGATTGCAGCCAGGCCACGAACAAATCCCATACCTGGATGTTGGTCGGCGCCGACACCGAAAACGCCAGATACAGCGCGGCGATGATGCCAATTGCCGATTGCCAGAAATATTTTTCCCCGGAGCGCATGCCTTCCGGATCTTTGTAAACCACCTTGCGGTAATCATCGACCCAGCCGATGGCGCCGAAGCCGAGCGTGACCACCAGCACGACCCAGACAAAACGGTTGCTCAAGTCGCTCCATAGCAGCGTTGCGATGCCGATCGCGATCAGGATCAGCACCCCGCCCATGGTCGGCGTTCCGGACTTCACCAAATGCGTCTGCGGGCCATTGGCGCGCACCGATTGCCCGACCTTCAAGCGCGCCAGCATGCGTATCACCGCCGGCCCGGCAATCAAACCAATGGCCAGCGCCGTCAGGGTGGCGAACACCGCGCGAAAGGTAATGAAACCGAACACGCGCAACGGCCCGATACTCTCTTGAAAATATTGTGCCAGCCAGAGCAGCATGTCAGTGGGCCTCCGTAGATTGTTCGCCGACAAGGCCCTGCACCAACCGCTCCATCCGCATGAAGCGCGAGCCCTTGACCAGCACCGTCGCCGCCGGCGTCAGCAGCGCTGCCACCGCCTCGTTCAGCGCCGCAAGGTCGGCGCAGTGACGCGCGCCGGTGCCGAATGCGGCTACTGCGGCGCGCGTCAGCTCGCCGATGACAAGCAAATGATCGATGCCGCTCTCATGCGCATAAGCACCGATCTCCTGATGAAATTTTTGTCCTTCGCTGCCGACTTCGCCCATGTCGCCCAGCACCAGAATGCGCGGCGCCGCCGCCTGCGCCAGCACGTCGATCGCGGCCCGCACCGAATCGGGGTTGGCGTTATAGGTGTCGTCGATGATGGTGGCGCCGTTCGCTGCACGCTTGCGCTGCAGGCGGCCATTCACCGGCACGAACGATTCGAGGCCGCGCTGGATCGCTGCCGGATCGATGCCGATGGCAAGCGCACAGGCAGTTGCCGCCAGCGCATTGCGCACGTTATGGACGCCGGCCGCGGCCAGCCGCACCGGGAATTGCCGGCCACCAGCCGTGATCGACAAGTCGCTCCCAAAGTCATTGGCGCGGTACGTGCAACGCACGTCGGCTGCGTCGTTCAGACCAAAAGTGAGGCAGCGCCGCCCCGGCTGCTGCTGCGCGTAGTCGCGCCATAGCGCCGTAAACGGATCGTCGGCCGGAAACACCGCCACGCCGTCCACTGGCAGCGCGCGGATGACCGCGCCGTTTTCCTCGGCCACGGCGGCCACGCTCGCCATGAATTCCTGGTGCTCGCGCTGGGCGTTGTTCACCAGGCCGACGATCGGCTGGGCAATCGCGGCCAGAACACCGATCTCGCCCGGATGGTTCATGCCGAGTTCGACCACCGCGGCGCGCTGCGCCGGCTGCAGGCCGAACAGGGTCAGCGGCACGCCGATCTCGTTATTCAGATTGCCGCGCGTCGCCAGGTAATTGCCGGCGCCAAAGGCAGCTGCCAGAATCGCCGCGATCATTTCCTTGACGGTGGTCTTGCCGTTACTGCCGGTGACGCCAATCACCGGCAAGGTAAACTTACTGCGCCAGTAGCGCCCGATCTGGCCCAGCGCCACTCTGCCATTAGGCACGATCAGCGCCGGCGCCTGGACGCCGGCCGGCAGCGCCTCGACCACCAGCGCAGCCGCGCCCTTGGCCAACACCTCGGGAAGAAAATCATGGGCGTCGAAATGCTCGCCGCGCAAGGCGACGAACAGGTTGCCCGGCTGAACGTTCCGGCTATCGATGCAGACGCCGTCGAATTGCGCGTCGGCGCCGAGGACGGCGCCCGCAATATGCGGCTGCAGTTTGGCCAGTGTGGATTGCATCAAATCGTTCCCTTCATCGTTGCACGCGCCGCCAGTGCCAGCGCCGCATGATCGGCATCCAGAAACGGCAGCTTCTTGCCGCCGATTTCCTGGTATGCCTCATGTCCTTTTCCGGCCAGCAAGATCACGTCGCGCCTGGCCGCGTGCTTGAGCGCCCACAGAATCGCCGCCGCGCGATCTTCGATCATCTGCGGCTGGGTGCCTCCGCCGATTCCAGTTTGCATGCCGACCAGGATCTGGGCCATGATGTCCGGCGCGCTTTCGGAGCGCGGATTGTCGCTGGTCAGCACCACCTGGTCGGCCGCCTGCGCCGCCGCTCCCATCTGTGGGCGCTTGCCCGGATCGCGATCGCCGCCGCAGCCGAACACGCACCACAACTGGCCGCCGCGCTGCTGCGCCACCGGGCGCAAGGCGGCCAGCGTTTTCGCCAACGCATCTGGCGTATGGGCATAGTCGATCACGACCAAGGGAGCATCGTCGCCGCCCATCTGCTGCATGCGTCCCGCCACCGGCGCCAGCGACTCCAGCATCGGCACTGCGGCATCCAAGGGCACTCCCTGCGCCAGCAGCACCCCGAGCACGCCCAGCACATTGCTGACGTTGAAGCGGCCCAGCAGCCGGGTCTTTACCAAGGCCGACCCGAACGGCGAATCCAGTTGGAACGCGGTCCCGCCTGACTGGCTGCGCAGCGCGCTGGCGCGCAGGACCGGGATGCCGTTGGGTGCGTCGCCATCGACGGTATAGCCGATCACCGCCGGCGCCGGCGAGCGCGCCGCCAGGCGCTGCAGCAGGCGCGGCCCCATCGGGTCGTCCAGGTTGACGATCGCATGCCGTAGCCCGGGCCAGTCGAACAGGATGTTTTTGGCGCTTTCGTAGGCGGCCATATCGCCGTGATAATCGAGATGATCCCGGCTCAGGTTGGTAAACAACGCGACATCGACATGCATGCCATTCATGCGCCCCTGGTCAAGACCGATGGATGAGGCCTCGATTGCCAGCGCGCTGACGCCGGCATCGCGCATGCCGGCCAGGGCGCGCTGCAGTTGCAGCGCATCCGGCGTGGTGTAGCCGGTGACATCGAATTGCTCGCACTTCCCGTGCCGGAATATGCCGGTTCCCAGCGTGCCAACCACAGCAGCGGTCTGGCCCTGGCTGGAGAATGCCGTCGCCAGCCATTGACTGCAGGAGGTCTTGCCGTTAGTACCGGTCACCGCCGCCACATACATCGCACCATCCGGCTGGCAATAGAACTGGTTGGCGATCTGGCCGGCGGCTTGTTTCAAGCCGGAAACCGGCAGGTGCGGCAAGTTCCAGCGCTCGTCCCAGTTAAAATCCTGCGCCTCGTAGACGATGGCCGCGGCATGGTTTTGCACGGCATGCTCAATGAAATCGCGGCCGTCGGCGGTATCACCGGGAAAGGCAAAAAATATGTCCCCAGCCGCAATCCGGCGCGAATCGGCGGATAACTGCGCAGTTGGCGCGATCGCGCGCAACCAGTCGATGACAGCAGGCAATTGAAAGCTGGATGGCGCCATCACATGCTTTCCTGGACCGGATTGGCCGGCATGATGATATTTGTGACTGACGAATCGGGCGGCACGTTCAGCGCCCGCAGCGCGTTGGCGGCAACCGCGGAAAATACCGGCGCCGCCACCGCGCCGCCGTAGTATTGCTGACCGGCGGCCGGCTCATCGATCATCACCGCGATGATGATGCGCGGATTCGACGCCGGCGCGAAACCGACAAAGGAGCCGACATACCTGTTGACGTACTTGCCGCCGACAATCTTGGTGGCGGTGCCGGTCTTGCCGCCGACCCGATAGCCCGGCACCTGCGCCTTGGGCGCCGTGCCTTCCGGCCCGACCACGGTTTCCAGCATGCCGCGCACGGTGCGCGCGGTTTCGGCCGAAATGATGCGCTGGCTGATCGGGGCGTCGCTCGATTTATGAAAGGTCGCCGGAATCATGTCGCCATCGCGCGCGAAAATCATGTAGGCGCGCGCCAGTTGCAGCAGCGATACCGAAATGCCGTGGCCGTAGCTCATGGTCGCCTGTTCGATCTGCCGCCACGACTTGTAGGGACGCACGCGGCCGGCGACGGCGCCGGGAAAGCCGACCTTCGGCTGCTGGCCGAAGCCAATGTTGGTAAACATTTCCCACATCTCGCGCGCCGGCATTTCGAGTGCGATCTTGGCGGTGCCGATGTTCGACGATTTCTGGATGATCTGGCTAACCGTCAGCAAGCCGTGCGCGTGCGAGTCGCCGATCGTCGCGGTACCGATCGTCATCTTGCCCGGCGCCGTCTGGAACGTCGTGTTGGGCGTGACGCGGTGCGTTTCGAGCGCCAGCGCAACGGTAAACGGTTTCATGGTCGAGCCCGGCTCGAAAGTGTCGGTTAGCACGCGATTGCGCAATTGGGCGCCGGTCAGCACGGCGCGGTTGTTCGGGTTGTAGGTCGGCAGGTTGGCCAGGGCCAGCACTTCGCCGGTCTTGGCGTCCAGCACCACGATGCCGCCCGCCTTCGCCTTGTATCGCTCGACCGCTTCCTTCAGATGCGAAAAGGCAATGTACTGGATCTTGCTGTCGATCGACAGCGCCAGATCGCGGCCATCATGCGGCTCGCGGATCGCCTCGATATCCTCGACGATGTGACCAAGGCGGTCCTTGATCACGCGCCGGCTGCCGGTGACGCCGGCCAGGGTTTTCTGCGCCGCCAGCTCCATCCCATCCTGCCCGGCATCCTCGACGTTGGTGAAGCCGACCACGTGCGCCATGACTTCGCCTTCCGGGTAGAACCGCTTGTATTCCTTGCGGGTCTGGATGCCCTCGATCCCGAGCTTGACGATCTGCTCGGCCGTCTCGTGCTCGACCTGGCGTTTCAGGTAGACAAAACTGCGATCGGAGTCGAGCTTCTTGCGCAGATCGCGCTCGCTCATCTCCAGCAGGCCTGCCAGCGCGCGCAGCTTTTCCGGCGGCGCCTGCAGCACGTCGTCCGGGATCGCCCAGATCGCCTTGACCGGGACCGAGGACGCCAGCACATGTCCATTGCGGTCGACGATCTTGCCGCGCGTAGCCGGCAGCTCGAGTGTGCGCGCATAGCGCGACGCCCCCTGCTGCTGCAGGAAATCGGTGGAGATTCCCTGCAGGAACAGGGCGCGCCCGATCAGGGTGGCAAAGGCGGCAAACAGCAAGAACAGCACGATGCGCGAACGCCAGATCGGCAGTCTCACCTGCAGCACCGGGCTGGCGGAAAAGGGAACCCCGCGGGCGCCGGCGACTCTGGGGGAAGCGCGCGTCACTTGGCCCCCGCCGTCAAAAACTGGGTGCGCGCGGCGGTCAGCGCGACCATGTTCAGGTCGCGCATCGCGCTCGCTTCGATGCGGGCATGCTTGCCGAGGGTGGACTGATCCAGTTGCAGTTGCGCCCATTCAATCTCGAGCTGACGCGCGCTGGCCTGGGCGCGCTCCAGCTCGATGAATAGCTGGCGCGCCTGGTACTGGGCATTCACCAGCGACAGTGCGCACAGTATCAGCGCCACTGCCAGAACCAGATTCAGGCGCGCGCTCATGGCAGGCCGCCCCGCGCCGGACTGTCGGGCAAGCGCTCGGCGACCCGCATGATGGCCGAGCGGGCGCGCGGATTGGCGGCGATTTCACTGGCCGAAGGCTTGATCCGCTCCAGCAGCTTCAGTTTCGGCTGCGGCAGGTCGGCGGCGCGAATCGGCAGGCGCCGATCCGGTTGCGGCAGGCGCGACCTGGACGCCATGAAACGCTTGACGATGCGATCTTCCAGCGAATGAAAACTGATCACAACCAGCCTCCCGTGCGTGGTCAATTGCCGAAATGCCTGATCCAGCGCTACTTCCAGGTCCTCAAGCTCCTGATTGATGAAAACCCGGATAGCCTGAAAGGTGCGGGTGGCCGGGTCCTTGCCTTTTTCGCGGGTCTTGACAGCACGCGCCACGAGCTGGGCAAGCTGCCGTGTGGTCGAAATTGGTTCGATTGCCCGGCTAGCAACAATCGCCTTTGCAATCTGAAAAGCAAACCGTTCTTCCCCATAATCCCGTATCACCTCCCCGATTTGCTGCGCGCTGGCGCCGGCCAGCCAAGCCGCCGCGGTCATCCCGCGCGTGGTATCCATCCGCATGTCGAGCGGACCGTCCAGCCGGAAACTGAAACCCCGTTCTGCCTCGTCCACTTGCGGCGAGGAAATCCCGAGATCCAGCAGCACTCCGTCCACCGCCGCTATCCCGGCCGCCGCCAGCGCCGCCTCCAGCGTCGCAAAGCTGCCATGCACGATGGAAAAACGCGGATCTGCAATGGCCTGCGCACTGGCAATCGCCTGCGGATCCTTGTCGAAGGCCAGCAGACGGCCCGTCGCCCCCAGCCGCCTCAGAATTTCCCGGCTATGCCCGCCGCGCCCGAACGTACCGTCGACATAAGTGCCGCCTGTGCGCGCGCCCTCGATTCCTAGGGCCGCGACCGCTTCATTCAACAATACTGTCCGGTGCTGCTCCTCAGGCACCGCTGGCAAGGTCGTCACAGCCGGGTTCAGAATGAAAAGTTGCTCAACACGTCGGGCATGCCCGCCGCAACTGCCTGCGCCTCGTTCTCGGCGAGCCGCGCTGCATCCCACACTTCGAAATGGCTGCCCATGCCCAGCAACATCACCTCGCGCTCCAACCCGATGGCGGCACGCAACTCCGGCGCAATCAGGATGCGGCCGGCGGAATCCAGGTCGACGTCCGATGCATTCCCGAGAAAAATGCGCTGCCAAGGCCGCGCCGACATCGGCCATGCGGCGATCTGCTGGCGGTGGCTTTCCCAGACGGAGCGCGGAAACAGCAGCAAGCAGCCATGCGGATGCCGGGTCAGCGTGATGCGCCCCTCGTCCTGCGCCAGCAAGGCGTCACGATGCCTGGCTGGAATGGACATCCGGCCCTTGGCATCGAGATTTAACGCTGACGCGCCCTGGAACACTGTAAAACTCCTGTTACCGCCGGCAAAAACCGGATTTCATGAGTGAAAAAACAATTGGAAAAATCACTTGAAAATCCACAAAAGTGCACTTTTTCACACTATTACCCACTTTAGAGGATGGACTATTCGCGGTCAAGCGATATAAACCGGTGCAATTGGGAAATAGTCGAATAAAGTCAACGACTTAGCGCAAGAAAGCGAGGAAATGTCGAAATTGAATTCCCTGAAGAATTAAACACTTACCGATTACACTGAATGTCTTGCATCAGATAAACACATGGGTTTTCCGCGCAATACACGGAAAATGGTCTGAAACGGCTTGAAAAAATTTTTGCTTGGGTCCGTGCGTTGTCGCGAAGCGGCAGCAAGGCTCGACATGGCTGGCGCTACCTGAGGCAAGGCCAAGCGGCTGGGAAGTGGCTGGAGGAGTGGCGCGGCGTCAAATACGCCAGTATAGGGCAGATAGCACAACTGCGGCGGCGTCGGAATATTTGAAGCCGGCTGGTCGTGGGATGAAAACGCGAACCCTGCCTGGCGCGATACCCGACATGCCGGACCGGCACGGCGCAAATCCGCCGTCCCGCTCCGATTCGGCGCGTTCCATCCCACGGCCGGCCGGCTCCAGTCCCGACCTTAGCCGGATCCGCGCGAACCGCGTTGAGCGGTATCAAGCACCGCCATTTACTGGCCCTGTATTTCGGGGTCGACCGGCGCACAGAGCCCTGCTAGCACCGGAAGGTGCACAATACTCCCAACATATACACCGCATACCGGCCTAAAAATGGGGATTTTTGCTACATACCCAGGGAATTTCTGACGCCGCGGGACAAAATAGAAAATGAAGCAAGCCGATAGGCCGGATTCTGTTACGGCGAGTCGCCCCGCTATGACAGCCATTCCTCTAGGCCGTGAATTACTCCACGGCTCAAGCTTCCTACCCGCACGCTCCGCGAGCCACATCATCGCGTGCCTATTTGGAATTGCTCCGGGTGGAGGTTACCGCGTTTCACCCTTTGTGACGCGGGGAGCGGCTTGCGCCCTCCCCGGTCCCAAAGACTCGTCTCTGTGGCCCTATTCCTCGCCTTATACCGCAGCGCGGCTTTCGGCGGACGGCCGTTAACCGTCACCCTGCTCTATGGAGTCCGGACCTTCCTCCCGCCGCCCATGTTGCTATCGGCGGCCAGCGGCTGTCTGGCTTGCTTCAACCACCATTTTAGCCCAGTCCGCCGGGATCGCCGCCTTTTCTCGAGCACGGTGGGCGGCATTTGATGATGTCACAATAGCGCTCCCAGGCAAGCGCACAGGCCGCCACAGCGGCGACCGGCGCAAACCTGTCCGCCGTCAACCGTTCACGAGACTACTTCATGCATATCTGCATTCTGGGAGCCGGCGTAATCGGCGTCACTTCGGCCTATTGGCTGCTGGACGCCGGCCATCAAATCACGCTGGTGGATGCACTGCCGCAGGCCGGCAGCGGCGCCAGCCTCGGCAATGGTGCCCAACTCAGCTATTCCTATGTGGCGCCGCTGGCCGACCCTTCGGTCTGGAGCCATTGGCCGCAATATCTGTTCAGCGCCACTTCACCGCTGACACTGCAGCCGCAGATGGACCCGGCGCAATGGCGCTGGCTGTTGCAGTTCCTGGCGGCTTGCACCCGGCAGCGGGCGCGCCGCACCACCGAGGAGTTGCTGCGCCTGGCGTTTTTCAGCCGCGACCAGTTGGCGGCTCTGCTCCCCGACCTGCCGTTCGATTTCCATCACCACACCGCCGGCAAGCTGGTGATGTTCGATGATCCGGCCATGCTGGACGGCGCGCGCAGGCAGGTTGCATTCCAGGCCGAACTGGGCTGCCGGCAAAGCGTGCTGGACGCCGCGCGCTGCCTGGAAATCGAACCGGCGCTGGCTGCCGGCAGCCGGCGCTGGGCCGGCGGCGTCTATACGCCGAGCGAGGAGGTCGGCGATTGCGCACTGTTTTGCCGCGGATTGCTGGAGCGGATGCTGGCCCATCCTGATTTCTGCTTTGCGCCTTCCAGCGCGGTGAGCCGGCCGACGGTCGGCAACGGCGGGCTGCAATCGGTGCTGGCCGGCGCCGACGAGTTACATGCCGACGCCTTCGTGCTAGCGCTTGGCGCCGACAGCCCGGCCTTCGCCCGGCAGACTGGCTTTTCGTTGCCGATCTACCCGCTCAAGGGCTACAGCATCACGGTGCCGTTGCAACAGGCGACACTGCAAACGGCACCACAGGTGTCGATCACCGACTTGTCGCGCAAGATCGTATACGCGCGCCTGGGCCAACGGCTGCGGGTCGCCGGCCGGGTCGAACTGGTGGGGCGCGACCCCGGCATACCGCCGCGCGCAATCGGGGAGTTGGTACAAGGCATGCGCGAGCTGTTTCCGGCGCATGCCAACTGGCCTGATACGGCGGCGCTGCAGCCGTGGGCCGGTTTTCGCCCGGCGACGCCGACCGGGGTGCCGATCATCGGCCGTTCGCCGATTAAAAACCTGTATCTGAACGTTGGCCATGGCGCGCTCGGCTGGACCCTGGCCTGCGGCAGTGCCGCGCTGCTGGCGCAACAAGTAGCCGGCGCGCCAACCGCAGTCGATGCCGCACCATTCCAGTTGTAACCGGGCCGCCAGCCGGCACCGCGCCGGCCGAAAAAAAATGCCGGCGCACCGCCATGGCTGGCAGTGCGCCGGCAGCAGGAGTGCGATCGCACCGAGCCGTCGCGATTACCCGTTATGAAGCGATGCAGGCAAAGCGCCGCGGCCGGGCGCCCTTACCCGATTCGAAGCCCCTTCCCGTCACGCCTACACCCCAAGATAGCGCTGCAGAACGTCTGGCTGGTTCTTGAGCTCGGCGGCCGGGCCTTCATGGACGATGTGGCCGTTGTTGAGGATGTAGACGCGGCTTGCCAGCGTCAACGTCGCCGCAAGATTCTGTTCGACCAGGACGATGGTTTGGCCGGCTTTCGCCAGATCACGACAGATGCGCACGAGGTCCTGCACGATGACCGGAGCCAGCCCTTCGAAGGGCTCGTCGAGCAGGACGATCTTGGGATCGCGCACCAGCGCGCGCGCAATCGCCAGCATCTGCTGCTCGCCGCCGGAAAGGTCGGTGCCGCGGCTGGTACGCCGCTCCTTCAGGCGCGGGAACATGCCGTAGATGCGTTCCAGTGGCCATTTGTTGTCGGCCGTCAGTCCGGCGAGGATGATGTTCTCTTCCACGTTGAGGCTGCCGAAGATGCGTCGTTCCTCGTGAACGAGTTGCATCCCGATCCTGGCAATGGCATGCGGTTTTTGACCGACGAGTTCCTCTCCATCGAGCCTGATATTGCCGGCCTTGGGCCTCACGACGCCCATCAAGCTCTTGAGTGTGGTCGACTTGCCGGCGCCGTTCCGGCCGAGTAGCGCCACCACCTCGTTTTTCTCGACGCGTAGCGACACATCGAACAGGATGTGGCTATCCCCGTAGTAACTATTCAGACCGCTGACTTCGAGCAGGCTCATACCACCTCTCCATGTATGCCGCCGAGATAGGCTTCCTGAACTTTGGGATTGCTCTTGATTTCCTCGGGCGATCCCTCGACCAGCACACTGCCTTCCTGCAATACGGTAATTTTCTCGACCAATTCGAACAACGAGTCCATGTCGTGATCGATGACGATCATGGTACGGCCCACGGCAATCGACTTCAACAGTGCCACCGTTTCGACGCGCTCCTGTGGGCTCATGCCGGCCAGCGGTTCGTCGAGCAGAAGCAGGCTCGGCGACGTGGCGAGCGCCATCCCGATCTCCAGCCGCCGCTTCTCGCCGTAGGCAAGTTCGGAAACAGGTGTATCTATCCGCGCCGTCAAATTGACCAGCGCCGCCGTGCTCTCGACTCGTGTATTCAGCCCCGCGACCTTGGGCAGGCTCTTGAACAGATCGAGCTTGAATTTCCCCCGCAGCACGCCGAGCGCTGCAATCGTCAGATTCTGCCGCACGGTGAGCCGCTCGAACAACTGGTTGATCTGGTAGCTCTTGGTGAGTCCGAGCTGGCAGGCATCGGCCACACCCATGACGGTAATGTCCCGATTCTCGAACACGATCTTGCCTGAGGTCGGCACGATCTCACAGGTCAGCATGTTGAAAAAGGTACTCTTGCCAGCACCGTTCGGTCCGATGACCCCGCGTATTTCCCCATAATCGACGGTGAAATCGATATTGCTGTTGGCGACCAGGCCACCGTAACGCTTGGACAGGCCCGAAGCCTGGAGGATGGGGCCGCTCTTGTTGCCGCCCGGATTATGGCGGATCGTCGCCGCCGCCGCCGCGGCGGATGCCGGCACGGCGGCTGCTACCGGCGCCGGGCTGGCTTCCTGTCCGGCCGCCTTCTTGTCGCCCCATACCAAATGATAGAGATCGGCGATGGCACCGGCCAGGCCACGGCGCAAGAAGCAGATCAGAAGCACGAACACAATGCCGAGGACGAGTTTCCATGAGGAACCGAGATTCAGCGTGGTCTGGAAAAAGTCGCTCAGGTAGAGCCATACCGCCGCCCCCAGCAACGGCCCGAACAGCGTCCCGGCGCCGCCGATCGCGGTCTGCATGACGATCTCGCCCGAGGTTGCGAACATGAAGGCGTCTGGCGGCATGAAGCCTTGCATCATGCCAAGCAGGCCGCCGGCGAAGCCCGAATACATGGCAGCGATTACGAAAACGGCCAGCTTGTAGCCGTGAATGTTGTGCCCCAGTGCCTGCGCCCGCCGCGGATTGTCGCGAATCGCGCGCAGGATCAGACCGAACGGCGAACGCACGATGCGCAGCGCGATCACCAGCCCGACGAAGTACCAGAACGCGAAGAACACATACATCGACCAGTTGCTCTCGAACTGGAGGGTCGTGAAGCCCAGGCTCAGGTTCGGGGTCGGCACGCCGGGCAGGCCGTTCTCGCCACCGGTATAGGCCGACAACGGGTTGAACTCGACGAAGAAAAACACCTCGGCGATCGCCACCGTGATCATGGCGAAATAGATACCGGTGCGCCGCAGCGCAACCAGACCGACCAGGTAGCCGATGATGCCCGCCACGATCGTGCCCAGAATGAGGGCGCCGATCGTATTGGTGAAAGGAGTCTGCGTCAGCAGATAGGCGGCGAACATGCCGCCACTGCCGAAGAAGGCCGACTGGCCGAACGAAAGCAGTCCGGTGTAGCCGAACAAGAGGTCAAAGCCGATGCCGACCAACCCCCATATCAGGATGCGGTTGATCGTAGTCGGCGTAAAGCCGAGATGAGGCAGCACGAAAGGCACCGCGATCAGGGCCAGGATCGTGATGATTTCGACGAGGAAAGGGCGTTGTTTGAGCATTGGTAGATGGCGTTTATTCACGACCCGCAGTGCCGAGCAGTCCTCGGGGACGAAGCACCAGCACGAGCGTCATCGCGATGAAAAGCATGACATAGGAATAGGCCGGATCGAACATCGAGGTGATGCTGATGATTTCGCCGGCAATGAGCCCCCCCAGCACCGCGCCCGGGAAGGAGCCGACCCCGCCGATGACGACCACCACGAAGGTTTGTACCAGGATGGCCTCGCCGACGTCGGGCGCGATCGACACCACCGGCGCGTTGACGATGCCGGCAAAACCGGCCGCCATGGCGCCGATGCCGAACACCAGCATGAAGATCCGGTAGACGTTGATGCCGAGCGAATCGACCATCACCGAATCCTCGATCCCGGCGCGCACGATCATGCCGATCCGCGTTCGGTAAAGCACGAAGTACAGCGCCAGCAGCGCCACCGTGACGATGCCGAGCAGCGCCAGCCGATACGTCGGATAGACCATGAAGCCGAGCTGAGTGATCCCCACCAGCGGCCCCGGCGGTGGCACCGTCTTCGACAGACTGCCGAAGCCGAAGCGCACCGCCTCGACGAAGACGATGGCGAGGCCGAAGGTGACGAGAAGCTGGTCTTCAGCCGGCCGCGCATAGAAATGGCGGATGATCAGCCGTTCCGTCACCACCCCCACCAGCATGACAAACAGTGCGCCAACGACGACGGCGACAACGAAGGAGCCGGAATAGGTGAAAGCCACCCAGCCGGCATACCCTCCCAGCATGAACATCGCGCCATGCGCCAGGTTGAGCACGCCCAAGGTGCCGTAAATGATCGTCAGGCCGGAGGAAATGAGCGCCAAGAGCGCGCCCAGCACCAGCCCGTTGAAACATTGCGATATGAAATTAGCCCAGTTGATCACGCTGTCCTACCCTGATGGTGGATCGATTCGACCGTTGTTCGTACCGGCGGCAAACGGCCCGCCGGGGATGTGGATGCCCGCCACCGGAGAGGATGGAGGGCATGGACAGTCACTCTCCGGCCAGACCTGCAGCCGGGGAGTCAGACTGTCAGGTATAGTCGCCGAGCTTGCAGCCGAACGCATCCGCCGGCTGGATCACCTTGTCACCCGGCACGACGTCGAGCACCTCCCAGAAGTCCTCGTCGTTCTTCATGTCCTTCTTCGCCTTGCCGCGAACCAGGACGACCGGACGTATGCACTGGTGGTCTTGCGGCCGGTAGTGAACGTCGCCAAGCAGTGACGGGATGGTTTCACCCTTCTCGTACTGCTTGATGACATCCGGCGGATAGAAGCTGCCTGCTTCCGTGACCATACGCGCCCAGTGGGCGAAGCTGACATAACCGTTCTCAGCGCCCCATTCCGGCCGATAGCCGTATTTCTTATGGAATGCATCGACGAACAGCTTGGCCAGCGGATACTTGTCCTCCAGCGTCCACCAGAAATCGGTCGCGGCAAAAACGCCAGCCGTGATGTCCACTCCAGCTTCCTTGGCCAGGAACGGAATCTGATAAGGAATCACCAGCGTCATCTTCGGCAGCAGCCCGAACTGCTTGGCTTGCTGGCTCGACAACACGGCGTCACGGCCCCAGTTGACGTTGATCAGGAATTCGGCGCCGGAGTTGGCGATATTGGTCAGGTATTGGCTGAAATCCTGGGTTCCGAGCGGCGACACCTGGTTGGTCACCATCGTCCAGCCGGCTTCCTTGGTCAGATAGTCGTTGACCGACTTCGTGGTGGTGTGACCGTAGGTATAGTCCGGCGTCATGAACGCCGCCTTGCGGTTCTTGCCGAATTGCTTCACCAGCACCGGGCCAATCGCGTTGGCCGCCATTTCGCCGAAGAAACCCTGGCGGAAGCCGTAGCGTACGCAGTCCTTGCCGGTGGTGTCGTTGGAACCGGAAATCCCTGGCAGATAAATGATTTTTTCGCGCTGCGCGAACTTGTTCAGCGCGACCGCCACGGCCGACGAAGTCGAGCCGGTCATCATGATGATCTTGTTCTGGTTGATGAAAGTCTGCTGAACCTGCAACGCCTGGTTCGGCTTGGCAGCGGAGTCGGCCGAGAGGAATCCCACCTTCTTGCCGAGCAGGCCATGATTCACCTTCGGCGCCAGCTTCTTCATCAACTCGTGGTTGGTATTCATGTGCTCGATGGCGAGTTCCATGCCCTTGCGCTCGTCCGCCCCTTGCACCGCATAGGTGCCGGTTAGAGGTACGGCAGCGCCGACGTAGACCGTGTCACCTTGCGAACCGGCCGGCCAGGTCCCGATCGCCGGCTTGTCCGCGGCGTAGGCCCAGCGGACGTTGCCAAAACCCGCAAGCAGCGCCGCACCAGCCACGCCTGCGCCCATATGCAGCACATCACGGCGCGAAACAGCGGGCGTCGTCCCGTTTTTTAATTTGAAGTCCGACATGCGTCTCCTCACTTCGGTTGGTTGAAAATATTTCTTCCTCTTCCTGCGATTGACGGTGGATTTTTCCCCTGCCAAGCCGCGGCTCATCGAGCCCCTCCAACTGGTTACTAAGGTAGCAGAAAAAAATGGCCGTTGCGCAATTTTTGTCGATAAAAACGTAAGTCATTGACACAAAGCGCTATTTTTGTAAATATTCGATTTACAAACGGCATTAATTTGTAAATATTTGACATTGCAGTGCAATAGAAACGACTACCCACAGGGACATGCATGCCTCACACCGTGATTGGATTCAAGATTCGCGACAGGCGCCGCGCGCTCGGCATTACCCAGGCGGCCCTGTCGGCACGGATCGGCATTTCCGCTTCCTATCTGAACCTGATCGAAAACAACAAACGCAATATCGGCGGCGGATTGCTGAAGAAAATCGCCGATGAACTGGGCGTGGCGGTCGATCTGTTCGATGGCGCGGCCGAACGGCGGCTGGTCAACGACCTGGCCGAACTGAGCGGCGAATCGATCTTCAGCCCGCTGCAACTGGCGCCGGCAGCCGCCGGCGACTTCGCCAGCCAGCATCCGCAGTGGGCGCAGGCACTGGTCATGCTGCACCGCGCCTATCACGACCGCAACGAGGCGGTGACGGCGCTGTCCGACCGCCTGAACCAGGATCCGTTTCTGGGCGATGCCATCCACAGCATGCTGACCAACGTCGCGGCAATCCGGTCCTCGTCCGAGATCCTGGAAAACATCGACGAGCTGGATGCGGCCGAGCAAAAGCGTTTCCTCTCGATCATCGCGGCCGAAAGCGCGCGGCTGGCGGACGTGGCGCAGGCGCTGGCCGGTTTTTTCGACCGCGCGCGCTCGTCGACCCGCTCGGTGACGCCGGTGGAGGAGGTGGATGATTTCATCCAGGAAAAGGAAAACCACTTCCCGTACCTGGAGCAGGCCGCAACCGGCATCCGCACCGCCACCGGCATCGCTCCCGGCCATGTCGAGAGCGCACTGATCGACTACCTGCGGCGGCGCCACGCGGTGGCGGCAACCATCGAGCCGATCCTGGGCCAGAGCGCGGCCGACCCGCGCGCCCATGCACACTATGACTTCGAACGGCGGCATCTGGTGCTGCTGGATATCGCGCCGGCTGCGACCCGCCGCTTCGAGCTGGCGCGCCTGGCGGCGCAACTGGAATGCGGCGAACTGATTGGCGCCGAGATCGCCGCCTCACCGCTGCTCTCGACCCCGGCCGCGCGCCGCCGCGCAGAGCGGGCGCTGTACGCCTATGTCGCCGGCGCCGTGCTGCTGCCCTACGACGATTTCCTTGATGCGGCGGTGTCGGCGCGCTACGACATCGACTACCTGTGCCACAAATTCGGCGCCAGCTTCGAGCAGGTCTGCCATCGGCTGGTGACGCTGAAAAAACCCGGGCGCGAGGGGATCCGCTTCGGCTTCATGCGTTCCGACCCGGCCGGCTACGTCACCAAGCGTTTTCCCCTACCCTACATGTCGCTGCCGCGCTACGGCAACGCCTGCCCGCTGTGGGCGGTCTATCGTGCATTCCAGACGCCGGGAACGATGGTGCGCCAGCTGGCCGAGTTCCCGACCGGCGACCGTTACTTCTTCATCGCCTGCGCGGTGGAAAAGCAACTGCCGTCTTTCGCCGCGGCCAAACACCTGATTTCGATCATGCTGGTGTGCGAATCGATCCATGCCGACCAGATCGTCTACGGCGACGGCCTCGACCTGTCGTCGGCGGCGCCGACCACCCCGGTCGGCCCGACCTGCCGCCTGTGCGTGCGGCGCAACTGCGCGTCGCGCGAGGAAGATCCGATCATCAACGCCTGACGCCGGCCAGCGGCGCGTTTTGGCCGCCCCCGCCGGTGGTGTTAAACTTCCCGCCACAAGAAGCGAAGGCCGCCGAGCCCGCAACCACATCGGAGACAGCATGACTGCAAGGGTCCTGATTACTGAAGATGAACCGAATATTGTCGAATCGCTGACCTTCATCCTGAAACGGGCCGGCTACGACGTGTCGTCGGTGGCGGACGGCGAGGCGGCGTTGCGCCGCCTGCGCGGCGATCCGCCGGACATCATGATTCTCGACCTGATGCTGCCGAAGCTGAACGGCTTCGATGTCCTGAAGCTGGTCAAGGCCGATAGCGTGCTGAGCTCACTGCCGGTGCTGGTGCTGTCGGCCAAGGGCCAGGCGCACGACCGGCAATTGGCGGAGGAAATCGGCGCCGACGCCTTCATCACCAAGCCGTTCTCGAATCGCGACATCATCGACCAGATCGGCCGTCTCTGTCCCGCCGCGTCGACGGCCGCCGCCCAAGATAGACCCGTCGGGGGCCCGGCCGTGCCAGGCCGCTAGTCGCATGAAACCCCGGCCGCACGACTCCCGCACCGCGTCCGACGCCGCGACGGCGCTGCCGCTGTTCGGCCTGTTCCTGCTGATGCCGCCGGTGATCACGCTATTCGCGCGCGGCCTCGATCTGGCCGGCGTGCCGCTGATCGTGATCTATGTGTTCGGGGTCTGGATCACGCTGATCGTCTGCGCCGCGCTGCTGGCGCGACGCCTCGACCCCAGCCGCAGCGAGGAGGCGGGCAACGCCGAACCGCAGCCGCGGCCCGAGCTCGACCCGCATCACAGTTAAGCGGACTCGACGCCGTGCTGAGCGCCAACGTCGTCCTCTTCATTTCTCTCGTGTATGTGGCGCTGTTGTTCGCGGTCGCCTTCGTCGGCGACATCTACGCCCGCCGTGGCAATGTCGGCTGGCTGCAATCGCCGGTAGTCTATACGCTGTCGATCTCGCTGTACTGCACGTCATGGACCTTCTACGGCGCGGTCGGCTCGGCGGCGCGCAACGGCATCGAGTTCATCGCCATCTACACCGGCCCGACGCTGGTGTTCGTCGGCTGGTGGCTGCTGCTGCGCAAGATGGTGCGCATCGGCCGCATCCACCACATCACCTCGATCGCCGACATGATCTCCTCGCGCTACGGCAAGAGCGGCAGCCTGGCGGCCCTGATCACGGTGATCGCGGTGATCGTGGTGACGCCCTACATCGCGCTGCAGCTGAAGGCGGTCACCGCCAGCTTCCAGGTCATCAGCAACAGCGGCAGCGACGTACTGTCCGGATTTCCGCACAGCAACCCGGATTTTCGCATCGCCTTCTGGATCGCCGCCGGCATGGCCTTCTTCACGATCCTGTTCGGCACCCGCAACATCGACGCCAACGAGCGCCATCACGGCGTGGTGGCGGCGATCGCGGTGGAGGCGGTGGTCAAGCTGGTGGCGCTGATGGCGGTCGGCCTGCTGGTGGTATTCGGCATCGACAACGGCCTGACCGAACCCTTCGGCCACGCGCCGCCGGCCAATCTGCACTATGCCGACGTGTTCGGCTCCTCCTGGATCACGCAAACCTTCCTGGCCGCCGCCGCAGTGATCTGCCTGCCGCGCCAGTTCCAGATGACGATCGTCGAGTGCCCGAACGAGCAACACCTGCGCACCGCCTCCTGGATGTTCCCGCTGTACATGCTGCTGATCTGCCTGTTCGTGCTGCCGATCGCGATTGCCGGCCTGGACCATCTGCCGGAAGGCTCGAATCCGGACATGTTCGTGCTGACACTGCCGATGTGGGCCGGCCAGGGCGCAATCGCGCTGCTGGCCTTCCTGGGCGGGTTCTCGTCCGCCACCTCGATGGTGATCGTCTGCTCGATTGCGCTGTCGACCATGATCTCCAACCACATCATCATGCCGATCGCGCTGCGCCTGCCGTTGGTGGCGCTGGACGCCAGCGGTGATATCCGGCGTTTTATGCTCAACAGCCGGCGCATTTCCATCGTCCTGATCCTGTTGCTCGGCTTCCTCGATTTTCGGCTCTCGGCGCAATCCGAAGCCCTGGCTTCAATCGGCCTGATTTCCTTCGTCGGCGTCGCCCAGTTCCTGCCGGCCTTGATCGCCGGCCTGTACTGGCGCCAGGCGACCGCGAGCGGCGCGATGGCCGGGGTACTGGGCGGCTTCCTGGTCTGGACTTACACGCTATTCCTGCCGAGCTTTCGTGGCAGCTTCATCCTGACCGGAAGCGATATCGGCTTCGGCCCGTGGGGAGTATCGCTGCTGCGGCCACAGGCGCTGTTCGGGCTGGAGGGCTTGCCGCCCCTGGTGCACGCCACCTTCTGGAGCATGTCGATCAACATCTCGCTGCTGGTATTGGTATCGCTGGTGCGCGGCCAGAAGCCGCTGGAACGGCTGCAGAGCACGCTGTTCGTCGACGTCTTCCGTACGCCGGTCACCGACGTCTCGCGCTTTGTCAACCGCTCCGCCACCCGCTCCGACCTGAGCATCCTGGCGCAGCGCATCCTGGGGCCGGACGAGGCCTACCAGTTGTTCCAGGAAGCGGAGCGACGGTACGGGCCAATGCCCGACCAATCGCTGGCGGACGACACGTTCATCTCCGAGCTGGAGCGCAAGCTGGCCGGCAGCATCGGCGCCGCCTCGGCGCGCGCGCTGATTTCGCAGGTGGTGATCGGCGAAACCATCAGCCTCTACGAGCTGATGAAGATTGCCGACGAAACCCAGCGCATGCGCGACTACAGCCAGCTGCTGGAGCAGAAGTCGCGCCTGCTGGAAGCCACCGCCGGCCAACTGAAGGACGCCAACGACCGCCTGACCTTGCTGGACAGTCAGAAGGACGATTTCCTGAGCCAGGTCAGCCACGAAGTGCGCACGCCGATGACCTCGATCCGCTCGTTGTCCGAAATCCTGCTAGAGACGGAAGATATCCCGCGCCAGCAGACCGAGCGTTTCCTGCACATCATCCACGAGGAAAGCATCCGCATGACGCGCCTGCTGGACGGCATCCTCGACCTGTCGCTGCTGGAGGGCGAGCAGAGCAGTTGGCCGCTGGCGCCGATCGATCCCGAACAGGCGCTGGACAAGGCGATTGACGTCTGCCAGGGACTGGCCTCCAGTTCCCGCCTGCCGCTGCTGCAAGGCCCGCGCGCGCGCGGCGTCACCGTGCAGGGCGACCGCGACCGCCTGAACCAGGTGTTCATCAACCTGATCTCGAATGCGATCAAGTACAACACCAGCGAACAGCCATTCGTGCGCGTCAGCAGCCGGGTCGAGGGTGGCCAATACCAGGTGCTGGTGGAAGACAACGGCCCCGGCATCCAGCCCGAAGAACGCGAAAAAATCTTCCTGAAATTCGCGCGCGGCTGGGCCCACACCCGCTCCGCCACGCAGGGCGCCGGGCTCGGCCTGGCCATCAGTTGGCAAATCATGCGGCGCCTGGGCGGCAGCCTGGACTTGATGCCGGGCGGGGCCAGCGGCGCCTGCTTCCGGATCCAGTTGGCGCTCGCCAACAGCGACACCGCACCGCCGCCGGCGCGGACTCGCCAATCGGAGCGGCGGCGCTAAGATCCACAGCCGGTTTGACGCAGGCCGATGTCAAGCCCATATACTGCCTGCAAGTAATATAAATTGCTGGCAGACAGGCTTGGTTTAGCCCACATACCCCATCACTTCCGGTGTGGCCCCAGAGCCACCCTTAGGCGAAGCGACTGAAATCCGGCTTGCGTTTTTCAAAGAAAGCGGTAAACGCCTCGCGTGCTTCCGGTGCACCCAGCATCGCGCCAAAATGTTTTCCTTCGGTCGCCATCTGCGCCTCCACGGCCGCGCTCTGGCCGCTCTTCATCAGGCCCTTGGTCAGGCGGATCGAGGCCGCCGGCAGCGCCACCAGCTTGGCCGCCTGTTGCTGTGCAAACGGCAACAATTGGTCGGCCGGCAAAATCCGGTTCACCAGGCCCATCTGCTGCGCCTCCTCGGCTCCGAACGCTTCGCCCAGCAGCAGTTTTTCCGCCGCTTGCTGGTAGCCGGCGATCTGCGGCAGCAGCAGGCTGGAGGCGGCTTCCGGACACAGGCCGAGCTGCGCGAACGGCAGCGAAAACTGCGCGTTGTCAGCCGCGTACACCAGGTCGCAATGCAGCAGCAGCGTGGTGCCGATGCCGACCGCGGCGCCGGCCACCGCCGCCACGATCGGCTTGCCCGAATGGCTGATCTGCCACAAGAACTGGAACACCGGGCTGTCGCTGCTGGCTGGCGGATTGCGCATGAAGTCCTGCAAATCGTTGCCGGCGGTGAAAATCTGCGGCTTGCCGGAAATCAGGATGGCGCGAATCGCGCTGTCGCCTTCGGCCTCCTTCAGTGCCTCGGCCATGGCCTGGTACATCGCCGCGGTGATCGCATTTTTCTTGTCCGGGCGATTGAACTCGATCGCCAGAATGCCGTCGTTTTTGCTGATCAGGATATCCATGTCTTCTCCAAAAAATCAAAAGCCGTACAGCCTGCGGCCATACGGCTTCATCTGGTTCGATTGCAGTCGTTACATGCGTTCGAAAATGCCGGCGGCGCCCATGCCGGTGCCGACGCACATCGTCACCATGCCGTATTTCAGGTTGCGGCGGCGCAAGCCGTGCACCACGGTGGCCGAGCGGATCGCGCCGGTGGCGCCCAGCGGATGGCCGAGCGCTATCGCGCCGCCGATCGGATTGACCTTGGCCGGATCGAGGTTCAGGTCCTGCATCACCGCCAGCGATTGCGCCGCAAACGCCTCGTTCAGCTCGATCCAGTCGATCTGATCCTGCGTCAGGCCGCCGGCCTTCAGCGCTGCCGGAATCGCTTCCTTGGGGCCGATGCCCATGATTTCCGGCGGCACGCCGCGCACCGCGAACGAGACGAAGCGCGCCAGCGGCGTCAGGTTGAACAGCTTCAGAATCTTTTCGCTGACCAGGATCAGCGCACCGGCGCCGTCCGAGGTTTGCGAGCTGTTGCCGGCGGTGACGCTGCCCTTGGCGGCGAACACCGGCTTCAGCCTGGCCAGCGCTTCCAGGCTGGAATCGGCGCGCGCGCCTTCATCGCGATCGACCGTGCGACGGCTGATCTCGACTTGGCCGGTGGCCAGGTTCGGCGTGCGCTCGATGATTTCGAATGGGGTGGTTTCGTCCTGGAACTCGCCGGCCTGCTGGCCAGCGATTGCCTTCTGGTGCGACTCCAGCGAAAACTGGTCCTGCGCCTCGCGCGAGACTTTCCATTGCTGCGCCACCTTCTCGGCGGTCAGGCCCATGCCATAGGCCATGCCGATGTTCTCATCCTTGAAGATGCCCATGTTCATCGACGGGTGGAAACCCATCATCGGCACCATCGACATCGATTCGACGCCGGCCGCGATCATCACATCGGCCTGGCCGACGCGAATGCGATCGGCCGCCATCGCCACCGCCGTGATGCCGGAGGCGCAGTAGCGGTTGACGGTGACGCCGCCGACCGTTTTCGGCAAGCCCGCCAGCAGCACGCCCATACGACCCAGGTTCAAGCCCTGCGCGCCTTCCGGGAACGAGCAGCCGACGATCGCGTCCTCGATCGTGTTCGGGTCGAGACCGGGCACCTGTGCCAGCGCTGCTTGCAGCGCCCGCACCAGCAGGTCGTCCGGCCGGGTATTTTTGAACATTCCGCGCGGCGCCTTGCCGATCGGGGTGCGGGTGGCGGCAACGATGTATGCGTCTTGAAGTTGTTGTGTCATTTTGAAATTCTCCTGATTCATTCGACCGACGGCGCGGCGGGAAGCCGAGCTATCGTGCCTTGCGCGATCGCGCATAACGCTTCTTTACCGTCATTCACGACGAACACGTCGCAACGGCACACCGCCTGCGATTTGCCGGCATGCACTGCGGCGGCACGTGCAATCAATTCCTGCCCGACCGCCGGACGCACGTAGTTGATCTTGTATTCCGAGGTGACGACGCCGGTGCCGAGCGCGGCGCCGCCGGCGAAGGTCAGCGCATTGTCGGCCGCATAGCTCAGCACGCCGCCATGCGCGAAGCCGTGCTGCTGCTTCAGCGCATCCCCCAGCGGAATCCGCAGTTCGGTGCCCTCGCTGTCGAAGCGGCTCAGTACCGTACCCAGCAGTTGGCTGAACGGTTGCGTCGCCAGCACCTGTCGGCCCATGCCGAGCATGTCCATGACGGCGGCCTCAGTTGCGAACCGGCTTGCCGGTCTGCATCATGCCCATGATCCGCTCCTGCGTCTTCGGATGATTCAGCAATTCCATGAAGGCGCGGCGCTCGAGATCCAGCAGCCACTGTTCGTCGACCAGGCTGCCCTCCTCGACCTCGCCGCCGCACACGATCTCGGCGATCATCGCACCCAGCTTGTAGTCGTGCGCCGAGATGAAGCCGCCATCGCGCATGTTGACCAGTTGCGCCATGATGGTCGCCATGCCGTAGCGGCCGACCACCGGCACCTGCTCCGGCAGCGGCGGCCGGTAGCCGGCGTCGAACATCGCGCGCGCCTCGACCTTGGCCACATGCAGCAGCTCGTACGGGTTGAACACGATCACGTCGTCGGCCGCCAGGTAACCCATCTTCTGCGCTTCCAGCGCCGACTTCGAAACGTTGGCGGTGGCCGCGTTCATGAAATAGTTCTTCAGGAATTGCAGGATGTCGTTGCCGCGCGCTTCGCGGGCCGCCCGCAGCGCCGCCTCCTTCAAGCCGCCGCCGGCCGGGATCAGGCCGACCCCGACTTCGACCAGGCCGATGTAGGACTCGATCGAGGCCACACGCCTGGCCGCATGCATCATCAGCTCGCAGCCGCCGCCCAGCGCCAGGCCGGCCACCGCGGCGACCACAGGCACGTTCGCGTATTTCAGCGCCTGATGCGCCTGCTGCAGTTTCGCCACTTCCGGCTCGATCGCCTTGATGCCGCCCGACATGAACACCGGCAGCATCGATTGCAGGTCGGCGCCGGCCGAGAAGGCGCCGCCTTCGGCCGCATCGGCGCCCCAGATCACCAGCCCCTTGTAGTTCTGTTCAGCTTCGGCGATTGCCCTGGCCATGCCGTTGATCACGCCCTGGCCGATCACGTGCATCTTGGTCTTCAGCGACAGGATCAGGACCTCGTCGTCCTGATGCCAGATGCGCACCGACTCGTCTTCGAACACGGTCGTGCCGGCGGTCGCGCCGCTCGGGCTGGCTTCGCCCAGGATCGTCGCGCGGAATGCCTGGCGCCGATACACCGGCAACTGCGACCGGCCTATAAACGCCTGTTGCGCCGGCGACCAGGAGCCATTAGCCGCATGCACGCCCGCATTTTCAGCAACCGGGCCATCCAATACCCAGGCCGGCAGCGGCGCACTGCAGATCGCCTTGCCGGCGTCGATGTCTTCCTTGATCCATTCAGCCACCTGCTTCCAGCCGGCCGCCTGCCAGCTTTCGAACGGGCCCAGTTTCTGGCCGAAACCCCAGCGCATCGCAAAGTCGATGTCGCGCGCATTGTCGGCGATCGACTCCAGATGCACCGCGATGTAGTGGAAGGTGTCGCGGAAGATCGCCCACAGGAACTGCGCCTGCGGATTGGTCGATTCGCGCAGCGCCTTCATTTTCTTGACCGGGTCCTTTTCCTTCAGGATGCGGTTGACCAGGTCGTCGGCCTTGCCGCCACCCGGCACGTAATCGCCCTTCTCGGCATCGAAACGCAGGATGTCCTTGCCGATTTTCTTGTAGAAGCCGGCGCCGGTTTTCTGGCCCAGCGCGCCGGCGGCGATCAGCTTGCCCAGGATCTCGGGCGTCTGGTAGATCGGATAGAACGGGTCCGCTTGCAGGTTGTCCTGCATGGTCTTCATCACGTGGCCCATCGTGTCCAGGCCAACGACGTCGGCGGTGCGGAAGGTGGCCGACTTGGCGCGCCCCAGCTTGGCGCCAGTCAGGTCGTCGACGACGTCGACCGACAGGCCGAATTTCTGCGCCTCGTACATGGTCGCCATCATGCCGAAGATGCCGACCCGGTTGGCGATGAAGTTCGGCGTGTCCTTGGCGCGCACTACGCCCTTGCCAAGCGTGGTGGTCAGGAAACCTTCCAGCTGGTCGAGGATTTCCGGACGGGTGGCGGCGGTCGGGATCAGTTCGACCAGATGCATGTAGCGCGGCGGGTTGAAGAAGTGCACGCCGCAAAAGCGCGCCTTCAGCTCGGCACCGAAGCCTTCGGACAGAGCAGTGATCGACAGGCCCGAAGTGTTGGAGGCGAAGATCGCGTTCGGCGCGATGTGCGGCGCGACTTTCTTGTACAGGTCATGCTTCCAGTCCATGCGCTCGGCGATCGCCTCGATGATCAGGTCACAGCCGGCCAGGATGTCGAGGTTGTCTTCGTAATTCGCAACCTGGATCAATGCCGCATGCTCCTTGTTGCCGAGCGGTGCCGGGCTGAGTTTTTTCAGGTTCTCGATCGCGCGCAGCACGATGCCATTCTTCGGACCTTCCTTGGCCGGCAAATCGAACAGCACCACCGGCACCCTGGCATTCACGCAATGGGCGGCGATTTGCGCGCCCATCACGCCAGCGCCCAGCACGGCGACTTTTTTAACGATGAAATTGGACATGGGGTTAATCCTTTAGACATGAGGCGCGCGCCGCGCACCATTGGGTATCTTCAATTTTCATCATGTTGACGGCCGAAACTGGCACGCACCAACAGGAGTATGTTGGAGAACGATTAAAACAGATCGGCCTCCAGCGCCATCAGGCTGGCACTGCCCGAGCGCGCCTGACGAATCAGCATCGCAGTCTCCGGCTGCAGGCGCGCAAAGTAAAAACGCGCGGTCGCCAGCTTGGCCTTGTAGAAGCTGTCGCCGGAATCCTGCTTGGCCAGAGCGATCTTCGCCATCTGCGCAAAGAAATAGGAAAACACCAGATGCCCGGCCACGCGCAGATACGGCACCGCGGCGGCGCCGACTTCATCCTGGTTCTGGAACGCCTTCATGCCGATTTCCATCGTCAGCTTGGTCAGCTTGTCGCCCAGGTCGCCCAGCGGCGTGACGAATTCGGACATCGCTTCGTCGGTGCCGTTTTCCTCGACGAAGGCTTGCACCTTGGCGCCGAACTTGCGCAGCTTGGCGCCGTTGTCCATCAGGATCTTGCGCCCCAGCAGATCCAGAGACTGGATCGTGTTGGTGCCTTCGTAAATCATGTTGATGCGGGAATCACGCACGTACTGCTCCATGCCCCATTCGGCAATGAAGCCGTGGCCGCCATACACCTGCATTGCTTCCGAAGTCGAAATCCAACCGTTGTCGGTCAGGAAGGCCTTGACGATCGGCGTCAGCAGCGCGACTTCGTCGGCGCACTCCTTGCGCACTTCCTCGTCCGGATGATTCAGTTCGCGATCGATCTGCAAGGCGATATACGAGCAGAACGCGCGACCGCCTTCGGCATAGGCGCGGGCGGTCAGCAGCATGCGCCGCACGTCCGGATGGACGATGATCGGGTCGGCCGGCTTGTCCGGCGCCTTGACGCCCGACAGGCTGCGCATCTGCAGGCGGTCCTTGGCATATACCACCGCGTTTTGGTAGGCCACTTCGGTCAGGCCGAGCGACTGCATGCCGACCCCGAGGCGCGCCGCATTCATCATCACGAACATTGCATTCAAGCCCTTGTTCGGCTGCCCGATCAGCCAGCCGGTGGCGCCGTCCAGGTTCATCTGGCAGGTGGCGTTGCCGTGGATACCCATCTTTTCCTCGAGCGCGCCGCAAAAGATCGGGTTGCGCGCGCCCAGCGTGCCGTCCGCATTCGGCAGGAACTTCGGCACCAGGAACAGCGAAATACCCTTGGTACCGGCCGGCGCCTCCGGCAGCCGCGCCAGCACCAGGTGCAGGATGTTGGCCGCCATGTCGTGCTCGCCGGCCGAAATGAAGATCTTGTTGCCGGAAAGCTTGTACGAACCGTCCGCCTGCGGCTCCGCCTTCGAGCGCAGCAGGCCGAGGTCGGTGCCGCAATGCGGCTCGGTCAGGCACATGGTGCCGGTCCATTCGCCGGATACCAGCTTCGGCAGGTACAGCGCCTTCTGTTCCGGCGTGCCGTGTTCGTGCAGGCATTCGTAGGCGCCGTGCGACAGGCCCGGGTACATGGTCCAGGCCTGGTTCGACGAATTCAGCATTTCGTAGAACGAATTGTTGATCACCAGCGGCAAGCCCTGGCCGCCGTATTCAGGGTCGCAGGACAGCGAAGGCCAGCCGGCTTCCACATACTGCCGGTAGGCTTCCTTGAAGCCCTTGGGCGGCGTCACTTCATGCGTTTCCCGGTTCAGGTGGCAGCCTTCGCGGTCGCCCGAGTGATTCAGCGGGAACAGCACGTTGGCGGTGAACTTGGCGCCTTCCTCCAGCACCTGATTGATGACGCCGGCGTCGATCTCCGCGTGTTTCGGCAACTGCTTCAATTCCTGTTCGACCTGCAACAATTCGTGCAGCACGAACTGCATGTCACGCAAGGGGGCGACATATTGACCCATGGTTTTCTCCTGACAAAGAATGGGATTGGTTTATTTTTTGGCGGCTCTGGACGGCCGGCCGCTTGCCCGGCCGGCGGCCGGCAAAGGATTGCGATAGCTTTCGAGCAGACGTTCAAAGCCGATCTGCGCGCGTTCGGTGCTGCCGGGCATTTTCAGGAAACGCGCATCGTGGTGCAGCGCCAGCACCAGGCCATACATTTCATAGACCATCTGGCCGGCGTCGGTATCGGCGCGCAAGTGCCCCATCTCCACCGCCTGCAACACGCAGCGGCGCAGGGCACCTTGCCAGGTACGCACCATCGCCGCCAGTTCCTCGCGGATCGCGCCGGGCCGGTCATCGTATTCGACCGCGCCGCTGATATAGATGCAGCCGGAGGCGATTTCGACCGTAACCCGCTTGATCCAGCGCGCGAACATCGCTTGCAGGCGCGGCAGCCCGCGCGGCTCTTTCATACTCGGATAAAACACTTCCTGCTCGAAGTGCTGGTGATACAGCTTGACCACCTCGATCTGCAAATCCTCGCGCGACCCGAAATGCGCAAACACGCCAGACTTGCTCATGTGCATTCGTTCCGCCAGCAAGCCAATGGTCAGCCCTTCCAGGCCATCGCGGCTGGCCAGATTGAGTGCCACGTCGAGAATCATGGCGCGCGTCATTTCACCTTTGCGCATACATTTCTGGGTCGAATCGGGCAGGTTATACACCACGTTGTTTCCTGTAAAAATTTACAAAACACGGGGCCGGGGCGCTGCATCGGAAGCGGATGCGAACGCTCGTACTATTATGCACCCCACTATAAATGTCAAACCCGAACTTAGAGGGGCGATTCTATTTGCGGGAGACAATCGCAGCGAAGACGGGCGCCGGCTTGTGCAACAAAAACTGCCATCATATCAACCCCGGGTCTGATCCAGTTGCCGCCGGGCGCGCTTGGTCGGGCGCCCCTTGAGCGCGGCCGCCGGTTCCTGCAGGAGCTTTCCGCGCTCGGCAGCCAATTGGCGGCGCGCCAGGCTGGCGCCGGTCTCCGCGTACAGGGCGCGCGCAGCGGCGGCCGGTCCGCGCTGGCCGGCCAATGCCAGCACCGTCACTTCCCACTGGCTGGCGCCATTGTCGATCAGCAGCACCGCCCCCGGCGCCAGATTGCGCGCCGGCTTGACCCGGCAGCCATTCCATCGTACCTGGCCGCCGTCCACCGCTAGCGCGGCCTGGGCCCGGGTCTTGAAGAAGCGGGCCGCCCACAGCCATTTGTCAAGGCGAACCGCATCCATCAGGCCGTCATTCCCGAAAACCGGAGGCATCTGGTAACGGCTTGCCCCAGCCGATTCAAACCAATCGAGTGCATGACAACATTCATGTTTCCCATCGGATAACAATGGCGTTTTCCAGATGGCTGACGCCGGCGTGGTGTTGCATGCTGGAAGGCACGGATAAAAGCGCTGGCTCCTTGGTCATTGCAAGGCACCATGATAGTTCAGAACCGCCGCCGCCAATTCATCGGTGGCTGCTGACGCCTCAAGCGCTGTATGCGAAGATGCCGACATGACTCTGACCGAACTCAAATACATCGTCGCCGTCGCCCGCGAAAAGCATTTTGGCCGCGCAGCGGAAGCCTGCCATGTGGCGCAGCCGACCCTGTCGGTGGCCATCAAGAAGCTGGAAGACGAGCTGGGTGTCGTCATTTTCGAACGGGGTGGCGCCGAGGTATCGGTCACCCCGCTCGGCGCCAGGATCATCGACCAGGCCGAGCGCGTGCTGGAAGAAACCGCCGCCATCAAGGAAATCGCCAGCCAGAACAAGGACCCGCTGGTCGGACCGTTGCGTCTCGGGATCATCTATACGATCGGGCCCTACCTGCTGCCGCCACTGGTCAAGACCATGATTGAACAAGTGCCGCAGATGCCGCTGGTGCTGCAGGAAAACTTCACCGTGCGGCTGCTGGAACTGCTGCGCCAGGGCGAGCTGGATGCCGCCATCATGGCGCTACCCTTCCCCGATCAAGGGCTGGTCCTGCAGCCGCTGTACGATGAACCGTTCGTGGTGGCCTTGCCGAAGCACCATCCGTGGGCTAACCGCAGCGAAATCAGCGCGCACGAGCTGAAATCCGAAACCATGCTACTGCTGGGCACCGGCCATTGCTTCCGCGACCAGGTGCTGGAAGTGTGTCCGGAAATGTCACGCTTTTCGACCACCGGCGATGGCATCGCGCGCACCTTCGAAGGCTCGTCGCTGGAAACCATCCGCCACATGGTGGCGTCCGGCATCGGCATCACGGTGCTGCCGCTGGCTTCGGTGCCCGATATGGAGGCCAAGGACGGCATGCTGCGCTACGTCCCGTTTGCGCCGCCGCTACCATCGCGCCGGGTCGTGATCGCCTACCGCAAGAGCTTCACCCGCGCCGCCGCGATCGAGGCGGTGCACCGTGCAGTACGGGACTGCGGCCTGCGCGGCGTGACGATGCTGCAGGAACCGGCACTCGAAACGGCTTAGGCGCGGCTACCGCCGCTTAACGCGGATGCCGTCGCACTCGCCAGCAGGCCAGCCGCAGCCGGGATTTCCAATTGACTTGTCGGCCCCCAGAAAAACCGATGGTAGTCAACAGATATTTCAGTCCCCGTTACGACAACTTAAACCGAACCGCCGGCCCTTATAATTCATTTTTGCAATGCAATATATTCAATCGGATGAAGCGCCTGCAACTCTATATTCGCCTGGTGCGGCTGGACAAGCCGATCGGCATTCTGCTCCTGCTGTGGCCGACGCTGGCCGCGCTGTGGTTCGCCTCGAACGGCCGACCGGACTGGAAGCTGGTCGCGATATTCACTCTCGGCACCATCCTGATGCGCTCGGCCGGCTGCGCCATCAATGATTACGCCGACCGCGCCGTCGATCTTCATGTCAAGCGCACCGCCGATCGGCCCTTGACCAGCGGTCGCATCGCCGCCTGGGAAGCGTTGATGGTGGCCGCCGTGCTGGCCTTGCTGTCGCTGGCACTGATCCTGCCGCTCAATACGCTGACCAAGCAGTTGTCGGTGTGCGCGGTGCTGATTGCGGCCAGCTATCCGTATTTCAAGCGCTTCTTCGCAATCCCGCAAGCCTATCTCGGAATTGCCTTCGGTTTCGGCATTCCGATGGCATTCGCCGCCGTCACCGATTCGGTGCCGCTTACGGCCTGGCTGCTGCTGGCCGCGAATATTTTTTGGGCCATCGCCTACGACACCGAGTATGCAATGGTCGACCGCGACGACGACCTGAAAATCGGCGTGCGTTCCTCGGCGATCACCTTCGGCCGCTACGACGTGGCGATCGTCATGCTGTGCTACGGCATCACCTTCGCCATCGTGTTCGTGGTCGGCTGGCAGCACGGCTTGCGCGGCTGGTTCGGCGCGGGCCTGGCGATCGCGGTCGGCTGCGCCCTGTATCACTATCAATTGATCCGCGGGCGCGAACGCATGCGCTGTTTCGCCGCCTTTCGCCACAACAACTGGCTGGGCGCGGCGCTATTTGCCGGCATCGTGCTCGATTACGGTTTGCGGCAGGCAACATAAGGCTTCGCCTTTTGACAAGAATCACGTTCACACTGACAATGTTTATTCGAATCAGGAATTCGGCGGCAAGATTCACTATCTGAACCAATAAACCCAATAAACGCACATCCATTTTCCGGGAGCGCTTATGAACATCACGCAGCAAGCGGGTGACGCCAGAGACAAATTGTTGGACGATCTGCGCGCCGTCATCCAGGAGGCGGAGCAGTTGTTGAGCGACACCGAGCAAAACACCGAACGCGGCTACAAGACCGCCATCGCCCAGTTCGAGCGCAAACTGAGAAACACCAAGCGCGAGCTGGCCCGGCTGGAACAGCGCCTGACCTCATCCGGCAAGCAGGCCGTGCAGGCCACCGACCGCTTCGTCGAGGATCATCCATGGCAGGCGGCCGGCATCGGTTTGTGCGCCGGCCTGCTGGTCGGCCTGATCATCGGGCGCAAATAATGGGATACAAATAAGCATGGCGATTATCGATTCGGCGACGCGACTGCTGTCGACTTTTATCGCCACCCTGCAGACCCGGGTGGAATTGCTGACGGTGGAGCTGGAAGAAGAGGCGCTGCGCTATTTTTTCTATCTGCTGCTGTCGCTGGCCGCCATGGCCTGTTTCGGCATTGCCGTACTGCTCGCCATTCTGCTGATCGTGGTGCTGTATTGGGATACCCAGCGCATACCGGTGCTGCTGAGCCTGATCGGTTTTTTCACGCTGGCGGCGATCGCCATCGTGCTCGCCGTGCGCAGCAATTACCGCCGCAAGTCGCGCCTGCTGGCGCATACGCTGGCGGAGATGGCGAAAGATGTCGATGCCCTGAATTCGCCATGACCCCGGCACGCATGGCTTCTCGATGACTTCCCACCTGAAACTCCTCGCGCAACGCCGGCAACGCCTGCAGGCGCGCTGCGCGCTGCAGCGCGAAGCGCTGGCGATCCAGAAGATCCGCCTTGGCCGCTCGTTCGAAACGGTCGATACCGGCATGCGCATCCTGGACCGCTTGCGCACCAATCCCGCCCTGATCCTGGCGCTGGCCGGCGGACTGTTCCTGGTCAAGCCGCGGCGCCTGCTGACGCTGGTGCAAACCGGCCTGGCGGTGTCGCGCGGCTGGCGCCTGGTGGCGCCACTTGTCGGCAAATGGCTCGGGGTGCCGCGCCGCTGAATCGGCAAACCGCGCATGATGCAGTCGCTAGGCGCGGCCGAATTCCTCTCCCAATTCCCTGCTGCGGGCCGCCGCCGCCTTGATCGCTGTCACGATCGCCCCTTTCACATTGCCGGCATCCATGCTGCTCAATGCCGCATAGGTGGTACCGCCCTTTGACGTCACCCGCTCGCGCAGCACCGACAGCGGCTCGGACGACTGCGCCGCCAGTTGCGCGGCGCCGCCAAAAGTGGCGATCGCCAGCGCCGTACCCTGCTCCTGGCTCAAGCCCAGCTCCAGCGCCGCCTGCTGCATCGCTTCCAGAAAATAAAACACGTAGGCCGGGCCGCTGCCGGACACCGCGGTGACCGCATCGATCAGGTTTTCGTCATCCAGCCATACCGTGGCGCCGACCGCGCGCATGATCGCATCGGCCGCCGCCCGCTGCGGGTCCGCCACGCCGCTCATGGCCACCATGCCGGTGATGCCCTGGCCGATCAGCGCCGGCGTGTTTGGCATGCTGCGCACGATCGCGCGGTAGCCGCCGAGCCAACGCGAGAGGTCGGCGGCGCGAATGCCGGCCGCGATCGACAGCAGCAGTTGCGTGTCGAGATGTGGCCGCAATTGCTCGGCGACCGTCTTCATCTGCTGCGGCTTGACCGCCAGCACGATCACCTCGCAGGCGGCGAGGCCAGGGTCGATCTGCGGCGCCGTGCCAATGCCGAACTGCTGCTCCAGCTTGCGCAGCGCCTCGGTATTGGGGTCGACCACGCGAATCCGGTCGGCGCCAACCAGACGGCCGGCCAGGCCGCCAATCAAGGCGCTTGCCATGTTGCCGCCGCCGATAAATCCGATTTTCATATTAGCTTGCATAGTTTCTCGCTCCAAAAATCGCGCTGCCGACGCGCACCATGGTCGAACCTTCCATGACCGCCGCCGTCAGATCGGCCGACATGCCCATCGACAAGGTATCCAGCGCCAGACCCTCGATCCGCAATTGTTCGAATAACTGCCGCAAGCGCCGAAAGGCGGCGCGTTGCCGTTCCAATTCGGCAGCCGGCTCCGGGATCGCCATCAGTCCGCGCAGCCGCAGGTTCGGCAGTTGCGCGATCAGATGCGCCAACGGGGACGCCTGCTGCGGCGCGACGCCGCTCTTGCTGGCTTCGGCATCCAGATTCACCTGCAGGCAGACGTTCAGCGGCGGCAAGTGCGCGGGCCGCTGGGCCGACAGGCGGCGCGCGATTTTCTCGCGCTCAACCGAATGCACCCAATCGAAATGGGTCGCGATCGCCTGCGTCTTGTTGCTCTGGATCGGGCCGATGAAATGCCATTCCAGCGCGGCATCGGGCCGGGCGGCACGTACCGTAGCCATCTTCTCCAGCGCTTCCTGCAGGTAATTTTCGCCAAATGCGAATTGCCCGGCATCCACCGCCTGCAGCACCACTTCGGCGCCGAAGGTCTTGGAAACCGCCAGCAACGCAACCTCGGCCGGATCGCGCCCGGCCGCGGCGGCGGCCGAGGCGATGGCGGCACGCACGGCTTGCAAGTTTCGTACAACTAAGGACATAATCAATTCACTTTTGGCGCTGCTGATCAGAAACAAAAGATATCAGGGCGGCGCCGGCCGCCGGATTTCGCCTCCCCTTTTCCTTGCAGGCCCACGGATTATAAATGGACATTTCAGAACTGCTGGCCTTCTCGGTCAAGAACAATGCCTCCGATTTGCACCTGTCGTCCGGCCTGCCACCGATGATCCGCGTGCATGGCGACGTGCGCCGCATCAACCTGCCGCCGCTGGAGCACAAGGATGTGCACGGCATGATCTACGACATCATGAACGACGGCCAGCGCAAGGCCTACGAAGAACACCTGGAATGCGATTTTTCGTTTGCGATTCCGGGCCTGGCGCGCTTTCGCGTCAACGCCTTCAACCAGGATCGCGGCGCCGCCGCGGTGCTGCGCACGATTCCGTCCAAGATCCTGAGCCTGGAGCAGTTGAACGCACCAAAAATTTTCGCTGACCTGGCCCTGAAGCCACGCGGGCTGGTGCTGGTGACCGGGCCGACCGGTTCCGGCAAGTCGACTACGCTGGCGGCAATGGTGAACCACGTCAATGAAAACGAATACGCGCATATCCTGACCATCGAAGACCCAATCGAATTCGTGCACGAATCGAAGAAATGCCTGATCAACCAGCGCGAGGTCGGCGCGCATACCCACTCGTTCAACAACGCGCTGCGCTCGGCGCTGCGGGAAGACCCGGACGTGGTGCTGGTGGGCGAATTGCGCGACCTGGAAACCATCCGCCTGGCGTTGTCGGCGGCGGAAACCGGCCACCTGGTGTTCGGCACCCTGCACACCTCGTCGGCGGCGAAAACGGTGGATCGCATCATCGACGTCTTTCCCGGCGACGAAAAGGAAATGGTGCGCGCGATGCTGTCGGAATCGCTGCAGGCGGTGATCTCGCAAACGCTGCTGAAAACCAAGGACGGCTCGGGCCGCGTCGCCGCGCACGAGATCATGCTCGGCACGCCGGCGATCCGCAACCTGATTCGCGAGGCCAAGATCGCGCAGATGTATTCGGCGATCCAGACCGGCAGCAACCTCGGCATGCAGACGCTGGACAGCAACCTGACCGACCTGGTGCGGCGCAACCTGATTTCAGTCGGCGCGGCGCGCGCCGCTGCCAAGACGCCGGAAAATTTTCCCGGATGAGCGCGGGAGTGAGCCGTGATTGCAGACGGCATGCCGTCTGCCGGCGAACCAAAGCACGCTTTGCGGCGCGTGAACCCAAGCGGCCTGCAAGCCGCGAGGTGGTGGTGGCGCACTGAAAAATTCCTTCCTTTGACAAGAAGGAATAACGCAAAAGGAAAACCAACATGGAACGGGACCAAGCAACCAAATTCATGCACGACCTGCTGCGCTTGATGGTCAGCAAAAACGGCTCGGACCTGTTCGTCACGACCGATTTTCCGCCGGCCTTCAAGATTGACGGCAAGGTCACGCCGGTATCCAACCAGCCGCTATCGGCTGCCCACACGATGGAACTGGCGCGTGCGATCATGAACGATCGCCAGGCCGCCGAGTTCGAAGCGAAGAAGGAATGTAACTTTGCCATCAGTCCGAGCGGCCTCGGACGCTTCCGCGTCTCCGCCTTCGTGCAGCAGGGCCATGTCGGCATGGTATTGCGCACCATCACTACCAGGATTCCGAAATTCGAGGAACTCGGCCTGCCCGACACCCTGAAGGAAGTGGCGATGACCAAGCGCGGGCTGGTGATCATGGTCGGCGCCACCGGCTCCGGCAAGTCGACCACGCTGGCGGCGATGGTCGGCTACCGCAACGAAAACAGCCACGGCCACATCATCACGATCGAAGATCCGGTCGAATACATCCACCCGCACCGCAACTGCATCGTCACCCAGCGCGAGGTTGGCGTCGACACCGAGGACTGGGGCACGGCGCTGAAGAATTCGCTGCGGCAGGCGCCGGACGTGATCCAGATCGGCGAAATCCGCGACCGCGAAACCATGGATTACGCGATCGCCTTCGCCGAGACCGGCCATCTGTGCCTGGCCACCTTGCATGCCAACAGCGCCAACCAGGCGCTGGATCGCATCATCAACTTTTTCCCGGAAGAACGGCGCCAGCAGTTGCTGATGGATTTGTCGCTCAACCTGAAGGGTATGATTTCGCAGCGGCTGATTCCGTTGCGCGACACCAAGGGCCGCTGCGTGGCGATCGAGATCATGCTGAACTCGCCGCTGATTTCCGACCTGATCTTCAAGGGCCAGGTGCACGAGATCAAGGAAATCATGAAAAAATCGCGCGAGCTCGGCATGCAGACCTTCGATCAGGCATTATTCGATCTGTACGAGGCGGACCAGATTTCGTACGAAGACGCCTTGCGCAATGCCGATTCGGTCAACGACCTGCGGCTGGCGATCAAGCTGCGCAGCAAGGATGCGCAAGAGCGCGACCTGACTGCCGGCACGCACCACCTGGGGATAGTATGAGTACCGTCAATATCTATGATTTCAAGCCGAACAGCCTGGCTGGCGCGCCAGTCGATCTGGCCCGCTATCGCGGCCGCGTGCTGCTGATCGTCAACACCGCCAGCAATTGCGGCTTCACGCCGCAGTATCAGGGGCTGGAAGCGGTGTACCAGCAATTCCGCGACAAGGGAGTGGAAGTGCTGGGTTTTCCGTGCAACCAGTTCGGCGCCCAGGAACCCGGCAGCGCCGCTGAAATCGGCGCCTTCTGCGAAAAGAACTATGGCGTCAGTTTCCCGCTATTTGCCAAGGTCGATGTCAACGGCGACCAGGCCGATCCGCTGTTCCGCTACCTGAAAAGCGCGGCGCCCGGCGTCCTCGGCAGCCAGGCGATCAAATGGAACTTCACCAAATTCCTGGTGCAGAAAGACGGCAATGTCTACAAGCGCTACGCGCCGGCCACCAAGCCGGAAGAGCTGATCGCCGATATTGAAAAGCTGCTGGCCCAATAGACAGTCCGAGGGCAGTTCGCATACTCCAGGAACAGGCGCCGTTTCCAGCCTATAAATAGGTCGATTTTTCGATATACTCCTGTTTCCAATGGAAATTGGCTAACCGTCCGCGCCTGCCGGCGGGGCGGGATAGCGAATCCGCCCGTCCCGCAGCTTGGCAAATGGGGTCAGGCGGTGCGGCGTGCGGCCGTGCGGGCCGATGATGTCTTCCACCGCGATGCCGCGCGCAAGCAGCGCGTCGGCGATCAGCGAACGATGGCAGCGCCACGGCAGCGCCTCCGCGCACATCAGCGCGCAGCGCTGTTGCTGCGCCAGCAGAATGGCCTGCTGCAGGTATTGTTCAAAATCGGCGGTCTGCATGTAGTCGGCATAGCCGCGGAACGAAGCGTTGCGCCAGCCGGTATTGATGGAGTCGGCGCGGGCATGGCGCAAGCCGCCCAACCCGGCCAGATGCGTGTAGCCGATGCCGACCGCATGCAGCGCTGCCGGCAAGCTGTCCCGGTTGAATTGCGGATTGTGGCGCGAGCGCGGCACGCTGCGCACATCCAGCACATGGGTCACGCCATTGATTTGCAGCAGATGGATGAATTCCGGCAGCGCCAGCGTCGAATGGCCAATGGTGCAAACCAGGGGATCAACCGCAATCGCTGCGCTCGTCATCATGCTGGCCTTTCCATCGTTCGTTTGCCTGACTGCTGTTGGAGCAACTACCGGCGGCAAGGTTCAGGCCGGGGCTTTGCTGCCGGTCAACGTCAAAGCCGCCCACAACGGGCGGCGCGCCGCATGTCGCCGAGTTCAAATCACGCCAAACAGCTTCAGCGCCAGCGGCAGCAGCAGCGCGGTCAACACGCCCGACAAGCCCATCGCCAGGCCGGAAAACGCACCCATTTCCTCGCTGACCTGGAAGCCGCGCGCGGTGCCGATGCCATGTGAAGTCACGCCCAGCGCGAAGCCGCGCACGCTGTGTTCCCGGATTTGCAGCAAATTGAACAGGTAGCGCGCGCCGGCAGCGCCCAGGATGCCGGTCAGGATCACCAGCACCGCGGTCAGCGACGGCAAGCCGCCGATTTTTTCCGAAATGCCCATGGCGATCGGGGTCGTCACCGATTTCGGCGCCAGCGACAAGATCGTGGCGCGCGAAGCGCCCAGCGCCCAGGCCACCCCCATGCCGCTGGCGGCCGCTGCGGCGCTGCCGGCCAAGGCGCTCGCCAGCAGCGCCAACCAGTTGCGCTTGAGCTTTTCCAGTTGCAGATAGAGCGGGATCGCCAGCGCGACGGTGGCCGGCCCGAGCAGGAAATGGACGAATTGGGCGCCTTCAAAATAGGTCTGGTAGGCGGTACGGGTCGGCAGCAGGATCAACAGCAGCAGCGCGACCGCGATCGCGACCGGATTCGCCAACGGATTGAATTTGCTGCGCGCATAGACCGCATAGGCAAGCTGATAGGCGAGCAGCGTGGCTGTCAGCCACAGCAGCGGCGAGGCCGACAAATAGACCCAGACGCGGCCAAGTCCGGGCGTCATTTCTGCAGCCGGCGCAGCACCAGCGCCGAGACGATCAGGGAAATCACGGCGCTGATCAGCAGCGCCGCCGCGATCGGCAGCCATTCGTCCGCCACCCGCTGGCCATACACCATGATGCCAACCCCGGCTGGCACGAACAGCAGCGACAGATGGCGCAGAAATTCCAGACTGACCGGCGCCAGTTTCGCGGCCGCCGCCGGTTGCACCAGCAAGAAGCAGAACAGCAGCAGCATGCCGATCACCGGCCCGGGAACCGGCAGTGAAAACGCGTAGGCCAACCCCTCGCCCAGTGTTTGAAAAATCAGCAGCGTGGCGAAAGTATGAATCATCGTTTCCGGCCTTTCCGAAACCGCCAGCCGGCGCGGCGACTCCTGGTCCTTACCTGGATTCCGACATGCGCAGGGCGCTGTCGATGAATTCGATCCAGTGCCGCACCGGAGTCGCGGTGCCGGACTGCAAATGCGTGATGCAGCCGATGTTGGCCGACACGATCATATCCGGTTGCGTCGCCTGCAGATTGGCCAGCTTGTTATCGCGCAACTCGTATGAGATTTTCGGCTGCAATACTGAATAGGTGCCGGCCGAACCACAACATAGATGGCTATCCGTGCACAGTTGAACCTCGACGCCGGCAATGCGCAGCAGCGCCTCGACCTTGCCGCGAATCTGCTGCCCATGCTGCAGCGTGCATGGCGGGTGCCAGGCGATTCTCTGACGAGTCTTGCCGCCCAGGCGTTGCTCCAGCTCGCTCTCGAAGGCCGGCAGCAACTCGCTCAGATCCTTGGTCAATTCCGAGACGCGCCGCGCTTTGGCCGCGTAGGCCGGATCGTGCGCCAGATGATGGCCGTATTCCTTGACCGTCACGCCGCAGCCGGAAGCCGTCATCACGATTGCCTCCGCGCCGGCTTCGATCTGCGGCCACCAGGCGTCGATGTTGCGCCGCATGTCGTTCAAGCCGCCGGCCTGGTCGTTCAGGTGATAGCGGATGGCGCCGCAGCAGCCGGCGCGCGGCGCGATCACCAGTTGCACCCCGAGCGCGTCGAACACGCGCGCGGCGGCAGCGTTGATGTTGGGCGCCATCGCCGGCTGCACGCAGCCGTCCAGCAGCAGCATCTTGCGCGCATGCGTGCGCGTCGGCCAGGCGCCAGCCGGCTGCGCCACCGGCACCTTGTTCTTCAACGCGGCCGGCAGCCAGGGCCGCAGCAACTGCCCGGCCTTCATGGCCGGCGTAAACAACCACTTGCGCGGCAAAAACTCTTTCAGCAGGAGCCGCACGAAACGCTGCGGCTGGGGGCGCGCCACCTGCTGCTCGACCACCTTGCGGCCAATGTCCAGCAAGCGGCCGTATTGCACGCCGGACGGACAGGTGGTTTCGCAATTGCGGCAGGTCAGGCAACGATCCAGATGCAACTGGGTGCTGGCGGAGGCCGGCTTGCCTTCCAACACCTGCTTCATCAGGTAGATGCGGCCGCGCGGACTGTCCAGTTCGTCGCCAAACAACTGGTAGGTCGGGCAGGTGGCCAGGCAGAAACCGCAATGCACGCATTTGCGCAAAATGGCGTCGGCTTCCTGGCCTTCGCGCGTCTGTTTGATCAAGTCGGCTAGATTGGTTTGCATCGCGTCGTCCGCTTAGAGGTCCGGGTACATGCGGCCCGGATTGAAAATTCCGGACGGATCGAAACCGGCCTTCAGTCGCCGATGGATCGCCGCCACGGCCGGCGCCAGCGGCGCGAATACTCCGGCGCCGTTGCGCTCGCCCTGGTCGCCCGCGCGCCACAGGCTGGCGTGGCCGCCGGCATCCGCCGCGGCGGCGCGGATCGCCGCCGGGTTCCCCGGCGCGGCAGCCAGCCAGCGCTGGGCGCCACCCCATTCGATCAGCAGCGCACCCGGCAAGACCAACGGCGGCGTGGTGGATGGCAGCGAAAGCCGCCAGAGCTCGTTCCCTCCATTAAAAAACGCCGCCGTCTGTTCGCGCATGCCGTTCCAGAAAGCATCAGCCTGCGCCGCCGGCAGCGCGGCGCCGCCCAGTTTTTTCTGGGCGCTGGTCACGGCTGCAGCCGCCCCTTCGAAACGGATCGTCAGCAAGCCATCCTGCCAGGTGCTGGCGGAAATCGGCAAGGGCTGGCCGCCCCATTGATTCAGTTGCCGCAAGGCGTCCGCCTGGCTCATCTCGAAGCGATGCGTGGCGCGCAGCGCCGGCTGCGGCAACACCTTCAGCGAAACCTCCAGGATCAGGCCGAGCGTGCCCAGCGAGCCAGCCAACAGGCGCGAGACGTCGTAGCCGGCGACGTTTTTCATCACCTGGCCGCCGAAATGCAATATTTCGCCGCGCCCGTCCATCAGCACCGCACCGAGCACGAAATCGCGCACCGCGCCCACCGCCGCCCGGCGCGGCCCCGCCAGGCCGGCAGCCAGCATGCCGCCCACCGTGGCGCCCGGACCAAAGTGCGGCGGTTCGAACGCCAGCATCTGCCGCTGCTGCGCGAGCGTCGCCTCGATCTCGGCCAGCGGCGTGCCGCAACGCGCGGTAATCACCAGTTCGGTCGGCTCGTAATCGACGATGCCGCGGTAGTCGGTGGTCGACAGCAGTTCGCCCTCGGCCGCGCAGCCGTACCAGTCCTTGCTGCCGCCGCCGCGAATCCGCAACGGCTGATGTTCGGCGCTGGCGCGCAGAACGCGCTGGCGAAATTCCTGTAGTGCCTGTTCCATGGGATCGCTCTCAAAAGCGCGGCAAATTGGCAAACTTCAATTGGCCGCGCCGCACATGCATCTTGCCGTTTTCGGCGCAGCGCACCAGGGTTGGAATCGCCTTGTCCGGATTCAGCAGGAAAGCGGGGTCGAAGGCGCGCTTGACAGCGAAAAACGCTTCCCGCTCCTCGGGCGAAAACTGCACGCACATCGAATTGATTTTCTCGATGCCGACGCCGTGCTCGCCGGTGATGGTGCCGCCGACCTCGACGCACAATTCAAGGATCTCGGCGCCGAACAATTCGGCCCGGTGGAATTCGCCCGGTACATTCGCGTCGAACAGGATCAGCGGGTGCAGATTGCCGTCGCCGGCGTGAAACACATTGGCGCAGCGCAAGCCATATTTGTCCACCATCGCCTCGATGCCGAGCAACACCTGCGCCAGCCTCTTGCGCGGAATGGTGCCGTCCATGCAGTAATAGTCCGGCGAGATGCGGCCGGCGGCGGGGAATGCATTCTTGCGTCCGGACCAGAAGCGCAGGCGCTCGGCCTCCGACTGCGACACCTCGATCCGGGTGGCGCCGGCCGCGGCCAGCACCTCGCTCATGCGGGCGATCTCTTCCTCGACCTCGTCCGCAGTGCCGTCCGATTCGCACAAGAGGATTGCCTCCGCCTCGGTGTCATAGCCGGCCTGCACGAACGGCTCGACCATGCGCGAACTGGTGCGGTCCATCATTTCCAGCCCGGCCGGAATGATGCCGGCGGCGATCACGGCAGCCACCGCATCGCCGCCCTTCACGACGTCGTCGAACGAGGCCATGATGACGCGCGCCGCCTGCGGCTTCGGCACCAGGTTGACCGTGACTTCGGTAACGATGCCAAGCATGCCTTCGGAACCGATGAACACCGCCAGCAAATCAAGGCCGGGCGCGTCCAGCGCCGTACTGCCCAGTTCCACCACTGTGCCGTCGATGGTCACCATGCGCACCCGCAGCACGTTGTGCACGGTCAGGCCGTATTTCAGGCAGTGCACGCCGCCCGAGTTCTCGGCGACGTTGCCGCCGATGCTGCAGGCGATCTGCGACGACGGGTCGGGCGCGTAATACAGGCCGTGCGGCGCGGCCGCTTCGGATATCGCCAGGTTGCGTACGCCCGGCTGCACCACCGCGATGCGCGCATGCGGGTCGACCCTGACGATGCGGTTCAGCTTGGCGGTGGACAGCACCACGCCATCCGCGATCGGCAAGGCGCCGCCGGACAGGCCGGTGCCGGCGCCGCGCGGCACGATCGGCACCCGCATGCCGCGGCAGGCATCCAGGATCGCGACTACCTGCGCCTCGTTCTCGGGCAACACAACCACCATCGGCAATTGCCGATAGGCGGCCAGGCCGTCGCACTCGTACGGCCGCGTGTCTTCTTCGTCGGACAGGATGCAGTGCGCCGGCACGATCGCGCGCAGCGCGGCCACGACCTGCTGCTTGCGGCCGGCGGGAAAGGGCTGTTCTGAAGGCATGTTCATCGTGATTCCGCTCGACTGCCGCCCATGGCGGGAAAGGCAGCGTCAGCGGAGCGCCGACGCCCGGCTAAAGTGTAACGAAACTATGCGCGGCGGGGGGAAATACGCGCCCTTCGCGGCTGAATGCTTTTGGCACCGGCGATGAAAAAAATTCATTCCGGCGCGCCCAAAATCATCGTTGCTAGTTTTTCAGCCAGCCGCGGCGCCGGAAATACCAGAATGGCGCGGCCGCCGAAGCAACCATCATCAACAGCGCCAGCGGATAGCCGAAGCTCCAGTCGAACTCCGGCATCAGCTTGAAGTTCATGCCGTAGATGCTGGCGATCAGCGTCGGCGGCAGGAAGGCAACCGAGGCCACCGAGAAAATCTTGATGATCTTGTTCTGGTTGATGTTGATGAAGCCGACCGTGGCATCCATCAAGAAGTTGATCTTGTCGAACAGGAACGCGGTATGGCCGTCCAGCGATTCGATGTCGCGCAGGATCTGGCGCGCCTCTTCGAACTGGTCCGGGTTCAACAGCCGGCCGCGCATCAGGAAACTGACCGCGCGCCGGGTGTCCATCATGTTGCGGCGGATGCGGCCGTTCAGATCTTCCTCCTGCGCGATCGCGTTCAGGATTTCTGCCGCCGCGGCGTCGGTCAGTTCCTTCTGCAGCACGCTGCTGCTGACGCTCTCCAGGTTTTGGTAGATCCCTTCCAGCGCATCGGCCGAATACTCGGCATCGGTCGAGTAGAGGTCAATCAGCACATCCTTGTAATCGGTGATCGAACCCGGACGTGAGCGGGCGCGCATGCGCACCAGGCGAAACACCGGCAGGTCTTCGCTGTGCACCGAAAACAGCATGTTGCGCGCGAGGATGAAGGCCACCGTGACGGTCGGCGTCGGGCCGTCGTCTTCGTCGATCAGGAAATCGGTGCGCAAATGCAGGTCGCCGTTTTCCGCTTCGTAGTAGCGCGCCGATGCTTCGATGTCCTTGACCTCGTCCTCGCCCGGCAAAGTCACGCCGTAGATGCTCTTGACCCAGGTGCGCTCGTCGTCGTTCGGGTCGGTCAGATCGACCCAGACCGGGTGGCTGCTTTCCAGGTCGGCGCGCGTCTCCACCTTGGTCTGGTTGAGCCGCCCGTTTTGCAATACGAATACATTAATCATGTGAGGTTCCTGCTGTGCCGTAGCAACACAAGGCATGCGGCGAGGGTATGCCACAGCATGCGCGGATATTCAGGGGCGGGATCCGGTGCACACGACCGGCGGCGCGCCGCCTGTCAGGTGGCGCCAGGCGCTGCAGCAACGCACTTTCTATCTTGACCGGGACGGATGACCGCGCGATGACAGCCGGAATCGGGCCGGCCGCTGCGCTGTTCCACGAACGAGAACAGCGCAAGTGTACTTTTATCGCTGGCCGCAGGCAAGCGCCGATTCGGCAGTGATCGCCAGGGCAGTTCGGCCGCACCCATGCGCCGCAGGATCAATGCGGCACGGCGCTCCAGATAGGCCGAGCCGCGGTTCTTGTCGTAATAGCGCGGGTTTGGCAGCATGACCGCCAGCCGCGCGGCCTGGCCCGGACTGAGATCGGCAGCTGCCACCCCGTAGTAATGGCGGGCCGCCGCTTCGGCGCCGAACACGCCATTGCCCCATTCCACCACGTTCAGGTAAATCTCGAAAATGCGCTCCTTGTCCATCCAGAATTCCAGCATGTAGGCAATGATGAATTCCTGCCCCTTGCGCAGGTAGCTGCGTTGGCCGGAAAGAAACAGGTTTTTTGCCAACTGCTGTGTGATGGTCGAGCCGCCCGCCACCACCCGTCCCTTTCTCTGGTTTTTCTGATACGCCTTTTCCAGCGCTTCCCAATCAACGCCCTGATGTTCGGCAAAGCTGGAATCCTCGGCGGCGATGATTGCACGTTTCAAATGCCGGGAAATCCGCTGGTAGGGGACCCACTGGTGTTGCAGCGTGGCGCGCGGGTTCTTTTCCTGCAACACCGATAGTTGCCGCTGCATGAAACTGGTGGATTCCGGGTTATGGCGTACCCACCAGCCGATCTGCAGAAAAAAATACAACTGCATCACCAACACGAGCGCAATCGCGGTCCCGCTCAGCCACAGCGCCCAGCGCAGCATCCGCCTCATGCGGCAGCGTCGAGTTGAGCCCGCAACTCGGTCAGCACCGGCGCGGTAGCGGGACGCACGCCGCGCCACAGGAAAAACGATTCCGCCGCCTGTTCCACCAGCATCCCCAGGCCATCGCGCGTGCGCGCGCCATGCCGCTTGGCAAACTGCATGAAGACGGTCGGCTGGGCGCCGTACATCATGTCATAGCAGAAGGTATCGGCACCGAACACGGCCGCCGGCAGCGGCGGCATCTGCGCCTCCAGGCTGGCCGAGGTGGCATTGATGATGATGTCGAACGCGGTACTCAAATCGGCGAACTCGCAGGCAGCAATCGGCCCATGGGCGGCAAAGCGCTGCGCCAGTTCCAGCGCGCGGGCGGCGGTGCGGTTGGCGACGACGAGCTGCGCCGGCTGCTGCTCCAGCAAGGGTAGGATGACGCCGCGCGCGGCGCCGCCGGCACCCAGCAGCAGGACGCTTTTGCCGGCCAGCGCGACGCCGGCATTGCGTACGATGTCGGTGACCAGGCCGACGCCGTCGGTATTGTCGCCAAAGATGGCCTCGCCATCGAACATTAGCGTATTCACCGCGCCCGCCGCCAGCGCGCGCGGACTCACGCTGGTTGCCAGCCGCAACGCCTCCAGCTTGAACGGCACGGTGACATTGGCGCCTTTGCCACCGGCGCGCATGAAATCGCGCACGGTTTGCGCAAAGCCGTTCAGCGGCGCCGGCAAACGCCCATAAGTCAGGCACTGGCCGGTCTGGGCGGCGAAGCGCGCGTGTATCTCCGGCGATTTGCTGTGCGCCACCGGCTGCCCGATCACCACATAACGATCCGGCGCCTGCATCAATTGCCCCCCCTTAATTCGGCTTTCAGTGCTTCCTCGCGCGTGAAATTGAAGCGCGTGATGATTTCCCAGACGTCATCCTTGCCGGCCGAACGCATATTGGGCGGGAATCGCCCGAACGGCGCGGCGCGGGTAACGATGCGCAAGGCGGCCTGGTCCAGCGCCGGATTGCCGGACGAGCGCTCGACCCGCGGCCCGCCTTCTTTCAGGTACAAGCTGCCGTCGTGGAAGAGCGGGATGTACAGCACCAGTTCGCCGTACAGCTTCCTGCCGTTTTGCTGCGGAAAATTCAGGGTGCCGATTTTTTCGATCCGGTCCTGCAGCGACTTGTAATACATCGCGTAGCCGACCTCGCGCGTGCTGGTGGTGATCTGGGTTTTCTTCGGCCGCTTGTTGTAATCCTCGATATTCCTGGCGATCTCCGCCTCCATCCGTGCGATCGCCTGCGCGCTGTCGATTTCATCGGCGCCATTCGTTTGCGGCTGCGCTTCCTGCGGCTTGTCGCGTGCGGTGGGCGGCGTTGCCAGCGCCGTTTTGGCGGCCAGGCTTTGCAGCAGCTTTTTCTGTTCCTGTTCCAGCTCGGCGACCCGGCGCCGGGTCTTTTTGGCGCTGTCGCCGTCTTCCGCCCTGCGCATATCGGGCAATGGCGATTTGGCGCGCCCCAGCTCGGCATTGCCGCCGCCATCCAGATTGGCCTGGGCCAGCGCCTCCGCCTTCAACGGCTTTTTGTCATGCCTGGCATTCACCAGAATCACTTCCAGCCCGGGGTCGAACGGCTTCTGGCGCAGCAGTTCCGGCGCCGTAAAATGGACCGCCAGCAAGGCACCGTGTGCCAGCAGCGAAAACGCAATGGCGAATGCCAGCAGTCGATTTTCCGGAAGCAGCTTCACGTGCGGCATTAAGTGGTGTTGGCGGGGAAAGGCGATTCTACGTCAAGCCGCGGGTTCGTTATCCGCCGCCACCGCAGGCGCGGCCTCCGGTACCTCGGCCGCGCCGTCCGGATTCGTCTCCATGCCGGTCTCTACCTCGAGGGCGGCGTCCAGCGTCTCCATGTCGGCATCGGAGACCGCGGCCGCCACCTCGTGCAGGCGCGCTTCGACGTTCAGGCTAACCTCGTCCCAGCGAATCAGGTCCAGCTTGACCTGAGTGCCACGCGCCAATTCCGGCATGCCGGGCAGCTTGATCACCAGCGGAATCTCGACCAGGCGCAAGATTTCCTCCTTCAGCACCACGGCGTCGACACGCTGCGCCTGTTCCTGTTCCAGCCAGCGCAGGCACCAGTAGCGTTCCATGATCGCCTGGAAATCTGCGTAGCCGCTGTAAATGCCGTCGAAGGCGGAGACGATCGCATACAGGTCGGCATCCTTCGGCTTGAAGGGCGCCGCCAGCGGTGCCGTCACGCCGTGCTCGACACAGGCCAGGATCTGCCACTGGTTGAGCAGGTCGGGATAGCGCCGCAGCGGCGAGGTGCTCCAGATATACTGGTCCACGCCCAGCCCCTGGTGTGGCGCCGCATGCGTCACCATGCGCACCTGCATACGCGCAGCCCAGCCGCCGCTGCCGCCGCCCTGGGCGCGGTAGATGCCGGGCACGCCATGCTCGTGCAGCAGCTTGCCCCAGGTGCTGTTGGCGAAAATCATCAGTTCGGCGACGATCTTGTCGAGCGGCGCGCCGCGCTTGCGGCGCTCGATGGTGACGATGCCGTCGGTCACCGAAAAATTGAAATCGACCCGATTGGTCTGCTCCGGCCGCAAACCAAAACCCTCGCGCTTGGCCATGCGCGCCTTCTCCAGCGCCTGTGCCCAGTGCCACAGCACGGTCAGATCATCCTTGTGCGGATAGTCGCCGGCGCCGCTTGCCAGCGCCTCCTCGGTCACCAGCGCATCGAGGTCGTTGTGGCGCAGATTACTGGCAATCGGCACCATTTCGGACCTGGTTTCGGTGGCCTGCACCGACCAGTCGGCCGGGTCGAGCAGCGCATACAGCGACAGCGCCGGGCAGGTCTGGCCGGCAGCCAGCGTGTAGGCATCGATTACCTCCTCCGGCAGCATGGTGATCTTGGTGCCGGGCGCATACACGGTCGACATACGCTGGCGCGCGACTGCATCCAGCGCATCATCGCGCCGGATCGCGAGTCCCGGCGCGGCGATATGGATGCCGATGCGCAGCTTGCCGTCGGCCTGCTGGGTGATGGAAAAAGCATCGTCGATTTCGGTCGTGCTGGCATCGTCGATCGAAAAAGCCTGCACCGCCGCCAGCGGCAACGCCGGCGATGGCGGCACCGGCAGCGCGGGAAAGCCGGTTCCTTTCGGGAAATATTCGAACAGAAAGCGCGCCATATGCAGTTCCTGCGGCGAAGCGATGCCGCCGGTAGCCAGCATCAGGGCCTGCGGCGAGGTCTGCAGCTCGTTGCAGGCGGCTTCCAGCGCCTTGTATTCGATGCTGTTCTTGTCGGGCTTGAACAACAGCTGGCGTACCAGCGGCTGCAACTCCTGCGGCAGGCAATGCTGCTTCAACTGCTGCACGTATTCGGCCTGGACCTGCGCCTGGCGTTTCTTTTTTTCGATACCGGCCAGAGCCGCCTTCAGCGCCGCTTCCGGCGCCGCCTTGTAGCGCCCCTTGCCCTTCTTGTAGAAATAGATCGGTGCCGCATGCAGGCCCAGCAGTAGGCCCGCAGCCTCTTCCGGCCGCGGCGCATGGCCGAAATATTCGGTACCCAGATCGGCGAAGCCAAATTCGTCCTGACCGGCGACTTCCCATAGGAATTCCAGATCGATCTCGCCGGCAATCCCCTTCGCCTCAGCCAGCAATTGAATCGGCTCGGGTGCCGCGAATTGCAGCAGCACGTCGCGCGCCTTGACCTTGCAGCGCTTGCCGGATGGCATCTCGACCTGGTACGCCTCGCCCTGCTGCGATAGGACTGCGCCGGCCTTGAAGTCGCCAGATTCCTCGAAAAATAGATTCATGAATGCTTGCTGGTTGGTTGCTTGGTGGCGGCTAACCGCCGGTTGACTGGTTAGTCGGGTATGCGCCGCGATGGTTCGGCTACTAATGGCAAATCGAGCTCGGCAATGGTTGGCAGAAATACTTCGGTCACCAGCAAGACGCCGTTGCGGCGCCGGTACAGGCAGCGGCGCGCCCACAGCGGATGTTGCACCGAATCCGGTCCGAGCGCGGCGCGAGCCCGCTGCAGCAGCGGATGGCGCAGCGGCAGGCGCGCAAACTGCAGCGCGCCGCGCACCACGCGCGGATCGCTGAACAGCGTCGTGCCCAATGAGCGCTCCCCCAGGGTACCGAAAAACGGCCAATCCGTCGCGCTCGCCTGCAGCGGCACGACGGTGTGCGCATACACTATCGCCTGACCGTCGCACTGCAGCAGCACTTCGCGCTCCTGCACGCAGCGCCGACGCGGCAATTGTGCGGCATCAACTTCGTCTGCCAGGCAAACGGCCCGGCCCTGCCGCAGCCGGCGCACCCGGAATCGGCCGCAGCGCGCGGCCAGCTTCAGTGTCAGCGACGCCGTATCAGCCAGCCAGCGACGCATTGGCGGCGGCGGGTTGACGCCGTTGACGTGCGGCAGCCAGCGCGCCTGAGATCCCGCCCGTGCCATCAACTGCGCACCTGTGCCGTGCTGCCGCAGAACTGCAACACCTGGTCCAGATAACGCTCGAAGTCGCTGATGCCGTGGTCGCTGCCATCGATCACCAATTGCCGCGCACCGGCGTAATGGGCGACCATCTGGCGCCAGTCAAGCACCTCGTCGCCGGTCGCCGCGATCAGGAAATAACGCTCTGGCTCGGTAATCCGGTTCACCGCCAGCGCCCGCAGTTGATCCAGATATTCGACCTTGAATTCGAACGGTTCGTCGGAATGCCACGCGCTGCCTGCGCCGACGTACTGCTCCAAGTCGCGCGGCGGCGTCACCGCCGGGTTCAGCAACACCGCCCGGCAACTAAGTTGCTCGGCCAGCCAGGTGGCGTAATAGCCGCCCAGCGAAGAACCGATCAGCGTCAATTGCGCTGGCGGGCAATCGCGCACCAGTTGCTGCGCCAGCCGAATCGCCTGCGTGGGCGAAGCCGGCAATTGCGGGCAGCAGTATTCGGCGGCGCGCCCAAGCGCCTGCAGCCGCCGGCCGATCAATTGCGCCTTGAAGGATTGCGGCGACGAGCGAAAACCGTGCAGATACAGGATCATCGGGCCAGTGCGTCCAGGATTTTCTGATGCACGCCGCCGAAACCGCCGTTGCTCATGACTAATATATGGTCGCCGTGTCGGGCCGCCTGCGCCACCGCGGCCACCAGCGCCGCCAAGTCATGGTGGGTTGCCGCCCGCGCGCCGAGCGGCGCCAGCGCCGCCGCCAGATCCCAGCCGAGCGCGTCCTTGCCGCCACCCTGCGCGCCGTAGCCGAACACCAGGTCGGCGCCGTCCAGGCTGGGCGCCAGCGCGGCCTTCATCGCCCCCAGCTTCATCGTGTTGGAGCGCGGCTCCAGCACGGCCAGGATGCGCGCATTCGGCTCGGCAGCGACCTTCTGGCGCAAGCCGGCGACCGTGGTCGCGATCGCGGTCGGATGATGGGCGAAATCGTCGTACACGCGGATGCCGTTGACCGTGCCGCGCAGTTCCATGCGACGCTTGACGTTTTCAAAGCGGGCCAGTGCCGCGATCGCCTGCGCCGGCGGCACGCCGACATGGCGCGCAGCGGCGATCGCCGCCAAGGCATTACTCCGGTTATGCTCGCCCAGCAACGCCCAGGACACCGTGCCTTGCGGCTCGCCGCGCAATACCACGTCAAAATCGCCGTTTTCATGCGCGAGCACGTTCCAGTCGCAATCGGCGGCCGCTCCCAGCCATTCGAGTCCGCTCCAGCAGCCGCGCGCCAGCACGCGCCGCAGCGCGGCCTGATCGCCGTTCACCAGCAAGCGGCCAACACCCGGCACGGTGCGCACCAGGTGATGGAACTGGGTCTCGATCGCCGCGAGGTCGGGAAAGATGTCGGCATGGTCGTACTCGAGATTGTTCAGAATCGCGGTGCGGGCGCCGTAATGGACGAATTTGCTGCGCTTGTCGAAAAACGCAGTGTCGTATTCGTCGGCCTCGATCACGAAAAACGCCGAGTCGTTCGGCGCCAGCCGCGCCGACATGCCGAAATTCACCGGCACGCCGCCGATCAAAAAGCCCGGCGCATAGCCCGCGTCTTCCAGTATCCAGGCCAACATCGATGCCGTCGTCGTTTTGCCGTGGGTTCCAGCCACAGCGAGCACCCACTTATCGCGCAGGATATGCTGGCCAACCCATTGCGGTCCGGAAATATACGGCAATCCACGGTTCAGGATTTCTTCCATCAGCGGGTTGCCGCGCGATACCACGTTGCCGATCACGAACATGTCCGGCCGCAAATCCACTTGTTCCGGCCCGAAACCCTCGATCAACTCGATCCCCTGCGCCCGTAATTGCGTACTCATCGGCGGATAGACATTGCTGTCGCAGCCGGTGACCTTGTGCCCGGCCTCCTTCGCCAGCACCGCCAAGCCGCCCATGAAAGTGCCGCAGATGCCGAGTACGTGGATATGCATTGTAAAATTCCGGGGATGATGGATGCGGATCGATGCCGCCGGCTGGGCCGGCGCAGTCACGATTTTACCTGACCGGCTGCTTGCCAGCCGGCAGACTGGAGTAAATGCCAATGAACCAGCAAGCCAGTATTGAAGCGTTGCGCGCCGAAATCGCCGCCGGCGCGGCGCGTCTGATCGCGGAAGACGGTGTCGACTATGGTACTGCGAAGCGCAAGAGCGCGCACCAGATTTTGGGAAACACCAAAATACGCGGCAATTTCATGCCAGATAACATGCAAATCGAAGAAGAAGTGCGCACATATAACAAATTATTTCTGGCCGAAAGCCAGCCCGCGCGACTATTGCACCTGCGCCAACTGGCGCTGCAAATAATGGAACAACTGGAGCGCTTCCGGCCTTACCTGACTGGCGCGGTACAAAACGGCACCGCCGGCGTGCACTCCGATATTCATTTGCAGCTGTTCCCGGACAATGCAAAAGAGGTTGCGATGTTTCTTCTGAATCAACAAATTAATTGCGAAGTCTCGGAAACCCCGCATTTCAACGGCCATTCCGGCCCGATCGAGACCCTCAGTTTCGTCTGGCGCGGAGAAGGCGTCCATCTGGCCTTATATGAGGCGGATGATTTGCGCGCAGGCCCCAAAACGGCGGCCGGCAAGAAAATGGCGCGGGCCGACATCGCCAACGTGCGTATTCTGGTTGCCGAAGGAGCGATCGAATGAAAAAAAATATCGTGCTGCTTGTAGTGCTCGCAGCACTGGCGGCGACAGCCGGCATGTATTTCGGCGCCCGGAAATTTGCCCCGGCGGCGCCACAGCCGGCAGCCGTCTCCAACCTGTTCGGCCAGACGTTACCGGACGTCAGCGGCGTACCGCAAGCCTTGTCGCAATGGCGCGGCAAGCCGTTGGTGGTCAATTTCTGGGCCACCTGGTGCGCACCCTGCGTCGAGGAAATGCCGGAACTGACCCATCTGCAAGATGAATTAAGCGGAAAGAATATTCAGATCATTGGCATCGGCGTCGATACTGCCGCCAACATTACCGAATTTTCATCTAAATTGAAAATCAGCTACCCGCTATATGTGGCAGGCATGCACGGTGCAGACTTATCCCGGCTGCTCGGAAATCAGGCCGGAGGGCTGCCATTTACGGTCTTGCTGGATGCCCGGGGGCAAATCAAAAAGACTTATCTTGGACGCTTGAAAATGGATGAATTGCGCCGGGATCTGGCCACACTGTAGCCGCAGAGAATTTTTTGCCTTGCCAACCGGCGGTATTTGGCGGCAAAATGCGCCCATCGTCGGCAAACGGAGTTATATCTCCATGGCAAAAAATCTGCTTCTACTCAACGGCCCCAATCTCAACCTGTTGGGGACGCGCGAGCCGGAAGTATATGGCAGCACGACGCTGGCCGACATCGAACAGGCAGCACAGGCGCAAGCCAGGGCTGCTGGGGCAAGTCTGGCCTGCTTTCAAAGCAACCACGAAGGTGCACTGATTGACCGCATTCATGTGGCCAAAACCGAGCAAGTGGATGCGATTGTCATCAACCCGGGCGGCCTGACCCATACCAGCGTTGCCCTGCGCGACGCACTGGCGGCGGTCGCGATTCCGTTTGTTGAAGTCCATATCTCAAACGTGTACCGGCGCGAAGAGTTTCGCCGCTTTTCCTACTTGTCGGACATTGCGACCGGCGTAGTATGCGGTTTGGGACCGACCGGTTATCAAGCCGCGCTCGATTTTGCGCTCAAAAAGCTTTAATTTTCATTATCGTTCGACCAACCGGATTCGCAACGATTTCAATTCAATAAAGAACCTACCCGTTCCAAGGAACTTAAATGGACTTACGTAAACTGAAGACGCTGATCGACTTGGTGGCCGAATCGGACATTGCCGAACTGGAAGTCACGGAAGGCGAAAGCAAGGTACGCATCCTGAAGTCGTCATCGGCGCCGCAAACGCAAATGGTCATGATGCAGCCGCAAGCTGCGCTTCAGAATGCGCCCGCGCCGGCCCCGACTCCCGCTACAGCAGTCGTCAGCGCGGTGGCGGCACCGGCTGCGGTGCCGGAGGGTCACATCGTCAAGTCGCCGATGGTCGGGACCTTCTATCGCTCGTCGGCCCCCGGAGCCGCGGCCTATGTCGAGATCGGCGCCACGGTCAAGGAAGGCGACACGCTGTGTATCATCGAGGCCATGAAATTATTGAATGAAATAGAAGCCGATGCCTCCGGCGTGATCAAGCAAATTCTGGTCGAGAACGGCCAGCCGGTCGAATTCGGCCAGCCGCTGTTTGTGATCGGCTAGGTCGGGCGCCGCGTGTCACTTGCCGCCCGCCTGACGCCATCCGGCATGCATCCGACAGCCACTCCCGGCCGTCCGATCCGTAACGTCCAACTTTTCTTTTCTCATGTTTGAAAAAATACTGATTGCCAACCGTGGCGAGATTGCTCTTCGCATCCAGCGCGCGTGCCGCGAAATGGCTATCAAGACGGTCGTCGTACATTCCGAAGCCGACCGCGAAGCCAAATACGTCAAGCTGGCGGATGAATCGGTGTGCATCGGGCCGGCCGCTTCCGCGCTGAGCTATCTGAACATGCCGGCCATCATCAGCGCCGCCGAAGTCACTGATGCCGAAGCAATTCACCCAGGCTACGGCTTCCTGTCGGAGAATGCCGACTTTGCCGAACGCGTCGAGCAGTCGGGCTTCGTCTTCATCGGCCCGCGCCCGGAGTCGATCCGCCAGATGGGCGACAAGGTGTTGGCCAAGCAGGCGATGATCAAGGCCGGCGTGCCATGCGTGCCCGGCTCCGACGGCGCGCTGCCGGACAATCCGAAGGAAGTCGTCCAGATTGCGCGCAAGATCGGCTATCCGGTGATCATCAAGGCGGCTGGCGGCGGCGGCGGCCGCGGCATGCGCGTGGTGCATACCGAAGCCGCGCTGCTGAATGCGGTGACGATGACCAAGAGCGAGGCCGGCGCCGCCTTCGGCAACCCCGAAGTCTATATGGAGAAGTTCCTGGAGAATCCGCGCCACATCGAAATCCAGATCCTGGCCGACGAATTCAAGAACGCGGTCTGGCTTGGCGAACGCGACTGCTCGATGCAGCGCCGCCACCAAAAGGTGATCGAAGAAGCGCCGGCGATCGGCATTCCGCGCAAGCTGATCGAAAAAATCGGCGATCGCTGTGCGGTAGCCTGCTCCAAGATGGGCTATCGCGGCGCCGGCACCTTCGAATTCCTGTATGAAAACGGCGAGTTCTACTTCATCGAGATGAATACCCGGGTGCAGGTCGAACACCCGGTGACCGAGATGATCACCGGCATCGATATCGTGCAGGAGCAGATCCGCATCGCCGCCGGTGAAAAGCTGCGCTTCCGGCAGCGCGATGTCGAGTTGAAGGGGCATGCGATCGAATGCCGCATCAACGCCGAAGATCCGTACAAGTTCACGCCGTCTCCGGGCCGCATCACGTCCTGGCATGCGCCGGGCGGCCCCGGCATCCGGGTCGATTCACACGCCTATAGCGGCTACTATGTGCCGCCCAACTACGATTCGATGGTGGGCAAGGTGATCGCGCACGGCCCCACCCGCGAGCAGGCAATCCGGCGCATGCAGATCGCGCTGTCGGAAATGGTGGTCGAGGGCATCCTGACCAACATTCCGCTGCACCGCGACCTGATGGTGGACGCGCGCTTCATCGAAGGCGGCACCAATATCCATTACCTGGAACAGAAGCTGGCGGAAATGCCGGAACTGGCGAAAGTGATGAGCAAGCCGGCAAAAAAGTAGGGCGAGAGCCATGAGCTGGACCGAAATCGTCATCGAAATTCCGCGCAACGAGGCGGAAGCCCTGTCGGATGCCTTGCTCGACGCCGGCGCCCTGTCAGTGTCGGTGGAAGACGCCGATGTCGGCACCGCGGCCGAACGGCCGCTGTTCGGCGAGCCGGGGCTGGAGCCGGAGCAGAACGCCTGGCAACGCAGCCGCGTCATCGCCCTGGTGAACACCGGCGACGATCATCAGGCGCTGCTCGCTGCCGCCGCTGCCGCGTGCGGCATTCGCGACACGCCCTCGTACAGCCTGCGCCAGGTGGCGGAGCAGGACTGGGTGCGGCTGACGCAGTCGCAGTTCGAGCCGATCCATATCGGCAAGAACATCTGGGTCGTGCCAAGCTGGCACCAGGCGCCGGACCCGAACGCGCTGATACTGGAACTCGACCCCGGCCTCGCATTTGGCACCGGCAGCCACCCGACCACCCGGCTATGCATGGAATGGCTGGAAGCACATGCTCCCCGCGGACAATCGGTGCTGGATTATGGCTGCGGCTCCGGCATCCTGGCGATCGTCGCGCAAAAACTCGGCGCGACACGCGTAGTGGGCGTCGACATCGACCCGCAGGCGGTCGACTCGGCGCGCCACAACAGCCAGCGCAACGGCTGCCGCATCGAGTGCTACCTGCCAAACGAACTGAACGCGTCCGGCCAGGAACAACTATTCGAGGTCGTCATCGCCAACATCCTGTCCGGCCCGCTGCAACTGCTGGCACCAGTCCTGTGTCGGCACCTGGCAGCAGGCGGCCGCCTGCTGCTGTCCGGCGTGCTGGCGTCGCAAGCCGAGCAGGTGATCGGCGCCTATGCTCCTTTCCTGCCGCTGGCCGTTGCCCAGGAAGCGGACGGCTGGGTAGCGCTGGCAGGGGAACGACCACCCTGCGCGTCGGACTGACATGGCGCTGGCGACCCAATGCCCGCACTGCGGGACCACGTTCCGGGTTGCGCATGACCAATTGAAACTGCGCTCCGGCCTGGTCCGCTGCGGCGCCTGCAAGGAAATCTTCAACGGCATCGAGCATCTGCTGCACGCGGCCGAGCCCAACACCGCTGAGCGCCCGGAGGACGCTGGCAGCACGCTGATTCGAGCGACGGCACAGCCCGAACCGGAAACCGAGCAGGCGGCGGTTGACCCTGGCACGGCACAAGTTGCGGTCGATAGCGAAGCGCCAGAGCCGGCGCCATCTGCCGCAATTGCCGCAGCCGCCGATGATGGGTGGCCATCACAAGCGGACGCGGACGAGACGGCTGGCGAAGCTGCAGCCGGGCAGAGCGCGGCTGATCCGCTGCAGCGCATGACCCTGATGGATTTCGCGCGCGACCGGCAATCGCTGACGGATGATGCCGACGACAGCGTGCTTGATGGGGCCGACGAAACCGGACGCGCGATTGATGACTTGCAGCGCAAACCCTTGCGCCGCAGCATATCGCCAGCCGCCGCCATGGAGCCGGACCAGCCAGACGAGTTGGACGAACCGGATTTTATGGCGCGCGCACGCCAACGGCAGAATCACGGACGGATGCGGCGCGCCTGGCTGGCGGCTGCCTGTTTCCTGTTATTGCTGGGCGCACTGGGGCAAGGTGCGTACGCGTTTCGCAGCCAGGTCGCGGCCCGTTTCCCACCCACCCAGCCGCTGCTGGCCGCGGCCTGCGCCGCGCTTGGCTGCCGCATCGAGTTGCCGATGCAGATCGACAGCGTGACCATCGAATCGAGCGAGCTGCAAGCACTGGCGCCGGATCGGGGCACCTTCGCACTCAGCGTGCTGCTGCGCAATCGCAGCGCCACAGTGGAAGCCTGGCCGCACATTGAACTTACCTTGAACGATGCCAGCGAACAGCCGCTGGTGCGCCGGGTTTTTCTGCCGCGCGAATACTTGCCTGCAGGTCGCAGCGAAGACCTGGGCTTCGCCGCCGACAGCGAACAGTCGGTACGCATTTATTTTCAACTGGCAACGCCCAAGGTGACCGGCTATCGCATTTACCTGTTCTACCCCTGAATCACGAAAGGTGGGGTATGCCTGAAAATACGACTATCCTGCCCTATTTTAGGGCGATATCAAAATTACCTATCACAGTATAATGATGAAACGTTCAAACCGCTGTTTTTCCACGATACCCTCATGACATCCCTGATCTGCGGTTCCCTGGCCTACGACTCGATCATGCTCTTCGGCGGACGTTTTTCCGAAGCGATCCTGCCCGAACAGTTACACAAGGTGAACGTCGCCTTCCTGGTGCCCAGCCTGCGCCGCGAGTTCGGCGGTTGCGCCGGCAATATCGCCTACAACCTGAAGCTGCTGGGCGGTGACCCGCACATCATGGCCACCATCGGCCAGGACGGCGCCGCCTACCTGGAGCGGCTGGGCGGGTTCGGCATTGCGACCGCGCACATCCGCACTATCGACGACGCCTACACCGCCCAGGCCTTCATCACCACTGATGCCGACAACAACCAGATCACCGCCTTCCATCCGGGCGCGATGACCCTGTCGCACCGGAACCGGGTGGCCGACGCCGGCCCGGTCAAGCTGGCGATCGTCGCGCCCGATGGCCGCGACGGCATGCTGCAGCACGCGCGCGACTGCGCCGAGCTCGGCGTCCCGTTCATTTTCGACCCCGGCCAGGGTCTGCCGATGTTCAACGGCGACGAACTGAAACAGTTCATCGAGCTGGCGACCTATGTGGCGGTGAATGCCTACGAAGCAGAATTGCTGATCGAGCGCACCGGCCTCGGCCTACAGCAGATCGCGCAGCGGGTGTCGGCGCTGGTGGTCACCCACGGCGAACTCGGCGCCGAGATATTTACCGGCGGGCAAATCGTCCCGATTCCCTGCGCGCCGGCCACGGCGGTGGTCGATCCTACCGGCTGCGGCGATGCCTTCCGTGCCGGCCTGCTCTATGGCTTGACGCACGAGATGGACTGGGAAACCACCGGCCGTCTCGCCAACCTGATGGGCGCGATCAAGATTGCCTGCCAGGGCGGCCAGAATCATGCGCCCAGCCGCGACGAGATCGAACTGCGCTTCCAGCGCGCATTCGGCTACCGTTTCTAGCAGGCGCTTGGGCCCGCCTCGACAGCGGGCGCGGCAGCCGGCCACAGCGCCTGCCGCACGCCGGCCGGCGTCAGCTGGGCGCTATCGATCTCGACCACCTTGTGCCGACTGGTCTGGCCATGCGCCACCCGTACCCGGCTTTTCGGCACGCCGAGGCACTCGGCCAGATAGCGAATCAGGGCGGCATTGGCCCGACCCTCAATCGGCGGCGCTTGCAGCCGAATCTTCAACTCGCTGCCCAGCACCCCAATCACTTCATTTTTCCTGGCGCCAGGTGTCACCTGCAGCGCCAGGCGCACGCCGCCGGCAGCAGCGACGCACCACCCCTGGCTCATAAGCCGGAGATCAGCACGGCGCTGACGATGCGCAGGGCGATCTGCAGCAGCAGCAATGCAGCCAGGGGCGACAGGTCAATGTTGCCGATCAGTGGAATAATGCGGCGCAGCGGCCGCAGCAGCGGATCGTTCAAGGCACGCACAAAAGGCGCCAGCGGCGCCTGCGGATTGACCCAACTAAACACCGCATCGATGATCAGCGAGGCCATGAAGCCGTAAAAGATCCATTGAAACAGGCGCAGCAAGGCCAGCAAGAAAACCGTGCCGAATGAAAAGGCGGAAAGCGCCCAGATATCGACCACGATCGCGGCCAGCGCCATCAGGAAAGCACCAATCAGGGTGGCCCAATCGATGCCGCCGATTCCCGGCAACAATCGTCGCAATGGCCGCACCAGCCAGTCGGAAACCTGGAACAGGAATTGCCCGATCGACAGCGGCGGGCGCACCCGAATGATCTGCATCCAGAAGCGCAGCAGCAGCACGCCGCCCAGCACACTGGCGATAGCATTCACGATCAGCGAAAGAATATTCTGCAGCATCAAAATCCCATAAAAAAACCCACTGCGTGGCCTCGCGCCATGCAGTGGGTATTGTGCCTGAATTGAATCAAGCTTCCAAACGACTCCCGCTTACGGACGGGTGCCGGTTGGGAACGGCCATGCTGCTGCCGGAGCCAGCACCGTTTTGACTGCCGGCGCCGCTGCCTTGGCTGCCGGTTTTTTCGCGGCCGGCTTGGCTGCCGCTTTTACGGCCGGTTTGGCCGCCGGCTTCTTGGCTGCTGGCTTGGCGGCTGCCTTGGCTGCCGGCTTTTTCGCTGCGGCGGCTTTCGGCGCCGCCGCTTTTTTCGCTGCCGGCTTGGCAGCTGCCTTTACTGCCGGTTTTTTCGCTGCGGCGGCTTTCGGTGCCGCTGCTTTTTTCGCTGCCGGCTTGGCTGCGGCCTTCACCTTCACTGCCGGCTTTTTCGTTGCCACCGGCTTTTTGGCGGCAACCGCTTTCTTGGCTACCGGCTTGGCTGCGGCTTTTACTGCCGGTTTTTTCGCTGCGGCGGCTTTAGGGGCTGCCGCTTTTTTCGCTGCCGGCTTGGCTGCGGCCTTCACTGCCGGCTTTTTCGCTGCCACCGGCATTTTGGCTGCAACCGCTTTCTTGGCTACCGGCTTGGCTGCGGCTTTTGCCGCAGGCTTGGCTGCCGGCTTTTTAGCCGCAGCAGCCTTGGCCGTGGTTTTCGCCACCAGTTTCTTGACAGCGGCAGCCGCCTTCGCGGCTACCGACGTTTTTGCCGCAGCGGGTTTCTTCGCTGCGGTTTTTTTTGCTGCTGTTGCCATTTGTTTCTCCTTCACGTGATGGAAAATCAAGCTACAAGGTTGAAACCCGCCCGACTCATCGCGATGGGCCCAGCGGATTATTCATCGGCACAAGCAAGTCGCTGCTTGCGCTAATGAATACGGCACCAGCCGAACTGCTGCATCCCCTCACCGATGCAGCACTTCAGCCTTGTTTGACTGCGCCGGAACAGCCGACCTCGAAACGGCCGCCATCCGGCTCAATACGCGGCCATGCCGCCACAGTCAAAAAAAACGCCGGCAACCATGCCAGCGTCGGAATTCGATTTCAGGAAAACCGGCAAATTTCCCAAAGAAAAAGCCACCTCATCCGACAAGCGCGGACTCAGCGGCGGGCACAGACAAGATCGATTCGGTCTTCTGCTGTCCATTAATTTGGTGAACGCCTTTCGTTTCAGCAGTCGTCGGGTTCCGGACAAGGTCGACTGCAATCTGATTTTTGATTTACTGCTTTCGCCGGCCACGCAGGTTCAGAATCCTGGGTGCCGGCTTTGCGACTTCGACTGCTCATTCCCAGTTCAGCGCACCACCCGTTTGATATTCGATTACGCGGGTTTCGAAAAAGTTGCGCTCTTTTTTCAGATCGACCATTTCGCTCATCCATGGGAACGGATTTTCTTCCTGGTCGAACATCGGATCGAGTCCGATTTGCTGCGCGCGCCGATTCGCGATAAAGCGCAAATATCCTTTGAACATCGGCGCATTCAAACCCAGCACACCTCGCGGCATTGTATCCTCTGCGTAACGATATTCCAACTCTACCGCGCGCAAAAACAACGCTTTGAGTTCAGCGCGAAATTCCGCGGTCCACAAATGCGGATTTTCCATCTTGATCGTGTTGACCAGATCGATCCCGAAATTGCAGTGCATCGATTCGTCGCGCAGGATGTACTGATATTGTTCCGATGCCCCGACCATCTTGTTCTGCCGTCCGAGCGCCAGGATCTGCACGAAGCCGACATAAAAAAACAGGCCCTCCATCAGGCAGCAAAACACGATCAGCGATTTCAGCAGCTTCTGATCATTCTCCACGGTACCAGTCTTGAAATCGGGATCGGTCAGCGTATCGATGAACGGGATCAGGAACTCGTCCTTGTCGCGGATGGATGCGATTTCGTTGTAGGCGTTGAAGATTTCGCCTTCGTCGAGGCCGATCGATTCCGCAATGTACTGGTAGGCGTGGGTGTGGATCGCCTCCTCGAATGCCTGCCGCAGCAGGTACTGGCGGCACTCGGGTGCCGTAATGTGGCGATAGGTGCCGAGCACGATATTGTTGGCCGCAAGCGAATCGGCGGTCACGAAAAACCCCAGATTGCGCTTGACGATGCGGCGCTCGTCGTCGGTCAGACCGTTCGGATTCTTCCACAGCTCGATGTCGCGCTGCATGTTGATTTCCTGCGGCATCCAGTGATTGGCGCAACCGGCCAGGTACTTGTCCCAGGCCCATTTGTATTTGAACGGCACCAACTGGTTGACGTCGGTCTGACCGTTGATGATCCGTTTGTCGGCCGCATTGATACGGCGCGCCGCGCCCCCCGCGGCCGGCTCCGCCGCCTTCGCGACCAGCGCCGGATTCAGCGCCACATCGGCGCCTGTCTGGAGGCGGACCGCCACCGCTGGTTGCAAACCGGGCTGCGGTTGCATTGGCGGCTGCGGCGTGCGCGCATTCGTGGTGACGGTTGATTGCTCTTCCCAGTTCAGCATGGTTTCCTCTTTTCCTATTTACCCGATCGCCGCATGAACGGCGGCAGCCGTCCGGTTGGCCCGCGATCAGCCCGGCAACGCTTCCAGACCGACCGATATGCAGTACATTGGTTTTTTTACTGGCACGCCTCGCATTCCTCGAAGCCGGGATCGCCCGGGCGCATCGTGCATGCAGGCCCCGCCAACTCCTGGTCGTTGCCAGCGCCGCCAGTCACCTTGACCGCGTTCAGAGCACCGGTCCTGGAGGTAGATTTTTCCGTATGCGTGGCACTAGTGCTGCGCAGGTAGTAGGTCGTCTTCAGACCGCGCAGCCAAGCCAGCTTGTAGGTTTCGTCCAGCTTCTTGCCGGAGGCACCGGCCATATAGATGTTCAGTGATTGCGCCTGGTCAATCCACTTCTGACGGCGTGCGCCGGCTTCCACCAGCCAGGTCGGCTCCACTTCGAAGGCGGTGGCGTATATGTCGCGCAAATCTGGCGGAATGCGGTCGATGCGAGCCAGGCTGCCATCGAAGAACTTCAGGTCCGAAATCATCACCTCATCCCACAAGCTGCGCGCCTTCAGGTCGCGTACCAGGTATTCGTTGATTTCGGTAAACTCGCCCGACAGATTCGACTTCACATACAGGTTTTGATAGGTCGGCTCGATGCAGGCCGAGACGCCGATGATGTTGGAGATGGTCGCAGTCGGCGCGATTGCCACGCAATTCGAGTTGCGCATGCCGAACTCGCGGATGCGCGCGCGCAGTGCCGGCCAGTCCATTGTTTCCGAGGTGTCGACTTCCAGATAGCCGCCGCGTTCCTCAGCCAGCAGCTTCAGCGTATCCTGCGGCAGGATACCGCGATCCCACAGCGAACCGCGGTACGAGCTGTAACGGCCGCGCTCTTCGGCCAGTTCGGTCGAAGCCCAGTAGGCGTAATAGCACACCGCTTCCATCGAGCGGTCGGCAAATTCGACCGCGGCCATCGAGGCGTATGGCAGGCGCAGCATATGCAGGCAATCCTGGAAGCCCATGATGCCGAGGCCGACCGGACGATGGCGCAGGTTCGAATCGCGCGCCTTTTTCACTGCGTAGTAATTGATGTCGATCACGTTATCCAGCATGCGCATCGCGGTGCGGATGGTTTTCTGCAGCTTGGCCTGATCGATCTGGCCGTCCTTGATGTGCGCCGGAAGATTGACCGATCCGAGGTTGCAGACCGCGATTTCGGAATCGTTGGTATTGAGCGTGATCTCGGTGCATAGGTTGGAGCTGTGCACGACGCCGACGTGCTGCTGCGGAGAACGGATGTTGCACGGGTCCTTGAAGGTGATCCACGGATGGCCGGTCTCGAACAGCATCGACAGCATCTTGCGCCACAGGTCGAGCGCCGGGATTTTCTTGAACAGCTTCAGCTCACCGCTGGCCGCTTTCGCTTCATAGCCGGTGTACGCCGCCTCGAACGCGCGCCCCACCTTATCGTGCAGGTCCGGCACGTCGGACGGCGAGAATAGTGTCCAGTCCCCCTTCTCCATCACGCGCTTCATGAACAGGTCGGGGATCCAATTGGCCGTGTTCATGTCATGCGTGCGGCGGCGATCGTCGCCGGTATTCTTGCGCAGGTCGAGGAATTCCTCGATGTCCAGGTGCCAGGTTTCCAGGTAGGCACACACCGCGCCTTTGCGCTTGCCGCCCTGGTTGACCGCGACGGCGGTGTCGTTGACCACTTTCAGGAACGGCACCACGCCCTGCGATTTGCCATTGGTGCCCTTGATGTGGGCTCCGAGCGCCCGTACCGGCGTCCAGTCATTGCCCAACCCACCGGCATATTTGGCCAGCAGCGCATTCTCCTTGACCGCCTCGTAAATCCCGTCCAGGTCGTCCGACACCGTGGTCAGGTAACAGGACGACAATTGCGAGCGCTGGGTGCCGGAATTGAACAGGGTCGGCGTCGAGCTCATGAAATCGAACGAGGACAGCAGGTTATAGAATTCAATCGCGCGCGCTTCGCGGTCGATCTCGTTCAGCGCCAGGCCCATTGCCACCCGCATATAGAACGCCTGCGGCATCTCGATGCGGACCCCATCAACGTGCAAAAAATAGCGGTCGTACAGCGTCTGCAACCCCAGGTAGCTGAACTGCAGGTCGCGTTCCGGGACCAGGGCCTTGGCCAGCCGCGGCAAGTCGAACTCGGCCAGGCGCAGATCCAGGCGCTCGGCCTCGGTGCCGCGTTTAATGAATTTCGGAAAATATTCAACGTAGTGGGTCGCCGCATCCTGCTGCGCCACTTCCTGCCCGAATACTTCCTTGCGGATGGTGTGCAGCAGCAGGCGCGCCGTCACCTGGCTGTAAGCTGGGTCCTTTTCCATCAGCGCGCGCGCGGCCAGGATCGCCGACTTGTGCAGCTCCTCAACCGGGATGCCGTCATACAGGTTCTTGACGGTCTCGGTCTGGATCGCCTCGGCGTCCACGTGCTGTTCCAGTCCGGTGCAGGCGGCACCGATCAGGTCGCGTACGCGCGACATTTCCAACGGACGGCGTTGACCATCCTCGATCACGTGCAATTGCGGCTTGCCAGCCGCAGGCGCGGCGGCCTGGTGCTGCGCCCGCTGTTCCATGCGCTTGGCGCGATACAGGACATAGGCGCGCGCCACGTCGTGCTCGCCCGAACGCATCAGCGACAACTCGACCTGATCCTGGACATCCTCGATGTGGAACGTGCCACCGGCCGGCTGACGGCGCACCAGCGCCGCCACCACGCTGGCGGTCAGACGCTCAACCAGTTCACGCACCCGCGCCGAGGCGGCGCCCTGACCGCCACTCACGGCCAGGAATGCCTTGGTCATCGCAATCGAAATCTTGGACGGTTCGAAACCGACCACAGCGCCGTTACGGCGAATGATCCGGTAATCGACCAGGTTCGGCGACGGATTGGCAGCGGTGGCGGCGAATGCCGGAAAAGCGGGCATCGCGCCTGATTCGTTGCCGGAGTTCACGGAAATGTCTTGAGCGATAGGGTGCATTGAATCTCCTCGGACTATCGTTGGCGGCAGCCTGACTGCCGCCGGTCGTTATTAGCGGAGCGCCCGATGCTGCGGCGTCCGCGCGAATATTGCAGTGACATTGCAGTCACTGCTGTGGCCCGGAATGCCGGGCGCATCACAAACGTAAAAAACAAGGGCTGACCAAACTCGAGTGGAACGTCCGTCCATTTCGCCAGTCACGCCAGGCAGCCGATACGATAAGAAAGGCAGGCGATTTCAGGAAAGATTCCAATCAAATACTACATCTAGTGATCCGATTGAGAACGGCACTAATTCTAGTGCCCAATGCGGGTGGACGCAAGCCGAAAGCGTGATGATTTTTTTCAATGACAGGAGGCCGGCAGCGCGGCCTCAGGTTTCCTGCGGAAAACGCGGCAGCGAACCCTGCGCTGCCGCGCAGGCGGAATTGGCCAGCAGGATGCGATAGTGGCGCCAGTCAAAGAAAGGGCCGGGGTCCGTCTTGCGTCCGGGCGCGACATGTTCATGCCCGGCCACGGCGGCAAGCGGATAGCGCTGGCACAGAGCCTGCGTCAGCATCGCCAGCGTCGCGTATTGCTGCGCAGTAAATGGCTCGAAATCGGTGCCTTCCATCTCCACACCGATTGAAAAATCGTTGCACGCGTTGCGCCCGCCAAACGTCGAAACGCCGGCATGCCAGGCGCGCTCATCAGTCGAGACGAACTGCCACAACGCACCATCGCGGCGGATCAGGAAATGCGCGGATACGCGCAGGGTATGGATCTGCTCGAAATATGGATCGGCCGCACGATCAAGCCGGTTGCAGAATAGATCGGCAATATAGGGACCGCCAAATTGGCCCGGCGGCAGGCTGATGTTATGGATCACCAGCAGATCGACCGCGGCCGCATCGGGACGGCGATCGCAATTCGGCGAACGCAGATGCAGCGCGGGGCGGCACCAGCCATCGGCACCGATCTCGAGATCACGGCTGGCCGCGCCACTGTCATTCATCGTCAATCACGCTCGCGAATCGACAGCCGCTGCATGCGATAGCGCAATTGGCGAAAACTGATACCAAGCAATTCCGCCGCCTGGGTTCGGTTGAATCGGGTTCTGGCCAGTGCACGCCGGATGATCTCGCGCTCCACTTCGTCCAGATGCGCCGGCAGCGAACACGGCAGTGCGGGCGCCAGCGCGTCCGACGCCTCGGAATCGAACGCCGGTGAAGGCTGCGGTGGCGGCACGACCGACATCAACCTGCTCTCGGCGGCCGCTATGGCATCGGCTACCGGCTGCGCCGGCGCCTTGAGCGCCAGATCGACCACTTCGATCACGCCATGGTTGGCGAATGCCAGCGCGCGTTCCAGGATGTTTTCAAGTTCGCGCACGTTGCCCGGAAACGCATAGGCGCGCAAAGCCTCGATGGCCGCCGGCGCCAGAACGGCCTCGCAACCGGGCGCCGCCAGGCGGCCCAGGATCGCCGCCGCCAGTCGGTCGATATCGTCGCGCCGCTCGCGCAGCGGCGGCAGCCGCAGTTCGATCACGTTCAGGCGGTAGTACAGGTCCTGTCGGAATTTCCCGCGTTCGACGCAAGACTCGAGATTCTGGTGCGTGGCGCTGATCAGGCGCACGTCGACCGGTTCCTCCATGGTGGCGCCGACCTTGCGCACGCGCCGTTCCTGAATGGCGCGCAACAGCTTGACTTGCATCGCCAGCGGCAGATCAGCCACCTCATCCAGCAGCAGGGTGCCGCCGTTGGCGGCTTGGAAAAACCCATCCCGGTCTTCCACCGCGCCGGTGAATGCCCCTTTGCGGTAACCGAAAAATTCGGCCTCCATCAACGCCTCGGGGATGGCGCCACAGTTGACGGCGACAAAAGGTTTGTCGGCACGCGGACTGTGGGCATGGATATCGCGCGCCGCCAGTTCCTTGCCGCTGCCCGATTCGCCACGAATCGCCACTGGCGCCATGCTGCGCGCCAGGCGGACAATCTGGCCGCGCACCGCGCGCATCGCCTCCGAATCGCCGATCAGGCGCGAACGGAGCGTTGCCTCCTGCCAATCCACCGCCTGCTCCCGGCTTGGTGCCGTTCGGTGCACGCGCAGTGCAGACTGCACCATGCGCCGCAACTGGTCGAGTGCCACCGGCTTGGCCAGGTAATCGAAGGCGCCCGCCTTCAAGGCCGCGACCGCGTTGTCTGCGCTGCCAAAAGCGGTGATGACCGCGATCGGCGTATGCTTGCCGCCGCTACTCACTTCGCCAATCAGCTCGATGCCCAGCCCGTCCGGCAGGCGCATATCGGTCAAAACCAAGGCGTAATCGGTTTGCTGCAGGCAGCGCCGTGCGGCCTCGAGCGAACCGGCCGTGTCGACATCCAGTCCCATCTTGACCAGCGTGATCTCGAGCAGCTCGCACAGGTCGGCTTCATCGTCAATCACCAGAACGCGGGGTGCTGTCATCGAATATTTTTCAGGAAACGCGAACCGTCAGGCTGGCGCCGACGCCGCAAAGGTAATTACAAAACGGCCGCTTGCCTGGTCCGGCCTGTCGCTGCCGTCGCCCAGGCGATATTCATAATCCAGTACCGCACCGTTATTCAAGCACAGTTCCCGCGCCAGGTAGAGCCCCAGGCCGGTGCCCTTGCTGGAGGTCGTGTAAAACGGCTCGAACAGGTGCGCGCGAATGTCCGGCGTGATCGACGGGCCATCGTCTTGCACGTGCAGTTCGAGGTGACCGGCGGGATGCGAAACCGAGAACACGCGGATGCTGCCGGGCCGCCGGCTGGCATAGCGCAGCGCGTTGCTCAGCAAATTCACCAGGACTTCACGCAAATGCAAGGGATCGAACCAGACCTCGCTGCTCTGTATGCCATCCAGGCGGATGATACCCGTCGCCGGCGCATACGTCCCATCGAATTCCTCCAGCATCTGTTCCAGGACCGGCGCCAGCGGGATCGGCTCGCCATGGTGCTGTGCCTTGCGCGACAGTTTCAGGATGTCTTCGATCATCCGGTTCAGACGCGCCACATTGTCGCCCACGATACGCAACAACCGGCGCTCTGCCGAGCCGGTGAGGTCTTCCTCCAGCAGGGTCGCGGCATGCGCGATGGCGGACAACGGGTTGCGCACTTCATGCGCAATGCTGGCGGTCAGGCGTCCCATCGAAGCCAGCTTCAACTGCTGTGCCTGATTCTCGATCTCGGTTACGTCCTGCAGGAATATCACCGTGCGCCGCTGTGCGAGCCGGTCCGTTTCGACCCGCGCAAAACGCAGCTTCAGGTGGATACTCAATTCGCGGTGCCGCCGCCAGACCGTGGTTGCGCCCTGCAGCGTTGGCTCGCTACAGGGCTTGATCACTACGAATACCGGCGCATCGCTCTGCAGGCCGGGCTCGGCGTCCCGCGCTTGCCAATCGGCAAACGCCCGGGCGATCGGCATCAGATTCGGGATATTCTTCAGCCGCTGGAGCTGGGGGCCGACCGCCAGACCAACGCCCAGCATGCGCTCGGCTGCCGGATTGGCGGTAAAGATCGCGCCATCGGCACCCAGCACCAGGATGCCGTCGCCCATATCGGCAATCACCAGGCGGTTGATCGCCTGCTGCACACGCAAGTCCTGACCGCGCTCGGTGGCCAGCGTTTCCTGCTTGATCAGGCGCGCCGCCAGCTGGTTGATCATTGTTACCGCGGCAAAAAAGGCGGCGCCGTACAGGCCGGCTTGCGTGGTCGAAGCATCGGACGCCGCCTGTAGCAGTTGGTAGCCGCTTTCCGCCAGCAGCGTCAAGGTCACCACCGATACAAAAAACAAGGCCAGCGGCAGCGCCGCCAGGATTGCCGCGCCCGCCAGCGGAAACAGGTAGAGGATGGCGAGCCCGCTCTTGGCGCCCCCGGCCGCCACGTACAGCACCGAAATCACGACGATGTCGAGCGCCACTTGCGATACCAGGTGCAGCACCAACCGCCGGCGCCAGTACAGCGCCAGGATGGCAAACCCAAACGCCAGCACCAGATAGACGAAACAGATCTCGCGATAGAAGAAGGCCTCGCTGGCCCAGAAATCCTTCTTGCTATTGGCGCTCAGGTAAGCCAGCAGAACCACGGCGATGACGATGCGTGTGGCACTAAACGTCTGCAATGTACGCCAGAAGGTTTCGCGATGCCGAAGCGCAGAGGTGTGCGCGGTGCCCGTCATACGCTAGTCTGGGACATGCTGCAGGCGATGGGCGTCACTGCAAAACACGGTGCCGGCGGAATCGTGCACGGCTTCCGAAGCCGGGATATGAATCCCGCAATGCGCGCATTGCAACATCGACTCTGCATTTTTCGGCGCGCTGGCGCTTGGCCGGCGCGGATGGTCCGTAGATGCATGGTTGGCAGACGATTTCTTGCCCCGCATCAACCACATGACCAGGATGGCGATGATCGCCACCCACAGCAGGAATTTCATATCACGCTCCGGTGCAATATCACTTCCAGCACGAAACGGCTGCCGACGTAAGCCAGCAGCAAGGTGGCGAACCCGGTCAGGGTAAAACTGAGCGCAGTGCGGCCGCGCCAGCCGCGCCATTTACGGCCTGCCAGCAGCAGGCCGAACAAGGCCCACGACAGGATGCTGAAAATGTTCTTGTGATCCCACTTGAACGGGATGCCGAACAGTTGTTCGGAAAACACCACGCCCGACAGCAGGGTCAGGGTCAGTAGCGCGAATCCGAATCCGATCAGGCGAAACAGCAGTTTTTCCATCCTCAACAAGGCTGGCAGCCGATCGATCGCAGCGCCGAGCCAGCCGCCGGCAGTCAGCCCGGTGCGGGTATGCAGCCGGGATTCCTGCAAGGCCATCAGGACCGCGTGAAACGCCGCGATCGTCAGCGTGCTGTAGGCCAGGATGGAAATTGCAATGTGCCAGGAAAACAGCGGCGAGCGCCCCTGCAGCGACACCACAGTGCCGGGGAACAGCGCCGGCAGCAGCACCGCCAGTGCCGCGCAAGGCAGCACCAGCACGCGCAGGCTATCCAGAGTGAGGTTGCGGTTTTCCAGCCAATAGGTGGCCACCGACACCCACAGGGTGGCGGACAGCATCACGGCAAAGCCGATGCGCAGCGTATCCGCGGTCAGCATGTCCGCCCACAAGGCCCCGCCATGCAGCAGCCAGGCGGCCACGGTGCCAACTGAAATCATGCCACGATGGCGCGGCGGCAAGAACGCACAAACCGCATACAGGACGGCCGCCAGGACAAAAAAAGGAGTGAGCATTACAGAAGTCGGCAGAGAATGGGCAGTTTCCGAGTTTACACTATGTCAGACGGCAGCAGCAGCGACAAAAACCGGTCCCCAGCAGCCTGTGCGCTGCGGGCTCGGCAATGCCGCGACGCCGGTTGCATCGGTTAAAATGAACTTGGTTTACGCCGCGCTGGCGCCGCTTGTTCCGGCCTGCCTCCCCTTTATTTCCCGACCCTGCCTCCATGCTCGATAACCTGACTCAACGCCTCGCCAAAGCCGTCAAGACCATGCGCGGCGAAGCGCGCCTGACCGAATCCAATACCGCCGAGATGCTGCGCGAAGTGCGGCTGGCGCTGCTGGAAGCCGACGTTGCGCTGCCGGCGGTGCGCGAATTCATCGCCAAGGTCAAAGAAAAGGCGCTGGGCGAGGAAGTGATCGGTTCGCTCTCCCCCGGCCAGGCGCTGGTGGGCGTGGTGCAGCGCGAACTGGCGGCCATCATGGGCGCCGATCTGGGCCCGGAAGCCGCACAACTGAATTTCGCCACCCAGCCGCCGGCCGTGATCCTGCTGGCCGGCCTGCAGGGCGCAGGCAAGACCACCACCGCCGGCAAGCTGGCCAAATACCTGCGTGAACAGAAAAAGAAAAAGGTGTTGACGGTCTCGGCCGACGTCTACCGGCCGGCGGCCATCGGCCAGTTGCAGACCGTCACCGCCCAGGTCGGCGCCGATTTTTTCCCGTCGACGCCGAGCGACCAGCCGGTCGCCATCGCGCTGGCGGCGCTGGACTATGCCAAGAAGCATTACCACGACGTTCTGATCGTCGACACCGCCGGCCGGCTCGGCATCGATGAAGCGATGATGCAGGAAATCAGCGCGCTGCACAAAGCGGTGAAACCGATTGAAACCCTGTTCGTGATCGATGCCATGCTGGGCCAGGATGCGATCAACACCGCCAAGGCCTTTAACGATGCACTGCCGCTGACCGGGATCGTGCTGACTAAGCTGGACGGCGATGCCCGCGGCGGCGCCGCGCTGTCGGTGCGGCACATCACCGGCAAGCCGATCAAGTTTGCCGGCGTCGCCGAGAAACTGGACGGACTGGAAGCGTTTGATCCGCAGCGCATGGCGAACCGGATTCTCGGCATGGGCGACATCCTGGCGCTGGTCGAGGAAGCCAAAAAGGGCGTCGATACTGCGGCCGCAGCCGAGCTGGCGAAGAAACTCAAGGTCGGCGGGAAATTCGACCTGAACGATTTCAAGGCGCAACTTGGCCAGATGAAGAAAATGGGGGGCATGGCGTCGCTGATGGACAAGTTGCCGGCGCAATTCCAGCAAGCCGCCAGCAACGCCAATATGGATCAGGCCGAAAAGCAGGTGCGCCGCATGGAAGGCATCATCAACTCGATGACGCCGGCCGAACGGGCCAAACCGGAACTGATCAAGGCTTCGCGCAAACGCCGGATCGCCGCCGGCGCCGGAGTTCAGGTACAGGAAGTCAACCGCATGCTGTCACAGTTCGAGCAGATGCAGGCGATGATGAAAAAGCTCAAGGGCGGCGGCTTGATGAAGATGATGCGGGGCATGAAAGGCGCACTGCCCGGCATGCATTGAGCACCACCGGCCACATTTTCGACTCAGGCTTGTGAAGCGGTCAGGGACGCCGAAGCGGCGCCTGAGCCGAATTTACGGCAAGCGCTTCGGGCACGATGTGCCGCAAATCCCCAATATCCACCTTTTCCGCGCAATCCGGGCCCTGCCGCGCCCTACTGAAAACAGCGCAAAATTGCTCAAAAAATACTTGCATCGCCGGGGAAAGCGCACCACTATTAGCGATGCGTGAATGACGCATATTCCCAACACATGTGCGAAGGAGGGTGAACGATGGCAACAGCAAAAAAACCCGCTGCGAAGAAACCAGCAGCGGCCGCGAAAAAACCGGCGGCGGTGAAGGCCGCCCCCGCCAAGAAAGCCGCGCCCGCCAAGAAGGCGGCGCCAGCAAAGGCCGCGGCAAAACCTGCAGTCAAAAAGACCGCAGCCGCCAAACCGGCGACCGCGCGCAAACCAAACGCAGCCTTCATGAAAGCGATGACGCCGTCGCCCGTGCTGGCCGCCGTCGTCGGCTCCACGCCGCTGCCGCGGACCGAAGTAACCAAGAAAATCTGGGAATACATCAAGAAGCACAAGCTGCAGAACGAAGCCAACAAGCGCAATATTGATGCAGACGACAAATTGAAAGCTGTCTTTGGCGGCAAAAAGCAAGTGTCGATGTTCGAGATGACCAAACTGGTGTCCGCCCACTTGTCCTGATCGCTGGTGGTTGCCAAACCACTTGTGCCAAACAAAAACGCCCGCGCATGCGGGCGTTTTTGTTTGCCTGGGGGCTGGTTACAAAGGCTTGTATTCCCAGTTTTTCCAGGCCCGCAATACCGCGTTCGGGTATTCGGGCCGGCCGCGGCTACCGTTGTAGCGTCCCAGCGCCAGGAACAGGTTGCCGCCTTCCATGTCGATGTACATGCGCAGGATCGAGCAGCCGTAGCGCAAATTGGTTTGCATGTGGAACAGCTTGCTGCGGTCGGCGTCGCCGATCACGCGCGTCCAGAACGGCATTACCTGCATGTAGCCATGGGCGCCGACTTGCGAAATCGCGTACTTGCGGAACGCCGACTCGACCTGGATCAGCCCCAGCACCAGCGCCGGATCGAGCCCGGCGCGGGTCGCCTCATACCAGACCGCGCCCAGGAAATCGTGCCTCATCTGCGCATCCGGCAGTTTCTTTTTCAGGCGCTCCGACATCTCGCCGCGCCAGTACAAGTACCCGATCCGCTCGCCGATATCGGCAAAATGCGGCTTGGGTGGAGCGGCATCGCTGATTGCCTGCGACAGCGCGATTCGGACCGAATCGGCCAGCGCCTCCTCCTTTTGGTTGCCGGCATGCACGGCGCCGGCTGCCAGCAGTGCGCCGCACAGCATCGGCAGCAAGGCCCGCATCATGCCGGTGCACCTTGCACGCACGCGCCGCGCGCAGGCCGCAAGAGAATATAGGAAACAGGGAGTATGGCCATAAATCCCCTCAAGTCGGCCAACATCAGGACCGACTCAAAGAATACCCATGCAGGTATGCGGCGTCAAGCCGCCAGCTTGGCCTGCAGGACTTCGACGATTTGGGCGATTGGCACCGCACTTGCCGCGGCGTCGCGCCGCCCCTGATATTCGAGCTGGCCATCTTTCAAGCCCCGCTCGCCGATCACCACCCGATGTGGCACGCCAATCAGCTCCCAGTCGGCCAGCATCGCGCCCGGCCGTTCGCCGCGGTCGTCGAGGATGACGTCGATGCCAGCCGCCTGCAGCGCAGCATACAGGCGCTCGGCTTCATCCTTGACGGCGGCGCTGCGTTCGTAGCCGATCGGGCACAGCACTACGGCAAATGGCGCAATCGCGGCCGGCCAGATGATGCCGCGTGCATCGAAGTTCTGCTCGATCGCCGCCCCCAGGATGCGCGTGATACCGATGCCGTAGCAACCCATCTGCATCAATTGCGGCTTGCCGTTCTCGTCCAGATAGGTGGCGCCCATGTCTTCCGAATAGCGGGTACCGAGCTGGAACACGTGCCCGACTTCGATCCCGCGCTGGATCGCCAGCACGCCCTGGCCGTCCGGCGACGGATCGCCGGCCACCACGTTGCGGATGTCGAACACCTGCGGCAGCGGCAGGTCGCGCCCCCAGTTGACGCCGGTGTAGTGGTAATCCACCTGGTTGGCGCCGCACACGAAATCGCTCATGTTGGCGACCGTGCAGTCGGCTACCACCTTGATCGGCTTTTTCGGATTGAGCGGCCCCAGATAGCCCGGCGGCGTGCCGAACCACTCGACGATTTCGGCTTCGTTGGCGAAGCGGTAATTGGCCAGCCCCGGTATCTTGGCGGCCTTGATTTCGTTCAGTTCATGGTCGCCGCGCAACAGCAGCAGCCAGATTTCCTTGTTCTGCGGCCCGGCCGTCTCGTCTTCCACCGTCAGCACGATCGATTTCAAGGTTTGTTGCAGCGGCAAATTCAGCAGAGCGGCGACATCCTGGCACCTCGCCTTGCCCGGGGTCGGGGTTTTTTCCAGCGCCTGCGTCGGCGCCGCGCGCTCGGCCAGCAACGGCAGCGCCTCGGCCGCCTCCATGTTGGCGGCGTATTCGGAATCGGGGCAATACACCAGCGCGTCCTCGCCGGTATCGGCGATCACGTGGAACTCGTGCGACCCGGAGCCGCCGATGGCGCCGTTGTCGGCCGCGACCGCGCGAAACTGCAGGCCGAAACGGCTGAAAATGCGCACATAGGCGTCATACATGACCTGGTACGACAGCTTCAGGCCTTCGGCGTCGCGGTCGAACGAATAGGCATCCTTCATCGTGAATTCGCGCCCGCGCATCAGCCCGAAGCGCGGCCGACGCTCGTCGCGGAACTTGGTCTGGATATGGTAAAAATTCAGCGGCAACTGGCGGTAGGACTTGATTTCGGTGCGCGCGATGTCGGTGATTACTTCTTCCGAAGTCGGCTGAATCACGTAATCGCGGTTGTGCCGGTCTTTCACCCGCATCAGTTCCGGGCCATATTTCTGCCAGCGCCCGGTTTCCTGCCACAGCTCGGCTGGCTGCACCACCGGCATCAGCAACTCGATCGCGCCGGAGCGGTTCATCTCCTCGCGCACGATCGCTTCCACCTTGCGGATCACGCGCAGGCCCATCGGCATGTAGGTATAGATGCCGGAACCCAGGCGCTTGATCATGCCGGCGCGCATCATCAGCTTGTGGCTGACGATTTCCGCATCGGACGGCGCTTCTTTGAGGGTGGCAATAAAAAATCGGGAGGCACGCATGACGAGGAATTCTTTTTTAAAAATGGTGGGGGTTATAATCAATCCAATTTTAAAGGATTAGCTGGCTGATGCGACCACTCTTCATACAATTGGTTGATGTTCCAACTCAAATCGGGCCTCCCATGACCTGGAACAGCAGGTGCGCCGCCACGGTGCACTTGCCGAATTTGTATCGCTAGGTGACCTCAGCCGCAGAAAGTTTTGAGGTGCAAACATGCTGGACCGTGAAGGCTTCCGCCCTAACGTCGGCATCATCTTGCTCAACGCGCAAAATGAAGTGTGGTGGGGCAAGCGAGTGCGCGAACATTCGTGGCAATTCCCGCAAGGCGGGATCAAGTACGGCGAAACGCCGGAGCAGGCCATGTTCCGCGAACTGGAAGAGGAAATTGGCCTGCGGGCACACCACGTCAGGATCATCGGTCGCACCCGCGACTGGCTGCGCTATGAGGTTCCCGATCACTTCATCAAGCGCGAGGTGCGCGGCCAGTACCGCGGCCAGAAGCAGATCTGGTTCCTGCTGCGCATGACCGGGCGCGACTGCGACGTCAACCTGCGCGGTACCGATCATCCCGAATTCGACGCCTGGCGCTGGCACGACTACTGGGTGCCGCTAGACGTCGTCATCGAATTCAAGCGCGACGTCTATCAGCGCGCGCTGCAGGAACTGTCGCGCTTCCTGACCCGGCCGCCGCAATACAAACAACACCACGCCGCGCGTTATCTGCGCCAGGCGCACGGTGCGCGCGGCGAAAGCCAAGCCGCCGCCATCAAAACCGAGAATGACGAATGATTGCCAACCCGTCCGCCCCCCAGTCATCAACCCGCTCCCGGCGCCCCGTAAGCATGATTCGATATGCGCGCGCCGTGCTGGCACTGCTGGCGGCAAGCACCGGCCTTTGTCACGCGCAATCGACCTTCGACGAGGAGTTCGACGACGAAAACAAGCCGTGGCAGGAAATCGCCATCCAGTTGCCGGCGCCGCCGGCGGCGACCAACCTGCTGCCGTTCGAGGTCAGCGGCAACGCCACCCAGCGCTTCGCGATCGACGCCAAGTCCCTGACCGTGGGCAGCGATGGCGTGATCCGCTACACGCTGGTCGCCACCAGCCCGGCCGGCGCCCGCAACGTCAGCTACGAAGGCATCCGCTGCGCCTCGTTTGAAAGAAAGCTGTATGCCTTCGGCCATGCGGACGGCAGCTGGTCACGCTCGCGCAACGATCAGTGGCAGCGCATCATGCGCAACGCCGCCAATCGCCAACACGCGGTACTGTTCAAGGATTATTTCTGCGACGGACTGACGGTGGCCGGCAGCGCCGAACAGATGCTGGAGCGCATCCGCCACCAGCGTCCGTTGAGCGACAGCCCCGGGCAATGAGGCCGGCGCCCCTCCAACAAAATAACGGGGTATGCGTCAAAAATGACAGATGCAGGCCCGGAATTGGCGTTTTCATCCAGGAGTATATTGCTGATCCAGGGTTTTCGGCGCCCCGCTAGAGCAACACCAGGTTGTCGCGGTGAATCAGTTCCGGCTCCTCGACGAATCCCAGGATGTTCAGGATTTCACTGGAAGGCCGGCGCATGATGCGGCGCGCATCCGGGCTGGCATAGTTGCTGATGCCGCGCGCGATGGTGCGCCCGGCCTGGTCGACGCAAGTCACGACGTCGCCGCGGCCGAATTCGCCGTGCACTGCCAGCACCCCGATCGCCAGCAGCGATTTGCCTTCGGCGACCAGCTTTTGCACCGCGCCGGCATCCAGCGTCAGGCGGCCGGCGGTATGCAGGTGATCCGCCATCCACTGCTTGCGCGCCGTCAGTTGCGCCATGTTGGCGCGCAGTTCAGTGCCGATGTTCTCGCCCGCTGCCAGCCTGGTCAGCACGTCTTCTTCCCGCCCCCAGGCGATCACGGTATGGGCGCCGGAGGCCGCGGCGCGGCGCGCCGCCAGGATCTTGGTCAGCATGCCGCCGCGCGCGATGCCGCTGCCGGCGCCGCCGGCCATCGCCTCCAGGGTTGGGTCGCCGGCGGTCGCGTGGTCGACGAATCGTGCATCCGCATGGGTGCGCGGATCGGCGGTATACAAGCCTTTCTGGTCGGTCAGGATGATCAGTGCATCGCCCTCGATCAGGTTGGTGACCAGCGCCCCCAGCGTGTCGTTGTCGCCGAACTTGATTTCGTCGGTGACCACCGTATCGTTCTCGTTGATGATCGGCACCACGCCGAATTCCAGCAGCGTAAATAGCGTCGAACGCGCGTTCAGGTAGCGTTCGCGGTGGGTCAGGTCGGCGTGCGTCAATAGCACTTGCGCGGTGCGCAACTGGTGGGCACCGAAGCTGCTTTCGTAGATTTGCGCCAGCCCCATCTGGCCGACTGCGGCGCAGGCCTGCAGTTCATGCACGCCGGTCGGACGCTTGTCGAAACCGAGCCGCAGCATGCCCTCGGCGATCGCGCCGGAACTGACCAGCACCACTTCCTTGCCAAGCGCGCGCAGCTGCGCGATTTGCCCGGCCCATTTGGCGATCGCCGCATGATCCAGGCCGCGGCCCTCGTTGGTAACCAGCGACGAACCGACCTTGACGATCAGGCGTTTGGCGTTTTGTATGACCGAGCTCATGTTTTTATTGGCAGCGCCGGCGCCGCAGCGGGGCCATCCGGCAGTTTCAGGATGGTTATTCGATGATCTTGAAGCGCGGATCGTCCGGATCGATCGAACCGATCCCGCGCGCCTCTTCGGTCATCTGCGTTTCTTCGGCACGATGCTCCTGCTGGCGCTTTTCGGCCAGATAGGCGTCGATTTCGGTGATCAGTTCGGCGCAGCCTTCGCGCGTCAAGGCCGAGATTTCGAAGGTGCGCCCCTTCCAGCCAAAACGCTTGATGAAATCCTTGACGCGCGCCTTGCGCTCGGCCTCGGGCACCATGTCCAGCTTGTTCAAGACCAGCCAGCGCGGCTTTTCGTACAGCGCCTGGTCGTATTTCTTGAGTTCCTTGACGATCGCCTTGGCCTGCGCCACCGGATCGGCGCTCTCCTCGAATGGCGCCAGATCGACGATGTGCAGCAACAGGCCGGTACGCTGCAGGTGCCGCAAAAACTGCACGCCGAGCCCGGCGCCATCGGCCGCGCCTTCGATCAGGCCCGGAATATCGGCGATCACGAAGCTCTTTTCGTGGCCGACGCGCACCACCCCGAGATTCGGGTGCAGCGTGGTAAACGGGTAGTCGGCGATCTTCGGCCGGGCGTTGGAGACTGCCGTGATGAAAGTCGACTTGCCGGCATTCGGCTGGCCGAGGAGGCCGACGTCGGCCAGCACTTTCAACTCCAGCTTCAGTTCGCGCCGTTCGCCTTCCTTGCCGTCGCTTTTCTGGCGCGGCGCGCGGTTGGTCGACGACTTGAAATGGATGTTGCCCCAGCCGCCCTCGCCGCCCTTGGCCAGTAGCACCTTCTGGCCGTGCTCGGTGAGGTCGGCCAGCAGCTCGCCGCTGTTGATGTCGATAATCTGGGTGCCGACCGGCATGCGCAGCACGATGTCGTCCGCGCCCTTGCCGTAGCAATCGGCGCCGCGCCCGTTTTCGCCGTTCTTTGCCTTGTGCAGCTTGGAAAAACGGTAATCCACCAGCGTGTTGATGTTGCGGTCGGCCTGCGCCCAGATGCTGCCGCCACTGCCGCCGTCGCCGCCATCCGGCCCACCAAACGGCCTGAATTTTTCGCGACAGAAGGAGGCGACGCCATTGCCGCCATTGCCGGCAATGACCTCGATTTTTGCTTCGTCGATAAACTTCATGTAGCCGCCATAAACTAAAAAGGCTCCACCATTTTTCGGCAGAGCCTTTCGATTGAAGGCTTGCGCCTTACATTGATTGCCGCAGCGGTCGCTTAGGCGGGTACCACGGTCACGTACTGGCGCTGGGCCGGGCCCTTGACCACGAACTGCACCTTGCCGGTGATCAGCGCAAACAGGGTGTGATCCTTGCCCATGCCGACGTTTTCGCCGGGATGCGTCTTGGTGCCGCGCTGGCGGATGATGATGCCGCCGGCGTTGATGCTTTGGCCGCCGTAGACCTTGACGCCCAGTCGCTTCGACTCGGAATCGCGACCATTGCGCGTTGTGCCGCCGCCTTTTTTGTGTGCCATTTCTGACTCCTTGGTATCTGGTTAGCCCGACCGGCGCTTAGCCGTTGATCGAGACGATTTGCAATTCGGTGTAATTCTGGCGATGGCCCTGGTGCTTCTGGTAGTGCTTGCGACGGCGCATCTTGAAAATTTTGACCTTATCGTGGCGCCCATGCGCCAATACCGTAGCCAGCACCGTGGCACCTTCAACCAGCGGCGCACCAAACTTGATGGTGTCGCCCGCGCCCACTGCGAGCACTTGGTCAATGGTGATTTGGGAGCCAATGTCTGCCGGTATCTGTTCTATTTTGAGTTTTTCGCCAGCAGCAACCTTGTATTGTTTGCCACCGGTTTTTATGACCGCGTACATGTGAAACCTCATCAAATGATTGAAAAACGTTGTTTCTCGAGAAACACCAAATCTACGAGCGAAATCAAGAGAACCCCAAATTATACATAAATCGGATATCGCGGTCAAAATCCTCACCAACCCACAGTACCCGGGAGTCGATTCGCCCGGCGTGGGCCGGGCACCGCCCAACGCCGGCAAGCTATCAAATTGGCCCGCTAGGCTCTGCGCTTGTCATCGTATAATCTTGCACTCATGATCTTTTGCAGGTTCGCCTTGTCTGCCGCCCTACCCCACACCGACCAGAACCCCATCGCGGAATCGATCGCCGCCGACATGGATGCCGTCAACCGCGTCATCCGCGCCCGCCTGCATTCCGAGGTGCCGCTGGTCAAGCAGATCGCCGAATACATCATCAGCGCCGGCGGCAAGCGCATGCGCCCGGCGCTGGTCATCTTGATCGCCAATGCGCACGGCTATCGCGGCAGCGCGCATCACGAGTTGGCCGCCGTGATCGAATTTATCCATACCGCGACCCTGCTGCACGACGACGTGGTGGACGAATCGTCGATGCGGCGTGGCCGTAAGACCGCCAATGCCTTGTTCGGCAACGCGGCATCGGTGCTGGTGGGCGATTTTCTGTATTCGCGCGCGTTTCAGATGATGGTCGCGCTGCGCAATCCGCGCGTGATGGAAATCGTGGCCGACGCCACCAATGTCATCGCCGAAGGTGAAGTACAGCAGTTGCTGAACATGCATAACGCCGACGTCACCGAAGAGCAGTATCTGCAGGTGATCCGATCCAAAACCGCGAAGCTGTTCGAAGCGGCGGCCCAACTTGGCGCGCTGCTGGCTGGAGCCGCCGAACCCCAGATCGAGGCCGCCGCCGGATATGGCCGTTCGCTCGGCACCGCGTTTCAGTTGATCGACGACGTTCTGGATTATTCCGGCAATGCCACCGATATTGGCAAGAATGTCGGCGACGATCTGCGCGAGGGCAAGCCGACCCTGCCGTTGATCTACCTGATGCAACATGGCAGCCAGGCCCAGCGCGAACTGGTGCGCGCCTGCATCGAGAACGGCGACGAGCAGCACTTCGATCAAGTCCTGGCCGCCATCACCTCCTCTGGCGCGCTCGATTACACCCGACGCGCCACCGAAAAATCGGCGCAACAGGCGGCTGATACAATTTCCGCACTCCCAAATAGCCAATTCAAGGATTCTTTGATAAAATTATGCGCTTTCGCAGTAGGCCGCAATCATTGAGCGAACATCACTCATCGCATGGCGACACCGCTGCCGGCGGGGTGTAGCTTAGCCTGGTAGAGCGCTACGTTCGGGACGTAGAGGCCGGAGGTTCGAATCCTCTCACCCCGACCAGATTTCCGACGGAAATCAAGGGTCCACAAGCAATTCAATTCAAACGGCGCTGCGATTCTCCTGTTTCGCGCCACGAACGCCGTCCCGATTCCACAGCCAAGTACGTCGCCTACCGCTGTTGCTGCAGCAGCCGGATATCGCCATACCACGCATCCACCGTGTCCCCGGTATTGTCGGTATCGCTCATGACGCCGACCCCGATCAGCCGCCCCGGTTTTTCGCCGAAGGCGCGCTGGTAATCGTCGACGAAATTGCGCGACAACTGGCGCCACTGACCAAGGCCGTCCGATCCGCTGGCCGCCACCACCATTTTCAGCTGGCTGGTACGGGCATGCGCAATCACGCTGCCGACCGGCGCCTTCTTTTCCCAGATGTACATCAGCGTTGCATATGGCAGTTCGCGGCCCGTTACCAGCCGGCCGGTTTCAAACAGGACCTGCTCGGCGAACGGCAGGTTCCCCTTGTCGCCGTCAAACGCCAGGACAATGCGCACCGGCGAATCTTCCGTATCGCGATAGCGGTTGTCCGCGCCCTTGATGTGGCGATCGACTTTCCATTTCCATTCGAGCCAGGGGCGCCGATTCGGGTCGAGATCGAGCGCGTGCATCAGAAGCGAAGCCGAAGCCGCCGCATGCGCATGCAGGATGGTTTTCCCGGTATCGGCCACCAACTGATATTGGGTCGGCTTCTTGCTGCGGGTAATGATCAGCGGCTGCCAGGCGTGCGGCAAGGGGCCCGGCCGGTGAGCGGAAAACGGCCCGAGTGCCTGATCCGCTTCGGCTGGCGGCGCGGCCGCCTCATGCCGCGCGGACTCGGGGTGTATTGCGCAACCGCCAACGGCAAGCGTCAGCAGCAGAAAAACCAAAGACAGTCGTTGCATCTCGCCCTGCAAAATAGCCGGCCCCGCCTTGCCGCGGCCGGAAATAATCGCTACGCCGCCGAGCCGGACAGCGCAGATTGATGGATGTCATAGAGGGGTGCGGGCCGGACACCCGATTCGGCCGGCGCCGCCGCCTCTTGCATCACGAATTGCCACCGAAGCTGATGGTATTGAGCCACCACCTCGCGATGCGCAATGCTGATGATCGCCGCCTGCGGCAATTCCTGCAGCAGCAGATTGTACAGAGCCCGTTCGGTCTCGCCATCCAGCGCACTGCTGGCCTCGTCCAGGAAGATCACTTCGGGCCGGGTCAGCAAGACCCGGACGAAGGCCAGGCGTTGCTGTTCGCCTGGCGAGAGCCGGGTGCTCCAGTTGTCCGATTCGTCCAGCTTGTCTTGCAGGTGCGGCAAACGGCACAGTCCCAGATAGTGGCGGATGGCGCGATCGGCATAGGCGCTGGCCGGCGCCGGGTAGGCCAGCGCCGCGCGCAACGCACCGATCGGCAAATAGCTCTTCTGCGGCACGAACAGCAACCGCGCCCGGTTCGGGATCTCGATGGTACCGGCGCCATACGGCCAGATGCCGGCAATCGCCCGGAACAGCGTCGATTTGCCGCAGCCGGACGGTCCACCCACCAGAATTCGCTGGCCGGCATGGATCGCGCCGCACAGTGGCGCGGTCAGCGCCCGGCCGTCCGGCAAATGCAGTTCGACGTCCTGCAACAGGATCGCGCCGACATTGTTGCGCTGGGCGGCGATGCCCGCCTCCTGTGCCTGCACCTGCTCCAGCGCCAATTGAAACAGCGCCAGTCGGTTGGCGCTGGCTTTCCAGTTCGCCAGCGAGTCGAAGGCGTTGATGAACCAGGACAGCGCATCCTGTACCTGGCCGAAAGCGGAACTGATCTGCATCAGACCGCCCAGTTTGATGGTGCCGGCAAAATAGCGTGGAGCGCCGACCAGGAACGGGAAAATGACGGCGAACTGGGCATAAAACGTGGAAGCCAGGTTCAGCCGCTTGGTGGTGATCATGATGTCCCACCAGTTGGCGCGAATGCGCTCGAAGCGGCTGTTCAGCTGCGCCTTTTCCTCCGCTTCGCCGCGATACAAGGCCACCGCCTCGGCGTTTTCGCGGGTGCGGATCAAGCCGAAACGGAAATCCGCCTCGAAGCGCTGGCGCGTGAAATTCTGCGGCACCAGGGGCTTGCCGACCCACCACACCAGGCTGGAACCGACCAGCGCATAGCCGAGCGCGAACCACACCATGTAGCCCGGAATAGTCCATTCATAACCGCTCAGGGCAAACGACAGCGGCCCCGACAGCGACCACAGGATGCCGACAAACGAGGCTAGCGTCACCACGCTCGACAGCAAACCGAGCGACAGCGACAGCGTGCCGGAAGTCAACAGGCTCAAGTCTTCTGCGATCCGCTGATCGGGGTTGTCGGCGCTGCGGTTTTGCTCAATCCGGTAATACGCCTGTTGCGCCAGCCATGCGGCCATGTAGCGCCGCGTCATCCAGGCACGCCAGCGGATTTCCAGCGCCTGCGTCAGGTACACCCGGTAGATCGCCGCCGCGATGTAAAAGAACGCCAGATACGAAAAACGCCAGAGTTGCGAGGAAAACGCCGGGAAATCACGGCTTTCCAGCGCATTGTAGAAATCCCGATTCCAATCATTGAACAGCACGTTCAGATACACCATGCCGAGCGCCAGCGCGATCACCGACACCAGCAAGAGCGCGCCGCGCCACTTTTCTTCGGAAACCCAGAAGGGCTTGATCAATCGCCAGATCGCGCGCCAGTCGGTGCCGGCTTTCTGGGGTGCTGCCATAAAACGTTCGTCCTTAAAAATTTGCGCCGCCGCCCCGTGACCGTCGGCGCCATCCATACAAAACGGGGATCAGCGGAGTATGTGGAAAATATTGCCGTTTCCGCCCAAAAATAGGGCGGTCTCAAAAATACAATATCCAGTATATTGAAATGATAGGTCGCCAAAATGAAATATGACTGGCAGTCACGGCAATCGGTCCGGCAGAGCACCGACGCGCACGCCGGGATTCAGCGCCTCCAGCGCCAGCAATGCCGCCGCGTGGTCGGCGTTCGGCAGCGCCTCGAGGATGCTGTGATAACGCTGCGCCACCAGCTCCGTCACCGGCAGCTTGACGGCGGCCGCCGCCGCTGCGTGCAGCACATTGTCCAAGTCCTTGGTTTGCAGCCTGACCTTGCCGCCCGGCATGAAATTGCGCTCCAGCATGCGCTGGCCATGCACGTCGAGGATCCGGCTTTCGGCAAAGCCGCCGCGAATCGCGGTCCGCACCGCCGCAGGATCGGCGCCGCCGGCCTGCGCCAGCAGCAAGGCCTCAGCCACGATATTCAGCGTGCCGCCGACGATCAACTGATTGCACAGCTTGGCCAACTGGCCACAGCCGACCGGCCCCACCAGCGTGGCGTGTCCCAGGCAGTTGAACAGCGGTTCGGCACGCGCGAAATCACCCTGGCTACCGCCCGCCATGATCGCCAGCGTGCCGGCTTCGGCGCCGCCGACGCCGCCCGACACCGGCGCGTCCAGAAAGGCCACGCCATGCGCCAGCAGCCGCTCCGCCAGTTCCTGCGCTTCCGATTGACGGGTCGAACTCATGTCGATCACCAGCGCGCCCGGCTGCAATCCGGCCATGGCCTGATCGATCACTTGCGCCACCGCCATACCGTCTTCCAGCATCGTCAGCACCAGATCCGCCTGCCGCACGGCGGCTGCCGGCGTCGCCTCGGCTTGCGCGCCGAGCGCCAGCAATGGCTGTACCCGGCTCGCGGTACGGTTCCAGGCAACCACCCGATAACCGGCCTGCAGCAAACGCGCGGCCATCGGTTTTCCCATCAAGCCAATACCAAGGAAGGCGACCGTAGGTGCAGCGGAAGACTTGAGCGAATTCAAGCAAAACTCCTTTTTCCTGAACAACAGGACAAGTTCGATGCAACAATCGAAGCACCTTCAAGCCTGTCAGTTTCGACAACGGCGTGCGCCGGCAAGCCGTGCGACTCCGGGATAATGACCGATCCGCCGAATAAAAAGCAACCGCCATGCTGACCAATAATGTCCCCGACTCGATCCGACCGGCATTCGACATCCCGATGCAACTGGGGGAATCCCCGCTCTGGGCCGCCGCCGAGTCCGCACTGTACTGGATCGACATTGCCGCCTGCGAGCTGCACCGCTGGCACCCGGCCAGCGGCGTGCATCAGGGCTGGCCGCTGCCGGCGCAGCCGGGCTGCATCGCCTTGGGCTGCGACGGCGGCCTGCTGGTCGCGCTGCGCTCGGGCCTGGCGTGGTTTGACCCGCGCGACGGCGCGCTGACGCCGATCGCCGCCGCTCCCTACGATACCACCCGGTTGCGCTTCAACGATGGCCGCTGCGACAGCGCCGGCCGGCTCTGGGTCGGCACGCTGTACGAACCGCGCGACCAGCCGCTGGCGCCGCTGTTCCGGGTCGAGCGCGGCACCATCCGCGACAGCGGCCAGCGCGTGACGGTCTCCAACGGCATCGCCTTCAGCCCGGATGGTCGCACGTTGTACCAGGCCGACACCAAGGCCCACGCGATCCGTGCCTATGACTTCGATCCGGTGCACGGGGTCATCGGCGCCGGGCGCATGTTTCGGCAATTCCCGGACGACCGGCAGGCAGCCGACTATGGTGGCCGGCCGGATGGCGCCGCGGTGGACAGCGAAGGGGCCTACTGGTGCGCCATGTATGATGGCGGGCGCCTGCTGCGCCTGGCGCCCGACGGCGAGTTGCTGCAGGAAATCCGGCTGCCGGTGCGCTGCCCGACGATGATGGCGTTCGGCGGAGATGACTTGCGCACGCTGTATGTCACCACCGCTCGCCACAATCGGCCCGCCACCGAGTTGCTGCGCCATCCGCTGTCGGGTTACCTGTTGTCGCTGCGGGTCGGCGTTGCCGGCCGCCTTGAGAGCGCCTATGTTCGTTAAACCCAGAAGACGGCATATTTTTCATGAGCAAATTCATACTCGCGCTGGATCAGGGAACCACCAGTTCGCGCGCCATCCTGTTTGACCACGCCGGTAGCATGCACGGTTCGGCGCAGCAGGAATTTCGCCAGATATTTCCGCAAGCAGGCTGGGTGGAACACGACCCAGACGAAATCTGGCAATCCCAACTCGCAGTGGCGCGGCAGGTATTGCGCGAAAATCTGGTCGGCGCCTGCGACGTGGCCGCGATCGGCATCACCAACCAGCGCGAGACTACCGTGCTCTGGGACCGCGCAAGCGGCCGGCCGATCGCCAACGCAATCGTCTGGCAAGACCGCCGTACCGCTAGCCTGTGCGATAGCTTGCGCGCAGATGGCAAGGCTGCACTGTTTCAGGAAAAGACGGGCCTGATGTTGGACGCCTATTTTTCCGGCACCAAGATCAAATGGCTTCTGGACCATGTTCCGGGCGCGCGGCACAAGGCAGAGCGCGGGCAGCTTGCCTTCGGCACCATCGATAGCTGGCTGATATTCAAGCTGTGCGGCCAGCATGCCACCGACACCAGCAACGCTTCGCGTACGCTGTTGTTCAACATCCATACCCGGCAATGGGATGACGAACTGCTGGCGATACTCGATATCCCGCGCTCGATAATGCCGGAAGTGGTCCCCAGTAGCGCCATCATCGGCGCTACCGATGCGGCATTTTTCGGCGAACCAGTCACGGTGAGCGGCATCGCCGGTGACCAGCAGGCGGCAGCCTTCGGCCAGGCCTGCCACCAGCCGGGCATGGCGAAAAATACCTATGGCACCGGCTGCTTCGTGCTGATGCATACCGGGCGCAAGGCGATCACCTCGCACAACCACTTGCTGGCGACGATCGGCTGGACGCTCGCCCATGGCAACGCGCGCGACACCGATTACATGCTGGAAGGCAGCATCTTCATGGCGGGGGCGATCGTGCAATGGCTGCGCGACGGCCTCGGCATCATCAGGGAATCGAGCGACGTCGAGGCCTTGGCCACCAGTGTGCCGGATAACGGCGGCGTGGTGTTCGTTCCCGCCTTTACCGGTCTTGGTGCGCCGTACTGGGATTCCTACGCACGCGGCACCGTGCTGGGCATGACGCGCGGCACCACCAGGGCGCATGTCGCGCGCGCCGCGCTGGAGAGCATTGCCTATCAAACGGTCGATGTGCTGGAAGCGATGCAAAAGGATTCCACCATCGCCCTGCGCGAGTTGCGCGTCGATGGCGGCGCGGCGCGCAACGATTTGCTGATGCAATTCCAGGCCGACATGCTCGGCGTACCGGTGGTGCGGCCGGTGGTCACGGAGACCACCGCGCTGGGAGCCGCCTATCTGGCCGGGCTAGCAATCGACTTTTGGTCATCGCAGGAAGAAATCGCGGCACAGTGGCAAATGCAGCGTCGGTTTGAGCCGGCGATGAGCCATGACGAGCGCAGCGCGCGGCTGGCGCTATGGCGCCGCGCAGTACAGCGTTCGCTGGCATGGCTGGAATCTTGAGTTCGGGTTAACGCCAGTTCCGTCCGACCGGCCTGGCGAAGGAGGAACGATGATGATCAAGCGTGCTGATGGAATGGCGCTGACACTTGGATTCGTGCTGGCAGCAGCCCACGCGACATGCGGTGCGGTCGATTCAATCTCGGCTGAATGGGCGCAGGGCAATCAGACCCAGGTAGTCCGCATCGGCGCGCAATGGACTTGGTCGAGCAAATGGTGGCAGTCGAACGGCACCCACGTCGGCGGTTACTGGGATCTCGATCTGGCGCAGTGGCGCGGCACCCGCTTCGAAGACGCATCGGACTCAACCCAAAACATCACCGAGTTCGGCTTCACGCCGGTATTCCGCTTCACGCGGGACGACCATCTGGGCCTGTACGGCGAATTAGGAATCGGCGCGCATTACCTATCAGGCATCTACAACAATAACGGCAAGCGGCTATCAACCCATTTTCAGTTTGGCGACCACGTTGGCGTTGGCTATGTGTTCAGCAATGCACTCGACCTGGGGTTACGCTTTCAGCATTTTTCCAATGGGGGCTATCAGGAACCGAATGACGGCATCAATTTCCTTGCATTACGCGTCAGGTATCCGTTCTGAATATCCGCGCCGGCTGCTCCAGAATGCTGTGGGATTCGAGCCCGCAAAGCAAAAAACCCCTGATTTGAGGTCAGGGGTTTTTTGGGGATAAGAGCCTGACGATGACCTACTTTCGCACTGGTTGCAGCACTATCATCGGCGCGAAGTCGTTTCACGGTCCTGTTCGGGATGGGAAGGGGTGGGGCCAACTTGCTATGGTCATCAGGCATAACTTGTAGTGTTGGGTGCTTGGCTATTGGAGCTGACCGGAGCACACAACGCAATCGGGAAGAAGCAGTAATGGATTATTGGGCGTGATGCACAATCGTTGGCATACGCATGTTACTCATCCTATATTGGCCTGTTGAATCGCTTGGATTCAGGCGACCAAGGTTATAGGGACAAGCCTTACGGGCAATTAGTACTGGTTAGCTTAATGCATTACTGCACTTCCACACCCAGCCTATCAACGTCCTGGTCTCGAACGACCCTTCAAGGAGCTCAAGGCTCCAGGGAAATCTCATCTCAAGGCGAGTTTCCCGCTTAGATGCTTTCAGCGGTTATCTCTTCCGAACTTAGCTACCCGGCAATGCCACTGGCGTGACAACCGGTACACCAGAGGTTCGTCCACTCCGGTCCTCTCGTACTAGGAGCAGCCCCCTTCAAATTTCCAACGCCCACGGCAGATAGGGACCAAACTGTCTCACGACGTTTTAAACCCAGCTCACGTACCACTTTAAATGGCGAACAGCCATACCCTTGGGACCGGCTACAGCCCCAGGATGTGATGAGCCGACATCGAGGTGCCAAACTCCCCCGTCGATATGAACTCTTGGGAGGAATCAGCCTGTTATCCCCAGAGTACCTTTTATCCGTTGAGCGATGGCCCTTCCATACAGAACCACCGGATCACTATGTCCTACTTTCGTACCTGCTCGACTTGTCAGTCTCGCAGTTAAGCACGCTTATGCCATTGCACTATTAGCACGATGTCCGACCGTACCTAGCGTACCTTCGAACTCCTCCGTTACACTTTAGGAGGAGACCGCCCCAGTCAAACTGCCTACCATGCACGGTCCCCGACCCGGATAACGGGCCTAGGTTAGAACCTCAAACAAACCAGGGTGGTATTTCAAGGGTGGCTCCACGAGAACTGGCGTCCCCGCTTCAAAGCCTCCCACCTATCCTACACAGATTGGTTCAAAGTCCAATGCAAAGCTACAGTAAAGGTTCATGGGGTCTTTCCGTCTAGCCGCGGGTAGATTGCATCATCACAAACATTTCAACTTCGCTGAGTCTCGGGAGGAGACAGTGTGGCCATCGTTACGCCATTCGTGCAGGTCGGAACTTACCCGACAAGGAATTTCGCTACCTTAGGACCGTTATAGTTACGGCCGCCGTTTACTGGGACTTCAATCAAGAGCTTGCACCCCATCATTTAATCTTCCAGCACCGGGCAGGCGTCACACCCTATACGTCCACTTTCGTGTTTGCAGAGTGCTGTGTTTTTATTAAACAGTCGCAGCCACCAATTTATTGCAACCCTTTCACCCTTCTGGCGCGAGCCAGTCAAGCTACCGGGGCGTACCTTATCCCGAAGTTACGGTACCAATTTGCCGAGTTCCTTCTCCCGAGTTCTCTCAAGCGCCTTAGAATACTCATCTCGCCCACCTGTGTCGGTTTGCGGTACGGTCTCGTATGACTGAAGCTTAGAGGCTTTTCTTGGAACCACTTCCGATTGCTTCACGACCGAAGTCGTTGGTCTCAACCCCTTGAATTACGCTGCCGGATTTGCCTGACAGCCTTCTATGAGTCAAGAACCGGGACATCCAACACCCGGACAACCTTCCGCGATCCGTCCCCCCATCGCATCATACGACGGTGCAGGAATATTAACCTGCTTCCCATCAGCTACGCATCTCTGCCTCGCCTTAGGGGCCGACTCACCCTGCTCCGATGAACGTTGAACAGGAAACCTTGGGCTTACGGCGTGCGGGCTTTTCACCCGCATTATCGCTACTCATGTCAGCATTCGCACTTCTGATACCTCCAGCATCCTTTACAAGACACCTTCGCAGGCTTACAGAACGCTCTCCTACCATATGCTTGCGCATATCCGCAGCTTCGGTGACTGGCTTAGCCCCGTTACATCTTCCGCGCAGGACGACTCGATCAGTGAGCTATTACGCTTTCTTTAAAGGATGGCTGCTTCTAAGCCAACCTCCTGACTGTTTTAGCCTTCCCACTTCGTTTTCCACTTAGCCAATCTTTGGGACCTTAGCTGGCGGTCTGGGTTGTTTCCCTCTTGACGCCGGACGTTAGCACCCGACGTCTGTCTCCCAAGCTCGCACTCACCGGTATTCGGAGTTTGCAATGGTTTGGTAAGTCGCGATGACCCCCTAGCCATAACAGTGCTCTACCCCCGGTGGTGATACTTGAGGCACTACCTAAATAGTTTTCGGAGAGAACCAGCTATTTCCAAGTTTGTTTAGCCTTTCACCCCTACCCACAGCTCATCCCCTAACTTTTCAACGTTAGTGGGTTCGGTCCTCCAGTGCGTGTTACCGCACCTTCAACCTGGCCATGAGTAGATCACTTGGTTTCGGGTCTACACCCAGCGACTGTCGCCCTGTTCGGACTCGATTTCTCTACGGCTTCCCTATCCGGTTAACCTTGCCACTGAATGTAAGTCGCTGACCCATTATACAAAAGGTACGCAGTCACCCCTTGCGAGGCTCCTACTGTTTGTATGCACACGGTTTCAGGATCTATTTCACTCCCCTTCCGGGGTTCTTTTCGCCTTTCCCTCACGGTACTGGTTCACTATCGGTCGATGTCGAGTATTTAGCCTTGGAGGATGGTCCCCCCATCTTCAGACAGGATTTCTCGTGTCCCGCCCTACTTGTTGCAAGCTTAGTTCCACACCAGTCATTTCGTGTACGGGGCTATCACCCGCTATGGCTGCACTTTCCAGAGCATTCCACTATGTCTGATGCTAAAACTTGCGGCTGTTCCCATTTCGCTCGCCACTACTTTGGGAATCTCGGTTGATTTCTGTTCCTGCAGCTACTTAGATGTTTCAGTTCGCCGCGTTCGCCTTGCATGCCTATGTATTCAGCATGCAATACCCTAAAAGGGTGGGTTTCCCCATTCGGAAATCTGCGGATCAAAGCGTGTTTGCTCGCTCCCCGCAGCTTATCGCAAGCTACTACGTCCTTCGTCGCCTGACATCGCCTAGGCATCCACCATGTGCACTTATTCGCTTGTCCCTATAACCTTGGCTTCTGCTGCATTGCTGCCCCAGAAATGGTTATAGAGTTTGAGTTTGCGTGCCGTATTCCAGACTGCTCGCCGATGTCGCCATCGACAAGAACTCTTTCATACTATGATTGATACAATCACTACCCACCAGTTGTCACCGATACGTCATCACAACGCATCCGCTTCAACTGATAAATCTTTACTACTTCTTCCAGATTGTTAAAGAACAAAAACAGCCATTGATCCAAAAGATCAAACCTGAATCGACTGCGCTTGTTTGGCACAGCCGACTGAGATTTGAACTCTCAAAGAGTGGTGGAGGTTGACGGGATCGAACCGACGACCCCCTGCTTGCAAAGCAGGTGCTCTCCCAGCTGAGCTAAACCCCCGATTTCCGTTGATGGTGGGTCTGGTTGGGCTCGAACCAACGACCCCCGCGTTATCAACACGGTGCTCTAACCAACTGAGCTACAGACCCGCTTGGATCAGTACCCGGCCCAACTTTCGGCAGACCCTGTTCGTGTCCGCCCATGCCGACCTACACTGTTCTTTTCTTGTATTAACACACCGATAAGTGTGGGCGCTTAACTTTCGCGCTAACTCTAGAAAGGAGGTGATCCAGCCGCACCTTCCGATACGGCTACCTTGTTACGACTTCACCCCAGTCACGAATCCCACCGTGGTAAGCGCCCTCCTTGCGGTTAGGCTACCTACTTCTGGTGAAACCCGCTCCCATGGTGTGACGGGCGGTGTGTACAAGACCCGGGAACGTATTCACCGCGACATGCTGATCCGCGATTACTAGCGATTCCAACTTCATGGAGTCGAGTTGCAGACTCCAATCCGGACTACGATACACTTTCTGGGATTAGCTCCCCCTCGCGGGTTGGCGGCCCTCTGTATGTACCATTGTATGACGTGTGAAGCCCTACCCATAAGGGCCATGAGGACTTGACGTCATCCCCACCTTCCTCCGGTTTGTCACCGGCAGTCTCATTAGAGTGCTCAACTGAATGTAGCAACTAATGACAAGGGTTGCGCTCGTTGCGGGACTTAACCCAACATCTCACGACACGAGCTGACGACAGCCATGCAGCACCTGTGCGCCGGTTCTCTTTCGAGCACTCCCGCCTCTCAGCAGGATTCCGACCATGTCAAGGGTAGGTAAGGTTTTTCGCGTTGCATCGAATTAATCCACATCATCCACCGCTTGTGCGGGTCCCCGTCAATTCCTTTGAGTTTTAATCTTGCGACCGTACTCCCCAGGCGGTCTACTTCACGCGTTAGCTGCGTTACCAAGTCAATTAAGACCCGACAACTAGTAGACATCGTTTAGGGCGTGGACTACCAGGGTATCTAATCCTGTTTGCTCCCCACGCTTTCGTGCATGAGCGTCAGTGTTATCCCAGGGGGCTGCCTTCGCCATCGGTATTCCTCCACATCTCTACGCATTTCACTGCTACACGTGGAATTCTACCCCCCTCTGACACACTCTAGCCGTGCAGTCTCAAATGCAATTCCCAGGTTGAGCCCGGGGATTTCACATCTGACTTACACAACCGCCTGCGCACGCTTTACGCCCAGTAATTCCGATTAACGCTTGCACCCTACGTATTACCGCGGCTGCTGGCACGTAGTTAGCCGGTGCTTATTCTTCAGGTACCGTCATTAGCAAGGGATATTAGCCCTCGCCGTTTCTTCCCTGACAAAAGTGCTTTACAACCCGAAGGCCTTCTTCACACACGCGGCATTGCTGGATCAGGGTTGCCCCCATTGTCCAAAATTCCCCACTGCTGCCTCCCGTAGGAGTCTGGGCCGTGTCTCAGTCCCAGTGTGGCTGGTCGTCCTCTCAGACCAGCTACTGATCGTCGCCTTGGTAGGCTTTTACCCCACCAACTAGCTAATCAGATATCGGCCGCTCCAGGAGCATGAGGTCTTGCGATCCCCCACTTTCATCCGTAGATCGTATGCGGTATTAGCCAATCTTTCGACTAGTTATCCCCCACTCTTGGGCACGTTCCGATATATTACTCACCCGTTCGCCACTCGCCGCCAGGAGTTACCCCCCGCGCTGCCGTTCGACTTGCATGTGTAAGGCATGCCGCCAGCGTTCAATCTGAGCCAGGATCAAACTCTTCAGTTCAATCTCTGTTTCGCCATTTCTGGCCAGTTCCGTAGAACCGTCGCTCACTCAAAATACTGACAGGAATGTTCTTGCGAACCTTCCTATATTTCTTTGCGAGCATTTAATGCTTTTAGTCATCCGGCACTCCTTGCGAAGCACCAGTGCGCTGCCATTAAACGCCCACACTTATCGGCTGTTAATTTTTAAAGAACCTGCGTTGCTGTTGCAGCCCACCTTCCGGCGGTTTGCAGTGCTGTCAAAGCGTTGTGTTTGTCAGCAGCAAAGAAGCGAAATTATGCAGCATATTTTAAAGGGCGTCAACTTCTTTTTTACTCCACCCCTTCAACCTACCCCGCTTCCCACTCCCCCCATCTTCCCGGTTCGACCTACCTTCCGCACCGTCTCCAGCACTTCCAACCAGGCCCCGTTCAACGGGAGGCGAACTATATCAAACGTTGCGAAACAATGGCAAGCGCTTTTCGAGAAATGCCTTCATTCCTTCTTTTTGATCTTCGGTGCCGAAGGTGCTGTGGAATACCCGGCGCTCAAAACGAATGCCATCCGTCAACTGGCTTTCATACGCATAATTCACCGCTTCCTTGACCATCATGGCGATTGGCAACGACATCGAGGCAATCGTGGTTGCCGCGGCCAGCGCCTCTTCCATCAACTTACCGGGCGCAACGACACGCGACACCAGGCCAGCTCGCTCGGCCTCGGCCGCGTCCATCATGCGCGCGGTCAGGCACATATCCATTGCCTTGGATTTCGACACCGCGCGCGGCAGGCGCTGCGTGCCGCCGGCTCCAGGCGTGGTGCCGATCTTGATTTCCGGCTGGCCGAAACGGGCGTCTTCGGAGGCAATAATGAAATCGCACATCATCGCCAGTTCACAGCCGCCGCCAAGCGCGTAGCCGGCGACCGCGGCAATCACCGGTTTGCGCACCTGGCGGATGTGCTCCCAGTTACGCGTGATGTAATCCCCCTTATAGGCGTCCATGTAGCTGTAATTGGCCATCGCGGCAATATCGGCGCCAGCAGCGAAAGCCTTTTCACTACCAGTCAGCACAATGCAGCCGATGTTTTCGTCAGCGTCGAATTTCAGCAGCGCGGCACCGAGTTCATCCATCAGTTGGTCGTTGAGCGCATTCAATGCTTTCGGCCGGTTCAAGCGAATCACGCCAACGCGGCCCTGCGTTTCCACCAAGATATTTTGATATTCCACACTGTCTCCCTTTGAGAAAATTTGCTTGATTTGTATTGTAGCGTTTTGATGCAGCGCGCAATCAAGCGGCATCATCCAGCCCTCTGGTTGAGTGGCAAAAACAGGTGCAGCAGGGAACGCAATAGGGTACCCTGCAAGAGGTCGGGGAGGTGCTTCGATGGCGCTCGACCAGTACGTCAACAAGCGCTTACTCGAGGGTCCCTGCCGCGGCACATTCAACGAGAGGAGTACATCATGTTCAAGACCATTCTGGTGCCGACTGACGGTTCCGATTTGTCCGTGAAGGCGATTGATACTGCGGTCGAATTTGCCAAATTCAGCGGCGGCAAGATCGTCGGCCTGTCGGTCGCCGAACCGTATCCGTTTACGCCACTGGCGGAAGGCGCGATGGCGGCCGACCCCGGGATTTACGAAGAAAGCATGCTGGCGATGGCGCAGCAGAACGTGCAAAAAATCGCGGATGCCGCCGGCGCGGTCGGCGTACCGTGCCAAGTGGTTACCACGCAGTCCTTCAGTCCGAGCGAGGAAATCATCAATACCGCGAAGAAATACGGCTGCGACGTGATCTTCATGTCTTCGCATGGACGCAAGGGACTGAGCAAGCTGTTCGTCGCCAGCGAAACGCAAAAGGTACTCGCGCACAGCGCCGTCCCGGTGCTGGTATTGCGTGGATAAGGGGTTCGGCGCCGATATCAGTTGAGCCGCGGGCGCGGCACCGTGCCGGCCTTCGGCCACAGTATCCACATCTGCCCGCGCTGCTTCATGCGCCCCGCTTGTTCGCCGGCGGCGGCGCCGAAACCCCAGAAAAAGTCGGCTCGCACCGCGCCCTTGATGGCGCCGCCGGTATCCTGTGCCAGCATCAGGCGCTGCAGGCTGACATTGCTATTGGGCTGAGTAGTAGCCAGAAACACCGGCGCACCGGGCGGTACGAAGCGGGTATCGACCGCGACCGAGCGTTGCGGCGTCAAGGGCACGCCGAGCGCGCCCTTCGGTCCCTTGTTCGGATCGGCGATTTTTTCTTCCTTGAAGAACACATAGCTCGGGTTGACGTTCAGCAATTCCTGGCGGCGCGCCGGGTTGGCCGCCGCCCACGCCTTGATGCCTTGGGCCGAGGCTTGCTCCAGTTTCAGTTCGCCCTGATCGATCAGGTAGCGGCCGATCGACTGATACGGATAGCCGTTCTGATCGGCATAGGCCACGCGCACCATTTCATTGCCATCGGCCAGGCGCACCCGGCCCGAGCCCTGTACCTGCAGGAAGAACGCCTCGATCGGATCGTCCACCCACAGCAGTTCCTTGCCGGCGAGTGCGCCCGATTTCTCCAGTTCGGCGCGCGAAAAATACGGCACCACCTTGTTGCCGACCACCCGCCCGCGCAGGCGCAAACCCTGCAATTGCGGATAGATCCCGGCCAAATCAACCGTCAGCAGATCCTCCGGCGCCCGATACAGCGGGGTCTGGAACGGGCCGCCGCGCTTGCGCGCGCCCCGCAGCAGCGGTTCGTAATAGCCGGTCACCAGGCCGCTGTCGCTGCCGTCCTGGTTGAATACCTGGTACGGCAGGAAAAAAGCCTCGAAAAAACGGCGCACCGCGCGCTCGTCGGCGGCATTGACGTCGCGTCCGATCGTGCACGGCTCCTGCCAGTCGGACTGTTTTACCAGCACCTGGCAGGATGCCAGGAACGCCGGCCAAGCCTGGCGCAGATCGTCCTTGTCCCAGCCGGGAAGCTTGGCATATGTGGCGGGCTGCAGGATTTCGACCGGCTTCGCCACCGGCGGTACCGGTACCGCCGGCCGCTGTTCTGGCTGCGGCGTGGTGCAGGCCGCGAGTGCAATCAATAGGGTGGAAACGAGTAGACTTGAGCGTTTGAACGACATCGTGAGCAAAGAATTATGTGGCTATTGTTTCTGGAGGCCGGCGTGGCCTTTCTGTTGCTGGCTTTCATCGTATGGTGGACCATGTTCTCCGGGCGAAAACCGGAACCGCCGGCACGCAAGGACAAGGCCCTGCCGCCGGACGACGACCCGGCGCCGCACGGCTGATCCGGTTCAATGCAAGGTCCGCGGCAGCGACAGCACGAATTCGGGAATTTTCGCCTCGAACTGCTCGCCGTCTTCCGCCACGCAGAAGTACTCGCCCACCATTGAACCCTGCGGCGTAAACAGCGAGGCGCCGCTGGTGTACTCGAATTGTTCACCCGGCTGCAACAGCGGCTGCTGGCCGACCACCCCGAGACCGCGCACTTCCTCGACCCGGTTGTTGGCATCGGTGATCACCCAGTGGCGCGAAATCAGTTGCGCCGCGACCTGGCCGGTGTTCTTGATCGTGATCGCATAGGCAAACACGAAGGTGGAGCGCTCCGGGTCCGACTGCTCTTCCAGATACTGGGTGCGGACGGTGACGGTGAATTCATAAGCTGCCATGGTGCCTTCCTCGTATTCATTCCCTGGATTGCCGCGTTTGCGGCGGCATGCTCGCGGCGGTGCCGGAAACGGGATTGTGACGCAAGTATCGGTCATGCGCTGCCGAATTTGGCGGCAAGGTAAAATCTCGCATTCCCTTATTCAATCACCGCCATGCCCAACTATCGCATCGCTCCCAGCATCCTGTCCGCCGATTTCGCCAAACTGGGCGAAGAAGTGAAGAACGTCGTAGCCGCCGGCGCCGACTTCATCCATTTCGATGTGATGGACAATCATTATGTGCCGAATTTGACGATCGGACCGCTGGTCTGCGCAGCGATCCGGCCGCACGTGCAAGTGCCGATCGACGTCCATCTGATGGTGAAGCCGGTCGACCGCATTGTCCCGGATTTCGCCAAGGCCGGCGCCAACATCATCAGCTTTCATCCCGAGGGTTCTGAACACATCGATCGCACCCTGCAACTGATCCGCGACCACGGCTGCAAGGCCGGGCTGGTGTTCAACCCGGCGACGCCGCTGGATTACCTGGACTATGTGATGGACAAGCTCGACCTGATCCTGATCATGTCGGTCAATCCCGGCTTTGGCGGCCAGTCGTTCATTCCGCAAGCGTTGCAAAAAATCGCCGCTGTACGCCAGCGTATCGACCAGTCGGGGCGCGAGATCCTGCTTGAAGTGGACGGCGGCATCAAAATCGACAACATCGCAGCAGCGGCAAAAGCCGGGGCCGACACCTTCGTCGCCGGCTCGGCGATCTTCGGCCAGCCCGACTACAAGACCGTAATCGACGCCATGCGGGCGCAACTGGCCCGCGCATGAATGCCCCCGAACGCATCCAGTGGAGCGGCGTGCGCGCCGCCATTCTCGATCTTGACGGCACCATGGTCGATACCGCGCCGGACTTCCATGTTGCGGTCAACCGCATGCGCGCCGAATTCGATTTGTCCCCCCTATCGCTGCAAACCATTATCGAGTTTGTCGGCAAGGGTTCGGAAAACCTGATCCGGCGCGTGCTCGGCGTCGATTTCGATGCCGCGCAGGTGGAGTTCCACTTCGCGGCCGCGCTGGCCTCCTACCAGGGCCACTACGATGCGATCAATGGCGACCACGTCAGCATCTACCCCGGCGTCCTGGCCGGGCTCCAGGCTTTGCGGGCGCACGGCCTACGGCTGGCCTGCGTGACCAACAAGCCGATCGCATTCGCGCTGCCGCTGCTGGAACAGACCGGCTTGCGCGGCTATTTCGAAGTGGTCTACGGCGGCGATTCCTTGCCCACCAAGAAGCCCGATCCCGGCCCGCTGCTGCAGGTGTGCGCCGACTTCGGGCTGGCGCCGGCGCAGGTGGTGGCGATCGGCGACTCCTCCAACGATGCGCGGGCGGCGCGCGCCGCCGGCTGCCGCGTGCTGAACGTCCCCTATGGCTACAACCACGGGCAGCCTATACACGAGGTCGATTCGGATGGTATAGTTTCGACGCTGCAGCATGCAGCGCAACTGATTTCCGCATAGCCCATACGCAAATCGCGACCACCATGTTTCTCGACAAAAAACGCACGTTCGCCGTGCCAGCCGCCACCGGGGCCTGGCTGTGGCGACGCTGGCAATCCTGGGCTAAGTAAACACCCCCGATCGCCGTCGACCGCACGCACGCGGCCGACATCGTTTTTTGCAGCACCCGCCGCGCCCTTCTTCGTTCCTTGTGCGCGCCCCGGAGAGAACCATGACCGAACTCGAATTCAAGTCGCTGGCCACGCAAGGCTACAATCGCATTCCGCTGATCGCCGAAGCCTTCGCCGATCTGGAAACGCCGCTGACGCTGTACCTGAAACTGGCGCAGTCGCAACGCGCCGGCAAGAATACCTTCCTGCTGGAATCGGTGGTCGGCGGCGAGCGCTTCGGCCGCTATTCCTTCATCGGCCTGCCGGCCTCGACCTTGCTGCGCAGCTACGGCAACCGGATTGAAGTGCTCAAGCACGATGAAGTGGTGGAAGCCGCCGACGGCAATCCGCTCGAATTCATCGCCGCCTTCCAGGCCCGCTACAAGGTGGCCTTTCGCCCAGGCATGCCGCGCTTCTGCGGCGGCCTGGCCGGCTATTTCGGCTACGACGCGGTGCGCCACATCGAGCCGCGGCTGGCACATTCGGCGCCGCCGGATGACCTCGGCCTGCCCGAGATCCAGCTGCTGCTGACCGAAGAACTGGCGGTGATCGACAACCTGTCCGGCAAGCTGTACCTGATCGTGTATGCCGATCCGGGCCTGCCGGAAGCCTTCAGCAAGGCGCGCCAGCGGCTGCAGGACTTGCGCGCGATGCTGCGCCGCGCGGTCGCTGCGCCGGTCACCTCGGCTTCGGTACGCACCGACAGCGTGCGCGAATTCGCCAAGGAAGACTATCTGCGGGCGGTGGCGCGCGCCAAGGAATACGTGATGGCCGGCGACCTGATGCAGGTACAGATCGGCCAGCGCATCAGGAAGCCCTACGTCGATTCGCCGCTCTCGCTGTACCGGGCGCTGCGCTCGCTGAATCCGTCGCCCTACATGTATTACTACAATTTCGGCGACCTGCAGATCGTCGGCTCCTCGCCGGAAATCCTGGTGCGCAACGAAGCGCTGGCCGACGGCGCCCGCAAGGTCACGATCCGTCCGCTGGCCGGCACCCGTCCGCGCGGCGCCACCCCGGAAAAAGATGCACAGCTGGCCACCGAACTGCTGGCCGACCCCAAGGAAATCGCCGAACATGTGATGCTGATCGACCTCGCGCGCAACGACATCGGCCGCATCGCCGAGATCGGCAGCGTGAAAGTCACCGAGCAGTTCGTCATCGAAAAGTATTCGCATGTACAGCACATCGTTTCCAACGTCGAGGGCATCCTCAAACCGGGCCTGTCGAACCTGGACGTACTGAAGGCCACCTTCCCGGCCGGCACCCTGTCCGGTGCGCCGAAAGTGCGGGCGATGGAAATCATCGACGAACTGGAGCCGGTCAAGCGCGGCATCTATGGCGGCGCCTGCGGCTACCTGTCGTTCGGCGGCGAAATGGACGTCGCGATCGCGATCCGCACCGGCGTGATCCAGGACGGCACGCTGTACGTGCAGGCGGCGGCCGGCATCGTCGCCGACTCGGTACCGGAAATGGAATGGCAGGAAACTGAAAACAAAGCCCGCGCGGTATTGAGAGCGGCGGAGCAGGTGCAGGATGGCTTGGACGGAGAGCGTTGATCTCCCGCCATCGGCCCGCACCCGCTTTCCGCTCGACCCGTTCGGTAACTACCCGGCCCTAGTACGACTTTCCAAGGACATGCCATGATTGATCTGCGCAGCGATACCGTCACGCGCCCGAGCGCGGCGATGAAGGCGGCGATGGTCGCCGCCGAACTGGGCGACGACGTCTGGGGCGACGATCCGACCGTCAACCATTTGCAGGCGGTGATGGCGACCCGCACCGGCATGCAAGCCGCGCTGTTCTTCCCGAGCGGCACGCAAAGCAACCTGGCGGCGCTGATGGCGCACTGCGCGCGCGGCGATGAATACATCGTCGGCCAACTGGCGCACACGTACAAGTACGAGGGCGGTGGCGCCGCGGTGCTGGGATCGATCCAGCCGCAGCCGCTGGAAAACGCCGCCGACGGCAGCATCCCGCTGGACAAGATCGAAGCCGCGATCAAGCCGCTCGACGACCACTTCGCGCGCACCCGCCTGCTGGCGCTGGAAAACACCATCGGCGGCAAGGTGTTGCCGGCCGCTTATGTGCAGGCAGCGCAAGCGCTGGCGCGCAGCAAGGGCTTGGCGCTACACCTGGACGGTGCGCGCGTCGCCAACGCCGCGGTGGCGCAAGGCATCAGCCTGGAACAGGCGTGCGCCGGTTTCGATACGGTGTCGATCTGCCTGTCGAAAGGACTGGGGGCGCCGGCCGGCGCCGTCTTGTGTGGCAGTGCCGAACTGGTCGGCCGCGCGCGCCGCTGGCGCAAGCTGCTGGGCGGTGGCATGCGCCAATCGGGCATGCTGGCGGCGGCCGGACTGTATGCGCTGGAGCACAACTTCGCGCGACTGGCCGAAGACCACGCCCATGCCGCCGCGCTGGCGGCCGGCCTGTCCAAAATCGCGCCGCTGGAGATCGTCAGCATCGCCACCAACATGCTGTTCGTCAAGGTGCCGGCCGCCACCTGCGCGGCGCTGGAGGCGCACCTGAAGGACCACGGCATCCTGACCCAGATCGGGCCGGTCAGCCGCTTCGTCACCCATCTGGACGTCAGCGCCGCCGATATCGCCACGGTGGTCGCGACCTGCCAGGCCTTTTTTGCCGACCCTGCCGCCGCGCAGCAAAGTGCGGCCGGCGCGGCCCGCTATGCCTAAGGAAAAATCATGCTGCTGATGATCGACAACTACGATTCGTTCACCTACAACCTGGTGCAGTATTTCGGCGAACTGGGCGAGGAGGTGCGCACCTTCCGCAACGACGAGATCACGCTGGAACAAGTGGCGCAACTGCAGCCGGCGCGCATCTGCATCTCGCCCGGCCCCTGCACGCCGCACGAAGCCGGGATCTCGGTGCCGCTGTTGCAGCGCTTCGCCGGCCAAATCCCGATCCTCGGCGTCTGCCTCGGCCACCAGAGCATCGGCGCGGCTTTCGGCGGCAATATCGTGCGCGCGAAAGAGGTCATGCACGGCAAGGTGTCGGCGATCGCACATACCGGGGTTGGCGTGTTTCACGGGCTGCCGAGTCCGTTCAAGGTTACGCGCTACCACTCGCTGGCGATCGAACGCGCCTCGCTGCCGGCCTGCCTGGAAGTGACCGCGTGGACCGACGACGGCGAAATCATGGGCGTGCGCCATCGCCAGTTCGATGTGCAGGGGGTGCAGTTTCATCCGGAAGCGATCCTGTCCGAACACGGCCATGCGCTCTTGAAAAATTTCATGCAGGGCCAAGCGTGATTGCCCACCATAAACCAGCGCCCGACTCCCTCATCCCCGTCCAGCCAGGAAACATCATGTCGATTACCCCGCAGGAAGCGCTACTGCGCTGCATTGAACACCGCGAAATTTTCCACGACGAAATGCTGTCGCTGTTTCGCCGCATCATGAGCGGCGAAATGTCGCCGGTGATGATCGCGGCCTTGACCATGGGCTTGCGCGTGAAGAAGGAAACCATCGGCGAAATCGCCGCCGCCGCCCAGGTGATGCGCGAATTCGCAACCAAGGTGCCGATGGCCGACACCAGCAATTTGCTCGACATCGTCGGCACCGGCGGCGACGGCGCCCACACCTTCAACATCTCGACCGCCAGCATGTTCGTGGCCGCCGCCGCCGGCGTGCGCGTCGCCAAGCATGGCGGGCGCAGCGTGTCGTCATCCTCGGGCAGTGCCGACGTGCTGGAAGCGCTGGGTGCCAACATCAATCTGACGCCGGAACAGGTGGCGCAATCGATCGCGCAAAGCGGCATCGGCTTCATGTATGCGCCGAATCATCATGCGGCGATGAAACATGCGGCTCCGGTGCGCAAGGAACTGGGCGTGCGCACGATCTTCAACATCCTGGGGCCCTTGACCAATCCGGCCGGTGCGCCGCACATCCTGATGGGCGTGTTCCACCCCGACCTGGTCGGCATCCAGGTGCGGGTGCTGCAGCGCCTCGGCGCACAGCGCGCGCTGGTGGTATGGGGCCGCGACAACCTGGATGAAGTCTCGCTCGGCGCCGCCACCCTGGTTGGTGAGCTGATCGACGGCCAGATCCGCGAATATGAAATCCATCCAGAGGATTTCGGCCTGCAGATGATGGCAACCCGTAACCTGAAGGTTGCCGGCGCCGCCGAGTCGAAGCAGAAAGTGCTGGAAGCGCTGAACGACACGCCCGGTCCGGTGCGCGACATCGTGCTGCTGAATGCGGCCACCGCGCTGTATGCGGCCGGCGCCGCCGCCTCGATTGCCGACGGTTTGACCCGTGCGCGCGAAACCGTCACCTCCGGCGCCGCGCGCGCCAAGGTTGATCAATTCGTGCGCGTGTCGCAGCAACTCGGCGCAGCCGCGTAAGGGGGCCGCCATGTCCGACATCCTGCAACAGATTCTGGCAGTCAAGGCCGAAGAAGTCGCCGCCGCTAAAAAACATCGCGACTTGCCCAGCCTGCGGCGCGAGGTTGAAACCGATCGCGAGTCGCGGCAAGCGCTGCGCGGCTTCGAAGTGGCGTTACGCAAGCGGATTGCCGAAGGGCACGCCGGCGTCATTGCCGAAATCAAGAAAGCCTCGCCGTCGAAAGGCGTGCTGCGCGCTGATTTCGATCCGGCCGCAATCGCCGCCGATTACGCCGCGCATGGCGCCGCCTGCCTGTCGGTGCTGACCGACGTCCAATTTTTCCAGGGCGCGCCGGAATACCTGCAAAAGGCGCGCTCCGCCTGCGCTTTGCCGGTCTTGCGCAAGGACTTCATGGTCGACCTGTACCAGGTGTACGAAGCCCGTTCCTGGGGCGCCGATTGCATCCTCTTGATCGTCGCCGCGCTCGATCCCGGCCTGATGGCGGAGCTGGAAGCCTGCGCGCATGAACTGGGCATGAGCGTGCTGGTCGAGGTGCACGACGGCGCCGAGCTGGAGGCGGCGCTGCGCTTGAACAGCGCCCTGCTCGGCATCAACAACCGCAACCTGCGCACCTTCGAAACCTCGCTCTCCAACACGCTCGACCTGCTGCCGCGAATTCCGGCGGACAAGCTGGTGGTGACCGAATCCGGGATTCTGACGCCCCAGGATGTGCAGCGCATGCGCGATGCCGACGTCCATGCGTTTTTGGTGGGCGAAGCCTTCATGCGGGCGCCGCAGCCGGGGGCGGAGCTGGCGCGGCTGTTCACGCCGCACGCCTGAACCGCAGCTGCCGAATTTGCGTACATCTGGCTAGCGGCGACAAACCATATACTCCCTGGGCAAGCAATCAATCTCGCCCATGAAATGGTTATTTTGCAAATATACTCCAATAAAACCTGAGATTTCACAGCCGGCTGCGCGGCCACCGGCAGCTATCTCGGGCTTTGCTTCAGCCACGCCGCGCGCTTCTTCACCAGCGCCGCCGGCTTGGCCTGCGCCGTCAGCGTCACTTGCGGCGCCGCGTCCGCCGTCAGCAGCGCGGTAAACGCCATCAATTCATCGCGCCGGAATGCGTGCAGCGTCACGCTGTCATCGATTCGGTAGCGGCCCAACAGCAAATCCAGGTTGCTGGCGGTGACGCGCAAGCCGTCGATTGCCACCAGCACATCGCCGGCCGACAACCCGGCGCGATGGGCGGCGCCGTCTTCATACACGTTGGCCAGCTTGCAGTCGGCGCCGGCGACCACCGTGCGCACGCCCAGGCTCGGCTTGTGGTTGACGTGCGCATTGCCCCACTTGACGCCGAACGGCGCCAAGAGGCGCGCCAGCGGCAGATCCTCGGTGCCCTCGGCGTAGCGCTTGATGGTGCGCCCCAGCTTCAGGCCGCTGGCGGCGTCGAACACCGCCGCCAATTCGGCTTCGGTGACGCCGCGCCCGCCGCTGCCGTCCGGCGCGTAAAAATCGCGGCCGTAACGCTGCCACAGCATGCGCATCACGTCGTCGAGCGATTTCTTGCCGCCGCTGCCGGTACGGATCGTCAAGTCCAGCGCCAGCGCCACCAGCGAGCCCTTGGTGTAGTAACTGACGATCGCGTTCGGCGCGTTTTCGTCCTGCCGGTAGTACTTGGTCCAGGCGTCGAAGCTGGATTCGGCCACGCTCTGCTTGTGGCGACCGCTGCCGCGCAGCACGCTGTTGACGGTTTTCGCCACCAGCTTCAGGTACGCCGCCTCGTCGATCACGCCGCTGCGCACCAGCATCAGGTCGTCGTAATAGCTGGTGAAGCCTTCGAACAGCCACAGCAGGGGCGTGTAGTTTTCGGCTTGCAGGTCGTAAGGCGCGAACGCCGCCGGCTTGATGCGCTTGACGTTCCAGGTATGGAAATATTCATGGCTGCACAAGCCGAGAAAGCCGCGATAGCCATCGCTCATTTCCGACTGTCCGCGCACCGGCAGATCGGCGCGCGCGCAGATCAGCGCGGTCGAGGCGCGATGCTCGAGGCCACCATAACCGTCGCCCACCGCCAGCGTCAGGAACACGTAGCGCGCCATCGGCGCGGCCCGTGTGTGCGGCTCGAACAGCGCGATCTGTACCTCGCAAATCTTTTGCAGATCCGCGCACAGGCGTTCCATATCCAGGTTCGGCACCTGGCCGCTGATCACGAGGTCGTGCGGCACACCGTGCGCCTCGAAGCTGGCGAGCGCGAACTCGCCGATTTCAACCGGATGGTCGATCAGTTCGTCGTAGCCGGCGGCGGCATAGCTGCCGAAGCCATAGCGCCGTGCGCCCAGTTCCGGCAGCGCGGTGGCCACGCGCCAATTCTTGTAGCGGGCGCCGGCCGGCCGCCTTAGTTCCACCACGTGCGGCACATTCTCGTGGCCGGCGGCGCGCAGGAACAGGCTGCTGCCATTGAAGAAGGCATGATTTTGATCGAAGTGCGCGGTGCGCACCGACAGATCCCAGGCATACACTTCGTAGTGGACGGTCAGCGTGCCGGCGCACGGTGCGGCTTGCCAGCTATGCTTGTCGAGCTTGGTCAGCGCGACGTCCTTGCCGCCGGCTTCGGCGCGGATGCGCACGATGTTGCGCGCGAATTCGCGCACCATGTAGCTGCCAGGAATCCAGGCCGGCAGCAGGAACCGCTGGCCTTCCGGCGCCGGCGCTGCCAGCGTCATTTTTACCGTGAATAGATGCGCTGCGGGGTCGTGCAAAAACAAGTCGTAGTGAATCGCGTTCTTCATTCATCATCCAGAAAAAATGGAAGATAGGCCCGGCATCAAGCAGCGCTGGTGCCGCCCGCCTGCGCGGCCAGGAGCGCGTCAAACTCCTGCGCCGTCACCGCCGGCGAAAACAGGTGGCCCTGGCCATAATCGCAACCTGCCGCCAGCAGCAGCGCGCGCTGCTGTTCGGTTTCGACCCCCTCGGCTACTACCCGCAGGTCCAGCTTGTGGGCCATCACGATGATCGCCTCCGACAAGGCCATGTCGTTGGGATCGGTGGCCAGATTGCGGACGAATGCCTGATCAATTTTCAGGTAATCGATATCGAACTTTTTCAGGCTGGCCAGCGAGGAATAGCCGGTACCGAAATCGTCGATGGCAATGTCCAGGCCGGCACGGCGGAATTTCAGCAGGTGATCGGTCACCCGCTGCTCGGCGTTGAGCAGAACCCCCTCGGTAATCTCGATGGCAATGCTGTTGCCAGGCAGTCCGAGCAGACGCAGATACTCCAGCAACGCGTCCGGATTGTAACTGTCGGCCAGGAATTCGATCGGCGAGGTGTTGACGCTGATCTGGATGCCGGGCGCGTAGCGTTCGGCCCAGCGCTGCGCCCAGTTGGCCGCCTCGTGAAACACCCACTTGCCGATGCTCAGTATCAGCCCGGTTTCCTCGGCCAGCGGCACGAATTCGACTGGATTGATCATGCCGCGCTGGGGATGATGCCAGCGCAACAGCGCTTCGGCCTTGACGATCCGATTGGTGCCCAGATCGACGATCGGCTGGAAATACAGTTCGAACTTGTGCTCGGCCAGCGCGGAACGCAAATCATGGCTCAGCCTTTGCCGCGTCTGCGCCAGATCCTGCAGGGCGCTGGTGAAGTAGCTGAAGCGGTTGCGTCCCAGACCCTTGGCCGCGTACATGGCTTGGTCGGCATTGCGGATCAGCTGCTCGGCGTCTCTGGCATCCTCGGGATACAGGGTGATGCCGATGCTGGCCGACAGGTATACGGCGTCCGCCCCCAGCTGGAACGCCTCGGTCAGTCGCTCCAGCAAGGCATTGGCCAGGGTTTCGATCTGCTGCACGTCGGGCAATTCGGACAGGATGATCATGAACTCGTCGCCGCCCAGACGTGCCACCGTATCCGATTCGCGCAAGCAGCCGCCGATGCGGCGCGCCGCTTGCACCAGCAGCGCGTCGCCCTTGGCATGGCCCAGGGTGTCGTTGACTTCCTTGAAGCGATCCAGGTCGATCAGCATCAGCGCCAGCGGCTGCCGGTTCTGATGCCGCTTCTTGATCTCCTGCTCGAGTCGATCGGCGAACATGCGACGGTTCGGCAGGCCGGTGAGCGGGTCGAAATTCGCCTGCCGCCAGATCGTTTCCGCGGATTGCCTTTTCTCGGTGACGTCCTGCACCACCACCACGAAATAATTCACGCTGCCGTCTTCCCGGCGCAGCGCGCGCGGCGTGACGTGCGTATGGACCACCTTGCCGCTCTTGTGAAGGAATCGCTTGTCGAGTTCGTAATCGTCGATCTCGCCGCGCAGGACCCGATCGAAATACGAGAGATCAAGGTCCAGGTCGTCGGGATGGGTGAGCTCGGACCAGGTCAGCCGCAGCAGTTCGTCATGCGTGTAACCGAGCATGTCGCACAGCGCCGCATTCACTTCCAGCCAGCGCATGTCGACGCCGGTGGTCGCCATGCCGACCATCGAACGCTCGAAGAAGGCGCGGAAATGCTGCTCGCGGTCGAAGTTGTCGAGTGCGAAACTGATGTCGCTCGCCATTTCTTCCAGTAACGCTACCGCTTCGGCGTCGAAGGTGTCGGCCTCTTCGTGATAGACGGTAAAGACGGCAAACGGCCGGCCGCCACGCTGCACCGGAAACGAGGCACAGGCCTGGAAGCCATGCCGCGCCAGCCGCTCGCGCCACGGCTCGATGTCGGCACGGGTGCGCAAATCGTTGGCGACGAAGCTGCGATTCTCCCGGTAGGCGATGCTGACCTGGTCGCGGCCTTCCGGCAGGTCTTCGCGCACCGAAATCACCAGGCCATCCAGGTAATCGAGCTCGCTGCCGTAGCTGGCAACCGGCACCACACGCCCAGTTGCTTGATCGGCCTGGCCGATCCAGGCCATCTTGACGCCGCCATACACGACCGCGGTGCGGCATACCAGCGGAAACAGCTCGGCCGCCTCGGTCAGGCGCACGATCCCTTGGTTGACTTCGCTCAAGGCTTTGTAGAACCGGGTCAGCCGGGCGATGCGCGCCTCGGCACGCTTGCGCTCCGAGATATCCAGCGTAATGCCACCCACCAGCACGTTGCCATCGCTCTCGATGATCGGGAATTTCAGCGCCAGCAAGGTATTTCGACCCGACAAGGGACCGACCGCCAGTTCCCGCGACAACACCTGCCGTTGAGACAGGACTGCTTCGTCGTCGGCCTGCACCTGCGCCAGCGCCTCTGGCGATACCTGATACGGATCGATCTCCTCCATGGTCAGGCCGAGGTAGGCGCCAGGTGGGAGCTTCAGCGCGCCTTCGCTTTCGAACGCCTTGTTGGCGAAGATGTAGCGCCGCCGCGCGTCCTTGATGTAGGCCATACCCGGCAGATTGTCCATGAAGGCAATGAAGCGCGCATTGCTTGATTCCAGCTCGCGCTTGCTGGCGTTACGTTCGTCGGCGGCGCTGGCCAGCGCCATGCCGGCTGCCACCAGCGTCACGAAGTAGAGCCACAGGCTGGCCAGGCCGGTTTGCTCCAGGTCGTTCGCAAAATACCCGGTGCCGGCCACCACGCTCAATATCGCTTGCGCCAGCGTCACGCACAGTACGATCAGCGTCATATGGCGCCCGAAGCGCATGGCGCTCCACAGCACGAAGACAAACATCAGGGAAGCGCTCAGCAGCGGCCCGCGCACTCCGGGCAGCCATTCGAAAAAAATCACCAGTCCGAACAGCAGCGTCAGTCCCAGCAGCAGCATCGGTTCCAATAGGGTGAGGCCGCGCAGTGGATAGTCCGGCCGGTGGCGCCAGATCAGAATCAGCGGCGTCACCAGCAGGATGCTGAAGGTGTCGGCCATCCACCAGTACAGCACGCTCAATTGCACCGACTCCGACGGCAGCGAGCCGAGGCCCGCCAGAACGGTGCCGCCGATCAGCGCCGACGGCGCGGGGCTGAGCAGAGCGGCCCGCAGCAACAGGAAAAAATCGCTGGCGCGCGACATGTCGCGGTCGAAGCGCCCTTTGCGGCTCAACAGCCAAAAGCCGAACCATGCCTCCAGCAGATTGCCGAATCCCATCAGCAGCGAGAAGAGGAGCGATTGCTGCCCTATGCTGACGTAAAAAATCACGCATGAGCCAACAAAAATTGCCCATGCGTATTTTTTCCCGCCGATCAGCATTGCCGCCAGCGCCAGCCCGCTCGGAATCCAGATCAGGCTAAGGGTGCCGAGAACAGTGGCAAAGCTTAGGCTGATTTGTGCCATCACGGCATAGAGCAAGGCCAAGCCGATCAGCTTTGACCAGTCGCGCCCGTTGTATGCCGTGAACGGATTCAAATAAAACCCTTCGAAAAAACGTCGTTGGCGGCGCCTGCGCCGAATGCAGAATGCTGTCTCTACAGGCACTGCGAAATGATGCGAAAAGCAACGATATTACAGCAATGCGTCGGCTGGATAGGGAGCTTTTACAAGTTTGCGGTAGCGCAACAAATCATCCCGCCCCGGCTCGTGCAGAATCGACTACCGCGTCCGGCGCAGGCATGGCTGGAGCCACCCTCCAAGATCGCTGTAAAACGCCTCTCGGAAGCCATTGCCGGCGGCAAATCAAGCATTCAGGTTGACCACTATGCGCCCGCGCAGCTTGCCAGCCAGGATGTCGGGTGCCTGCTGCAGCACCTGTGGCAGCGCGACCTCGCGCGTGATCAATGCCAGCTTCGCCGGATCGAGATCGGTGGCCAGGCGCCGCCAGGCCTCGATGCGGCGCGCGCGCGGCGCCATCACGCTATCGATCCCGATCAGGTGTACCGCGCGCAGGATGAACGGCGCCACCGAGGCAGGCAAATCCATCCCTTGCGCCAAGCCGCAGGCGGCCACCACCCCGCCATAGCGGGTTTGTGCCAGCGCATTGGCCAACGTGTGCGAGCCGACCGAATCGACTACCGCCGCCCACCGCTCCTTTTGCAGCGGTTTGCCCGGCACCGACAGCGCCGCCCGGTCGATCACCTCGGCCGCCCCCAGCGCGCGCAAATAATCCGCCTCCGCCAGCTTGCCGGTCGAGGCCACCACGCGCCAGCCCCAGCCGGCCAGAATCGCAATCGCGATGCTGCCAACCCCGCCCGAGGCGCCAGTCACCAGCACCTCGCCGCTGTCCTTGTTGATGCCTTCACGCTCCAGCGCCAGCGCGCACAGCATTGCGGTGTAGCCGGCAGTGCCGATCGCCATCGCATCCCGGGCTGAAATCGCCGCCGGCCGCGGGATCAGCCAGTCGCCCTTCAAGCGTGCGCGCTGCGCCAGGCAGCCCCAGTGCGTTTCGCCGACGCCCCAGCCGTTCAGGATGAAGGCGTCGCCGACTTTCCAGTTCGGATCGGAGGAAGCGATCACTTCGCCGGCACCGTCGATGCCGGGCACCATCGGCCATTTGCGCACCACCGGCGATTGCCCGGTCAGCGCCAGCGCGTCCTTGTAGTTGATGGTGGAATAATCAACGCGCACCGTGACATCGCCGTCGGCCGGCAATTGCGCATCATCGAGCTGGGTTAGTTGGGCGTCGGTACTGCCGTCGCCGTTGCGGTTGAGCAGAATCGCATTGAACATGGTCGGGCCTCCGTGAAAGGAGAGCCGATTATAGTGCGGCGCGGAAGTTGCTTCCTATTTCATGGTGAGCGCGGTGCGGCGGCATTCGCTGCCGCCACACCAAAAACCACACTACTTAAGCGACGCCAGCTTGGCTTCCAGTGCCTTGGCATCGATCGCGCCGGGAATGCGCGAACCGTCGGTAAAGAAGATGGTCGGCGTGCCGGTGATCTTCATTTGCTGGCCGAGCGCCAGGATCTTATCGTTCGGGGTCGTGGTGCAGCTTTCCGCCGCCGTGGTCGGCTGCTTGCCGTTCAACATCCAGTCATCCCAGGCCTTGGCGCGGTCAGCCGAGCACCAGACATTTTTCGACTTGACGGCCGAATCGGGCGACAGGATGTTGTACATGAAGGTATAGACCGTCACATTGTCGACGTCCTGCAGCGTATTGCGAAAACGCTTGCAGTAGCCGCAGTTCGGGTCCTCGAACACGGCGATCTTGCGTGCGCCATTGCCCTTCACGGTTTTCAGCGCCGATTCGAGCGGCAACTCGGAAAACTTGATGCGGCTGATTTCGTCGATCCGGTCCTTGGTGTAGTCCTGATAGGTCTTGGTATCAAGTACGCGTCCGACGAACAAGTATTGCGCCTTGGCATCGGTATAGACGATATCGTTGCCGACCCGCACTTCAAACAACCCGGAGTACGGCGTCTTGGTCACCGACTGCACCTTGGCGCCATCTCCCAGTCGCGGCTCGACCAGCTTTCTGACGGCCGCTTCCTGCGCGCTTTCAGCTCCTGCCGTGAAAGCCACACATGCCAGCACCGCCGCCGTTGCCCATTTGATTTTTTTCATGATGCCCTTCAATTCAGTTTTTGTTGTTTACCCAAAGCGTGCGCCATCAGGCTACGCTTTATGACAGGCAACTTATTGACCAAGTTCAATCCCAGATTGCGCACCACGCGCAGCGGTTCGAAATCGGCCGCAAACAGCCGTTCCAGCCCATCGGTGGCAATTTGCATCAGCAAAATGTCCTCCTTGCGCGCACGCGCGTAGCTTGCCAGCACGCGCGCATCGCCACAGTCGCGCTGCGCTCCGCGCGCACCGATCGCCGCCACTAGCGCCGCGATATCGGCAAAGCCCAAGTTCATGCCATGTCCGGCCAACGGATGCACCACGTGCGCGGCATCTCCCGCCAGCGCCACACGCGGCGCAGTGATCGCGTGGGCGCGCAGTAGCGCCAGCGGAAACGCCTTGGTGGCTTCCGGCTGCAGCGGCTGCAAGCGACCGAACGGCTGCTGTGGCAATTGCGTTAGCCGCTCGGCCAGACACGACAAGGGTTCGCGCAGCAATACTTCGGCCAGCGCGTCCGGCGCCGACCACACCAGCGAGACGTTGTTCCCGGCCAGCGGCAACAGGGCAATGATGCCGTCGGCCGAGGTAAACCACTGGCTGGCAATGCCGTGATGGGCATGCTCGCAGGCAAAATTGGCAACCACCGCGCGCTGCCCGTAAGACCGGTAATCGATGCCGATATCCATTTGGTGGCGTACCCAGGACTGGCCGCCGTCGGCGCCCAGCAGCAAGGATGCGCGCAGCGTCGCGCCGTTTTCCAGTCGCAGCAGGGCGACATCCGGCTCGATTTGCAATTGCATGGCGCGACCGCTTGCAAAGCGCACATTCGAGGCGAACTTCAGGGCACTATCCAGGGCCTGGTTCAGATTGCGATCCTCGACGATCCAGGCCAGCGCGCCGACCCGCGCGCTATAGGCATCGAATTCGATCCGCCCGGCATGCTCCGCGCCATCGCCATGCACCACCATGCCGTCGACCGCAGTCACCCGCGCGGCGTCCAGCGCCTCCCATACCTTGAGCGAAGACAATAGGGACTGCGCCACCTGATTCAATGCATATACCCGCAAGTCCCAGGCCGTGTCATTCGCCGGCGCGGCCGGTGCGCTCGCCCTCGCCGCCGGCTGCCCCAGCAGCGTGACCTGCAAGCCCGCCTGCGCCAGTGCCAGCGCCGCCGTCTTGCCAATGGCACCGTTGCCGACGATGCAAACATCGCAGCGCTCGGCGCCAGACAAAACGCCGTGTGGAGTGCCTGGAATGGTCGAAAAATCGTTCATGCGAGCATTATAGCGATTGCAACCGGGCCCTGGTCAGATCGCACTTTGCGGAATGAAATTGTTTTGATATACTCTCGCGTCTTGGCCTGGTAGCTCAGTCGGTAGAGCAGAGGATTGAAAATCCTTGTGTCGGTGGTTCGATTCCGCCCCGGGCCACCAAAGAAGTCAAGCAAAAAGCCCAGCCACAAGCTGGGCTTTTTGCTTTCTGGCGTTTGTGTAACCACTGCGTAACCCGATTTGGGAAATACTTGGGCCTATTCCGGTGCCAGCAGCGAGGGTTGCCGAGCATTTGCTGATTTTAATGAGAACCAAAAGGGGAAAAATAATCTGTACGTGGGGCACTCGGGCGTTACGGCAAGGCCGACGCACTAGGGATTTGCCCCTTATGGACCAAGGTGGGGCAGCACGTCCCGGCAATTTCTCGCTACGAATGCCACGCCACCAGCGGCCGGGATGCGCTCAACCAGGAATTTCGGTGAGTTAGATAATCCTTACCCGTTCACTCCGGCACGGCAGTCTGGCCAGCAGGTACGCAACGTACGGGGTAAGCAACACCATACGAAAAGCTTCTACCTTCTCGCCAAGCGCCAGATTGCGCCACGGAAAATCCACATCCCGCATTTCAGCTTCCCCAGTTCGTCACGACGGATCCCACTCAGTACATTATTTAGTCTGAAATCGGGAATATCGAAGGTGCGATTACCGGGATTTCGCAAGCGGCGGCCAGGAAATCAAGGGGAATTCACACTATTGCAATATTGTCAATCGCAAGTAACGAGGGGGAAAGTTAGTCAATTCGCAAGTTTGTGTGGGGGCAAGTTGGGGTACCGTACTGTAAGCGGTTAATCCATACCCTCACCTCAAGGAGTATCTCAATGGAGCCATGCAACGCAATCGTTCCCGTTCCCCAGCCCAGGGCCCAGGTACCGAGCACGACCAAAGAGCGGGAGCAGGCCATGAGTACGGAGCGGCTCCCGTTCACCGTCAAACGGGTCCGCAGCGACGCTGATCTATGGAAGGCGGTGCGGATTCGACATGCGGCATATGCACGACATGTACCCACGCTTGCACAGAGCCTCAGCACGCCGGAAACGCTTGATTTCGACAGTGACGTTGTTGTTTTACTGGCCGAGTCCAAGCTGGATGGCTCTCCACTGGGTACGGTACGCATCCAAACCAACCTCCATCAGCGATTGACTGTCGAGCAATCGGTCGAACTTCCGGCCTGGCTGCAAGATCATCAGCTCGCAGAAGTGACGCGGCTTGGCATTGATGAAGGGCGTATTGGCCGCATCGTCAAGATCGCGCTGATCAAGGCGTGTTTCCAATATTGCGAGCAAAACAGTATCGCATGGGCGCTGGCTGCCGGCAGAGCGCCAATCGACCGTCAATACCAACAATTGCTATTCTCGGATGTTTTCCCCGAAACAGGATATGTGCCGCTCCGCCATGCCGGCAACCTTCCCCACCGGGTGATGGCTTTCGAAATCAAGAGCGGCCACGTGCGCTGGGCCGCGGCCAAGCACCCGCTGCTGAATTTCTTCTGTCATACCCATCATCCCGACATCGATATCAAAGGCGGGAACGACGCCCGCCCGATCAGCATGCCAATTTCACCGCCCCTGTCGGTCGCACCGCCACATCGTTTCCTGGCATAAGCAGGGCATAGCGACCGATTGAAAGACGACAACGCCACTAATCTGTATCCTTGCAGAAAATGCAGCCGCATGAGGCATCCGACAGCGGCCATATTCCCTTGGACTCAGATAAGTACGTATGCCACGGTCGTCCCCTTTCTTTCGCAATTCGATTTTGGCGACCCTTCATCGCGCTTTAGAATCGGCGCTGCGCGCAATCTCGTTTTATGCCGTTCCGGCAGGTATTGCCTTTATTTCCCTATTGGCGCTTGTCACCTGGAGCAATCCCTATGCGACAAGCGGCAGCAGGCCGCTCGATCTGAAGGTCCTGACAGAGACCGACGGCACCTTGCTGCCCCAGGATGTTTTGCCACAATTGGAGCGCAAGGGTCCAACCCGTCACTACGATACGAATTTATCGGAAGCGCCAGTCTGGTTTGCCTTTAGCGCGAATGACGCGCCAAGGGGGGCGGAAACAATCGAACTTCCCTCTCGTCATGCAACCGGCATCGCTTGCTGGGATGCTGCGTCCTTGCAATTGCTTGGCAAATCCTCGCGTTCCGGATCCGAGGGTGCCCTCACGCCCGCCCGGGCGGGCTTTGCGCTTCAACTGGAGCGCACGCCGGCGCAAGTCGTTTGCCGTGCCACCTTCGTGGGTCCGGCGCATTTGACAGCGACACAATGGCCTACCAAACAATTCAATCTATCCGTTCAGCAATATCACCGTAAGTCCGGCTTGCTGGATGGCGGCATGATCATGCTCGCCTTGTTCGTTTTTACGATGGCGCTAGTCAATCGCCAAGGGCTATACGTACTCTTCGCCGCATGGCTATTCCTCAACCTGCGGGTTGGCGCGATATCTGCCGGATGGGACATCCAATGGCTGGGGCAAAACATTCCCGAACGCTGGTTATTGCTAAGCCGCTCCGGCACCATCGCACTCTATGCCGTCTCGACGCTTACTCTTTACCAGACCTTGTTTCGCGAACAACTCGAAAAGACTCGGTATGTGATCCCGCTCAGATTCGCTCAATGGCTATGCCTGCCACTCATGGTTGGCGCAATCGTTTTGCCGTTCGGCCTGTTTTTGCCCGTCATGTGGCTGTTCACTGGTTACGGCTTGTTTCTAATGACGCTCAGCCTCGGCAGCATCATATTCCGGTCCCATACCCGAGTCGCCTTTTGGTATGCCGCGTCGTTCGGTGTCACATTTCTGTCCAGCCTGTCTGAAGTTTTGGCTGCGGCGCTCGGAATGCGAGAACCCATCGGCATGATCAACAGCGTGACGGCTGCGCTCGCCTCAAGCCTGTTGGCGGCACTGGCAATCGCCGAACAAATGCGTCTGGAACACCTGCAGCGAATCGAAGCTCAAGAACAATTCAAATATGCGTACGAAGCCATGCCGGTTGGCCTGTTTACCCTCGATCTGTATGGACATTTCCTGAGCACGAATCCGGCTCTCAGGAAAATGCTTGGGGCGACCGAGATATTGGCCGGCCGCACCTGGTGGAAGCAGTACTTTACCGTCGGTGTATGGAGCCAGTTACACGAGTTGGTACATACGCATGCGGAAGTGGAAATGGAGATTCAGAATCGGGAGGGCACGAAACATTTCATTGTCAAGGCGACGTTAGCCCGTGGAAAAATCGAAGGGTCCTTGCAAGACATTACCGAAAAGGCAAAGGCGACCAAACATTTGCGCTTCATGGCCGACAACGACCCGCTTACCAAAGTCTTTAATCGCCGCGGAATAGAGAGGATATTTGAACAAGCCAGCGAGCCGTCGGCGGCCGACCTGCCATTGACGCTCGCCTACCTCGATCTGGACCGCTTCAAATTGATCAACGATCTATTCGGACATACCGCGGGGGACGAGGTCCTGCAGCAAGTGTGCGAACGTATCAAAACGGTGCTGGCTGCCGGGCACCAGATTGGCCGTATCGGCGGTGATGAGTTCATCATCGTCATGCCCAAGACCGCAATTCCGCTTGCCTCATTGATCTGCCGGGCAATCGTCGAACGCATCGGCGACACCCCCTACCAGGTGGGCGACAAGGCGTTTCATGTGCGCGGATCGATCGGGTTGATCGAAGTTAACGGCGGTATGAAAATGAAAGATGCCGTATCGGCGGCGGACCGCGCCTGTCGCGAAGCCAAGAGCGGGCCCAGTGCCAGGCTGGTCGTATATGAGAAGAATGCGGCGGCGTTCCAGGAGCGGGAGGCGGAGTTAAATCTGGTTGAACGCCTGTCGACCAGCGATCCGACCGCAGGCCTTTTTCTGGAAATGCAGCCGATCATGTCGCTCAAGTCACCGCATGATTCCCTGAATTTTGAAGTCCTGTTAAGAATGCGTGATCGCGATGGGAGCGTTCTCAGCGCCGGCAGCATTATCCCCATTGCGGAAAAAAACGGATATGCAGGGGTGATTGACCGCTGGGTACTGGCAACAACGCTCGCCTGGCTTGATACTCACGCAGCACGCCTGCCGAATACCCAGTTCGTTTGCATGAACCTGAGTGGCGCCTCGCTTAACGACGAGCAGTTCGTGAAGGACGGGATCGAAATGTTGGCCGCCCATGCCGATGCCGCGAGTCGATTATGCATTGAAATAACGGAAAGCGTGGCGCTCCATGATCTGGACAATACGCTGCGCTTCATTGATCAAGTCCGGCGCCACGGCGCAAAAATAGCCCTGGACGATTTTGGCGCCGGCTATACGTCGTTTTCCTATCTCAAAAAATTGCCTGCCGATGTACTTAAGATCGACGGAAGCTTCGTGGTAAATATCAACGCTCATCCTGCCAATGTGGCTATCGTGGAGGCGATCGTCAGCCTTGCGACCAATCTTGGCATGAAAACCATCGCGGAATGGGCTGAGGACACCGCCACCGTGCGCACGCTTGCAGAGATCGGCGTCGACTACGTGCAGGGATATGCGGTTGCGGCCTCGCAAGCGCCGGAGAAACTACTGGCGGCGGTTTCGTCGGCAAGTTTCATCCAGGACGAGAAATTAATTCTTCTAGCGCAGACGCTTGGGGTAGACACCCTGGAGGAAGCGAGCCTCTTCAACATGAGCAATCTACGCGGCTTGCATTAAGGCCGCTCGTGGTAGACCGAATCCGGCGCTTCCTGCTCGCGGAGCGTCCTCGTGGCGCGAAGCCAAGTATCGATCGGATTAATGGTTCGGACCAAGCTGACCTCGAATAGATCTGCCCGATCAGGCGTTGCTTTCGTCTGCTTGGTCGCGCTTTGCTCCAGTCAATGGAGTACACAACGGGGAAGAGAAAACCTAAACCACGGGCTTTTGCGCCGCCAGGCCGATCAGCGCCGCCGCTTGCTCCTGCTGCGGCTGCTCCACCAAATGAGACTGATAAACCTGCAAATCGACGATGTGCAGGTCGGCAAGCTCCGCGCGCAATTGCGCTTCGGTGTATAGGTGATCCAGCAGCTCCGGCCCCATCGCCTCGAGTTCGGCCGGCGTCGGGGCATAGCCCTGCAGGATCAGGTAGCCGCCTGGCTTCAGGCTGGCGATCAAGTTGGCGAAGAGCCGCTGGCGCTGCCGCGGTCCGAAAAACTGGATGAAGATGGCGGCCACGCAGTCGTACGCCCCTCGCTGCCACGCCCAGGCATCGGCATCGCCAACCTGGAAGTCGACCGTCACCGCCGCGCGTTGCGCCAGTTGCCTGGCCTTGTCCACCGCCACCGGCGACAGGTCGAAGGCCTCTACCTTCAGCCCCTGCTGCGCCAGCCAGACGCCGTTCCTGCCCTCGCCATCAGCCACCACCAGCGCTCGCTCGCCGCCCACTAGCAGATGTCGCTGGCTCGCCAAATAGGCGTTGGGCTCGGTGCCGTACAGGAAACCGGGCTGGCTATAGCGCTGGTCCCAGCTCGCGGCGAGCGGGACGAACGGATGATTGCTCATATGGCGGCAGGCCCGCAGCCCGCCAACCCGCTGCCGACGGAATTGCGGTCGGCGGTAAACACCTGCCGGCGGCATTGGTCGCGGCCATTCTGCTTGGCCAGATAGAGTTGCTGGTCGGCGGCCTTGACCAGCGCCGCCCAGCTTGCCGCAGCAGCCTCCTGCCGGGTCAGCACCGCCATCCCGACGCTGACCGTCAAAGGATGGATCTGCCGGTAGCGATACCCGCGCACCGCATCCAGAATCCGCTCTGCCGCGCCGATACTGGCAGCCTCGTCCATGTCGGGAAACAGGATGCAGAATTCCTCGCCGCCATAGCGGCCGACCAGATCCTGCTGGCGACAGTGCGCCCTCAGCAAACCGGCAAAATCGACCAGCACCTGGTCGCCGGCGTCATGGCCCAGGCTGTCGTTGATGCTCTTGAAAAAATCGATATCGAGGATCGCCACGGTGAGCGGCAACCGGTGTTGCAGCGCATGCGCCACGGCACGCTCGCCGGCGGCTGCGATGGCGCCCCGGTTCAGCAGCCCGGTCAGTGCGTCTTCGCTCGCCAAGCGGCGGTTTTCGGCGATGATTCGTTCGAAATACATCAGCATCAGGCCGGCACCCAGCAGCAGCAAGCCGGCCAACGGGATGAAATGCAGCAGCACAACATCAGCCACGCCGGGCATGTGCGACAGGTTTGCCCCCATGCCGAAATACAGCAATAACAGCCGTACCGAGCACATCGAGATCAACAGCAGGATCGCGAGGACGGTCAAGCGGCTGGAGAAGGTATGCCGGCCCCGATGTCCGCGTCCGACTTCGCGCAGAACCAGCGCCATGGCCACCACCACGAAACCCGATACCAACACAGCGCGTTGCGACATGCTGGCACTAGCCGCCAGCGCCACACCGAACGACAGCGCGAAGCCACCGGCCAGCGCCAAGCCGAAGCGGCTGGCCGGTTGCCGGTAAAAAAGCTGGGTACCCCACCAATTGTAAATACAGCCCAATACGATGCTGCAATTGCCGAGCACCAGCTTGGCCGCATTCGGCGCTCCGGCGTTTTCGGTGGCGATCAGCATGCCGCCGCCAATCAGCAGCATCGCCACCGCCCAGTAGCGGGTGCATTTGTCGTCCGGCGCGAAGCGATGGATGCCGACCATGACCAGCCCGAAACACAGTTCCGCGATGAAGATGGCAATTCCGGCCGGCAGGGTTTGCATAAAGAAGTTCGGCTTGGATAGATGCCCAATGGTAACTTTGTTCCCACCTGTACGCTGGCCTGTTTACGCTCCGGATACGCTCCGGACAAATTCCGCCCGGAGCCAGTGGCGACGCGCTAGGCCGCGAGCGGCGGCCGCCGTTGCCCGATCCGCGTCGCCTGTTCGAACGCATGCGCGATTTGCAGGAGCGCGAATTCGCTTTGATGACGGCCGACGATCTGCAGGCCGACCGGCAAGCCGTCGTCGGTGAAGCCGCACGGCACCGAAATCGCCGGATGGCCGGTGGCCGTGATGTCGAAGCAGGAGCGCATCCAGTCGATATAGCTGGCCATCGGCACGCCCTCGATCTCGGTCACGTATTCCTGTTCGACCGGGAACGGCACGACCTGGTTGACCGGCAGCACCAGGAATTCATATTGTTCCAGGAAACGATGCATGCGCTGGAACAATGCGGTGCGCAGCTTTTCCGTGCGCGCCAGTTGCGGCCCGGTCAGCTTGCGCCCGGCTTCGATGTTCCACACCACGGCATCCTTCAGCACGCCCGGATGGGAATCCAGCACCGCGCCCAGTTGCAGCTCGAAGAAATAGGCGCGCAGCGTCAGGAAAATTTCCTGCGCATCGCGGAAATCCGGGCAGGCCTCCTCCACCACGCAGCCGAGCGCCTCGAATACCGGCCGTTGCGCCGCCACCAGCCGCTTGACCGGCACTTCCAGCGGCAGGCCGCCCATGTCGGCGCTCAGGGCGATCCGCACGCCCTTGAAGTCGCGTCCCAGCGGCCGCGCAAAACGCGCTCCATCCTCGGCGATCGCCAGCGGGTCGCGCGCATCCGGTCCGGCCAGCACCGACAGGTACAGCGCCAGATCCTGCACGGTGCGCGCCATCGGCCCCGAGACCGAGAGCGCGTCCCAGCCGCCCAGCACCGGAAATTGCGGCACCCGGCCGACCGCCGGGCGCAGGCCGACCACATTGTTGAAGCTGGCCGGGCAGCGCAGCGAGCCGCCAGTGTCGGAACCGTCGGCCAGCGGCACCATGCCGGTCGCCAGCGCCACCGCCGCGCCGCCGGAAGAACCGCCGCAAGTCTTCGACAGGTCGTACGGATTGCGGGTGGCGCCGAACACGGCGTTGAAGGTCTGGGCGCCGGCACCGAATTCCGGCGTATTGGTCTTGCCGATCGAGATCGCGCCGGCCGCCTGCTGACGCTCGACAAGCAAGGCGCTCTTGGTCGGGATGAAATGCTCATGCACCTTGGAGCCATAGGTGGTGCGTATGCCGCGCGTGACGAACACGTCCTTGTGCGCCACCGGCAAGCCGTGCAGCGGGCCGAGCGGCGCGCCGTTTGCCTGCGCCTCGTCGGCGGCGGCAGCCGCCGCCAGCGCCTGTTCGGCGTGCAGTGTGACAATCGCGTTGACTTGCGGGTTGACGCGCTCGATCTGCGCCAGGTGCGCGGCCATCACTTCGCGCGCCGACAGGCGGCCGGCGCGGATTTCGGCCGCCAGTCCGGTGGCCGTCATGAAACAGATATCGCTACTCACGGAAACCCCCCATCATCTAATAACCCAGGGCGCGCGGCAGCCACAGCGCCAGTTGCGGAAACACCATCACCAGCGTCATCGCCGCCAGCATCGCCCCCACCATCCACAGCGCCCAGCGGATCGTAGATTCCATCGAGACGCCGGCGATGCGGGTGGTGACCATCAGGTTGACCGCCATCGGCGGCGTGAACTGGCCGATCGCCATGTTCATCGTGATGACAACCCCGAACCAGACCGGGTCCCAGCCGTAGGTCAGCATGATCGGCACCAGGATCGGCAAAAACACCAGGAAGATCGAGATCGCATCCAGCAGCATGCCGGCGATCAGCAGCATGACGGAAATCATCACCAGCATCAGCGCTTCGTTGCCGGTGAAGCCGAGCAACAGCTTGGCGAAGGCGTCGAAGGCGCCGAGCGTCGATCCGGCATGGGCGAACACGCCGGCCAGCGAGATGATGATCAGCACCACCGCCGAGATTTCCGCCGATTCGACCAGCACTGCGTAGATCTTGCGGAAATTCAGGGTGCGGTAGACGAAGACGCCGACGAACAGGCCGTAGAAGGCCGCCACCACCGCCGCCTCGGTTGGCGTAAACATGCCGGTACGCATGCCGCCCAGGATGATGATCGGCGCCAGCAAGCCCCAGATCGCTTCCTTGAAGCTGTCCCAGAAGCGCGGCGTCGGCGCATCGTCCTGGGTGCCCCAGCCGTGCTTGCGCGACAGGTAGAGGGTCGGAACCACCAGCGCCAGCCCGGCCAGGATGCCGGGCAGCATGCCGCCGGCGAACAGCGCCGGCACCGAGGCGGCTGGCACCAGCACGCTGTAGACGATCAAGGCGATCGACGGCGGAATCAGGATCGCGGTGGAACCGGCGGCAGCGATCACGGTGGCAGAAAACTCCTTCGGATAACCTTGCTTGAACATGCTCGGGATCATCACCATCGCCACCGCCGCCGCATCGGCCGGGCCGGAGCCGGAGATGCCGCCCAAGAACATGCAGACCAGGATCGCCACCACACCCTGGCCGCCGCGCCGCTTGCCGACGATGGCGGCGGCGAAGCGCACGATACGCAGGGCCACGCCGGCGCGCTCGAACATCATACCGGCCAGCACGAACACCGGCAGCGCCAGCAGCGGATACTTGGCGATGCCGTTGTAGGCATTGGTCGGCACCGACATGATGCCGAGGTTCTCGGTCAGGATCACGATGGTGCCGGTGATGCCGAGCGCGATCGCCAGCGGCGCGCCGATCGCCAACAGCAGCGCCAGGCCGAGAAACAGGATCAGGCTGCCTTCGGCGATCATGCCGCGCTCCGGGCAAAACGGACCAGGCGGCCGACGATGCGCAGGAAGATCACGGCCGACAATAACGGCAGCCAGATCGTGTAGATCCATTGCGGGATGCCGATCCCGGGCGAGGTGGTCTCGTACTGCCAGTCGTCCCAGAACAGGAAGCTGCCGTAGTACGCCATCAGCGCAAACATCAGCGCGCTCAGGACCAGCACCACGTATTCGAGCGAGCGCGCCAATTTGCGCGGCAGGCGATCGACCAGGAAGCTCATGCGGATGTGGCTGTTGCGCGCGAACGCGGCGGCAGCACCGAACAGCGTCAGCACCACCATCAGGAAGATCGAGAATTCCTCGGTGAAGGCGAACGAGACGTCGGTGAAATAGCGTACCAGCACGTTGGCGAAGGTGATGCAGCAGATCAGCGCCATCGCCAGCGCGGCGCAGAATTCCTCGATTTTCACCGGCACGCGCGGCGCCGGTTCGGCGGCAGGAGTGGAAGATTCGGGTAAATCGCTCATGACATGGTTCTTTCCGTTCGGGACTCACACAGGGTCAAACCGGCGCGGGGTTCGCGAGGTCGACAGCGGACTGTGCTGCAAGCGCTTGCACAATTTCACGGTTGACAGGAGTATATTGAAATATCAATTACAAACAGAGCGGGATGGGCTATTAGCGTATGGAGTATCTACAAAAAACCAGCCCGAGGCGAAACAAAAACGCCCCGTTGGCAACGGGGCGCTTTGCCGGCATGAACAGCGGCCAGCCCTATTTGCGCGCGGCGATCGCCGCCTCCGCTTTCTTCACCAAGCCGCTGCCGATCGTCTTCGACCACTTGTCGTAGACCGACCGGGTCGGTTGGCGGAAGGCGTCGACCTCGGCTGGCGTCAAATGCGTAACCTTGACGCCGGAAGCCTCGACTTCCTTGTAGATGCCGCTGCCGGCTTCGGTCAGGCCCTTGCGCGCCAGCGCAATCTCTTCCTGTCCGGCCTGGATCGCCGCCGCGCGCACCGCGTCCTGGTCGGCCTTGCTCCAGCTGTCCCAGACCTTGCGGTTGACGACGAAGATCAGCGGATCGGCGACGTAGCCCCAGATCGTCAGGTATTTCTGGCCAACCGCGGCGATCTTGGCGCCGGTGAATACCGAGATCGGATTTTCCTGGCCGTCGACCGCGCCCGAGGCCAGCGCCGGCTGGGCGTCGGCCCAGCTCATCTGGGTCGGGTTGGCGCCCAGCGCAGTGAAGGTGTCGTTGAACAGCGGCGAGCCGACCACGCGGAACTTCAAGCCCTTCATGTCGGCCGGCGTCTTGATCTCATGCTTGGAATTGGACAGTTCACGGAAACCGTTCTCGCCCCAGGCCAGCGGCACCACGCCATTCTTTTCGATCACCTTGAACAATTCCTTGCCGACCTCGCCCTGAGTCAGCGCATCGATCGCCCGGTAGTCGGGCATCAGGAACGGCAGCGAAAACAGGTTCAATTCCTTGACCTGCGGCGACCAGTTGATCGACGACCCGATCGCGAGATCGATCACGCCCTGGCGGATCGCGGTGAATTCGCGCGTCTGGTCGCCAGCCACCAGCGAGGTGCCGGGATACATCTTGATGTTGATCCGGCCCTGGGTTTTTTCCTTGACCAGTTCGGCCCAGCGCTCGCCGCCCTTGCCCCAGGGGAAGGCCGTGCCGAGCACGGTGGAGAGCCGGTATTCGGGCTGGTATTTTTGCTGGGCCGCAGCCGGCAGCGAGAACGCCAGCGTGGCGGCAACGGCGGCTGATGCAGCGGCCGCAAAAAGTGACTTGACCAAGAAATTTCTCCTTCGGAAGATGGAACCGCCGGAATCGGCAAAGCGGGCCGTCCGCACTGCGGACCGCGCCCGACCAACATCGCGGTGCATTCAACTTTTTACAGCAATCCTTGGTGTACGGCAACTGGCGCCGAATGGCGCGGACGGGATGGCGCGCACGCAGAAGTGCGCAATGAGGGTGGCGCCGGCCTGCCGCTTACCCACAGAAACTGTGATCAAACCTGTGGATAAGCAGCGGAAATCAAGGCCAAGTGATTGATTCGTCTAAACTTTGCGTGCATGGCACGAAAGCGGGCAAGACCGCACCCGGCGCCGCAAGGCGACCGGGGCATGCAAGCTGCCGGTTACTGCACGGACAACTGCCGGGCACCGACCGGGCCGGATTTTTTCGGCAGGTTGAGTTCCAGCACGCCGTCCTGATATTTCGCCTGCGCCTTGTCTTCATCGACTTCATGCGGCAGCGTGAAGCGACGATACTGCTTGCCGTAATAGCGCTCGCTGCGCACCACGGTCTCGCCCTTTTTCTCTTCCGTTTCCTTTTGCGTCTCGGCGCTGATTGAAATCTGATTGCCTTCGATTTCGATCTTGATGTCTTCTTTCTTGACGCCCGGAATTTCCGCCTTCACCGTATAGTCGGTGTCGGTTTCCGCCACGTCCATCTTGATGCGCGGCTCGATCTCCATTTCGCGCAGGGCCGGGCGCCAGCGAAAATCGTTGAAAAATTCTTCGATGTCGCGCATCGGTTCAAAACGCGCGAGTTCACCAAACGGATTGAAACGGGTCAGCTTGTTGCTCATCATCCACCTCTCGGTTGAAATAGAAAAACCCGGCAGGAGCGGCGCCGGGCTCGCGGACGCGACCGGAATCCAGCCTCGGCGCGCCCGTACTCTCATGGATGATATGAATTGGCCGTGCGTGCGCCTTGCGCAAGCTCAAATGCGCGTGCTTGGCGCCGACGAAACGGCGTCGATCTCAGCCGCGCAGGCCGAGGCCGGCCGCCAGCAACAGTCCGGCCCAGGCCGCTCCTACCAGTAGCAGCAAGCCGGGAATGACCTGCAGCGCGAACTGGCGGCCGCCGTTGACCCAGGCAAACACCGCCTTGCTCAGCGTGTTGGCCGATAGCGCGGCCAGCACCGGAATCACCGCCTGCGCAGCGCTGATTTTTCCGGCCGCCGCCAGCGAGGCCACCGAAGCTGCCGCCGCATGGGTATCGGCCAAGCCGCCGATCAGCGCCGCCGCCAACACCCCGCCCGCGCCGAGCCAGGCGTTCAGTGCCGCCGCCAGGACCAGGATCGCAGCCACCATCAGCGCCAGCAGCAAGGCGGTCTTGAGCTGGAACGGCGCGCCTCGCACGGTTGCCGGCAGGTCCGTGCGGCGCATGCTTTTGACCAGGAACAACGCTCCATACGCCAGCGCCGCGGCGCCGCTGCAGAACAGCGGCAGCGCCAGCGAGCGCAGCGCCTCCGGGCTGATGGCGCTCAACACCGCCGCCATCAGAATCAGCGTCGAGACCGACGACAGCACGGCGCCGGTAACCGCAGGCCCCATCAGCGCCGGTTCGCGCGCGGCGCGCTCGCCCATGGCGCCGATGGTAGCTGCGCTGGAAATGAAGCCGGATGCGAAGCCGGCCAGCGGCAGGCCGAAACGCGGGCCGATCACGCGCAGCGCGATATGGCCGGCGGCGCCGACCGCCATCACCAACAGCGCAAATTTCCAGACGGTACGCAGGTTGATCGCCTCGAACGGCCCGAGATAGGTATCCGGCAGCAAGGGCAGCACCACCAGCGCCCCGGCCGCCAGGATCAGCGCGTCGTTCAGCTCCTGCTGGCTCAATACCGTGCGCACGAAGCGATGAATGCGCACGCGCGCCGCCAGCAGGATCGCCAGCGTCACCGCCAGACCCGAGGCCAGTGCCGGATCGCGCAGGCACAGAGCGCCCAGCAACAGGGTCAGCAGCAGCGCCGCTTCGGTGGTCAGGCCGGGATCATGCTCGCGGCTGCGCTGGTAGCCGACCGCCAGCAGCACCCCCAGCGTCGCCACCAGCAGCGCCAGCAGCAAGCCGCCGCCCAGGTTCATGCCAAGCGCGCCCAGCAGCGAGACGATGGCAAAGGTGCGGATTCCGGCCGCCGCGCGCAACGGCCCCTGCCCCTTGCGCCGTTCGCGCTCGACCCCGACCAATAGACCGATCCCGAGTGCGACCGCGAACTGGAACGCCAGTTGCCCGTTCATCGGCTGCCACCTATGCCGCCGCTCTGCAATCGTGCCCGCCTCATGCCGCCTGTGGCCCGCGCACCAGCAGGATCGGCCTGGTTGAGAGGCGCAGCAAATGCTCGGCCACGCTGCCCAGCAGCAGGCGCTTGACACCGCTGCGGCCATGCGAGCCGATCACGATCAGGTCGGCCGGCCAGTTGTCCGCCTGCTGCTGGATCGCGCCCGGAATCGTGCCGCCCAGTTGCGTCAGATCCAGCAGCAGCGTCTCGATCATGACCCCCGGCTGCACCTGGCGGCGCAACTGCTCTTCCGCCGCCGCCAGGACCTGGCGCCCGCCATCCAGCATGGCGGACGCCACCATTTCCATGTTCTCGACCACGCCGTACACCGCGGGAAAAGTCAGCAGCGGATTTTCCACCACGGTCACCGCGCGCAGGGTGGCGCCGGGTGACGCCACGCGGGCCGCCTCGCGCAGCGCCAGCTCGGAACTGGCGCTGCCATCCACCGCCAGCAGGATATGTTGGTACATGTCTCGTCCTTTCAGGAAATCCGCGGTCACCGCTTCATTCGGTTCGCAGCGGCAGCGTCAGTTCGATACCGTCGGCATCGACGGCGCCCATCTCAAAACCGCACTCGTGAGCCAGGCGCAGCATGTTGGCATTGTCCGGCAAGACCTGGCCGACCAGGCGTCGGGTGCCGCGGCTGCGGCAGTAGCGGATGATCTTGTGCATCAGCAGCAAGCCCAGTCCGCGCCGCTTCAAGTCGGAACGCACGATGATCGCGAATTCGGCCGCCTCGTTGTCGGGGTCGGTAATCGCCCGCACCACGCCCAGCGTCGCTTCGCCATTCGCGCCGTCGGGCTCGACCGCGATGAACGCCATCTCGCGGTCGTAATCGATTTGCGTCATGCGCGCCAACTGGCTGTGCGCCGGCTGGCGCAGCATCGAAAAGAAGCGGAAATGCACGTCTTCGGCGGACAGCGCATCGAAGAAACGGCTGTGCTGCGGCTCGTCCTCGGGCCGGATCGGGCGCAGCAGCAGCGGCTTGCCATTCCACTCGACCGTCTCTTCCAGCTCTTGCGGATAGGGCCGGATCGCCAGCCGTTCGCTGCCCTGACCGCTGGTGGTGGCGACGCCGATGCGCGCGTCCAGCGCCAGCACGCCGTGCTCGTCGGCGAACAGTGGGTTGATGTCGAGTTCGACCACCTGCGGCAAGTCGCACAGCAATTGCGAAATGCGCACCAGCACCGCGTACAGCGCTTCGTGGTCGATCGCCGGCCGGCTGCGGTAGCCGGCCAGCAGGCGCGCGATGCGGGTGCGCGCCACCAGTTCCTGCGCCAGGTTGCGGTTCAGCGGCGGCAGCGCCAGCGCGCGGTCGGCAATCACTTCGACCGCGGTGCCGCCCTGGCCGAACAGGATCACCGGCCCGAACACCGGATCGCTGGCGGCGCCGACGATCAGCTCGAAGGCTTGCGGCCGGCGCGCCATTTGCTGCACCGAAAAGCCATCCAGGCGCGCCTGCGGCTGCGCTTGCCCCAGGCGGCGCAGCATCGCCTCAGCCGCGCTGGTCACCTGCTGCGGCGTTTCCAGGTCGAGCACGACGCCGCCCACGTCCGACTTGTGGGTGATGTCGGGCGAGAGGATTTTCAGGGCCACCGGAAAGCCGAGTTCAATCGCAATCCGTTCGGCCTCGGCCACGCTGGACGCCACCCTTGTCTGCACCACCGGGATGCCATAGGCGGCCAGCACCTGCTTGGCTTCCGGCTCGGTCAGCATGCCACGACCGGCTGTCAGCGCCTGCTGCAGCACGCGCTGCGCAGCGCCGGTATCGGGGCTGAAACCGGCGGCGATCGAAGCCGGCGTCTGCATCAGCATCTGCTGGTTGCGCCGGTAGCGCACCACCTGCGAAAACGCCCGCACCGCCTGCTCCGGCGTGCTGTAGGTCGGAATCCCGGCGGCGCGGCACAGCTCGCGCGCCGGCGCCACCGCCGCCCCACCCATCCAGCAGGTGAAGACATTGCGCCGTGAGGCGTCGATCATGGCCGTGAGCGCGTGCGCGATCTCGATGCTGGGCACGATCGCGGTCGGCGCATGGATCAGCAGCACGGCGTCGGCCTCCTTCGCGCTCAACAATATCTGCAGCGTATCGACATAGCGCTGCGCCGGGGCGTCGCCGATGATGTCGACCGGATTGGCGCGCGACCAGGTCGGCGGCAGCACCCGATCCAGTTGGGCACGGCTGGCGTCGGACAACTCGGCTAGGCGGCCGCCGCCCAGGATCAGGGCATCGGTCGCCATCACGCCGGCGCCGCCGCCATTGGTCATGATCGCCAGCCGCTCGCCGCTATCCGCCTGCGGCCGGGCGCGCGCCAGGGTTTCGACCGCGTCGAACAGATCATCGGTGGTATCGACCCGCAACATGCCGGCGCGCCGGATCGCGGCGTCATATACCTCGTCGGCGCCAGCCAGTGCGCCGGTGTGCGACGCCGCCGCCTGCGCGCCTTCCGCCACCCGCCCGGCTTTCACCACCAGCACCAGCTTGTTGCGCGCCGCCGCACGCGCGGCCGACATGAACTTGCGCGCATGGCGGATCGATTCGATGTAGAGCAGGATGGCGTCGGTGGCCGGGTCGCTGACCAGATAATCGAGGATGTCGCCGAAATCGACATCGGCGCCGTCGCCCAGCGAAATGAAATGCGAAAAGCCGATGTTGCGGCTGTTGGCCCAGTCCAGCACGGCGGTGGTCAGCGCCCCCGATTGCGAGACGAAGGCGAGCCGCCCGGGCTGCGCCGAAGACGGCGCGAAACTGGCGTTCAGGCCAATCTCCGGCACCAAGAGGCCGATGCAGTTCGGCCCCAGGATGCGCAGCAAATAGGGCCGGGCCGCATCCAGCATCGCCTGCTGCAGGCTGACGCCATGGCGGTCGCTGGCCTGCGCCATGCCGGCCGTCAGCACGATCGCGGCGCGGGTGCCGCGCGCCCCCAGTTCGGCGATCAAGTCCGGCACGGTGGCCGGCGGCGTGCAGATCACCGCCAGTTGCGGCGCCTGCGGCAGCGCCGCCACATCCCGGTAGCAGCGCAGCCCGGCCAACGCGTCGTATTTTGGATTGACCGCCCACAGCGGCCCGCCGAAGCCGCCGGCCTTGAGGTTGGCCAGCACCGTGGCGCCGACGCCGTGCGGCTTGACCGAAGCGCCGATCACGGCCACCGATTGCGGGCGGAACAGATAATCGAGGTTGCGAATGCTCATGCGGCTCCTGCCGGCGTGGAGAGGAATGGTTCAGTCGGGCAAGTGCTGGCGCAACGGGCGGCAGCCGCCTTTTTCCAGCACGAAGCTGTCGCGGTATTGCGGCACGCTGCAACTCCACTGCAAGCCGCGCTCGATCTGCAGCCGCATGGCGTCGGCCGCGTCCGGCTCGCCATGGGTGATGAAGGTCTTCTGCGGCGCGCGTTTGAACTGCCGCAGCCAGTCGAGAATTTCCCCGCCGTCGGCATGCGCCGACAGCGTGTCCAGATTGAACACCGGCGCCCGGACCGGCACGTCCTGGCCATGTATGCGCACCGTGGCGGCGCCGCCGACCAGGCTGGCGCCGCGCGTGCCGCCGGCCTGGAAGCCGCAGAACACGATGGCGTTGCGCGCGTCCGGCGCCATGTTTTTCAGATGGTGCAGCACGCGCCCGCCGGTCGCCATGCCGCTGGCAGAAATCACGATCTTCGAGCCATGCTCGGCGTTGATGCGGCGCGACTCGTCGGGCGTATCGACGAAGCGGGTCATCGCGATCATCGCTTCGCAGTCGCCGTCATCAATCTGCATTTGCGGCGCAAAGCGGCGATAGATGTTGGTGGCGCTGGTGGCCATCGGACTGTCCAGGTAGACCGGCAGGTGCGGGATTTTCCCCTGCCGCATCAATTGCCAGATCAGGTACAGCACGGTCTGAGCCCGGCCCACCGCGAACGCCGGCAGCAGGACCGAGCCGCCGCGCTGGGTAGTGGCGCTGATGATGTCCTGCAGTTGCTGCGCCGGGTCGGCCGGCGGGTGCGTGCGGTTGCCGTAGGTCGATTCGACCACCAGGTAATCGACTTCCCCGGCAATCGGTTGCGGCGCTTTCATGATGATGTCCTGCGGCCGTCCGAGGTCACCGGAAAACAGCAGCCGGATGCCATCGAGCTCGCAGGCGAGCGCGCAGGAGCCAAGGATATGGCCGTTCGGAATCCATTGCGCGCCGATGTCGGGGCCGACCTGCAGCGTGCGGTTTTCACGCACCGGGGCGAACTGCTGCAGGGCGCGCGCGACGTCGCGGCCGTCGTACAGCGGCAGCGCCGGCTGGTGCTTGCTCAGACGATGGCGGTTGGCATACTCGGCCTCCTCTTCCTGCAGGTGGGCGGAATCGGCCAGCAGCAGCTTGCACAACTCATAGGTCGCTTCGCTGCAGTGGATCTTGCCGCGAAAGCCGCGCTTGACCAGCAGCGGCAACTGGCCCGAATGATCCAGGTGCGCGTGCGTCAGCAGCACCGCATCGATCGTGCGCGGCTCGAACGGCGGCTCTTCCCAGTTGCGCAGGCGCAGGTTCTTATAACCCTGGAACAATCCGCAATCAACCAGCACGCGCTGCTTGCCGCTGTCGAGCAGATAGCGCGACCCGGTGACGGTGCCGGCCGCACCCAGAAAATGAAGCTTGACCACGGTGACTCTCCTTGTCCGCGGGCGTCAGACGCGCACTCCCGACGCCACGATTGACTTGCCGCACCCTGTGCCGCAAACGCCGGCACTCACCCACGACTCAGGCACACTTGCCATCATTGCCACAGAATACGGGAGTATGCATTCAAACAATCCATTTTTTGTACGGAAACCGGATCAACCACATGGAGTATGCGAACAAACCCCGGATTCGGAAGCAGGTCTGAGGCAGCGCTGGATAGGCGCGGCGTCAATCGCACTTGTAAACCATGTTGCCGCCCACAATTTGGTACGAAGTACTGCGCACGCCGTTTTTGCAAATCGGGCTGGCCTGGTGGCCATCCGGTATCCGGGCGTCAAACGCGGAACGTGCCGGCGGTGCGGCCGGCGCCACGCGCTCGCTGCGATCCAGCCCGTCGGCGGCCGGCAACGACAGATTCAGGCTGGCCGCCAGCGGCTGGCGGGCCGCAGCCGGCGTGCTGTCGTGGCCAGCGTTGGCGCCGTCCGTCGCCAGCGCCGCGCCGCAAACCAGTAGGCCGGCACAAGCGCCACAAATACCGAAGCTTCGACGCCAGTTCATGCTACTTTCTCCCTCACCGGACGCGATACTCATGCTCAAATTTGTGAAATATTGTCAAATTGCAATTCATTCAGTGTATCCGCCAACAATACTTGGTAGATTAGCAGAGTCAATCAACCGCTCGCTCGTTCGACGCGCACAAACACAATGAGAATTGCAGTACTTGATGATGACCGCAGCCAGACCGACCTGGTATGCCAGGTCCTCACCGCCGTGGGTCATCTTTGTTATCCTTTTCAAAGCGGAAAGGAAATGCTGAACCAGTTGCGGCGCGAAAGCTACGACATGCTGGTGATCGACTGGCAGGTGCCGGACCTGGATGGCGCCGCGGTATTACGCTGGGCGCGCGAAAAGCTCGCCCCCAATCTGCCGGTATTGTTCATGACCAGCCGTTCCGGCGAGGACGACATCGTGGCCGGCCTCGCGGCCGGCGCCGACGATTACATGATCAAGCCGATCCGGCGCGGCGAACTGGTGGCGCGGGTACAGGCGCTGTTGCGGCGCGCCTATCCAAACCAGAACGCGGTCGAACAATTGCAGTTCGGCAATTATGTGTTTGAAGTGCGCACCGCGCGCCTGACGGTAAACGGTGTCCCGGTTGAACTGACGCAAAAGGAATTCGACCTGGCGCTGCTGTTCTTCCGCAATCTGGGGCGGCCGTTGTCGCGCGCCTACATTCTGGAAGCTGTTTGGGCGCGCGACATTGAAATTCCGTCGCGCACGATGGATACCCATGTCTCGCGGGTACGGACCAAGTTACAATTGCGTCCAGACAACGGCTTTCGGCTGGCCCCGGTGTACAGTTACGGGTATCGACTGGAACAAATATCCGCGTAGGGCGTTACCGGGGTGCGCAGGAGAAACGCATGCGCATCATCTTCATACTGATCGGCTTCTGCTGCCTGCTGGCATACCGGGCAGGCGCGGCGCAGCCCGCAAGCCAGCCGCCAATCGCCACCAGCGGCGCTCCCGGCACGATTCGCGTCGGCGACGGCCAAGTCACTTATTACGCGCAAGGCGGCGACACCCTGTCGTCGATCGCGCAGCAACTCACCACCCGCTCCGGCAACTGGGTCGCGCTCGGCAAGCTGAACCGCATCAGCAAGGACATCAGCATCCCGATCGGCACCGCAATCGTGATCCCGGCCGACTTGCTGCCGGACGAACCGAACGAAGCCAGGATCGTTGCCTTTTCCGGCAGCATTTCCGCCAACGCCGCCAACGGCGCTGCAGTGCGCATCACGCCCGGCAGCGTGCTGCGCGAAGGTGCCAGCCTGACCACCGGCGCCAACAGTTTCCTCACCCTGGCGCTGGCCGACCAGTCGCGCATTTCGATTCCGTCCAACAGCCACATCGGGCTCTCCCGGCTGCGCATGGCGCGCTATACCAACAGCCCGCGCACCGAAGTCAGCATCCTGCAAGGCCGCGTCGAAGCGCGCGTAGCACCGCTGAATGTGAATCAGGGGCGTTTTGAAGTGCGTTCGCCGCAAAGCGTCACCGGCGTGCGCGGCACGCATTTTCGGGTGGCGGTGACGGAGGAGCGGGTCGGCCACGGGGTGCTGGACGGCAGCGTCGCACTGACCCGGCCCGGCGTCAGCGCCAGCCTGATCCTGCATCAGGGCCAGGGCGCCATCGTCAGCGCGGCGGGAACGCCAACAGCAGTCGATTTGCTGCCGCCGCCGCAGTTGGCAAGCGCGCCGGCGGCGGACGGTGCGGCGCTGCGCTTCGAAGTGCTGCCGGTGGCCGGCGCCAGCGCCTACCAGGTGCAAATCGCCACCGACAGCGAGGGCCAGGAGATCGTCGCCGAAAGCACCAGCACCACGCCCGAACTGAAAATCCAGGGGTTGGCGAGAGGCCACTACTTCGCCCGGCTTTCGGCAATCGACAAGCTCGGCCTGGAAGGTCTGCCGCGCAGCAGCCGTTTCGCGCTGCCGGCCGGCGCGCTGCCGCCGCCAGCCGCCGGCACGGCGGCCACGCTCACCTGGAACAGCGGCAACCATGCCGACGCCTACCGCCTGCGCATCGCGCGCGACCCAGGCTTTCGCAACATCGTCGCCGAAGTCGAAGTCAGCCAGCCACGTTACGCCAGCAGCACGCTGGAGCCAGGCCGATATTACTGGCAAGTGGCGCCAGTGACATTGCGCGACGGAGTGCGCACGCAGCAACCGTTCGGCGCGACCGGCAGGCTCAAGGTGCCGCCGGCACAAGGCGCGCCATTCGTCGATGACAGCGACCGCGACAAGCTGTGGCTGCGCTGGGCAGGCGCGCCCGGCCAGAAGTACCTGGTGCAGGTGGCGCGCGACGCCGCCTTTAGTTGGCTATTGCTGTCAGCCACGACCGAGCGTCCGGAAGTTCGACTGACCCGCCCCGCCTTCGGCACCTACTATGCGCGAGTGCAAGCCATGCAGGCCGACGGGACCGCCGATGCGTTCTCGCCGGCGCAGGCATTCGTAGTGACCGACCACTGGATCATTCATGACGGTGCGCCGTTTACCGTCGGCGCCACCCGCGAGCCGAATTCCCGCTGACGCCGCGCCGCCGCCAACCCCTATGAACAAACCCAGGCTGTCGCGCTTCGCCCAACGCCTGGCCTTTCGCGAATGGCTGCTGCTGACCTGCCTGCTGACCTTGCTGGCGGGCGGCCTCGGCTGGCAAAACGGCCTGGGCCGTATCGACCAGTCGCTGTACGACCTGTTGCTGTCGGCCAACGGCCGCCCGGCGCGCGACGACATCATCATCGTCGCCATCGACGACTACAGCCTGGCCGAACTGGGGCGCTGGCCGTGGCCGCGGGCGCGGCATGCGCAACTGCTGCAGAACATCGCCGACGCCGCCCCGCGCGCGATCGGGCTGGATGTCCTGCTGCCGGAACCGGAACCGGAACCGGCGGCGGCCGACGGCATCCGTACCGGCGACCAAGCCCTGGCCGCGGCGCTCGCCGCCAACCGCCGCACCGTGCTGCCGGCGATTGTCGCCAATCGTGGCATCGGCCTCGTGATGGCGCCACCGATCGCCGAACTGGCATGCGCGGCGCACGCCCTCGGCCATATCAACCTGCAGCTCGACAGCGACGGCGTATTGCGTAGCTTTGCGCCGTATGTCGTGCAGAACGGCGTCTGGTGGCCGCATTTTGCGTCGGCGCTGGCGGCCAACCGGCAGGGGCCGACCGCCAGCGCCTGCGAAGGAGGGGCGCAGGCGGCCGTGGCCACGACCATTCACTCCGATGCGCTGCTGCGCATCCCGTTTGCCGGCGGCAGCGGCCATTTCCAGTCGGTGCCGTACGTGGCGGCGTTGCGCGGCGAAGTGCCGCCACAGTTCTTTGCCGGCAAATACGTGCTGATCGGCGCCACCGCAGTCGGCATGGCCGATTCCTATCCGACCCCGGTATCCGGCTTGAACGGCGCCATGGCCGGTATCGAAATCAACGCCAACATCCTCGCCGGCCTGCTGGACGGCAAGTCGATCGCCCTCGCCGCGCCCTGGCAAACCGCGCTGTTTTGCGCCTTGCCGGTGCTGCTGACACTGCTCGGCTACCTGTTTCTTTCGCCGCGCCTGTCCTTGCTGACCACCGCCGGCCTGCTGCTGCTGACGCTGGCAGCCAGCTTCCTGGCTTTGCGCGCCGGTATCTGGCTGGCTCCTGCCGCCGCGTTGCTGGCGCTGCTGCTGTCCTACCCGCTCTGGAGCTGGCGCCGACTGGAAACGGCGATTTCCTACCTCGGCCAGGAATTCATGCGCCTGGACCGCGAGCCTCACCTGCTGCCGGAAATTCCGCCAGCGGACCTCGCCGAGCCGCTGGCCGACCTGCTGGAGCAGCGCATCCGCGCCATGACCAGCGCCGCGCGGCGCGTACGCGATCTGCGCCAGTTCATTTCCGACAGCCTGAACAGCTTTCCGGATGCGGTGCTGATCACCTCCCCCGACGGCCGCGTGCTGCTGGCCAACCCGCATGCAGATGCCTATCTGGCCACCCTCGGCCTGGCAGCCAACCAGGAGGCGCTGCTGCCCCGCCTGTTCGCCGCGCTCTCGGCGCCGCAGGCGATCGACCAGCGCGCCAACGTGGTGGTCGAGTGGGGCGATCTGCTCGACCTGCAACAGGTGGCGGCACTGTCCAACGGCGTCGCTGCACAAGACCGCAACGGCCGCGACCTGCTGCTGAAAAGCGCTCCCTGTTACTCGGCGGCCCACCTGCTGACCGGCTGGATCGTCAATCTGATCGACATTTCCAATATCCGGGCGGCTGAACGCAGCCGCGACGAAACCCTGCGCTTCCTGTCGCATGACATGCGCGCGCCGCAAGCCTCGATTTTGGCCTTGCTGGAATTGCAGGAAGATACCGGCTCGGCCTTGCCGCAGCCCGAGTTTTTCAACCGCATCGAAAAGGCCGCGCGCAAGACGCTCGGACTGGCCGACAATTTCGTCCAACTGGCACGCGCCGAATCGCAGGAGTACCGCCTGGAAGAGGTCGACTTCCAGGACCTGCTGCTGGATGCGACCGATGAAATGTGGTCCCTGGCCAAGAGCCGCGAGGTGCGCCTGGACACCGATCTCGGCGGAGAAGAGATGCCGGTGCGGGCGGACCGGGCACTGCTGACGCGCGCGCTGATCAACCTGCTCTCGAATGCGATCAACTACAGCCCGGCCGCCACCCGCATCCACTGCGCGCTGCACCGACAGCAGGCGACGCAAGCGCCGCAGGTCGTGTGCAGCATCAGCGATCAGGGCTACGGCATCGCGGCGGCCGACCAGGCGCGGCTGTTCCAGCGCTTCTCCCGTATCGCGGCCCCCGGTCAGCCGCGACATGACGGCATCGGGCTCGGGCTGGTATTCGTCAAGACGGTGGTCGAGCGTCACGGCGGCCACATCACGTTTGACAGCCGGCCCGGACATGGCACCACCTTCCGTATCGCGCTGCCGTTGCTGCTCGGACAACAGCAGCGGCCGCCCCTCTCCGCTAGCTGATTTCACGCACTTGTGCGCCACGGCAAGCGGCTATAATGAGGTGTTGCCATTCCCTGCCTACGACCCTCATGCATTTGCTCGCCGTCGGGCTCAACCACACCACCGCGCCAGTCGCCTTGCGCGAGCGGGTGGCGTTCCCGGCTGACCAGATCGGTCAGGCGGTGGCGGCGGCGCGCGCCTGGTTCGGCCAGAGCGGGAATGCGACCTCGTCCGACGAGGCGGCAATCCTCTCCACCTGCAATCGTACCGAGCTGTACGCCGCCAGCAGCCTGCCGAGCGGGGTCGATTCCGCGATCGATTCGACCGCGCATTTCCTGGCCGACTATCACCGCCTGCCCTATTCCGAACTGCGTCCGTATCTGTACACGCTGCCGCAGGACAACGCGGTGCGGCACGCGTTCCGCGTCGCCTCCGGTCTCGATTCGATGGTGCTGGGCGAGCCGCAGATCCTCGGCCAGATGAAGGACGCGGTGCGCCAGGCGGAAGCCGCCGGCGGCCTCGGCACCTATCTGCACCAGTTGTTCCAGCGCAGTTTCTCGGTCGCCAAGGAAATCCGCAGCACCACTGAAATCGGCGCCCACAGCGTGTCGATGGCGGCGGCCGCGGTCAAGCTGGCACAGCGGATCTTCGACACCATTTCCGAACAGAACGTGCTGTTCATCGGCGCTGGCGAAATGATCGAATTGTGCGCCACCCACTTCGCCGCCCAAACGCCGAAAACCCTGACCATCGCCAACCGCACGCTGGAACGCGGCGAGGCGCTGGCGCACCGCTTCAACGGCCAGGCAATCCGGCTGGCCGGCCTGCCGGAGCAGCTGGCCACGTTCGACATCGTCGTCTCGTGCACCGCTTCGACCCTGCCGATCATCGGCCTCGGCATGGTCGAGCGCGCGATCAAGCAGCGCCGCCACAAGCCGATGTTCATGGTCGACCTGGCGGTGCCGCGCGACATCGAGACCGAGGTCGGCCGCCTGAACGACGTCTTTTTGTACACCGTCGACGATCTCGGGATGACGGTCCAAACTGGACTCGAACAGCGCCAGAGCGCGGTGGCGCAAGCCGAAGTTATCATCGAAAACCGCGTACAGTCGTTCATGCACTGGCTCGATAGCCGCGCGGTGGTGCCGGTGATCCAGGATCTGCATGACAGCTCCGAGCAGATCCGCACGCTGGAGCTAGAGCGCGCACGCCGCATGCTGGCGCGCGGCGACGATGCCGAGGCAGTGCTGGAAGCGCTCTCGAAAGGGCTGACCGCCAAGTTCCTGCACGGCCCGCAACAAGCGCTGCATCAAGCCCACGGCGACGAGCGCGCCCGGCTCGCGGCCCTGCTGCCGCAACTGTTCCGCACCCGCCGTTAGCGGCCGGCGTCCCCTGCCGCAGCAAAGCGGCCCGGTTTTGGCCGCCGCGCGCAGCCCGCGCATGATCCTCCACTGAATTCCACTTCGCCGATGAAACCTTCCCTGCTTGCCAAGCTCGATCAATTGACGCATCGACTGGAGGAATTAAACCGCCTGCTGATGCAGGAAGACGCGACCTCGAACATGGATCAGTATCGCAAGCTGACGCGCGAACACGCCGAGCTGGAGCCGCTGGTGGCGCTGTACGGCAACTACACGCGAGCCGATGCCGACCTGCGAGCGGCGCAGGAAATGCTGGCCGATCCCGAGATGAAGGATTTCGCGCAGGACGAGATCGCGGCAACGCAGCAGCGTATGCAGCAGCTCGAACTGGACCTGCAGAAAATGCTGCTGCCGAAAGACCCCAACGACGAGCGCAATATTTTTCTGGAAATCCGCGCCGGCACCGGCGGCGACGAGGCAGCGCTGTTCGCCGGCGACCTGCTGCGCATGTATACCCGCTTTGCCGAGCGTCAGCGCTGGCAGGTCGAGATGGTGTCGGAGTCACCGTCCGAGATCGGCGGCTACAAGGAAGTCATCGTGCGTATCGTCGGCCACGGCGCCTATTCGAAGCTGAAGTTCGAATCGGGCGGACACCGGGTGCAGCGGGTGCCGGCCACCGAGACCCAGGGCCGCATCCACACCTCGGCCTGCACCGTGGCGGTGATGCCGGAAGCCGATGAAGTCGGCGATGTCGAGATCAATCCGGCCGACTTGCGCATCGACACCTACCGCGCCTCGGGCGCCGGCGGCCAGCACATCAACAAGACCGATTCCGCGGTGCGCATCACGCACCTGCCGAGCGGCATCGTGGTCGAATGCCAGGACGACCGCAGCCAGCACAAGAACAAGGCGCAAGCGATGAAGGTGCTGGCGGCGCGCATCCAGGACGTGCAATTGCGCGAGCAGCAAAGCAAAGAAGCGGCCACCCGCAAGTCGCTGATCGGCTCCGGCGACCGCAGCGAACGGATTCGCACCTATAATTTCCCGCAAGGGCGGATGACCGACCACCGCATCAACCTGACTTTGTACAAGCTCGATTTCATCATGGACGGCGACCTGGACGAACTGACCAATGCGCTGGCCGCCGAGCACCAGGCCGACTTGCTGGCGGCGCTGGGCGACAGCCTGTGAGGGCGGCCCAAGCCACCTTCAATCGATCAACCGAATTCTTGCCAGCCGCTAAAACCATGAAAACTTCCAGACCCGTATTGCTCGTCGTGGCCCTGATTTCACTCGCGCTGCTGGGCGTGGCGCTCTATCTGCAGCACGTCGAACGCATGCTGCCCTGCCCGCTGTGCATCATCCAGCGCTACCTGTTTGCCGCCGTCGCCCTGATCTGCCTGCTGTTTGCGCTGCTGCCGCGCGGCGCCGCCCGGAGCGGAGCTGGACTGGGCTTGCTGGCCACGCTGGGGGGCGCCGGCGTCGCCGGCTGGCACATCTGGGTGCAGGCGCACCCGGCGATTTCCTGCGGCATCGATCCGCTGGAAACCGCGCTCAACACCTACCCCACCGCCAATCTGCTGCCCTTCCTGTTCAAGGCCGACGGCCTGTGCAGCGCCGGCTATCCGCCGCTCCTCGGGCTGTCGATCCCACAGTGGTCGCTGGTCTGGTTCGCGATTTTTGCGATCGTGCTGGGTACGCTGTTTTTCCGGCGCCGCCGCTAACCGACCTAAAAACGTGGCAGTATGTTGATCAAGCGTCGTATTCGTCGCCGGAATTTGGCACCACAAACCAGAGTATCCAAACCGGCCAGGCGCGCGCCATGCTGATAACCGCCGGCAGCCGGGTCGACGCGCTGCTCAAAAATCCGCCGCTCGATGCGCTGGAAACCCGCATCCTGCTCGGCCACGCTCTGCAACTGACGCGGGTGCAACTGATCACCCAGTCGGAGCGGGCCTTGAACGCGGACGAGGCGCGCCGCCTGTCGGCGCTGGTGCAGCGCCGCCGCCAGGGCGAGCCGATCGCCTACCTGGTCGGCGCGCGCGAGTTTTACGGCCTCGCGTTCGAGGTGACACCGGATGTACTGATCCCGCGCCCGGAAACCGAATTGCTGGTGGAACTGGCGCTGCAGCGCGCCGCGCCGGGCAGCCATATCCTGGACATGGGTACCGGCTCGGGCGCGATCGCGGTGGCGCTGGCGCACACGCGGCCCGACCTGAAACTGACGGCACTCGACCTCAGCACCGCCGCGCTGGCGGTGGCGCGGCGCAATGCCGAACGTTATCGGGTGGATGTCCGCTTTCTGCGCAGCGACTGGTTCGGCGCGCTGCAGGAGGAACGCTTCGACCTGATCGTCGCCAACCCGCCGTATATCGTCGCCGGCGACGCCCACCTGGCGCAGGGCGACCTGCGCTTCGAACCGCAGGACGCCCTGACCGACCATGCCGATGGCCTTGCCGCCCTGCGCAGCATCATCGACGGCGCCCCCGGCCATCTGGCACCACACGGAATATTGTTGCTCGAGCACGGCTACGACCAAGCGGCGCCGGTGCGCTCGCTGTTGGCGACGGCGGGATTCGAGGAGGTGCAAAGCTGGCGCGACCTGGCCGGCATTGAACGCGTGAGCGGCGGGGTCAGCGGCGCCTGACTCGACCAGCATGTGGCGAAGATGACCTAGCCGACCGCAACCGCCGCATGCTGCGGATCGTTGGCCACCATTCCTTCCAGCGCCTGGGTCAAGGCGCGATCCACCACCCCGGCCAGCGGCACCACGCTGGCGCGCTGTTCGCGCAAGGCTTGCGCCAGATCTTCATCGGAAATCGAAAACGATTCCTGGCGGTCGCGCGTGGTGAAGATGTACAGGCTGCGCATCGGACTGACCCAGGCCAGCTTGACCTTCTTCTGGCTACCGTCCGGTTGTGCAAACTCCAGCCACATCCCGCTTTGCAACTGGGCCAACCGTTCCACGAATTCATCGGGCGGCGGCTCGGGCTTGGCATTGGCCTGTTTCTCCAGGCGCCGCTCAGCCGCCTTTTGCGCGACTTCCAGCGCCAGTTCAAGCTGCTGCTCGGGCGACAGATTGACCGGCGCACGCACGATCGAGGCGTGGCACTCGGCCAGTTCGGCGAAGAACTGCAAGCGGTCCGAATCTTCCCACTCGATCAGGTTCAGCCACTTGTTCAGCCGCGCCAGCATCGACGGCAGCTTGGCGATCAATTCCTTGCGCTGCTCGGGTGTGATCTTCGGCTTCACGCTCCAGATCAGGTCGTCCATCGTCTGCAGCGCGCTGCTGACCGCCTGCGGCTGGGCCTCGGCGCGCGCATAGGCGATGGTCAGCACCGGCACCCAGCGATTTTCGAGAAAAGTTTCGACAAACGCCACCACTTCGCCGGTGCCGATACGTAAAGCCACTTCGGTTTGCGCCGCGCGCCGGGCCTGCCCCAGCTTTTCCTGGCGCAAGGCGCTGTCGATCGGCGCCGCCAGGCCGCCAATCGCAGCCGCTTCATCGTCGCGGATGAACGCCTCGAGTTCGGACACGACATCGGAAAACACCGACATCTGCTGGTCGAATTCGCGCTGCACCCGGTCGACATTGCGCTTCAACGCCTGGAACAGCGGATCGCGCGCGCCATCCTGCTGATCCCAGCCGGCGCTGGATTTGGCCAGCACGTCGATCATGCGACGCGCTGGATGAGTATCGTCGAAGAAGAATTCCTGGTCGAGCAGCGCCGCCTTCAGCACCGGCACCTGCAGGAATCCGATCAGCGACTTGATCTCGGGCGCGATGTGCCGGTCGCTGAAAATCACGTCGAACACTGTGCTCAGCAGGTCGATGGTATTTTCGTCGACCGCGGACAGCGCTCCTGGCGGCGTCTGCTGCTTGATCTTGCCGAGCAATGCCGGACCGGGCGCGGCGGCGCCGGCCTGCCCCTCGAGCATGGCTTTTTGCAGGCTGGCCAGATAATCGAACAACTGCGCGCCGGCCGCCGGGCGCATGCGCGCAGCGTCGGCCGCAGCATCCGCGGGTGCCTGGGGCGCCAGCGGCGCGACACCGGACGAGGCCTGCGGCGCCGTCAGCAAGTTGCGCAGCTGCTGCAACAGCAGCGGATCGTCGACGGCACGCCGCGCATCCCGACTGGTTGTGGTCTTGCGGATCTGGTACGAAGTCGACAGTTGCGGCAACACCCCCTGCGCCACCAGCGCGTCGTTCAAGCCCTTCCAGACCGGCGCCAGGTCGGGCAGCAGCCCGGGCCGCAGCAGCGCCAGCAACAGGTGATGCGCTTCCGGATCGGGATTGAATTCGCGCCACGCTTCATCGATTGCCTGCGCGAACAGCTCGGGCCGGAACGGGTGCTCGGCCGGCGCCATTTCCGCGCGCCCCGTCAGCAGCGCCAGCCGCATACCGAGCGCGTTCAACTGATCGGCGTGCTGCTCGGCCAGCGGACGGCACAGATTGCCCAGCAACACCCTGCGTTCGATTTCCTCGTACGGAACCAGCGACAGCGCGTCACCCCGCTCCCGCGGGCCGGTGGCGGGGTTTTCCAGTTCCCGCATGGCGTGTCGCAACGCCTCCAGCAAATGCCCGGACACCAGGTAATAAAACGGATAGATGTTTTTCTTCAGCAGATTGGCGGCATTGAAACTGAGGTTGGCTTCCTTGCCGTCGCCACTCTGTTCGGATTGCTCCAGCAGGGCCGCGGCCAAGCGCGGCGGATACGCCTCCAGTTGCGGGTTGGCGCTAGCCGACGCCAGCGACACCAGGGAGCGCAGCAATTCGGCGCGCCGCGCGGCCGGCATGGCGGCGGTCGGGCTGGCGGCTGGGTTGAGATTGGTCACCATGGTCGGTTGCTCCAGGGCTGAGGCTGATCGTGCTTCCGTACAGCACCACAGGCAAAACCGCCAGCGGGCGCGAGCGGAGATAGATACGTCCATTTTGACACAATATTTCCGTACGGCAATGATATTTTAAAAATTTTGTTAAATCCACGGCTAGCTCGCGCTCAATTTGCCATTCAGGCATCGAACTGACGGCACTCCGGTTTGAGAAACATCAAACGCAGCAGCCGTCGTGTCATTACATTGAAACGGTCTTCGCCGGCGCCGGCCAGCCTCAGAACTTTTCCGGCACTTGCGCACCACTGAAGACGATGATGACTCGAACGCCTCCCGGAATTCTCCCGCGCTGCCCTGCTTGCAATACGGAAAACAGCGACCAGGCGACCCGCTGCATTGCCTGCGGACATGTGTTGCCGGCCGCCGGCGCGGCACGCGCCAGCGGCGTCAACTATGCGTTCCCGCAGCAAGTCAGGCCGCAAGACATGCGCATGGTCGGCAAGCGCGAATTCAGCCTGGAAAGCGGCTTGCCGCCACCGCTGGCCGGCCTGCGCGCCGGGCCGCCGCCAGCGCCGGCACCGGCGGCAACCGTGGCCAACTCCAAGCACGCAGCAGACAGCGGAACCGGCGCATCGCCAACCCCCTATTTCAACCCGACGGCTTTCGGCGCCGGCGCCGCGCCGCCATCCTGGTACCAAGCGGCGCCACGTGCCGTGAATCGCTACGCACGCGCGCTCTGGCTGGCCGCCATCCTGGCGCTCGTCGCCGGCGGCGGAGCGGTGGCGCTCTGGCGGTCGCAACCCCCAGCGCCACGCATGCCCGCCAGCCAGCAAGGCGAGCCGCCCATTGCCGCTGCCGTCCGCGCCGCCACGCCGAAGACCTCGGCCGGCGAACTGCCGTATGACGGTGCGGCCGAGCCGGAAACACCGCCGCCGGCAGCACCACCAACATCACCGCCGGTAGCGGCCAGTGAGGCGCCCACAACCGCCCTCCAGCTCATCGAGCCGGCCCAGGTGCCGCAGCAAACCACCAGCCAGGACGAGGCACCGCCGCGCGGCGCCGCAAGCGTCGTCGACACCGGCCCCTCAAGCAGGCAAATTCCGCGCAAGGCGAATTCCGCCGAGCGGTCGCTGACGCCGCGGATGCTGGCCCAATGCGCAAGCATGACCGATGACGCGCTGCGCGCCGAGTGCACTCGGGAAGTATGTAACGGCAAGTGGGGCCAGAACGGCTGCCCGCCCGCCGATACGCCGGCCCGCTGACCGCATGCCGGAAATCGCCAGCACCGTGCGTGGCAGCCACGCCTGACGGCAGGGCGTCAATTCGGTATCATCCCGGGCTTGCTTTCATTCCCGCCTCACATTCCATTGCCCATGCTGCCCTCGATCGAACAACGTCTCGCGCTTGAACTTGCCGCCAAACCGGCCCAGGTGGCCGCCGCCGTCGCCTTGCTGGACGAGGGCGCCACCGTGCCCTTCATAGCCCGCTACCGCAAGGAAGCGACCGGCGGCCTGGACGACATCCAGCTGCGCCTGCTGGAAGAACGCCTGCGCTACCTGCGCGAACTGGAGGAGCGGCGCGCGACGATCCTGGCCTCGATCGAGGAACAGGGCAAGCTGACGCCAGAACTGCGCGACGCCATCAGCCACGCCGAAGACAAGACGCGGCTGGAAGACTTGTACCTGCCGTACAAGCCGAAGCGCCGCACCAAGGCGCAGATCGCCGCCGAAGCCGGCCTGACCGAACTGGCCGATGCCTTGCTGGCCAATCCGGGGCTGAACCCCGAGGAAGAGGCGATCAAGTACCTGAAGCCGGCGTTCTCCACCGCCAACGGCGACAATCCCGGCGTGGCCGATGCCAAGGCGGCTCTGGACGGCGCGCGCCAGATCCTGATGGAGCGCTTTGCCGAAGATGCCAGCCTGTTGCAAGCCCTGCGCGAATACCTGAGCGAACACGGCGTGGTGGAGTCGAAAGTGATCGACGGCAAGCAGGACGCCGGCGAAAAGTTCGCCGATTATTTCGACTATTCCGAAACCATCGGCACCATTCCCTCGCACCGCGCGCTGGCCTTGTTCCGTGGCCGGCGCGAGGAAATCCTGAACGTCGCGCTGCGCCTCGATTCCGAAGAGGAAAAGCCGAAATGGGACGCGCCGCACAACCCCTGCGAAGGCCGCATCGCCGCTCGTTTCGGCATCAAGAACGAAGGCCGTCCCGCCGACAAGTGGCTGGCCGACACCGTGCGCTGGGCCTGGCGCGTCAAGGTCTTCATGCACCTGGAAACCGAGCTGATGACCGCCCTGCGCGAACAGGCCGAGGTCGAGGCGATCCACGTCTTCGCGCGCAACCTGAAGGACTTGCTGCTGGCCGCGCCGGCCGGCCCGCGCGCGACCATGGGGCTCGATCCGGGCCTGCGCACCGGGGTGAAAGTCGCGGTGGTCGACGCCACCGGCAAGGTGGTCGATACTGCAACGATCTACCCGCATCAGCCGCGCAACGACTGGGACGGTTCGCTGCATACGCTGGCGCAGCTGGCGGAAAAGCACCAGGTGGCGCTGATCTCGATCGGCAACGGCACCGCCTCGCGCGAAACCGACAAGCTGGCGCAAGACTTGATCAAGCTGCGGCCGGAGCTGAAGCTGACCAAGATCGTGGTCTCGGAAGCCGGCGCCTCGGTGTATTCAGCGTCCGAATTCGCCTCGAAGGAATTGCCGGAGCTGGACGTCTCGCTGCGCGGCGCGGTCTCGATCGCGCGCCGCTTGCAAGACCCGCTGGCGGAACTGGTGAAGATCGATCCGAAGTCGATCGGCGTCGGCCAGTACCAGCACGACGTCGGCCAGACCCAGCTGGCGCGCTCGCTCGATGCCGTGGTCGAGGATTGCGTGAACGCGGTCGGGGTCGACGTCAACACCGCTTCGGCGCCGCTCTTGGCGCGCGTCTCCGGCTTGAATTCGAGCGTGGCGCAAAGCATCGTCAGCTACCGCGACATGAAAGGCATGTTCAGCTCGCGCGCCGAGCTGCGCGCGGTGCCGCGCCTGGGCGACAAGACCTTCGAGCAGGCCGCGGGATTTTTGCGCGTGATGGGTGGCGACAATCCGCTCGACGCCTCGGCGGTGCACCCGGAATCCTATCCGCTGGTGGAAAAAATCCTGGCCGACATCCAGAAGGACGTGAAAGGCGTGATCGGCGACGGCAAGCTGCTGAAGTCACTGAATCCGGCCAAGTACGCGGATGAGAAATTCGGCGTACCGACGATTTCCGACATCCTGAAGGAGCTGGAAAAGCCGGGCCGCGATCCGCGCCCCGAATTCGTCACCGCCACCTTCAAGGAAGGCGTCGAACAGCTGCGCGACCTGCGCCCCGACATGATCCTGGAAGGCGTGGTCACCAACGTCGCCGCGTTCGGTGCCTTCGTCGATATCGGCGTCCATCAGGATGGGCTGGTGCATATTTCGGCGCTGTCGAATACCTTCGTCAAGGACCCGCACACGGTGGTGAAAGCCGGCCAGGTGGTGAAAGTGAAGGTGCTGGAAGTCGACGAAAAACGCAAGCGCATCGCGCTCACCATGCGCCTGTCGGACACGCCGCCAGCCGCCGGTGCGCCGGCGCCGCAGCGCGGCGACCGCAACGATGCCAAGCGCCTGGCGCAGCATCAGCAGCGGACGCAGCCGGTTGCCAATGGCGCGATGGCGGCGGCATTCGCCAAGCTCAAGTCATAAACCACGCTGTTTCTTGCACAGCACCCGCCATCATTCGAAGGCAGTAGGAGTATGCTCGAAATTCAACCGCTTTTCCGGCGAAGATATCGAGATCTAATAGGAGTATCTGATTTTGATATGCGACGGACGGCACGAGCAAAAGGAAAAACGCGTATCCAATTACAGCGCGGGGCGGCCGTTTTTCCTATAATAGAAAAGTTAATCACAGCGAGGTAACTATGAGCGATGTCCAAGCCTGGATCAAGGAAACCGTCAGTCAGCATCCGATCGTGCTGTTCATGAAAGGAACCGCCCAATTCCCGCAATGCGGCTTCTCCAGCCGGGCGGTGGAGATACTGAAAGCCAGCGGCGTCGAAGGGCTGGTCACGGTGAATGTGCTGGACGACCCTGAAGTGCGTCAAGGCATCAAGGATTACTCCAAGTGGCCGACCATTCCGCAACTTTACGTCAAGGGCGAATTCATCGGCGGCACCGATATCATAGACGAGATGTACCAATCCGGTGAACTGCAAACCCTGCTGGCCGCCTGAGCGGCCGTTTTACCAGAAATGGCAGCCGGCAACGCAGCGCCCAGTACCCGGCTGATCATCGCCATCACCGGCGCCACTGGCGTTGCGTACGGGGTGCGGCTGCTGCAGGTTCTGCAGCCGATGCCGCACGTCGAAACCCACCTGGTGCTGTCCGACGCCGGCGTCCTGACGCTGCACCAGGAGCTGGACCTCAAGCGCAAGCAGATCGAAATCCTGGCCGACGTGGTGCACAGCGTGCGCGACATCGGCGCCTCGATCGCCAGCGGCTCCCTGCCGACCGCGGGCATGATCGTCGCTCCCTGTTCGATGAAAACCCTGGCCTCGATCGCGCACGGCCTGTCCGACAACCTAATCGCGCGCGCCGCCGACGTGACGCTGAAGGAACGGCGCCGGCTGCTGCTGATGGTGCGCGAAACGCCGCTCAACCTGGCGCATCTGCGCAACATGACCGCGGTCACCGAAATGGGCGGCATCATTTATCCGCCGCTGCCCGGCTTTTATCATCGCCCGCAAAGCATCGCCGAGATGGTCGATCACACCGTGGGCCGCGTGCTGGATTTGTTCGCCATGGAGCACGAACTGGCGCCGCGCTGGAACGGCATCAAGGAAGCTGAGTAGGGCCGCCCGGCATGGCCGGGTGCGATTCGCTTGCAGTCGACCCGCCCGCAGTCCGGTTCCGTCCTGACCTAACGCATTTCAAACGCTTCCTGATGGAAGCGCACCCAGCGCGAGCCGCTGCGGCGCAAGTTCTGGCGCAGACTGCGCCCAAACGCCTGCGGTCCGCAGAACCATATTTCAGCCTTCCGCAGCGGCCCCTGGCCGCGCTCGAGTTCGCGCAGCGTCAGCGCGCCCTCGCGCCCGGTACTGCGGATGTGCAGCCGGATCCGCGGCAAGCCGGCGCACAGCTTTTGCAGCCTGGCCACGAACGGATCGTGCTCGCTTGCCCGCACCGAATAGTACAGATCGGTATCCGGTGTTGCGTGCGGCCGGCGCTGGAGCGCTTCCAGCCATGCCAGGAACGGCGTGACGCCGATGCCGGCGGCAATCCATATCTGGCGTTTGCGCGGGGAAGCGCGGCGCAGATCGAAACGGCCGTAAGGCCCTTCCAGCGTCACCGGCTGGCCTGGCGTCAGGCGCGCGGCGAGGCCGTCGGTATAGTCGCCCAGCGCCTTGATCTGGAACACCAGCTTGCGGCCGTCGTCGTCGACACCGGCGATGGTGAATGGATGCGCGCCTTCGAATCGGTCAAAGGTAACGAACGCGAACTGGCCCGGACGATAATTTTCCCACCCTTGCGGCAAACGGCAGACGACTTCGGTTATTCCCGGCGCCAGTTCGCGCACCTCTTCGAGCACGCCGCTTCGGCGCCGGCCGCGGCCTATCGACCTGGTCAGCGCAACGATGCTGGCAATGCTCCCTGCCAGCGTCAGCACCGCCAACAGTGCGCCAACCGGCTGGATCCAGTACGCGGCCGGCGCCAAAAACACGGCATGGATCGCCAGCGTCAGATACAGGGCCGGCATCAGGCGATGCAGATAGCGCCAGATTTGATAAGGGAAGCGCTTCCACAGGCTGATCGCGAGCATCAGCAGCGCGCCATAGATCGCCCACTCTCCGAGGTCCTTGCCGAAGTGCCGCATCGCCTCCAGCAATCCGCCGTCATGCAACTTCGGTACGCGCCCGCCGCGGCCGATCATCGCTTTCAACAGATCGTCCGATAGTTCCACCAGCCAGTGCGCCGCGCCAAACGCGACGGCGGAAATTCCGACCCACTTGTGCAGCCGATAGACGCGGTCGAGACCGCCGAACGGCGTTTCCAGCCATGCCGGCCTGGTCGCCAGCACCATGGCGATTGACATCAGGCCAAACGACAGCAGGCCGGTCAGGTACAAGGCTTCCTGGCGCACCACCCAGGGTGCCGAAGCCCTCGCCAGCGCCGGATCGGTGAGCAAGCTCGCACTCCAGGCAAGCGAGATCAAGGCAATGCATGCGGCCAGCGCGAGCTTCATGGTTGCCACCTCGAGCCGGGCTGCGGCCAGCAAGTCGCAATCAGCATATGGACTCCCAAAACAGACAATGGATATCGACTGCCTCGATTGTTTGCCGTCCAGCTTAAGGGACTCTTAAAGAGGATTTTTGACCCCGGCAGCGGGGCCAGCGACTTTCAGTTCCCCGCATATGTGGCTAAAAAGCGCACAAAACAAAAAGCCCAACCTCGCGGTTGGGCCAAGTATGAATTGAATGGTGCCGGCTGCAGGACTTGAACCCGCCACCCCATGATTACAAATCATGTGCTCTACCAGATGAGCTAAGCCGGCACGAGCGGGAGCCGCGTATTGTACTTTATTTGATCCTGGTCAGTGTCGGCCTGCTGCCCTTTTTTGGCGGCTCGGGATCGTCGCCGGATTCGGCGGCAGGTTTATCCAGCGCATCGGACGGGGCGCTTGGCACCGACGCCAGCACCGGGGCCGGTCCCGCAGACTCGCCGGACTGCGGTGCCGGCGCCGGTGTCGGCCGCGACACCTCGAACGCCATGCCCTGGCCATTTTCGCGCGCGTAAATGGCGAGCACGTTGGCGACCGGAACCATGACATTGCGCGCGACGCCGCCGAAACGGGCACTGAAATGCACCGAATCATTGTCGAGTTTCAGGCCGCTGGTCGCTTCAAAGCTGATGTTGAGCACGATTTCGCCATTCTTGACGAACTGCATCGGCACGCTGGTCTGGGCATCAACCATCGCGGCGATATACGGCGTGTAGCCGTTGTCCGTGCACCATTCGTAAATAGCACGCAGCAAATAGGGCTTGGTAGAAATTTCAGGCATGTCTCGATGACGATTGCGTAACGAAAGTGCGGGGAACCGATTTTCCGGCGCACCTGGCGCTGCGGGAGCGCCGCGCCAGGTTATGACGTACCGCGGTAAAGCTTAGCGGCGCATCACCTTTTCCGACGGCGTCAACGCTTCGATATAAGCTGGCCGCGAGAAGATCCGCTCGGCGTATTTCATCAGCGGAGCCGCGGTCTTCGACAGGTCGATGCCGTAGTGATCGAGGCGCCACAACAAGGGCGCGATTGCCACGTCCAGCATCGAGAACTCGTCGCCCAGCATGTACTTGTTTTTCAGGAACAACGGCGCCAGTGTGGTCAGCCGGTCGCGGATTTCGGCGCGCGCCTTTTCCTGTGCTTTTTCGTTGCGGCTCTTGTCGTTTTCCAGCGTATGCACGTGGACAAACAATTCCTTCTCGAAATTGAACAGCATCAGGCGTGCGCGTGCGCGCATCAGCGGGTCGGCCGGCATCAGTTGCGGATGCGGGAAACGTTCGTCGATGTATTCGTTGATGATGTTCGATTCGTACAGGATCAGATCGCGTTCGACCAGGATCGGCACCTGGCCGTATGGATTCATGACCGAAATGTCTTCCGGCTTGTTGAACAGGTCAACGTCGCGCACTTCGAAATCCATGCCCTTTTCAAACAGGACCAGGCGGCAGCGTTGGGAAAAGGGGCAGGTCGTGCCCGAATAGAGAACCATCATTTTTATAGTTCCTTAGAAACAAAAGGGTGAGCGCTTTGGCGGCTCACCCTGAAACACACGTCCGTTGATTACGGACGAATCGAAGCGGATCAACGCGTTGCCAAAGCGGCGTCGCCCCGCACTATTTGACTTCTTTCCAGTAGGAGGCGTTCAGGCGCCATGCCAGGAACAGGAAAAGTCCGAGGAACAGCAGCACCCAGACGCCCAGGCGCTGGCGGGTTTCCTGCGCCGGCTCGGCCATCCATGTCATGTAGGAAACCAGGTCGGCCACCGCCGCGTCATACTCGATGGCGGTCATCGAGCCAGGCTTGACCTGCTCGAAGCCGGCAAAGGTCTGCACCATCTTGCCTTCGTCGTGCGGGTCCTTTTGTTCCACGAACTTGGCCGTGCGCACACCTTGCAATTCCCACAACGCATGCGGCATGGCGACCGTCGGGAAGACCATATTGTTCCAGCCGGTCGGGCGCGTATCGTCCTTGTAGAACGTGCGCAAATAGGTGTACAGGTAGTCGGGACCGGAGCCCGCCGGCGAGGCCTTGGCGCGGGCAATCACCGACAGATCCGGCGGCGCGGTGCCAAACCATTTCTTGGCGTCCGCCGGCGTCATGGCCACGGTCATCAGCGCGCCGACCTTGTCCGAGGTAAACAGCAAATTGTTTTTGATCTGCTCTTCGGAGAGACCGATGTCGCGCATGCGGTTGTAGCGCATCGACGCCGCCGAGTGACAGTTCAGGCAGTTGTTGACGAACAGCTTGGCCCCATGCTGCAGCGCTGCGATGTCACGGGTGTGGTTCGGCGCACGGTCCAGCGGAAAGCCGGCTTCGGCGGCCAGCGCCACTACCGGCAACAAAGCCAGGGCGACCAACAGTTTTTTCAGCGATTTCATGATTCTCTCGTCCCTTAGCGGCTTAGTGCGGGTGATAGGTGACACGGTCCGGCACCGGCTTGAAGGTACCCATCCGGCTCCACCACGGCATCAGCAGGAAGAAGCCAAGGTACACAAAAGTGCACACCTGCGTCACTATCGTGCGGCCAGCCGAAACCGGCTGGGTTCCAAGATAGCCGAGCACCAGGAAGGCAATGGCAAACGCGATGTAGACATACTTGTGCCAGTCGGGGCGATAGCGAATCGATTTCACCGGCGAGTGATCCAGCCACGGCAAGCCAGCCAGGATCAGCACCGAAACGCCCATCAGCACCACGCCCCAGAATTTCGCATCGAACACCAGCATGCCGACGATCAGCGCCAAACCGATGACGGCAGCGGCGAGCTTCAGCGTGCTGCGCAATTTCGAGCCAATGAAAATCAGCGCCACATAGGCAACGACGCCGCCGATCAGCCAGTACACGAAGTCGGAGGTAATCGCCCGCAATACCGAGTAGTACGGCGTGAAGTACCACACCGGCGCGATATGCGGCGGCGTGACCAGCGGATCGGCCGGCAGGAAGTTGTTGTATTCGAGGAAGTAGCCGCCCATTTCCGGGGCGAAGAACACCACCGCCGAAAACACGATCAGGAACACGGCGACCGCCATCACGTCATGCACCGAGTAGTACGGGTGGAATGGCACGCCATCCAGCGGAATGCCGTTGGCGTCGGTTTTTTCCTTGATCTCGATACCGTCCGGATTGTTGGAACCGACTTCATGCAGCGCGATGATGTGCGCCACCACCAAGCCGATCAGCACCAGCGGAATCGCAATCACGTGGAACGAGAAGAAACGGTTCAGCGTAGCATCGGACACCACGTAGTCGCCGCGAATCCACAGCGACAGATCGGGGCCGATGAACGGGATCGCGCCGAACAGGTTGACGATCACCTGCGCACCCCAGTACGACATCTGCCCCCACGGCAGCAGGTAGCCGAAGAAGGCTTCGCCCATCAGGCACAGGAAGATGCCGACGCCGAACAGCCAGACCAGTTCGCGCGGCTTGCGATAGGAGCCGTACAACAGGCCGCGCACCATGTGCAGATAGACGACGATGAAGAAGGCCGAGGCGCCGGTCGAGTGCATGTAGCGGATCAGCCAGCCCCAGGAGACGTCGCGCATGATGTATTCGACCGAGGCAAACGCGAGGTTGGCATCCGGCTTGTAATGCATGACGAGGAAGATGCCGGTGACGATCTGGATCACCAGCACCAGCAGGGCGAGCGAGCCGAAGGCGTACCAGAAATTGAAATTCTTGGGGGCGTAATATTCGGAGAGGTGCGCCTTCCAGAGCGAGGTCAGCGGGAAGCGGGCATCCACCCAGTTCAGCGCCTTGTCGGCCAGCGGCGCGTCAGCCGGCAATTGCTTTTCGTGGAATGCCATGATTACGCCTCACCTTTTTCGTCTTTGCCGATCACCAGCTTGGTATCGCCTTCGAACATGTAGCGCGGCACTTCGAGGTTGTCCGGCGCCGGCTTGTTTTTGAACACGCGACCGGCCAGGTCGAAAGTCGAGCCGTGGCACGGACAGAAAAACCCGCCTTGCCAGTCGTCCGGCAGCGAAGGTTGCGCACCCGGCTGGAATTTGGCGGTCGGCGAGCAACCCAGATGGCTGCAAATCCCGACCACCACCAGCAGTTCCGGCTTGATCGAGCGATATTCGTTGTGGGCGTACTCCGGCGTCGCGGCGAACTGGGTACGGTCGGAATTGGGATCGGCAACTTCGCCATCGGTCTTCTTCAGCGTAGCCAGCATCTCGGGTGAGCGCTTCAAGACCCAGACCGGCTTGCCACGCCATTCGACGGTTTTCATCTCGCCATCGACCATGCCGGCGACATCGACTTCAACCGGAGCGCCGGCGGCCTTGGCCCGCTCGGATGGCTGAAAGCTGGATACAAAAGCCCCGGCCGTTGCCAATCCGGCCACCCCGCCCACCGCGCATGTTGCAACCAGCAAGCCGCGGCGAGCTGGATCGACCTGCTTTTCGTTACTCATACCAACCCCAATCAGTCAAAGTGCGAAATCTGTACGAAACCACCACAACCTTTAATTATAACGGAGCCGAACATCGTTTTAAAGCGCGTTTTTAATACGGATAGACTATTTGGCATTGATTTGCGCGAGTTCTTGCTCCGGTTGGCGGTCGCCGCCAGCTCCGGGATGCAACGGCAGGACTACCTGCAACTGGCAGCCCGCAGGGGATGAGTGCAAATGCAGCGTGGCTCCCATATTGGCTGCGCGTGCCCGCATGTTCGCCAAACCTTGCCCGTGCTGGCCGGGCAAATCATCCAGATCCAAACCGTTTCCATTGTCGCTTAGCGTCACTTGCACTTCTTTGCCGGCGACTTCGCCCCCTGCGCAGATCGCCGCCAGATGGGCGCGAGTGGCGCCGGAATGCGCAATCAGATTGGAAAACGCCTCGAACAGGATCATTTGCAAATCGCGCGAGCGCTGGATGGTCCAGTCGGGAATCAGCGGCAGATGGCCAACATCCCAGGTCAACGCGATCCCGGCCGCCTCCAGCCGCGGCGCCAGACGATAGCGCAACGCACCGAGCAGCGAAGCCATATCGCCATCGGTTTCCTGCATCGCATCGACCGTCAGCTTCAAGTGGTCCAGCGCGTCCTGCAACTCCAGCGTGACCGCGGTGCGCGAAGATGCGGGATTTTTCGCCAGTTGCAACGCACTCACCAACTGACTACCCAGCCCGTCATGCATATCGCGCATCAGGCGCGTGCGCTCTTCCAGCATTCCGCGTTTTTTCTCGTTGTGGCGCTCGCGCTCGAATACGATCTGCAGCTCGGCTTCGCGCGCCGCCAGTTGCTGCGCCAGCGTCTGGTTCATCTGCGCCAGCGCGCGCCGATCCTTGCGCATGTGCTCGGCAATGATCCAGGCCAGGGTGACGGCGAAGACCACCCAGGCATAGCGCGCCCACGACACGTAGCCATAGCTGGCGCCGAGAACTTTGATCACGATGAAATCGCGCACCGCCGCCGCCACGGTCAGGATCACGGCAATCGCCAACACCCGCCGCTCCAGCGCATCGCTGCGAATCCCGTTGACTACCACCGCCAGCGCGACCGCCACCGACAACAGTACGATCAAACCCTGGACGACGGTCCACAACCACGGCATGCCGCCCAGCACGAACAGGCAGACCAGCGGCACCGAAAGCAGCAATTGCCAGTCACTGAGGCGCTTGAGCCAACCCCGATGCAGGCCCATCACTTCCAGCGCAAACTTGCAGATCAATACCGGAGCCAGCGCATAACCCGAAAAAATCACCACGCCCCACCAGGGCCAAGGCAGCGGCGAACGCGTCAGCCAGGTATCGCTGACCTGCAATGCCCACAACAATTCGCCCGATCCGTACAGCACGTACAGCGGATTACGCTGGCGCAGCCACAAAATCAACGCCAGCGCGCCGAACACCGCACTGACCACCGCAATCACCAGCGCCCCGGTGATGCGCCAACGGTAATCGCGCTGATATCTGGCTTGCAAGACCTCGGCGTCGCCCACCATCACCGGCGTCAGGCCGCCGTGCCGGCCGCCTTGCGCATCAACGGTGATTTCCAGTGTGTTGCGCGGCTGCAGCAGACCCGCCGGAATCGGATACAGCCGCGGCTCCTTGGAATAGTCTTCATGCGCCCCTTTCGCGCCTACCCGAGCGATCTCGACGCCGTTCAAGCGCATGGAAAAAGTATTTCCGACGCGCAGTATGTACAAGGACTGGGCCGCCGCGATATCGGCGGAATCGAAATGCAGGGTGAACCGGGCCTGACCATCGATGGCCCCCACCTCGGTATCCCAGTTATAAGGCAAGGTCACCTCGGTCGCCGGGCCGGCAGGCGCCGGCCCGGCCAAATCGACCACAACCGATGCCCGATCCAACATACGGGTCAACGGCTCGCTGGAGGCACCCCAGGCCACCAGCGAACAGCCCGCCAGGCAGAGCGAAAGGAATTGGAAGAATCGCCTCAGCACGTCAAGCATCCATCTTATTTTTCATCCGCCGCCCTGACATGGAGGCGAACCCGGTTTATTACCGCGCTGTCGCCCAGACCGTTCAACATCAAACGGTGTCAGCCATAAAAATGTTGGGTATATTGAAATTTTGCTTTATTTTTGAGCGACATGCGACGTATCAACCAGGAGTATCTGCCGGGAGGCATGCCGTTTCAGCAACCATCTACCCTACAGTGACCAGATTATCATTTCCGGACGGCAAACGTCGAGCGGCATCAGGGTTTCTGTTGACCGAACAACCCATCCCGCAACAGGCCCAGCTTGTGCGCCTCGAACACGGCTTCGCTGCGCGAATGCACCGCCAGCTTGCCGTAGATGCTCTTGATATGCGTCTGTACGGTGCCCACGGTGACCGACAGTAGCTGCGCCACTTCGCCGTAGGTATAGCCGCGCGCGATCAGATCCAGCGTTTCCGCCTCGCGCCTGGTCAGCCCCATCAGGCTGGCCGGGTCGGACGGCGCGCCCGCCTCGGCCGCCGGCGCCTTGACGCGCGCCCGCAACAGCACCTTGCGCGCAATCAGCGGGCTCATTGGCGAGCCGCCAGCCCGCAACTCGGTGATGGCACGCACTACATCCAGCCGGTCGGCGTCTTTCAGCAGATAGCCGGAAGCGCCGGCCTCGATCGACGACAAGACGTTTTTTTCATCGCCGAACATGGTGATGACCATGATGTCGCAGCGCGGATGGTGGGCGGCACAGGCATGGATTACCTCGATTCCGGAGCCGTCCGGCAAACCCAGGTCAGTCAGCAAGATGTCGACCTGGTTGGCACCCAGCCAGGTGATCGCCGGCTGAGCCCGCCCGAAGCAGGCGGCCACTCTGAATTCCGCCTGGCCGTCGAGCGCGGCGCACAGATGGGCGCGGGTGCGTGGGTCGTCCTCAACGATGACGACCGCGGCGGGCGAAGGCGGCGCGGTAGGGGATGGCGGCATGGCGATACGGTAGCACGGGATGGTAAAGCAGCCGATTCTGCCCGCCACAGGAACCGGCGCCTCTCATATTCATGAGAGGCGGGTTGCCGGCAAGCACGCCAAACTGCAGCACGTTCCGGCGGTTAGGGCGGGCATCCTTGTAGCTGCGTCTACCATCCCTGCCTCGCCAGCCGCAATCGTATTCGAAACCGGCGCTCTGCCCGACAGCAATGCGGCATTCCTAACCGTGTTTCGAATCCATTTAGTTGCACCAATGAGAGGAGTCGCAAATGAAGCGCCAATTCAAGTACAGCGCCATGGCCAGCCTGATCCTGGCGACGATGTTAACCGCCTGCGGCGGCTCATCGACCACGAGCGGAGGCGATACGCCTCCCGCCCCAACCACCATCACGCTCAGCGGCACGGCCGCGACCGGCGCACCATTCGCCGGCGCCGACATCCGTATTTTCGACAAGACCAATACCGAAGTCGGCAGCGGCACCTCGAGCGCGGACGGCAGCTACTCCATCACGCTGAAAGCCGGCGCCACCCCGCCGTTCGTGCTGAAGGCGGCGCGCGACGACCTGACGCTGGTCAGTGTCGCCGCCGACAACAGCAGCTCGACCATCAACATCACGCCGATCACCAATTTGATCGCAGCACGCCTGTCGACCTCGGGCGACCCGGCCAAGCTGGCCGCGGAATTACAGGCCAACCCGGCCTTGCTCGATCCGGTCAATGTCAACGCCAAGGTCGAGGAAATCGTCACCCTGCTGAAGCCGTTGCTGGACGCGGTCGGCGCCAGCGCCAATCCGCTGACCGGAAAATTCGCCGCCGACGGCACCGGCAGCGACCGCGCACTGGACTCGCTGCTGATCACGATCACCCCCTCCAGCGCGACCACCTCCAACATTTCGGTCGCGGTCAAGCAGCAGACCCCGAATGGCGAGCTGCCGCCAGCGGTCAATTTCACCAGCGACAGCGCGCCGCCGGCAGCCCTACCGCCAGTCGACACCGCCAAGCTGGTCCCGAGCGGCACCGCGCCGCTGATTGACGACTTGCTGCGGCGCATGACCGCCTGCTTCGCGCTGCCGGCAGCCGAGCGCGTCACGACTCCGAATCCAGCCACCGCCACCGCCGCCGACATCAAGGCGGATGCCTGCAAGACGATTTTCCACAACAACGATCCGGCCACTTACAAGAGCGGCGGCAAGCTAGTTGGGGTCGGCCCGCAAACTTCCTTCAACGGGATCTTCAGGGAAGGCGCCACCGGTATGGTGTTTGATCGCGGCAGCTATGAATTCACCCGCGACAATGACAAGAAGGATCTGGTGATCGGCTACCGCAGCACCGACAAGGATGGCAACGTCCAGTACGACACCTTCGCCGTGCGCGCCGACGATCCGGCCAAGCCGACCAGGCTCGCCCTGATCGGCAACCAGAATGATTACGACGGCAGCGTCGTCGCCTATCAGCAGGTGCGCGAATTTTTGAAGCATCCGGCCCATAGCTACGACAGCACCGGCTATGCGTTTAACATTCCGAGGGTTGGCGACCTGAAGAAAGTGGTCGTCACCAGCCCGAAGAACAAGACGCTGATCCTGATCGCCAGCCCCGGCTCCAATATCCTGACTTTCCTGAAGCACGACCAAAGTGGCGCGTCCGGCGCCAGCTTCATCCGCCTGCGTAGCGTGTATGCCAATCCCGCCACCAGTGGCGAGCCGTCCAGCGTCGACACCAGCCAGTTCTTTGCCGCCGACATGGCCAGCGATGCCGAGATCGCCGCCTATCCAGCGCAAAGCACCTGGAAATTCGAGTACTACGCCGGCGCCGACCCCGACAACCTCACGCTGGTGGCGACGCAATACCACAAGACGCGCGCGCGGCCGCTGACCATTGCTGAGTTGCGCACCCAGGGGCTGGCCAGCCTGACCAACACCATCCTGGAGGAGGTGCGATCGGGCCTGACCAATACCGGCCTGCCACTGGATGCCGGTACCAAGGCAGACATTGCATGGGTAGTGCCGGACGGCGCGCTGGCGCCGACCCAGATTAAGCTGTGGGGGCGTTTGGTCGCCAACAAAGCAGTCAACTTCGATGACGCGGCCACGGTGACGTCAAGCGCCCGTAGCGGCATCATCGGCTGCACCCCGGCTTCGCAGCAGGACACGCATTGCGACGGCAACGGCAATTTCGCCACCGGCCTGGAAGCCACCGGCCTGCACCTGTGGGTACGCGACCCGGCCGGCCGCGAGTTCGCCCGCTTCTATCCGTTCTACGGCCTGATCTATTGACGACCGCTGCCGCGGCGGGGCGAAAGCCCGGCCGCGGCCGTAAAACCCAAGTCCGTCCAGACACACCCGGTTTCAAGGGTGTGTCTTTTTGTTCCAACACCCGAAACCACACTTCATACCGAGCTATCGACACACGCGAAAGCTCGCCGCCTTCCCTGCCACCGGACAGCATATCCCGGCTCCAGCCGCCTCCCATATTGGTGGGAGGCGCATTGACGCAAGGGCCGCCAGAATTGGCACCTCTTGCCACCTCGCAATCAATCCATCGCGCGGAGCATAAAACCGGCATTAGCCCCTTTCCTCACCATCATCGTTTGCGCCAATCACATGAGCCATTGGCTGCCCCGTTCGGTACGGAGCATCACCTCCGGCGCTGCGGCCCCTCAGTTCGATTGACAACATCAATGAATCGTAACGCCACACATTTTTGCCAACGGAGGCTATACCAATGAACCTTACTTTCAAACGGCTCGGCGCGGCCTTTGCCGGCTCGATGCTGCTACTCCTGGCCGCGGCTTGCGGTGGCGGCTCAAGCTCCGGCAGCCCGGACCCCGACCCCAAATCGCCGAGCATTTCCGGCACGGCTGCGGTCGGCGCGCCATTGGTCGGCACGGTCACCATTAAGGACGCCCTCGGCGTCACGCGCGGCCCGACGCCGATTGGCGCCAATGGCGCCTACACCGTCGACGTGACCGGGATGACACCTCCATTCGTATTCCGCGCCCAGGGTGAAGCCAACGGCGAAAAATACATCGTCCATTCGATCGCCACCGCGGCCGATACCAATGGCAATATCAACATCACGCAACTGACCGATCTGGTGGTCGCCAACGTCGCACGCCAGACCGCAAGCAGCTATTTCGAACAATTCAAGGACAACAGTGCGAGCGCGGACAAGGCAGCCATCGACGCCCAGGTGAAGACGTTGACCGACAAGCTGGCAGCTGTGCTGCAGGCCCTGGGCGTGGAAGCCGCGGTCGACCTGTTGCGCACGCCATTCACGCCGTATAAGGATGCGCTGGACAAGGCGCTGGATGCGATTCGTGTGTCAATCGACGAGAAGGCCAACACGGCCACCATTTCCACCCTGGTCAACACCAGCCGTATCAGCTACGCGCTGGCTACCGGACCGGCCGCAGAGGCGCCGCTCAGCGACGAGAACATCAAGACCGGCGCGACCGACATGGAGCTGGTGAAAAAAGCAGTAACCGACTTTTCCACCAAATTCGCCACCAGCCTGCCGAACCCGGCAGACCTGAAGCCGCTGCTGACTTCCGGCTTCCTGAACGATGATGTCGGCCGCGATGCCTTCGTTGCCGACATGAGCAGCTTCTCGCTGCTGGTCGGCGGTGCGTTTACCGACATCACGATCCACGGCATCGACTACAGCGCGGTCAACAATCTGGGGGCTCCAGCCCCGACCGCACGCATCTCCTTCACGATCCAGACCAAGGAGGGTATCGAACTCGGCCGCCTGCCGAACTGGCGCGTGCGTCGCGGCGACGATGGCGTCTGGAGGCTGCACGGCAACCAGCGGGTACTATCGATTGAAGGTTTCGCCAGCATGACCAAGATCAGCTACGGAGACTATGAATGCCGCAGCACCGGGCTGAACTTCAATATCGAAAACCTCAACCCCGACAACGACGGCGGCAGCATCGCCTATATCCTGGCCACCGGCCCCGGCTTGCCCAACGGCGGCGTGCGCTACGATGCACCCGAACTGGGTGGGCGCTGGAACATCGGCGATACCGGCCACACCAACTACATCATGGCGTCATACTGTGGCACCGACCCGGTCGCCCAGGAACTTCCAGACACCGCGATCGCGGCCATTCCCGACAATGCATACTATACGCTGACCGCCTACGGCAGCGACGATCAAAAGATCAACTTCCCATCCGGTACCGGCAATGCCAACGGCACCTATTTCATCGTGGTCGAACGCCGTCCGCTGACCGCCGCGGAGTTGGCCGCCAGCGCGGCGTTTCCGACCATCACCTCACCCAGCCTCGCCGATTTTTCCAGTTATACCAGCGGTGCGCTGACGGTAACCGCCAGCAACGTCACACCGTCGAAATCAGCCTGGGTGCGAATGCGGCAGTTCCTGAGTCCTTCCGGTTCGCTGCGCGATGAGGAAAACACCGTCTTGCCGGCCGTCGACGGCAGCCTTCGTACCTCGTTTTCCTTCAGTGCCCCGAATGATGGCGACAGTATCGTCTCGCGCGCGCTGTCGGTCGAATCGCCCGATGCCTACCGGCGTAATTTCTTCAGCGCCTACGCCGCCTACGTTTTCTGAAGCGCAGCAACGCCAGCAACGTCCCCGACCCCGCCACCCGGCGGGTTTTTTTCGGTCACACGGCCGACTGCCTACTGACTGACACCTTCAAACCGGATTGTCGATATCGATGAAGCAATGCTGCAAGCCGAAGCGCTGCGCCAGATGTTCGCCCAGCGCCTGCACGCCGTAACGCTCGGTCGCATGGTGGCCGCAAGCCAGGTAGGCAACGCCCGATTCGCGCGCCAGATGCACGGTCGGCTCCGAGATTTCCCCACTCAGAAAGACGCTGGCTCCGGCCTCGATTGCCGCGCCCAGCAAATTCTGGGCGGCGCCAGTGCACCAGCCGATCGGACCCAGCGGCTGCGCCGGATCGCCGATCAGCAAGGGGGTCCGTCCCAGGCGCTGCTCGACCCGTTGCGCCAAGTCGCCGACGCTGCGCAAGGCCGGCCCGTCCGCGTGCTCCGCCACGCCCAGCCAGCCCAGATTATCGTCGCCAAAGCGCGCCTGCGGTTTCAGGCCGAGCCGCTCTCCCAATTGCGCGTTATTGCCCCACTGCGGATGCAAGTCGAGCGGCAGGTGATAGGCCAGCAGATTGATGTCATGCTCCAGCAACAGTTTCAGCCGCTTATGCTTCTGGCCGATCACGCGCGCATCTTCGCCACGCCAGAAATAGCCGTGATGTACCAGCACCGCATCCGCTTTGCAGGCGATGGCGGCCTCGATCAACGCCTGGCTGGCAGTCACGCCGGTCACCAGCATGCCGATCGTCGCGCGGCCTTCCACCTGCAAACCGTTGGGGCAATAATCCGGAAGTTGTGTAATATCTAAGGCTTGCGCCAGATATTGCGTAATCTCTTCCCTTTTGACTGTTTTCAGATTCATTTCCACTCCGTTTCCCCTGATCTCTATGCGACGTCTCTGGCTGCTGTTTGCCCAAACCATCACCATCGTGCTGGCGCTCTGGTTCATTGTAGCGACCTTGAAACCCGACTGGCGGCTTGGCTTGCCGGGCCGCATGCCGGGCACGGCGGTGGCACCGGCAACAATCCCGCTGCAGGAAGCCCCGATGGCGCCGCCTGGGCCAGGGTCCTACCGCGATGCCGCCAAGCGGGCAATGCCGTCGGTGGTGAATATTTTCACCACCAAGGAAGCGCGGCAACCGCAAAACCCGTTTCTGGATGACCCTTTCTTCCGCAAGTTTTTTGGCGATCGTTTTGGCGAGCAGGAAGAAAAACAGTCCAGCCTCGGCTCGGGCGTGATCGTCAGTTCGCAAGGCTACATCCTGACCAACAACCACGTGGTCGAAGCCGCCGACGAAATCGAGGTGGCGCTGGCCGATGGTCGCAAGGCATCCGCCAGAGTGGTCGGCGCCGATCCCGAAACCGATTTGGCGGTGGTCAAGATCGACCTACCCAACCTGCCGGCGATCACGCTCGGGCATATCGAGCAAGCCCGGGTCGGCGACGTCGTGCTGGCGATTGGCAATCCGTTCGGCGTCGGCCAGACGGTGACGATGGGCATCATCTCGGCGCTGGGGCGCAGCCATCTCGGCATCAACACCTTCGAGAATTTCATCCAGACCGATGCCGCCATCAATCCCGGCAACTCGGGTGGTGCGCTGACCGACATCGATGGCAATCTGCTCGGCATCAATACCGCGATTTATTCGCGCAGTGGCGGCTCGCTCGGCATCGGCTTCGCAATTCCGGTATCGACCGTCAAGTCGGTGATGGATTCGATCATCAAGACCGGTCAGGTGGTGCGCGGCTGGATCGGGGTTGAACCGCAAGACATCACGCCGGAGTTGGCGGAAAGCTTCGGCCTGACCACCAAGACCGGCACCATCATTGCCGGCATCCTGAAAAACGGCCCGGCCGACAAGGCCGGCATGAAGCCGGGGGACATCCTGGTCGCAATCAATGGCGCGCCAGTCAACGACACCACGGCCATGTTGAACCTGATCGCGCAACTGCCGCCGGGTGAGCGCGCCGAAATGAAAGTGCTGCGCAAGGGGCGCGAAGCGACCTTGAGCGTGGTGGTCGGCAAACGGCCGAGTCCGGTGCGCCAAGACAGATAACCTGGCGCTGTCCATCCAGCAAAATCAAAATCGATGCATATCCGCGACCTGACCGGCTTTCTGTCGGAATTGAAGGAAAACAATAACCGCGCCTGGTTCGTGATGAACCAGCCGCGCTACGATATTTTGCGCGCCGAATTCCTGCAGTCGGTAACCCGCGTGATTGCCGGCGCCGCCAGGTTCGACCCGGCGGTGGCCGGCTGCAATCCGAAAAAGGCCATATTCCGCTTCCATCGCGACTTGCGTTTCGCGCACGACAAGCAGCCTTACAAAACCTCGTTTTCAGCCGCCATTACCGCCAGCGGCTTGCGGCGACCGAGCCAGGCCGGCGGTCCGATGTATTACTTCCAGATCAATGCCGAAGGCATGCTGACGATAGCCGGCGGCGAATTCCGCCCGCCGCCTGATCGGCTGCGTGCGATTCGGCGGCACCTGATCGAGGATGCGGCGGGGTTTGAACGGATGCTGAAGAGTCGCACGCTGCGCGGCGCGTACGGCGATCTGCGTCGGCACGACCAGCTGGCGCGCCTGCCGAAGGGGTTTGCGGCGGACGCGCCGCACGCCGATTATCTGCGGCTGAAGAGCTTTACCGTGGCGCGCGAACTGCCCTTGCTGCAGACGGCGCCGGAGAAGCTGGAGCCGGAAATCCTGACCGGGTTCCGTCAGGTCTGGCCACTGGTTGCCTGGCTACGCGCGGCGCAGTAGTGCCGCAATGTCACCCTAAACGGTTTCTTCCGGGGCCTGCGTCACCTTGACGAACAGTGGCGCCAGCAGCAAGCCGATTTCATACAGCAGGCACAAGGGCACCGCCAGCAGCATCTGGCTCATGATATCGGGCGGCGTCACGACTGCGGCGACGACGAAGGCGCCGACGATCACGTAGGGGCGGATCTGCTTCAGCTTCTCGACCGTGACAAGCCCCATGCGCACCAGCACCACCACCACTACCGGCACTTCGAAGGTGATGCCAAAGGCAATGAACATCGTCATCACGAAACCAAAGTAACTGTCGATGTCGGGCGCCACCGAAATCGAATGCGGGGCAAAGTTGTTGATGAACTTGAACACCACGCCGAACACCAGGAAATAGCAGAAGGCGACGCCGCCGACGAACAGCAGCGAGGATGAGATCACCAGCGGCGCCACCAGGCGCTTTTCGTGCGCGTAGAGGCCGGGCGCGACGAATGCCCACATCTGGTACAGCACCCACGGCAGCGCCACGATGAAGGCCACCAGCAAGGTCACCTTGACCGGGATCAGGAACGGCGTGATGACGCCAGTGGCGATCATCTTGCTGCCGGCCGGCAAGGCCGCCATCATCGGATGCGCCAGCAAGTCATAGATGTCGGCCGCCCACGGCATCAGGCATAGGAAAATCACGATGATCGCCGCCGAGGCTTTCATGATGCGATTGCGCAACTCGACCAGATGCGAGATGAACGTATCTTCCGCGCCGGTGGTTTTCTGTTCTTCAGTCATCAGGCACGACAAAAAAAGGAGGTTCGGTGGAGGGATGTCGGATGCTGGCGGACGAATGCGCACGGTAGGCAGGCCTGCCGCCAACCACGGATGGCGGTTGCATCAATAGAAGCTGCCAGAGGATTTGCCGCTGGCCGGTCGATAGCGCGCCACCCGCGCGGCGCCGGAAATCACGCGTGCCTTGTGGCCAGTCTGGCGCTTGTACCAGGAGGGAATCGCCGAGCTGTGGGCCAGCTTCTTTTTGCGGAAATTCCTGGCCTTGAGCATCGGCGCATCCAGCTTGAATGGCGCAACCGGGGTGTCATCATCGCTCCGGTCCGAGGCCTCGCTCCAGGCCGCATTCAACGAGCTTTCGGTATCGGACATGCCCTTGGCGATGCTCTGCTCGACATCGCTGGCCGCCTCCTGCACGTCCTTTTGCATCTTGCGCAGTTCTTCCAGCTCGATTTCGCGGCTGACTTCCGACTTGACTTCGTTGATGTAGCGCTGCGCGCGGCCAAACAACGAGCCCGCCATGCGCGCCACGGTCGGCAATTTTTCCGGGCCGATCACCACCAGGGCAACCAGTCCGACCAGCGCGATTTTTGTAAGGCCGATATCAATCATGGCGATTATGCAATAGCCGTGACCCGCGTCCGGCGCCGCCCGGCAACAGCCGGCGCCGGGTTTCCTTCAAGACGGGCCGCAGGCTTTATGCCTTTTCTTTTTCCTTGGCTTGCACGTCGATCGTGGTCTGGTCGGCGACCTGCGACGGCGGAGCGTTCTTTTGCGCCTGGGTTTCTTCTTCGGCGCCCTTCACGCCATCCTTGAAGCCCTTGACCGCCTTGCCCAGATCGCTGCCCATGTTGCCCAGCTTCTTGGTGCCGAATACCAACATCACGATCACCAGCACGATCAGCCAGTGCCAGATACTAATTGAGCCCATGTTTCTCTCCTTGCGGGACCCGGTCCCGGATGAATATGGCCGTCGACAACGACGGGGAAATTGCTATTTTAAGGCGCTTTCAGGTCGCGCGATTGACGGCGCCGCTCATCGTCGTCGCTAGCGTTGCCCGCGCCACGGTCGCGGGCCGCCGATGATGTGCAGATGCAGATGGTACACCTCCTGTCCGCCGTCGGGGCCGACGTTGAACAGCGTCTTGTAGCCGCCGCTGTGGTTGCCGTCGGCGTCCACCTTGACCCCGCAGCCCTGTTCATCGGCCAGTTGCCGGCCGAGCAGAGTCATGCGGCCGAGCAGGCCGGCGTGCTGTTCGCCGCAATCCGGCAGCATCGCGATATGCTGTTTCGGGATGATCAGGAAATGAATCGGCGCCGCCGGATTGATGTCGTGAAACGCCATCAGTTCGTCGTTCTCGTAAATGATTTCCGATGGGATCTGTTTCTTCCCGATCTTGCAAAAAATGCAGTTATCCAAGTTTTCCTCGCCTGTCCCTGATTGAAATCCCGGCGCCATCCCGCATGTCGGTGTGGTGTTGCAAGCTAGTCCTTGCCCTCCGCATGTTCGCGCTGCAGTAGTTTGCGATTGGCCTTTTCCTCGATGCCGGAGATCCCTTCGCGCCGCGCCAGCTCATCCAGCACCTGCTGCGGCGTCAACTCGAACTGCGCCAGCATGATCAGCGAATGAAACCACAGGTCGGCGCATTCATACAGCACTTTCGAGGAGTCGCCGCCGGCGCGGGCATCTTTTGCCGCCATCACGGTTTCGGTGGCTTCCTCGCCGATTTTTTTCAGGATCGCGTCATCGCCCTTGGCAAACAGCCGAGCCACATAGGATTTCTCCGGGTCGCCGCCGTTGGCCGGCTTGCGCGATTCGATCACTGCGGCCAGCCGCTGCAGGGTGTCACTCATGATTTTCGTTTGCCTTGTAAATTCGGGCCGGTTCTTTCAGCACCGGCTCCACGGTATGCCATTCGCGCTCGCCGCCCTCGCCTTCCAGTTTCTGGAAAAAGCAGGCGTGACGGCCGGTGTGGCAAGCGATGCCGCCGCTCTGCTCGACTTTCAGCAGCACCACGTCTTCATCGCAATCGAGGCGGATTTCCAGCACCTTCTGCACATGGCCGGATTCCTCGCCCTTGTGCCACAGCTTCTTGCGCGAGCGGCTCCAATACACGGCTTCGCCGGAGGTCACGGTCTGCGCCAGCGCCTCGCGGTTCATCCAGGCGAACATCAGCACGTCACCGGAAACGGCTTCCTGCGCGATCACCGGCACCAGGCCGTGCTCGTCCCACTTCACCTTGCTCAGCCATTTGCCGCTCAGGGTCATGTCAGCCTCACCGGAATCTGTTGCTCGGCCATGAAACGCTTGGCTTCCTGCACCGTGTGCTGGCCGTAGTGGAAGATGCTGGCGGCCAGCACGGCATCGGCGCGCCCGAGCTTGATGCCGTCGGCCAGGTCCTGCAGGCCGCCGACGCCGCCGGAGGCGATCACCGGAATCGACACCGCGTCCGACACCGCGCGCGTCAGTTCCAGGTCGAAGCCGCTCTTGGTGCCGTCGCGGTCCATGCTGGTCAGCAGGATTTCGCCGGCGCCCAGATCGGCCATCTTGCGCGCCCAGTCGACGACATCGAGGCCGGTGCGGTTGCGGCCGCCATGGGTGAATACTTCCCATGTGCCGGGGGCGGTTTGCTTGGCGTCGATCGCGACCACGATGCACTGCGAGCCATGCTTTTGCGCCGCTTCGAACACCAGTTGCGGATTGGTCACGGCAGTGGTGTTGATGCTGACCTTGTCGGCGCCGGCGTTCAACAGGCGCCGCACGTCTTCCAGCACGCGCACGCCGCCGCCGACCGTCAACGGGATGAATACCTGCGAGGCGACCGCTTCGATGATTGGCAGGATCAGGTCGCGCCCGTCCGAAGATGCTGTGATGTCGAGAAAGGTCAGCTCGTCGGCGCCCTGTTCGTCGTAGCGGCGCGCGATCTCGACCGGGTCGCCGGCGTCGCGCAGTTCGACGAAATTGACACCCTTGACGACGCGCCCGGCGGTGACGTCGAGGCAGGGGATGATGCGTTTGGCAAGCGTCATGTCGGATCGGCCTCAATCGATTCCGGCGGGCACAAGAAGTCGGCTCGTTCCTGCGCCGAGCGCAGATCGAGCGTGCCTTCATAGATCGCGCGGCCGCAGATCACGCCTTCGATTCCTTCGTCCTGCACCGCGCACAGCGCCTCGACATCCTTGACGGTGTGCACGCCGCCCGAGGCGATGACCGGAATCGTCATGCTGCGCGCCAGCCGCACGGTGGCATCGATATTGACGCCGCCCATCATGCCGTCGCGGCCGATGTCGGTATAGACGATCGCTTCGCAGCCGTAATCCTCGAATTTTTTCGCCAGGTCGATCACTTCATGGCCGGACAGCTTGCTCCAGCCGTCGGTCGCCACCTTGCCGTCCTTCGCATCGAGGCCGACGATGATCTGGCCCGGGAAGGCGCTGCAGGCGTCGTGCAGGAAACCGGGGTTCTTGACCGCCGCAGTGCCGATGATGATGTAGGACAGGCCGCCGTCCAGATAGTGTTCGATGGTGTCGAGATCGCGAATGCCGCCGCCCAGTTGCACCGGGATTTCGTCGACCTCGTGCTCGGCCGCGAACTCGCGCACCGCGCGCAGGATTCCCTTGACCGCCGCTTCGTTCTTCGGCTTGCCGGCGAAAGCGCCATTCAGGTCGACTAGGTGCAGCCGGCGCGCTCCCTGCGCCAGCCAGTGGCGCGCCATCTCGGCCGGGTCTTCGGAAAACACGGTGGCTTGGTTCATGTCGCCCTGTTTCAGGCGCACGCAATGACCGTCTTTGAGGTCGATGGCAGGTATCAGCAGCATGGCAATTGGAATGACTCGAGAAATTGGGGTGTCAGCGTGAACGGAAAGCGGCAAGGCGCCGTCGGGTTTCGGTTTATGGTTTCCAGGCGACAAAATTCTTGTACAACTGCAGGCCGGCGGCGGCGCTCTTTTCGGGATGGAACTGGGTCGCAAAAATATTATCACGCGCCACCGCACAACTGAACCAGTCGCCGTACTCGGTGCGGCCCGCCACATGGGCCGGATTATCCGGTACCGCGTAGTAACTATGCACGAAATAAAAATAGCTGTCGTCGGCAATGCCGCTCCACAGCGGATGGGACATTGTCTGCCGCACCCGGTTCCAGCCCATCTGCGGCACCTTGTAGCGCGAGCCGTCCGGCTGCAGGCGGCCGTCGAGCCGGAAGCGCATCACTTTTCCGGGCAGCAAGCCAAGACCCGCGGTGCCGGCGCCCGGCTCGCCCTCCTCGCTCCAGTCGAACAGCATCTGCTCGCCAACGCAGACGCCGAACAGCGGCTTCTCGCGCGCCGCTTCCAGCAGCGCGTCCTGCAGCCCGGATGCGGCCAGGCTCTTCATGCAATCCGGCATCGCGCCCTGGCCCGGCAGCACGATGCGTTCGGCGGCGCGGATCTCGGCGGCATCGCTGGAAATCCGCACGTCCGCCTCCGGCGCCACGTGGCGCAAGGCTTGCGCCACCGAGCGCAGGTTGCCCATGCCGTAATCCACTATCGCGATCATCTTCATTCTGGTGTCAACCGTATTTCTAGAGGAGTATATTAAAATTTAAACCTGTTTTTATCCGACACAAGCCCGATACATCTGGAGTATCTGTATTTTTCAGGCACTTCCCGCGAGCGCCGGCAAGAGCCGGATCAAGCCGTTGGCAATGATCTCGACCGCTAGCGCCGACAGAATCAGGCCCATCAGCCGGGTGGCGACGTTGATCCCGGTCTGGCCCAGCAAGCGCGCGATGCGCCCCGCCATCGCCAAAGCCAGCACCACCAGCGCCGCCATCGCCAGCGCCGCCAGCAGCAGGCCGAGATATTGCAACCAGCCCTTCATATTGTGCGCGTAAACGATCACGGTGCTGATCGCGCCCGGCCCGGTAAGAAACGGGATCGCCAGCGGCACCACGCCGATGTTCGGCTTGGTTTCAGCTTCCGTCTCTTCTTCCGGTGTGCTGCGCGCACCGCCGCTTTTCGCGTTCAGCATGTTCAACGCGGTCAAGAGGATGATCAGGCCGCCGCCGACCTGTAGGGAGCCGATCGAGATGCCGAAGAAATCGATGATCTGTTCGCCCAGCACGCCCGACACCACGATCACCACCGCCACGCTGGTGGCGGCGGTGATGATGGTTTTCTTCCGTTCGGCGCGCGTGTATTGCTGCGTCAGCGAAATGAAGATCGGCACCGCGCCCAGTGGATTGACCAGGGCCAGGAGCGCGATGAACAGCTTGGCGCTGTCCACTATAGGCTACCCTTGGTCGAGGGAATCGTGCCGGCCATGCGCGAATCGTGCTCGAGCGCCATGCGCAGCGCGCGGCCGAAGGCCTTGAACACGGTTTCGCACTGGTGGTGCGCGTTGCTGCCGCGCAGGTTGTCGATATGCAGGGTCACCAGCGCATGGTTGACGAAGCCCTGGAAAAATTCGCGCGTCAGGTCGACGTCGAAGGCGCCGATCATCGCGCGCGTGAACGGCACGTGGAATTCGAGCCCGGGGCGGCCGGAGAAATCGACCACCACGCGCGACAACGCTTCGTCCAGCGGCACATAGGCATGGCCGTAGCGGCGGATACCCTTCTTGTCGCCGACCGCGCGAGCGAACGCCTGGCCGAGCGTGATGCCGACGTCTTCCACCGTGTGGTGGGCATCGATGTGCAAGTCGCCCTTGGCTTCGATGTCGAGATCGATCAGGCCGTGGCGTACGATCTGGTCCAGCATATGATCGAGAAACGGCACGCCGGTGTTCAGCTTTTGCTGGCCGCTGCCGTCCAGGTTGATGGCGACGCGGATCTGGGTTTCGTTGGTGTTGCGCGCGACTTCGGCGCGGCGCGGTGCGAATGGGGCGGAAGTCACGGCTGCGGGTGTGTTGGACATAGTGGACCGATACAGGGTTCAGGATGGAAGAGAAGCGGTGAGGGCATCCAGCATCAGCGCGTTTTCCTGCGCCGTGCCGACGGTCACGCGCAAGCAGTTTTCCAGCAACGGATGCATTTTACCGACATTTTTGACGAGTACCTTGTGTGCCAGCAAACGCGCGAACACGGCGTCCGCTTGCGACACGCGCAGCAGCAGGAAATTCGCCGCCGACGGGAACACTTGAACTCCCGGCAGCGCCCCCAGCGCCGCCGCCAGCCGCGCGCGTTCAGCGCGCAACATGGCCGCCTGGTCGTCCAGCACGGCGACGTGCTCCAGCACGAATTCAGCCGCGGCCTGGGTCAGCACGTTGATGTTGTAGGGCGGGCGCAGCTTTTCCAGCTCGGCCAGCAACGCGCCGCCGGCTACCAGGTAACCGAGCCGGATGCCGGCCAGGCCAAGCTTGGAGACGGTGCGCAGCACCGCCAGGTTGTCGAATTCCGGCAGGCGCGGCATGAAACTGGCCTGCGCAAATGGCTGATAAGCCTCGTCCACCACCACGATGCCACTCTCGCCCACCGCGCGCAGGATCGCCAGCACGTCGTCGGCGGCGAACAGGGTGCCGGTCGGATTGTTCGGGTAGGCCAGCCAGGTAATCGCCGGCCGGTGGGCGGCGATCGCCGCCAGCAGCGCGGCGCGGTCCAGCGTGAAATCGGCCTTGAGCGGCACGCCGACGAACTCCAGCCCGGCAAACTGCGCCGCCATCTGGTACATGACGAAGCCCGGTACCGGCGCCAGCACCTTGGGCCGCTGCGGCAGGTCGTGCCGCGCGCAGGCGAGCGACAGCAGCGTGATCAATTCGTCCGAGCCGTTGCCGAGCAGCACGTCGAAGCCGGCCGGCACGTCGAAGCCGGCCGGCACCCCGAGCCGGCTGCGGATTTTCGCCTTCAGTTCGGTGTAGGACGGCACCGGGTAGCGGTTCAGCGCGACTTCGCCCAGGCGCCGGCCGAGTTCGGCGCGCAGCGCCTCCGGCAGCGGGTAGGGGTTTTCCATCGCATCCAGCTTGACGCAGCCGGCCGCATCCGGCACGTGGTAGGCGGCCAGCGCGCGGATATCGGGACGGATGATGGTTTCAATCAGGGACATGGGTTCATTGGTTTGTATTACGCGCTGGCCACCCAACGCGCATCCGGGTATGTCGCTCAAACTGCCATTTCACGACCGGAAAAGCACGCGAAACAAGGGAGTATGTTTCCACATCCGGTGCCGGCGCGCAGTGGCCTTGCCATTGTTTCAGAATAGCGCCGGCTGTGCGTCCGGCTGCTCTTGCGCCGCCAGCCTTTGCTCGATCAGCGCGCAGTAATCCGGATTCAGCTCGAAGCCGACGAAGTCGCGCCCATTTTTCTGCGCCGCCACCGCCGTGGTGCCGCTGCCCATGAACGGATCGAGTACCGCGCCACCCGGCGGGCAGGAAGCACGGACCATGCGCTCGATGATTTCCAGCGGCTTCTGGGTCGGATGGTCGGCCCGTTCGCGGTGTTCGCGGTGCAGGCGCGAGACGCTCCACACGTCCTTCGGGTTGTAGCCCAGTTCCAGCCACTTGGCGCCGACGAAGATCGAACGCGAACGGGCCTTCTTGGTTTCGGCATCGTAGGGAATGCGGATCGCGTCGAGGTCGAAATGGTAGTCGCGCGCCTTGACGAAAAAACCGATCGTATCGTGCACCGAGGAAAAACGCCGCGTGCCGCCCCCCATCGACGGCACCCGCCGGTCCCAGATGATTTCATTCATCATCGTCAGCCGCTGCTTCAGCAATACGAACACTTCCGGCGCGTAGCGCCAGGTCAGGAAGATGTACAGGCTGCCGTTGGCCTTCAGCTTCGGCAGCGCGCAATCGATCCACTGCTCCATCCACTGCAGGTAGCGCGCGCTTTCGAGCTTGTCGGAATCGTTGCCGTAATCCTTGCCCAGGCCATACGGCGGATCGGCGATCAAGAGGTCGATCGCACCATCTGGGATGCGCGCCAGACCGTCCAGCGCATCTTCGCAAAAGACCCGGTTGCGCCACTCGCTCATGTCAGCCGTCGCCCTTCAGGCGCAGCTCGGCCGAACGCGCATGCGCTTGCAAGCCTTCACCATAAGCCAGTTCGGCCGCGACCCGGCCCAGCGTCTGGGCGCCGGCTTCGCTGACCTCGATCACGCTGCTGCGCTTCTGGAAATCATAGACGCCCAACGGCGACGAAAAGCGCGCGGTGCGCGAAGTCGGCAGCACGTGGTTCGGACCGGCGCAATAATCGCCCAGCGCTTCCGACGAATAACGGCCGAGGAACAGCGCGCCGGCGTGGCGAATCTGCTCGGCCCACTGCCGCGGCTCGCGCGCGGAAATCTCCAGGTGCTCGGGCGCGATCCGGTTGGCGATCGCGCAGGCTTGCTCCATGTCGCGCACCTGGATCAGCGCGCCGCGATTGGTCAGCGAGGTGCAGATCACGTCCTGGCGCGGCATGCCGCCGATCAGCTTGCGGATGCTGGCTTCGACCTGGGCGATATAGCCGGCATCCGGACAGAGCAGGATCGATTGCGCCAGCTGGTCATGCTCGGCTTGCGAAAACAGGTCCATCGCGATCCAGTCGGGGTCGGTCGTGCCGTCGCAGATGATCAGGATTTCCGACGGCCCGGCGATCATGTCGATGCCGACCGTGCCGAACACGCGGCGCTTGGCCGCCGCGACATACGCATTGCCGGGGCCGACGATCTTGTCGACCTGGGCGATGGTGGCGGTGCCATAGGCCAGCGCACCGACCGCCTGCGCGCCGCCGATGGTGTAGGCGCGGTCGACGCCGGCCAGCGCGGCGGCGGCTAGCACCAGCGGGTTCCTCACGCCGTCCGGGGTCGGCACCACCATGATCACTTCGGCCACGCCGGCAACCTTGGCCGGGATCGCATTCATCAGCACCGAGGATGGATAGGCGGCCTTGCCGCCCGGCACGTAAATGCCGACCCGGTCCAGCGGCGTCACCTTTTGCCCGAGCACGGTGCCATCTGCTTCGGTGTACAAAAAACCGGCCGAGCCGCACTCGGCCTTTTGCCGTTCGTGATAGGCGCGCACGCGGTCGGCCGCGGTTTGCAGCGCCGCGCGCCGCGCCGGTGCCAGGCCGTCCAGCGCCCCCTGCATCTCGGCGCGGCCGATTTCCAGCGCGCCGAGGCTGGCGGCAGTCAGGCGGTCGAAGCGCTGCGTGTATTCCAGCACGGCGGCGTCGCCGCGCGCCTTGACCTCGGCCAGGATGGTCGCGGCGGCGGCGTCGATCGCCGCATCCTCGCTCGCCTCGAAGGCCAGCAGCGCGCGCAGTTGCGCGTCGAAATCGGCGTGCGCCGCATCCAGCCGGCGCAGCGCGATCTTGGCGGTGTCGGTCATGTCCTTACTCCGTGGCGGCGCGCTGCTGCGTCGCCGCTTCAAAGGTGTCGAGGATCGGCTTCAAGCGCTCGCGCTTCATCTTCAGCGCCGCCTGATTCACGATCAGGCGCGCCGAGATGTCCATGATGTGCTCGACTTCCAGCAAATTGTTGGCGCGCAGCGTGTTGCCGGTGGAAACCATGTCGACGATAGCATCGGCCAGCCCGACCAGCGGTGCCAGCTCCATCGAGCCGTACAGCTTGATCAGGTCGACGTGCACGCCCTTGTCAGCGAAATGTTCGCGCGCGGCGCGCAGGTACTTGGTCGCCACCCGCAGGCGCGAGCCCTGTTGCACGGCGTCGGCATAGTTGAAGCCGGCCGGCACCGCGACCGACATCCGGCACTTGGCGATGCCGAGATCGACCGGCTGGTACAGGCCATCACCGCCGTGCTCGTACAGCACATCCTTGCCGGCCACGCCGAAGTCGGCGGCGCCGTACTGCACGTAGGTCGGGACGTCCGAGGCGCGCACGATGATCACGCGCAAGTACGCGTCGTCGGTGGCCAGGATCAGCTTGCGCGAGGTTTCCGGGTCTTCCAGCACGCGGATGCCGGCCGCTTCCAGCAGCGGCAGGGTTTCCTCGAAAATCCGGCCCTTGGACAGCGCCAGCGTCAGTTGCCGCTGGTCGTTTGAATCGTTTGCATTCATTTGATTCTTTCGATGTCGGCGCCGACCGCCGCCAGTTTGGCTTCCATCCGGTCGTAGCCGCGATCCAGATGATAAATCCGTTCGATCAGCGTCTCGCCCTGCGCCACCAGGCCGGCGATCACCAGCGAGGCCGAGGCGCGCAGGTCGGTCGCCATCACCGGCGCGCCGACCAATTGCGGCACGCCGCTGACGATCGCGGTGTTGCCCTCAATCGCGATGCGGGCGCCGAGCCGGTTCATTTCCTGCACATGCATGAAGCGGTTTTCGAAAATCGTTTCGGTCACATGGCTGGAGCCGTCGGCGATCGTATTCATCGCCATGAACTGCGCCTGCATGTCGGTCGGAAAGCCCGGGTATTCAGTGGTGCGAAAACTCACCGCCTTGGGCCGCGCCGCCATCTGCACCCGGATCCAGTCGGCTCCGGCGGTCAGCACCGCGCCGGCGTCGCGCAGCTTGTCGAGCGCGGCGTCCAGCGTGTCGCTGCGGGTCCGGGTCAAGGTGACATCGCCGCCGGCGGCCGCCACCGCGCACAGGAAGGTGCCGGTTTCGATGCGGTCCGGAATCACCGCGTGCGCCGCGCCGTGCAGCTTGTCGACCCCCTGGATCACCAGCACGTCGGTGTTGATGCCGTCGATTTTGGCGCCCATCGCCACCAGCAGGTTGGCCAGGTCGGTTACCTCCGGCTCGCGCGCGGCGTTCGCCAGGATGGTCTCGCCTTCGGCCAGCGTCGCCGCCATCAGCAGGTTTTCGGTGCCGGTGACGGTGATCATGTCGGTCACGATGCGCGCACCCTTCAGGCGCTTGGCCTTGGCGTGGATATAGCCGGCCTCGATCGTGATCTCGGCACCCATCGCCTGCAGGCCGCGGATGTGCTGGTCGACCGGGCGCGAGCCGATCGCGCAGCCGCCCGGCAAGGAGACCCGCGCCTCGCCGAAGCGCGCCAGAAGAGGGCCCAGCACCAGGATCGAGGCGCGCATGGTCTTCACCATTTCATACGGCGCTTCCAGCTTGTCGACCGCGCCGCCGTCCAGCGTCACGGCTTCGCCGTCCTGCTCGATCCGCATGCCCATCTGGCGCAGCAGCTTTTGCATGGTGGCGACGTCGTGCAGGCGCGGCACGTTGGTCAGCCGCAGTTGGTCGGCGCTCAACAGGCCGGCGCACAGGATCGGCAGCGCCGCGTTCTTGGCGCCGGAGATCGCGATCTCGCCGGCCAGCCGGCGGCCGCCGCGAATGAGTAGTTTGTCCATGCTTTGCTTCTAGGGTGCGAAAAGTGTCTGACCGGGCTCAGCCGGCCTGAGCGGCGGCGAATTCCTGCGGCGTCAGCGTTTTCATCGACAGCGCGTGGATTTCCTCGCGCATGCGCTCGCCCAGCGCCGCATACACCAGTTGATGGCGCTGCACCGGGCGCTTGCCGGCGAATGCCTCGGAAACGATGATGGCCTGGAAATGATGGCCGTCGCCCTCGACTTCAAGGTGGCTGCAATCCAGCCCGGCGGCGATGTAGCTGTGAATCAGCTCAGGTGTGGTGGACATGGTTTTACTCTCTCAAAAACGGGTGATGCGTTCGGGGCTGCGCCCGCTTCTAGTGGCGCAGCTTGTAGCCGCTCTTCAACAGGTACACGGCGAACCCCGCCACCAGCACGAAGAAGCCGCAGACCACCGCGAAACTGTGCAAGGGTGCGACGTCCGACTGGCCGAAAAAGCCATAACGGAAGCCATCGATCATGTAAAAGAACGGATTGAAGCGGGAAATCTCCTGCCAGAAGGCGGGCAGCGAATGGATCGAGTAGAACACGCCGGACAAAAAGGTCAGCGGCATGATCAGGAAATTCTGGAACGCCGCCAACTGGTCGAACTTGTCGGCCCAGATTCCGGCCACCAGCCCCAGCGTGCCGAGGATCGCCGCGCCCAGCAGGCCGAACAGCAAAATCCACCACGGCGCCACGAACGACAGCTTGGCAAACCAGGCGGTGATCAAAAACACGCCGCTGCCTACCATCGCGCCGCGCAGCACCGCGGCGCCGACATAGGCGCCGAACAATTCCCAGTGCGACAGCGGCGGCAGCAGCACGAACACCAGGTTGCCGGTGATCTTCGACTGGATCAGGGACGACGAGGTGTTGGCAAAGGCGTTTTGCAGCACGCTCATCATGATCAGACCGGGCACCAGGAACGCGGTGTAGCGCACGCCCGGATAGACCTGGACATGTTCTTCCAGCACGTGGCCGAAAATCAGCAGGTACAGCATCGCGGTCAGCACCGGCGCCGCCACCGTCTGCGCCGCCACTTTCCAGAAGCGCAGCACTTCCTTGTAGAACAGGGTCGAAAAGCCGGTCATCGGGTCGACCATCGGTTTGCTCATTTCTCGCGCTCCATGATCTGGATGAACACGTCTTCCAGGTCGGCCTGCTGCAACTGCATATCCTCGATCACGATCCGTGCCTCGCGCAGCCTGGCCAGGATCGGCTCGACTTCGGCGACATCGGTGATGCGCAGGATGTATTGGTCGCCGCCCAGCAGTTGATCCGGGTGCGTCACCAGCGGCTTCAGCACATCCGGCAGACGGTTGCCAGCCGACAGCCGCAGCGTCAGTTGCGAGCCGGAGATGCGGTGGATCAGGTTCGCGGTGGAATCGAGCGCCACCAGCTTGCCGGCCTTCAGCATCGCGACGCGGTTGCACAGCGCCTGCGCTTCCTCCAGGTAGTGCGTGGTCAGCACCACCGTGTGGCCTTCGCGGTTCAGGCGGGCGACGAACTTCCACAGGGTCTGACGCAGTTCGACGTCGACGCCGGCGGTCGGCTCGTCCAGCACGATCACCGGCGGCTTGTGCACCAGCGCCTGCGCCACCAGCACGCGCCGCTTCATGCCGCCCGACAGCGCGCGCATGTTGGCATTCGCCTTGTTGGTCAGGTTCAGGTGGTGCATCACCTCGTCGATCCAGTCGTCGTTGTGCTTCAGGCCGAAATAACCGGACTGCAGGCGCAGCGTCTCGCGCACGGTAAAGAACGGGTCGAACACCAGTTCCTGCGGCACCACGCCCAGCAGCCGGCGGGCGGCGCGGTAGTCGGCGACGACGTCGTGTCCATGCACCGAAACGCTGCCGGCGTCGGCCCGGTTCAGGCCGGCGACGATCGAAATCAGCGTGGTCTTGCCGGCGCCGTTCGGGCCCAGCAAGCCGAAAAACTCGCCTTCTTCGATCGCCAGCGACACCCGATCCAGCGCGCGCAGCGAGCGGTATCGTTTTTCGACATTGGTAATCTGGATGGCAGCCATCGGCCCTGATGCAAAGTGATTGGAAAACGCGCCGCGCACACGCCTGCGGCAGCGAAGGAAAGCCTTTGATTATAGGGGATTTCCGGCCCGCAAGCCGGCGCCGGGAATCAGGCTGGCGCGCCCGGAACCGGAGCCGCGGCGCTTGGCGCCTGCAGCAGCGCCGCCACGCCGTACAACTGCGCCAGGCTCTGCAAATTCGGCGGCAGCGCGCCGAAATCGAGCTGGCTGCCGCGGGCGCGGGCAGCGCGCTGCCAAGCCAGCAAGGTCGCCACCGCGACCGAATCGACCGCGACCACGTGGGTCAGGTCGATCGCGCGCTGGCCGTCGGCAATCGCACGCAAGCCGGCTTGCAGCACGGTTTTGGCGTTATGCACGGTAAGCGACGAAGGCGGCTTGAACATGACGGGCAAAATCAGAAGGCAGGGCTCAAGATCAGGATGCCTTGGCGCTCTTGGCGGCACCGGCTGCCAGCCGCTTGTTGCGCTCGGACAAGGTCTTGATCAGGCCGTCAATGCCGCCCTTGCCGATTTCGGTGGCAAAGTTACCCTTGTAGGTCTGCACCAGCCAGGCGCCGAGCACGTTGACGTCGTATATTTTCCAGCCTGACGCTTGTTTTTCCAGCCGGTAGTTGAGCTGGATCGGCTCGCCGCGCGGCTGCACCACTTGCGTCTGCACTTCCACCTCGGTGTCGGTCGGCCCGGCGCGCAAGGGCCGGAACTGCATTTGCTGATCGCGTACCTGCGCCAGCGCGCCGGAATAGGTGTACTTCAGCAGATCGCGGAATTCGGCGGTCAACTGCTTTTGCTGCTCGGGCGTCGCCTCGCGCCAGAAGCGGCCGGCGGCGAGCGCGGTCATGCGCTGGAAATCGACGTAAGGCAGCACCTTTTCTTCCACCAGTTGCAGGATGCGCTGCTGGTCGCCGCCCTGGATCTGCTTGTCGCTCTTGGCCGTATCCAGCACTTCCAGGCTGACCCGCTTGATCAGCGCATCCGGCGCTTCTTCCGCCATGGCCGGCGCACTGCCGGCAAATGCTGCCGCGCCGCCTACCAGCAAGAAGGTGACGAGTGTTCTCAATAGTTTCATGACTCTCCGTTGTGCATTATTCAGATAAAAATTACTTGCCGTCCGGTATCGGTTGGACGGCGGGCGCCGGCGTCGGTTCCGTCGCATCCGGCCTGTCGTCTTGCCACCAGGTATCGTCGGGGCTGATTTGGCCGGCGCGCCGCTGCAGGAAGGCGTCGCGCACGAACTGGTATTTATCCAGCGCCGCATCTTCGATCAGGCTGCCGGCGCCCAGCAGGGTCGCCCGCTGGTCGACCACCCGCAGCGCGGTGCCGGCATTGCGCCAGCGCACCGGGTATTTATAATTCCAGAGGTTGCCGTAGATATCCGCCGGCAGGCCGACCGTGTCGCGTACCGTCGACGGCCCAAAAAACGGCAGGACGACATACGGGCCGGATTGCACCCCCCAGCGGCCCAGCGTCTGGCCGAAATCCGCCTTGTGGCGCGTCAGGCCGGCTTCCGAGCTGATATCCAGCACGCCGCCAAAACCGAGCACGGTATTCACCGCGACCCGCATCACGCCATTCGCTGCGTTCTCGCCCTGACCCTGCAACAGGTTGTTGACGGTACTCCAGATGTCGCCGATGTTGCCGAAAAAATTATTGATGCCGGTCTGCACGAACGACGGCAGCACGTCACTATACGCAGTGGCGGCCGGCTTCAGCGCCACCCGGTCGAGCGTTTCGTTGAAGCTGAACATGCTGCGGTTGAAGCTTTCAAACGTGTCTTGCGGGTTGCCGGCGCCGCTACTGGCGCAGCCGCCCAGCGCAAGCGCGATGGCCAGCGCCCCGGCTGTCCTTGCGCGCGTCATTGCGAACCACCCTTTCCTTCGCTGGCCTTGCTGAACAGGAACTGGCCGATCAGGTTCTCCAGCACGATCGCCGATTGTGTCATGGTAATGCGATCCCCTTGCGCCAGATTGACGGTGTCGCCGCCCGCTTCCAGGCCGATATATTGCTCGCCCAGCAAACCTGAGGTCAGGATCTTGGCCGAGGTGTCTTTCGGAAATTTATAACGCTCATCCAGCTTCAGGCTGACCTGCGCGCGGTAGGTCTTGTCATCAAAATCGATCGTATCGACCCGGCCCACCACCACCCCGGCGCTCTTGATCGGTGCGCGCGGCTTCAGGCCGCCGACGTTGTCGAAGGTGGATTGCACGGTGTAGGTGCGGGCGAACGACATCGAGGCCAGATTGCCCGCCTTCAGCGCCAGGAAAACCAGCGCCAGCGCCCCCAGCAGCACGAACAGCCCGACCCATGTATCCAGCGATTTGCGTTGCATATTGTTCCTCGGAACAGAATTGTCCAATCCTTCTATCAACACCCACTTTGCAGGAGTATAGCCAAAAACGCCAATTTTCCGCAGGTACCTAGGGCGATTTAAAAAATACTCCCGACATACATCAAATCGGTCCTAGCTGAACATCAGCGCCGTCAACAGGAAATCCAGCCACAGCACCATTAGCGAGGCGATCACCACGGTGCGCGTGGTAGCGCCCGCCACGCCTTCCGGCGTCGCCTTTGCTTCATAGCCCTGCCATAACGCGATGAAGGTCACGGCCACGCCGAACACCGCGCTTTTGATGACGCCATTGCCGATATCCTGCCAGACATCGACCCCGTTCTGCATTTGCGACCAGAACGCGCCCTCGTCGACGCCGATCAGTTGCACCCCGACCAGGTAACCGCCCAGAACGCCGACCGCCGAAAAAATCGCCGCCAGCACCGGCATTGCCACCACCCCGGCCCAGAAGCGCGGCGCCAGCACCCGCTGCAGCGGATCGACCGCCATCATCTCCATTGCCGCCAATTGCTCGCCGGCCTTCATCAAGCCGATTTCGGCGGTCAGCGAAGTGCCGGCGCGGCCGGCGAACAGGAGCGCGGTCACCACCGGCCCCAGTTCGCGCGTCAATGACAATGCGACCAGCAAACCGAGCGCCTGTTCCGAACCGTAGCGGTTCAGCGTGTAATAGCCCTGCAGGCCGAGCACGAAACCCACGAACAGGCCGGATACCGCGATGATCAGCAACGAATGGTTGCCGATGAAATGGATCTGGTCGGTAATCAGGCGCGGCCGCCGCCACAGTCCGGCCGAGGCGCGCAATACCTGGAACAACAGGCGCACCGCATAGCCGAGATTGCGCAGCGTAGCGCGCACCCGGCTGCCCAGCGCCGCCAGCAGGTCGACGATCATGGCCGCGCCTCCAAGCCGAGATCGGCCGCCAGCGACTTGCCGGGGTAATGGAACGGTACCGGGCCGTCGGCGCCGCCGTGCACGAATTGGGTCACGAACGGATCGTCGGACGCCCGCATCTGCGCGGGCGTGCCATGCGCGACGATTTTGCCGTGCGACAGCAGGTAGACGTAATCAGCGATCGAAAACGTCATGTCGACGTCGTGCGAAACCAGGATCGAGGTCGAGCCCAGCGCCTGGTTCAGGGTGCGCACCAGATTGGCCGTCACACCCATCGAAATCGGGTCGAGGCCGGCGAATGGCTCGTCATACATGATCAGTTGCGGATCGAGCGCAATCGCGCGCGCCACCGCCACCCGGCGCGCCATGCCGCCCGAGACTTCGGCCGGCTTCAGGTGCGCGGCGTTACGCAGGCCGACTGCCTGCAATTTCATCAGCACCAGGTCGCGCACCAGTTCTTCCGGCAAATCGGTGTGTTCGCGCAATGGAAAGGCAACATTGTCAAATGCCGTCAGGTCGGTAAACAAGGCGCCTTGCTGGAACAAGACTCCCATCTTGCGCCGCAACAAATACAGCTCGCGCGTATTCAGCGCCGCCACTTCCTGCCCGGCCACCTTCAACGTCCCTTTTTGCGGCCGCAACTGGCCGCCGATCAGCCGCAGCACTGTGGTCTTGCCGGAGCCGGAACCGCCCATCACGGCCACCACCTGGCCGCGCGCAAAGCGCATGTTCAACCCGTTCAGGATCAGGCGTTCGCCGTATCCAAAACTGAGGTCGTCGATCTCGACGAAGAAGGCCGGGTCTGCAGTCACGGTGCTTGACGGTCAGAAAATTTGGAAAACCGCCATTATAGATGGAATGGCTACCCGCGCACGGCGCCGGCACACGGTCCGCACCGGAATGCAGCCGACCATTGACGCCGGCCAGATGCGCGGTGGATTTTTCCACCGCGACAGAAAGAAACGGCTGCATCGTGCGATGCAGCAAACGCCCTTCGGCTCACCCCGGCAGCGGCGATGGTTTGCCAGCCGTCGCCGTGCAATCCGCTCTATCTCGGCAGCAACGAACTGCCCATCAGGAATTCATCCACCGCCCGCGCGCATTGCCGGCCTTCACGGATCGCCCACACCACCAGCGACTGGCCGCGCCGCATGTCGCCGGCGGCGAACACCTTGGCCGCCGAAGTCTGGTAGCAGCCGGGGCCATCGGTCGTGGCCTTGGCATTGCCGCGCTTATCCTGCTCGACGCCGAAGGCTTGCAGCACCTGCGGCACCGGCGAAACGAAGCCCATCGCCAGCAATACCAGGTCGGCCTTCATCTCGAATTCGCTGTCCGCAATCTCGGTCAGCTTGCCATCCTGCCATTCGACGCGCACCGCGATCAGTTTTTCCACCTTGCCGTTCCTGCCTTCCAGCCGCTTGGTCATCACCGCCCAGTCGCGCTGGCAACCTTCTTCGTGCGATGACGAGGTACGCAACTTGAGCGGCCAATAAGGCCAGACCAGTTCCTTGTTTTCATGCAGCGGCGGCTGCGGCAGCAACTCGAATTGGGTGACCGACAACGCGCCGTGCCGGTTCGCGGTGCCCACGCAGTCCGATCCGGTATCGCCGCCGCCGATCACAACCACGTGCTTGCCATGGGCGCTCAGGGCATTCTTCACCTTGTCGCCGGCATTGGTTTTGTTTTGTTGCGGCAGCAAATCCATGGCGAAATGCACACCTTTCAATTCGCGCCCCGGGATCGGCAGGTCGCGCGGATTTTCGGCGCCGCCGGCGATGATCACGGCGTCGAATTCCTGCTGCAGTTGCTCCGGCGCGATGCTCTGCTTGGCGCCATTTGGCACGTGCGCCGGAAACTCCTTGCCGACCAGTATCCCGGTGCGGAACGTCACGCCTTCCGCCTGCATCTGCGCCACGCGGCGATCGATGTGCGATTTTTCCAGCTTGAAATCCGGAATCCCGTAGCGCAACAGGCCACCGACCCGATCGTTCTTCTCGAACACGGTGACCGCATGGCCGGCGCGCGCCAGTTGCTGCGCCGCCGCCAGCCCGGCCGGACCGGAGCCGACGATCGCCACCTTCTTGCCGGTCTGACGCTCGGCCGGCTGCGGCACAACCCAGCCGTTTTCCCAACCCTTGTCGATGATGTAGTGCTCGATCGACTTGATGCCGACCGGATTATTGTTGATGTTCAGCGTGCAGGCCGCTTCGCACGGAGCCGGGCAGATGCGGCCGGTGAATTCCGGAAAATTGTTGGTCGACAGCAGGGTCTCCAGCGCCTCCCGATAGTTGCCGTGATACACCAGGTCGTTCCAGTCGGGAATGATGTTATTGACCGGGCAGCCGGTGGTGCAAAACGGCGTGCCGCAATCCATGCAGCGCGCGGCCTGGATCTTGGCCTTGTCGTCGGCCAGGCGCGGCACGAATTCCTTGAAATTGGTGATCCGTTCGGCAACCGGCAAGTAAGTCTCGGCCTGCCGCTCGTATTCGAGGAATCCGGTGATTTTTCCCATGGCTTTCTTTCAATGAATTCTTGTGCAGTGAGGCTTGGTCGCAAGGCCTCAGGCGGCTTCTTCCAGTTCCTGTTCGTCGACGCCGGCATTCAGCTCAGCCAACGCGCGCTTATATTCGGTCGGGAATACCATCACGAACTTCGGCAGCGCCCGCGACCAGTCATCCAGCAGATTGCGCGCGCGAGTGCTGCCGGTGTGCTTGAAGTGGCGCTCGATCAGGTGCTTCAGGATCAGTTCATGCGTCTGCGCCTCGGCGCCGCGCTTGACCGCGTGCCAGATCGAGCGTTCGCCCGCCGCTTCCTGCTCGGTGGCGGCCGGCACCGGGTGCAGGTCGACCATCGCCTGGTTGCAGCGGCTGGCGAAATCGCCATCCGGGTCATACACGTAGGCAATCCCGCCCGACATGCCGGCGGCGAAATTGCGCCCGGTGCGGCCCAATACCACCACGGTGCCGCCGGTCATGTATTCGCAGCCATGGTCGCCGGTGCCTTCGACCACCGCAACGGCCCCCGAGTTGCGCACGGCGAAGCGCTCGCCGGCGACGCCATTGATGAATGCCTCGCCGGCGATCGCGCCATACAGCACGGTATTGCCGACGATGATGTTGTCCACCGCCCAGCCACGGAATTCGGTGTTGGGGCGCACGATGATGCGCCCGCCCGAGAGGCTCTTGCCGACATAGTCGTTGCCCTCACCCACCAGGTCGAGCGTGATGCCATGCGCCAGGAAAGCGCCGGCCGACTGCCCTGCGGTGCCGTGCAACTGGATGTGGATGGTGTCGTCCGGCAAGCCGGCATGGCCGTATTTTTGCGCCACCCGGCCGGACAGCATCGCGCCGACCGTGCGGTTGCGATTCCTGATCGGGGAAATGAACGAGACTTTTTCGCCGTGTTCCAGCGCCGGTGCGGCTTGCGCGATCAGCTTGTGATCGAGCGCGCGCTCCAGGCCATGATCCTGTTCTTCGCAATGGTAGCGCGCGGCCGGGCTGTCGACCTGGTGGAAGATCTTGCCGAAATCGAGCCCCTGCGCCTTCCAGTGCGTGATCGCTTTCGACTTGTCGAGCAGGTCGCTGCGGCCGATCAGTTCATCGAAGGTGGCGATGCCCAGTTGCGCCATGATCTGGCGCGCTTCTTCGGCGACGAAGAAGAAGTAATTGACGACATGCTCCGGCTTGCCGGAAAACTTGGCGCGCAATACCGGGTCCTGCGTGGCGACCCCGGTCGGGCAGGTGTTCAGATGGCATTTGCGCATCATGATGCAGCCCTCTACCACCAGCGGCGCGGTGGCGAAGCCGACTTCGTCGGCGCCTAAAAGCGCGGCGATGACGACATCGCGCCCGGTCTTCATCTGGCCATCGGCCTGCACCCGGATGCGGCTGCGCAAGCCGTTCAGCACCAGCGTCTGCTGGGTTTCGGCCAAGCCCAACTCCCAGGGCGAGCCGGTATGGCGGATCGACGACAGCGGCGAGGCGCCGGTGCCGCCGTCGTGGCCGGCGATCACCACGTGGTCCGACTTGGCTTTGGCGACGCCAGCGGCAATCGTGCCGACCCCGACTTCGGCCACCAGCTTGACCGAGATCGAGGCTTTCGAATTGACGTTTTTCAGATCGTGGATCAGTTGCGCCAGATCCTCGATCGAATAAATGTCGTGGTGCGGCGGCGGCGAAATCAGGCCGACGCCGGGCACCGAGAAGCGCAGCTGGGCGATGTATTCGGATACCTTGTGCCCCGGAAGTTGGCCGCCTTCGCCCGGCTTGGCGCCCTGCGCCATCTTGATCTGGATCTGGTCGGCCGACATCAGGTATTCGGCGGTGACGCCGAAGCGGCCGGACGCCACCTGCTTGATTTTCGAGCGCAGCGAATCGCCTTCCTGCAACGGCGTGTCGATCACGACCCGGCCCTCGCCCAGCACCGAGGCCAGCGTTTCGCCCTCGTGGATCGGGATGCCCTTCAGTTCCTGTTGATAGCGCTTCGGATCCTCGCCGCCCTCGCCGGTATTCGACTTGCCACCGATGCGGTTCATCGCCACCGCCAGCGTGGTATGCGCCTCGGTCGAGATCGAGCCGAGCGACATGGCGCCGGTGGCAAAGCGCTTGACGATCTCCTTGGCCGGCTCGACCTGATCCAGCCGGATCGCCTTGCTCGGGTCGAGCTTGAATTCGAACAGCCCGCGCAAGGTCATGTGGCGCTGCGACTGGTCATTGATGATCTGCGCGTATTCCTTATAAGTGCTGAAATTGTTCGAGCGCGCCGAATGCTGCAGCTTGGCGATCGCATCCGGCGTCCACATGTGCTCTTCGCCGCGCACGCGGAATGCGTATTCGCCGCCGGCGTCCAGCGCATGACGCAGCACCGGATCGTCGCTGAAGGCGGCGCCGTGCAGGCGCAGCGCCTCTTCCGCCACCTCGAACACGCCGATCCCTTCCACGTTCGACGCGGTGCCCTTGAAGTATTTGTCGACCAGCGATTTGTTCAAGCCGATCGCTTCGAAGATCTGCGCGCCGCAGTACGACATGTAGGTCGAGATGCCCATCTTCGACATCACCTTCATCAAGCCCTTGCCGATGGCTTTCTGGAAATGATGGATCGCCTCTTCCGGCGTGATGTTGCCGGGCAGTTGAGGGGCGATAGCGGTCAGCGTATCCATCGCCAGGTTCGGATGGATGGCTTCCGCGCCATAGCCGGCCAGCAGGGCGAAATGATGGGTCTCGCGCGCCGAGCCGGTTTCCACGACGAGCCCGGTCGAGGTGCGCAAGCCCTTGCTGACCAGGTGCTGGTGAATCGCCGAGGTCGCCAGCAGTGCGGGAATAGCCAGTTGCTGGGCATCCATCAGACGATCGGAAACGATCAGGATGTTGTGGCCGGACTTGACCGCATCCACCGCTTGGGCGCACAGCGAAGCCAGGCGTGCCTCGATCCCTTCCTTGCCCCAGGCGACCGGATAGCAGATGTTCAGCTCATGCGAACGGAACTTGCCGCCGGTATGCGCGGCGATATTGCGCAGCTTGGCCATGTCGGCGTAATCCAGCACTGGCTGCGAGACTTCCAGCCGCATCGGCGGGTTGATATGGTTGGTATCCAGCAGATTCGGCTTGGGGCCGACGAACGATACCAGCGACATCACCATCGCCTCCCGGATCGAATCGATCGGCGGATTGGTGACCTGGGCGAACATTTGCTTGAAGTAGTGGTACAGCGTCTTGTCCTTGCCCGACATCACCGCCAGCGGCGAATCGTTGCCCATCGAGCCGATCGCTTCCTCGCCGGCGATCGCCATCGGGATCAGGATGTGCTTCAGCGCTTCCTGGGTGTAGCCGAAAGCCTGTTGCCGATCCAGCAGCGCGGTGGCCGGCTTGGCCTCTTCCGCCTCCTGCGGCAAGGCCGACAGCTTGATCCGCACCGAATCGATCCATTGCTTGTACGGCTTGGCGTTGGCGTAGGTGTCCTTCAATTCCTTGTCGCCGATGATGCGGCCGGCATCCAGATCGATCAGGAACATCTTGCCCGGCTGCAGCCGCCACTTCTGCACGATCTTCGATTCCGGGATCGGCAACACGCCCGATTCGGAGGCCATCACCACCAGGTCGTCGTCGGTGACGATGTAGCGCGCCGGGCGCAGGCCGTTACGGTCGAGCGTGCCGCCGATGTGGCGGCCGTCGGTGAAGGCCATCGCCGCCGGGCCGTCCCACGGCTCCATCATCGCCGCGTGGTATTCGTAGAAGGCCTTGCGGTTCGGATCCATGGTCGCGTGGTTTTCCCAGGCTTCCGGGATCATCATCATCATCGCCTGCGCCAGCGGGTAATCCGCCATCACCAGCAGTTCCAGCACGTTGTCAAAGCAGGCGGTATCGGACTGCCCTTCGTAGATCAGCGGGAACAGTTTTTTCAGATCGTCGCCCAGCACCGGCGACTTCATCACGCCTTCGCGCGCGCGCATCCAGTTGAAGTTGCCCTTGACGGTATTGATCTCGCCGTTATGCGCAATCATCCGGTACGGGTGCGCCAACGGCCATTCGGGGAATGTGTTGGTGGAAAAGCGCTGATGCACCAGCGCCAGCGCCGAAATGCAACGCGGGTCCTGCAGGTCCTTGTAGTACTGGCCTACCTGGTCGGCCAGCAGCAAGCCTTTGTAGACGATGGTGCGGGCCGACATCGACGGCACGAAATATTCCTTGCCGTGCAGCAGATTCAGCGCCTGGATCGCGTGGCTGCAGGATTTGCGGATCACGTACAGCTTGCGCTCCAGCGCGTCGGTGACCATGATGTCCGGGCCGCGGCCGATGAACAGTTGGCGGATCACCGGCTCCTTCTCGCGCACCGTGGGCGACATCGGCATCTCGGCATCGACCGGCACGTCGCGCCAGCCCAGCACCACTTGGCCCTCGGCCAGCGTGGCCCGCTCCAGCTCCTGCTCGCAGGCGATGCGCGACGCCTGCTCCTTCGGCAGGAATACCATGCCGACCCCATACTCGCCCGGCGGCGGCAGCTCGACGCCCTGCTTCGCCATTTCCTCGCGATAGTACTGGTCCGGAATCTGGATCAGGATCCCGGCACCGTCACCCATCAGCTTGTCGGCGCCGACCGCACCGCGATGATCGAGATTCTTCAGGATCAGCAGACCCTGCTCGATGATCGAATGGCTCTTTTGCCCCTTGATGTGCGCAATAAAACCGATGCCGCAGGCATCGTGTTCATTGGACGGATCATACAAACCCTGGGTATGCATGGCACTGCTCCCTGCTGATAGGACGGACAGAAAGAATAGTGCAGCGCAACAGATATTTCAACCAAATAAAATGGGGTCAGAGTCGAATTAGAAGCATTAAATTTTCTTGCTATTTTAATTGGGGACAGAGTGAAACGCGAGAAATTTTTGATTCGCGGTCGTTCACTCCGCCCGCTCACCAACTGCCGGCAACTTGGGCGGCCGCCCTCTTTTAGCCGGCCGCACTCGCCGCTCGGTCTGCCGCTCAAGATGTGCCCGGAACTGCTCGGACCCCAGCGCCCAGCCTTTCAAGGTTGCCTCGCCCAATGCCGCGATCTGCTCGGAAGTCAGCGCCTGCTGCGCCAAATCCCGATACGCTGCCTCGCGCGCGAACGGAGTATTGCCCAGCGCCCAATAAAGCGCATGATCGGTAATCAACGGATCGGAACGTGCACCCACGTGATGCGCATAGCTCGACCAGCGATATTGTTGCGGATCGCTCAACATGCCGGCACGCACTGGATTGAGCTCGATATAACGGCTGCAGATCAGGAAATACTGCTCCGAGTCGATCACCGTGGTCTTGTACCTGCCTTGCCACAAGGTGCCGACCCGCTCGTTCTTATGATTGAAGTAGGGGACGTAATGCCGCCCCACCCATTGCATCATGCGGCCCAGCCCCAGATCATCGACCGGCGTCGCCAGCAAATGAAAATGATTCGGCATCAGGACATAGGCGTGGATCGCGACGTGGAACCGCTTCGCGGCCTCGCGCAACCAGTCTAAAAAAGCTTGATAGTCGCTATCGTCGCGAAACACGACCCGGCGGTCGTTACCGCGCTGAATGATGTGATGCGGTTGACCGGGAACGACGAGACGGGGAAGACGCGCCATAACAAAGATTGAAAGTCGAGGAGTGGGGAAATTTTACTCTGACCCCAATTGTGCACCAAGACAAAGCGACTCCGACCCTTTTTATTCTTTTACTGGCTGGCAGCCGGCTCGACCGGGTCGACATGCGTCATCACATTCAGCACATGGTGCGCATCCAGCACCCGGCGCCGAGCCAGGACCGCGATGTCATGCCCTTCGGCCACGCTTTGATGGGCGTTGATTTCCAGGTGCACATCGACGATTGCCAGATCTCCCATCTTGCGCGTGCGCAGGTCGTGGATGCCGAGCACGCCAGGGGTGGCGCGCAGCGTTGCCGCAATTGCCGCCGATTCCTCTTCTGAAACGGCGCGATCCATTAGATCGTGCAGTGCCGACCAGAAAAAGCCCCAGCCCATCTTGCCCACCATCAGGCCGACGATCAACGCCGCGATCGGATCGAGCAGCGGAAATCCGAGCAGATTGCCGCCGATCCCGAGCGCCACCACCAGCGATGAGGCGGCGTCCGAGCGCGCATGCCAGGCGTTGGCCACCAGCAGGCTGGAACGCAATTTGGTGGCCACCGCCAGCATGTAGCGAAACAGCAACTCCTTGGCGGCCAGCGCCGCCAGCGCCACCCATAGCGCGATCATGTGTACCGATGGCACATTGTGCGGCGCCTGGATTTTCTGGAAAGCGGCCCACAGCATGCCCAGGCCAACCGCCAGCAGCAGCCCGCCCAGCGCCAGCGAAGCCGCATTTTCATAGCGCTGGTGGCCGTAGGTGTGGTCGGCGTCGACCTCCTTGTGGCTGTAGTGGCCGGCCACCAGCACGACAAAATCCGACACCAGGTCCGACAATGAATGAATCGCGTCGGCAATCAGCGCCTGCGAGCCGGCGAACACGCCGGCAGTGGCCTGGCAGGCGGTCAGCAGGATATTGACCACGACGCTGACCCATGTGCTGCGGCGGCCGGCGGCAACGCGATTCGACCCGTCCTGCGGGTCGTGCTCATCGACATCCGTGGCAAAAATGCTCATTGATTTCCTGTATTCAACCCTGATTTCCGCAACGCCCATCGCCGCCCGGTGATCGACCGACCGATTGCCCGCGCAGCGCGACCTCGCAGTTCAGGCGACGGCAGCCCACAACGCATGGGAAACGTGAGGAGTATATCCATTTCCTCTTTTATATATCAGTGACAATAATCATTGCCTACCGGAGTATATTGAATTGCAGGCGCTCGGGAAGCCGTGAGATTCTTGGTCACCGCACAAAAACAAACCCGGGCAGATCGACGATCGGCCCGGGTCGGATCCAGCGCACACACCGATTTGCTAGAACGGAATGTCGTCGTCCATATCGGAAAAATTCGGCGCCGGCTTGGGTGCCTGGCGCGGCGCGGCGGCGGGAGCCGCGCTCTGGCGCGCCGGCGGAGCACTATAACCATCGTCGGCCGGAGCACCCATGCCCTGGCGGCTGCCCAGCATCTGCATGGTGTCGGCGCGGATTTCAGTGGCGTAGCGTTCGATGCCATCCTTGTCGGTGTATTTGCGCGTGCGCAGGCTGCCCTCGATGTAGACCTGCGAACCTTTTTTCAGGTATTGCGCCATGATTTCAGCCAGCTTGCCGAAGGCGGAAATCCGGTGCCACTCGGTCTGCTCTTTCTTTTCGCCGGTGGCCTTGTCTTTCCAGCTGTCGGTGGTGGCCACCGCGATGTTGGTAATGGCGTCGCCGCTGGGCATGTAGCGGGTTTCCGGGTCGCGCCCGAGGTTGCCGACGATGATGACTTTGTTGACCGAGGCCATGTGTTTCTCCAGTTAAATTACTGCGGCAGGCTGGCTGCGGCGCGGCAGGTTTCTCATGTTAGCGGCGATTATAAGCCACAGCAAACTGGCGACGATGCCCAACGTAAAGACCGATGACGCGCCCACATGCTGACGTAGCCAGCCGCCCAGCGCGCCACCGGCAAACAGGCCGAGCGACTGCAAGGTGTTGTAGACGCCGAGCGCCGCACCCTTGGCTGCAGGCGGCGCGAGGCGCGACACCAGGGATGGCTGGCTGGCTTCAAGGATGTTGAACGCGAGGAAGAACGCCAGCAGCAGCAGCACCAGCCACCACCAGTGGCCGGGTTGTGCCAGGAACAGGCTGAATCCGATCTGCGCCAGCAGCAGCAAGGCGATCGCGCCGATGAAGACTTGCTTCATGTAGCCGCGCCGTTCGCTGGCGAACAGCGGCGGCAGCATCAGCAGGAACGAGCCCACCATCACCGGCAGATAGACTTTCCAGTGTTCGGCCAGCGGCAAACCGAGCGCCTGTACCAGCGCCGCCGGCACCACCACGAACATCGACATCTGGATCATGTGCAGCGCGAACACGCCGAAATCCAGGCGCAGCAAATCGCGATCGCGCAGCACGCTGCCGAATGGCACCGCGGGTGCGGCTGCCGGTCGCGTCGGCGCCGGCGGCACCACATACAACACCACCAGGATCGCCAGCAGCGACAAGATGCCGGTGAGCGCGAAAATGCCGCCCATGCCGATCACCTGATACAAGAGCGGCGCCCCCACCAACGATAGCGCGAAGGTGATGCCGATCGAGCCGCCGACCATCGCCATCGCCTTGGTGCGATGCTGTTCGCGCGTCGAGTCGGCGATCATCGCCGTCACCGCCGCAGAAATCGCGCCGGCGCCCTGCACCGCGCGGCCGACTATGACCCACAGCAGGCTATCCGCGGCGGCAGCAATGAACGAGCCTAGCGCAAACAGGATCAGGCCGATGACGATAACCCGCTTGCGCCCGTATTTATCGGAGGCAATGCCGAACGGAAGCTGGCCGAACGCCTGCGTCAAGCCGTAAATCCCCATCGCTAGTCCGATCAGGGTGGCGTTGTCGCCGCCCGCCATGCCTTTCGCATGCACCGCAAAAACCGGCAGGATCAAAAACAGGCCCAGCATGCGCAAGGCGAAGATCGACGCCAATGAAGCGCTGGCGCGAATTTCGGTGCGCGTCATCGCCTCACCTGGGGAAGCGGGGAGTTCGGCGGAGAGAGTGGTCATGGGGGTGAAACGCTGGCTACGGCAGGTTCTGAAAATCGCTATAGTAGCAGGTTGGTCCGATTTTCCAGGCTTGCCAAATGGCAAGGTTACGGTATTTTCGGACCGTAAAAAATCACCCGGAAAGTGGTTCATGGAAGAAATTCGCATTCGCGGCGCACGTACGCACAACCTCAAGAACATCAGCCTGGATTTGCCTCGCAACAAGCTGATTGTCATCACCGGCCTGTCCGGTTCCGGCAAGTCGTCGCTGGCGTTCGACACGCTGTACGCGGAAGGGCAGCGGCGCTATGTCGAATCGCTGTCGGCCTACGCGCGCCAGTTTTTGCAGTTGATGGAAAAGCCGGATGTGGATCTGATTGAGGGCCTGTCGCCGGCGATCTCGATCGAACAGAAAGCGACTTCGCACAACCCGCGCTCGACGGTCGGCACCGTCACCGAAATCCACGATTACCTGCGCCTGTTGTACGCGCGGGTCGGCACGCCGTACTGCCCGGATCACCCGGAAAACCCGCTGGCGGCGCAATCGGTGTCGCAGATGGTGGACGCGGTGCTGGCGCTGCCGGAAGACACCAGGCTGATGATCCTGGCACCGGTGGTGGCCAACCGCAAGGGCGAACACGCCGACCTGTTCGAGCAGATGCAGGCGCAGGGCTTCGTGCGCTTCCGCGTGCAAAGCGGCACGGCGGCCGCGCGCATCGTTGAAGTCGACGACTTGCCGAAACTGAAGAAGACCGAAAAGCATACGATCGACGTCGTCGTCGACCGCGTCAAGGTCAAGCCGGACATCAAGCAGCGGCTGGCGGAAAGCTTCGAGACCGCGCTGCGGCTGGCCGAGGGCCGCGCGCTGGCAATGGAAATGGACAGCGGCACCGAACATCTGTTTTCCAACAAGTTCGCCTGCCCGACCTGCGGCTATTCGTTGCACGAGCTGGAGCCGCGCCTGTTTTCATTCAACAACCCGATGGGCGCCTGCCCCGAATGCGACGGCCTGGGGCACATCGAATTCTTCGACCCGAAGCGCATCGTCGCCTTCCCCAATCTCTCCCTCGCTTCCGGCGCGGTCAAGGGTTGGGACCGGCGCAATCAGTTCTATTTCCAGATGCTGTCGAACTTGGCGGCGTTTTACGAATTCGACATCGACACGCCGTTCGAGCAATTGCCGGCATCGGCACAGCAAGTGATCCTGTTCGGCTCGGGGCGCCAGGCGATCCCGTTTACTTACATCAACGAGCGCGGGCGCGCGGTGGTGCGCGAGCACACCTTCGAAGGCGTGGTCACCAATTTGCAGCGACGCTACCGCGAAACCGATTCGATGGCGGTCAAGGAAGAACTGGCGAAGTTCATCAACAAGAAGGAATGTCCGTCCTGCCACGGCCACCGGCTGCGGGTCGAGGCGCGCTTCGTGAAGGTCGGCAGCGGCATCCAGGAGCGGGCAATCTACGAAGTGGCGGCGACGCCGCTGCGCGACACGCTGGCGTTTTTCGAGGCGCTGCAACTGGCGGGCGCCAAACGCGAAATCGCCGACCGCATCATCAAGGAAATCGTCGCCCGCCTGAAGTTCCTGAACAACGTCGGCCTCGATTACCTGTCGCTGGATCGCAGCGCCGATACGCTGTCCGGCGGCGAGGCGCAGCGCATCCGGCTGGCGTCGCAGATCGGCTCCGGCCTGACCGGCGTCATGTACGTGCTGGATGAACCGTCGATCGGCCTGCACCAGCGCGACAACGACCGCCTGATCCACACCTTGAAGCACTTGCGCGACATCGGCAACAGCGTCTTGGTGGTCGAGCATGACGAAGACGCGATCCGCAGCGCCGACTACGTGGTCGACATGGGGCTGGGCGCCGGCGTGCATGGCGGCGAAGTGATCGCGCAAGGCAGCCTGAAGGACATCCTGCGCAGCAAGCAATCGCTGACCGCGCAATACCTGAACGGCACGCGCAAGATCGCGCTGCCGAAAAAGCGCAGCGCACCCGACCCGGAGCGCCAGTTCGTAATCGAAGGCGCATCCGGCAACAATCTGAAAGACGTCACGCTGGAGCTGCCGGTCGGTTTGCTGACTTGCGTCACCGGCGTCTCCGGCTCCGGCAAATCGACGCTGGTCAACGACACGCTGTACCTGGCGGCGGCGCGCCACTTGTACGGCTCGAACGCGGAGCCGGCGGCGCACGAGGCGATCAGCGGCTTTGAGCATTTCGACAAGGTGATCGCGGTCGATCAGGCGCCGATCGGGCGCACCCCGCGCTCGAATCCGGCCACCTACACCGGCGTGTTCACGCCGATCCGCGACCTGTTTTCCACCGTGCCGGTAGCCAAGGAACGCGGCTATTCAGCCGGCCGCTTCTCGTTCAACGTCAAGGGCGGGCGCTGCGAAGCGTGCCAGGGCGACGGCGTGCTGAAGGTCGAGATGCATTTCCTGCCGGACGTCTACGTGCCATGCGACGTCTGCCACGGCAAGCGCTACAACCGCGAAACGCTGGAAGTGCAATACAAGGGCAAGAACATTACCGAGGTGCTTGAGATGACGGTCGAGGAAGCGGCCGAATTCTTCCAGCCAGTGCCGGTGGTGGCGCGCAAGCTGCAGACGCTCCTGGACGTCGGCCTCGGCTACATCCGCTTAGGCCAGAGCGCGACCACGCTGTCGGGCGGCGAGGCGCAGCGCGTCAAGCTGTCGCTCGAGCTGTCCAAGCGCGACACCGGGCGTACGCTATACATCCTGGACGAACCGACCACCGGCCTGCACTTCCACGACATCGACCTGCTGCTGAAGGTGATCCACCGCCTGCGTGACCAAGGCAACACGGTGGTGATCATCGAGCACAACCTGGACGTGATCAAGACCGCAGACTGGGTCATCGACCTTGGCCCGGAAGGCGGCGCCGGCGGCGGCCAGATCATCGCCAGCGGCACGCCGGAACAGGTGGCGAAGAATGCGGCCAGCTTTACCGGTAAATATCTGGCGCCGTTGTTGAAGGGAAAATAGTAAAAATTCGGATAAATATGGGGTATGCGGTCCAAAGCACCATTTTTCTGGCGAAAATAACATATTATAAATGGAGTATATAGCTGCTCCAGCATTCGGCGCGGCATCGCCAAGTCAGCGGCGCTCGCTCAACGTCCGGCCTTGCGCTCCCGCTTGGCCGCAAACATGCGCTCGTCGGCGACCTTCAGCAGGCTATCGAAATTTTCGCCGTCATGCGGATACAGCGCCCAGCCGATCGAGACGCCGATGGTTTCCGTCCCTTGCCGTAGCTTCAGCGGCTGCGCCACCAGGCCCGCGATTTTTTTCTCGGCGGCGAATATTTCCTGCATCGATCCCATATCGCGCAGCAACACCACGAATTCGTCGCCGCCATAGCGCGCCACGATGTCGCTGGCACGGACCGCCTGCTGCATGCGCTCGGCGACGCTAACCAGCACCCGGTCACCGGCTTCGTGCCCGTAGTGGTCATTGATAAACTTGAAATTATCCAGGTCGACGAACAGCAAGGCGAAGCGCAGCTTGTCTCCGCCGCGCTGCTGCAGCAGCGAAACCTGCTGCAGCAGCCATTCGCGCGTGGCGATCCCGGTCAAGCGGTCGGTGCGCAAATTGCGCTCCATCTCCGAAAACGTCTTGGCCAATTCGCCCAGTTCATCGCTGCGGTGAATTCCCAACTGCGGCAGCGGTTCGCCGTCGCCGATTCGTCTGGCGGCATTGGTCAACTTGCCGATATCGGACAGGGCCCGGTTCAGGATCGACAGACCAAGCAGCACCGCCAGCCCGATGCAGAGCCCCGCAATCAGCACGCCGTTATACAGGCTGCGCGTGACGCCCTGCATGAAATCGGCGCGCGGCGCAGCCACCACGACGGTCCAGTCCAGTCCGTATTTGCCATCGACCCGGGCTGCCGCCATTTCCATCACGCCTGACGCCAGGGTGAATTCCTGCTGGCGCGGTTGCTGCAAGCCGCCGCTGCGGGCGAGCCACTCGAGTGCGCGCGTGCCCGCTTCCCGGATCAGTTCGGTCTGCATGCCCTGGACCCGGCTGCGCTGCGGCAGGTGATTGACCGATTTGAAGGGCGCCTCGGAATTGGAGGTGGCGACCAGCATGCCATCGCCATCCATCAGAAATGCGACGCCCCGTTCGCTGATCGTCAGGGTGCGCAGCAGATCGGTCAGCATCGCCAGCGGGATGTCGCTGGCGATCACGCCCGCCAGTTGGTGATCGGGCCGGTATACCGGCTTGGCAAAGGTGATAGTCGGCTGGCCGGATGTGTAATCGCTATAGATCGGCGACCAGACCGGCCTTGCCTGCCCGGCTGCGACACCATACCAGGGCCGCTGGCGCGGATCGTACGGATCGCTGCGCAGCTTGCGGCTGCGGTCGCCCGGCGCCGTCACCTCATAAACATTACGCTGCGACTCGCCGGGCTGACGCAGATACAACTCGACAAAGTCCTGGCCGGCGTGATGGATCCCGACGAAACGTCCATCGGCGCCGCCATAATAGACATATTTCCCCAGGGCTGAGGAGGGGCCGCTGACGCGCCAGAAATGCTCCTCCAGGGTGCGCAGATTGTCGACAGGAGCCGCCTCTCGCGGCGGCAGGTGGGCCTCCGGCGCAGCCAACTCGAGTGCAGTGCGTGCCTCGTCCAGGTAATCGCCGCTGGCGGCACCGACCCGGTACGCCATATCCAGCAAAACCCGCTGGGTCAGGACCCCGACCGCCTTCCCGGTTGCCTGAAACGAGACCCAGCCGATCGCCAAGGCGACAAATCCCACCATCGATATAAATGGGAGAATCAGTTGCCGCCGCAATGACGACTTGAACATGGCTTTCCTCCCTTCGGGAGAAAGACATCAATGACTCAGCGCAGGCCCAACCACAAGCCGGCCGGCACGAAGGCCAAGGCCGCAAGGTTACCCAACAATACGATCGAGGCCACCTTGTCCGGCTCCTGCTGGTATTGCTCCGCAACCATGAAACAGAAAACTGCCGGCGGCAGCGAAGCGAATAGAAACATCTGCGCGCGCTGCTCGGGTCCCAACGGCAATATCGGATCCAGAACCAGCGCAACCGCCATTCCGGTCAGCGGGCAAGCCAGCGCCCCGACCAAGCCGATATGCCAACTCTTGAAGCTGACGTCCAGCATGCGCACGCCAAGCGCGAACAGCATGATCGGGATGCAGGCCTCGCCCAGCATTTTCAGTGCGACAAAGAGCGGCCCCGGGACGCCGACCCGAAAAATCGCGAACAGCATGCCGGCCAGCATCGCCAGCATCATCGGACTGACCAGAAAACGCAGCACCGAACCGCCAGCCCGGCCGCGCCCGCTTTCGATCATCTTGATTCCAACCGTAAAATACACAAGATTTGCCGCCAGGAAAAGAGCCACGGCCGGCGGCAGGCCACCGGTTCCGAACGCCAGCACGGCCAACGGCAAGCCCATGTTGCCGCAATTGTTGTACATCATCGGCGGCACGAAGCTGCGCACGTCGTAGCCAAAAAGGCGGGCAATCGGCCACGCCAGCAAGCCCGATCCGAGGCAGATCAGTACACCCGCCAGCATCAGAACACCGTTTTGCGCTACATCGAATTCCTTGCCGGCCAACGCGGTAAAGACCAGCAACGGACACAGGATATCCATGCTGACCCGGTTTACCGCGCTCATGTCCGAGCGGACGGCGCCGCCGCGCAGCCGGGCGTAGACAAAGCCGAGCGCGATAATGACAAATACCGGCAGAATGATGCCGAGAATCCGCTGAAATATATCCATTTGAAGTTTTCTAGAAATAGGCAGCGGGTTCCGCGGTGCGCACGATCGATTTGAATGCCACCGCTTGTCCGCCGCATTCAACGGTCTTACCGGCCAGCGGTATCTGCATCCGAGTTCTGCGCGTGAATCAGAAAGCACAAAGCAAAAAACCCCTGATTTGAGGTCAGGGGTTTTTTGGGGATAAGAGCCTGACGATGACCTACTTTCGCACTGGTTGCAGCACTATCATCGGCGCGAAGTCGTTTCACGGTCCTGTTCGGGATGGGAAGGGGTGGGGCCAACTTGCTATGGTCATCAGGCATAACTTGTAGTGTTGGGTGCTTGGCTATTGGAGCTGACCGGAGCACACAACGCAATCGGGAAGAAGCAGTAATGGATTATTGGGCGTGATGCACAATCGTTGGCATACGCATGTTACTCATCCTATATTGGCCTGTTGAATCGCTTGGATTCAGGCGACCAAGGTTATAGGGACAAGCCTTACGGGCAATTAGTACTGGTTAGCTTAATGCATTACTGCACTTCCACACCCAGCCTATCAACGTCCTGGTCTCGAACGACCCTTCAAGGAGCTCAAGGCTCCAGGGAAATCTCATCTCAAGGCGAGTTTCCCGCTTAGATGCTTTCAGCGGTTATCTCTTCCGAACTTAGCTACCCGGCAATGCCACTGGCGTGACAACCGGTACACCAGAGGTTCGTCCACTCCGGTCCTCTCGTACTAGGAGCAGCCCCCTTCAAATTTCCAACGCCCACGGCAGATAGGGACCAAACTGTCTCACGACGTTTTAAACCCAGCTCACGTACCACTTTAAATGGCGAACAGCCATACCCTTGGGACCGGCTACAGCCCCAGGATGTGATGAGCCGACATCGAGGTGCCAAACTCCCCCGTCGATATGAACTCTTGGGAGGAATCAGCCTGTTATCCCCAGAGTACCTTTTATCCGTTGAGCGATGGCCCTTCCATACAGAACCACCGGATCACTATGTCCTACTTTCGTACCTGCTCGACTTGTCAGTCTCGCAGTTAAGCACGCTTATGCCATTGCACTATTAGCACGATGTCCGACCGTACCTAGCGTACCTTCGAACTCCTCCGTTACACTTTAGGAGGAGACCGCCCCAGTCAAACTGCCTACCATGCACGGTCCCCGACCCGGATAACGGGCCTAGGTTAGAACCTCAAACAAACCAGGGTGGTATTTCAAGGGTGGCTCCACGAGAACTGGCGTCCCCGCTTCAAAGCCTCCCACCTATCCTACACAGATTGGTTCAAAGTCCAATGCAAAGCTACAGTAAAGGTTCATGGGGTCTTTCCGTCTAGCCGCGGGTAGATTGCATCATCACAAACATTTCAACTTCGCTGAGTCTCGGGAGGAGACAGTGTGGCCATCGTTACGCCATTCGTGCAGGTCGGAACTTACCCGACAAGGAATTTCGCTACCTTAGGACCGTTATAGTTACGGCCGCCGTTTACTGGGACTTCAATCAAGAGCTTGCACCCCATCATTTAATCTTCCAGCACCGGGCAGGCGTCACACCCTATACGTCCACTTTCGTGTTTGCAGAGTGCTGTGTTTTTATTAAACAGTCGCAGCCACCAATTTATTGCAACCCTTTCACCCTTCTGGCGCGAGCCAGTCAAGCTACCGGGGCGTACCTTATCCCGAAGTTACGGTACCAATTTGCCGAGTTCCTTCTCCCGAGTTCTCTCAAGCGCCTTAGAATACTCATCTCGCCCACCTGTGTCGGTTTGCGGTACGGTCTCGTATGACTGAAGCTTAGAGGCTTTTCTTGGAACCACTTCCGATTGCTTCACGACCGAAGTCGTTGGTCTCAACCCCTTGAATTACGCTGCCGGATTTGCCTGACAGCCTTCTATGAGTCAAGAACCGGGACATCCAACACCCGGACAACCTTCCGCGATCCGTCCCCCCATCGCATCATACGACGGTGCAGGAATATTAACCTGCTTCCCATCAGCTACGCATCTCTGCCTCGCCTTAGGGGCCGACTCACCCTGCTCCGATGAACGTTGAACAGGAAACCTTGGGCTTACGGCGTGCGGGCTTTTCACCCGCATTATCGCTACTCATGTCAGCATTCGCACTTCTGATACCTCCAGCATCCTTTACAAGACACCTTCGCAGGCTTACAGAACGCTCTCCTACCATATGCTTGCGCATATCCGCAGCTTCGGTGACTGGCTTAGCCCCGTTACATCTTCCGCGCAGGACGACTCGATCAGTGAGCTATTACGCTTTCTTTAAAGGATGGCTGCTTCTAAGCCAACCTCCTGACTGTTTTAGCCTTCCCACTTCGTTTTCCACTTAGCCAATCTTTGGGACCTTAGCTGGCGGTCTGGGTTGTTTCCCTCTTGACGCCGGACGTTAGCACCCGACGTCTGTCTCCCAAGCTCGCACTCACCGGTATTCGGAGTTTGCAATGGTTTGGTAAGTCGCGATGACCCCCTAGCCATAACAGTGCTCTACCCCCGGTGGTGATACTTGAGGCACTACCTAAATAGTTTTCGGAGAGAACCAGCTATTTCCAAGTTTGTTTAGCCTTTCACCCCTACCCACAGCTCATCCCCTAACTTTTCAACGTTAGTGGGTTCGGTCCTCCAGTGCGTGTTACCGCACCTTCAACCTGGCCATGAGTAGATCACTTGGTTTCGGGTCTACACCCAGCGACTGTCGCCCTGTTCGGACTCGATTTCTCTACGGCTTCCCTATCCGGTTAACCTTGCCACTGAATGTAAGTCGCTGACCCATTATACAAAAGGTACGCAGTCACCCCTTGCGAGGCTCCTACTGTTTGTATGCACACGGTTTCAGGATCTATTTCACTCCCCTTCCGGGGTTCTTTTCGCCTTTCCCTCACGGTACTGGTTCACTATCGGTCGATGTCGAGTATTTAGCCTTGGAGGATGGTCCCCCCATCTTCAGACAGGATTTCTCGTGTCCCGCCCTACTTGTTGCAAGCTTAGTTCCACACCAGTCATTTCGTGTACGGGGCTATCACCCGCTATGGCTGCACTTTCCAGAGCATTCCACTATGTCTGATGCTAAAACTTGCGGCTGTTCCCATTTCGCTCGCCACTACTTTGGGAATCTCGGTTGATTTCTGTTCCTGCAGCTACTTAGATGTTTCAGTTCGCCGCGTTCGCCTTGCATGCCTATGTATTCAGCATGCAATACCCTAAAAGGGTGGGTTTCCCCATTCGGAAATCTGCGGATCAAAGCGTGTTTGCTCGCTCCCCGCAGCTTATCGCAAGCTACTACGTCCTTCGTCGCCTGACATCGCCTAGGCATCCACCATGTGCACTTATTCGCTTGTCCCTATAACCTTGGCTTCTGCTGCATTGCTGCCCCAGAAATGGTTATAGAGTTTGAGTTTGCGTGCCGTATTCCAGACTGCTCGCCGATGTCGCCATCGACAAGAACTCTTTCATACTATGATTGATACAATCACTACCCACCAGTTGTCACCGATACGTCATCACAACGCATCCGCTTCAACTGATAAATCTTTACTACTTCTTCCAGATTGTTAAAGAACAAAAACAGCCATTGATCCAAAAGATCAAACCTGAATCGACTGCGCTTGTTTGGCACAGCCGACTGAGATTTGAACTCTCAAAGAGTGGTGGAGGTTGACGGGATCGAACCGACGACCCCCTGCTTGCAAAGCAGGTGCTCTCCCAGCTGAGCTAAACCCCCGATTTCCGTTGATGGTGGGTCTGGTTGGGCTCGAACCAACGACCCCCGCGTTATCAACACGGTGCTCTAACCAACTGAGCTACAGACCCGCTTGGATCAGTACCCGGCCCAACTTTCGGCAGACCCTGTTCGTGTCCGCCCATGCCGACCTACACTGTTCTTTTCTTGTATTAACACACCGATAAGTGTGGGCGCTTAACTTTCGCGCTAACTCTAGAAAGGAGGTGATCCAGCCGCACCTTCCGATACGGCTACCTTGTTACGACTTCACCCCAGTCACGAATCCCACCGTGGTAAGCGCCCTCCTTGCGGTTAGGCTACCTACTTCTGGTGAAACCCGCTCCCATGGTGTGACGGGCGGTGTGTACAAGACCCGGGAACGTATTCACCGCGACATGCTGATCCGCGATTACTAGCGATTCCAACTTCATGGAGTCGAGTTGCAGACTCCAATCCGGACTACGATACACTTTCTGGGATTAGCTCCCCCTCGCGGGTTGGCGGCCCTCTGTATGTACCATTGTATGACGTGTGAAGCCCTACCCATAAGGGCCATGAGGACTTGACGTCATCCCCACCTTCCTCCGGTTTGTCACCGGCAGTCTCATTAGAGTGCTCAACTGAATGTAGCAACTAATGACAAGGGTTGCGCTCGTTGCGGGACTTAACCCAACATCTCACGACACGAGCTGACGACAGCCATGCAGCACCTGTGCGCCGGTTCTCTTTCGAGCACTCCCGCCTCTCAGCAGGATTCCGACCATGTCAAGGGTAGGTAAGGTTTTTCGCGTTGCATCGAATTAATCCACATCATCCACCGCTTGTGCGGGTCCCCGTCAATTCCTTTGAGTTTTAATCTTGCGACCGTACTCCCCAGGCGGTCTACTTCACGCGTTAGCTGCGTTACCAAGTCAATTAAGACCCGACAACTAGTAGACATCGTTTAGGGCGTGGACTACCAGGGTATCTAATCCTGTTTGCTCCCCACGCTTTCGTGCATGAGCGTCAGTGTTATCCCAGGGGGCTGCCTTCGCCATCGGTATTCCTCCACATCTCTACGCATTTCACTGCTACACGTGGAATTCTACCCCCCTCTGACACACTCTAGCCGTGCAGTCTCAAATGCAATTCCCAGGTTGAGCCCGGGGATTTCACATCTGACTTACACAACCGCCTGCGCACGCTTTACGCCCAGTAATTCCGATTAACGCTTGCACCCTACGTATTACCGCGGCTGCTGGCACGTAGTTAGCCGGTGCTTATTCTTCAGGTACCGTCATTAGCAAGGGATATTAGCCCTCGCCGTTTCTTCCCTGACAAAAGTGCTTTACAACCCGAAGGCCTTCTTCACACACGCGGCATTGCTGGATCAGGGTTGCCCCCATTGTCCAAAATTCCCCACTGCTGCCTCCCGTAGGAGTCTGGGCCGTGTCTCAGTCCCAGTGTGGCTGGTCGTCCTCTCAGACCAGCTACTGATCGTCGCCTTGGTAGGCTTTTACCCCACCAACTAGCTAATCAGATATCGGCCGCTCCAGGAGCATGAGGTCTTGCGATCCCCCACTTTCATCCGTAGATCGTATGCGGTATTAGCCAATCTTTCGACTAGTTATCCCCCACTCTTGGGCACGTTCCGATATATTACTCACCCGTTCGCCACTCGCCGCCAGGAGTTACCCCCCGCGCTGCCGTTCGACTTGCATGTGTAAGGCATGCCGCCAGCGTTCAATCTGAGCCAGGATCAAACTCTTCAGTTCAATCTCTGTTTCGCCATTTCTGGCCAGTTCCGTAGAACCGTCGCTCACTCAAAATACTGACAGGAATGTTCTTGCGAACCTTCCTATATTTCTTTGCGAGCATTTAATGCTTTTAGTCATCCGGCACTCCTTGCGAAGCACCAGTGCGCTGCCATTAAACGCCCACACTTATCGGCTGTTAATTTTTAAAGAACCTGCGTTGCTGTTGCAGCCCACCTTCCGGCGGTTTGCAGTGCTGTCAAAGCGTTGTGTTTGTCAGCAGCAAAGAAGCGAAATTATGCAGCATATTTTAAAGGGCGTCAACTTCTTTTTTACTCCACCCCTTCAACCTACCCCGCTTCCCACTCCCCCCATCTTCCCGGTTCGACCTACCTTCCGCACCGTCTCCAGCACTTCCAACCAGGCCCCGTTCAACGGGAGGCGAACTATATCAAACGTTGCGAAACAATGGCAAGCGCTTTTCGAGACAATTCTTGAATATTCTCATTTGAGCAGGATATCCTGCGCCCGGGCCACTCCTTCGGCAGTGCCGCGCAGGACGACGACATCTGCCGCCTGCAACACCGTTTCCGGGCCAGCCTCGAATCGGCTCGAGCCGCGCCGGATCCCGGCCACTGCAGCACCGGCAGAGGCCAGATCCAGTTCGGCGAGCGATTTACCGATTGCTTTCGCGCCCTCACTCAACACAAGCGAGTGCAATCGCACCTGCTGGTGCTCGATGCCAGGACCAGCATCGTCGACGCCATGAAAATACCCGCGTAAGGTCGCATAGCGCTCCTCGCGAGCAGCCTGTACCCGGTGCACGACCCGCCGCAAGGGCACACCCAGAATGACCAAAGCGTGCGAGGCCAGCATCAAACTGCCTTCGATGGTCTCCGGTACCACTTCCGAGGCGCCAGCCGACCGCAGCTTATCAAGGTCAGTATCGTCGTAACTGCGTATGATGACAGGCACCGTCGGCGCCAGTGCATGGGAGTGTCGTAATATCTTGAGCGCCGACGGGGTGTTGACGTAGGTAACCACGAGTGCTGCGGCGCGGTAGATGCCGGCCGCAACCAGGCTTTCGCGCCGCGAGGCATCACCATACGAGACATTGGCACCAGCGGCCTGCGCGGCACGCACTCGCTCCGGGTCGAGATCGAGTGCATGGTAAGCGATATTTTCCTCTTCCAGCAGGCGCGCAAGATTCTGGCCGCTACGGCCGAAACCGGCGATGATCACGTGCTTTTGGGTGTCCATCGTGCGGCTGGCGATTTGGGTCAGTGTCAACGACCGCATCATCCATTCGCTGCTCGCCAGCTTCAGCACGATGGCGTCGGAATTGGCGACGATGAGCGGCGCAATCAACATCGACAACACCATGGCAGCCAGAATGATCTGAATCACCAGCGGATCGATCAAATGCAAGTCGCCGACCTGGCTTAACAGGACGAAACCGAATTCGCCGGCCTGCGCCAGCGCCAGGCCGCTGCGCAATGCCACTCCGGCCGAGGCGCCAAACAACCTGACCAGGGCCGCGGTCAGGGAAAATTTCAGCAGCAGCAACACGCCCAGCAACAGCAGCACTGCCCACCAGTTTTCCCATACCAGCCGGATATTCAGCAGCATGCCGATCGTGATGAAAAACAAGCCGAGCAGGACATCCCGAAACGGCTTGATATCCTCTTCCACCTGGTACTTATATTCGGTCTCGGAGATCAGCATGCCGGCGACGAACGCGCCCAGTGCCAGCGAAAGGCCAGCGCGCTCGGTAATCCACGCAGCACCCAGCGTGATCAGCAGCAGATTGAGCATGAACAGTTCCTGCGAGCGCCGCTTGACGACGATCTGGAACCATTTGCGCATCGGCTTTTGGCCGAGCGCCAGCAGCAGGGCCAGTACCAGGATCGCCTTGATCGTGGCCCAGCCCAGGGCACCCAGCAGGCCATCCGGATTCCTGGCCAATGCCGGCACGATGATCAGCAGCGGCACCAGGGTCAGGTCCTGAAACAGCAAAACGGCGATGATGCGGCGGCCATGCTCGCTATCCAGTTCCAGGCGCTCGGCCAGCAGCTTGGAAACGATGGCGGTGGAGGACATGGCCAGTGCGCCGCCCAGCGCAAACGCGGCTTGCCAAGTGATGCCCAAGCGTTGCGGCAGCAGATAGCCGATCAGCGCGGCCAGCAGGATGGTCGCCATGATCGTCAGCAATACCTGCGCCATACCGAGACCGAATACGATACGACGCATCGACAACAGCTTGGCCAGCGAGAACTCGAGACCCACCGAAAACATCAGGAAGACGACGCCGAATTCGGCCAGCGTATGGGTTACCGCACTATCCTCGGCGAACCCCAGGGCATGCGGGCCGATCACGATGCCGGCCACCAGATAGCCCAGCATGGGCGGCAAGTGCAGCAGGCGGAATGCAACCACCCCGAACACCGCAGCGGCCAGCAGGAAGAGAGCCAGTTCGAGTCCGGAAAACATGGTCAGGAGGGGAATTCAGTGGCGTTCGAAAGAGTATCCGGTTCGACTATTGTGCCTCTGGCAGGTTTTTTGCTTATCTAATTCGTTTATACTTTCCACATGAGTGTAACCGACGATCAACGCTTGACCAATCCGTCTCCTGCCAAATTCAGCGCCGCGCGGGCACTGGACATGGCACGGGCAACGCTACAAATCGAGTCAGACGCGCTGCTGGCGCTGAAAAGCAGAATTGACGACAGCCCGGAGGCCCCCTTTGCCCGCGCGATTGAACTATTGCTGGCCGGCAGCGGACGCGTGGTGGTCTCCGGCATCGGCAAATCGGGCCATGTGGCACGCAAGATTGCGGCAACGCTGGCCTCCACCGGCACCCCGGCGCTATTTGTGCACGCGGCCGAGGCCTCGCACGGCGACCTCGGCATGATCACCAGGAGCGACATCCTGATCGCGATTTCCTACTCGGGCGAGGCGGCAGAATTGTTGGCAATCGTGCCGTTCATCAAGCGCATGGGAGCGAAACTGATTGCGATGACCGGCAAGGACAGTTCCAGCCTGGCGCAATTGGCCGATGTGCATTTGAATGTCGCGGTCGACAAGGAAGCTTGCCCGCTCAACCTGGCGCCAACCGCCAGCACCACCGCCACGCTGGCGCTGGGCGATGCACTGGCGGTGGCATTACTCGATGCACGCGGCTTCGGCGAGGAGGATTTCGCCCGCTCGCATCCGGGCGGCGCCTTGGGACGGCGGCTGTTGACCTATGTGCGCGACGTAATGCGTAGCGGCGCCGCGATTCCGGCCGTGACACCGGCCACCTCCTTGTCCGCCGCGCTGCTCGAGATTACCCGCAAGGGGATGGCGATGACGGCGGTGGTGGATGGCAGCAACCGGGTGATCGGCGTATTTACCGACGGCGATTTGCGCCGCCTGATCGAGCACGTGCAGGATTTCACCCGGCTCACCATTGCCGACGTCATGCATCCGAACCCGCGCACCATCGGGCCGGACCAGCTGGCGGTGGATGCCGTGCATATCATGGAGGAATTCCGCATCAACCAGTTGCTGGTGGCGAATGCCGACGGCACGCTGGTAGGCGCGCTCCACATCCACGACTTGACCCGCGCCAAGGTGATTTGATGGCGAACCCGGACGATTTGCTGGCGGCAAGCGCACGCGCCGCCCTGATTCGACTGATGATTTTCGATGTCGACGGCGTGCTGACCGACGGTAGCCTGCATTACGGCCCGAGCGGCGAAGTCGTCAAGGTCTTCAACGTGCTCGATGGCCAGGGTATCAAGCTGTTGCAGCAATCCGGAGTGGCGACCGCGATCATCAGCGCGCGCCAATCGGCGATGCTGGCGCAGCGCGCATCCGATCTTGGCATCACGCATCTGGAGCAAGGTGTGCACGACAAGCGCGCGGCATTCGAACAATTGCTGGCGCGCACCGGTCTGGCCACCGAACAGTGCGGCTTTATCGGCGACGACATCATCGATCTGCCAATTCTGACACGCGCCGGCTTTGCCGCCAGCGTGCTCAACGCCCATGCCGAAGTGCGCGCGCGCGCGCATTACGTGACGAAAACTGCCGGTGGCCAGGGCGCCGCGCGCGAAATCTGCGACTTCATCCTGCGCGCACAAGGCAATTACGAAGCGGCGCTTGCGCCCTACCTGTCATGAACGCGGCGCCGGGTCAGCGGTTTCGGCTGCCATTGCTGATCATGCTGGCCGCCGGCCTGGCTCTGGGCAGCTTCTGGCTGCTCGAAACCCTGCGCCAAGGGAATCTCGTGCAGGGGCCGGCAGCAGCACGCAGCGCGCCCGATTACTATGTGCAGCATTTCGATTTCATCCGCATGGCCGAGGATGGCCTGCCGCGCTACCGGATTTCTGGCACCAAGCTGGTTCACTACCCACTCGACAATTCCTCCGAAATCGAGCAGCCGGTGATGAACCGACTGGAGAAAGACAAACCGCCGATGATGATCCGCGCCGATCAGGCGCGGATCGAAGACGAGGATTCGAAAACGCACATGCGCGGTAACGTCGTCGTCGATCGCCCGGCAACGCCGATGGCGCAATATTTCCACCTGGAGTCGGAGTATCTGCTGGTATTGCCGGACGAGGACATCGTCGAAACCGATCGCCCGGTGCATATCCTGTTCGGGCAATCGGTACTGGATGGCACCGGCATGTATGCCAACAATGCCACCCGTGAATTCCGCCTGTCGAGCAGCGTGCGCGGCACCTACCGGGCGCCGCCGCGTTGAACTCCGGCGGCACGGCCGCACCCTTAGTTAGATGGCAAATCCGAGATACCCATGAAACGATTTCTACTCTTGATCTTCCTGACCCTGGACCTGGCCGCGGCGGGCTTGGCCCATGCCGAAAAAGCCGACTTCGAGAAGCCGACCAACATCGAAGCGGACCAGATGGAATACGACGACGTCAAGCAGATCAATACCTTCATCGGTCAAGTCGTGCTGACGCGCGGCACCCTGATCATGAAAGCCGGCAAGATGGTGGTGGTGACCGACCCGGCCGGCTACCAGTTCGCGACCGCATACGCCGCGCCCGGCAAACTGGCCAGCTTTCGGCAAAAACGCGACGGCGGCCCCGACCTCTGGGTCGAAGGAGAAGCCGAAAGAATGGAGTACAACGGCAAAACCGAAGTCGTGAAGCTGTTTGCCAAAGCCCATGTCCGGCGCCTCGAAGGCAACCGGCCGACCGACGAAGTGAATGGCGAATTCATTTCCTACGATAGCCGTGCCGAGTTCTACTCGGTCAACAACACCGTCAGCGGTGAAAGCAAGCCGGGCGCCGGGCGCATCAAGGCCGTGATCCAGCCGCGCAATGAAAACAAGGCGCAATGAGATGAGCCTCAGTACCCTGATCGTGCGCGGCCTGCAAAAAAGCTACGGCCCGCGCCAGGTAGTGAGCGACGTCTCGCTGCAGGTGGGTTGCGGCGAGATCGTCGGCCTGCTGGGCCCGAATGGGGCCGGCAAGACCACCTCGTTCTACATGATCGTCGGTCTGGTACCGGCGGATGCGGGTCAGATCAGCCTGAACGGGATCGACATCGCGCAGTTGCCGATCCACCGCCGCGCCACCCTCGGCTTGTCGTACCTGCCGCAGGAAGCCTCGGTATTCCGCAAGTTGAGCGTCGAGGACAATATCCGCGCGGTGCTGGAATTGCAAAAGGAGGGCGGCAAGCCGCTGACCGGCAAGGCAATCGACGAGCGGCTGAACAATCTGCTGGCGGAATTGCAAATCGAGAAGCTGCGCGAAAACCAGGCGCTGTCGCTTTCCGGCGGCGAACGGCGGCGAGTTGAAATCGCGCGTGCGCTGGCCACCAATCCGCGTTTCGTGCTGCTGGACGAGCCGTTCGCCGGCATCGACCCGATTGCGGTGATCGAAATCCAGCGCATCGTGCGCTTTCTGAAGGAACGCGGCATTGGCGTCCTGATCACCGACCACAACGTGCGCGAAACGCTTGGCATTTGCGATCGCGCCTACATCATCAACCAGGGCGCGGTGCTGGCCAGCGGCAGTCCGGACGAAATCATCGCCAACGAATCGGTGCGGCGGGTATACCTGGGCGAGCACTTCCGGATGTAGCGGCAGTACGCGCGGCGCATGAAACAGACTCTTCAACTCCGCACCTCGCAGCATCTGGCCCTGACGCCGCAACTGCAGCAATCGATCCGGCTGCTGCAACTGTCGACGCTGGAATTGCAGCAGGAGCTGGAACAGATCCTGGCCGAGAATCCCCTGCTGGAACGCGTCGACGATCCGCTGGACAACTCGATCCGGCTGCTGGCCGACGGCGCGCTGGCACCGGCCGCTGCCGATCACCATGAGCGCGGCGAGAGCCCCGAGTCCGCCGCCGGCGACGCCGAATTCGATGGCACCACCGATACCGAACGTACTGCCACCGACGCCGAATGGAGTTTCGATGACGCCGCGCCGCGCGCCAAGGCGCCGGAGGATGAGGACGCGCGGCCACAACTGGAAGCGCAACACACCAGCCTGCGCGAGCACCTGCTGCTGCAAATGCGGCAACTGCGCCTGGCGCGGCGCGACCGCGCGCTGCTGGAAGTGGTGATCGAGGCTTTGAACGAAGACGGCTATCTGGAAGAGTCGTTGCAGGAAATCCAGGAGCGGCTGCCGCCCGAACTGGAAATCGAACTTGAAGAACTGACCATCGCGCTGACGCTGCTGCAAAGTTTCGAGCCGCCGGGAGTCGGCGCGCGCAACGCCGCGGAATGCCTGTCCTTGCAGATCCGGCGCCTGCCGCGCGTGGCGCTGGTGACGCGCCGGCTGGCGCGGCAAATTGTCGAGCAGCACCTGGCGCTGTTCGCCCAGCGCGATTTCAACAAGCTGAAGAAAGCGCTCGACTGCGACGACGAGGACTTGCGCGAGGCGCAAGCCGTGATTCGGCAATGCAATCCGCATCCGGGTGCGCCGTTTGCCGCCGACCGCTCCGACTACGTGGCGCCGGATGTGATTGTCCGGCGCACGGGCGCGGGTTGGCAGGCGATGCTGAATCAGGAAGCCATTCCGCGCCTGCGGGTGCACGCGCTGTATGCCGGCATCCTGAAACAGCACAAGGGCGAAGCCGCGCTGGCAGGCCAATTGCAGGAAGCCAAATGGCTGATCAAGAATATGCGCCAGCGCTTCGATACGATCCTGCGCGTTTCGCAGGCAATCGTTGATCGGCAAAGGAATTTTTTTTCGCATGGCGCGGTGGCGATGCGCCCCCTTGTCTTGCGCGAAATTGCTGATACACTGGGTTTACACGAGAGCACCATTTCTCGTGTCACCACTCAGAAGTTCATGCTAACCCCGCATGGGATGTTCGAATTGAAATATTTTTTCGGCAGCCATGTCGCTACCGAAGCCGGGGGCGAAGCGTCCTCTACCGCGATTCGGGCACTCATCAAGCAACTGATAGGAGCAGAAGACCCCAAGAATCCATTTTCTGACAGCAAGGTAGCGGAAATGCTGGGAGAACAGGGAATGGTAGTGGCGCGCCGCACCGTCGCCAAATACCGTGAAGCCCTGAAAATTCCCCCAGTCAATCTGCGCAAGGCTTGGTAGTTTTGTTGTTTAGCAGTCTGTTCGTTGCTGTGTTCCGGCGTAGAAATGGATCATTGCGCAGATACACCGCGAACCGCCAGCGACACCACCCATAGGAGTGCTGTATGAATCTCACCATCAGTGGACGTCACCTCGAACTTACCCCCGCCATTGAAGCCTACGTGAAAAACAAGCTGGAACGCATCAAACGCCACTTTGACCATGTGATCGACATCGCTGTCATCCTGACCGTCGACCGAATTGCCGAAAAAGAAAAAAGCCAGAAAGCCGAAGTCAACCTCCGACTGCGAGGCAAGGACCTGCATGTGGAGAGCATCGCCGAGAACCTGTACGCCGCGATTGACCTGCTGATCGACAAACTGGACCGCCAGGTGATCAAGTACAAAACCAAGCTGCAGGACCATCAGCACGGCACCATCAAGAACCTGCCGGAAGCGCAGCCGCTGCCCGAGTGATCTCCGGCACAAGCTCTGTCGGCCTGCCGGCAGGACTCCATCAGTCAAGGGCGCAGTCGGCGCCCTTTTTGCATCCCGACCTTCTTGCCGGTCGTTGCGCCGCCGGGACAAATCCCTGCCTTCGCGCCCAAACACCTGGAGTATGCACAAATAGCACTCTAATATAGAGCGGAAGTAGAGATCTGGCATAGGAGTATATGCGTCGGCAAAGGCGCATCCGTTACCAGGCGCGATGGTGAACTCCGGCCGCAACGAAAAGCATGCCACACGCCTTGGCGCCCGGAATGCCGGCTCAGATCTGGTCCACCACGAACAGCCGGCGATGCTCGCGCATCGCATAGCGGTCGGTCATGCCGGCAATGTAATCGGCCACCTGGCGCGCTTGCTGCGGCAGCCGCTCGGCGGCCTGGGTCGGCAGTTGGTAGTCGGGCGGCAGCAGGGTCGGCTCACGGATGAAGGCGTCGAACAGCTGGGTGACGATGCGGCGCGCCTTGCTGGTCATGCGATTGACCTGGTAATGCTGGTACAGGTTTTCCCGCAAGAAGCGCTTCAACTGCACTGCCTCGTTGCTCATCCGCTCCGAAAATGCGATCAGCGGCGCGCCGTTGCGCACATCGTCCACGCTCTGCGGCCGGGCCGCATCGATCCGCTCCTGCGAAGTCCGGATCAGATCGATGATCAGCGCGTTGATCATGCGCCGCACGGTTTCATGGATCGCGCGGCGGCCGTTGATGCCGGGGAATTGGCTCTCGACCTCGCGCTGATGGCGCGCGTAGAAATCGATCTCTCCCATTTGCCCCACCGACAGCAGGCGGGAGCGCAAGCCGTCGTCGATATCGTGGTTGTTGTAGGCGATCTCGTCGGCCAGGTTGGCCAGCTGCGCTTCCAGCGACGGCTGCTTCCGGTCGATGAAGCGCTGGCCGATTTCCGCCAGGTTTACCGCATTCGCCAGCGAGCAGTGCTTCAGGATGCCTTCGCGCGTCTCGAAGGTCAGGTTCAAGCCATCAAAGGCGCCATAGCGCTGTTCCAGCGTATCCACCACGCGCAGGCTTTGCAGGTTGTGCTCGAAGCCGCCGAAGTCCTTCATGCAGGCGTTCAGCGCATCTTGCCCGGCGTGGCCGAATGGCGTGTGACCGAGATCGTGCGCCAGTGAAATCGCCTCCACCAGATCTTCGTTCAGGCGCAGGTTGCGCGCGATCGAGCGGGCGATTTGCGCCACTTCGATGCTGTGCGTCAGGCGCGTGCGGAACAGGTCGCCTTCATGATTGACGAATACCTGGGTTTTGTACTCGAGCCGGCGAAACGCGGTCGAATGGATGATGCGGTCGCGGTCGCGCTGGAATTCGCTGCGCGTGGCCGGCGCCGGCTCATGCAGGCGGCGCCCGCGCGAAGTCGCCGGGCTGGCAGCATACGGAGCGAGCGGCGCCGGCGAGCCCATCTCAGCCGACACTGGCCTGCAGCGTCGCCAGCAAGGCTGCGCGCGGCACCGTGGTGATCAGCGGCATGCCGAGCGGCTTGGGCAAAATGAAACGGATTTCTCCGCCCTCGTTTTTCTTGTCGACCTGCATCAGCTCCAGCCAGCGTCCGGCACCCAGGTCCGGCGCCGTCACCGGCAGGCCGGCGGCGCGCACCAGGGCGGCGATCCGATCCTTGGCGCCGACGTCGACAAACCCGAGCCGCTGCGCCAGACCGGCCGCCATCACCATGCCGCAGCCGACCGCCTCGCCATGCAGCCATTGACCGTAACCCAGCCCGTTCTCGATCGCATGGCCGAAGGTATGGCCGAAATTCAGGATCGCGCGCAAGCCGCCTTCGCGCTCGTCCTGGCGCACGACGTCGGCCTTGATCTCGCACGAGCGCTGGATTGCATAGGCCAGCGCCGCCGCATCGCGCGCCACCAGCTTGCCGATATTGGCCTCGATCCAGTCGAAAAACACGGCGTCAATGATGACGCCGTACTTGATCACTTCGGCCAGACCGGCAGCCAACTCGCGCGCCGGCAACGTATCCAGGGTCGCGGTGTCGGCCAGCACTGCGCGCGGCTGGTAAAAGGCGCCGATCATGTTCTTGCCGAGCGGATGGTTGATCCCGGTCTTGCCGCCGACCGAGGAATCGACCTGCGCCAGCAGCGTGGTCGGGATCTGGATGAAGGGCACGCCGCGCATATAGGACGCCGCGGCAAACCCGGTCAGGTCGCCGATCACGCCGCCGCCCAACGCGATCAGAGTGGTCTTGCGATCGCATTTTTCCGCCAGCAGGGTATCGAAGATGCGCATCAGGTTGGACCAGTTCTTTTCTTCCTCGCCGTCCGGCAGCACGATCTGCACGATCTCTTTGCCGGCGGCCGCCAGCGTGTGCCGCACCTGCTCCAGGTACAGCGGCGCCACCGTGGTGTTGGTCACGACCGCCACCCGCTTGCCGCAAATATGGGGACCGAGCTGGGCGACGTCGGACAATAGCGATCGTCCGATCGTGATCGGGTAACTGCGCTCGCCGAGTGCAACCTGCAGCGAGAGCGGTGAGGACGATTGTGCCATGCGTGGTTCTGTCAAAGGTTGCGCCTGAGCCGCCGGTGCGGCGCCTTGCTGCGTAATGATATCGAGTTGGCCGAGAATCGACTGCACCAGAAGTTGCACGTTGGGGCGGCCGGTTTCGATGATGAGGTCGGCGATTTCAAGGTAATACGGCTCACGTTCCCGTGCCAGTTCCTCGATCCGGGCGCGCGGATCGGCGGTTTGCAACAGCGGCCGATTGCGGTCGCGGCTGGTTCGCTGCAGGATGCTGTTGACGCTGGCGCGCAGGTAAATCACCGTGCCGCGGCTTTTCAGGTATGCGCGGTTTTGTGCGCGCAGTATCGCGCCGCCGCCGGTGGCCAGCACAATTCCGTCTTCCGCGGTGAGGTCGCGGATGACCTCCGTCTCGCGCTGGCGAAAACTCTCCTCGCCCTCGATCTCGAAAATCCACGGAATCGAAGCGCCGGTGCGCGCCTCGATTTCATGGTCGGAGTCAACGAATCGCTTGTTGAGTCTTTTCGCCAGCGCGCGGCCGACAGTGGTTTTGCCGGCCCCCATCAGGCCGATCAGAAATATGTTGTTTGATGACATCCATCTATTGTGCATCAAAAAAGCCGGGCCCAGCCCGGCTTTACATTGTCACGGATATTGTTTTTGGCGGCAGACGAGGTCCTTCGAAAGAATCCTGGAGCCGATTATTCGGCCGTGTCCGCTCAACTCCTTTCAGCTTTTTTAGCCACGCCCCGCCATCTTGCTGGCAACGATTTTGGGCGTAATAAAAATGAGTAATTCCGTCTTGTTATTGGTGCGGCCGGTGGTTTTGAAGAGATGCCCGAACACCGGAATATCGCCAAAGAACGGTACTTTCGCCACCGAATCGCGCTCTTCTTGCTGGAAAATGCCACCCAGAACCACGGTACCGCCGTTCTCAACCAATACCTGGGTTTTCACATGCTTGGTATTGATTGCAAAACCGGCCCGCGTTTCGTCGCCGACGCTGTCTTTGTTGACGTCGACATCGAGGATGACGTTGCCATCCGGGGTAATTTGCGGCGTCACTTCCAGTTTCAGGTTGGCCTTGCGGAAAGCGATCGAGGTGGCGCCGCTGCTGGTCGCCTGCTGATACGGCAATTCCGTACCTTGCTCGATCAGCGCCTTCAATTGATCGGCGGTCACCACGCGCGGACTGGAGATCACCTTGCCCTTGCCATCGGCTTCCAGAGCGGAGATTTCCAGATTCAGGAAACGATTGGCGGCAGCCGAGAACAGGCTAACCGCCAAGCTGCCGGGGTTGAGGCCGTTGATGTTGGCGGCCGGCAGATTGACGAACTGCGAGTTGGGAATGAAGCTCCCCTCCGTCACCTTGGCCTGGCCGGTTTGTTCGCCGACGCCAAGATAGTTGCCTGTCAACGCGACCCGGTTTTCGCCGCCAATTCCATAGCCAGTGGTGCTCCCGCTCAACGTGCGCAAATCGGTGAACCCCAGTTTGGCCCCCAGATTCTTGCTGAATTTGTCGTCGGCCTCGACGATGCGCGCCTCGATCAATACCTGGCGAGAGGCAATATCGGTCTTTTGCACCAGCGTGCGTATGTCTTCCAGCTTGGATGGAATATCGGTGACGAAGAGCTGGTTGGTCCGTGGATCGATGACCGCGCTGCCGCGCTTGGACAGGATGCGATTCTTGGTATCGCTGGTGCCATCGAGGCCGAATACCAGCTTGAACGACTCCGCCTTCTGGTAATTCAACTGGAAGGTTTCGGTTTTCAGCGGCTCCAGATCGGCAATCTGCGCCTTTTGCTCCAGTTCCAGCTTTTCCTTGGTCAGCAATTCGTCTTTCGGCGCGATCCAGAGCACCGTGCCATTCTTGCGCATGTCCAGACCCTTGGCCTGCAGCACGATATCCAGTGCCTGATCCCACGGCACGTCTTTCAGGCGCAACGTCAGGTTGCCGTTCACGGTGTCGCTGGTGATGATATTCAAACCGGTAAAGTCGGCAATCACCTGCAATACCGCACGCACTTCGACGTTCTGGAAATTCAGCGACAGTTTTTCGCCGCGATAACCCTGCGTACCCTGGGTCAGCTTGTTGGGGTCTTCGGTAATCGGCTTGACTTCAACCACCAGTTGCGAATCACTTTGATAGGCGCTGTGTTCCCACAAGCCCTTCGGCTCGATCACCATCCGCACATTGTCGCCCTGCGGGGTCGTGGTAATGGAACGTACCGGTGTGCCGAAGTCACCGACATCGAGCCGGCGCCGCAACACGTCCGGCAAGCTGGCCTTGAAAAAATCCACCACGATCGACGGTCCCTGCTGCCGCACATCGACGTTGACCTGGCTGTTCGGCAAATCGACCACGACCCGCCCTTCGCCCGCCGCGCCGCGCCGGAAGTCGATGTCGCGCAATGCCCGCGCGGCCGCTGCCGGCTGCGTCCCGGCGGCAGCAACGACCGGTATTCCGCTGGCATTGACGGCGGTGGCGAGGCCGCCCGAGCCGTCGATTGTGACCACCACCGTGTTGCCGTCGATCGCGGTGGCGTAATTCAGCGGCCGATTCAGGTTGAATACCAGCCGCGAACGGTTGCCGGCTTGTACCAGGTTCACGTTGCGCACGTCGCCCAGGCCGATCTCTTGCGCCGATTTGCCAGTGGCGTTACCAGTATCGGCAAAATCCAGCGCAATGCGGGCCGGGCTGGTAATGGCGAAACCGAGCGGCGGCTTGCTGACCGGATTCTTGAGGCCAATCCGGACGATGGTATTGGCGCCCTGCTGGTTGGCAACCACCGATTCGATCGCGTTTTCCTGGGCCAGTGCACTACCGCAAATCACCAGCGATGCAGTCAGGACGGCATGTCTTGCCCATGTACGCATCGACGCTCCGATCTGGTTGGCCTTGGGTTCAATTGCCATCATTTGTTGGTCTCCTGCAACTCTAGTCTGGCGGGACGCTCTATCCAGTCTCCGGACGCGTCCTGGACGATTTCCTTTAGTTCGACTGCGGATTCGGAGACGTTGGTGATCATGCCGAAATTCTGTCCGACATAATTTCCAATCTTTACCCGCAGCACCATTTTGTCGGCTTGCAAAAGCGCGTAGCGCAGTCCGCCTCTTTCCAAAGTGCCAACCATGTGCAGGGTATCCAGCGGATAGCTCTCGAGCGGTTCGCGGCGGCGCTGCAGATCCGGCTTGATGCCATTGCCGCCGACCGCCTGCAGCTTGGCAAATGCTGCTGCCATTTTCTTCGCGTTATAGGGATCGATCCCCTCCGCGCCGGCATAGGCGAATGGCGTAAATGTCTTGGGCGCCGACAATTTCGGAACGACGATCCGGGTCTGCTGCCGGACTTCAGCCATCCATTGCCTGACTTCGGGTACGCCATCGTCACCGCAACCGGCCAGCAACAAGGCCAGTAAGCCGATGGAACAGGCCTGGAGCAGGCGGGAACGGTTCATTTCTTGGCTCCCGTTTTTTGCGCCGCGGCCTTGCGCTGCGCCGCGACTTCGTCCAGATCCAGGTAGCGGAAGGTCTTGGCGACCGCCTCCAGCGCCAGGTTGCCGTCTTTGCCGGCCACCAGGTTCATGCTGTTGAGCGTCACGATGCGGGGCAGGTTGGCGATATCGCTGGTGAAGGCGCCGATGTCGTGATAATTGCCGCTGATCTTGATGTCAATCGGCAGTTCGGCGTAGTAATCCTTCACCACCACCTGACCTGGCTTGAACAGCTCGAACTGCAGACCGCGCCCCAGGCCGGCCTGGTTGATGTCGGACAGCAAGGCATCCATTTCTGCCTTGTTCGGCAATTGTTTTTCCAGCGTGGCGACGTATTGTCCGACCAATTCCTTCTGTTTGCGCAAACCGTCCAGATTGATGGCCTGCTGCACCTTGGATCTATAGTCTTCTTTCAGTTTCTGTTCTTGCTGGGCGCCAAAATCGAGCGTGTCAAGCTGGTCGCTCCAGTATGCATACCAGCCGAGTGCCAGCACGACCCCGAACACGCCGACCCCGCACAGGAGGCGCGGCACCAGCGGCCATTGGCCGGGATGGCGGCCATCCAGATCGCGGAACTGGGCAGCCAGCGCGCTGCCCACATTTTTCATATCTGCCATGACACGTCTTTCATATCAGGGTTTCTTCGTGGCAGCCTGGGCCGCGCCGGAGTCGGCCCTGTCCTGGTCGCGTGGGCGCTTGATGTCAACCGTCATGGTGAAGTTGAAGATCTTTTTGGCGTCCTTGCCTTGGCCCAGAGCGGCCGAGCGGATCTCAATCAGGTCGGGACGTTCCAGCCAAGGTGAATGGTTGCCGAAATTGCGCAGCAGTTCGGAAACCCGCTCGTTGGATTGCGCCACGCCGGTAACCTGAATCCGTTGGCCGTTCTGCTTGAACGCGCTCAGGTAGATTCCTTCCGGCACCTGCTTGACCAGTTCGTCCATCAGATACACCGGCTGGTTGCGGTCGGCCTGCAAATCTTCCACGGCCTGCTGGCGCGCCTTCAGCGCCTCGATTTCCTGCTTGAGCGTGGCAATTTCCTTGATTTGCTGGTCCAGCTTGGCGTTTTCCGCCTTGATGAAGTTATTGCGCTGATCCTGGGCCGAAATCCGGTTGCCGATCACGCCACCGACCACCAGCACCACCAGGCTGCCAAGGATGGCGGCCAATAACAGCATCGAAAAAAAAGCGCTGCGACGTTGCTTACGCCTCTCTTCCCGATGCGGCAGCAGATTGATCCTGATCATCGCTCGAACCTCCGCAGCGCCAGCCCGCATGCCACCAGATAGGCCGGCGCCTCGCTGCGCAGCTGCTTTTCGCGCACGCTGGTAGCCAGTTGCATGCCCTTGAAGGGGCTGACCACCGAGGTAGAAATCCTGCTGCGCTCGGCGACGACGTCCACCAGGCCGGGGATGATTGCGCAACCGCCGGCCAGGAAAATCTGGTCGATCTTGGTATAAGGGGTCGAGGTGAAGAAAAACTGGATGGCGCGCGTGACTTCCAGCGCGGCATTCTCCAGAAACGGCTTCAGCAATTCCTGTTGATAGCCATCCGGCAAATCGCCGGAACGCTTCTTGGCGTCCGCTTCCTCGTAGGACAAGCCATACGCGCGCACGATGTCCTGGGTCAGTTGATGGCCGCCGAAAGGCTGCTCACGCTCGTAGATCGCATTTCCATCCAGCAGTACGGAGATGTGCGTCAGTTGTGTGCCGATTTGGAACAGCGCGATGATTTGATCCTGGCCGCCTTTTGGCAACTGCGCCACCAGGCGGTCAACCGCCGCGCGCGCGGCATACGATTCAATATCCATGATGACCGGCTTCAGACCGGCCGCCTGTGCCACGGCCACCCGGTCTTCGACTTTTTCCTTGCGGGTTGCCGCCAGCAACACCTCGACATCCTCCGGCGCATTCTGCGCCGGCCCGATGACGTCGAAATCGAGGCTGACTTCGTCCAGCGCGAATGGGATGTACTGGCTGGCCTCGCTCTCCACCTGGACTTCGAGCTCGTCTTCCGACAGGCCACCCGGCAAGATGATTTTTTTGGTGATCACCGCTGCCGGCGGCATGCCGAGCGCCGCCAATCTGGCGGTCGACCCGCTTTTTTTCCAGACCCGGCGCACGGCTTCAGACACTTGTTCGATGTTTTCGATATTGCCATCCACCACCGCACCGCGCGGCAATGGCTCGGAGGCGAAGCGTTCCAGACGCAACTCGTTTTTACCGGCTTCCGCCAGTTCGACCAGCTTGACGCTGGACGTGCTGATATCCAGCCCGATCAGTGGCGGATTTTTTTTGCCAATCAACGATCGAACATCTAGAGTCAAGGGGAGATTCTCCGAGGAACGTATTTCTTACTGGGAACGCATACCGAAAATACTGGTCAAATCACCGCTTGCCGTCATAAAACACGTTTAAAAACCAGTATTTAGACCGCACTCGTCAAACGTTACATTAAATCGTAGCAACAAGCGTTGGAAAGTGTAAAGGAATTTCCACCCGGTAATTTATAAATCCGTTGCCAAAACCCCACTGCGGGCATGATTGGTCATGTCGGGTGGCGCCGTCCGCACCGACCTTTGACGCGGTTTTGAGCCGCTATAATGCGTTCCACCACTATCGCTGACTCTCCTCTCCTGCATGGCTTCTCAAGACCCGGCTAAAAATTCGTCTCGTGGCGCGCCCGCACCACGCCGTTCCCTGGTACTACGACTTGGCTTCGGCCTGGTTGGCACCCTGCTCGGACTGGGACTGTGCGGCGCGCTGCTGATCGGCTTCATGCTGGCGATGGCCTATCCGAATCTGCCGGCAATCGATACGCTGACCGATTACCGGCCGAAGATTCCGCTTCGCATCTTTTCCGCGGACAACGTCCTGATCGGCGAATTTGGCGAGGAGCGGCGCGACATGGTACGCATCAAGGACGTGCCGGAAATCATGAAAAAAGCGGTGCTGGCGATCGAGGACGACCGCTTTTACGAACACGGCGGCGTCGACTATATCGGCGTCGTGCGCGCTGCACTGCACAATCTTTCCGGCGGCGCACGCCAGGGCGCGTCGACCATCACGCAGCAGGTGGCGCGCAATTTCTTCCTGTCCAGCGAACAGACCCTGAAACGCAAGATTTATGAAGCGTTGTTGGCCTGGAAGATCGAGCAGACGCTCTCCAAGGATCAGATCCTGGAGGTCTACATGAACCAGATTTACCTCGGGCAGCGCGCCTACGGCTTCGCCTCGGCGGCGCAAATCTACTATGGCAAGAAGCTGCAGGACTTGAGCATCGCCGAAGCCGCCATGCTGGCCGGGCTGCCGAAGGCCCCCTCGGCCTACAATCCGGTCGCCAATCCGAAGCGTGCCAAGGCGCGCCAGCAATACATCCTGCAACGCATGCACGACCTTGGCTACATCACCGATGCGCAATACGAGCAGGCCAAGAAAGAAGAGTTGCACGTCAAGACCGACAGCTCCGAGTTCGGTGTACACGCCGAATATGTCGCCGAAATGGCGCGCAAGCTGGTGTACGACCAGTTCAAGGATGAAACCTACACGCGCGGATTGAATGTGTTTACCACCATCACCAAGGCCGACCAGGATGCGGCCTACCTGGCGGTGCGACGCGGCGTGATGGATTACGAAAAACGCCACGGCTATCGCGGACCGGAAGGCTACATGGAAATCCCGGCCAACAAGAACGATGCCGACAGTGCGATTGAAGTCGAGCTGGCCGACCATCCCGACAGCGACGACATCGTCGCCGCGGTGGTGTTGGAAGCCACGCCCAAGCTGATCCGCGCGGTGCTCTCATCCGGCGAGGAAATCCAGATCAGCGGCAACGGCCTGGCGTTCGCCACCAACTTGCTGAGCGCAAAAGCGCCGCCCAACCGCCAGGTCAGGCGCGGCGCCATCATCCGCGTGATGCAGGAAGGCGCGCACTGGAGCGTGACGCAGATGCCGGAAGTGCAGTCGGCTTTCGTCGCGCTCAGCCCGGACGACGGCGCGATCCGCGCGCTGGTCGGCGGCTTCGACTTCAGCCGCAACAAGTTCAACCACGTCAGCCAGGCCTGGCGCCAGCCGGGCTCGTCGTTCAAGCCGTTCATCTATTCGGCCTCGCTGGAAAAGGGCTTGTCGCCGGCCACCATCATCAACGACGCGCCGATCAGCTTCTCCGCCGGGCAGACCGGAGGTCAGGCTTGGGAGCCGAAAAACTACGACGCCAAATACGACGGCCCGATGACGATGCGCACCGGCCTGATGAAGTCGAAGAACATGATTTCGATCCGCATCCTGGAAAAGATCGGCGCCAAGTACGGCCAGGAGTACATCACCCGCTTCGGTTTCGAGGCCGACAAGAATCCAGCCTACCTGACGCTGGCGCTGGGCGCGGGCGCGGTCACGCCGCTGCAGATGGCCGGCGCCTATTCGGTGTTCGCCAACGGCGGCTACAAGATCAATCCCTACCTGATTTCCAGGATCACCGACGCCAGCGGCAACGCGCTATCCGAAGTCACGCCCGACAAGGCCGGCGACGAAGCCAACCGGGTGATCGACGCGCGCAATGCCTTCCTGATGGACAGCATGCTGAAGGACGTCGTGCGACGTGGCACCGGCGTCAAGGCAATGTCCTTGAAGCGCACCGATCTGGCCGGCAAGACCGGCACCACCAACGATTCCTTCGACGCCTGGTTTGCCGGCTATCAGCAGCACCTGGTCGGGATTGCTTGGATCGGATTCGATCAGCCGAAAAATCTGGGCAACCGCGAGACCGGCGGTGGCCTGGCATTGCCGATCTGGATCACCTACATGCAAACAGCATTGAAGAACGTGCCGAGCGCGGAGCGCCCGATACCGGACGGCTTGCTGCAGGCCAATGGCGAATACTATTACGCCGAGTATCCGCCAGGCAGTGGCGTACGCACCATCGGCTTGGCGGACCTGGGCACCGGCACGCCGGAAGAGCAAAAAGCGCGCGAGGCGGTGAAGAACGAATTGTTTTGAGCGCGGCCGCCGCTTCAGCCAAGTACCTCCAGCGTCAGCGGCACGCCCGCTTGGGCGCTGATCATCCGCCCCAACGCCGCCCACAGTTCGGTGCCGTTGCGGGTATCGATCCAGCGCGCGCCGGCGCGCCGGTAATGAAAGCCGCCGGCTTTCGACGCCACCCAGATTTCCTGCATTGGCGCCTGGCTGTTGACGATGATCTTGCTGCCGTGTTCAATCAATTCGATCTCCAGCAAATTGCCGCTGCGGCTGCATTCGAGGTCGAGTCCGCTGGCGTCGGCTGCGCGCTCCAGGGCGGCTTCCAGAGCGTCGAGCGTGGCTTCGGCGCAGGCCAGGAATTCAGATTCCGTCATGCTACACTCCGGTCAGTTTTCCAAAAACAGCGATTGTAAACGTGAAGCCTTCCCTTGATCCGGCGCGGCGCGCTTCCGCCGCGCTGCGCAGCATACTGTGCGCGGTGGCGCTGACCAGTCTGCTGGCCGCCTGTGGCCAGAAGGGGCCGCTCTACATGCCGGTGCGGCCGGCGCCGCTGGCGACCACTCCGGCGGCCGGCAAGCCGCCCGCAACAGAAGTCGCACCGACGCCAGCGCCGCTGCCCGTTCCCCCGCTCCCGCCAACCAATAAACCGCTCTGACCATGTCGCATTTTGCTTACAAGAACGGCGTCCTGCACGCCGAAGAGATGCCGTTGCCGGCGCTGGCCGCGCAATTCGGCACGCCGACCTACATTTATTCGAAAGCCGCGCTGCTGGAAAATTACGGCGCCTATGCCAACGCCTGCCGCGCCCATGGCCGCGGCGAGGATACGGCGCTGGTGTGCTATTCGGTCAAATCGAACTCGAACCTGGCGGTGCTGAACCTGCTGGCGCGCGCCGGCTCCGGTTTCGACATCGTCTCCGGCGGCGAGCTGCTGCGCGTGATCGCGGCCGGCGGCGATCCGCGCAAGGTGATCTTTTCCGGCGTCGGCAAGGGCCGCGAGGAAATGCGGCTGGCCTTGTCGCACCAGATCGCCTGCTTCAACGTCGAATCGATTCCCGAGCTGCACCGGCTGAACGAAGTGGCCGGCGCCATGGGCCGGCGCGCGCCGGTGTCGCTGCGCGTCAATCCCAACGTCGATGCCAAGACCCATCCGTACATCTCGACCGGCCTCAAGGAAAACAAATTCGGCGTCGCCTACGAAGACGCGCTGGCCTGCTACCGCACCGCGGCGGCGCTGCCGCACATCGAGGTGGTCGGCATCGATTGCCACATCGGCTCGCAGCTGCTGGACGACGCGCCGCTGCTGGAAGCGCTGGACAAGGTGATCGAACTGATCGACCGGCTGGCGGCCGAGGGCATCGCGCTGCACCACCTGGACATCGGCGGCGGCATAGGCATCACCTACGACGACGAGCGGCCGGTGGCGGTCGGCGATTACCTGGCGCGGCTGTTCGCCCGGGTCGACGCCTGGCGCAGCGAAAAATACGGCGGTGCGCCGATCAAGGTGCTGTTCGAGCCGGGGCGCTCGATCGTCGGCAACGCCGGCATCCTGCTGACCGAGGTGCAATACCTGAAGCACGGCGCCGAAAAGAATTTCGCGATCGTCGATGCCGCCATGAACGACCTGATGCGCCCCGCCATGTACCAGGCCTGGCACGGCGTGCAGCCGGTGCGGCAGCGCAGCGCCGAGCCGCAGGTGTACGACGTGGTCGGTCCGGTGTGCGAGTCGGGCGACTGGCTGGCGCGCCAGCGCACGCTGGCGCTGGAGGCCGGCGACCTGCTGGCGATCATGTCGGCCGGCGCCTACGGCATGACGATGGCCTCCAACTACAACACGCGCGGGCGGGCGGCGGAAGTGCTGGTCGATGGCGCGCAGGCGCACCTGGTGCGGCGGCGCGAAGCGCCGAGCGAGCTGTTTGCGCTGGAATCGCTGCTGCCAGCAGACTGAGCCACTTCAAGCAACCCGATTGTTTCGGTAGTATGATGCAAAGACGACCACTATACGGCCGGAATTTAGGCATTGCGCCGGGAGTATAGGATATCACGCGCGCCCCTCCCAGCCACTGGCTGGGCCCGCCGCATCAAGTCCCGGGATTGCGCCGCGCTCCGTGCAGCGCGGCGGGAGTGGCCGCCCGCTGGTTCGTCCGCACCCGCGCCCACCACCAGTAGACCCGCGCCAGCAGCAGCAGCGCGACGATTGTGCCGAGCAGGATCGGCTGCGCGAAATCGTGCTTGCCGGCCTTCATCCACCAGAAATGCAGGATCGCCAGCGGCGCGATCAGGTAGATCAGCCGGTGCAGCCATTGCCAGCGCCGGCCGCCCAGCCGGCGCACCATGCGATTGGTACTGGTGACCGCAAGCGGAATCAGCAGCACGAAGGCGGAGAAGCCGACCGTGATGAAGGGGCGCTTCAAGACATCCTTCCACATTTCCTGCAAGTCGAAAAAGTGATCGAACCAGAGGAACGTCGTGAAATGCAGCGCGGCGTAAAAGAACGCGAACAGGCCCAGCATGCGGCGCAGCCTGATCAGCCAGTTCCATTTCGACAGCCGCCGCAGCGGCGTCACCGCCAACGTCAGGCACAGCAGGTACAGCGTCCAGTCGCCGGTGTTGCGGGTGATGAATTCGATCGGATTGGCGCCCAGCCGGTCGCCCAGCGCAAATACCACCAGCCGCGCGAACGGCAGCAGCGCCAGCAGGAACAGCGCCGCCTTGATCCCGGCAAGCTGACGCGGAGTCGGGTAAAACGCCGGCAGCGCGTCGCGCGCGGCCAACTCGGCGGGCTTCAAAAAAACCTCTTCAAGTCCATCCCGCTGTAGAGCGAAGCGACGTCGCCATAGCCGTTGAACATCAGCGTCTTGCGCTTCCTGGAAAAGAAACTGTCTTCACCGATGCGGCGTTCGCTCGCCTGCGACCAGCGCGGGTGGTCGACCTCCGGGTTGACGTTGGAATAGAAGCCGTATTCCTGCGGCGCCGCGATGTTCCAGGCGGTGCGCGGCTGCTCGCGCACGAAGCGGATCTTGACGATCGACTTGGCCGACTTGAAGCCGTATTTCCACGGCACCACGATTCGCACCGGGGCGCCGTTCTGGTTCGGCAGCACTTCGCCGTACATCCCGAGCGCCAGCAGCGTCAGCGGATGGTTCGCCTCGTCCAGCCGCAAACCCTCGACATACGGCCACTCCAGCACCGGGCTGCGCAAGCCGGGCATCTGCTTCTTGTCGGCCAGCGTGACGAATTCGACGTACTTGGCGTTGCCGGTCGGCTCGACTTTGCGGATCAACTGCGCCAGCGAATAGCCGATCCACGGAATCACCATCGACCAGCCCTCGACGCAGCGCAGCCGATAGAGGCGCTCTTCCAACGGCGCCAGCTTCAACAAGCCGTCGATGTCGAGCGTGACCGGCTTCTTCACCTCGCCTTCGATGGCGACGGTCCAGGGCCGGGTTTTCAGGTTGCCGGCGTTTTGCGCGGGATCGGCCTTGTCGGTACCGAATTCGTAAAAGTTGTTGTAAGTGGTGGCGTCCTTGTAAGCGGTTGGCTTGTCCATCACCACATAGGCCGGATTGGCCGCGGCCGCCAGCTTCTGCGCGCCCGGCGCCTGGGCGAAAGCCTGGCGCAGCGACAGGTCCAGCAGGGCGCCGCCGGCGATCGAGCCGAGCGCGACTTGCTTGATGAAAGTGCGGCGCGACTCGAACAGCGCACGCGGCGTGATTTCCGAGGCGAACGGCAGATCGATGCCGTTGGGATTGCGTTTGATCAACATGATTGCTCCGTGTGACAAGTGATGTCCCCGCTCCCGCGGGGATGTTCCTCAAGGATTGAGCTGGCGCTCCACCGCGCTGGCGATATCCAGCAGGCGCGCCTTGTCGATGCTGCCAGACAAGGCGTAGCCGTAATCGCGGTCGATCCAATAGAACGCGCTATTGCCATTCTGCTCCATGATTTTGAAGCCCGCCGTGCGCGGCTGATGGGTGGCATTCCGGATCGTCAAGGTCAGACGCTGGCCGTCGGCCGCCTGGTACATCAGTTGCGCCAGCGGCATGCCGTCGGCCGGCAGCAGGCGGCCGCCCAACAGCGCAAAGCCCTGCGCATTCAAGTCCGGCGCCCGGATCGGCATCTGCAGCCGTTTCGAGAGCCAGGCCACCAGATGCGCTTCCTGCTGCGCCGGCACTTCGACCGGGTGGCCTTGCTCGGCGGTATAGGTGACATGTGCGAGCAGTGCCTGGTGCGCGAAGCGCGCCGAAGCGCTGGCCGCGCTGCCGCCCCCTGGCGCCGGCAACATGCCGTGCGCGAACCAGCCAGCGGTCAAACCACAGGCCAGCCAGGCGATTGCCGCCGCCAGCCCCTGCGGCCATACGCGCCGATACAGCGTCTGCACCAGGCGCTGCGGAATCGGCTCGTTCAGCACATGGTCGAAGTCGCGGTGCAACGCCTGGGCTTGGGCGCGCCATTGCCGCACCTGCGCGGCGGCGTCGGGATGCGCGGCCAGATACGCTTCGACCGCCGCGCGCCGCGCCGGATCCAACTGGCCGTCGGCATACGCGTGCAATTCCATTTCGCTCACGGTATCGGTACTCATCTCATTTGATCCGGGTCAGGGGCGCCGCCGCAGCGGACGGTGCCGTAGCAGCCTCGCCATACAACTGGCGCAGATGTTCGCGCGCGCGCGCCAGGCGCGACATCACGGTGCCGACCGGAATCCCCAGCACGGCGGCCGCCTCCTTGTAACTGAGTTGCTCCAGCGCCACCAGCACCAGCACTGCCCGATGCTCGGCGCTGAGTCGCGCCAGCCCCCGCTGCAGATCGAACTGCAGTTCCGGGTCGCCCGGCGCCACCGCTTCCGGCGCCTGCTCCTCGGCCACCAGCCGCAGCCGCTGCGCGCGCGCCGCGTCGTTCAAGTACAGCCGGTACAACATCGTGTACAGCCAGGCGGTCAGGTTGCTGTTCCAGCGGAATAGCCAGCGCCGGCTCAGCGCGCGCTCCATGGTGTCCTGCACCAGGTCGTCGGCCCACGCCGCATTGTGCGTCAACGCCCGCGCGTAGCGACGCAAACGCGGGATATGCAAAGCCAGATCGTGGGTAAAGTCGGACATCGGCGGAACGCGCGCAAGACCTTACGGTCGGGCAACGCGCCAGACGTTGTTGACGCCGTCACCGGTCTTGTCGCCGGGCTTTTGGTCCTTGACCCAGCGATACAGCGGCTTGCCCTTGAAGGTCCACTGCCGGGCGCCATCCTCGCGCGCGATGATGCCGTAGTCGCCGCGCGGCTGGTCATCGGCCTGCGCACGCAGCACCGGCCAGTTGAGCGCGCACTGGCCCATGCAGGCGCTCTTGCCGCTGCCGGCGGTGTCGCGGTCAAAGGTGTACAGCGTCATGCCGGCGGCGTCGGCCAGCACGTCGCCGGACGCCATGGCCGGCATCGGCGGCGCCGACATCGAAGCGCAGCCGGCCAGCGCGGCCGCCAACAGGAAGGGTAATACGGTAATGTGTTTTTTCATGGAATCCTCGCCAGTCAGGTTAATTGGTTGTGCTGCAGGTGCAACACACCCGGTTAAACAACCGGCGGGCGAGGTTTATTCCATGCGAGGAAAAATAATCCTAGAGCTCGCCGTAGGAATGCAGACCGGACAGGAACATGTTGACGCCAAGGAAGGCAAAGGTCGTGATCAGCAAGCCGATCAGCGCCCACCACGCCGCCACTTGGCCGCGCAAGCCCTTCATCAGCCGCATGTGCAGCCAGGCGGCATAGTTGAGCCAGACGATCAGTGCCCAGGTTTCCTTCGGATCCCACGACCAGTAGCCGCCCCAGGCTTCAGCCGCCCACAGGCCGCCCAGGATGGTGGCGATGGTGAAGAAGGTGAAGCCGACCGTGATCGACTTGTACATGACGTCGTCCAGCAGTTGCAGCGAAGGCAGCCGATCCACCATGTAGCCGTGCGACTTGGCCAGATAGGCCACTGCCACCATCGCCGACAGGGCGAAGGTGCCATAGCCGATGAAATTGGCCGGCACGTGGATCTTCATCCACCAGCTTTGCAGCGCCGGGATCAGCGGCTGGATCTGCGCCGCGTCGCGCGACACCATGTACCACAGCAGGAAGCCGACCGCGGCCGAGATCACCAGCAGCACGAAGGCGCCCATCTGGCGCGTGGCGTAGCGCTGTTCGTAGTACAGATAGAAGAGCGCGGTAATCAGCGAAAACAGCACGAACACTTCGTACAGGTTCGACACCGGGATATGGCCGACATCGGCACCGATCAGGTAGGACTCGTACCAGCGCACCAGCATGCCGGTGAAGCCGAACGCGACCGCCGCCCAGCACAGCTTGGAACCGAGCGCGGCACCGAAATCGGAGCGGGCGATGGTGCCGCCCCAGTAAAACAGCGTGGCCAGGAAAAACAGCGTACTCATCCACAGGATCGCCGACTGGCTGGACAACAAATACTTCAGGAAGAAGCTGCGGTTGGCCATTTCCAGATCGCCGCCATACAGCGCGATCGCCGACAGCGCGGTCAGGGCCAGCAAGGCCATCAGCGGCCGCACCGGCTTCCAGTACCAGCCAAGCCAGGCGAAGGTCGGCGCCGATGCCAGCAGAATCCCCTTTTCATAGTAGTCCATGTAGGGGCCGTAGCGATTCAGCGCGAACAGCACTCCGGCCGCCAGCGCCAGCGCATACAGCCAGTCCAGAGCGCTACGGCGGCGGAAAAACCCGGCCGGCGCGACATAAGCCCCATTTGCCGTTTGCATCTGTGTCAATTCCATTGCTTCCTCCAATATCAATCCGCGCCGTGCACCAGAGGCGCCCCGGGCGATGCTCACACGCTCGGTCAATTGCAGCCGTCAATTGCGCAAGACTACGCCGATTGCTGCAAACGTGCTTTGAGCGTCTCGAAATCCTTGTCGAAATCCAGGGTCTTGCGTTGCGAACTCATCGCCATCAAGGCCCGTGCGCCGGTTTCGCCCGGCACCTGCTTGACCCATACCCACAGCCGCCGTTCGCGGATGTAGAGCATCGAAAACACTCCCAGCACCAGCAGGATGCAGCCGAAGTAAACCACTGTTTTCCCCGGCGAACGGGTCAACTGGAACACCGAGGCCTTGATTTCTTCGAAGCCGGCAAGCTGCAGATACACCGGCGCGTCGTAGAACATCGCATCCGACAGCGCATTGGTGGCCTGTTGCATGAAACGGGCATGCTTGTCGTTCGGCTCCAGCTCCGGCAAACCGTCCTGGGCGCGCGCCACCTGCCACAAATCCCACAGGCTGCCGTTCAGGATCTTCATGAAGACGTCCGCCGCCCGCTCCTGCTCGGCGGCCGGGACCTGCTCCAGGAAACGCGAAATCGCCAGAAAACCGGCTTCCTTGCCGTTGCCGGCAAAGATCGACAGGCTCTTGGCGGCCGACTGCTGCAGCTGCTGCCGCATCTGCGCGCCGTCCGCGGCCTGCTGCGGCAACGCCCGCCGGGCGTAGCGCTGCGCCGCCGCGGCACGCAAATCGGGATTATTGAGGGCGCCGCGCAGACGCATCCATTCGTCCACCGTGTCAGCGTCATCAGCCGGAATGCGCAGATAGCGGAACTCTTCGGCCGGCGTATTGCGGATGCCGGCCAGGAATACATAGTTGCCGTCCACCGCCACCGGCTGCATGTAATTCAGGAATTCGCGCGCCTGGCCGGTCTGGTCGCGCAGCTTGTACTGCACGCTGGGGCCGACGTTTCTCAGGTCTTTCTTCTGGACGCTGTTGGCGCCGGAACCGAGATGCTGGCCCAGCCCTTCGATCAACGAGCGGTTGAAATTCTTGTCGGCATTCACGGCCCGCACATCCTGGCCGGAGCGCGCCATGTTTTCGACGTTGAAGGGCCGGAAGCCCGACCACTCGACCGTGTATTCGGCGCCATCCGCGGTTTTCAACGGCGTCGAACCGCTCACCTCGCCCGCCATCGCAAAGCTGGCGTTACGGCTGCCGCGCATTGGATAACCGGTCAGCTTCAGCTTGCTGCCGCCATCCTCGAAACTGGACTGGTAGATCGCGATGCCGTTGTAGATCAGCGGCTCGTTGACCTTGATGGTGGCCGCCAGCGTCTTGCCGGTCTGATGATCGGTCAGCACCACGTCGCTGGCGAACAGCTTCGGCATGCCGGTCGAGTAATAGTCGATGACGAAGCGTTTCAGGTGGATCGTGAACGGCAAATCCTGGATCAGCACGCCCTCCTGCTGCGACAGGATGACGGTGTTGCTGCTGGCGCCCTCCGGGATCAGCGTGTTGCCGCGGAAGGTGGGATTGCCCAGCCCGAGCCGGTGCTTGGCCGGGATGTCGGCGATGATGCCGTTGCCGGTGAAGGGCGTCTTGTTGAACATCCACTCCTGCAAACCGATCGGCAGGTTGGAATCGAGCATGCCGCCGATGCCGATGATGACGATCGCGGTGTGGGCGAAGATATAGCCCCATTTATTGGCGGCGCCCTGCTTGGCGGCGATCAGCGTCGCATTCTCTTTTTCCACCAGCTTGACCCGGTAGCCGCTGGCGCGGATGCGCGCCGCCAGATCGGCCGCCAGCGCCGCACTGGAGGCGGCCGCGTTCCACTCGGCATGATGATGGAAGTTGCGCAGCGATTGCTCGCGCACGTTTTCGCGCCAGCTGCGCATGTCGGCCAGCATCTTCGGCGCATTGCGCACTACACACAGCGAAGTCGACACCACCAGGAACGCCATGATCAGCAGGAACCACCAGGCCGAATACACCCCATACAGGCTGAACTTGCCGAACACCTCGAACCAGAACGGCCCGAATTGGTTGACGTAGTTCGGCATCGGCTCGTTCTGCTTCATCACGGTGCCGATCACCGAGGCGATCGAAATGATCGACAGCAGGCTGATCGCAAAGCGCATCGAAGACAGCAACTCGACCGCCTCGGCCAGCCAGCGCCGCCGGGTCTTCAGTTGCAGTCCGCCGGTAGAGATTTCCATATGGTTCCGACAATCCGTTCGTCAAAAAGCAAAAGGGGCAGCCCTCGCCGCCCCTCCCGCTTCAATGCATGATGTTATTGTTATGCGTGGTGCTTACTTCAGTCCGGCGACGTAGTCTGCCACAGCTTTCATTTCGTCGTCGGACATGCGCAAGGCGATCTGTTCCATCGGCACACTGTTCTTGCGCGTGCCATTGCGGAAATTCACCAGTTGCGCCAGCGTGTAGGTCTGATGCTGGCCGGCCAGACGCGGGTACTGGGCCGGAATGCCGGCGCCGGAAGCGCCGTGGCAACTGGCGCAGGCCGGCACCTGTTTGGCGGCAATCCCGCCGCGATAGATGCTCTTGCCGAGCAATACCGTATCCTTGTTCTTGGCGGCGCCCGGTTTTGCAGTTTGCGCCTCCAGGTAGGCGCCGATGTTTTGCATGTCGGCATCGGTCAACGGTTGCGCCATTGCGGTCATCACCGCGTTGTTGCGCGCCGGGCTCTTGAAATCGAGCAATTGCTTGTGGATGTAGGCGGCGATCTGACCGTCCAGCTTCGGATTTTCGGCGATGGTGGAATTGCCGGCCGCGCCGTGGCAGGCGACGCAGGCGGTGATGTTGCGGGCAGCGTCACCGGCGCTGTACAGCGCTTCGCCCTTGGCGGCATCGGGCTTGGAGGCGGGTTTGGCCTGGTCTGCGGCATAGGCAGCAGTCGCCGCCAGCAGCGCGACCGAGACAGTAACGACAAGGCTGGCAAACAGGCTTTTGGCAGATGGTAAAAACGCTTGATTCATTCAAACACCCTGGAGACTTGATTTTAAAATTCTGTCCGTGCTGCCGGTCGAATGGGCACCGGCCACCGTTGCAGCGCATCAATTCGCAACCCCTTATTGTACAATAGCTTCTCGGCATTTTTGCCGCCTCGCTGCATTTTCGCCGGAATCCATGTCCCTACTTTGGCAAGCCCGCTTCTTCACCACGGCCAATCATCTGCGCGATCTGCCGCATACGGAAGTCCCTGAAATCGCCTTTTGCGGCCGCTCCAACGCCGGCAAATCGAGCGCGATCAACGTCCTGTGCAATCAGAAAAAGCTGGCGTTCGCCTCGCGCACGCCGGGCCGCACTCAGCACATCAACTATTTTTCGATTGGCGGCGCCCACGTCGGGCAGCATCGCAAGGATGCCACCGTGGTCGAGGAAATCCGCGCGCTGCTAGTCGATCTGCCGGGCTACGGCTATGCCGAGGTGTCGGGCGGCGCCAAGCTTCACTGGCAGGAATTGCTGGGCAACTACGTCAAGCAGCGCCGCCAATTGGCGGCGCTGGTCTTGATCATGGATGCGCGCCGACCGTTCACGGAGCTCGATATCCAGATGCTGGAATGGTTTGCGCCGACCGGCAAGCCGGTCCACTGCCTGCTGACCAAGGCCGACAAGCTGAACCGCAGTGAAGCTGCCAACGCGCTGCGCCAGGCGCAGACGGTCCTGGCCAGCTACGTTGACGAAGCGGGCCGGCCATTTCCATTTACCGTGCAACTATTCTCATCCCTGAAGCGCATCGGGCTGGAAGAGGCCGACCGGCGCATCCTGCAACTGGTCGGACTGGCACCGACCTCGCCCGAACAATGATGGAGTATGCAACGAAGACTCGCATTCTTTAAGCGAAAATGACACATTCCTCATGGAGTATATGCCATACAGCAAACACAAGAGATTTTCGTCGGGTGCAAGCAGGCAAAAAAAACCCTGGAGAAAGGGGATTATCTCCAGGGTAACAATGCCTGATCGTTGAACGCCAGGCCCCGCTCAGGGAGGAGAAGCGGGAGACGAGCAAATCGCCTATTGCTAGGAGGGCGCGCATTCAATAAAGTTTCATGCCGCCGATGTTTTCGACTCGGATCAACCGAATTTTTGGAGAGTGCCATGCCCCGCCCCGCCCCCGCCGCTGCGTTTCCCGCCATCCGGATGCGCCGCATGCGGCGCGACGCCTTTTCCCGCGCGCTGATGCGCGAGCACACGCTGACCGCTGCCGACCTGATCTATCCGGTCTTCATCCTGGACGGCCACAATCAGCGTGAACAAGTGAGTTCGATGCCGGGCGTGGAGCGGCTCTCGGTCGATCTGCTGCTGCCGGTGGCCGAGGAGTGCGTGGCGCTTGGGATTCCGGTGCTGGCGCTGTTTCCGGTGATCCACCCGCAGCTGAAGACACCGGACGGCATCGAGGCGGCCAATCCGAAGGGTTTGGTGCCGCGCGCGGTGCGCGAATTGAAGGCGCGCTTTCCGGAACTCGGCATCCTGACCGACGTCGCGCTCGATCCCTACACCAGCCACGGCCAGGATGGCGTGCTGGACGCCAACGGCTACGTGCTGAACGACGAGACCAGCGCGCTGCTGGTGCGGCAGGCGCTGGCGCAGGCCGAGGCCGGGGTCGACATCGTGGCGCCGTCCGACATGATGGACGGCCGCATCGGCGCCATCCGCAGCGCGCTGGAAGCGCACCACCATATCTACACCCGCATCATGGCGTATTCGGCCAAGTATGCGTCGGCGTTCTACGGACCGTTCCGCGACGCGGTCGGCTCGGCCGCCAATCTCGGCAAGGGCAACAAGGCCACCTACCAGATGGACCCGGCCAACAGCGACGAAGCGCTGCGCGAAGTCGCGCTCGATCTGGCCGAAGGCGCCGACATGGTAATGGTGAAACCCGGCATGCCGTATCTGGACATCGTGCGCCGCGTCAAGGACGAGTTCCAGGTGCCGACTTTCGCCTACCAGGTCAGCGGCGAATACGCGATGCTGAAGGCGGCCGCGCAAAACGGCTGGCTCGATCACGACAAGAGCATGATGGAAGCGATGCTGGCCTTCAAGCGCGCCGGCGCCGACGGCGTGCTGACCTATTTCGCACGCGACGTGGCGCGCCTGTTGCGGCACGGCGGCTGAATGCGGCCCGTGCGGTCCGATCCGGCTGGCCGCTGGAGCACGCTCGGCATCGCGCTCTCCGGATTGCTGGCGATCATCGGCGCCGGCGCGCGCGACGCCACGATCTTCCTGCACTACGCGTTCAAGCCGCTCGCCACCGCGCTGATTTTCCTGTCGGTCTGGCGCACCGCAAATCCGGTCAATCCGCGCTACCGGCGCGCGGTGCTGGCCGGCATCGCCTTGTCGCTGTGCGGCGATGTGTTCCTGATGCTGCCCAAGGCAGTGCTGCCGGCCGGCTTCCTGCTCGGCCTGTCCAGCTTCCTGATCGCCCACCTGTTTTTCTTGCGCGCCCTCACTTCCGACGCGCGCCTGTTCGGCCAGCCGCTGGTATTGCTGGCCTTGCTGCTGGTGGGCGCGCTCAATCTGGCGGTATTGTGGCCGGGATTGGCGCCGGCACTGCAAGGCCCGGTGCTGGCTTACATGCTGTGCCTGGTGGCAATGGCGGCGCAGGCCATCTCGCGCCACCTGCAATGGCGCCGGCGCGGCAGCCGGTTGGCGGCGGCGGGCGGCCTGTTGTTCATGCTGTCCGACACCCTGCTCGCCTACAACAAGTTTTACGCGCCGCTTCCGCTTTCGGCGCTGTGGATTCTGGGCACGTACTACACTGCATTGGTCCTGATCGCGCGCTCGGTCGCGAACGACGAATCCCCGACCTGAACAGGAGGCTTCGATGCAAGAAAAGGTGATTACGCTGGCGACGCCAGTGTTTTTCCTGCTGATTTTCATCGAGCTGGTCGCCGGCCATCTGCGCCGGCGCAACACCTACCGCATCAACGACGCCATCAACAGCATCAGCCTCGGCATTCTCAGCCAGGTCACGGGCGCCTTCATGCTGCTGTTGCGAGTCGGCATCTACGGCTGGCTGGTCCAGCACATAGCGCTATTTGCGCTGTCGGCCGACAGCCTGTGGGTTTGGGCCGCCGGCCTGTTGCTGTACGACTTCTGCTACTACTGGCTGCACCGCATGGGACATGAAGTGAACCTGCTGTGGGCGGCGCACGTGGTGCATCACCAGAGCGAGGACTACAACCTCAGCACCGCGCTACGCCAGACCAGCAGCGGCGCGCTGCTCGGTTGGATCTTTTACCTGCCGATGGCGCTGCTCGGGATTCCGCTCGAAGTGTTCGTCGGCGTCGCGCTGATCGACCTGCTGTACCAGTTCTGGGTGCATACGCAACAGATCGGCAAGCTCGGCTGGTTCGACCGCGTGTTCGTCTCGCCGTCGAACCACCGCGCGCATCACGGCGTCAACGACATCTACCTGGACAAGAACTACGGCGGTATCCTGATCCTGTGGGACCGCCTGTTCGGCACCTTCACCGAAGAGCAGGACGACGAACCGGTGGTATACGGCACACGCGGGCCGCTGCGCAGCTGGAATCCGCTGTGGGCCAACCTCGAGGTCTACCATGCGATGTGGCAGGACGCCTGGCGTGCACGGCGCTGGCGCGACAAGCTGCGGGTCTGGTTGGCGCGGCCCGGCTGGCGCCCGGCCGACGTCGCTGCCGCCTGGCCAAAAGCGGCGTTCGAGCTCGATCGTCCGCGCTACGATCCGCCGCTGCCGGATGCTGCCAGATGGTATTGCCTGGCCCAGTTTGCGCTGGTGCTGTTGATCACCACCCACTTCCTGGCCGCGGTCCGCACGCTGCCGCTGGCGTACAGCCTGCCGTACGCGCTGTGGCTGGGCGCTTCCCTGTGGACCATCGGCGGCTTGCTGGAGCGGCGCCCGCATTACGTGCCGCTGGAAGCGCTGCGGCTGGCGGGCACGGCCGGCGGCGTGCTGCTGGGCGGAGCCTGGTTCGGCGCGCTGGTGCTGCCGGCCGCCGCCCAGGGCGCGGCGCTGGCGCTGGCCGCGGCCTCGCTGGCGGCGCTGTGGCTTGCCTTCAAACCCTCAAGCACGCTGCATGGATATCTTCCTGATCGCTGACAACCGGGTCACGCAAAGCACGGCCGTGCCGGAGGCGGCGCCGGCGCGCGGCTTCCTCTGGCTCGACGCCACCCACGACGAAGTGGCGGCCGATCCCGAGCTGTGGCGCGAGCAGATCGCGCGCGCCACCGGCACGCAGCTCTACGATCCGCACCTGACCGACGTCGTCAACCTGGCGCACCCGAGCTATTTCGATTCCACCAACGATTATGCGATGCTGGTGTTTCGCAAGCTGGCGCTGAGCCAGGCCGTGCCGGCCGAAGCCGCGGCTGAAAGTGCCGCCGGCACGGCGCCGGAAGCGGGCTTGCGGCGCAAGATCCCGCCGGCGCTGATGCAACTGGCGACGGTACCGGTTACCTTCCTGTTGATGGAGCACGCGCTGGTGACGGTGCACGCACGCAACAGCCGCACCATCGAGAGCGCCCGCGCGCGCCTGCTGGAATCGCGTGAACGCGCCGACGGCGGCGCGCACGGCGGACGCCGCCCGAATTCGCCGGAAGACCTGATGCTGCGCCTGCTGAACGCGATGGTCGACCAGTACCTGGAACTGCGGCAGCCCCTGACCACCCAACTCGATCGCTGGCAGCGCGCGCTGCTCGATCCGCGCCGGCCGTTTCGCGACTGGATGGCGCTGCTCGATGCCCGCATCGAATTGCGCAAGCTCGACCATCTGTGCGAGGAGCAGCACGACGCGCTGCAGGAATTGCGCGACCACCTGATCGATACCGGCAACGATGTGGAAATCAGCCGCAGCAAGGACCTGCTGCTGGTGCGCATCAACGACGTGATGGAGCACGTGACGCGCGTGCTGAATCATGCGCGGCGGCTGGAATCGTCGATCGAATCGGCGGTGCAGATCCACTTTTCGGCGATGTCGCATCGCACCAGCGAAATCATGCGCACCCTGACCGTGATCACCGCGCTGTTCATGCCGCTGACGTTGATTACCGGCATCTTCGGCATGAACTTCGTCGACATGCCCTTGCTGAAGGACAAGGCCGGGTTCTGGCTGACGATGGCGGCGATGGCGCTGGTGGTGGTCGCCATGCTGTTTTTCTTTCGCCGCCGGCGCTATCTGGACGAATCGGCGCCGGGCCGGCGGCTGCGCGAAAAATAGCGCAGTGCCCAAGAAAAACGCCCGCGACAAGCGGGCGCTTTCGACTGCGGCAAGCGCGGCTTACTTGTTCGGCTGCGGTGTCAGGCGCAGATAGGGCCGGGCCGCGGTGTACCCTTTCGGAAACTTCTGCTTGATCACCGCCTCGTCCTGGATCGAGGTCGGGATGATCACGTCGTCGCCGTCGCGCCAGTTGCCGGGGGTGGCGACACTGTAATTGTCGACCAGTTGCAGACCATCGATCGCGCGCAGGATTTCATCGAAGTTGCGGCCGACGTTCAGCGGATAGGTCAGGATCAGGCGCACTTTTTTCTTCGGGTCGATGATGAACACCGAGCGCACCGTCACCGTATCCGACTGGTTCGGATGGATCATGTCGTACAGCAGCGATACCTTGCGGTCGTGATCGGCAATGATCGGGAAACCGACCACGGTTTTCTGCGTGTCCTCGATGTCCTTGATCCAGTCCAGGTGGCTCTGCGCGGAGTCGACCGATAATGCGATCGCCTTCACATTGCGCTTGTCGAATTCCGGTTTCAGTTTCGCCGTCAGGCCCAGTTCGGTAGTGCAGATCGGCGTGAAATCGGCCGGATGGGAAAACAGCACGACCCATGAATTGCCTGCCCACTCGTGGAACTTGATCTTGCCGATTGAGGAATCCTGCTCGAAATCAGGTGCGGTATCGCCCAGACGTACGGCCATGTTGTTCTCCTTTTCAGTAATCCGATGAAAACCCGACTATAGACACAAGACGCCGCCGTTCCAACAACACTTAACGACTATGCAAATAACGCGGCGCTATGTGTTGTGAATTTTATCTCGAAACCGCATATCAATGGGAGTATATGGAAAAATGCCGGATTTTCCGCATGGAAAATATCGATGTTTAAAAATACATTGGGCAGTATTGTTCCGGCTGATTATCCCGGGTTGGACACCCGCGCCAGCGATTGCAGGAATTTTTGACTGTCCTGATACCCGATCACGCGGCCGGCGGCGATCTCGGCGGCATCCTTGGCAAAGAAAATGATGCCAGGCGGCCCGAACAGCCCGAAACGCTTCAGCAGCGCCCGGTCGTCGGCATTGTTGGCGGTGACGTCGACCTGCAGCAATTGCATGCCGGCCAACTGCTGCCGCACGCGCGGATCGGAAAAGGTCCATAGCTCCATTTCCTTGCAGGAGACGCACCAGTCGGCGTAGAAATCCAGCATCGTGATACGGCCATTGGCTTGCGCCAGCGCCGCATCCAGTTCCGCGCCCGACTTGATGCGCGTGAAGGGCACGGCGGCCGGCGCCGGTGTGCTGCCCAACTGCGCCAGCGGCGCGCTGACCTCGCGCGCGCCGCTGGCGGCGCCAACCAGTTGCAGCAAGCCCAGGGCGGCAAACAGCAAACCGCAGGCCTTGGCCGCCCAGCCGTTGCGGCCGTCCCACAATAGCCAGGCGCCGTAGCCGACGCCGAGCACGGCCCAGCCCGCCATCTGCAGCGCCACTGGCAAGAGCGGCGCCACCATCCACCAGGCCAGCGCCAGCAGCATGACGCCGAAGAAGCGCTTGACCTGCTCCATCCAGGCGCCGGCGCTCGGCAGCAGCGCGTTGGCCGAGGCGCCCAGCAACAGCAGCGGCACGCTCATGCCAGCCGCCATCGCGAACAGCGCGCTGCCGCCGATGACGACGTCGCGCGTCTGGCTGATATACACCAGCGCCCCGGCCAGCGGCGCCGCCACGCAGGGGCCGACGATCAGCGCCGAAATCGCCCCCATCGCGAACACCCCGCCCAGATGGCCGCCGCGCTGTTCGCCCGAAACCCGCGCCAGCCGCGTCTGCAGCGCCACCGGCAGTTGCAGCGCATAGAAGCCGAACATCGACAGCGACAATCCGACCATCAGCAGCGCGAACGCCGATAGCAGCCACGGGTTTTGCAGGCCGGCGGCCAGCCCTTCGCCGATCAGGCCGGCGGCCACGCCGAGCGCGGTGTAGACGATCGCCATTCCCAACGAATAGCTGACCGATAGCGCAAAACCGCGCGCGCGCCGAATCTTGCCGTGCGCAGCGCCGGCGCCGACGATGATCGACGACAGGATCGGCAGCATCGGCAGCACGCAGGGGGTGAATGCCAACCCCAGTCCGAGCAGGAAAAACAGCGGCAGGATCGCCAGCAGGCGCCCGCTTTGCAGCGAGGATTCGATGCGTCCCAGATCCGATTCCGGCGCCCGGCCCGCTGTCCCCAGCGCAGCGCCGCTGGCGCTCGCCGCCAGCTTCGCCTGCGACTCCATCGGCGTATAGCACAGGCCCTGGTCGGCACAGCCTTGCGAGGTGGCGATCAGCGTGAAAGGACCGGCGGCCGCGACCGGAATCGAGATGGTGACGCTGCCGCGGTAGGTCTCCATTTCTTTTTGAAAGGTTTGGTCGAATTTGACGTGGCCGGCCGGCATCTGGGGCTGGCCCAGCGTGGCGCCCTCGGCGCGAAACTGGAAGCGCTCGCGGTACATGTAATAACCGTCGGCAATCCGGTAGCTGATCGCAACGGTCTGCGCATCCACCATTTTGGCCGAGAAACGAAACGCCGCTTCCGGCTCCAGGTAATCGTCGGCCGCGCGCGCCGCCGACGCCAGCAGCAACGCCGCAGCAACCAGCAGCAGGATGACCATGGCGGCCAGCGGCGATGTATGCCTTCTGCTCATCTTAAATTTCGACATCCTTCCTGGTTTCCGCCGCCAGCCACGCCAGATAGGCCGGCAGCCCGGCCACGATCGGCAGCGCGATAAGTTCCGGCAGCGCGTAAGGGTGAGCCAGCTTGATCGCTGCCTCCAACTCCGCATAGCGCGCGTCGGTACTCTTGATCAAGAGGGCGACCTCCTCGGCCTCTTCCAGCGCGCCCTGCCAGCGATAGATCGACTGTAACGCAGGCAGGATATTCACGCAGGCAGCCAGTTGCTGCTGCACCAGAGCACGCGCCAAGGCCCGCGCCGCGTCCAGGTGCGGCAGATTGGTCATTACCAGTAACGGCTGCGGCATCTCGCGCTCCCTGTATCCGGTTAGCGCGTCGGCCGCGCCAACCGCCAATGGTAAGCGAAAACGCCGCTCGCCGCCGTGCGCAGGAACCCGCGCCGCTCAGCGAGATGTACGCATGCCTGCGGCCGCAAGCCGGGTCAGCCGCGCGCTTTGGCAGACATAAAGGGTATGTAAATTCTTCGCTTGCAGCATGCCCGGAATTTAACACTATGTTGGCCAGTATCCCGCGTTACCAAAGCACAAAATACAAAAGCCAGGCAAAAACCTGGCTTTATGAGGAGATACCGATGACCGCGGCTTATTCGACGCTTTCAGCCTCGCCCGCCTCGGTCGGTTCCGGCCGATCCAGCAGCTCGACATACGCCATCGGCGCATTGTCGCCTTGGCGGAAGCCCATCTTCAGGATGCGCAGATAGCCGCCGTTGCGGTTGGCGTAGCGCGGGCCGAGTTCGGCAAACAGCTTCAACACCATTTCGCGGTCGCGCAGACGGTTGAAGGCGAGGCGCTTGTTGGACAGGGAGTCGACCTTGCCCAGGGTCAGGATCGGCTCGACCACGCGACGCAGTTCCTTGGCTTTCGGCAAGGTGGTTTTGATCGCTTCATGGCGCAACAGCGAGACTGTCATGTTGCGCAGCATCGCCAGGCGATGCGAAGAGGTGCGGTTCAGTTTACGAAGACCGTGACGGTGACGCATGATGCTTCCTTTCAGATTTCAGTTTGGATCCAGCTCTTCTATCGTGCCGCACAAGGCGCCGCGCGGGCCGGTAAATATTGGTAAGGACTTGGCGCAGCCGGCACCAGCCGGCCGCTGCCGTGGATTACTTCTCGAGGCCTGCCGGCGGCCAGTTTTCCAGCTTCATGCCAAGCGTCAAGCCGCGCGAAGCCAGCACTTCCTTGATTTCGTTCAAGGACTTGCGGCCCAGGTTCGGCGTCTTCAGCAATTCGTTTTCGCTGCGCTGGATCAGATCGCCAATGTAGTAGATGTTCTCGGCCTTCAGGCAGTTGGCCGAACGCACCGTCAGCTCCAGGTCGTCGACCGGGCGCAGCAGGATCGGGTCGATCTGCGGTGCGCGCGACGGCGCTTCGGCGGCAGCCTCGGTGCCTTCCAGGGCGGCGAACACGTTCAACTGGTCGACCAGCACGCGCGCCGACTGGCGGATCGCTTCTTCCGGCGAGATCACGCCATTGGTTTCGATGTTGATGATCAGCTTGTCGAGGTCGGTACGCTGTTCAACACGCGCGGATTCCACAGCGTACGACACGCGCCGCACCGGAGAGAACGAGGCATCCAGGATGATGCGGCCAATCGTCTTGTTGACGTCTTCCTGCAACCGGCGCACGTTGCCCGGCACGTAGCCGCGGCCCTTCTCGACCTTGATCTGCATGTCCAGCTTACCGCCGCCTGTCAGGTGCGCGATCACGTGATCCGGGTTCACCAGTTCGACGTCGTGCGGCAGATCTATATCGGAGGCCAGCACCGGGCCGTCGGTTTCCTTCTTCAGCGTCAGCGTGACTTCATCGCGATTGTGCAGCTTGAATACCACGCCCTTCAGGTTCAGCAGCAGATCGACCACGTCTTCCTGCACCCCGTCCAGCGACGAATATTCGTGCACCACGCCGGCGATCGTGACTTCGGTCGGCGCATAGCCGACCATCGACGACAGCAGCACGCGCCGCAGCGCGTTGCCCAACGTGTGGCCGTAGCCGCGCTCGAACGGCTCCATCACGACTTTGGCGTGACCGGGCGTGATCGCCTCGACTTCAATGATGCGCGGTTTCAATAAGCTGTTTTGCATGGAATGTCCTCTTCAATACCCTCGGCTCGTTACACCGATAAGGCTGATGGAAATCAACTACGTTGCGGGGAAAGAGTGCTTCTTCATTGCGGGACAGAGTCGAGCGAAACGCTGCTCTGTCCCCAACCGGTACGATTCGATCCGACGGAAAACCGGATTAACGCGAATACAATTCGACGATCAGCGATTCGTTGACGTCGTTGGCGATCTCGCTGCGATCCGGCAGCGCCTTGAAGGTGCCTTCCATCTTCTTGGCGTCGACCGCGACCCAGGATGGCAGCCCGATCTGCTCCGCCAGCGACAGCGCTTCAACGATGCGCACCTGTTTCTTCGCTTTTTCGCGCACTGCGACGACGTCGCCCGGTTTCACCTGGTAGGAGGCGATATTGACGACGTTGCCGTTGACGGTAAATGCCTTGTGCGACACCAGTTGCCGGCCTTCGGCGCGGGTCGAGCCGAAGCCCATCCGGTATACGACGTTATCCAAGCGGCCTTCCAGCAGCTTCAACAGGGTTTCGCCGGTGTTGCCCTTGCGGCGATCGGCTTCGGCGAAATAGCGGCGGAACTGGCGTTCCATGATGCCGTAAATGCGCTTGACCTTCTGCTTTTCACGCAACTGGTTGCCGTAGTCCGAGGTGCGCATGCCGGAAGTGCGGCCATGTTGACCCGGCTTGGAGTCCAGCTTGCATTTCGAATCCAGCGAGCGGCGGGCGCTCTTCAGGAACAGGTCCGTGCCTTCGCGACGGGATAGCTTTGCTTTTGGTCCGATATAACGTGCCACGTTGTTTCCTTTCTTTATGTATTGCGGCCGAGTCTATGAGCCGCCCGGAAACGGCAAATCACTCTGCCCCCAACACTTTAGTTGACGTTCCGACCGAATCGAATCCGATTCGTCAAACGCTAGTCCAGCCTGCCTGCTACCGGACGGTGGGCTTAAGAACAAAACCCGCCGGGGTCTCCGGCGGGCAGTTTTCACTGGTACAAACTGCGATTCAAACTGAAGCAGTCGCCTGCATCAAATCCGGCGGCGCTTCGGCGGGCGGCAACCGTTGTGCGGCACCGGCGTCACGTCCTGGATCTGGGTGATCTTGATACCCAGGTTGTTCAGCGCACGCACCGCCGATTCACGACCCGGGCCCGGGCCCTTGATGCGCACTTCCAGATTTTTCACACCATACTCGACCGCCACCTTGCCGGCAGCTTCGGCCGCGACCTGGGCCGCGAACGGCGTCGATTTGCGCGAACCCTTGAAACCTGCACCACCGGAAGTCGCCCACGATAGCGCGTTACCCTGGCGGTCGGTAATGGTGATGATGGTGTTGTTGAAAGACGCGTGGATGTGCGCGATACCTTCGGCAACGTTCTTTTTCACTTTCTTACGCACACGTGCTGCTGCGGCGTTATTCGGGGCTTTTGCCATGTTAATTTCCTAGAATCCGACAAGCAATCCAAGCGCTGAACACCTCAGCGCCGGTTATTTCTTCAGCGACTGTGCAGCTTTGCGCGGTCCCTTGCGGGTCCGGGCATTGGTACGGGTACGCTGGCCACGTACCGGCAAGCCTTTGCGGTGACGCAGGCCGCGATAGCAGCCAAGATCCATCAGACGCTTGATGCTCATCGACACTTCGCGCCGCAGATCGCCTTCGACGACGAAGTGGCCGATTTCGTCACGCAGCTTTTCCAGCTCGTTGTCGTCCAGGTCCTTGACCTTCTTCGAGGTCGGGATTCCAGTCTTGGCGCAGATTTCCTGCGCCCGCGGACGACCAATACCGTAGATGGCGGTCAGGCCAATGACGGTGTGCTGATGATTGGGGATATTCACCCCTGCGATACGTGCCATTCGTTATTCCTCGATCAATAACGTTAATTAACCTTGACGCTGCTTGTGGCGCGGTTCGGTGCAGATGACACGAACCACGCCCTTGCGCTTGATGATCTTGCAGTTGCGGCAGATCCGCTTGACTGATGCGAGCACTTTCATTTTTGCCCTCTTTCTTTCAATTGCTTAAACCATTTGAGGAGTCCGGCATGTCGCCACGGCAGCTCTCCACAACCATAAAATCCTACTTCGTACGAAACACGATCCGGGCTCTGCTCAAGTCATACGGCGTGAGCTCTACCGTTACCTTATCGCCCGGCAAAATCCGGATGTAATTCATCCGCATCTTGCCGGAAATGTGACCCAGTACCACGTGCCCGTTTTCCAACTTCACCCGAAATGTTGCGTTGGGCAGATTCTCGAGAACCTCACCCTGCATCTGGATAACGTCGTCTTTTGCCATTCGGTCTATCGATTCCCCGGGCGTTCAACGCGTAGGGATTCCGCCCTTGAAATTTGCCTTGCGCAATAGAGACTCATATTGCTGCGACATCACGTAGTTCTGCACTTGCGCCATGAAATCCATCGTCACCACGACGATAATCAACAACGACGTTCCACCGAAATAAAACGGTACCTTCCAGCGCGCAATCAAGAATTCCGGCAGCAAGCAGACCAGCGTGATATACACCGCACCCACCAGCGTCAAGCGCATCAGTATTTTGTCGATGTAGCGCGCAGTCTGGTCGCCAGGACGAATGCCCGGAACAAAGGCACCGCTCTTTTTCAAGTTGTCCGCCGTTTCCTTACTGTTGAATACCAACGCGGTATAGAAAAAGCAGAAAAACACGATCGCCAGCGCGTACAACAACGCATGGATCGCCTCGCCGGGAGCCAGCGACGCCGCCAGATCCTTCAGAAAACGGAACATCGCATTGTTGCTATCGCCACTGGTAAACCAGCTGGTAATCGTGGCCGGAAACAAGATGATAGACGAGGCGAAAATCGGTGGAATCACACCCGACATATTCAACTTCAGCGGCAAATGGCTGCTTTGCCCGCCGTAAATCTTGTTGCCCACCTGGCGCTTGGCGTAGTTCACCAGAATCTTGCGCTGACCGCTTTCAATAAACACCACCGCATACGTCACGGCAACCGCAATGATGCAAATCAGGATCGCCGCCAGCGCGCTCATCGAGCCGGTGCGTACCAATTCGAACAGACCACCCAACGCACCGGGCAATCCCGCTACGATACCGGCAAAGATGATGATCGAGATCCCGTTGCCCAACCCGCGTTCGGTAATTTGCTCGCCGAGCCACATCAGGAACATGGTACCGGTCAGCAATGTCACTACCGTGGTGAAGCGAAACGCCATGCCCGGATCAATCACCAGCCCGGGCTGCGACTCGAGCGCCACCGCGATGCCAAGCGCCTGGAAAGTCGCCAGCACCAACGTGCCATAGCGCGTGTATTGCGTGATCTTGCGCCGTCCGGACTCACCCTCTTTCTTTAGCGCCTCCATCTGCGGCGACACCGCCGTCATCAGCTGCATGATGATCGAGGCCGAAATGTACGGCATGATCCCGAGTGCAAACACCGCAAAGCGCGACAAGGCGCCACCGGAAAACATGTTGAACATGCCCAGTATGCCGCCCTGGTTCTGGCGGAACAGCTGAGACAGTTGCTCCGGATCGATACCCGGAACCGGAATGTGCGATCCCAAGCGAAATACCACCAGCGCGCCCAGCAGAAACCACAAGCGGCTCCACGGAAAACCGCTGGCCGCGCTCTTGGCGAGTTTCGAATTAGTTGCCAATTATCGCTCCGTGGTTACAGCAGACCTTCAGGCAATCGAGCCACCTGCGGCTTCAATTGCCGCCTTCGCGCCCTTGGTCGCCAGCAAGCCCTTCAACGCCACTTTTTTGGTCAGTTCGCCGGACAGGATGACACGTACCACCCGCGCCAGTTCCGGTACCAGACGGGCCTGCTTCAAGGCCAGCATATCGACTTCGGCAACCGGCAACTTTTCCAAGTCCGACAGACGAATCTCGGCCTTGTATGGCGCAGCCAGCGATTTGAAGCCGCGCTTTGGCAGTCGGCGCTGCAGCGGCATCTGGCCGCCTTCGAAACCGACCTTGTGAAATCCGCCGGAGCGCGATTTCTGTCCTTTATGTCCACGGCCAGCGGTTTTACCCAGGCCCGAACCAATACCGCGACCGACGCGACGCTTGGCGTGTTTGGCGCCATCGGCCGGTTGAATGCTGTTCAATTCCATGATTTGCTCCGTTCGCGAGTCTGAGCTCACGACACCACTTTCACCAGGTACGACACCTTGTTGATCATGCCGCGTACAGCGGGCGTGTCTTCCAATTCGGCCACGGAATTGACGCGACGCAAGCCGAGTCCGCGCACCGTGGCACGATGCGTTTCGCGCGTGCCGATCAGGCCCTTGACCAGTTTAACCTTGACTGTATTCGCCATGAGACTCACCTTAACCCAAAATTTCTTCAACGGACTTACCGCGTTTGGCGGCAATTTCCGACGGCGTGTTCATCTTGGCCAGGCCATTCAGGGTCGCGCGCACCATGTTGTATGGATTGGTCGATCCGTTCGACTTGGCCACCACGTTGGTCACGCCCATGACTTCGAAAATCGCCCGCATCGGACCGCCGGCGATCACGCCGGTACCTTCTTTTGCCGGCGCCATCAGCACCGACGACGCGCCATGCTTACCGGTCACGGTATGCTGCAGCGTGCCATTTTTCAGCGAAACCTTGATCATCTTGCGGCGCGCTTCTTCCATCGCCTTCTGCACGGCGACCGGCACTTCCTTCGACTTGCCCTTACCCATGCCGATGCGGCCGTCGCCGTCACCCACCACTGCCAGCGCGGCGAAACCCATGATGCGGCCACCCTTCACCACTTTCGTGACGCGGTTGACGGCAATCATTTTTTCGCGCATGCCGTCATCCGGCTTTTCGCTTTGCATCTTCGACTGCATTTTTGCCATGATGACTATTCCTTAAAACTTCAGACCGGCTTCACGCGCGGCTTCCGCCAGCGCCTTGACCCGACCGTGGTAACGGAAACCGGAGCGGTCGAACGCCACTTCGGTCACGCCCGCCTGCAATGCCTTTTCCGCGACGCGCTTGCCCACCAGCGAGGCCGCGGCAACGTTGCCACCCTTGCCCGAAGCGCCGGCCAATTCCTTGCGCAAGTCTGCTTCGGCGGTCGAAGCGCTCGCCAAGACGCGCGCGTCCGGACCGATGACGCTGGCGTAAATATGCAAATTGGTACGATGCACGGCCAGACGGTTTACCTTCAGCTCTGCAATCTTGGCACGGGTTTGGCGTGACCGGCGCAGGCGCGATTCTTTCTTGTCCATCATCAACCCCTATTACTTCTTCTTGGTTTCTTTGAGGATAACCACTTCGTCCGCGTACCGAACACCCTTGCCCTTGTAGGGCTCAGGCTCGCGATAGGCGCGAACTTCAGCGGCCACCTGGCCGACACGCTGGCGATCGATACCCTTGATCAGGATTTCGGTCTGAGTCGGGGTTTCGCATTTGACGCCGGCCGGCATTTGATGTACCACCGGATGCGAAAATCCAAGCGACAGATTCAGGGTATCGCCCTGCGCCTGCGCCCGGAAGCCGACGCCAACCAGGGTCAACTTTTTCTCAAAGCCCTTGGTCACGCCGTTGACCATGTTGTTGACCAACGCACGCAGAGTGCCCGACATCGCATTCGCTTCGCGGCTGTCGTTGGCCGCGGCAAACGTCAATGTACCGTTACTATTTTCAATCTTGACCAAACCATTCAAGGCTTGCGTCAACGAGCCCAACGGACCCTTCACCGTGATCTGATCTGCCACAATGGTCGCTTCCGCGCCTTTTGGCAACTCAACCGGCATTTTTCCCACACGAGACATGTTGCGCTCCTTAGGCCACGTAGCAAATGACTTCGCCACCGACACCGGTCGCGCGCGCCTTGCGATCAGTCATGACACCGCGTGGCGTCGATACGATTGCCACACCCAATCCATTCATGACGTTTGGAATTTCGCCCTTGCCCTTATAGACCCGCAAACCTGGCCGGGACACCCGCTCCAGGCGCTCGATGACGGGGCGACCGGCGTAATACTTCAAGCCGATTTTCAACTCCGCCTTACCCGCATTTTCGGACACGGCAAAATCTTCGATATAACCTTCGTCCTTCAGAACGCCGGCAATCGCCACTTTCAACTTCGACGACGGCATTGCCACCGCGGTCTTCTGCACTCCCTGCGCATTGCGGATACGGGTCAGCATATCGGCGATAGGATCGCTCATACTCATTGAATATCCTCCTATTACCAGCTGGCTTTAGTCATACCCGGGATTTCACCACGCATGGCGGCTTCGCGGAGTTTGGTGCGACCCAGACCGAACATGCGGTATGTGCCACGTGGGCGACCCGTAATTGCACAACGATTACGCTGACGGGTCGGCGCGGAATTACGCGGCAGAGCCTGCAACTTCAGGCGCGCCTCATAACGCTCTTCGTCCGATTTCGATTGATCGTTGATGATTGCCTTCAACTCGGCCCGCTTGCCGGTGAATTTTTTCACCAGATCCGCGCGCTTTTGTTCACGGTTAATCAGTGCCAGTTTTGCCATGGCGACCTCAGTTTCTGAACGGAAATTTAAATGCGGCGAGAAGCGCCTTCGCTTCATCGTCGGTTTTTGCTGTCGTCGTGATGCTGATATTCAAGCCACGCAGCAAATCGATCTTGTCGTACTCGATTTCAGGGAAAATGATCTGTTCCTTGACGCCGATATTGTAATTACCCCGACCATCGAAGGCGCGCCCCGAAATGCCGCGGAAATCGCGCACGCGGGGCAACGCCACCGTGATGAAGCGATCGAGAAACTCATACATGCGGGCGCCACGCAAGGTCACCATGCAACCGATCGGATAACCCTCGCGAATCTTGAAACCGGCGATTGCCTTGCGCGCCTTGGTCACGACCGGCTTTTGGCCTGCGATCTTAGTCAGATCACCCACCGCATGCTCGATAATTTTCTTGTCGGCTACCGCCTCCGACAACCCCATGTTCAGGGTAATTTTCTGAATACGCGGCACTTCCATTACCGATTTGTAGCCAAATTTGGCAACTAGATCGGTAACGACCTTTTCTTTATAGAATTCTTGAAGACGGACCATGATCTGTTACACCTTAACGACTTCACCACTGGACTTGAAAACGCGAACCTTATTGCCGTCCACCGTCTTGTAGCCCACACGATCCGCCTTGCCAGTTGCCGCATTGAACAATGCAATATTCGATACATGAATCGGCATCAACTTATCGACGATGCCGCCGGTCGTGCCAGCCATCGGATTCGGCTTGGTCGCTTTTTTCGCGACATTCACCCCCTCGACGATGACGTATTCCGCGTCTACCCGTTGCTTGACGACACCGCGCTTACCCTTGTCCTTGCCGGCCAGCACGATCACCTCGTCGTTTTTTCGAATTTTACTCATGACGACCCCTTACAGAACTTCCGGCGCAAGCGACACGATTTTCATGAAGCGCTCGGTGCGCAATTCACGGGTAACCGGCCCAAAAATACGCGTACCAATCGGCTCCAGCTTGGCATTCAGCAACACCGCCGCATTGCCGTCGAACTTGACCAGCGAGCCATCCTGACGGCGCACGCCCTTGGCGGTACGAACCACCACGGCGTTATAGATCTCGCCCTTCTTGACGCGGCCACGCGGCGCCGCCGCCTTCACCGTCACCTTGATGATGTCGCCAATCCCGGCATACCGCCTTTTGGAACCACCTAGCACCTTGATGCACATTACTTCGCGCGCACCGGTGTTGTCGGCCACTTCGAGCCGGCTTTCAGTTTGAATCATAATATTCTCTTTCCCAACTTAACCCGCCTGATTCACACGATGTGAGGTGGCGGCCAGTCTTGGTCCTGTCAGCCGGCCGTACTGCAAGCGGGCTGTTTAGGTGGACAATTTCCAAAGTTTACTGCTGCTGCTGCGCTCTTGGCTGATCTGGATAACAGCCAAGCCGACAATTATGACAGTGCAATCGCTGATGCGCAACAAAAACTTAAATTACCTGTGCTACCTGAACGATACGCGTCACAGTCCAGGCTTTGGTCTTTGAAATCGGACGGCCCTCCTGGATTTCCACGACATCGCCAGCCTTGGCCTGGTTCGATTCGTCATGCGCGTGGTATTTGTTGCTGCGCGTGATGATCTTGCCGTATAGCGGGTGCTTGACGTGGCGCTCGATCAGCACCGTAATCGTCTTGTCCATCTTGTCGGAGACAACCTTGCCGATCAGCGTACGCTTCGACGACTGCTTCACCGTATCGTTCATTGCTGCGCATCCTTCTGATTCATGACCGTTTTCACGCGCGCGATATCCCGGCGCACCTTCTTGAGTTGGGCAGTATTGCCAAGTTGTTGCGTTGCCACCTGCATGCGGAGGCCGAACTGCGCCTTGAGCAAGTCACGCAATTCCTTGGCCAACGCAGCTTGGTCCTTAGCGCGGAGTTCAGTTGCTTTCATGATCCACTCCTCTTATTGGCCGATCTGGCGCACGACAAAAGTCGTTTGCAGCGGCAATTTTGCGGCGGCCAGGCGGAACGCTTCACGCGCCAACGCTTCATCGACGCCATCCATTTCATACAACATTTTGCCTGGCTGAATTTCGGCAACGTAGAACTCGGGGTTACCCTTACCGTTACCCATCCGAACCTCGGCCGGCTTTTGCGAAATTGGCTTATCCGGGAAAATCCGGATCCAGATCCGACCGCCGCGCTTGATGTGACGCGTCATGGCGCGCCGTGCAGCCTCGATCTGGCGTGCGGTGATACGACCGCGGCCGATTGCCTTCAGGCCGAATTCGCCAAATGACACCGCGGTTCCACGCGAGTGCGAAATGCCGGTATTGCGGCCCTTCTGTTCTTTACGATATTTTCTGCGTGCTGGTTGCAGCATGGTTATTCTCCTGCTTTCTCGGCTGTTGCGCCGTCGGCGCCGCTGGCCGCGTCATCCGCTTTCTTGGTGCGCACCCGCTGCTTGGCAGCCACCGGCGCTGCAGCTGTCGGAGCGGCACCCTCAGGGCGCTTGGCACGAGGCCGCCCCGCCGGCTTACCGTCATCACGACGCGGACCGCGACGTTTGCGATCATCATCGGCCGTGCTTTCCAGGGTCGGAGCTTCGCCATTTGCCAAGCGATCACCCTTGTATACCCACACCTTGATGCCAATGATGCCGTAAGTGGTTTGCGCTTCGCCAAAACCGTAGTCAATCTCTGCCCGCAGCGTATGCAACGGCACCCGGCCTTCGCGATACCACTCCTTGCGCGCGATCTCGATGCCATTCAGGCGACCGGAAGACATGATCTTGATACCTTGGGCGCCAAGGCGCATGGCGTTTTGCATCGCCCGCTTCATCGCGCGGCGGAACATGATCCGCTTTTCCAATTGCTGGGCAATCGAGTCGGCGATCAGCTGCGCATCGGTTTCCGGTTTGCGGATTTCCTCGATATTGACATGCACCGGCACGCCCATCATCTTGGTCAGCGCCTGCTTCAGGACTTCAATGTCCTCGCCCTTTTTGCCGATAACCACGCCCGGGCGCGAACTATAAATCGTGATCCGGGCATTCTTGGCCGGCCGCTCGATGACGACCCGCGCCACCGATGCATTCTTCAGCTTGGTCTTCAGGTACGCACGAACCTTCAGGTCTTCATTCAGCATGCTGGCAAAGTTGGCGCTACCAGCATACCAGCGCGAACCCCAGTTGCGAGTTACCGAAAGACGAAAACCGGTTGGATGTATCTTCTGTCCCATCGTGACTCCTTAATTGCCAACAGTCACGTAAATGTGACAGGATTGTTTCGAGATACGATCACCCCGGCCTTTCGCACGCGCGGTAAAACGCTTCAAGACCGAACCTTTTTCGACATAAATCGTCTTGACTTTCAATTCGTCAATATCGGCACCATCATTGTGCTCGGCGTTCGCGATCGCGGATTCGAGCACTTTCTTGATGATCACCGCGCCTTTTTTCGGGCTGAAAGTCAAAATATTGAGCGCCTGATCCACTTTTTTTCCGCGGACCAAGTCGGCGACCAGACGGCCCTTTTGAGCCGACAGTCGCACGCCGCGCAGGGTAGCTTTAGTTTCCATCATGCACCTTATCTCTTAGCCTTTTTGTCGGCGGCATGACCCTTGAAGGTCCGAGTCAGCGCGAACTCGCCGAGCTTATGCCCGACCATGTTTTCGGATATGTACACCGGCACATGCTGCTTGCCGTTATGCACCGCAATCGTCAACCCGATGAAGTCCGGCATGATGGTCGAACGACGCGACCAGGTTTTAATCGGTTTCTTGTCTTTCACCGCCTGAGCGGTTTCGACCTTCTTCACCAGATGGGCGTCGCAGAACGGCCCTTTTTTCAATGAACGTGTCATGTGCTATTCCTTATTTCTTGCCGCGGCGCGAAACGATCATCGAAGTGGTGCGCTTGTTGCGGCGCGTCCGCTTGCCCTTCGTTTGCTGACCCCACGGAGAGACCGGATGACGACCAGCCGCCGTTTTGCCTTCACCGCCACCGTGCGGGTGATCAACCGGGTTCATCACCACACCGCGCACAGTCGGACGGATACCACGCCAACGCATGGCGCCGGCTTTGCCGATCTTGCGCAGGTTGTGCTCACCATTGCCTACCTCGCCAATCGTTGCGCGGCACTCGATGTGCACCCGGCGCACCTCACCCGAACGCAGGCGCACCTGGGCATAAGTGCCTTCACGCGCCATCAATACCACACCGGCGCCGGCGCTGCGTGCAATTTGCGCACCCTTGCCAGGCAACATCTCGATGCAATGCATCGTGGTGCCGACCGGAATATTGCGGATCGGCAGGCAATTGCCGGATTTGATCGGCGCTTCCGAACCGTTCATCAACTGATCGCCGACCGCCATACCCTTGGTCGCGATGATGTATTGACGCTCGCCATCGGCATAGCACAACAGCGCAATGTTGGCGCTCCGGTTCGGGTCGTATTCGATCCGCTCAACCTTGGCAGGAATACCGTCCTTGTTACGACGGAAATCGATGACACGGTAATGCTGCTTGTGCCCCCCACCAATATGACGGGTGGTGATATGCCCGTTATTGTTGCGGCCGGCGCTCTTTGATTTTTTCTCGGTCAGAGCAGCAAAGGGCCGCCCCTTGTACAGATCAGCATTGACCACCTTGACCATGCCGCGACGGCCAGGCGAGGTTGGCTTTACTTTAACCAGTGCCATTATTTAGCCTCCTCGGTAAAGTTGATTTCCTGGCCGGGCTTCAGGCACACGAATGCACGCCGAGTGTGATTGCGGCGACCATTGAATCTTCCGGACCGCTTTTGCTTGCCCATGCGATTGGCAACCTGCACCGACTCGACCTCGACCTTGAACAGCAGCTCGACCGCCGCCTTGACTTCCAGCTTGGTAGCATCGGGTATCACCAGGAACACGACCTGCTCGCGCTTCTCGGCCAGCATCGTCGCCTTCTCGGAAATCACCGGCGCCAGCAACACTTTCATCAAGCGCTCTTCGCTATGTTTTGCCATTGCGCTCATGCCAGCATCTCCTCGATCTTTGCCAGGGCCAGCTTGGTGATCAGGATTTTCTTGTAGAACACCAGCGACACCGGATCCGCCTGATGCGGCTCGACAATCAGCACGCTTGGCAGATTGCGCGAGGCCAGGAACAGGTTCTCTTCAAGACTATCGGTAATCACCAGCACGGAATCCAATCCCATGCCCTTCAGTTTTTGCGACAACAATTTGGTTTTGGGCGCCTCGATCGTCAAACCCTCGATGACCGACAGACGCCCCTCGCGCGCCAACTGGGAAAGGATCGAGCAGACACCTGCGCGATACATTTTCTTGTTGACCTTGTGCGAAAAATTCTCTTCCGGCGAATTCGGGAAGATGCGACCACCACCCCGCCACAGCGGCGACGACGACATACCGGCACGCGCACGACCGGTACCCTTTTGGCGCCACGGCTTCTTGGTCGTGTGATGCACCTCTTCACGATCTTTCTGCTTGCGGTTACCGCTGCGGGCGTTCGCCTGATACGCGACGACGACCTGATGGATCAGGGCTTCGTTGTAATCGCGACCAAAAATGGTATCCGGCGCCACCACATTGGAAGCCGCCTGACCCTGTTCGTTAAGGAGCTTGAGTTCCATCTGTTAAGCCCCTTTCTTGACTTTGACCGCCGGCGAGACGATTACCTGGCCATTTTTGGCACCCGGCACCGCCCCCTTCACCAGCAACAACTGACGCTCGGCATCGACCCGGGCAATTTCCAGGTTTTGCACGGTACAAGTCACATCACCCATGTGACCGGTCATGCGCTTACCCGGAAACACGCGACCCGGATCCTGCGCCATACCGATCGAACCCGGCACGTTGTGCGAACGCGAGTTACCGTGACTGGCACGCCCGGAAGCGAAGTTGTAACGCTTGATCGTACCCGCGTAGCCTTTGCCGATAGAAGTGCCTTGCACATCCACCATCTGACCAGCCGCAAACAGACTGACGGCGACCACGTCGCCCGCCTTCATTGCAGCAGCTTGACCGGCATCGATACGAAATTCTTTGAGAACAGTCCCCGCCTCAACACCTGCTTTGGCGTAGTGACCGGCGGCAGCTTTATTGACGCGCGAGGCGCGACGCTGACCGAATGCGACCTGAACAGCGGAATAACCATCCACGTCCGGCGTTTTGATTTGAGTGACACGGTTGTTGGAGACATCCAGCACGGTTACAGGGATCGAATCCCCGTCATCCGTAAAGATGCGCATCATTCCAACCTTGCGACCAACAAGGCCCAGGCTCATCGTTTTCTCCATTCCCACCTACGATTGGGCGGGGCTGATATTGATACTGCTTGATAACGCAAGAACACGATAGGTATTCTTACCGAAGCCGAGCATTATAGCGCGGCGCTTTTTTTTCCACAATACTTAAATACGCGGATCATTCAAATCAGCCCAGCCGGAATTGGTCGGCACACTGACCGCCCCAACCGCCGAACTCAGGCGACTCCGGGGCGTTGGCATGCAACCGCATGCCAACGCCCCATGCAATCCGGTTATTGCAGCTTGATTTCGACGTCAACACCCGCCGGCAGATCCAGCTTCATCAGGGCATCGACCGTCTTGTCAGTCGGGTCGACGATATCCATCAAGCGCACGTGAGTGCGAATTTCGAACTGATCGCGCGAAGTCTTGTTGACGTGCGGCGAACGCAACACGTCGAAGCGCTGAATCCGCGTCGGCAGGGGCACCGGCCCTTTGACCACGGCGCCGGTACGCTTTGCGGTATCGACGATCTCCAGCGCCGACTGATCGATCAGCCGGTAATCAAATGCCTTTAGGCGGATACGGATTTTCTGGTTCGGGGTAGCCATCTTTTTTTCCTTTAAAGAACGAGCTGCAAGCGGGAATCCGCTTGCAGCATATCAATCAGACTGCATCAATCTGCATGCCGGCTCGGGAGCCGGGAAATCATTCGATAATCTTCGCCACCACACCGGCACCAACGGTACGACCGCCTTCGCGGATCGCGAAGCGCAAGCCTTCTTCCATCGCGATCGGGTTGATCAGTTGCACCGTGATCGAGACGTTGTCGCCCGGCATGACCATTTCCTTGTCCTTCGGCAGTTCGATCGAGCCGGTGACGTCGGTGGTGCGGAAGTAGAATTGCGGACGGTAGTTGTTGAAGAACGGGGTGTGACGACCGCCTTCATCCTTGGACAGCACGTAGATTTCGCCGGTGAAGTGCTTGTGCGGCTTGATGGTGCCCGGCTTGGCCAGCACTTGGCCGCGCTCGACGTCTTCGCGCTTGGTGCCGCGCAGCAGCACGCCGACGTTGTCGCCCGCTTGCCCTTGATCCAGCAGCTTGCGGAACATTTCAACGCCGGTGCAGGTGGTCTTTTGGGTGTCGCGGATGCCGACGATTTCGATTTCTTCACCAACCTTGATGATGCCGCGCTCAACCCGGCCGGTGACCACGGTGCCGCGGCCGGAGATCGAGAAGACGTCTTCGACCGGCATCAGGAAGGCGCCGTCGATGGCGCGTTCCGGGGTCGGGATGTAGGTGTCGAGCGCATCGGCCAGCGCCAGGATCGCTTGCTCGCCGAGCGGGCCGGTGTCGCCTTCGAGCGCGAGCTTGGCCGAGCCTTTGATGATCGGCAGGTCGTCGCCCGGAAATTCGTATTTGGAGAGCAGTTCGCGCACTTCCATTTCGACCAGTTCGAGCAATTCGGCGTCGTCGACCATGTCGCATTTGTTCAAGAACACGATGATGTAGGGTACGCCGACCTGGCGCGCCAACAGGATGTGTTCGCGCGTTTGCGGCATCGGGCCGTCGGCGGCCGAGCAGACCAGGATCGCGCCGTCCATTTGCGCAGCGCCGGTGATCATGTTCTTGACGTAGTCGGCGTGGCCCGGGCAGTCGACGTGGGCGTAGTGGCGCGCCGTGGTTTCGTATTCGACGTGCGAGGTGTTGATGGTGATGCCGCGCGCCTTTTCTTCCGGCGCGTTGTCGATCTGGTCGTAGCCCTTGGCTTCGCCACCAAATTTCTTCGACAACACCGTCGCAATCGCCGCCGTCAGGGTCGTCTTGCCGTGATCCACGTGTCCAATCGTGCCCACATTCACGTGCGGTTTCGTCCGCTCAAACTTGCTCTTTGCCATTTTAAAATTCCTTCAAAAAGAATGATTTTATGCATTGCGGGACAGAGTTGATCGACCGCTTGCGTGCCGACACCCTGCCCCGAACTGGATTTATGTTACTTAGCCTTGGCACTGACGATCGCGTCGATGACGTTTTTCGGCGCTTCCGAGTAGTGCTTGAATTCCATCGTATAGGTCGCGCGGCCTTGCGTTGCGGACCGCAATGTCGTCGCGTAACCGAACATCTCGGACAAAGGCACTTCGGCTTTGATAATTTTGCCGCCGCCGCCAGCGATTTCGTCCATGCCCTGCACCATACCGCGCCGCGAGGACAAGTCACCCATCACGTTACCAGCGTAGTCCTCCGGGGTTTCGACCTCGACCGCCATCATCGGCTCCAGTATCACCGGGCTGGCCTTGCGGCAACCATCCTTGAACGCCATCGACGCAGCCATGCGGAAGGCATTTTCGTTCGAATCGACGTCATGGTAGGAACCGAAAAACAGCGTGACCTTGACGTCCACCACCGGGTAACCAGCGAGCACACCTGCATTCAGCGTTTCGCGCACACCCTTCTCGACTGCCGGAATGTATTCGCGCGGAACGGTACCGCCCTTGATGGCGTCAACGAACTCGAAGCCCTTGCCCGGTTCTTGCGGCTCAATCTTCAAAACCACGTGACCGTATTGACCGCGACCACCGGATTGCTTGACGAATTTACCTTCGATTTCTTCGCAAGTCTTGCGAATCGTTTCGCGGTAGGCCACCTGCGGCTTGCCGACCGTCGCCTCGACGTTGAACTCGCGCTTCATGCGGTCAACGATAATATCCAGGTGCAACTCACCCATGCCGGCGATGATGGTCTGACCCGACTCTTCGTCGGTACGCACACGGAACGAGGGATCTTCAGCCGCCAACCGGTTCAGCGCCAGGCCCATCTTTTCCTGGTCGGCCTTGGTTTTTGGTTCCACCGCCTGCGAAATCACCGGCTCGGGGAAGACCATGCGCTCCAGAACCACGATCGCCTTGTCGTCGCACAGCGTGTCGCCAGTCGTGGTTTCTTTCAAACCAACCACGGCAGCGATATCGCCAGCACGCATTTCCTTGATTTCTTCGCGCTCATTGGCCTGCATTTGCACAATCCGGCCAATACGTTCCTTTTTCTGCTTTACCGAGTTAAAAACGGTATCGCCCGAATTCAAGGTACCCGAATAGCAGCGGATGAAGCACAGTTGGCCAACGAACGGATCGGTCGCAATCTTGAACGCCAGGGCCGAGAATTTTTCGTCATCTTCCGACCTGCGCACCACCGGCTCTTCATCTTCGTTCACGCCCGGCACCGGCGGAATATCTACCGGCGAAGGCAAATAATCGACCACCGCGTCCAGCATCGCCTGCACGCCCTTGTTCTTAAAGGCCGTACCACACATCATTGGCACGATTTCACCCGCAATCGTCCGCTGACGGATCGCCGCCTTGATTTCTGCCTCGGACAAACTCCCCTCTTCCAGGTATTTGTTCATCAGCTCTTCGGACGCTTCCGCAGCAGCCTCGACCATGTTTTCGCGCCACTTATTGGCTTCGGCAACCAGATTTTCCGGGATTTCACCGTATTCGAACTTCATGCCTTGCGAGGCATCGTCCCAAATGACCGACTTCATCTTGACCAGGTCGATCACGCCTGCAAAGTGGTCTTCAGCGCCAATTGGAACCTGAATGGGAACCGGGTTGGCCCTCAAACGGGAACGCATTTGGTCGTAAACCTTGAAGAAGTTGGCGCCAGTACGATCCATCTTGTTGACGAACGCCAAGCGCGGGACATTGTGCTTGTTCGCTTGACGCCACACAGTTTCCGATTGCGGCTGTACGCCACCGACCGCACAGTAAACCATGCAAGCACCATCCAGCACGCGCATCGAGCGCTCAACCTCAATCGTGAAGTCGACGTGACCGGGGGTATCGATGATGTTGATGTGATGCGAAGGGAAATTGTTTGCCATCCCCTTCCAATAGCAGGTAACCGCCGACGAGGTAATCGTGATGCCGCGCTCTTGCTCCTGCGCCATCCAGTCGGTGGTTGCCGCACCATCATGCACCTCACCCAGCTTGTGGTTTACGCCGGTATAAAACAGGACGCGCTCGGTGGTCGTGGTTTTGCCGGCGTCAATGTGAGCCGAAATACCAATGTTGCGATAACGCTCAATGGGTGTCTTGCGGGCCATGATTTGATCCAATATCTCTTTAACGAACAAAACCGGGCGTCATTTTTAGCGAGAAAAATGTGCCCGGCTTCGAACAAATTACATAAATAGGCACGCCAGCAACGCAGTCCGGCGCGATCCTTCAATCCATCAGAAGCGGAAGTGGGAAAATGCCTTGTTAGCCTCTGCCATGCGGTGCACTTCATCGCGCTTCTTCATGGCGCCACCGCGGCTTTCTGCCGCCTCCATCAACTCACCGCCCAGCCGCTGCGGCATGGATTTTTCGCTGCGCTTGTTGGCAGCCTCGCGCAGCCAGCGCATCGACAGCGCCATGCGGCGCACCGGACGCACTTCGACCGGGACCTGGTAGTTGGCGCCGCCAACGCGACGCGACTTGACTTCGACCATCGGCTTGCAGTTGTTGATGGCGGCCAGAAACACCTCCAGCGGATCCTTCCCAGTTTTGGCCTGAATATGGTCGAACGCACCATAGATGATGTTTTCAGCGACCGACTTCTTGCCGGACAGCATCAGGATGTTGACGAACTTGGCAACATCCACATTGCCGAATTTCGGATCCGGCAGAATTTCCCGTTTCGGGACTTCGCGACGACGTGGCATATCAATTCCTTTCGATCTTCAGTTGAGCGCGGAGTGCAATTCACCGCGCGCTCGCGGACAGCCCTCATGACTGCCCACTTACTCGGCCCATCCGGGACCGACTCAGCTGCCAGCTTGCGCCGGCAAAGACGATTACTTCTTGGCGGCCTTGGCGCGCTTGGCACCGTACTTGGAACGCGCCTGCTTGCGGTCCTTGACGCCTTGGGTATCCAGCGCACCGCGCACCATGTGGTAGCGCACACCCGGCAAATCCTTGACGCGACCGCCGCGCAGCAGAACGACGCTGTGCTCTTGCAGGTTGTGGCCTTCGCCGCCGATGTACGAAATGACCTCGAAACCGTTGGTCAGGCGCACCTTGGCGACTTTACGCAAGGCCGAGTTCGGTTTTTTCGGGGTGGTCGTATAGACGCGGGTGCAGACGCCGCGCTTTTGCGGGCTGTTTTCCAACGCAGGAGACTTGCTCTTGACGGTGGCCGAAACGCGCGGCTGGCGAATCAGTTGATTGATGGTTGGCATCGTTTTAATCCAACAAAATTACGGCATTAAACACATTCCCGAAAGCGGTTGTCCGGGAGACTGGAAAATCATTGCGCCTGAATCGGATTGATTCGGTGCAGGTTCGATTTGAGTTGGAGGAGAAGCGTCGCAGGAAGCGAAATAGCAGACCAAAGAACGCTTAAGCCCAGCAGAGCTTAAAATCGAGAACTCGCGAGTATATGCCGGTATACCGGCGCCGTCAATGTCGAATCCTGAAAAAACCGCTGCGCCACGTATCGGTGCAAATGCCGCACAATGCCCGCGGCTAGTTCCGCCAGAATCTTATACTCCATGTGGTGAAAATGGCTTGGGCGCACATAATAAACTCAAAATGCTAATACCCCCATTATTCCAGCCGGAAGTGGGCGACGGCGATCGCGCCTGATGCTGATGAAGCCTCACTCAAACTCATTCTGATGCGCGCTCTATTGCCTCGCCCTGCCAATTTGCTGGTATTGGCGACTTATCTGGCGCTGTCAGCGCCACCGTTTCTGCCGCTGGCCTGGGGCGGCAGTGTCCAGCAGCCGGCCGCAATCCTGCTGGCCGAAGTCGTCGGCTGGTTACTGTTATGGGCTGTGTGCCAGCGACCTGTCCGCTTTCACTGGCTATTGCTGCCGGCCTTTCTGGCGTTGCCGGCAGATATCTATCTGCAGCGCTTCTACGGCCAGTCGCTTTCTGCCCACCATCTTGGCATCCTGGTGGAGAGCAGCCCGGGCGAAGCGCTCGAATTCCTCGGCGGCCACGCCTGGCTGCTGCCGGCGGCGCTGGCCGGTGCCGCCGGTTGGTGGTGGCTGTCATGGCAAGCGGCCCGTGGCACGCCCGAACTCGACTGGCGCGGCCGCTCGCGCGCCAGTGCGCTGGCGCTGCTGGCCTTGGGCCTTGGCCTCGGGCTTTACGCGCGCCCGCCAACGGCGCCGGCCAACGCGCAAGACGGCCCCACGAATCCGGCGCCAACCGCTGGCAATGGCATCGACAGCCTGGCTGCCTGGGCCGCGCAGCCCGTCAGCGCCAACGTGTTCTCGGCCAGCCGGCCATTCGGGCTGGGGGCTCTCCTGTATGAATTCTGGAAGGAGCGGCAATACCTGGGCAGCCTGATCGGGCACAGCGAGCGTTTTTCCTTCGGCGCACGGCAAGGCGCCACGGCGACGCGACCGCAAGTGGTGGTCGTGGTGGTCGGCGAATCGGCACGCTACGACCGCTGGGGCCTGAACGGCTATGCGCGCGCCACCACACCGCGGCTGCAGACGGAACCCAATCTGGTGAGTCTGGGCGACTTGGTGACGCCGGTGTCGGCCACCCGGCTGTCGGTGCCGCTCATCATGTCGCGCAAGCCGGCAAGGCAAAGCCTGCGCCCTGAGTTTGCCGAAAAATCCTTCATCAGCGCCTTTCGCGAAGCAGGCTTCAAGACTTGGTGGCTGTCGAACCAGATGTCGTTCGGGAAGTTCGATACGCCGGTATCGGTCTACGCCAGCGAAGCCGACGTCACGCGCTTTCTGAATCCGGGCAATTTCAGGGACGATACCCGGCTCGACCAGGACCTGCTGCCGGCACTACAACGAGCGCTGACCGATCCGGCGGGCAAGAAACTGATCGTGCTGCACACCCTCGGCAGCCACTGGAACTACGCCCACCGCTACCCGCCGCAGTATGAGCGCTGGCAGCCGTCGCTGCGCGGATTGGAGCGCCCGGCGCTGACCGATCCGGACCTCAGGGCGGCGATCAACAACAGTTATGACAATTCGATCCTGTACACCGACTGGATTCTGGCGCAAGTGATCGAGCGGCTGCGCGCCACGCAGCAATTGGCGGCAATGCTGTATGTGTCCGATCATGGCCAGACGCTGTATGACGGCGCATGCAAGCTGGCGCTGCATGGACATAACACGCAATACGAGTTTCATGTGCCGGCGCTGGTCTGGTATTCCGACGCCTGGAGCGCAACCTGGCCGGCCAAGCTGGGCCAGTTGCGGCGGCACAAGGATGCGCCGCTCTCGACCGAAAACATTTTTCACTCCCTGCTCGATCTGGCGGATATCCGCTATCCGGATCAGCGGCTGGAGTGGAGCATCTTCAGCGAGCACTGGCGGCCGCATGCGCGCTATGTCGACAGCTACGGCTGGAGCAATTATGACAATGCCAGCTTCAAGGGCGATTGCCGCGAGGTGATCGACAAGGGTACCCCGCTGGCGCGAAAGTAGCGGTGAAAAGCGTGGAGTATGTTCAAATTTTGAAGATCACAAGCCCGTAATTTTCCTATAACCCATAGAGTATCGGAAAACGACCTATCCCAAGCGGGGTTTCAGGGTAACCAGCCGGGCAGCCCCAGATAAAAAAACGGCGCCGGAATTGCTCCGGCGCCGTTTCTGTCTGCCAAGTGGCTGGATTACGCTTCGCCGTCAACCGGGCCGGCGGTTTCCGAATGCACCTCGGCTTCCGCCGCATGCGCCAGCTTTTCAGCTTCCAGCAAGGCCGCACGCTCTTCCGCTTCCCAAGTGTCCTTCTCCTTGCGGGCGCGGTGGAACGCCAGGCCGGTACCGGCCGGAATCAGGCGGCCGACGATGACGTTTTCCTTCAAGCCGCGCAGGCCATCCTTCTTGCCCATGATCGCCGCTTCGGTCAGCACGCGCGTGGTTTCCTGGAACGAGGCCGCCGAGATGAACGAATCGGTCGACAGCGAGGCCTTGGTGATGCCGAGCAGCACGTTTTCGTAGGTCGCCGGGAGCTTGTCTTCGGCGATCACGCGGTCGTTCTCGTCCAGCAGTTCGGAACGCTCGACCTGCTCGCCGGTGATGTAGTTGGTGTCGCCCGGATCGACCACTTGCACCCGGCGCAGCATCTGGCGCACGATCACTTCGATGTGCTTGTCGTTGATCTTCACACCCTGCAGGCGGTAGACGTCCTGCACTTCGTCGACGATGTAGCGCGCCAAGGCTTCGATTCCCAACAGGCGCAGGATGTCCTGCGGATCGGCCGGGCCGTCAACGATCATCTCACCCTTGTTCACCACCTGGCCGTCGTGCACCAGCACCTGCTTGTCCTTGGTGATCAGGAACTCGTGCTTCTGGCCATCCATGTCGGTGATTTCCAGGCGCTGCTTGCCCTTGGTTTCCTTGCCGAACGCGACCGTGCCGGTGACTTCCGCCAGCATGCCGGCGTCCTTCGGCGAACGCGCCTCGAACAGCTCAGCGACGCGCGGCAGACCGCCGGTGATGTCGCGGGTTTTCTGCGATTCGGTTGGAATCCGCGCCAGCACTTCGCCGGCGGTAACTTGCTGGCCGTCCTTGACGGTGATCAGCGCGCCGACCTGGAAGCCGATCGTCACCGAGTGTTCGGTGCCGGCGATCTTGACTTCCTCGCCCTGCTCGTTCAACAGCTTGACCTGCGGGCGCACCGTCTTGGTGGCCGTGCTGCGCCGTTTGGCGTCGATCACGACCAGCGTCGACAGGCCGGTGACGTCGTCCACCTGGCGCGCCACGGTCACGCCTTCCTCGACGTTCTCGAAACGCACGGTACCGGCATACTCGGTGATCACCGGGCGCGTCAGCGGATCCCAGGTGGCCAGCACGGTGCCAGCCTTGAGTGCCATGCCGTCCTTGACGATCAGCGTGGCGCCGTACGGCACCTTATGGCGCTCGCGCTCGCGGCCATGGTCGTCGGTGATCAGCACTTCGCCGGAACGCGAAATGACGATCTGTTCGCCCTTGCCGTTGGTCAGGTAGCGCATGGTGGCCGAGAAGCGCGCGGTGCCGTTCGACTTGGCTTCCACGCCGGAGGCCACCGCCGCGCGCGACGCCGCACCGCCGATGTGGAAGGTCCGCATCGTCAACTGCGTACCCGGTTCGCCGATCGACTGCGCGGCGACCACGCCGACCGCCTCGCCGGCATTGACCAGCGAGCCGCGGCCGAGATCGCGGCCGTAGCATTTGGCGCACAGGCCATAGCGCGTATCGCAGGTCAGCGGCGTGCGTACCTTGACTTCGTCAATGCCGAGGCGCTCGATCTCTTCCACCGCATCCTCATCCAGCAAGGTGCCGGCTTCGTACAACGTGGCCTGGGTTTCCGGATTGACGATGTCGTTCGCCGCAACCCGGCCCAGCACGCGGTCGCGCAGCGCTTCGATCACTTCGCCGCCTTCCACCAGTGCCTTCATCGAGACGCCGTTGCCGGTGCCGCAATCGTCCTCGATCACCACCAGATCCTGGGTGACGTCGACCAGACGACGGGTCAGGTAACCCGAGTTGGCGGTCTTCAGCGCGGTATCGGCCAAGCCTTTACGGGCGCCGTGGGTCGAGATGAAGTACTGCAGCACGTTCAAACCTTCGCGGAAGTTCGCGGTGATCGGCGTTTCGATGATCGAACCGTCCGGCTTCGCCATCAGGCCGCGCATGCCGGCCAACTGGCGAATCTGCGCGGCGGAACCGCGCGCGCCGGAGTCGGCCATCATATAAATCGCGTTGAACGATTCCTGCGTGCCCTTGCTGCCGTCGCGCCTGACCACGTCCTCGACCTTCAGCTGCTCCATCATCGCCTTGCCGACTTCGTCGCCGGTCTTGCCCCAGATGTCGACCACCTTGTTGTAGCGCTCGCCGGCGGTCACCAGGCCCGACGCGTACTGCTGCTCGATCTGCTTGACTTCGTGCTCGGCAGCAGCGATCAGTTTGACCTTTTGCGGCGGCACCAGCATGTCGTCAACGCAGATCGAGATACCGGCGCGGGTCGCCAGGCGGAACCCCGATTGCATCAACTTGTCGGCAAACACCACGGTCGCACGCAGGCCGCACTTGCGGAACGAGATGTTGATCAGTTTCGAAATTTCCTTTTTCTTCAGTGCCCGGTTCAAGACCGAGAACGGCAGGCCCTTGGGCAGGATTTCCGACAGGATCGCACGACCGACGGTGGTTTCGTAGCGATTGACGGTCTGCACGAATTCGCCCGTTTCCGCGTCCTTCGGATATTCGGTGATGCGCACCGTGATGCGGGTCGCCAGTTCGACTTCCTTGTTGTCGTAGGCGCGAATCACTTCCGACACGTCCGGGAACATCATGCCCTCGCCCTTGCCGTTGATTTTCTCGCGGGTGGCGTAGTACAGGCCGAGCACGATATCCTGCGACGGCACGATCGACGGCTCGCCGTTGGACGGGAACAGGATGTTGTTGGAAGCCAGCATCAGCGTGCGCGCTTCCATCTGCGCCTCGATCGACAAGGGCACGTGGACCGCCATCTGGTCGCCGTCGAAGTCGGCGTTGAACGCCGCGCATACCAGCGGATGCAGCTGGATCGCCTTGCCTTCGATCAGGACCGGCTCGAACGCCTGGATACCGAGACGGTGCAGCGTCGGCGCGCGGTTCAGCATCACCGGATGCTCGCGGATCACTTCTTCCAGGATGTCCCACACTACCGGTTCCTGGATCTCGACCAGCTTCTTGGCGGCCTTGATCGTGGTCGCCAGACCCATCAGTTCCAGCTTGTTGAAGATGAAAGGCTTGAACAGTTCCAGCGCCATCAGTTTCGGCAGGCCGCACTGATGCAATTTCAATTGCGGGCCGACCACGATCACCGAGCGGCCGGAGTAGTCGACGCGCTTGCCCAGCAAGTTCTGGCGGAAACGACCGCCCTTGCCCTTGATCATTTCGGCCAGCGACTTCAGCGGACGCTTGTTGGCGCCAGTCATCGCCTTACCGCGGCGGCCATTGTCCAGCAGCGAATCGACTGCTTCCTGCAGCATGCGCTTTTCATTGCGCGTGATGATTTCCGGCGCGCGCAATTCCATCAGCCGCTTCAGGCGGTTGTTGCGGTTGATCACGCGGCGATACAAATCGTTCAGGTCGGAAGTCGCAAAGCGGCCGCCGTCCAGCGGCACCAATGGGCGCAGTTCCGGCGGCAGCACCGGCAGCACTTCCATGATCATCCAGTCCGGCTTGATGCCGGAGCGCTGGAATGCTTCCAGCACTTTCAGCCGTTTCGCGTATTTCTTGATCTTGGCTTCGGACTTGGATTCCTTCAACTCGGTGCGCAAGGTCTCGGCTTCGCGATCGATGTCGATCGAACGCAGCAGCTCGCGGATGCCTTCGGCACCCATGAATGCGGTGAACTCGTCACCATGTTCTTCATACTTGGCGGCGTAGTCGTCTTCCGACATGATCTGGCACTTCTTCAGCGGCGTCATGCCGGGGTCGGTCACGACATAGGCTTCGAAGTACAGCACGCGTTCGATGTCGCGCAAAGTCATGTCGAGCACCATACCCAGGCGCGACGGCAGCGACTTCAGAAACCAGATGTGCGCGGTCGGCGACGCCAGTTCGATGTGGCCCATGCGTTCGCGGCGCACCTTGGCCAGCGTGACTTCGACGCCGCACTTTTCGCAGATCACGCCGCGATGCTTCAGGCGCTTGTACTTGCCGCACAAGCACTCGTAGTCCTTGATCGGGCCGAAGATCTTGGCGCAAAACAGGCCGTCGCGTTCCGGCTTGAAGGTACGGTAGTTGATGGTTTCCGGCTTCTTGACTTCGCCGTAGGACCAGGAACGGATTTTTTCAGGCGACGCCAGACCGATCTTGATCGCGTCGAATTGTTCGTTTTGCTGTACTTGCTTGAATAAATCTAGCAATGCTTTCATGTTTCACTCCAGTTGGCGTGAGAAAAATTTCTTTTGCCGTACTAATCAGTTCACTTGCTGCGGAATCACTTCCATCCACTCAATGGAGGACAGGCCGGGCACCGCCGCGGCGCCTCGCAAAGCCTGTCCCACCCGCGGCGATTAGTCTCGTTCGAGATCGATATCGATCCCAAGCGAACGGATCTCCTTCACCAGCACATTGAAGGATTCCGGCATGCCGGCGTCGATCACGTGGTCGCCCTTGACCAGGTTTTCGTACACCTTGGTGCGGCCGTTCACGTCGTCCGATTTCACGGTCAACATTTCCTGCAACACATACGACGCGCCATAGGCTTCCAGCGCCCAGACTTCCATCTCGCCGAAACGCTGACCGCCGAATTGTGCCTTGCCGCCCAGCGGCTGCTGGGTCACCAGCGAGTACGGACCGGTCGAACGCGCATGCATCTTGTCGTCTACCAGGTGGTGCAGTTTCAGGAAGTGCATGTAGCCGACCGTCACTGAGCGCTCGAACGCTTCGCCGGTACGGCCGTCATACATCGTGACCTGATTCTTGGAAGGCGTCATGCCAAGCTGCTTGGCGATGGCGTCCGGGTACGCCAGATCCAGCACGCGACGAATCTCTTCTTCGTCCGCACCGTCAAAGACCGGCGTCGCAAATGGCACGCCCTGCTTCAGGTTGCTGGCCAGTTCGAAAATTTCCTCGTCACTGAAGCTATCCAGCTCTTCTTGCTTGCCCGACTCGTTGTAGATCGTGGTCAGGAACTTGCGCAACTCGGTCGCCTTGACGTGCGCCTCGAGCATTTCGCCGATGCGCAGGCCGAGACCCTTGGCCGCCCAGCCGAGGTGGACTTCCAGCACCTGGCCGACGTTCATCCGTGACGGCACGCCGAGCGGGTTCAGCACCACGTCGGCCGGGGTACCGTCGGCCATGTGCGGCATGTCCTCGATCGGCAGGATGCGCGATACCACACCCTTGTTGCCGTGCCGGCCGGCCATCTTGTCGCCGGGCTGCAGGCGGCGCTTGACCGCCAGGTACACCTTCACCATTTTCTGCACGCCCGGCGGCAATTCGTCGCCCTGCGTCAGTTTCTTGCGCTTTTCCTCGAACGCCAGGTCGAACTGATGACGTTTTTCGGCAATCGATTCCTTGATCGCTTCCAGCGCGCTCGCCATGTCGTCATCCGCCGGGCGAATGTCGAACCAGTGGTATTTGTCGAGATCGGCCAGGTAATCCTTGGTGATCTTGCTGCCTTTGGCCAGCTTCTTCGGACCGCCATTGACGACTTTTCCGATCAGCATTTTTTCCAGGCGCTGGAAGGCGTCGCCTTCGACGATGCGCAACTGGTCGTTCAAGTCAAGCCGGTAGCGCTTCAGCTCATCATCGATGATTTGCTGGGCGCGCTTGTCGCGCTGGATGCCTTCGCGGGTGAATACCTGGACATCGATCACGGTGCCGACCATGCCGGACGGCACGCGCAGCGAGGTATCCTTCACGTCCGAAGCTTTTTCGCCGAAGATCGCGCGCAGCAGCTTTTCCTCCGGGGTCAACTGGGTTTCGCCCTTAGGCGTCACCTTGCCGACCAGCGTGTCGCCGGCCTCGACCTCGGCGCCGATGTAGACGATGCCGGATTCATCCAGCCGCGCCAACTGGTTTTCCGCCAGGTTGGAGATGTCGCGCGTGATTTCTTCCGCGCCCAGCTTGGTGTCGCGCGCCACCACCGACAATTCCTCAATGTGGATCGAGGTATAGCGGTCGTCGGCCACCACCTTTTCGGAGATCAGCACCGAATCTTCGAAGTTGTAGCCATTCCACGGCATGAACGCGACCAGCATGTTCTGGCCCAGCGCCAGCTCGCCCAGATCGGTCGAGGCGCCATCGGCGATCACGTCATGCTTGGCGACGCGGTCACCGACCTTGACGATCGGCCGCTGGTTGATGTTGGTGTTCTGATTGGAACGGGTGTACTTGATCAGGTTGTAGATATCGACCCCGACCTCGCCGGCGCTCGCCTCGTCGTCATTGACGCGGATCACGACCCGGCCAGCATCGATATAGTCAACCACACCGCCACGCAGCGCCTGCACTGTGGTGCCGGAGTCGACCGCCACCGTGCGTTCGATGCCGGTGCCAACGAAGGCTTTTTCCGGGCGCAAGCACGGCACAGCCTGGCGTTGCATGTTGGCGCCCATCAACGCGCGGTTGGCGTCATCGTGCTCCAGGAACGGGATCAATGACGCCGCCACCGACACCACCTGGCCCGGAGCCACGTCCATGTACTGCACCCGTTCCGGCGACACCAGGATGGTTTCGCCGGCTTCGCGCGCCGACACCAGTTCGTCCGACAGGATGCCGTTTTTGTCGATGGTCGCGTTCGCCTGGGCGATGATGTAGCGGCCTTCTTCGATCGCCGACAGGTAATCGATCTGGTTCGTGATCTTGCTGTTTTCGACCTTGCGGTATGGCGTTTCCAGGAAGCCGTACTCGTTCAGGCGCGCATACAGCGCCAGCGAGTTGATCAGGCCGATGTTCGGGCCTTCCGGCGTTTCGATCGGACACACGCGGCCATAGTGGGTCGGGTGCACGTCGCGCACCTCGAAGCCGGCGCGCTCGCGCGTCAGGCCGCCCGGGCCCAGCGCCGAGACGCGGCGCTTGTGGGTAATTTCCGACAGCGGGTTGGTCTGGTCCATGAACTGCGACAGTTGCGAGGAACCGAAGAATTCACGGATCGCGGCCGAGATCGGCTTGGAATTGATCAGGTCGTGCGGCATCAGGTTATCGGCTTCGGCCTGGCCGAGGCGTTCCTTGACCGCGCGCTCGACGCGCACCAGGCCGGCGCGGAACTGGTTTTCCGCCAGTTCGCCGACGCAGCGCACACGCCGGTTTCCGAGGTGGTCGATGTCATCGACTTCGCCGCGGCCGTTGCGCAATTCGACCAGGATTTTGATTACCGCCAGCACGTCTTCGTCCGACAGCGTCATGGCGCCGGTCAATTCGTCGCGGCCGATGCGGCGGTTGAATTTCATGCGGCCCACCGCCGACAGGTCGTAACGTTCGGCGTTGTAGAACAAGCCGTTGAACAGCGCCTCGACCGATTCCTCGGTTGGCGGCTCGCCGGGACGCATCATGCGGTAGATCGCCACCCGCGCCGCCATCTGGTCAACCGTGTCGTCGGTACGCAGAGTTTGTGAGATATACGCGCCCTGATCCAGGTCATTGGTATACAAGGTCTGGATGTCGGCCACTTCGGCCTCGCGCAGACGCGCCAGCAGTTCCTCGGTCAGCTCGTCATTGGCATTGGCCACCACCTCGCCAGTATCCGGGTTGATGATGTTTCTGGCCAGCACGCGGCCCAGCAGATAATCTTCCGGCACCGAGATCTTCTTGATGCCGGCGGCGTCGATGTCGCGCACATGCTTGGCGTTGATGCGCTTGTCCTTGGCGACCAGCACCTTGCCGCTCTTGTCGGTGATGTCGAAGCGTGCCACCTCGCCGCGCAGGCGCTCGGCGACGAATTCCATTTCGGCGCCGTCCGCGTGCAGCGTGAAGTTGTCGAACACGAAGAAATTCGCCAGGATCTGCTCGACCGTCATCCCGATCGCCTTCAGCAGGATCGTCACCGGCATCTTGCGGCGGCGGTCGACGCGGAAGTACAGAATGTCTTTCGGGTCGAACTCGAAGTCGAGCCAGGAGCCGCGGTACGGAATGATGCGCGCCGAGAACAGCAGCTTGCCGGACGAGTGCGTCTTGCCGCGGTCATGTTCGAAGAACACGCCCGGCGAGCGGTGCAACTGCGACACGATCACGCGCTCGGTACCGTTGATCACGAACGAACCGGTGGTCGTCATCAGCGGCAATTCGCCCATGTAGACTTCCTGCTCCTTCATTTCCTTGACCACCGGCTTGGTCGGCGATTCCTTGTCCAGGATCACCAGCCGCACCTTGGCGCGCAAGGGCGAGGCGTAAGTCAGGCCGCGCTGCTGGCATTCCTTGACATCGAACGGTGGCGCGCCAAGCACATAGGAAAGGAATTCCAGCCGGGCAAAGCCGTTGTGCGATACGATCGGAAAAATCGACGTGAAAGCGGACTGCAAGCCTTCGTTCTTGCGTTGCGACGGCGCCTGATCCTGCTGCAGGAAGCTCAGGTAGGAATCAAGCTGGGTTGCCAGAAGGAATGGAACTTGATGGACGTTGGCACGCTTTGCGAATGACTTGCGAATGCGTTTTTTCTCAGTGAATGAGTAATGCATGGACACTCCATGAGTGACTGGAAGGAAGGAGAATTCAGGATTCGGCAAGGATCGTGACGCCTGATGGGCGATCCCAAATGGTCGAAACCTCAAGTCTGCGCCCTTCAAGGCGGACTAAGAACTCGTCCTGCCGATATTGAAAAAAACGACTTCGGCAAGAAATGCAGCACAACAACAACAAAATACGAAAACGACAAAGGAGTCAAAGCCGAACCTTGTCTTAAAGGCCCTGGACTTTGACTCCGGTAGTTCAGGATTCGCCGGGGCGAATCCGAATTACTTGATTTCCGCCTTGGCGCCAGCTTCTTCCAGCTTTTTCTTGGCTGCTTCGGCGTCGGCTTTCGACACGCCTTCCTTCACTGCCTTCGGCGCACCGTCGACCAGATCCTTGGCTTCTTTCAAGCCCAGGCCGGTGATTTCACGAACCGCCTTGATCACGCCGACCTTGTTGGCGCCGAAATCGGTCAGGGTAACGGTAAATTCGGTTTGCTCTTCGACTGCTGCCGCGGCAGCGCCGCCGCCTGCCGGACCGGCAACCGCCATCGCTGCAGCCGATACGCCGAATTTCTCTTCGAATGCCTTGACCAGATCGTTCAGGTCCATGACCGACATGGCGCCTACGGCTTCCAGAATGTCGTCTTTGCTCATTGCCATTTATAACTCCTGATTTGTGAGGAACGGCAGCGCCAGGCACTGCTCTTTCCTTTGTACAAAAATTGATTTGATGATCACATCTGATCGGTACTGACGCAAAAAGCGCCGCAACTACGCTGCGAAAAATCGCTGCGTTATGCCGTTGCGGCTGCCGACTCGGCCGGAGCCGCGCCGCCTGCTTCTTTCTGTGCTGCAAGCGCCGCCAGCGCGCGGGCAAATCCGGAAACCGGAGCCTGCATCATGCCCAGCAACTGGGCCAGCAGAACTTCACGGCTCGGGATACTGGCCAGTGCGGCGACAGCCGCCTTGTCCAGCGATTTGCCCGCATAATTACCCGCCTTGACGACCAGCTTGTCATTGCTTTTGGCAAAATCGTTAATGACTTTTGCGGCGGCAACGGCGTCCTCGGAGATCGAATAGATCAACGGGCCGGTCATTTCAGAAGCGAGATTGGCAAACGCAGTGCCTTCCACCGCGCGTCGTGCGAGTGTGTTTTTCAACACGCGCAGATACACGCCTTCGGCACGCGCTTTCGCGCGCAGTTGCGTCAAGTGACCAACCTGGATGCCACGATATTCGGCCACGACGATGGTCTGCGCAGATGCTACCTTTGCGGAGACTTCGGCGACGACGGCCTTTTTGTCATTCAGATTGAGACTCAAGATCAACCTCCAAAAATGATGCTCAGTTACAACGCAACCATGAACGGCTGCTTACCTTGCATCGGTTCGAACACGGCGTCCGAAGTTAGGAGTTCAGGTGCTGGCGCGATGTAAAGCGGACAGCGTCGAGACCACAAAACTTGTTCGGGCACACCATCTGCGCTGGGTGCCGGTGAATTCCTCCACCGGCGTTTTAACTTCATGCCCAATTCGGCCTGAAGCCCAGCGGTCTTTGATTGTCTGGATCGTCCTTCGATCAATTGGGGATAGAGTATCGTTGCACTACACTCTGCCCCACAAAACATCAAAACTCGATCCAGCCCAAAGAACTGCCTCCCGTCAAGACTCGACGAGAGGACTTGAAATTACATCAGGCAACCAGGCTCGCCTGGTCCACGCGCACACCGCCGCCCATGGTGGACGACAACGACACTTTGCGCAGATACACACCCTTGCTGCTGGCCGGCTTGGCCTTGTTCAACGCCTCGATCAACGCCACCAGATTGCTTTTCAGCTCGGCATCGCTAAACGATTTGCGGCCGATGGTGGCGTGAATGATGCCAGCCTTGTCGGTGCGGTATTGCACCTGACCCGCCTTGGCATTCTTGACCGCGGTCGCCACGTCCGGCGTGACGGTCCCGACTTTCGGGTTCGGCATCAAGCCGCGCGGTCCGAGAATCTGGCCCAGCGTGCCGACGATACGCATGGTGTCGGGCGAGGCGATCACGATATCGAAAGGCATGTCGCCAGCCTTGATTTGCTCAGCCAAGTCTTCCATGCCGACGATATCGGCGCCGGCCGCCTTGGCCTGGGCCGCCTTGTCACCCGAGGCAAAAACCGCAACCCGCACGGTCTTGCCGGTACCAGCCGGCAACACGACGGAGCCGCGCACCACCTGATCGGATTTCTTGGCATCGACGCCCAACTGGACCGCGACGTCGATCGATTCGTTGAATTTGGCAGTCGCGCATTCCTTGATCAGCGCCACCGCGTTATCGAATGGATAAGCCTTGGTGCGGTCGATCTTGGTTTTGATTGCCTTGACGCGTTTGGATAGCTTGGCCATTACAGTCCCTCCACCGTGATACCAATGGAGCGCGCGGAACCGGCGATGGTGCGCACGGCCGCATCCATGTCAGCCGCGGTCAGATCCGGCTTTTTCAACGTGGCGATTTCTTCTGCCTGGGCGCGCGTCAGCTTGCCGACCTTGTCGGTGTGCGGCTTGGCCGAGCCCTTCTGAATTCCCGCCGCCTTCTTGATCAGATAGGTGGCCGGCGGGGTTTTCATGACAAACGTAAACGACTTGTCCGCAAACGCGGTGATCACGACCGGGATCGGCATGCCAGCCTCGATACCTTGGGTCTGGGCATTGAATGCCTTGCAGAATTCCATGATATTCAGGCCGCGCTGACCCAATGCCGGGCCGATCGGGGGAGACGGGTTTGCCTTACCAGCTGGCACTTGCAGCTTGATAAAGCCAATGATTTTCTTTGCCATGATGGCTCCTACGTTGATTGAGTGTTAGCGCCCGTTCGCGTTGGCTACCAGGGCTCCTCCGGCTGGATTTCACTTGAAAGTGGCGCCCCAGTTGGCGCTTGCTGCAATTGGCTGATGTGACGACCGGCAACGCCGCGATCACACCTTTTCGACTTGTCCGAACTCCAGCTCGACCGGCGTTGCCCTGCCAAAAATGGTGACCGAAACACGCACGCGCGATTTTTCGTAGTTGACCTCTTCAACGTTGCCGTTGAAATCGGTGAATGGACCATCCTTGATCCGCACCAGCTCGCCGACGTCGTATAGCACCTTGGGCCGCGGTTTCTCCACGCCCTCTTGCATCTGCTGCATGATCTTCGCCACTTCATGTGGCGGAATCGCGGTCGGCTTGTTGGATTTGCCACCGATAAAACCGGTCACCTTGTTGGTGTTCTTGACCAGATGCCAGGTTTCATCGGTCATTTCCATCTCGACCAGGACGTATCCAGGAAAGAAACGCCGCTCGGTAACGGCCTTCTGGCCGTTCTTTATTTCAACAACCTCTTCGGTCGGCACCAGGATCTGCCCAAATTGATCCTGCATGCCGGCGCGCTCGATACGTTCCTTCAAAGCACGCATCACGCTTTTTTCCATGCCGGAATAAGCGTGCACGACATACCAGCGTTTTTTGCCCGCGGCGCTCGCGCCCGGCAAATCGCCTTGCGGGGTTTCAGTCATTATTTTTTCCAGCCTAAAATCAGGTCGTAAAACACGAACTCCAGCAGCTTGTCGGACCCCCACAGGAACAGCGCCATGATGACGACAAAAGCGAACACCACCGCCGTCACCTGCAGCGCATTTTTGCGCGGCGGCCACACCACTTTTTTGGTTTCGCGGATTGATTCGCGGGCGAAATCGATGAAGCTACGGCCTGCGTTCGACGTCCATGCCAGCGCAATCGCCACCAGCAAGCCGACAACCAGTGCGGCAACACGAATGACGCCGGCCTTGTCGGACAGGAAATAGAAACCGACGACGCCCGCGATGACGGCCAGAACCGCCAGGCCGACCTTGATCTTGTCGCCGGCGGTACGGACAGTCTGCACGGAGTGATTCGACATACTTTTTTACTTTCGGTGCCCTGCACCTGAATCGGTGGCAGGGACGGAGGGCATCGAACCCCCAACCTTCGGTTTTGGAGACCGACGCTCTGCCAATTGAGCTACGTCCCTACATGAACCTGCCGGAGTCGCGCAATGATACTCGCGCCGCTCGCCGGACGAGCGGCGCGCCAGCCTTGTTACTCGATAATCTTCGCCACCACGCCAGCACCAACGGTACGGCCGCCTTCGCGGATCGCGAAGCGCAGGCCTTCTTCCATCGCGATCGGGTTGATCAGTTGCACCGTGATCGAGACGTTGTCGCCCGGCATGACCATTTCCTTGTCCTTCGGCAGTTCGATCGAGCCGGTGACATCGGTGGTGCGGAAGTAGAACTGCGGACGATAGTTGTTGAAGAACGGGGTGTGACGACCGCCCTCATCCTTGGACAACACGTAGATTTCGCCGGTGAAGTGCTTGTGCGGCTTGATGGTGCCCGGCTTGGCCAGCACTTGGCCGCGCTCGACGTCTTCGCGCTTGGTGCCGCGCAGCAGCACGCCGACGTTGTCGCCCGCCTGGCCCTGATCCAGCAGCTTGCGGAACATTTCAACACCAGTGCAGGTGGTCTTTTGGGTGTCGCGGATGCCGACGATTTCGATTTCTTCACCAACCTTGATGATGCCGCGCTCAACCCGGCCGGTGACCACGGTGCCGCGACCGGAGATCGAGAAGACGTCTTCGACCGGCATCAGGAAGGCGCCGTCGATGGCGCGTTCCGGGGTCGGGATGTAGGTGTCGAGCGCATCGGCCAGCGCCAGGATGGCTTGCTCGCCGAGCGGGCCGGTGTCGCCTTCGAGCGCAAGCTTGGCCGAGCCTTTGATGATCGGCAGGTCGTCGCCCGGAAATTCGTATTTGGAGAGCAGTTCGCGCACTTCCATTTCGACCAGTTCGAGCAATTCGGCGTCGTCGACCATGTCGCATTTGTTCAAGAACACGATGATGTAGGGTACGCCGACCTGGCGCGCCAACAGGATGTGTTCGCGCGTTTGCGGCATCGGGCCGTCGGCGGCCGAGCAGACCAGGATCGCGCCGTCCATTTGCGCAGCGCCGGTGATCATGTTCTTGACGTAGTCGGCGTGGCCCGGGCAGTCGACGTGGGCGTAGTGGCGTGCGGTGGTTTCGTATTCGACGTGCGAGGTGTTGATGGTGATGCCGCGCGCCTTTTCTTCCGGCGCGTTGTCGATCTGGTCGTAGCCCTTGGCTTCGCCACCAAATTTCTTCGACAACACCGTTGCAATCGCCGCCGTCAGGGTCGTCTTGCCGTGATCCACGTGACCAATCGTGCCCACATTCACGTGCGGCTTCGTCCGCTCAAACTTGCTCTTTGCCATTTTAGACTCCTAACGATTTGATGAGAACGCTCAGGCACGCGCCCGACGATTACCGACCTGCAGAAGACGATCCATGGTCTGAAACGCTTGCCTCAAACTCTTGGCACAACCGGAATTTCTGGTGCCCTTTACGTGGATTGAACACGTGGCCTCTCCCTTACCAAGGGAGTGCTCTACCACTGAGCTAAAAGGGCATACTTGCTGCATTTCCCGCGGCCGCACGCGATGCGCAACGGCCGCCAAAACTGGAGCGGGTGAAGGGAATCGAACCCTCGTCATAAGCTTGGAAGGCTTCAGCTCTACCATTGAGCTACACCCGCGAGGGCCACCACTTCAGCCGCAAACAATTCACTTCCCGCCGCGCCAGTCAACTTCTCCCGCGCAGCGATCCCACCGATGCCTTGGTGGAGGGGGCTGGATTCGAACCAGCGTACTCGTAAGAGGGCAGATTTACAGTCTGCTGCCATTAACCACTCGGCCACCCCTCCGCAGGGAACCCCAAACTATAGGTTAGTCCATGTGGATTGTCAACAACAAGAAAGCGTCGGAATGCAAATTTTAACCGCTCAGAGCCCGCGCTGCAGTCGGCCGAACGATCGACCTGCAACCGCCAGTCAACCAGCAACCCGGAGCGCAGGCTGACGCCACCGTCGCTTGATTTTATCAAATATAGGAGTATCGATAAAATATGGAGATTTTACCAGCGAAAACAGGATTCCATCTCCAGAGTATATGAGAAGGCAGCCGGAATTGAATATATACAATCGCTTTTCGCGCGGGTGGCAGTCGAGCCAACCGTGCCGCCCGCCCTGATCAGAATCGGGTTTCGCGCGCGGCGCGCAGAAAGCTATCCAGGATCGGCGTGCAATCCATCAAGTCGGCGCTGCCGGCACGGTGGAATTCCGGGTGCCACTGCACGCCCATCACGAACGGCGCCTTGCGATAGCGGATCGCCTCGACGATGTTGTCGCTGCCGGACACCGCCTCCACCGTCAGGTCGCGCCCGAGTTCGCGCACCGCCTGGTGATGGATCGAATTCACCAGATACTGCTCCTGCGGCTTGAACAAGGCCGCCAGCGACGAGCCCGGGGGGAAGCTGATTGGATGGTAATTGCTGTCGTACAGCTCGTTCACATGCTCGACGGCGTCCGGGACGTCGGAGGCGATGTCCTGGTACAGCGAACCGCCGAACGCGACATTGATCAACTGGCAGCCGCGGCAGACGCCCAGCACCGGCTTGCCGGCTTCGACGAATTCATGCAGCAGTTCCAGCTCATACATGTCGCGCGCGCGGTCGCCATTCCATTCCGGGCGGGTCGCGGTGGCGGCGTAGGTTTGCGGCGAGACATCGGCGCCGCCCTGCAATACCAGGCCGTCCAGGTGGCGTGCGTAGTCGCGCAACCGGATATCGCTGTGATGCAGCAGGCCTCGGTTGTTGACGGTCGGGATCATGAACACCAGCACATTGCGCGACATCACCCATTGCGCGATCGACTCTTCCAAGTATTGCAGGGTCTTGCCGCGCAGCCCCTTGGCGCCGCTCTCGGGGTGGAAGATGCGCGCCGAAATCCCGATCTTCAGCGTGCGCCGCATGATGCGGCGACCGGTCTTGTCGGATAGCGCGCGCAGGCGCGCCAGCAGGATCTTCCCGGTCGCGGCCCAGGAGCTGTCGCCCGCCTGCCCGTGGAAATCGAACGGCACGCCGCCCGCGGATGACGGCGGCGTTTGAGCAGCGCGTTCGGCTGCAGCCGGCGCCGGCGATTTGGCGGCCGCTTCGGGTGCGCGCGGCGGCGCCTCAACCGCTGGCGGCGCGGATGCCGGAACGGCGGCCGCAGAGGATGGCGCCGGCGAATCGGCGCGGCGCGGGTCGGAATCGGGATCGTGGGAATCAGGCATGAGGCTGGGTCACTAGGGTTGGATGAATGTCGATAGACAGCGGAAAGCGGCAAAGTATCCCTACGGCATGGCCGCAGTATAAACCTGCGCCTGCCACTGCCCCGGGCCGCTGCCGGGCGACCGCGGCGCACTTCGCGTATCCTTTGTTGTGCAATCCCCTTGCAGCACGACGACGAGACAAGCCCGATCGCAGCCCGCCCGACCCGGCGCGTTCGCCATCCCGCAGTGCTCCTCAACGCACCGGTTCGTCCGATGGAACAAAACCTGTTGTCGAATGCGCTGATATACCTGGGCGCTGCGGTAGTCGCGGTGCCAATCGCACGCCGGCTGGGGCTGGGCGCGGTACTCGGCTATCTGCTGGCCGGCATGGCGATCGGGCCGTGGGGTTTGCGCCTGATCACCCAGGTGCAGGACATTCTGCATTTCTCCGAGTTCGGTGTGGTGCTGCTGCTGTTCGTGATCGGGCTGGAACTCGATCCGAAGCGGCTGTGGTCGCTGCGCCGCCCGATCTTCGGCTGGGGCGGCGCGCAGGTGGGCGCTTGCAGCGCGCTGCTGTTCGGCGCCGGCCTGCTGCTGGGTGCCGACTGGCGCAGCGCGCTGATCGCCGCGCTCGGATTGTCGCTGTCGTCCACCGCGATCGCGCTGACCACGCTGCAGGAGCGCAATCTGATGGCGACCGCCGGTGGCAACGCCGGCTTTACGATCCTGCTGTTCCAGGACATCGCCGCGATTCCGATGATCGCGCTGCTCCCTTTCCTGGGCGGCACGACGCTTGCCCATGGCAGCATCGACTGGCTCGGCGCGCTCAAGGCGGTGGGCGTGATCCTGGCGCTGGTGTTCACCGGCCGCCACCTGCTGCGACCGGTGTTGCGCATCATCGCCAAGACCGGGATGCGCGAAATTTTCACTGCCTTCGCGCTGTTGCTGGTGATTGCGATCGGCTGGCTGATGCAGGCGGTCGGCATGTCGATGGCGCTCGGCACCTTCCTGGCCGGGGTGCTTCTGGCCGATTCGGAATACCGGCATGCGCTGGAGTCCGACCTGGAGCCGTTCAAGGGCCTGTTGCTCGGCCTGTTTTTCATCGCGGTCGGCATGGCGGTGGATTTCAGCGTATTGCTGGCGCAGCCGGCGCTGGTGCTGGGGCTGGTGCTGCTGTTCCTGGCGCTGAAGATCGGCACGCTGTACCTGCTTGGCAAAGGATTCGACATTCCGCGCGGCCAGCAGGCGCTGTTCGCCTTCCTCTTGTCGCAAGGCGGCGAATTCGCGTTCGTCGTGTTCGCAGCGGTCGCCACCGCTGGCGTCCTCGCGCCGGCGGTGGCGTCGCTGCTGGCGCTGGTGGTCGCGCTGTCGATGGTGGCGACGCCGCTGCTGCTGGTGCTGCACGACCGGCTGCTGGAGCCGCGCTTTCGCCAGCAGCGGCCGGACGACGCGATTCCGCCGCAGGAACATCCGGTGATCATCGCCGGCTTCGGCCGCTTCGGCCAGATCATCGGCCGCCTGCTGTTCGCCAATCGCATCGGTGCCACGGTGCTGGACCACGACCCGGACCAGATCGAGCTGCTGCGCAAATTCGGCTTCAAGGTGTTCTACGGCGACGCCACGCGCACCGATCTGCTGGAAGCGGCCGGCGCCCGCCATGCCAGATTCCTGGTGGTGGCGATCGACGATGTCGACGACAGCCTGGCACTGGTCGACGCCGCCCGGCGTGAATTCCCGCATCTGCAACTGCTGGCGCGCGCGCGCAACGTGTCGCATTATTACGACCTGCTGGATCGCGGCGTCACCATCATCGAGCGCGAAACCTTCGAATCGTCGCTGCTATTGGGCGGCAGCCTGCTGCAGCAACTCGGTTTCAGCGCGGTCCGCGCGCGGCAGGTGGTGCGCAAGTTTCGCGCGCATAATCTGAAGACACTGATGGCGGTGTACCCGCATTACAAGGACCAGGCGCAGATGGTGTCGATGTTGCAGCAAGGGAGGCAGGAGCTGGAGGAAATGTTCGCGCGCGATGCCGAAGAACTGAAGAATACCCCGCCCGGCGCCAACGATTGATGGTGCGCGGCCGGACACCGAATGGATTATTGACCGATGGAGCATGCATGCTGACGATCTACCACAACCCCCATTGTTCCAAATCGCGCGAAGGGCTGGCGCTGGCGCAGCAATTCGGCGCTGACCACGAGGTGCCGCTGCAAGTGGTCGAGTACCTGAAGACGCCGCTGACGCTGGAACAATTGCGCGCGCTGCAGCGCCAGCTCGGCGTGCCGGCGCACGAGATGGTCCGCCGCAACCAGCCGGATTATGAACGGCTGCAACTGGAGCACGCCGATGACGCGACCTTGCTGCAGGCGCTGGCCGAGTGCCCGGGATTGTTGCAGCGGCCGATCGTCAGCTATCGCGGCCGCGCGCTGATCGGGCGGCCGCCGACGCTGCTGTCGGCCTGGCTGCCGGAGGCCTACTGCGCCGCCGGCTCCTCCACCACCACCTGATTGCGGCCGCCGCGCTTGGCCATGTAGGCCGCGGTATCGGCGCGCGAAAACAGGTCGAGCACCGATTCGCCCGGCAGGTATTGCGTCAGTCCGATCGAGACGGTGACGCCGCCCGGCAGCTTCTCGCCCCAGCGATGGCGCTCGACCTGGAGCCGGATGCGCTCGACGATGTTGAGCGCGGTCAGGAGCTCGGTATCGGGCAGGATCAGCAGGAATTCCTCGCCGCCATAGCGGCCGAAGACGTCGTGGCGGCGCAGGTTGGCCTGCGCCACGCGGGCAAACTTGCGCAAGACATCGTCGCCGCCCAGGTGGCCGATTTCATCATTGACGCGCTTGAAGTGATCGAGGTCGATCAGCGCCAGGCACAGTTCGGAACCGGTTTCGTCGGCGCCGCGCTTGTGTTGTTCCAGCGCGGCGGTGGTGTAACGCCGGTTGTAGCAACCGAGCAAAGGGTCGCGGCGCGCGTTTTCCTTGATCGTGACGATCTCGACCCCGGCCTGATACAGCGCCTGGTTCAGGCTCCGCACGCGCGCCGCCAGCAGCAGAAACCCCGGCAGCACCAACAGCAGCACCAGCAAATGCTGCAATTCGGAGCGCAGCAGGCCGGCGTCCTGGTGCTCCAGGAAATGCGCCCACAGCACTGCGCAAAACCCCGCCAGCGCCGCCGCCAGCAGCAGGAAGATCGCGCGCGCACCCAGGTGGTAGCTGCCAAAGGCCAGCGTCAGCAGCAAGTAGGGGCCGAACATGATGTGGGTGGCCGGCGCCGCATAGGTAACCCAGAGCAGGATCGCCAGGCCGCACAGGGTCTGCTCCGTCGCCAGGCTGCGGTTGGCGGCGCGCCGGTTCAGGCCGCTGGCAAACAGCAGGTAGAAGGTGCCCAGCATGGCGGCGCTGGCCAGCGCGGCCGCCGCCAGCGTCGATTGCGCCAGCAGCTCTTGCAGGTTGAACACCAGCAAGCCGAACAGATAGAGGGCGGTAAAGCCGGTCACGACCAGCAGTTGCCGCATCGAGTTACGCATCGAGCGGCTGTGGCGCCTGCCGCGGCGGCGTTCCGGCGTGCCGGCGATTGCCGGCGACCGCAGTTGGCCCTCCGCGCGGCTGGTACGTTTGGCCGCGCCGGGCACGGCGCCGATATCAGGAGTGCTTTCCATTGTTGCGATCGCCCCCGGTGGCGTCGGCGTTGAACAGAAATCGTTGGAGTGGGCGGCAACGACAAAGTTGCATGCGAGCATCGGCGCCAGCGTGGCGCGATTATGCGCAATAAGGGGGAGCAAGGCAACCCGGCGCCAGCGCCGGGTTCAGCGGGTAGCGCTGCCGTCGGCGTCGTTGGTTTCGTCGGTGGCCGGCCGCATGCGCCAGGCGGCGAACATCGCCAAGGCGCACACCAGCGTCACGAACCAGAAGGTTTCGTCAAAGGCATGGATGCGCGCCGCCGCATCGCCGGCGGCATCGGTCAGGCTGGTGTGATGCGCGGCCAGCCGCCATTCGAGCACAATCCCGGCCAGGGAAACGCCGATCGCGCCGCCCATCTGGCGCAGGAAGCTGATGGCGCTGGCGCCTTGCGCGATCAGGCCGGCATCCAGCCCGCGCATCGACCCCAGGCTCAAGGCCGGCAACACGAAGCCGAGGCCAGCGCGGCCGATCACAGCCCATACCGTCAGGGTCAGGAAAGTGGTGCCGGCCGAACCGCTGGTCATCAGGCCGAACGACAGCGTCAGCAGCCCGAGCCCGAGGGTCACCAGCAGATGCGGCGAAAAGCGGTCGGCCAGGCGCCCGGCGAGCGGGATCACGATCGCCAGCACGATACCGGCCGGCAGCAGCACCAGCCCGGCGTGGGTCGGCGAATACTGCAGCGCCATCTGCATGTAGACCGGCAGCAAATAGGTCGAGCCGAACAGGCCCATGCCGTAAATGAAAGCCACCAGCGCCCCCATCGTGAACTGGCGGTAGCGGTATAGCCGCATGTTCATCAGCGGCTGCACTGCCCGCCGCTGGTAGCCGATGAAGCCGGCCAGGGCGGCGGCGCCGAGCACCAGCAGCGCGCCGCCGAACAGCGGCTCGGTCCGCAGATGCGTCAGCCCGTTCAGCACGCCCATGGTGCTGACGCCAATCAGCAGCAAGCCTTTCCAGTCGAGCGCCTTGGTCTCGCCCATCAGCGACGAATTCACCGGCAGGAAACGGCGGATCAGGAACAGCACGCCGACGCAGAACGGCACCACCACGAAAAAGATCGAGCGCCAGCCGAACAGCTCGACCAGGAAGCCGCCGACCGAAGGCCCGATCGCCGGCGCCAGCACCACGCCGAAACCGAACAGGCCCATCGCCCGCCCCTGCTCGTTGGGCGCGAAGGAACGCAGGATGATGATGTTGGGAATCGGCTGCAGCACGCCGGCTGCCAAGCCCTGCGCCACCCGCATCGCCAGCAGTAGCGCAAAATTGGAACTGAAGCCGCCGATAACGCCGCCGGCCAGTAACAACAGGATGGCGCCGGTATAGGTGCGGCGCAGGCCGAAGCGCAGCAGCAACCAGGGCGTGGTCAGCATCGACAGCGTCATGGCCAGCATGAAGCCCGCCGCGACCCATTGGGCGCTGGCCTGGCCGATGCGGAAATAATGGCTCAGATCCGGAATCGCGACGTTGACGATGGTCGATGAAAGGATCGAGGCCATGGTGCCGATCAGCACCGTCAGCAGCACCAGCCACTTGTAGCGCGTGCCGTGGCGCGCGCGCAATTGTTCCAGGGTCGGTTGTATTTCGCTCATGTCGTCAAGAAGAAAACCCCGGCCGCAGCCGCACGGACTGCTATGGCAGTAATTTCGCCACCATGAACGCCAGCGCCGACAGCAGCACGGTGGAGGCGAACGGCAGCGACCAGACACGACCGAACAGCTTGAAGCGGAGATCACCCGGCAAGCGCCCGACGCCGAGTTTTTCCAGCCAAGGCAAGAGCGCGGAAAACACGATCAGGGCGATGAAGATGACCAGCACCCAGCGGATCATGACGCGTTATCCATAAATACTCCCAATCAAGACACAAAATTGCAGCCGATACCGCCCGTCATCCCTGCGACATGAAATTTTACTGGGCTCAGTATATGAATGCCTGCCGGACGACCCGCTTCAGAGCCGATGGCTGCGATCGTTGCGCTCGAATTCCGGCGCCAACCGCACTCCTTTGCCGACCACCAATACCTTGAACAGCTCGCCCATTTCGGCCGGCGACAGCAGCCGCTGCAACGCGTTGGCCTGCGGCAGGTAACGCCGCGCATCCTCCGGCGAAGTTCGCAGCAGCAGATCGCCAATCCCGGCCGCCAGCAGGAAACCGGCCTGGCTGCCGTAGCCCAGCACCTCCAGCCCGTACTCTTGCGCGGCGCGTGCCATCGCCGTGAAATCGACGTGCGCGGTAATGTCCTGCAAGCCGGGCAGGTAGAACGGCTCACCATGCGCATGATGCCGATAGTGGCACATCAGCGTGCCTGCGCTGCGCTCCGGCAAATAATATTCATGCGCCGGAAAACCGTAATCGATCAGGATCGCGGCGCCCCCTTTTTCGTCGGCCGCCAGCATCGCCGCCAGCGAGGCCATGAAGCCGGCGGCCACCATGTGCACTTCGGTCAGATAGCCGACCGGCAACAGGTCGGCCTCGGGAATTTGGGCGCGTACTTGCGCCAACAGTGGCGGCGCGCAGTCGCGCTCGGCCTCGACAAATCCCTGCGGACCGAGGCCGACGCCGCGTTCGCGCCAGCCGTCTTCGGTTTTGATCACCAGATGCACCGGCATTGCATCCAGCACTTCATTGCCGATCGCGACCCCGGCAAAGGCCGCCGGCAACTGCTCCAGCCACTGAACCTGGGGAAAGTCGCGCAAGGTCTGCTGCTGGCGCGCACGCAGCTCGCCCGACAGCTCGACGATGAAATAAGTCTGCGGCGCAGCGCCCATCTGCGCCAGTTCGGTCAGCATGTCGCGCGCCAGCCGGCCGCTGCCGGCGCCGAACTCCATCAATTGCGGCGCGCTCTGCGCCAGCAGCGGCGCCGCCGCATGCGCCAGCGCGGCGCCAAACAGCGGCGTGATTTCGGGGGCGGTTGTAAAATCACCGTCTTTGCCGAGCTTGACCGCGCCGCCGCTGTAATAACCGAGGCCGGGCGCATACAGCGCCAGCTCCATGTAGCGCGCAAACGAAATCCAGCCGCCGGCGTGCTCGATCTCGGCGACAATCCGTTGTTGCAGCGCCTCTGAGGCGGCCAGCGCATCGGCGGTGGGTTCGGGTAGTTGCAGGGGCATGGCGCTATTGTATGCAGTTGTTTTCAAATCGTCGGCCGCAGGATCATTTCATGAGCACAGATCGACCGAAAATTGCGCTGGTCACCGGCGCCGCCCGCCGCATCGGCCGCTGCATCGCACTGGCCATGGCGCGCAGCGGCTGGGACGTGGCCGTGCATTATCGCGATTCCGGCGCCGACGCGCTGGACACGGTAGGCGCCATCGAAGCGCTGGGCCGGCGCGCGCTCCCGTTCCCGTGCGACCTGGCCGACGAAAACGCGGTCCGGCAACTGCTGCCGGCGATTTCCGCCCGGCTCGGCCCGGTGTCCTGCGTGGTCAACAATGCCGCGCTGTTCGACTACGACAGCGCCGCCGAATTTTCACAGGCGCGGCTGGACGCGCACATGCATGCCAACCTGGCGGCGCCGATCCTGTTGGCGCAGGCGCTGCACGCCGCCACCCCGGACGGCGCGCAAGGGGTGGTGATCAACCTGCTGGACCAGAAACTGTTCAACCCGAATCCGGATTTCCTATCGTACACGCTGTCGAAAGCGGCGCTGCACAGCGCCACCACCCTGCTGGCGCAGGCGCTGGCGCCGAAGCTGCGCGTGGTCGGCATCGCGCCCGGCATCACGCTGGTATCGGGCGCGCAAAGCGCGCAGGGTTTTGCCGCCGCCCATCGCACCACGCCGCTCGGCCGATCCAGCACGCCGGACGACATCGCCGCCGCCGTCTGCTACCTGGCCGCAGCGCCGGCGGTCACCGGCACGACGCTGATCGTCGACGGCGGCCAGCACCTGCTGCCGTTACCGCGCGACGTCATGTTCCTCGCTCAATAAATTCCCGACACCATGCTCTCACTCCTGTCCTATCCCGGCCTGACCGATTGCCGCCGCCTGTTCCTGCGCAACTATGAAGTGCTGATCAATATCGGCGTGCACGATTTCGAAAAGCGCGGCGAACAGCGGGTGCTGATCAACGTCGACCTGTTCATTCCGCTCGCCGCCTCGACCCCGAAGGACGACCGCCTGCAGGAAGTGGTCGACTACGACTTCATCCGCAGCACCATCGCGCGCCGCATGGCGCAAGGTCATATCCATTTGCAGGAAACCCTGTGCGACGACGTCGCGAGCGCCATGCTGGCGCATCCGAAAGTGCGCGCGGTGCGGGTCTCCACCGAAAAGCCGGATGTCTATCCAGATTGCGACTCGGTCGGGGTCGAAGTGTTTCGCGTCAAGGACGCCAGCGTTGCCGGAGCCGGACATGGATGATCTCGACCAAGCCGCCACCCCGAGCGCGGCCGTGCCCGGCCTGCGCCAGGCCGAAAAGATCGCCTACGAAAACAACAAGCTGCATAAGCGGCTGTGCCGCCAGGTCGGGCAGGCGATCGGCGACTTCAACATGATCGAGGACGGCGACAAGGTCATGGTCTGCCTGTCCGGCGGCAAGGACAGCTACGCGCTGCTGGACATCCTGCTGACGCTGCGCGAACGGGCGCCGATCCGCTTCGATATCGTCGCCGTCAACCTCGACCAGAAACAGCCGAACTTCCCTGCGCACGTGCTGCCCGATTACCTGAGCGCGCTGGGGGTGCCGTTCCACATCGAAAACCAGGACACCTACAGCATCGTCAAGCGCGTGATCCCGGAAGGCAAGACCACCTGCTCGCTGTGCTCGCGGCTGCGGCGCGGCATCCTGTACCGCGTGGCCGATGAACTGGGCGCGACCAAGATCGCGCTCGGCCACCACCGCGACGACATCCTGGAAACCTTCTTTCTGAACATGTTTTTCGGCGGCAAACTGAAGAGCATGCCGGCCAAGCTGCAATCCGACGACGGCCGCCACATCGTGATCCGGCCGCTGGCCTACGTGAAGGAAGCCGATACCGAGCGCTACGCCGCGGTCAAGCAATTCCCGATCATCCCGTGCGACCTGTGCGGCAGCCAGGAAAACCTGCAGCGCAAGCAGATCAAGGCGCTGCTACGCGAATGGGACAAAAAATTCCCGGGCCGGGTCGACAACATCTTTGCCGCCCTCTCCACCGTGGCGCCGTCGCACCTGCTGGACCGCACTCTGTTCGATTTCACCGGCCTAGTCGCCAGCGGCGTCGCCGATCCGAATGGCGATATCGCCTTCGACGAGGAGCCGTGCACGATCGGCGGCAGCGACGATGGCCAGAGCCACATCATTTCGCTGCGTCGCAGCGGCTGACGGCCGGAACCGCGCCACATGACGCTGGAAAAACTGCTGCAAAGCCAGGGCTTCGGCAGCCGCCGCCAGTGCCGCAACCTGATCCTCGATAGCCGGGTCGCCGTCGATGGCATACCGTGCCTGCAGCCGGGCGCCGAGTTCGCGCCGGAAAACCTCAGTTTCAGTATCGACGGCAGCGTGTGGCGCTATCGGGAGCGGGTCTACCTGGCGCTGCACAAGCCGGCCGGCTACGAGTGCTCGCACAAGACCCACATGCACCCGAGCGTGTTCAGTCTGCTGCCGCCGGAATTGATCGCGCGCGGCATCCAGTGCGTCGGCCGGCTCGACTTCGATACCACCGGGCTGTTGCTGCTGTCCGACGATGGCCCCTTCATCCATCGCTGCAGCGCGCCGAAACACGGCATACCGAAAGTATATCGGGTCACCACCCGCCACCCGCTGGCGGCGCCGCAAATCGAGGCGCTATTGGCCGGGGTGGTGCTGCACGACGATCCGCGACCGGTAGCCGCGCGCGCCTGCCGCCAGTTGGCCGAGCATGAACTCGAACTGACCATCGGCGAAGGCAAATATCATCAGGTCAAGCGCATGCTGGCGGCGGTCGGCAACCGTGTCGAACGGCTGCACCGCAGTGCCATCGGCGGCCTGCAACTGGAGCCGGAATTGGCTGCCGGCCAGTGGCGCTGGCTGGAGGCGGACGACCTGGCCGGCATCGACGGCGGCGCGCTGGCATCGCTCTGCAAGACTTGAGGACTGCGACGCCCGGCTTGCAATCAGTCGCGCGCGTCCATCGCCTCGGCACTGCGTTCCATCGCCTGCCAATAGGCTTGCACCCTGGCCGCCAGTTCGGCATCGGTAATCGGCGCACCGTCGGCATGGCAAAAGCGCTTGTCCGGCATGCGGATGTAACGCTGGCCGTCGAACTTGAACTTGATCGGGCGGTTGTAGAGGGTGCGCCGCAGCAGCATGGCGGCGGCGACGACGACGATCAGTCCGAGCAGCAATTCCATGATAGGTGGCTCCGGTGCGGGTCAGCGTGGACTGGTGCAGCGCGTGGTAAATGGATCGACGATATGCACGCCATCCGGCCGGCGGTTCTGGTCGATGTAAAACACCACTGCCGGCTGGCCGGAACGATCCGGCTCCAGCGTGCCGACCGCGCCGCTCCAGGTGCCTGAGGTCAGGCGGATCTGATTTCCTTCATGCGCAAAACGACCGCTCGATTTGGTGCCGGCGCGATAAGTGCCGTCGGCTGCCAGCGTCAGGCTGACCATGTTGCTGAAGCGCAGTTGGTATTGCGTGGTTTCACCCAGCTTGAAGCTGCGAATGGCCTCGTTGTAGGCGCAAGTCAGCTTGCCGCCCGGCAGCGTACCGCCGGCCTTGGCGCCGACGGCCGGTTTCGCCGCCAGCACCACCTGGCCCTTGAAATCACCGCCGCGCACCCCCTGGCCGGGAACGAAACTCTCGAAGCGGCCGCTGAAGCTGTTGCTGTCGCAAGGCCCGCCCAGCTCGGCGCGGGCGCGGCCGCTATCGATGCGAAAGTAGCACTTGCCGTTTTCAAGATAGCTGCGATTCGGCAGCAAGGCCGCACTGAGCGTTTCGCCTTCGATGTCAAACTTGGCGTTACCCTTGAAATTGCCGCCTTGCAGCGTGGCCTGGATTTCGAAGCTGCCGATTCCTTCCATGCTGCCGCTGACCGTCAGCGCACCGCTGGCTGGCGTCAGCGGCACTGCCAGCGCGCTCGACGCCAGCAACAGCAGCGGGGCCGCCAGCGCCGCCCGGCGCAATGGACGCTCGCCCATCACTTAGTTCAGGCCGCCGGCCGCGACCACATTGCCGCCGCCGGCCGAGACGACGGTAGCGCCGCCACCGGCAACGGCATTCGCGCCGCCGGCCGCCACGACCTGTCCGGTTTGCAGGCTGATCACCGATCCCGCCGGCGCCGAGCGCACCGACTCGAGGAAGGCGTTGCGCGCGGCGCTGTCACGTATGTTGTTTGCCAGCGACTGCGCCGACACGCTGGCGTGCGAGCGCCATTGCTGATTGGCGCCGCCGTGGCAGCTCCAGGCCAGCACGCGGGCGCCGGCGCCGCCACGACCGCCTTCGACGTCGGCGCACCAGCCGAGTTCGTTGTTGAGCCGACCGCCGCTGAGCTTCCAGACCTGCGCCTTGTCGCCGCTACGGCAGCCTTCCCAGCGCAGCGGCTGGTTGCCACTCTTGCCGCTCAGGCATTGGCCGTTCAAGTGAATCGGGCCGTAGCCGGAGAAACCCTGCAGTGGCGACTGGCCCTGCCAATTGGCGGTCACCGCATTGCCGCCGCTGTTGTGCAGCAGATAGCCGCTGGCGGACGAGATGTAGGCGACATTATTGGCCGCGGCCGCCAGGCTGGTCAGCGCCAGGGCGGCGGCGGCGAGGCTGCGCAAGAACAGAGAAGTGGACATGTGGGCTCCGAGATGGTGGTCAGGTGGAGCGAGTATAGGCAGGGCGGCGCATCCCGAAATGCTCCTTTCGGAGTATTTGGGCGCCTTTTTCAGGCGGCGGGCGGCAGCGGCAAGCTAAGCGCCACCGTGGTCCCGGCATCCGTGGAGCGCACGGCCAGCCGGCCGCCGATCTCGGCGGCGCGCAGCCGCATATTCTCCAGGCCGCGCCGGGCACCGCCGGGCGCGGCATTCAGCGCGGCTGGCGGCAGGCCGCGCCCGTCATCGCCGACCTCGACCTGCAAGGCGCCGCCGCGCTCGAACATGGCCACCCGCAACTGGCGCGCGCCCGCATGCCGGATCGCGTTGACCAGGGCTTCCTGGACGATGCGCAGCACCTGCAGCACGGTGCCCGGCGGCCACGCCGGCGCCGCGGCGACCGGCACGGCCCATTGCATGCCGATGCCGGCAGCCTGCAATTGCGGCTCCAGGCGGTAGCGCAGATTGGCCAGCGCCAACTGCAGCGAGCGCTGGTCGGGTTCCAGCGAGTCGATCACCAGCCGCAGGTCGGCGATGCAGTCGCGCAGCAGCGCCGCCACCGCCGGACTGGCGAGTTCGTCGCGCTCGACCGCGGCCAAGGTGGTCATCAATTGCGAGCCGACGCCGTCGTGCATGTCGCGCATCAGCCGCTCGCGCTCCTGGCTCACCGCGTGTGCGCGCGCCAGCGCTTCCATCTCGCCCTGCGCCTGTTGCAGCGCCTGCGTACGCTCCAGCACGCGCTGCTCGAGTTCGGCATTCAGCCGGCGCACCTGGGCGAAGGTATCGAAATAGTTTTCGGCCACCGCCACCACCAGCGCCGTCAGCAGCAGCGGCGCGCCGAAGGCCATGCGTGCCGCCGGTCCGAACGGCAGCAGGCCGGCACTGACGGCAAGGTCGGTCAGTCCCAGCAACAGGGTCATGCACATGGCGCCGAGAATCAGCCAGGCGCCGCGGCGGGCGCGGCCGGCGGGTGTGCGCAAATATCGGACTAGGGCCGCAATCGCCAACACGCCGAGGCCGGCGCAGGCCAGATACCAGCCGATGCGGATCTGGCTCAGGCGCTGCTCACCCAGCAGCGGGAACAGCAGCGGCGCCAGGCCGAAACACCAACTCAGCGCGCGCTCCGAACGCGGCATCCGCTGGTCGGTGAAGCGCAGCATGAAGCGCCACAACAGCAGCAGCACAACACCCAGGCTGCCGAGCACGAACGACTCCCAAAGCAGCGACGGCAGGCCGGCCGGCGCGAAGGTATAGTGAAAATTGCGCAGGGACCAGAGCACCGCCAGCCCGGCGAAATAGCCATATAGCGCTTCCCGTCGCCGCCGCAGCCACAGCAAGCCCACCAGCAGGCCGGTGAACAGCAGCGCCAGATTGACGGCGCGCGGCAGCGCCACGCGCAGCAATTCGGCGCGCTCATAGATGCCCTCCACCGCCTGCCGCGGACCGAGCGTTAGCGGGCCGAGGCCGCCGCGCAGATTGGAGGCCACACGCAGCCGCAGCAGCAGTTCGTTGCGCCCGGAGTGCAGGATGTGCGCCGCCACCGGATCGAACTGCGGGCGGCCGGCGAGGCGGCGGATTTCGCCGCTCATGCCGCCGCCGCTGCCGACCTCGATGCCGTTGACGAAGAGCTGGTAGGTGGTCGACACCTGGCTAAGGTACACGCCCCAGCTGTCGGCCGGCGCCACCTCGAGGTCGAACGTGAGGCGATACCAGCCATAGCCATGCTGGCCGGGCAGGCTGCGGCGCCAGTCGTCCGGCAGCTTGCGCGGCGCCCACAGCGGCCCGGCGTCGGGTGGCGCCGGCGCATCGGACTTGGCAAAGCTGGCAGCGTCCAGCACCAGCACGCCCGGCGGCAGCGGCCCGGGCCACCCGCCCCACAATGCCAACGCCAGGGCCAAGGCGGCGACCGGCAGCACCAGGCTCCAGCGCCGCCAGCCGCTCATGGCGTCAGCAGCCCGCGCTGGCGCGCGCGCTGGATCGCCTGCTGGCGCGAGCGCGCCTCCAGCTTGCGGTAGATGTTCTGCACATGCGACTTGACCGTCAGCGGCGAGATATACATCGCGGCGCCGATCTCGGCCAGGCTTTGCCCGCCGACGATCATCTCCAGCACTTCGGTTTCGCGCGGGGAGAGCGGCGACGGCGGCGAAGACGCCGCCGGTTGGGCGGAGCGTGACGGCTGCAGGCGCGCCAGCAGATGGCGTGCCAGCGAGGGGCTGATCGGCGATTCGCCGGCACACAACGCATGAATGCTGCGGTTGAAGTCATGCGCGCTGCTGTCTTTGAGCAGATAGCCGGTGGCGCCGGCTTCGATCGCCTCCACCAGATTGCGCTCGCCACCGAACACCGACACCACCATGATCGCGGTATGCGGCGACACCACACGGATATGGCGGATCACTTCGAAGCCGCTGACATCAGGCAGGTGGATATCGACCAGTGCCACATCCGGGCGCAGCGCCGCCATCTCGGCGATTGCCTGCGCGCCGCTGCTGAACTCGCGCAGCAGCCGCAGCGAATCGTCGGCAGCGATGTTGTCGCGAAAGCGGCGCGCATGCAACTGGTTGTCTTCCACCAGAACGACGGTCGTGCTGATCATCGTCATGTCGGCTGGCCGTTGGCTACTGCTGGTCGGTGCGGCGGGTGCAGTAATCGTAGGCGTCGGCCTTGGGCGCCAGGTCAGTGTCGACCAGGATCACCAGCGGCGCGCCATCAGAACGTTTGCCGTAGTAAGCCTCGAAGCCGTTGGCCAGCTTGCCGGAGCTAAACGCGATCTTGCCGCTGCGGCTATCGGCCTGCATCGCGCCCGGCGACTTGCCGCCATGCACCCAATGGTAGCGGGTGGGGCTGTTGAACTCGATCACCTTGTAGGTATAGCCGGCCTGGTTGTATTGCTGGCGGCAAGCGTACGTACCGGTTTCCAGTGGGCCTCCACGCGTCGCCAGCACACTCAAGGGCTGGATCTGTGCCTCTACCGTGCCGGATAGAGTCGCACACAGGGCAACACCGAACATCCAGATCGCGCCATGAGGGGGAGGACGGTTCATGTCGGGAGCGCCTGAGGGGAGTGAATGGATGGCGCGGATTCTAGCGGAAGTTGTCAAATTGGGAAAGATTTGCTCATTGCCACGCAGACAGCAGTGGCCCAGTCATCGACTACGCAAGTAAACACCGTTTTATTTGTCGCCGGGATGCGCGAGTCCGTCTCGGCAACGTCAATCCGGGCTCGGCAACACTTTCTTGCCTAACCGGAATTTGACGCCTGGCACGGTTGCCGCGCTGCCTGACGAAGGCATTTTGCTGATAATGCCGTGGCACTAAAAAATGTATAGTGAATCCATTGCTGGCTTCTTGAGAAGACGCGATGAAAGCATTCAAGGAATCCGGGCACCGCACGCTGTCGCTCCTGAGTCCGGAGCGCACCGGCATCGCGCTGTTGAAAACCGCCTGCCTCAAGCTGTTGCTGCTGTTCGGCCTGGTTCTGACCGGGAGTGTCGCGCTGGCCGACCCGCCGGCGCGCGTCGGCAGCATCGCCTACCTGCAAGGCGAGGTTGAATTTCGCACCACTTACGACGCCGAGTCGGCGCCGGCGTTGCCGAACTGGCCGCTGACTTCCGGCAACGTCATTCGCACCGGCCCCGGCGCGCGCGCCGAATTGCGCGTCGGCTCGACCGCCCTGCGGCTGGATGCCGGTTCCGAACTCGAAATCGCCGAACTGGACGATCAGATCCTGCGCCTGCGGCTGTTGCAAGGCGGCCTGAACGCGCGCGTTAAAAATCCGGACTTGGCTGCGGGTTTCGAGCTGAGCACGGCCCAGGGACGATTGATGCTGAGCGCGCCATCGCAACTGCGCGCCGACGCCGGACGCCCACCCGGCACCACCATCGTCAACCTGTTTTCTGGCGCAGCGCGCGTTGACAGCGGCGTCTTCTCCTCCACACTGATGCTGGCAGCCGGCCAGCGCGCGCTCCTGGCGGACGGCCAGGTGCAGGTCGGCGCCGCCACGCATGACGATTTCGACCAATGGAGCCTGGCACGCGACCAGCGCGACGACCAGTCGGTTTCGGCGCGCTACGTGTCGCCGGAACTGACCGGCTATGAAGTCCTCGACCAGTACGGCGCCTGGAGCATCAGCGACGACTATGGCGCCGTCTGGATTCCGCAAAACCTGCCGGCCGATTGGGCCCCCTACCGCGATGGCCGCTGGACCTGGATCGAGCCGTGGGGCTGGACCTGGATTGATACCGCGCCCTGGGGCTATGCACCGTTTCACTACGGCCGCTGGGCCTGGTTCCGGCAGCGCTGGTGCTGGGTGCCGGGGCGCGTGGTGGCGCGGCCGGTGTGGGCGCCGGCGTTGGTCGGCTGGGTCGGCAGCGACAACTGGAATGCCCGGTTTTCGGTTGGCAGCGCGCCCGCGGTCGGCTGGTTCCCGCTCGCGCCGCATCAAGATTTCCGCCCCGGCTATGCGGCCTCGCCAGCCTATACGCGGCGCCTGAATGAGCCCTACACCGGCCGCGGCAGCCGGCCGGATTTCCAGGCGATTTATCGCGAGCGGCTGGAACACAACGCAGTCACCGTGATCCCGCACGAGCGCTTCGAGCAGCGGCGCAGCATCGCCGTTGGCCGGGCACCGGCGCTGGTCGGCGCGCCGCAGCAACTGGGCAGCGCGCCGCTGTCGGCGACGATGCCGGCCACGCTGGCCCGTCCGCCGCTGGCTGTCACGCCGCGCGCCATCCCCGAGCAGCGGCGGGAGCCACCGGTGCCCGCCCCGCTGGCCGCACCAGCGCCGATGCGCTCGCCGGAGCCGACCGTACCGCCCGTGCAACGCTTCGGGTCGGCGCCCCAACCGTTCGAGCAGCGCCGCGAAGCCGCGCCGCGGACGCAACCGCTGCGCGCACCGCAGAACGCACCGCTGGCGCCGGCCGCGCCCGAGCAACGTGCGCCGATGCGGATCGCGCCGCGCCCGCACCCGGAACAGCCGCCGGCGCCGTCCTCGCCGCAGCCCGAACAGCGCTCTGCACCGGGCCGCGCCGGACTGGCGCTGCCGCCCCCAGTGGGACAGGGCCAGCGCTTCGAGCGCGCGACGCCGGCCGATACGGGGCGGCCACGGCAGTTCGAGAATCGGAGCCGCGAAGGCGAGCGGCCGGCACGCGGCGACACGTCAGGCAATCGCTGAGCGCCTGCGCCAACGCCGGCTGCCGCGGCGGTGCATGATAGAATTTTTGTCCGTTTCCCATCCTTATCCTCTCCCATGAACGTCGTCATCCTGGCCGCCGGCATAGGCAAGCGCATGCAGTCGGCGCTGCCCAAGGTTCTTCATCCACTGGCCGGCAAACCCCTGCTTGGCCACGTGATCGACAGTGCGCGGACGCTGGCGCCAACCACCCTGTGCGTGATCTACGGCCATGGCGGCGAAGCGGTGCCGACCACGCTGGCCGCGCCCGATCTGCGCTTTGCCAAACAGGAACCGCAACTTGGCACCGGCCATGCGGTGCTGCAGGCGCTGCCGCACCTGGAGGATGGTGTACCGACCCTGGTGCTGTACGGCGACGTGCCGCTCACCCAGCCCGCCACGCTGCAGCGGCTGCTGGCTGCCGCCGGCGGCGACAAGCTGGCGATCTTGACGGTCGAGCTGGATGATCCGCACGGCTACGGCCGCATCGTGCGCGCGGACGGCGCAGGCGGTTCGATTCGGCGCATCGTCGAACAAAAGGATGCCAGCGAGGCCGAGTGTGCGATCCGCGAAATCAATACCGGCATCCTGGTAGCGCCAACCGCGAAGCTGAAGCATTGGCTGGCGACGCTCTCGAACGACAATGCCCAGCGCGAGTACTACCTGACCGACATCGTCGCCCGCGCGGTGGCCGATGGTGTGCCGGTGGTGTCGGCGCAGCCGGACGCCGCCTGGGAAACGCTGGGCGTCAACAGCAAGGTGCAACTGGCCGAGCTGGAGCGCATCCACCAGCGCAACATCGCCGACGCGCTGCTGGAGCGGGGCGTGACGCTGCTCGACCCGGCCAGGATCGACGTGCGCGGCAAACTGACCTGCGGGCGCGACGTGACGATCGACGTCGGCTGCGTCTTCGAAGGCGAGGTGACGCTGGCCGATGGCGCGACTATCGGCGCGCACTGCGTGATCAAGGATGCGCAAATCGGCGCCGGCGCGATGGTCAAGCCGTTCTGCCACATCGAAGGCGCCGCCGTTGGCGCCGCCGCCCAGATCGGCCCGTATGCGCGGCTGCGGCCCGGCACCGTGCTGGCCGAGGAGGTCCACGTCGGCAATTTCGTCGAAATCAAGAACAGCCAGATCGCCGCCGGCAGCAAGGCCAACCACCTGGCCTATGTCGGCGACGCCACGGTCGGCGCGCGCGTCAACATCGGCGCCGGCACCATCACCTGCAACTACGACGGCGCCAACAAATTCCGCACCGTGATCGAGGACGACGCCTTCATCGGCAGCGACACCCAACTGGTGGCGCCGGTGCGGGTCGGCAAGGGCGCGACTCTGGGCGCCGGCACCACGCTGACCGCCGATGCGCCGGACGGCAAGCTGACCATTTCGCGCAGCAAGCAAATCACGCTCGAGAACTGGCGGCGGCCACAGAAGCAAAAAAAATAGGCGCGCGGCGGCAACCAGCGCCGGCGCTCAGGATTTGTAGCTTTGGTCTTCCCGATCCAGCTTCCTGATCAGCGCCGGCCAGACGAAGGCGCCGCCCAGTCCACCGGTCTGCACCCGCATCGATTCCGCCACGCCGTTAAGGATGCGCGGGTCGACCGCCACCAGTTCTCCGCCGGCCTGCGCGGCGATCTGGATCTGGCAGGCCGATTCGAACACGTACATCGAAAGAAAGGCATCGGCGATGGTCTTGCCGGCCACCAGCAAGCCGTGGTTACGCAGCACCAGGAAATTGGCGCGGCCAAGATCGGCTTGCAGGCGCGGCTTTTCCTCTTCGCGAAACGCCACCCCTTCGTAATCGTGATACGCGAGCGAACCAAGCACGAAGGTCGATTGCTGCGAAATCGGCAGGATGCCGTCGCGCTGCGCGCTGACAGCCACCCCGGCGCGGGTGTGGGTGTGAATCACGCACTGCACGTCGTCGCGCGCCTCGTGCACCGCGCTATGGATCGTGAAGCCGGCCGGATTGACCGGAAACGGCGACTCGGTCAGCTTGTTGCATTGCCGGTCGACCTTCACCAGCGACGAGGCGGTGATTTCGTCGAACATCAGGCCGTACGGATTGATCAGGAAATGATGTTCCGGCCCCGGGATACGGGCGCTGATGTGGGTGAACACCAGGTCGCTCCAGCCGTAGCGCGCCACCAGCCGGTAGCAGGCGGCGAGATCGACCCGCAACTGCCATTCTTCGACACTGACCTGATCCTTCTGCGAGGGAATCTGCATCTTCTGTCTCCGTCAGGGAATGGATGATGGTGACAGCTTGCCACACTCGCCGGCAGCGCGCGCCGAGACCTTTCGGGATGCGGTATCGCAGCGCCAGCGGAAAAACCGCTGCCTCCCGAGTAGCATCTTCGTGCGCAGGCAAAGCTCCCCGCCAAAAATAAGGCTATGTCGCAGTGATCTGTTGAACCTTGCTTGTGTCGTTCCCGCGCAGGCGGGAACCCAGCGTCGTGGCCCCTTCACGCCACGGGGCCCCGGCCTGCGCGGGGGGGCAACAAAGGAGGTCTTGGGACAAGCGTGCGGTTTCAACTGCCAACCGCGGCAGGGCCTGAAACGCGGAGTATATTGCATAACAGGCCATTTAACGGCGGAAATTGATATATATAGCATGGAGTATATAGCCGGGTAGGAAACCATGAAGGGCTGCCCTCGCCCCTCACGGCAGCGGCAGGCGGGTCTCGAACTTGCAACGGAAGGTCGAAAAATACGCGCGGACATTGCGCACGTTGGCATGCGTGGCGAACAGCCGGTGCGCCAGCGCGTGGTAGGCCGCCATGTCCGCCACCTGCAGCACCAGCACGAAGTCCGGCCCGGGCGAGACCCGGTAGCATTGCTGCACCGCCTCCTCCTGCGTCGCCAGCGCCTCGAACTGCTGCTGCTTTTCTTCCGCCTGATGATCGAGCGTGATTTCGACGATCGCGGTCAGGCCGGCGCCGACCTTGTCCGGCGCCAACAGCGCCACCTGGCGCGCGATGACGCCGCTCTCGACCAGCCGCTTGACCCGGCGCAGGCAAGTCGGCGCCGACGCATGCACGCAGCGCGCCAGTTCCTGATTGGTCAGCGCCGCATCGGCTTGCAATTGGCGCAAGATGCGTTTGTCCAGGTCGTCCAGTTGCAACTCGACTTCCATGATTTAATTATCCAAATTTGATTTAATTTTGAAATTTTAAATCACTTGCCTGATACATCTTAATCATTCTTCGAATTTATCAAAATATTGATACAAAATTTCATGTCGGATCGCCTAGCATAAGCCCATCTTTCCTACGCAAAGCAAGGGCTCCTCATGTGCGGCATCGTCGGCGCGGTAGCGCAACGCAACATCACTCCCATCCTGCTGCAAGGCTTGCAGCGGCTTGAATACCGCGGCTACGATTCGTGCGGTATCGCGCTGCACGTCGACGGCAGGCTGCAGCGGGCGCGCAGCACCGCGCGCGTGGCCGACCTCGCAGCGCAGGTCGAGCAAACCGGCCTGTCCGGCTTTACCGGCATCGCCCACACTCGCTGGGCCACGCATGGCGCACCGGTCTCGCACAATGCGCACCCGCATTTCTCGCGCGACCGCATCGCGCTGGTGCATAACGGCATCATCGAAAACCATGACGAGCTGCGCGCCGAACTGACTGCCGCCGGCTATGTCTTTGAAAGCCAGACCGATACTGAGGTGATCGCGCATCTGATCGACCACCTGTACGGCGGCGATTTGTTCGAGACCGTGCAGCAGGCGGTCAAGCGGCTGCGCGGCGCTTACGCGATCGCGGTGTTTTGCCGCGACGAGCCGCACCGCGTGATCGGCGCGCGGCAAGGCTCGCCCTTGATCGTCGGCGTTGGCGACGGCGAGAACTTCCTCGCCTCCGACGCGATGGCGCTGGCCGGCACCACCGACCAGATCATCTTCCTGGAAGAAGGCGACGTGGTCGACCTGCAATTGCGGCGCACCTGGATCGTCGATGCCGACGGTCGCCCAGCCGAACGCGCTGTGCGCACCGTGCACGCCCACAGCGGCGCCGCCGAACTCGGTCCCTACCGCCACTACATGCAAAAGGAAATTTTCGAGCAGCCGCGCGCGATCGGCGACACGCTGGAAGGCGTGACCGCGATCATGCCGGAACTGTTCGGCGACGCCGCCTACAAGATCTTCCAGCAGACCGACTCGGTGCTGATCCTGGCCTGCGGCACCAGCTATTACGCCGGCCTGACCGCCAAGTATTGGATCGAGTCGCTGGCGAAGATTCCGGTCAGCGTCGAAATCGCCAGTGAATACCGCTACCGCGACAGCGTACCGAATCCGAACGCGCTGGTAGTGACGATTTCGCAGAGCGGCGAAACCGCCGATACGCTGGCGGCGCTGAAGCACGCGCGCGCACAAGGCATGGCCAATACTCTCACCATCTGCAATGTCGCCACCAGCGCCATGGTGCGCGAATGCGTGCTGGCGCTGATCACGCGCGCCGGCATCGAAGTCGGCGTCGCCTCGACCAAGGCCTTCACCACGCAACTGACCGCGCTGTTCCTGGTGACGCTGGCGCTGGCGCAAGTGCGCGGGCACCTGAACGACGAACAGGAAGCCGAGCAACTGAAAGCGCTGCGCCATCTGCCGGTCGCGGTCGGCGCGGTGCTGGCGCTGGAGCCGCAGATCATCGCCTGGGCCGAAGAATTCGCGCGCAAGGAAAATGCATTATTCCTCGGGCGCGGCATGCATTACCCGATCGCGCTGGAAGGCGCGCTGAAACTGAAGGAGATTTCCTACATCCACGCCGAAGCCTACCCGGCCGGCGAGTTGAAGCACGGCCCGCTGGCGCTGGTGACCGAGGAAATGCCGGTCGTGACCATCGCGCCGAACGACGCGCTGATCGAGAAGCTGAAATCCAACATGCAGGAAGTGCGCGCGCGCGGCGGCCAGTTGTATGTGTTCGCCGACGTCGATTCGCACATTTCCTCCGGCGACGGCATCCACGTGATCCGGCTGCCGGAACACTACGGCATGCTGTCGCCGATCCTGCACGTGGTACCGCTGCAGTTGCTGGCCTATCACACCGCGCTGGCGCGCGGCACCGATGTCGATAAGCCGAGGAATCTGGCCAAGAGCGTGACCGTCGAATGATGGGTATGCTCTTGCGGCGGGTTGATCCGTAAGAATTAAATCTGTCATACGAAAACATCAGAAGACAGAAGTGCGACGGGTGTTAAACGCCATTGCGACTGGCGGCATCGTATAACGCTTGGGGCTGGGATCCACCATGCCGGGAAGTTGCGTTGGGCGACGATTCCGAGCTTGGCCCCGTCATCAAGCAGTTGGATGCTGCCGAAATCGGTGCCTGCCAAGGCAATCGCTGCTTCGATGATCTCGCCGAGCATCTCGACCAGCTTGGGCGATATCCACGAGTGCAATCAAACCCTCACAACTGTTTGTCCGGGTCGTGTGCAGGCATCGGCACAATGTCAAGCTCCAGGGATGCAATCAGCTCCCCGCAGTGGTCCTCGAGCTTGCGGCGTTGCCTGCGCGCCTGCGCCCGCAGATTTTCGAAAGCCTGCTGTTCTGTCAGCCGGTGCCGCTCCATCAGAATGCCGACCGCCACGCTGGTGCGGCGTCCGTCAGCCAGCGCCCGATCGAGATGCGTGTTCTGCTCGATCAATGCGCGAATCTCCCGGCCACGTACGCAAGCGGTCTCGACTGCCGGAACCAATTGGGTGATGTCGATGGGCTTGACGATATAGGTGAGAGCCCCTTCCCGCACCGCTTGGGCGACGAAAGCTTCGTCATCGATGGCTGTGACGTAAATGCTGGTCAAACCATGCCGTTCGCGCAGCACGCGGCCGAGTTCCAGGCCGGACATGTCGGGCATGCGTATGTCCAGTATGGCCAAGTCAAACAGGGTGGTGGATGCGCTGGCCAGCGCCGCCTCCCCGCTGTCGGCGGTGGTGACGTCATAGCCACGGGCGCACAGGCCACGCTTGAACGTGGTGCGTATCAACGGTTCGTCGTCCACCAACAGCAACCGCAGGGCTGTCATATGTTCGCCCTATAGTGTTTACCCCTCATGGTTTGACGTGACGGAAATCTCATATCGATAGTCGACCATCATACTTGACAATCCTCATGGGTATCACATACTTGTGTCATTCCGGCAATTGTTCCGCCATGCGCATTTGCGATTGCGGCCATTGCATCACTTGTTCATAGTCCGGGCCCAGCCTCCGCCCCCATTCCCCTAGCCTCGTGCCGGGGAGCAGTATCCTGGTATGGAGGTTGCGATGGCACCCGGCTTTACTTCCTCATCGAACTCGCATAGAGACCCGACGCAGGCTGTTTCTCCCTTCCTATCAACGGTGCGGCCTGAGAGGCATGAACAACGCATGGCCCTCGCCATCGTGCTGATGTCAGCAATGGTATTCCTGAGCGCCGCCCCGTTTGCCCAAGAGCCGCTTGCGCCAATCGCGGCTTTCCTTCCTGCCTATCAGACCGCCGTCATCATCGGCGACATCATTACGTTCATCCTCCTCCTGGGGCAGTATGACATCCTGCGCTCGCGCGGCCTGTTCGTCATCGCTTGCGGCTATTTTTTCAATGCCGTGATGGCGATCTTTCATGCCTTGAGCTTTCCCGGCTTGTTCACGCCTTCAGGCTTGCTGAACGCCGGGCCGCAAACCACCGCCTGGCTATATTTTTTCTGGCATGGAACCTTCCCGCTATTCGTCATCGCCTATGCGTTTTTGAAAGGCTCAACGGCGACACCGGTCGAGCAACGCATCCCGCTGGTGCGGATGGCATGTGTAGCGCTAGTCATGATGTTGGCCCTAGCCTTCGCTTTCTTGTGGCTGGCCACGAGCGGCGCCTGGTTACTGCCGCAGGTCATGAACGGCAACATGGACGCAGACACCAAGATTGTCGTCGCCGTCGCCAGCTGGTCGTTTAGCCTGGCGGCACTGGCGCTACTGTGGTGGCGCAAACCACATTCGCTGCTCGACATGTGGCTGATGGTCATCATGTGTATCTGGATATTCGATGTCGCACTGGCTGCAGTATTCAATCATGGCCGCTACGACGTCGGCTGGTACATGGGGCGCGTCTATGGCCTACTAGCCGCGAACTTCGTGCTGATCGCATTGCTGCTAGAGAACGGCAGGCTCCATACCCAGCTTGCGTCGATCAGCGCGCGGGAACGGGCCTATCTGAACCATCTCAGTGATGCGATCGTCACGATCGACGCCAACGGGATGATCTGTTCCGCCAACCCGGCGCTCGAGCGTGTGCTCGGTTATTCGATCTACGATGTGCAGGGGTGCAACGTATCGATGCTCATGCCCGAACCACAGCGAAGCGAGCATGACGGATATCTGCAGCGTTATTTGCACACCCGCGAAGCTCGCATCATTGGCACGGCTCGCGAGATGGTTGGGCAGCACAAGAACGGAGAACTCATTCCACTGGAACTGTCGATCAGCGAGGTTCCGCTCGATGGGGGGGAAAGGCAGTTCATTGGGACGCTGCGTGATCTCCGCGACCGCAATTCCCTCATCGGCAAGTTGGATCAGGCGCGCGCCAATGCCGAGCAGGCGAATCGCGCGAAGTCCGCGTTCCTAGCCACCATGAGCCACGAGATACGAACGCCGTTGGCGGGCATGCTGGGTATGCTCGAACTGCTGTCGATGTCGCGGCTTGATGCCGAGCAGCGGGGGACGCTGGATGCTGCCTGGGACTCTGGCAGGGGGCTGTTGCGTATTGTCGGCGACATTCTCGACTGGTCGAAGATCGAAGAGGGCAAGCTGGAGCTGGCACCCCGGTCCACGTCGATCCCGAACCTGCTGCAAGAAGTCGTCAACACCTATTCGCGGGTGGCCAGCGCAAAGTCGCTGACGCTTTGGCAGCATAGCGATGTGCGCCTCAATCAAGCCTACATCGTCGACCCGTTGCGCCTCTCCCAGGTACTGAACAATTTCGTCAGCAATGCGATCAAATTCACGCAATCCGGGGAAGTGGAACTGCGAGCCGAGCTGCTCAAGCGACTCGACAGTGGCGACCAAATACGGTTTTCCGTGAAGGACTCGGGGCCGGGCATCCCCACTGACGTCCAAGAACACTTGTTTCAACGTTATCGGCAGGAGAGCGCTGAGACGGCGAGAATGTACGGCGGGACCGGATTGGGTCTGGCGATCTGCCGGCGCCTGGCATATTTTCTGGGTGGGGAGATCGGCCTGCAAAGCGAGCCCGGGCAAGGCGCCATTTTCAGCATCACGCTGACGCTGCCAGTTTCCGGCGCGCCAGGCGAGGAGATGCAGGACCAGCACCTGCACCTGGAAGTGCGGCAGCGCGAGGTCGAACCCTTGTTCAACGACAATACGACTGCCCCGCTGCTGCTTGCGGTAGACGACCACCCGATCAATCGTGACCTGCTGGCCAAGCAGATCCGGCTGCTGGGTTTGCGCGCCGAAACCGCGGAGAACGGACGTGATGCGCTCTCGAAGTGGCGGGAAGGCGGATTTGCGCTCGTCATTACCGACTGCCACATGCCGGAGATGGACGGCTACGAGTTGTCCAGGGGCGTGCGCAGGCTTGAAGCGGAGGGGCGGCTCCCGCGCACGCCGATCATTGCCTGGACGGCCAATGCGCTGGCGGAGGAATCGGTCCGCTGCAAGGCGGCGGGTATGGACGAACTGCTGGTCAAGCCCGCCAACCTAGCGCAACTCAAAATCGTGCTGGCCAAGTGGCTGCTGCCGGTTGCCGCATCGCGCGGGCAAGGCGAGCTCGATTATTCGGTGCTCGACATGATTGTTGCCGATGCCATTACCCAGAACAAGGTCTTGGAGGATTTTCTCGCGCATATCCAGGCGGACTGCCTGAAGTTGGCAGAGGCCTTGGCACAGGGAGATCGTACGGGGACGGAGGATACGGCGCATCGGATGAAGGGTTCCTGCCGCATGGTCGGGGCGAATTCTCTCGCCAAGGCTTGCGAGATCATCGAACAGGCGGCACGAAACGGCGACATGGCAAAGGCGGATGACAGCCGCACGGCATTGGACGAAGCGCTTAAGCGCCTGAAGAGGCAACTCGCGGGACCGAGAGACAAGGAGATCGCACGGTGAATATGACGAATTTGAGCGTGCTGGTGATCGAAGACGATGATTTCCAGCGCAATATCATCCTGGATATCCTCAATTCGCTGGGCGTTCAGGCGGTCTTCAGCGCCAGCAACGGCCGGCAGGCGCTCGACATTCTTCGCGACATGGACTCGCAGTGGGTGGATATCGCGCTCTGCGATTTGAACATGCCCGAAATGGATGGCATGGAGTTTCTTAGGCATCTCGGCGAGGAGCATCGCGGCATTGCAGTCATTCTCGTCAGCGCCCTGGACGGAAAGTTGCTTTCGTCGGTCGGAAGGATGACCGAGCTGTATGGAATTCGACTCTTGGGCGTCATCGAAAAGCCTATTTTGTCGTCGAATTTAAAGGCGCATTTGCTGAAACTGAAAGAGAAAGCGCTAACCGGCGCGGCGCAGCAACACGCACTGCTGGAGTTTTCGCTCGATGAAATTTTGCAGGGGATCCGCGCCGATCAATTTGTGCCATTCTTGCAACCCAAGGTCGACATGAGGACAGGGCGGATCGTCGGGGCGGAAGCATTGGCGCGGTGGCGGCATCCGGCGCATGGAGTGATCGGGCCTTCCGCATTCATCCCGCTGCTCGAAAAGACGGCGAATATGGACGACCTGACATATTGCATTTTAGGCAAATCGGCTGCTGCGCTCCGTTCCGTTCATGACAAGGGCCATTTGGTGACGATCTCAGTTAACCTGTCCCTGGTTTCCCTGGACGATACCGCACTGGCGGACAAGATCACCCAGATGGTGCGCGCGGCGGGAATAGAGCCGCAATACGTGATACTGGAGATTACCGAATCCGCGGCCATGACCAATGTTGCCCCCGCACTGGAAAATCTGGCTCGCCTCTGCATGAATGGATTCGTGCTTTCCATCGACGACTACGGAACGGGTTCCTCCAATCTGCAACAGTTGACGCGCATTGCGTTCGGCGAATTGAAGATTGACCAGTCATTCGTCAAGGGTTTCGCCGATAACAAGGCGTTACGCATCGTGGTCGAGTCGAGCATCGATATGGCGCACAAGTTGATGGTGAAGAGTGTCGCCGAAGGAGTGGAAACCCAGGAAGACTGGGATGGTCTGGCAGCAGTCGGCTGCGATACGGCGCAGGGGTATTTCATCGCTCAGCCGATGGACGTGCCGGCATTCCACGAGTTTGTCTCGAACTACAAGCGCAAGAGTGCGTCGATTCTTCCACCGGCGGAACGGGAGGCGATCAGGAAGTCGAATGACATCAAGGTTCTCGTCGTCGCGGATGATGCTCTCGCGCGCAGCATCGTCCTTCAGGTTCTCCGGGGCCTGGGTTACACGAATATCGCAGATGCCGACAGCGCGCCATCTGCCATCGGCCTCCTCGGAACAAGGCCATTCGACTTGATCATTACCGACCTCAATATGCCGGGAATGACCGGATTGCAACTGGTGCAGCAAATTCGTACCGGCAAGACCGCGGCAAGAACCGACACACGCATCGTGGTGCTGACATCGTTCTCTCAAACGGAGGTGCCGGCCTCCGCATTGGCACTCGATGTCAACGGATTCCTCGTTAAGCCCATCATTCCCGCCGTGGTCGAGGCGAAACTGATGCAGGCCATGTCCGAGCGCATGCACATACACTCTCCGCTGGCCTATGAAGCAGTAAAGACCATTCCGAGCAGCCTACCGGATTCCGATGTTCGGTTGCCTAGCAATTCGCGTGGTGCCAGCACCGTCAAGGGGGACACCAAAGCACAAAGCAGTAACGACACGACATCAGGGTAATTCTTCACAAAACGAGCGGCTAGGCCGCGACTCGGTCGCGGGGCCGACTGGAAGGTGGTGCACGTGGCCATCGACGATCATTCGGGTGCCGGCTTCATGCAAATGCATGCCGAAGAGAAGAAGACCACCACGGCCGTCGTCTTTCTCCAAGCTACCTGCTTAATTCACTCGATAGTCCCCCGCAAGCCTCTGCTTCTCAGCCGTCACCTCCGGCGGCGGAAGTTTGGCGTGGTGCATGGCCCCTGGAAATCAAATGACCAGACGGATGGCGCGGCCATATGCTCACTTTGCCGCTGCGCGGGCGGCATTAGCCCTTGCCTTGGCTTCATCGGCCTTGCGTTGCAGTTCTTTGGCTTCAGCCTCTGCGGCCAAAGCCTCGGCTTCCTTGGCCTTGGCGTCCTTGTCGGAAGAGAGGCCGCCGGCCAGGGCATTGCCCGCCATGGAGCCGGCGACGGCGCCCACCGCGGCGGCGCCCATGGTGCCCATCAAGCCGGGCCCGCGGGCGGCGGGTGCCGCGGCAGCCGCCGGAGCAGCAGTGGCCGCTGCCGGGGTGGCGGGAGTGGTGGAGGCTGCGGGAGCGGCCGGCGCTTTGCCCATGGTGGTGGCTGGGGCGGATCGGGGTTTGCCGCCCAAGCGTTTGGCGTGAGCCAACGAGGGGACTGCCAGGGAAGCGATGGTCAAAGCGATCACGGTAGCGGTGGTGCGAAAAGAAATGTTCACAGAGTTTCCTAAAGTAAAAATAATTTATCAAAGCGGGTCAGCCGTGTGCCGCGGCGTGGTGCTACGGTGGCAAAGTCGCCACTGTCAGTCGAAAATTTCGCTAAGCCATGATTTCTGCTTGCGCTTGCCATAGCCGGATTGGTGGTGATAGTGAGCGGAATCCGCGAAGTCGGCCCGCCCCCGCTGCTCTTGATACGTGGGTAGAGACGCCGCTGCTACCGCAACGCTTTTCTCAACGAGCTTGTCCAGCTCGCCACGGTCCAGCCACACCCCACGGCACTGTGGGCAGTAGTCGATTTCGACGCCTTGGCGTTCGCTCATGACCAGGGTGATGTCATTGCAATGAGGACATTTCATGTATTTTCCCTTTTAATTAATCGTTGCTACTGCCGAATCCGAACAGGCTCAGCAGGCTGGTGAAGAGGTTGAACAGCGAGACGAACAGGCTGACGGTGGCCATGACGTAATTGGTTTCGCCGCCGTTGACGATACGGCTCGTCTCGAACAGGATCAGGCCGGCCGACAACAGCGCCACCATGGCCGAAACCGCCAGTGCCAGCGCGGGCATCTCGAAGAACATGGCCGCCAGACCCGCCAGCACCGCAATCACCATGCCGGCAAACAGGAATCCGCCCATGAAACTGAAGTCGCGCCGGGTCGCCAGCACCCAGCCAGACAGGGCCAGGAAGGTGGCGCCCGTCGCCCCAAGCGCCAGCGTGATGGTCTGCGCGCCGCCGGGCATCGCCAGGTGGGCCGACAGCAGCGGCCCCAAGGTGTAGCCCATGAAGCCGGTCAGCGCGAACACCGCCGGTATTGCCGCCGCGCGGTTTTGCACCTTGTGAATGAGAAACAGCAGCCCGAAGTAGCCGGCCAAGGTAAAAATGAGCCCGGGAGCGGGCAGGCGCAACGCCACAGCCGCTGCCGCCACGCCGGCACTAAACAGCAGCGTCAGGGACAACAGCGCGTAAGTGTTGCGCAGCACCTTGTGCGTGGCAAGGGTGGCGCCCCAGCCAAGGCGAACGGCACTGGTCGAATGAGCAAGGGGTTGGTTCATGCTTTTCTTTCGTTAAGGTTAAGGGTGTGCACCCCGACCTCGATACGATAAGGTTTTCTATCCATCTAAAAAAGAAGACAATAGATGAGTTTAATTTCCGTAAATACTGAATATGAGCATGGCCTTCAACTACCGGCACCTCTATTACTTCTGGGTCGTGGCCAAGGAAGGCGGCATGGTGCGTGCCGCGGCGCGACTGGATATCGCGGTGCAAACCGTGAGTACCCAGGTACACGAACTGGAGCGGGACCTGGGCTGTCAGCTGCTCAAGCCCGCCGGGCGCGGCTTGGCGCTCACTGAAGCGGGGGTCGCTGCGCTGCAGCAGGCAGAGCAGATCTTCCAACTGGGCGAAGCTCTGCCCGCACAGGTGCGTGCTGCGACCCAAAAGCCCTCGGTACGGCTGGCCGTGGGTATTGCCGACGGACTGCCCAAGCTAGAGGTCCAGCGGCTTTTGCAGCCGGTGCTCAAGGTAACCGACCTGCGCCTGGTATGCGATGAGGGCGAGATGGCCGATCTGCTGGCTGACCTGATCGTGCACAAGCTCGATGTGGTGTTGACCGACCATCCCGCGCCATTCAATCCACGCTTGAAGGTGCACAGCCACCCCTTGGGCACCTCGGAAATGGGCTGGTATGGATCGCCGCATTGGTGGGCGTTGGCGCACAAAGGGTTTCCGGCGTCACTGCAGGACGTGCCAGTGTTGCTGCCGACCTCGCACTCGATGGTGCGCAGCCACATCGACAGATGGCTGGCCCAGCAAGGACTGCACCCGCGGGTCGCGGGCGAATTTGAAGACAGCGCACTGCTGGAGACTTTCGGGGCGACGGGGCTGGGCGTCTTTACGGCTGCGGTCGCGGCTAAGGACGACTTGTTCAAACGCAGCCAGGTCAGGCTGATTGGCGCATGCGAAGGCGTGCAAGAGCACTACTATGCCATCAGCACGGAGCGCAAAGTGCTGCATCCACTAGTGCAGCAACTGTTGAAATTGACATAGTGGGTTTGCCTTACTTGGCAACATACGGACCCGTCGTCGCCGTATCAATTGCCAAACGAAAATCTGAATGTAATAGCCGCACGCACGGATGTTGATTGCCCTGCAAGGCTAAAAGAACCGAGCCATGAATCCAAGATCAGAAGCAGCCGGAGCGATAAGGCGCTGACAGGCCGCTCTTGGCCGGTAAGCACCCTGTTGCGCTGTAATGGACACTTACCAGCTACCCTAAATTGAACTCTCGGTATCTCCGCTGTAAAAGCCCGGACTTGGTGTCGCACTCACACTAAAGCAGCGCCACGCTTAGCGCAGTGCGGCAACATTGATTGCACTTGCTCCGCAGGCCTGCACCAGTTCGGGGTCGTGACTGGCGAACAGCACGACGCGATCTCGGGACCAGATCTTGAATTGTTCGGCCAGCACGGCGCGAGCCCGCGCGTCTAGCCCGTTGCTGGGGCCGTCCGCGATGATGACGGCCGGTTCACCCAAGGCGGCGGCCGTCAGGAAGACCTTGCGGCGCGCACCCGTCGACATCTGTTCGAAGCGCTTATCCAGATGCGGTTCCAGCCCCAGTTTGTATGCCAGATCGAGCACGCCAACGTCGAGCGTTGTGTTCTTTTCGGAGGCGACTTGCTCGAGCAATTCACGTCCCGTATGCATGGGAAACGCTAGGCAATTGTCGGGCACATACGCCATGCGGGCCTTGGCTTTCAGCGGCGTTTGGATGAGCGAATACCCGTCGATCCAGACGTCTCCCCCATCCGGCGCGATCACGCCCGCGATGATGCCCAGCAAGCTGGATTTGCCGGTGCTGTCTTCTTCGCACAGCGCCACACACCCAGGCGGGAACGTATAAGTCAGCTCCTGGAATATACGATGGTCGCCATAGCGCTTGCTGAGATTGTCGATGCGTAGCATGCCGGGAAGTATACGCATGAATGCGGCGCGCGGCCAGATCTCGTACCAGCACAACAAATACGGCACACCGCATTGAAGGCGACAGCGCTGTCTTTGCATGGCGTGGAGCCGCCAGACGCCTGGCGTTCTGCTGCGATCAGTGTCTTTCCGGACAGCTTGGAAAACCAGAATAAAGCATGCCAGAAGGCGCCCCTCCTCGGGCTTGCCGAAGCTGGTTGCATCGTCGGTATTCAGCCGGACAAGCATACAAACTCGGTGGACAATAAGAGCGGTATGCGATAGAAGCGTTGCGCCTGCTACAGACCAATCCCGCGCTGGCGGGTACTCCCGATGAGTTACGGTGCCGTGCGAGCCGCGGCGGAAGCAAAAAGGGCATAACGCATAGATGACAATTGCCAATTATGTTCCTTACCGTTTCAATCCGAAGCTGCCAGGCAAGTTGGGCCGCAATTTCCATCCCGCCGACAACCTATGCGCATTGATCCACCGCCAGCCACACGCCAAGCGAACGCAGCTCGAGAGATCAACTTGTTTGGAGCCCTGGCAGGTCTCCATCTTGACCACCGTGTTCGGCTGGATCAAGACGGATGGCTAGCGCCGGTAGATATATGATTAACTTGCTGGCAAGCGTGATCACAACGAACCGGCAGCCGTCAACTACGCTCTGGCTTGCGTGGCGCCCTACGCGCCCTTGAGCGCGCGCAAATCCTGCCAGGCCACTCCGTCTAAGGTGGAAGCAGCCGAACGCTGCAACACACCGCCTACCCACCTTTGGAGGGAAATATGATCGAAGCCAATCTCTACTATGACCTATTGCCGAACGTTGACATGAAAGCGTATGGCGAATGGGTCAAGAAAGCCATCGGAACCATGACCAAGCAACCTGGAATGGTAGAGTTTCGTGCAAATCGGAATGTCCTTGCCGGCACGCCAATGATTCGCACCTGTACCACTTGGCAGTCGCTCAGCGACTGGTCCCGCTTCGCCGAGGACAATGCCTGGCAATCGATGCAAATGGAAATACGCAGCTTTGCCACCAACATCAGGCTGGAACTCTGGGGGCCATCGCCGATGGTGCCCGAGCCGATCAAATCCGGGAAGTAGTACCGACACCATGCGGTTACCACGGCCGTTCCGTTCCGCGATGGTTAGCGCGCTTCGCAGCCGCTGGATCGTGCCGCCGGAAGGCATGCGCACCTTTTTTGGATCTTTATCGGGTCGGGGCTACGCGCCCGGCATGCTTTTCTCGAGCAACTCCCGCATCCGCTGCCAGTGCGAACCTTCCCAGAACACGCGCTGGCACACGTCGCAGGTGCTGAAACGTTCATAGATCGCACCTGCCCTGGGCGGAATGCGCTGCAGCACGAGCGCCCTGTCGATCGCCCGCAACGGCGCGTTGCAATACAGGCACAGAGTGAATGGCCGCACGCTGCGCGCCAGGTCGAGACGTTCGAAAATCTCGCGCAGTTGCTGCGCTGGCTTTTGCGTGTGCAGGTAGCACCCGTGCGTGATCGAGCGGCGCTTCAGCAATTCACGGTCGCGGGTGAGCACGATGCGGCCCTGCTGCGCGATAGCTTCGATTTCGTCGTCACCAAAGTTGTTGTCGTACAGCGTGTCGAAACCCGCCATGCGCAACAGGCGCGCCAAGCCGCCGAGATGGGCATCGGCGATGAAGCGCATGATGCGCAGCGGCCGCTCGCGCAGGCGCAACAGCGGGCTGACATCGAACACCTCGAACCTGGGGTAGACCGCGACGCGGTCGCCATCCCTTAGCAACCGCCCGAAGCCGGACGATTCGCCGTTGACCAGCACCAGTTCGACTTCAGTGTGCGGCACGCCAAGCGCTTCGATCATGTGCTTGACCGTCGCCGCCTGCGCGCAACGACAGTCGAACTCGTGCCCACGCCGCATCGGCGCCAGGAAATCGTTCAACTCTTCGTAGAAACGAAATATTGCCGTGACCATCGCGCCAGTATGGCATCGGTCGCTGCGCACTGCGCCAGCCGGTTGCAATTCGTTTGGCCCGGCTGGGCACCGCGCGCCGCATGAAGCGCGAATACGGATGTAACATCGACTTCGTCTTCCTTTGCCTATACCGGCGGCGCAAGGTGCAACATGACGCGCGGCAAACATTGCCTGGGTTTCTGGTTGGCGGCATCGCTCACTATGGCAGCCGTGCCATCGGCGATCGCGGGGTCGGAAATTTCCAGCTACGCTTTCGTGCAGCCGGATGGTTCGCTAAAGGTTGCCGGTTATCTGGTTCGCCTCTATGGCATTTACATTCCGCCAACTGAGCAGGCCTGTTACACGTTCATCCGTCCCGCGCCGTGCGGGCCAAGGGCTGTCCTGGCCCTGGATTTCAAGATCAGCGGCGATTTCGTACATTGCGTGCCGAGGGCGACGAATCCCGATGGCAGCATCACGGCAGATTGCCGGACGGGAAACGAAGACTTGAGCATCTGGATGCTGCAGCAAGGATGGGCGGTCGCGCTGCCGGATGCGCCGTTCGAATATTCCGCGATGGAGCGCATCGCGCAATCGAAGGGAATCGGCGTTTGGGGAACCCCGCTGGATAGGCTGCCGCGCAGATGATGGATATCGGGGGCTACCCCTCCGCACGGGTCGCACACCTGGTCTTGACCCAGGGCATTGGATTGGAATTTCTACCCGATCCGGCAGTCGGAACAAGTGTATTGGGCATGCGCGCCAGCAGCGCCTAATGCGGTGTGCAGGCCGCTTCGGCGCCGACTTCTACCTTCGCCGGGAGGGTATATGAATAGCTCGATCCGATTTATCCTGAACGGCCGGCCGGTCACATTGGACACCGAAGACGAGCGCATGCTCCTGTGGGCGCTGCGCACCGATCTTGGTCTGACCGGCACAAAATACGGCTGCGGCGAAGGCATCTGCGGCGCCTGCACCGTGATCGTCGGCGGCAAGGCGGTACGCTCGTGCAAGACTCCGCTGAAGAACGTTGCGGGCAGGGAAATCGTCACGATCGAGGGCCTTGCCCGCGGCGGAAAACTGCACCCGCTACAGCAAGCCTTCATCGATCACGGCGCGCTGCAATGCGGCTACTGCACGGCCGGCATGCTGCTGGATGCGCATGCCTTCCTGGGCGAAAATCCGAAACCGTCGCGCGATGCCCTCATCGCCCGCATGGAGCGCAATCTGTGCCGCTGCGGTGCGCACCAAAGAATCGTTGCGGCAATCGAATCGGCCTCCAGGCAAACCGGAGGTCAATCATGAGCGCCCCTGCGGGGATCAGCCGCCGCAGCTTCTTCAAGGTGGTCGGCGGCGGCATCGCAGTGTTCGTCGGCCTGGGCCCGATGGCACTCCTGGCGCAGGATGCCAGGCGGCTGTATCCGGAAGATTTCAATGCCTATCTGGTGATCGGCGAGAACGGCCGTGTCACCGTTTTTTCCGGCAAGATCGAGATGGGCCAAGGCGTCCTGACGTCGCAGGCGCAAATGGTGGCCGAGGAACTGGGTGTGGCGTTGGCCTCGCTCGACATGGTGCTGGGCGACACCGAGCGCTGTCCGTGGGACATGGGGACGTTCGGATCGTTGACCACCCGCATGTTCGGCCCGGCCCTGCGCGCGGCCGCCGCCGAAGCGCGCGCGGTGCTGATGACGCTGGCCGCCGAGAAGCTGGGCGTTCCGGTTGAAAAACTGGTGGTTCAAGACGGTGTCGTGTCGGTCGACGGCGAACCGGGCCGGAAGGCCGGCTACGGCGAACTTTCGAAGGGAGCGCGCATCGCGCGCGGGGTCGGTCAAAATGCCGTGTTGCGGACCGCCGCCGAATTCCGGGTGATCGGCAGCTCGCCGAAGCGGCTCGATGCGCTGGAAAAAGTGACCGGGGCGGCGAAATACGCGGCCGACATCCAGCTCCCCGGCATGCTATACGCGCGCATCCTGCGCCCGCCGACCCACGGCGCGGCCCTGTCGCGGCTGGACACCTCCGGCGCCGAGAAGCTGGCGGGCGTCATGCTGGTCAAGCGTGCCGACTTGGTCGCGGTGCTGCACACCGACCCGGAAGCGGCGGATGCGGCGCTCGTGCGCATCCGGGCCGATTGGCGCCGGCCCGAAGCCAAGGTCGACCACGAAAGCATCTTCGAGCACATCGTCAGGCAGGCGGGGGAGCCGAAGGACGTTACGAATCGCGGCGATCTGGGAGCGGCGCGCGCGGGCGCAGCACGGCTGTTCGAAACCAGCTATTACAAAGGCTACGTGGCACACGCGGCGCTTGAGCCGCACGCAGCGCTGGCGGAAATCAGGGATGGAAAGGCAACTATCTGGGCCTCGACCCAGACCCCGTTCCCGACGCGGGACCGGGTCGCACGGGTGCTCCGGCTGGACTCCAAGAACGTCCGGGTCATCACGCCGTTTGTCGGTGGCGGCTTCGGCGGCAAGAGCGCCGACGGCCAGGCGATCGAAGCGGCGCGGCTGGCGCAGATCACCGGCAAGCCGGTACAGGTGGCCTGGAGCCGCGCTGAGGAATTTTTCAACGACACCTTCGATCCGGCTGCGGTCGTGCAGATCGTCTCTGGCCTCGGCCGGGACGGAAGCATCGCGCTTTGGGACTATGCGGTCTACGCCGCCGGCGAGCGCGGCGCCGGCGCCCTTTACGATATTCCGGCGGTCCGGGTTCGCTCGGCCGGCCGCACTTCGTACGATCCCGCGGCCGCGGCGGCCAGCGTTCATCCATTCGCGGTTGGGCCGTGGCGGGCGCCGGGCGCCAACATGAACGTGTTTGCCAGCGAATCGCAAATCGACCTCATGGCGTCGGCGGCGGCGGCCGATCCGCTCGCCTTCCGCCTGCGCCATCTGAGCGATGCCAGGATGCGCCAGACCCTGCAGGCGGCAGCCGAGGTGTTTGGCTGGACGGCGGCGGCCGCACCGAGCGGAAGAGGTGTCGGGCTGGCGTGCAGCATCGACGCCGGCACCTGCGTCGCCACCATGGCCGAGGTGCAGGTGGATGCCGACAGCGGCAAGGTGAAGGTGTTGCGGATGGTCTGTGCGCAGGACATGGGGATCGTCGTCAATCCGGACGGCGCGAGGATGCAGATCGAAGGCGGAGTCACGATGGGCCTCGGCTATGCCCTGGCCGAGGAACTGCGTTTTCGCGGCGGCGAGATTCTCGACCGCAATTTCGACAGCTACGATATCCCGCGTTTTTCCTGGGTACCTCGAATCGAGGCGGTGCTGGTCAGGAACAACAGCCTGGCGCCGCAGGGGGGCGGCGAACCGTCGATCACGACCACCGGAGCGGCGCTTGCCAACGCGGTGTTCGATGCCAGCGGCGCGCGCCTGTTCCGGTTGCCGATGACGGCCGAGCGGGTGCGCCAGGCAATCGCGGCGAAGAACCCAAGCGCAATGGCCGCCACAAAGTGAAGCCACGATTCCGGGAATAACCCGAGCAAAGTCCGGGAACCATGCCGGGCCGGCTTGGACACATCGCGCCGGCCGGATTCGCCATATGCAATTGGCAACCGGGGATGAGCCGTTGTCTGGCCGATGAAACCCGGCCCATCCTGAAAATTAGTCGGCCAAGACAGCCCGAATCCCTTGGCCGGGAGGCTTAAATTGCCGCGCACAGCGAACGGTCAGCCAGCGTCATTCGCAATATCCGCGCCTTCGCTCACAAGAGAGTCCACCAATAGCAGGCGATCGATCCGATCACGGCCCCGGTCCAAGCCGTTACGCTGTTTACCCTGGGTTCGACCTGATTGGCTTGTTTGACATCTCATAATTTTCTTCTTAAGATAGTAATTGATTACTTTCTTTCGATATTTTTATGCAGCCTCAACGCAAACACTTGCCGGCCGAGGAACGGCGCGCCGTGATCGTCGACACCGTGGTCGAACTGGCGGCGGAACAGAATCCTGGCGACATCACCACGGCGGCGATTGCCAGCCGCATGGGCCTGACCCAGGGCGCGCTGTTCCGGCATTTCCTCAGCAAGGACTCGATCCTGCAAGCGGTGATGGAGTGGCTGGCCGAGCATCTGCTGGGGCGCCTGGACGCCGCCACCAAGGAGGCCGCCACGCCGCTGGCGGCGCTGGAAGCGATGTTCCTGGCGCACGTCGATTTCGTCGTGCAACACCCGGGTGTGCCGCGCCTGTTGTTCGGCGAACTGCAGCGCGCCGAGGATTCGGTCGCCAAGCAGTTGGTGCAAACGATGATTCGCCGCTATGGCGAACGCTTGCAGCGCTGGCTGGCGGCCGGGATCGACCAGGGCGAGTTGAACCCCGGGCTTGACTGCAATGCCGCCGCCACCCTGTTCATCGGCTCGATCCAGGGGCTGGTGATGCAGTCGCTGCTGGCCGGCGACGTTGCCCGCATCCGCCGCGATGCACCCGGCACCTTCGCGATCTACCGGCGCGGCATCGGGAGTGCGGCATGAAGCGCCTGCGTTTGCGAGGCCGTACCTTGGCGCTGGCAGCGGTGCTGCTGCCGATGCTGGCGTTGCTGGTCTATGTGGCGCTGCGCTCGGGGCCGATGGCGCCGGTCGCGGTCACGCTGGCCACGGTCGAAAATCGGGCGCTGGCGCCCGCGCTGTTTGGCATCGGCACGGTGGAGGCGCGCTATGCGTACAAGATCGGCCCGACCTTCGCCGGCCGCGTCAACCGCCTTGATGTGCAGGTCGGCGAGCGGGTCAAGGCCGGGCAAGTGCTGGGAGAAATCGACCCGGTCGATCTGGATCAGCGCGTGCGCGGCCAGGGCGCCGCGCTGCAGCGCTCGGAAGCGCAGTTGCGCGAAGCCGAGGTGCGCCAGGCCTATGCGCAAACCCAGGCCCGGCGTTACCAGCAATTGCTGGCGGCGCGCTCGACCAGCGAGGAAATCGCCGCCGCCAAACAGCAGGAATTGCAGATCGCCGAAGCCGGACTCGGTGCCGCGCGCGAAGAGCTGGCACGGGTGCGCGCCGAACACGCGGGGCTGTTGGCGCAACGGGCCAACTTGCGGCTGATCGCGCCGGTCGACGGGCTGGTCACGGTACGCAATGCCGAGCCAGGCACCACGGTGGTGGCCGGCCAGGCCGTGGTGGAGCTGATCGATCCGAACCACCTATGGATCAGCGCGCGCTTCGACCAGATCGGCGCGCATGGACTGCAGGCCGGCCTGCCGGCCCAGGTCGTGCTGCGCACCCGCCACGGCCAGCGCCTGGCGGCGCGCGTGTTGCGGATCGAGCCGCTGGCCGATGCGGTGACCGAGGAAACCCTGGCCAAGCTGGTATTCGAGAGCCTGCCGCAACCGCTGCCGCCCATCGGCGAACTGGCGGAAGTCACGGTTTCGCTGCCCGAACTGGCCGCCGCACCGCTGGTGCCAAACGCCAGCATCCAGCGCGTGAACGGCACGCTCGGCGTCTGGCGGGTGGCGGATGGCGCGCTGCAACTGGCGCCGGTCAAACTGGGCGCCGCCAACCTGGAAGGCCAGGTGCAGGTGCTGCATGGGATTGCCGCCGGCGACCGCGTGGTGACCTACAGCGAACGGGCGCTGACTGCGCGCAGCCGGATCGACGTGCGGGACCAGCTAGTGAAGGCGACGCCGTGATCAGCCTGGCCGGGCGCGACATCCTGCATGCCTGGGGCAAGTTCGTGTTTACCGGGGTCGGCCTGGGCTTGCTGATCGGCGTCACCCTGACCATGGCCGGCGTCTATCGCGGCATGGTGGACGACGCCAAGGTGCTGCTCGACAACAGCGGCGCCGACTTGTGGGTGGTGCAAAAGGACACCTTGGGGCCGTATGCCGAACCCTCCAGCCTGTACGACGACGCCTGGCGCGGTATTCGCGGCATGCCGGGAGTGGCGCGCGCGGCCAACGTCACCTACCTGACGATGCAGGTGCGCCAGGGGGAGCGCGACGTGCGCGCCATGGTCAGCGGCATCGTCGCCGGCGCTCCGGGCACGCCCGGCTGGCCGCCTTACCTGGTGGCCGGCCGGCAGATCACGCGCAGCCATTACGAAGCGGTGGCCGATATCGCCAGCGGCTTCAGGCTCGGCGACCGGATCCAGATCCGGCGCAACCACTACACGGTGGTGGGGCTGACCCGGCGCATGGTGTCCTCCAGCGGCGACCCGATGGTCTTCATTCCGCTGAAAGACGCGCAGGAAGCGCAGTTCCTGAAAGACAACGATGCAGTGCTGGCCCAGCGCCGCCGCAGCGCCGCCAATCCGGCCTTCAACCGCGCCGGCGTGCCGGGCTTGCTGGACGCGGTAGTGGCGTCGCAAAGCAGCAACCCGTTCGTCAACGCGGTGCTGGTGCAGATCGAGCCGGGCTACCGGCCGCAGGACGTGGCCGAACCGATCCGACGCTGGAAGCGCCTGCAAGTGTATGACCGGGCGCAGATGGAGCAGATTTTGATGGGCAAGCTGATTGCCACCTCGGCGCGGCAGATCGGCATGTTCCTGGTGATCCTGGCGATCGTCAGCGCCGCCATCGTCGCCTTCATCATCTACACCCTGACGCTGGGCAAGATTCGCGAGATCGCGGTACTGAAGCTGATCGGCACCCGAAACCGCACGATCGCCGGCTTGATCCTGCAGCAAGCGCTCGCGCTCGGCTTGATCGGTTTCGCGGTGGGCAAGATCACCGCCACCTTCTGGGCCCCGATCTTTCCCAAATATGTGTTGCTGGAGCCGGGCGACGCGGCGCGCGGACTGGCGGCGGTGATGCTGATCTGCGTGCTGGCCAGCGGTGTCGCGATCTACGCCGCACTGAAGGTGGACCCGGCGGAGGCGATCGGTGGCTGATATGCAGAGCGGCGGCATCCATATCGAAGGCCTGCGCAAGCGCTATGGCAGCGGCGATACCGCGGTCGATGCGTTAAAGGACGTCAACCTGCAGGTGGCGCCGGGGGAGGTGATCGGCCTGGTCGGGCCGTCCGGCTCCGGCAAGAGCACGCTGCTCAAATGCCTGGGCGCCGTGATCGAGCCGAGCGCCGGCCGCATGCGGCTGGGCCAGCAGGTGATCTACGACGATGGCTGGCGGATTGCCGATTTGCGCGCGCTGCGGCGCGACAAGATCGGCTTCGTGTTCCAGGCGCCCTACCTGATTCCGTTTCTCGACGTCACCGACAACATCGCGCTGCTGCCGATGCTGGCCGGCGTTGCCAACGGCGCGGCGCGGCAGCGGGCGCTGGAGTTACTGGCAGCGCTGGATGTGGCCCATCGCGCGCAAGGCATGCCGGCGCAACTTTCGGGCGGCGAACAACAGCGGGTCTCGATTGCGCGCGCGCTGGTCAACCGGCCGCCGGTGATCCTGGCCGACGAACCGACTGCCCCGCTGGATGGTGCCCGCGCGCTGGCGGTGATGCGGATTCTGAATCAGATGGCGCGGCAGTATCAGACCGCGATCATCGTCGTCACCCATGACGAAAAAATCATTCCGACCTTCAAACGGATTTACCATATTCGCGACGGCAAGACGCATGAAGAAGCGGGCGAAGGACGCGACTTCGAATGATTGCCGGCAGCTTATCCCGTCGTACCAACCGTTGGTCAACCAGGAGGGAAATCATGAAAATCAATGTGGGAAGCACCGATAGAACCATCCGCGTCATTCTTGGCCTCGGACTGCTGAGCCTGCTGTTTCTGCTCGACGGTAACGCCCGCTGGTTCGGCTTGATCGGGATCGTGCCGCTGCTGACCGGCCTGGCAGGGCGTTGTCCGGCATACGGGCTGTTCGGATTTGATACTTGCCCGTTGAAACAGAAAGAGTGATGCGTCCGCCAAAGCACTCGGCAGCGCGACACCTGCGCCTGGCCGGCAAGCGGGCGGCCGGGTTTTCCCTCGCCGCCGTGCTGGCGGGCTGCGCGGCCGGACCCGATTTCCAGCGCCCGGCGGCGCCGGCCGCCAACGTCTATGTCAGCGGCGCACTGGCGCCGCAAACCGCATCGGCAGCAACCATGCTGGGCCAGGCACAGCGACTGCATCCAGGCGCCACCGTCGATTCCCAGTGGTGGCGCCAACTCGGCTCGCCGCAGCTCGACAGCCTGATCGGGCAGGCCCTGCGCACCAGCCCGACTCTGGCGGCGGCGCAAGCGACACTGGTGCAGGCGCAGGAAACGTACGCGGCGCAGGCCGGCGCCACCCGCTATCCGGGAATCGAGGCCAGCCTCAGTGGACAACGCCAGCGCCTTGATCCGGCCGCATTGGGGCAGGCAGGCGATGTGCGCATATTCGATGTGTACAACGCCGCGCTCGGCGTGCATCACCGGCTGGACCTGGCCGGCGGCAACCGGCGCGCACTGGAAGCGCTGGCCGCCCGCGCCGATTATCAGAGCTTCCGGCTGCAAGGCGCGCAACTGACGCTGGCAGCCAACATCGCCGGCGGCGCCATTACCCAGGCCAGGCTGGCGGCGCAAATCCAGGCCACCGAAAAGCTGCTCGGACTGCAACTGGAACAATTGCAGATCGCCGGCGAGCGCGTGCGCTTGGGCCACGCATCCGACGACGAGGTGCGGCTGCTGCGCGCGGCAGCCGAGCAGACGCGCGCCGCGATTCCGCTGTTGCGCACCCAGTGGCAACAGAGCGGGCACCTGCTGGCGGTCTTGGCCGGACGGGCGCCGGGCACGGCCGGGCAGCCGTCCTTTACTCTGAGCGACTTCACGCTGCCAACCGATTTGCCGCTGATCGTGCCGTCTGAACTGGTGCGCAGCCGTCCGGACATCCAGGCCGCCGAAGCGCTGCTGCAGGCGGCCAATGCGGAATACGGCGTGGCTGTCGCGCGGCTCTATCCGCAAATCAACCTCAGCGCCAGCCTTGGCGCGCAGGCGCTCACCACCGGCGGCTTGTTCGGTGGCGGCTCCGCAATCTGGAGCCTGGCCGGGCAATTGACGCAACCCGTGTTCAATCCCGGCTTGCCGGCGGAAAAACGCGCGGCGCTGGCGGGGTTCGAGGCGGCCGCCGCGAATTATCAGGAGGTGGTGCTGGAATCACTGCGCAGTGTGGCCGACATCCTGCGCGCCGTTGAAAACAACGCCGAGCGCCTGGCGGCGCTGGCCGCCGCCCACCGTTCGGCGCAGGAGGCGCTGCAATCGATGCAGCGTCAATACCAGGCCGGCGCCAGCAGCTACGTACAACTGCTGCTGGCGCAACAACAGACGCAGCAAACCCAGTTCGAATTGATCGCGGGCCAGGCGCAGCGCCTGACCGACAGCGCTAGGCTGTATCAGGCGCTGGGCGGCGGCCTGCGGGCGACCCCGCAGGCGCGCCTGCGGCTGGCGGATGGCGCTTGATCCGGCGTCCGCCACGGAAAAAGAATCCGTCAGCAGCGCCCCTTGGATCCAAAATATCTTGTTTGCTCAGGGAAACAAGCGACGTCACGCTTCCAAATTGATGTTGCCCAGATGGACACTCGTAGCATAATGCTACGACGTGGCGGCGGCAGTAGCCGCCTACATCTGGAAATTTTCCTTTCTCTTGCGCGGGAGACACCATGAGCATGATGAGCGAGTTCAAGCAATTTGCGATGAAGGGCAATGTGATGGATCTGGCGGTCGGCGTCATCATTGGCGGCGCCTTCGGCAAGATCGTCGATTCGCTGGTGGGCGACGTCATCATGCCGGTCGTCAGCAAGATCTTCGGCGGCCTCGATTTCAGCAACTACTTCATTCCGCTTTCCGGCCAGACTGCGGCGACGCTGGCGGAAGCCAAGAAAGCCGGCGCCGTACTGGCCTATGGCAATTTCGTCACGATCGCGCTCAATTTCCTGATCCTGGCATTCATCATCTTCATCATGGTCAAGCAAATGAACCGGCTGAAGAAAGAAGAACCGGCTGCGGCAGCGGCGCCGACGCCGGAAGACGTGCTGCTGCTACGCGAAATTCGCGACAGCCTGCGCAAGTAACGCAGATCCAAGTCCGATGGCGCTTCGCGCGGCGAGGATGGAGAAAAGCACGGACCGCGCGCCAGGAAGCCGGCGCCACTTCCTGCGCCGCTCCGGCCAACTGGGGGCGGCGGCGCTGCTGCCGACGGTCACTCCCGCCCGGGCATTGCCGGCGGCCGCGCCCGGTCTACCAAACGCCTATCCGGAAGCCGCCGCGGTACCACCGTTGAAAGCCGGCGGCACCATTGCCGTATTGGCGCCGGCGTCGCCGGCGGTGGACAAGCAGGAGGCCGCTGCCGCCTGGCTGCGCGCACGCGGTTTCGTGCCTCGCCTGCTGCCGGGCGCCGGCCTGCGCAGCGCGGATTACCTGGCCGGCAGCGACAACGCGCGCCTGGACGATCTGCACGCGGCGTTCGCCGATCCCGCGGTTGACGCCATTTTTTGTCTGCGCGGCGGCTATGGCAGCGCACGTTTGCTGGACCGCCTCGACTTCAAGCTGATCGGCGACAGCCCGAAGCCGTTTGTCGGCTACAGCGACATTACCGCGTTGCTGCTGGCGATTACGCGCTTCGCCGGCTTCGTCACCTTTCACGGGCCGATGCTGGCATCCGATCTGCTGGTCGGCAGGCAGGCGCCGACCGAAGCGGCGCTGTGGCAACTGCTGCAGGGCCAGCGGCGCGCCGGCCAATGGTTGGCGCCGGCGCCGGCAGCGGCGCTGGAAACGATCGCCGACGGCACCGCCGAGGGCCGGCTGCTCGGCGGCAATCTGGCGACGATCGGGTCGACCCTGGGCACGCCCTATGAAATCGATCTGGACGGCGCCATCCTGTTTATCGAGGATGTCGGCGAAACTCCGCAAAAGATCGACCGCCTGCTGACGCAACTGCGCCTGGCCGGCAAACTGGCACAACTCAAGGGCGTGTTGATTGGTGATTTTTCCGAGATCAACGATCCGCGCGCCGCTGCCAACCACGACGCCGCCAACCACGAACGCCTGCGTCAGGTCTGGCGCGACTTGCTGCAACCGCTGGCGGTCCCGATCCTGGCCGGCTGGCCCAGCGGCCATTGCGACCCCAATCTGACGCTGCCGATCGGCGCCCGGGTGCGGCTGGATGCCGGCCGCCAGCGTCTGCGGCTGGAACAGGACGTGGTGCAGGGCAGCTGAGCAATTCTCCTCCGTCATTGCCATAAAACCAACACAAAAATCGATTTCGGCATTACACTAAGCGGTTGTTGTTAAACAATGTTAAATGAGTGGCAAGTACAGGTATTGCGCTTTTTGCCGGCGCCGGCTCATATAAAATAAATTAAAGAAGAATAAATTTCCTATCGGCCGAAGATTCGTGGATTGGGCATGCGATCTTTTCCAGAAACGCCAACGATCTCCGTCCGACCAGCTTCCCGCGCGAGAAACTCTCGATATTTCAACCTGATGCCGTGCAGGCTTGCCTTTTGCAAGCCGGTCCCGGTGGATTTGGCACAAGCTTGAACAAGGAGCACAAGGGCGCGATGCAGTCGTTGCTCAAACATCTGGTCGAAATCACCGGTCATCGCGACCATAACCTGCTCGACATCTCGGTCCTTTCGGCCTTGCACGAGCTGGTTGGTGCGAGGCAGGCGCGCACCCTCGAGATTTTCAAGTTCCGCGACCAGTTGTATATCCGGCCACGCGTCTGGCTGCAGGACGGCAGGATCGCCAGCAGCGAGGAGAACCTGGAGGCTGAACAGCCGGGCGAGCCGCTATCCAGTTACCCCTGGTTGCTATCGGCCATCGAGCAGCATCAGCACAGCGTTGAAAAAACCGCGGACGACGGCTCGCACCTGGTATGGCTGCCGCTCTGGCTCAACGACAAGATCAGCGGCTGCCTAGAAATTCGCAGCGCCGAGCCGCTGTCGGGCGAGGCGCGCCACATGATGGAAGGCATCCTGCGCGTCTATCGCAATTTTCAGAGCCTGCTGGATTACAGCGAGCGCGATTCCCTGACCGGCCTCCTGAACCGCAAGACCTTCGATGAAAATTTTTCGCGCATGGTGTCGTGCTCGGCCCAAAAGGAGGTACCGCCCACCCATGGCCCGGACCGACGGCTGCATGCCGAACACAAGGAGCAGTGGCTGGCGGTGATCGACATCGATCACTTCAAGCGCGTCAACGACCGTTTCGGCCACCTGTACGGCGACGAGGTGCTGTTGCTGATTGCCAACCTGCTGCGCACCTCGTTTCGCACGCAAGACCGCATCTTCCGCTTCGGCGGCGAGGAATTCGTGGTGCTGTTGCGCTCCACCACGCTGGCCGACGCCCGCAACATCTTCGATCGTTTCCGCTCAAACGTTGAAAACTACCCGTTTCCGCAAGTCGGCCAGGTCACGGTCAGCATCGGTTTTGCCAACATTTCCCAGCAGACCCCGGTGGTGATCCTGGGACACGCCGACCAGGCGCTGTACTACGCCAAGACGCACGGCCGCAACCAGGTTTGCCATTACGACGAACTGGTTGCGAGCGGCGAACTGGAATCCCAGATCTCCAACGACAGCGTCGAGTTTTTTTGAAGCCAATTCCACCAGCCTATATACTCCCTTCAGGATGGCTCAGTCACGCCCAAAAAATGCTCCACTTTGCAACATACCCTCGTATAATCTGAGACAAGCGAAACCGGAGAGAATCCCGGCCGCCCGCAATCCATTCCCATAACCAGGTCACGCCATCCTGCCGCAGCCGGACGCGCTCCTTTTGAAACCAACTCGTCATGCACACAGGCATGCTTTACGCCGCCCTCGCCTACATCATGTGGGGCCTGTTTCCGGTGTACTTCAAGGCGCTGCAGGCGATCCCGCCACTTGAAATCCTGATGCATCGCATGCTGTGGTCGCTGGCGTTCGTGCTGGCGGTGCTGGCCGTGCGCCGCCAATGGGCATGGCTGCGCCCGCTGCTGCGCCAGCCCAAGGTGCTGGCCGGATTCGCGCTCAGCTCGATTCTGCTGGCCATCAACTGGCTGCTGTACATCTGGGCCGTCAACAACGGCCATGTGGTCGATGCCAGCCTCGGCTATTTCATCAATCCGCTGGTGAATATCCTGCTTGGCATGATGCTGTTGAACGAACGGCTGCGCCCGGCGCAATGGGCAGCGGTGGCGCTGGCCGCGGCCGGTGTCGCCTGGCTGACCTGGCAAGCCGGCCATCCGCCCTGGATCGGATTGGGGCTGGCGATCAGCTTCGGCGGCTACGGCCTGTTGCGCAAGACGGCGGCGCTGGGGCCGCTGGAGGGGTTGACGCTGGAAGCGCTGCTGCTGTTTCCGTTCGCCCTCGGCTACTTGACCTACCTGTCTGCCAGCGGCCACAACTCCTTCAGCGCTGCACCGGCCCACCTGCAGTGGCTGCTGATCGCGGCCGGACCGATCACCGCGGTGCCGCTGCTGCTGTTTGCCGCCGGCGCGCGCCGCATTCCATTATCGTTGCTCGGTCTGCTGCAATACCTGAGCCCGACGCTGCAATTCCTGCTCGGCGTCTGGCTGTATCACGAACCATTCGACGCCGCGCGCATGGCCGGTTTCGCGGCAATCTGGACGGCACTGGTGCTGTACTCGGCCGAAGGCTTGTGGCGCGGCTACCGGCGGCGCGAACCGATGGCCGCCAGCAAGAGCTGAGGCGCCGCGCTCAAATGGTCAACTGGGTGCCCAGCTCGATCACCCGATTCGGCGGCACCCGATAGTAATCGGCGGCGCCGCGCGCATTGCGCGACATCGCAATGAACAGCCGCTCGCGCCAGGGCGCCATGCCTTCGCCGGGACTGGACAACACCGTCTGCCGGGCAATGAACCAGGAAGTCTCCATCGTGTCGAATTGCAAGTTGGGCGGCGCCAGTTCCAGTGCCCGCGGGATGTTTGGCTCGTCCTTGAAGCCGTAATCGAGGTCGAACTGGTAGCACTCGTGGCCCAGCGGCCGAATGCGCAGGCGTTCGCTGTCCGGCACCCAGGGGACTTCCTGGATATGCACGGTCAGGAACACCACCCGCTGATGCAGCACCTTGTTGTGCAGCAGGTTGTGCAGCATCGCGTGCGGCACGCCGTCGGTCTCGCCGCGCAGGAAAATCGCGGTGCCGGGCACCCGCACCGGCGGCGCGATGAACAGCGATTGCAGGAAGGCCTCGAGCGGCACGGCGTCCTTGCGCAGATTTTCGGACACCAGCTGGCGGCCGCGCTTCCAGGTCAGCATCACGATGAACAACACCGCCCCCAGCAACAGTGGGAACCAGCCGCCGCGCAAGATCTTCAGCAGGTTGGCGGAGAAAAAGGCGAGGTCGATCACCAGGAAAAAGCCGGTCGCGGCCACGCACAGCAACAAGTTGTAGCGCCAGCCATAACGCACCACGAAGAAGGTCAAGAGCGTGGTCACCAGCATGGTGGCAGTGACCGCGATGCCATACGCGGCCGCCAGATGCGACGAGGAGCCGAAGCCGACCACCGCCAGCAGCACTGCCGCCAACTGCAACCAGTTCACCAGCGGCATGTAGATCTGGCCAATCTCGGAAGCCGAGGTGTGCTCGACGCGCATGCGCGGCAAAAATCCCAGCGCGATCGCCTGCCGGGTCATCGAATAGGTGCCGGTAATCGTCGCCTGCGACGCGATCACGGTGGCCACGGTCGACAGCAGCACCAACGGATAGATGCTCCATGCGCCCAACTGCTGGTAAAACGGATTGCCGATGGCGGCCGGATTGCTGAGCAAGAGCGCGCCCTGACCGAGATAATTCAAGGCCAGCGCCGGAAACGCGATCAGGAACCAGGCCATGCGGATCGGCTTCGGCCCGAAGTGGCCGACGTCGGCATACAGCGCCTCGGCGCCGGTGAAGGCCAGCACCACCGCGCCCAAGGCGATGAAGGCCAGCAGCCGGTTCTGATACAGGAACTGCAGCGCGTGCCACGGATTCAGGGCCGCCAGCACCTGCGGCGCCTGCCAGATATTGACCAGGCCCATCGCGGCCAGGCTGGCGAACCACAGCGTCATCACCGGCCCGAACCATGTGCCGATGCCGGCCGTGCCGCGCGCCTGCAGGCTGTATAGCGCGATCAGCACCGCCACCGTCAGCGGCACCACGTACGGCGTGAAGGCCGGGGTCGCGATCTCCAGGCCCTCGATCGCCGACAGCACCGAAATCGCCGGCGTGATCACGCTGTCGCCGTAAAACAGAGTGGCGCCAGCCAGCCCCATCAGCATCAGCGGCAAGTAGGCGCGCGAGCGCCTGCCGACCGACGTCAGCGCCAGCGCGGTCAAGGCCATGATGCCGCCCTCGCCGCGGTTGTCGGCGCGCAGGATCAGCGTCACGTACTTGAGCGAGACGATGATGGTCAGACCCCATACGATCAGCGACACCACGCCCAGCAGATTGGCCGGGGTGAAGGCCAGCCCGTGTTCCGGCGAGAACACTTCCTTCATCGTGTACAGCGGGCTGGTGCCGATATCGCCATAGACGATGCCGATCGCGGCCAGCGTCAAGGCGGCCAGTCCGCTTTTTTTATGTTCGGTAGGCACGATTGGGTGAATTTGTTAACGTTATTGCAAGCTAAGGCAGCCGACCGGGAAACGCAAGAGCATTTGCACCATGCCAAGACCGGCATCAAGCGCCGGCCGGCGCGATGGCCGCCCCCGAACGCGCGCCATCGGTTATCCTTGGCCTCCTTTGTCATCAGCCTCATTCCTTACATTCCTATGGCCAATTACGTCTACACCATGAACCGCGTCGGCAAGATCGTGCCGCCGAAGCGGCAGATCCTGAAGGACATTTCGCTCTCGTTTTTCCCCGGCGCCAAGATCGGTGTGCTGGGCCTGAACGGCTCCGGCAAATCGACGCTCTTGAAGATCATGGCCGGCATCGATACCGACATCCTGGGCGAAGCGCGGCCGATGCCGGGCTTGAACATCGGCTACCTGCCGCAGGAGCCGCAGCTCGATCCCGAGCAGACCGTGCGCCAGGTGGTCGAATCCGGCCTGGGCGAAGTGTTCGAGGCGCAAGCCAAGCTGGATGCGGTGTACGCGGCCTATGCTGACGAAGACGCCGACTTCGACGCCCTGGCCGCCGAGCAGGCGCGGCTGGAAGCGATCATCGCAGCAAGCGACGGCAACAACGTCAACCTGCAGCTGGAGATGGCGGCCGACGCGCTGCGCCTGCCGTCCTGGGACGCCAAGATCGGCGTCTTGTCCGGCGGCGAGAAGCGCCGCGTCGCGCTCTGCCGTCTCTTACTCTCGAAGCCCGACATGCTGCTCCTGGACGAGCCGACCAACCACCTCGACGCCGAATCGGTCGAATGGCTGGAGCAATTCCTGCTGCGCTTCCCCGGCACCGTGGTCGGCATCACCCACGACCGCTACTTCCTCGACAACGCCGCCGAATGGATCCTGGAACTCGACCGCGGCCATGGCATCCCCTGGAAAGGCAATTACAGCTCCTGGCTGGAACAGAAGGAAGCACGCCTGAAGCAGGAAGAATCGAGCGAATCGGCGCGCCAGAAGACGATTGCGAAAGAGCTCGAATGGGTGCGGCAGAATCCGAAAGGCCGCCAGGCCAAGAGCAAGGCACGGCTGGCCCGCTTCAACGAACTGTCGGAACACGAATACCAGAAGCGCAACGAAACCCAGGAAATCTTCATCCCGGTGGCCGAGCGCCTCGGCAATGAAGTGATCGAATTCAAGAACGTCAGCAAGGCCTTCGGCGAGCGCCTGCTGATCGACAACCTCTCGTTCAAGATCCCGGCCGGCGCCATCGTCGGCATCATCGGCCCCAACGGCGCCGGCAAGTCGACGCTGTTCAAGATGATCGCCGGCAGCGAACAGCCGGACAGCGGCGAAGTGGCGAAGGGGCCGACCGTGCGCCTGTCGCTGGTCGACCAGTCGCGCGAGCAACTGGAAAACAAGAAAACCGTGTTCGAGGACGTCGCCAACGGCGCCGACATCCTGAGCGTCGGCCGCTTCGAAATGCCGTCGCGCGCCTATCTGGGCCGCTTCAACTTCAAGGGCGGCGACCAGCAAAAGATCGTCGGCAACCTGTCCGGCGGCGAACGCGGCCGGCTGCATCTGGCCAAGACCCTGCTGCAGGGCGGCAACGTGCTGCTCTTGGACGAGCCGTCGAACGACCTCGACGTCGAAACCCTGCGCGCGCTGGAAGACGCCTTGCTGGAATTCGCCGGCAGCGTGCTGGTGATTTCCCACGATCGCTGGTTCCTGGACCGCATTGCCACCCACATCCTGGCGTGCGAAGGCGATTCGAAATGGACCTTCTTTGACGGCAACTATCAGGAATACGAAGCCGACAAGAAGAAGCGCCTGGGCGAGGAAGGCGCCAAACCCAAGCGTATCCGCTACAAGCCGATCACGCGCTGACGGCGCGCTTGCGGCAGCATGCGGCGCGGCCGGCTTGTCTGCAAGCGGCCGCCAAGGTGACCACGGGCGATGCGTTTGATTCCATCGAACCCTCCTTTCCCGCCGGCTTTTTGACTCGGCTCAACTCTGGGTGCGGCGCATCAATTGCCCCTATTTTTTGCCAAAGCAGGCGCTACACTGAGCTAAAGGGGGCAGGGGAGATGTTTCCCGTGACTATCTTTTACCGAAGGTGCACCATGAGATATATTTCAATCGTTCTTGCCGCAATACTGGTATCCGCCTGCGCCGGCATGGATTCGATGGGCGATAGCAGCGGCGGCAGCAGCATGAGCGGAAGCTCCGCCAGCAGCACAGGTCAATATCCGCGGCCGCTCCAACCCGGGGATACTTATTACGGCGATTGAAGCCGGCCGCGTATTTGACGTTTGCCATGCAGCGCTGTGGGGTTGGGGCGCCTGACCGGTGCATTGCGGCGCAACCCGTTTTGTTGGCGAGTAGCGCCGCAATTGCATTCTCCGGCCACGTCGCGCCTGCCCTACAATAGCGCAGCCCCGCAAACAGTTTGTGTCGCACTGGAGTCGCACGGTGCGGGGTCCCGAACGGAGCGCCCTGCTTGCCAACCATCCCGCCGCCCACCTTCAACCTGATCGGCCCCGGCCGCCTCGGCCAGACCCTGGCCCGGCTCTGGCACGATGCCGGGCTGGTCACGCTAAAGAGCATACTGGGCCGCGCGCCGTCATCCGCCGCAGCCGCGCGGGATTTCATCGGCAGCGGCCAGGCCTGCGACTGGCAGGCCCTCACGCCGGCCCGCTTAACTCTGCTGGCCGTGCCAGACGACGCGCTCGCCGCGCTTGCGGAAACGCTGGCGGCCAGCGGCGCGATCGCCGCCGGCGATGTCGTGTTTCATTGCAGCGGCGCCCTGTCCAGCGCGCTGCTGGCGCCCTTGAGCTCGCGTGGCGCGGCGATCGCCAGCATACATCCCCTGAAATCGTTTGCCGCGCCCGAGCGGGCGATCCGCGATTTCGCCGGCACCCATTGCGCCTGCGAGGGTGACGCCGTGGCGCTGGCGCTCATTACGCCCTTGTTCGAGGCGATCGGCGGCCGCTGTTTCAAGATCGATCCGGAGCGCAAGCTGCTGTACCACGCCGGCGCGGTGCTGGCTTGCAACCATCTGGTGGCGCTGATGGAAGCAGCGCTACGCTGCATGGAACAAGCCGGGATGCCGCGCGCGACCGCATGGCAGGCGTTACGGCCGCTGATCGACGGCACGCTGGCCAACCTCGATGCCGGCAGCACCAGTAGCGCACTGACCGGCCCGGTCGCACGCGGCGACATGGCCACGGTACGGCAGGAAATCGAGGCGACCCGGCAAGCTGGCGCCAACGTCTCCGATACCTACCGCGTCCTGTCGCAACTGGCGGCTGAACTGGTCGTCGGCAAGACATAGCGACCAGGGTGGCACTGGTTGCGTGTTCCCTCTCATCTCGGGTAACGTTCAGCAACCATCCGGCCCGGACGGCTTGGCATGGGGTTCGTTCCATCAACAATAACAGGGGGATAGGACATGACATTTGCAGATGCGGTGAAAACCTGCTTTACCAAGTACGCCGACTTCAACGGCCGCGCCTCGCGCTCGGAATATTGGTGGTATACGCTGTTTATCGTGCTGGCCAGCCTGGGCTTGTCGATGCTCGACGACAAGTTGTCGGGATTGTTTGCATTGGCGACGCTGCTGCCATCGATCGCAGTGGCGACGCGCCGGCTGCACGACACCAACCGCAGCGGCTGGCTGCAGTTGATCTGGCTGATCCCTCTGCTCGGCTGGCTGGTGCTGCTGGTTTTCCTGGTACAGGAACCAAAGGAGCCGAATCGCTTCGGCGCCGCGCCTTCGCTGGAGCCGGCAGCGTAGTCCGGCGGCCGTGCCGACGCGGCCCGCAAGCGATGCGGCGTCGGCCAGCGCCACCGCCGTTACTGTTTCAGGCCGCAGCCATCCCGGCGTTCGCCGCACTTCGTCCGTTCCCGCTCACCCCTCCCACCAATCGCCTATGATTTCGCGCCAGCGTTTGCAAAGCGCCGCGTTGCCGACGCTGTTCCTGCTGCTGGGCCTGGCCTACGCCAGCTGGGCCGCGCGCATCCCGGCTCTGCGCGATGCGCTCGCCCTGGGGCCGGCGCAACTCGGGCTGGTGCTGCTGGGCGGCGGCATCGGCGCGGTCGCCTCGTTTCCGCTGGCCGCATGGCTGGTGGCGCATTACGGCGCGCGCGGCGCCGCCTGGCGCGCCGGCCTGGCGTTGCTGCTGGTGCTACCGTGCCTGGCACTGGCGCCGCGCATGGCGGAACTGGCGGCACTGATGTTCGCGCTGGGCGCGGCGTCCAGTTGTTTCGATGTCGCCATCAACGGCCTGGGCGCCGCTGCCGAAAAAGCCGCCGGGCGTTCGATCATGTCCTTGCTGCACGCCTGGTTCTGCGTCGGTACGTTGTCCGGCGCATTGCTGGCGAGCCTGCTGGCGGCATTTGGGGTGGCGCCGCTGATGCATTTCAGCCTGGTCGCGCTGCTGCTGGCGCCGCCGCTGTGGCTGGCCTGGCGCGTGCTGCCCGATGACCGGGCGCCGGTGATTGCCGCCGCTACCGCCGGCCACTGGCTGCACCTGCCGCACGGGCCGCTGCTGGCGCTCGGCATCATCGGTTTTTGCGGCTCCATCACGGAGGGCGCGATTGCCGAGTGGAGCGGCCTGTTCCTGAAAGACCATCTGGGCGTTGGCGACGGCGTCGCGCCACTGGCTTTCGCCGCCTTCACCGGCACCATGCTGCTGGCGCGGCTGCGCGCCGACCGGCTGAAAGACCGCTTCAGCGCGCGCCGCGTGGTGGTGCACGGTTCGCTGCTGGCAGCCGTCGGCGTCTTCCTGGCGCTGCTGTCACCGGTGCTCGGCCTGAACCTGCTGGGCTTTGCGCTGGCCGGCGCCGGCGTCGCCGCAGTATTTCCATTCGTATTCAGCGCCGCCGGCCGCCATGGGGCGCTGGCGCTGGCCGGAGTCGCCACCATGAGCTACAGCGGCGGCCTGATCGGCCCGCCCTGGATCGGCTTTCTGGCGCACAGCTTCGGCTTGCAGGCGGCGCTGGCCTTCGTCGGCTTGCTCAGCCTGGTGGTGGCGGCGGCGGCCAGCCGCAGCCGCTTGCTGGCATGACCGATCCCGGCCGGGCTGGATTGATGCAAGTAAATGTAACCGCGTTTTGCCCAAGCATTTGAATCGATTCGAATTTATCCTAGTGCTGTTACATCGGGGAACGATGCCTTACAGCATCGGCGGCGCATCCGGTGCATGATGGAAGTACCGATTGTCGCCGGACGAAACTGCCCGGCGCAGAATTTCAGGAGAATCCATATGGCCCAGAGCAATCCTTCCCATCCGCGCCGTTTGCTGCTCGCCGCGCTCGCCCTGGTAGGTGCGGCGGCAGTTGTCCCGACCCATGCCGAGCCGCCGCCGTGGGCGCCGGCCCATGGTCACCGCGCCAAGCAAGTGCGGGAATACCGTTACGTGTATTACCCGGCGCAGCAGGTATATTTCGCTCCCGCCAACAACATGTGGTTCTGGATGAATGGCGGCAACTGGCAGTTCGGCGTCAACCTGCCGGCGCAGTACCGCGGCTATGCGGTGTCCGGCGGCGTGCCGGTGATGCTGCATTCCAGCCGGCCATATGCCGAGCATGTGTACGTGGAACGGACTTATGGCCGCCCCTGGCGCGAGAAGCACCGCAAGCACAAGGAACGCGATGACTGGCGCCACGACCGGCACCACGACCACGATCGCGGACCGCACGGCCATCGCAATTGATGGCGATGCCGGCGGCGCGCCGGCCCGGTTCGGGTTTATCCTAGCGGCTGTCTGAACAACGGGAAAGTTTCGCCATGGCCGGCGCGCTGACAGCATCGCAAATCGAGCAATTTATCCGCGACGGGTTTTTGATCCTGCGCGGCATGGCGACGGCTGAACGCTGCGCCGCGCTACACTCGGTCGCGACCGAACAGTTGCACGCAGCCGAACCACCGCTGGAATATGAGGCGGAGCTCGGTTATGCCGGCGCCCCGGCCTCGCTCGACGCTCCGGGCGGGCGCACCGTGCGCCGCCTTGGCCAGGCCTGGCAACGACATGAGTGTTTCAGGGCCTGGGGCGGCGACCCGGCGCTGGTCGGCGCGGTGCGTCAATTATTGGGCGAGACGCCTTGCCTGACGCTGGCGCATCACAACTGCGTGATGACCAAGCATCCGGCTTTCGGTACCGCCACCGGCTGGCACCGGGACATCCGCTACTGGTCGTTCGCACGCTCGGAACTGATCTCGGTGTGGCTGGCGCTGGGGCCGGAACAGGCGGCCAACGGCGGCCTGAAGTTCATTCCCGGCTCGCACCGGCTGCAGATCCGCCGCGAACAGTTGGACGAGCTGGATTTCCTGCGCCCCGAACTGGCAACCAACCAGGCTATGTTTGCGCACCACGTAGCGCCGGAACTGCAGGCGGGCGACGTCGTGTTTTTTCACAGTGGCCTGTTCCACGCCGCCGGCAGGAACGACAGCGACGCCGTCAAGCTGTCGCTGGTGTTCGCGTATCGCGGCGCCGGCAATCCGCCGCTTGCCGGCAGCCGATCGGCGGCGGCCGGCGAGGTCTGTTTCGACTGAGCGCGACGCCGGTGCGCACGGGGCATTCGATCTGGCCCGCCCGCTTGTACTGCGCCATGCTTGAAAGGCCTTATCGAGCGGCCCACACCACGGTATTGTTGACCGCATACAGGCGGCACGGATCGCCGCCTTGCTTCCGGCAGTTGGCGAGCGCCACTGCCACCGGATCGTCGCCGCCTTCGGCCCACGACCATGCACCGCTGTCCGACAGTGCAAATGCGCGCGTCGGGTGTTGCTGCAGGAACGTTTGATAAGCCTCGCGTCCAGCCTCGTCGATGAACGGCACCGAATCGATTTCGTCAATGGCCGCGTAGCCGCTGCCCGCCGGCAGCAACGGATCGGCAATCCGGTAACGCACCGCGGTCGGCATGCCGATTTGTGCCAGGAATCCCGCGGTCGACGGCCACCAGGTGGCGACACCATCGCGATCGGTGACCAGCCGATGCGCGTCGTCCTTGTAGCGCCCGATATTGATCAATTGCGCTTGCGCGCCGCGGCGCACGAATGCGCCATACATCTGGCTGACCAGTTGCGGCGGCCAGAACGAATCGTTATCGCCATAGAACCACAGCGATGGCAGCCGCACCTTGCCGCCGTAAGCGCCGAACGCACGCGCCAGGTCCGCCTGCCAGCTTGCGCATGCATGCTGGCGCAGGCCACCGGCGAAGTTCAGCAAGCCGCGCACGCCAGCCTGCGGCCGAGCGCCATAGGCAATCGTCGTCAAGCCGCCATACGATACCCCCGCCACGACGACATGGGCCGCATCGACGTACGGCTGCTTTTCCATGAATGCAATCGTCGCCGCCACGTCTTGCGCCTGCTGCAGGCCGTTTTCTTCGACTTCGCAGCCACGCTCGCTGTAACGGCCGCCCGACTGGGCAAAGCCACGGCGATTCGGCGCCACGACCACATAACCGCGGCGCACGAATTCACGCGCGAACGCCAGCGGCCGGCTGCGCTCTTGCGCCCGCGGATCGCCGCGCTCCTTGCCGTGATTGAACACCACGAGCGGGAAAGGACCGCTGCCGCCCGGCTTGAAGATCGTCGTTTCCAGCATCGCGCGGCCGGCGCCACTGGCGGCGAGCGGAATCTCGATCACCTGTTCGTTGAGGTCGCGCGGCACGCCGGGCAAGGCCGCCGTACCCGCATCCAGCCGTGCTGCGCCCGGATGCTCGGCAGCATCGGAGAGCGTTCTGGCCGCGCCGCCATCGCGGCCCGCCGGTACGGCCAATGCGGGGTTGCGCATCACGCCGCCCGCCGATTGCATGCCGCCGGTGGTCTGTCCAATTGCCGCGGCGCTCCATACGAACAGCAGCGCCATCGCAATGCGACTCCCCGGGCGCCGGATCAAACCATATACTCCCATATTAAAATACCAATTCCCGCTATCAAATGGTCATTTAACCAACATACTCCTTGTTTTGTATTATGCGGGTTGGTGGGGATGATTGTCGAGCGCCATCAAGAGTTTGGCCTGCAAATCGGGCGGCCGCTTGCCATCTTGCCGAGCCGTCAAGCACGGACGGTGGCGTCCGCGCCAACCGTGTTCAAGCCTTCAGTGCGGCCTTTTGCACCGGCACCCGAAAGCCGATCGCCAGCCGGTTCCAGCCATTGATGGCGACGATCGCAAACCCCAGTTCGGCGATTTCGGTGTCGGAAAAATGCGGCCGCAAGGCTTCGAATACCTGTTCCGATGGATGGCTGCGCGCGATCTCGGTGATGGCTTCGGTCCAGGCCAGCGCCGCCTGTTCGCGCGCGCTGAAGAACGCGGTTTCACGCCAGACCAGCACGCTGTTGATGCGTTGCCAATCTTCGCCCTCGGCCAGCAGCGCGCGGGTGTGCATGTCGATGCAAAAGGCGCAGCCATTGATTTGCGAGGCACGCAGGAAAACCATCTCCAGCAATTTCTTGCCGAGGCTGGACGACGCCAGCGAGGCGCTCAACTCGCGCATCGCCTGGTACTGTTTGGGAGCCAGCGTGGTATAGGACAGCCGTGGTGCAGACATGAACACTCCTTTCAATCAAAGGCGCGGCAAATGCCGCAGGCTCAGGCGCGGAATTGGCGTAAGCCATCCAGGTCGAGAATCGTGATGGCGCCGTAATCGACTTTCAGCAAACCGGCTTTTTCCAGCAGTTGCAGCGCCTGGTTGGCGCGCTGGCGCGAGGTGCCGCACAGGTAGCCGAGTTCTTCCTGCGAAATCTGCAGCTCGCGGCCGGAAGCCGGATTCAGATACGGATTGAAGAGCGCCGCCAGGCAGCAGGCAACGCGCGCATCCGGCTCCAGCATGCGATCGTATTCGACCACCGAAATGAAAAACGCCAGCCGCTCGTTCAATTGGCGCAGCAAAAAATGGTTGAAGCTGATGCTGTTGTCGAGCAGCCATTGGAAGGTGGCACGAGGCATGAAGCCGACCCGGCTTTCGCGCAAGGCCACCACGTCGTATTTGAACGCCTCGGTTTTCAGGAGCGAGCCTTCGCCGAACCAGCCGCCGGCCAGCAAGCCGGTAAACGTCACGGTCTTGCCGGCCGGCGAGACGCTGCTCATTTTCAGCAAGCCTTCATCGACGCCGATCCAATGCTCGACCGGGTCGCCCTTGCGCACCACATAGGCGCCGGCCGGCACCGTCCGCTGCACCAGTTCGGCCTCGACCCGCGCCAGTTGATCGGGACTCAGCGCGCGTGCCCAAACGGTCTTGTCGAGCATTTTTTGGATGGAAGTTTTCGGGTCGTTCATGGTGCGATGCAATATCGAAAATCGGTGAATTGTCCTTGAAATGACATCTTTGCCCGAACCCAGCGATTACTATCATCGCATAAACGCCCCAGGCGGCCGGCAATGATCGGCCGCTTCGGCAAGCCGGCACGACCGGCGGCAGCAACGACAAAACATCGTTATCAGTTTCCAAGCGACACGAGGGCACGATGGTGGAGACCACGCAAAGTCCGGGAGCGCAGACGTTCCCGCGGCTGTTATTGCAACACGCGCAAGTGCGCCCGCACAAGCCCGCCTTTCGCGAAAAGGATCTGGGCATCTGGCAAACCGCCGACTGGGCGCAGGTCGCGGCCGAAGTGCGGGCGCTGGCCTGCGGCTTGGCCGCGCTCGGCTTCAAGCGCGGCATGAACCTGGCGGTGATCGGCGACAACCGGCCGCGCCTGTATTGGGCGATGGCGGCCGCACAATGCCTGGGCGGGGTACCGATCCCGCTGTACCAGGATGCGCCGGCGGCCGACATGGGCTATGTGCTGGAAGACGCCGAAATCGATTTCGCGGTGGTCGAGGATCAGGAACAGGTGGACAAGCTGTTCGAGATCAAGGACACCATGCCGCACCTGAGCACGCGTCTGGCGCACATCATCTTCGAAGATGACCGCGGCATGCGCCACTACGCGCAGCAGGAACTGACTTCCTACGAAAAAGTCCAGCAACTGGGACGCGAGTATGACCGCGCCCATCCCGACTTCTTCATCAACGAGGTCAACGCCGGCGCCCCGGACGACGTCGCCATCATGCTGTACACCTCCGGCACTACCGGCAAGCCGAAGGGCGTGTGCCTGACGCACCGCGCGGTGATCGACCGCGCGCGCGCCGGCGCCGAACTGGAAGGCTTGAGCGATGCCGACACCATCTTGAGCTACCTGCCGATGGCGTGGGTCGGCGACAACCTGTTTTCCTACGCGCAGGCGCTGGTCACCGGGTTTACCGTCAACTGTCCGGAATCGGGCGACACGGTGATGAACGACTTGCGCGAGATCGGCCCGACGTATTATTTCGCGCCGCCGCGCGTGTTCGAGAACATGCTGACCACGGTCATGATCCGCATGGAAGACGCCAGCGCCATCAAGCGCAAGATGTTTCATGCCTTCATGGCGGTCGCGCACCGGGTCGGGCCGGACATCCTGGACGGCAAGCCGGTTGGCCTCGTCGACCGGCTCAAGTACGCGCTCGGCAACCTGTTCGTCTATGGCCCGCTGCGCAATGTGCTGGGCATGAGCCGCATCCGCGTCGGCTACACCGCCGGCGAGGCGATCGGCCCCGACCTGTTCGCGTTCTACCGCTCGATCGGCATCAACCTGAAGCAGTTGTACGGTTCGACCGAAGTCTGCGTGTTCGCCTGCATCCAGCCTAACGGCCAGGTCAAGCCGGACACCGTCGGACCGCCGGCGGATGGCGTCGAAATCAAGATCAGCGACGCCGGCGAAGTGCTGATCAAGACCCCCGGCATGTTCGCCGGCTACTACAAGCGGCCGGAAGCGACCGCCGACGCCTTCAACGCCGAAGGATGGTACCTGACCGGCGACGCCGGCTTCTTCGACGCCGACGGCCACCTGAAGATCATCGACCGCGCCAAGGATGTCGGCAAGCTGAACAGCGGCGCCATGTTCGCGCCCAAATACATCGAAAACAAGCTCAAGTTCTTTCCGTTCATCAAGGAAGCGGTGTCCTTCGGCAACGGCCGCGACCAGTGCACCGCCTTCATCAACATCGACATCGAGGCGGTCGGCAACTGGGCCGAGCGGCGCGGCATAGCGTATTCCGGCTATACCGACCTGGCGCAGCAAAAGCCGGTATACGACCTGATCGCCGAATGCGTGGAAAAGGTCAACCTCGATCTGGCGCACGATCCGCTGCTGGCCGATTCGCAGATCCACCGCTTCCTGATCCTGCATAAGGAACTCGACCCGGACGACGACGAACTGACCCGTACGCGCAAGGTGCGGCGCGGCTTCATCGAACAGAAATACGCGGTGCTGATCGACGCGCTGTACAGCGACAAGCAGTCGCAGTACATCGAAACCCAGGTGAAATTCGAGGACGGCCGGCAAGGCATGGTAGCCGCCGACCTGAAGATTCGCGACACCAAGACTTTTGCCGCGGTACGCAAGGCCGCCTGAGCGCAACCTGATTTCACTTATGGCAAACACTCGACAAATCGGCGACGTCATCCTCGACCTGCAAAACATCTCGTTGTCGTTCGGCGGCGTCAAGGCGCTGACCAACATTTCCTTCGATGTCCGCCAGCACGAGATTCGCGCCATCATCGGTCCGAATGGGGCCGGCAAGAGCTCGATGCTGAACGTGATCAACGGCGTGTATCACCCGCAGCAGGGCGGCATCGTGTTTCATGGCGAAACCCGGCGCCAGATGAATCCGACCAAGGTGGCGCGCCAGGGCATTGCCCGCACTTTCCAGAACATCGCGCTGTTCAAGGGCATGACGGTGCTGGACAACATCATGACCGGGCGCAACACCAAGATGCGCTCCGGCATGCTGGCCAACGCGCTGTGGTGGGGGCCGGCGCGCAACGAGGAGATCGCGCACCGCAAGGTGGTGGAGGAAGTGATCGATTTCCTGGAAATCCAGCATATCCGCAAGGTGCCGGTCGGGCGCCTCGCCTACGGCCTGCAGAAGCGGGTCGAGCTGGCGCGCGCGCTGGCGGCCGAACCGAGCATGCTGCTGCTGGACGAACCGATGGCCGGCATGAACGTCGAGGAAAAGCAGGACATGTGCCGCTTCATCCTGGATGTGAACGACCAGTTCGGCACCACCATCGTGCTGATCGAGCACGACATGGGGGTGGTGATGGACATTTCCGATCGCGTGGTGGTGCTCGACTACGGCAAGAAGATCGGCGACGGCACGCCGGATGAAGTGATGAACAATCCCGAGGTGATCAAGGCCTACCTCGGCACCACGCATTAGCAAGAGGAATCCGAACGATGCAATTCTTTTTTGAAGTGGCGATCAGCGGCTTGCTCTCGGGCCTGATGTATTCGCTGGTTGCGCTCGGCTTCGTGCTGATCTACAAGGCTTCCGGCGTGTTCAACTTCGCCCAGGGCGCGATGGTGTATTTCGCCGCGCTGGCGGTGGTGGGACTGATGGATAAAGGTCTGCCGATGTGGGCCGCGATCATCGGCTCGTTCGCGGTGATGGTGGTGCTGGGTCTGGCGACTGAACGCTTCGTCCTGCGCAAGCTGGTCAACCAGCCGGAAATCACCTTGTTCATGGCCACCATCGGCCTGACCTTCTTCCTCGAAGGCTTGGGGCCGATGCTGTTCGGCAATGAAGTGCGCGCGATCGAACTCGGCATCGTCGACGAACCGATCATGGCCATCATGGACAGCATCGGCATCGGCATTTCCAAGTTCGACCTGTTCGCCTCCGGCATGGTGGTGCTGCTGGTGGTGCTGCTGGCGCTGTTCTTCCAGAAAACCAAGGTCGGGCGCGCGCTGCGCGCGGTGGCCGACGACCACCAGGCGGCGCTCTCGCTCGGCATCCCGCTGCAGCACATCTGGGCCATCGTCTGGGGCCTGGCCGGCTTCGTCGCGCTGGTCGCCGGCCTCTTGTGGGGCTCGCGCAACGGCGTCCAGTTCGCGCTGACCATGACTGCGTTGAAGGCGCTGCCGGTGCTGATCCTGGGCGGCTTCACCTCGATCCCCGGCGCCATCGCCGGCGGGCTGATCATCGGTGTCTCTGAAAAGCTGGCGGAAATCTATATCCCGCCGGTGATGCAGGAAATGTTTGGCGGCAATTTCGGCGGTATCGAAGGCTGGTTCCCGTATGTGTTCGCGCTGCTGTTTTTGCTGGTGCGGCCGGAAGGTTTGTTCGGCGAGAAGCATATCGACCGGGTATAGCGCGCCGTTGATTTTGAAGTGGCTTTTGACGTGAATTCCGCTTGGGACGCTGCCGTTTGTGCGGCACGAAAAATGGATCAGAAACGAAACATGTCCGAGCGCAGCGAGTTGGTTTCGTTTCCCATTTTTGGTGCCGCACAAACGGGAACCCGAAGGGCAGCGTCCTCGCGGTCGCCTTCTTTTGCTTACTTTTCTTGGCGAGACAAGAAAAGTAAGTGGCCGCCGGGCCACCCCCGGCTAGTGACCACGCAGTGGCAACCGAATTGCCCGGCCCTGAACGCCACCAGGTTTCCGCCTGCGCGGGAACGACAGAGTAACAGTTAGCCGATACATAAAAGCACCGCCCAGGAGACGACTCAATGCTTTACCGCGAAGCCGGCCAATTCAAGACTTCCTACGTGGCCGACAGCCAGATCTTCCCGATCCGCCAGGACCGCATCGGCATGCTGATCGTGCTCGCCATCGCCTTCCTGCTGATCCCCGCGCTCGGCAGCGAATACTGGTTCTCGGCGATCCTGATCCCGTTCCTGGTGCTGGCACTGGCCGCGCTCGGCCTGAACATCCTGACCGGTTATGCCGGCCAGCTGTCGCTTGGCACTGCCGCCTTCATGGCGGTCGGCGCCTATGCCGCCTACAACTTCCAGCTGCGCATCGAGGGCATTCCGATCCTGGTTTCCTTCATCCTGGCCGGCCTGTGCGCGGCCGGGGTCGGCGTCTTGTTCGGCCTGCCGTCGCTGCGCATCAAGGGTTTCTACCTGGCGGTGGCGACGCTGGCGGCGCAGTTTTTCGTGGTCTGGGTGCTGACCAAGTTTTCCTGGTTTTCCAACGACAGTTCGTCCGGCGTGATCAGCGCGCAGAAGCTGGAGATGTTCGGCTATGCGATCGACACCCCGATGACCAAATATCTGTTCGTGCTGGCGATCGTCTGCGTGATGGCGCTGCTGGCGAAAAACCTGGTGCGATCCTCCACCGGACGCGCCTGGATGGCAGTGCGCGATATGGACGTGGCGGCCGAAGTGATCGGCATCCCGCTGATGAAGACCAAGCTGATGGCGTTCGCGGTCAGCTCGTTCTATTGCGGCGTGGCCGGCGCGCTGTATGCATTCTGCTATCTCGGTTCGGTCGAGCCGGACGGCTTTTCGCTCGAGCTGTCGTTCCGCATCCTGTTCATGATCATCGTCGGCGGCGTCGGCAGCGTGCTGGGCGCCTTCCTCGGCTCGGCCTTCATCCTCTTGGTACCGATCCTGCTCGACAATTTCCTGCCGCCGCTGGCGGCGCTGCTGAACCTGCCGTTCACCAACGCCGACGTCTCGCACATCCAGATGATGGTGTTCGGCGCCCTGATCATTTTCTTCCTGATTGTCGAACCGCACGGGTTGGCGCGCCTGTGGCAGATCACCAAGGAAAAACTGCGCCTGTGGCCATTCCCGCATTGAGGATTTTCCCCGTAGTACGTAGCGTGCTGTATCCGTTCAACGAATATAAAGGAGACCTATCTTGAAACCGATCAAGCAACTCATCCTGGCAGCAACAGCGGCTTGCGCGCTGCTGGGGCCGGCCAGCCAGGCGATGGCGGACGAGCAGTTCATCGCGCTGCCCAGCTACCGGGTCGGCCCTTATGCCGCCAACGGCACCGCGTGGTATGGCGGCTTCGTCGATTACCTGAACTACGTCAACCTGAAGGACGGCGGCGTCAACGGCGTCAAGCTGACCTGGGAAGAATGCGAAACCGAGTACAACAACGCCAAGGGCGTCGAGTGCTATGAGCGCCTGAAAGCCAAGGACCCGGTGGCGCACGGCACCGCCTTCAACGTCATGTCGACCGGGATTGCCTACGCGCTGATCGACAAGTCGGTGCAGGACAAGGTACCGCTGATGATGGCCGGCTACGGCCGCACCGACGCCGTCGACGGCTCGGTATTCCCGTGGGCCTTCCCGCTGGTGACCACCTATCAGATGCAGATTTCGGCGATCGTCAAGTTCCTGGCATCGAAGAACAAGGGTTCGCTGGCCGGCAAGAAGATCGTCTACCTGTATCACGACTCGGCCTATGGCAAGGAACCGATCATTGCGCTGGAAGCCGAATCCAAGCTGGGCAAATTCGAGGTGGTGCAAATCCCGGTGGCCCACCCGGGCAACGAGCAGGGTGCGCAATGGCTGAAGATTCGCCAGGAAAAACCCGACTACGTGATCTTCTGGGGCTGGGGTGTGATGAACCCGACCGCGCTGAAGGCGGCGCAAAAGGTCGGCTATCCGCGTGACCAGATCGTCGGCTCCTGGTGGGCTGGCTCCGAGGAAGACACGGTGCCGGCCGGCCCCGCTGCCAAAGGCTACATGAGCGCCACCTGGAACGTCGCCGGCACCACGCCGCCGGCGATCGCGGGCATCGAGAAAGTGGTGTACGGCGCCGGCAAGGGCAACCTGCAGGACAAGAGCAAGGTCGGCTCGGCGCTCTACAACCGCGGCGTCTCGATCGCGATCGTGACGGTGGAAGCGGTCCGCAGCGCGCAGGAGAAATTCGGCAAGGGCAAGACCATCACCGGCGAGCAGATGCGCTGGGCGCTGGAAAACCTGAACCTGAACAATGCGCGCCTGAAACAGATCGGCGCCAGCGATCTGCTGCCGGAAATCAAGACTTCCTGCATGAACCACGAGGGCTCGGGCAAGGTCAAGATCCAGCAATGGGACGGTAGCAAGTGGGTCATCATTTCCGACTGGATGGAAGGCAACAAGGCGCTGATCCACCCGCTGTTCCAGGCCAACGCCGCCAAGTATGCGAAGGAAAAAGGCATTACCCCGGGCTGCCTGAGGTAGTCAGCGCGCAGCCTTTCCGTCCGTGGTGCGCGCCACGGACGGTTTTTCAGTGGCAACTGGCCCCCCAGCCGCCACCGAAAAACCGCCATCGATTGTTATATCTACGGAGTATATGAATATTCCGGCTGTTTAATGAGCGGTACTAGACGTTGTTATCAGGAGTATATGCATGGAAGCAGCACTGCCGCAGCCCGCGCCGGTATCTTCGAGCAGCGCCGCCCAACGCGCCGCGCTCAGCATCAACAACATCGAAGTCATCTACGACCACGTGATCCTGGTCCTGAAAGGCGTGTCGCTGGAGGTCCCGGCCGGCAAGATCGTCGCGCTGCTGGGCGCCAACGGCGCCGGCAAGAGCACCACGCTGAAGGCGGTGTCGAACCTGCTGCGCGCCGAGCGCGGCGACGTCAGCAAGGGCAACATCGAATTCCAGGGTGAACGAGTCGACCAGTTGACGCCGAACGACCTAGTCAAGCGCGGCGTGATCCAAGTAATGGAGGGGCGCCATTGCTTCGCCCATCTGTCGATCGAGGACAACCTGCTGACCGGCGCCTACACGCGCAAGATCAGCGGCGCCGACGCGCGCCACGAACTGGAAAAGATCTACGCCTACTTCCCGCGCCTGAAGACCCGGCGCAAGTCGCAGGCCGGCTACACCTCGGGCGGCGAGCAGCAGATGTGCGCAATCGGCCGCGCACTGATGGCGAAACCGTCGATGGTGCTGCTGGACGAACCGTCGATGGGGCTGGCGCCGCAACTGGTGGAAGAAATCTTCGAGATCGTCAAGAGCCTGAACCAGAAGGAACAGGTGTCGTTCCTGTTGGCCGAGCAGAACACGATGGTGGCGCTGCGCTACGCCGACTTCGGCTACATCCTGGAAAACGGCCGGGTGGTGATGGAAGGCGCGGCCGCCGAACTATCCAACAACGAAGACGTCAAGGAGTTTTACCTGGGCGTCTCCGGCGGCGACCGCAAGAGCTTCCGCGACATGAAGTTCTACCGCCGCCGCAAGCGCTGGCTGGCCTGAGGCGGCATAGGTGGTTCCCGCGCAGGCGGGAATGCATGCATTCCCCCCAGTGTCGTTCAGCGCCAAGCCACTGGATCCCCGCCTACGCGGGGACGACAAACGAAGTTTGAAAGCCAGCGCGCAAAACACAATTTCCCTAGCCGCATTTTCAACAACCCTCGACCCACTCCTCACCATCATGGCCGATTTCCTCGACGCACTCGAAACCCGCGATCCGCATGTGCGCGAACGCGACCTGATGGCGCAATTGCCGCGGCTCGTGGCGCGCGCGCAAGGCGCGCCCGGCTGGGCACAAATACTGTCTGGCATCGAGGCTGCAGATATCAACTCTCGCGCGGCGCTGACGCAATTGCCGGTGACACGCAAATCCGACCTGAAGGACTTGCAGCACCGTGCCATGCCGTTCGGCGGCCTGACTTGCACGCCGCCGCGCCAACTGGGGCGCTGGTTCATGTCGCCCGGACCGATCTTCGATCCGGAAGGGCGCGGCGCCGACTGGTGGCGCTATGCGCGGCCATTTCACGCGGTCGGCCTGCGCGCCGGCTACGTGATCCAGAACTGCTTTTCGTATCACTTCACGCCGGCCGCGTTCATGGTCGAAGGTGGGGCCGCCAAACTTGGCTGCGCGGTGATTCCGGCCGGCAGCGGCCAGACCGAGATGCAGGTGCAGGCGATGGCGGCCCTGCGCCCGGACGCCTACGTCGGCACGCCGTCATTCCTGAAGATCATCATCGAAAAGGCGCATGAGATGGGCGCCGACATCGGCAGCCTGCGGCATGCAATCGTCGGCGCCGAGGCGCTGCCGCCGTCGCTGCGCGCCTGGCTGCGCGAACATGGCGTGCCGCACGTGGTACAGACCTACGGCTCGGCCGACATCGGCAACATCGCGTATGAAACCGAGACCGAGGGTGCAGTCAATCCGGGCATGATCCTGGACGAGGAGCTGATCCTGGAAATCGTGCGGCCCGGCACCGGCGATCCGGTCGCCGCCGGCGAGGTCGGCGAAGTCGTGATCACTTCGTTCAACCCCGACTATCCATTGATCCGCTTTGCCACCGGCGACCTGTCGGCGCTGCTGGCTGGCACATCGCCCTGCGGCCGCACGAATACCCGCATCCAGGGCTGGATGGGGCGCGCTGACCAGACCACCAAGGTGCGCGCGATGTTCGTGCACCCGTCGCAGGTGGCCGAAATCGCGCGCCGCCATCCGGAAATCCTGAAGGCGCGGCTGGTGGTCAGCGGTGCGATGGGCAATGACGTGATGACGCTGCGCTGCGAGGTGGCCGATCCGACCGCAAGCGCCATGCTGGCGGCTTCGATCGTCGACAGCATCCGCGACGTCACCAAGCTCCGCGGCGAGGTGCAATTGCTGGCGCGCGCCAGCCTGCCGAACGACGGCAAGGTAATCGAGGACGCGCGCAGCTACGAATAGCCGGTGGCCGGCGGCGCTGGCGCATCATTGTCCGCTGCCGGCGCCGCACCAGGGCCGGCCAGCCGGTTTTGCCTGAACACTTCCTCCACCCCGCGCCAGCCGTGCAGGTCGGTATCGACCAGGCCGTTCATCAGATCACGATATGCCTGCAGCATATTTTCACGCGGAGCGCTCTCGTCACTGTCGCGCGCTTCGTCATGTTCGTACGGCAAACGCGGCGGTGCACCATCGTTAGGCAGAGGTCCGGATTTATCCAGGAACTGTTTCCAGGTTTCTGGCATCGCACGCACTCCCCATATCGATACTCACGCCGGCCATCATTGCCGGCGGCCACACCATATCAATCAGAGTGGTGCGAGCGGAATAAATTCCGCCGCCGGCACCGGCCAAGTCAAGCGGGCGCGATAACTGATGCAACATCCATCTGATGGCCTCCAATCACGAGCGCGCCAGTTCGTGATCCAGTTCCCGTATCGTCTGATAAAGCACGCGCGTGCCATCCAGCAATTGTGCCGGATCGATCCATTCTTCAGGGCAATGGCTGCGGCCGTTCAGGCAGGGAATGAAGATCATGCCGACCGGGCCGGTCGGCGCGACGTACACCGCGTCGTGGCCGGCGCCGCTGGGCATGCGCATGTTGGCGCAGTCCAGCCCGGCCGCCGCTTTCTCGATGGCCGTCATCACCAGTTCGGCGCAGTCGGTTGGCTTGGAGCGGCTGACGGTAGTCATGTTCGCCGTCAGCCGCAGGGCGGCGATGTCGGCGGCGAGCGCCGCCATCAATTGCTCCGGGAAGCTCTCCAGGATCGCGCTGTTTTCGCTGCGCACTTCCATCATCATTTCCACGCAGCCAGGCACCGCATTGGAGGCATTCGGCGTCAGCGACAGGCGTCCGATGGTCGCCACCACGTAGTGCGGTTTGCCCGACATGGCGCTCGCCTGGCGGTTGGCGGCGTCGATAATGCGCGCGGCGCCGACCAGGGCATCCTTGCGGATGTCCATCGGCGTGGTGCCGGCGTGATCGGGCTGGCCGGAGACCACAATGGCGACGCGGCGGATGCCGACGATATTGGTGACCACGCCGATCGGCAAGCCGCGCCGTTCCAATACGGGGCCTTGTTCGATATGCAGCTCGACGAAGGCAGCGGTACTGCCGGCCGGGCGCAGCGGCTGGCGCAGCGCCTCTGGATCGCAGCCGATGCGGCGCATACCGTCGGCCAGGGTTTCACCTTCCGGGTTGCGCGCCGCCAGCATGTCCGCTCCCAGCGCACCGGAAAAGGCGCGGCTACCGATGCAGGAAATGCCATAGTCGCTCGGCTCTTCCGACAGGAAATCGATCACTTCGAACGGATGTTCCAGTTCGATCCCCTGCTCCTGCAAGGTATGCGCGACTTCGATCCCGGCCAGCACGCCGATGATGCCGTCGAAGCGGCCGCCCATCATCACGGTATCGCAGTGCGAGCCGGTGATGATCGGCTTGCGCGCCGCATCGCGCCCTGGACGCAAGCCGATCAGGTTGCCGCCGGCATCCTGCCGCACCTGCAAGCCGGCAGCGGCGAATTCGGCGCGCAGCCAGGCGCGTGCCTCGACGAACAGCGGCGAGAAGGCGCGCCGGGTCCACGGCACGTCGGGCAGCGTCAGTTTCGACAGGGTTTCGACGCGCTGCCAAAGGCGCTCTGCGTTAAGGGGAGGAAAAGCGGTGGACATGATCTGGACTCCGGCAAATGGGATGGCAGGGGGAGGTGTGCTCAGGCGCGGTGCGGGCGCAGGAAGCGGCCATCGCCCTTGTTGTTGACGATACGCCGGCCGTCATACACCTGCTGGCCGCGGCAATAGGTGGCGGCGACGCGCACGCTGAATTCGCGCCCTTCGAACGAGCTCCAGTGCACGGCCGACAGGCTGGTCGAGGGATCGAAGGCATAACGCTCGGGCTTGAGGATGACGATATCGGCATCCATGCCGACTGCCAGCGAACCCTTGCGGTCGTCCAGCAGGAAATGCCGCGCCGGATTGCGACACAACTGCTTCACCACCATGGTCGGGGCAATGCCGTGCTCTTCGCAGCCGGTCCAGAACGCCGGCAGCAGGGTTTCCAGGCCGGGGCCGCCGGAGGAATTCTTGAACACGTTCGGATTTTCCTTGCGCTCCAGGCCCCAACTCACGTGGTCCGACGAGACGAAAGTGCAGTCATCGTTGCCGATGTGGGTCCACAGCAGATCGACCTCGGCCTTGGGTCGGATCGGCGGGTAGTGCTTGGTCTTGGCGCCGAATTTCCTGGTGTGCTCTTCGTGATTCAGCATCAGGTATTGAACGCAGGTTTCGATGCTGGCCTGGTGGCCGGCGCGCCGGTACATATTGCATATTTCAAAGCCGCGTGCAGTGGACACATGCACCGCGTGCGCGCGCGCACCGGTTTCGGCGCCGATCTCGTAAATCAGCGTGGTCGCCAGGTTTTCGATCAGTGGCGTATGCGCGCGCATGAAGGCATCCCAGCCGGTATCGCCGGCCTCGATCAGGCGCTGGATGTTCTTGCGCGTCAGTTCCTGCATCTGGTTATGCACGCCGCACGCCAAGCCGGATGGCGCGATCAGACGGAACGCTTCGTACAGAGCATCTTCCTCGACCCGCGGGAAGCGGCCCGGCATCGCTTCGAAAGTGGAGAACTTGAAGGCGCAGACGCCGCCCTCGATCAGCCCCGCCGCCGCTTGCATGCCGTGCTTGTCGTTCAGCGTGCCGAACAGGGCGACATCGACATGGCAATCGCGTTCGACTTCGGCGATCTTGGCGTCGAGTTGCGAACGCGAGGCAACCGGCTCCGGATCGTCATATGGCATGTCGACCATGACGGTGACACCACCCGCCGCCGCTGCGCGCGAGGCCCAGCCCAGCCCTTCCTGGCCGTTCTGGCTACCGGAATGGACCTGGCCGTCGACTACGCCGGGGATGATCCATTGACCGCGCGCATCGACGGTTTCCCGTGCCGCCGGTGGCGTCCCGCTGCCACGCGCCGCCACCTTGCCGGCGCGGACCGCGAGCCAGCCAGCTTCCACAATGCGGTCGGTTTCGACAATATTCCCGCGTACGATCAAATCGAAGTCGCCCATGACTCATTCCATCCGTGTTAACAATGACGATGCACAGTGTAGTCAGCGCTCAGGCAAAATGTCTTATGCTTATATATGCACCGCAATTAACATCAGGTTAATGATATGAAGCTGAATCTGCGCCAGATCGAGGTTTTTCGCGCCATCATGCTGAGCGGCTCGATCAGTGGTGCGTCAAAATTACTGTATGTTTCGCAACCCGCCGTGAGCCGGCTGATTTCGTACACCGAACAACGGCTCGGGCTTTTATTGTTTGACCGCATCAAGGGGCGCCTGTACCCGACACCGGAAGCGCGCAAGTTGTTCGTCGAAGTCAGCGCGCTCTACCAGAGCGTGCAGCGGGTCAATGAGGTCGCCGAAAACCTGGCCGAAAACCGCATCGGCCAGTTGCGCATCGCATGCAGCCCGAGCCTTGGCCAATCGTTGATGCCGCGCGCGATTGCCACGTTTTGCGAGCGTTTTCCGGAAGTCCGAATCGTCCTGAATACGCTGATTCCGAGCGTGATGTTGCAGGCATTGCTGACGCAGCAAGTTGAGCTCGGTGTCGCCTACATGCCGGTGTTGCATCCGAACCTGCAAACCCGGCCGCTCCATGAAAACCGTATCGTCGCCGTGATGCCGGCAGGACATGCGCTGGCCGCGCGCCGCGAAATCTCAACCCACGACCTGGTCAACGAACCGCTGATTGGCTATAGCAACGACATTCCTCTCGCCCAGCTGATACGGCAGCTTTTCGGTGCTGAAGAAGAACAGCCAGTCCCCAGAATCGAAGTGCAGCAAGCGCATGTCGCGTGCGCCATGGTGGCGGCCGGCGCCGGTCTTGCCCTGGTGGATGAAATGACGGTAAAGGGCCTGCTCTGGTCCAACGTGGTTGTCGTGCCGGTTAAACCGTTCGTCAGCGCCCCGGTAAACGTTTGCCACATCACGCTGGAACCGTTGTCGCGCCTGGCGCTCGAATTCATCACGGTTCTGGAACAGATGGATCCCGCCAAGAACGTCTGACGCCAATCCCGTCGCCCAATGCCGATTGGGTCGCATCCCTGCTCGCCCGTATGCTCGCCGCTCGCTTCGCCGGCCACCAGATAGTTAATCTGGCGTCGTATTCCAGCGTATATCAGACATAACTGAATGTTATATGCCGCCGATAAAAAGGAATACGACATTATTAAAAATAGTTTTTATCATCGGCTCAATCGGTCATGCGCCGCGCTTGACCGCTGTTTCGGACAGGTTGCCAAACAGTCTTCGACGCAAGGGGATCTAGGCAAACTGACGGCAGCCACCGGCGTCTGGGGATACGTGCAACGTTGTAATTGAGTCAGGTGGTCACCGCAACCTTCCCGGGTGAAGTGGCCGGCATCACAGCACGGCGCAATGCAACATTGGGAGAGAACCGCAGTCGGGCTGGTAACCAGCGTCGACGGTGAGATCACTAGGAGAAAGCAGTATGAAAGACATCACCCTCAATCCCGCAATGGGCGGCATCGACCACGCCCAGGCCATCCGGCGATCGGACGTAAAAATCGATCCCAAGGTCGGTCGCCGGGCCGTGATCGCCGCTTCCGCCGGCAATGCGCTGGAATGGTATGACTTCACGGTCTATGCCCTGTTTGCAATTTATATCGGACAGAATTTTTTCAAGAACGACAACCCCACCGTGCAATTGATGGGCTCGTTCCTGGCCTTCGGCCTGGGGTTTGTGGCGCGCCCACTGGGCGCCTTGATCCTCGGTTCCTACGGTGACCGCGCAGGGCGCAAGGCGGCGCTGACCATGACCATCATGTTGATGGCGCTGGGCACGCTGTTGATAGCGGTTGCTCCGCCGTATGCCGCAATCGGCATCGGCGCGCCGCTCTTGATCGTCTGCGGCCGCGTGCTGCAAGGCTTTTCGGCCGGTGGTGAGGTCGGCGGCGCCACCGCGTTCCTGATAGAACACGCGCCAGAGGAAAAGAAGGGCCAATACGCATCCTGGCTGCAGGCCAGCATGGGCATTTCCAATCTGCTCGGTGCGCTGGTTGCGACTTTGGTGACGACCTTCCTCACGGTCGATCAGATCGGCGAATGGGGCTGGCGCGTTCCGTTCATCCTTGGCCTGGCGATTGCACCGGTAGGGCTGTGGATGCGCAAGGCGCTGGACGAAACGCCGCATTTCAAGCTGGAGCAGGAGCGCCAGGAACGCGAAGGCGTAAAAAACAAAACGCCATTGCTGCAGGTGTTCCGCGATTGTCCGCGGGAGCTGTTAACGGGCACCGGCTTGTCCATCCTGTGGGCGGTCGGCCCGTATTCGCTGATCATCTTCATGCCGGTATACGTGCAAAAATCCATGGGTTTTACCGGCTCGCAAGCCTTCCTCGCGGCGCTGATCGGCAACCTGTTCCTGGTCGCCGGCTGCGTGTTCGCCGGCACCCTTTCCGACAAATTCGGCCGGCGCCGCTTGCTGGCCTGCGGCGCGACGCTGCTGTTGATCGGCGTCTATCCGCTGTTGATGTGGTTGCAAGCGTCACACAACACGCAGACACTGATCGTCGTGCAATCGATGTTTTGCGCCATGGTTTCGGTCTTCGTCGGCGTGGCGCCGTCCGCCTTGTCGGAAATTTTCCCGACCGGCGTGCGCGCCTCGGGGATGTCGCTGTCGTATAACACCGCAGTCACGATTTTCGGCGGTTTCGCACCCGCCATCCTGACCTGGATCACCTACACCACTGGCGTTGCGCACGCCCCGGCGCTGTATGTGATGTCGGCGGCAGTGATTGCGCTGATTGCGATCGCGATGCTGCCGGAGCCGAGCAAAACCTAAGCTCCACGCTCGCGCCGCCATGTGCAGACACGACAGAATTTTTCGGGGCGACTCATCGCCGGCCGGGATTTGATGCAAATCGGCGTCGGACAGCAAAAGCCGTGAGCCAATATGCGGAACGCCAACCGTACCAACGGTTGGCTTTTTTTCGCTTGCTCAATCCACGGGAATGGCGAACCACTTTTTAGTCAGCGTATCCCTAGGCCCCTTCGACGATGAACAGGCGCCCGATCGAATTGGCCTGGCGCACACCTTTTGCCTTCGTGTATTCGATCGAGTCGTACCAGGTCTGCGCTTGCGCCAGCGACGGGAATTCAGTGATCACCGTGCGCCATTGCTCGCCGTGGGCAGCGTCGCCGCCCTCCAGTTGCACCCGGCGGCCGCCGCGCGCCAGGAAGCTGCCACCGTATTGCGCCAGGCTGGCGGTCGACAGCGGTATGTAATCGGCATAGCCGCTGGGGTCGTTGACCTGGATCTCGGCTACTACGTAGGCTTTTTTCATCGGATCTCCTTCAGTTGAAAGTGGTACAGCATATCCGCCAATCCCGTACCCGGCAGCGCCGGTCATGGCAGCCATCGCATGTCGGGCGAATTTCCCATCAGGAACGCCCGGTTCGGCTCGATCGCCTCGCGCAGATAACTCCACAACGCCGATACCCGCGCCACGTGCCGGTGTTCGCTGGCCGCCACCAGCCAGAACGAGCGCAGGATATGCACCTGGTCATCCAGCACCGGCACCAGGTCATTGCTTTGCTGCGCCAGGAAGCACGGCAGGATCGCCAGCGCCTGACCGTTGCGCGCCGCCGTGTACTGCGCGATCACGCTGGTGCTGCGAAAGCAGCGGAAGGCGCCCGGGGCGATATTTTCTTCATAGCGCAATTTCGGGCTGAAGATCAGATCGTCGACGTAGCCGATCAGCGGATGCCGGGTCAGATCCTGCTTGTCGCGGATCGGCGGGTGCGCGGCCAGGTAGGCCGGGGTCGCATACAGTTTCAGCACATAGTCCGATAGCTTGGTCACCACGTAGTTGCCGGTGGTCGGCCGCTCCAGCGTCACCACCAGGTCGGCTTCGCGCTTGGACAGATTGACGAAGCGCGGCATCGGCAGCAGATCGACGGTGATGTGCGGGTGGCGCTGGCAAAAGTGTGCAATATGCGGCGCCAGCACGAAGGTGCCGAAGGCTTCGGTCGCGCCCAGCCGCACCTGCCCCGACAGCAGCCGGTTCTGGCCGCTCAACTCCTCGGTGGCGGCATACACGGTGCTTTCCACCTTTTCCGCGTAGGCCAGCAGCCGATGACCCTCCGGCGTCAGCACATAACCCTGGTTGTTACGCTCGAACAGGTCGGTGCCGACCTGCTGCTCGAAGCGGCGCATGCGGCGCGACACCGTCGAATGGTCGATGCCGAGCTTCTTGGCGGCATCCACCAGCCGTTCGCTGCGCGTCAGTTCCAGAAAAATCCGCAAATTATCCCAATCCAGCATGGATGCCCTTTCTGTGCATTAATGCAAATGGCATTGGCATTATTATCTATTGAGGCGGCAATAATGCCCAACTATACTGGGTCCTATAAAATTTTTACAACGATGAAGGAGACACCATGGGCACCAAAGTATTGTTGCGCACCGCTTTGCTGGCCGCCTTGTCCGTGTGGGGCGCCGGCGCCGCCGCGCAGATGTCGAATGACGGCGTCAAGATCGGCATCCTGACCGACATGTCCGGCCCGTATTCCGGCATGGGCGGCGTGGGCTCGGTGGTCGCCGCCAAGATGGCGGTCGAGGATTGCCTGAAGGCCGAATGCAAGGGCATGAAAATCGAGCTGCTGTCGGCCGATCACCAGAACAAGGCCGACGTCGGCGCGTCCAAGGCGCGCGAGTGGATCGACCGCGACGGCGTCGATGCGATCGCCGACCTGACCAATTCGTCGGTGGCGCTGGCGGTGCAGAAGCTGGCCAAGGAAAAGGGCGTGGTGGCGATGTTCAGCGGCCCGGCCACCACCCGCCTGACCAACGAGGACTGCTCGCCGGTCGGCTTCCACTGGATGTTCGATACCTATTCGCAGGCGGTCGGCACCGCTGCGGCATTGACCAAGCTGGGCAATAAATCCTGGTATTTCCTGACCGTCGATTATGCCTTCGGCCATTCGCTGGAAAAGGATGCCGGTGATGTCGTCAAGGAACTGGGCGGCAACATAGCCGGCGCGGTGCGGCACCCGCTGAACGCCTCCGACCTGTCGTCGTTCCTGATCCAGGCCAAGAGTTCGAAGGCGCAGGTCCTCGGGCTGGCTAACGGCGGCCAGGATACGGTCAATTCGATCAAGCAGGCGCGCGAATTCGGGATTGGCGGCAGCGGCAGCAAGGATATGAAGATCGCCGCCTTGCTGGTGTTCCTGACCGATGTCCATGCGCTCGGGCTGGAAACGGCGCAGGGCCTGATCTACGCCGACGGCTTTTACTGGGACTTCGATGACGGCGCGCGCGCCTTCGCCAAGCGCTTTGAAGCGCTGCACAAGGGCAACAAGCCGACCATGGTGCAGGGCGGCGTGTATTCCAGCGTCTACCACTACCTGAAATCGGTGGCCGCGGCCAAGAGCGACGACGGCAAGGTAGTGGCGCAGAAAATGCGCGAGCTGCCGATCAAGGACCCGATCATGCACAACGCTTCGATCCGCGCCGACGGCCGCGTGATCCACGACATGTATCTGTACCAGGTCAAGACCCCGGCCGAATCGAAGGCGCCGTGGGACTACCTGAAACTGTTGGCGACGATTCCGGCTCAAACCGCTTTCAAGCCGATGGATAAATCCTGCTCGTTGGTTAAGTAAAACTTTTTCATCAACTTCAATCCATTTCGGTGCGGCGCCGCATCCCTGCGGGCGCCGCACCGCCCATTCACCCTCTTTCGCTCCGGAGAACATCATGGACAAGGCAGTCTCGACAGCACCCGCAGTACCCCTTTACATCGGCGGCAAGACCGTCCAGTCGACCAGCACCGAATGGCGCGATGTCGTCAACCCGGCCACGCAGGAAGTGGTGGCACGGGTGCCGCTGGCGACGCGCGCCGAAGTCGATCAGGCGGTCGCCAACGCCAAGGCGGCGTATGCCAGCTGGCGCAACACGCCGCTCAGTGCGCGCATGCGCATCATGCTCAAATTCCAGCAATTGCTGCGCGAAAACGTCACGAAAATCGCCGAACTGGTGACGCTGGAACACGGCAAGACGCTGCCGGACGCCGAAGGCGAAGTCATGCGCGGACTGGAAGTGGTCGAACATGCCTGCGCCATCACCTCGCTGCAACTGGGCGAACTGGCGGAAAACGCCGCCCACGGCGTCGATGTCTACACGCTGTATCAGCCGCTCGGAGTCGGCGCCGGCATCACCGCCTTCAACTTCCCGATCATGCTGCCGTGCTTCATGTTCCCGATCGCGGTGTCGTGCGGCAACACCTTCGTGCTGAAGCCATCCGAACAAGACCCATCCTCGACCATGCTGCTGGTCGAGCTGGCGCACCAGGCCGGCCTGCCGGACGGCGTACTGAACGTGGTGCATGGCGCCGCCGACGTGGTCGACCAGTTGTGCGATCACCCGGACATCAAGGCGGTCTCCTTCATCGGCTCGACCCAGGTCGGCACCCACGTCTACCGGCGCGCCTCGGAAGCCGGCAAGCGCGCGCAGTGCATGATGGGCGCCAAGAACCATTGCGTGATCCTGCCGGACGCCAGCAAGAGCCATGCGATCAACAACCTGCTCGGCTCCGCCTTCGGCGCCGCCGGCCAGCGCTGCATGGCCAACTCGATGGTGATCCTGGTCGGCAAGGCGCGCGACTGGCTGCCGGAAATCGTCGAGCGGGCACGCGCACTGAAGGTCAACGCCGGCTGCGACCGCGAAGCCGACCTCGGGCCGCTGGTGTCGAAAAACGCCAAGACGCGGGTCGAACGCCTGATCGATTCCGGCGTGCAGCAAGGCGCCAAGCTGCTGCTGGACGGCCGCAATTATGCGGTCAAGGATGCGCCGCACGGCAATTTCGTCGGCCCGACGATCTTCACCGGCGTCACCACCGAAATGGACATCTACGCACACGAAGTGTTCGGTCCGGTGCTGGGCGTGGTTGAAGTCGAGACGCTGGAGGAGGCGATCGCGCTGATTAATTCCAATCCGAATGGCAACGGCACCTCGATCTTCACCTCGTCCGGCTGGGCCGCGCGCAAGTTCCAAAACGAGATCGACGTCGGCCAGGTCGGCATCAACGTTCCGGTGCCGGTGCCGGTCGCCTACTTCAGCTTCACTGGCTCGCGCGCCTCGAAGCTGGGCGACCTCGGTCCCAACGGCAAGCAGGCGGTGCAGTTCTGGACCCAGACCAAGACCGTCACCGCGCGCTGGTTCGCGCCGGAGTCCGAGGATGGCGCGATCAACACCACCATCTCGTTGAAATGACGCTGCGCCACCTCACTTACGGAGAAAGATGATGGGTACCCCAAGCAACGCCGACATCGCCTTCATCGGCCTCGGCCACATGGGCTTGCCGATGGCGCAGAACCTGGTCAAGGCCGGCTTTGCCGTCAGCGGCCATGACCTGGTGCCGGCGGCGGTGGAAAAACTGGTGGCGGCCGGCGGCAGCACCTGCGCCGACCCGATGGCGGCGGTGGCAAAGGCCAAGGTCGTGATCACGATGCTGCCGGCCAGCCGCCACGTCGAAGGGCTGTATCTGGGCGATGGCGGCATCCTGGCGCACGCGGCGCCCGGCACGCTGCTGATCGACAGCTCGACCATCGCCCCGGAAAGCGCGCGCAAGGTGGCGGCAGCGGCCGCCGAACGCGGCTTCGAGATGCTGGATGCGCCGGTCTCCGGCGGCACCGCCGGCGCCGCCGCCGGCACGCTGACCTTCATGGTCGGCGGCAGCGCCGCCAGCTTCGAGCGCGCCCGCCCCTACCTGGAAAAAATGGGCAAGGCGATCTTCCACGCCGGCGCCTCCGGCAGCGGCCAGACCGTGAAGGTCTGCAACAACATGCTGCTCGGTATCCAGATGGTCGGCACCTGCGAGGCGATCCGGCTCGGCATCGCCAACGGCATGGACCCGAAGATACTGTCGGAAGTGATGAACAAGAGCTCCGGCCGCAACTGGGTGCTGGACGTCTACAACCCCTGTCCCGGCGTGATGGAAAACGTGCCGGCCAGCCGCGAGTACCAGGGAGGCTTTGGCGTCGATCTGATGCTGAAGGACCTCGGGCTGGCGGTGGAAAATGCGCAGGCGACCGGCACCAGCGTCGCCCTGGGCGAATTGGCGCGCGAGTTGTACCGTAAGCACAGTGAAGCGGGCGCCGGCGCGCTGGATTTTTCCAGCATCTTCCGGGCCCCGGCGAGTTGAGCCAGGGCGCGCTCGACGACCCCTGCTCCACCGTTTCGATTTACCTGAAACGGTGGAGTATGTTCAAAATTAAAAGCATTTAATAGCGGAAAACTGATTAGCCATTATGAGTATATGGCTATGTAGAGGCTCGGCGATGCCGCGACGCAGCCAGTCCAGCCGTCCTGTCATTCAGCATCCGGCTGTTGTGCCGGGTGCGCGGCGATGAAGGCATCCAGTTCCGCGCAGTGCTCGGCAATCCGTTGCACGGTCGGATAGGGGGCCAGGTCGATGTGGAAGCGTTGGGCATTGAAGACCTGAGGAATCAGGCAGCAGTCGGCCAGCGTCGGCGCGTCACCGTGGCAGAACAGCCCGGTCTGCGGTTCGGATGCCAGGTGCCGTTCCAGTACCGCCAGACCGTGCGCGGTCCAGTGGCGGTACCATTCGCGGCGCGCCTCCTCGGCGGCCTGTAGCTTTTCCCCCAGATATTTCATTACCCGCAGGTTGTTCAGCGGATGGATCTCGCAGGCGATCGTCAGCGCCAGCGCCCGCACCCGGGCGCGCCCCGCCGCATCGGAGGGCAGCAGCGGCACCTGCGGCCAGCGCTCCTCCAGGTATTCCAGGATCGCCAGCGACTGCGTCAGCACCAGTTCATCGTCGGTCAGCGTCGGCACCAGCGCTGCCGGATTCAGGGCCCGGTATTCGTCGCGCAACTGTTCGCCGCCGCCTTTCAACAGATGCACCGGCAGCGCCTGGTAGGCCAGCCCCTTCAGATTGAGCGCGATCCGTACCCGGTAGGCGGCGGAACTGCGGAAGTAAGTGTAGAGCTGCAACACGTTGGCGACCTCCTTACGCCCGGGTCGCCGGGGCTTGCACGGTTTGTTCGATGCGCCCAAAAATGCTGCTGCCGCCGGCATCGTGCATCTCGATTCCGACCCGGTCGCCGAAGCGCAAAAAGCCGGTCTTCGGCGCGCCGCCTTCAATCGTCTCGTACATCCGGATCTCGGCCAGGCAGCAGTAGCCGACGCCGCCGTTTTCAATGGAAGAGCCGTGCAGGCCGCCCTGCTTGTTGGAGACGGTGCCGGAGCCGATGATCGAGCCGGCTTCCAGTTCGCGCGTCTTGGCCACATGCGCCACCAGCTGGGCGAAATTGAACGTCATGTCGACGCCGGCATTCGGCCTGCCGAACGGCTTGCCGTTCAGCTCGACTTCCAGCGGCAGATGCAGCTTGGCATCGCGCCAGGCTGTTCCCAATTCGTCGGGCGTGACCGCCACCGGCGAGAAGGCGGAAGCCGGCTTCGACTGGAAAAAACCGAAGCCCTTGGCCAGTTCGGCCGGGATCAGATTGCGCAGCGAAACGTCGTTGACCAGCATTACCAGCCGGATCGCCTGTTCGCACTGCTTGACGCTGGCGCCAAGCGGCACGTCGCCGGTGATCACCGCCACTTCCGCTTCCAGGTCGATGCCCCAGTCTTCGTTCGGCACGACGATTGGATCGCGCGGGCCGACGAAGGAATCGGAACCACCCTGGTACATCAGCGGATCGGTCCAGAACGAGGCCGGCACTTCACTGTTGCGCGCGCGCCGCACCAGCTCGACGTGGTTCAGGTAAGCCGAGCCGTCGGCCCACTGGTAGGCGCGCGGCAGCGGCGAATGGCAGGCCGCCTGGTCGAACCGGCTGGCGCCTGTGCTGCCGGCATTCAGCGCCGCATAGACTCGCAGCAGTTGTGGTTCGGCGCGCTTCCAATCGTCGAGCGCGGCTTGCAGCGTGGGGATGCCGGGGACCGGCTGGCATACGGAGAGGTCGCGGCTGACGACCACCAGCGTGCCATCGCGGCCGCCGGCTTTCAGGGTGGCGAGTTTCATTGATCCAATCTCTTGCTGGTTGACGGCAAGGCGGGCACATCCTGCGCCCACCCTCCCCGGGTTGGCGCGGTTTACTTCGAACCGACCTGACTCATCACTTCGGCGACCAGTTCCGGGCCGACGCTATCGGTAAACATCTTCCAGACCGGCTGCACCTTGGCCCGCATGCGCGCGTGCTCGGCGGCCGAGACCTCGTTGACGATCAAGCCCTTGGCGGCCATCTGCGCCTGCGCCGACTTGGCCTGCTCGCGCGCCACGCCGCGCTGATACGAGCGCGCTTCGAGCGCGGCATCCTGCAAGATCTTGCGATCGGCCGGGGACAGCTTGTCCCAGAACTTCTTCGACACCAGCGGCAGGAAGGCGCCATAGCTGTGCTTGGTCAGCGACAGGTACTTCTGCACCTCATTCAGCTTCAGCGCGGCGATCACCGCGGTCGGCGTGCCCTGGCCATCGACGGTGCGGGTTTCCAGCGCGGTATACAGCTCGGGCACCGCCAGCGGCACCGGATTGGCGCCCAGCGCCTTCAGCGTTTCCTGGGAAATCTTGGCTTGCACCGCGCGGAATTTCAGGCCCTGGAAATCCTCGACCTTGTTGATCGGGTGCTTGCTGTTGGTGGCATTGAAAAAGCCGTTTTCCCAGTAGGCCAAGCCAACCAGCCCCTTGGCCGGCAACTTGTCCAGCAGTTTCTGGCCGACCGGGCCGTCCAGCACTTTTTCCGCTTCCTGTTCGTTGGCAAACAGGAACGGGAAATCGAGGATTTCATATTCCTTGACCATGCCGGTCAAGGTGGTGGTTTGCGGCACCGTGAATTCGATGGTGCCGCCCTGCAGCGCCGAGGTCACCTGGACGTCGTTGCCGAGCGCGCCATTGTAGAACGGCTTGATCTTGATCTGGCCATGGCTCTTGACATCGACCAGTTCGACGAACTTGGCGACGCCCTGGCCCTGGTGCGATTTTTCCGGCAGCGTAACGGCGAATTTGGCGGTGACTTGCGCCAGCGCCGATCCGGACAGCGTGGCCGCGACGATCGCAGCCAATAAGGTGTGCATCGGTTTCATGAAGCATTCTCCTCAAAGGATAAGTTGATTATTTCCACCAGCCGGCCGGCACCGTCACCAGCGCCGGGAACAGCACCAAAGCCACCAGAATGATGGTTTCCGCCACCAGGAACGGCAGCACGCCACGCACCGCCTGCGCCATCGTCACCTTGCCGATCGAGCTGACCACGTTCAGCACCACGCCGACTGGCGGCGTGATCATGCCGATCGAGCAATTCATGATGAAGATCACGCCGAAGTACACCGGGTCGATGCCGGCCTGCTGCGCGATCGGCAAAAACACCGGCGTAAAGATCAGCACGATCGGGATGAAATCGAGCACCATGCCGGCGAAAAACACCACCAGCATCATCGCGATCGTCAACGCCAACGGACTGCCGGCGAAGGCCTGCAGCCAGCCGCCGACCTGGTCCGGGATGGCGGCGATGGTGATCATGTAGGACGCCACCATCGCCAGCGCCGCCAGCAGCAGCACCACGGCGCTGGTGCGCGCGGTGATCAGCAGGCAGTGGTAGATCGCGTGCAGGGTCAGTTCGCGATAGATCACGGCGCCGACGAACAGCGCATACATCGCCGCCACCACCGCCGCCTCGGTCGGCGTGAAGATCCCGAACTTCAAGCCGCCGATGATGATCACCGGCAGCATCAGTGCCCAGAAACCCTTGCCGATCAAGGCTGCGCGCTCGGCCACGCTCTTCTTGGGTGCGACCTGGGCGTGACTCTTGCGCGACACCAGCCACCAGGCAAACACCAGCGCGCCGCCCATCATGATGCCCGGCATGATGCCGGCCAGGAACAGGCGGGTGATCGAGACGTTGGCGACCACGCCGAACAGCAGGAAGCCGATCGACGGCGGGATCACCGGCGCGATGATGCCGCCGGCCGCCATCAAGCCGCAGGAGCGCGCCGGGTCATAGCCGGCCTGGCGCATCATCGGCACCAGAATCGCCGCCAGCGCCGCGGTATCGGCCACCGCCGAGCCGGACAGGCTGGCCAAGAGCAAGGCAGCGAAGATCGCGACGTAACCCAGGCCGCCGCGCAAGTGGCCGACGAAGGCGCTGGCCAGTTCGACGATGCGTTTCGACAGGCCGCCGGCATTCATGAATTCGCCAGCCAGGATGAAAAAAGGCACCGCCATCAGCACGAAATTGTCGGCGCCGCCGATCGCGTTTTGCACCACGATCTGCGAATCGAACTGACCCATCTGCAGCATCAGACCGACGCCGGCAAACAGCAGCGCGAACGCGATCGGCATGCCGAGCGCGATCAGCGCCAGCAGGATGCCGAGGAAGAGGGCGGCGCTCATCGCGGCGGCTCCCGATGGCGGTCGGTGGCAACCTGCGACAGCTTTTCTTCGATGCGGTCGCTCAAGTCCTGGGTCAGCGCCAGATCCTGCCCACCATCGTTGCCGGTCAGCGCCGTCCAGATGTTATAGCTGATGGTGACCAGGGTACCGATGCCGAACACGATCGCCACCGCATACAACCATGCGTAGGAGATGCCCAGCACCGGGTAGGTATTGTCCAGATTGATCACCGTCTGCTGCCAGCCGCCGACGATGAAGATCACGCTGGCCGCCAGCATCAGGCCGCCGGTGGCGACGATCAGGATTTTGCGGCCAGCGGCCGGCAGGCTCTTGACCAGGGTATCGAAGCCGATATGCGCATGCTGGGCGGAAGCCAGGATGGCGCCCAGAAAAATCAGCCAGACGAACAGCAGGCGCGACAGTTCTTCGGAAATCGCGATACCGGAATTGAAGGCATAGCGCAACACCACGTTGCCGAATACCAGCAGCGCCATGATCGCCAGGCTGACCACGATCACCGCTTCCAGGATACGCGCGACCATGCGCGCGGCGTGAGTAAACATGCTGGGCTGCTCCCCCGTCATTATTCTTGTAAAAGCCGGCGCGCTGCCGTCGCAGCGCGCACCGGCTTCGCCTCTCGTCGCCTACTGCTGGCTCGCCTGATAGCTGCCGTCGTGCATCCAGGCCGCATGCTTGGGCGCCTTCTTGGTGCGCGCCCATTCCTCCAGCATTTCCCACTTGACGTCGTCGAGGCGCTTCATCATTTCCGGCGTGTGGGTGTTGACTACCAGTTCCAGCCGGTGGCCGCTCGGGTCACGGAAATAGATCGACTTGAAGATCGTGTGGTCGGTCGGTCCCAGCACTTCGATGCCGTCCGCTTCCAGGCGTTTTTTGACCTCCATCATTTCTTCCATCGAGTCGATTTTCATCGACAGATGCTGGGTCCAGGTTGGCGTGTTGCGATCCCGGTCCATCGGCGGCTTGGTCGGCAGTTCGAAAAACGCCAGGATATTGCCGCCGCCGGCATCCAGGAAAATGTGCATGTAGGGGTCGGGGTCCTTGGTCGACGGCACCTGATCTTCGGCAATCGCCACCAGAAAACCCATATTCAGATACTTGCCGTACCACTCGACTGTCTGCTTGGCATCGACGCAGCGATAGGCCACGTGATGAAATCCTTTGAGTTGCATGTTGTCTCTCCGATCCGGTGAATGGTTGCACTTCAATTGGCTGGCGGACTGGCCCACGCGGCCTGATTTTTGCAGTCGCTGCGATGACGGCAGCTTTTTCCGTCTTCATTCATCCGTGCTGCAGACAAGACAGAAAACACAGCGGGCAAGGGCATTACAACCCCATTTGACTTATCATTCAAACGGGATTTTCAAATGTATATATGAGATTACCTAATGAATGTCACTTTGCGGCAATTGCGCGCATTCACCGCCCTGGCGCGCACCGGCAGTTTCACCCGCGCGGCTGACATCCTGCATGTCACGCAGTCGGCCTTGAGCGGCCTGATCAAGGAACTGGAACAGGGATTGGGCGTCCGCTTGGTTGATCGCAGCACGCGCAAGATGCAGTTGTCCGAGATCGGGCAGGGGTTCTACCCGCTGATCGAGAAAATCCTGCACGATCTGGATGGCGTGCTGGACGGCATCGACAACCTGAAGGCGCTGAAGAAAGGCATGGTGCGCATTGCCGCGCCGCAATTGATGGCCTGCACGCTGTTGCCGGAAGTGATCGCGGCCTACCGGGCGCGATACCCGGAGGTGCAGGTGCGGCTGGCCGATTGCGCGGTGGAAAGTGTGCTGGCGCGCACCGCCAGTGGGGAGGTGGATTTCGGCATCGGCCCGGAGCGGGCCACGGTGGCGGAAATCAGCGCGCAAACGCTGTTCGAGATGCCGTTCATGGTGGTGTTTCCGAAGAAGCACCCCCTGGAAAAACTGAAGCGCGTCAACTGGAGCGATGCGGTGCGCTATCCGCTGATCGCGCTGCAAGGCCAGTTCACCGAGCGCCTGTCGCTCGACCTGCACGATTCGGTGCGCGAACTGAGCCTGAACCCCAGCAATGAAGTGGCGTTCATGACCACCGCCTTGAGCATGGTCAGCGCCAACCTGGGCGTCACCGCATGCCTGCCGTACGCGGCCTCGCTGGTTAAATTGCACCGCTTGCAGATGCGCCTGCTGCACGAGCCGGAAGTCACGCGCAAATTCCTGGTGTATACCCGCAGCAATGCCTCGCTCTCGCCGGCGGCTGCCAGCTTCATCGAGTTTTTGTTCGACTTCGTGCGCTCACACGACTGGAGCGCGCGCGAAGCGTGGCGCGATCGAGCGCAATCGCCGGCAATGCGCCCTTAACCCAGGGCCAGCCGCTGGCGCGCGGCCTGGTACTCGACGGCGAGGCGCTCGACCATGGTGGCGACCGACGGCACGTCGTCCATCAGGCCGACGCCCTGGCCCGCGCCCCAGATGTCGCGCCAGGCCTTGGCGCTGCTGCTGCCGCCGGAACCGAAATTCATCTTCGACTTGTCCGCTTCCGGCAGATTATCCGGGTCGAGGCCGGCGGCCATGATCGATTTCTTCAGATAGTTGCCGTGGATGCCGGTAAACAGGTTGGTGTAGACGATGTCGGCGGCGCTCGATTCGACGATCGCCTGGCGATAGGCTTCATCCACGTTCGATTCGCGCGTGGCCAACCAGCGCGAGCCGATGTAGGCGAAATCGGCGCCCATCGCCTGCGCCGCCAGGATCGCGCCGCCGGTGGCGATCGCGCCCGACAAGGCCAGCGGGCCGTCGAAGAACTTGCGCACTTCCCCCACCAGCGCGAACGGCGACAGCGGGCCGGCATGGCCGCCGGCGCCGGCCGCCACCAGGATCAGGCCGTCGACGCCGGCTTCCAGTGCCTTCTGCGCATGCCGGATCGAGATCACGTCGTGCAGCACGATGCCGCCATAGCTGTGGATCGCGTCCAGCATTTCCACCGGCGGCGCGCGCAGGCTGGAAATGATGATCGGGATTTTGTGCTTGACGCACACTTCGACGTCATGCGCCAAGCGGTCGTTGGATTGGTGCACGATCTGGTTGACCGCGATCGGCCCGACCTTGCGGCCCGGGTTTTCCGCCTGGAATGCCGCCAGCTCCTGTTGCAAGTTGGTCAGCCAGACATCCAGTTGCTCGGCCGGCCGCGCGTTCAGCGCCGGAAACGAGCCGACGATTCCGGCCTTGCATTGCGCCGCCACCAGCGCCGGGCCGCTGGCGATGAACATCGGCGAACCGATAACCGGCAAACTCAAATTTTGCAGCGCAACGGGTAATGCCATGACGACCTCTTGCGAAGGGTATAGGGAGGATCGATTATAGGGCGAAAAAAGTACGAGCGTGCTAGATTTCAGGCTCTAGACATTGCTGCAGGCAGCGGCCGCACTAGCGGCTATGCTGGCAGGATCACTACCCGGCTCACGACCCATCGCAAGGAGAACCCATGTCATACCAATGCTTCACGCTCGAGATCACCGACAAGGTTGCGCACCTGGTACTGAACCGGCCGGCCGCGCTCAACACGCTGCAACCGGTCTGGTGGCGCGAACTGGCCGCCATCCTGCAGACCCTTCACAACGAGGCGCCGGCGCGCGCGCTGGTGATTTCCTCGACCGGCAAGCATTTCAGCGCCGGCATGGCGCTGGATGTCTTCAGCCCCAACAACGGCATCGCGCTGGATGACGGCCGCGCGGTCGGCCGCGCCAACATCGCGGCGCAACTGGCCGACATGCAACGCACATTCGACCAGTTGGAGCAGTTGCGGCTGCCGGTGATCGCCGCGATCCAGGGCGGCTGCATCGGCGGCGGGGTCGACCTGGTGTGCGCCTGCGACATCCGGCTGGCCACGGCCGAGGCCTTCTTCTGCATCCAGGAAATCAACATCGGCATGACCGCCGACCTCGGCACCCTGCAGCGGCTGCCGAAGCTGATCCCGGAAGGGATCGTGCATGAGCTGGCCTACACCGGCCGCCGCCTGCCGGCGCAACGGGCGCTGGCGCTGGGCCTGGTCAACGAAGTGTTCGAGACGCAGCAGGCGATGGTCGAGGCCGCGCTGCAGATGGCGCGCGAAATCGCAGCCAAGCCGCCGGTGGCGATCTGGGGCAGTAAGCAGGCGATCCACTACGCGCGCGACCACTCGACCCACGACGCGCTGCAGCAGATGGGCTGGCTGCAATCCGGCATCTGGCAAAGCGCCAACCTGCTGGAAGCCTTCTTCGCCAAGCAGCAGGGCCGGCCGCCGCAATTCGACGACCTGGCGCCGCTGCAATCCTTCGCCGACGCCCCGTACGAACTGAAATAACCCACGCGACCCAGCCACCACGCACAGGAGAGCATCATGTTCCAAGCCAAACTCATGCAGGGCAAACGCATCCTCGTCACCGGCGGCGGCACCGGCCTCGGCCGCGCGATGGCGGAAAAATACCTGTCGCTGGGCGCCGACATTTACATCTGCGGCCGGCGCAAGGCGGTGTGCGACACCACCGCCGCCGAACTGATGGCGGCGCACGGCGGCTCGGTCAAGACCTTTGGCCTCGACATCCGCGACGCGGCCGCGGTGGACGACATGGTGGAGCAGATCTTCGCCGACGGGCCGCTGACCGGGCTGGTCAACAATGCCGCCGGCAACTTCATTTCTCCCACCGCCGCGCTGTCGCCGAAGGGCTTCGACGCGGTGGCCAACATCGTCATGCATGGCACCTTCTACGTCACGCATGCGGTCGGCCGGCGCTGGGTCGAGATGGCAATGAAGGGCCAGTGGCAGCCGGAGCACGGCTACCGCAGCGTGATCTCGATCATTGTCACCTGGGTCCTGAACGGCGGCCCGTTCGTGGTGCCTTCCACCATGAGCAAGGCGGCGGTGCACGCGATGACGATGTCGCTCGCCACCGAATGGGCGCAGTACGGCGTGCGCCTGAACGCGATCGGCCCCGGCGAAATCCCGACCGAGGGCATGAGCAAGCGCCTCAATCCCGGCGAGGAACCCGGCGCGCGCAGCGCCGCGATCAACCCGATGGGCCGCGCTGGCAAGATGGAAGAGCTGCAAAACCTCGCCACCTTCCTGATGAGCGACGGCTGCGACTGGCTGAACGGCCAGGCAATCATGATGGACGGCGGCGGCCACCTGGCCACCGGCGGCAACTTCTACGAATTGCGCCACTGGTCGCAGCAGCAATGGCAGGAGGCGCGCGACCGGATCGACGCGCAGAACCGCAAGGACCGCGCGCAGCGCGGCGGCTGAGCCGGGCAGCGCCTGGGCGCCGACAGCGAGGAACGCATGCAGCAAGACCCGGCCAAGGGCAGGTTCGGCGTGCATCCGGACGTGCTCAAGCTCGGGCTGGTGAGCTTTCTCACCGACGTCAGTTCGGAGATGATTTTTTCCGTCTTCGCGATCTTCTTCACCACCGTCGCCGGCGCCTCCAGCGCGCTGCTGGGCCTGATCGAGGGCGCGGCCGATTTCTCCGCATCCGCGCTGAATTATGTCGCCGGCTGGCTGTCGGATCGCAGCGGCAGGCGCAAGGTGTTCGCACTCGCCGGATATGGGTTTTCGACCCTGGCCAAGGCGATTCTGCTGCTCGCCAATACGGTCACCGGCCTGGCCCTGTTCCGGGTCATCGAGCGGCTCGGCAAGGGTTTTCGCGGCCCGCCGCGCGACGCCTGGCTGGCGGCCATCGCCGCGCAAGGCGTGCGCGGCTATTCGTTCGGGGTGCACAAGGCGCTCGACAAGGCCGGCGCCGTGCTCGGGCCGCTGATCGCCTACGGCCTGCTGGCGTCGCTGGGCGAAAGCGCGGCCACCTTCCAGACCGTGTTTCTGGTGGCGCTGATTCCGGCCGTGCTCAGCATCCTGTTTCTCGGCCTGATCCGGGACCAGCCGGCGCCGCAGCGCCGGCGCGAAAACATCTTTGCCGCCTGGCAGGCATTGAGTCCCGGCTTCAAGCGTTACCTGATCGCAGCAGGGATCTTTTCGCTGGCCTATTTCAGTTTCGGCTTCCTGCTGTTGCGCGCGTATGGCGCCGGCTTCGCGGTGAAGGATGTCGTGTTGCTGTATGCCTGGTTCAACGTCGTCTGCGTGCTGGCGGCGCCGCTGGCAGGCAAGCTGGGCGACATGGTCGGGCGCGCCCGCATCGTGCTGCTCGGCTACCTGATCTATCTTGCCATGAGCCTCGGCTTCGCCTTTGCCACCGCGCGCTGGCAAATCGTCTGCCTGTTCGCACTGTATGGCATTTTCTACGCGATCGACGAAGCGCAAAGCAAGGCCTTCATCGCCGATCTCGAACCGGCGCGACGCGCGACCGCGATCGGCGTCTACAACACGGTTACCGGCACCCTCTACCTGCCAGCCTCGCTGATCGCCGGCGCATTGTGGCTGGCGCAGCCGAGAGCGGTTTTCCTTCTGGCGGCGCTGCTCTCGCTGGCGGCGATCGCGGCCTTCCTGCACTTGCGGCCGGCGCGGGCCTAGCGGGCGGCGGCGTCTGGCGGAATCGAAAACTTATTCAAGCAATCGCTTGATTTGGCCAAAAATATGTGTAGCATGGCTTGCAAATTCCTGCATGTAGAAAGGAAGCGCAATGGAGACCGTGCGGCCCTGGGTGCAAGACTACCCGCCAGGTGTGCCCGAATGCATCGACCTCGAACGTCATGCGTCGATAAACCAGTTGTTTGACGAAGCCTGCGGCAAGTATCGCGAACTGCCGGCGTTTACCAACATGGGCCGGACCTTGACTTACGGCGAACTGGACCGCCTGGCCTGGGCCTTCGCCGCCTATCTGCACTCGCTGCCGGGGCTGGCGCCGGGCGAACGCATCGCGATCATGCTGCCGAACCTGCTGCAATATCCGGTGGCGATCTTCGGCGCGCTGCGCGCCGGCTTGATCGTCGTCAACGTCAATCCGCTATACACCGAACGCGAGCTGGAACACCAACTGAAGGACTCCGGCGCGCACGCGATCCTGGTGCTGGAAAATTTCGCGTCGAAAGTGCAAGCGGTGCTGGCTGCGACCACGCTCAGGCACGTGATCGTGACCCAGGTCGGCGACATGCTGGGCGCACCCAAACGGGTCTTGGCCAATTTCGTGCTCAAGCATGTCAAGCACATGGTGCCGCCATGGAAAATCCGGGACGCCGTGCCGTTCCGGCAAGCGCTGGCGGCAGGAGCCGGAATGGCGCGGCCGGCGCTCACGGTCAGCCGCAACGACATCGCCTTCCTGCAATACACCGGCGGCACCACCGGCGCTTCGAAAGGCGTCTGCCTGACGCATGCCAACATCATCGCCAACGTCCTGCAGTGCGGCTCGTGGATCGACGGCGCCTTGCGCGAAGGGGAGGAGATCGCGTTGGCGCCGCTGCCGCTGTATCACGCGTTTGCGCTGGTAGCCAATTGCCTGACCTTCATGGCGCTGGGCGGGCAGAACGTGCTGATCACCAATCCGAAGGACTTGCCGGCCTTCGTCAAGACCATGCGCCGCCACCCATGGACCGTCATGACCGGGGTCAACACCCTGTACAACGCGCTGGCCAACCATCCGGATTTCGGCCCCGACTGCGCGCGCGCCGCCAAGCTATCGATCGGCGCCGGCTCCGCCATGCTGCGCCCGGTGATGGAGCACTGGACGGCGCTGACCAACTCGCCGCTGATCGAAGGCTATGGCTTGAGCGAAGCCACCGCCGGCGTCTGCATCAACCCGCCGCACCGGCCGCCGCGGCTGGGCTCGGTCGGCATTCCACTGCCGTCGACCGAGGTGCGGATACGCGACGACGCCGGCCAACCCTGCGCGCCCGGCGAGGCGGGCGAAATCGAGGTGCGCGGGCCGCAGGTGATGCAAGGCTATTGGCGCCGGCCGGCCGAGACCGCCGAGGTCTTGTCGGCCGATGGCTGGCTGAAGACCGGCGACATCGGCACCATGGATGCCAACGGCTGGATCGCGATCACCGACCGCAAGAAGGACATGATCATCGTCTCCGGCTTCAACGTCTATCCGGCCGAGATCGAGGCGGTGGTGGCAACCCATGCCGGCGTGCTGGAAGCGGCGGCGATTGGGATTGCCGACCCCCATTCGGGCGAGGCGGTCAAGCTGTTCGTGGTGCGCAAGGACCCGCAACTGCGGGCGGACGATCTGCTCGGCCATTGCGAACGCAATTTGGCTCGCTACAAGATTCCGCGCCAGATAGAATTTCGCGCCGAGCTGCCGAAGACACCGGTCGGCAAGATTTTGCGGCGCGCCTTGCGCGATGGAGAAAGCCAGTAGCGCCGTCGCGCTTAACATCCGGTATTGCCATTGCGGGACGGGCCTTCCCACGCATGACCACGGCACTTCCAGAAGGCCCTTTTTACCTCTTCAAGGAGCAAGTATGAGCGTCAACGACATCATCCGGAAAATGCCGGCAGCCCTCAACGCCGAGGCTGCCGCCAATCTGCAGACCACGATCCAGTACAAGATCACCGAGCCGATGTACCTGGTGATCAACAACGGCGAATGCACGGTGCATGACGGCATGGCCCCCTCGGCCGACCTGGCGCTGATCATGGCCGACGACGACCTGAAGGCCTTGCTGACCGGCGAGCTGAACGGCATCAGCGCCTTCATGAGCGGCAAGCTGAAGGTTGAAGGAGACATGATGCTGGCCCAGCGCCTGCCGAACCTGTTCGACGCCAGCAAGCTGGCGTAACGAGTTCCCTTGCGGCTGGGGTGCCATGCGCTCCAGCCTCCACCTTCAAATTTGTGTGGAGTATGTTTGTCAATTTGCCTTTTTATCGGCCGAATCAACGGCAATAACCAGGAGTATCTGGTTCCGGCGGATTCCTGAGCGGATCACGCGGCCGGCACGATCTCGGCCAGCACCTGGCCCGGCGCGACCTGCTCGCCCTGGCGCGCCAGCAGGCTGGCGACCTGCCCGGCCAGCGGGGCGACGATGCTGTGCTCCATCTTCATCGCTTCGATCACCAACAGCACCTGGCCGGCGGCGACCGCGTCGCCCTGCTGTACCTGCAGCGCCACCACCTGGCCGTTCATCGGCGCGCTGATGCGGCCGCTGGCGGCGCCGCCCTGGTCGCGCACCGCGGCGGCATCGGTGGTATCGGTCAGCACATGCTCGACCCCGTCTAGCCTGAGATAGGCATGGTCGCCGGCGAGCGCGAAAAACAGCCGATAGATACGCCCGTCCAGATTGAACGTGACTTGATGGGCGCCGAATGCAGAGGCGCTGGCGACGACGCTGTGCTCGCCCTGGCCGATGCGCCAGGTGCCGTCGGCCAGCGTCGTCACCCGCAGCTCCGCCGCCTCGCCATCCAGTATGAAGCGGCACAGTTGGGGATAGGCGGTGCTGCTCGACCAGCCGCGCAATTCGGCCGGATAGCGCAGCGGCTGCCGGTCGGCCCGATGCCAGGCCAGCCAGGCCGCCGCCAGATTGCGCGCAGTCGTGTCGGGCGCGGGCCCAAGCCGCGCGCCGGCCGGCAGAAAGGTATCGATAAACGCGGTGCTCGCGCGGCCGGCGCCGAATTCCGGGTGCGCCACGCACTGCGCCAGGAAGCGCCGGTTGCTCTTGACGCCGAGCAGCACGCATTGGTCCAGCCCATGCGCCAGCCGGCGCAGCGCGTCGGCGCGGTCGCGGCCGTGGGCGACGATCTTGGCCAGCATCGAGTCGTAATACGGCGGGATCGCCAAGCCGCTGGCCAGCGCATGATCGCAGCGCACGGCGGATGGCGCTTGCCAATAGGCGACCGTCCCGCTTTGCGGCAGGAAATGCTGCTGCGGGTCTTCGGCGCACAGCCGCACTTCGATCGCGTGCCCGCCGGCCGCCAGCCGCGCATCGATCTCGGCTTGCGAGAGCGGCAAGGCGCCGCCCTGCGCCACCAGCAACTGCCACTCGACCAGATCGACACCGGCGACCGCCTCGGTCACCGCATGCTCCACCTGCAGCCGCGTGTTCATTTCCATGAAATAGAAATTGCCATCGGCGTCCAGCAGGAATTCCAGCGTGCCGGCGCCCACATAATCGATCGCCTTGGCCGCCGCGACCGACACCTGGCCCATGCGCGCACGCAATTCCGGCGTCACCGCCGGCGACGGCGATTCCTCGATCAGCTTTTGGTGGCGGCGCTGCACCGAGCAATCGCGCTCGCCCAGATGCACTACGTTGCCGTGGCTGTCGGCGAACACCTGGATTTCGATGTGGCGCGGCTCCAGAATCGCCTTTTCCAGGATCAGCTCGCCGCTGCCGAAGGCGTTTTCCGCCTCCGAGCGCGCCGATTTCAGTGCCGCCAGGAATCCTTCCGGACTATCCACCCGCCGCATGCCGCGTCCACCACCGCCGCACGCGGCCTTGATCATCACCGGATAGCCGATCCGCGCCGCCTCCTCCGCCAGCCGCTGATCGGACTGGTCTGCGCCCTGATAGCCGGGCACGCACGGCACACCGGCCGCCGCCATCAGGCGCTTGGCACCGGCCTTGTTGCCCATCGCCAGGATTGCGGCGGCGGACGGGCCGATGAAGGTCAGGGCGGCGTCGGCGCAGGCCTGGGCGAAGTCGGCGTTTTCGGCCAGGAAGCCGTAGCCCGGATGCACCGCGTCGGCGCCGGCCTGGCGCGCCGCTTGCAGCAAGGCCGGGATGTTCAGGTAGGACGCGGCCGGTTGCGCGGCGCCAATCGGCAGCGCCAGGTCGGCGGCCAGCGCGTGCGGCGCATTTTTATCGGCATCCGAATACACCGCCACCGTGCGAAAGCCGAGCCGCTGCGCGCTGCGCATGATGCGCAGCGCGATCTCGCCGCGGTTGGCGATCAGGATCGAGCGGAAGTCGGACGGGGAGCGAGTGCTTGTCATGGTGAGAGCAGTGTGGGTGCGGGACGCGGCAAGTGAGCGCTCAGGATTTTTTCTTGCCAGGCAGGATGCCCATGTATTTGCAGATGATGCCCAGCATCACCTCGTCGGCGCCGCCGCCGATCGAGGTCAGGCGGCCGTCGCGGAAAAAGCGCGACACCTGGTTTTCCCACGTATAGCCCATGCCGCCCCAGAACTGCATGCAGGTATCGGGTACGGTGCGCGCCAGCCGCCCGGCCTTGAGCTTGGCCATCGAGGCCAGCTCGGTCACATCCTGGCCGCCGACATACAGGTCGCAGGCGCGGTGCACCAGCGCGCGCAGGCACTCGACCTCGGTCTTCAGTTCGGCCAGCTTGAAATGCACCCACTGGTTGTCGATCAGCCGCATGTCGAACACCTTGCGCTCGCGGGCGTATTCGATCGTCAGGTCGATGCAGTTCATCATGCCCTGCACCGAGTTGGCCGCGCCCCACATGCGCTCTTCCTGGAATTGCAGCATCTGGTAGATGAAACCCTGGCCCTCGTCACCGATGCGGTTGCGCTGCGGCACCCGCACCTCGTCGAAGTACAACAGGCCGGTGTCGGACGAATTCATGCCGATCTTCCTGATTTTCTTACCGACCGAGACGCCCTTGGTTTTCATCGGCACGATGATCAGCGACTTGTTCGAATAGCGGCCGCCTTCGGAGGTGTTGGCCAGCAGGCAGATCCAGTCGGCCTGCAAACTGTTGGTGATCCACATCTTGCTGCCGTTGATCACGTAATCGTCGCCATCCTTGCGCGCGGTGGTCTGGATCGCGGCGACGTCGGAGCCGGCGCCCGGCTCGGAGACGCCGATGCAGGCCACCATGTCGCCAGCGATCGCCGGCGCCAGGAATTCGCGGCGCAATGCATCCGAGCCGAAGCGCGCCAGCGCCGGTGTCGCCATGTCGGTCTGCACCCCAATCGCCATCGGCACGCCGCCGCAGGCGATGTCGCCGAGCGCCTCCGCCATCGCCACCGAATAGGAATAATCCAGCCCCAGGCCGCCATATTCGACCGGTTTGGAAATCCCGAGCAAGCCCTGGTCGCCCATCTTCTTGAACAATTCGTGCGCCGGGAAAATCTCGGCCGCTTCCCATTCATCGACGAAGGGATTGATTTCGCTGTCGATGAAGCGCTTGAGGTTGCGTTTCAGCTCATTGTGTTCATGGGTAGTCTGCATGACGGTCTCCTGGTATTCGAATTATCGGAAGTGTCGGAAAGGGTAGGCGACGGCTAAGGGCGGGCGACCGCGAACTGCACCGGATGCAGCTGGCGGCGCCGGCCTTCGTCGCACACCGAGAGCACGAAGGCCAGCAGCTTGCGCGTGTCGCGCGGATCGATCACGCCATCGTCCAACAGGCGCGCGGAAATGTGCGCGGCGCTGGTCTGCTTCTCGAAGGTGTCGATCACCATCATGCGCATCGCATCGATGCTGGTCTTATCGATGTCCAGTCCCTTGCGCCGCATGCTGCCTTCCATCACGATCGCCATCGTGTTGGCGGCCTGCTCCGGCCCCATCACCGCGGTCTTCGCGTTCGGCCAACTGAAGCAGAAATCCGGGAAGAAGCCGCGCCCCGACATGCCGTAGTTGCCGGCGCCGAACGAGGCGCCGCAATGCAGCGTGATGCGCGGTACCGTCGCGTTCGACATCGCCTGGATCATCTTCGAGCCGTGCTTGATCATGCCGGCCTGCTCGGAAGCCTTGCCGACGATGAAGCCGGTGGTGTTTTGCAGGTACAACAGCGGCGTATTCGACTGGCAGCAGAGCTGGATGAAGTGGGTAGCCTTGGTGGCGCCGGCCGGATCAAGCGGGCCGTTGTTGCTGAGGATGCCGACCTGCATGCCGCAGATCGCCGCATGGCCGGTCAGCGTGGCCGGGCCGTAGTCCGGCTTGAATTCGAGGAAATCGGAAGCGTCGACGATGCGGGCGATGATTTCGCGCATGTCGAGCGGCTTCTTGTGGTCGGTGGAGGCGATGCCGAGCAATTCCTCGGCGCCGTAGCGCGGCGGCACATATGGGCTGGCAAGCGGCGGCAGCAGCCGGTTCCAGTCGAGCGCGGCAACGATGTCGCGCGCGATGCGCAAGGCGTCGGCATCATCCTCGGCCAGGTATTCGGCCAGGCCGGAGGTGGCGGCGTGCATTTCGGCGCCGCCCAGTTCTTCCTCGCTCGCCACTTCGCCGGTGGCCGCCATCAGCAATGGCGGGCCGGCCAGGAAGGCCTTGGCGCGCTCGCGCACCATCACCACGTAGTCGGACAGCCCCGGCATGTAGGCGCCGCCGGCGGTGCTGGAACCATGTACCACGGTAATCACCGGCAAGCCGGCGGCCGACAGCCGCGCCAGCCAGTAGAAGCCGCTGCCTCCCAGGATGAAGGTCTCGACCTTGTAGTTCAGCAGGTTGGCGCCGGCACTTTCCACCAGGTGGATGAACGGCAGCTTCTGCGCCAGCGCGATCTGTTGCGCACGCTGGAATTTCTCGATGCTCATCGCCTGTACCGCGCCGGCGTCGATGCCGGAATCGTCGACCACGATCATCGCCCGCACGCCGGCCACAAAACCGATGCCGGCCACCAAGCCGCCGCCCGGAATCGACTTCGCCGGGTCCGGCTTGTCGAGGCAGAAACCGGCCAGGGTCGACAATTCCAGGAACGGCGCACCGGGGTCGAGTAAACGACCCAGGCGCTCGCGCGGCAGCAACTGGCCGCGCTTTTCAAAGCGCGGGCGCGATGCTTCCGACTTGTCGCGCGCGCGCTGCTCCAGCGCGCGCAGCTCGCGCACCTGCTCCAGCAGCGCGGCGCGGTTTTGCTGGAACAGCGCGCTCTGCGGCACGATGCCCGATTCGATCTGCGGCATTATGCTGGCTCCCCGTCTTCGGTATTCCCTTGCAGCACCTTCGGCAGGCGCGCCAGGTGGAAGCCGCTGAAGGTTGTCGTACGGCGCTGGGCGGCGAGCGGAAAGCCGAGCCGCACGTTGGGCCGGCCGCCGTCCACCCGCAGCACCGCGCCGGTGATGAAGGAGGCCGCTTCCGACAGCAGGAACACGATCGCCGCCGAGATTTCCGCCTCGCTCGCCATGCGCTGCAGCGGCACCTGCTTGCCGGCCTGCAGGATGATGTCGCGCACTTCGGGCGGATAGGCATCCAGCCCGGACGAGGCGACATAGCCGGGCGCCACCGCGTTGACCCGCACGCCGTATGTGGCCCATTCGAAGGCCGCGGTTTCGGTGAAGTTGACCATGCCGGCGCGCGCCGCGCCCGAATGCCCCATGCCGGGCATGCCGCCCCACATGTCGGCGACGATGTTGACGATCGCGCCGCCGCGCTTTTGCATCGATTGCTTCAGGCATTCGCGCGCCATCAGGAAGCCGCCGGTCAGGTTGGTCTGCAGCACCGCTTCCCAGCCCTTGCGCGAAATGTCCTTCAGTGGCGCCGGGAACTGGCCGCCGGCGTTGTTCACCAGCGCGTCGACGCGGCCGTGCCCGGCGACGATCTGCGCGATCAGCGCGGCCACCGCGTCTTCCTCGCGGATGTTGCATGGGTAAGAATGAGCGCGGCCGCCGCTGTCGGCAATTTCCCGCGCCACCGTCTCCAGTTTTTCCGGCGTGCGGCCGACCAGCATCACGCTCGCGCCGAGCGCCGCCAGCTCGTGCGCGGTGCAGCGGCCGATGCCGCTGCCGCCGCCGGTGACGATCACCACCTGGTCCTGAAACAGGCCCGGTTTGAAAATCGAGCGATACACTGTCCACCTCCTCGTTTTTACCGGCCGGCGTCGTTACGCCCAGCCCAGTTGTCGTGCCGCCAGTTCGTTCAGCACCGCCTCGGCTCCGCCGCCGATCATGTTGACCTTGACTTCGCGGTAGATGCGTTCGGATTTGGTGCCGCGCATGTAGCCCATGCCGCCCAGGATCTGCACCGCATGATCGGCACAGAATTGCAGGGTTTGGCCGGCGAAGTTCTTCAGCATGCAGATCTGCGGGATCGGCGACTCGCCCTCTTGCAGCCGGCGCGTCAAGTCTTCGATCAGGGTGCGCGTGCCCTCGATCCGGGTCGCCATCTCGACCAGCTTGTGGCGCACCACCTGATGCCCGACCAGCGGCTTGCCGAAGGTGGTGCGCGTGTTGGCCCAGTCGGACGCCTCGTCCAGGCACACCCGCGCAAAGCCGTAGGCTTGCAAGGCCAGCGCCAGCCGTTCCTGGTTGAAGTTCAGCATGAAGATCTGGAAGCCGCCGTTTTCCTGGCCCAGCAGGTTGGCCGCCGGCACCCGGCAATCCTCGAAATGCAGTTGCGTGGTATCCGAGCACCACCAGCCCATCTTCTTCAACGGCGTGCGCGCCAGCCCCGGCGTGTCGCCTTCGACCAGCAGTGCCGAAACGCCGGCCGCGCCCGGGCCGCCGGTGCGCGCCGCCACCGTGATGTAGTCGGCGCGCATGCCGGAAGTGATGAAGATCTTGCTGCCGTTCAGCACGTAATGGTCGCCGTCGCGCTCGGCGCGCAGCTTCAGGTTGGCGACGTCGGAGCCGCCGTCCGGCTCGGTCACCGCCAGCGCCGAAATCTTTGCGCCGGACAGGATTTGCGGCAGCACGCGCGCCTTCAATTCCTCCGAGCCGCCGGCGGCGATCGGCGGTGCGCCGATCGTGTGGCTGAATAACGAGGCCAGCAGGCCGCCGCTGGCGCAGCGCGTCAGCTCTTCCACCATCACCATGCCGTAAAACAGGTCGCCCGGCGTGCCGCCGTATTGCTCCGGGAAGCCGAGGCCGAGCAAGCCCAGGTCGGCGGCGCGCCGGTACAGTTCGCGCGGAAAGGTCTCGGCTTCGTCCCAGGCGTCGACGTGCGGCAGGATCTCCCGGTCGACGAAGCGGCGCACGGTGGCGCGGAAGGCCTCATGCTCTTCGGTGCAATCCCGTTTCGATGGTGGCAGTGCGTGGTACATGCTTGTCCTCAATTTTGACGGCCGCTGCGGCCGGCTCAGCGCCCGCTCCAGTTCGGCTTGCGCTTGGCGATGAAGGCTGCGATGCCCTCCTGGAAATCCTCGGTCAGCGCAAACAGGCCGATCTGGCTTTCGGTGAACGCCATCGACGCCTCGAACGGCATCGCCTCGATCTGCTTCAACGTATACAAGCCACGCCGGATCGCGCTGGGCGATTTGTCTTGCAGCCGCGCCAGCAGCCAGTCCAGCTTGGCGTCCAGGTCGTCGTCGGCCAGGTGGTTGACTAGGCCATAGGCCAGCGCCTGCTGCGCGTCCAGCGGCTCGCCGGTGATGCACATCTCGGTCAGCACCCGGCGCGGCACCTGGTGCTGCAGCATCGCCAGCACCTGCGCCGGAAACACGCCGATCTTCACTTCCGGCAGGCCGAAGCTGGCGCCGCGCGCCGCCACCGCCAGGTCGCACATCGCCAACAGGCCCATGCCGCCGGCCATGCAGGCGCCGTTCACGCGCGCGATCAGCGGCACGGTCGAGCGGCGCGCGGCGCGCAGCAGATCGGCGAACCATTGGTAGGGTTGCGAATAATCGAATTTGAACGACGGCTCCTGCAAATCGGCGCCGGAGCAGAAGGCGCGCTCGCCGGCGCCAGTCAGCACCAGCGCGCGCAGGCTGTTGTCACGATTGGCGTCTTCCAGCGCCTGCTTGATTCCCAGCAGGACGTTGCCGTTGATCGCGTTGCGGCGCTCGGCGCGGTTGATGGTCAGCCACAGCACCCGATCGCGTCTTTCCACCAGCAAGTCATTACTCATGAAACCTCCATCCGGTAATCTCGGCCGTCACCCGCTCGCCTGGCAGGGCGGCAGCGGACGGATATAATGTAGCACAGGAAATCAATCGCTTGCTTTAATTTCGTGCCCGGCATAAGATTTTCGCAACGGCGATCAAGCGCGCCGCGCGCCTTCCGCGCCAGCGCCCACCATGCCTTCTCAAGGATCGAACATGAGCCAGAAAGCCATCATCACCTGTGCCCTGACCGGCGTCCTAACCGACCCCAACCAGCATCCGGTGCCGGTGACGCCGGAGGAAATGGCGCGCGAAGCCAAGGCCGCCTTTGACGCCGGAGCGAGCGTGATGCATGTGCATTTCCGCAGCCAGCAGCCGGGCATGGGCCGCCTGCCGTCGTGGGAGCCGCAGGTCGCCAGCGCGATTGCCGAGGCGATCCGCGCCGCCTGTCCGGGCGTGATCTTCAATCAGTCGACCGGCGTGGTCGGCGCCGACATCAGCGGCCCGCTCGCCTGCATGCGCGCAATCCGGCCGGAAGTGGCGGCCTGCAACGCCGGTTCGCTGAACTACCTGAAAGTCACCGCAGCCGGCAAATGGGCCTGGCCGCCGATGTTGTTCGACAACCCGGTCGGCAAGATCGAAGCCTTCCTGGCGGCGATGCGGGAAACCGGCACAATTCCGGAATTCGAATGCTTCGACGTCGGCATCGTGCGCTGCGTCGAGATGTTCGTCAAAACCGGCCTTTATCCGGGTGCGCCGCACTACAACTTCGTGATGGGGGTGGAATCCGCCATGCCGGCCGATCCGGCCCTGCTGCCGATCCTGCTCGGCCTGATCCCGGCCGGCAGCGACTGGCAAGTGACCGCGATCGGCCGCGGCAACGTCTGGCCGCTGCATCGGCGCGCCGCCGAACTGGGCGGGCAATTGCGCACCGGCCTGGAAGACACCTTCTATCTGCCCGACGGCAGCAAGGCCGACTCGAACGGGCAGTTGATCGAGGCGATGGCGCGGGTTGCGCGCGAGGCTGGGCGCGAAGTCGCCAACGTGCACGAGGCGCGCGCGATGATGAATTTGCCGCCGCAAGCGGCCGTACCGGATGGCACGGCGCATTCCCTATAATGGCGGGCACTCGCCGCGCCCTCCGGCAGCGGCGAATCGCAGCCCGATAACGACCCACAGATGCAGAAACTCAACAACACCAAGCCCGCACCGGCCGCCGGCGCCAAGGCTGCCCGCAAAAAACCGGCCGCCGCGCGCCAGCCGGAGCGCACCAGGCCGGAAGACGAAGGCCGGCGCAACGAACTGATCGCCAAGTCCGCCAAGCTGTTCCGCGAAAAGGGCTACGACAAGACCACCGTGCGCGACATCGCCGCCGCCGCCGGCATGCAGGCGGGGAGCTGGTTCTACCATTTCAAGACTAAGCAGGACATCCTGGTGGCGATCATGGAACAGGGCATGGCGCGCTCGCTGGCCGAGATCGAGGCGATTGCCGCGCAGGCGCTGCCGCCGCGCGAGGCGTTCCGGCAACTGGTGCTGGTGCACCTGAAGACGCTATTGGCGCCGAACCATGACTTCATCCCGGTGCTGCTGTATGAAGGGCGCGCGCTGGACGCGGCCGAGCGCGCCAAAATCGTCGCCCTGACCGATCGCTACGAAGCGATCTGGGATGAGGTGATCGAGGCGCTGCAGCGCTCCGGCGACTGGGCAATGCCGACCAAACTCGACAAGCTGTTGTTGTTCGGCGCCCTGAACTGGACTGCGCAATGGTATCGCGCCGGCGCCGGTGTCAGCATCGAGGAACTGTCCGAGCAGGCGGTGCAGTTCCTGCTGCGCAGCGCGCCGCAAAACAAGGCGCGCTAAGTGGCGGCAGCGCCGCTCACAGCATCGGCAGCCGCAGCAGATCGACCACGCCGCGGATCAGGCGCTGCCGTGCGCGAGTGAAGGGCGGAAAGAACAGCTTGACCAGCATCAGCGGCGACGAGCGCAGCACCCCCCGCTCATGCGAAAACGCCAGGAAGCCGTAATGGCCGTGGGCGCTGCCGATGCCGGAATTGTTGACGCCGCCGAACGGCAGCCCGCCGTGCGCAAACTGCATCACGCAGTGGTTGACGCAGGCGCCGCCGGAACTGGTGCGCGCCAGGACGGTCTCGATTTCCTCGCGGTCGCGGCTCCAGACATACAGCGCCAGCGGCTTCGGCCGCGCGTTGATATCGGCAATCACCTGCTCCAGTTGCGCATAGCCGAGGATCGGCAGAAGCGGGCCGAAGATTTCTTCCTGCATGATCGCGGCGTCATGCGGAACCTCGTCCAGCACGGTCGGCGCGACATAGCATTGTTCGAGATCCACCACGCCGCCAGTCTGCACCACCGCCCCACGGGCGGTAGCGTCGTCCAGCAGCGCCGCCACCCGCTGCGCATGGCGCCGGTTGACGATGCGCGTCAGGTCGGCGCTCTGCTTCTGGTCGGCGGAGCCGGCGCCATAGCGCGCCTGCAGCACCGCGCGGCACTCGATGATGAAATCGCTCTTCACCGATTCGTGCACATACACGTAATCGGGGGCGATACAGGTCTGGCCGGCATTCAGGAATTTGCCCCACATCAGCGTTTCGGCGGCCAGCTTCAGGTCGGCCGACGGCGTAACGATGGTCGGCGACTTGCCGCCCAGCTCCAGCGTGACGCTGGTCAGGTGCCTGGCGGCGGCCGCCATCACGATCTTGCCGACCGCCGGCGAGCCGGTGAAGAAGATGTGATCAAAGGGCAGATCGAGCAGTGTCTGCGAGGTGGCCACGGCGCCTTCGAATAGCGCGACTTCCGATTCGGGAAATACCTCGCGGATGATGCGGCCCATCAGGGCCGAGACCGCCGGCGTCATCTCGGACGGCTTGATGATCGCGGTGTTGCCGGCCGCCAGCGCCGACACCAGCGGGCCGAAGCACAGGCTGAGCGGATAGTTCCACGGCGCGATGATCAACACCCGGCCGCGCGGCTGGTACTGCACCCGGCCCGAAGTGCCGAGCATGGTCGCGGTCGGCCACACCCGGCGCGGTTTCATCCAGCGCTTGACGCGGCCGATCGCATGCCGCATCTCGTCCAGCACCGGCAGCAATTCGGTGGCTTCCACTTCCGACGGCGACTTGCGGTAATCCTGCATGAAGGCCGCGTGGAAAGCTGCGCGCTGCGCCAGTACCGCTGCGCGCAGCTTCTTGATGCGGGCGATGCGCTCGGCCGCGGTCGATGCGCGCCAGCGCAGCGCGGTTTCCTGCTGGCTGGCGAATACCGCCCGGATGCGTTGCGGATCGCTTTCGGCGACCGCCGCCAGCGCGACCGGGGCCGGCTCCGGCCGACTTTCCACACTCATGCTGATGCTCATGTTTTCTCCTTGCTGGATCAGAAAACCGCTGATGCTATGCGGTGCGCGCCTCGGCCTGGCTCGGGCAAAACAGTTGCGCGGCGCACTCGATGATCGTATGTTTCATCAATTCCGCCGAAGTCGACAACTTGCGGCTCTTCAGCCAGACGATGGCGAAATGGGTTTGCAGACGCGCCGGCAAGCTCAGGTTCAGCTTGACCAGATCGCGTCTGGCGACCTGCTCGCGCACCGCGCTCGGCGGCGCAAAAAACAGCAGGTCGCTCAGCATCGCGCTGGCGCGCAACAGGCCGAAATCGTTGCTGCAGACGGTGGCGGCGGCCGGTCGGCTGGGCGGCAATTCGGGATACATTTGCACGATCCTTTCCAGCTCCTTTGGCAATCTGGTCAAGCCGGTGAAGGCGGCATCCTGCAAATCCCCCAGCGCCAGTCTTTTCCGTTTCGCCAGCGGATGGCCGGCGCGAGCGTAAACGCAAATCGGCTCCGGCGGCAACTGCACGATTTCGAATTCAATAATATCCTCCAACTCGCGCGCGTCCGCCACCAGGAAGTCGATTTCTCCATTCAGCAACATCTGCTTCTGGTTATCCCAGTAGCCGGATTCGACCGTCATCTGGATGCTGGCGGCGACCTCGTGCAGCCGCGCCAGGCACGCCGGAATCAGCGACGAACAGAGCACGGTGCCGGCCGCCATCCGCACTGCGCTACTGGTCTGGCGCTTGATCAGATCGATTTCGGTGCGCACTTCCTGCAGGTCGGCCAATAGCGACGACGAGCGCGACCACAGCCAGTGCCCGACCGCGGTCAGCCGCACGCCGCGCGACAGGCGCTCGAACAGCACCACGTCCAACTCGTCCTCCAGCGCGCGGATGCTTTTCGACAGCGCCGGCTGCGAGATATTCAGCCGAGCGCTGCCGCGATGCATGTTGCCGGCCGCCGCCAAGGCGACGAAATGCTGCAACTGCTTCAGGTTCATCTGATAACTCCCGGATATCGGTAGCCGAAAAATTACTCATTGGACAGGTTGCCGAATACGCCAGATACTACGGCCAATCGTGGCGGAATAGTAAGAGCCTTCAATCTAATAACGCGGTTCACGCCGGCCAGGCGGAGCCGCCGCCACGAACATCGTTGCAAGCGAGGGAGAACGCGATGCGGCACATCCAAACCGATACCGCCATCGTCGGCGGCGGCCTGGCCGGGCTGGTCAGCGCGCTGCAACTGCTGGATCGCGGGCGCCATGTCTGCCTGATCGAGCGCGGCGATCAGCACGCGCTCGGCGGCCAGGCGCTGCAGGCGTTCGGCGGCATGGCGCTGGTCGACACGCCGCTGCAGCGCCGGCTCGGCATCCGCGACAGCGCGGCGCTGGCGCTAGCCGACTGGTGCAGCCTGGCGCAATTCGACAGCCGCGATCTCTGGCCTCGGCGCTGGGCCGAACACTACGTCGAACGTTGCACGCCGGACGTCTACGAATGGCTGCGCGGCCACGGCGTGCGCTTCATTCCGGCGGTGCAATGGGTCGAGCGCGGCCTGATGCGCCCGGGAAATTCGCTGCCGCGCTATCACGTGATCTGGGGCGCCTCGCAGCGCATGGCGCGCCTGCTGCTGGGCGCGCTGGAGCGGCATCCGCAGCGCGCCAAGCTGCAGATTCTGCTGCGGCATCGGGTCGGCGCACTGCTGCGCGGCGGCAGCGCGGTCAGCGGCTGCACCGGCATTGACGAAGCCAGCGGCGCCGAATTCAGCGTCGCCGCCGAACAAACGGTGGTCGCCGCCGGCGGCATTACCGGCGATCTGGCGCGGGTGCGGCAGCACTGGCCGCGCGAATGGGGGGCCGCGCCGGCGCTCTTGCTGAACGGCTCGCATCCACACGCCGACGGCCGGCTGCACGACGCAGTGGCGCGTATCGGCGGCAATCTGACCCACCTGGAGCAGATGTGGAACTACGCCGCCGGCGTGCATCACCCGAACCCGCAATTCGACGGCCACGGCTTGAGCCTGATCCCGGTCAAGAGCGCGCTGTGGCTGGACCCGGACGGCCGCCGCATCGGCCCGGTGCCGCTGGTCAGCGGTTTCGACACACGCGAGATGGTGGCGCAGATTGCGCAAAACCAGTGGCCGTATACCTGGCAGGTGCTGAACCGCAAGATCGCCATCCGCGAACTGGCGGCGTCCGGCGCCGAGCACAACCCGGCGATCCGCGACCGCCGCCTGCTGGCTTTCATCCGGCAAATGCTGCGCGGCAATCCGCCGCTGGTGGATGAACTGCTGGCGCGCTGCCCGGATTTCGTGCAGGCGCCGACGCTGCCGCAACTGGTGCAGAAGATGAACGCGCTGGCCGGCGACCAGCGGCTGTCGGCCGCCGTGCTGGAACAGGAAATCACGCCGTATGACGCGCAGATGCGGCGCGGCAAGCGCTTTCACAACGATGACCAGTTGCGCCGCATCGCGCAACTGCGGCAGTGGAGCGGCGACCGTATGCGCACCTGCAATTTCCAGCCGATCCTCGACCCGGCAGCCGGTCCGCTGTTGGCGATCCGCTGCCACATCCTGACCCGCAAATCGACCGGCGGCATCCAGACCGATCTCGCCAGCCGCGTGCTGGGCGCGGATGGCGAGCCGATCGCAGGCCTGTACGCGGTGGGTGAAGCGGCCGGCTTCGGCGGCGGCGGCTGCAGCGGCCGCGGTTCGCTGGAAGGCACCTTCCTGTCCGGCTGCATCCTGACCGCGCGCGCGGCGGCGCGGCATATCGCCGGTTAGCCAGGGGGTGTCGTTGCCGCGCAGGCGGGAATCCAGCGTCGTTTACCGCCATCCATTTTTAAAAACCAGATTCCTGGAGGGACACAACATGAAGAAAACCGGAGCAGAACTGGTGCGCTATGCGCTGGAGCAGATCGGCGTGCGCTACACCTTCGGTATTCCCGGCGTGCACAACACGGAAATTTACGATCAACTGGCGTCCTCGCCCAGCATCACGCCGATCCGCATCACGCATGAAGGTTCGGCCGGCTTCATGGCCGATGCGGTCAGCCGCACCAACGATTACCTGGGCGCCTTGCTGATCGTGCCGGCAGCCGGCACCGCGCTGGCTGCCGCCGGCATCGGCGAAGCCTTTCTCGACGGTATACCGCTGATCGTGATTTCCGGCGGCACGCGCAACGACAGCGATTTTCGCTATCAGTTGCACGAGCTCGATCAGCTCGCACTGGTCAAGCCGATCACCAAGGGTGCCTGGCGCGTCGCCACGCACCAGGACATCATCCCCACCATCTTCGAGGCGGCACGGCTGGCGAGCGGCGGCGAGCCGGGGCCGGTGTTCGTCGAAATCCCGGTCAATCTGCAACTGTTCCCGGGCGAGGTGGATGGATTGCCGACTTACCAGCCCAGCCCCAACTGCAGCCAGCCGCTCGATGCGGCCGCGCTGGAGCGGGCCGCGCAACTGCTGGCCGGTGCCAGGCGTCCCGGACTGTTCCTCGGTTGGGGTGCGGCCGACGCCACCGAGCTGGCAATGCAACTGGCCGAGCGGCTGGGCGCGCCGGTGGCGACCACGCTGCAGGGCCTCTCGGTATTTCCGGCCAGCCATCCGCTGCATACCGGCATGGGCATCGGCCCGGCGGCGGTGCCGGCGGCGGAAAACGCGTTTGCCGAGTGCGACGTGCTGCTCGCGGTCGGCACCCGCTTCGGCGAAATCGCCACCGGCAGCTTCGGCCTGCGGCCGGATTGGAAACTGATCCATACCGACATCAACCCGGCCGTCTTCAACGCCAACTACCCGGCCGAAGTCACGCTCGAAGGCGATGCGCGCGCCGTGTTGCAAGCCTTGCTGGAGCGCCTGACGCCGCTGCTGCTGGGCGCGCGCGACGCCAGCGCATTGCGCCAGCAAATCCGGCGCGACAAAGAAGCGTATCTGGACGAATGGCTGCGCCACGACGGCCAGGGCCGGGTCAATCCGGCGCGCTTCTTCCAGGCGCTGCGCCGCCAGTTGCCGGACGACGCCTATGTCATCGCCGACGACGGCAACCACACCTTCCTGATGGCGGAGCTGTTCGCCGCCAGCCGCAGCCGGCATGTGTTTTCCCCGACCGACTTCAACTGCATGGGCTACTGCGTGCCGGCCACGATCGGCGTCAAGCTGAGCCACCCCGAGCAGCAGGTGGTCGGCATCGTCGGCGACGGCGCCTTCCTGATGACGGCGCTGGAACTGCTGACCGCGGCCGAACACCGGCTGGGCGTCGTGCAATACATCTTTAACGACGGCGAGCTGTCGCAGATTTCACAGGCGCAGGATCTGCCGTACAACCGCAAGGCCTGCACCGTGCTGCCGGAAGTGCGCTTTCGCGGCATCGCCGACGCGGTCGGCGCGGTCTACCTGCGGCTCGCCAGCGACGCCGACATCGAGTCCACCATCCAGCGCGCGCAAGCCGAGGCGGCACAGGGCCGGCCGGTGATCGTCGACGTCCATATCGACTACTCGAAAAAGACGCGCTTCACCAAGGGCATCGTCAAAACCAACCTGGATCGCATGACACCCGGCAACAAGATGAGGATGGTGGGGCGCGCCTTGTGGCGGCGCGTGGTGAAGCCGGAGTGAGCATCACGTCCATGACTGGACGTCAGCGCCTCAGAGGAATGGAGCGAAACCGGATCGCGCGTGGCAGTTTGGCGACTGAAGCAGATTGGCGGCGCAAAATCGCTCTATCGATTTGCAACCGCTCAACTCTTGAAGAACCGCCGTTCTCTGCCGGAGCCTGAATCCTGAATCGCCCCCGCCTTCACCATCGAATTCAGCGCGAACGTCATGCGGTTCAACAGCTTGCTGACCTGCGCCTTGGTGGGCGTGAATCCGAGGCCGCTTACCGCTTCGGCCAGGATCGCTTGCCCCGATTTCGGTTCCGCGCCAACCAGGTTTTTCCAGTAGTCGCCGCCAGTCGATGGCAGTTCGGCCACCTGGGCTTCGGCGCCGCTTACGGCCACGCCGGATTTGGTCGCCCTGGCCTTCCGCTTGCCGGTTTTCGCATGCGATTTCCCGGCCTTGACCGGAGTCGGCGCAACCGCTGCGGCGCTCCCTTCGGCCTGCACGATCCGCGCCAGCGCCTGCTCCAGGGAATTCACCCTTTCTGCGTAATAGTCGAGCCCCTGTTTTGCGTGAGCAATCTCGGCTTCGATGGCCAACTTGGCAGTATGCAGATTCGTCATGACGAACTCCTTGTTATTGGAAGCTGAATTTTAATCGTTGAGAACCAATCGTGCCGGATTTTGTGTGCGTTCCCGCCCCCCGGCAAACTTGTAAGCAGGCGCAAAGCATTGGAGAATGAGGCCGGAATCCGAACCGCTTTCCGACTCAACGACCGAACCGCATGCTGCTCGCCATTCTGACCGACATCCACGCCAACCGCGAAGCACTGTCCGCCTGCCTCGCCCACGCCCGGGAGCGCAACGCGCAGCGCTATGCGTTTCTCGGCGACCTGGTGGGCTATGGCGCCGATCCGGCGTGGGTGGTCGACATCGTGATGGATTACCTCCGGCAGGGCGCGCTCGCGGTACAGGGCAACCACGACCTGGCGGTGGCCCGGGCGCCGTCCAAGCACATGCACCAGGATGCGCGCAAGGTGGTCGAATGGACCCGCGCCCGGCTCGACGCCAGCCAGTTGCAATTCCTCGAGCAGCTGCCGCTGACGCAGGAAGCCGGCGACACCCTGTTCGTGCATGCCAGCGCCGCCGCGCCGCAACACTGGGAATACATCAACGGCACGCTGGAAGCGATCAAGAGCATGCAGGCGACGCATTGCCGCGTCACCTTCTGTGGCCATGTGCACGAGCCGGCGCTGTACAACCTGTCGATGACCGGCAAGATCTCGGCGTTCATGCCGGCCGGCGACAGCAGCATCCCGCTCGGCACCACGCGCCGCTGGCTGGTGATCCCGGGCGCGGTCGGCCAGCCGCGCGACGGCAACCCGGCCGCCTGCTACGCGCTGTACGACGACCTGACGCACGACCTGACCTATTTCCGCGTGCCCTACGATCACGGCAGCGCGGCGGCCAAAATCCGCGCGGCGGGGCTGCCGCCCAGCCTCGCCAACCGCCTCGAGCACGGACGATGAACATGCACCGCCCGCAGCCGGGGATGGTCTTCGACGGCTACCGGCTGGAAGAAAAGCTGCACAAGGGTGGCATGGCGACGCTGTGGCGCGTAACTCGCGTCGATGCGCCGGATCAGGCGCCGCTACTGATGAAAATCCCGATCCTGGGCGACCAGCACGACCCGGCCGCAATCGTCGGCTTCGAGGTCGAGCAGATGATCATGCCGAAGCTGCACGGCGTCCACGTGCCGCATTTCGTGGCCGCCGGCGACTTCACCGGCCAGCCGTACATCGTGATGGAACTGATCGCCGGCCAGTCGCTGCGCGCACGGTTCGACGCCGCGCCGCTGCCGATCGCGGAAGTGGTGCAGATCGGGATCAAGGTCGCCAGTGCGCTGCACGACCTGCATCGGCAGCACGTGATCCACCTCGACCTGAAGCCGAGCAACATCATGTTCCGCGCCAGCGGCGAAGCGGTCCTGATCGACTACGGCCTGGCGCGGCACGACCAGTTGCCGGACCTGCTGGCCGAGGAATTCCGGCTGCCGATGGGCACCGGCCCCTACATTTCGCCGGAGCAGGTGCTGCATATCCGCAACGACCCGCGCAGCGACCTGTTCGCGCTCGGCGTGCTGCTATACCACCTAGCCACCGGGGTCCGGCCGCACGGCTTTCCGACCACGGTGCGCGGCCTGCGCCGCCGGCTATATCGCGACGTGCTGCCGCCGCGCGCGCTGAACACCGCGGTCCCGCCCTGGCTGCAGGAAATCATCCTGCGCTGCCTGGAAGTCGACCCCGACCAGCGGCACGAAACCGCAGCCCAACTGGCGTTCGAACTGCAGAATCCGGATCAGGTGCAATTGACCGCGCGCGCCGAAAAGCGCGGGCGCGACGGCTTCTTCCCGCAATTGCGGCGCTGGTTGCACGCCGTCGGCAGGGAGCCGGTGCCGCAGCAATCGGCTTCCCGGCAACTGACGCGCTCGCCGATCGTCGTGGTCGCAATCGACTTGAACCACGGCTCCGATACGCTGGCCGAAGCCTTGCGCATCGCGGTGCGCCGCATCCTGCAGACCGGCCCCGGTGCACGCCTGGCCTGCGTCACGGTGCAGAAAACCAACCGCATCGCGATGGACGAATTCGTCGACAAAGAGGGGCGCAACCTCCACGTCAAGCATCTGGTCGGGCTCAAGCACTGGGCGCGGCCGCTCGGCCTTGCCCCGGAGCAGATCACCTACCACGTACTGGCAGCGCCGGACCCGGCGGCGGCGATCGTCGACTATGCGACAGTGAACGACGTCGACCATATCGTGATCGGCTCGCGCGGCAGTTCCGCCTTCCGCCGCTACCTCGGCAGCGTGTCGTCGCAGGTGGTGGCCGAGGCCGGCTGCACGGTGACGGTGGTGAAGAGCGCCGGCAGCAGCGAGTCCGCCAATGAGGCGGCACCGGCCGCTGCCGCGGAAGCGGCGCCCTGAGCGCCAGGCCGCCGCGTCCTGCGCAGGAGGCGGCGCGCAATGCGGAAGTCGTACGAACAACAACGGAAAAGGAGGGTTGGAACGATGTGGAAACGCAGGATACTGATCGCGGCCGGTATTGCGACGGCATTCGCCGCCGAAGCGCGCGCCGATTACCAGCCCAGACTGACCGCTATGGGGATGGACCTGGCAACCCTGGTCGGCACCGCCGATTACTGCGGCAACGGCGGCCAGGCGCTGTTCGACGTCTATGTGGCCGGCTTGCCACATTTCCGCCTGGGCGGCGGCGACATCGACACGCTGGTGGCAGCCATGCAGGCCCGCCGGCAACAAAGCTACGCCGATACCGGCGCAGCCCTGGCCAACCAGGGCGCGGGTCCCGGCCAGTGCCCGCCGGAACTGGCCGACAAGGTGCGCGAGGCGACGCGGGAAATGGAAAACGCATGGTATCGCGTGGTGCAAAACGAAGTCGGCGTCGATCTGCGGCGGCAGGCGGCGCCAACCGTGGTCCAGACGGCGGCTGCGGCCGGCCCGTCTGGCTCGCTATGCGCGGCGGGCAAGCCGGTGAGCGTGCTGTACGGCGGCCAATGGTATCCAGCCAGGGTGCTGCAAGGACCCGACCGGATGGGCACCTGCCTGGTGGCTTATGACGGCTACGGCTCCAACTGGGATGAGTGGGTCAGCGCCAACCGGATGCGGCCGGCCGCGGCGGAGTCGGCACCGAGGCAGGCGCCGCCCAGGCAATCCGCAGCGCCGGATAGCCCGCCGGCGGCATCCACGGGGGCGCAGTCGCTCCCGGTCGGCAAATACAGTTGCTACACCTTCGACAACGGCCAGTTGAATTACACCTACACCAACGTCGTCATCGAGGCCGGCGGCCGCTATGCGGTCGGCAACAAGGGAGGGAATTACACGTTGTCGCCGGCCGGTGCGCTGAGTTTTACCGGCAGCATGGCGAATGCAAGCGGCAAGTTTTCGATCAAGAGCGGGGGCAAACCACAGATCGATCTGGTTTTCAATGGCGATACGCGCGCATCCATGACCTGTCCCAAGGCCAGGTGAGCAAATCGGGGCAGATCACGGCCGACCAGCCGTGGTCCGCCTGGGGCTACCGGCCCCGGTCCTGCGGCTCCCGGCCGCCGCGATGCTGCTCCTGCCGCTCGGCCTGATTCCCCCGTTCGCCGCCCTGGCGTGCCGCCCGGTTCTCCCTGCCCCGGTCCTGCGCTTCGGTTGGGCGCTGCTGGATTTGCGGCGGTCGCTGCATGGACTGTGGCTGCATCGGTTGCGCCTGCAGCGGCTGCGGTCGAATCGGTTGCGGTTGAACAGGCATCGGTTGCCGCGGCTGGTTCGGATGGAAATCCTGCTGCGGAGCGGGCCGCTGGCGGGCCGGCGCCTGCTGCCGCGGCTCGGGATTGGCGCTGCGCGGATTGTCGCGCTGCTGCCAGTGCTGCCGCGTCACGGCCTCGCGCGGCTGGTAGCGGTATCGTTCGGAGCGGATTGAATTTTGTTGCTCTATGGCACCCGGATAGCGGTTCCCCGAAAACTGGCGCTGATAGGACGGCAACGGTGCCGCGCGCGGCATGGCGCGATGATCCCAGCGGTCCCAGCCGCGGCGCTGCTGTTCCCAGCCGCGGCCCCAGTGTTCGCCCCAGCGCGGCGGCGCATCGGCGCGCCAGCCGCGAAAATAGGCCGGAGGCTGGCGGTAGTAGCGCACCGGGATGCGCAGCACGAACAGCGGCACATACTCGGGCGCCGTCAGGCGCCACGGCCCGTTGTACCAGCTGCTGGCATACCAGTTGTCGCCCTCGAACACCCAGTACAGGCCATCATAAAAAAAGTAATTCGAGTTCACGTACGGGTCGTAATAGACGGGATAGCCGGGTATCAAGACCAGCCGCGGGTAGGTTGGCATGTTGATGCCGATACTGACGCCCGGCAAGCCAATGCCGACGCTCACCTGGGCCTGGGCCCAGCTTGCGGAACCGAGCAGGATCGATAACGCGATGATTGGATAGCGAAGATTCATTTTCTGTCCTTTCCGGGGAAGCCGGTCGGGCGCCCCTAAAAACAGTTCGCGTGGAAGCGCTGACGGCACGCCACGATTGAATATAAGCCGCTGCTGATTCCGCCGCGCCGACTGAATCAACTGGTTACAGGTCTTACGAATCGGCGGCCCGATCCGCCTGGATGGGCGCCAGCCCGTAGCGTGCCCGCGCCTTGTTGCACTTGTCATCGCCCGGCTGCAGCTCGCGACAGGTCGAGGTACGTTGCTCATAGACGCCGCAGGCGACCCGTTCGCCCACCACGCCCTGCAGCGCCTGGCAGCGCGGCGCCGCTTGATTGGTACCGGCCATGCAACTGAGGAAGGGGCTGACCTGTTCCGTCAGGCGGTCCGGCAGCCCGCGCGCCTCGGCTTCCGCCCAGTAGAAGGAAACCCGGTAAAAGGTACAGCAGGCGCCACAATGCAGGCACGGATTGGCGGCACTGGATTCGGCTTTGGTCATGGTATGCGGGGCAGGCGGGGAAGGGGCGCGATCAATCGGCCCCGGCACCTAGTCTCTCAAAAAATGGGCGCGCCGGCACGGAAAATTTTTGCGGGAAACGGATTTTTTGTTCCTTCACGGAACTGCGCACCGCCTGCCTGCGGCAGGGCATTGCCAGGGCCGGGGATTCGCACACTCGGGCGGCGGTTTCAAACACGAAGTGCAACACCGATCAACGGAAGGAGGGCGAGATGCGCTAGCATTCGAACCCTTTGACCAGCCAGTCGAAAGTTGCCGAATATGCGCTATACACACCTCACCCGAGACGAACGATACCAAATTCACGAACTGCAGGCAGACGATCATTCAGTCAGCGAGATTGCGCGCCGGCTGGGGCGGCATCGCTCGACGATCAGTCGCGAACTGCGGCGCAACCGGGGCGTGCATCAATGGCGGCCTGGCCAGGCACACGATAAAGCCTTGGCACGGCAACAGAACAGTCGTAATGCGAGCCGGGTTGCCGACGCCGCCTGGTTGGCGGTTCAGGCCTATATCCGCCTGGACCTGTCGCCCGAACAAGCGATCCACCGCCTGACGCTGGAACGGGGCAGCCCGATCGGCATCAGTCATGAGAGCGTCTATCAACGGATCTACGCCGATCGGCGTGGCGGCGGCGATTTGATCCGGCACTTGCGCAGCCAGAAACCCCGGCGCCAGCGCCACGGCAGCGGCCGGCGGCGTCGGGGAATCCTGCCGGGCCGGATCGGCATCGAGCATCGTCCCCTGATGGTCGAGCAACGCCTGCGGCTGGGCGATTGGGAAGGCGACACCGTGATTGGCAAAGGCCAGCAAGGGGTGCTGGTGACGCTGGTGGAACGGCGGTCGCGCTTCACCCTGGCCGCCCCAGCCAACAGCAAGCAGGCCGAGGGCGTGGGTGCGGTGGTGGTCGATTTGCTCAGCCCGCATCGGCGGGTGTGCCACACCATCACCTTCGACAACGGATCGGAATTCGCCGACCACGCCTTGATCAGTGCCCGCCTGCGGGCCGATGTCTACTTTGCCCGCCCCTATCATTCCTGGGAGCGCGGCCTGAATGAAAACACCAATGGCTTGCTCCGGCAGTATTTCCCGAAGAACACCAATCTGAAAACCGTCAGCCAGCAAGCGCTCCAGGCCGCCGTCGACAAACTCAACCACCGCCCCCGCAAATGCCTTGGTTACAGAACCCCGCATGAGGTCTTTTACAACCTTGCTACACTTCCTCTGGATTTAGCCTATGTTGCACTTCGTGTTTGAAACCGCCGGCTAACAAACGTGAGTATGTGAGAATTTCGCTTTATTTATATGCGGGAATTGGCATAACCATTGGCAGTATATGCGTTGTCGGCGCCAGAAGGGTCTTGGCAGCCAGGCTCAGTCGCGATTGACCAGCAGCTCGCCGTCCACCGCCGCCGCGCCGGCACGCACCAGTTGCGCCACCGTCCATTGCGCCAGTTCGGTCTCGGTTTGCCGCAGATAACGGCGGTTGGCTTCGCCGAACAAACGGATTTGCGTCAGCAGCCGCGGCACCTCGGCCAGCGGCATGCGCTGGCGCTCCAGCAGCAGGAATTTGAGCAAGACCTTGATCGCATTCTGCGCATTGCGTGCCGGATCGGCGGCCAGATAGTCGATGCGGGCAAAGGCGGTGGCAAGCGCCTGCTGTACGCCGGCAAACGGCGCGCCGTGGCCGGGGATCACCAGGCGGATATCGAGGCTGGCGATCAACTCCAGCGTGGCGCGCACTTCGGCGAAGCCGGAGCCGCCGTCCAGTTCGGGGAAGATCACGCCAAAGCCGTTTTGCCACAAGGCATCGGCGGAAATCAGGATCCGTTCGGCCGCGCAATACAGGATCAGCGAATGCGGATCGTGGCCGGGCGCGGCCAGCGCCTGCCATTCGAGGTCGCCCAGCGTCAGGCGGTCGTCCGGACGCAGCGTGTCGTCGAAGGAAAAGCGCGCGCATTGCTGGCCGGTGGCGGCATAGGTCAGCGCATCTTCGTCCCAGGCGCGCACCTTGGCCGCTTCCGACTCGGGGATCGTGGTGCGGCAGCCGTATTCCTGTTGCAGCGCGGCGTTGCCGCCGCAGTGATCGGAATGCAGGTGGGTGTTGATCAGCCGGTCCAGGCGCCGCCCCTGCAGGCCGTGCGCGACCAGCGCCAGCGTTTGCGGCGCGTGGCTGACGTAGCCGCTGTCGACCAGCGCGGTTTCGTCGCGGCCGACAAACAGGATGTTGTTGGACGACAACCAGCCGCGCTCCAGCACGCGCATGCTGGACGGCAGGCCTGGCGACGGCGGCGGAGAAGTCATTTCTTCATCTGGTAGGCAAGGGAAATCTTGGCGAACTCGATCAGCAGTTCGCGCGAGCCGCCGTTGAAAGTGGTGAATGCAATCCCGGTACGCACGATCAGGCGCGGCGGAAAGACCGCCGCCAGATAGGGCACGCCGATCATCTTGGCGCTGCGCACGTCGCGCCACTCGACCTGCTTGTCGTACAGCCAGGTCTGGGTGATGCCGCGCTCGTCGATGGTGACGGTCGAGCGCAGGAACCAGTAGTAGCTGACGCCGAGCATGATGAAGCCAAACAGCAGTAGCAGCTTGACCCAGACGCTGTACTGCATCAGCGGGAAGGTCAGCGCGATCTGGATGCAGTACACGGCCAGGGCGGCGGTGACGGCGGTGGCCAGCAGCTTGAACCAGTTGCTGTAGGCGGGGCCGACGATCGGCCGTTGCGGTTTGTAGAAGTCGGGTTTCATGAGGATGGCTAGTGGTGTTGGCTGGGTAGCGAGATGGGCGGCAGCGCGACCGCCGCGGTTCGGCTCAATGGTATCTGACGCGCCGGCGCCTGGCCATGTTGTCGGGTTTTCACTCCGTTGTTCGTGAAAGCAGGGTCAGTGGCGATTCACGGCCAAGGATTTTCCTGATCGACACTTGGAGAGACTCCGGGCTGAGTGCCGCGCCCATTGCGCCGCCGTTCGATTTCGACCCGGACCGCGCGCTTGTAGCCGTCCGCGGCGCCGGCCCAGTGCGCGATTTCATCCAGCGTGCGCCAGCAGCCGGTACACCATCCGGTGCGCGGGTCCATGCGGCAGACGCTGATGCAGGGCGACGGCACCGGCCCGGCGCCAGCCAGGTCGCGCGCGCCATCGCTCACTGCGCCGCCCGCGCTTTTTTTTCCATCAGGCGCGCATTGAATTTGTCCGGCGCAATGATCACGCGCTCATGCGTGCCTTCGCTGATCTTGTCGATGCCGTCCCATGCTTCGACCCGGAACGCGACGCGCCGGCCTTCGACGGCGGTCACTTCGCCCTTGATGGTCAGCGTCATGCCGGGCGGCGTCGCCGCCAGATGCGAAAACTGCACCAGCGTGCCGACGCTCTGCTCGCGCGGCCAGTCGACGTATTGCATGATGCCGTGGGTGCAGGCCAGCTCCATCAGGCCGACCATGTAGCCGGTCGCCAGCACCGGCGGCATGTCGCGACAGAACGCGGTGTCGTGGAACAGTTGCGGCACGGTGGCGCGCTCGGGCACGGTATAGCGCCATTCAAAGCGAATGCCGGGTTGCAGATCGGGGCTCATGGTTTGTCTTTGGTGGATGGCAGATCGGATTGCGTGTTGGAGGCGGGCTCCGGCTCGGGCGTATCCAGCACCAGGTAGCGCTCGATCAGCGCGAAGAAGCGGTCGTAGAATTGCCCCGCCGGAATGGTTTCGCTGGCCACCTTGACCATCGAATCGTCGCTGGCGGTGAGCGGCAGCGACAGCGAGCCGAGCGCGCCGACGCCAAGGCTGGCCGAGTTGTTGACTTTCTTCAGCGCATAGCGATCCTGCAAGGCGTTGACGAACACCGTGGTGCCGGCCTGATCCAGCTTGCTTTCGCGGATACCGGGCGCGCACACCACGTGAAACTCGATTTCGACGTGGGAATCGCTTTTCGGCTGGAAGCTTTTGCGGCCCTTGACCAGGTTGGCGTCGGCCTGGCTCAGCACATAGCCCTGGGACAGCAGCGCGCGCCGCGCCGCCTCGCAGGTGGCGGCGCCGGAAGCCTGGTAATCGTGCGAATAGGTACCGGTCGAGTCGAAGGTCTCGTGCGGGTATACGTCCGGCACCGGCGCCAGGGTCGAACAGGCCGCCAGCGCGCCGGCCAGCAGCAGTGCTGCCCACCCTCGCGACCGGAAGGGGCGACGCGTCATGCTTGCAGGGCGACGTCAGCCACCGGTGCCGCCGTCAGCGCCAGCAGTTGCGCCGGGGTCAGGTTGAACACTGCGTGCGGATGGCCGGCGGCGGCCCAGACGCTGTCGAACTGCAGCAAGTCCCGGTCCACCAGCATCACGGTCGGGCCGGCGTGGCCGATCGGGCAGACGCCGCCGATCGTATAGCCGGTGCGCTCCTTGACGAATTTGGCGTCGGCGCGGCCGAGCGGACCGACCAGCGCCGCCACCTTGGCTTCATCGACGCGGTTGATACCGCTAGCCACCACCATCACTGCCGCATCGTCGGTGGTGCGGCGGAACACGATCGACTTGGCGATTTCGGCCACGCTACAGCCAAGCCCGGCGGCCGCTTCGGCCGAGGTCTTGCCGCTGGCCGGCAACATCACGACCGGTTGGTCGTGGCCGAGCGCGGCCAGCAGGTCGGCCACGCGGCGGGCAGTATCGGGCAGTTTGGTGGTGTCGGTCATGATGAATCAGGAAAGAATTAGGTACGGTTATCCAGCAATGTTCGCACAGCCGGCGGCAGCATGCCGCGCAACCAAGCACCGAGCGCGGCTTCGTGGCGCTGCCAGACGATGCCGGCATAGATCACGGCGCCGCCGATGGCGGTCAGCGCGAATGGGAACAGCAGGCTGTCCTGAAACACGTCGCGCGCCAGATAGGCCAGGTAACCGGCCGCGCCCAGGCCGCCGCACACCGCGAACACGCGCCGTCCGAGCACCGCGCCTTTGACGATCATCAGCAGGTTGAGGCAGAAATACAGGAATTTGTTGAATTGGCTGCCGGACTCCATCAGCGACAGGCCGCCCCAGAACGCGATGACGCCGAACAGGTACAGCCAGAACGCGAAATCCTGCCGGCCCCGGCTGCGCAGATCGACCCAGAACGCCAGCAGCGCCATCCCCAGGCCGAACCACAGCGAGACCCACTTGCGCAATTCCCACAGCCGCTCTTCGGTGCCGAACAGGAACGGCGTCAAGTCCATGCTCATGTACCACAGCGTGAAGGCTACCGGCAGCATCAGGAACGGTAGCCGGTAGCGCCACAGCATCACTGAGCCGACCGCCAGCGTCGCCAGTTCGATCAGAATCCAGCGCCAGTCGATGTAGGTGTGATAGTCGCGATAGACGCGGCCCTCGGCCCACCATCCAAGCGCATTCTGCAAGCCGTACACCGCCAGCGGCGTCAGCGCCACCACGAAGGCGGCAGCGATACCGGCCGGGATGCGCAGGCCGCGCGCCAGCAGCAGATCGGTCAGCCACAGGCCGGCGGCGGCGTAGGCCAGCGCGATCGCCAGCAGACCGAGGCCGCCGAAACTTTCCCAGCCAAGCGTCATGAACAGGCTCATGGCGCCGATCGCAATCAGGCCGCCCAGGTAATACAGGATGTGGGTGACGCGAAAGCCGGGCGTGGCGGCGCTCTGTTCACCCAGGAATTGCCACAGCCGTTCGGCCTGCGCTTCGCTCAACAAGCCTTGGGCGGCGGCATCCTGCAACAGCGCGCGGTTGATTTCCATGTTGGTCCCTTTTTGTTTTTCCTTTGCCGTCGGCGCGCTACCCGGCACCACTCGCGGCGCCTGTCGCTCCTCTGTCCTCAATCACGAATACGGGAGTATGTTGCAAAAACATCGATTTCAAAGCCGGAAAAACCCCCTGTGCATTTGGAGTATGTGAACCACCTCAGCCCGCGCGCCGGGCCGCGATCGCATTGCCGGCGCGGCTGACCGCCTTGCGTCCCAGGTGCTGCGAAATGAATTGGCCGGCGTCCACCACCGCATTCAGGTCGATTCCGGTCTCGATGCCCAGCCCTTGCATCAGGTACAGCACATCCTCGCTGGCGACGTTGCCGGTCGCGCCCTTGGCGTACGGGCAGCCGCCCAGGCCGGCGACCGACGCATGGAAAATCGCGACGCCGACTTCGAGGCTGGCATAGATGTTGGCCAGCGCCTGTCCGTAGGTATCGTGGAAATGGCCGGACAGGCGCGCCAGCGGGAACTCCTGCGCCGCCGCCAGCAGCACCGCCTGCGTCTTCTTCGGCGTGCCGACGCCGATGGTGTCGGCGATGTCGAGCTCGTCGCAGCCGAGCTCGGCCAGGCGGCGCACGACGTCGGCCACCGCCGCCAGCGGCACCTCGCCCTGATAGGGGCAGCCGAGCGCGCAACTGATGCTGCCGCGCAGGCGCAGGCCGTGCTCTTTGGCCGCTTGCGCCACCGGGCGGAAGCGTTCGACCGATTCGGCGATCGAACAGTTGATGTTCTTGTGCGAAAACGCTTCCGAAGCCGAGCCGAAGATCACCACTTCGTCGGCGCCGGCCGCCAGCGCCGCCTCGAAGCCCTGCATATTCGGCACCAGCGCCGAATACACCACGCCCGGCTGGCGCGCGATACCGGCCATCACCTCGGCCGAGGTCGCCATCTGCGGCACCCACTTCGGCGACACGAACGAAGCCGCCTCGATGTTGGCGAAACCGGCTTGCGTCAGCCGATCGACCAGCTCGATCTTGACGGCGGCAGGGATGGTCTCCTTTTCGTTCTGCAGGCCGTCGCGCGGGCCGACTTCGACGATTTTGACCTGGGCAGGTAAGTTCATTTCAACATCCTTTCAATAACCTCTGGCGAGGTCGATCACGCCGGCAATCGGCTGGCCCTGTTCCAGCGCGTGGATCTTCTTGGCGATCTGGCGCACGCTGGCCGCGCGCAGGGTTAGCGCCGCCACGTGCGGCGTGATGGTGATGTTGGGCTCGTTCCAGAACGGGTGCCCGGGCGGCAGCGGCTCGTGCGCGAACACGTCCAGCGTGGCGCCGGCGATATGGCCGAGCTGCACCAGTTCCAGCAAGTCGGCTTCGTTGACATGGGCGCCGCGTGCGACGTTGATCAGGAACCCGCCCTGCTCCATCTTGCCCAGGCTGTCGCGGTTCAGGATGCCGGTGGTTTCCGGCGTCAGCGGCAGCACGCACACCAGCAACTTGGCCGCGCGCAGGCAGGCATCGAAACCCTCGGCGCCGGAATGGCAGGTGATGCCCGGCAAGTTCTTCGGCGTGCGGCTCCAGCCGACCAGCGGAAAATCGAAATGGGCCAGGCTTTGCGCGATGCGCTGCCCGAGCACGCCCAGGCCCAGGATGCCGACCGTGAAATCGCTCCTGCTGTAGGGCTTCATGAAGCGCCATTCGCCGCGCTGCGCCTGCAATTCGAACTGATCGAAGCGGCGGAAGTAGCGCAGCACCGCATAGGTCACGTACTCGGCCATCTGCAGCGCCATGCCGGCGTCGTCCAGGCGCACGATCGGCACCGGCGGCAAGGCATCGCCCAGTTGCAGCAGCGCATCGCAGCCGGCGCCCAGGTTGAACACCGCCTTCAGGCCGGCGCGGCCCCGCAGCACCTCGGCCGGCGGTTTCCATACCACCGCGTAGTCGGCTGCTTCATGGTCGCCTTCCTGCCACAGCCGCACCTTGGCGCGCGGCAAGGCCTGGTGCAGTGCCTCCAGCCACGGCTCGGGAGCGCCGCCCTGCGCATAGAACAAAATTCGCATCGCTACCACCCTCACGGTTCAAGGCTGAACGCGCCTTGTTTTGCCAACTTCTTGCCAATTTCAAGCTGCCTTAAACGACAACAATTGTGCACCTTCGGCGACCTGGTCGCCGACCGCGTACAGCAGTTCGTCGACATCGCCGTCGGCTGGCGCGGAAATCGTGTGCTCCATCTTCATCGCTTCCATGATCAGCAGCGGCGCGCCCTTCGCCACGCGCTCGCCCTTGCCGACCAGCAGCGCGACGATCTTGCCGGGCATTGGCGCGGTCAGGCGGCCGCCTTCGAGTTCGGCGGCGCCGGCCTGGGCCAGCGGATCGAGGTAGCTCAACACCCGCTGGCCCAGGCCGGCGCCGCCAAACACGTGAAACTGCTCGGCCTCGGCGCCCGGCGCGCGCACTACCGCGCCGCGTAGCACATTGTCGCCTAGCCGCAGTTCCAGGTCGCAGCCGGCGCGCCCCACCGGCGTCAGTGCGACGCTATGTCCCTGATGGCTCAGCAGCCAGCCGCCGGCGCGATAGGCGATCGTCAGCGGGTAGGTGCCGGCGTCGTCGGCAAATTGCAACTGGCGCTGCAGCACGCCATTCAGACGCCAGCCGTCGCGACCGGCCCACGGATCGCCAGCGGCCGCCCCTTCCCGTTCGTCGCCCAGCAGGGCGGCGGCAGCCAGCGCCAGCGCCGGCAGTGGCGCCGGCGGCAGCGGCGGGAACAATTCCGCCTGGTGCCGTTCGATCAGCCCGGTATCCAGCTCGGCGCTGGCGAACGGCTGGCTTTCGATCAGGCGCTTCAGGAAGGCGATGTTGCTGACCAGGCCGACGATCTGGAATTCGGCCAAGGCCTGCGCCATGCGCGAGAGCGCCTGTTGGCGGTCGCTGCCCCAGACGATCAGCTTGGCGATCATCGGGTCGTAGAACGGCGAAATCGCATCGCCCGCGCGCACGCCGGAATCGATCCTCACTACACCGCCGACAACGCCGGCACCCGATTCGAACTCCACCGCCGCCGGCGTGCGCAGGTGGCGCAGCGTGCCAATCGACGGCAGGAAACCCTTCTCCGGGTTTTCCGCATACACGCGCGCCTCGATCGCGTGGCCGTGGATCGCCAGCTGCTCCTGCTTCTTCGGCAGCGGCTCGCCGGCCGCCACGCGCAACTGCCATTCGACCAGGTCGGTGCCGGTGATCATCTCGGTCACCGGATGCTCGACCTGCAGCCGCGTGTTCATTTCCATGAAATAGAAACTGCCATCCTGGTTGGCGATGAATTCGACGGTGCCGGCGCCGACGTAGCCTACCGCCTGTGCCGCCGCCACTGCCGCCGCCCCCATCGCGCGCCGCCGCTCGGCCGTCATGCCGGGCGCCGGCGCCTCTTCCAGCACCTTCTGGTGGCGCCGCTGCACCGAGCAGTCGCGCTCGAACAGGTAGACGCATTCGCCATGGCCGTCGGCGAACACCTGGATCTCGATGTGGCGCGGCCGCGTCAGGTATTTTTCCACCAGCACGCGGTCGTCGCCGAAGCTGGAAATGGCTTCCCGTTTGCAGGACGCCAGCGCCTCCCGGAAGTCGGCCGATTTGTCGACGATGCGCATGCCCTTGCCGCCGCCGCCGGCGGAAGCCTTCAGCAATACCGGATAGCCGATGCGATCGGCTTCGGCGTTCAGCAGCGCCGGGTCCTGGTCGTCGCCATGGTAGCCCGGCACCAGCGGCACGCCGGCCTTTTCCATCAGCGTCTTGGCCGCCGACTTGGAACCCATGGCGCGGATCGCGGCGGCCGGCGGGCCGATGAACACCAGCCCGGCCTTGGCGCAGGCATCGGCGAAATCGGCGTTTTCCGACAGGAAACCATAGCCCGGATGAATCGCCTGCGCGCCGGCCGTCAGCGCCGCCTCGATGATTTTGTCGGAGCACAGATAGCTTTCCTTGGCCGCGGCCGGGCCGATCCGGATCGCCTCGTCGCACACTGCGACATGCTTGGCTTGGGCGTCGGCGTCGGAATAGACGGCGACGGTGGCAACCCCCAGCTTGCGGGCGCTGGCGGCGACGCGGCAGGCGATTTCGCCGCGGTTGGCGATCAGGATTTTATCGAACATGCGTTTCTTTCAACGATGGATTCACTTGATGGCACGACCGGCTCCGGCCGGCGGCTCTCCGATCACGACTGGCAGGCCGGCGGCGCCATCGGTTCCGTCACGCGCGGGCGCAAGCCGAGCTTGGCCAGCAGCGCGCGATCGTCCTCGGCGTCCGGGTTGCCGGTGGTCAGCAGCTTGTCGCCGTAGAAGATCGAATTGGCGCCAGCCAGGAAACACATCGCCTGCACCGCCTCGCCCATCTGACGGCGGCCGGCCGACAGCCGCACGCGCGCCTTCGGCATCGTGATGCGGGCGACCGCGATGGTGCGCACGAATTCGAGCGGGTCGAGCGGATCGATGCCATGCAGCGGCGTACCCTCGACCTGCACCAGGTGATTCACCGGCACCGATTCCGGGTAGGGATTCAGGTTCGCCAGTTGTGCGATCAGACCGGCACGCTGGCGCCGCGACTCGCCCATGCCAACGATGCCGCCGCAGCAGACTTTCAGGCCGGCTTCGCGCACCCGCCCCAGGGTGTCGAGCCGGTCCTGATATTCGCGGGTCGAGATCACGTTGCCGTAGAACTCGGGCGCAGTATCGAGATTGTGGTTGTAGTAATCGAGGCCGGCATCCTTCAGTTGCTGCGCCTGGCCATCCTGCAACAGGCCGAGCGTGGCGCAGGTTTCCAGCCCGAGCGCCTTGACCTCGCGCACCATGTCGGCGACCTTTTCCATGTCGCGCTCTTTCGGTCCGCGCCAGGCGGCGCCCATGCAGAAGCGGGTGGCGCCGTGCTCTTTCGCCGCGCGCGCGGCTTCAAGCACTTCGTCGGTGGAGAGCAGTTTCTTGGCGACCAGGCCGGTGTCGTAGCGCGCCGCCTGCGGGCAATAGGCGCAGTCTTCCTCGCAGCCGCCGGTCTTGATCGACAACAGCGTCGCCAGTTCAACTTCGGCCGGATCGAAATGGGCGCGGTGTGCCTGCTGCGCCCGGAACATCAGGTCGTTGAACGGCAGCTCGAACAGCGCCAGCACTTCGTCGACCGGCCAAGTCTCGGCGACGACCGGTGCCGGGGCCCGGCGGATGGCAGTGGATTTCAATTCTGCTTGAGACATGCGGGTTTCCTTTTGCGTCAAAAAGTGAAGTCAGGCATGCCGGCCGGGCCAGCCCGGCAGGCATGAAAAATCGATATGAGCGGCAGCCGCCGCCGCCGAGGCCAGCGGCAGGCGCGGCACGCTTCCCAGCAGCGGCGCCGGCAGGCGCGCCGCCAGCGCCTCGACATTCTGCGCCGCGTTCGGCAGCGCCGGGTCTACTGTATTCGCGACCCAGCCGGCCAGCCGCAGGCCGCGCGCGGCGATCGCCTCCGCCGTCAACAGCGCGTGGCTGATGCAGCCCAGCCGCAGCCCGACCACCAGCAGCACCGGCAAGGCCAACCGTTGCGCCAGGTCAGCGCTGTCGAAATGCTCGGAAAACGGCACGCGGAAGCCTCCAACGCCTTCCACCACCACCGCATCGACGGCGGCGGCGATGTGCGCGTAGCACGCGAGGATGTGCGCCGCCTCGATCGCCACGCCTTCCCGGGCGGCGGCGATGTGCGGCGCGGTCGCCTCGCGCAGGAGGTAGGGCGTGGTCAGCGTTTGCGGCAGCCGTTCGCTGCTGGCCGCCGCCAGAAAATCGGCATCCTCATTGTGCCAGACGCCGCCGCGCAGCTCGGCGCCGGCAGCGACCGGCTTCATGCCGGCGGTGCGCACGCCGCGCAGCGTCAACGCGTGCAGCAGCGCGCCCGAAATCAAGGTCTTGCCGATCTCGGTGTCGGTGCCGGTGACGAAGTAGGCGGTCGGTTTGGCCTGTGCGCTCATGCCGCCTCCGGCTGTTCCAGCGCGTGGAAGGCGGCCGCCAGTTGCGCCACATCCTGCGCCGTATGTGCCGCCGACAAGGTGATGCGCAGGCGCGCGGTATTGGCCGGCACCGTCGGCGGCCGGATCGCCGGCACCCAGATGCCCTGCTCATGCAGCGCGGCGGCGGCGCGCAAGGCTTCATCGTTGGCGCCGACGATCACCGGCTGGATCGCGGTCGCCGACGGCAACAGGGTCCAGCGCCGCAACCGCAAGGCGCCCTGCAGCTGCGCGATCAAGTCCTGCAGGTGCGCACGGCGCTCTGCGCCCTCGGCGCCGGCGATCAGATCGACGCTGGCCAGGAGCGCATGCGCCAGCGCTGGCGGCGCCGCGGTGGTGTAAATGTAGGGCCGCGCGCGCTGCACCAGCCATTCGATCACGGTCTGGTGCGCGGCGACGAAGGCACCGCCGACGCCGGCCGCCTTGCCCAGCGTGCCGATGTAGACCAAGTGCGGCGAGCGCAAGTTGAAATATTCCAGCGCGCCGCGGCCGTGTTCGCCCAGCACGCCGAAGCCGTGCGCATCGTCCACCACCAGCCAGGCGCCGTGGCGCTCGCACAGCGCCAGCAGTTGCGGCAGCGGCGCCAGGTCGCCGTCCATGCTGAACACGCTGTCGGTCACCACCACCTTGCTCTTGGCTGTGCTGGCTTGCAGCAGGCGCTCCAGTTGGCCGGCGTCGCCGTGCGCGTAGACCTGCACCTGGGCGCGCGCCAGGCGCGCGCCGTCGATCAGCGAGGCGTGGTTCAGTTCTTCGCAGAACAGCTCGGCGCCGCGCCCGGCCAGCGCGGTCAGCACGCCAAGGTTGGCCATATAACCGGTGCAGAAATACAGCGCGCGCGGCTGTTCCAGGTGCGGCGCCATGAATTCGGCGAAGCGCTCCTCGAGCAGCACGTGCGCGCGCGAATGGCCCGAGATCAGGTGCGAGCCGCCGCTGCCGACGCCGTAGCGCACCGCGCCTTCCTGGAGCGCTGCGACCAGGCGCGGATGCGAGGCCAGGCCGAGGTAGTCGTTGCTGCAGAACGCCAGCATCGGGCGGCCGTCGACCGTCACCCGTGGCGCGCAGGAGGTATCGGCGACGCGCCGCCGGCGCCGCAGCCGCTGCGCATCGAGCTGCTGCAATTCGTGTTCGAGGCTGGCGAGCAATTCCATCACGCGCCCCCGATCACTTGTTCGAACACCGCCTGGGTGCGCGCGGCCAAACCGTCAATCTCCTGATCGTCGAGGATGTAAGGCGGCATCAGGTAGACCGTGCGCCCGATCGGGCGCAGCAGCAGTTCGTGCTCGAGCGCGGCGGCGAAGAACTTGCGCGAAAAGGCAGGATCGTCGGTCTGAGCATCAAAGGCCCAGATCATGCCGCGCCGGCGGAAATGCCTGACCTTGGAATGCGCCGCCAGCGGCGCCAGCGCTTGCGTCAGGCGCGCCGCGCGCGCTCGGTTTCGTACCAGCACGTCGTCTTCGTCGAAGATTGCGAGCGTCGCCAATGCCGCGCGGCAAGCCAACGGATTGCCAGTATAGGAATGCGAATGCAAAAAGCCGCGCGCCACGTCGGCATCGTAGAACCCCTGGTAGATGGCGTCACGCGTCATCACCAGCGACAGCGGCAAATAGCCGCCGCTGATGCCTTTCGACAGGCAGAGGAAGTCGGGCCATGCCGTGCCGTTTTGAGTCTGGGCTTGCTCGCTGGCAAAGAAGGTGCCACTGCGGCCGCAGCCGACCGCGATTTCGTCGGCGATCAGGTGCACGCCGTAGCGGTTGCACAGTGCGCGCACTTCGGCCAGATACAGCGGATCGTGCATCGCCATGCCGGCCGCGCATTGCACCAGCGGCTCGACGATCAGCGCCGCGATCCGACCGGCGCGCTGCTGCAGCAGCACCTCCAGTTCGCCGGCGGCGCGGCGCGCGACATCGGCCGCCGATTCGCCGTCGCGCGCGCCGCGCGCGTCGGGGCTGGCGACCACGTGGGCGTTGTGCAGCAAGGGCCCGTAGGCATCGCGGAACAGCGCGACGTCGGTCACCGCCAGCGCGCCGATGGTTTCGCCGTGATAGCTGTGTCGCAGACAGACGAATTCGCGCTTGTCCAGTTGACCGGAATTGCGCCAGTAATGAAAGCTCATCTTCAGCGCGATCTCGACCGCCGAGGCGCCGTCCGAGGCATAGAAGCAATGGCCCAGCACGCCGCCGGTGCGCGCCGCCAATTGCTCGGAAAGCCGCACCACCGGTTCATGCGTGCAGCCGGCCAGCATCGCGTGCTCCAGCGTATCGAGCTGGTCCTTGATCGCCGCATTGATGCGCGGATTGGCATGCCCGAACAGGTTGACCCACCAGGAACTGATGGCGTCCAAATAACGGCGGTCGCCGGTGTCGTATAACCAGGCGCCGCGGCCACGGCTGATCGGGATCAGCGGCACAGGATTTACGCCGGCGTGGTGCTGCATCTGGGTGCACGGATGCCAGACGCTGTGCAGGCTGCGCGCGACCCAGTCGGTTTGTTGCTCTGACTTCAAAATTTCTCCAAAACTATCCATTCCGTTCGCCTTTCCATGGAGGAAGAGGCGGACCGGACATCAATTGTTCAGCCACGCCGGTTTGCGCTTTTCCAAAAACGAGCGCACCCCTTCGCGCCCCTCCTCCGAAGCGCGGATCTGGGCGATGCCTTCGACCGTGGCGGCGATCAACTCATCCCCGATCGGCATGCCGCCAACCTCGCGCACCAGGCGCTTGGCTTCGCGTACCGCGTTCGGGCTGTTCGCCGCCAACGCCCGGACGATGCCGTCGGCGGTCGCGTCCAACGCATCGGTTGCCACCACCTGGTGCACGAAGCCGATGCGCAGCGCCTCGGCCGCCGAAAACCGTTCCGCGGTGACGAAATAGCGGCGCGCCGCCTGTTCGCCCATCGCCTTGATGACGTAGGGCGAAATGGTGGCCGGGATCAGGCCGAGCCGTACTTCGGACAGGCAGAACTGTACCGGTTCGGCCGCCAGCGCGATGTCGCAGGCGGCCACCAGTCCCATGCCGCCGGCATAGCAGTCGCCCTGCACCTTGGCCACCACCGGCTGCGGGCACAGGCAGATCGTACGCAGCATCTCCGCCAGCAGGGCGGCATCGGCGCGGTTTTCCTCATGGCTGTAGTCGGCCATGCGCTTCATCCAGTTGAGGTCGGCGCCGGCGCAAAAGGCCGGGCCGCGCGCCGCCAGCACGATTGCGCGCACACCGTCGTCGGCGCCCAGTTGGCGGAACACCGTGCTCAATTCGGCGATCGTGGTGTCGTTGAAAGCGTTGCGCACCTCGGGCCGGTTCAGGGTGACGGTGGCGACCCGGCCAACGTGCAGCAATTCGAGTGTTTGATACGTCATTTCTTTCCTTCCGCCACCAGAAAATAAATCAGATCCAGTTCCGGGCACGGCTGGCCCATGCCGGTCAGTGCCGCGCTGATCTGGCCGCGATGATGGGTGCCATGATTGAACACATGTCCGAGCGTGCCGGCGAACGGCGCGCTGGCCGGCTGGCCCGCGGTGCGGCGGTAGTCGATGCGTTCCTCGAAACGCTGCGGCGGCAGCGACTGCAGCCAGCCGCCCCAGCGCCGGACGGCGGCATGCAGCGCTTGCGCCAGCGCAACGCGAACGGTTTCCAGCTCGCTGTTCAAGGCCAGTTGCGGCGACACGCCGTCGGCAACGCGCGCGTGCCAGAGTCTCTCGCCGACCAGCATATGGTTCAGCGTGCCGTGCACCGAGCCGAAGAACAGGCCGCAATCGCGGCGGTAGTGTGGCTCGTCCAGCACCGCCACCGCCGCCAGCAACTTGTCGCTGGCCCAGACGTGGTAGCGCGCCAGCATGGCAAAATAATCACGCATCGGCATCGTCTTCCTTACATCCGGAACACGCCGAACTTGGTTTCCGGGATCGGCGCGTTCAAGGCCGCCGACAAGCCCAGCCCCAGCACCATGCGGGTGTCGGCCGGGTCGATCACGCCGTCGTCCCACAGCCGGGCGCTGGCGTAGTATGGGTGGCCCTGATGCTCGTACTGGTCCTTGACCGGCTGCTTGAATGCCTCTTCTTCTTCCGCGCTCCAGACCCCGCCCTTGGCTTCGATGCCGTCGCGCTTGACGGTGGCCAGCACGCTGGCGGCCTGGTCGCCGCCCATCACCGAAATGCGCGCGTTCGGCCACATCCACAAAAAACGCGGCGAAAACGCGCGCCCGCACATGCCGTAGTTGCCGGCGCCGAAGCTGCCGCCGATGATGACGGTGAATTTCGGTACCGCGGCCGTGGCCACCGCCGTCACCATCTTGGCGCCGTTGCGGGCGATGCCTTCGTTCTCGTATTTGCGGCCGACCATGAAGCCGGTGATGTTCTGCAGGAACACCAGCGGGATCTTGCGCTGGCAGCACAGCTCGATGAAATGCGTGCCCTTCAACGCCGATTCCGAAAACAGGATGCCGTTGTTGGCGATGATGCCGACCGGCATGCCGAAGATGTGCGCGAAGCCGCAGATCAGCGTGGTGCCGTAGCGTGCCTTGAATTCATCGAACTCGCTGCCATCCACCACGCGCGCGATGATTTCACGCACGTCGAACGGCTTCCTGGTATCGGCCGGGATCACACCGTACAGTTCGTGCGCCGGGTAGTTCGGCTCGACCGGCTCGCGCAGCGCCGGGCCCTGCGGCTTGCGCCGGTTCAGGTTGGCGACGATGGAACGCGCCAGCGCCAGCGCGTGGGCGTCATTCTGCGCCAGATGGTCGACCACGCCCGACAGCCGGGTATGGACGTCGCCGCCGCCCAGGTCTTCGGCGCTGACCACTTCGCCGGTGGCGGCCTTCACCAGCGGCGGGCCGCCGAGGAAGATCGTGCCCTGATTCTTGACGATGATCGATTCGTCGCTCATCGCCGGCACGTAGGCGCCGCCGGCGGTGCAGGAGCCCATCACCACCGCGATCTGCGGAATGCCCTTGGCCGACAGACTGGCCTGGTTGTAGAAGATGCGGCCGAAGTGGTCGCGGTCGGGAAACACGTCATCCTGGTTCGGCAAGTTGGCGCCGCCGGAGTCGACCAGGTAGACGCAGGGCAGGTTGTTCTGCTCGGCGATTTCCTGGGCGCGCAGATGTTTTTTCACCGTGATCGGATAATAGGTGCCACCCTTCACCGTGGCGTCGTTGCAGACGATCACGCACTCGACGCCGGCGACGCGGCCGATGCCGGTGATGATGCCGGCCGCCGGCGCCGCGCCGACCCCGTGCCGGTCCTTGTACATCTGATATGCGGCCAGTTGCGAAAACTCCAGGAACGGCGTGCCCGGGTCGAGCAGCATCTGCACCCGCTCGCGCGGCAGCAGCTTGCCGCGCGCCACGTGCTTCTTGCGCGCTTCCTCGCCGCCACCCTGCGCGAGCGCCGCCACCTTCTGCCGCAAATCGTCGACGATGGCCTGCATCGCGTCGGCGTTCTGCTTGAAATCGGCATTGCGCGGGTTCAGCTTGCTTTCTATTTGCGGCATGGTATGCGTCCTTTTTTCTCTTTTCTCTTTTCTGATTTGCCGAGCCGGGTTGGCTAGCCTTCCTGCTCAGATGGGAAACCACCATCGAGATACAGCCAATGGCCGTCGACCTGTACGAAGCGGCTGACTTCATGCAGCCGGCGCGCGCGGCCGCCGAGCTTGTAGCGGGCGACGAACTCGACCGTGGCCTGGGTGCCGTCCTGCGTATGCCGCAGCACCTCGAGCCCGAGCCACTTGACGTGGTCGCCGTCTTCCAGCACCGCACTGGCCGGACGCGTGTCCGGATGCCAGGTGGCCTGCAGATAGGTTTCGTTGCGCAGCACGTAGGCGCTATAGCGCGAGCGCATCAGCTCCAGGGCGCTGGTCGGCAGCACGCCACCGTGGTAACGACCGCAACAGGCGGCATAATCCGGCGCGCCGCACGGGCAGGGCAGGGGCTGGGTGCGGCGCATCGGCGTCAGGATTTCTTTTCCTTGTGCGCCACCGGCGCGCCCGCGGCCTTCCAGGCGGCAAAACCGCCGTCGATATGCGCCACCGGCGCCAGCCCCATGTCCTGCACGGTCTTGGTGGTCAGCGCGCTGCGCCAGCCGGCGGCGCAAAAGAAGATGTATTCCTTGCCGGCGCCGAACACCGGCTTGAAATAAGGCGAATCGGGATCGATCCAGAATTCGATCATGCCGCGCGGTGCATGAAAGGCGCCCGGAATGATGCCTTCGCGCTCCAGTTCGCGGGCGTCGCGCACATCGACGAACTGCACGCCGGGATCGTCCAGCCGGGCCAACGCCTCCGGCACCGAGTAAGTTTTGATCTGCGCTGTGGCTTGGTCCACCAGAATTTTGTAGCCGAGCTTCATTGTGCTTTCCATCGTTGGTTGCAGGCTGTCGTGCCGTTCAGCATGCCGCTCATACCTTGCCGTCGCGCAGATGGGCTTCCAGTTGGTCGAAGCGGTCAAAGCCCCAGAACGCCTCGCCGTCGACGATCATGAAGGGCGAGCCGAACACCCCGTGCGCGATCGCCTGCTCGACTTCGGCTTTCAGCCGCTCCTTCAGCGGCGCGCCGCCCAGCGCCTCGGTCAGCGCCGCCGCGTCCGCCCCCTGTTCGGCGGCGATCTGCACCACGTTGGCGGCATCGCCGATCAGCACGCCGTCGACGAAATAGGCGCGATACGCCGCCTTGGCGAAGTCGACCGCGCGCTGCTTGCCGTACTGCTCCTGCAGCCACAGCATGGCGCGCGCGGTGGCCTGGGTGGCGATCGGAAACGGTTGCGGCTGCCGGTAGTCGATGCCGTGAAAGCGCGCCGTGCGCTGGAAGTCGTGCAGCGAGTATGGCCCCTTCAGCGGCACCTGCGTCAGCGGCGCGGCGCCGGTTTGCTTGAACACCACGCCCAGCAGCATCGGATGCCACTCGACCGCGCGGCCGTGGCGCGCGCCGATCTGGTCGATTTTTTGCGCGGCGAAATAGCCGTAGGGCGAGGTAAAGTCGAAATAAAAATCGATTGCCGCTGCCATCACTCCTCCTCTTTCTGTTGTATCGCTTGCCGCCTCACCAGGCCAGCCGGCGCCCGCTGTGGCTGCGGTAGCTGCCGCTGTCCTCCAGCGCCAGACCGCCGATCACCCGCAGCAAGTCGCGCACGCTGTCATCCACCGCGCTCGGGGCCAGCTTGCCGCCCATGTCGGTGCGCACCCAGCCAGGGTCGAGCGCGACGAAGATCGCATGCGGGTAATCGAAAGCCGCGCTGCGCAGCGCCATGTTCAAGCCCGCCTTCGATACCCGGTACAGCCAGGCGTCGCTCGACTTCGCCTCGCCGATGCTGCCCAGGCCGCTGCTGAGCACCGCGAAGCGGCCGCGCGCCGCCTCCACCAGCGGCCCGACCAGGGCCATCGCCTGCATCGCGCCCAGCACGTTGGTGTGCATCACGCGGTCGAAGTCGGCGGCCTGTGGCGGCACCCCCAGCTGGTGCGCCGGGCCGTAGACGCCGGCCACGTACACCGCCAGATCCAGCTTTTCGCCATCCAGTTGCCAGCCGAGCGCGGCCATCGATTCCGGCTGCGTCACGTCGACCCGGATCGCGTGCGCGCCTTCCGCCTGCAACGCCGCCAGCGCCGCCGCATCGCGCGCGGTGGCGAACACCTTCCAGCCGGCGGCCAGCAACTGGCGCACGAACTCGCGGCCGATGCCGCGCGAGGCGCCGATGATCAGTGCGGTGGACATCAGGATTGTCCTTTCGGTCATGCATCCTGTCGTTCCCGCGGATTTAGGCGGGAACGACAGGCAGCGTCAAACCAGCTCGATCGCCATCGCGGTGGCTTCGCCGCCGCCGATGCACAGCGAAGCGACGCCGCGCTTGCCGCCGGTTTTCTTCAGCGCACCGATCAGGGTGACGATGATGCGCGCGCCGGAGGCGCCGATCGGGTGACCGAGCGCGCAGGCGCCGCCGTGGATGTTGACCTTGTCGTGGCCGATGCCGAGTTCCTTCATCGCCGCCATCGGCACCGCCGCGAACGCTTCGTTGATCTCGAACAGGTCGACTTCCTGGGTGCTCCAGCCGGTCTTCTGGTACAGCTTCTCGATCGCGCCGATCGGCGCAGTGGTGAACCAGTTCGGCTCCTGCGAATGGCGGGCGTGGCCGACGATCTTCGCGATCGGCGTGCAGCCGAGTTTCTTCGCGGTCGATTCGCGCATGATCACCAGCGCGGCGGCGCCGTCGTTGATCGAGGACGACGAGGCGGCGGTGATGGTGCCGTCTTTCTTGAATGCCGGCTTCAGCGCCGGGATCTTGTCCAGCTTGGCTTTGGCCGGGCCTTCATCCTTGTCGATCACGACCTCGCCGCCGCGGCCCTGCAGCGTGACCGGGGCGATTTCCCAGGCGAACCAGCCATTGCTGGCGGCAGCCTGGGCGCGCTTCACCGATTCGATCGCGAACGCGTCCTGCGCCTCGCGCGTGAACTGGTATTTGGCCGCGCAATCCTCGGCAAAGGTGCCCATCGAGCGCGCATTGCCCTTTTCATCCTTGGTATACGCGTCTTCCAGGCCGTCCATCATCATGTGGTCGTAGATCATGCCGTGGCCGATGCGGTAGCCGCCGCGCGCCTTTGGAATCAGGTAGGGGGCGTTGGTCATCGATTCCATGCCGCCTGCCACCACAACTTCATTGGTGCCGGCCACGATCGAGTCGACCGCGAACATCGCTGCCTGCATCGCCGAGCCGCACATCTTCGACATCGTCACGGCGCCGGCCGAAGTCGGAATGCCGGCCTTGACCGCTGCCTGGCGCGCCGGCGCCTGGCCCTGGCCAGCCATCAGGCAGTTGCCGAGCAGCACGTCCTGCACCTGGTTCGGATCGAGGCCGGCGCGCTCCAGCGCGGCGCGGATCGCGACCGCGCCCAGATCGTTGGCCGAGAGCGCTGAAAAATCGCCCTGGAAGGCGCCCATCGGCGTGCGGGCGGCGCCTACGATGACAATCGGATCGTTCATGATAATTCCTTCAGTTCAAGGTTGGATGGTTGACGAAACGGGTTCCTGAGGTGGCAGTGCCGCCGGTTGCGCGGCGACGGCCTGATGGCTGAAACGCAACTCCTGCGGATACGGATAAACGTCCTCCAGGTGACCTTCCATTATCCGCTGTTTGCGCGTCTGCCAGAACTCGGCGGTGAGCAGGTCGGCGTGGTGCTTCAGGAAGAATTCCTTGACGTGCGGATTGCCCAGCAGGAAGGTTCCGAGTTGCTCTGGAAAGACGTCGTTCTTGTGCACCGGATACCAGGGCTCGGCCGCCATTTCCTGCTCTTCGTTCTGCGGCGTCGGAATCACGCGGAAGTTGCAGTCGGTGATGTATTCGATTTCATCATAGTCGTAGAACACCACGCGCCGCTGGCGGGTGACGCCGAAATTCTTGTACAGCATGTCGCCGGGGAAGATGTTGGCCGCCACCAGGTCCTTGATCGCATTGCCGTATTCGCGCACGCCGTGTTCCATGGCTTCCATGTCGCCGCGCTTTTCGGCCTTGGTCAGCCAGATGTTGAGCGGCACCATGCGCCGTTCGATGTACAGGTGCTTGATGACGATCTGGTCGTGGTCTTCCTCGATCATCGACGGCGCCACCTCCTTCAATTCGGCCAGCAGCTTGGGCGCGAAGCGCGCGCGCGGGAAGGCGACACTGGAATATTCCAGCGTGTCGGCCATGCGGCCGACGCGGTCGTGGTTTTTCACCAACTGGTATTTTTGCTTGACCTCGGCGCGCGTGGTTTCCTTGGGCGCCGGGAAATGGTCCTTGATCACCTTGAACACGTACGGGAACGACGGCAGCGCGAATACCGCCATCACCAGCCCGCGGATGCCGGGCGCGACGTCGAAGCGATCCGACGAATGCTTCAGGTGGTGCAGGAAGTCGCGGTAGAACAGGGTCTTGCCCTGCTTCTGCAGGCCGAGGATGGTGTAGATCTCGCTCTTCGGCTTGGTCGGCATCAGGCTGCGCAGGAACTGTACGTAGGCCGACGGCACTTCCATGTCGACCATGAAATACGCGCGCGTATAGGAAAACAGCACGCTGATCTGCAGCGGGTCGAGCAACACCGTGTCCAGCACCAGCTGGCCCTTGCGGTTGTACAGGATCGGCACCACGAATGGATATTCGCGGTTGCCGTTGATGCCCTTGCCGACAATGTAGGCGCCCTTGTTGCGGAAGAACAGGCTGGCCAGCACCTGGATCTGGTGGTTCGGCTCCAGCGTGGCGGCGCCGAATTGCGCCCGCAGCCGCGCTTCCACCAGCGCGACGTCGCGCTCCAGGTCGGCAAACGGCGCGCTCAATTGGAAATTGGTGACGATGCGCGACAGCGTCGCGCGCAGGCCATCCTTGCCCGGGTAGTAGACGCGGTAGGTCGGCGCCGGCTCTTCGGTTTCGATGTATTCGGTGGCCACCGCCGGCCGCACGAAGATGAAGCGGTTATGGAAATGGGTGCGGTGGCGCACCTTGCAGAACACCGAATTGAAAAACGTTTCCGCCAGCTCGGGCCGCTTGTGGTCGGTCAACAGGCCGATGTAATGCAGCTTGACTTCGTGCCAGACTTCATCGGTCAGTTCGCTCTGATGGTATTCGTCTTCCAGGATCTGCACGCATTCCAGCACCCGCGCGTCGTAGAACGCAATGCGGCGGGTGGCCGCGGCCTGCGCGGTCTTCCAGTCGCGCGTCTCGAAATAGCGCTTGGCATCCTGGCTGGCCTGGCGGAACAAGCGGTAATGCTTGTCGAAACCGTCCAGCATCGTGCGCGCGATGTCGAAGGCGATTTGCGAGGACAGCAGTTTGGGGAAGGCTGCGTGCATGGGAAGCGGGAGGTGGTTTTTTCAGATCGCCAGTTTAGCCGGGTTGGAGCAAGAGTTCGTGATTCCTGCGGTTCTGGTTTTTGCCATGCTGTCTCGTCCTGTCATTCCCGCGGGTTCAGGCGGGAATGCAGCGTCGTTCATCGCTTACTGATCCGGTCGCCACTCCGTGGCGCTTTGCCGGGGATGGCCCGGCGGCCACTTACTTTCTTTGCTTCGTCAAAGAAAGTAAGCAAAGAAAGACGACCGCAAGACGCTGGCCTTCGGCTTCCCGCTGGTGTGGCGCCAAAATCGGGAAATGAAACCAACTCGCTGCGCTCAGACATGTTTCGTTTCTGATCCATTTTCCCGCCGACACAAACGGCAGCGTCCCAAGCGGAAGTAATTCAACGGCAACTTCAAAATCGCCGCGAACACCTCACATACTCCCAATGGATGCGCATATTTCCGCCCTTTAAAAGTCAGTTTTTAGAACATACTCCAGCTCACATCTAACGCGTCTCGCCAAACAGCTCGCGGCCGATCAGCATCCTGCGGATTTCGCTGGTGCCGGCGCCGATTTCGTACAGCTTGGCGTCGCGCCACAGGCGGCCGGTCGGGTTTTCGTTGATGTAGCCGTTGCCGCCCAGGGTCTGGATCGCTTCGCCGGCCATCCAGGTCGCCTTTTCGGCCGAGTACAGGATGGCGCTGGCGGCGTCCTTGCGCAGCGCGCGCACCGCCTCCGGTGTCGCGGCGCGGTCGCAGGCCTGGCCGACCGCGTACACGTATGCCTTGCAGGCCATCATCGTCGAATACATGTCGGCGATCTTGCCTTGCATCAACTGGAATTCGCCGATCGGCTGGCCGAATTGCTTGCGCTCGTGAATGTAGGGCACCACCGCGTCCATGCAGGCCGCCATGATGCCGAGCGGGCCGCCGGACAGCACGGTGCGCTCGAAGTCGAGCCCGGACATCAGGACGTTGACGCCCTTGCCGAGGCCGCCCAGCACGTTTTCGGCCGGCACTTCGCAATCCTGGAACACCAGCTCGCCGGTGTGCGAGCCGCGCATGCCGAGCTTGTCCAGTTTTTGCGCAATCGAAAAGCCCTTGAAGCCCTTTTCGACCAGAAACGCGGTCATGCCGCGCGCGCCGGCTTCGATGTCGTTCTTCGCATACACCACCAGCGTGTCGGCGTCGGGGCCGTTGGTGATCCACATCTTGGAACCGTTCAGCAGCCAGCGGTCGCCCTTGAATTCGGCGCGCAGCTTCATGGAAACCACGTCGGAGCCTGAGTTCGGCTCCGACATCGCCAAGGCGCCGATGTGTTCGCCGGAAATCAGCTTCGGCAAATACTTGGCCTTTTGCTCGGGCGTGCCGTTGCGCTTGATCTGGTTCACGCACAGGTTGGAATGGGCGCCATACGACAGCCCGACCGAAGCCGAGGCGCGCGAGATTTCTTCCATCGCGACGATGTGCGCCAGGTAGCCCATGTCGGCCCCGCCGTATTCCTCGCCGACCGTGATGCCGAGGATGCCCAGCTCGCCCATCTTGCGCCACAAATCCATCGGGAACTGGTCGCTCCGATCGATTTCCTGCGCGCGCGGTGCGATTTCGGCGGCGGCAAACTGCTGCACGGTTTCGCGCAGCGCGGCGATGTCGGCGCCGTGGTCAAAGGTCAAGCCGGGCAAGTGGATCATGCTGTCCTCAAGGTTTTGTCTGCGGGGATAACGAACAGGGTTTGCTGCATCACGGCGCACAGTTTTTCGACGCCGTCGCGCACCGCAAAGACGTCGGCGCGCGCCACCACCAGCGTGCGCCCGACCTTCAGCACCGAGCCGCGCGCGAGCAGCGCCTGGCCGACGCCGGGTGCGACGATATTGATCTTGTATTCGGCGGTCAGGCATTCGGATTCCGGCAGCAGCAGAGTATTGGCGGCATAGCCACCGGCCGCATCGGCGACGGTGCCGATCACGCCGCCGTGAAAATAGCCGTGCTGCTGGGTCACCACCGCGCTCATCGGCAGCAGGATTTCACAAGTGCCCGGCGTCAGGTTCTGCAGCCGCGCGTCCCATGCCATCAGCGCGCCCTGGCGCGCAAAGCTGCGCTGCAGCAGCGTGGCGATGGTGTCGGGGACGGTCGGCATGGGCAAAATCGGCTAGTGGATAAATGGTGATGCGGCTGCATATTATCAACGCTGGCGGTCATCATACCCAAGATTGACGTTTACGTAAACGTAAAGCAATCCGGCCGTCGATTGCCGCTTGCGGCTTGCGCCAGCCACCGTCAAAAAATGCCGCTCAACAACCATCCGGCCGCCGCGCAGCCGAGCACGACCAGCCAGGGCGGCAGCTTCCAGAACATCAGCGCCACCAGTGCCAGCAAGGCCAGTCCGAAGTCTTGCGGCTGCAATACGGCGCTGGTCCAGACCGGGTGATACAGCGCTGCCAGCAGCAGGCCGACCACCGCCGCGTTGACTCCGGCCAGGGCCGCCCGCGCGTGCAAGCTGTGGCGCAGCTGCTCCCAGAACGGCAGCACCCCGATCACCAGCAGAAACGACGGCAGGAAAATCGTGCCCAGGCACAGCGCCGCCCCCAGCCACCCTCCGGGCGCGAACGTCAGCGACGCCCCGAGGAAAGCAGCAAAGGTAAACAGCGGACCGGGAACCGCCTGCGCCGCGCCGTAGCCGGCCAGAAAAGCGTCGTTCGCGACCCAGCCGCTGGGCACCACCGCTGCCTGTAGCAGCGGCAGCACGACGTGGCCACCGCCAAACACCAGCGACCCGGCGCGATAAAAGGCGTTGACGATCTCCAGGATCGGCCCCGGCCAGACCCGCGCCGCCAGCGGCAGGCCGGCCAGCAGGACGAAGAACAGTGCCAGCAGCGCACTGCCGAAACGCCGGCTGACCGCTATCGGCAGCGGGTCATGCGGCGCAGCCGCCTCCGGGGCCGGCTTGAACAACACCCAGCCGACGGCGGCAGCAGCGGCGATTACGCCGACCTGGCCGCCGGCGCCGGGCCACAACAGGGCACTGCAGGCGCACAGCGCGGCAATCGAAATCCGCGCCATATCGGTGCACAGATTGCGCCCCATGCCCCATACCGCCTGCGCCACCACCGCCACTGCAGCCACCTTCAAACCGTGCAGCACGCCGCCGGGAACGGCATCGCCCCAGGCGGACAGGCCGAGCGCGAACAGCACCAGCAGGATTGCCGATGGCAGCGTGAACCCGGCCCAGGCCGCCAGCGCACCCGGCAAGCCGGCGCGCGACAGTCCGAGCGCGATGCCGACCTGGCTGCTGGCGGGGCCGGGCAGGAACTGGCACAAGGCCACCAGGTCGGCGTAGCTGCGTTCGCTCAGCCAGCGCCGACGCGCGACGAATTCATCGCGGAAGTAGCCCAGATGGGCGATCGGGCCGCCAAACGAGGTCAAGCCCAGGCGCAGGAACAGCAGAAACACCGTTCCTGCGCGCGCGGCGGCAACTTTCCCGACTGCATGCTCTGCTGACCACATCCGCCACTCCATTGATGAAAACCGCCTGCCTATCCGTCGAATCAATCAACTACCTGCAAGCTGCAGCGATTATCCCTTGCCGCCTGCGGCCGCGAAGAAAATTCCAGCGCCCCTACGCCCGGCGCCGCCGCGCGGCATAATGCTCGCTTTGCCGGAAAATTTCGATGAGCCTCACCGTCTGGATCACCTTCGTCGTCGCCGCTTGCCTGATCGCCATTTCGCCCGGTTCCGGCGCCGTGTTGTCGATGTCGCACGGCCTGTCGTATGGCGTCAAGAAAACCACCGGCACCATCCTCGGCTTGCAGGCCGGCCTGCTGCTGGTGCTGTTCATTGCCGGGGCCGGGGTCGGCTCGATCCTGCTGGCGTCGGAAGTCGCCTTCAACGCGGTCAAGATCGTCGGCGCGCTATACCTGATCTATCTCGGTTTTTCGCAATGGCGCGCGCAGGTCGTGGTCGATCCCGCGCTGCCGGCGCGCAGCCGCGCGCATACCGTGGCGCCGCCCTGGCGCAAGCGTTTCCTGCTCGGCTTCCTGACCAATGCCACCAACCCCAAGGGCATCGTCTTCATGGTCGCGGTGCTGCCGCAGTTCATCACGCACCAGGCCGCGCTGCTGCCGCAACTGCTGATCCTGGCGGCGACCATGTGCACGATCGATCTGCTGGTGATGCACAGCTATGCGCTGGCCGCCGCCAGCATGCAGCGCTATCTGCGCGACGCCCATGCGGTCAAGCGGCAAAACCAGGTGTTCGGCGGCATTCTGATGGCGGTCGGCGCGGCGCTGTTCTTCGTCAAGCGCAATCCATCCTGAGGCGCCGACCCAACCGGCAGAGATCATATCCGCCGCCTACTGGCTGGTTGGACGCTCTGCCTCGACGGACTGGGGAACCTGTTGAAACTGTTTCCGAACCCATTTTCGGAACGCCGCCATGTGATATTCCTCTCCACGCTGCGCCAGGCTCAACAGGTAGTATTCCCCGGCGCTGCGCACCTTGTAGTTCTCGGCCCAATACAGGCCGCGAGTATCCGAATTGGCCAGTACCAGCTCGGGAATCAAGGCGACGCCCAGGCCTTGCCGGGCGGCATCCAGCGACATGAAAAAATGTCCGTACTCGATGCGCGGCGTGGCGGGCAGTTCGGCCAGACCATAGGTCCTCATCCAACCGGCCCAGGCATCCGAACGGCTGCTGGTATGGATGAGCGGCAGGTTCTGGAATATCTGCACATCATCCAGGTGCGCGGCTTCTTCCAGGATGTTGGGCGAGTAAACCGGCACCAGGATGTCCGGCACCAGTTCCTCGGCCAGGAGGCCGCGCCAATCGGTCGTCATTTCCAGATCGATGGCTGGCATCTCCTTGGTGTACTGATGGCCGGGCTTGGGGCCGACCCGGATTGCCACGTCCACTCCACCGGCATGGAGGTTGGCCGGCTCGATCGAACTACTGATGCGGGTTTCTATATTCGGATACTCGCGCGTGAAGCTCCCCAGCCGCGGCATGACCCACGCCGTCCCCACCGAAGGCAATACGCTGATGTGCAAAATGGCATGTTCCTGATGCCGCTGGAGCTGGTCGGTCGCCGCCCGGATTTTCAAAAAGGCTTCGCTGACTTCGTCCAAGTATTTCCGGCCGATTTCGGTCAGTTCGACTTTGCGGGTAAGGCGGGTAAACAGCTTGATCCCCAGCTCGTTTTCCAACGTCCGAATTTGGCGGCTCACCGCTCCTTGCGTGACATGGAGTTCCAGTGCGGCCTTGGAAAAGCTCTGCAGACGCCCGGCTGCCTCGAAGAAGCGCAAGGCAATCAGCGGCGGCAATCGGTTATTCATGACATTCAATCCTTCTGACACGTCCGTGGTTGCAGGGCCCATACATTACCAAAAATCATAGTGAGCCCGTGAACAAATCGTTTGTCCGGTTTTGGGCCACCACCTATAGTTTTCCGAGGGGTGCATACCAATTTGGTAATTTGATATGTGAATCAAAGGAAAATAATGAGTGGTAGAACTGACTTGAAAGTGGCGATTGCGGGTCTGGGCGCAATCGGAGCCGCGCTGGCGAAGCGGCTGGATCAGGGCGAAGTGTCTGGATGCGTGCTCAGCGCGGTCAGTGGCCGCGATCCGGAAAAAACGAACGAATTCATCAACACTCTGCGCCGCCCGGTGCCGAACCTGCCGCTGGATGGGCTTGCCCGGGCAGCCGACATTATCGTCGAGTGCGCGCCGGCGGCCCTGTTGTCGCAGATCGTCGAACCGGCATTAAGCGCGGGCAAGAAAGTGATTGTTCTCTCGGTCGGAGCGTTGCTCGATCGGCCGCAGCTGATCGAAAGCGCCGCCGAGCGCGGCGGCCAGATCCTGGTTCCCTCGGGCGCTCTGCTCGGGCTGGATGCCGTGACGGCGGCCGCGGTGGGGAAGATCGAATCCGTGAAAATGGTATCGCGCAAACCACCCAAGGGTTTCGAAGGCGCACCGATCCTTGCCGAAAAGAACCTGAGCATCGAAAACCTGACCGAGCCGCTGTTGCTATATTCCGGCCCGGCACGGGGCGCCGCCACCGGTTTTCCGGCGAACCTGAACGTGGCGGTGGCCCTGTCGCTGGCCGGCATGGGTCCGGATGAGACTCAACTCGAGGTTTGGGCCGATCCGGGAATCGTGCGCAACACCCATCACATCGAAGTGGTATCCGATGCCGCGTTGCTGCACATGACGATCGAAAACATTCCCACGGAAAACCCGAAGACCGGCCGCATCACCGCGCAAAGCGTTATTGCCATGTTGAAAAAAATGACCGCACCGATGCGTGTGGGCACATAGGAGGAGTTTCCATGGATCTGGGCATCAGCAACAAGGTCGCGCTCGTGACGGGCGCTGGCGGCGGCTTGGGGGGCGCAATCGGTGCCTCGCTGGCACGCGAAGGCGTCAAAGTGGTATTGGCCGACATCAACGTGGATGCGCTCGAGCGAGTGAAGCAAGCCATCTGCGCGTCCGGCGGCGACGCGATCGTCCTGCCGTGGGATCTGGCCGATGTCGACGGCGCCGTGCGGAACATCGCAAGCATTCAGGAGCAGTGGGGAGGGGTCGACATTCTGGTCAACAATACCGGAGGGCCGCCACCGACCCTGGCGCACGGGGTCAAGTCCGCGGACTGGCAAAAATACTTCCAGAGCATGGTGTGCAGCGTGATTCACCTGACCGACCTGGTATTGCCGGGCATGCGCGCCAGGCAGTGGGGCAGGATCATCACCAGCACCTCGTCGGGTGTCGTGGCGCCGATTCCCAATCTGGGCATTTCCAATACCCTGCGCTCCGCCCTGGTCGGCTGGTCGAAAACGCTGTCCCGGGAAGTAGCGCCCGACGGTATCACCGCCAACATCATCCTTCCCGGCCGCATCGCCACCGCACGCATCGAGCAGCTGGATCAGGCCAAGGCCCAACGCGAGGGCCGCGAACTCGCGGACGTGGTGCAGGAAAGCACCGGCAGCATTCCGGTCAAGCGCTATGGGAAGCCCCAGGAATACGGCGATACGGTTGCGTTTCTGGCCAGTCAGGGCGCTTCCTATATTACGGGCTCCGTGATTCGGGTCGACGGCGGCTTGATCAACAGCATCTAATTAACCTACGCAAGAAACATGAAACAGGAGCAAGCAATGTTTTCCAAAGAACAACGAAACGAAATCCGCCGGCGCTACCAATCGGTGGATACGGCCAATGTGGCTGACGTCCTGGACACCTTGGGCTATCTCAATCAGGGCCTGGCACAGGAATTTTCGCCCTTTCCATCCGGCGCCCCGCGTTTGGCCGGCTGGGCCTATACCATTCACGGGCAGATGATGCCCTACCCGCTCGGTGGCGACGCTCGGAAGATGGAAGCCTGCCAGGGCATCACCGAGGGTGAAATCAGCGTATGGAGCGGCGATGGCGAGGGAATCTGCTATTTCGGCGAGCTGATTGCGCTGGGAATGAAGGAACGCGGCTGTGCCGGCGCTTTGGTGGATGGCGGCATTCGGGACGTCCGCTGGATCGGCGAACATGGGTTTCCGGTTTACGCGCGCTATCGCACTCCGGTCCAATCGATCGGCCGCTGGAAAGTAACCGGCCACCAGGTGCCGGTCTATCTGCGCGGCGCCACCACCAAGACGGTTCTCGTCCGCCCCGGGGACTTCATCCTGGCCGATGAAGACGGCGCCATCGTCATTCCGGCGGAAGTGGTCGAAAAGACCCTGGTCGAAGCAGAAAAGCTGACTGCGACGGAGCGTCAGATTCGTGTGGAGCTGGCCAAGGGCTTGACTCTGGCCCAAGCCTTGGCCCAATACGGCCACGTCTGAAAATCAAGGCGGACGGAGAGGAGACAAAATGAAAATCCGGTTTGGTATTTGCGGGCTGGGATTCGCCGGCTCGGTGCTGATGGCTCCTGCAATGAGGGAGCATCCCCATGCGCAGATCGTGGCAGCCTGCGATCCGAATGAAGATGTCCGGACCCGATTCGGGCAGGAATACGGCATCCCGGTGTTCGGCTCGCTGCAGGAAATGATCGAGCACGGGAACCTGGATGCCGTCTATATCGCGTCGCCCCATCAATATCACTGCCAGCAGGTGATCGAGGCCAGCGCTCGCGGGCTGCACATTATCGTCGAAAAGCCCCTGACCTTGAGCGAAGACGAGGCGGACCAGATGATTGCGGCGACCGATGAGTCCGGGGTTCACCTGGTTGTCGGAACCTCGCGCAGCCATGATCCGGTGATACGCACGATGCGCCAGATCGTCCGGAGCGGCGAGTTTGGCCGCGTCTCGATGTTGAACTGCTTTAACTATACCGATTTCCTGTATCGCCCGCGCCGCCCGGAAGAACTGGATACCCGGTTAGGCGGCGGCATCATTTACAACCAGCTTCCGCACCAGATCGACAGCATCAAGGCGATCACCGGACAGCGCGTGGTCGCCGTGCGCGCCATGACCGGGCGGCTGGACCCGAAGCGCCCCACTGAAGGCAATTGCGCCGCGCTGCTGACCCTGGAAGACAACGCCTGCGCCGTCGTCGTCTACAGCGGCTACGACCATTTCGATAGCGACGAAATGCATTTCTGGATCGCGGAAGGCGGTCGCAGCAAGACGCCGAACCATGGCAATGCCCGCAAGGTGCTGCGCAATCTGCAAGGCGATGAAGGCGAACTTCGGCGCTCGCGCTACGGATTCGGCGGGCCGGTCGCGCAAGCCATGGCCTCCGGCAATGTGGGGCGCAAGCAGCCCCATTTCGGCGTGATGCTGGTCACCTGCGAGCACGCCGATCTGCGCGCGTCGCCGGAAGGCGTACTCGTCTATGCAGACGAAGGCATCCGGGAAATTCCGGCCTTGACCGGCAATGGCGCGTTTGGGCAAGGCGACACCATCGACGAACTGTACGACGCCATCACCGGCAAGACCCCGACCCTGCGGGATGCACACTGGGGCAAGGAAACCCTTGCCGTCTGCCTGGCCATTCTCGAATCGAGTGCCACCGGAAAACAGGTGGAACTGTGAGGGGGCGGCAATGGGTTTGACGGTTACCGGACTTTCAAAAATCTATGCGCGCCATGGTCAGGAGCATCAGGCGCTGAAAAGCATCTCGTTTTCCGCGCCGACCGGCGCTTTCGTGACGCTGCTCGGCCCAAGTGGCTGCGGAAAATCGACGCTCCTGAACCTCCTCGCCGGGCTGGACCGCCCGTCGTCCGGACGCATTGAAGTCAACAACGTGGCGGTGTACGACAGCAGCCAGTCGCTGTTCATGCCGCCGGCGAAAAGAAACATTTCCATGGTGTTTCAAAGCTACGCCATCTGGCCTCACATGACGGTGCGGGAAAACATCGCATTTCCGCTCCAGCATGGGCGCAAGCGCAAGGAATCCAAGGCGGAACGCGAGCGCATCGTCGCTCTGGCCCTGGAAAAGGTGCATCTGACGGCATTCGCCGATCGCCCCGCGCCCTTGCTCAGTGGCGGACAACAGCAGCGCGTGTCGCTGGCCCGGGCGATCGCCCAGAGTCCGGGGCTGATCCTGCTCGATGAACCCTTGTCGAATCTGGACGCCAACCTGCGCGAGGCGATGCAAAAGCAGATCCGCTCGGTGGTGACGGATGAGGGCATTACCGCCGTCTACGTTACCCACGACCAAAAGGAAGCGCTGTCCATGTCGGATGTCATCATCGTCATGAACGATGGCGACATCGAGCAGATCGGCACCCCCTACGAGATTTACTACAAACCGCGAACCCATTTCGTGGCGAAGTTCATGGGGTTCCCGAATCTGGTAGAAGCGACCGTTTCGGCGGTCGATGCCAATGCCAGGCGTTTGACGGTGCAATGCGCCCTGGGTCCGTTACTGGTGTCCTGGCAGGGTGACAATGTCGAGACTGGAGACAGGATTACTCTCGTCCTGAGGCAGGAGGACTTCGAGCCGCTGCCGGCTGGCCAGGAGACGTCCCCGGCGGAAAACGCCTTTCGGTTTTCCATCGCCCAGCGGGTGTTTCTGGGGGAGCGGATGGAACTGGTGTGTCGCGCTCCGAATGAAACGCAGAGAACCGTTTCCATCTACGTCAACGCCCGCGCCGTGCCGGCGGACGCCGATACGATTGCACTCCGTTACCTGTCCGACAAGATCCACTACATCCGGGAGTCGTGAATATGGTAGCGATTCTCGGGCTGGCCAGCTTTCTGGTCATTTCTCTGACGGTGCTTCCCCTCATCGTGCTTCTGGTGACCAGTTTGCGGCCGCAGGGCAGCCTATGGCTGGATGGCGGCGGCTTCACGCTGGAAAACTTCGTCAATCTCGCCACCCAGTCCGGCCTGGGGCAATTACTGTCCAATACCGTCATCTATGTCGGCGGCACGATTGCCCTGGCTTCGATCTTCGCCACGATATGGGCCTGGATTACCGAGCGAACCGATTTTCGCTACAAGGTAACGGTGCGTGTGATGATGATCGTCACGCTTTCATTGCCGACACTGATCCAGGGATTCGGCTGGATTCTCCTGCTGAATCCCAGCAACGGCTATGTGAATCACCTGCTGCGGACTTGGTTCAATCTGAGCACGACCTCCGGACCAATCAATCTCTACAGCCTCGGCATGATGGTAGTCGTCAGCAGTTTCCTACTGACCCCAACCATCTACGTCATGTTGTCCGGCATCATCAGAAACATGGATTCCAAGCTGGAATTTCCGGCCACGCTGGCCGGCGTTTCGGCGTCCAAGGTGTTGCTCAAGGTGGTCGGACCCATCCTCCTGCCTGGATTGTTGTCGGTGTTGATCTACACCGTGATGATCATGATCCAAGTCTTTGAAATTCCGCTCTCCATCGGTTTGACCGCCGGCATCCAGGTTCTCAGCACCCGGATCTACCTGCTGAGCACGGCCGAGCTGGGCGCTCCGAACTACAACCTGGCCGCCGCGTTCGGCATCGTGCTGGTGCTGATCGCCTTGTTCCTGGTCTTGCTGTACCAGCGCTTCACGCGGGAATCGGAAAAATTCGCCGTCATCGGTGGCAAGAATTTCCGTATTCTGCCTAGCAGCCTCGGGTGGCGCAAGCACCTCGTTTCCGTCTATGGCGTGGGCTTCTTCTCCCTGGCGTTCATGCCGATCCTGATATTGCTCTGGGCCAGCCTGTTGCCGTTCTATACCCTGCCTTCGCTGGAAGCCACGGCGTCGCTTTCCTGGACCAACTATGTGGAGCTGTTTGCGTCGCCAATGTTTCAGCGCAGCCTCAGCAATACGGCGATCGTGGTCATCCTCGGGTCCACGTTGACGATGGTCATCAGTTTTCTTGTCGCCTATGTCACCGTGCGGCCGACCAGCGAATGGTGCCGCTGGCTCGATGTACTGGCCTTTCTGCCCATCGCGATTCCCAACATCGTGCTCGGCCTCGCGGTACTTCTGCTGTACGTGAAGACCCCGGTTTATGGAACGATAGGCGCGATCATGCTCGCCCAGGTGCTGGTGAACATGGTTTTCGGAACCCGCATCCTGTCGTCGGCATTGATTCAGGTCCATCCGGATATCGAGCGCGCTGCCAGTCTGGGGGGAGTCGGTCGCATCAGCATCATGCTGCACATCCTCGCGCCGATCTTGCGGACCCAGATTTTCAACGGCTGGCTGCTGGTGTTCGCTCACGCGATGCGCGACGTCGGCGTGCCCCTGATTTTCCTTACCACCAAGACCGTCATGCTGAGTTCGGCGCTCTGGATGCTGTGGGGCTATCCGGACGTGCCCAGCGCAGCCGCACTGTCGATCATCCTGGTGCTTCTGCTGACAGCCGTGGTTACTCCACTGCAGATCTACATGGCCAGGATCGATGAACGCACTCAGTGAACGATATGAGCAGCAATCATGCATTAGCGTCAAAGAAATCGTTTGAATGCGCTGCCCTTAATTCCTAGAGTAGCGCAACAAGGAAAGAATTCTCTGAAACTCCCTACTTGATTTTGCCAACGACAATACGGAAGAGACACAATGAAAATTCAACTGAAATCCATCAACAAATCCCGCATCCGCCTCAATGCCGGCGCCCTTATGGCCGGGGTATGCCTGGCCATGCCGGGCCTGAGCTGTGCAGCCGACAACGCCGCGATTGTGGAACAGGCCCGCAAGGAGGCGGCTCAAGGTCCGTTCATGATCATGGTCAGCTCCCCAAAGTCCGAGAAGGCGCAGCGGCGCATCATGGACGCGTTCCAGAAGCGCTTCAATCTCAAGCTGAACTGGGAGTGGACTCCCCTGACGTCGACCGTATCCGCCCCCCGCGTATATCAGCAAGCGCAATCGGGGCTACCGGTGCCAAGCGCCATCGGCGGTTACGGTTACAACACCTATGAGCATTGGTTTGCCAAGAACAACCTGGACTTCAAGGTCAATTGGGTCGAGGATTTCGGGCAAATGTTTCCAAAGATCCGCCGCGCGGCGGTGGACGGGGTGCTCCCCAGCTACCAGAACCGCATGCTGCGGCAGTGGGACGTGCAGTACGTCATGGTCTATAACAAGAACCTCGTGAAACCGGAAAACGTACCGAAGAGCCTCGAGGAATTGACCAAGCCGGAGTGGGAAGGCCGCTTCGCGATGGCCAATAACACGCCGCCGCCACTCGATATTCTTGCAGTCCAGATCGGCAAGGACAATGCCGTGGAACTCACCAAGAAGCTGATCGCCAACAAGCCCCGCTTCAAGCCCGGTCCTCCTGCGGTGGTTGGCGCGATTTCCAGCGGCGAGGTGGCGGTGGGCGTGTCGGGCTACACCGCCTTGGCCGAAGCCCAGAAACAGAAGGGCGCTCCGATCGAGTGGGTACCGCTGGACACGATGCCCATCGGTCCGCTGTTCATGTTCATGCTGAAGGGGGCTCCTCAGCCCAACCTCGGCAAGCTTTTCCTCGCCTGGCTGGCCACTGAAGGTGCGGCACTCCAGGAACAGGAGGAATTCCTGTCGCTGTATTCCGACCCGGATTCGTCCACCAGCAAGAAGATCCGGGCGATGCGGCCTAACGTGACGGTCGTCGAAGTGAAATCCGAGGAGCAACTCCGCACCTCGGAAGAAGCCGCCAAGGAGATCATGGCCGCCGTCGCCGGCGTGGCCGGCAAGTAAGAGAAAGAGAAAGAGAAAGGGTAATCATTGTGTTGACCAAAGAAAACAACGAGCGCCTTTGCAGGGTGGGCGCCGAAACCCCAGGGAACGAATTGTTTCGCTCATTGTGGTTGCCCGCCTTGCTGTCTTCGCAACTGCCGGTGGGTAGCCGAACCCCTGTGCGCCTCAAGCTTCTGGGCGAGGAACTGATCGCGTTTCGCGACGGGAGTGAGCAAGTCGGCATTACTCAAGCGCATTGCTTGCACCGTGGCGCTCCCCTTTTTTTCGGCAAGGTCGAAGACCAGGGGATCCGCTGTTCCTATCACGGATGGTTGTATGCCAAGAGCGGGCAGTGCCTCGAGTTGCCAAGCGAGAGCAACTCCAGCCTTTGCCAGAAAATGCGGCTGGTCGCCTATCAGGTCGAAGAAAAGGCCGACATCATCTGGATCTACATGGGCAAGGGACCGGCCCCGGAGCTGCCCAAGTTCCCCTGGATCGATTTGCCGGCCAAACAGCGACTGGCCACCGTCTGGCTCCAGGAAACCAATTGGGTCCAGGGCGCGGAGGGCGAGATCGACAGCTCCCACGTCTCGACCCTGCACAAATCCGATCACGGAATCGCATCGGACCGGGTGCATCGCACCTATACGTTCAAGGATCCGAAACCGCAACTGAATATCGAAGAAACGTCGATCGGATTCATGTCGATCGCTCGGCGTCGTGCCGACGAGCAATATTATTGGCGTGTCACGCAATGGATGGCGCCGATGTTCTCCGTGATTCCGAGTGCCGCCTGGCCCATCGGTGGCCGCGCCTGGGTGCCGATCGATGACGACAACACCTATTGCTGGGATTTCAGCTACGTACTGGATGGCGAGTTGCCCAAGGAATTCTACGATTTCGTGGCAAGAGGAGTCTCGTTCCCTCCGGAATATCGTTACGAAGCGATCCGGCTGAACACCGGATCGATCATCGACACCTGGCAACCGGTCCGCAATATGCGGAACGACTACCTGGTCGATCGGGCCGCGCAACGTGGCACACCGACCACCGGGATCCATGGGGTCAACGATCAGGACCGCGCGATGCAGGAGGGCATGGGCCGGATTGTCGATCGCACCAAGGAAAAGCTGGTCAGTGCCGATCTCGCGATCGTCATGGCGCGACGCAAGATATTGGATTTCCTGGCGACACCGGAATCGCTGGAACGATTCCGCCAATTGGTCCAGGACGGCACCGCCTTCCAGACCGCACCGGTCGACACGGTTGTCGACACCGGGGATGTGAAGACTTTCCTCGAGCGCCTGGCCACCCCGGTGGAGTCCTGACATGACGGCGCAAAACTGAAATGAGCGAGTTGCTGTCAGTCCGAGTGGTGCGCAAGGCTACCGAAGCGCTGGATGTTTGCCTGCTGGAGCTCGCCAGTGAAGACGGCGCCCCGCTGCCGGGGTTTACGCCGGGCGCTCACATCGACATTCACCTTGGCGACCAGCTTTGCCGCCAATATTCGCTCTGCACCGCCCAGAGCATGCCCCAACGGTACGAGATCGCGGTTTTGCGCGAACCCCAGTCCCGCGGCGGCTCGCGGGCCGTGCATGACCGCATCGGCGTCGGCGACGTTCTGAAAATTGGCAGACCCCGGAACCTGTTTTCTTTGTCCGAGAACGACGAGCCGGCACTGCTGTTCGCGGGAGGCATCGGAATCACCCCCATTCTTTGCATGGCCGAGTTCCTGGCCGCCAAGAATCGTCGGTTCAGCTTGCACTACTGCGGGCGTACCGCAGATCGCATGGCCTTTCGGGACCGTCTGCTGGCGTCGAGTTTTTCCAACTGCGTGAGCATACACACGGACGATGGACCCGCGAACCAGCGGCTCGACCTGGGTACCCTGCTCGATTCCACGCCGCGCGATACCCATATCTACGTGTGCGGACCGTCCGGCTTCATCGAGGCGGTACTCGCGGAAGCGGAAAAGCAAGGCTGGGATCCCGGCCACGTCCACTTCGAGCGGTTCACCGGCAATACAGCGAGTCAGGGGGACGATACGGAATTCGAGGTTCGCCTCGTCTCGACTGGTCAACAGTTTACCGTCGGGGCCGACGAAACCGTGGTCGAGGTCCTGGCGCGGCATGGAGTAACGCTCGAAACATCGTGCGAGCAGGGTATCTGCGGAACCTGCCTCACTCAGATTGTTGAAGGTATTCCGGATCACCGGGATTTTTATCTGTCCGACCGTGAGAAGAGTCTGAACGACCAGTTCCTTCCTTGCTGTTCGCGCGCGAAAAGCAAACTGCTGGTCCTGAATATCTGATCGCTTACCTTCCTTTGGCACGCCGTTCGAAATAGAACGGCGCGCCAAGCTTTTCTGCTCACTTTGGATTGGGTGCCTGACGCCAGACCGATGCTGGACCGGCCTGGGTGGCAAGCTATAGTATCCGTCAGCTATGGGCGGCCAGGAAGTCGATCATGGCCTGATTGAACGCATTGGATTGCTCGGTCTGCGGCCAATGCCCGCATTGAGTCAGGAAAAGGAATCGCCCAGTCGGAAAATACTTCATCGCTTCAATGCCGATCTCATGCGGCAGGCTCCGGTCCTCGACACCCCATACCAGCAACGTCGGGATGGCGATCGGCTGATGGCCGATATCCTGGCGCTGAAACTCTCTGGAGCTTGCAGACCTGGCCTTGTAGGCATCCCATCGCTGGCCTTGCAGCATGGCCAGGCGCAGACCGACGATCTCGTCCGTCACCGCGTGCGCTTGATTGAAAGTGTTCAGGCAGAGGTTGCGCACACTTTCAAACGTGGGTTCGATCGAACTCAGCCGCGCGCGATGATTTTGCAAGCGCTCGGCGGCCGCCGCCGGTGGATCGAAATACGGATAGGGTGCCGACAGCACCAGCGATTGCAGACTCAAGGCATCGGGATTCCGATGAGCCAGCAATGTGCACAATAGCCCGCCGATGGAGTTGCCGATCAGGTGTACGTCGTCCAGTCTCAGGCTCTGCAAAAACGCAGCCAAATGCCGGTAGCGGAAATCGATGCTGTGATCGTCGGGTATCGCGCTATAGCCAAACCCGGGCTGATCGTAAGCGATGACTTCATAGCCAGCATCGGCCAGTGCACCGAAATTGCGAAACCAGTTCAGTTCCGAGCACACACCCGGAGCGCCGCCATGCAGCAGTACCACGGTTTTTTTCCGGGCGGATCCCGGCGTCAGCGTGCCTTCGCTCTGATAGTAGGCGGTGCGTATGCCGAGTACATCCCGAAATTGCCGTGATGCGGGTAAGGTAATCTGCCCTTTGTCGCTGTCCATCCGGCCTCCCCTTAACCCAGCCATACGGCCCGTTCGGCATCCAATTCCGACCACGCCATTTCCGGAGCAGCATGGTCGACGAAGAATTGCAGCAGCAGCCCGTCCGGGTCCCGGATGAATATTGCGGATCGCAAGCTATCCCGGACAACGCGCACCGGGTCGATGCCGGCGGCCTTGAGTGCAGCGGCGGATTTTTCCAGATCTTCCTCGCAGGCCAACTCGAAACCGACATGATGGTAGCCGGGCGCCAGCGAGTCGTTTGCCTGGACCAGGGTCAGGTTACGCTCGCCGCAGGTGCCGCCCAACATCGCGTAGTCGGCATGCGCGCCCTGCGCCAACACATCCAGTCCGATCCGCGTGGTATAGAACCGGATGCTTTTCTCCAGATCGGCAACGACCAGGCAGGCATGCTTGGTTCGCAGTGGATGAAATATCGCATCCTGCACCCGCCGGAATTCCGGATTGCTTTCGTAATTCTGCTCGGCGTTCGGCGGAGTAAGACCCGGCCGCCATACCGGTTTCGGTTTGGTCACCTGCCCGGTGCGGGCATTGCGCCAATCCCGAATGACGTCGGCATAGAGTTCGCACGAATTCCCATCGGGATCGGCGCAATAGGCCGAGTGGGCGATATCGTGATCCAGGGTGCGCTCGAAACTCAGGCCATCCTGCAATGAGCGCTCGTAGCCCTCCACGAGCGTTACTTCGGTTTCCAGTTCGAACGCCAAGTGATTCAAGCTGGGCGGTCGCCCCTTGCCGGATGGGCCGGAGCTTTGCACCATGCCGACGTCATGGTGGGTATTGCCGTTGCTCAAAAAGCCGCCACCGATGGCCGGAACCCGGTACACCTCCTCGAAGCCCGCCACGTTCTTGTAGAACTGCATCGAGGCGTCGGTGTCGCGCACGATCAGGTTGACATGTCCCAACCGTCGGGGACTGAAGTAGCGCCGGTTGCCGGATTCTGATGCCTTGGTATCTTGTCTCGTCGATGTGTTTTGCATAAGGAGGCCCATGCTAAAAGTTGGTTGGAATGAAAAACTCCCTCAGCAAGCAATCTAGATGGCGCACTCCGCTCAGACAAACGATTTTATTGATCTGGACAATTGAGCTGATGGCATGTGTCGTGCGCGAAATTTGGACACGCCGTTTCTTCGACGAGCGATTGCCGACACCGCGGCGGACGAGTGGCGACGAAATTCCGGCTCGACTCGGCGCGATCTTTCCCCCGGCTCGCGCGGGAACGGATTGAGATGAAAGAGGGGCTGTGAGCGGATTCGCTGCGGCGCCGGCTCGCCCTTGCGAAGGTCGGGCAGCGCGCTCATTGTCCGGGGCCGCTCATCCTCCGCACGGGCTTACGCGACTTTAGTGATCCATTCGGCGCTGCCGAATTTTTCCTGTACCAGCCTCTCGGCCGCCGCCATCTCGTGCGGCAGCAACGCGCCGTCGGCCAAGCCGTGGCGGCGGCGGAAGGTAGCGATCATGCGTTCGATCACCGCCTCGCGCGCCAGGCCGGTCTGGCTGCGCAGCGGATCGACCCGCTTGGCGGCGCTGGTGGTGCCCTTGTCCGACAGTTTTTCGCGCCCGATGCGCAGCACCTGCAGCATCTTGGCGGCATCGATGTCGTACGCCATCGTCACGTGGTGCAAGACCGCGCCGCCGCGGTGCGCCTGCGCCGCGCCGCCGATCTTGCCGCCGTCCGAGGTGATGTCGTTCAAGGGCTGGTACCAGGCGCGGATGCCGAGTTCGCCCAGCGCTTCCAGCACCCAGGCGTCCATGTGGGCATACGCGTCGGCAAAGCTCATGCCTTCAATCAGCGACTTCGGCGCGTAGATCGAGTAGGTGATGGTGTTGCCGGGCTCGATGAACATCGCGCCGCCGCCGCTGATGCGGCGCACCACTTCGATTTCGTGTTCGCGCGCGGCCGCCGCGTCGACTTCGTTCTTCAGCGACTGGAAGATGCCGATCACCACCGCCGGCGCGGCCCATTCCCACACGCGCAAGGTCGGCGGGCGGCGGCCGGCGGCGACCTCATCCACCAGCACCTGGTCCAGCGCCATGTGCTGCTGCGGCATTTGCGGCACGGTGTGAATCAGTTGCCAGTCATGCTGGCGCCACTCGCTGCGGCTCATGACAGCGCCCTTTGCACCACGGTCGCGATGCCTGCCGGCGTCAGCCCGTACATCATCACCTGCGGCGCCAGCGCCGCGGTCACCGCCTGCGCCAATTGTTCGGCGCTGCTGGCGGCCGGCAAGCCTTCCAGCGCGGCATTGATCGCGTCCAGCGCTTCCGGCGGCTCGAGGAAGAAGTCGCCGCTCAACTGCACGCCGCGCAGGCGGCCGTCCGCCACCTGCAGATCGACCACCACCAGCTTGCCGCCGGGAATCTTGTATTCGCCATGCAGCTGCGGAACGATGCCCTGATCTTGCCCAAAAGTTGGTTGGCTCATTTCTGTTTGGCCTTTTTCAATTGCCGATGCTGTTGCAGCAGGCGCTTGCACTCGGCTTCCTGCGCGACGATTTCAGCCAGCGCGCCTTCGATGTCTTCGCGCTGCCGCTCCAGTTTTTCACGGTGCTGCGCCAGCAGTTGCAACAGGCGCTCCATCTGCGGCTCGGTATCCTTGGGCGATTCGTACATGTCGACCACGCTCTTGATTTCCGATAGCGACAGCCCGAGCCGCTTGCCGCGCAGGGTCAGCTTCAGGCGCGTGCGTTCGCGCGCGCTGTAGACGCGGGTGCGCGCCACGCCTTCGCGCAGCGGGCTGATCAAGCCCTGGTCTTCATAGAAGCGGATGGCGCGCAGCGTGATATCGAATTCGCGCGCCAGTTCGGCAATGGTGTAGGTGGGCGGCATGGTTGGCATCGGGCAATGCGGTGGCAAACGTGGCAACAGGTCTTTTGCTAGAATCGACGCTTACGTTAACGTAAACCGTATTGTAGGCTTGCCGGCCCGCAATGGGAACCGTCTCTTTTTCCAGGAACTCCATGAATCATCTTGAAGCCCAGCTCGACTATCCGTTTGGCGACACCCTGCCGGAACCCGGCACCGTACACCAGATCGCGCCCGGCGTGCTGTGGCTGCGCATGGGGCTGCCGTTTGCGCTGGATCATATCAACCTGTGGCTGCTGGAAGACGAGTTCGAGCAGGAGGACGGCAAGATGGTGCGCGGCTGGACCGCAATCGACTGCGGCATCGCCAGCGACGCCACGCGCGCAGCGTGGGAAACCCTGTTCGCCGAGCACCTGCGCGGCCTGCCGATCGTACGCGTGCTGGTCACGCATTGCCACCCGGACCACGTCGGCCTGGCCGACTGGCTGTGCCAGCGCTGGGCCGCGCCGCTGTGGATGACCACCGGCGAATACGCGTCGGCGCGCATGATGGCGGCCGGGCTGCCGGGCGCCGACGGCTGGGCGGCGCTGCCGCACTTCCAGCGCAACGGCCTGACCGACCCGGACCTGCTGGAACGGATGCGCGGCCGCAAGAACCATTACTCCTCGCTGGTGCCGGCGGTGCCGCATGCCTATACCCGGCTGCAGGACGGCCAGGATGTGCACATCGGCGGTCGCGCCTGGCGCGTGATCACCGGCTTCGGCCATGCGCCGGAACACGCGTCGCTGTATTGCGCCGAACTGAAGCTGCTGATTTCCGGCGACATGGTGCTGCCACGCATTTCGACCAATGTCTCGGTATTCGCACTGGAACCGAACGCCAATCCGGTCCAGCAATATCTGGATTCGCTGGCGAAATACAGCCACCTGCCGACCGACGTGCTGGTACTGCCCTCGCACGGCAAGCCGTTTCGTGGCCTGCACACGCGCATCGCGCAATTGAACCAACATCACGCCGAACGCCTGGCCGAAGTGCTGGAGGCGTGCGCGGTGCCGCAATCGGCGGCCGACATCGTGCCGATCATGTTCCGCCGGCCACTGGACGCGCACCAGTTCAGCTTCGCGCTGGGCGAGGCGCTGGCACATCTGCACAAGCTGTGGCTGGACCGGGTGCTGCACCGTTCGCTAGATGCCGATGGCATCTTGCGCTTTCGCCTGCGCAGCGCGGCCTGAGGTGAGCAGAACACGGCCGCGCGCGCGGCGCCCATCTTCTTTCCCGGCCCCAAGGCTATCTTGAACGATTCCCAACCGCACGCTCCCCTGCCGGGCCGCATGCCGGCCATCCCGGCCCGGATCGCGGCCAAGCTGGTGCTGGTCGCGCTGTTCTGGGGCGGCACCTTCATCGCCGGGCGCATCGTGGCGCAGGTGATTCCGCACATGATGGCCGCCGCCGGCCGCTACGCGGTCGCCTGCGTGCTGCTGCTACCGCTAGCCTGGAAGCTGGAAGGCGGCCTGCCGCGCCTGAATCGCTCGCAAATGCTGTCCACCTTCGCGCTTGGCGCCACCGGCATCTTTCTCTACAACGCGTTCTTTTTCGCCGCGCTGGGGCGCATGCCGGCGGGCCGCACCGCGCTGTTCGTCACGCTGAGCCCGATCATGACCGCGCTCGCGCTGGCGGTGTTTTTCCGCGAGCGGCTGGGCGCCAGGCGCTGGCTCGGCATCGGCCTGGCCTTCGTCGGCGCGGTGATCATCGTGGCGCGCGGCGATCTGCTGGGCGCGTGGCGCGACCTGTCGCAAGCGCTCGGCACCGGCGAACTGCTGATGTTTTGCGGAATTGCGAGCTGGGCGGCCTACACCATCCTCGGCCGCCACGCGCTGCGCGGCCTGTCGCCGATCGCCGCCACCACCTACGCCTCGCTGTGGGGCCTGCTGCTGCTGGCGCTCGGCGCCGCATTCGAACTGCCGCAACTGCACGCCAGCCAGTTCAACTGGCAGGTGGTCGCCTCGCTGCTGTACCTGGGCGTGTTCGGCACCGTGATCGGCTTCGTCTGGTACAGCGAAGGCATCCAGGCGATCGGCCCGGCGCGCACCGCGGTATTCACCAACCTGGTGCCGGTGTTCGCAGTCGGACTGGGAGCGCTGATGCTGCACGAGACGATCCTGATTTCGATGGTGATCGGCGGCGTGCTGGTGATCGCCGGGGTGTCGCTGACCAACCGTTAGGAGGAAAAAACATGGAACAGAACGTGATCCGCGCGCGCGAGTTTCGCGCCGAGCGCGCTTGGGGCGCGCTGGATATTGCCCGCATCGAGGGCGCCACGGTGCGCCTGCACTGGACCGACCAGCCGTACCGCTGGCATGTGAATGACGGCGCCGAGGTGTTCGCGGTGCTGGATGGGGTGGTCGAGATGCATCACAAGGTCGATGGCAGGGTCGAGGTGGCGCGGCTGGAGGCGGGCGACGTGTTCTTTGCCGGGGTCGGCTGCGAACATGTGGCGCATCCGGTCGGGGAGGCGCGGATATTGGTGGTGGAGAAGGCGGGGAGTGAGTAGGCTGTTTATATACTCCAACTACCAATGACTGTTATCTGCTTTATATAAAGCAGAATTTCAATATACTCCGCAATTTTAGGCTATCTCGCAGTGAGCTATTGAGAGCCTTCGGACATCGGAGTTTGTGGAGTCAGAGTTAGGGGGGTCAGAGTTTTTTTTCGCGGTGCTTCATCGCGAAAATTACTCTGACCCCAGTAACGGACTACAGGGATGCGACTCCAGTCCAGGCCGGTTTTGGCGCTGCGGCGCTTGATCTGTGAAGTGGGAAGGCATGCATTCACCCTACGGCGTTTGTCGCTTGATGACACGATTCCCACTCCGTAGTGACTTGCCGGGGTGGCCCGGCGGCCACTTACTTTCTTTGCTTCGTCAAAGAAAGTAAGCAAAGAAAGACGACCGCAAGATGCTGGCCTGCGGCTTCCCGTTTGTGTGCGGCAAAAAATGGGAAACGAAACCAACTCGCTGCGCTCAGACATGTTTCGTTTCTGATCCATTTTCTGCCGCGCACAAACGGCAGCATCCCAAGCGGATTTCACATCAACAGCAACGGCAACGTCAAAACCAAACCCGATCGGCGCGCTCTACGCCTGCTCCTTGCGCGGCTTGTGCGGCGCCCTGGCGAATGCGGCGTCGTATAGCCAGTTCGGCAAGCCGCGCAGCAGCTTGGCAACCACCCCCATCTGCCACGGGATCACGCGGTAGCTGCTGCCGGTGGCGATGGCGGCGGCGGCGCGTTCGGCGAAGCGCTCGGCCGGCAGCAGGAACGGCATCGGGTAGGGGTTGCCGCGCGTCATCGGCGTGTCGATGTAGCCGGGGCAGATCGTCACCACCCGGATGTCGGACGCGCGCAGCTCCACCCGCAGCGATTCGCAATAGCTGATGGCCGCCGCTTTCGAGGCGCTGTAGGCGCCGGCGCCGGGCAGGCCGCGGATGCCGGCCACGCTGCCGATGCCGACCAGCCGGCAGTCGCGGCGGCCGGCCCGCGCCTGTTGCTGCATGGCGGGCAGAAACGGCGCGAAGGTGGCCACCATGGCGGCAACGTTGGTGGCGAAGATGCGCTCGAACACCGCCAGGTCTTTCGCATGCGCGGTCAGGGTGCCATGCGAAATGCCGGCGTTGGCGATCACGACCTCGACCCCGCCGTGGGCGGCAAGGAAATCGGCGGCCGCCGCCGCCAGCGCGCCATGGTCGGTGACGTCCAGCGCATAGACCCGGTGCCGTTCCGGATGCGGCAGGCCGGCGGCCAACTGTTCCAGCTCCGGCTGCCGGCGCGCCACCAGGCCCAGGCTGGCGCCCTGCGCCGCGTAGTGCCGCGCCAACGCGGCGCCGATGCCGCTGGAGGCGCCGGTGATGAATACTCGCTGCATGCTCGACTCTCGCTCGATTCGAATGCCTGATACAAAAAAGCCCGCCCTCTTGCGAGTGGCGGGCGCGCTGCCAAGCGCTCCGGCGACGAACCGGAGCGCATCGGCCGCTCCTATTTCTTCGGTGCCGCCGCCGGTGCGCGCTCCCGGGCCGCTTTCGCCACCAGGAAGTCCATCACTTGCAAGGTCGAGGCTTGCAGTACCGCTTCCGGCTTGTTGCCGATGCTGGCGCCGACAATCGACGGCGAGGTCAGGTAGCGGCCTTCGACCGCCACCAGCGGCACGCCATCCACCTTGTAGGCGGACTGCATTTGGGTTGCTTGCCGCACCTTGGTCTGCACCGCGAACGAGTTGTACAGGTCGAGGAATTTCTGGCGATCGACGCCTTGCTTGGCGATGAAGTTGGCGATGTCGGCGTCGGTATCGAGGCGCTGGCCCTCGACATGGATCGCGCGGAATACCTTCTGGTGCAGTTCATCCAGCTTGCCCATCGCTTCCAACGCGTAGTACAGCTTTTGCTGCGGGATGAAGGACTCGCGGAAAGCGACCGGCACGCGCTTGAAGACGATCCGGTCACCCTGCTTTTTCACCCAGGCTTCCAGATCTGGCTCGAACGCATGGCAGTGCGGGCAGCTATACCAGAAAAATTCGGTGACCTCGACCTTGTTGCCGGCCGTAGTTTGCTGCGCCTGCTCCAGGGTGCGGTAATCCAGGCCGTTTTGCGGGCTGGCGGGGGAAGCGGCGGCGGACAGCGCCACCAGGCCAAAGCCAAGGCTTGCCAGCAGGCGGGACAAAATGCGCATAGGGATCCTTTTCAAAAAAATCGGCTGCAAAATTGGTTGCAGCGGCCAGGGAGATCAATCGCTATTTGGCGGTACGCACCACGGCCGCATCGATGCCATTGTCGGACAGCTTGCTGCGCATCCGGTTCATGGTTTCCAGTTGCGTGAACGGGCCCAGCCGCACCCGGTACAGCGTGCCCTGCTCCGACTGCCGCTCGGTGACCTGCGCCTCGAAGCCGAGCAGCGCCAGCTTGGCGCGCGTACTGTCAGCGTCGGACTGGGAACGGAAAGCGCCAGCCTGCAGATAATAAATCCATTGGCCGTTGTCTGCTTTGGCATCGTCCGGCTTCTTCGGCTTGTCCAGGATCGAATTCTCGACGATCGGCGCCCGGTTGTCCGGCGCCTGCACGGTGTTGGGCGGCACCGCTCCTGGAGCTGGCGCCGGTGCCGGCGCAACGGCAGCGGCATCCGGCGCACCGTTGCGGGCCGGATCGCGCTTGCTGTACAGCGGCTGGTTGGGGTCGGTGATCTGGCCGCCGGCGGCTTCCGGCGGCCGTTCCGGACGCGCCTGCTTGTTGACGAACGGGATCGGCGTTTTCATGATCATCACCGCCACCACCACCGCGATCCCCAGGCCGATGATCAGGCCCAGGATCAGCCCGAGGAAAGTGCCGCCCGCCTGCTTCTGTCTGTAGTTGAGCATAGGTTTTTCGATCACATCCTGGCCGGCGCCGAAACTCCAAGCAGCGCCAGTCCGTTTCTCAGCACCTGGCGCGTCGCCACCAGCAAGGCCAGGCGGGCCATTTTAAGCGCAGCATCATCCACCAGCACCCGTTCGGCGTTGTAATAACCGTGCAGCTCGCCGGCCAGGTCGCGCAGGTAGAACGCGACCTGGTGCGGGCCGAGCTCTTCCAGCGCCTTTTGCAGCGTTTCCGGATAATCGGCCAGCTTGGCCAAAAGCGCGGCTTCGCGCGGCGCGGTCAGCGGCGCCAGATCGACGCCGGCCAGCAGCACTTCGTCGCCGCCCCACTGCGCCAGCACCGAGCAGATGCGCGCGTGCGCGTATTGCACGTAATACACCGGATTTTCGTCGGATTGTGCCTGCGCCAAGTCGACGTCGAACACGAATTCGGTATCGGCCTTGCGCGAGATCAGGAAGAAGCGCACCGCGTCGCGGCCGCGAGTTAAATCACGACCGAGGTCGCGCGCGCCGTTTTCGGCCTCGGCGTTGCTGTTGCTGCCATCGCCGGCCGACCATTCGATCAGGTCGCGCAAGGTGACGTAGGAGCCGGCGCGCTTGGAAATCTTCACTTCCTCGCCATGCTTCATCACCGTCACCATCTTGTGCAGCACGTAATCCGGGTAGCTGGCCGGGATGCCGATGTCGAGCGCCTGCAGGCCGGCGCGCACGCGGGCGATGGTGCCGTGGTGGTCGCTGCCCTGGACGTTGATCGCCTGGCTAAAACCGCGCTGCCACTTGGTGACGTGATAGGCGACGTCCGGCACGAAGTAGGTGTAGCTGCCGTCGGACTTCTTCATCACCCTGTCCTTGTCGTCGCCGTAGCCGGTGGTGGCCAGCCACAGCGCGCCGTCCGCCTCGTAGGTGTGGCCGGCCGCGACCAGCGCCTCGACCGTGGCGGCGACCTTGCCGTCGTGGTACAGCGAGGATTCCAGGTAATAGTTGTCGAACTTGACGCCGAACGCCTGCAGATCCAGGTCCTGCTCGTGGCGCAGGTAGGCGACCGCGAACAGCCGGATCGACTCCAGGTCGTTGGGGTCGCCGCTGGCGGTCACCGGCGCGCCGTCGCTGGCCGCCACCGTCTTTTTGGCAAGGAAATCGGCGGCGATGTCGGCGATGTAGTCGCCGTTGTAGGCCGCCTCCGGCCAGTGCGGATCGCCGGGCTTGAGGCCGCGCGCGCGCGCCTGCACCGAGTACGCGAGGTTGCCGATCTGGGCGCCGGCGTCGTTGTAGTAAAACTCGCGCGTGACGTCGTAGCCCTGCGACTGCAGCAGCGCCGCCATCGCATCGCCGAGCGCGCCCTGGCGGCCGTGGCCGACGTGCAGCGGCCCGGTCGGGTTGGCCGAGACGAATTCGACCAGCACCTTCTTGCCGGCACCGGCCGCGCCCTGGCCGTAGGCCGCGCCCTGCTGCTGCACCGCATGTACCACCGCTTGCCGCGCGGCGGCGGAGAGGCGCAGGTTGATGAAGCCGGGGCCGGCGATTTCGGCGCTGTCGATCAATCCCTGCCGCGCCGGATCGGCCAGGAGCGCCGTCACCAGCGCCTGCGCCAGTTCGCGCGGATTCTTTTTCAGCGGTTTGGCCAGTTGCATCGCGATATTGCTGGCGACGTCGCCGTGCGCCGGATCGCGCGGGCGCTCCAGCGTGATGGCCGGCGAGACGGCCGATTCGGCCAGCAGCGGCGCCATCGCCTGCTGGAAGAGCGCAATGATTTGTTGTTTCTGGTGGACGAGCATGGGTCGGGAAGTGGGTTGGGGCGGCGCCGCCACGGCAAACGGAGCGCGGCGCGACCGGAAAAACAAGCCCCGATTATACCGGCTCGGGGCGGCGCGCCGGTCATCCAGGGCGGGCCGCCATGTCAACTGCCGCCAAGCCGGCGCCGCCCCGCCCGGCGCTTGCCGGCGGCTCCTGGCGCCATGTCGATACTAGCTATTGTATTTTCAATACCGCAAGCAATACCGGCGGAATCGGCGCAATATACGGCATACTCCCTGTTAACTGGGACCAATATCGTGTCAACGCCAACCAGCCGATGACTGCCCGCGTGTTCCTCGCCGCACTCCGCCGCCGCCCGCGCTGGCGCCTGGCGGTCGCCGCGCTGCTGCTGATCTGCGGCGGCGCGCAAGCGCTCGGCGCCGACGCTGTGCTGCGCATCGGCTCCAAGCGCTTCACCGAGTCCTACATCCTGGGCGCGATCCTGACCCAGAGCGCGGCGCCGTTCGCGCGCGTCGAATACCGGCCCGGCCTCGGCAACACCGCGGTGGTGTTCGAGGCGCTGAAAGCCGGCGCCATCGACCTGTATCCGGAATACCTCGGCACCATCGAGCGCGAAATCCTGAAGCGCCCGGCGCCGGCGGCGCCCGATCAGCCGTCTGCGCCGGCCTCGCTGGCGGCGATCAACCGCGCACTGGCGCCGCTGGGCCTGGGCGCCGCGGTTCCGCTCGGTTTCAACAATGGCTACGCGCTGGCGCTGCGCGACGAAGCGCAAACCGCCGCCATCCGCAGCCTCTCGCAACTGGCGCAGCAGCCGCAAATCCGGCTCGGGCTGTCGCACGAATTCCTCGGCCGCGCCGACGGCTGGCCCGGCCTGGCGCGGCGCTACCGGCTGCCGCAGCGGCCGGTGGGCCTCGATCACGGCCTTGCCTACGAAGCGCTGGCGGCCGGCCAGGTCGACGCGATCGACATCTATTCGACCGACGCCAAGATCGGCCGCTACCACCTGCGCCTGCTGGACGACGACCTCGGCTATTTCCCGCGCTACGACGCGCTGCTGCTGTACCGGCTCGACGTCGCGACGCGCTTTCCGCAGGCGTGGCAAGCGCTGCAGCGGCTGCAAGGGCGGATTTCGGCGGCCGACATGATCGCGATGAACGCCGCCGCCGAACTCGACGGCCAGAGCTTTGCCGCGATCGCCGCCGCCTTTCTCGCGCGCCAGGGCGCGGCGCCGGAGTCAACGACGCCGGCGGCGACGGCACCTGCCGCGCGCGCCGGCTTCTGGCCCAAGCTGTTCGCCGCCGACCTCGGCCGCCTGACGCGCCAGCACGCGCTCTTGGTGCTGATCTCGGTGGCCGCCGCCTGCCTGCTCGGGATTCCGCTCGGCATCCTGGCCGCGTTCGCACCGCGCCTGCGGCAGGCGGTGCTGGCGGCGGCCGGCGGGCTGCAAACGGTACCCTCGCTGGCGCTGCTGGCGCTCTTGATCCCGCTGCTGGGCACGATCGGCACGCTGCCGGCGCTGATCGCCTTGTTCCTGTACGCGCTCTTGCCGATCGTGCGCAACACCTGCACCGGCCTGCTCGAAGTGCCGGCCGGCCTGCGGCTGGCGGCGGCCGCGCTCGGCCTGGCGCCGCGCCAGCGCCTGTGGCTGGTCGAGCTGCCGCTGGCGCTGCCGGTGATCCTGGCCGGCATCCAGACCGCGGCGGTGATGAGCGTCGGCACCGCGACGATTGCCGCCTTCATCGGCGCCGGCGGCTATGGCGAGCGGATCGCGGTCGGGCTGGCGCTGAATTCCAACGACATGCTGCTGGCGGGCGCGATTCCGGCGGCGCTGTTCGCGCTGGCGACGCAAGGGTTGTTCGAGCTGGTCGAATGGGCGCTGTTGCGGCGCCGTCGGCAGGTCGGCGCGAACCGGTAGCTGCGACTGCGCCAGGTGCCCGGGGTAGAGCGGAGCGCGACTCGTAGGGCGCCAAAATGTGTGCAATTCGCGCAACTAATTTGCAACTGGCGGGCGCTGGTGGGGGCAACTGGCTTACAAGGGAGTTCGAGGAGTTTCGGAAATGGAGGGCTGACCACTTGGTCGACCCGTCTCTTTTTTAGTCCGTGGGCCGTGTTGATGGAGCGATGTCCGCTTATTGGTGCTCAACGCCTGCTTGTGGGTTGAAACGCTGACGTGGCGTTCATTGGTCAGATACGACAGGAACGCCTTGACCTCGACCGCCCCAATTTCCATCGGATGGCGAAGGTCATGAAAGCGGATATGCCATCGACTCCAGTAGACGCAGGCTTCTTCCGTCCGTAAGCTATGGCGCTTGTCACGAATGCAACGTTTGAATTGGTCGAGCAATTTCGGTGAATTGGAGCCAGATTGAGCAGCGAGATTTCCGGCGACCATGGAGGCTGCCTGTCCTTTCGAGCTATTTAACACCGTAAAAATATACGGTATATGAAGCAAAGCTTGGCACAGCAACGACTGCCGGCGAATGAGCACGCTAGGATAGGCGAACAGCTCGTTAGGTTAGGCAGAAATTTTTTCACCTATTTGTAGTTAGGGCTATGGCAGATGATTTACGAGTCTTCTTACTGGAAGGAACCACTACTTAAGACTGCTCGATGGCTTGTCGACGTTCGGCTGAGTGAGAGGACTCGCGAGCGTACTTACGTCCGCATCGAACGTGAGATTTTCGTTTCGTTCTATGCCATCCGGAAGCTTTTCGACACTCTGAAGGTTTCCGACCAAGTCAAGAAAGCCACTACGGAGTTGGAATGGCACCCAAATCGGAGGGCGGTGCATCACATGAATTGTGAGCATCTTGATTTGCTTTATGATTTTAATACTTCAAAAAAAGAAGTGCGAGACATTGTGTTTCTATGCAATCAGTTTGTGCATAGTTTCGTATTTGTGCCTTATGAGGAAAACGCCAAGATAGGTGGATTTTTCGTGTCTTCTGATCGGGATAGGAACAAGAAGTTATATCGAGTGCGCTTGGAACAGGTTACTACTTTGTTCCGCCTTGTCGGGCGAGATTATCCTGCTTCGATGTTCTTCCGATTCAATTACGACACTGGTGTTCATGATGCTCAGGTCGAATAACCCTACTATGCGCTTCGAGACGGACTCTTTACGTCGGCGTTCAAACTTTTCGTCAGACTTTCCATTCGCACATGAAAAGTAAAACCAAGCAATTTATCCAGCACTTGTCTCATGACATTGAAGATGAAGGCAAAGCGGAGGCGTATCTCGATGATTCTCTACCGCTCATTGGGCTCGTCGTCATGTATTTCAACTCCCTGGAGAAATCGCTTGATTCTTTCCTTTGCGAGATCATATCGGACAGGACAGACGCTCCCGGCTTGATTGTTATTCAGAAGCTGATGTATGCAGCAAAGGTCGATCTCTTCAAACGTTTCTGCGACGACTTTCATACTGATTTCGACTCAGCGCCCGCAGCGTTCAATGAGCTAATCAGTGAACTAAACGAAGTCAGCAAGCTTCGTAATTTGGCCGTTCACGCAGATTGGAGTAGCACTGATGACGAGGGTTATACGTACGTGAGACTTAAAATGTCTCCCAAAGGTATGCTGCAAGAGTACGTGCAGTTCTCAGTTGAATCGCTAGAGAAACTAGTTGATCGGCTAATAGCCTCCAACCATCGACTTTCTGACTACTGGGAGTGGCGATCTGAATGCTTACAACGCCATCTACGGAGGGTTCAGTGAATTCTGTGCATTCCATTAGCCTAACTCGTCGTTGCACCCAAACGCATGGCGCTGGTGAACTCAATCGTTAGCCCTCAGGGACATCAATGGATATTATCTCGACCATAAGCACGTCTATTGCGTTGGCTCAGCGGCTGCGCGAGATCTCGAAGAACATCGCAGACGCCGAGTTCAAAAATCTACTGGCGGACTTGTCGAGTGAACTTGCAGATCTCAAGCTTGAGGCTGCGGCGCTCAAAGAACGCATCGCGTTGCTGCAGGAGGAGAACGCCTTGCTCAAGAAGACCACTCCTCCAGCTGATGAAGGGCCTATTGGCAGAAGGTATGGCTGCTATCAGTTTCGCGGGGACGACGGCCTTTACTGTCCAGCTTGCTGGGATTCAAAGCGAAAGAAATCCTCAACTACGCGGATAAACACAAAATTTCGGTTGTGTTCCGTGTGCCAGGCACCTTTGGGAACTGGCTAACAATTCATTCAAACCGAAGTCCCTTCGCGACTCGGCTTAATTCCAGTGTAGAACATCCGATTTTCGGGGAGTTGACCAGCGGCTACTGGTCGTCTACGGCATCTTTTCCTTTCTCTTCAAGCGACCGTATACGAGCCCTCCCAGACGTAGAACGCCCCTCCACTAGGAGGGCCAAAGAGGGGCGAGAGGCTCAAGTCAACGCTGGACTGGTTGCGCAAACTTTGGCACCTCGATAGGCCAATTGCAACAAATGCAGCGGCCTACGCGACTCATGCGGCCAGCGCGCGCATCTCCGCATACAGGTTGGACTTACCCTCGAAGCCGATGCCAACCAGTTCCGGCATCGTGATGTAGCCATCCTCGACCGCCACGCCATCCGGAAATCCACCGAACGGCTGGAACAGGTCCGGATACGACTCGTTACCACCCAGCCCGAGACCGGCGGCGATGTTCAGGGACATCTGGTGCCCGCCGTGTGGGATGCAGCGGCTGGCCGACCAGCCATGCTGGCGCAGCATCTCCAGCGTGCGCAGGTATTCCACCAGACCGTAGGACAGCGCGCAGTCGAACTGCAGCCAGTCGCGGTCGGCGCGCATGCCGCCATAGCGGATCAGGTTGCGCGCCTCTTCCATCGAGAACAGGTTTTCGCCGGTCGCCATCGGCTTGTCGTAATAGCGGCCCATCACCGCCTGCAGCTCGAAGTCGTGCGGGTCGCCGATTTCCTCGTACCAGAACAGGTCGTACTGCGACAGCGCCTTGGCGTAGGAGATCGCGGTGTCGAGGTCGAAGCGGCCGTTGGCGTCGACCGCCAGCTTCTGCCCATCCTGCAGCACGCTCATGATGGCGTCGATGCGCCGCAGGTCTTCGTCGAGCGAGGCGCCGCCGATCTTTTTCTTGACCACGGTGTAGCCGCGGTCGATGTAGCCGCGCATCTCGTCCTTCAGCATGTCCAGGTTCTGGCCCGGATAGTAGTAGCCGCCGGCCGCGTACACGAACACCTTGCGGTTCGGCTTGCCGTCGCCGTAGCGCTCGGCCAGCAGCTGATACAGCGGCTTGCCTTCGATCTTGGCCACCGTGTCCCACAGCGCCATGTCGATGGTGCCGATGGCGACCGCGCGCTCGCCGTGGCCGCCCGGCTTTTCGTTGGTGAACATGCAGCGCCAGACCTTGTGCGGGTCGAGGTTGTCGCCGGCATCGTTCACCAGCGAACCCGGATCGGCGGCCAGGATGCGCGGGATGAAGCGCTCACGCATCAGCGCGCCCTGGCCGTAGCGGCCGTTGGAATTGAAGCCGTAGCCGACCACCGGCTTGCCGTCGCGCACGACGTCGGTGATCACCGCCACCAGGCTCAGCGTCATCTTGGAAAAATCGATGTAGGCGTTGCGGATCGGGGAGCTGATCGGGATGGTCTTTTCGCGGATTTCGATGATCTTCATGTGATGACTGTTCCTGTATGGCGGGCCGGGATTTCGGCGCGGTCGCCAGTTTATCCAAAACGCTCTACCAGCGATGCCATCGCACATGCGGGGCTAGTGGCCGTCTGCACACGCTTTTGATTCAGAATGGATTATCTGAATTACCGGTTTTTTTATCCGACGCCGCAGATGACGGATCGGGCGCCATTGCCAGCAATTCCGGCGAATATGGCACGAGGCGGATGGCAAGGCACTCAACCCGTTACGCCAACCGGCGATTCCATTGTCTAGTTGCCGCTAACGAAAACCGTCGTCAATCCCCAATTGTTCTGCGCCGTCTAAAAAAGCGCCTGATGCTCCCGACAATACGCCAAGCCGCCAAATCTCTTTGAATTGTTCCAGCAAAATTTACCTTCGGGATACGTAATTTTGGTTCCACAGTGGGCGCAAATCAGGCGCTTCGCGGGATTTTCCGAGACGGGGGAAGTGGCATTGGCTGGTCGCTCGCTGGGGCGAACGGATTTGAGAGGCGATACGCCGGCGCTGGAAACCGGTGAAGGAGCGGTGGCAACCGACGCCGCTGCCTGACTGCGTTCCCTAGGCTGGATGAAATCTGGCAGTGCCAACAAATCCGCAGGCCGGTGCTGGCGGATCAGCTTCTCCCCCCATTCCTTGATCGTGTCGAGGCTACGCATGTTAAGCATGCTTTTTAAAACCGTACCGGCCCCGAGCCGGTCCACAAAACGTTGGTGCCAGGTTGGAAACTGGTCTGACTTGATGATATTGCCAGTATCGAAAGCTTTCGCGGGTGGGCGCGCAATGATCGCCTTAGGATGCAGCATCACCACATGATAAAAATGGGGTTGCTTCTGGGTACGTCCCACGATCCCCAGCGTTTCAAGCAGCTTGCACAGCACCCGCTCATGACGCAGACTTTGCTCGATTGGCGAGGGGATGCCAAAGCGCATGTCCCCATACTCGACAGTGAACTCACCCTGCTCATTGATTATCAGGTTGCCAGCATAATTCTTGGTTTCAAGCAGGTAGATACCGAGCATGCGGTTCATAACCAGATGATCAATCTGGGCTATTTCACCGTCCACGACAAACCGGAGATCATGTAATACGACGTGGTTTTCTCCATCCTGGAAATAACCGTCGAGATAGTGGGCGGATTGCTTCTCGCCTTGAATGCCTTTCTTCAGGCGCATCAACTCATCGCGCAGCCATTTTTTTTGATCCTGGTCCAGCAAGTGCGACCGTTGCAAATCTTCCAGCAAAGCCAGCCGCTTGGATTTGTCGTCCGCTGATTTCAACAACATGTCGGCCCCCGCTAATTATTTTTGTTACTTAGTGAATTCTCTCACCATTTGAATTCTTCGATAACCAAGGACGGACCACGGCCGTTATCCCAAAAAACGAGCAGCCGCCAATCGAACAAAAATAGCAATGACGGGAAGCAGACAACGGTTTTCAGCCATCCGAAAAACAAGTAGCTGCCAACCGCAAGGTCGCGTTCCTCATCCCCGGGATTCGATCCGCTCCAACTCCCCCGTCAGCCGCGCGATTTCGGCCGCAATCTGCGCCGGCAGCTCGGCATCGCTCCAGGCGCGGTAGTGGTCGCGCGCATAGGCCAGCGCGTTGCGGTGGTACAGGTACGCGTTCAGCCGATTGGTAACGTCTTGATCCGCATGACCTTGCCAGGCACGCCCATCACGATCGAATTCGGCGGGATGACGGTGCCTTCCTTCAGGAAGGTGTGGCCGGCGACGATGCTGTTGGCGCCGATCACGCAGCCGTCCATGATGGTCGAGTTGATGCCGATCAGGCAGTCGTCGCCGATGGTGGTGCCGTGAATCGTGCAGTGGTGGGTGATCGAGCAGTGGCTGCCGATATGGGTCAGGCTGGCGCCGCCGATGTGCAGCATGCTGAAATCCTGGATGTTGGTATAGGCGCCGATCCTGATTTCGGCCAGCTCGGCGCGCGCCTGAGCAAGTCCTGAAGGACTACCGGCCGGCCAGGTCGGATAGAATCCGTACCCGCAGAAATTTTTTGACAATTCGCCAACGGGCGCATTGGTCCGGAAAAACGGCTACCACCGGCCTCACGGTCTTAACAACTATGAAAACAAATATTCCTGTGCGTGAATTCACTTTGCGTGGCGTCATTTTGGGCGCGCTCATTACCCTGGTTTTCACGGCGGCCAACGTGTATCTCGGCCTCAAGGTCGGCCTGACGTTTGCCTCCGCCATTCCGGCGGCCGTGATTTCGATGGCGCTGCTGTACCGCTTCAAGGACTCCAATATTCTGGAAAACAACCTGGTGCAGACCCAGGCCTCGGCGGCGGGCACGCTGTCGTCGGTGATTTTTGTGCTGCCCGCGCTGCTGATGGTGGGCTTGTGGACGGGCTTTCCGTTCTGGCAGACGGCGCTGATCTGCGCCGCCGGCGGCACCCTGGGCGTGCTCTACACCGTGCCTCTGCGCCGCGTGATGGTGGTGCAGTCCAATCTGCCCTACCCCGAGGGCGTGGCTGCCGCCGAAGTGCTGCGCGTGGGCGAGGAGCAGCGCCATCGGGATGAGCGCGCGCAAGATGGGCAAGCCGGGCATTCGGGTCTGCGCGACCTCGGCTGGGGCACGGGCCTAGCCGCCCTGTTCGCCTTTCTGAGCGGCAGCCTGCGTTTGCTGGGCGATGCGGTCAACCTCTGGGTGCCGGCGGGCAATATGGTGTTTCGGATTGCGGCCGGCTTTTCGCCCGCGCTGCTGGCCGCCGGCTACCTGATGGGGGCTGCCGCCGGCATGGCCGTGCTGCTGGGCCTGGTGCTGTGCTGGGGCGTGGTCGTGCCCTGGCTGACGGCCGCTGCGACGCCGGCAGCCGGGCAGGCCATGAGCGAGCTGGCGACCCAGTTGTGGGGCAGCAAGGCGCGCTTCCTGGGCGCCGGCGTGATCGGCATTTCGGCGCTCTGGACCGTGCTGACGCTGGCCGGCCCCATCCTCCAGGCCATTCGTAAGCAACCGGCGCGTCCGGCGGCAAATGCGGGCGTGGCGCTGGACGAAACCGACCGCGACATGCCGCGCAGCTGGATGCTGCTGATCGGCTTCGCGGCGCTGGCCGTGCTGTTCCTGGTCGTCAATTATTTCGTGCAGCAGCACGTGCCAACTCTCACGAGCGGCGCCCGCTACGGCCTGACGGCCTTGTGCGTGCTGTTCGCCGCGGTGTTCGGTTTTCTGGTCGCGGCGGCCTGCGGCTACATGGCCGGCCTGGTGGGCTCGTCCGCCAGCCCGATTTCGGGCATCGGCATCATCGCCACCATCCTCATGGCGATCTCGCTATTGGCGCTGCACTCGATGGTGCCGGCGTTTGCCGACGGCATGTCGGGCCAGCTCGGCGTGGCGCTGGTGCTGTTCATGGTCTCGGTGATTCTGGCCATGGCGTCGATCTCCAACGACAACCTGCAAGACCTGAAGACCGGTTACCTGATCGGCGCCACGCCCTGGCGCCAGCAGGTGGTGCTGATTATCGGCTGCCTGGCGGGCGCGCTCGTGATTCCGCCGGTGCTGGATCTGCTCTACAACGCCTATGGTTTCGCCGGCTCCCTGCCGCGCGCCGGCATGGACCCCAACCAGGCGCTGGCCGCCCCGCAGGCCACGCTGATGCAGCAGATCGCCAGCGGCATCTTCAGCGGTTCGCTGGACTGGAGCATGCTGGGGCTGGGCGTGCTGGTGGGCGTGGCGGTCATCGTCGCCGACCTGCTGCTGCGCAAAGGCGGCAAGGGCGCGCTGCCGCCGCTGGCGGTGGGCCTGGGCATCTATCTGCCGCCCACGATCGGCATGACGCTGACCATCGGCGCCGTGCTGGGTTACTTTATCCAGCGCGCCATCAAGGCTTACGGCGAGCGCGCCGGCAAGGCATGGGTGGCGGCCGCCGAAGAGCGCGGCTTGCTGCTTGCGTCCGGCCTGATCGTCGGCGAGAGCCTGATGGGACTGGTGATCGCGGCGCTGATCGGCTTCAGCGGCAAGGACGCCCCGCTGGCCATCGTCGGCCCGGATTTTGCGCCGGCCGTGTGGCTGGGCCTGCTGTATTTCGCGGGCCTGTGCGCTTTCTTCTACCGGCGCGTGGTACAGCGCTGAAATCCGGAGTTTTTTGAAGCGGCCGGGCGCCGTTTCCGGCTCCAATTGGATGGCGGCCCGCTGGTCGCCGGCTCGTCCCCGCTCACGGCTGGTGCTCGATCCGCTCCAGTTCCGCGGTCAACCGCGCAATTTCCGCCCCGATCTGCGCCGGCAGGTCGGCATCGCTCCAGACCCGGTAGTGGCCTTGCGCGTAGGCCAGCGCGTTGCGGTGGTACAGATACGCGTTCAGCCGGTTGGCGACGTAATTATTCTTGATCCGCGTGACCTTACCGGGTGCGCCCATCACGATCGAGTTCGGCGGGATGATCGTGCCTTCCTTCAGGAAAGTGTGGCCAGCGACAATGCTGTTGGCGCCGATCACGCAGCCGTCCATGATAGTCGAGTTGATGCCGATCAGGCAGTTGTCGCCGATGGTGGCGCCGTGGATCGTGCAGTGGTGGGTGATCGAGCAGTGGCTACCGATATGGGTCGGGCTGGCGCTGCCGATGTGCAGCATGACGAAATCCTGGATGTTGCTGTAGGGACCGATGGTGATTTCGGCCAGCTCGGCGCGCGCCACCACGTTGATCCAGATCGAGGCGCCTTCGGCCACCGAGATTTTTCCATACAGGTTGGCGCTGTCGTGCACGTAGGCGACATCGCGCAACACCACTTCCGGTCCGATCATGCCCATGCTTTGCTCCCGCTGTTGAAAATGAATCAAACGGTCGATAGGCGACGCAATTTGCCGCGGCGATCCGTATACTCTGCCTGATACTGTACTTGAATCGGACTGGCACGTGCCGGCGGATCGGTGTCATCATCCCCGCATTCGCCACCGGCCACCTTCCTGCAACGGCACATGCTCCACATCCGCTTTTCCAACCGCTTCGAGATCTTGCTGGAAGCGCTGCTCGTGCGCTCGCTGGCCGATGCGCCGGGGCCGTTCGCCGCAGTCGAGATCCTGGTGCCGGGGGCGGCGCTGCGGCGCCAAATCGAGCTGGCGATGGCAGACCGCTTCGGGATTTGCGCCAACGTGCGCTTTGCGTTCCTGGCGCAGTGGCTGTGGACGCAGATCGGCCGGCTGGTCGAGGTCGGCGCGCAGTCGCCGTTCGATCCGCAACCGCTGGCCTGGCGCATCTACGAACTGCTGGGGCAGCCGGCGCTGGCGGCCGCGCATCCGCGACTGGCCGGCTACCTGGCCCAGGCCGACCCGGTGATGCGGCTGGAACTGGCGCAGCGCACGGCGGCACTGTTCGAGCAATACCTGACCTACCGGCCGGACTGGCTGGAGCACTGGCTGCGCGGCGAGGCGGTCGAGCTGGCCGGCGCCAGCGCTGCCCAGCAACAGGATCAGCGCTGGCAGATGGACCTGTGGCGCCGCATCGCGGACGGCCTCGGCATCCGCCGGCAGCATCCGGCGCTGGCGTTTTTCGAGCGGCTGGCGGCGCTGGACGCGGCCGCGCTGCAGGCCGCCGGCCTGCCGCCGCGCCTGCACGTGTTCTGCCCGCCGGCGATCCCGCCGCTGTACCTCGACATGCTGCGCCGGCTCGGGCAGAAGATCGAGGTCGAACTGTACGTGCTCAACCCGTGCCGCGAATACTGGTTCGAGATCGTCGACCAGCGCCGCCTGTCCTACCTCGCCAGCCGCCAGCAAGACCTGTATCACGAGGTCGGCAACCGCCTGCTGGCGGCCTGGGGCAAGCAGAGCCAGGCCTTCCTCGAGCTGCTGCTGGACGACGCCGGCCAGGCCGCCGTCGAGCACAGCCGCTTCGAGGCGCCGGCCGCAAGCACGCTGCTGGGCCAGTTGCAGGCGGCGGTGCTCGACCTGCGCGAGCTGGAGCCGGGCAGCGTCGCGCTGGCGCCGCACGACCGCAGCATCGAAGTCCACGTCTGCCACACGCTGACGCGCGAGCTCGAGGTGCTGCACGACCAGTTGCTGGCGCTGTTCGCCGGCCCCAATCCGCCGCGCGCCTCCGAAATCCTGGTGGTGACGCCGGACCTGGAACAGGCGGCGCCGCTGATCGATGCGGTGTTCGGCAGCGTGCCGGCAGCGCGCCGCATTCCCTACACTATCACCGGCCGCCCCGGCAGCAGCGTCAATCCGGTGGCGCAAGCGCTGCTCGACCTGCTGGCGCTGGCGGCCTCGCGCTACCCGGCCGGCGCCGTGTTCGCCCTGCTGCAGCAGCCGCTGGTCGGGCAGCGCTTCGGCATCGGCGCCGACCAGCTCGACACCATCCGCGACTGGCTGGTCGAAGCCGGCATCCGCTGGGGCATCGACGCCGAGCATCGCGCCCAGTTCGGCCTGCCGCCGAGCGCGCGCCACAGCTTCCGCGACGGCCTGCACCGGCTGTTTCTGGGCTACGCGCTGCCGGCGGCGATCGCGCTGCCGTTCAATGACCGGATCGCCGCCGGCCAGCCGGAAGGCAGCGCCGCCGCCGCGCTCGGCAGCTTCGCCCAGTTCTTCGCCCAGCTCGAGCGCGTGCAGCGGCAACTGGCGCAGCCGCTGACGCCGGATGCCTGGCGCGATGCGCTGCTGGCCATGCTGGACACCTTCGTCGACGCCGGCGCCGAGCAGGTCGACGAGCGGCGCGAGGTCGAGCGTGGCATCGCACGGCTGGCGGCCGAGATGGACGGCGGCGGCGTCAGCGAAGCGGTGCCGGCCAGCGTGGTGCGCGGGGCGCTGCAGGCGCTGCTGGACCAGCCGACCCTGGGCGGCACGCCGAGCGGCAGCGTGACCTTCGCCGCCATCGCCAGCCTGCGCAACCTGCCGTACCGCGTGATCTGCCTGGTCGGCATGGACGACGGCGCCTTCCCGCTGCCGAATCGGCCGCTCGAATTCGACTTGATGCCGCTGGCGGCGCGGCGCGGCGACCGCCAGCGCCGCAGCGAGGAGCGCAACCTGTTTCTCGACCTGCTGCTGGCGGCGCGCGAGCGCTTTTACCTGAGCTATACCGGCAACAGCGTGCGCGACAACGCCAGCCTGCCGCCCTCGGTGCTGGTGTCCGATTTGCTCGATGTGCTGGTGCCGGCGATCGCCGCCGATCCGCACGACAGCGCCAGCCTGCGCGCGGCGCGCGCGCGGCTGGTGCTGGAACACCCGCTGCAGCCGTTTGCCGCGAGCTACTTCAGCGGCGCCGATGCGCGCCTGGCCAGCTTCAACGACGAATACTGCCGCGCGCTGCAGCGGCGGCTGGCGGCCGACGCCGAAGCGCCGGCGGCGGCCGGCACGGATCAGCTGGCCGAGGAAGCCGACGAGGGCGACGAGGAGACGCCGCGCGAGCCGCTGCCGCGCTTCTTCGCCGCCCCGCTGCCGACGCCGGGGCCGGAATGGCGCACGGTGTCGCTCGAACAATTGCTGCAGTTTTTCCGCAACCCGAGCCGCTACCTGCTGCGCCAGCGGCTCGGCATCGCGATGGCCGACACGGTGCTGGAGCTGGACGACGACGAGCCGCTGCTGCCGGAGTTCGCCGCCCGCGGCGCGCTGGCCGCGCGGCTGCTGCCGCATCTGCTGAACGATGTGCCAGAGGCCGAGATCCGCGCGCTGGCGGCGGCCGGGCTCGAATATCCGCCAGGGCCGTTGGGCGAATTGGCGCTGGAGGCGGAATTGCGGACGCTGACGCAGTTCGCCGCCCAGGTGCGGGAACAGATCGCGGCACCCTGCCTGCCGCCACTTAGCGCCACCTTCGAATTCGAGCTCGACGGCGAGCGCTGGCGGCTGCAGGGCGCGCTGGGCGACGTCCGTGCCGGCGGCCTGGTGCGCTACCGCTACGACGACGCCCGCGCCGCCGACTACCTGAGCGGCTGGCTCGACCACCTGTTCCTGAACGCCGCCGGCGGCGACGGCGCCACGCTGGCGACGCACTGGATCGCGCGCGACGGCCCGTTTTGCTTCGCGCCATATCCGGCCGCGCGCGACTGCCTGCGCCAGCTGCTGGCGCTGTACCGCCAGGGCCTGTCGCGGCCGCTGCCGTTCTTTCCCAAGTCATCCTGGGAGTATGTAGATAAAGACATGAACATACGGGCGGCAGGGGCCGCATGGCACAGCAGTATGCATCGGCCATACGGCGAAGACCGGCACCAGGCGTATCAATTGGCGTTGCGCGGCGAGGCCGATCCGCTCGGGTCCGAGTTCGAGCAGATCGCGCAGCAGGTGTATGCACCGCTGCTGCATTCCCTGACCGATCGAGGACAGCCATGACCACCCCGACCGAACTCGACGTCTTTTCCTGCGCGCTGGACGGCGCGACGCTGATCGAAGCCTCGGCCGGCACCGGCAAGACCTGGAACATCTGCGGCCTGTATCTGCGCCTGCTGCTGGAGCGCGAACTGGGCGTGCAGCAGATCCTGGTGGTGACGTTTACCAACGCCGCCACCGCCGAGCTGCGCGAGCGCATCCGCGCGCGCATCGCCGAAACCCTGGCCTTTTTGCACGGCAGCGGCGCGCCGGCCGGCGACCCGTTCGTGCCGGCGCTGGTGGCGAGCGTGGCCGAGCGCCACGGCCAGGCGCGCGAACGCATGGCGCAGCTGCTTGATCTGGCGCTGCAGGCGTTCGACGAGGCGGCGATTTTCACGATCCACGGCTTTTGCCAGCGCGCGCTGGCCGATACGCCGTTCGCCGCCGGCATGCCGTTCGCCAACGAGCTGGTGCCAGATGACAGCGCGCAGCTGCTGGAAGCGGTGTACGACTTTTGGCGGCGCCACATCGGCAGCGCCGAACTACCGACTGATCTGGCGGCTACCCTGCTGCAATACAAGGACACGCCGCAGGGTTTCGCGCGCCTGCTGAAACGCCATCTGGCCAAGCCGAAGGCGCAAACGCTGTGGCCGGCGCCGGCGGCCGACGGCGCGGTTGAGCAGATGATCGACAGCATGCGGCAACTGTTTGCCGACGCCAGGCAGGTCTGGAGCGCCGAATCGGCCGCCATCCGCGCCCTGCTGGCCGCCGCCCAGCCCGACCTGAAAACCAGCCACGGCGCCGAAAAAATCGGCGCCGCGCTGGCCGAGTGCGAGGCGTTTTTCCGCAACGAGCAAGCGCCGCCGCTGGCGCCCAGCCTGCGCGGCGTGCAGATGAAGCTGCTGCGCCAGGGCGCGCTGGCGGCGGCGGTCAAGCAAGGCAAAAGCGCGCCGAGCCATGCGTTTTTCACCCAGCTCGACTCACTTTTGGACGAACTGCCGGCGCTGCAACAGCGCCTGGCGGCGGCGCGGGACGGCGCCCGCCTGCAACTGCTGCGGCGCCTGCTGGAAGAAGCAGGGCCGGAGCTGCGCCGCAAGAAGCGCGAGCAGCGCATCACCGGCTACGACGACATGCTGTTCAACGTCTACGACGCACTGACCGGCGGCCACACGCCCTGGCTGGCGCAGACGCTGCGCGCGCGCTACCCGGCGGCGCTGATCGACGAGTTCCAGGATACCGACCCGCTGCAGTTCGCGATCTTCGACGCCGTCTATGGCGGCAGCGACGCGCCGCTGTTCCTGGTGGGCGATCCGAAACAGGCGATCTACAGCTTCCGCAATGCCGATCTGCACACCTATCTGCAGGCCAAGGATAAAACCAGCGCCGCCCACACCCTGTCCGGCAACCAGCGCTCGTCGCACGGGCTGATCGAGGGCCTGAACGCGCTGTTCGGCGCCAACCCGGCGGCCTTCATGCTGCCCGGACTCGATTACCAGCGCGTGCAGTTCGGCCACAAGCCGCGCAAGGCTTTCATCGACCACTCCGAGCCGCGCGCCGACCTGCAGCTGTGGCTGCTGCCGGCCGACGACGGCGCGGCGATCGAGCGCGGTGCCGCCCGGCGCGCCGCGATCGCCGCCACCGCGGCGGAAATCGCGCGCCTGATCGGCGCCGCCAACCGGGGCCAGATCACGCTCGACGGCCGGCCGCTGCGCCCGGGCGACATCGCGGTGCTGGTGCGCAGCCACGGCCAGGGCAGCGAGGTGCGCGCGGCGCTGGCGGCGCTCGATATCGGCAGCGTCGAACTGTCGCAGGCCAGCGTGTTTGAAAGCAGCGACGCCGCCGACCTCGAAGCGGTGCTGTGCGCGGTGCTGGAGCCGACCCGCAGCGGCCTGCTGCTGGCGGCGCTGGCGACGCCGCTGCTGGGACGCGACGCCGCCGCGATCGCCGCCATCAGCGCCGACGAACGGCAACTGATGGCGCAGCTCGACCGTTTCAACAGTTACCGTGAACTGTGGCTGGGGCGCGGCGTCGGCTTCATGCTGCGCCAGCTCTTGGCCGACGACCAGGTCAGCGCCCGCATGCTGTGCCGGCCGGACGGCGAGCGGCGCCTGACCAACCTGCTGCATCTGCTTGAGCTGCTGCACCGGGCCGCGCAGCAGCAGCCGTCGCCGGACGCGCTGCTGCGCTGGCTGCAGGCGCAGCGGCGCGCCGAGGGCGGCGACGAAGCGAGCCAGCTGCGGCTCGAATCGGACCAGAACCTGGTGCAGATCGTGACCATCCACAAGTCGAAGGGGCTGGAATACCCGGTCGTGTTCTGCCCGCTGCTATGGAGCGCGGCGGCCAACAGCGGCGGCCTCGAGGGGCTCGAATATCACGCCGCCGACGGCCGCAGCGTGATCGACTTTCGCACCGACGACGCCGCGATCGATGCCGCCAGGCGCGCGATCAAGCTCGAGCAGTCGGCCGAAACCCTGCGCCTGATCTACGTCGCGCTGACCCGCGCCGCGCAGCGCTGCTACCTGGTGGCCGGCAATTATGCACGGCGCACCGGCAAGAGCCTGTCGCTCAAGGAAGGCACCCACAACCTGCTGAACTGGCTGGTGGCCGGCGCCGGCCGCACGCCGGAGCAGTGGTTCGCCGACGAGCTGGCGCCGGGCGACATCAACCACCAATGGCAGGCGCTGGCCGCCGGCAACGCGCCGCACATCGGGCTGGCGCCGCTGCCGAGCGCGGCCGGGATCCCGGTCCGCTTCGAGCGACCGGCGGCCGACGCGCTGGCCGCATTGCCGCCGCCAGCGCCGATCCACGCCGGCTGGCGCAGCGGCAGCTTCAGCCTGCTGAGCCACGGCGCCGCCAGCGAGCGCGCCGCCAGCGACCACGATGCGCGGATTGCCACGGCGGCACCCGTCGCCCGCGCCGCGCCGCTGCCGATCGGCGGCGACGACATCCTGCAGTTCCCGCGCGGCCCGGCCGCCGGCGACTGCCTGCACGCGGTGTTCGAAGCGATTGACTTCAGCCGGCCGGAGGGCTGGGAGGCGGCGATCGCCCAGGCCCTGGCGGCGCATCCGCAGCCGGCGCCGGATGGCGGCAGCAAGGGCGAGCCCGACCGCGCGCGCTGGCAAGCGGCGCAGGCGGCGATGATCCGGCACATGCTGGACGATGTGCTGGCGACGCCGCTGGCCGACGGCATCCGGCTGCAGGCGATTCCCCTGACCCGGCGCCTGACCGAACTCGAATTCCGGCTGCCGGCGCCGCACATTTCCGCCGGCGCGCTCAACCGCGCGCTGCGCGAGGCCGGCTACGAGGTGCCGGAACTGGCCTTCCGCGACCTGGCCGGCTACCTGAACGGCTTCATCGACCTGGTGTTCGAGCACCAGGGCCGCTATTACCTCCTCGACTGGAAATCCAACCACCTCGGCCACGCGCCGGACGACTACGGCCCGGCCGCGCTGGCGGCGGCGATGGCGCAACACGGCTACCACCTGCAATACCTGCTGTACGCGGTGGCGCTGCAGCGCTACCTGCGGCAGCGCCTGCCCGACTACGAGCACGCGCGCCATTTCGGCGGCGTGCTGTACCTGTTCGTGCGCGGCGTGCGGCCGGCCTGGACGCTGGCCGATGGCACGCCGGCCGGGGTGTTCTTTCACTGCCCGAACGCGCAGCAGCTGGCCGCGATCGAGCAGGTAGTCGCACCGCATACGCGCCCGGAGGCCGCATGAATCCGTCCCAATTGCCCGATGGCGCCGCGCTGCTGGCGACCGGTTTTGCCGAACACGTGCTGGCCTGGGCCGGCGAACGCGCGCAGCAGGCCGGCACCGCGGCCGATCCGCGCACGTTGCAACTGGTGCGGCGCGCCGCCGCGCTGGCCAGCGCCGCCACCAGCGACGGCCACGTCTGCGCGCTGCTCGACGAAGCTTTCAGCGAAGCCGGCGATCCGCCGCCGGCCGAACTGCGGCAACTGCTGCTGGCTTCGGGCGTGGTCGGCACGCCCGATGCGCCCGACGCCTTGCCGCTGATCCTGGACCAGGCCGGGCGCCTGTACCTGCACCGCTATTTCGACTATGAAAACCGGCTGGCGCGGCGCCTGCTCGGCCAGCGGCCGTCGCTGCCGCCGGTGAGCGAGGCCGCGCGCCGGCTGCTGCGCGAGCTGTTCGCCGCCAACCGGGCCCAGCTCGGCGGCCGCCCCGACTGGCAGCAGATCGCGGCGGCGCTGGCGCTGCGCCAGCCGTTCACGGTCATCAGCGGCGGCCCCGGCACCGGCAAGACCACCACCGTGGTCAACCTGCTGGCCTGCCTGCTGGCGCAAGACCCGGGCTGCCGCATCGCGCTGGCGGCGCCGACCGGCAAGGCGGCGGCGCGCATGCTGGAGGCGATCCGCGCCCGCGCCGCGCATCTGCCGCCGGCGATAAGCGCGCTGCTGCCGCCCGAGTCGTACACCGTGCATCGCCTGCTGAGTGCGACACCGACGCCGGGGGTGTTCCGCCACCATGCCGGCAACCCGCTGGCGGTCGATGCACTGATCGTGGACGAAGCCTCGATGCTGGATCTGGCGCTGGCGGTCAAGCTGTTCGAGGCGGCGCCGCCCACGGCGCGCATCGTGCTGCTGGGCGACAAGGACCAGTTGGCGGCGGTTGAATCGGGCGCGGTGTTTGCCGAGCTGTGCGCCGACCCGACGCTGTCCGGCGGCTGCATCGTCGAACTGGCGGCGCTGAGCGACACCCCGGCCGAACGCATCCAGCCGCCGGCGCCGGTCAAGCACACCCGCCTGCACGACAGCGTGATCTGGTTTACGGAGAATTTCCGCTTTCGCCGCGATTCCGGCATCGGCCGGCTGGCGGCCGGTATCGGCGCCGGCGATCCGGCCGGCACCATCGACTGGCTGCGGGCGGAGGATGGCAGCGAAGTGCGCTGGAGCGACGATGGCGGCGCCGAACCGGCGCCGGAAGCAATCGACGCCATGCTGGCCGGCTACGCCGGCTATGTCGCGGCGGTGCACGGCGCAACCACTGCCAGTGCCGGTGCGGACATCGGCGCGATCTTCGATGCCTTCGGCCGCTTCCGGGTGCTGTGCGCGCTGCGCAACGGCGCGCGCGGCGTCGAACAGGTGAATGCGCTACTGTCGGCCCGCCTGCGCCCGCTGCTCGGCGCCGCCGCCGGCGCCACCTGGTACGCCGGCCGGCCGGTGATCATCCTGCGCAACGACTATTCAGTGCGCCTGTTCAACGGCGACATCGGCATCGCCTTGCGCGACGCCAGCGGCGAATTGCTGGTGTATTTTCCGGATGCCGAAGGCGGCATTCGCAGCATCGCCCCGGGCCGCCTGCCGCTGCACGAAACCGCATTCGCGATGACGATCCACAAATCGCAAGGTTCGGAATTCGAACGCGTGCTGCTGCTGTTGCCCGAACAGCCGAACCGCGTCATCACCCGCGAACTGCTGTACACCGGCGTCACCCGCGCCCGGCATCAGGCGCACCTGGTCGGGCCGGGCAAGGTGATCGAACATGCGATCCGCACGCCGACCAAACGGCATTCGGGCTTGCTGGAGAGAATGGGCGAAATCGCCGCGGAATCCTGAAGAGAGGGGAGGATTGTCGTTCTTGATGAGCCTCCTGCCGGCGCATGCTCGGCTTGCAGGCGCATTCGATCAAGATACCGGAAAGTGGCGCGGCTGGCTGGGATCGAACCAGCGACCCTTGGCTTCGGAGGCCTAAAAAAACAACGTTTATTGGCGTTGATCCACTTCGTAAAAGTTGGCACATTCTTTATAAATCAATTACTTAATCCATATCTAAGATTTTCTTGTGTTGATCGCAGTGGACTGATACTCTCCAAAAAGGAGTACATAACGGGTACACGGATTTTACGGGATAGGCTCATATGGCGAAGGTCAGGTTTACAGTGGGACGCGTGCGGGATTTTCGGTGTGATTCTGACCAACGCCCTTCCTTCTTGTGGGATGCAACTGTACCCGGACTCGGATTACGCGTCACCCCGAAGGGCAGCAAGTCCTATATCTTTCAGGCCAAGCTGCGCGGCAATGTCATTCGCCTCACGATCGGTGATCCTGCCGTCTGGGATATTTCAGCGGCTCAGACAGAAGCTACGCGCCTTCGCATGATTATTGACAACGGGCAGGATCCCCGCCAGATTAAGGCAGACGGCCTAGCTGCCGAGCAGGCGGCGCGCGAGGCACGACAGGCCGCTCAAGCCGCCACGGAAGCCGAGCAAGCACTTAAGGTGCAGCAGGAAATAATCGAGAATAGAAAGCACGCTCTTCTCGGACGCAGTGCCTGGAATGATTATTTGACCGCTCGACGCGGCAAATGGGGCAAGCAACACTACACTGACCATGTTATCGCCGCAAATGAAGGGGGCACCCCGGCAAAGATCGGCGACCGGAAGACCAAGGCAGGGCCGCTTGCCGTTTTACTTGACCGGCCGCTGCATACAGTTACAGCTCCGGTAGTATGTGAATGGCTTGCTGCGGAATGCGAGGTGCGGCCCACATCCGCGCATAACGCATACCGAAAATTCAGGACATTCATCCAATGGTGCACCCGGCAACAGCAATATCAGGATGCTGTCCATGCAGATTGCTGCGTAACTGAGGAAGTAAGGGACATTGTGCCCGCCAACAGAACGAAGGAAGGCGACTGCCTGCAACGTGAACAGCTGCCAGCATGGTGTAGTGCCGTACGGAATTTGTCCAACCCTGTGATCAGCGCCTATCTGCAGGGATTGCTCATTACCGGCGCACGACGGGAAGAATTAGCGCAGCTGCGATGGACTGATGTGGATTTCCAGTGGCGCAGCCTGACTATTCGCGACAAGGTAGAAGGGGTGCGTACGATTCCGCTTTCCCCCTATCTTTCAACGCTGCTAAAAGCGCTCCCCCACCGAAATGAATGGGTATTCAGCAGTCCATCTGCCGCCAACGGGCGACTGACGGAGCCACGGATCGCGCATACGAAAGCGCTGGCCGAGGCGGGACTACCGCATGTGTCGTTGCATGGCTTGCGCCGCTCATTCGGTACGTTGTGCGAATGGATCGAGGTCCCAAGTGGCGTCTCTGCCCAAATCATGGGACACAAACCGAGCGCTTTGGCCGAAAAGCATTACCGTCGCCGGCCGCTTGATCTGCTGCGAATGTGGCACGACAAAATAGAGGTCTGGATGCTTCAGCAGGGGGGCATTGAATTTCAGGTTGACCGCGTTGCCAACCTATAGATCTGCATTCGGACGGTGGGTGGTCTCGCCTATGACTCATCGTCCACTAAGCAATAGGGTAAGAAATGCTACATCGGGCGCTGCAATTTGCTGACTAGGGCAACTTCCTTCTAGCTATGAATTAAATGTTAACTTTCTGATCATGGCTCTTGCTGTGTAGTAGTTCTTCCTGATGGTATCAATTCCAACCGCTCGAATGTTTTTCGGGTAGATCGCAAGCGTATCGACAAAGGCTTCGCTCATCGCGGATTTCCTTTTCTCCTGCCGATACTTCTGCGCGATGTCCCAGCAATGCAGCCCCGTCAAGACACTGATGAACCCGTCAAGCCGGTTAACTTTGTGTTCGTCGACACGCCCGTACATCTCATCTTCCAGAAAATCCTGGATCAATGCGTCCGAGATGTGATCGACAGGATAGGTAGGACGTAAGGACTGCCTCCGAACGGCGAACTGATAAAGGAACTCCCGGATCTGCCGCTTCAAATCGGGCAAGGAAAATTCCATTTCCGTGTCCAGCAGAAGACCGAAGCTTTCAACGAACCTTTCCCCCTTTCGATACTCGCCTGCGACGTACTGCAGTCCCGGATGGAGATGAATCGGCTGTCGAACTCCTCGAACGAACATGCTCAATTCGATGTCTTCCGAGGATTTATAGTCCCTAGAATCCTGCAGACACCACGCGACGGCATCCAGCAGGCGCAACACGTCGTTTCCGTTTAGAAGATCGCAGATTCGAAAATATCGGGTGGCGGGAACATTCAATTGGTCGACTTCTGTTTTGAACGTCTCCTTAGCATGGGCCAGGCCGCGATGAATCATGTCAAGAAACTCGCGGCTGGGGTAGACCCAGCCGTGTCTGCGCGTCAGGGGAAAACCAACCTGAATCGTATCCCATGCGAAATCCATCAGGAATTCTGAGTCGATTTCGGCATCGCTCGCTCCCAGGGCGATCCAGTCCTGTCTGATTTTCTGGTCTATTTTTGAAAGCTTCTCGAGCTCATGTGGATTCGCGCCCCTTGCCGCGCGGATCGCATATTCCAAGGGGAGGGCCTGATTGATGACACTCTTGAGATGTACATACAGTGTGTTGTCAAGTTTGCGCTCAGTCATTTGTTACGCCCACGGGGCTCCCAAGAGTACATTTATTAACGGCGATCAATTCCTTAGGATGTGGAGTCTTTCATCCACAACCAAAGGAGCACAACATGTCTATTAACCAGCATTCCTTAACACCGAACAGCGATCGCCTGCGCGTTCATGGCAGCCAATCCCAATACCCGCAATGTACCCACAAAGCCCATGGTGCACATCATTCGGTCGTCGGCCACGGCAATAACTACCGCCTGACGACGGAACTACTGGCTTCGCGGCTGGGCATGAGCGCCCAATCGATCCGGAAACGATACTCGCAAACGGGCAGTTATTTTAAGTTGCGGCCGATCAAGTTACCGAATCGCCGTCTGCTGTGGCCCGCGGATTCTGTCGAGCAGCTGCTGAATGGAGGTATGCAATGAACATGCCTCCAAATCTGGCGCGTTCCGGCCGTGAAAAGGCCACCGGGACCAGCGAAGAACTCCTCCGCGCACTTGACGCGCTGCAGCCCGGCGAACGGCAACAGAAAAACACCCTTTTTGCAAAGGCGTACCCAGGCATTTTGCGCGCATTGGGCCGCAATGTATCGCAAAAAAAGATCCTGGCGGAACTGGATCGACTTGGTCTGAAACTGCATCCAGCACGCTTCAAGGTAATGCTGACAGCGGAGGCCCAGGCACTAGCCGAGTGCGGCGACCATGTGCGCTGCGATCGTTGCGGATCGCTTTTGGACATGACGACACCATGCCTGCCCAATGACCGGTACCCACGGGGTGAAGCGGCTAACGCCGTCGAGCAGGAGGCTGCATGAATACGATCAATTCCAGCCCATACCCGCTGAATGCCTTTCATCTGATCGCGAAGAACGCCGCAGAGGAAGTCTACCGACATGTGCAGGCGCCGGATGCGTTGGTCGGCATGTCATTTTTGACCACACTGTCGGTATCGTGCCAGGGGTTAATCGATGTCCGCCTGCCCACCGGGCAGGTGCGCCCAGTTTCGCTCAATCTCCTGATGGTCGCCGAATCGGGCGAACGTAAGAGCGCAATCGACAGCCTCGTTTCAGCGCCGATCTATGCCTACGACGAATTGCGTGCAAAAAAGTACGAAACCGATATTGCTAAATACAACGTCGAATTACGCTTCTGGAAAGCGATTGATTCCGGCATTCGCCGGAAGATTACACAAAAGCGGGGAGCAGATGAATAACTTGTACCGGGAATTGTCTGAACACGCGGCGAAAGAACCCTCGAAACCCAGACTGCGCCGCATCATGCGCCATAACGCGACAGCACGGGCCATTATGGATGCGCTGCAGGGCGATGGCGAGGCAATCGCCTTCATGGACGACGAGGGTCAAGTCATTATCAAGGGCGGCGCAATGAGCCAGGTCGGCATGCGCAACAAAGAATGGGATGGCCCACGACTACTGGCATTCGATCGTGCAAATTCAGAAAGCATCATCGCCCGTAATCCGCGGGTAACGGTGGCGTTCATGGTGCAGCAGGCCGTGCTTCAAGAGTATTCCGCGCGTCATGGAGACGTGACGCGCGGATCTGGCCACTGGGCACGGTATATTTTCGGATGGCCTGCCTCGACACAAGGTATGCGTTATATGGCGCATGCCGATCCCGAGTGGAAACACCTGCCGGTCTTTCATGCGCGTGTAACTGAACTCCTCGAGGAGTACGGCCGCAGTATCGAGACAGGAAAGGTTGAGCGGACAGTCCTGGAATTTTCCGACGAAGCGAAGGCGCGATGGATCGACATGGTGAACAAAACAGAGTCGATGCTCTCACCATGGGGATATCTGCATGACATCAAGGACTTCGCCTCGAAGGCAATGGAAATTGTTGCACGCGTTGCTGCACTGTTTCACTGGTTTTCCAGGCAAGAGGGCAAGATCTCGATCGATACCCTTGAGCGTGCTTTAGCGATCGTGGAGTGGCATTTACATGAATTCAAGCGAATCTTTTCGCCCCAGTCCGTCGCTCCTCCCGCCCAGATGGATGCGCAGGCCCTGGAGCATTATCTTTTTAAAAATTACTGGTGCAGACAGTATCCGGTCGCCCCGAAAAATGCAGTGCTTCGTAGCGGTCCGTTGCGTCCGGTTCGACGACTTGACGCCGCACTGGATTACCTTCAGGCGCTGAACCGAATATGGATCGGTGTCGGTAAGAAAGGGGAGCGGTACATTAATCTTCAATCGCACTACTTTTCCGGACTAAATATTTCCATGTAGTACATGTTGTTAAACGTACTGTTCCGTGCAAGAAGCATGAGGAGCATCGCTCTTCATGCTTCTTTATGCCGTAGTGCACGGAAGCTTCAGGTACGAGCAAGTTGATATCTGGAAGCTTTGTGCTGGATGCGCCTGCTGATCTGGAATTTGGTAGCCAAGCCTATTCAGGCTCGCTTACTGATTCCGAGATTTACTCATACAGCTTCGGATATCCCCATTTTTTTGGTATAAAAATTCCAAGGGCAAGGCTCATTGGGTTACCTCCTGATACCTCCCGCCATTCAGAAAATTATCGCCACCGCAATACATTCCGGGGCGATTCGTGCGATTCGTCGCATGAATCGCGTCCCCTCCCGGTGGTAGCACAAGATGAATTGCGCGGATAGCCATTCGGCCGGAAAGAAAAAATGGGGAGAGCTTGCCGGGGTCTGCTCCTAGTTTCAGTTTGCACACTTAAAAACGACATCGTTACGGACCTCCATTGCCGTGAAATTTCGTATCACGTCTTTTGTATCTTTTTTGCTCCTATATGACACGTTATGATTTTGTGCCGGAATTCGCACAGCAGCTTAGCCATCGCTTCCCTGACTCTCACGTGGAGGATTGGTGCTGCACAGTTATTTTTTACGCAGGCGTAAATAGGTATGTAGAGTGAAATAAGAAATGAGCGCTTCACGATGAAGATTCGGTGCTACATGCATGCGCCACGCACATATCGCGAAACACGGATTTATGGTTCTTATGTAATGGGCATGCTAATCGCTTAATAGTTAACTAAAACACGGATGTTGTTGATGGTTCTATGGAAAGGTACAGATGATTGATGACTCATGAAGATGTCAGCCGATAGTGAAGATGACTCAGGCGCTTTATCAAGAGACTCAGGAATTCTGTTGGCTGAAGGATGCAATACAACTGAATCAAAAATAGCAAATAGCCTCTGATATCCAGGATAAAAATCAGAACAGCGAGAATAATTAATCATCCTGTTCGCAGTGATGAATTAAGAAGGATTGGAAACATGGAAAACCATCTCGGAGAACTGAAATCGCTCTTCAGACAGGCTGATTTCGATCTGAACACGGAAGAGCAGGAGATTAATGGCAGTAGCACGATTACCTTGCATCAAGACTATGGCACTGTGTCCTATCGACTGTATGAAATCGAGAAGATGGTACGTAAAATAGAAGCAACGGAGGATTCCGGATTCGTAATCGGGTGGGGTTATCCGCGTAAGAGTGCGATACAGCCGCTGGCATTGGCGAGGACCTATTACGCAATGGTGAGGGCGTGCCTGAATGATTACTCGTGCAGTCCCGTGTACACCTTGCATGTGGATGCGTTTTACGCGGCCTGCGAAGCACTCGGCATGTTGCATGACTCATTCCTGCCTGGTGAGCCATGGGAGGTCGATGGGGTCTCTGGACGGCTCCATGCTGATCTCTTTAACGAACTAATTATCAGGATACGAGCAACGTGTCGCTCGTCGGAATTCAGGGCTCGCCTTCGCTATCGCAAAGAGAATGCGAAGGACAATGAGATGCAGGGGATCGCGCTGGAAGCACAGATGTATGAATGGAAGTCGCGACACCTGATCCTGAGGCTAAACCTCGGCTATCAGGAGCAGTATCGCAAGTCCATTACACTTGATGAGATTCAGCGACATCGTGAGCGCTTCTTCGGCAACCGTCGCATGAACACCCTGCTCAGGGGTATTACCGGTTTTATCTGGAAACTCGAGCAAGGTGAAAATTCAGGACTGCACCTGCACGTACTGCTCTTCTACGCCGCAAGTTCACAGGCTGACGTGTACATCGCGCAGCAGATAGGGGAATATTGGCAGAACATGATCACGAAGGGCAAGGGATCCTACTGGAACAGCAATTCCGAAAAAATGAAGCATCTTTGGTACGGACACGGAATCGGCACCGGGATGATCGATCGTACCGACACGGCCAAGCGTGAGGCTTTGCGTAAGAACATTTGCTACCTCGCCAAGTCTGACCAATACCTGATGATGAAGCAAGGAAACCAGATACGGACGTTCGCCACAAGTCGGGTGCCGAATAAGATAAAGTCAGGACGACCTCGCGTAGACTTCGCATGAAGAACAGAGGTGGCCCCGTTTGATTGGACACGAATTTTTCATGTCTGTCATCTTCCTGGTTGACCGAATTCCTGGAATTTTCGCTGGTACGACTGGTACGGGGCAGCTCAGGTCGACCAACACGGGTTTCAGTAGAACTGCTTGTAAATGTCCAACCGCAGCTCTCGCTGGGAATGAGCGGAACCTTGTTGAGCAGCTTTGGTGAACCATTGAAAGGCAAGTTGCAGGTTCTTGTGGAGGTAATGTACGCCAAGGTTATGCTGTGCAACCATATGCCCGTTTTCTGCTGCCAGTGTTAGCCAACGCAGCGCTTCCTCCGGTTGCCCATGATAGCTATTACTCAGGATGAATTGCGATTTGACGTGGCCACGCAATGCCATCTTCGTATGCCAATCGAAGCGATCAGCGAAGAATTGATTCAGTGCCCATACCAGCATTTGCACGGCGGGGGTGCTGACAAGCGAAAAAATTTTGCATACCTGGTCATATCGTTTGACGGTGGAGCCTTCCACGGAAAATGTGCCATTCCAGCCATAGGTATAGCTATAGTCATTGGAGCTGACGAACATCCCCTTGAAGCTGATGACTTCGTCTGTAATGAGCAGGCCGTCGGCCCCGCCTTCGAATACCGTATCGTCCACTAAAAGGTAGGCTTGACCGGGTGGTTTGGTCGCGTAATAACTTCGGCACGCTAGCGCATTGCTCAGTTTTCGACGTGGAATATTGGGCGCAAAGTGGAACCGCTTTGCGTCCGCCTGATCCAGCGGTAACGCCATCAGGTAGTCGAGAATAAAGGGGATATTCCCGATGGCGTCTTCATTGGTCTCTGCCCTGCCGGACTGATTCTGACCCGATGCATGATGCGGGTCGCGGTAGGCAGATTTGCGCCCTTGATCGTAGCGTGACCGGGCGTCAGGATGGCCGAGGGCAGTGTAGGCTTCGTTGACCTCCTGCATCTTTTCGGTTGCCCAAAGGAGGGTGTCGGCGTCGGCATTCGCGTACTTGTCAGGGTGATACTGCGTTCGCCGCCCTTTGAACGCCAGGTCGATCTCTGCCGGCTTGGCCGTGGGCCGGACACCGAGAATTTCATAATAGTCTTTTGACGTGGACACGTAGGGTTTCCATCTTTGCCGATGTCGTTCAATGGCGAGGTGATAAACGGCGCCCTCAGTTTCTTGCGCTGCAAGCTTGTGCGTGGGGGATGGTCTCCCGCAACAACAGATGGGGTTGTTGTGCCAGTGCGAAGAGATCGTCGATTGAATGGCGTGCTTCGAGTTTTTCAACCACGCAGGAGCAGATTCTCTTCTGCTGGCGCCCCCCATTCAGCCCTACGCAACCGTCCATGAATTGAGATTCGAACTGGGATTTTTTGCTGGAACAGCCCGTGAGGGCGATTCCGAGCGCTATCCACATCAAGAGTGGGTTCTTCATGTTTTCAAAAGGAATTTATTTTCGGGGATTGCGCACGAAGACGAGGACGCCGATGACAACGACCAGGATGACGAGGGCGCTAATGGCTGTGCCGAGCTCAGGGAAAATCATGACTGGCCACAGCAAGCCACGTCCGATGTTGTACATGAAGCCACGATAACTATTTGGGCCAAACAGCCAGCCATACAAAGCGAAGAGCAACCAGGCGACGAGGTAGGCATTGATGATTTTTTGTTTGACGGACACGATGATCTCCCATTGAAATGTCGGGGGTTGATAAGAATGAAAACAGCACTTTGTATGGAGAAAGTGCTGAGCATCCCGTTAGCACGGGGTCAGTGACACTTACATCGTGTTGCAGGCGAATTTCTTCCCGTGGGGAAGAACCTGGGCGGCATTGCTCTTGGGATAGGTGATCGTCTTTTTTCCGGCCTTGACTACGGCGTTGCCCTTGCGCAGACCATCAATCAGCGACCTGAAACTGTTTTCGCCCACCCTGCTGTCTGCTGCGAATGGCCCTTCGTAAGTCACGCCGTTGACTGTCACGCTGAACTGCTTGGCTTCTGCGCCATTGCTGACCTGCTGCAGGGAGACGCTAGAGGATGTCTCTGCACTACCGTCTTTCGTGGGGCACGCGATGTGAAGCCGGATGCCCTGGTTGTCGATGAAATATTCGAGATTCCCTTGTCCATACCCTTCAGTCCACCGCCCCTCGGCAGCGAAAGCGGACAGGCAAAGGGATGCACACAGAACACCCAAAACGGAACGCTTCATGGGGAATTTCTCCTTTGGTTTAAAAAGTGAATAGGGTGAAAATGTTTGTCTTAGGCAAGATCAGTATATCCCAAGTGAGATATAATTAACCCAACTGGTTGCCATGCGGAATCATCGGGTACAGCACAATCGCTGCATGCCCACCCATGATGAAAAAGTCGCGTTCTCCAAGCGGCTGGAATTTGCCTTGCGTCGCAGTCCCGAGCCGGTCAACGGTGCGACTGAACTGGCCTTGCGCTTCAACCTGCGCTACGCCGGGACGGCGGTATCGACGCAAACCGCCCATAAATGGCTGACCGGCCGGACGATTCCCACCCAGGACAAACTCGCAACGCTGGCAAAATGGCTCAAGGTGGATGAACACTGGCTGCATTACGGCCCGCCTCCCGGGACACCGGAAGGCAAGGCCCAGGGAGGCAAGACGGCGGACCTCGAGCCGTCCGCCGACGCCTTGGACCTGGCATTGAAAATCCAGTCTTTGTCGCCGCAGCGCCGTTACCTGCTGGAAGAGTTGGTCAAGCAGTTGCAGGACACTGTTTGATCAGTCTGCGTTGGGGCTGCCTTGACCAGGTGGCGATTCCCCGTCCAGCTTCTTCACCTTACTCTCCAGCTTCTCCCGCAACCCTGCGGCGACCTTGCCGGTAGCGGGAATGGCATCGGCACTGGCCGCAGCAAAAAACTCCTCCCCAATATCGATCATCTCCTCAGCCGTATGCTCGAAGGCGCCACTGGCAAAGCCGCTTTCTGCCGCCGTATCCAGCGCCTCCTGGTCGAAGCCCATGGCGTCGCGCAGCTGATGCTCTTCCCTGGCCCGGTTGACCGCATCGACCAGGCTCAGGCCATCGCGGATGGTGAGGTCGACGTAATAGATGGGAGCGCGATGGCTTTGCGTGGTGCTCTTGCCGCGCAAACGCAGTTGCAGGGGCAGGCAGGCCAGCAAATTCCCGCAGACCGCCCGATAGTAGTGCAGTCGGGCGGTCAGGTTGCGGATGCTGTTGTAGCCAGTAGTGCGGAAGATGAAGGTGCCTAAGTCGTCGTCGTCCCCGATTTTCACGTTCAGGCGGCCATAGGGTTTGCACAAGCCATCCGAGAATTCGCATTCATCCGGCGACGGGCAGGGCAGCGATTGCACCTGCGCGCCGGCATAGCGCCGGCATTGCTCCCCGTTGCCGACGCACAGGGGGCGACCGCTCTTGCGGTCGAACAGGCAATACTCGGCGCGCAGGTTCAGTTGCGGATCGTTGAACAGCACCCGGATCGGAATCGAGCGCAGCTTGTCGCCATCCAGCTTCTGGCGCAGGTCGGCGTCGTAAGGATGGGTTACCCAGCCATCCCGGTTCTGCACCTGCGACGTGATCGTGAATTGATCGTCTTTTTCCGGCAGACGTTTGCCGTTTTTCTCGACCACCCGGCCGATCGAGATCCGCCCCAGTATCGGCGGGGTAATGGCTAAGCCTTTGATCATGATCTTCTCCTTGAAATAGCAAAGCCCGCCCCGGTTTTCGCATGGGGCGGACAGCACACACAGCCCCAGCAGAGGGGGCGACTGCATCGGTTGAACTGCGGTGGGGAAATGCCGACGGAATTACGTACTGATGAGAAAGCGGCGGCTGCCGGGTTTGACCAGCGGATAGCGCTGCAGCAGATCTGGGTGATCCTGCAGTAGCCTGGCAAGATCCAGGCCGCTGCCGTCCTTCGAGCGTTTCCAGCTGACGCTGCCGGTCCCGAACAGCGCCCGGCTGGCGTCGCCCATGCGCTGCTGCAGGCGCTGCTTGAGCTCCGCTTCCAGGCTTTGCCGGGTTTCGATTTCAGCCCGGACTGCCACCAGGTCGGCGAAAGTGGCCGACAAGGGGCGGTCGTCGCGCCAATCCAGGGTTTGACCGGCATCCTGTGGATACAGGCAGCGCAATGCCAGGTCCGCCGAATCCGAGCCATCGGCGGGTGGTGCCGTATCGGTCTCGACGTAACGCCAGAACTGCCGTTCCAGTTCGATCAAGCGGGCAATCAGCGCGTCGTCCCGATCAATCCGGTGAATCCGGATTTCCTGCCCGCACACCAGCACGCACACATCGGCCGCGGTTTTGCCGGTCACCGCCAGCTGATGCTGGACCTGGCACTGGACGTATTCCGGCACCCCGTCGCGCCACAGCCGGACACCGAACTCGCCCGCGGTCTTGCATTCCAGGATCTGCACGTCCCGGGCACCGATGACTTCCCGGTCAATGTTCGCCAGCATCCAGGCTTTGTCCGGATCGGGATGCTGCAGGACCGCGTTGATCCGTCGGACCCGGTTGCCCGAGCGTCTCGTATAGTGCGCGGCCACGATCGGTTCCAGCAACGAACCCCAATACATCGGCGAATTTTCGTCCTTGGGGTCGATCTTCGGCAAGTCGCCATCACGGCCGGTCTTGATCAGCCACAGCTCCAGTTGGGACTGATACGGATTGAGTCCGACAGCGGCGGCGGCATCACTGCTGCCGATGCCTCCTTTCCGAACGGTGAGCCAATCGTCCCGGCTCAGTTCCTTGGTCGAGACCAGCCGCAACGCGGGCCGGCTTGCCTTGACGGCAATCGCTGCAGTATTCATTCTTGTTCTCCTCGAAATAAAAAGCCCGACCAGGCGATAAGCTCAGTCGGGCGGGGTTGGGGGGATGCAACGATGGATTCAGGCAATCAGTAACAAGGCCTGGTCGAGCGCCTTTTGCTTCAGGTTGGCGCCTTGCCCAAACCAGGCCGATTCCAGCCGGTGATCGACACTGCGAGCGCGTCGTTCATGGTCGACGAACTCGGTCATGGCATTCAGCAGGCCCAATGCCGTGCCTTTGGACGAGGCCATTTCCGCGCCTTTACCGTGCCCATCGAACAGCGCCATGGCTTTCGCCATCGCGCGTTCGTTGGTGTGGCCGGCGGCGGTTTTGTTGTGGTCGGTAAAGACCCGCAAGAAGTAATTCAGCGTTTCCTTCGATTTCACCTTCCGTTCGCTCAGGGCTTTCATGCGGTACATGAACTCATCCCAGGTTGACACCGAGATGCCCAGTTTCTGTTTGACCGCCTGCGGATCGAACGCCGTGTTGTGCGGCACCTTGACCGCACCATGGCTGCCGGCCAGTGCCACCGCCAGGGTGTTGTTGCACACCACCCGGATCGAGGTGAATTGGGCCGTGGTGGCCAGGGTGCCATCGCAGGCGGTGGCCAGCAGCACGTAGGCGTTGGTGACGTCGTTGCCCTTGATAGTCGATGACTGCCCGGTGCGTGCCAGCGCCCAGATCTTGCGGCCGCCTTTCAGGATGCCGGCGGTTTCCAGCTCGAAGCCGGAGATTTCGGTCAGGTCCCGATAGAACTCCAGGATGTCGCGCGGCTGCACCACCTGGTAGCGCTGGCTGACGACCGACAGTGGGGCATGGGTGTCGGAGCGGAACAGGACCTTGTTTTCCGGGAAGGACAGGATCGCGCCGAGGGGGCCGGCGCTTTCGGTCATGAAGCGCACCGGCGCTTCCCGGATCTGCCAGTCCATACCGGCTTGCCGGGCCCAGACTTCAATCGGCTGCCGGGCGGTGAGTGGGTTGCCGAGACCGTGCCAGGGCGTGGCGCCGACGTAGGCCATGTTTTCGAGGAGATGTACCATGGGGTGTTCCTTTCATTTGCTACGCACGTGACGATGCCGCTGGGTCAAAACAGCAAAGGCGGTTCAGTGCGTGGGGTTGGTTACGGTCGTGTTACCACTGCGGTGCGATGGATCGGATGACTGCGGGTAGATCGAAGCCCGGCAGGATCAGGTTCGTGGTGCGGATGGTGAGCCGTGACGTACGGGGAAGGTTGATGCTGGTGGTCACCCCAACGGCGGTTTAGTGGTGCTGCTTGCCGAAGGTGTGGCCACACGCCAGACACTGGTAATTGTCTAGGACGGTGTCGTCCACAATGCTGCCCAGTGTGGTGCCCGCTGCACAGCCTGCAGCGCCGCCAAACAGTCCACCGAGGATCGCGCCCGCCAGACCACCGATGGCGATGCCGACCGGGCCACCTAGGGCACCGACAACGGCTCCTGCTTCGGCGCCGCTCATCGCGCCCGCGGCGCCTGCCGCCACGCCGGCAACGGTGCCGACGGCGCCACCGGCTTTCTTCGCGTAGTTCCTTGTACTGATACGGCTGGATTGGCAATGGGGGCAGATGAGGGACGGTACAGGCTGTTCCTCGATAATTGAAAAAGGCTGTTCTTGCATCGTGACTCCTTTAAATGTGTGGGGTTGAAACAAAAAAAGCCTACTTCTCGATGATCATCCGTCTATCGAGAAATAGGCCCTTCTGTTTTTGATGTACTACCTGGATCGTTGCGCTCATCCTCCCTAGTCAATTTCAGTCTGGTTGAATGTACCGAAACACAAGGAGTGAGCGGAGCGCGAGAGGGCGTGGTGATGTCGATAACGCAGCCGCCTCAGTACTGGGATATATGGTTGAATTTATTTTGAATCGCCTTGGAAGAGGCTCATCTTTAAAGCGCTCTTATAGGGGAATGGCTTTACACGCGATCGTGCTTGGCCCGAGTCACAGGTAATTCGGCTGTTTGCCGGACATCAATCATTCAAATGAAAAAAGGTTACAGGTGAAATCTGCAACCCTTTGAATCTATTGGTCGGAACCGTGTAATCACGTATGAGCTGGCTCATGCACTTCTAGAAGGCCAGTCGCATTCGAGTCTTGCTGAACAGCGACTTAGAGTAGAGATCGGGTATGGAACAAGACTCAGCCCAATGTTAGGAACGTTTGTACGCCGGAGAACGCCCATATCTTGATGAAGTGGTTGCACGTGCCTTTAGGTTTTTCCTGATGACGCGGAATCAGGACTTGCGATTTCACAATGAGCAGGTCTTGGCAGCCTGCCAGGTGAAACGGGTATTCGAGATCAGGAAGTGGGCACGGTTACCATATTGGGCGTCAGCGGTGCCGCCGTTATCCATACCGGAGCTATTAAATTTCATCCAGTCAAATAAACGGATCATTTTTCAACTTTGCTACGCAGCGCTTGCAAATGCTCCTCGTGAACAAAAGAGACGCATTCGCTTTTCATGGCAGCGACCATTTTTCTTGCGATTTTCTCCGGGGGATCCGAAAGAATACCGAGGTCACTGAAGGACTTGGCTGGGAGAGTACGATATTTCATTCCAGATTCGCCTGTAATTGTCGTGTGCGCCCCGGATTTTCCGGACTGGCCCGCTATCATTTTTTTTATGATCTGCCGGTTGAGGTCGACAGCGATCATTGCCGTTTTCTCTCGCGACGCAAGATCATTCAACAAATACATCGATCCGATTTCCTTCGACCAAAAAGGTTTGACCAATATGGTGTGTAAGCATCGAATTCCGGAGTCGACAAGTCTGCTAATCACAGCGAGTTCACCTTCGTTGATACCGAACCGGAGCGTAGGGTAATTCTCCTTTGGAGGTAACTCCATCGGAAACTTGTGTTTAACTTCCAATAACCAGATTTCGTTGTCTACCAGGAAGACGCGATCAAGGTTCCATACCCTGCGAAAATATGGCTGAACGCCACAATTAATCAGGATACGTGGAAGAACGATCTGCGTTCCTATTTCGCTCCCGTAATAATTCGAAATGAAGCCCCAGAACGCCTGCTTTTGGCGCATTTCATCCCTCACGGAAGCATTTACCGAGAAAGGCTTGTATTTTGTTTCGGAAAGTTTTTCCATGAGGATCGAAAGCGATTCAGGTGGCGCTACCGACCTTCCATTTTCCCTCTTCGTGGCGGTAAATCCGATGACGGGATTATATTCAAGCAGATAAGGCACGAATCCTTGTTCGAGTGCCAGTAAATATCGTCCTAGGCCTTCCGTTTTGGTGCGCGCCCAAACAAGCGCTACCCAACGCCCTGACGCCTTGTTCGTGTCGACCACGATGGTTTCCACATCGAGTGGAACGATTTTGCAATCGGCGGAGTTTGGCACTTTCTGAGCGATCTGATCGAACAGACATTCGACGACCAGCCCCTCGACGAGCTGATGCTTATCGGCACTGATAATTTTCTCGGCCATCGAATGGTCTACGAAATCGATATCACAAAGATTGCCCCAAGGTGTATGCATTCGTTTCTTCTTTTTGATAGGCGAATCGCCACGGGTTGCTAATTTCCGGATGCGAACCAGTGTCCGTACTTCAACTGATCGACCCGGGGCGTGTCCTTACGGCTCTTGCCGTTCGCGAACAAGAGCAGTGAAATCTGCAATGTTCATCAACCACGCCTGCTGCGCGGACGTGTAGGTCTGATGCAGCCCACCCGGCAAGACCAGTTGCAAGCGCTTCGCGGCCATTTCGTCGGTCTGCTGAGTGGAAATCGCGGTTTCCAGCGTCAACAGATGCTTGTCGTCGATCCGGTCGGCTTCGGCGAGCACCTGCCTCCACCGGTCTTTGCAAGTGGACTTCACTCCCAACATGGTCAGTTTCAAAGTGTCAAAAGCCGGATTGTGGTATTCGGCGATGCCGGGAAACAGGAAGTCCGGTTTTGCCTTGTTTTCCGTAACGGCAGTTCGGGTGTGGCGCAGACCGTTTTCTACGAACAGGAGTTCGAGATGGTTTTCCAGCGCGAGACCGACACGACTTTTGCGGCGGTTCTGCACCGACAATGAGAACGACAGGAAGCCGTCAACATCAACGCCAGCGGCCACGTCGCCTGCGAAACCTCGTGAGAGCCGGTCTGCGATGAGGTAGCGCTCAAGTGTGCGGAACAGGATTTCCTCGCGCTCCATCCAAGTCATGAGTACGATGTCCGGGTCATCACGTGGGTCAATTTCCTTGAGGGTCGAGCGTGCATACGCGGAGAATTCGCGTGTAGTAGGGAATTTGCTTTTGAATTTTTCAAGCATGACATCGAGGTACGTTTCAGCGGATGTCTCCACCACAACGCCGATGCTTTCCAGGATGAAGCGCGATGCAAACTCGATGCGGTCTTGCTCTGTTTCAAGTTCGGACTTAACGGAAAATCCAGGATGCGCTAAGTCAACAAAGCCGAACAACCACTCGATCTGCCGGGCTATGCTCGAACCGCTTTCTGCTATGACCACCAGCAAACCGCCATCGCGCGATTTCGCGATTACAAGGAGGTCACCAGCGGCGGCGTTCAGTGATACGTTTGTCGTTTTGAAGTAGAGACGGTATTCGTATCGCATGACCCCACGTTCGAGTCGTGCCCGCTGGCGTGCGTCATACCAAGTCAGTGTACTGTCTTCGACTATGGGCTCGTCGTCATGGTCCGTAAGATACATGAGCGTGGCTTCGTAATGTACCTTACCTTGCGGTTCGCCCAGGATCTCCCGCAACCCTTCCACGCCGTTGAACTCATGCTGGTGCGACGTAATGACATCAGCTTCAACCGCACTTAAACGCTTGGCCGCAACCCCCTCGAAATATTCGGACAGATACCCACGTTTCATCCCCGCTCCTCGATAAATGGGGCATCACTTCGAAGCCAGTCAGACAACCGTTGCGTAACGCCCTCGATATTCCTGTTTCTGCCACGTATTGCGCATTCCCAAACGATACCAACCCGCCACCCGCTCGCGAGCAGAGCGTCCGTTGTCTTGTGATCGCTCGATCGGTTCCGATCGATTTTTTCCCGCCAGAAATCCGGGCGTGTGCTCGGCCATTTGAACAGTGGGCAGTCATGCCCATGCCAAAAGCAACCATGCACGAATATTACTGCATGGAAGCGACGCAAAACGATATCGGGCTTACCTGGTAAATCTCGGGCATGAAGACGAAACCGGAAACCTTGACCATGCAGCAGGCTGCGGATCAGGATTTCCGGTTTGGTGTTGCGGCCCCGTATGCCGGACATCATCCGGCTACGGGTTACACTATCAACTACATCGGCCATTAGCCAAAGAGTGGCATTGCAAGCGGCGCGCCATCACGCTCATGCGCGATCAGCGCCTGGATATGTGGCACCATGATGCGCGCCACTTCCTGCATCACCGGCATGACGACGCTATTGCCAAACTGACGATATGCTTGTGTATCGCTCACGGGAATCTTGAACGTATCGGGAAAGCCCATCAATCTGGCACACTCGCGCGGCGTCAGACGGCGCGGACGTTTCGTCTTGCCTTGATAGACCAGGATTTCGGATCCGTCTTTATGATACCTGGCCGATAAAGTACGCGTAACGCTGTCCGGAAAGGCCATGCCAAAGCCGAATCCGTTGCCAGCCGCGCGGTGTTTTTCGGCGTAACTTTGCAGATAGGCCCACAGGTTAGGGGTAAGCGTGTACTTGGGCTGGAGGCTGCGCTTTTGGTGGTCGAAAAATCTGTCTTCGTCCCACTCCAAGACAGGTTCGGTGCCATCGGTCTTGTGCAGGATTGACGCCAGACGCGGGCCGTCCGTAGGTAAGCGCAGATCATCCCAGGAAAAGCCGGTTTTCTCGCGGAATCCAACAATGATGATCCGCTCGCGGTGCTGTGGAGTGAAATGCTGGCCATCGATCACCTTGTAATGCACGTTGTAACCAAGCTCATTCCGCAGTGTTTGCAGGATCACGTCAAATGTATTGCCCTTGTCGTGCGAAAGCAGGTTCTTCACGTTTTCCAGCAGGAACGCGGCAGGCCGCTTGGTGGCGATTATACGGGCCACGTCGAAGAAAAGCGTTCCTTGGGTGGTGCATTCGAAGCCGTGCGGACGACCGAGCGAATTCTTCTTGCTCACCCCGGCAAGGCTAAAAGGTTGGCACGGGAAGCCGCCCAAGAGCACATCATGATTGGGTATGTCTTCGGCGGGGAATGGCACTATGTCACCGACGAACGGGTGATTATTACCGTAGTTCTCGATATAGGTCTTTTTCGAGAAGTCATTCCATTCGCTGGTAAACACACACTCACCGCCATGTGCTTCGAAGCCCATGCGGATACCACCGATGCCCGCGAACAGATCGATAAAGCGGAAGTTCTGATCGCCTGCTGCAGCACAGGTCGGCGGCGTTTGCAGCATGTCCCGCAATGCCGGTTCGAGCATGATAGGACATGGCGTTTCGCCTTTTTCCCAGCGACCCACAGTCTTGGCATTCTTGCCGACGCGCTCGGCGATTTCACGTTGTGTGAAGCGGGTTCGTGCCTGCTTCAACAGTTCTAAGGGTTGGGATTTGGCCATGTTGTCATATCTGGGTAAACTTGCGGACATTATGGGTTATTGCCGCCCCCATTTCCAGGAATTTCTGAAATTTTGTGTCGGGTTGAGCATAGCCACGCAACGCTGAGCCGGGCCAAGTCAAAGTGGCCTGCCGACTTGCGATCCCCATAATTTTAACAGGGACACATAAAACACTGTATAAAAAAACAGTTAAATTGACACGCAACAAAACTATCCCCACGCTTGCCGGGACACGAATGCTGACCTGCAGCCCCAGATCGTTTGTTACAACTGGCTTACGCTTTGCTCAGGGAACAGCCAGCGCTGGGGAGAGCTTCGTATAGGGGCACTCTTTGGGATCGGGAAAATGAACAACATCCCACATGGAGCGATGGATATTCCTGGCACACCAGACCTTGCCACTGTGCTGCGGGTCGCGGACGAAGATGTAGGAAAACGCCCGGCGCTGAACGGTTACCCACGGTTTTGATTTGAAGCGCTCGGTGAACGTGGCCATGAAGTACGGCGCGGAAAGTTCGTTTGGGCTTTGATACGGATACAAGCCAACAGGACCAGCTTTTTCTGCGGATGGTATCCGGCCATAACGCAACGCGAACAGGCCCATGGCATTCTTTCGGACGACGCGTTTGATACGATTTATTTCCGGGCGGATGACTGGATTTCCGGTTTCGTCATCACCCCCAAGAGCTTGAAGCAGGTGCGACTCAAGTGCAGGGGATCGAGAGAGCGTTCGATCAATGATGCCACCTGGCGAGAGCTGGGTGGCAATTGCGGGCGACGAGGAGACAATGGACGCCAGTGACATTTGCTGCCAATTTCGTATCTCAACGCCCGTAAAGGTCTTCATGTGAATAGCGTTCCGCGACCGGCATCGTTAGTGCCGTGTCGTCCTCTACCTCCTTAGCAGGGATAATCCGTCCGAGAGAAAACGCATCCTGCGCTAGGCCGCACGCTACGGATATACGCTGGTAGTCAGTCTGCGTTCCGTTGAAATCCGCAAGCCGGGGGTGAAAAGGCAAGTGCATGATGTCGATGCTCCTGGCAACGCGCGTGCCACCGTCTCTTACTGCATCGACGTACCCGCATGCCGCTGCGCCGCCACCGGCGACGAACGTGCGCAGCCCGACGGACCACGCGTCCGACAGCCGATATCGCCTCGAGCGCGTTTTAAAAAATACGTCATGAACGGCCTTCTGCACGGCCTCCGCAAACAACACATCGCGTTGCCTGACATGGTTTTCGCTAATCCCCGACTGCACGGCAAATTCCGTAGTTTCAGCTATCGGCGACAGGTAGTCTGGAAGACGCTTGACATCGTTGTGTTCCGATCCCACCAGCCGGTTCTGAATCAACATCTGCGTACCAAGCGCCCTCACAACAGGAACAAGAAACGGGAAGGTGTCGTCGCCTTCAACATGATGGACAATGAACGTTGCGATGTCCATCGTCCCGCCTCCCACATCAACAAGCGCATGCAGTCCGTCGATGCGCTGCGGAGACTGGACATAACCGGCAATCTGGGCCACGAATTCCGGAGCGACACTCAGATCCTGCAGCGAGTCGGGTCGACCGCCGGCCGCCCATGCCATCGCTACTGCCTCCGCACCCGGCAGGGATATCGGATCCGCCGATTCACTCAGCAACCAGCCGGTACAGCCGAGCCTGTGGTACGTGGATTTCAGCCGTTCGTCTTCCAGACCATTGCTGGGCACGCCAAGATTGAAATGCCAGCGAATCGTTGCGTCGCCAATCTTCGTGGCATGCTTTTCGAAAACCCATGCCCGGATGTAACACAGCACCAGCCCGATAAACATCGCTGCGGACGCGACCGAGGCTGCCGATACCCCGGGAGAGAGGAACGGCAGCTTAAGGTCCTGTCTGATCTGAGTCGCGTCCGCGTTGGGGTGCTGCCCCAGGACGACAGATCCGTCGGTCCGGATCGTATATTCACTAGGCAAGAGATAAGGATCGGGCAGTACAGCCGTCCCTTCCCAGCTGATGGGATAGATCTTATCCAGCATGCCAACAGCTGCCTTGGTGTAGGAGGTACCGAAATCGAGACCGATCACGACATCAATGGCGCGCCGCTTCTGTCCAGGTGCGGCGAGCTGGACCCGCATGCCCTTTTCCACCCATTCTGCCGGAGACCGGAACCAGCTCTGACGGCTCAGGACACTCGGGCGGCGCGGCGTGATGATGTCGGGCACGGGAACCGGTTTTGGCTGAGAAACCGGCACTTCCGGGCTGCGCGCGGCAGTGGCTGGATGCGCGGAAGCGGGTCTGGTCTGGACAGGGCGGTTCAGGCTTACCGGAGCCGGTATATCCGGCTTCACAGCGTTTGCAGCCTTTACAGGCTTTGGCATTGTTTGCACCGATTGCCCGGTGCGTTGCTGCTTATCCCGCATAGTATCCGAGCCGGAGCCATGTTTCGGAGGCCGGCTGACAGTCCCGTACATGACTTTCGTCGAGCCGATTTCACGCGCCCGTTTTGTCTCCGGAGAATCAGAAGCTGGAGTCGCAAGCTGCTTCCTGATGTCCTTCAGCGCTTTCTTCCAGTTTTCCATGTCTCACTCCGTTGTGACGCGCAACACTCCGGCGCAGATCAGCTGGCTGTCAGGAATGACTTTTTCATGACGCAGCACCTGCTCTTTTTTCAGACCCATCTGAGCCCGAAGATTGTCTATCCGTCCCTGAGTTGCTTTCACAAGGCCGCTGCGGCCGAGAGAGGCGTGCCGAGCCCGTACCCCTTCAAGCACTTGCAGGCGACGCTGCAGATGCTGGTCGATCCCGTGCAGCTGGAACATGAGACGATCCGCGTTCTCATCCTGCTTGCGACGTTTGGCGCGCTGGTATACCTGATCCAGGTGGACATCCAGCACATCCAGACAGGCGGCCACCACGTCGGGCTTCATCAGGTGCGGTGCTTCGAGCCAGTCGTGGCCATGAACGCGTATCAGATTCAGGAGCGTGTCGGCCTGCTCCTCGGCGAGTACCTGGTGATTGTCGAGCGTACATACCGCGGCCTGCAGCCATTCTTCTTCGCGGACACCGCTGAATGTCCATCGGCGCACCGCAAACATGTAGTCATCCGCCGCCACACCTGCGACATCGCTGTGAAGCGTCACCGCAACCAGCGGATAAAAAGCTTCATCGAGTTCTTTCAGTTTGTGACCGATAAATCGGACAAGAGGGTGGAACTGATGGATCACTTCGCAGGCCCGTGTACTTGCACTTGTCACGCTGTTGATAAAGCGGCAGAGACGCGGCAGCGAATTCCCGAGAATTGTTTCTCCGGCGATGCCGTTGCGGCGGCAGTAATCTTCCAGCTCGGAGGCAGTCGACGCAGGCAACTGTATCGTGTACTCGTCCGGATTCGCCATTTTATGGAACTGGTGGCCAGGTGCGTGGCGCAGAAGGAAATCTCGGACATAAATGACAAGGTCGGTTTCGCTGACGCGGCGCGACAATTCTTTTGCCGCCGCGATTCGGTCGAGGACGATACCGCCGTGTGCCATCATCTGCGAGGCATTGCGTTCGAGTTCCTCCTGACGCTTGCGGACATTCTCCAGAGCCTGCCGCGCACGTTCGATCTCCTCATCTTCCTGCTCTGCAGACAGCTTCTGCGTAAGCAGGCGTGATTCGAGCTTCTGCACTGTTTCGCCAATGCTCGGTTCAGGTTCGCCCAGCGCTTCGCTGAAGACACGAAGCCGGCTCAGCAGCCGTGTAAAGATCCGGTCGTCAATGGTGCCCTGATAAAACAGATTCCAGATATGGATAACTTTGGCTTTTTGCCCGAGACGGTCAATCCGGCCGATCCGCTGCTCCACCCGCATCGGGTTCCATGGAAGGTCATAGTTCACCAGCAGTCGGCAAAACTGCAGGTCCACGCCTTCGGATGCCACCTCGGTCGACACTAGGACACGCAGGTCGGGCCTTTCACGGAATTCATTGATAAGACCCTGCTTGGATTCCGACATATTGCCCCACAGCAGAAGCGACGGCATACCGGAAACGTTGAGCCGGTCTCGCAGGTACTGCGCTGTAACCCGGAATGACGTGAACAGGATGACTTTTTCATCAGGGTTTTCTGCAAAGTACTCGCCGAGCACTTCCGTCAGACGTACCAGCTTGGAATCGGATTTTTCGAGAAACGAGGGATCGAGGTCACGCGGGCGGTTCGCGACCAGGAACTCCTTGAGCGAGGAACTGATGTCCTCAACCTCTACATCGTCTTCCGACCCCTCCGCGTCTTCCAGTACCTGCTCGGCCAGCTCGCTGACAAATGACATGTCCCCGCTCAGCCAGGCTTTTGCAAAAGCCGCCGGGCAGCTGCAGACTTGGCGCTGCGGCGTCGCCAGCAGAAAACCGTCGGAGATGCCGCGGCGCCAGGCGTAATCCCGGGTCACTTCTGTCACGTACTCATAGAACTTGCGCTCGGCGTCCGTCATGGTGACTTTTTCCGGATGGACCTCCCGCACCGCTCGTTCCATCTGCACGTCCCGCTTGCGGGTGCGCGTGATGACATGGCCAAGCAGATTAACCCTTTCCAGACCTGCAGCCAGTTCGGCCCGGCAGGCCGGATCCAACAGCATCTCGTTTGTCAGCGGCTCCTCGATCAGGGTGGCGAGCTGGCGGGATCCGGACAGCAGGCTGCTTGCCGCCGCTTCGCGGATATGGCCGACGATCTCGTCCGCTGTCGACGTGTGGCGCAACGCCGCGTCGCGCGCGGCAACCAGTGGCCGGTTCGCCACAAGCATTTCATGAAAGCTGGACGGATACTGAAAATGATCGGGATCGCACAGCCTCAGAAGATAAAACAGATCTTCGTTGTTCAGATTGATTGGCGTAGCGGACAGCAGTACGCGCTGCTGCGATACCTTCTGCAGCAGCTCGCCGAGGCGGTGCGCCGCGCTCTCGGGATTGCGCATGTAGTGCGCTTCATCGAACACCACCAGATCTATCAGGCTCTCGCCTTCAGGCGTACCGTCAAGCAGGTCTGCGAGCAGACGTCGCGACGACGGGCGTTTCTCCGCCGGTTCCCCCCCGGAGCGCCAGCTCTTCGGCGGCCGCAGGGACTGGTAGCTGGCAATCCATGCCTTTGCCGTGCTGCTTGCCGAAGTTCGCGACAGTTCGCCCGCCAGTTCGCGCGCATCGACGACTGCAGCATCTATGCCGAAGCGCAGCCGCAGCTCATCCTGCCATTTTTCCCGCAGCATGGCGGGACAGACGATGAGGAGGCGCCGCATATCCTCGCGCGCGCGCAGCTCCGTCCAGATGATGCCTGCCTCAATCGTTTTGCCGAGACCGACTTCGTCCGCAATCAGCATGCCTTCGGCAGGCGACTCGAGCAGGGTCAGCAGCGGTTTGTACTGGTGCGGGTAGAACTCGGTGTTGGTGATGCCCATCGAGTAGACCAGATTGGCAAGCCGCCCGGAAAGGTGCACGTGCGTCAGGCTTCGCCGCAGGTCTTCCGACCGTCCATAACGTCCGGATTCAATCAACAGGTACGGATCTCTGGACACAGTCGCAGTCAGCGGTTCCAGCTGGTCCTCGGCGACATAGTCATTCGCGCCGTCCTGCCATCGTATTCCGTAATACTTGAGGTCCCCGCGCTGACGTACCTGCCCCGTCGTCATCCCGGTCTTGCCCGGGTTGTCGATGCGCCGGACTTCCGTTCCTTTTTCCCACTCCACTCTGTTCTCCCGGTATTTCGAAGTCACGGCGTTCCGGCCGTCTCCACTCAAAATCACGACCCTCCGGCAGTTCCTGTCTGCTCCGGTTCACATCAACATATTCCGCTCCGTGAAAAGCACAGCCTGGCGCGCATATGCGGTCCTGGCCTCTTCCGGGAGAAACACCTTCAGTATTATGGTTGCCCGCGACAATCCCGCATAGTGCAGCATCGCCATCTGCGCTTGGCCGATGCGTTCGAGATCGATCGCCAGCACCACCTTGCGCTCAAGTCCCTTGAATCCATGCATCGTCGAAAAAAGGATAGCGTCGGTGCGCGGTGTTGTGACGTCGGTGATGGCGATACCGGCAAAATGGTCAAGGCCGGCAATCAGGGAATTTTCCTTTTTGCGCGTCGACAGGATCACGATGTCACCGGGGCGCACCTCTCCCCGGATGAGACTGCATATCTCGGTCTCCAGTGCCGACAGGAATCCGGCACGGTCGCGGTAATACACGTTGCCCGACTCCGGACCGTCTGGCGCTCCCTCAAGTGCAAGGTCTATGCCGGATACAATCGATGCCTGCACTGCAACCTGCCGGGTATTACGACAGTTTTCAAAGAGATCGTCGTGGGCGGGTTGCGCTTCGGCCAGTCGCTGAACGACCTGCTCCTGCGTTTCGGTGTTATAGATATTCTGTAACGGATCGAGAAATATATGCCAGCGCCCGCGGTTGAGGCCGGCATTGAGCAGCACATCCAGCGCCTCCAGATTTTCCGGCGTCAGCAGATCCTGCGCCTCGTCGACCACCAGCGCATCATAGCTTTTTGCTCCGCATTCAATGGCTGCCTCGACAAACAGCTCGGGAAACACTTTTCCAAACAACTCCGTCGTGTCCGCCTCCTCCTTTATCCGGTCTGCGAGGCCGGCGCGACCGATCACCTCGCGATAGAGCGAGTGGACGTGGCGGACTTCAATGCGGTTGGCATGCGGGTCCTCCGCCAGCGCAGAACGGATGTGATCGGCAAGAAGATGATTGAAACAGAGATAGAGGACACTGTGGCCGTCGGCTGCCAGTCGTCTGGCACGTTCGACCGCGATGATAGTCTTCCCCGTACCGGCTTTGCCGCTGACGATCGTGCGCGGATTGGCTGCCATGCGCCGTGACGCGCGAATCTGGTCATTGGACAGCTGGATCAGTCGGCTTTCGACGCCATTGAGCCAGCTGCCGAGACTGAATGCGGACTCCACGTCCGGACGCAGGATTTCGCGCGCGCGCCGGGTGTCGGCACGGGTTGGCAGCCGCGGCGCGTGGCCATGCCGCGCCTGATAGGTAGCCGTCCAGTGCCGCTGCAGATCACCGATATAGAACCCCAGATTTCTGCGGAAGTCCCTGCGGTCCAGCAATACCGCCGGCTCGATCTCGGCGCCGGATGCATTGAAGGTTTCCATCGGCATGACGACCCCGAAACCGAAAAGCAGCCGTGCCATCTCCGGCTTGGCCGCGGCAAGCCGTTCCTTTATCGCAAACATGGTGGTCTTGGCTTGGGTCCACGGGTCTTCTTTCTTAGTGTAACCGGGGGCACCAGGTTCGCCGTAGTACCAGATGCCATCGCGGCAGGATACCTTGCCGCCCTTGACTTCCAGCGCAAAAAATCCCTTTGTCGACAGCACCACAATATCGGCTTCGCCCCAGATCTTGGTAGGATGGCCCGGCAACCCGAGCGAGTGCAGGATGATCCAGTCATCATCGAGGTCTCGGCCGAGTTTTTCGTAGACGGTCCGTTCGCCGAACGGACACTCCTTGGGCGTGTCTGGAATCAGGACAGCCATGATTTACTCATCAATGCCATGGAAATATCCTTTCCAGCGATATTCCGCATCGCCGGTCAACATGGCCCGATCGAGTTCACGGTTGAATTTTTCGCAAGCAGTTTCGGGCACCAGCACGCAGCAATGACAGGCTGCACCACTGATTTTTTCTCCGGACTGAGCAGGATCGGTTTCGAGGCACACCGGGTCGCTGCCGCACCAGTGGGCATTGCGTATTGCCTGCATGACGATATGCGGCAGAATCTGCGGATCGGCAAGGCGTACCAGTCCGCCGAGACTACCTTCGGAATCCGGTGACCCAGTATAAATCAGCACGCCGTTCATTGCGGACGCACCGCCGGCCGCATCGGCAATATAGAGGCGCTCCCGGAGCGCCGACGATGAATAGCCGCAATCCACCGAAATTTGCCGTATCAGCGCGTGCGCGAACGTGTGTACCAGCAACAGGCGGGCAGTAATCGTGTAGTCCCTCTCATAACCGCGTGCGGCCGCTACCGCGGCCGATGTTGATTCCATCGCGGCGACACGTCCGGCGATTGCCGGATTGTCCTGTATCCACTGGTCAATTTTTTCCGTGCGGAAGCGAAGAAACAGGCCCTCACCGCGGATTTCGCTGGCCGGCAGCCAGTTGCGGTGCCCGAGAGAGAGCCGGGCGATCCTGCCTTCGGCAAGTGCCTGAGCAATCCGCTCACCGGCGACCGGGTAGGGTTCAATCCGTGAGAATCCTGCCAGAGCGCGGACTTCGCGAAGCCGGGATACTCCGGCAACCAGGTCGAACCAGCGGTCGAGCGGTGGCGGGGGAGGCGCTACAGAGTTGCAGAACTGTGGGACGAATCCGCCAACGATGTCATCATCGCGAGCCTGCGACAGAGCGGCGTATTCGTCTGCCCGCGAGCTGCTTTCCGTGTAGACCTTGGATGGGTCCGCAATCTGTTTTCTTTCCCGGTATGCCGCCAATAAAGCTTCATACGGCACGTCATACTGTCCCGCGATGTGCCGTATGACAGGTTCGACGGCATCGGGCGGCATAGCCCCCAGGCTCATCCAAGACTCGTCAATTACCTGAAACACACTGTCTGAGACCGGCGGAATCGACAAGGCTGACGCGACGACAGCAAAATGAACGTTGGAGGCACCGCGTTGCAGCACGCGCACACGGGCGCCGCAGGAAGACGAATGATGATTCAGCCAGGGCTGGTATCCGGAACAGGGTTGTTCCAGCACGTCGGACCGGAAAGCGTCGCCGAGCGTGGACTTCTCTTTACAGTGTCTGCATTTAACGTACAGGTCCCCGAGCGATGCCGACCGTCCGTGTGACAGTAGCTCCAGTGATGGGTTGTCACATATACCCTGTGCGCGGTTGCGGTGAGCCCACCACTCCCATGGGAATTCATCAATATGACCGTTGCGGCAGGCCACGACGAAGCGTACCGGTGTCGTGAAGGTACGGCATTCAACGCATGTAAGGCGACTCTGGTCCGTTGCCAGCTCAAACGGATTTCCTTCCTTTCCTATGCGATGACATTTCGGGCACTCATGCCATTCCGGGAATCTGACTGCCGGCAGCGTGGGCTTGATTTCAACCAGGGCAGTGCCAGGCACCGGCTTTACCACCGGCGGAAGCCGGAAATGATCAACGCCCAGCTGCGCCTGCAGACGCGCTTCCGTGATGGTGAGTGACGGGGCTCCTGTCGCGCCGTCCCATCCTTCGAGTCCCATCGGCATGAAGGAACCCTTGTCCAGATCGATGATGGCACCGATACCATAAGTCGATATCAGCTGCGAACGACGGATTTTACCCAGCGGTTCAGTCCCTTGGGAGGCCGGAGCGCCGTTCGTCACAGGTTTTGCATAGCGGCGTGTCACCATTTGAGTTTTCACTCCCTAGAAGACCGTTTCAGTACAAATGCCGTGGATGGCTCCACCTCACGCATCGTGTTGGGTGTTGGCCATGCCAGCGTACCGTTCTGCCTTCCCTGTTCGGCCGAACTCATCAGGTGAGGCGCGCCTTTGCCGAACGGTGCTTTTTTCTCCCAGTAGAGCAGCCGGGTCTGGCCATTGCGTGCATCGCGGCTGCGCCGCTGCCACTGCGCGATGACGGCTGCGATGTCAGTAGCCGCTTCATCCGTCTCGACATCTTCCGATGCGGCAGCGGCACGCGCTTTGATACGGGCGATCAGCTCCTTTACGGCCGGTGCATCATGATCAAACAGGGCGGCATCTTCCGATCCCGACAGGCCGGGCACGAGATGACGAATTGCCGCAATCACGACCGCATGCAGTGCCTTGTCCCTCGCCCTTGGAGCCCACGGGGTGACACTGGTAGCCTCGACGCTGCGATAAAGCGCCGCATGATAGCTGCGGAAATGCTCGAAATGAGACAGGTCGCGAGGCCGGCTGAAATTGTACAGTGTGACGACCAGACCCGGCATACCGCGGCCCACGCGGCTGCTGGCTTGGATATATTCCGCAGTAGACTTCGGCTGCCCGTTGACGACCATCAGACCGAGTCGCGGCACGTCGACGCCGACTGAGATCATGTTGGACGCAAGCACCGTGTCTTTCGGTTCTTCATATGCCTGCATGCCGTCAAGACTCACTTCGAGGCTCTGCAGCACGGAGGGAAGATCTCGGGACGCTACGCGACTGCTCAATTCCACCGGCTCCATTTCCACCGGCCGTCTGGAGGCGCCGAGCCGTGCGGCGAGGAACTGCATCTGACGCGGGACGTCGTCCTGCATCAGAACCCAGGCGCCACCGAGCTCCCGCAGACTGTTGAAATAGGCAACGCAGGTCCAGTAAGGATCGATCGATGCGTCCGGCGCGCTGCCGGTCTCCTGCAGAGTCCATGCACTCTGCAGCAACGTGGCGACCAGCGCCTGCAGGGCAAATTTCGGGCTTCGCCCCGCAGTCGGCAGGCCGACATAGATTCTGTCCGGCTCCTTCGCATCCCTCACGGCAAAGAAGGAATCCGCGGCATCGAATCCGGGTGGCGGAAACTGCAGCACATCCCGGTCGAACAGGGCGCGGACCTGCCGTGCGGCCTGGCCAATGGTGGCCGTTGAGCCGATAATTTTCGGGCGCACACCGTCACGGGTACAGAACAGGTCAATCACCGTTTCATACAACCCTGCCATCGAACCAAGCGGTCCGGAAATAAGATGCAGTTCGTCCTGAATAATCAGGCCCGGCCGCAATCCGCCATCTAAACCAAACAGCTGCCGCAACTCGGTGCTGCGCGGGACCTGTGCAAACTTGTCGATGGTGCCGATCAGCAGAGAGGGTGGCGCTGCGTACATGACGTCGTCGACGGTGAGTACGGGAAGCGGCTGTCCTCGGACCTCACAGCTGTCATTCCCGCACACGATATCAATGCAGGACAACTCAGGATCAGCAGTGTAGGCGGTCGACGGCAGATCGGCACCGCATACCGGACAGCGCAGCAGCTGGCGGGGTGTCGACTTCGGCATGTTGCCTGACTGCTCCTCCTGAAGGGCGTCGCGTGCATTCTTCATCTTGTTTGGCGTCGCCTCGTCACCTACATACAGGCCCAGCGTGATTCTTGCCTGTCCGAGACGCCTGTCCGTTGCACGCATCAGGTCACACGCAGTAATCAGTGCCGCCGCCCGCTGAAACTGCTGCACAGTAAGCAGCCTCAGTGTGTAGCGCATCAGAACGTCCACCCCACCGTCGGTCCGCCGGCCGGCATCGGTGAGACGACGGTAGAATATCTGGAAGGCGGTTATACCGAGATATGCTTCAGTCTTGCCACCACCGGTTGGGAACCAGAGCAGATCCATGCAGTCCCGGTCCGGCTTTGCCGGATCGGTCAGACCGGGCAGGACAAGCAGCATGAATGCCAGCTGGAAGGGCCGCCAGCAAAGCGGTTTTGCCCGCTGTGCCCGCGCCGGGAACAACGACTGCCGGTCCATTGCACTGTTGGCCAGCGCAAAGGCGGTCCATGCATCATCGTCATCCTCCAGCACCTGTATGCCATCGCTGATGCGATTGAGTGTATCGGTACAGCGTTCCAGGTTCTGCCTCGCGGCTTCCTCCAGCACACCGGTGAAGCCGGACAGGTTGGGCTTCAGTGTGTCTTTGATCCAGTCACCATAGCAGGCAGCGAACGCGCGTAGCGCGGTAATGACGCCGGCGCGGCTTTTTTCCTGCCCGAGAAAGGCCGCGGAAAACAGGTCTGGATGTGCGGCCGTGACTTTTTCCAGGTCACGGCTGCCAGCTGCGCTCGTGCCCTGCACGACGGCCAAAGGCAGCCACGCGGTTCGCACCTCTCCGACCGCGCCGCCGGCATCCGTGTCCCACATTGCGGCAATCCCGTGGCCGACCGCAAATTCATGCACGTCCCGGTAAAGCAGCGCATTGGTGAGCGCATCTTCATCGCCCCCGGCCAGCGGTGGCTGCGGACGCGGGCGGATCGCGGGAACGTCTCCCTCGCGCTGTGCGCGGATCACAAGTCCGGCCTGGAACAGGCAGCGTGCATCCCGCAGTTCGCCGTCATTGCGTCCATCGGTCGCCTCGTTAATGAGCGTCGCCGTATAGACGTGCTGGCCATCGCTGATGCGCCGGCGGATATGTACGGCGACACGGTCATCCGTCACCTCCGTCCCCAAGGACGTCGTGAATCTGTTGATCTTCCATGTGGCGGCGGTATTTTCCTGGGGCAGGACAATGCTATATCCGAGCGGGCGGCGGGCCCACCGCTGATTGCGTACAGCATCCACGTCGCTGCCGGCTTCTTCCGGTATTTCTGCAGGCAATGGTTCGTACCGTGCCGTCTCGCCGAGGCTGATCGTGACAGTCGCGTCGGCGTCCGCCGCAAACGTTATGCCGATCGAACACGGGCGGATTGAGCGATATCCTGGCACGCCGGTCTCGGATTCGTCGGCGCCACCCTCCCCCTGGTTGCTGCCGTCATCGTCCTCTTCCGCCGAAAGTGCTTCGCCACGAGGCCAGAGAATCCCTGTCAGATAGGTGTCCGCCGGCGCGGAACCGATCACCTCATCTAGCGTCAGCGGGCCGCTCAGCAGGGCTGACAGCTGCCCGATCATTTCCATGCGTACCGCATTCTTGTCCATATTTGAACTTATGCTCCCCGTTTATGCGGCTTGAAGTCACCTGTTCCCCACAGCGTGACGCCCAGCCAGAGGCGACTGATCCTGTAGGGCTCGGGCACGTCCGGCGTCACCTCTGCAGGGCCGGCCACTGTCACCACCTGTCCGATCCGCAGATTCATGATCTGCCATGGCAGCTGGTAGCCTTTCTTCCAGAGTGGTGACAGAAGGTCCCGGGTCAGCTGTGCGGTAGTCTGTCCGAGCAGGCGGCCAGGGCCTTTGCCCTCCTGAAGATGGATGTTGTAGATCGATTCGCCCGGCTTGCCCGGTACGGGTGTCTTGCGCAACATCACCTTATGTCCGCGCAGCACAGTTGCTTGCGTCAGCAGGAAGTCCTGGTTTTCTTCGACGGCGGCGACACTGCCAAGGAGGCGCTGATCCACAAAACTGCAGGGATCGATATCGCCCGGCACGCCTGCCTCGAGGTTCATCCAGCCGTTCCACCATTTCCACAGGCGCGTGCGCGCGCCACGAGAATAGCTTTTAGTCGTAAACGGTCGGTAAATCAGGTGTGCGGGTACGACACCCAGCTGCGTAGCGGCGCGGGTGACAGCCACAAAGAGGACGCTGGCTTCCTCCTCTGCGTCGAACTGAGTGTCAGCGGCGCGCGTCTGAGGTGCTTCATCGTCGTCATCATTTTCTTCCGTTTCCCCGTCCTCTGCGGCTTCAGGAGACGCGGCCAGCAGCGCAACAGAGTCAAATTCCATTCCTTTTGCCTGATGAATGGTGGTGATGTCGATTCTGGCCTCGGTGGTGCTATGGTCATCCGGGAAGGCATCAGGCCATCCGAGTCGTTCACGCAGTTCAGGAACAGAGACCGCGGTCGCGGTTTCGGCCAAGCTGCAGGCGCGCAGCAGGCGCAGCCATGCAATCTCTTCTGCGGGCAGGCAGATCGCCTGCCGGCCCGACTCCCCGAGCTGTCCGAACCGGCTGGCGTAAATTTTTCTGAACAGAGTGCGGGTAAGCGTGTCGGATCGCAGTGGACTGAGCAGGGCCGCAATCCATCCCGGCACAGGCTGGCTATGCCCTGCAAGTCGGAGACAGAGCGACACACTAGGGCCGGCCGGGTCGTTTCCTGCCAGTTGCAGGGCAACCCGGAGCGCCTCGCCATTGGTGCGGGTCAGTATCGCAAGCGTCCCTTTCGGGACGGTGTTGAGCCAGTCGGGCGAGACTTTCTGGTCGGATGCCGGCAGTTCGCTGATGTATTTCTGCATCCGCTTCAGTTTCTCGGGTCCGGAAATGTCTTCGGCGAGGATAGTCCGGAGTCTGCGTGTCGCGTCAGCAAGCTCCGGTGTCGCGCGGTAGTTCTTACTGATCTCAATTTCACGTAGACAGGGCGTGTATGCAGCCCTGATCATCCGTATTAGGTCATCGCCGCCGTCCGCTGTCGTTCCCGCATTGCGGTCAGCAAAACGATAGATGGCCTGAGCATTGTCGCCAAGCACCGTGAAGCCTGCACCAGGCTGCTTTGGTGGCGCGACAAGAGCAAGGAGCGACATGACCAAGCGGCTCCTCACACCTGACAGATCCTGGGCCTCGTCAACGATGACATGCCGGATTCCTGCGAGCAGTTCCCGGACCTGACCGGATTCCGGACCGCTCATCTTGTCAACCAGCTGTTCGATGTTCTGCTCGTAGGTACGCGACAGCAGCTGGGATGGCTGGAATCCGATCAGCCGAAGAATTCGGAAGGTCCAAGAGTCGAAGGTTCGCACGGACAGATGACGCAAATCTTCCACAGTGCTGTCGCCCCCTGCTGCCAAGGTTTCGATACGGCGCACAAGCGTACGCACTGCACTGCGGGAAAAGCTCAGGACAAGAATTTGAGATGGGCGGACCCCACAGCGCACAAGATGGGACAGACGCATAGCGGATATCTGCGTCTTGCCGGTGCCTGGGCCAGCAGCCACTAGTAGCCGCTCCTCCACTCCAGCATCAATGACTGCCTGCTGTGCGGGATCCGGAATGTATTGCAGCATGTTTATTTCGCCCCCCCAATGTTATGCGACAGTCAGCTGGCGTTGGCTGTCGTATGCCTCAAGCATGCGGGACGCGCGAATTGCTAAGTTTTGGTTTGGTCAGTCTAGAACCAGACCGGAATAACCAAAAGTATGAGCTTTTTGAGTGCACCCCTATTGGAGTATATCAATCTCGTAATTAATTGTTACAAGGCAACGCTTGAAATTTAGCCAAGCCAAGCTATCGCGACCCGCTTAAATCCCGTGGTTGCTCGATCAGAAGTGAACGGATTGCAATGCTTACTGGACTCTGAAAGAAAAAGCGAATCCTTCGCAAAAGTTACCCCGGCATCCTTTGCTCCACTTAAGCGAGGCACCGACCGCCGATGCAATTGCATGAACTTGTTAGGAGCTGGATGTAGCCAGTCCGTGCATCTAATGATTCGACTTACTCCACATATCCTCAAAGCGAAAAATCGAATTCTCGATCTTAATCGTGTGCGGAATTGGCTCACGAGCTGAATGCTGGATTCTCTCGCTTACAATACGCCGATGCATTTCGGAGAATACAAGGGCAACTGGTCCGACTTCATGCCTAATTCGAAGAAACTGTTTCCATGTGCACGCGGCGGTCAAGTTTTCTTTTATTTCGTAGCCATAACTAGAAAAACGTGCGTTCGATTTGCCAATAGCAAAAAGGATGACGCGGGGCAGAGGCAAACCTTTAGGTATTTTCAGGCGCAAATTGCGGCACAGCTCGGCAACGCCAAACTCATCTATCCAGCTTGCCGTTTGCGCCGTCCAGGCATCCACCTGCTCAACGAAGTTTTTTGCCCTACTCTTTATACGCTTTAGGTCATTGGTCCCAAAGTCCTGCCATTTCAATTGAAATAGCGCGAGCTCTCCAGTTGTCATATCCAGAATAGCAGCGTCAATATCGGTGATAGTGACATTGTTTCTCTTGAGTCGGGTCGGGGAGTTCACAATTCGATATCTACTACCCTGAAATAATTGATGGAGATCTGAAATCATCCACTTCTCTCGGTGCGCTCTGACAGCCGGCCCCGTTAGCGGTGTTCGATATTCGTTCAACATCCTTATCGTCTCAAAAGGGTTCCGAAACACGCCACTGACCGGCGCCATCCAATATCCCTCAGATATTTCAATAAGCAACGGTACAAATGGCGTCCCTTCCGTTTCGAAGTATCCAGCATCGCTCTTTCTTACCAAGACTGCCCCCAGTGCGCGCTCAACCCGGGCTGTGGGAATTTTAGTAAACTTAGAAATTGAGCTGATGAGATCTTCGGGCCGCTTCCAGATAGTCAGACTCATACTGTAGTTACAGTTTACGATCTGTTTCGAGCCGACACCGACAAACCATATGTGCTTCATGTAAAAGCTGATCAGCAAAAGCGTGACGACCGCCACATCGTCGCCATAAAAGCCAGGCATCCGCACATCTGGATGTATTCCAGCATCTGATCGCCACTCCAGTGTCCGCTCACTTACCATAGCGAGGAAATGCGCGTCCAACTCCGGTCGTGCATCGTATCCGACCATAATGCCGTGGCCAGTGTCGAAGGGGAACACGAGCGACGAGATCAATGAACGCACATCGTCCGGACTTAATTCAAGCCGTTCCCACAACGCTTCCCCGGTGTCCCTAGGGTTAAGTGCTTCGTCGAGTTTATCGCCCTCCAGCTGATCAAGAAAGTGATCACTGCGCTCCCCTATTGCGAACGTTAGACTAAGGACTCCGTCGACCTCCTCTGCAACCAACATACCGTGATAAGCCATGTCGGCAGCTTTGATAAGCACTGAACACTTGCCAAATGAATAAAGTAACGACCGCGTGCGCGCTCGACTGTCGGGAGAACTCTCCATCATCGGAATTCCACCCATGTTTGGAATACGTGGCAGCAAGAATGCAATCAACGAATTCCACCCTCGCGTCAGGATGTCAAATTCAGGGTACTTAAGATGAAGTGACTCGTCGCGACTAAAACCAATTAGGACATTTTCGTAGTCCATCACTCGAAGGGCTTCAATCAAGATTATGGCGGCGTACGCCCCGTCGATATCCGATAGCGAGTCCATGAGACGCTTCCGTTCCAAGGAAGCGGCGTCTCTCAGTCGCTGGCTAGCGTCCTCGTTTGAAACTGTCATTCACGCGTCCTACCAACAGGATCGAGATACATGAGTCTGTGGAAGAGAGCGTTGGTGTCGAAGACTTGTCACGCCCTTCCTTCATCATACCCGCCATTCATGACCCGAAATGTAGAGAACGAATTCGGCGATGTATCAATCAAACGGGCTCGGGGGGGACTGCCACATGGGCTCAATGCCAGCGTGGTGAACTGAAGCATAAATCGAAATTCTCTACTGCAAAGACCTTAGTCCCAAAACCGGGCGTCACCACGTATACGCCTCCGCTCAAGCGGCTTGCGCAGCGCGGCGCTCGGCGAGGCCGAGATTGTCAATGACCTCCACCCCCAAGGACTGTGCCACGGCGCGTAGTTGCGACGGCAGCACAGTGTCCAAGGCTAGCACCACCTTGACGGTTGGCTGCTCAACTGAATGATCGATTTTCGCCTGCGCTGCCAGTACAGCCCGATACTTCACTGCCTGGTACACGCCACGCTCATAGTCCTTGAGGTTACCGTCGGACACCGCCGACTTGACCTCGACGCCGATCCAGGCGCCTTTCGACTTGAAGAAGACGTCAATCTCGTCGCCCGATCGTAATGCATATTCCTCCGTCGCGCGCCATTCCACGGCGTCGCCCCCGGCCCCGAACAGTTCCGGGTGCTTCCGGACATACTCCTTGAGGGCCTTGTGCTCGGCGGATTCGCCGCCGCCCCATCCGCCGCCGGCCCCATAGGGTGGCAATGTTTCCTCGGCAGGGAGGGAAGGTAACCCGAGCGCCCTTAACACATCGTTCCAGCGGCTACCGAATAGCAGGATGCGCTTATACTCGGCCTCGACCCGGTCGGCTTTCTCAGCTCGCGTTAGCTGGTCGTACCCGTGCCAGCGCTCGCGCACTCCGACGCCAGGCAGTCCCTTATCCGGACCGCTCTTTGCCACAACGACCGTGGTCAGGTACGGCGCCGCCGCACCCATTTGCGCGGCCGCGTGGTCGATATGGTCCATGGCCTGCCCGAGAATAACGCCCAAGCCGCGTGCCGCCGGCCGGCCGTGTTTGTCGAGGCGCCCCAAGTGGCGTGCCAGTTCCTCATAGGTGAACTTTTGCATCACTTCATCGGTCTGGCGCAGCACATGGTCGATGAGAACCGGGATGCAGGCAAGCGCATAGTCCTCGTTGCTCAGGTTTCCAATGCGTTCCTCAATCTCTTCATTCCCCTGGTCTGCGCCGGCCCAGTCATCCTGTTCGACCTCCTCCCGTGTTTCGTGCACCGCACCGTTAGGCAGCCCTTCGCTTGATGGCATAATCGTGGGGAGGGCAGCTTCGGCCGGTGCGTCCTCGACGATCGCAGGTGGTGGGGCATTCGTCGCTACGTCCAAGACTTCGCCTTGCGCGATCGTCCAACGCGCAAATGCATCGGACTTTCTCCGCTGGTCGGAGAACTCACCAAGGAATTTGAGTGCATCTGCGACGGAGTTGAAGCCAATCCGAAACCAATGCACCGGGTTGGCGCGCTGATGAATGTTAGGGTCCAGCCCGCCGAAACGGTGTTTCTGGTACTCGAACCATCGCATCAGAGCAACGCGCTCGGAAGGCCGATCGGCCAAGAGATCCTGATTGAGCGCGAATTCAACTGCATGCCAAGGGGCATTGTCCGAAACATAGCCCGCAGCGAGCTGCTTGCCGCTGCGGTAGATGGCGCAACCATGCTTGAGCGAATCGTTGTCCAGCCTTCCACCTGCGCCAGGAATTGTGCTCAACATCGCGTCGCCTATGATGGCTTTGGTGTGCTGGATTGCGCGGTTGATGCTCATAGTAGCCTTGTCTGTTGTAATGCTTTAATTATGGCTGGCTGAGTTTCGATCTGGCAATTTCTGACGGCTTTCGGCCGACGGTGGGCGCTCCACCTTGCGCCCCGATGAAGTACGGAGGAAATCGGCGACTCCTCGAAGTTGGCCCGTGCGCCGGCGCTACGGCTAGACCACGGTGAAGGTCCGCTACCGCTCGCGATCGCCCTTCCCAACAACACGACCAGGAAAATACGCATGACGGCAGACATACCGCTTGATCCCGAACTGTTCAGGGCATATCTAAGCACGTTAGTAGAATCCGGCGCATCCGATGAAGAGTTGGACGAAGTCGACAACTTGCTGCACCGCCAACTCGATCAGGGTGACACGAAGCGGGTAGTCGATTGCGCGAAAATATCCGTCGAGTTGTTTTCAGCCTCGTCTCGTCCTTGGCCCAAGGCCTATGCACTCAACACGTTGATCCTTGCGTCTTTCGAGTGTGGCGATTTTGCTCAGAGCCGGATGGCGCTGGCTGAACTAGTCTCCCATTCGATCGACAATGAAACGCCTCAGGCCGGACTGTCAGGCATCGATAACGTTCGCGCAAGGATGGACCGGTTTGGGAGTCCAGACTATCTGATGCATCTGCTCGCCCAAATGACGCGCTTCTACGTCCACTTTGATGCAATTGACCTTGCGGTTTCGGCAATTCTGGAGATTGCACAGCTGCTGGCCGACTATGGAGCCTTCCAGCCTGCTTACCATGCGCTTGCCGATGCGGAAGGCCTGGCACGGCAGCACCGCAACGCAAGACTGCTCACACGGGTCATGGAAACGGAAGCGGCCGTCGCGTTTCTTGAGGGCGACGAGACTTTCGGCGTGAAGGCGGCCACGATTGCAAGAGATCTTTATCGAAAGATGAACCTTGCTGTACCACTCAGCATAACGCTCAACTTGGCAACCTCATCTATGCGATCGGGTGACCATGACAAGGCAGTCGCGGCTTATGAAGAATGCCTGAACTCCAACGCCGAGGAAACTCCTTGGCTTCCACTTCGCATTAACATGAGCGCTTGCCTACGCAAGCTTGGCGATTTGGCACGCGCCGATGAACAGATGCGCCAAGCCAGAATCTGTGCCGCCCAGCAAGAAGGTAATGACCCGGAACAACTCGTCGAGTTGGAGTTGGTGGCGGCTGCCAATGCCATCTCAGGCGCCAGGCCAACGGGAGCAGCAAAATGCCTGAGAGACGCTGCAATGTTCCTCAATCATACCTTGTCAACCGTTGACAAACTCCACTATCGACGAGCCCTGCGCGAACGTTATATCGACCGAATCGAATCGCTCATGTGCAAATTGCCGGCGCAAGGCTCCGCAAATGACTTGATTGATATAGTTGCCAGCACCCGTTGCAACCAATTGACGGACTGGCTTCATCTCCTCGATTGGGCAAACGAACTGTCGAGCCGGCTAACAGATCAGGAAAGGGAGGCCCTCGACCAAAGCATATTTCGACTCGCGAACTTCGGTGCCCCCTATCTCCAAGGCTATCTTGAGAAGTACAACGATCCATTTGCGCAAGACTTGATACCTGATCCATGGCGCGAATTCAGCGAACTGGCCAATCAACTCTCTCAGCGTTACAGCTTCCGACATGCGCTTGCGACCGCGTGCCTTGAAAACGCCGCGAATCTGATAAAGCACAGACTGGACGAAGGATACGCATTACTTGTCATGCTCCTGACCGCGAAGGGAAAAGCGCTGCTCCTTGTCGGTGAACGGTATCACTTCTGTGATTTGCCGATCGACCAGACTGCCGCCTTTTATGAATCGCTGCACGGACACAGGCAGAACACGATCTCGACGCCGAGCTTCGTCAAAGTACTGAACGGATACCAAGAGGCGCTTTTATCCTCGTTCGAAAGCGTATTGCCGCTGCTCGCTTCCGACCAGTGCCGCGGTCTCGTTTTATTCCCGGACCGGCTGGATCTGCTGTCGGCCAACCTGTTAGTCTGCGGACACGCTCCATTGCAGGCGCGGATGGCCAACGGAGAGTTCGAGGTTCGTACTTGTGTGGCAATCTATCCCAGAATAACGTGCGATGCACCGCTCAATAAGCCTCTGGCGCTGCTGGAAGAGCCGACGAACCTGCAGTTCGCTAGGACGCAATTCGAAAGCTTCTGCAGTGTTTTGGGCCTCGCTGGGCAATCCATTATCAACTCGACATCGTCCCAGCTTAAAGAAGCCATGGAGGCAACGGATACGTTGATCCTGGCGCAGCATGGCGTGTCCATCGGGATCTTTGCTGACCCGGCTTTCGCTAATACTCGCGGTGTCCATGCTGACACCGCAATGTATTTCGACACCATCCAGCAGTCGGCGTATCGCTGGCCGCATCGACTGGTCATGCTGAGCGCATGTCATAGTGGAGGCCTAATCAGTCGAAACGCCCAGCGCGACTTCGATTCACATGAATTGGCGGGCTACCCCAGCATTCTTTTGACAAACCGGCAGAGCGTCGTGACTGGCGCCGCATGGGCCACCCTCGATCGCTTCGACTACTTGCTGTCGACACGCTTCGCGATCGAACTCGGCAAGGGAACCGAACTCTCTCGCGCATTCAGTATTGCACTGGGGTCATTGATTACAATGCCGGGGACAGACGCAATGCAATTATTCGAGCATATTTCCGATCCCGAACTCAAAAACAAAATGAATCTGGGCGACGCGAACTCGGTTGAGCGCGTAGCGGCCCTCAAGCAGCAGCCATTTTGCTATGGCGCTTATCAACTATACACGTTACTCTGAAGTCAGCTCATGCGCCTACGCATCCGCTTATGCATCGGCCTCCCCCCAGCCAGACCGCGCCCGCTACACCAATAGCGCTCTCGTAACCGCACTTGGATTCACTGGCAGACCGAGCGCCTTGCCCGCATACCCCAACGGCCCATACAAGACAAGGCAGCCAGTACAGTAGCCACGACTGGCTCGACTTCTTGAAGACGCACAATCTCGAGCAAAGCATGAGCCGATGCGACAACTGCGGCGACAACATCTGGCTTCCATACTGTATGCAACATTGTCGCGAACGGGAACTTTCATCAAGGTGACGTTTAGCATGGTTAGTGACCGGGATTGGTCGGGGTCTGAAGTCCGACAGATTTCGGCATCGGCTGTTTGGACGCGCTTAGCTGCCGATGGGCCCGACTACTGGGCAAGGAATTCTGTCGTCGATCGAGCCAACTTTGACAACGATTTGCACGTTGATGCATTGGTGAGGGCGGCGGTAAAACGACGATCAATGTATCGGAGCGATGCTGACAGTGGCGGAACGGCTCTGGATAGACTCGTGAATCCGCTTACCTTATTGGAACCTGGGAATATGATGTATCGCAATGGCTGCGGACGATGAAATGGACTGGGTTCGAATAGAACACCATGACAAGCACTTGTGCCCGAGTATGGCCCGGCAAGCCCAATTCAGATTGATTTACGCAGACCGAAATTGACAAAATTCGGGTACACAACGGGTACACAACTAAGAATTAAGCCCTTAATTGCACCTTCAAAGCACGAAGGCCCTCAATAAGTACTTGATTTAATTGGTGCGGCTGGCGGGGATCGAACCCACGACCCTTGGCTTCGGAGGCCAATACTCTATCCACTGAGCTACAGCCGCGCGGGAATGCCGAACAGGCGTGAAGGATAACGGTTTTCGGCGGCCGCGTCCACGTAAAGCGCGGGTTTTTCATTCCAAATAGCAATCGTTAAGTCTATAATTAAGAGTTTGGCGAGGCATCCGCTGCCATATTTCAGGTCCTGTTGCAAGACACGCCTGGCCACCGATTTCGAAAATTGCACCGAGGGAATCATGAGTGACGCACACAACGAACATCAGTCCGGCATCAGGACTCCGAAACAACTGATTGCCGCGGTCATCGCGGGTTTCCTGGTGCCGATCATCATCATCGGCCTGCTGGTCGAGTATGCGTCAAACGGCCCCAAGGTCGGAACCGGCTCGGAAGCGCAAACACCGGCGGCGATCGAGGCACGCATCCAGCCCGTGGCTGACCAGGGCTTCACGTTGAAAGACGCCAGCGCACCGAAACAACTGCAGACCGGCGAGCAGGTGTACAAGGCGACCTGCGCCGCCTGTCACGGTAGCGGCGCCGCCGGCGCACCGAAGCTGGGTGACGCCGCCGCCTGGTCGGCGCGGATTGCCGCCGGCTACGACACCGTGCTGGGTCATGCAATGAAGGGGCTGAATGCGATGCCGGCCAAGGGCGGCAATCCCGATCTGGATGACGTCGAAGTGGCACGCGCGGTGGTCTACATGGCGAACCAGTCGGGCGCCAAATTCAAGGAACCGGAAGCACCGGCTGCCAAGCCGGCTGCTGCTGCACCGGCGCCGGCCGCCAGCGCGCCAGCTCCTGCCGCAGCGGCGCCAGCCGCGGCCGCGCCGGCTCAGGCGGCCAGCGACGCCGGCAAAAAGCTGTACGACAGCACCTGCATGGCATGTCACACCGCCGGCATCGCCGGTGCGCCGAAGTTCGGCGACAAGGCAGCCTGGGCGGATCGCATCAAGCAAGGGGTGGCCGTCCTGGACGAGCATGCGATCAAGGGTTTCCAGGGCAAGACCGGCATGATGCCAGCCAAGGGTGGTTCGCAAGCTTCGGACGACGAAGTCAAGGCCGCCGTCGCCTATATGATGGCTGCCGTGAAGTAAGCCGGGCCAGTCATTGCCGGCCGTCTGCAGCGCGCTGTGGATGGCTCAGAAAGAGCCGCACCCGTCAAGGTTTGCGGCTCTTTTCATTGGAGCCGAGAGGACATACCGCGGGCCCGCGCTGGATCGGCATAGCACCGCCGAAATGCAGGGGTATGCATCAAAATTATCCATTTTATGTGCGAAAACCGATATTCATTACGGGAGTATATAGCCTGGCACAGGCCCGCATGCGGCCAGGTCTGTACGCCATTCTGGTATGGCCGGACAAGCATCGAGCCTATCTTGGCGATGCGCCCGGCGCACCCGGTTGCTGCTCGGCGACGTAAATTTCGACGCGGCGATTGCGCGCGCGGTTGGTGGCGCTGTCGTTGGCGACCAGCGGCTCGTGCGAGCCGCGCCCTTCGACGATGAAACGGTTGGCGGCGACGCCGCGGCTGGCGAGGTAGTCGCGCGTCCGGGCGGCGCGATTCAGTGACAGCGGATCGTTGATGGCGTCGTTGCCGGTATTGTCGGTGTGGCCGATGATGGTGATGATCGTATTCGGATTGTCGAGCAGGCCGGTGGCGAAGCGGTCCAGGATCGGCCGGAAGTTCGACTGAATGTCGGCGCGCCCGGTATCGAACGAGATGTCGCTCGGAATGTCCAGCTTGAGCCGGTTGTCGGCGGTCTGGCTGACCTGAACGCCGGTGCCCTGGGTGGCCTGTTCCATCTGGCGTTTCTGGTTTTCCATTTTATTGGACCAGATGTTGCCGACCACCGCGCCGGCGGCGCCGCCCAGCACCGCGCCGGTCGCCGCGCGCCCGCCACCACCACCGCCGGTGGTGGCGCCCAGAATCGCCCCCAGGCCGGCGCCGATGCCGGCGCCGGTAGCAGTGCCGCGCTGGGTCGGCGACATCTCGGCACAGCCGCCAACCGCCACCGCGGCGGCCAGCATGGAAATCATCATTCGGGTGCGCATCAGCGGCCTCCTCTAGTCATGAAACAATGATTCGACCCTGGCCATGGCCGGATGGTTCTTGATGTGCAATATCAATCCGGCAAAGCGTGCGCTGGCGCAATCGGTCGCCCGTCGCGCGGCTACTTGCGGCCGATGATCAGCCCGACCAGCAAGCCGACGCCGGCCGAAATGGCAACCGCGCGCCACGGATTCTCCTGCACGTAATCGTCCGCGGTGGCGGCCAGTTCCTTGCCGGTATCCAGCGCCGCCGCCTGCACGTCCTGGGCCTTGTTCAGCGCCGTGTCGAGCAGGGCCAAGCCCTTGCCGCGCAGGGTTTCAGCCTTGTCGCCGGTGGCGGAAGCCGCTTCGCGGAACAGGTCCTGGGCATCGCGCACCAGGGTTTTCATGTCGTTGCGGGAGGTTTTCAGATTCGGGGTCAGCATGGTTCTTCTCCTGTAAAAAATGCAAGCGGTCAGACGGTGAACGCGGGAAACGCCGGATTTCAAGGTGCGTCGCCGGGTTGTTCCGGATCAACCACACTATCCGGCTTTCCGATAAGGTAACAGCTAGCGATATTAATACCACTATCGACCTCGAAGGAGATTGATATGCTCCGCTATGCCGCCATTTTTTTTGTAATTGCGATCATTGCCGGCGTCTTCGGTTTCAGCGGCATCGCCGCCGGCGCCGCCGAGATTGCCCGGGTGCTGTTCTGGCTCTTCGTGCTGATCTTCGTGGTGTCGCTGGTATTCGGCCTGCTCAACAAGAAATAGCTGCGCCGCCCAGCCCCGGCCGTCACATGCCGGGCGTGCAATCGGCGCAGTGTTCGATCGCCGGCAGGCCATGCCGCAACTGCTCCTGCAGATCGCGCAGCGCGCTGCGCACGCCTTCCTCGATCACCGGGTGGTAAAACGGCATGCCGCGCATCTGCGCCACCGTCATCCGGCTCTGGCAGGCCCAGGCCAGCAGATGCGCCAGGTGTTCGGCGCGCGGCGCGATCATCTCGGCGCCGAGGAAGCGATCCGAGCCGTACTCGCCATACACCCGCAGCACGCCCTGGTTTTGCAGCATGACGCGGCTGCGCCCCTGATTCTCGAACGAGACCTGGCCCACCGCAAACGGCGCCGCGCCATTCTCCTGCAGGCTGTGCCAACTGCGCCCAACGCTGGCGATCTGCGGGTCGGAAAAGACGATCGCCAGCGGCTCGTGGCGCGGTCCCGGCCGACGCTCGGGATAGGCGCCGGCATTGTCGCCGGCGATGCGGCCCTGGTCGGCGGCTTCATGCAGCAGCGGCCGCTCGTTGCTGGCGTCGCCGGCGATGAAGATCGTGCTGGTGCCGCAGCGCATGGTAGCCGGATCGAAGCGCGGCACGCCGCGCTGGTCCAGTTCGATACCGGCTTGCTGGAGGCCGAGATCGCCAAGGTTCGGCACGCGCCCGGTGGCGCACAGCACCCGCTCGTAGCGCTCGCTGCGCACCGCGCCGTCGGCGGCGCGCGAAGTCAGCACGACTTCCCCGGCCTCGCGCCGCACCTCGAGCACTTCGGCAGGCAGCCGCAAGTCCAGTTCGGCGCCGAGGCAGCGCGCGGCGGTTTCCTGCACCACCGGGTCGCTCAGTTGCGCCAGCCGCCGATGCCCGAACAGCGCCACCCGCACGCCCAGCCGATGCAGCGCCTGACCCAGTTCAAGGCCGACGATGCCGGTGCCGATCACCGCCACCGAACGCGGCAAATCGGGCCATTCAAAGATGTCATCGCTGGTTTGCGCCAATGCGCCGGCGGCCTTGAACTGCTCCGGGATCAGCGGGCTGGAACCGGTGGCGATCACGACCCGGCCGGCTTGCACCACGGTATGCGCATCGACCTGCAGGCGTTGCGGGTCCAGAAAGCGGGCATGCCCGCGCAGCCGCTCGTGCGGCGCGATTTGCTCCACGCCGTCCAGCACGAAGCCGACAAAGCGGTCGCGCTCGGCCTGCACGCGTGCCATCACGGCGCGGCCATCGATGCGCACCGGCCCGGCGGCCACGCCGAAGCGGTCGGCGCCGGCCACGGTGTGCGCCGCGTCGGCAGCGGCGATCAGCAGTTTGCTCGGCATGCAGCCGACCCGGGCGCAGGTGGTGCCATAGGCGCCGCCCTCGATCAGCACCACGCGCTGGCCATGCGAACGTGCCGCGCGCAAGGCGGCCAGGCCAGCGGTGCCGGCGCCGATCACCGCCACATCCACTTCAAGCGAATTCATCGCCACTCCTTTCACGCGCTCGGCGCTGGCGCTGGCGCAGGAACCGCCTCAGGCGCCAGCACCATACCGCAGCCGGTACCACAGCAGCCCGATCCACTCATGCAAGGCGTAATGCGAGCGCCGCAAGCCTTCGCCGTCCGGGAAAAAATCAAGCGGAGTCAGACGCTGATGACTGAAAAATACCGTCGGCGCCGGTACCACCTCCAGCCCGTAACGGATAAACACCGACCGGGAACGCGGCATGTGGATCGCGTCGGTGACCAGCAGCACGCGGCGGACGCCGGCGCCGCGCAACTGCTGCGCCGCGTAGCGGGCATTTTCGGCGGTGTTGTCCGAACCCGGCTCCAGCCAGCGCACCGGCACCCCGAAATCCTCGCGCAAGCTGCGCGCCATCAGCGCCGCCTCCGATTCGGCCGCACCGTCCGGGCTGCCGCCGGAAACCAGCAGCGGCAAGCCGCTGGTGCGCTGCAAATGGGCGGCATAGCGCAAGCGCACCAACGTCGTCAAACCGGGGGAATCGCGGCCGCCATATTCGGGCGCGCCGCCGATGCGTCCACCGCCGAGCACCACGATGGCCTGCACCGCCGGCAGCCCGGCCGGCGCCAGCGGCTGCGTCAGATTTTCCAGCGGCGCCACCAGCAGCAAGGCGCCGGCCTTGGTACACAGCACCAGCAACAGCGCCAGCGCGCCGATGCTGAGCGACGCCCCGAGTCGCGGCTGGCGACGGCGCAACCACAGGCCGTACGCGGCGATCAGGACCAGATTGAGCGGCGGCAACAGCAGCGTCGCCACCGCATTGGTCGCCACCCAACTGGCGTTCATGCCGGCCGGCGCCGATCAGCGATGAAACTCGCCGCTGGCCTCCGGCTGATAGGTGACTTCCAGCACGCGCAGGCGCAGTTCGCGGCCGCCCGGGGCCTGCCAGGAAATCGATTGCCCGACCGACAGCCCGAGCAGCGCGCTGCCGACCGGCGCCAGCACCGAGACCGCGTCCGGCACGTCGGTCTGGCCCGGATACACCAGCGACAGCCGGTATTCGGTGCCGGTGGCGTCATCGACGAACTTGACCGCCGAATTCATCGTGATCACGTTCGGCGGCACCTCGTTGGGCGCGACGATCGTGGCGCGGTCGATTTCGCTTTGCAGCGCATCGATGCCGGGCAGGTTGCGGTACTTGTCGGATTCCAGTAATTGTTCCAGCCGTTCCAGGTCGAAACTCGAAATGATGATGCCGGGGCGAGTATCCATCGGTATTTCCAATCTATGAGCAATGAGCCGATCCCGCGCGCTCGGCGGCGCGGGGCAGGCGGCCAAAGGGGGAATCGGTATTCGGGTGAAATGCGGTCGAACTGACGCATCGAGTCTGGCCTGATGGTAGGCGAGAAACGCGGCGGAAGCAAGCCGGCGCGGGCCGGGGCTACTCGTTCGCTTGCGCTTCGGCTATGGTGCGCAACTGGAAGCGGCCATCGTTGTTGAACAGCCAGGTTTCCAATACTTCGACCTGGCCGCGGCGCAACAGATGTGCGGCCGGCTTCGGAAACGGCGCGGCCTTGCGCAAGGCGGCCAGCGCCGTGCTTTCGGTGACGCGGTCGTGGTTCGAGCGCAGGATGTTGCTGCTCAGCAGGCGGCCGTTGGCGTCCACTTGGTATTTGACCACCACCACCGAGCGCAGCAGAGCTTGCGGGCGGCCGGCAAACACCTGGATCGAATTGGCCTGCGCAATGCGGTTGGCGAGGTCGTATTTATATGCCGCCAGCGAGCCCGCGCTCGAGGCGCTGCCGGCAACGCTTTCGACCCGGCCCGCCTCGGCGGCGGGCGGCAGCGGCCGCGCCGGTTCGAGCGGTACGCTGGAACAGGCGGCGAGGGCGGCGGCAAGCAAGGGTGCGAGTCTGCGGTACATGGCTGCGGGCTGGAAACAACGATAGGGCGATGGTAACACCCGAATCGGGCTCGACACTACGCCAAACTCGAGTGCGTTTCGCTCCTTGCTCGGCGTTTGCAAATACGCAAGACAGCGAGCGCGCGGTGCCCACCCGGGCCAAACTACGCTGCGAAAACAAGCCTGTCGACCGCAGCCGGCTGGATTACAACCGCGCCGCCAGCTCCGCCCCTTCCCGGATCGCCCGTTTGGCGTCCAGCTCGGCCGCCAGCTTGGCACCGCCGATCAGGTGGAACTGCGGGCCGGCGGCGTCATTTTGCGCCGGCATCAGTTCGTTCAAAGAATCCTGGCCGGCGCAAACGATCACGTGGTCGACTTCCAGCAGGCGTTCGACGCCGTCCTGCGTGACATGCAGGCCGGCATCGTCGATCCGGCGGTAGTCGATGCCGGTCAGCATTTGCACGCCATGCCGCTGCAGCAGCGCGCGATGCACCCAGCCGGTAGTCTTGCCGAGGCCGGCGCCCATCTTCGTGGTCTTGCGCTGCAATAGGTATATCTGGCGCACTGGGGTTGCCGTCAGCGGCGGCCGCAGGCCGCCGGCGCCGGCTACGCGCGCTTCCAGGTCGACGCCCCATTCGTCCAGCCAGTGCGACAGCGGCACCGGCAGCGGCACGCGGCGGTCGTGCAGCAGGTATTCCCCGACGTCGAAGCCGATGCCGCCGGCGCCGATGATGGCGACGCGCTGGCCGACCGGCGGGTCGTTTTGCAGCAAATCGTAGTAGGAAATCACCTTCGGATGGTCGATGCCCGGAATCGGCGGCGTGCGCGGCGTCACGCCGGCGGCGACGATCACGTGGTCGAAGCCCTGCCCCAGCAATTCGGCGCGCGAAACGCGCGTGTTCAGCTTCAGCACCACGCCGGTGATCTCGATCTGGCGCGCGTAATAGCGCAGGGTTTCGGCGAATTCTTCCTTGCCGGGAATTTTCATCGCCAGCTTGAACTGGCCGCCGATGCGGCCGCTGGCTTCGAACAACGTCACCGCTTGGCCGCGCCCGGCGGCCACGGTGGCCGCCGACAGCCCGGCCGGGCCGGCGCCGACCACGGCGATCTTTTTGGCTTGCGCCGTCTTGCGGTAGACCAGCTCGGTTTCGTAGCCGGCGCGCGGATTGACCAGGCAGGTGGCGCGTTTGTTGGCGAAGGTGTGGTCGAGGCAGGCCTGGTTGCAGGCGATGCAGGTGTTGATTTCGTCGGCACGGCCGGCAGCGGCCTTGTTGACGAACTCGGGATCGGCCAGGAACGGCCGCGCCATCGAGATCAGGTCGGCGTCGCCGCGCGCCAGGATGGCCTCGGCATCGTCCGGCATGTTGATCCGGTTCGAGGCCACCACCGGCACCGTGACGTTCCGGCGCAGGCGCCCGGCCAGGCTGGCAAACGCCGCGCGCGGCACCGAGGTGACGATGGTCGGCACCCGCGCCTCGTGCCAGCCGACGCCAGTGTTGAAGATGGTGACGCCGGCGCGCTCCAGCGCCTGCGCCACCGCCACCACTTCGTCCCAACTGTTGCCGCCTTCGACCAGATCGAGCAGCGAATGGCGGTACATGATGATGAAATCGGTGCCGAGCGCGGCGCGTACGCGGCGCACGATCTCGACCGGCAGCCGCATCCGGTTTTCGATGCTGCCGCCCCAACGGTCGCTGCGACGGTTGGTGCGCGCGCACAGGAACTGGTTCAGCAGATAGCCCTCGCTGCCCATGATCTCGATGCCGTCGTAGCCGGCGCGCTTCGCCAGCCGGGCGCAGCGCACGTAGTCGGCGATGGTGCGCAGGATGCCGCGCTCGGACAGTGCGCGCGGCTTGAACATCGAAATTGGCGACTTCAGCGCCGAGGCCGAGACCACCAGCGGCTGATAGCCGTAGCGTCCGGCGTGCAGGATCTGCAGCGCGATCTTGCCGCCTTCCTCATGCACGGCGGCGGTCAGGCGGCGGTGATTGCGCAGGTCGAAGGAATTGTTCAGGGTGCCGCCGAACGGCAGCAGCCAGCCGCTGCGATTCGGCGAAATGCCGCCGGTGACGATCAGGCCGGCACCGCCCCTGGCGCGTTCGCGGAAGTAGGCCGCCAGCTTCGGGTAGTTGTAGAAGCGGTCTTCCAGCCCGGTGTGCATCGAGCCCATGATCACGCGATTCTTCAAGGTGGTGAAACCGAGGTCGAGCGGCGCCAGCAGGTTCGGGTAGTGGGGATTGCTCATGGTGTCGGGGCGTGGCCGCGGCGGCGAGTGGAAAAAGGCAGGGTATCACCGGGCGGGCCCAAATGTCCTTGGGGCAACACTCTAAAATACGTCATTCCTGCCGCATACGACCCGATCCTGGCCCGGCATCGGTTCCGTGTTCCTGATGCAACCTACATCATGGAGTATATTGTAAAAACATATGCTTTACTGATGAAATTAGCATCTTATAATGGGAGTATATGGTTCTGGTGCCGGGCGCCAAGGCGCGCTGCAACAGCCGCACCGCGATCGCAAACGCGATCAACGGAATGCCGACCAGGCCGAGCGCGGTGGCGGGCGACGTTACCAGTCCCGTTCCATCACCCGGGTCGCGCGATGTCGCGACTGACCCATCCCGCGCACTCGCATCCCGCCACCATCCGGCGATGACACCCAACCCTTCCGATATGGGTTCCCTGCAGCACAAGAAACTGTTCGATAGATTTGGCATCAGGGATAAGCGAGCAATCGTATAAGCCATCGGATTTTGTACCGCAAAGACAAGGCTGGCGCCGTTTTTTGCCAAGTGCATTCGGATTGTCTCGCATCAAAGACATGTGCCGAAACTGGCATAACTTGGCCCTATGGTTTGTCAATCTCCATTGTATTGAGTGAGTCAGATAGATGTGCTGGGACGGGCGAAGGGCTTTTCGCGGTGCCATGGAACAGGATCATGCTCGATACGCAGGATATGCGCGTCGTGCTGAATGTGGCACAGGATCGCCTCGAACCTGCATCGGGATTCGATAGGGACAGGCGGTCCACCCAGGCAGGCCAGACTGAAGGGGAGGAAATCCATCCTTGCTAAGAGACCACACGTAGTTGGACGACCTGCGCGCATAACTTATCTTCAGGGCGAACTGGCCTGAGATGATCTCGATACCCGTGCCGGGAATCGCGACAGGCTCATCAACCATAACCGGAGCAAAACATGAGCTTAGGTACGATTCTCCTGATTATCTTGATATTGATTCTGATAGGCGCGTTTCCGAGTTGGCCACACAGCCGGAGTTGGGGCTATGGCCCAAGCGGCATCGTCGGTCTGATCGTGGTGGTCTTGATCATCCTATTGCTGATGGGACGAATTTAAGGGTGACAAAACATCGCGCTTACCCAGTCAGGCGCGATGTTTTTTTGAGCGTCAGCCTTGATCAAAATGATTGACCGATTGGGTCGCATTGCGGCGCCCTAGTGTGGTGTTGCATGCTCCGCCGCCTGGATGCCGCCGGTGATCCGCAGCGCCCCGATCGCGCCATGCAGTTCCAGCGGCGCGATGTCCTTGCCATGCGTCACCACGCCGCCATCGATTTCAATCTCGCGCACCGAACCGCCGGCCTTGATGCTCAAGGCAATCGCAGACAACTGCACCACCACGCCTTTGACCAAGGACTCTCCGCTGTCGACGCCGGTGTCGTTAAAGATCGCTCGCTTGTCGAGCGACGCTTCGAGGCGGGGATTGGCGACGGCATTGTCCGAGCTCAGTTGCAGGCCATCACTGCCGGCGGCAAAAGAAAAGGTCGCCTGCTCGCTTTCGCCGGCCAGCGCCTGGCCGGGGCCGAGACGAATCGACGGCAGGTTGGACAGGACGCCGCGCACGATGATTCTGTGCACGGCCGGGTCTTGCGTCGCGGCAAGCAGCTCGTCGGTGCTGGTAACGCTCTTGTGCAGTGATGCCATGTCGATTCCCTTCCTGGCGGCAAGCCATGTATCCGGGGCAAACTGTCCCTCCTGCATCGTGCAACGCACGCCGGCCGCGTCTGACCGGGCCCGGGCGCCGATCGGGGCAAAGGAAAATCGTAGTTCCAAACCGACCGCGCAACATTGACGTAGGGCGCATCCGGGACAACAAACCGGGCCGATCGCGGCGGGTACGCTGGCGCGAGCGCAAGGGCACTCCGTTTGATCTATCCCCGTACTGCCTGTGGTCTGGCTTGGAATAATCGGCTTGAGCTGCAAGCGTTGATTGCGGCCGATTTTTCCGATTCCGGTCCGGTTGTCCGAAGGGGTCCGCCATGCCTGAGGCCGCCGTCAAAACGGATGCCGCATTCTGGCAAACGCCGGTCGCGGCGCTGCTGGCACAGATGGCGGCCAGCCCTGATGGCTTGAGCAGCGCCGAGGCGGCGGTGCGCCTGGCGCGGTTCGGCCCCAACCTGATCCATGCGGAACGCACCAGGGCGCTGGTCCTGCAATTCCTGGCCAAGTTCCGCAATCCCCTCATCATCATCCTGCTCGCGGCCAGCGCCCTGTCGGCCTTCACCGGCGACGCCGCCAGCTTTTTCATCATCGCCATCATCGTTGTCATCAGCGTCAGCCTCGATTTTGTCCAGGAATACCGGGCCGGGCAGGCGGCGGAACGGCTGCGGCAGTCAGTGGTGGTGCGCGCCCATGTGCTGCGCGACGGCAAGCCGCGCCAGATCCCGTTTGCCGAACTGGTGCCGGGCGACGTCGCACTGCTGGCAGCCGGCGACCTGATTCCCTGCGACGGCAGGTTGCTGGAGGCGAAAGACTTCTTCGTCAACCAGGCAATCCTGACTGGCGAACCGTATCCGGTGGAAAAAGCGGCCGCCGACTTGCCGCAAGAAACCGACCTCCTCGCGGCCAACAACAGCGTGCTGCTGGGAACGTCAGTCATCAGCGGCAGCGCCCGCGTGCTGATGTGCCGCACCGGGCAGAACACGGCGCTGGGCGAGATCGCCGACACCCTGCTGGTCAAGGCGCCGCCCACCGCCTTCGAGCAGGGGACCCAAAATTTCGGCATCCTGATCATGCGCATGACGCTGCTGCTGGTGCTGTTCGTGCTGCTGGTGAATGCCTTCTTTCACCGTCCCTGGCTCGAATCCTTCCTGTTCGCGGTGGCGCTGGCGGTGGGGCTGACGCCGGAACTGCTGCCGATGGTGGTGTCGGTGACGCTGTCGCGCGGCGCGCTGCGCATGGCCGCCAGCAAGGTGATCGTCAAGCGGCTGGCCGCGATCCACAACCTGGGCAGCATGGATGTGTTTTGCACCGATAAGACCGGCACCCTGACCGAGGCCCGCATCCATCTGGAACGGCACCTGGACCCGCTCGGCCGGGAAAGCGAGCACGTACTGGAACTGGCCTACCTCAACAGTTTTTTTGAAACCGGCCTGAAAAGCCCGCTCGACGACGCCATCCTGGAGCACGCCGAGATCGCCACCAGCGGCTGGCGCAAGATCGATGAAGTGCCGTTCGACTTCGAGCGCCGCCGGGTCTCGGTGCTGCTGGACGACGGCAGCAGCCGGTTGCTGGTGGTCAAGGGCGCCCCCGAAGATGTGCTGCGGCTGTCGGTCAGCTACGGCCTAGGCGACGAGGCCGGCACGCAGCCTCTGGATGAGACGGCGCGCGCGCGCATCAATGCCCAGTTCGAGGCGCTCGGCAAGGATGGCTTCCGGGTGCTGGGGATTGCCTCGCGGCCGGTCGGGATCGACCATCCGCACGCGGTGGTGGGCGATGAAAGCGAACTGGTGTTCGCCGGCTTCGCCGCCTTCCTCGATCCGCCCAAACAGAGCGCCAAGGCGGCGCTGGCCGCGTTGGCGGCCGACCGCGTCGCGGTCAAGATCATCACCGGCGACAACGAGCTGGTGACGCAGCATGTCTGCGCGCAGCTCGGGATTCCGGTGAGCGGGGTGCTGACCGGCGCCGCGATCCAGCAGATGGATGAGCCGGCGCTGGCGGCGCGCGTGGAGCAGGTCAACCTGTTCTGCCGGGTGGCGCCGGCCCAGAAAAACCGGGTCATCCTGGCGCTGAAGCGGCGCGGCCATGTAGTCGGCTATCTGGGCGACGGCATCAATGACGCGCCCTCGCTGCACTCGGCCGATGTCAGCATTTCGGTCGACAGCGCGGTCGACGTGGCGAAGGCGGCGGCCGACATGATTTTGCTGGAGCACGACCTGGGCGTGCTGCATGCCGGCGTGCTCGAAGGGCGGCGCACCTTCGGCAACATCATGAAATACATCATGATGGGCACCAGCTCCAACTTCGGCAACATGTTCAGCATGGCCGGCGCTGCGCTGTTTCTGCCCTTCCTGCCGATGCTGCCGGTGCAGATCCTGCTCAACAACCTGCTGTACGACGTCTCCGAGCTGCCGATCCCGCTGGACCGGGTGGACGACGACTACCTGAGCCATCCGCGCCACTGGGACATGGGCTTCATCCGCAACTTCATGCTGATCGTCGGCCCGGTCAGCTCGGTGTTCGACTTTCTCACCTTCTACGTCATGCTGGCGGTGTTCCAGGCCGGCGAAGCGCTGTTTCAGACCGGCTGGTTCATCGAATCGATGGCCACCCAAGTGCTGGTGATTTTTATCATCCGTACCCGCCGCAATCCCTTCAAGAGCCGCCCCAATCCCTGGCTCGTCGCCTGTTCGCTGGCGGTGGTGGCGACGGCCGTGCTGCTGCCGCTCACACCGCTGGGCGCGCGCTTCGGTTTCGTGGAGCCGCCACCGTTCTTCTTCCTGATTCTGGCGGCCATGCTGCTGTGCTACCTGCTGGCGGTGGAGGCGATGAAGCAATGGTTCTTCCGCCGCTTTGCTCCAGAGTAAGACCGGACGGCGCCCGACGCCCCCAATGCCCGACCGCGGTTGAGCGTGGTCAAGACGCGGGTGGCGCGGCGGCATAGGCTGGCCGCATCAGTGCATGTGGTTGCCGATTCAATGGAGGTCGCCGATGACTACCCTGAGCAAGCTGGCGCTCGGAATGATGGGACGCTTGCGGCCGCAGCCCGCGCTGGGCGACTCGACCGCTGTGATTGCCCTGCCGCCGCCCGAGAAACAGGGCGGCCTGCCCTTGATGGAAGCGCTGGCCCGTCGCCATTCGGCGCGCGAGTTTGCGCCCGATGCCTTGCCCTTGCCGGTGCTGTCCGGTTTGCTGTGGGCGGCCTTTGGCGTGAACCGCGCCGATGGCGGGCGCACCGCGCCCTCGGCCCTGAACGCGCAGGAGATCGACATCTTCGTCGCGCTGCCGGGCGGCGCCTACCGCTACGACGCCGCTGCGCACGCGCTGCAACTGGTGGCGGGCAGCGACGTGCGGCGCGTGACCGGCTACCAGGATTTCGTCGACGATGCACCGCTGGATCTGGTGTATGTGGCCGACCACGCGCGCATGCGCCTGGTGCCGGCAGGACAACGCGCCGCCTACGCCTACTTCGCTGCGGGTGCGATCGCGCAGAACGTGTACCTGTTTGCCGCCAACCAAGGCTTGTCTACGGTGATCCGCGCCTGGATCGACCGCACCGCGATCGCCGATGCGCTGGGGCTGACGCACGATCAGGAAGTGCTGCTGTCGCAGACCGTTGGCTATCCCAAGATCATTCCATGACTGGTTGGACGCTCAGCGCTGACAACTCGCCTGGCGACCAGAAGTGGCCCACGGCAGAAGTGCGCTAGCGTGGACCGGGATTCTCGCCATTGCTACTTGCCGTATTGTGATTTGGCATCCGCAACACATTTGTCTTTCGCATCGCCGGCAAATTTATTGCATTTTTCGATCGCAACCTGGTACTCGCTGTCGCGTTTAGCGGCCGCCGCATCCTGCCTTGCTTGGGAGGATTCCTCGTGGGCCGTCGCATTTGCTTTCGAGGACTTCGACCGTGCTTTGGCGTCGGCTTTGGCGCGTTCCAAGGCGGCTTTCGCTTCTTTCACGCAGACGTCTTTTTCGTTGCCCGCCTTGTCGTCGCATCTTTCCTTGGCCACGGCGTACTCCGCTTCTGCCTTGGCAACGCTGACGTCGTAATCGGCATTTTTAGAAGGCTTGTAGCGCGCTTTGAGCTCGGCCTTGGCGACCTTCTCCTTGCCCTTGGCTTCGGCCTGGCAAATGTCTTTCGCATTGCCAGCCAGGGAATCGCAGTGCGCCTTATCCATTTTGTATTCGGCCGCAATACGATCTTCCGCCGCCTTGTGTTCGTCTTTCGACATGCCTTGAGCCATGGCGTGAGTGCTGAAAGCAAGGCTGAGTGCCAGAGCAATCGAACTGATAGATAGCCTATTCATGTTAGCTCCAAAATATTGATCAAATGGATTCGCAGTAGGGCGCCCGGGGAATGCCAAGTTCGCACCGAGTCGCGTTTACGCGGCTCGATCCAGCAAACCCGCCCCCCAAGCTCAGGGGATCAGGTTCCTTGTGTGCCCCCGCATCTGGCGCTGCTTGCCTCGCATGCACCCGACGCCCGGACTGCAACAAGCCGCTGCGCACTTTAAGGTGGACCCTTCTTGCGCGGTTCGGCATTCACCGCGTCCTCCAGCGAGTTGGCGAATTCGTCGATTTGCCGGTTCGCTTCGTCCTTGCCGATGCCATACACTTCTTGAATCTTGCCTGCCAGGTGCTCTCGTTTCCCGGCCACGACATCGAGATGGTCGTCGGTCAACTTGCCCCATTTCTCTCGCACTTTGCCCTTGAATTGCTTCCAATTTCCTTCAATACGATCCCAATTCATGGTGTTCTCCTAAACAATTGCAACATGTCGCGTGACCGGCGCGATCCAGGCCAGCGAGGCCAGCGCACTATTTTTTTCCGCAATATTTGAAACGCAACTATTTGACGCGCATGTCGTTTCTGACCGCTTTCACTCCCTCGACGCCGCGCGCAACTTCCACCGCCTTCCGAATAGCGGACTGTGAGCTCACGAAGCCGGACAACTGAACCGTGCCTTTGAAGGTTTCGACGTTGATTTCCGCCGATTTCAAATCCGGTTCATTGAAAATGGCAGCCTTGACTTTGGTTGTGATGACCGTGTCATCGACGTATTCCCCCGTTCCCTCATGGGTCGGTGACGATGCACAACCGACCTGAAAGGCCAGCACAATGGGCAGCACGAGTGAAGCAAAGAGTCTGAATGGATTCATGGCAATACCCTGGAAAAAAGTGATAAACGATTTTTGCCTGGCCTGTTTGCCGGCCGGGAAAGCCAGCAGACCATCTGCCCTTTGATTAGACTTCGATGCCGCCACTCAGGCATTGACGAAAAATAAACAAACCGGATTTCTGCACTGCGACTTGATAACCGCGAACGGCCGGAATGGCCCGGCCTGAACCGGTTGGCGGTTGGATCGCCGGTATCGAAAGCCGGCTCTATACCTGTCCCACAATGCCAAGCACAGCGGCAAGGTCAATATTCTCTTTTGATCCAGACTGAAACTCGCCGGCCGGCTCACTTCATCCTCGAGCGCAGCTTGATCGTCGCGCCGGCCACCATGAACACGCCGCGGCCGCGGTGATGCAGGGTGCGCGGCTCCTTGTCGGCCGGATCGAGCCAGGCCTTTAGCACTTCCAGCACGAAAAAGTTGTAGCGGTTGACCAGCCGGGTATCCACCACCCGGCATTCCAGGCTGGCGTAGCACTCGGCGATCAGCGGCGCGCCGACCACTGACGCCGCCACCGGCGTCAGGCCGAAGGCCTGGAACTTGTCGAGGCGGCGGCCGGAGCTGTTACCGCAGGCCACGACCTGTGCCGCCAGCTCGGCGGTGGGGATGTTGAGCACGCATTCGCGCGTCGCCGTCAGCGCCGCGAAGCTGAAGTCGCGGCCGCTGACGACGCAACCGACCAAGGGCGGCTCGAACTCCATCATGGTGTGCCACGACATCGTCATGACGTTGGCGCGGCCCCGGTGCGCGGTGGTCAAGAGCAGTACCGGCCCGGACTCCAGCAGGCCGTAGACCCTGGGTAGCGGAAACGAGCGTTTTGCCATGTCAGCCTCCCCACTTGCCGGCCCTAGCGCGCCAGCCCCGGATACAGCGTCGACGCCAGCGCCAGCAGCGCCGCGAACACCAGCAGCATGATGCCGAAGCTGGTGCCCGCGGCATAGGCGCTCCGCCCGCCGACGATCATCGCGCCGCGCAGCACGTCCACCAGGTAGGTCAGCGGGTTGAACACCGCGATCGCTTTCAGCCAGCCCGGCATCAGTTCCAGCGGATAAATCGCATTCGAAGCGAAGAACAGCGGCATCGTCAGCACCTGGCCGATGCCCATGAAGCGCTCGCGGGTCTTGACGATGCAGGCGATCAGCAGCGAGAAGGTGGAGAAGATGCAGGAGCCGACGAACACGCCGGCCGCCACCGTCAGCATCGGCAGCAGCTGCCAGCGGATGTCCACCTGCAGCGCGATCGCCACCAGATAGACCACGATGGCCTGCACCAAGCCGCGCAGCCCGGCTGCCAGCGCCTTGCCCAGCACCAGCGCGCTGCGATGGGCCGGCGTCACCAGCAGCTTGTGGACGATACCGAGGTCGCGCTCCCAGATGATGGCGATGCCGTAGAAGATCGCGCTGAACAGGATGCTCTGCGCCAGGATGCCGGGCGCCATGAAGTCGAGGTAGCGCAGGTTGCCGGTCGGGATGCCGCGCACCTGGCTGAACACCTGGCCGAACACGGCCAGCCACAGCACCGGCTGCACCGCGCGCGACAACAGCTCGGTCGGGTCGCGCGCCAGCTTGCGGATCTCGGCGTCGGCGACGGCGGTGGTCTCATAGGCCAGAGCGAGCATGGGCGTCATCCGAGGCGCTGGATGGTGCCGCGGCTCTCGCGGATGTCGCGATAGCTGCCGCCATGCTCGATCACGGCGCCGCTGAAATGCACGAACACGTCGTCCAGCGTCGCTTGCGGCCCGACCTGGGCCTTGAGCGCGCCAGGCTGGCCGACCACCGCCAGCTTGCCCTGATGCAGGATCGCCAGTTCGTCGCACAGCACGTCGGCCTCCTCCATGTCGTGGGTGGTCAGCAGGATCGTCATGTCCTGGCCCTGTTGCAACTGCTGCAGCCGTTCCCAGACGGTGCGGCGCGCGACCGGGTCGAGGCCGATGGTCGGCTCGTCCAGGAACAGGACTTCCGGGTAGTGCAGCGTCGCCTGCGCCACCTCGAGCCGGCGGATCATGCCGCCCGAGTAGGTGCGCACCAGCTTGCGCGCCACCGTCTCCAGCCCGGCGAACGCCAGCGCCTCGGCCACGCGCGCGGCGCGGCGGGCGCCGCGCAAGCCATACAGGCGCGCCGACAGGTTGAGGTTTTCGATCGCGGTCAGGGCGCCGTCGGCCGATAGCAACTGCGGTACGTAGCCGATGCGCCGCCGCACCTCGACCGGGTCGGCGGCGGTATCGAAACCGGCCACGGTGGCGGCGCCGGAACTGGCGTCCAGCAAGGTGGTGAGGATCTTGATGGTGGTGCTCTTGCCGGCGCCGTTCGGGCCCAGGAGGCCGAAGATGCAGCCGCGCCCGACAGAGAGGTTGAGCCGGTCGAGCGCGGTGAAGTGGTCGAAGCGCTTGCTCAATTCGACCGTGGCGATTGCCACGACTTGCCTGCCATCAGCCATCCGGGACGCTCGCACTGGTTGTGGTCCGGCAGCGGCCGGTGTGACCGCTGGCCCTGCACCGCACCCACCGGTAAGCACCGGAATCAGCCGGAATCGAAGTCCGCGCCGGGGGATTCGTCTGCGCCGCCCCGCAACGGGCGTGGCGGGTGCTGACCGATTATGGGCGTCTGACCGAATTCGTGCCGCACCTGGCGGCGTCGACCTTGATTTCGCGCAATGGCCGGGAAGCCGCGGTCAAGCAGGACGGCAGCGGCGGTTTCCCATTCATCACGCAGGAAATCCACCCGATGCTGCGCATCCGCGAACAGCCGTTCCGGGCGTCGACGTCACATGGCGCGGCGGCAATCCGAAGCGCCACGATGCGCGCCCGGCCCCGCTCCTGCGGCTGGCCGCTCGCCCGCAGGAACGCGACTCAGGCAGGGGCCGCTTCACCGCCCAGCGCCTGCACCAGATCGGCCAGCATCCGGCTCAATTCGCCGCTCATCAGGGCAAAATCGGCATCGAAACGTTCATCCTCGCCGGCCGCCATGCTGTCGGTGTTTTCCTTCAGCACATCGAGCGGCGCGATGCGTTTCAAGGCCAGCGATTCGGTCAGCACGAACGACACGCGGTCGGCCCAGGTCAGCGCCAGCCGCGTGCATTGCTTGCCGGCGGCGATGTGGCGCCGCAGGTCTTCGGCTTCCAGCGCGTGGCGCACATAGCGCACCGCGGCCTTGCTGTCGCCGGAGGCGCGCAATTCGGTGTCCTGGTCGACCGAGAAGCCGGGCGGCGCTTCATCGGCGGCCAGCCAGTCGGTCATCGCCGCCTGCGGCGACCGCGCCACGCGCAGGTTGGTCAGCGGCAAGGAATCGACCGCCTTCAGCAGCAGTTTCAGGATTTCATCGGCCTTGGCCGGGCTGGAACTGTCGACCACCAGCCAGCCGTTGACCGGGTCGATCCAGACCCGGGTCTCGCGCCGGATCGAAAACGCGCGTGGCAGCAGCTCGTCGGTGACCTGCTCCTTCAATTCCTTCATTTGCTTGCGGCCCGGCTTGAAGCCTTGCTGCTCCTCGATCTCGGCGGCGCGCGCCTTGCACACCTGGTTGATCACGGACGCCGGTAACAGCTTTTTTTCGGTGCCGAGCGTAAGCAGCATCTGGCGCTGGACGCTGTGCACCAGCGCGCCGTTCGGGCGCGGCGGCAGCCAGCCCTGGCTCTGCATGTCGCCGCTATTGCAGGGCGCGAACGCCTGCGGCGCCAAAAAGGCTTCCAGTTGGTCGGAGGACATCATCCACGGGGCGGGGAGACGGTAAATCTGCAGGTTCTTGAACCACATGGTGAGCGCGCAAAAAAGGCGCCATTCTACACGCCGGCCGCCACCGGCAAGAACGGCTCTTCCAAACGAAATTGGGGTCAGAGTCGAATTTCCCTATCGAGCCGGACAAGAAGGCCAGCACTCTGACCCAGTTTCCCTGGCGCTAGCGCGCGCTGGCGGGGAGGTTGCCGAACAGGCCGAGCTGCGGCGCGCTCTGTTCTTCGCCCAGACGCACGCCGGCGCCCAGCAACCGCACCGGCTGCCGGCCGCGCGCAAACCCGGTTGCCAGCAGCTGGCGGTACAGCGCGGCATCGGGCAGTGTCGCCACGCATTCGGCCGTGGTCTGGCGAAAATCGGCGAAACGGATCTTGATGAACAGCTTGCGCGTATGGCGCTCCGCATCGGCGCGCAGTATTCGTGCCTGCAGCATTTCCAGCAGCGGCGGCAACTGTTGCAGGCAGGCGGCCAGGTCGGGCAGGTCGGTCACGTAGGTTTCCTCGACGCTGATCGACTTGCGTTCGCGGCTCGGCGAAACCGGACGCGAGTCGATGCCGCGGCACAGCTCGTACAACCGGCCGCCGAACTTGCCGAACTGGGCTTGCAGCTTGGCCAGCGGCCAGGCGCGCAAATCGGCGCAGGTATGCGCGCCCAGTTGTTGTAGGCGAGCGGCGGTGACGCGGCCGACGCCAAACAGCTTGGCCACCGGCAAGGCGGCGACGAAGGCATCGACCTGTGCCGGCGTGACCACGAACTGGCCGTCCGGCTTGTTCCAGTCGCTGGCGATCTTGGCGATGAACTTGTTGGGCGCAATACCGGCCGAGGCGGTGATGCCGACCGTGGTGCGGATGCGGGCGCGGATTTCCTGCGCGATCAGGGTGGCGCTGCCGCTGGCGTGCCTGGCGGCGCTGACGTCGAGATAGGCTTCGTCCAGCGACAGCGGCTCGACCAGCTCGGTGTAGTCGCGGTAGATCGCCAGGATCTGGCGCGAGGCGGCGCGGTATTTCTCCATCGCCGGCGGCAGCACCACCAGTTGCGGGCAACGGCGCAGCGCCTGGCCGGTCGCCATCGCCGAGCGCACCCCGAAGCGGCGCGCCGCATAGTTGCAGGTGGCGATCACGCCGCGCGCGTCGGCGCGGCCGCCGACCGCGACCGGCAGTTCGGCCAGCGCCGGGTTATCGCGCATTTCGACCGCGGCATAGAAACAGTCGCAGTCGCAATGGATGATTTTTCGCAGCGGCGCGTCCAAGATGAGGTGAGACAACAGATTTGCGGCTACCACCGGCAGCCCAGACCTCATTTTAGCGGCGCGCCGCTGCAGTCGGTGTACGGCATCCTGGAGGCCTTCAACAGCAAGGTGCAGCTGGCCAAACGCAATGCCCGCGGCTTTCGCAATTTCGACAACCCCATCAATATGATTTGCTTCCTCTGTCGGAAGCTGAAGTTCGAGGACCCACTCAAATTCACATATGGTCGAAGTTTTAATGGAGTATGCTTCATAAATGACCATTTTATATGCGGAAATATGAACACTACAATGGAGTATGCATGTCGATTCAAGCTGATTTCATGTGCCATCTGAGGCGATGCCAAGCGGAATAGGCCAGGCATGACCCCCTCCTATATCGGCGCGCTCGACATCGGCGGCACCAAGCTCGCCGCCTGCATCGCCAATGCCGACGGCCTGCTGCTGCGGCTGACGCAGCCGACGCCAAAGACCGGCTCCGAGCGCGCAATCCCGGAGCAGGCGGCGGCGCTGCTGCACGCCGTCTGTCGCCAGGCGGGTGTGACACCGGCTGCGATCCGGCATGTCGGCGTGGCCTCCTGCGGCCCGTTTCTCCGCACCGGGGGCGGGCTGGCGGTGGTGGCGCCGAACCTGTGCGGCGGCAGTGGTGCGCGCGGCGTGCCGAACGACTGGCAATCGATTCCGCTGGAACAGGTGCTGTGCGAGCAGTTCGACACGGTCGCGATTGAAAACGACTGCACCGCCGCCCTGATCGCCGAGCGCACTTTCGGCGCATTGCAGGGCGAGCGCGATTGCGCCTACGTCACCTGGAGCACCGGCATCGGCTTCGGCCTGTGCGTCGACGGCCAGGTGCTGCGCGGCAAGCACGGCAATGCCGGCCATGCCGGCCACATGCTGATAACCGACGATTCGGATGCGCCGTGCGGCTGCGGCAACCTGGGCGACTTGGAGGCGCTGGCCGGCGGGCACAACCTGGAACTGCGCTGCGGCAAGCCGGTACGCGAGCTGTTCGCCGGCGCGGCCGGCGGCGATGCGGCCGATCTGGCGCTGGCCACGCAGGCGGCGCGCCGCCTCGGGCGCGCGCTGTACAACCTGGTGGCGACGCTCGATTTGCGCCGCATCGCGGTCGGCGGCAGCATCTGGAGCCACCACGCCGACTGGCTGGCGCCGCTGGTGCGAGGGGAAATCGACCGCCGCTTCCCGCTCCTGACGCAGGGCGTGTCGGTGCAGTCGGCGGCGCTCGGCGCGCTGGTGGCCGACATCGGCGCGCTGTGCCTGGTGCTGCCGCCGGAATGGGTCGAGCCGTGGCGGCGCGCGCAAGCCTGGCGCGCGCTGCCGGCCTGAGCCGGTTCACGCGGGTTCGCAATCCAAGTGAGAATCAGGCGCGCAGCCGCAGACAGTGCCGCTGCACGGCAAGGCGAAGCGACACAGTGATCGCTTGGAGTGCGAATCCGACTCAGTCTTCAGCCAGCGGCAGGCGGATCGTGTATTGCCCCGCCTTGTCGTCGCGCACCAGCGTCAGCAGGTGGCGTTTCTGCGCGTCTTCCACCAGTTCGCGGAACGAGCGGTAGCCATAGGTGGATTCGGTGAATCCGGGCCGGCGCCGCTGCATGGTCGGCTTCAGCATCGAATACCAGATTTTTTCCTCGCCGCGTTCGGCGATCAGCGCCTCGATGGTTTCCATCAGGAAGTCGAGCGCTTCCTGGTGCCGCTCTTCGTCGGCCCGTTCTTCGTCCTTGCTGCCGGCTTTCTTGGCGGCCGGTTTTTTCGCGCCGCCGTTGGCGGCGGCCTTGGCCGGCGCCTTCTTCTCGGCGCGCTTCTTCTTCGCTTCCTGCTCGCGCACCAGGTCGTCGTAGAAGATGAATTCGTCGCAATTCGCCGCCAGCAGGTCGGAGGTGGAATCCTTGACGCCGATGCCGATCACGTACTTGTTGTTCTCGCGCAGCTTCGACACCAGCGGCGAAAAGTCCGAGTCGCCGCTGATGATGACGAAGGCATCCACGTGCGCCTTGGTGTAGCACAGGTCGAGCGCATCGACCACCATGCGGATGTCGGCCGAGTTCTTGCCGGACTGGCGCAGGTGCGGGATCTCGATCAGCTCGAACGCCGCTTCGTGCATCGTGCTCTTGAAGTCCTTGTAGCGCTCCCAGTCGCAATACGCTTTCTTGACCACGATGCTGCCCTTCAGCAGCAGCCGCTCCAGCACCTTGCGGATGTCGAATTGTGCATAGCGGGCGTCGCGCACGCCGAGCGCGATGTTCTCGAAATCGCAGAACAGCGCCATGTTGGTGAAATCGGATTGACTCATTCTTCTTGTCCTTGCGCCGGGCTAAATCCCGATATTGCCGAGAATATCGGTCAGCTCGCGCAGCGCCAGTTCCATGTTCGGATGGCGCGCCGCCAGCCGGGCCGAGATCGCTTGCGCCCGCTCCAGCAGGCGGTTCGATTCCGGCGTGGCGGCGGGCGCGGCCTCGCGCGCCAGCAGCGCCTGGATGTCGCGCTCCAGCGACTGCAACAGCTCGCGCAGTTCCGGATCGACGTCGGCCGTTCCTTCCAGATTCGCATGCAGATTTTTCAGCGACTGTTTCAGGTGGTCGGTATTCATGATGCGGCTTTCTGTGGGCAAATAAGGTGGCAAAGTACGGCGTGGTTTGCGGCGCCGTCGCCGCGCGCGGCTACGGCCACAGTTTAGCAGCGCGCTCCGGCTTGCGGCCGCTCAGTAGTGCGGCGGCCGCTCGTGCGGCAGGCGGCGTTCGGCGTCGTCGCCGGCGCGCTTGGCAAGCTGGGCGGCGAGCGCCGCGCACAGCGCCTGCAGCTCGTCGATCTTTTTCTGCTGCGCATACAGCGCCTGGTTCAGCGTATCCAGCAAGTCTTCCTGCTGCGTCAGCTTGATTTCGATCTCGACCAGCCGTTCTTCCATCATCGGTTTCTCCGTTGCTTGCCGGCCACGCGCAAAAATGGGGCCGACGCCGCATTTGACCACAGGCGCGGCAGCGTCGCCATGTCACCGGGCCACGCCAGGCGGTTTCAAAGACGAAGTGCAACACCGATCAACGGAAGGAGGGCGAGATGCGCTAGCATTCGAACCCTTTGACCAGCCAGTCGAAAGTTGCCGAATATGCGCTATACGCACCTCACCCGAGACGAACGATACCAAATTCACGAACTGCAGGCAGACGATCATTCAGTCAGCGAGATTGCGCGCCGGCTGGGGCGGCATCGCTCGACGATCAGTCGCGAACTGCGGCGCAACCGGGGCGTGCATCAATGGCGGCCTGGCCAGGCACACGATAAAGCCTTGGCACGGCAACAGAACAGTCGTAATGCGAGCCGGGTTGCCGACGCCGCCTGGTTGGCGGTTCAGGCCTATATCCGCCTGGACCTGTCGCCCGAACAAGCGATCCACCGCCTGACGCTGGAACGGGGCAGCCCGATCGGCATCAGTCATGAGAGCGTCTATCAACGGATCTACGCCGATCGGCGTGGCGGCGGCGATTTGATCCGGCACTTGCGCAGCCAGAAACCCCGGCGCCAGCGCCACGGCAGCGGCCGGCGGCGTCGGGGAATCCTGCCGGGCCGGATCGGCATCGAGCATCGTCCCCTGATGGTCGAGCAACGCCTGCGGCTGGGCGATTGGGAAGGCGACACCGTGATTGGCAAAGGCCAGCAAGGGGTGCTGGTGACGCTGGTGGAACGGCGGTCGCGCTTCACCCTGGCCGCCCCAGCCAACAGCAAGCAGGCCGAGGGCGTGGGTGCGGTGGTGGTCGATTTGCTCAGCCCGCATCGGCGGGTGTGCCACACCATCACCTTCGACAACGGATCGGAATTCGCCGACCACGCCTTGATCAGTGCCCGCCTGCGGGCCGATGTCTACTTTGCCCGCCCCTATCATTCCTGGGAGCGCGGCCTGAATGAAAACACCAATGGCTTGCTCCGGCAGTATTTCCCGAAGAACACCAATCTGAAAACCGTCAGCCAGCAAGCGCTCCAGGCCGCCGTCGACAAACTCAACCACCGCCCCCGCAAATGCCTTGGTTACAGAACCCCGCATGAGGTCTTTTACAACCTTGCTACACTTCCTCTGGATTTAGCCTATGTTGCACTTCGTGTTTGAAACCGCGCCACGCTCAGCAAGGGTATGGGCAAAATTCCGTCATTTCACCATCGGAAACGCCAGCCAATGCCTGGAGTATGCGGTTCCGGAATGTCAGTATGCGGTATGCGCATAACCGAAATCGGCCGCCTCCGGAAAGCGCAGCCCGCGCACGGCCGCGCGCTGCGGGCCGCCGTGGATGGGCCAGGCGCCGGCGCGCGACTTCAGCCGATCCAGCGGAAACTGGCGCAAATGGCGAAACACGCTCTGGTTGATCGCCATCGTGACTTGCATCATCAGCAAACCGACTTCGGCGTGGACGGGCTCGTGCACGGCATTGTCCGCCGGCTCGCTGCGGGCGCCGCTCACGCTGCGAAACACGTCTTCCAGCGTGGCATCGGCCGGGCGGCAAGCCAGCGCCCAACTGCCCGCCAGGCCATCCTGCTGGCGCAGCAAGCCGGCACGCGCCAGATCGGCGCACAGCGGCTCCAGTTCGGCGGCCGCGCAGCCGGTGCATTCTTCAATCTGCTGCAGCGGGATGGCGCGCGGCGCGCAGGATACCAGCTTGGCGAGGATTTCGACGCTGGTACAGAAACGCCGATGCAAGACGCCATTGCCGAGGATGTGGTGGTCGATATCAAGCATGCAACGGCCCCTTTCGCTTGCCATGGTGTGGCGCGCAGCAACATGCCGCGCCGGGAGTCCGCGGCCGGCGAACACGCTGATGGCATGCCGCACTGCACGGAGTGGGCGCATGCTAGAAGAACGCAGCGCAGCAAAGCCAATGCAAAATATGCATCGGGCTATGCCGTGCAGGCATAGCCCGATGCATTATCGTCTGCTTCAATCGGCACGCTTCCTGCCGGTGAACATCGCGCGCACCAGGTTTTCGCGCTGGCGCAGGCTGCTGAAAATGACACCGGCCACGTGTAATCCGACCAAGAACAGCGTGCCGTTGGCCAGCGCCTCGTGCACTTCCTCCAGCGCCTCGCTGCCCCAGAAGGCGTTGGTGGTCAGCAGCCAGCCGGAGGCGCCGGTGCCGATCAACGCCAGCAGCAGGGCGATGATCATCACCGCGCCGGCCGGATTGTGGCCGAGGTAGCGCGCCTCGCGGTGCGCTACCAGGTCCTTCAGGTAGCCGACCAGTTGACGGTACGATGGCACGAAGCCGACGAAGCGCGCGGGGCGGCTGCCGACCACGCCCCACACCAGGCGGAAGGCAACCAGCCCCAGTACGCCATAGCCGAGTGTCTGGTGCAGTTGGCCGCCGTCATCGCCCAACAGATAGGCGCCGAAGAAGGCGGCCACCAGCGACCAGTGGAAGATCCGCACCAGCGGATCCCACACCCACACCGCTTTAGCCTCGGCCCCGCTTACGTTCGAGACTGCGGTTTTCATTTTTTACTCGCCTGGCCGACCACGCTGGCATCGACCGGATTGACGAACAGCTCGATCTTCTTGCCGTCGGCTGTCTTCGAGTACACCTCGTAGCAACTTCCGCCGGTCTTGACGCGGCCGACACTGTAGCCCTGGGCTTCGAACTTGGCCTTGACGTCGGCGCTACTCATCCATTTCGATTTCGGCTGGGTAGTGCAGTCGCCGTCGTAGGTGGACGCGAAGGCGCCCAGCGAGACGGCGCCGCAGGCCAGGGTAGCGGCGATCTTGAGTGACAATGCGGTCATGATGTTTCCTTTCAGTGGTTGCGTATGCGGCAGATGCCGGTATGCCGTTTGGCATGGGGGCAGAATGCGGCTGGCGCCTGAAGCGAATCTTAAGAAGCAAAAATTTTTTCGCCGCCGCTTAAGATCGGCTTAAGCTGGAACGGCGACAACGGCGATCGGGCCGCGTTTGGACGGCCCGGCAGCAAGGAAAACCGATGCGCTTATTACTGGTGGAAGACGATCCGATCCTCGGCAACGGGATTGAAGCCGGCTTGAAGCAGGCCGGCTTCGCCGTCGATTGGGCGCGCGACGGGCGCGCCGCGCAACTGGCGCTGCAGACCACCGAGTACGAGCTGGTGGTGCTGGATCTCGGCCTGCCGCGCATCTCCGGCATGGATCTGTTGCAGCAGTTGCGCGCCAAGGGCAGCGACCTGCCGGTGCTGCTGCTGACCGCGCGCGACACGGTGCGCGACCGCGTGGCCGGGCTGGAGGCCGGCGCCGACGATTACCTGGTCAAGCCGTTCGACCTGGCCGAACTGGTGGCACGCATCCGCGCCCTGCTGCGGCGCGCGCACGGCCGCAGCACCGACACCATCCGCTACCGCGACCTGCTGCTGGCGCCGCACAGCCTGACGGTGACGCGCGGCGAGCAGAGCATCACGCTGTCGGCGCGCGAATGCGCGATCCTGGTCGATCTGCTGGAGCATCGCGGCACTGCGCTGTCGCGCGCGCGGCTGGAGGAAAGCCTGTATGGCTGGAACGAGGAAGTCGACAGCAACGCGGTCGAAGTGCACATCCACAACCTGCGCAAGAAGCTCGGCAGCGAGCTGATCAAGACCATCCGCGGGGTCGGCTACCTGATCACCAAGGACACGGCATGAAGCGCAGCGCGCAGCGCTTCTCGATCCGGCGCCGCCTGCTCTGGCTATCGCTCGGCAGCCTGGTGCTGGTGTGGGGTGCGATGCTGGGCGTCAGCTACGAGAAGGCCCATGAAGAAATCCATGAACTGGCCGACGCCCGGCTGGAGCAGGGCGCACGCACGCTGCTGGTGCTCGATCTGAAGCGGCTCGGGCGGCTGGCCAAGGCCGGCAATCACGACGATGCCAACGAGCGGCACGACGACGATGGCGCGCTCGCGTTCCAGGTCTGGGGCGACGGCGGCGAACTGCTGCTGGCCAGCGCCGGCGCCCCGCCCGCGCCGTATCAAGCGCGCGCCGGCTACGCGACCCAAACCATCGAGCGCGAGCCCTGGCGCAGCTACACCGTGCGCGACCGCAAGCGCGGCTACCAGGTCACGGTGCTGGAGCCGATCCGCCTGCGCGAGCAATTGATCCGCAAGCTGGCCCAGCGCATGGGCCAGGCGCTGCTGCTGGCGCTGCCGCTGTTGGCGCTCCTGATCTGGGTCAGCATCAGCCAAAGCCTGCGGCCGCTGGCGCGGCTGTCGGACGCGATCGCCGCGCGCGACGCCAACAAGCTGGAGCCGATCCGGCTGCCGCAGGTTCCGGTCGAAGCGCAGGCGCTGGTCAGCGCCCTGAACCGCCTGCTGGAGCGCCTCGCGCACTCGCTCGACAAGGAGCGCGCCTTCACCGCCGACGCCGCGCACGAACTGCGCACGCCGCTGGCGGCGATCAAGGTGCAGGCGCAAGTGGCGCTGGCGGCGGAGGACGACGCCAGCCGCCGGCACGCGATCGAGCAGGTGATCGCCGGCGTCAACCGCACCACCCATCTGGCGCAGCAATTGCTGCTGCTGGCGCGGCTGGAACATGGCGAACCCGGCGCGCACCAGCAGGTGGATCTGGGGCAATTGGCGGCCGACTGCGTGGCGCAGCGCGCCGATGAGGCCGCGCGCAAGGGCATCGAGCTGGAACTGGCGGCGGCGCCGGCCTGCGTGCTGCAAGGCGATGCGGCGATGCTGGCGATCCTGCTCGACAACCTGCTCGACAACGCCATCAAGTACGGCCGCGCCGACGGCCATGTCGCCGTCACGCTGCGGCGCGAGACGGGCGGCCTGGTGCTGGCGGTGGCGGACGACGGCGAGGGCGTGGCGCCGGCCGAGCGCGCCCGCCTGCGCGACCGCTTCTTCCGGGTCGAGGGCAACGACGCCGCCGGCAGCGGGTTGGGGCTATCGATCGTCGAGAAAATCGCCGCCGCCCATGGCGGCACGCTGGAGATCGGCACCGGGCTCGAAGGGCGCGGCCTGGGGGTCAGCATCCGCTTTGTCGTCTGAGCTTTCCGCTCGCGTCCAGCACTGCGGGGTGCACCGCCTAGAAAAGTGCGCCGGCGGTGGTGCAGCGCAACACGTCCAATCCGGTTCGCACATCATGCGCGACGACCAAGCGATCGACATCAAGCAGCCCGATGTCCGGCCCAGCGGAAGTTGCAAATTTTAATGAGAATCAATTGACATGGTGTTGCAACAGGCATAACTTAAGCGCCACTGTCCCATTCCATGACGCAACTGACGCCATTCCGACGCCGGCCCAAGCCAAGAGACAGTGCTAATAAGGTCATCCACAGCAATCAGCAGTGCGGCGACAAGCATTCACTCATCCAGTCTGAAACGTCATTGCCACCGCCTACTCACCACAGGAGGAGCATTACAAATGGAAAAGCATGGGACAGGCGGCGGCATCAAGCGCCGTGCGGTATTGCAATTGGCCGCTGCGGCCACGGTCGCGCAGTTGGCGCCACCCTTTCTGATCAGCGCGCGCGGCGAGCAAACCGTCAAGCTCGGGCTCGACAACCCGCTGACCGGGGTATACGCGGCCACCGGCAAGAACGAATTGACCGGCTGCCAGCTGGCAATCGAGCAGATCAATGCCAAGGGCGGCATCCTCGGACGCCAGGCCGAGTTGCTGATCGAGGATTCGAGCAGCGGCGACGCCGGCACCGCGGTGCAGAAGGCGCGCAAGCTGATCGATCGCGACAAGGTCAATTTCCTGCTCGGCAACGTCAATTCGGGGCTATCGCTGGCCATGGCACAGGTCAGCAATGAAAAGGGCATCCTGCACATCGTGCCGGGCGGCCATACCGACGCCATCACCGGCACCACCTGCCACTGGAACGTGTTCCGGGTGTGCAACACCACCCGCATGCTGACCAATGCGATCGCCAAGTCGCTGATGGACCGCTATGGCAAGAAGATGTATTTCATCACCTCCGACTATGCCTTCGGCCATACCTTGCAGGAGGGCTACGACGCCAACCTCAAGCAGTACGGCGGCACCAAGCTGGGCGAGGATCTGGCGCCGCTCGGCACCACCGATTTCTCGTCCTACCTGATCAAGGCGCAGGCGACCAAGCCCGATGTGCTGGTGTTCCTGCAGAACGGCGACGATTTGCTGAACGCGCTGAAACAGGCGGTGCAGTTCGGCCTCGACAAGCGGATTCACCTGGCCGGCGCCAATACCGAGCTCGAAGTGCTGGAAGGCCTGCCACCGGAAGCGCGCATCGGCGACTGGGTCGCCGAGTGGTACCACATCCAGCCGGGCGTGCCGCACGTCGACGACTTCGTCGCCGCCATCAAGAAAAAAACCGGTCGCGTGCCGACCGCGCGTACCTGGTTCGGTTTCGTCGGCACCTGGACCTGCGCGCTGGCGGCCAACAAGGCGAAGTCGCTGGACGCGCTGAAGATGGCGCGCGCACTGGACGGCTTGCAGTTGCCGCCGGAAGTCGGGCTGATGCCAAACCTGCCGTTCTACCGCGCCAACCAGCACCAGCTGATCGGTTCGCTGTATGTCGGCAATGCGCAGGCAAAAGGGGCGGCAACGGATGACCTGTTCCACGTCACCAAGGTGGTCAACGGCGCCGAAGTGGCCGGTACGGTTGGCGAATCCGGCTGCAAGATGACCTGGCCGGCGTAGGGTGCACAGCCAACTCGGCAATCCCCGGCTCCAGCCAGTCAGACCGTCGTTCCCGCAGGTGTAAGCGGGAACGACGACACGCAGCGCGTAGTGCCGCATCGCAATAGCCAACCCACAAAGGAAGGGCGTGATGGAACTGGTTTTATTCAATACCTTCAATGGCCTGATCGTCGGCGCTTTCTATGCGCTGATGGCGCTCGGCCTGTCGCTCATCATCAACCTGACTTCGGTGATCAATTTCGCCCACGGCGGTTTTTTGGCGCTCGGTGCCTATATCGCCTACATGCTGATCCCGCATATCGGCTTCTGGGGCGCGCTGCTGGTGGCGCCGATCCTGACCGCACTGCTCGGCCTGGTGGTGGAGCGGGTGCTGATCCGCCACTGCTATGGCCGCGACCCGCTGTACAGCCTGCTGCTGACCTTCGGCCTGGCCTATGTGTTCGAGGACACCACCCGCTATATCTGGGGTGCGCAAAGCCTGCCGTTCCAGGTTCCCGGCTGGCTCATGACGCCGCTTTCCAGCGATTTGTTCTTCCTCACCGGCTACCGGCTGTTCATGGTCGGGCTGGTGGCGGCGGCGGTGGCCGGCCTGTTCTATGTGCTGAACCGCACCCGGCTCGGTATGCGCATCCGCGCCGGCACGCTCGACCTGGAAATGGTGTCGGTACTGGGCGTCAATGTGCGCGTGCTGCGCAACCTGAATTTCGGACTCGGCATCTATCTGGCCGGACTGGCGGGCGTGCTGGCCGCCGGCCTGCTGGGCTTGCAGCCGACCATCGGCGACTCGCTGATCATGCCCAGCTTCGTCGCCATCATCGTCGGCGGCATCGGCAGCCTGACCGGCACCCTGCTGGGCGGGCTTCTGATCGGCGTCGTAGCCGGCGTCACCACGGTGTTCTTTCCATCGGCGTCGGAGGCGATCATTTACGTGATGATGGCGCTGGTGCTGCTGATACGGCCACGCGGCCTGCTCGGCGAAGAGGGGATGAAGCTATGAGCCGCGCCAGCAAAGGCCTGAGGCTGGCCATGCTATGGCTGGTGCTGTTGACGATGCCGTACTGGATGGCGGCAGTCGGCGGCTATACCGAGCTGGCGACGCGCGTACTGGTGCTCGGGCTGGCGGCGATGTCGGTGAATTTCCTGCTCGGCTTCACCGGCGTGCTGTCGTTCGGCCATGCCGCCTATTTCGGCCTGGGCGCCTATGGCGTCGGCATGACGCTGAAGTACCTGGTGCCCAGTACGCCGCTCGGGATTCTGGTCGGGCTCGGCGTCGGCACGCTGGCCGGGGCCGTGATCGGGGCGCTGATCGTCAAGCTGCGCGGGATTTATTTTGCGATGGTGACGATCGCCTTCGGCCAGGTGTTTTACTTCATCGCCTTCCGCTGGAGTTCGGTGACCGGCGGTGACGACGGCCTGACCGGCTGGAGCCGACTGCCGCTCGACTTCGGCCTGGCACAGATCGACATTCTCGGCAACGACAAGGCGTATTACTACCTGGTGCTGCTGATCTTCGCGGTCGCCACCGGCGCCATGGCGCTGCTGCTGCGCTCGCCGTTCGGCCGCACGCTGCTGGCGATCCGCGAAAACGAGCAGCGCGCGCGCTTTCTCGGGATTCCGATCGAGCGCCACATCTGGCTCGCGTTCGTCATCTCCTGCTTCTTCGCCAGCCTGGCCGGCACGCTGTACGCGCTCCTGGCCAACTTCACCGACCCGCGCGCGCTGCACTGGACGCTATCCGGCAACTTCGTGATCATGGCGGTGCTGGGCGGCATGCGCTCGTTCTGGGGGCCGCTGGTCGGCGCCGCGATCTTCGTCGTGCTGCAGGACTATGTCTCCAGCCACACGCAGAACTGGATGTTCTTCATCGGCGTCTTCTTCATGCTGGTGGTGCTGTTTTTCCCACGCGGGGTGCTGGGCCTGATCCGGAGAAAATTATCATGAGCCTGCTGCAAGTGGAAAACGTCTCACAGCATTTCGGCAGCCTGATCGCGGTCAACAAGGTTTCGCTGACAGTCGAGCCGGGCGAACTGCGCGCGGTGATCGGGCCCAACGGCGCCGGCAAGACCACCTTCTTCAACATGATCAGCGGCTTCTTCCGGCCCAGCGCCGGCCGCATCCTGTTCGACAACTACGACATCACGACGCTGCCGCCGCACCAGCGGGTGGCGCTCGGCATGGCGCGCACCTTCCAGATCACCGAGATTTTTCCGGAACTGACGGTGCGCGAAAACCTGCGCATCCCGGTCGAGCTGGCGCGCGGCCTGCGCCTGAAGCTGTGGCAATCGAAGGCGCTGGCGGCGCGCATCGACGAACAGGTGGCCGACCTGATCGATCTCGGCGGCCTCTCCGCGCACGCCGACCGCCTGGTCGGCGAGCTGTCGCACGGCGACCAGCGCGCCACCGAAATCATGATGACGCTGGCGCTGCGCCCGCGCCTGTTGCTGCTGGACGAACCGACCGCCGGCATGGGCCATCAGGAGACCTACCATACCGCGCGCCTGATCCGCCGCCTGCACAAGCTGCAGAACCTGACCATCGTGCTGATCGAGCACGACATGCGGGTGATCTTCAACCTGGCCGACCGCATCACCGTGCTGGCCGAAGGTTCGGTGCTGGAAGAAGGCACGCCGGAGCAGATCGCCGCCAGCGAACGAGTGCAGGGAGCTTACCTGGGGAAAGCAGCATGAGCACGCTTGAAGTGGCCGGCATCCACACCTATTACGGCAAGAGCCACATCCTGAAGGGAATCGACCTGACGGTCGAGCCGGGCGAACTGGTGACGCTGCTGGGCCGCAACGGCGCCGGCAAATCGACCACGCTGCGCAGCATCGTCGGCCTGACGCCGGCGCGCGAAGGCAGCATCCGCATCTTCGGCGCCGATACCACGCATGCGCCGCCGTACCGCATCGCCGGGTTGGGCGTCGGCTTCGTGCCGGAAGGGCGGCGCATCTTCGCCAACCTGACGGTCGACGAAAACCTCAAGGTGCCGGTCGAACGCCCCGGAGCGTGGACCATCCAGCGCATCTACCAACTGTTTCCGCGCCTGGCCGAACGCAAGGGCAACAAGGGCCGACAACTTTCCGGCGGCGAACAGGAAATGCTGGCGATCGCGCGCACCCTGCTGCTGAACCCGAAGCTGCTGCTGCTGGACGAGCCGTCGCAGGGCCTGGCGCCGCTGATCGTGCAGGAAGTGTTCAAGGTGATCGTCGCCACCCGCAACGAGGGCACGTCAGTGCTCCTGATCGAGCAGAACGTGCGGGCGGCGGTCGAGATCGCCGACCGCGCCTACGTGCTGGACGATGGCCACATCGTGTATTCGGGTTCGGCGGCCGAGTTCGGCCGCGACGAGGAGCGGGTGCGGGCGCTGGCCGGGGCCAGTGCGGAGAAGTGGGAAGACATGGAGTAGGCCGGCTCGGGAAACCCGAGTTATTCTCATACTCCTCAGTACAAAGCCAATTATCGCAATAAAACAGGCGATATTTTCAACATACTCCGTAAATCTGATCGGCGGTGTGCGGCGGCTAGCGGTAGCTGACCCCCGAATGCCGCTCCAGGTCGAAGGTCTGCGGCGGCGTCAGATCGCCAAACTGGAACAGCTTTTCCCGGTCGTTGTGCGGCCCTTCGGTCGGGTAGCTGCTGTCGCCATAGCGCGCCTGCCACAGCGCCCACAGGCGGTCGATATTCGCGTGATGCAGGAAGAAGGCGGGGTCGTTGGGCGAGGAGCCGGTCTGCATCTGGCCGCCGACCCAGACGTGCACCGCGTTGTGCATCGCCGAGCGCCGCACCGGACCTTCCCACCAGAAACCCTCCAGATAATTGCGCATACTGCGGCGAATGTCGGCGGTGGTATCGTACGGCGCGACATCATAGGCGCGCACCGCCTCCAGCAGGCCGGCAACGTCGGCCGCAGTCGGCAAGTCCACTCCGCGGTTCTGGTTGAAGCGGCGCTGCAGGCCGGCCTTGAACAGCGGGGTGTCGGGATCGACCTCGCCGTCGAATTCGTCGTCGGTCGCGTCATAGTTGTCGGCCATCGCCCAGTTGCCCTTGCGAAACGGCCCGCTGGTAACGAACCAGTCTTGCGTCGGGTCGCCATTGCCGCCCAGAAAGTCGTCGCTGAAGATCGCCGCCACGCTGCCGGGCTCAGTCCAGTCCCAGTAGGGCAGCGTGAGGTGCGGGTTGCCGCTGGCGCGCCGCATTTCCGCCTCGAAGCGGCGCAGCAGTTCGCGATGCCAGGGCAAGAAGCCGGGCGCCATGTGGGCGCCGGAATGGTCTTCAAAGGCACGCACGTGCAGATCGACGAAGTAATCGTAGGCATTCAGCTTGGGCTCGAACTGCGATGGCAGCGTTTTCATGCGCAGCAGGGCAGCGACGAATTCGGCGCGCTCGGCGCCGCTGAGCTGGGTGGCGTTCTTGCGCTGCGGCAACGGATCGCCGCCGCCGCAACTGGCGAGCAGCATGCTGAAAACCAGTACCGACAGAACGGCAAGCAGGCGGGGAAACGGCATCGACGGAGCTCCATTGTTGCAATCGGGAAAGGACGCAGTATAAGGGGCGCGCCCGGCCGTGGCTATGCGACAAAAGCTGCGGCAAGCCGCGCCGATCCCGTAAAATCAGCGTTCACCCGTTCCGCTTTTCGACCATGCAAGCGATCGCTCCCGGCACCATCATCTTTCACCGCTATCGCGGCTACGGCGTGATCGTGTCGGTCAATCTGCTGACCGGCTGGATCGCGGCCCGCTTCGGCAGCGAACTGCGCACGCTCGACCTCAACCTGTCGTCGGACGAGGTGCAGCACGCCGATGGCGAACCGATCCGCTTCCGGCGCGCGCCGCCGGACCGCATGCCGCATGCACGGCTGATGGGCATGGTGCGCGAACTGCATCGGGCCGGATACCAGCGGCTGTACCTGTATAGCTGGCCAAAGCCGTCCGGACTGCACTGGCGCTGGCAACTGTTCACCGGCCGGCGCAACTGGCTGGAACGGCCGTGGCGCGAAGGCTGGTACGGCTCCGGCGCCGATTACAACTTCAACCCGGTACTCGGCTGGGGCGAGGCGCCGGGCGCTTCGGCGGCCGAGATGGCGAGCGCGCTGGCGCGCTTCGACCCGCAGGGCTTGGCGCAGGCGCTGGGGCGCGACGAGAACCACGCCGAGTGGTTCGAGGCGGTATGCGCGGCCTTGCTGCCGGACTATGCGTACAGCCTGAGCTGGGAGCATGGCGCGCAGATCCCGGCGACACTGCCGGTGATTCCGGTGCGGCGCAACGTGCCGGAATACGCCGGTGCGCCGCTGCCCTGGCCGCCGGGCTGGAGCGGGCTATGGAGCCGTGGCGCAGCGGCCCTGGCCGCGCTGCGCACCGGGATGCCCACGCCCTAGCGCCTGGGTTGTGTATGCATGCGGCCGCAGGCACGCGGCAAGCTTGCGGCCGCGATCGGATGCTCAGGCCAGAACGTAGGCGGTCTTGACCGTGGTGTAGAACTCGGCTGCATAGCGGCCTTGCTCGCGCGGTCCGTAGCTGGAACCCTTGCGGCCGCCAAACGGCACGTGATAATCGACGCCGGCAGTCGGCGCATTGACCATCACCATGCCCGCCTGCGCCTGCCGCTTGAAGTGGGTCGCATACTTCAAGGAGGTGGTGCAGATGCCGCTGGCCAGGCCGAATTCGGTATCGTTGGCCACCGCCAGCGCCTCTTCGTAGCTGCCGACCCGGATCATGCTCGCCACCGGCCCGAAGACTTCCTCGCGGTTGATGCGCATCTCGTTGCCGGTCTCGGCAAACAGCGCCGGCGTCAGGAAGAAGCCTGGCGTCGCCGCCTGCACCAGCTCGCCGCCCCAGGCCAGCGTGGCGCCTTCGTTCCTGGCGATCTCGATGTAGCGCAAATCCTGGTCGAGCTGGGACTGATCCACCACCGGCCCGATGTCGATGCCGGCGCCGCGCGCATCGCCCACCTTCAGCGCGCGCATGCGCTCGACCATCGCCGCCAGAAAGCGGTCATGGATGCCGGCCTGGACGATCAGGCGGCTGGAGGCGGTGCAACGCTGCCCGGTCGAGAAGAACGAGCCCTGGATCGCGCAGTTGACGGCGGTATCGAGGTCGGCATCATCCAGCACCACCAGCGGATTCTTGCCGCCCATTTCCAGCTGGAACTTGGCGTTGCGGGCGACGCAGGCGGCGGCCACGCGCGCGCCGGTAGTGGTCGACCCGGTAAAGCTGATGGCGTCCACCTCGCGATGGTTCAGCATGATCTCGCCCACCACCCGGCCGCGCCCCATCACCAGGTTGAACACGCCGGCCGGCAAACCGGCGCGGCTGATGATCTCGGCCAGCGCCCAGGCGCTGCCCGGCACCAGATCGGCCGGCTTGAACACCACGCAATTGCCATACGCCAGCGCCGGCGCGATCTTCCAGGCCGGGATCGCGATCGGGAAATTCCACGGCGCGATGATGCCGATCACGCCCAGCGGTTCGCGCGTGACTTCGATCTCGATCCCCGGCCGCACCGAGGGCTGCTTGTCGCCCACCACGCGCAGCGCTTCGCCGGCAAAGAACTTGAAGATTTGTCCGGCGCGCGCCACTTCGCCCACCGCCTCCGGCAGGGTTTTCCCTTCCTCGCGCGCCAGCAGATCGCCCAACTCGGCCTTGCGGCTCAGAATTTCCGAACCGATCTTGTCGAGCGCATCGGAGCGCACCTGCGGCGACGCCAGCGACCAGCCGGCAAACGCCGCGCGCGCGGCGTCGATTGCCTGGCGCATCTGCGTTGCATCGGCATGCGCGTACTCGCCGATGACATCGTTGGTGTCGGAAGGGTTGACGTTGGGCGCCCACTCGGCGCTCTCGGCCCACTCGCCGGCGATGAAATTGCGATGTTGCTTCATGTGATTGATCCTTATGCGGTTGGGATTACGTTGCCGGTGCGGCAGCTTGTCTGGAAACGATGGCGGGCGGCTGGTGCGCCCGGATCGGCGGCAGTTCGCCGGTATAGCGCTCGACCCGCACCAGCGTGCTGTGATGGGCGGGAGCTTGCGACAGTGCGGAGGTGGCCAGATTCGGCGTCAGGACGTTCGGGTTGCCATGCACTTCGAGCGAATCCGGCACGCCCGGCTCCAGCGGGTCGTACCAGGCGCCGGTGGCGAGCTGCGCCACACCCGGCAGCAGCGCGTCGTCCACCACCAGCGCCGCCAGGCAGGCGCCGCGCGCGTTGTAGACGCGCACGATGTCGCCCGCCGCCAAGCCGCGTTGCCGGGCGTCCGCCGGATGCAGGCGGAGCGGTTCCCGTCCCTGATGCTTGGATGCGCGGCTGGCGCCGAACGGGTCGAGCTGGGCATGCAGGCGCGTGGCCGGCTGGTTCGAGATCAGGTGCAGTTCGTCGGGCGCGGCATTGCCGAGCCACTCGCGCGGTTCCAGCCAGGCCGGATGGGCCGGCATATCCGGGTAATCGAAATCGGCAATGGTCTGCGACCACAGCTCGATGCGTCCCGACGGCGTGGCGAGCGGATGGCTCCCGGCGGCGGCGCGAAATTCGGCGAACAGGTCGTATTGCTCGCGCGCGCCCGGCATCGGCAGCACCTCGGTCGCCCAGAATTGGTCGAAATCGGGCAGCGCATGGCCGCCGCGCGCACAGCGCTCGGCGAATTGCCGATACAGCCGCCGCAGCCAGCCCATTTCATCCAGTCCGAGCGAAAACTCCGCTTCGACGCCCAGGCGCTGCGCCAGGCCGAGGAAGATCTCGAAGTCGCCGCGCGCGTCGCCGACCGGATCGATCTGGCGCTTCATCGCCATCAAATGGTTATCGCTGCTGGAGGCGCCAAGGTCATTGCGCTCCAGCGCGGTGGTGGCCGGAAACACGATGTCGGCACGGCGCGCGGTGGCAGTCCAGAAAATCTCGTTAACGATGATGGTTTCCGGTTGGGCGAAGGCGCGCACCAGCCGGTTCAGATCCTGGTGGTGATGAAAGGGATTGCCGCCGGCCCAGTACACCAGTTCGATCTCCGGGTATTCGATGGTGCCGCCGTTAAACGGCACCGTCTTGCCCGGCTCCAGCAGCATGTCGGCCACGCGCGCCACCGGGATGCGCAGGCCGACCGGGTTCTCGCCTTCTTCCATGCGCGGCGCGCCGAACGGGCTGCGCGGCTCGCCGCGGTTGCCGATCGAGCCGTAGCCAAAGCAGACGCCGCCGCCCGGCAGGCCGACCTGGCCCAGCATGGCGGCCAGCGCGATCATCATCCAGTACGGCTGCTCGCCATGCTCGGCGCGCTGCAGCGACCAGCTGCCGGTCAAGAGGCTGCGATGCTGCGCCATCTGCTGCGCCATCTCGTGAATCATCGCAACCGGAATGCCGGTGATTTCCGCTGCCCAGTGCGGCGTCTTGGGGACGCTGGCGTCCTGGCCCAGAATATGGTCGCGCAGCCGCTCATAGCCCACCGTGTGGCTGCCGACGAAGGCCTGGTCCACCCAGGCTTCGCTGATCAGGATGTGCGCAATGCCCAGCATCAGCGCGGTATCGGTGCCGGGACGGATCGGCACCCAGGTGGCGTCGAGAAAGGCCGGCGCGTCATCCCGGATCGGCGAAATCGAATACGCGCGAAATCCCGGCTTGCGGGCTACTGCCTGCATGCGCTCCGCGGTTTCGTGCGTCAGCACGCCGCCGGCATTGACCTGGGCATTGCGCAGGTTGACGCCGCCGAAATAGAACATGCGCTCGGTATGCGCGGCGATGCTGGGCCAGGTGGTGCTGGTGCCGCCGAAGACACAATCGTTGCTGCCAACCACGTGCGGACAGATGGTCTGGGCCGCCGCGTAGGAATAGGTCTGCACGTGCTGCACACTGCCGCCGACGCAATTCAGCAGGCGATGCAGCAGCGAAGGGGCGTGATGAAAGCGCCCGGCCGAGGCCCAGCCGTAGGAGCCGGCGTAGATCGCGCGATTGCCGCGGCGGCTGATGGTGCCGCGAATCGCCTGCGCCGCCAGCTCGAGTGCCTCGCTCCAACTGACGGCGACATAGCCGTCCACCCCGCGCCGCAGCCGATGATCGGCGCCCGCTACCCGCTCCAGCCACGAGGCGCGCACCAGCGGCTGGCGAATGCGCAGTTCCGAATACAGGCTCTCGTGAGTGCCGGCGAGCAGGGCGGAAGGATGACGATCCGTCTCGAACGGCGCCAAGCCCTGCACCCGGCCAGCCTCGACGCGGGGGCGCACCGCGCCCCAGTGAAATACCGATAGGCTCATCGCTGTCAGTTCCCGGCACTCAAGCCAGGCAGCCACAAGGAAATCTCGGGGACGTAGGTCACCAGTGCCAGCACCACCAGCAAGGCGCCGATGAACGGCAGCACTGGCCGAATCAGCCGCTGCATCGGCTCCTTGCTGACCGAGCTGGCCACCATCAGGCAAATCCCGACCGGCGGCGTCAGCATGCCGATCGCCAGGTTGAACACCATGATCACGCCGAAATGCACCGGGTCGATGCCGAGCTCCTTCACCACCGGGAAAAAGATCGAGACGAAGATGATCATCGCCGAACCGGTATCCAGCACGCAGCCGACAAACAACAGCAGGATGTTGATCATCAGCAGGACCACCCAGCGCTCATGGCTGATGGACAGCACGGCTTCGGCAATCTGTTGCGGGATCAGCTCGCGCGTCAGTATCCAGGAATAGACCGAGGCCAGGGCGATCAGCAGCATCACGGTGCTGGAGTTCACCGCGGTCTGTCCGAACAGCTTGGCGGCGTCGCGCGGCTTCAGCGAGCGCAGGCCGACGCAGCCGAGGAACAGCGCATACGCGACCGCGACCACCGCCGCCTCGGTGGCTGTCACCAGTCCGAAGAAGATGCCGCCGAGAATGATGGCCGGCAGCGCCAGCACCGGCAAGGCGCGCCATACCGTTTGCAGCAGCGGCTGCCGCACGCTGGATTTCGCTTCGAGATTGGCTTCCTTCTGGAAATGCACGACGAGCATCAACGCCAGTCCTGCCAGCAAGCCGGGAATTGCGCCCGCCATCAGCAACTGGCTGATCGAGGTCGAGGCCAACACCCCATAGAACACCAGCGGAATGCTGGGCGGAATCAGCACCGCGGTAATCGAGGCGGCTGCGACCAGCGCCGCACTATAGGGGCGTGGATAGTTATGGCGTTCCATCTCGGGAATCATCACCGCACCGACCGCCGCACTATCGGCCGCCGCCGCCCCGGACATGCCGCCAAACAACATCGAAGTCAGCACCGTCACTTTGGGCATGCCGGCCCGAAAGCGGCCCACTCCGGCCATCGCGAAATCGATCAGACGGCGCGAGATTCCGGCATGCTCCATGATGGCGCCAGCCAGCATGAAGGCCGGGATCGCGGTCAGCGTGAATTGGTCCAGCGAGGTGTAAATGCGTTGCGCCGCCGCCACCAGCGGCACGTCGACGATCGCCATATAGATCGCGGCCGTGGCAGCCAGCGATAGCGCAATCGGCGCGCCGATGAATAACAGCGCGACGGGAATGACAATCAGCAGAAATTGCAGATTCATTGATACTCTCCTGGCGTGCGATCGGTATCGTGTCGGATGCCGCAGATAATGTTGATCAAACGCCCAAGCGAGGCCAGCGCCAGCAATCCCATGCTGAGTGGCAACAGCGCATAGATGTACAGCATCGAAATCCCGATGGTGAGGGACTCCTGGAATTCGTTTTCCACCATCAGTTCCCAGCCGAAGCAGGCCAGCATGGCGGCAGTACCGAGCACCACCAGTTCGGCGGCGATCGCCAGCGGGCCCTGGAAGCGTGCCGGAAGAACGTGCTCCAGCAGGTCGAAGCGGATGTGTTTGGCTTCATGGTGCGCCACGGCGGCGCCCACCAAAGCGGCGGCGGTCATCATGATGCGGGCAAATTCCTCGCCCCAGATCAAGCCATCGGCGAATGCGTAGCGCAGGATCACCTGCAGCAGGATCACGCCCAGCATCAGCATCAGCGCGAAGCCGGTGGCCGCCTGCAAGGCTTGCGCGAATCGGTTTACAAATGTGCGCACCAAGTACTCCTCATGGTCGGTAGGAAGATGAGCGTCGGGGCGGCCTGCGGCCACCCCGACGGCCAATTACTTGGTTTCCACGATCTTGCGCAACAATTCGGGATCGGTCTTGTCGGCAAAGCTGGCACGGATCGACTCCGCCGCAGCCGCAAAACTGGCGGTATCCGGCGTGCTCACCTGCACCCCATGCTTGCGCAGCAGTTCCAGGCCATCCTTGTCCTGGCTGGCCAATTGGCTGCGTTCAAACGCGGCCGCTTCCTTGGCGGCGCGCTGCAGGGCTTCCTGCTGCGGTTTGCTCAGGCTATTGAAACGCTTGAGCGACATCAGCACCGGCACCCCGGAATACACGTGGCCCGTCAGGCTGGTGTATTTCTGCACTTCATAGAAGCGGCCGCTGACGATCGCGCCGATCGGGTTTTCCTGGCCATCGACCACCTTTTTTTCCAGCGCCGGATACAGCTCGCCAAAGGCCATTGGCTGCGGTACCGCACCCAGTTTCTTGAAGTAGGCGATATGGATCGGGTTTTCCATCGTGCGTACTTTCAAGCCTTTCATATCCGAGGCGGACTTGATTTCATGCGCGGAGTTGGTGACGTTGCGAAAGCCGTTTTCAAACCAGGCCAGCCCCTTCAGGCCCTTCGGCTCCAGTGCCGCGAACAACTGCGCGCCGATCTCGCCATCCAGCACCTTGTGCGCGTGCTGCACGTCGCGAAACACGAAGGGCATGTCGAGCACACCGAACCGCTTTTCAAACCCCATCACCGGCGCGGTCGAGGTCAGCAGCATGTCGACCGTACCCAGGCGCGCGCCTTCAATCAGATCGCGTTCGTTGCCGATCTGGCTGGCGGGAAAGACGTCGATCACCAATTCGCCGTTCGAGTATTGCTTGGCGAGCTCGGCCAGCTTCAAGGCGCCGGTGTGGAACGGATGGGAAGGCTGAGAAACGTGGCCCAGCTTCAGGCGTACTTCGGCGTGCGCGCTGGCGAGCGCCGACAGGGCGAGCGCGGCTACCGCGCCGCCCAGGATTTTTTTCAGGGTAATGGTCATGCTTGTCTCCTTGAGCATACGAAATGAAACTTCAATCAGGCGTTTTGGGTATTACCCTCAAACACTTCATAAGGAGAGGCGGTCGGCCAGGTCGGCAACAGCGGCACCAACATCACGCCACCCACCACCACCAGACGCAAGGCTTCGCTGCCGACGCTGCGCACGCGGTGGGTCCGGTTCGGCCGTTGCAGGGAACAACCGCCGGCGACCAATGCGTGCGATTTCATGACACCTTGTTCATCTTCAATCTCCAGCACGCCTTCGCCGCCCAGGACGTAATACACTTCTTCGCAGTTGTGGCGATGCAGAGGCGACGCGTGGCCGGGTTCGATTTCGACCACGCCCATGCACAGGGTCTGGGCGTCCAGGCCGGTTTCCGGATACACCAGTTTCAGGTCGCGCACGCCGCCGTGCTGTTGTTGCATGGGCGCGCCATCCAGAATCTGCTCCGGGCGCAAGGCGGTACGTTGTTCGGGTTTAGACAAGGGTCGTCCTTTCTCTCAGTAAAAGGTAAGTCAGGTGGGAAAAATGGCGATTCAGGATCGCGTTGGTTTGGCTTCTGGCGCACCGCCGCGCAAGGCGTAGCTGCGCGCGTCTTCCAAGTGGTGCTGCATGGCTTGCGAGGCGGCAACCGGGTCGCCGCGGCGAATCGCGTCGACCACCTTCTGGTGGCCGTCGGCAGCGACGATCACGCCTTCCGGAGTACTCAGGGTCACTTCGCGCTCGCCGCCTATCGCATGCAGGGTGTGGTCGATCAATTGCACTACCACCGAATTGCCGGTCAGCTTGGCCAGGATGCTGTGAAACAGCTCGTCGGCCTGGATGGTTTTTTCGACGTCATCGCTGCCGCGCATGAGGTCGACCGCTTGCTGCAAGGCCTCAATGCCGACTGGATCGGCTCGGCGCGCGGCCAGCTCGGCGATCCCGGGCTCCAGCAGCGAGCGCACTTCCAGCAACTTGACAATGTGGTTGTCATGATTGGACAACCAGTCGCTCAGCGCCTGCTGCTGCATCTCGGCGCGCGAGCGCACATAGGTGCCGCTGCCGTGGCGCGCCTCGATGTAGCCGGCCCGCACCAGTTCGCGCTGCGCTTCGCGCAAGACAGTGCGCGAAACGCCGAACTGTACGCACATCTCGCGCTCGCTCGGCAGTCGCTCCTCAGCCTGGTAGCGCCCCTCATCAATCGCCCGCCGCAATTGCTGCGCCACTTGCGCCGATAGCGTTTGCCTGGTCGGTGTTTCACTGCTGGACATGTGCGCCTCGCAAAGTGGTATGATGATTAGAGGTCATACCAGTTACTCTAGCATGCGTTTTCCCGGATTGCAAAACTATTTGCAGCGGGGACGCAATCATTCATCACCCATCCAGCGAGATTACAACTTGAAAATCAGCCAAGTACGCTTTCATCTGTGCCGGCAGGCACTGCAGCGCCCGATTCCCTTGTCGTGCGGCATCCTGAGTCACCGCAACTTCGGTTTAATTGAAATCGAGACCGATGCCGGCATTACCGGCTGGGGCGAAACCTCTATCAATTTCCCGCCGTGGGCTGCGCACGAGCGCAAGGCCACGATCGAGCAGGGCCTGGCACCACTGTTGATCGGGCGCGATCCGCTGGAAATCGATCGCCTCGGTCGGGACATGCACCAAGCCACGCGCGGCTTCACCCGCATGTGGGCGCAGGGCGCGCTGGTCCAGGCCATTTCGGGCATTGACCTGGCGCTATGGGATATCGCCGGCAAGGAATATGGGGTGCCGGTGTGGAAGCTGCTGGGCGGCAACTATCGCAACGAAGTGGAACTCTATGCGACCGGAATGCGCACCGACGACATCGCCGCCGGTGCACTGGAAGCGGTCGCGGCCGGCTACCGCACGATCAAGGTACGTACCGGCTTCGATGACGCCAGAGACATCGAAAACGTGCAGCGGGTACGGGACGCGATCGGGCCGGAAGTCGGCCTGATGATCGATGCCAATCAGGCGTACGATCTGCCGCGTGCACGGCGTGTGCTGCGCCAGTTGGCGGCAGTCCAGCCGTACTGGGTGGAGGAGCCGGTGTTGACCGACGATCTCGTTGCCTGGCGGCAGTTGCGCGCCGAATTTCCGGAAACTCCGCTGGCATGGGGCGAGAACGCCTTCTCGCTGCAGGACTATGCAGCAATGGGGCAGCCGATGCTGGTCGACTACGTCATGCCTGACCCCTGCCGCAGCGGCGGCCTGTCGCAATCGGTGCGGATGGCGCGTCATGCCTACGATCAGGGCATTCCCATTTCGCCGCACCATTATGGGTCGGATATCGGCTTCGCGGCCTGCCTGCACCTGGTCGCGTCGCAGCCGAACTTCTCCCTGATGCTGCGCGACGTGGCCGACGTTTCGCTGCGCGACAACATCATCGCCGCGCCGTTCCAGATTCGCGCAGGCAAGGTGGCGGTTCCACAAACGCCGGGCATGGGCTTCGACATCAATCACACCTTGCTGGAACAAACCCGGGTCAAGCTCTAATAGCCGGCCAATGCAACTCCGAGGCGCGGCTAACGGTGCAGCGCCTCGGGGTTCAGGATGTTACTGGGCAGACCCTTGGCGAAATTCACCAAATTCTGAAACGCGGCGCCAAAGTAGAGTTCGTAGCCATCCTGCTCGACATAACCGAGGTGCGGCGTCGCCACCACATTCTCCATCTGCAACAGCGGCGCCTCAGGCGCCAGCGGCTCGCTCTCGAACACGTCGAGCGCGGCATAGCCGGGCCGGCCGTGGCGCAACGCGGCTTCCAGCACGCCGGGCGCGACCAGTTCGGCGCGGCTGGTGTTGACCAGCAACGCACTGGGCTTCATGCGCGCCAGATCGGCCGCATCGACAATGCCGCGTGTATTGTCATTTAACCGGAGATGCAGGGATATGACATCGGATTCCGCAAAGAAAGCCTCTTTCGAGTCTGCCGCGCGATGACCATCGCGCACCGCCGCCTCGCGGCTGGGGCCACGCCCCCAGATCAGCACCTGCATACCGAACGCCTTGCCATAGCCAGCCACCAAGCGCCCGATCTTGCCGTAGCCCCAGATGCCGAGCGTCCTGCCCGTCAGCGCGGTGCCGAGCCGGTTGTGCTCGGGTACGGCCGACACGGTCTGCCACGCACCCGCCTTCAGGTTGGCGATGTATTGCGGCAGATGGCGGCGCGCGGCCATGATCAGAGCCCAGGTCAGCTCGGCCGGCGCAGTCGGGTCGCCCACTCCCTCGGCGATCGCGATGCCGCGGGCGGTGGCGGCGGCAACATCGATATGGCCGCTAACCTTGCCGGTTTGCGAGATCAACCTCAGGTTCGGCAATTTTTCCAACAGCGCCCGGGAAAACGCGGTGCGCTCGCGGGTCAGCACCAGCGCCTCGAATGCTGCCAGGCGCAGCGCCAATTGGCCGGTACCGCGTGCGCCGGTGGTAAACACCTTGACCTCATGGCCGTCCAGCAGCCGGAAGCAGTCGAGGTGGCGGACCTGGTCTTGATAGTCGTCAAGTATGGCTATTTTCACGATGCTACTTTCGAGAAGAGCGGTTGTCGGGCGGGGCTGGGCTGAAACCATCGGCGGGTGTAAAATCCCGGCTTTCGCAGCATGGTCCGGACGCCTGCGCATCACAATTGCCTGGCCCGAATTCGCTGCGCGGAACACACTTTCGCGCACCAATCATATCCGACAGAATCGCTGTCCCGCTTGCCCCGCATCCATATCTGCCGGAGCGGCCGCTGGAGATCCCGGCAACGACGCTGCCGTGTCGCTACAAGATTTTTCCATTCAGGTCATTGGAGGTTTCATCGTGAATCAACCCGTTATGAGCGGCATTTCCGCCATCAACCCGCCGCCCTACGTCAAGCAGCAGAAGCTGATCAACTGGGTTGCCGAAATCGCCGCGCTCACCAAGCCGGCGCGCATCGTCTGGTGCGACGGCTCGCAAGAGGAATACGACCGCCTGTGCGCCGAAATGGTGACCGCTGGCACGATGAAAAAGCTGAACCCGGCCAAGCGCCCGAACAGCTATCTGGCCTGCTCCGACCCAAGCGACGTCGCCCGCGTGGAAGATCGCACCTTCATCTGCAGCGCCAGCCAGAACGATGCCGGCCCCACCAACAACTGGATGGCGCCGGCCGAAATGCGTGCCACGCTGCAACCGCTGTTTGACGGCTGCATGCGCGGCCGCACGATGTACGTGGTGCCGTTCTCGATGGGTCCGCTGGGTTCGCCGATCGCGCATATCGGCGTCGAGCTGTCGGATTCGCCGTATGTCGCGGCCAGCATGCGTATCATGACCCGCATGGGGCGCGCCGTGTATGACGTGCTGGGCAGCGACGGCGAATTCGTGCCCTGCGTGCATAGCGTCGGCGCGCCGCTACAGGCGGGGCAGCAAGACGTCCCCTGGCCATGCAACGCCACCAAGTACATCGTGCATTACCCGGAGACGCGCGAAATCTGGTCCTACGGCTCGGGCTACGGCGGCAACGCATTGCTCGGCAAGAAATGCCTGGCGCTGCGCATCGCCTCCACCATGGGCCGCGACCACGGCTGGCTGGCCGAGCACATGCTGATCTTGGGCGTCGAAAATCCGCAGGGACAGAAACATTACGTGGCGGCCGCCTTTCCGTCCGCCTGCGGCAAGACCAACTTCGCGATGCTGATCCCGCCCCAGGCCTTCGAAGGCTGGAAAGTCACCACCATCGGCGACGACATCGCCTGGATCAAACCGGGCAAGGATGGCCGCCTGTACGCGATCAATCCGGAAGCCGGCTACTTTGGCGTCGCCCCTGGCACCAACCAGCACACCAACCACAACTGCATGGCCTCGCTGGCCGAGAACACGATTTTCACCAACGTCGCATTGACCGACGACGGCGACGTCTGGTGGGAAGGCATGACCAAGGAATTGCCGGCACACCTGATCGACTGGCAAGGTCAGGACTGGACACCGGAAAGCGGGCGCAAGGCAGCGCATCCGAACGCCCGGTTTACCGTTGCCGCCACGCAAAATCCGGTGATCGACCCGGCCTGGGACGATCCGGCCGGGGTGCCGATCTCGGCTTTCATCTTCGGCGGCCGCCGCTCGACCACGGTGCCACTGGTAACCGAGGCGCACGACTGGATCGAAGGTGTGTACATGGCCGCCACCATGGGTTCGGAAACCACCGCCGCCGCCGCCGGCCAGCAAGGCGTGGTGCGGCGCGATCCGTTCGCGATGCTGCCGTTCATCGGCTACAACATGAGCGACTATTTCCAGCACTGGCTCGACATGGGCCAGAAGATTGCCGCCACCGGTGCCGCGCTGCCGAAGATCTACTGCGTCAACTGGTTCCGCACGGACGCCAATGGCAAATTCGTCTGGCCCGGCTTCGGCGACAACATGCGGGTGCTGAAATGGATGCTGGACCGGCTCGAAGGCAGCGCCGGCGGGGTTGAAAACGTGTTCGGCATCAGCCCGCAGTTTGGCGACCTGAACTGGGATGGCCTGGATTTTTCGCCCGCGCAGTTCGAGCAAATCACCTCGATCGACAAGACGGCATGGCAAGCCGAATTGAAGCTGCACAGCGAATTGTTCGACAAGCTGGAGTACCACTTGCCGCAGGAACTGGCGGCCACCAAGGAACGGCTGACACAGCGCCTGGCATAGCGCGCCGGTCACCCGGGCATGAGGCGCGGCAGGGCAACCTGACCGCGCTTTTTCGATGACCGATTCGCCTGGCACTACCACCCTGGCAAATCGGCCGGCGGCCTCATTGCCCCGACCACATCACCCGCATTCCGCCCGGCTGCGCTCCAGCCAGGCCTCGAATTCGGCGGCCGGCAAAGGCCGGGAAAACAGGTAGCCCTGGCCGTAATCGCAGCCGGCGGCCGCCAGCAACTGGCGTTGCGCGCCGCTCTCCACCCCTTCCGCAATCACCTGCAGGCCCAGCGCATGGGCCATGGCGATGATCGCGTTACACAGCACCAGATCATCCGGGCCGGTGGCGAGGTTGCGCACGAACGACTGATCAATCTTGATGTAGTCGATCTCGAATTTCTTCAGAGAGCCCAGCGATGAATAGCCGGTGCCGAAATCGTCGAGCGCGATCTGGATCCCGGCGGCGCGCACCGCAGCCAGCTTGTTGGTCACGGCGGCGCCGGCATCCAGCAGCAACCCTTCGGTGATTTCGATGGTCACGCCGTGCCCCGGAAGATCGAGCTCGCGCAAACAGCCGATCCAGTTCTGGTGCGTGTCTCCCTGCTCGTGAAACTGGGCCGGCGAGACGTTCACGCTGACCTGGAACAAAGGGTCATACCCGTCCCGCAGGCGTCGTACCTGGCGCGCGGCCTGATGGAATATCCAGTTACCGATGTCGCGGATCACGCCGGTCTGTTCCGCGATCGGGATGAAATCGGCCGGGCTGATCAGGCCGCGCTCCGGATGATGCCAGCGAATCAGCGCTTCGGCCTTGCGTACGGCACCGCTCGCCAACTCCACGATTGGCTGATACACCACGTGCAACTGGTTGCCGACCAGGGCGCCGCGCAAATCAGTAGTCAGCCGCATGCGCGCCTGCGCGGCCTCCTGCATCGACGGCATGAAAAAATGCGCGCGGGCACGGCCTTGGTCTTTCGCGGCATACATCGCCTGCTCGGCGTTCTTCAGCAAGGCCTCGACCGTGCGCCCGTCCTCCGGGTAAAGCGTGATGCCGACACTGGCCGAGATGAAGACCGTTTCCGATTCCAGCCGGAACGGTGCGCCCAGCGTTTCCACGATCTGGTCGGCGATGCGCGTAGCCTGCGCGCCCCCGTTCGATTCATCGACGATCACGGCAAACTCATCGCCGCCCAGGCGCGCCGCCCCCTCCGGATCGTGGGCGCAGCCGCGCAAGCGCTGTCCGACCTGCTGCAGCAGCAGGTCGCCGGCTGCGTGCCCGAGCGCGTCGTTGACTTCCTTGAACCGGTCCAGGTCAAGGAACAGTAACGCCATCGAAGCGCCGGTGCGCTGGGCGCGGCGAATTTCCTGCTCCAGGCGCTCCTGGAACATGCGGCGATTGAGCAGGCCGGTCAGCGGATCGCAATTGGCCTGTTGCCAGATCAGCTGTTCGTATTCCTTCTTTTTGGCCAGGTCGGAAAACAGCGCGACCCGCCGATACACCTCGCCCTTTTCCTTGAAGATGGTGCTGATGCTGATCCACTCGGCGTACACGTCGCCGTTCTTGCGGCGGTTCCAGATCTCGCCCTGCCAGCGACCGGTAGCCAGGATCGCCTGCCACATCGTTTCGTAATACGCGCGATCGTGATGGCCGGCGTTGAGGATGCCCGGCTTCTTGCCGACCACATCCTCGGCCGTATAGCCGGTCAGGTCGGTGAAAGCCTGATTGATAGTGATGATGGTGTTTTCGGCGTCGGTAACCAGCATGCCCTCGCTGCTGTTCTCGTACACCAGGAATGCCAAGTGCATCGCTTCCTCGGCATGCTTGCGCTCGGTGATGTCGGCGTGGGTGCCGATCATGCGCAGCGGCCGGCCGCGGGCGTCGCGGCTGATCGCCTTGCCCTGGCTGGAGATCCACTTCCAGCTACCGTCCTTGCAGCGTAACCGGTATTCGTAGACATAGGCGTCGGTCCGGCCGGCGGCATAGTCGGCGTGGGCCGCCAGCACCGCCGGTTTGTCGTCGGGGTGCAGGCTGCGCTCCCAATCCTCGATCCGGTTGCCGAATTCCTGCTCGGCATAACCCAGCATTTCCTTCCAGCGCCTGGAATAAAAAACCTCTCCGGTCTCGTTATTCCAATCCCACACGCCTTCGCTGGCCCCTTCCAGCGCATATTTCCAGCGCAGCTCGCTCTGCTCCAACGCCGCCCGCGCCCTCGCGCGCTGCCGCAAGCCGGCCAGCAATGCATAGCCGGTCAAGGCCAGCAATATCGAAATACCGGCGCCGGCCAGAAGGTAAATCGGCCGTTGCCGCTGATAAGGAGCAAGCAACTCATCCGTGCTGCGGGCAATGCCCGCCACCAGGCCATAGTCGGTCAGCAGGTGCGCGGCATGGTAGCGCTCGATGCCGTCAGTGCTGGAAATAGACTGGAAAGAACCTTGTTCCGTGGTGCCGGCAGGCCAGTCGGGTAGCCCTTGCCCCGGTCGATCCGATGCGCCAGGCGTGCCGGGCGAGCGCAACAATAGTTCGCCGCTGGCGCGCAGCAACGCCAGCGAGGAGCCAGGCCCAAGATCGGCCGCCTGCGAAAAGCGGGTGAAGTATTCCGGCACCGCTGCCAGCACGATGACGCCGGCGAAGCGGCCGCGCACATCGGTCAACCGCCGGCTGAACGGTATCGACCAGCGTTGCGAAACCTGACTGACCAGCGGCTTGCCGATGAACAGATGGTCGCCGCCGGCCTCGCGCTGCTTCAGGAAGTGTTCGCGGCTGCTCAAGTCGATTGGCGCCGTCAGCCGCGCGGTGCTAGTGAAGATCAGCATACCGCGGGAATCGGTGACGCCGACCTCGAACCCGACATGCTTGTCGAGCAAGACCTGACGGGCCCGTACCCTGGCGGCGAAATCCTGCGCATCGCCGCTCCAGCTCTCGCGCAAGTCGAGCAGCGCCAGATCCACCGTATGCAGTGCGAAACGGGTTTCCTCGGCGAACAGGCGGCTCAGATTTTCGGTTTCCTTGTGGCCATCGGCGAGGCTTTGGTCATGCAGGCGTTGCAGGCCAAAGGCGATGGCGAACCATAGCAAGGGCAGCGCGCAACCGAGGAAAATCGCCAGCTGGCCGGCCAGAGGCAATGCGAGCGCGGCAAACCTTGGTTTCCGCGGCAGCAGAATGGAGAGTGGCTTGAACATTCTTTCGGTCGCGCACCGCAAGCGAGGGGTAATTCAGGCGCCGGCGGCAGTGCCAGCACCGGGAGGGAAGCGCCAACGGGCTGGCGATGGGTTGCTCTTACCTGTTGAAAAATCGGGCCAGTGTATCCTGAATCCGCAAGCTGCAGAAAAGGCGCACCGCCATCCAGTCGGTGCGCCCCGGACAAGGCCCGATATGAACGCCGCCGTCAGGCCGGAGGCGACCTAAAACTCTTCCCACTCCTGACCCTTCGCCACCGGCGCCACCGCAGCCAGCCGGCGTGGCGGTGCGGGCGGCAGCGCGGAAGCAGCAGCAGCCTTCTTCATTTGCGATTTCTTCGGCTCGGACACGACGCGCGCGCCGGCAGTCGCCGGCGCCTGCATTTGCGCCCCATCCAGCCGGAACACCGCCACTACCTGCGCCAGCTTGCCAGCCTGTTCCTGCATCGCTTCCGAGGCCGCCGCCGCTTCTTCCACCAGCGCCGCGTTTTGCTGCGTGACCTGGTCCATTTGCGTGATTGCCTGGTTGATCTGTTCGATCCCCGAGGTCTGCTCCGCACTGGCTGCGGTGATTTCGCTCATGATGTCGGTGACCCGCTGGATGCTGTCGACGATTTCCTGCATCGTGGCGCCCGCTTCGTCCACCAGCTTGGCTCCCGAGTCGACCTTGTCGACCGAGTCGTCGATCAGGGTCTTGATTTCCTTGGCCGCGGCTGCACTGCGCTGCGCCAGGTTCCTGACTTCGGCAGCCACCACCGCGAATCCTCTTCCCTGTTCGCCGGCGCGCGCCGCTTCCACCGCCGCGTTCAACGCCAGGATGTTGGTCTGGAAGGCGATGCCGTCGATGACGCCGATGATGTCGACGATCTTTTTCGACGAGGCGTTGATCGAGCCCATCGTCTGCACCACTTGCGAGACCACCGTGCCCCCGCGGCTGGCCACTTCCGAGGCCGAGACTGCCAGTTGGTTGGCCTGGCGCGCGTTGTCGGCGTTTTGCTTGACGGTCGAGGTCAGTTCTTCCATCGAGGAGGCGGTTTCTTCCAGCGAGCTGGCTTGCTCTTCGGTGCGCGACGACAAGTCCTGGTTGCCGGCCGCGATCTGCCCCGAGGCGGTGGCGATGGTGTCGGTGCCGCTGCGTACTTCACCCACCACTTTCGCCAGGCTGTCGCGCATGCTTTTCATCGCGAACAACAGGCTGCTCCGGTCGTTGGCTTTGGTGTTGACTGCCACCGTCAGGTCGCCCGCCGCAATCTTGCCCGCTATCCCCGCCGCGTAGTTCGGTTCGCCGCCCAGTTGCTTCATCAGCCAGCGCGTCATCAGGAAGGCGGCGACGATGCCCAGCGCCAGGGCGGCGAGCAGCAGCCCGATGATCAAGCTGCGCGCCGTCTCGTACAGTGTATCGCCCGCCTCCGATGCCTGGATGCCGCCGTTCACATTGATCTGAGCCATTTTATCGATGCGTTCAATAAGTGCGTCATTCAGCTGCGACGACTCGCCGCGAATCGCGGCCCGCGCTTCCTCGTTCTTGTTTTCGCGGGACAGTGCGATGATCTTGTTGCCGTCGGCGGTGTACTGCCCCCACAGCTTGACGAATTCATCGTTAAGAGCTTTTTCTTCGGAGCTGGAAATCAGCTTGGAATAGATTTCCTGGTTTTTGGCCAAGGTAGCCGCCGCTTCGTTCCGCCGGCTTTCGTATCTGGCCATTTCGGCCTCTTCGGTGGATAGGATATGCTGCAGCGTCTGCGACCGGTAGCGCGCCAGGCTGGCCTTCATTTCCAGCGCCGCGCGCGAGGCCGGCATCCAGTTGTCGGCGATATCGGTCGAGCTGGCATTGACCTTCGCCAACTGGATGATCGAGAAAACACCGAGGATCAAGGTCAATACGAGTACGGCGGCGAAGGAAAGCGCCAGCTTGGTGGCGAGTCGCATGTCATGTAACCAGTTCACGGGTCTGCTCCTGAAAAGAGTGTTTGATGGCCGGGTGCGGCCGTGTATTGGCAGGCCGGCTCAAGCGGCCAGCTTGTCGATCAGGCCGATTTCTTTGCTGGACATCAGGCGGTCGATATCGACCAGGATCACCATCCGCTGATCGAGCGTTCCGAGGCCGATCAGGTAGCCGGTATCGACGACGGTGCCCATTTCCGGTGCCGGCTTGATCTGCTCCGGCGTCAGGGTAATCACGTCCGAGACGCTGTCGACCACCATGCCGACCACCCGTCCACCGATATTGAGCACGATGACGACCGTGAGCTGGTCATAGGCTGGCTGGCCCAGATTGAACTTGATGCGCATGTCGATGATCGGCACGATGCTGCCACGCAGATTGACCACGCCCTTGATGAAGTCGGGCGCATTGGCGATGCGGGTGACGGCGTCATAACCGCGAATTTCCTGCACCTTCAGGATGTTGACGCCGTACTCTTCCCCGCCCAGCCTGAATGCCAGCGCTTCGATTCCTTCGCACCGCTGCTGATTGTCCATTTCCCGTCCCCCATTTTCGGTATGAGCATGCCAGCGACGCACCGGGCGGATTGCGTCGCCGGGCCTGTGCATTCAGGAAATCCTGCAAACTTCGCCATTTGGTGCCGAAACAGAACAGTGCCTACTACAGCGGGCGGCGCGAATGGACAGGTAAAATTTCCAGAAAGCAATGGTCATAATGTAGACCGTTTCATCTACTCCCGGAACCCATCGGATTTGCAAAAAACTATTACTAAAATGGAAAAATAGATGGCTTATCAAGCGTTTCCATAACCCGCATAATCGGCCGACCCAAAAAAGACTATTTCGAAAATGAAACAATGAACCGGTTCGAGGGCTTGATCGAATTCATGGCGGTGATCGAAACCGGATCGTTTTCCAGCGCGGCGCGCAAGCTCGGTGCTTCGGTCGCGCATGTCAGCCGTCACGTGGCAGGGCTGGAGACACGGCTGGGAACGAAGCTGTTTGCCCGCACCACTCGGCGGGTAAGGCCGACCGTGGCCGGCGAACAGCTGGCGAGCCGGAGCCTGCCGTTGCTCGAAGAACTGGAGCGGATACAGGATGGCGTGCTGGCGGCGACCGAGTCGCTCGAAGGCTCGATCCGATTCAGCATGGCCGGCGCGTTCGTCGTGCGCCAGGTGTTGCCGCAACTGGCAAATTTCTGCGCCGCGCACCCCAGGGTGCGCATCGAGGTCGACCTGTCGGGCCAAAAGGTCGATCTGCTCGATGGCTGGTTCGATTTCGCGCTGCGCATGGCACCGCTGGAAAACAGCAATGCGCTGGTCGCGCGGCGCTTCGCGGAAATGCCGATGGTGACGGTGGCCAGCGCAGGCCTGATCGAACGGCTGGAAAACGAGGCCGGTACCCCGCTCTCGCCGCTGACGCTTCAGGAAAACCTTTGCCTGTCGTTCGCAGGCCGGCCATGGCGGTTTTGCCGCAGCGGGCAGGAGGCCGTAATCGAACCTGCAGGCCCTCTTTGCAGCAACAGCGCCGAGATCCTGATCCAGGCGGCACTGCTGGGGCTGGGCGTGATCCACGTCCCGGCCTGCGACTTGCTCGAAACCGGCTGGACGCACCGCCTGGTACCGCTCTTCAAGGAATGGCACAGCGCGGATTCGGCGGCGCTCAACATCGTGTATGCGCGCAACCGCTTCATGCCTTCGCGCGTCCGGCTACTGATCAATTATTTGTTGTCCCATACCTTTTCCGCAGAAGATGGCGCCGCCCGATTGCCGGCAGACGAGGGCGCGCCCGAGATGCCCGGCCTGTGGCCCAAGCCGAAATCACCGCGCCTGGCAAGGGTCTGACAGGTCGTCGCGACCGGTCAAATCGTTTGCGCCGCCGCGGCAACGCTGATCCGGCCGCGCTTGCCCTTCGTCACAGCACGACCTTGCCCGCGACACGCCGCCAAAAAAAACCCCGCCGGGGCTGTACCGGGCGGGGCTAAATCCTTCCTTGGGAGGGAGGAGGAGACACGGTTACGCGTCAGCGGCGGATCGGATCGCCGTGCGGCTTGCGCCGCGGCGCCAGGCCGTTGACAGCAGTGGCACGCGCCGAGACGGCTGCAATGTCATTCAGGGCAAGGCCGCGGATTGTTTCATGCGCCAGCGACCACCCGTTCCGGCGAACCGCTTCCTGCGGGCTCAGTTTCGGGGCAACGCAGCCGGGAACGACGGCGATCGGCGGGTTATAAGCGTTCAGCATGATAAAAATTCTCCTGCCGGTAGATGCTGCAGTGTCAGTCGCGCGAAGCCAGCGCGCGCAATTCGGCGGCCTGGTTCGGCTGCGATTGTTCAACATGCCGCGCCAAACCGTTGAGCAGCAGCATGTCGCGCAATTTCTGCGCGGCGCTGCGCTGTGCCAGGCTTTGGCGCGGGCGCAGTACCAGGATAGCCGCCTGCAAAAGTCCGATCAGCAGGGGCTTGAACAGCACCAGCAAGCCGGCGGTCGCGCCCAAGCCGAGCAACGGCCGCGAAAAGCGGGCGGCGGTGACAACCGCAGTTTCCGCCAGCGGCAGTGCTGCTTCCACGGGAAACGCGAGAGCCCAGATGGACATGATATTTTCCTGGTTGACGACTATTTATGCTGCAATGCCACACGAGTGGCTTTGGCTTGCTTCAGCGGTTTGCCGCCAAGTAACGCAATTCGGCGGCAAGGTTCGGCATCGAACCTTCCACGTCGCGCGCCATGTCGTTCAACGCCAGTACCGCGCGCAGCTTCTGACGCCGGCTCAATTGCCGTTCCACCTGTGCCGGTTTGCGCGCCAACAGGGCGCCCAGCAACAGGCGGGCGGCGTACCCCAAGTTGTCGGCATAGGCTTGCAGGGTGGTAATTTGGTGGCCGCGAACGACGTTATTGGCAGCATGGTTGGCGGCAGCGTAAGCGAAGTTGGACATGATATTTCCCTCTCGAAAAAGCTGTTTTGTTGCAGTGCAGTATAGGCTTTCCATGCGAGATATCCAATTTTGTTGCACCATACCTATTATGCTTTTTATGAATATCACTTTTGACCGGCAACGCCGACCCGATAGGCCCCCTCCATGAGCTTTGTGAATCTCGATTTGAATCTGCTGCGCGTATTCGACGCGGTGATGACCGAGCAAAATCTGACGCGCGCCGCCAGCCTGTTGGCGATGACGCAGCCGGCGGTGTCGAACGCCTTGCGCCGGCTGCGCGACGCGCTGGGCGACGAGTTGATGATTCGCACCGCGCATGGCATGCGGCCGACGGCGCGCGCCGAAGAACTGTGGCCGACGGTACGGCGCGCCTTGTCGGAACTGGAGGCCGCGATCACGCCGGGGACCTTCGACGTCTCGAAGACCCACGCAATCTTCCGCATGGCGATGGCCGATTCGACCGCGGCGCTGTGGCTGCCGTCGCTGGTGCGCTCGATCGAACGCGAGGCGCCGCACATGAGCGTGCGCATGGTGACCTTGATGACGCGCGATCCGCGACCGATGCTGCTGGGCGGCGAGATCGACCTGGCGATCGGATTTTTCCCGGGCGTGGCGGCCCAACTGGCAGCCTCGCGCAACACGCCGATCCGGCATGAACGGCTATATACCGGCCAGTACGTGTGCGTGATGCGCAGGCACCATCCGCTGGCCGGCGTCGAGCTGACGCTGGACAATTATTGCGCCGCCAATCACCTGATGGTGAGCTCTTCGGGACGCGCCCAGAGCCTGGTGGACAAGGCGCTGCTGGAACTGAACCGGGAGCGGCGGGTCCTCTTGATCGTCAACCAGTTCATCACCGCGGGCCGCGTGGTCGCCAATTCCGACCTGATCACCGTGCTGCCGCGCCATCTGATCGCCTCGACCGGCATGACCGATGCCCTGATTTCGAAGGAATTGCCGTTCCCGATGCCGGAAGTCAACGTCGACATGCTGTGGCACGAGCGCGACGCCCGCAGCCCGGCGCACAAATGGCTGCGCGAGCACATGTCGGCCATGCAAAGCAACCCCTACAGCAAGGTCCCGGCGGACGATTGACGGCTCGTATTCGAGCCGGGTACGCCATCGTCATCAGTCATTTTCCTGACATCTTGCAGTCACTCCTCGGTCACATACGCTGACTAGGATGCAGGCACCCAGCGCGCACCGCGCCGCCCAACTGGCGCGCGGCAGGCGCGGGCCACCTGCTTTCCTTTTGTCCGCTTACTGCAGAAAGACCGACATGACCCAAGCCCTTGATCCCGTGCGCCGCCGCGCCCTCAAATTCCTGTCCGGCGTACCGCTGTTGCCGGTTGCCGCGCTGGGCAGCAGCTCGCTGCTGGCTGCTTGCGGCGGCGGCAGCGATGCCGCTCCGGCGGCGGCGGGCTTCGTATCCGCCAAGTTCTCCTCGATGGCGGCGCCCAGCCTCGCCAATCCCGGCGCGATGGCCACCACCACGGTCGACTCGACGCTCGACATCCTGCTGTCTGACGGCAAGACCCAGAGCTACAAGCTGGCCTACCAGCCGTTCTTCATCACCGGCGACCTGGTGGCCGACGGCAAGGGCGGCAAGGTCCTGGCAGGCGGCTATTACGACATCAACAACCAGCCGATCATGGACAACACGGTGGCCGGCAAGGAGCGCCATTACTTCAGCGATTCGCCGGACGGCACTTCGCTGCTGAAGATCGAGGGCGCCAAGGTGAACGGCGTCAAGGGCAATACCGTGTTCGCGGTGGTGCAGTTCGAATACGCGACCTATGCCCAGGACGGCAAAACCAAGATGTACGGCAAGCTGCCGTCGCCGATCGCGGTGCTCACGCTCGACCAGGACCCGGACAGCGGCCGCCTGTCGCTGGTGAAGTACCACAACGTCGACACCAGCGGCGTCAACGGCCTGTGGATCACCTGCGGCGCCAGCCTGTCGCCCTGGGGCACGCATTTGTCGTCGGAAGAATACGAGCCGGACGCCTTCGCCGAACGCGCCAGCAACTTCATGAACGACTTCAGCCAGAACCTGTATGGCAATCCGGCCACCGCCAATCCCTACCACTACGGCCACATGCCGGAAGTGATCGTCAACGCCGACGGCAGCGCCAGCATCAAGAAGCACTATTGCATGGGCCGCATCTCGCACGAGCTGGTGCAGGTGATGCCGGACAACCGCACCGCGTTCATGGGCGACGACGCCACCAACTCCGGCTATTTCGTATTCGTCGCCGATAAGGAAAAGGATTTGTCGTCCGGTTCGCTGTACGTGGCCAAGGTCGGCGCCGGCTTCTCGATCGACCCGGCCGCCGCCGCCGCACCGCTGACCTGGATCAAGCTCGGCGCCGCCACCAGCGCCGAAATCCGCGCGCTGGTAGACGGCGGCATCAAACCGACCGACATCCTGGACGTGCAGGCTTACAAGGATGACGTCACCACGCCGCAGCCAAGCCCCGAGCATCGCAAGGTGGTCGCCAACGGCAAGACCGAGTGGATCAAGGTCATCAATGAAAAAGCCGCGGCGTTCCTGGAAACCCACCGCTACGCCGGCTATGTCGGCGCCAGCATGGGTTTCTCGAAGATGGAAGGCACCACCGTCAACGTCAAGGACAAGGTGGCTTATTCGGCGCTGCAGAACGTCCAGGCGTCCATGGTCGCCGGCGACAAGGCGAACGTGCCCGGCAACGGCATTTCAGTCAATAAGGAACTGAAGGCCGGCGCCGTGATGGCGCTCAATCTGAAGGGCGGCCAGAAGGACGACAAGGGCGCGGCCATCAACAGCGACTGGATGCCGGTCGACACCAGGGCGCTGATCACCGGCGAAGACATCGCCGCCGATGCGCTGGGCAACACCGCCAACCCGGACAAGATCGCCAATCCGGACAACCTGAAATTCTCCGAGAAGATGCGCACCCTGTTCATCGGCGAGGACAGCGGCCAGCACGTCAACAACTTCCTGTGGGCCTACAACATCGACACCAAGCAGCTCGCCCGCGTGATGTCGATCCCGGCCGGCGGCGAATCGACCGGCCTGCACGCGGTCGATGAAATCAACGGCTGGACCTACATCATGAACAACTTCCAGCACGCCGGCGACTGGGGCGGCATCCATGGCAAGGTCAAGGACCAGCTCGATCCACTGATCAAGGCCAACTACAAGGACAAGTTCGGCGCCGCGGTCGGCTACCTGACCGCCGACCTCAAAGGCATCAAGATGTAAGTGGTCGATGCAACATGGCTGGCACGGCGGCTGCCGTGCTGCTTGCCGGAGACGACGGCCCGCCACTGGCGGGCCGTTTGTTTTGGTGGCGGCGTTCGGCGTCACCACGGGAGTATGTTATAAAAACATTTACCATACACCCGGAATGAGGGTGCAACACCTGGAGTATATGGGCAGCAGCTAACGGATCACGAGCTTGGTGGTACTTTTGACTTCTTCCATCACCGCATAGGTATGCGTTTCGCGCACGCCTTTCAGTTGCAGCAGCGACTTGCCGAGAAACTCGCGGTAGGCGTTCATGTCCTTCACCCGCGCCTTGACTAGGTAGTCGAAACCGCCCGCCACCAGATGGCATTCCTGGATTTCCGGGATGGTCTGCACGCTGCGCTTGAAGGCATCGAACACTTCGGGCGTGGTGCGTTCCAGGATCACCTCGATAAAGACCAGCAGCGACACGTCCAGCAAATGCGGATTCAGTTGCGCGCTATAACCGAGGATGTAGCCAGCTTCGTGCAGCTTGCGCACGCGCTCGAGGCAGGCGGCGGGCGACAGGTTGACGCGCGCCGACAAGTCGACATTGCTGATGCGGCCATCGGTTTGCAGTTCGTCCAGAATTTTCTTGCTGATCTTGTCGAGCATTGCCACCCTCGGAAAACTTTATTCGGCGAAATTTTCGCACCTATAACAAAATTTGGATAGTGCGGTGCAATACCAGAATAAATCTATCCGCTTCGTCGATACAATCAAAATATCCGCAAATCAGAAGCATCTGCGCCGATTTCCCGTTCAGCCCGCCCGCTGGATCATCCATTTCGAGAAACTCCCATGTCCGACCCGCACCGCCAGAGTACCAAATCCGTGTCAGGCCCGCGACCCGCTGGCGCGCCCGAGGTGCCATTCGCCGCCTTCGACCACGAAGTGGAGCGCGCCGCCAGCCCGGCGCGCGCCGCCGTCACCGGCGCCTATCGGCGCGACGAACAAGACGCGGTGCGGTGGCTGCAAAGCCAGTTTCAGCGCGACCCGGCGCAGACCGGCGCCGCCCGTACGCTGGCGCAAAAGCTGGTGCAGGCGGTACGCGAAAAACGCAGCCGCGCCTCCGGCGTCGATGCGCTGATGCACGAATTTTCGCTGTCGTCGGAAGAGGGCGTGGCGCTGATGTGCCTGGCCGAGGCGCTGTTGCGGATTCCCGACCACCAGACCGCCGACCGCCTGATCGCCGACAAGATCAGCCGCGGCGACTGGCGTAAGCATCTGGGCGAATCGCCGTCGCTGTTCGTCAACGCCGCCACCTGGGGCCTGTTGATTACCGGCAAGCTGGTTGGCACCAGCAGCGAGCAGGGGCTGGGCGCGGCCTTGAACAAGCTGATCGCCAAGGGCGGCGAGCCGCTGATCCGCAAGGGCGTCGACCTGGCGATGCGCATGCTGGGCAACCAGTTCGTCACCGGCCAGACCATCGAGGAAGCGCTGGCCAACAGCCGCGACAATGAAAAGCGCGGCTACCGCTATTCGTACGACATGCTGGGCGAGGCGGCGCTGACCGCGGAAGACGCGGCGCGCTACTACGCCGATTATGAACACGCGATCCACGCCATCGGCCGCGCTTCGAATGGGCGCGGGATCCAGGACGGCCCCGGCATCTCGGTCAAGCTGTCGGCACTGCATCCGCGCTATAGCCGGGCCCAGCGCGCGCGCGTTTTGGCCGAGCTGCTGCCGCGCCTGAAGGCATTGCTGCTGCTGGCCAAGCAGTACCAGATCGGTCTCAACATCGACGCCGAGGAAGCCGACCGGCTGGAGCTGTCGCTGGACCTGATGGAAGCACTAGCTTTTGATCCTTCCCTGGCCGGCTTCGACGGCATCGGCTTCGTGGTGCAGGCTTACCAGAAGCGCTGCCCGTTCGTGATCGACTACCTGGCCGACCTGGCGCAGAGAAGCGGCCGCAAGTTCATGCTGCGGCTGGTAAAGGGTGCCTACTGGGACAGCGAGATCAAGCGTGCGCAGGAAGGCGGCATGCCGGGCTACCCGGTCTACACGCGCAAGGTGCATACCGATGTGTCCTACCTGGTGTGCGCGCAAAAGCTGCTCGGCCTGACCGATCGCATCTATCCGCAATTCGCCACCCACAATGCGCAAACCCTGGCCACGATCTACACGCTGGCGGCGGCACGCGGCATCGGCGACTATGAATTCCAGTGCCTGCACGGCATGGGCGAAGCGCTGTACGACCAGGTGGTGGGCGCCGCCAACCTCGATCGGCCGTGCCGCATCTACGCCCCGGTCGGCTCGCACCAGACGCTCTTGGCCTACCTGGTGCGGCGCCTGCTGGAAAACGGCGCCAATTCCTCGTTCGTCAATCAGATTGTCGATGAAACGGTGCCGATCGAGGCGCTGATCGCCGACCCGTTCGAGCTGGTGCAACAGCAGGGCATCAGCCCGCATCCGCAGATTCCGCTGGCGGCCGACCTGTACGGCGCCGAACGGAAAAACTCGGCCGGACTCGATTTCAGCAACGAAGACCAGTTGCGCCTGTTGAACGCGGAATTCGCCGCCTTCGGCCAGCGCCAGTGGCAGGCCGCGCCGCTGATCGCGGGACCGGCGTCGACCCCGGTCGGCTCCCCGCAGCCGCTGCACAATCCGGCCGACCGCCGCGACGTGGTCGGCAGCGTGCGCGAAGCCAGCGACGACGAGGTGGAAGCAGCCCTGGAGGCGGCACAACAGGCAGCGCCCGGCTGGCAGCAACAGCCGCCCGCCGAACGCGCCACCATCCTGCAGCGCGGCGCCGACCTGTTCGAAGTGCATCGCGCCGAACTGATGGCGTTGGCGGTGCGCGAAGCCGGCAAGTCGCTGCCGAACGCATTGGCCGAAGTGCGCGAAGCGGTCGATTTCCTGCGCTACTACGCGGCGCAGATCCTGCCGGAAGCGAACGCGCCGGCGCTGGGCGTGGTGACCTGCATCAGCCCCTGGAACTTCCCGCTGGCGATCTTCACCGGCCAGGTGAGTGCCGCGGTGGCGGCCGGCAATGCGGTGCTGGCCAAGCCGGCCGAGCAAACGCCGTTGATCGCGCAGCGCGCGGTGCAATTGCTGCACGAGGCCGGCGTGCCGCGCGCGGTGCTGCAATTCCTGCCGGGGCGCGGCGAGACGGTGGGCGCGGCGCTGGTGGCCGACGCCCGCGTGGCGGGCGTGATCTTTACCGGCTCGACCGAAGTGGCGCAGATCATCAACCGCACGCTGGCACAGCGCTCGGCGGCAGAATCCGGCGATATTCCGCTGGTGGCCGAAACCGGCGGCCAGAATGCGCTGATCGTCGATTCCTCGGCCTTGCCGGAGCAGGTGGTGCAGGACGTGCTGACCTCGGCCTTCGATTCCGCCGGCCAGCGCTGCTCGGCCTTGCGCGTGCTGTGCCTGCAGGCCGACATCGCCGACAAGACGCTGACAATGCTGAAAGGGGCGATGCGGGAGCTAGTGGTCGGCAATCCGGACCGGCTGGCGACCGACATCGGCCCGGTGATCGATGCCGAAGCGCAGCAAAAGCTGCTGCGCCACATCGAACAGATGGCCGACAACGGGCGCGCGCCGTACCAGTTGCCGCTGCCGGATGGCGCCGGCCACGGCACCTTCGTGGCGCCGACCGTGATCGAAATCGAGTCGCTGGCGGAACTGCAGCAGGAAGTGTTCGGCCCGGTGCTGCATGTGCTGCGCTATCGGCGCGAGCAGTTGCCGCAACTGGTGGAACAGATCAATGGCAGCGGCTACGGCCTGACGCTCGGGATTCATTCGCGCATCGACGAAAGCATCGATTTCATCAGCAGCCAGGCGCACGTCGGCAACATCTACGTCAACCGCAACATCGTCGGCGCCGTGGTCGGGGTGCAGCCATTCGGCGGCGAAGGCAAGTCCGGCACCGGCCCGAAAGCCGGCGGCCCGCTGTACCTGAAACGGCTGCAGCGGCAGCCGACGGTCAGCCTCGGCGCCCACACCATCCACGCCGCAGCCCGCCCGCGCGGTGCGCAATCGCCGACGCCGGCGCTTGATGCGCTGCTAACCTGGGCCCAGACTCACGGCCACCAGCGCTTCGCCGCGCTGGCCGAGCAATACGCGCACGGCACGCTGCTTGGCACCACGCTGGTGTTGCCGGGTCCGACCGGCGAGCGCAATACCCTGTCGTTCGCGCCGCGCGGGCTGGTGCTGTGCGCGGCGACCAGCGTCAATGCCATGCTGAACCAGTTGGCGGCGGTGCTGGCCAGCGGTAACCGCGCCGCGGTCGCCGCCCGCAGCGCGGCGCTGATTCCGCTCGGCGCCCCGGCTGCGGTGCGCGAACGCATCGACTTGCTGGACGAGGCCGCGCTGGAGGCGGCGCCGCTGGCGCTGGCCTTGCTCGAGCATGGCGCCGACGCGGCGTGGCGCGCGCGGCTGGCGGCCCGGCCCGGCGCACTGGTGACGGTGGTCGAAACCGTTGCCGACGCGCCGATCCCATTGTGGCGGCTGGTGGCGGAACGGGCACTGTGCATCAACACCACGGCGGCCGGCGGCAATGCCAGCCTGATGACGCTGGGCGGCTGAGGCGCCGCCAGCGCACCCATATGGTCCCCCCCGTTCATTTGAACGGCAGGGTATGCCGTAATGACCCAGCGTTTGTGAACGGATTTAATTGATCTAAACAGGAGTATGTAAAGCACTCCGGTTGCCCCCCCCCGTTTCAGCAGCTGGGTTCAGCGTCGGCTTCACGGCAATATGCCGGCAATTTTTTTGTTTTCCCCAAGAAATATTACTCTTGGAATTGAAACGCGCGCGCAGTAATATCGTTGCTTTCCACACAACCGGACGGGCTTTCGATATGCGTAAAACTTCGTTTTCCAGGGTGATTCTGGCGCTGGCTTCGGCCGGCCTTTTCGTCGCGGCGCCGGCGCATGCCGACAAGACCTTGAAAATGGCCTACGCGCTGTCGACCAGTTCGCACTATGGCGCTGGCGGCGAGGCGTTTTCCAAGTCGATCGAGGCGAGCGCCGGCGGCAATTTCAAGATCCAGCAATTCCCGAACAGCGCCCTCGGCGGCGAGCGCGAAGTGATCGAGGGGTTGCAGCTCGGCACCATCGATCTGGCGATCGTCTCGACCGGCGCCACCCTGAATTTCGTGCCGAAAACCGGCGTGTTCGACATCCCCTTCCTGTTCCGCGATCTGGGCCATGCGCGCAAGGTGCTGGACGGCGAGATCGGCCAGAAGCTGCTGGCCGAATTTCCCAAGCGCGGCCTGGTGGCGCTGGCCTGGGGCGAACAGGGTTTCCGGCAACTGACCAATAACGTGCGGCCGGTGGCCAAGCCGGAAGATGCGAAGGGCCTGAAGGTCCGCACCACCGAGAACCCGATCCATATCGCCGCGTTCCGCCAGCTTGGCGTGCTGGCGACGCCGATGGCCTGGCCCGAAGTGGCCACGGCATTGCAGCAAGGCACCATTGACGGCCAGGAAAACCCGATGTCGGTGATCGTGTCGGCCAAATTGCCGCAGATGCAGAAATATCTGTCGCTGACCGCGCATGTGTACGGCCCGGCATTGATCCTGATCTCGCCGAATGTCTACGACAGCCTGTCGGCCGCCGACAAGGCGAAGTTCAAGAGCGCCGGCCAGCAGGCGGCGGCGGCGATGCGGAACTATGTCGATGCGGTGGAAAAGAGCGGCGTCGAGGAGGTCAAGAAGCAGGGCATGCAGGTCAATAGCGTTGACCATGCCGCCTTCGTCAAGGCGGTGGAGCCGGTCTACCCGCAATATTACAAGCAGTTCGGCAAGGATCTGGTAGAAGCGATCCGCAATACCAAGTAAGGCCAGCCGGCGCGCCATGCATGGCCGTCCCGGGGATGCCGGCGCCAGCCGGATCAATCCCCGGATGCGCCGCCCTCCGACATCCGATCTCCACCACCTGCCTGGGACCTGACCGTGGCCATCATCCGCTTGCTGGACCGTAGCCTGTTTCGCGTGGTTTCGCTACTGACTCAGTTGCTGCTGCTGTCAGCGGTAGCGGCCGGCTTCTACCAAGTGATCGCGCGCTTCATCCTGCAATCGCCCGCCGACTGGAGCGAAGCCTGGACCCGCTCGGCGCTGATCTGGACCGTGATGCTGGGGATCGTGCTGGCATTCCGGCATGGCGCGATGCTGAGCGTGGACATGCTGCACGGCTTTCTGGGCGTGCGCAACAAACGCCGCCTGGAGCATCTGATTCTGCTCGTCTGCGTTACGTTTCTCGGCTTTCTGGCCTGGGTCGGCGGCCAGATGACGTGGCGCGTACGCTTTCAAACCATGCCGAGCCTGGAAATTTCGATTTCATGGGTTTACGTGGCGATTCCGATCGGCTCGGCGCTGGCGATCCTGGCGGTGCTGGCGCACTGGTCCGAAGGCCCGCACCAAACGGCGATCGACGATACCGTGATCTGAGCCGCCGTTTCCATATTTCCCTCCCAAACCAATTTTCCGGGTGAGCGCATGCCGCAACTGATGGTTGTTTCGATGCTGCTGTTTTTCGCGGTGTCGGTGCCGATCGCCGTCTCGATCGGCCTGGCCGGCATGGCTGGCGTGGCCTACGACGGCAACATGACCTGGCTGGTGGTGGCACAACAAATCTACGCGTCGCTGGACAAATATCCGCTGGTGGCGGTGCCGTTCTTCATCCTGGCCGGCAACCTGATGGAAGCGGGCGGAATCTCCGAGCGGATGGTCGATTTCGCCAAGAGCGTGGTCGGCGGCTTTCAGGGCGGCCTGGCCTGCACCTGCGTGCTGACCTGCATGATTTTTGCGGCGGTGGCCGGCTCCAGCGTCGCCACCACCTTTGCGGTGGGTGCGATCCTGATTCCGGCCATGGTGCGGCACGGCTATCCGAAACCGTTTGCCGCCTCACTGCAGGCGAGCGCGGCGGAACTGGGCGTGATCATTCCGCCCTCAATCCCGATGATTCTGTTTGCGGTCGCCACCGATACCTCGGTGGGCGAACTGTTCATCGCCGGCATTGGGCCGGGCTTGCTGATCGGCGGCGCACTGATGCTGTATGTCTGGCTGTATGCGCGCCGCCATGGCTATGGAAAAACCGATGGCGAAGGGCGGCTGGCGCTGTGGCCGGCTTTCAAGCGGGCATGGCTGGCGCTGCTGATGCCGACCATCATCCTGGGCGGCATCTATGGCGGCATCTTCACGCCGACCGAAGCCTCGGCGGTGGCGGTGATCTATGCGCTGGTGGTCGGCATCTTCATCTATCGGCGGCTGACCCTGTCCAATCTGTCGAAGACGCTGCATCGCTCGGTGATTTCGACCGCGGTCATCATGTTCGTGATCGCCAATGCCGGCGTATTCGGCTTCCTGCTGAACCGGGCCGGCATTCCAGCCGCGCTGGGTGAGTGGCTGAGCCACATTTTCAGCAATAAATACACTTTTTTGCTGGGGGTGAACGCCGCCCTGTTTGTCATCGGCATGTTCATTGAAACCTCGGCCTCGATCGTGGTGCTGGCGCCGCTCCTGTTGCCGGTGGCGGTGCAGTTCGGCGTCGCACCAGCCCATTTCGGCGTGATCATGGTCGTCAACCTGGCGCTCGGCATGGTCACGCCGCCATTCGGGGTCAACCTGTTTGCCGCCTGCGATGTCGCCAAGCTGCCGATCGAACGGCTAGTGCGGCCGCTGTTGCCATTCGTCGGGGTCGTGCTGCTGTGCCTGATGCTAATTACCTACGTACCCCAGATCAGCCTGTTCTTCAAGGTTCTGGTTTATGGCTAAGGTGTGGATAAACCTGTGAATAAGCGGTGTACCGATTGAGGATAAATCGCCAACCAGAAAGGGCGAAACTTTTATCCAGAATCGACCTGGTGCCAATACCGCCATTATCCAGTCCTTATGAAAGCAGCAACCGCCTGATTTCCAAGGGATTCTGTCACTTACCCACAGGAAACGACTAGCTCTACTATTACTACTATTTGTATATGTAAATAGTTTTGTAAACCATACTCTTGCGCTTTCCGTGGTCGGAATCGAGTTCCGATTACCCGCTCTTGTCCCTGCTCAAGTTCCGCCGCATTTCTCCGCCTAATATCAATTCACCGCTGCAGCTTGCGCAGCGAGTTCATTGCATGACCACGCAATCGGCGACAAAGAGGCTGCGGCATGGATGCATTGTTGTTGTCCAGAATCCAGTTTGCCTGGGTGGTTGCGCTGCATATCCTGTTGCCGGCCTTCACGGTTGGTCTGTCTTGCTACATCGCCACACTGGAAGTGCGCTGGTGGATCACCAGGGATGAAGTGGTGGGAAGGCTATCGGCCTTCTGGATTCGCATTTTTGCGGTTTCGTTCGGCATGGGCGTGGTGTCCGGTATCGTGATGCCGTTCCAGTTCGGCACTAACTGGAGCCGCTTTTCCGATAGCACGTCGAACATCATCGGCGGCTTGCTGGGCTACGAAGTGCTAACCGCTTTTTTCCTGGAATCGGCATTCCTCGGCGTGCTGCTGTTCGGCCGCAAGCTGGTGCCGCGCTGGGCGCATGCCCTGTCCGGCGTGATGGTGGCGCTCGGCACCTTGCTGTCGTCGTTCTGGATCCTGGCGGTCAACAGTTGGATGCAGACCCCGGGCGGCTACCAATTCATCGATGGCCGCTTCTTCCCGACCGGCATGCTGGACGTGATCTTCACGCCTTCGCTTCCGTATCGGCTGATGCATACGGTAACGGCGTTCGTGATTACCACGGCGTTCGTGATCCTGGGAGTCGGCGCCTGGTATCTGCGACAGCGACGTTTTGCTGCCGAAAGCAGGATCATGATGCGCATGTCGCTGCTGTTTTTGATCATCATGGTGCCGATCCAGGTGGTCGTCGGCGACCTGCATGGGGTGAACACCTTGCATCATCAGCCGGCCAAGCTGGCGGCGATGGAAGGCTTGTGGCAAACGCAACGGGGGGCGCCGGCATCGCTGTTTGCCGTGCCGGATCAGGCCGCGGCAAAAAATCACTATGAAATTGCGATTCCGAAGCTGGCCAGCCTGTATCTGACGCACGACTGGAATGGGGAGGTACAGGGCTTGCAGGCGTTTCCGCGCGCCGACTGGCCGCCGGTCGCGATCGTCTATTTCGCCTTCCGCATCATGGTCGGCCTGGGCTTGCTGATGCTGGCGCTGGTAATTACCGGCCTGGTGCTGTGGCGCCGCGGCCGCCTGTTCGAAACCGGCTGGTATTTGCGACTCTGTACCTGGTGCATGCCGATCGGCTTCATTGCCGTGCTGGCCGGCTGGACCACCACCGAGGTCGGCCGCCAGCCCTGGGTGGTCTACGGCCTGATGCGCACTGCCGACGGCGTGACCCCATCGCTGACCGCACAGGATGTCTGGTTGTCGCTGGCAGCTTACGTAGTCAGCTACCTGGTGATTTTCGGCGGCGGCTTGGTGTTGCTGAAAAAACTAGTCCAGATCGGGCCTTCGGCCACCGCCGGCGACGCGACGCGTCTGCCTGCCTCGCATTCACCGCTGGCGGCCGCCGCCGAGGCGAGTAGTACCTCCCTGCCCCCGGTACCGGGAGCGCGCGATGCATCTTGATCTGGTGCCCTTGTGGGCTGGTATTTTGTCGCTGGCAGTGCTGATGTACGTACTGCTGGACGGTTTCGATCTCGGTGTCGGCATCCTGTTCCTGTTTCACAGGAACGAAGCCGACCGCCATCTGATGATGACCTCGGTGGCACCGGTCTGGGATTTCAACGAAACCTGGCTGATTCTGGGCGGCGGCGGCTTGCTGGCAGCATTTCCGCTGGCGTTCGCGGTGATCATGCCGGCGCTCTACTTCCCGATCCTGGTGATGCTGCTTGGTTTACTGTTTCGCGGCGTCGCCTTCGAGTTTCGCGACGTACCGGGCGCGCGCAAATGGGTATGGAGCGGCGCTTTCGGCTTCGGTTCGCTGATCGCCGCGTTTGCCCAGGGCGTGGTGCTGGGCAACTTCATCCAGGGCTTTCCAGTCAGCGGCCGGGTTTTTTCCGGCACCAGTTGGGACTGGATCGCACCGTTTCCGCTGTTGACCGGGCTTGGACTGGTGGTCGGCTACAGCTTGCTGGGCGCGACCTGGCTGTACATGAAAACCGAAGATGACTTGCAGCAATGGGCGCGGCAAAAATCCCGCTGGGGCTTGCTCGGGATTTTGCTGTTCATCCTGATGATCAGCATCTGGACGCCGCTGATGGATGCGCGCACTGCGGCACGCTGGTTCAGTTTTCCCAACCTGTTGTTCTTCTCGCCGGTACCGATCCTGACGGCGCTGCTGGCCTGGCTGCTGTGGCTTGCCTTGCGCAGGGAACGCCATGTGCTGCCATTCATCTGCGCGATGGGATTGTTCTTCCTGGCTTACACCGGCTTGATCATTTCTCTCTGGCCGTACGTCGCGCCGCCCTCCATCACGTTGCGCGACGCTGCCGCGGCACCGATGGCGCAGGAATTCCTGATGGTCGGCACGCTATTTTTGCTGCCGGTGATCCTTTTGTACGTGTTCTGGTCGTATTGGGTATTTCGCGGCAAGGTGCGATCGGACATCGGTTATGGCCATGTTTAACGACAGTACCTGGTTCATGGCGCTCGCATAACGAGTTTCCGGTTTTAATCCGTGTCTTACATATATAAAAATAGTAGTAATAGTAGTGTTCTCCATTTTTTGTGGATAACCCCGTAAACCTGTTTGAATTCAAAAACCTGTATACGGTATAAAAACCGGTATAAGGCCGGGATGATGCCGTATCGATTCTGGATAACAATTTTTCCGATCGGAAAATCCTTGCTTATCCGCAAAGCGTGCACCGTTTGTCCCCAGCCTTATCCACAGCCTGCGGCAAGCCGCTTCAGCTTGACCACAGCGCGGACATGATCGCCAGCACGGCGGCGATCTCCGGTTCGTTGCAGCGTCGTTTCAAGGTGATGAACGACAGCTCGGTATTCAGGCTGACCGTATCGGCGATCACCAGGCCGTGCGCATGCGCCTCGCGCAGCGCCACCGCTTCGCGCATCAGCGACAGGCCGACACCAGACTTCACCAGATCCAGCATCGACGATTCTTGATCCACCAGCGCCACCTTGTTGGGAGCGACCTTGTACTGGGCAAAGGTCTTGCTCAAGAGCCTGTTATGCGCCGATTGCGGTGGCGTCCAGATCCACGGCAGCCGTGCCAGCGCGCGCCAGTCGCGGCCGCTGACGCGGTTCTTCCAGCCGCGCGGCGCCACCACCAGGTAGGTGAACGGCGTCAGTGTCAGGCTGTGGAAATGGCGCGGCGGCCGTCCCAGATAATGGCCGACATCCAGGCTGCCGTTCTCGATTCGCAGCAGGACATCGCCCGACATGCTGTGCCGTAGCTGGGTGGAGAGTTGCGGATAGGTTTCCACCAGCTGTTTCAGGAAGGCGCCCAGGCGCGTGAATTCGGGATCGAGGATGGTGCCGATCGCCAGCGAGCCGGTCAGCGTGCCGGCGGCCCGCGCCCGCAACACTTGTGCCGATTGGGTCAATTCATGGATGCCGGCCAGCGTGCGTTCCGCCAACGGCAGCAGCTTGGCGCCGTCGTCGGTCAGCCGCATGCCGCTCGGGATGCGTGTGAACAGTTGCAGGTTCAACGCAGTTTGCAGCGCCTTGAGCTGCAGGCTGACCGCTGGCTGCGTTACGTGCAGCTGTTCGGCCGCGCGGGTCAGGTTGCCTTCGCGCGCCACCGCAACGAAAGCCCGCAGTTGAATCAGATCCATGCCGTAACCCTCGTGTCTCGAGAAAACAGCTTGCCCACCGCTTCGATGTCCAGATGCCAATGCCGCATCATTAGCGCCTCTTATAACGAAACCGATGATAACTCATTGGATTCCGCTCTTGGCCGCGGCTATGCTGCTAGCAAATCCATCAATCCGAAGGAATCATCATGACCAATTCCGCAACGCCCACCATCTCCCATTACATCAACGGCCGGCTGGTAACTCCTGCCAGCGGCCGCCAGCAACCGGTGTTCAACCCCGCCACCGGCGCCGTGGCGGCGCAGGTGGCGCTGGCCAGCGTCGACGAAGTGAATCAGGCAGTGGCCGCCGCCGCCGCCGCCGCCCCGGCATGGGCCGCGCTGGCACCGCTGAAGCGCGCGCGGGTACTGTTTCGCTTCAAGGAATTGATGGAACAGCAGCATGACGCGCTGGCGGCGGCAATCACACGCGAGCATGGCAAGGTGCTGTCCGACGCCCGCGGCGAAGTCACGCGCGGGCTGGAGGTGGTGGAATTCGCTTGCGGCGTGCCGCAACTGCTGAAGACGCAATTCACTGACAACATCGGCGGCGGCATCGACAACTGGAATTTGCGCCAGCCGCTGGGCGTCACCGCCGGCATCACGCCGTTCAATTTTCCGGTCATGGTGCCGCTGTGGATGGCGCCGCTGGCGATCGCCACCGGCAATACTTTCGTGCTGAAGCCATCCGAGCGCGACCCTTCGTCTTCGCTGTTGCTGGCCGATTTGTTCCGGCAAGCCGGCTTGCCGGACGGCGTGTTCAACGTGGTGCAAGGCGACAAGGTGGCGGTTGACGCCCTGCTGCAGCACCCGGACGTGAAGGCGGTCTCGTTCGTCGGCTCGACCCCGATCGCCGAATATGTCTACAGCGAAGGCAGCAAGCGTGCCGGCAAATACCCGTTGCGGGTGCAGGCGCTGGGCGGCGCCAAGAACCACCTGGTGGTGATGCCGGATGCCGACCTGGAGCAGGTGGTCGATGCCCTGATCGGTGCCGCCTACGGCTCGGCCGGCGAACGCTGCATGGCGATTTCGGTGGCAGTGGCGGTCGGCAGCGTGGCCGACCGGCTGGTGGAAGCGCTGATCCCGCGGGTCAAGGCGTTGAAGGTGAAGAACGGCATGGAAGCGGATGCCGAAATGGGGCCGCTGGTAAGCGGCCAGCACAAGGCCAGGGTCGAGGGCTATATCGAAGACGGCGTACAATCGGGCGCCAAGCTGCTGGTCGACGGCCGCGGCCTGGCGGTGCCGGGCCACGAACAGGGCTTCTTCATCGGTGGCAGCCTGTTCGACCATGTGACGCCGGACATGAAGATCTATCGCGAGGAAATCTTCGGGCCGGTGTTGGGGATCGTGCGGGTGCCGGATTTCGCGGCGGCGGTGGAATTGATCAACGACCATGAATTCGGCAACGGCGTGTCGCTGTTTACTGCCGACGGCAATACCGCGCGCGAATTTGGGCGCCGGATCGAAGTCGGCATGGTCGGCGTCAACGTACCGATCCCGGTGCCAATGGCATGGCATTCGTTCGGCGGCTGGAAGCGCTCGCTGTTCGGCGATACGTACGCGTACGGCGAAGAAGGGATTCGTTTTTACACGCGCTACAAGTCGATCATGCAGCGCTGGCCGCAGAGCATTGCCAAGGGCGCCGAATTCACCATGCCGGTGGCCAAGTAAAGTGAACCAAGCGAGGATCAGGCTCATGGGATCGGCAGGTAAATACGACTACATCATCATCGGCGCCGGCAGCGCCGGCTGCGTGCTGGCGAATCGCCTGACGCAGGACCCGGCGGTCAGCGTGCTGCTGATCGAGGCCGGGGCCAAGGACGACTACATCTGGATCCATATCCCGGTCGGCTACCTGTATTGCATCAATAACCCGCGCACCGACTGGTGCTACCGCACCGAGGCCGATCCCGGCCTGAACGGGCGCCAACTGATCTACCCGCGCGGCAAGGTGCTGGGAGGCTGCTCCTCGATCAACGGCATGATCTACATGCGCGGCCAGGCGCGCAACTATGACCGCTGGGCGCAACTGACCGGCGACGACGGTTGGAGCTGGGAGCAGGTGCTGCCGCTGTTCATCAAAAGCGAGGATCATCATGGCGGCGGCGACGCGTTTCACGGTGCCGGCGGCGAATGGCGGGTCGAACGGCAGCGCCTGTCGTGGCGCATCCTGGACGCGTTTCGCGAGGCGGCGGCGGAGGTCGGGATTCCCAAGGTCGCCGATTTCAACCAGGGCGATAATGAAGGCTGCAGCTATTTCGAGGTCAACCAGAAGCGCGGGATTCGCTGGAATACCGCCAAGGCGTTCCTGAAACCGGCGCTCGCGCGCGGTAACCTGACGGTCATGACCGGCAGCCAGGTGCGGCGCTTGCGCATCGAAAAAAACACTGCCGGCGTGCGCTGCAGCGGCGTCGAGTTCTTCGGCGACGGCCGCGAGTGGATGGCCGAATCGGCGTGCGAGACGATCCTGTCGGCCGGCTCGATCGGCAGCGTCCAGATCCTGCAGTTGTCGGGAATCGGGCCGGCGCCGTTGTTGCAGCAGCACGGCATTCCGGTGCTGCTGGATGCGCCCGGCGTCGGCGAAAACCTGCAGGATCACCTGCAGATACGGATGGCGTTCAAGGTGCGCGGCGCCAAGACCCTGAACACGATGGCCGGCAACTGGTTTGGCAAGATGAAGATCGGCGCCCAGTACGCGCTGTTCCAGAGCGGACCGATGGCGATGGCGCCGTCGCAATTGGGAGCGTTTGCGCGCTCCGACCCGAGCCAGCCGGCGCCGAACCTGGAATATCATGTGCAACCGCTGTCGCTGGATAAATTCGGCGATCCGCTGCATCCGTTTCCGGCGTTTACCGCCAGCGTCTGCAACCTGCAGCCGAGCGCGCGCGGCCATGTGCGGATCGCCTCCGGCGATTACCGGGCGGCGCCGAAGATCACCACCAACTACCTGTCGACGGCCGAAGACCGCAAGGTGGCTGCCGATTCCCTGCGATTGACGCGTAAAATCGTGGCGGCGCCGGCGCTGCAGAAATACGCGCCGGAAGAATTCATGCCGGGCCCGCAACTGCGCAGCGAGGAGGAGCTGGCGCACGCGGCCGGCAATATCGGCACCACCATCTTTCATCCGGTCGGCACCTGCAAGATGGGAGCGGCCGGCGATCCGACGGCGGTGGTGGACAGCCAGTTGCGGGTAAAGGGCGTGGCCGGACTGCGGGTGGTGGATGCCTCGGTGATGCCGCTGATCACCAGCGGCAACACCAATACGCCAACCATCATGATCGCCGAAAAGGCCGCCGGCCTGATCCGCGCGGCCCGCAACGCGCGCTAGCTGGCGCTTGAGAGAGTAGTATTTATACGTATTGCCCGGTTGCGGATACACTGTGTACCATTAAAAAATTAGTATAAGAATTCCATATAAAGTAAAAAATAGAAGGAGGCCCGATGACCGACGTCATCCTGGAGACGAAGCACCTGACCAAGGATTTCAAGGGTTTCACCGCGGTCGACAATGTCAATCTGCAGGTGGAGCGCGGCCAGATCCATGCCTTGATCGGGCCCAATGGCGCCGGCAAGACCACCTGTTTCAACCTGTTGACCAAGTTCCTGGTGCCGACCGCCGGCCAGATCCTGTTCAACGGCCGCGACATCACCGCCGCCGCTCCGGCCCAGATCGCGCGCCAGGGCATCATCCGCTCGTTCCAGATCTCGGCCGTGTTCCCGCGCCTGACGGTGCTGGAGAACGTGCGCATCGGCCTGCAGCGCACGCTCGGCACCTCGTTCTACTTCTGGCAGAGCGAGCAGAGCCTGAACCGCCTGAACGAGCGCGCCATGCAATTGCTGGCCGAAGTCGACCTGGCCGAGTTCGCCGACACCCTCACGGTGGACCTGCCATATGGCAGGAAACGCGCGCTGGAAATCGCCACCACGCTGGCGATGGAGCCGGAGCTGATGCTGCTGGACGAGCCGACCCAGGGCATGGGCCACGAAGACGTCGACCGCGTCACCGCGCTGATCAAGAAAGTCTCGGCCGGGCGCACCATCCTGATGGTCGAGCACAACATGAACGTGGTGGCCGGCATCTGCGACAAGATCACCGTGCTGCAGCGCGGCGCGGTACTGGCCGAAGGGCCGTATGCCGAAGTCTCGGCCAACCCGCAAGTCATGGAAGCGTATATGGGAACCACCACCGGCGCCCTGGAAGGGGCGCACTGATGGCCGCACAGATGGCGGCACAGCCGCAAGCGGCGTCCCGGCCCGCCACCCCGGCGCTGGAAATCCGCGACCTGCAGGCCTGGTACGGCGAATCACACATCCTGCACAACCTGTCGCTGACGGTCAATCCGGGTGAAGTGGTCACGCTCCTGGGGCGCAACGGCGCCGGCCGCACCAGCACGCTGCGCGCGATCATGGGCCTGACCGGACGGCGCAGCGGCTCGATCAAGGTCAATGGCGTCGAATCGATCGACTTGCCGACGCACAAAATCGCCCACCTCGGGGTCGGCTACTGCCCGGAAGAGCGCGGCATCTTCTCATCGCTGTCGGCGGAAGAAAACCTGCTGTTGCCGCCGTCGGTCTCCGCCACCGACAAAGGGATGTCGGTGGCGGAAATCTACGCCATGTTCCCCAACCTGGCCGAGCGCAAGAACAGCCAAGGCACGCGGCTATCGGGCGGCGAGCAACAGATGCTGGCGGTGGCGCGCATCCTGCGCACCGGGGCGCGGCTGCTGCTGCTGGACGAAATCTCCGAAGGGCTGGCGCCGGTGATCGTGCAGGCCCTCGCGCGGATGATCACGACCCTGAAGGCCAAGGGCTACACGATCGTCATGGTGGAACAGAATTTCCGGTTCGCCGCCCCCCTGGCGGACCGGTTCTATGTGATCGAGCATGGCCAGGTGGCACTGGCGTTCGACTCGTCCGAACTCGAGGCGAGGATGCCGGTACTCAATCAATTGCTGGGGGTTTAAAGATCGTCTGGCCTGAAATCGGGCGCTGTTCTTGTAATAAAACAAAGGAGAAGACAATGAAGTTGAAAACCATCACGCTCGCCGTGTCCGCTGCACTTGCTCTGGGTATCGGCGCATCGGCATCGGCGCAAATCTCGAACGACACGATCAAGATCGGCTTCATCAGCGACATGTCGGGCCTGTACTCGGACATCGACGGCCCTGGCGGCGCCGAAGCGATCAAGATGGCGATTGCCGACATGGGTGGCGCCATCAACGGCAAGAAAATCGAACTGCTGACGGTCGATCACCAGAACAAGGCCGACATCGCCGCTTCCAAGGCGCGCGAATGGGTCGACCAGCAGGGTGTGGACATGATCATCGGCGGCACCAACTCGGCGACCGCGCTGGCCACCGCCAAGGTGATGGCAGAGAAGAAAAAGCCGTATCTGGCAATCGGCCCGGGCAGCGCGCGCCTGACCAATGAAGAATGCTCGCCGTATACCGTGCACTATGCCTACGACACGGTGGCGCTGGCCAAGGGCACCGGTTCGGCGGTAGTCAAGCAGGGTGGCAAGAGCTGGTTCTTCCTGACTGCCGACTACGCCTTCGGCGCCTCGCTGGAATCGGATACAGCGCATGTGGTCAAGGCCGCCGGCGGCACCGTGGTGGGCTCGGTCAAGCACCCGCTGTCCGCGTCCGATTTCTCCTCGTTCCTGCTGCAGGCGCAGGCTTCGAAAGCGCAGATCCTGGGGCTGGCGAATGCCGGCGGCGACACCATCAACGCGATCAAGGCCGCCAACGAGTTCGGCATCACCAAGACCATGAAAATGGCCGGTCTGCTGATGTTCATCAACGACATCCACGCGCTGGGCCTGAACGCTACCCAGGGCATGTACCTGACCGATAGCTGGTACTGGGACCAGAGCCCGGAATCGCGCGCCTGGGCCAAGCGCTTCTTTGAAAAGATGAAACGCATGCCGTCCAGCCTGCAGGCAGCCGACTACTCGGTGGCCTATCAATACCTGCAAGCGGTGAAGGCGACCGGCACCGATGACGCCGACAAGGTCATGGCCAAGCTGCGCACCACCAAGTTCAACGACATGTACGTGAAAAATGGCACTCTGCGTCCCGACGGCCGCATGGTGCACGACATGTACCTGATGCAGGTGAAAGCGCCGGCCGAATCGAAGACGCCGTGGGACTACCTGAAAGTCGCGCAAGTGATTCCGGGCGACCAGGCGTTCACCACCAAAGCCGAATCGAAGTGCGCGCTCTGGAAGTAAGCTAGCCCGGGCGGCGCGCGCGGCTCGCAGCACGAGCCTGGCGCGCCGCTTTTTTTTCTGCTCCTTCACCTGTCGCGGGTGATTTTTTTCTTCCTATCGCCATGGAAATATTCGGCATACCGCTGCAAGCGATGTTGGGCCAGTTGCTGCTGGGCCTGGTCAACGGTTCGTTCTACGCGATGCTGTCGCTGGGACTGGCGGTGATCTTCGGCCTGTTGAACGTGATCAATTTCGCGCATGGCGCGCTATACATGATGGGCGCCTTCACGGCCTGGATGGGCCTGACCTATTTCGGCCTGAACTACTGGGTGATGCTGATCGTCGGGCCGCTGGTGGTGGGCCTATTGGGCATCGTCATCGAGCGCACCATGCTGCGCTGGCTGTACAAGCTGGACCACCTGTACGGCCTGTTGCTGACCTTCGGCATCACGCTCTTGCTGGAAGGGCTGTTCCGCTCCTTCTATGGCGTCTCCGGCCAACCGTATTCGACCCCGGCCGCGCTCTCGGGCGCCACCAACCTCGGCTTCATGATCCTGCCGAACTATCGCGCCTGGGTGGTGCTGGCGTCGCTGGTGGTGTGCTTCACCAGCTGGTTCGTGATCGAAAAGACCCGGCTGGGCGCCTATCTGCGCGCCGGCACCGAGAACCCCAAGCTGGTGGAAGCGTTCGGCATCAACGTGCCGCTGATGGTGACCCTGACCTTCGGCTTCGGCGTGGCGCTGGCGGCCTTTGCCGGCGTCCTGGCGGCGCCGATCACCCAGGTCTCGCCCTTGATGGGGTCGAATTTGATCATCGTGGTGTTCGCGGTGGTGGTGATCGGCGGCATGGGCTCGATCCTGGGGTCGATCGTCACCGGCCTCGGGCTGGGCGTGATCGAGGGCCTGACCCGGGTGTTCTACCCGGAAGCCTCGTCTACCGTGGTGTTCGTGATCATGGCGATCGTGCTGATGGTGCGGCCGGCCGGCTTGTTCGGCAAGGAAAAATAGGATGGCGTGCCGCGTGCGGCGGCGCAGTGGTTACCGGGTTATTCAAGTGGATCGGAGCAGTACATGAACAAAAAAGTCGGTTATGGCATCGCGCTGGCGCTGGCACTGGTGGCGCCGCTGGTTCTCTACCCGGTGTTCCTGATGAAGTTGTTGTGCTTTGCGCTGTTTGCCTGCGCCTTCAACCTGTTGATCGGCTACACCGGCCTGTTGTCGTTCGGCCATGCGGCCTTCTTCGGCTGGGCCGCCTATCTGACCGGCTATACGCTGGCCTCGCTGCACTGGCCGACCGAGCTGGGGCTGGTGGCCGGCACCGCGCTGGGGGCCCTGATCGGGCTCGGCATGGGGCTGTTGGCGATCCGGCGCCAGGGCATCTATTTCACGATGATCACGCTGGCGCTGGCGCAGATGCTGTATTTCGTCGCCTTGCAGGTGCACTTCACCGGCGGCGAGGATGGCTTGCAGGGGGTGCCGCGCGGGCGCCTGTTCGGCGTCGTCGACCTCGGCAACGACCTGGTCCTGTACTACGTGGTGCTGGCGATTTGCGTGGCCGGCTTCGCGCTGATCATGCGCACCGTGCATTCGCCGTTCGGCCAGGTGTTAAAGGCGATCAAGGAGAACGAGCCGCGCGCGATTTCGCTCGGCTATAACGTCGACCGCTACAAGCTGCTGGCGTTCGTGCTGTCGGCGGCCTTGTCCGGACTGGCCGGGGCCACCAAGACGGTGGTGCTGGGCTTTGCCACGCTGACCGACGTCCATTGGGCGATGTCGGGGCTGGTGGTCTTGATGACGCTGGTGGGCGGGATGGGTACACTGGCCGGGCCGATCGTGGGCGCGATCATCGTCATTTCTCTGGAAAACCGGCTCGGCAACATGGGCAACTTCCTGGCCGACGCCACCAGCATCGAGTGGTTCAAGCAGATCGGCGAGTCGGTGACGATGGTGATCGGATTCATCTTCATCGTCTGCGTGCTGGCCTTCCGCAGAGGCATCGTGGGCGAGATCGTGGCGCATTTCGCGCCGGGCAAGAAGCCCTGAGGCGCCACAGCAAGCAGAACACAAGGCCGGAGTCTTCCGGCCTTTTTTTATGCGCGGCCGCGCTTGCTGAATTCTGGCTTTATAGATACTGGCCTGTTTAGACGCGGCTTACGCCCATAAAATAACAAGCTATCGAATATACTCCAAGCATCACTGCGAAAGAGGGGGTGGACACCGCTCCCGCTACAGGGCGGCCGCGTAGATCGCATGCACCTCGGCGCGCGTCAGTTCGCGCGGGTTGTTGGTCAGCAGCCGGGTTTGCAGCATGGCATCATCGGCCAGGCGGTCGAGATCGCTGGCGGCGATGCCGACCTGGCGCAGCCGGGTTTCGATGCCGACTTCCAGTGCCAGTCGTTCCATGCCGGCGATCAGGGCTTCGGTGCGTGCCTCGTCGCTGCCTTGTGCGCCGGGCACGACGATCTGCGCCAGTTCGGCATACAGCGGCGCCGCATGCGAGGCGTTGACGCGTAGCACGTGCGGCAGCACCAGCGAGTTGGACAAGCCGTGCGGTACGTGGAAGATGCCGCCGATCGGGTAGGCCAGCGCATGCACGGCGGCGCAGGGCGCATTGGCGAAGGCCTGTCCGGCCAGCATCGCCCCCAGCAGCATGGCCTGGCGCGCGGCCAGGTTCCGGCCGTCGCGGCAGGCGGCCACCAGGTTGGCCGAGAGCAGCGTCAAGGCCTGGCGTGCCAGCATGTCGGACAGCGGATTTTTCTTGTGGCGCGTGGTGTAGGCCTCGATCGCATGCACCATGGCGTCGATGCCGGTAGCGGCGGTAACGCGCGCCGGCAGGCCGAGCGTCAGTTCGGCGTCCAGCACCGCCAGGTCGGCGAACAGATGCGGCGAGACGACCCCCATCTTGGTCGTGGCGCCGGTCGTCACGATCGAGATCGGCGTCACCTCCGAGCCGGTTCCGGCGGTAGTAGGCACTTGCACCAACGGCAAGGCGCGGCCCTCGACGTTGCCGATGCCGTACATGGTCTTCAATTCCTGCGTGCCGGCCGCCAATACCGCGATCAGCTTGGCGACGTCCATCGAGCTGCCGCCGCCGATGCCGATCACGAGGTCGATGCCGGCGCCGCGCGCCGCGCTGGCGGCTTGCAGCACTACCGCCTCCGGCGGATCGGCCAGCACCTCGGAAAATATCTCGACCTGCAGCCGCGCTTCGCGCAGGCTGGCGATGACCGGCTCAAGCAGGCCGGTTTGCCGGAAGCCGGCATCGGTCACGATCAGCACCCGCCGCGCATTCGGGAATTGCTGGCCGAGCTGCGCGCCCAGCCGCCGGCTGGCGCCGGGTTCGCAGATGATGTGCGGCACGGTGCTGAAGCTGAAAGGAGTTGGCGTTTGCAGCGAGGTCATGGGATTTCCTTGAAATGACGGGTAATGGTGCGCGGCGCTGGTTCGCGGGAAAAGGAGGATGTTGTTTTGAAAACTTTTATGCTGTCGAACTGGGGGCGCACGTAAAATACGCCTGCGGCGCATGCCTATTCCGATACAAAAATAATCATAACTCTTTTTGCTCAAATTCTCTTGATGCGTGGTAATGGGTAAGCATGCCTGATTATATTTTGCTTGCGGCCGCCGCATTTCTGGCCGGATTGATCGATGCAGTAGTGGGCGGAGGAGGGCTGATCCAGATCCCGGCATTGTTTTCAGTATTGCCGGCCGCGGCCCCGGCCAGCCTGCTCGGCACCAGCAAACTGGCCGGGGTGTTTGGTACCGCCAGTGCCGCGCTGCATTTTTCGCGCCGCATCCGGTTGGCATGGAGTACCGCCGCCCCGGCGGCCTTGACCGCATTTGTGTTTGCTTTTGCCGGTGCGTATACCGTGACCCGGGTGCCGCCGGACTTCATCCGCAAGATGCTGCCTTTCATCTTGCTGGCCGTGGCACTGTATACCTACAAGAAAAAGGATTTTGGCGCCCTGCATACGCCTCTGCATACCGGCGCCAAGGAAAAGCTGGTGGCGGTGCTGGTCGGTGCCGGCATCGGTTTTTATGACGGTTTTTTCGGCCCGGGCACCGGCAGTTTCCTGGTGTTCCTGTTTGTCCGGTTTTTTGGCTTCAATTTTCTGGGTGCGTCGGCGATTGCCAAGGTCGTCAACGTTGCCTGCAACATTTCGGCGTTGATCTGGTTTGGGTATAGTGGTCACTTGCTGTGGCAAGTCGGCCTGGTGATGGCGGTATTTAATGTTGGCGGATCGCTGGTGGGCAGCCGGCTGGCGATCCGACATGGCAGCGGGTTCGTGCGCAAGATATTCCTGCTGGTGGTGGCGCTGTTGATAGTCAAGACCGGTTACGATGCCTTCATGAAATAAGTTTGCCGGTTTGTTTCACGTGAAACACTGTGGAAGGGGCGATGATGCAAGAATCGACGGTCTATCAGCGCACGGAACAAGGTCGGACCGAAATCAGGAACAAGAGTCGCGGCTTGACTCAGAGCGAACGCCAGACGCTGATCCTGGTGGATGGCGGCACTTCTTGCGATGCCTTGGGACAAAAGCTGATTCGCCTCAGTCCGCAGAGGTTGCAGCAAATCCTGTTGAAGCTAGAGCAACTTGGACTGATCTCGGAGTTGCTGCTGGTTCCAGAAGTCCAGCTCGCGGAAAATTTCGATAGCGCGGAGATCGAGCGATTCCTGCACCAGGATCCGCTCGATCCGGTCACGGTGATTTCGTTTGAGCCTGAGCAGGATTTCGAGCTGACCGCCCCCGGGCTGGCGGATACCAGCAACACGCTGCCGTCGATCAATGTCGATAGCTGGGTGGCTCAGCGCACCGCCCCGCCGCAGGCGTCCCCCAAGCCAGAGGCGAGCAGCGTCGATTTTTATTTGCCACTGGGCGAGGCGCCGGAGACGGGCGCGCATCCGCTGCCGGCAAATCGGATGCCTAGTCATAGCGCGCGCCTGTCGGGCAGGCGCCAGATGCCGAGCGCAAGCCGTCCTGGGAGTATTGGTTCATCGGGATCGGCGTGCTGTTCATCATGCTGTCGCTTTTGATGCGCTACCTGCACTGATATGTTCCACGTGGAACACGTTATCGGCAAGGTCGGTGGTTCAAAAAAACCTTATAATTCGGCCTCTGCTCATCGTCTCCCTGAGGCGCCCCATGCTATTTCCTACCGAATTTGACGTCATCGTGGTCGGCGGCGGCCACGCCGGCACCGAAGCCGCGCTGGCTTCTGCCCGCATTGGCCAACGGACGCTGCTGTTGACCCACAACATCGAAACCCTGGGTCAGATGTCGTGCAATCCATCGATTGGCGGCATAGGGAAGGGCCATTTGGTGAAGGAAGTCGATGCGCTCGGTGGCGCGATGGCGCTCGCCACCGATCAGGCGGGGATCCAGTTCCGCATCCTGAATTCGTCGAAAGGCCCGGCTGTGCGCGCCACTCGCGCTCAAGCCGACCGCATCCTGTACAAGCAGGCGATTCGCAGCATGCTGGAGAACCAGCCCAATTTGTGGCTGTTCCAGCAAGCGGTCGATGATTTGCTGATCGAGCAGGATCGAGTGGTGGGTGCGGTAACCCAGGTCGGGATCCAGTTCCGCAGTCGGGCCGTGGTGTTGACGGCAGGAACATTTCTGAACGGGAAAATCCATGTTGGCCTGAATAATTACTCGGGCGGACGGGCAGGGGATGCGCCCGCCATTTCTCTGGCGTTGCGGCTGAAGGAATTGAAGGACGGCGGCCTCGGCATCGGCCGCCTGAAAACCGGCACCCCGCCGCGCATCGACGGCCGCAGCATCGATTTTTCCGTGATGGATGAGCAGCCTGGCGACCTCGATCCGATCCCGGTATTCTCCAGCATGGGTTCGGTAGCCATGCACCCGGCCCAGTTGCCCTGCTGGATTACCCATACCAATAGCCGCACGCACGACATCATCCGTGCCGGGCTCGACCGCAGTCCGATGTACACCGGCAAGATCGAGGGCGTCGGCCCGCGCTATTGCCCGTCGGTGGAGGACAAGATTCATCGCTTCGCCGACAAGGCTTCGCACCAGATTTTCCTGGAGCCGGAAGGGCTGACCACCAACGAGTTTTATCCGAACGGGATTTCGACCAGCCTGCCGTTCGATGTCCAACTGGAGTTGGTGCGCTCGATCCGCGGCCTGGAAAACGCCCATATCCTGCGCCCCGGCTATGCGATCGAATACGATTATTTCGATCCGCGCGGCTTGAAGGCTTCGCTGGAAACGAAAGCGATCGGCGGCCTGTTTTTCGCCGGCCAGATCAATGGCACCACCGGCTATGAAGAGGCGGCGGCGCAAGGCTTGCTGGCCGGGATCAACGCCGCGCTGCAAACCCAGGGGCGGGAAGCCTGGACCCCGCGCCGCGACGAAGCCTACCTCGGCGTGCTGGTGGACGACCTGATCACGCAGGGCGTGCAAGAGCCATACCGGATGTTTACCAGCCGCGCCGAATACCGGCTGTCGCTGCGCGAAGACAATGCCGACCTGCGCCTGACCGAGATCGGGCGCCGCCTGGGCTGCGTCGGCGATGCTCAGTGGGCCGCCTTCGAGCGCAAGCGGGAAGCCGTGGCACGCGAGCTGGAACGCCTGAAGTCGACCTGGGTCAGCCCCCGGATACTTGGCGAGGATGAGGCGAATCGTGTCCTGGGTAAAGCGATTGAGCGAGAGTATGCACTAACTGACTTGCTGCGCCGGCCAAGCGTCGACTACGCTGCGCTGATGACGCTAACCGGCACCGACGGCCAGTTGCTGGCCGGCCCGGGCGTGGCTGATCCGCTGATCAGGGAGCAGGTCGAAATCCAGATCAAGTACGCCGGCTATATCGAGCGCCAGGCGCGCGAAATCGATCGCAACGAGCATTATGAAAACCTCAAGCTGCCAGCCGATTTCCCGTACATGGCGGTCAGCGCGCTGTCGATCGAAGTGCGGCAAAAGCTCGACAAGCAGCGCCCGCAGACGCTAGGCCAGGCTTCGCGCATCGCCGGCGTGACGCCGGCGGCGATTTCCTTGCTGCTGATTCATTTGAAAAAACGCGGCTACCGGGTGCCGGTGGCGCCCGACGTCGATGCGGCCTGAGCGGTGATGAGCTTGCCGGAGCGTGCCGCGCTGACGGACAAATTGACGCAAGGGGTCGAGGCGCTCGACCTGCACCTGAGCCCGGCGCAGATCGAGCGCCTGCTCGACTATCTCGCGTTGCTGGCGAAATGGAACGCGGTCTACAACCTGACCGCGGTGCGCGACCCGGCGCAGATGGTGGTCCAGCATCTGCTCGACTCGCTGGCGGCGTTGCCAGCCTTTGTTGGCGCCCAGAATGTGCTGGATGTCGGCGCCGGCGGCGGCTTGCCGGGCATGGTGCTGGCGATCTGGGCGGCTGAAGCCGAACCGGCGCTGCAGGTGTCGCTGATCGACACCGTGCACAAGAAGACCGCCTTCCTGACTCAGGCCAAGGCGCAACTCGGCTTGGCGAATGTCACCGTATACACCGGCCGGGTCGAGCAACTGCGGGTGGCGCGCCAGTTCGACGTGATCACTTCGCGCGCGTTTGCCGAATTGGCTGATTTCGTCACCTGGTCCGGTCATCTGCTGGCGCCGGGCGGCCGCTTCATTGCGCTCAAAGGCGTGCGGCCGGAGGCGGAAATGGCACGCCTGCCGCCCGGCTGGCGCGTGACCGAAGTGCGGCAGCTGCAAGTACCCGGTCTGCAGGCCGAGCGTCATCTGGTATTGATGGAAAAAAACGGAGAGCAAGGAGCATGAGCGCACTATTTCATTCTTTGGGCATCACCGATGTCTGGCAATTGATCGCTGCCACCATGGTGTTTTTGATGCTGCCCGGCCCAGGCACCTTTTGCGTGCTGACCTGCGCCGGCCAGCGCGGCCTGCGCGGCGGCTTCACCTCGCTGGCCGGCTTGATGCTGGGGGACGCGGTACTGATCTTCCTGGCTGCGATTGGCGTCGCCGCCTTGCTGCAAGCCAACCCGTTGCTGTTTCACGGCGTGCAGTACCTGGGCGCCGCCTACCTGGCCTGGCTCGGCTTCAAGCTGCTGAGCACGAGGCGGGAAGAGGGCGCAACCGTGGTGCCGTTTTCGAATGCTGCCGATTTTCGTCGCGGCTTGCTGGTGACGCTGATCAACCCGAAGGCGATCGTGTTTTACATGGCCTTCTTCCCGCTCTTCATCGACCCGGCGCTGCAGCGCGGCAGCCTGACCTTCATCGCGATGGCGGCGGTGATTTCCTGCTGCACGCTGTTGTATGGCAGCTTGCTGGTTCTCGTGGGCAACGCCGCCGCGCGTCGCTTGGCGCATCACCGGCGCATCGGCGCCTACGCGTCGAAAGCGGCCGGAATTTTCTTGATCGGCTTCGGCATCAAGCTCACCACCAACTAAAACAATATGGCCAAAATATTCTGCGTTGCCAACCAGAAAGGCGGCGTTGGCAAGACCACTACCGCCGTCAATCTCGCCGCCGGCCTGGCGCAGATCGATCAGCGCGTGCTGCTGGTCGACCTCGATCCGCAGGGGAATGCGACGATGGGCGCCGGCATCAACAAGTCGGCGCTGAACGCATCGATCTATGAAGTCTTGCTCGGCATGGCGCAATTGGCCGAAGTGCGGGTGCGCTCGGGTGCCGGCCGCTTTGACGTGCTGCCGGCGAATCGCGAACTGGCCGGCGCCGAAGTCGAGATGGTGGCGCTCGAACAGCGCGAAATGCGGCTGAAGCAGGCGCTGGCCACGGTGGATGCCGACTACGACTTCATCCTGATCGACTGCCCGCCGGCGCTATCGATGCTGACCTTGAACGGCTTGTGCGCGGCCAATGGCGTGATCATCCCGATGCAGTGCGAATACTATGCGCTGGAGGGCCTGTCGGACCTGGTCAACACCATCAAGCGGGTGCATGCCAAGCTGAATCCGGACCTGAAGATCATCGGCTTGCTGCGCGTCATGTTCGATACCCGCATGACGCTGTCACAGCAAGTGTCGGCGCAACTGGAGCAGCATTTCGGCGACAAGGTATTCAAGACCGTGATCCCGCGCAACGTGCGGCTGGCCGAAGCGCCGTCCTACGGCTTGCCGGGAGTGAACTTCGACCCGGCGTCCAAGGGCGCGCAGGCCTACGTCGCGTTCGGCGCCGAAATGGTTGAGCGGATCAAAAGCATGTAATTTGCGGGACAGAGTTAAGCGCAGCGCGTCATCCATTATTGCGGGACAGAGTTGAGCGTAGCGGTACTCTGTCCCCAACTAAGCCGACAATTTGCGGGACAGAGTTAAGCATAGCGGTACTCTGTCCCCAACCGACTAGAGAGAAAACATGGTCACGAAAAAATCCAAAGGCCTCGGACGCGGACTGGAAGCCCTGCTGGGCGGCTCGATGGATCTGGCCGAGGCGGTGCCGTCGGTACCGGGTGCGCCGTCGGTGCTGCCGGTCACCCGCATGCAGGCCGGCAAGTACCAGCCACGCACCCGCATGGACGAGGGTGGCTTGGCCGATCTGGCGGCGTCGATCAAGGCGCAAGGCTTGCTGCAGCCGATCCTGGTGCGGCCGATCGGCGCCAATGGCGACGCGCACTACGAAATCATTGCCGGCGAACGGCGTTTTCGCGCGGCGCAACTGGCCGGCCTGGCGGAAGTGCCGGTGCTGGTCAAGGAAGTCGACGACCAGGCGGCGGCGGCGATGGCGCTGATCGAAAACATCCAGCGCGAAGACTTGAATCCGCTGGAAGAAGCGCAGGGCATCGCGCGGCTGATCAACGATTTCGAATTCACGCACGAGCAGGCGGCCGGCGCGGTCGGCCGCTCACGCAGCGCAGTCTCCAACCTGCTGCGCCTGCTGAATCTGGCGCGGCCGCTGCAAACCATGCTGATGGCGGGCGACATCGACATGGGCCACGCGCGGGCGCTGCTGGCGGTGGATGGCGCGACCCAGATCACGCTGGCCAACCAGGTGGTGGCGAAACGGCTGTCGGTGCGCGAAACCGAAAAACTGGTGACGCGCGCCGCCGCAGAACAGGACGGCAGCCGCGCCGCCAGCGCGCCGCCACGCAAGGAAAAGTCGCGCGACATCGCGCGCCTGGAGGAAGAATTGTCCGATTTGCTGGCGACCGCAGTCAGCATCAAGACCGGCGCCCGCAACAAGGGCCAGTTGATCATCGATTTCGCCAGCCTGGATGCGCTGGACGGCGTGATCGCCCGGCTGCGCGGCTGATCATACTGGTGTGGATGGAGTATGTTAAATAAACGGCCATTTCAAGACCGGATTTTGCAGACATATCCAGGAGTATCTGCCGACTGGCGGTGCCGATGAATGCCGTTGTCCTGCTGATCCCCGGCCTGTATGGCTCCGGACCCGGCCACTGGCAAACCCTGTGGGAGGCTACGCTGCCGCAAGCGCGGCGCGTGCAGCAGCGCGACTGGAACGCGCCGCGCCGCGACGAATGGGTAGCGCAACTGGACGCCGCGGTGCGCGCGGCCACCGGGCCGATCGTGCTGGCCGCGCACAGCCTCGGCTGCGCCACCACGGCCTGGTGGGCATTGACGCATGGCGCCCAACCCCATGCGCGCAAGGTCCGTGGCGCCTTGCTGGTGGCGCCGCCGGACGTCGAACGGGGCGACGCTCCGCCCGCAGTGCGCGATTTCGGGCCGATGCCGGGCGTGCCGCTGCCGTTTGCCAGTATCGTGGTGGCGTCCGAAAACGATCCGTGGTGCGCGTTGCCGCGTGCCCGCGGCTGGGCCCGGCAGTGGGGCGCACAGTGGCAGGCGGCGGGGCCGCGCGGCCATCTGAACGCCGACAGCGGGCTGGCCGACTGGCCGCAGGGGCAGCGCTGGCTACAGCAATTGTCACAACCGGAAGTCTCCGATCTTCCCCGCTGACGCCAGACCGTGCGCGCGGAGCATTGCAGCGCCGCAAACGTTTGACGCCCATTGCGGAAAACCCTTATAATCCCGTGGCTTTGGAAGGTGCCGGCAGCGGAATGACGCTGGCTTGCGCGACACCAGTCGTACGATTTGGGCAAACATGCGGCGTATCGTTGTATTGCAATTCGTCGTAACGCTGATCGTGGCTGTGATTGCCGGCGCGCTCGGCGGTTGGTCGGCGCTGTGGTCGGCGCTTCTGGGCGGCTTGTGTTGCGTGGTGCCGAATGCACTGTTTGCGCTGCGCCTGTTCGCGAATGCGCAACGGCCCGGCGGTGCCAACCCGATGTCGTTTGTCATCGGTGAATTCATCAAGATTGCATTGACGGTGGCGCTCTTGGGCGCGGTCGCCTGGCTGTACCGCGATTTGAACTGGCTGGCGCTGATCGCCGCCTTCATCGCGGCGCTGAAAAGTTACATCATCTTATTGTTTAGGCACTGACATGGCAACTGAAATGGCTGCTGAGGGGGCGCATCAGGCTGCGGCGCACGCGCCCACCGCTTCCGAGTACATCATCCATCACCTGACGCACTTTTCCACCGTGCATCAGTCCAAGATCGTTGATTTCTCGATCATCAACATGGATACCCTGTTCTGGTCGATCGCGGTCGGCATCATCGGCTCGGCCGTGATGTGGATGGTGGCGCGCCGCGCGACTTCCGGCGTGCCGGGCCGGTTCCAGGCCTTCATCGAAATCATCGTCGAAATGGTCGAAGACCAGTCGAAAGCCATCGTCCATGGCGACCGCAGTTTCATCGCGCCGATGGCGCTGACCGTCTTCATCTGGGTAATCCTGATGAATTCGATGGACTTCCTGCCGGTCGACATGGTGTCCGGCCTGCTCGGCCTGGTCGGCTTGGGCGAGGCGGTGCCATATCAGCGCATCGTCCCCACCGCCGACCTGAACGGCACCCTCGGCATGGCGCTCGGCGTGTTCGCGCTGATGATTTACTACAACCTCAAGATCAAGGGCGCCGGCGGTTTCGTGCACGAACTGTTTTGCGCGCCGTTTGGCGCTCATCCGGCGCTGTGGATTCCGAACCTGGCGTTGAACATCATCGAGTTCGTCGCCAAGACGGTGTCGCTGGCGATGCGGCTGTTCGGCAACATGTATGCCGGCGAACTGATCTTCCTGCTGATCGCCTTGCTCGGCTCGACCGCGACCTGGTGGGGCTTCGGCATGCACGTATTCGCAGGGACCATCTGGGCCATCTTCCATATCCTGATCGTCATCCTGCAAGCCTTCATCTTCATGATGCTGGCGCTGGTGTATGTCGGCCAGGCGCATGAAAGTCATTAGGAACGTGGTTTTGGTATCGCTGTAATTGCAGGTTTCGCAGTATTTGGGTTTCAACTTTTTTCGACTTTGACTATCTAAGGAGTTTTCATGACTAACGTCGCTCTCGTTGCTTTGGCTTGCGGTTTGATCATCGGTTTGGGCGCGATCGGCGCCTGTATCGGCATCGGTATCATGGGCGGCAAGTTCATTGAAGCTTCGGCACGTCAGCCGGAACTGATGAACACCCTGCAAACCAAGATGTTCCTGCTGGCCGGTCTGATCGACGCGGCGTTCCTGATCGGCGTCGGTATCGCGATGATGTTTGCGTTCGCCAATCCGTTCGCGGGCTAATCCAGGCTGTATCGTTGGTTTGTCGCCGGCCTGATTCGCGGAATCGGGCGCGGCGCACGTCATTTTTAAGAAGGAAATCACCGTGAACATCAATGCAACCTTGTTTGCACAGTTCGTGGTCTTCTTCATCCTGGTGCTGTTCACGATGAAGTTCATCTGGCCGCCGCTGATGAAGGCTCTGGACGAACGCGCCCAGAAGATCACGGATGGCCTGGCTGCCGCCGATCGTGGCAAGGCCGAAATGGCCGCTGCGGAAAAACGCGTGCAGGTCGAACTCTCGGCTGCCCGCGACGAAGGCCAGAAGCGGATTGGCGACGCCGAACGGCGCGCGCTCGGCATCATCGAGGAAGCCAAGAAAAGCGCCGCCGATGAAGCCGCCCGCATCGTCGCCGCCGCCCGTGAAGAAGCCGAGCAGCAAGTGACCCAGGCGCGCGAAGCCTTGCGCGCCGAAGTGGCGAGCCTGGCCGTGAAGGGCGCCGAGCAGATCCTGAAGCGCGAAGTGAATGCCGCAGCGCACGCCGATTTGCTGAATCAGCTGAAAACCGAGCTGTAATCATGGCCGAACTCGCAACGATTGCCCGTCCTTACGCCGAAGCGCTATTCCGGGTTGCCCAGTCGGGCAACCTGGCGGCGTGGTCCGACCTGGTTTCCGAGATGATGCAGGTCGCCGCCAATCCCGATTTCCAGTCGTTGGCCAACAATCCCAAGCTGTCGGCGCAACAGGTGGCTGACACCATGCTGGCGTTGCTGAAATCGCCGGTCGGTGCGGAAGCCAAAAACTTCGTCGGCATGCTGGCCGAAAACGGCCGCTTGAGCCTGCTGCCGGAAATCGGAGCCCAATTCCATGCGTTGAAGAACGCCCAGGAAGGTGCGGCCGATGCCAGCATCACCAGCGCCTTCGCGTTGTCGGATGCCCAGGTCGGCGACTTGATTGCGGCACTGGAAAAGAAATTCGGGCGCAAGCTGAACCCGTCGGTAACGGTTGATCAGGATCTGATCGGCGGCGTGCGCGTGGTGGTTGGCGACGAGGTGCTGGACACTTCGGTGCGTGCGCGGCTGCAACAGATGCAGGCAGCACTGACCGCCTAGGCCCCAGGCCGCCCAGAACAGAGAATACTTTTAGGAGTTAACATGCAACTCAACCCGTCTGAAATCAGTGAACTGATCAAGAGCCGGATTCAAGGACTCGACAACAGCGCCGAGATTCGCAATCAGGGCACCGTGATTTCCGTGTCCGACGGCATCTGCCGCATCCACGGGCTGTCCGACGTGATGCAGGGCGAGATGCTGGAATTCCCGGGCAACACCTTCGGCCTGGCGCTGAACCTGGAACGTGATTCGGTGGGCGCCGTGATTCTGGGCGACTACGAGCATATTTCCGAAGGCGATACCGTCAAGTGCACCGGCCGCATCCTGGAAGTGCCGATCGGCCCAGAACTGAAAGGCCGCGTGGTCAACGCGCTGGGCCAGCCGATCGACGGCAAGGGCCCGATCAACGCCAAGCTGACCGCGCCGATCGAGAAAATCGCCCCGGGCGTAATCGCCCGTCAATCCGTTTCGCAGCCGATGCAGACCGGCCTGAAATCGATCGACTCGATGGTGCCGATCGGCCGCGGCCAGCGCGAACTGATCATCGGCGACCGCCAGACCGGCAAGTCGGCGGTGGCGATTGACGCCATCATCAACCAGAAGGGTCAGAACATGACCTGTATCTACGTCGCGATCGGCCAGAAGGCGTCGTCGGTCAAGAACGTGGTGCGGGCACTGGAACAGAACGGCGCGATGGACTACACCATCGTGGTCGCCGCCACCGCTTCCGAATCGGCCGCGATGCAATACGTATCGGCCTATTCCGGCTGCGCAATGGGCGAGTATTTCCGCGACCGTGGCGAAGACGCGCTGATCGTGTATGACGACCTGTCGAAGCAGGCCGTGGCCTATCGCCAGGTATCGCTGCTGCTGCGCCGTCCGCCGGGCCGCGAAGCCTATCCAGGGGACGTGTTCTACCTGCACAGCCGTCTGCTGGAACGCGCCGCGCGCGTCAATGCCGACTACGTCGAGAAATTCACCAACGGCGAAGTCAAGGGCAAGACCGGCTCGCTGACCGCGCTGCCGATCATCGAAACCCAGGCCGGCGACGTTTCCGCGTTCGTGCCGACCAACGTGATTTCGATTACCGACGGTCAGATCTTCCTTGAAACCTCGCTCTTCAACGCCGGTGTCCGGCCCGCGATCAACGCCGGTATTTCGGTGTCGCGCGTGGGTGGTGCGGCGCAGACCAAGGTCATCAAGAACCTGTCCGGCGGTATCCGTACCGACTTGGCGCAGTATCGTGAACTGGCGGCGTTCGCCCAGTTCGCCTCGGACCTGGATGAAGCGACCCGCAAGCAGCTCGATCGCGGCGCGCGCGTCACCGAACTCTTGAAGCAGGCACAGTACTCGCCGCTGCCGATTTCACTGATGGCGGTGTCGCTGTTCGCGGTCAACAAGGGCTTTTTCGACAGCATCGACGTCAAGCAAGTGCTGGCGTTCGAAGCTGGTCTGCATAACTTCATGAAGACCAGCCACGCGGCACTGCTGCAAAAGATCGAAGAAACCAAGCAACTCGACAAGGATGGCGAAGCTGCACTGGCCGCCGCGGTTGCCGATTTCAAGAAATCGTTCTGAGCACGGCGCACAAGGAGTAAAGCCTCATGGCAGCGGGTAAAGAGATACGCGGCAAGATCAAGAGCGTAGAAAATACGAAGAAGATCACCAAGGCGATGGAAATGGTCGCCGCATCCAAAATGCGCAAGGCGCAGGACCGGATGCGCGCGGCCCGTCCATACAGCGACAAGATCCGCAATATCGCCTCGCATCTGGCGCAAGCCAATCCGGAATACACGCATCCGTTCCTGATCAAGCAGGACAACGCCAAGGCGGTCGGCTTCATCGTCGTCACCACCGACAAGGGGCTGTGCGGCGGCATGAACACCAACGCGCTGCGGCTGGTCACGAACAAGGTGCGCGAACTGGAAACGCAGGGCAACAAGGTCGAGGCGGTTGCGATCGGCAACAAGGGCCTGGGCTTCCTGAACCGGATCGGCGCCAAGGTGGTATCGCACGCGGTCCAGTTGGGCGACACGCCGCATCTGGACAAGCTGATCGGGCCGGTCAAGGTGTTGCTGGATGCGTATCAGGAAGGGCGGCTGGACGCGGTCTATCTGGTGTACACCAAGTTCATCAATACGATGAAGCAGGAACCGATGATGGAGCAGCTGCTGCCGCTCGCCGAGCATCGGATGCAAGCCGACAAGGGAAACCATTCCTGGGACTACATCTACGAGCCGGATGCGCAGACCGTGATCGACGAACTGCTGGTGCGTTACGTCGAGGCGCTGATTTACCAGGCGGTGGCGGAAAACCTGGCGTCCGAGCAGTCGGCACGGATGGTGGCGATGAAATCCGCTTCCGACAACGCCGGCAACGTGATCAACGAGTTGAAGCTGATCTACAACAAGACCCGCCAAGCCGCGATCACCAAGGAACTGTCCGAGATCGTCGCGGGCGCGGCTGCCGTTTGATGTATTGCGGGACAGAGTTAAGCGTAGCGAAGTTCGTACATTGTGGGACAGAGTTAAGCGCAGCGGTACTCTGTCCCCAACTGATTAGAAAAAATTAGCGATGGCTCCCCGAACGGCAGCGCGCTAACCAGAATTTAAATTAACTATTGAAGGAACGAAAATGGCTGATGGCAAAATCGTTCAGTGTATCGGCGCCGTGGTGGACGTTGAATTTCCCCGCAATGCGATGCCCAAGATTTACGATGCCCTGAAAATGGAAGGCTCCGAATTGACGCTGGAAGTGCAGCAGCAGCTCGGCGACGGCATTGTCCGCACCATTGCGCTCGGCAGCTCCGACGGCTTGCGCCGCGGCATGACGATTCAAAACACCGGCAACCCGATCACGGTGCCGGTCGGCCAGGCCACGCTGGGCCGCATCATGGACGTGCTGGGCAACCCGATCGACGAATGCGGTCCGGTCAGCCATGCGCAAACCGCGTCGATTCACCGCAAGGCCCCGGCCTATGACGAGCTGTCGCCGTCGCAAGACTTGCTGGAAACCGGCATCAAGGTGATCGACCTGGTGTGCCCGTTCGCCAAGGGCGGCAAGGTCGGCCTGTTCGGCGGCGCCGGCGTCGGCAAGACCGTCAACATGATGGAACTGATCAACAACATCGCCAAGGCGCACAGCGGTCTGTCGGTGTTCGCCGGTGTCGGCGAGCGTACCCGCGAAGGCAACGACTTCTACCACGAGATGGCCGAAGCCAAGGTGGTGGATCTGGAAAACCCGGCAAACTCGAAGGTCGCGATGGTCTACGGCCAGATGAACGAACCGCCGGGCAACCGTCTGCGCGTGGCGCTGACCGGCCTGACGATCGCTGAAGGCTTCCGCGACGAAGGCAAGGACGTGCTGTTCTTCGTCGACAACATCTATCGCTACACGCTGGCCGGTACCGAAGTCTCGGCGCTGCTGGGCCGGATGCCGTCTGCGGTGGGCTACCAGCCGACGCTGGCCGAAGAAATGGGCCGCCTGCAGGAACGCATCACCTCGACCAAGACCGGTTCGATCACCTCGATCCAGGCCGTGTACGTGCCAGCCGACGACTTGACCGACCCGTCGCCAGCTACCACCTTCGCCCACCTGGATTCGACCGTGGTGCTGTCGCGTGACATCGCTTCGCTCGGTATCTACCCGGCGGTCGACCCGCTCGACTCGACCTCGCGCCAGCTCGATCCGCTGGTGGTTGGCCAGGAGCACTATGAAACGGCGCGTGCGGTGCAAGGCACGCTGCAGCGCTACAAGGAATTGCGCGACATCATCGCGATTCTGGGCATGGACGAACTGGCGCCGGAAGACAAGCTGGTGGTGGCCCGCGCGCGTAAGATGCAGCGCTTCCTGTCGCAGCCGTTCCACGTCGCCGAAGTGTTTACCGGCTCGCCCGGCAAGTACGTTTCGCTGAAGGACACGATCAAGGGCTTCAAGATGATCGCTTCCGGCGAACTGGATCACCTGCCGGAACAGGCGTTCTACATGGTCGGCACGATCGAGGAAGCAATCGAAAAAGCCAAGAAGATTCAGTAACGGCGGCAACGCCTCGGTCGATGCGCGCCGGTGCTGGTTGTACGGTGAGAAACCGGCAATCGGCGCCTGCAGCGACCGGGAAAAGCTTAAGGGTTTTATATGGCAAACACCATCCACGTTGACGTGGTCTCCGCCGAAGCGGAAATCTTTTCCGGCGAAGCCGAGTTCGTCGTGTTGCCGGGCGAAGCCGGGGAACTCGGCATCTATCCGCGCCATACGCCGCTGATCACGCGCATCCGTCCGGGCGCGGTGCGCATCAAGGTGCCGGGCAAGGCCGGCGAGGAATTCGTGTTCGTGGCCGGCGGCCTGCTGGAAGTGCAGCCGGACAATGTCACCGTGCTGGCCGATACCGCGATCCGCGGCGCCGACCTGGACGAGGCGAAGGCGATCGAAGCCAAGAAGCAGGCCGAAGAAGCGCTGGTCAACCGCGAATCGAAGATCGACTATGCGGCGGCGCAAGCCGAGCTGGCGGTGGCGATCGCGCAATTGGCGGCGATTCAGAAGTTGCGCCAAAAGCGCTGATCGTGCTTCACGCGGTAACATCAAAAGCAGCTTCGGCTGCTTTTTTTGTTTTCGCGGCCGCAAACGGCGCTGCGACCACTCGCTTTGTTCCCGAAGCGATCGCACTGCCGCGGTTGCCGCTTCTACCGGCGCAAGGGCGCCACGTGTGGCGCGTGTCGCCGCGCCGCCGACCGGATGGCGGTAAGATATCCACGTTATTTCCACTCGATACCGAAGAAGACACGCCATGTCCAGCACCCCTCCGGAGCCGCTTCCCGCCGTCTTGCCGCTGATCGCGGTGGTCGGCTTGTCCGCCAAGAGCAGCCGTCCCAGCCATGAAGTGGCGCAATATTTGCAGGCGCAGGGCTATCGCATCATCCCGGTCAATCCGACGTATGCAGGTACTCACATTCTTGGCGAGCCTTGCTACGCAAGCCTGCACGAATCGGCTGCCGCCCTGGAAGGGGAGGGCCTGCGGATCGGCATCGTCGATTGCTTCCGCAAGTCGAGCGAGGTCGGCGCCGTCGTCGACGAAGCGCTGGCGCTCGGCCTGCCGTGCATCTGGATGCAACTGGGCGTCATCGACGAAGCCGCCGCCGCCCGCGCGCGCGCCGCCGGCGCCACCGTGATCATGGATCGCTGCATCAAGATCGAGCACGCCGAGGGCAACCTGCACGGCGTCCTGTGAGCGCGCCGGCGTCAGGGAAAGTAACGCGGGAGGCAACCGAATGAAGGCACAAGCGCGCTTTCGCGCCCCGGGCAAGCTGACGCTGAACGACGCCGGCGCCGGCGAAACTCCGTTGGCAAGCAACAACAAGGCGGCCGACAAGGAGCGCGTGCTGCAGATGGCGCGCCGCATCGCCGAGCTGCAAGAAGTGTTTTATGCGCAGCGCAAGAGCAAGCTGCTGGTCGTGTTGCAAGGCATGGACACCAGCGGCAAGGACGGCACCATCTCCGGCGTGTTCCGCGAAATCGAACCGCTCGGTATCCGCAGCATTTCCTTCAAGGCGCCGACGCCGATCGAACTCGACCACGACTATCTGTGGCGGATACACCGCGAAGTGCCGGCGCGCGGCGAGATCGTGATTTTTAACCGCAGCCATTATGAAGACGTGCTGATCACCCGCGTGCACCGCTTGATCGACGAGCATGAATGCCGGCGGCGCTATGCGCAGATCCGCGAATTCGAGCGGATGCTGGCCGAAACCGGCACTGTGCTGCTGAAGTTTTTCCTGCACATCTCGGCCGACATGCAAAAGCAGCGGCTGCAGGAGCGCCTGGCCGATCCCAACAAGCACTGGAAATTCGATCCGCAGGATTTGAAGGAGCGCGTCCTCTGGGCCGACTACCAGCGCGCCTATGCCGATGCCATCAACGCCACCGACGCCGACCACGCGCCCTGGTACGTGATTCCGGCGGACTCGAAAACGCACCGCAACCTGGCGATCGCCTCGGTGGTGCTGGAAACCCTCGAGGAGATGAAGCTTGCCTATCCGCCGCCGCATCCGGAATACCTGACGCTGAAAATCGACTAACCGGGAGCTTCCTGGCGCCGCTGGTCAACCCAAAGTAAGCGGAGTATGGTTAAAATTACAATAAAAACAGGGCGGTATTAGATGTCGCAATCAGGAGTATCTGAGGAATGTAAATTCCCGCACCGTATTTTTCCCGGCCGCCTTCCGCATCATCACCGGAGCACCGCATGTTCGATCTGAAACCGCAAATCTACGCCGGCAAGCGCGAGCACTACGCCGAGTTGCTGCAGCAGGCGCGCGCGCTGTCGGCCGGCGAGCGCGACCTGATCGCCAACGCCGCCAACTTCAGCGCGCTGGTCTACCACAGCCTGCCGCAACTGAACTGGGCCGGCTTCTACCTGTACGACGGCCGCGAGCTGGTGCTGGGGCCGTTCCAGGGCAAGCCGGCCTGCATCCGCATTGCGCTCGGGCGCGGCGTCTGCGGCACCGCCGCGCAGACGCGCCAGACGCAACTGGTGGCCGACGTCAACGCCTTCGCCGGCCACATCGCCTGCGACTCGGCGTCGCAATCGGAAATCGTGGTGCCGCTGATTCGCGCCGACGGCACGCTGCTGGGCGTGTGGGATGTCGATAGTCCGGTAATCAACCGTTTCGATCAGGAAGACCGCGCCGGCATGCAGGCGCTGTGCGCGGTGTTCATGGCCAGCCTGGCGCCGGCCGCCGATTAGCGTTGCATGGTCGCCACCGGCCAGCCGGCGCAGGATCGGCCGCGCCGGCCGGATCGCGTGTCCCGTGAGAAAATCGGCTCACACCATTCCCCGCAACCTACCGGATTTTCCATGACCTCTCTTTCCGCTTTCCCCATCACGCGCAAATGGGCCGCGCGCCATCCCGACCGCATCCAGCTCTATTCGCTGCCGACGCCGAATGGCGTCAAGGTCTCGATCATGCTCGAAGAAACAGGCCTGCCTTACGAGCCGCATCTGGTCAGCTTCGATACCCAGGACCAGACCTCGCCGGAATTCCTGTCGCTGAATCCGAACAACAAGATTCCGGCCATCCTCGACCCCAACGGTCCGGGTGGCAAGCCGCTGCCGCTGTTCGAATCCGGCGCGATCCTGATCTATCTGGCCGACAAGGCCGGGCGCCTCCTGCCGCAAGATACCGGCGCCCGCTATGAAACCATCCAGTGGCTGATGTTCCAGATGGGCGGCATCGGCCCGATGTTCGGCCAGCTCGGCTTTTTCAACAAGTTCGCCGGCAAGGATTACGAAGACAAGCGCCCGCGCGAGCGCTACGTGGCGGAATCGCGGCGCCTGCTCGGCGTGCTGAACCGGCGCCTGGCGGAACGCGACTGGATCATGGGCGACGACTACACGATCGCCGACATCGCCACCTTCCCCTGGGTGCGCAACCTGATTGGTTTCTATGAAGCGGGCGAACTGGTCGGCATCGCGGATTTCCCCCATGTCATCCGCACGCTGCAGGCGTTCCTGGCACGGCCGGCGGTCGTCAAGGGTCTGGACGTCCCGCAGCGAGCCTGAGCGGCGAGCCGTCGCCTGCCGCCGCCATGCAAACCGGCATCCGCTCACGCGAGACGCGAATTTGATGGAACGCAGGGTCGGGTCGAACTCGATCCGGCCCCCCGGTTTTTTGCCTGATAATTGGCGCTGCCGCAGGCGATGGCTTGTCGGGCATCGCCTCTGCTCCATCCACGATTTCAAGGAACTGTCATGCGCCTGAAGAGCAAGAACATCATCGTCACCGGCGGCGCCAGCGGCATCGGTCTGGCCACGGTCGAACGTTGCCTGCGGGAAGGTGCCAACCTCGTCATCGCCGACCTGCCCGGCCCCGCCGGCGAACAGCACGCCCGGAACCTCGAGGCGCGCTACTCCGGCCGCTGCCTGTTCCTGCCGGTCGACGTCACGTCGACCGATCAGGTGGACCGCTTGATTGCCGATACCGTGGCGCAACTCGGCAGCCTGGATGGCGTCTTCAACAACGCCGGCATCGGCAGCCTGTGCCCGGCCGACGCCTACCCGGACGAAGACTTCCTGCGCGTGCTCGACATCAACCTGAACGGCGTGTTTCGCGTGGCGCGCGCCGCGCTGCGCCAGATGTACCGGCAGGGCAGCGGCAGCATCGTCAACTGCGCGTCGATCCTCGGCGTATTCGGCCAAAGCATGACCGCCGCCTACTCGGCCGCCAAGGGCGGCGTGGTCAACCTGACGCGCACGCTGGCGCTCGAATCGGCTACCAAGGGCGTGCGGGTCAACGCCGTCGGCCCCGGCTACATCGACACGCCATTGCTGGCGGCGCTGGACGCCAGCATGCGCCAGGCCCTGATCGACCTGCACCCGATCGGGCGCCTGGGCCGCCCGGAAGAAGTTGCCAACGCGGTGCTGTTCCTGCTCAGCGACGAGGCCAGCTTCATCACCGGTGCGCATCTGCTGGTGGATGGGGGCTTTACTGCCGGGAAGTCCTGAGCGGCTGGTTGCGGCGGGGCGGTGCCGCGCCCTTTCATATTTCCTGGATCGACCAAACGCTTCGCCTGGCGTCGGCCCCCTTGCTGATGCTCCCTTAGCCGATCTGTCTCAGCGCCGCCACATACTTGCCTTTGGGCTGCTGCGGATAGTTTTGTGACCAAGTGAGCGGTTTCCAGAAAAATGTACCAGTATATGCAAAATTTCAATAAATTACGGGCGTAAATTGTCCATATGTATTGGAGTATATAATTGTCGCTATCAGCCATGATGAAGATGGCGCGCATCAATGAAGTCGACTATTTCAAGGCATCCGATTTTGCGGGTGAACTGAACAAGGCGTTCGCATAACTTTCAGGCAATACGCTGCCAACATGCAAACAATAAGCCCTTCTCCTCCGGCCGGCTTCATTGACCTCTTGCTGGACGCAGTCTGTGCGGTCGATACCGACGGCCGTATCGTCTTTGTCAGTGCCGCCTGCGAGCGCATTTTCGGCTATACCCCGCAAGAAATGGTCGGCAAGAGCATGTTCGAACTGGTGGCGCCGGAGGATCGCGAGCGCACCCTGCAGTCGGCGCGCGAGGTCATGTCCGGCCAGCCCCAACTGCATTTCGAGAACCGCTATATCCGCAAGGACGGACGAATCGTCCACATCATGTGGTCGGCGCGCTGGTCGGAAGTCGACCAACTGCGGATCGGGGTCGCGCGCGACATCACAGAGCGCAAGCAGGCCGAGGCGATGCAGGCTGCGCTGTATGCGATTTCCGAAGCCGCGCACGCCGCAGAGGATTTGCCCGCGCTGTTTCAACGAATCCATCAGATCCTCGGTGAACTGCTGCCGGCGGTTAATTTTTCGGTTGCGCTGTACGACGAGGAAAAAGACCTGCTGAGCTTTCCTTATATGGTGGACGAGTATGACCAGTCCTCCGTCCCACCCAGGCCGGCCGCCGGCACGCTCTGCGCAGAGGTGATCCATACCGGCCAGCCGCTGCTGCTGACTCCCGAGACGATGGCGGTCCTTCCCGCAGGCTTGCGCGCCGCTGTGGGCAGGAATTCGCTGTGCTGGCTGGGCGTCCCGCTCAACTCGCACAAGGGCACGATCGGAGTGCTGGTGCTGAAGAGCTACCAGGGCGGCGTGCGCTACAGCGAAAAGGACAAGGAGCTGCTGCAGTTCGTCTCCGCCCAGATCGCCACCGCGATCGAGCGCCAGCAGTTGTACGCCCGCCTGCAGCACATGGCCCAATACGACCAGCTGACCGATCTGCCCAATCGCGGATTCCTGCATGACCGCCTGAAAGTCGCGCTGGCCCGAGCGCGGCGCGAACAAGGACGCCTGGCCCTGCTCTACCTCGACCTGGACAAGTTCAAGCAGGTCAACGACAGCTTTGGCCATACCGCCGGCGACCTGTTGCTGCAGGAAGTCGCCAGGCGTCTGCGGCAGAGCGTGCGCGAATCGGACACGGTCGCGCGCATCGGCGGCGACGAGTTTGTGGTGCTGCTCGAAAACCTGCAATCGCCCGAGTGCGCCGCAATGGTGGCCGACAAAATCCGCAACGCTGTGCAGCAACCGCTGAACATCGACGGCCACCGTCTGAGCATGGTGCCGAGTATCGGGATCGCGCTTTATCCCGAGCATGGCGAGGGGGAGCAGCAGTTGCTCAAACACGCCGACGAGGCCATGTATTTCGCGAAAAGACAGGGATAGCCGCTCGCAGGTGAGGGTCGGGCCAAACGGTCCCGGTGATGGCACCGACAGGGAATCGCCGGCATAAGCGACGGGCTTTTCAGCGGCGGCGTCGATGTTGGCTGTTGCGCAGCGTCGGCTGCTAGTGCGTCGCTGATCGGCCAAAAGCTGTCTTCCAACCGCCTTTTGCTCTGCGGCTGTATTGCGCCGCAGAGCACACGTTAAATACTGACTACATAAGTCGGGGCGATTCAATCTGACAATCCTGCACCCTCAAAACGGGAACCCGTCAGATTAGGTGGCGGCTTCTACGATTGATCCGTCAAAGTTGAGCAAAGCTCGGCATTCGGCGTACTTCGTGTCCCTGAGAATCTTCTTTTCGTCCAGCTCAATAACGTGTGCAGCACTCTTGTAGCTCTGGATTTCGCTGCGATTCATGGCGCACAAAATGAGTTGTGCGTTTGAAGGAACGGTGTCCATCAGGAACTTGAGGATCTTTTCGTAGTTGAAATCAGCTTGCTCCTGTTGATTCGGAGTGTCGATCACAACAGCCGAAAAGGCCTCATTCTCTGCTTTGTGCACCTGTCGGATAACGGACATGTAGTAGGCTAGGATGCCACGGGTGCTTTCCGCCGCTCCACCGCTTCCGTAGAGCTTCTTGTAATCAAGCGGGGACTCGACCGGTGACAAATTGACGCCTTGGGCCTTCAGATCATCGACATACTTGGCCAAGGAGTCTTTGAACGCGGCGTCCAGATCTTCCCGCTCTTCCTTGGTCAGTAGCTTTTTTTGTTCGGCCCTCAAGTTTCTGTTCGTAGACTTGATGGTTCGAATCAGGGCCGTCTTGGTTTCCATCGTTCGTTGCACATGCTTCTGGACCGCACGAGATGCGATGCTGTCTAGGAATGATGATTCGGCTGCGCTTGCCTCTGTGTCAGTCGTTTCCGAGGTTTCAAGCGGTTTGTATTTGTTGTTGATGGTGTCAATTTCAGAACGCGTGCTCTCAAGCCGTTCCTGACTTTTGGCCAGTTTTTTGTCTAGGCGCTCGATCTTTCCACTGAGCTGAATTACCTGGCTGTCTGCCTCGTCCTTATCAGCGAGGATTGAGGCCCGCTTTGGTGACGAGTTGTCGTGCACGGTTCCACATAACGGGCACAGCAGGGACTCACCTTCGACACATTCGACAGAGAAGGTGTAATCCTTTTCAAGCTCAGCAGATGCCAGTTTCGCCAGATCAAGCTGACCCTGTAAATAGAGGCGTTCCGTTTGGGTTTCGGCAATCGTCCCAAGCAGTTCATCTTGCTTAGCCTGAAGTTTGGCGATGTCTTCAGAGACCTCGGCTGCGAGGGTGTCGAACTCTCCCTTTGATAGGGCAACGGTTTTGCTCGACGTCGGCAGGTACGTTTTGACTACCTCGATCGCAGTCTCAATCTTTCTGACCTCAACCTCTGCCGTTTTTTTCTCAAGGTTCCGAGCTGCAATTTGCTCCTCGAACGCGAAAAATTCGGGCAGTAAATATCCTGTGTGATATTCGATGATGGTCTTTTGCCACTTGGAATATTGCTCAAGATTGATGAAGCCATTCTATGCTTGAGACCAACTACGCTGCTGATCTACGTAGAACGGCAGGAAGTAGAAAGCAGGGGGAGGGGTTTCAAGTTTGGTCGCATCGTTTCTGTTTGGTAATAGTGCCTCAAAACCAACGATTTCGGCAAAGGTCTCTGAGTACGCGCCAGTGATCTTGGAGAATTTTTCCCATTGACCATTCGGGCGACGGAGGAACATTATGTTCCCGTATCGTCCAGCCTGATAGGTCTCGTTGCCAACACTGAAATCAACCAAGCAGCGAACATCAAATGATGTCCATGTGATATCCAGCACCGGATCTCCACCTAATGTCCAGAACAGCAATTTGGCTAGGGTCGATTTTCCAAAGCTATTGTCGTTCGCCGTTATTAGGTTGAAGCGGGGTTTGAACTCGAACTGATTTCCGGACTTTAGGGTATCGGACGCTACTACCAGTCGTTTGAATGCTAAGTTTTTCATGCTGCTTTGTCCTGAGATTTCTAATCAGCAGTTTGAAGTTGTCGATGGTCGGCTCATTTTTCATGGCATTTGCTCAACAGCTCGTAGATGATCGCGGCCTGGGTTGATTCCAAATCGACAAGGTTGTTCTGGGTCGTCTCGGGCAAGGACGCTAATGCCTGCTCCATAAACTCTTTCACACCTTGTTCTTTGAATAATTCAAAGTTGCGTTCCACTGTATCTTTGACTGCTTCCTGATTGTCAATGGCAATCAAGGTCCGCTCCAGCCGCACTGCATTGTGGTAGCGCTCAAAAGCTCTGCGAACCTGAATCCGCTTGTTTGATTTCAGTTCCAAATCTTTAAGGATGTCTTCGAAGTCCTGTAAAAAGGCCTCAATACCCTTGCTTTCCGTGTATGCGGAAATAACTCTCTCAACGTCGCTGTGAGTGGTTCCTTTGTTCTTTACAAGGTTGTTCCATTCAGTAAAGTCAAACGCCACAGTTCCCTTACGATGCAAGTCGTCAATTAGCACGCGATAGATTGTTGATGCATTGCACTTGGCGCCAGGAGCTTTCACGTCGACAAGCTTGGAAATTCGGCCAATAGCTACATCCTGAAAGCCGGAGGCAGGTAGATCCGGTGTAATGAACCTCAAGGTTTTAGGGATGGGATAGGGGCCAAGCTCCTTGTCGATTGCAGCCTGGATGTCTTTGAGGCAGTCATCGTGGAGATCACCAATCGAAATGATTGAGAGCTTCAGGCAATCAGTTTTAGGAGGCAGGTTGAAGCCACAGGTTGCAACTAAATCGAGCGAGTTCAGCTTGTCGACAAAGGGCTTTTTACGAACCCCTTGGAGCATTTTGCCGAGAATTGAGTTTGTCACTTTTTTGGCGGTGGCCTTTGGGACCGAAGTCAATTTCTTCTGGTTCCAAGGTGTAGCGCTGACATTTTTGACCTGATTGAATTCAAACCGTGCGACGGATTCATTGGTCGAAGTCGCCAACACCACGTCCTCATGCAGCTCGATAAAGACAACGTAATCGGCAGCGTTTTCGTGAGCACCAAGAATTCGACAGAGCGCCCAGTGATACTGGTATTCGTACTTCTCGAACGTTTGTGCGCCAGCCCTTTCTCGCTGTGCTGCGGCAAGAGGGTTACTACCTGGCGATCCACTTGTTGTATCCAACTACGCCCCCTTAGTCCCCTAATTTTTGGTCATTATTTTTCTTCAAACTGCAAGTAGTGATTCAGCATGCCGTGAGAATAGCAGAGAAAGCACTTGTAATATCTTTATAGCATCCATAATCTGGCCATTAGATACCTGTGGGTGTCCTTGGCTGAATAGCAGCTAAATGTCGCTTAGCAGTCCGATACTGGCCAGAAACTCAAGGTCGGCTTTGGGTCGATCTGAGCCGTTCGCGTTCTAACATGCCATGCCAGATTGTTCTTTCTCGCCGATTTATCCGAATCAAGCTGGTCTGCTAGTTGCAATCAAACCGCGCTTGGCGATCCATTCATCCAGCCGCCGCTCCACATCCGTAGCTAAATGCAACCCAAGCTTCGAGCGCCGCCACAGAATGTCGACGCCGCTAACCGCCCATTCGTGCTCGATCAGGTATTCCACTTCAGCCGCAAACAATCCGGGCGCGATCTCTTCACCCATCTGCGTCAGTTCGCTCCGCCCCGCCAAGAGTGCGTGAATGCGGGTGCCGTAGGCGCGCGCGTAGCGCGCCACCAGCGGCGCCGGCAGCCAGCCGTACCGCGCCTGCAAGTCCTGGACGTAGCCGGCGAATTCCAGCACCGAGCGCTTCGACGGCCGCGGCCCGTACAGGTCGCCGCCCGGCAGGCAGGCGTTCGCGGTCCAGGTGCCGTGGCGGTTGCCGAGCGCCGGCGCGATCCGGTCCAGTGCTTCCTCGGCCAGCTTGCGGAAGGTGGTGATCTTGCCGCCGAAGACTGACAGCAGCGGCGCGCGCCGGCTATCTTGCACGCCGGCGTCGAATTCGAGGCGGTAGTCGCGCGTCACCGCGGCGGCGTCGGCCGAAGAGTCTTCGACCAGCGGTCGCACGCCGGAATACGACCAGACGACGTCGGCTGGCGTGATCCGTTTCTGGAAGTAATGGTTGGCCAGCCCGCAGATGTAGTCGACTTCGTCCGGCGCGATCGCGACCTGGTCCAGGCTGCCGTGGTAGTCGAGGTCGGTGGTGCCGAGCAGCGTGAAGTCGTGCTCGTAGGGGATGGCGAAGACGATGCGGCCGTCGGCGTGCTGGAAGATGTAGGCATACGGATGCTCGAACAGCCGCGGCACGACGATGTGACTGCCCTTGATCAGGCGCAGCGCCTTGGCCGCCGGCTGCCACGCCGCAGTCTGCAGGAATTCTGCGGCCCAGGGCCCGGCAGCGTTGACCAGGCAGCGCGCGCGCACTTGCAGGGTGCTGTTGTCGGCCTTGCGCAGCGTCGCCAGCCAATGATCGGCGCGCCGTTCGGCCGCCTCGCAGCGGCAGCGGGTCAGCACCGTCGCGCCTTTGTCGGCAGCGTCGATCGCGTTCAGCACCACCAGCCGCGCATCGTCGACCCAGCCGTCCGAGTATTCGAAGCCGCGCACGAAGCCGCTTTTCAGTGGTGTGCCGGCCGGGTGGCGGCGCAGGTCGACGCCGGTTGATGCCGGCAGCAATTCGCGCCGCGCCAGCAGGTCGTACATTAGCAAGCCGGCGCGGATCATCCAGGCCGGGCGCTGGCCTTTTTCATGCGGCATAACGAAGCGCAGCGGCCACATGATGTGCGGCGCTGCGCGCAGCAGCACTTCGCGCTCGATCAGCGCCTTCCTGACCAGGCCGAATTCGTAATATTCGAGATAGCGCAGGCCGCCGTGGATCAGCTTGGTTGAGGCTGACGAGGTGTGCTGCGCGAGGTCGTCCTTTTCGCATAGCACGACCGACAGGCCGCGCCCGGCGGCGTCGCGCGCGATGCCGGCGCCGTTGATGCCGCCGCCGACCACCAGCACATCGCACTCGATGCAATCGATTTTGTCGGGCATTGCTGGCATTGTCCTCGCGCCAAAATGGGGGTTCGAGCCGCGCCGCCGGTGCGGCGGCAACCGCCTGCTACTGCCGCTGGCCGGCTTGCAGGATGCCGCGCACCGCGTTGCGGGTATGGGCGCCGAAGTTGCCGAGCAATTCGGCCACCGTGCGGTCGAGCCGGGCGCGGCGGGTGGCGTCCTGCTGCTCCATCGCACGCAGCAGGTCGATTTCGGATTCGTGGGCGCCGAAGTCGAACGCCGGGTCGGAGACATACTGCGCGGGCAGCGCGGCGACTACGGTTTTGGCCACTTGCGGCGCGCTGCGGCGGGACTGGGTGGACACCACGTCGCGCAGGTAGCGCTCGCTCCAGGCCGGGTAGTCGCGGTCCTTGCCGGTGTCGTGCAGCGCTTGTTCAAACGCGGTTTCGCGCCGCTGGCGGGCGGCTGCGCGCATTTGCTCATGCTGGTAGTTTTCCAGCGCCAGGTGGCGGTTGGAGAGCAGCACGATCATGTCGTCCTTGTAGCCGTGCAGGCCGGCCATCGCCAGCAGGTTGATCCCGAGCAGCTTGGCGGTCGACTCGCCAGGCGCCAGGCTGGCGTGGTAGGGCTGGGTCAGGTCTTGCAGGTAATGCAGCGACAGGCCGGTAAAGCGCCAGCCCCAGTACGCATGCCCGCTGCGAAACGCCAGCGCAGCCAGCGACGCATATTGGTGCGAGCGCAGCAGCGGGAAGGTGCGCTTGATGAACGGTGCCGCCAGGTAGAGGATGCGGCCTTCGTGGAAAAACCCCATGTGAAACGGCGCCTGGGTCGAGAACGACAGCGCCGGGTTACCGAATGGCAGCGCGCCGAGGCCATACTCCTTGCCCCAGGCGGACGGGCTGTCCTGCCACAGGTTGATGTCCAGCCCGTAATCCGGCTCGTCGGCGGCCGAGGCGATCACCGCCAGCGGCGCCACCCGGTCGCCCGCCTTCAGGCTGATGAAACGGTAGCGCGCCGCGGGCTCGGGCAGCGTGCTGACGGCGGAATAGGGCAGCGGCGTGCCGGCCGCCTCGCGCCACGGGTCGGGCTGCAGGTAGAGCGCGAATTTGCTGTCGGCGGCGATGCGCAGGGCGCGCAGGAACGCCAGCCGGCGTGCCTGGTCCGAACGGCCGGCATCGGCCACGAAGGCCAGCGCCGGCGGGCGCGCCGGGTAGGGGTCCAGATTGGCGACGGCCCAGGCTTCCTGGCTGGCCAGCAGGGCTTCGATCGCTTTTTCCTCCGCTTTCAGGAAGGTTTCCAGCGGTTCCACAGTGACGGCGGGAGCCTCGGCTACCTCCGGCATCCGCTCCAGCGCGCGGTAAGTCGGCGGGCTGTGGTTGGTCCAGGCGCCGGCTTGCGAGGCGCTCAAGGCCAAGGCCAGCGCCAGGATCGGGGCAAGGGAAAAACGATTCATCCTGATGTCTCCGGTGCGGGTGCGGTGAGCAAGCGTGCGGCAGCGCGGTGCAATTTCAGCCCAGGCCGCAGCACGATCTTAACCGCGGCGTGATGATGACAGCAAACGAGCCGCAACAGTGATCCGTGACACAGCCAGGAGTGGGGCCTGTCGCCAGTGCCCATCGGGTTCATTCCACTGTGCTCCCGCGAGGGTCAGCGGGAATCCTCTGGCCTAAAGAACAAACGGCGTGGGCGCCGCCCTTGCAAGCTGCATTGGCGCTGGCAGGCGTGAATCATGCCGCAGGCCATAACCGGGCAGCCGCGCGTCATCCGGCCGGTGACCGGGCGCGACAAGTTCGGCTGCCAGGCGCGGGCGCATGACGCATCTGCTGCAGGCGGCGGGGGTGTTTTCCGGCGGCGCCGCTGGAGAAGGCGGCGCCGCTACCGGAGGCGCGTCAGGTCGTTATCCGCACCTATACTCCATGGATTAACGGCTTGTTTCGGTCGTCAATCGGAAGGTTTTTGCATATACCCTGGTTTTCGGAAAACTATGCCGGGCCTCGGGCAGCGCCCGGCATGGGTATCCCGCCGGGTTACTCGCTAGCGCGCGGAATCAGGCGCCGCTCGATGATGTTGCCGGAAATCGTGGCGGCGCCGTCGGAAATCAGGTGCATCAAGGTCGGTACCACTTCGTCCGGAGTCGAGACGCCCAGTGATTTTTCGTACATCGCCAATTCTTCGGCGCTGGCCGATTGCAGGAATACCGGCGTCGCCACCAGGCCGGGCGATACCGCATTGATGCGCACGCCGTGGCTGCGCAACTCATGCGCGGCCGATTTCACCAGGCCGATGATGCCGGCCTTGGTCGCCGCATAGGCGGCGGCGCCCGGCCAGCCGTTGCTGGCCAGCCCCGAGGTGAAGGCAACGATGGAGCCGGAACGCTGCTGTTTCATCACCGGGAACAGCACCCGCAAGAAGTAGAACACGCCGGACAGGTTGACATCCAGATGGCGCTGCCACTCGGCATCCGACAGCGCATCGATCGGCGTGCGCTTCTGGATCGCGCTGGTGATGATGGCAGCGTCGATCCGGCCGGTGGCTTGCAGCAGTCCGGTCACCGCGCCATTTACCGCCGCCGGGTCGGCGATATCGACGGTTTGCACCAGCATGCGCGGTCCCGCCAGTTCGGCCAGGCCGGCGGCGTCGATATCCAATGCCAGCACGGTGGCGCCAGCCTGCACGCAAGCCAGCGCGGCTTCGCGGCCGATGCCGGAAGCGGCGCCGGCAACCAGCACGGTGCGGCCTGAAAAATCGTAGCTGACCTTCATGATTGCATCTCCGTGACCGGCGGTAGACCGGTGATCTGCTGGTACAACTCTTGCGCCTGTGTCGGGTTGTCCGTCATCGGCACGATGGCGGCGATGTGCTCGTCGGGGCGCAGCAGCACCAGGGTGTTGGGCGGGATGCCAAGGCGCTTGGCCAGCGCGTCGCCCGGATCGAGCAGGCTGCGGTCGCGCAGGCCTGAGTCGTGCGGCGCGTCGTAGCGCGACACCGCGTAGTGCCGCAGCGTCGGCGACTTGTCTTCGGGGATCAGCGGGCGGCGCCGCGCGTCGCAAAAATACAGCGCGGTGAAGCGCCCCGAGCACAAGTCGTGGATACGCTCCTCGCAGCCGGCCGGGGTGTGCACCAGGTAATCGGGCAGGCGGTCGCCCGCGCCGACCGCGGGGCGGCTGCTGCGGGTGACCATCGACCAGTCGTTGGAGCCGTTGACGTCCAGTTTGACGCCGAGCATGGTGCGGGTGTAGGCGTTGCTCCAGTTGTTGTCCGACATCGCATGCGATGCATCGCCGCGCTTGGCCATCGACAGCCGCGCCGCCTCGGCCATCTCGCCCGAGCCGTGCACCGCCAGCGGCCGCTGTTCGCGTTCGTAGCCGTCCAGGATGTTTTCATCGCCCCAGCCGCGCAGGTACCACGACAGCCGCCACGGCAGGTTGGAGGCGTCGAGCGCGCCGGTGTTCAGGCCCAGCGCCCACATCGGCGTGATCAGATGCGCGGCATCGCCCATCAGGAACACGCGCCCGCGGCGCCACTCGGTCGCCACCCGATGATGCACGTTGTAGGTGACCTTGTTGATCACTTTGACGTTGCTGACATGGCCGATGAAGGATAGCGACTTGTCGCGCAATTCTTCTTCGGTCGGCTCCTCGGCGCCTTCCTGCAGCGGATAGAGGAAGCGCCAGCAGTGCGGATGGCGCACCAGGATCATCCATTCCTCGGGGTCGGCGAAATAGGCCAGGTAAGGATAGTCGCGCGGATTCTCGAGATCGAGGTCGACTACCAGATCGACCAGCGCGTATTTGACCGGCAGCGATTTGCCCTCGACCATCACCCCCAGCTGTTCGCGCACCGTGCTGCGGCCGCCGTCGCAGGCCAGCAGGAAAGCGGCTTCCTCCTGCACCAGACCGTCACTGGTGCGCAGGTTCAGCACCACATGATCGCCCCGGTCTTCATACGTTTCCAGCCGATGCCCCATCTTCAGTTGGATCAGCCCGGAGCGCTCCACCGCGGCGGCGAGGATCGGCTCCAGATGATGCTGCGGCAGGTTGATGACGAACGGGTAGCGGGTCTCGGCCGACAAGGCGTCGAGCAGCACTGGAAAGGTCGATTGCTGCGTGCGGCGATCGATCTCGCCGATCTCGTCCACCCGCAGCGAGCGCGCCAGCACGTCGTCCGCCACGCCATAGCGGCGGAAAATCTCGAGCGTGCGGGTGAGGATGGTGCCGGCCTTGGTATCGAGCGAGAGTTGCACATCGTCCTCGTAGACCACCGTGGGGATGCCGTAATACGCGAGCCCCAGCGCCGTGGTCAGCCCGATGGGGCCTGCACCAACAATGGCGACAGGCAATTGCTTGGGATTTGGATTAGTCATTTGATCGATCTGTGAACCGTGGCTTGGATGATGGCGGCACTCCGATGCACGGAACCCGGAGTGCGCCGAAAGGAAGATGGAATTTCCGCGGCGAGCTAGCGCAATGCCTTCAGAATCCGCTTCTGCAGCGAGAGCAGATGCTCGGTCATGGCCGCCCTGGCCGCATTGGCGTCCTGGCGCGCGATGCCGTCGACGATCGCCTCGTGCTCGCGCTGGGTCACGACCAGGCCATCCTCCGGCATGATGCGCAGATGCCAGATCATGGTCGAGCGGTCGTGCAGCAGCCGCTGCGCATCCGCCAGGAAACGGTTGCCGGCGGCCTCCGCGACCAGCGTGTGGAAGGCGCGATCGATCACGCTGAACGCTTCGCGGCTGCTCTGGTTCTTCAGCTTGCGCGACTCCTGCAGCATTTTCTTGAGTTCCGTGATCTGCTCCTTCGTGATGCGCTCCGCCGTCAGGGCGACGATGTTGGGTTCCATCGCCAGCCGGGCTTCGATCAGTTCCAGGATGTCGTGCAAGGAATCGGAACGGATCACCAGCCCCTTGCGCGGGATCACCTCGACCAGACCTTCCGCCTTCAGCCGATGGATGGCCTGATGCACCGGCATGCGGCCCAGATCCAGCATTTCGCACAGGTTGGCTTCGTTCAGGAACAAGCCGGGCCGCAGTTCGAGCGACAGGATCTTGTCCTTGATCTGCGTATAAGCATGCTCGCTGAGCGACATGCCGCGGGCGGCCGGCTCATGCTCGCCGGAGATATCCTCTGGGTGGTTGGCCTTGCTGGTCATTTTCTTGGTCATATGCGTTTCTGCCGAACGATTGATTGCCGTTACTAAAAGCCCATCAGTATGAATCAGGCCGGGCTTCGTGGCGCGACAACAAGCCTCAATATCGCGCAACGCCGCCGGAGCCGCGACTCCCGGTTATCAGACCCCCAGGAAGCGCGCCTTGAGATCGGGATCGGCGCGCAACTCCCCGGCAGTCCCGGAATGTACGATCTGCCCCTTGCTCATGATGTGCACCTCATCGGCCAGCGATAGCGCCAGGTTCAGGTTCTGTTCGACCAGCAGGATCGCCAGGCCCTCGTCCCGCAGCGTGCGCAGCACCGTGGCGACATTATTCACCAGCAGCGGCGACAGGCCCTCGGACGGCTCGTCGAGCAGCAGCACGCGCGGGTTGCCGACCAGTGCCCGACCCAGCGCCACCATGCTTTGCTCGCCGCCGGACAGCATCCCGCCCAGGTTAGAGAGCCGCTCGCCCAGGCGCGGAAAGACTTCGATCACGCGCTCGGCCGTCCAGGGGCGAATGCCCGCCGTCGCCGCGCGCGCGCCGACGCTCAAGTGCTCGCGCACGCTGAGCGAGGGGAACAATCGCCGGCCTTGCGGCACCATTCCGACCGCCTTGCGCGCGAGCAGGTAGGGCGCGAGATTCGTGACCTCTTCACCGGCCAGGTGGACCGAGCCCTGGCGCACCCGGTTGTGGCCGGCCAGGGCCTGAATCAGGGTCGTCTTGCCGACCCCGTTGCGACCCAGAATGGCGCAGATGCGGCCCGGCTGCAGCGCGAAGGAAATACCGTGCAGTACGGTGCTCGCGCCGTAACCCGCATGCACATTGTTGACAACCAGGATGTCAGACACTTTCAACTCCAAAATAGATCTGCGCCACTGCCGGATCGTTGCGGATGGTCTGCGGCGACCCGGACACCATCAAACGGCCCTGCTGCAAAACCAGCACGCGGTCGGCCAGCCTCAATGCCATATCGACGTCATGCTCGATCAGCAAGACCGTGATGTCGCGCGGGAATTTTTCGATCATCGCCTCCACCGTCGCCGTTTCCGCCGCCGACAAGCCGGCGGCCGGCTCGTCCAGCAGCAGCAGGCGCGGCCGCCGCGCCAGCGCCAGCACCAGTTCGACTTGCCGCTGCTCGCCGTATGACAGGAAGCGCGTCTCGACCTCGGCCTTGGCGGCGATGCCCCAGTCGGCCAGCAGTTCGAGCGCGCGCTGCTTGATATGGCCGTAGGACATCAGCGAGCGGTACATGGTGTAGCGCGAGGGCTCGCCGGCCTGCACCGCCAGCATCGCGCTTTCGAGCACGGTCATGCGCGGGAACAGCGTGGTGATCTGGAAGGTGCGGCCGAGTCCCAGCGCGACGCGCTGGCGCACGCTGCTTTTGGCCAGATCGCGACCATACAGCTTGACCCGTCCGCCGGTCGGCGCCAGCAGGCCGGTGATGACATTGAACAGCGTGGTCTTGCCGGCGCCGTTCGGTCCGAACAGGACCAGGCGCTCGCCGGCCTCGACGCTGAAGCTCAAGTCGTCGATGGCGCGCAGGCCGCCGAACTGCAAGCTCAGGTTTTCAATCGACAGCGCGTTCATGCCTGATCCTTCTTGCGGGTAGAGAACAGGCCGACCAGGCCATGCGGGGCGAACAGAGTCACCAGTACGTAGATTGCGCCCAGAATCAGGACCCAGCGCTCGGTTATGCCGCTGACCAGATTTTCCAGCGCGATGATGATGAAGGCGCCCAGCACCGGACCGGACACGGTGCCGGCGCCGCCGAGAATCACCATGATCAGGGCGGTGGCCGAGAACGTGATGCTGAGGTAGCTCGGGCCGACGAAGCCGTTCTGCCATACCAGCAGGGCCCCGGCGATGCCGGCCACCATGCCGGCCAGCAGCGAGGCCAGGTATTTGTACAGCCAGACGTTGTAGCCAAGCACGGTCATGCGGCGCTCGTTCTCGCGGATGCCGACCAGGGCCTTGCCGAATGGCGAGCCGACCAGCACCCAGATTGCCAGCAGCAGCAGGCAAAAGATCAGGAACACCAGGTAGTAGAAACCGGTGTCGCTGGCGAGATTCCAGATCAGCGCGCCGGACGGCCGGGCAATCCCCGGAATGCCATCATCGGCACCGGTGAACTCGCGCCAGCTATAGGCCACGCCCCACAGCACCTGGGCCAGCGCCAGCGTGATCATCAGCAGATAAGAGCCCTTGGCGCGCAAGGTCAGGAAACCGAACAGCGCGGCGGTCAGCAGCGCCAGCCCGGCCGCCAGTCCGAGTTGCAGCCAGAAGCTCGGAATTCCGCTGGCCGCCAGCTTGCCGGCCGCGTAGGCGCCGACCCCGAAATAGGCGGCATGCCCGAGCGAAGCCAGCCCGGCGTAGCCCAGGATCAGGTTCAGGCTGGCGGCAAACAGCGCGAAGATCATCATCTTCGCCGCCACTCCCTGGTAATACGAGCCGGTGACCAGCGGCAGCGCCGCCAGCACGAGCAGGACAGCGATTACCAGCACAAGGTTGCGCCGTTGCGGCGAGCGTGTTCCGGATATGGATGGAGCGAGCGGATTCATCATGATTTGCGACCAAAAAGACCATTGGGGCGGATGGCCAGAATCAGGGCCATCGGCACGAACAGGGTAAACAGGGCGAAGTCGGGGATCAGCGCTTTGCCGATGCTGTCGAGCAGGCCAACGATGATGGCGCCGACGAAGGCTCCCTGCAGGCTGCCGAGGCCGCCGATGATGACGACGACGAACGACAGCAGCAAGACTTCCAGTTCGGTGCCGACATGCACGCCGATGATCGGGCCGCCGATGATGCCGCCGAACGCCGCCAGGGCAGCACCGACCACGAAGGTCATGGTGGACAGCAAGGACACATTGATGCCGATGCTTTGCGCCGTCTCGGCGTCGTCGATCGCGGCCCGGATCAGCGCACCGATACGGGTGTGCGCCTGCAGGTACCACAGCGCGATGCCGACCACCAGGCCGACGCCGATGACGAACAGTCGGTAGCTCGGAAACATGACGCCGGCCACGTTCAGCGCGCCCGACAGCCATTCGGGGCGGGGCAGGGTTTGCGGTGTGCCGCCCCAGATCCAGAGCGCGAGGTCGCCCAGCATCAGCATCAGGCCGAAGGTCATCAAGGCTTGTGGCAATTCGTCGCGCGGCAAACGCCTGAGCAGCAAGCGTTCGACCAGGACACCGATCACGATCACCGCCAGGATGCCGCCGGCGGCCGCCAGCAGCAGGCTTTCGGTGTGCTTGAAGACCGAGATCGCGGTCCACACGCCGAACACATAGAACGCGCCGTGGGCCAGGTTGAGGATCTGCATGACGCCATAGATCAGCGCCAGCCCGGCCGCCGACAGGAACAGCAGCATGCCGAACGACAGGCCGTTAAGTAACTGATAAATCCAGAAAGTCATGATGTGGTCCCGGAATGGTGTGGGGCCGCCCCGGGCTTCTCGATGCCGAACAACTCGGGCCGCCTGCGGGCGGATCGGTTGCCCATGCCTTGGGAGGCCAGGTGGGCACGGGAACGGGTACAGCGGACGAATGCATCGTCAATCAAGGAAGTCTCCTGCTAGTCGAATAGTGTCAATTCCGCACCCCGCGATGGCCATCGATGAACCGGAAAGCCGCGCGTGGCGGCTATGACGGCATCGGCGATCGGCGCGGGTAGCCTTTGCAGGCTGTGCCTAGTCCCCATCGGTATCCTTCAAGAGACTCGTATAGTTCGCAACCGCATCGCGGATGCCCATCGGAAACGGCCAGTCGGAACCGAACAGGATGTTGTCGGCGCCGAACACGTCCCGCGCCAGGCGCAGCACGCCCGGGTGGTGCGCGATGCAATCGACGCGAAAGCGCAGCGCTGCTTGCAACGGCAGTTCCTGCTCGAGGTCGACGCCGGGGCGGCTGGTGTCGAAACCTTGCTGCATGCGCCCGCACAGCGCGGAAAAAACGCCGCCGGCATGCGCCAGGCAGAAACGGATGCCGGGATACCTGGCCGGCACGCCGGCCATCACCAGATGGCTGGCCGCGACCCCGGTTTCGTAGGGATTGCCGACCAGGTTTTCGAGATAGAAACGCGCCAGCCGCGGATCGGCGCAGGTGCCGGGATGGATGAAGACGAAGGCCTTTTTTTCATCCAGGCATTGCCACAGCGCCGCGTAGCGGCCCTGCGAATAGTCGATGTCCGGATGGCCGCCGGCGGCCAGCGCCATGCCCTCATAGGGACCGGCGCGATAGTCGGCCAACAGGGTTTCGATCAGTTCCGGATGCTCCAGCGGCAGGTAAAACAGGGTGCTCAGCCGGCCATCGCTGGCTTGTGTGATGGCCAGCATTTCCTCGTTGACATAGCGCACCCACGCCAGCGCCTGCGGCGCCGGCAGAGCTTGCCGATATAACGGCGGCGGGATCGAGACCAGCGCTCGCCGTACCTGGTTTTCATCCATCCAGCCCAGCAGGCGCTCCGGATGGAACAGGTCGCGCATGCCGACCCGATGGCCGTCGAGGAGCAACGCGCCCTCATCCGGCAACCAGCTTACCCCGGGCATCCCGGCCAGCCGGCCGGGATTGATTGGCGCCAGGTGGGTATGGACGTCCAGCTCGATCATGCTGTGCTCAGCGCGGCTCATGATTGGCATTCATTTCCTTGCCCCAGAATTCCGGCGCCCACTGCGGCCAGACATAGGGCAGCTCGTTCCAGTCGCGCGACTGCCAGGCTTCGCTGATCTTGTCCATGTCGGCGTAGTACTCGATCCAGCTGCCCCACGGATCGCGCGTGTAGTGGAACAGGTTGGAGGCCAGCGCATGGCGCCCGAGGCCGAAGCCATCGGTGTAGCCGGCCTTGTGCATCTGCAGCGCGCCGAAGCCGATCGCGTCCACCGAATCGACCTGAAAGCTGCTGTGCTGGAAACCCCGGTGCGTGCTGTTGATCAGCCCGAAACAGTGGTGGTCGCGCACCCCGGTGCCGCCTGCCATGAACGACACCTTGCCGGCGGCGCGGTCGCTGGTGCGCAGGCCGAGCGCCAGGCTGTAGTAGGCCTCGGTCTTTTCCCAATCCTGGGTAAACATCAGCATGTGACCGAGGCGATTGGGGCGTACCTCGCGCTTCAATTCCTGCCACAGGTGACGGTCCACGCGCGGCTGCAGCACCACCGGCTCCGGCAGGCTCTCCGCGGCCGGCGCCGCCGGCACCAGGTTGATCCAGGTGCCCCACGGATCCTGGAACCACAGGCCGTCGCGCAGCGCGCCGAACGGCGGCGTGACCGGCGGCGTGCCGATGCTTTTCAGATGCTCGCCGAAGCGCGCCAGATCTTGCTCGCGAATCGCGAATGAGAGGTGGTGCAGGCGCTTCTGCGCACCTTTGACCACCACCATTTCCGCCGGCCCGGACTGCAGGCTGCGCAGTTGCAGCGTGCCGCCGCTGGTGTCGGCAGCGAGGCCGAAGGTGGTGTAGAACTTCTCGGCCACATCGACGTCGGGCACTTCCAGGCCGTAGCCTGCCAGATGTTGAACCCGTAATGTTTCCATGTTGTTTCCTTAAGTCCGATAGGAGCTGAGGTCGGTTGCGCACATACGGTTGTGCAATTCGCCCAGGCCGGTGGCGCACACCCGCAGTTCGTCGCCGGCGGCCAGGAACACCGGCGGCGTGCGGGCGTTGCCGATCCCGCTGGGGGTGCCAGTCAGCAGCACGTCGCCGGCGCGCAGCGTCATGCCGAACGACAGCTCCGAAATCAATTCGGCGATGCTGAACGCCATCTGCGAAGCACTGGCCTGCTGCATCAGCGTGCCGTTCAGCTCGCACTCGATGGTGACCTGGGCGAGATCGATATCGTCGCGCAGCACGATCCACGGACCGAGCGGCATCGTGGCATCGATACTCTTGCCCTTGAGCCACTGGCCGCCGTGGCGGCGCTGCAGGTCGCGTTGCGAGATGTCGTTTGCCAGGCAATAGCCGAACACGTGCTCCATCGCCCGTTCCTTGGGGATGCTGCGGCCGGTCTTGCCGACCACCACCACGATTTCCGCCTCGTAGTCCCACTTGGCGGACAGCACGGCATCGAACGCGATGTCGTCGTTCGGACCGATCGCGACGTCCGGCCCCTTGGTGAAGAAGGTCGGTGCATCCGGCTTCGGCACATCCTGGCCTTCGCGTTTACCGGCGCTCTCGTAGAAATGATCCCAGTAGTTCCAGCCGGTGCACAGGATGTCGCGCTGGAAACGGCGAATCGGCGCCAACACCCGCACCTCGGCCAGGTTGAAGCGCTCGGCGCCGGCATCGCCGGCCAGCGCGCGCAAGGCCCGCAGGCCCGCGTCGCCTTGTCCGATGATGCTGACCAGGTCGCCCATGGCGACCGGCGCCAGCACCCCCTGCCGGTCATCCAGCAGGCAGGCGACGCGCTCGGCGCCTCCTGCCAGAACGGTTCCGATTTTCACGCTGGCGTCCCTTATTCCGGAATGACAGCGATGGCGCTGATTTCGATCAGGTATTCCGGCGACACCATCTTCGCCACTTCGACCATGGTGGAAGCCGGCAGCGGTGCCTCGAAGAATTCCTGGCGCACTTTGTGGATCACGCTGAAATGCTCGATATTGCGCACGTAGACGTCGACCCGGCAGATGTCTTTCAGCGTGCCGCCGGCGGCTTCCACCGCCGCTTTCAGGTTCTGGCACACCTGGCGCGTCTGCACTTCGACATTGCCGATGCCGGCGATGCTGCCGTCCTGGGCGCGTGCCGTCATGCCGGAGATGAACACCAGTTTGCCGCGCGCTTCGATCGCGGTCGCCTGCGAAAATTGACCGTTCGGCTTGGCCAGCAGCGGGGAAGTGATTTGTTCTTTCATGGTGATACTCCTTCAGGGTTGCGAAAAATTGAGGCGCGCGCCGATTCCGGTCTGCTGCGCCAATTGGTTGAGGTTGTCGACCAGATCGGCCGCCAGCAGGCAGCGGCCGTTTTGTTGCTGGCGGCGGGCACGTTCCAAATCACCCGGCGCATAGATGCGTTCGTTGCCGGGTGCCTTGCGCGAATCGCGGATGGTTTGCGCGAATGCCGCCACTTGGGCGCCGATGCCGGCGCCGCCACCGACGCGCTGGGCGTCGATCGCGAGAAAGGTGTGCGCGCAGTTGTAGGGCTTGTCGAGTTCGCCGTATAGCGGCCGCACTGCGGCGCCGAAGGCGCCACCGGCCAGCGCGCCGCACAGCAGGTCGACCGCCACCGCCAGTCCGAAGCCTTTCGGTCCGGCCGCCGGCAGCAGCATGCCGTTGATGGCGTCCGCTGGGGAGGTGGTCGGCCGGCCGCCGGCATCGGTCGCCCAGCCTTCGGGGATCGATTTCCCCTGCGCCTGCGCCAGACGGATCTTGCCCATCGCGGTGGCACTCATCGCCATGTCCACTACCAGCGGCTCGCCGCTGGCGGACGGGAAGGCGATCGCCAGCGGGTTGTTGCCGACCACGCGCTCGGCGCCGCCCGGCGCCGGCATCAGCGGACGCGTGTTGGAAAAGGCGAAGCCGATCATGCCGGCCTGCGCAAAGCGGCCTGCCCAGTATGCGGCCGCTCCGAAATGGAAGGCATCGCGCACCGCCACCGAGGCCAGGCCATGCTGGTGTGCGCGTTCGATGGCCAGTTCCACCGCCGCCACGGACGATACCTGTCCGAATGAGTTGCCGGCTGACATCACGACCAGACCGCCGTGGTCCTCGACGATGACCGGTGTGGCGGTGAGGGACACGCTGCCGGCGCGCACGCGCTCGACATACATCGGCACTAGCGCCACGCCGTGCGAGGCGACGCCTTCCAGGTCGGCGGCGACCAGCGAATCGGCCAGACAGGCAGCTTGCGGCTGGGCGGCGCCGAGCGCGACAAACAGCTCTTCGATCAGTTGCGCGAGGGAAGCGGCGGTAACTTGTATATTGCTCATTTATGAATTCAGTCCGTTATTGCGTCGGTTGCAGCGCTCAACGCGCGTCCTGCTCATCGGTGTACCAGTCGGGCATCTGCGGGTAGTGCGGACCGTCATACACTTCGACCACCACGGTTTCCTCGTGCGCCAGGGTCGGCCCGTGCACGTTGCCTTTCGGGTTGCAGTAAAACGACCCGGGCAGCAGGGTCACGCCGGTGGCGGTGTACTCGTATTTGCCGCTCAGGCAATACATGAACTGGTTCGAGGCATGGCTGTGCGGCTTCGGGATGCTGGCCCCCTTCTCGAACTTGATCAGCGCGATCGAGGCGCCGGTCGACTCGTCGCGCCACAACATTTTCTCGTGCACCCCGGCCAGGGATTTCGGCCGCCACGACATATCGGTCGCATGAATGAGGATCTCATCCAGTCCTGGCGTGCCTTGCGCCGCTAGCTGGCCGATGGAAGTACTGTCTTGCATGGAGCTTTCTCCGAAAAATAGAAATTTGAACAAGCGGACGCGGCAGCGAGCGGTGTGCCACGGGACGGATTGCCGCGCATGCCGAACCGCGTGGTCAGCACTTGCCCTGCTGGCGCACCTGAACGCCAGGCCATGGCCCGGGGTTCAGGTGCGCCGCTCACGGGCGCGGCACAAACACGAGTCGCATGCAAGCCGCAACACTTAGTCAGGCCGCACGTCCTTGACGACGTCCAGAATCTGGTAGCCCGGCTTGCCGCCTTTGCTGACCACTTTCACGAAGTAGTAGTCGAGGTACGGATAGCGCTTCTCGGCATCGAAACGGAACCGCCCTTGCGGCGTCTTCAGATCCACCGCCTTCATCGCCGCCAGCAGCGCTGCCGGTTCGCTCTTGCCGTTGGTCGCGTTCAGCGAGGCCTCGATGATCTGGCCGATGGTGTAGCCGAGCGCTTCGTAATAGCCGGCCGGCGTCTTCGAGTATTCGCGCTTGTAATCGTCGATGAAGCGCTTGTTCTCCGGGTTGTCGAGTTCTTCCAGGTAGTGGGTAACCGCTACCGAGCCGACCGCCGCCTCGCCCATGGCAGGCAGCAGCATGCCGTCGACGGTGCTGATCACGCCAACCAGCGGCAGCTTGTCGCGCAGACCGAATTCGTGACGGGCCTTGACATACTTGATCGCGTCGGCGCCGGCCGTCGCGGAGAAGACGGTGTTCGCTTCCGGCAGGCCGCCCAGGAACGGTCCCCAATCGGCCGTGCCCAACGGCACGTACAGTTCCTTCGCTACTTTCCCGCCCGCCGCGATGAAGCCGGCACGGAAGCCGTCCGAGACCCGGGTGCCGTAGCTGTATTTGGAGCTGACCACGACCGCATTCTTGTAGCCGAGCTTGCGGTACGAGTAGTCGCCCATCATGCGTCCGAGCTGAACCGAATTCCAGCTCGGCACCAGCGTATTCGGGTGCTTCGCGTTCTCCGGCGTCTGGCCGGTCATCGGCATGTGCGGAATACCCTTGCGACCGATGTAGTCCTGGGTGGCGGCGACCACGTGCGCCAGGAACGGACCAATCACGATATCCACTTGGTCGCGGTCGACCAGCTTTTGAACCTTGGTCACGCCGAGGTTGGGATCGCCCGCGTCATCCTCCACGATCAACTCGATCTTGCGGCCGGCGATTTGGCCGTTCAATTGCTTCAGGCGCAACTTCAACCCGTTGACCTCGCCGATGTTGATGTCCGCGACGCCACCGGTCAGCGTGGCCAGCACGCCAATCTTGAATGGGGCAGGTGTCTGGGCATGGACCGCAAGGGGGGCAAGCGCTAGCCCAAGTACGCCGGCACTGGCAATTCCCAGCAACGTGGCGCGTCGTGTTTTGAATTGATCGATTGACATGGATTCCTCGCGTTGATTGAAAGTGGGGGGCCAACAAAAAACCTGCTTACCTGGTGCGGCCTCAAAACACGAAATGACATGCCGCGTGATTCCCAAGGGTATTGATATATCTTAAAACATGTTACGTGAGAGATCAATAGAATTCCACCGATCCGCAAATGCTGGCGGCAGCACACTCGGGCCCGACGCTGTTTGGCATCCGCGACGTTCGGAAGAGTCGTGTACCAGGGCCGCGCTCTTGGTGGCGACGGCGATGACAGGCCTGGATGGCCGGACCGGGCGGATGGGACGGCCGAGCGGGAATCTGTCGCTCATGGAAAGGCGCAACGCTTGATTGGGCGACAACATCGCGCTCAATGACACGGAGGCGAACGCCCATGAGTCGCCATGCGATCCTTTATGGCGATCGACGCGGCATTTGCCGGCCGATGGCTGGCTGCGCGCAGCGAACTGCCTGCGGGTATAGTTCCGGATGACGCCGACCGTGCCGCCGGTCGCCGCACGCAATCCATTATCCCGGGAATCACCATGCTCAACCTGACCCGCACCATCCACACCATCGACGCCCACACTGGCGGCGAACCCTTGCGCATCGTCGCCGCCGGCATGCCGCCGGTTCCCGGTGTCACCATCCTGGAAAAGCGCGCCTGGCTGAAGGCCGAGCGCGACGATCTGCGCTGCTTCCTGATGAACGAGCCGCGCGGGCACGCCGACATGTACGGCGCCTATCTGCTGCCGCCGGTCACCGCGAATGCCGATTTCGGCGTCATCTTCATCCACAACGAAGGCTATAGCGACATGTGCGGGCACGGCATCATCGCGCTCGGCAAGGTGCTGGTGGAGCTGAATTTCGTCGAGCGCGTGGCGCCGGAAACGCGGATCGGCTTCGACACCCCGGCCGGCTTCATCGAAGCCTGGGTCGAGTGGGACGGCAGCCGCGCCGGCCGCGTGCGTTTCAACAACGTGCCGGCTTTCATCTATCTGCGCGACCTGGAAGTGGACACGCCGTCGTTCGGCAAGGTAGTCGGCGACATCGTGTTCGGCGGCGCCTTCTACTACTACATCAACATCGCCCAGAGCGGACTCGAAGTGCGGCCGGAACAGGTGCGCTCGCTGATCCAGCTCGGGACTGAGGCCAAGGCGGCGGTGCAGGCCAAGGTGAAAATCCAGCATCCGCTGGAACCGGGACTCGACCAGCTGTACGGCACCATCATCGACGGCGCGCCCAACCAGCCTGGCGCCGACCAGGCCAACGTCTGCATTTTCGCCGACCGCGAAGTCGACCGCTCGCCGACCGGCACCGGCACCTCGGGCCGCGCCGCCCAGCTCTTTTTGCGCGGCAAGCTCGGCCTGAACCAGTCCTACGTCAACGACAGCATCGTCGGCAGCCGCTTTTCGGTGCGCGTCACGGCACCCGCCAGGGTCGGCACATTCGACGCGGCGCAAACCGAAGTGAGCGGCGCCGCGCACATCATGGGCATGAACCAGTGGCTGCTGGAAGAATCCGATCCGTTTCCGACCGGCTTCTTTTTACGTTAAGTCACAGTTTGCCAGTCGTGCCGGCCGCATAATGGCGCTGGATGGCGGCGCCTGCGGCCAGATGAATACCCTTACCTGAAAAGCGCGATGCCAGAAATGCCCAGCAAGTCCGCCGCTGCCCGCCCTGCCGGCACCTGTGAACAGTTCCTGCAAAGAATCGGCAAGGATACCGACCTGCCGGCGCTCGGCAGCGCGGTGGCGCGGGTGGTGCAACTGGCGTCGTCGGACAACGAAGCGGTGCATGACCTGACTTATTTCGTGCTGTCCGATGTCGCGCTGACGCAGAAAATCCTGCGCCTGTCGAACGCCGCGATCTACCGCACCGTGACCGGCGGTAAACCGGTGACGACGATTTCGCGCGCGATTTTCCTGCTTGGCTTCGATACTATCAAGACCAGCGCGCTGGCGCTGCTGCTGGTGGACGGCCTGGCCAAGGGCGAACACGCACAAAGCGTGCGCGCCGAGCTGGCCCAGGCGTTGTATGCCAGCGTGGTCGGGCGCGAGATGGCGCGCCGCAGCCATTATCAGGATGCGGAAGAAGCGGCGATCGCAGCCCTGTTCAAGAACCTCGGGCGCTTGCTGGTGGCCGCCCACGAACATGCCGGCTATAGCGCGGTGCAGACTCTGGTCGAGAACGGCGACAGCAGCGGCAACCTGAGCGAGGCGCAGGCGGCGGTGCAGGTGCTCGGCTTTCGCTTCGATGCGCTGGCGGAAACCGTGCTGCGCGCCTGGGAAATTCCCGACAGCATTGTGCGTGCGCTGGCGCCGCTGCCGGCGCGTCCCCTGCGGCCGGCCGCCAGCCGTCCGGAATGGATGCAGCAAGTCACCGCCTTTGCCGCCGAGGCGGCGCGCCTGCTGCCGGCGCTGGACGGCGCCGACGGCAATGTCTGGCGCCAGGTGCTGCTGAACCGTTTTGGCGCTGCGCTGAATCTGGATCAGGATCGGATCGAGCAGTTGTTTGCCAAAACCTCGGAAGAAATCCGCAGCTTGCTGGACAGCGTCGACCTGGCGCTGCCGCCGCAGCCGGTCGAAGCGGCGGCGCCGGAGGTGCCGGCGGGCGGCTTGCCGGGGGAACTGCTGCTGGCGCCGCCCGAGCCGGGCGCTTCGCCCAGCGCCAGCCGCCAGTACCCCAGCGGCAAGCCGCGCAATGCGCGCGAACTGCTGCTGGCCGGGGTGCAGGACGCGACGCAGATGATGGCGTCCGGGCGCTGCAAGACCAATGAACTGATCCTGCTGGTGCTGGAAACGATTTATCACAGCATGGGTTTCCGCTTTGCCACGGTGTGCCTGAAGGATCCGAAGAGCGGCCAGTTCCGCGCCCGGGTGGCGATCGGCGAGCAGCCTGCGGCGCGCCAGGCCGGCTTCACGTTCCCGATGGCGAGCCAACGCGACCTGTTTCACCTGGCGCTGGAGAACGACGCCGACTTGATGATTTCCGACGCCAGCGCGGCCAATATCCGCGAACTGATCCCGCTCTGGCACCGGCTGCTGCTGCCGGATGCGCGCAGCTTCATCGTGCTGCCGCTGGTGGTGCAAAAAACGCCGTTCGGCCTGTTCTATGCCGACCGCGTGCAATTGGCGCCGGAAGGAGTGCCGAGCGATGAAGCATCGCTGATCAAGATCCTGAAGGGACAGGTACTGGCGGCGCTGAACCAGGGTTGAGCCGGCCGGTTTTTGGATTTAGAAAACGCATGCTCCGTAACCGGATCAACGGGCACCAATCAAAATTATATGGAGTATGTTGTAAATACCTTTATTTAATCGGTGGTAACCACGTTATCTCATGGGAGTATTTGACGAACCCGGGAGCCGGGCGTCACCGATAGGCGCGCTGCCGCATCCACTTGGTGGCAATCCATTTCTCGCCGCGCGTCACGGGGTCGCCGCCGTGATAGGTCAGCGGATCGAGCTGGTTGCTTGAATTGCAGTACGAAAAATACACCGCGCTGCCCTGCGCCGGAGCCACCGTCAGCCCGAGCTCGGGGAATACCGTGCCACCGCCTTCCTCGACGTCATTCAAATACATGACCAGGGTGGCAACGCGCTGGCCGCCATGGGCAAGATGCAGTGCGCTGCCGGGTTGATCGGGCGGGAAGTAGTCGTAGTGCGGCTTGTATTCGCCGCCGACCTGGTAATGCAGGATTTGCAGGCCTTCGCCGTTTTCCACCGGCAGCCGCATCAGCGCCGCGATGCGGGCATCGAGGTCGGCGATGAACGGCGTTTCGTTGACCGCGAAGAAAGTACCGCTGCTGGTGCGGTGGGCGTGGACCTCGGCGCGGCCGGTGGCCTCGTCGATCGTGGTCGAACGCGCCAGCTTGCTCTCGGAGAGTGCAATCAACTGCTGGCATTCGTCCCCGGTCAGGACATGGTCGAACACCATCAGGCGCGGCCGCGCCAGCATCATCCGTACTCCGACCACGTGGCCGTCGAGCGCGATGCGGTTGCCGGGCTGCGGGCCGCCTTCTTCGATCCGGTATTGCTCGGCTGCGGCGGCGGCCGGCGCAGGCGGCGCCACATAGCCCGGCAGGCGCGACTGCACGGCATATTCGGCCTGGGCGCGTGCGAACTGGTGCTGCAGCAGGGTGTCGATCAGGGTTTGCGGCGATACTCCGCGCGCGATGTTTTCCTCGATCCAGTCGATCCATTCGGGTGTCATTTGCGCCATGGCGATTCCTTGCAGAAAGCCAGTCCGGATACGCTCATTTTACGACTGTGGACGCCCGGCGGCCTTACGCGTCGGCGGCGCCTTGCACCCGGTTGATCGTATCCAGCGCCAGCCCGGCATGCGCATAGGCAGCGCCGGCGCGCATCTCGGCCGCGACCCAGATCGCTTCCATGATTTCCTGTGGCGTGTTCCCAGCTTTCAGCGCCAACTCGGTGTGGCCGTGGATGCAGTACGGGCATTGCGTGACGTGGGCGGCAGCCACCGCGATCAGTTGCTTGGTCTTGTTCGGCAACGCGCCGTCGGCAAAGACGCGGGCGGAAAAGACCTTGAACGCGGTCTGGATTTCGGGCGTCAGCTCGGCCCGTTGTTTGGCCAGCTCCTTGGTTAGCGGCGGATACATCGGATGTTCCATCTTGGACTCTCCCTTGGTCGGGCGGCGCGGCGGGATGCGGCGCCGGCTTGCATGTGCCGGTCAAATATACGCCGTTCGCCTGCTGTGCGCCGACCGCTGCCGATGGTATATTCGCAAGCCGGAATTTTGCCGCGCAATTTTTACCGCTACTGTTTTCCCGGTTCATCGTCCCAGCGTTGGCAGCCCTGCCAACACCACCACTGAAAAATATTCGCCATGTTCGACACCTTGCTGCGCCAACACCAAGCCGATTCCGATCCCGTGCCGCTCTTGGCCGCGCTGGTGAAGGCGGTCCGGCCGCGCCGCAGCGGCAACGTGGCGCTGGCCACGCGCCGGTTGCGCGCGCTGTCCGACCTGGTGGCGGCCGACGCCGGCTGCCGCGCCACCCTGCGCGCAGCGATCGTCAATCTGCTCGGCAATCGCAAGCATCTGCTGCTGTATGTGGAAAGCGGCATCCTGCCGAATTCCGGCTTTTTCACCGAAACCTCGCGCCGCTTCAGCCACAAGCTGTTGCCGGAAGCGATCGACCCGATTTACCTGCGCGATACGATCCGCCTGATCTTCAACAAGCCGGGCGACGCCCATTGGGTCAAGCGCATGGCCGGCTCGACCTGGCTCGGCCTGTTCGCGGCGCTGCAATTCGAGGAAGATGAAGAGTTTTGCCAGCACACGCTGCCGTATGCGATTGGCCAGTTGCTGGAGGGCTTGCAGGTGCTGTCCTACCACATCTCGGCGATGGGGCTGGATTCGGAACTGATCCACGTCGATCCGCGTTTGGAAGAGCCGGACTCCGCTTTCCTGTCGCAAAACGAGGCGATGCGCAGTTATGTCGACGCCTATGCCGCCTGGTGGGCCGACCCCGAACAGCCGTGGCCGAACAGCATCCGCCTGCAGGTGCAACTGGGGCAATGCCGCGAGGTCATCCGGCGCACGCGCGAGCACGCGGTGCAAAGCGGCACCAGCGTGCGCCTGACCTTCACGCTGGAGCGGCTGCGGCAGCACCTGGACCGCAGCGAAGAGCTGCTGGAATTGTTGGCGGCGATGGGCCAGAGCCGCACGCTGGAAGCGGTCGGCGCGCCGCTCGCCAAGCTGTTCGCGCAGGTGGTGGCGGCCGAATGCCGGCGCAACAATCTGCGCCACTACTGGCGCCAGACCGTGTCTCTGCTGGCGCTGCGCGTCACCGAAAGCGCCAAGCGCACCGGTGAGCACTACATTACCTCCAGCCGCGAAGAGTATTTCGCGCTGCTGCGCTCGGCGCTTGGGGCCGGCTTCATCATTGCCTTCATGGCCGCAATCAAGACGCTGCTCGGCAAGCTGGAATTGGCGCCGCTGGTGCAGGGCTTGCTGTACTGCTTGAACTACGGCCTGGGCTTCGTGCTGATCCACATGTTGCACTTCACGGTCGCCACCAAGCAGCCGGCGATGACCGCCAACGCGATCGCCGCCAGCATCCAGGATACCGGCAGCGGCGGCCGCAGCCTGACCGAGCTGACGACCTTGATCGCGCGCACCGTGCGCAGCCAGCTGGCAGCGATCTTCGGCAACCTGGCGCTGACGGTGCCGGTGGCGATGGCGATCGCGCTGGTCTGGAATTTCGCCTTCGGCGCGCATTTCCTCGATACCGGCAAGGCCACCGCCATGTTGCGCGACATCGACCCGCTCTCCAGCGGCGCCTTCTTTTTCGCGATGAATGCCGGCTTCTGCCTGTTCCTGTCGGGTCTGATCGCCGGCTACTACGACAACCTGGCCGCCTACAACCGGATTCCGCAGCGGCTGCTGCAGCTTGCCTGGCCGCGCCGCCTGTTCGGCGCGGCGCGCATGCAGCGCTTCGCCGCCTACATCGACCGCAACCTCGGGGCGCTGGCGGGGAATTTCTATTTCGGCTTCCTGTTGGGCGGCATGTCCACCTTCGGCCTGCTGGTCGGCTTGCCGATCGACATCCGCCACATCACGTTTTCCGCCACCAGCGTCGGTTTTGCGCTGGTGGCCTTCGATTTCGCGCCCGATCTGCACCTGCTGCTGATGGCGGTGCTGGGCGTGGCGGTGATCGGCATCACCAACCTGGTGGTCAGCTTCACGCTGGCGCTGCTGGTGGCGCTGCGCGCGCGCCAGGTGACCTTCTTCCAGGGCTGGAGCCTGCTCGGCATGGTGCTGCACCGGCTGCTGTTCTACCCGCGCCAGTTCCTGTTGCCGCCGAAACGGCAGAAGCCGGCGCCGCAGCCAGCTTCAGTGCAGTAGCTTGCAGCCCTTCCAGCTACCGCTGGCAACCAGTTCCTGCAAGGCTTCGCAGCACAGCGCGATCACGGTCGCGGTGGCAGGCGAGGCCGGCAGCGTGTCGCTGGTGCACAGGTACATGTCGCGCGCAAAGCCGGTTTCGATCCGGTGAGCATCGATTTTCCCGTCCAGGATTTCCTCATGCGCCGCCGAATAGGGCAGCACCGTCGTCGCCAGGCCGGCGCGCACAGCCGGAATCAGGATTGCCGAGGTGCTGGCCTCGCCGAACAGGTTGAAGGCGAGGTTGGCTTTCAGGAACGCGTGCTCGAGTCGCGAGCGCAGCGTGTTGGGCAAGCTGGGCAGGATCAGCGGCAGTTCGCAGATTCTTTTCAGGCTGATCTTGCCGCTGCCCGGGATCGCCCCGCGGCGGCTCATGAAATACAGTTCTTCCCGGAATAGCGGCAAGAAGCTCATGTCCTTCGGCTTTTGCGGATCGGGCACCAGCGAAAAATCGACCCGTCCGTGCGCCACCAGCGAGGTCAGGTCGGCGCTCGGGACATCGACGATTTCCAGCACGATCGACGGATGACGCTGCTTGACCAGGCGCATCAGGCGCAGTGCCAGCAGCTTGGCGGTGGAAGACGGCATACCGACCGAGACGTTGCCGGTGACGTCACCCTCCTTCTTCGACAGCAGGATGCGCGTGTTGTCGACCTGGCGCAGGATGGTCTTGGCGTGGCGGTACAGCAGGTCCCCATGCGGCGTGGGCTGGATGCCGCGCGAACTACGGCTCAGCAGCTTCACCCCCAGCTCGTCTTCCAGCAGCGTGATTTGCTGGCTCAGGGCCGGTTGCGCGATGTGCAGGCCTTCGGCGGCGCGCGTCATGTTCTGCGCTTCGACGATCTTGACGAAGTAATTCAACTGTTTCAGGTTCACGCCATTCCCCCCTGGCGGCGCGCGGGCGGGAAGCCACCGGCGCGCCATAAGACAATCTTATTGTGTGCTCAGTAAACAGTATTTCATTCTGCGACGCTGACTGCCTAGAATCCGTGCAAAGACATGCAATAACCAACACAGGAGACCAGCAGTCATGCAGTTGCCTCTTTCCGGCATCCGGGTGCTCGACCTGACCCGCGCCCTATCCGGGCCATTCTGTTCCATGATCCTGGCCGATCTGGGCGCGGAAGTCATCAAGGTCGAACCGACTCCGAACGGCGACATGATCCGCCAGTGGGGCCCGTTCGATCAAGATATAAGTGTTTATTATCTTAGCGCCAACCGCAACAAGAAAGGAATCGGCGTCGATTTTCGCAAACCGGAAGGCCTGGCCCTGATCAAGGACTTGGCGCTGAAATCCGACGTGGTGGTGGAAAACTTCAAGGTCGGCACCATGGACGCCATGGGCCTCGGCTACGCGGAGTTGGCGGCGGCCCGGCCGGAGCTGATCTATGCCTCGATTTCCGGCTTCGGCAGCACCGGCCCGGCACGCGACTGGCCGGGATTCGACCAGATCGCGCAAGGCTATTCCGGCTTCATGAGCCTGACCGGCACGCCCGAGTCCGGCCCGACCCGGGTCGGTACCGCGATCGGCGACCTGACCGCCGGCATGTGGGTGGCGATCGGCATCCTGGCCGCGTATATCGAGCGCCAGAAGAGCGGCTGTGGCCAGCACGTCGAGACCTCGCTCCTGGCCAGCCTGCTGGGCTTGTTGAGCGTGCAGGGCCAGCGCTATCTGAGCGTCGGCGAAGTCCCCGAACCGAGCGGCAACGTGCATCCGGTGATCGCTCCCTATGGCACCTTCGAGACTGCCGACGGCCCGCTGAATCTGGCGCCGGCGACCCAGGACATGTGGCTGCGGCTGTGCGAGGTGCTGGAACTGCCGGAGCTGGCGGACGATCCGCGTTTCACGACCAATGCCGAGCGCATGCAAAACCGGCTGGCGCTGAAGCAATTGCTGGAAGCCAGCCTGGCCCGGAAGACCCGCATGGAATGGACGCCGCTGATGCTCCGGGCCGGGATTCCTGCGGGGCCGATCAATACGCTGGCCGACGTCTTTGCAGATGAGCAGGTCAAGGCCTGCAATCTGGTCGAAACGGTCGAGCATCCGCTGCTGGGTGCGCTGAAGCAGGTGGCGCTGCCGATCAGCATGGCGGCCACCGCGCACGGTTCGGTGCGCAGCGCGCCGCCGCTGTTCGGCCAGCACACCGAAGAAGTGCTGGCAGCTTACGGCCTGCCGCAGCAGGCGATTCGGGAGCTGGTGGCCAATAAGGTAGTGTTCCAGAGCAGTTAAGCGGCGCATGCCACGGCGGGCGATAGAACCGGCCTGGCGCGCAAGTATGAATCACATGAACGGAGACCAACATGAAACTCAAGAACCTGATCTTGCTGGCGGCTGGCGTGCTGAGTCTCGGCATCGCGCACGCCGACGTGCTGAAACTGACTCATCAATGGCCGCAGGGCGATGGCCGCGACAAGGGGGCGCGCCACTTCGTCGAGGAAGTCGTGAAGCAGGACCCGTCGTTCAAGTTCCGGATTTATCCGGGCGCCTCGCTGATCAGCAACCCGGTGAAGCAGATCGACGCGCTCTCCAGCGGCTCGGTCGATCTCTCGATCTTCCCGCTGATTTACGCGGTCGGCCGGGCGCCGGAGTTTTCCATCACCATCCTGCCAGGCGCCATCAACAGCGTGCAGGATGCGATGCGCTTCAAGGGCACCGACTATGAAAAGCGGCTGCAGGCGGTGGCCGAGAAGCAGGGCTTCCGTATCCTGACCTGGTGGTGGACCGAAGGCGGCATCGCCGACCGCGTGCGCCCGATCACCACGCCGGACACCGTCAAGGGCCTGAAATTCCGCGGCGCCGACCGCACCCTGGACACCATGCTGAAGCAGGCCGGCGCCTCGGTATTCGCGATGCCCTCGACCGAGCTGTACAACGCGATGCAAAGCGGCGTGCTAGACGGCCTGATGACGTCCTACGAAACCTTCATGAGCATGCGGCTCTACGAGCAGGTCAAGTACGCGACGCTGGGCGGCGACTACACGGTGTTCGTGGTGTTCCAGCCGCTGGTGATTTCGACCAAGGCCTGGAATGCGCTGACGCCGGAGCAAAAGAAGATATTCGAGAAGGCCGCGGAAGCCACCCAGGCCAACTTCAACGCCGAGCAGGACAAGATCAAGGCCGAGGTGGTGGCCAAGTTCAAGGCGGCCAAGGTCGAGGTGCACCAGATGAGCAAGGGTGAGTATGCGCAATGGCTGGACCTGGCGAAGAAAACCGCCTGGCCCGACTACGCCAGCATCAGCCCGGAAGCCAAGGGCTTGCTGGAAGCGGTGGAAAAGCTGAACAAATAAGACGCGGCGAACCAGTCGGGCGGCCCGCTCGGGTCCGCCCGCGCCAGAATATTTACGGAGACACGGATGCGTAATTTCGATCGCTGGGTAAACCGCATCAGCGCCGCCATGGCGGTGGCGGCCGCCGCGCTGCTGCTGGCGGCGACCCTGATCATCACCATGATGGTGGTGAAGCGCGGCATCGGCCTGCAAAACTCGTGGGAGCTGGAACTGTCGATCGAACTGATGATCGGCGCCATCTTCCTGGCTTCGCCCTACACGCTGGCGACCGGTGGCCACGTCAAGATGGATTTGCTGGAGACCATCCTGCCCGAGAGCATGAAACACAAGCTGGCGTTTGTGGCCAAGCTGGTCGGCTGCCTGGTGTGCCTGTACTTGGGCTGGAAAGGCTGGCAGATGACGCAGCACGCGTTCGTGACCGGCGAGCGCGCACTGGGCATCTGGCAGCCGCTGGCATGGCCCAAATACGCCACGATTCCAATCGGCATGTTCATGACTGCGCTGCAGTATGCGGTCGGCATGCACGGCGAATATTGCGCGCGCCGCGACCGCAATGGCAAAAATGACAAGGGAGCGTCTGCATGTCGGAACTAGAAGTGGGTGCGCTGCTGTTCGTGGTCACCTTCGCTGTGCTGTTTTCCGGCATCCCGATCGCGTTCGCGCTGATCCTGGTGTCGATCGGCTTTCTGTATTTTTTTGGTGACGCTGGCGGCCTGGCCGCGATTCCCAATACCTTTGTCGGCGAGCTGTCCAATTTCGCGCTGTTGACCATCCCGCTGTTCGTGCTGCTCGGCTGCACCATCGGCGCCTCGCGCGCCGGCAAGGATCTGTACGACTCGCTGCATCGCTGGATGTGCAAGGTGCCGGGCGGGCTGGTGATCGCCAATATCCTCGGTTGCGGACTGTTCGCGGCGATGTGCGGCTCCAGTCCGGCGACGGCGGCGGCGATCGGCCGCGTCGGCATTCCCGAGATGATCCGGCGCCATGTGCCGGCGCGCCTGGCCACCGGCTCGATCGCCGCCGGCGGCACGCTCGGCATCCTGATTCCGCCTTCGCTCACCTTCATCATCTACGGCATCGTCACCCACACTTCGATCGCGCGCCTGTTCCTGGCCGGGGTCGTGCCCGGCATCATGCTGGTGCTGATCTTCGCCGCCTATGCCTGGGGCAGCAGTTACCGCGAACTGCGCAACAACCCGGTGCGCGTGGTCGAAAACTACACGCTGTCCGAAAAGCTGTCGGGACTGATGCGCATCCTGCCGTTCCTGGCCATCATCATCTCGGTCACGGTGGTGATGTACGGTGGCTTTGCGACGCCGTCCGAAGTGGCCGCGATCGCCGCCTTCCTGGCGCTGACGATGGTGGTGCTGGTGTACCGCACCTGGCGCGTGACGGAAATCTGGGCCATCATGCGCGACGCCGTGCGCGAGTCGTGCATGATCCTGATGATCGTCGCCGGTGCCGCGGTATATGCGTACATGATGTCCTACCTGTACATCACGCAAAGCCTGGCGGAATGGATGTTCGGCTGGAACCTGGGGAAGTGGGAACTGATCCTGATCCTGAACCTGTTCCTGCTAATCGCCGGTTTCTTCCTGCCGGCGGTGTCGATCATCCTCATGAGCATGCCGGTGATCCTGCCGGTGCTGGTGCACAGCAATATCGACCTGGTCTGGTTCGCGGTGATGATGACGATCAACCTGGAAATTGGCCTGATCCACCCGCCGCTGGGGCTGAACCTGTTCGTGATCCGCGGTGTGGCGCCGGAAGTGCCGCTGCGCGACATCATGTGGGGCGCGCTGCCGTTCGTCGTCATCATGCTGGCCTTCATCGTGCTGCTGGCGATCTTCCCGGGCATCGCCACCTGGCTGCCCGATACCCTGATGGGGCCGGCGACCTAGTCCTGGTATTCGCGCGGCGTCCGCCGCGAATTCAATGAACGAGGAAAGCAATTCATGTCCGACTTGATGCAAGACCAGGCCCCCGGCCTTACCGTGGAAGGCGCGGTGGCGACGCTCACGCTGCGCCGCCCCAGCCAGCACAACCGGATCGCGCCGGAAGATTCCGAGGTGATTCGCAGCTATCTCACGCAATTGGAGGCCACGCCAGGGCTGCGCCTGCTGATCATTACCGGCACCGGCGCCAAAACCTTCAGTTCCGGCTACACGCTGAGCGCAATCCGCGATCAGCTCGATAGCCGCTTCGAAGACATGCTGGACCACATCGAGCGCTTTCCGCTGCCGACGCTGTGCGCGCTGAACGGCAGCGTCTACGGCGGCGCGACCGACCTCGCGCTGTGCTGCGATTTCCGCATCGGCGTGTTCGGTTCGCGCCTGCTGATGCCGGCTTCCCGTATCGGCCTGCACTATTACCCGGGCGGCATCCGCCGCTACGTCACGGTATTGGGCCTGGCCGCCGCCAAGAAACTGTTCCTGACCGCGCAAACCATTGGCGACCTGGAAATGCTGCGCCTCGGCTTCCTGCACGAGCTGGTGCCAGCCGAGCAACTGGATGCCGCCGTGCGCGCCTACGTGGACGGCATCCTGGCCTGCGAGAGCAAGGTGGTCACTACCATGAAAGCCGATCTGATGGCGCAGGCGGCAGGGGTGGCGGACGAAGCCGTGCTGCGCCGGCATTATGCCGAATCCCTGAAGTCGCCAGAGTTGGCGGCGCGGCTGGAGGCGCTGGAGAAAGGCGCGCGCGGCCGATCGTGATCGCTGCGCGCGGGCTCTCGGCCAAGCGTGACAAATCCACAGGCAGCAGGCGCGGGCAACTTGGGCTTGGGCCGGTATCGCCGCGTCGACGATGTCTTACAGGTACTGAAACAGGGAGCTCAGGCTGATGCCTAAGGTCGAGGCGATTGTCTGAATGGCATCTAGCGAAGGATTGGCCCCGCCGGTTTCAATTCGGCTCATGTAGGTACGGGCGAATCCGCATTGATCCGCGAACGCTTCCTGCGAGAAGCCCTGTGCCTGGCGCAATTCGCGGATGCGTCGCCCGAAATCGTTTCTCAGAGATGACATAAGAACATAGGATTCAACTGTTGCGTAATGTTAACTAATCGTGACAGTCGAGCCAAAAGTGTTGTACGCTCTGAGACATCAATATTGCTTTCAGGAATAAAACTAGCGAATCAATAGACCATAACGTGGCGTGATAGTTTCAGCCTCGTGGCCCTGTCGGGAAGCATCGCCATCAAATGGCGACTGTTCGCGAATAGCCCGATTTAGCCCGGTAAATATAGCGAGGCGCGGAGTAGCAAAACCATCAACCGGAACGGGAGGATGCAATGCAAGCAAGCGCCACGCCGAATCTTCGGCGGTCTGATACCGGGCCACCGGCCGCGAGGATCGAGTCGCCGCTGGAATTTCTGGCATTTACCATTGGTGCCGAAGAATACGGCATTGATATCCAAAAGGTGCAGGAGTTGCGCGGCTACGATGCCGTCACCCGCATCGCCAATGCGCCCGCTTTTCTGAAGGGCGTAGTCAATCTGCGCGGCACGATTGTCCCGATCGTCGACATGCGCATCAAATTCAAGCTTGGCAGCCCGGCCTACGATCAGTTTACGGTGGTGATCATTCTGAACGTGGCGGATCGGGTCATGGGCATGGTGGTCGACAGCGTCTCGGACGTGATCACGTTAAATCCGGAGCAAATCAAGCCGGCACCGGAGATGGGCTCGGTGCTGAATACCGACTACCTGGTCGGCTTGGGGACGCTCGACGAGCGGATGCTGATCCTGGTCGATATTGAAAGGCTGATGTCGAGCGACGAAATCGGCTTGATCGAAAAACTTGTTGCCTAAATTCTGTTGCCGAAGATTTTTTCGCTGCGTCCTGTACCAACAATCACCAACCAATACTTTCGAGGAAAACATGAATTTTTCGAATTTGAAAGTCGGTACGCGCTTGGGGCTCGGTTTTGGCAGTATTTGCGTGTTCTTGCTGATCATTATCGGCATTGGGCTAAGCAAACTATCTACGCTTGACGACGGGACGTCCAACATCACCCACAATCACTGGCCCAAAATTTCGATGGTGTCGGAAGCAAAGTCATATAACGACCATATCGCAATTGCGCTACGCAACATGATGCTAAGCGACGACAAGGCCGACAAGCAAAAGCAAGCCGATGGCATCCTGCAGGCAAGAAAAACAGCGAAAGAAAATATGGACAGGCTGCAAAAAATAATAACGACGCCGAAGGAAGAAGAACTGTTTCAGAAGATTGCCGCCAATCGCGAAAAATATGTTGCCGGCCAACAAAAATTAATTGAACTGATCACTGCGGAACAATCCACAGAATCAAAGGCTTACCTGAATCATGAGTTGCGCCCCATTCTGGTTTCTTATCAAGAGGCCTTGAACAATATGGTTCACTATCAGGTCGAGCAGATCGAAGCCGCCGCCAAGACGGCCAGCGAAACCTACGCCAGTGCACGCGGCTTGATGCTCATTTTGGGCGCGGCGGCACTGTTGCTTGCCGCAGTCATCGGATTCCTGATCACACGGGGATTATCGAAACAACTGGGCGGCGAGCCGAATTACGCGGCCGGGATAGCGGGCAAGATTGCGGCGGGCGACCTGACGGTGGCGGTCGAGACCAAGGCCAACGACCGGAGCAGCTTGCTGTATGCGATGAAAAGCATGCGCGACAGCCTGGCGAAAGTGGTGGGTGAAGTACGCAGCGGCACCGACACCATCGCCACCGCCTCGGGGCAGATCGCGGCCGGCAACGCGGACCTCTCGTCGCGCACCGAAGAGCAAGCCAGCTCGCTGGAAGAAACCGCATCCTCGATGGAAGAGCTGACCTCGACCGTCAAGCAAAACGCCGACAACGCGCGCCAGGCCAACCAACTGGCAGTCTCGGCCTCGGAAGTGGCCAGCCGCGGGGGCACGGTGGTCTCGCAAGTGGTGCAGACGATGGGCTCGATCAACGCCTCGTCGAAAAAGATCGTCGACATCATCGGCGTCATCGACGGCATCGCCTTCCAGACCAACATCCTGGCGTTGAACGCGGCGGTGGAAGCGGCGCGCGCCGGCGAACAGGGAAGAGGATTCGCGGTGGTGGCTGCCGAAGTCAGGAACCTGGCGCAGCGCAGTGCAGCCGCGGCCAAGGAAATCAAGACCCTGATCGACGACTCGGTCGACAAGGTCGACTCGGGAGCCAAGCTGGTGGACGAAGCGGGCGCCACGATGCAGGAAATCGTCGACAGCATCCAGCGGGTCACCGACATCATGAGCGAAATCACCGCAGCCAGTGCGGAGCAGACCTCGGGGATCGAACAGATCAACCAGGCGATCACGCAAATGGACCAGGTCACGCAGCAAAACGCGGCGCTGGTGGAAGAAGCGGCGGCGGCCTCGGAAGCGATGCAGGAACAGGCCGGCAAGCTGGCGCAGGTGGTGGCGGTGTTCCGGCTGGATGGAGCGCAACTGCAGCAGGCGGCAGTGCGCAGCATCACGCCGCAGGCGGTGGCAGGCGGCAGCGCGCGCACGATTCCCGCCGCTGCACCCAAACGGACGGCCCCGGCCAAGCGTCTGGCGGCGGCGCAGGGCAGCTCCAACGACGAATGGGAACAGTTCTAGCCGGCGCCGCCCGGCCCTGATCCTTATCCAAAGGATCAGGGAGTATAAATAAATTTCTCTTTATTTTTAAACAGGAAAGCGATTTATCGACGGCAGTATATGGGGCTGCGAGCGTATTCGCGGCCCCTGTTCCCGACCCATCCGGCGAGTGCGATCGGCTCGCCGCCCGATGGGTGCGACACGACACAGTAATTAACACATTTCAACTTGGAATGCTGTTACGCTGCAGCGCGATATTGCCGTCCAGAATTACATCTCCCTAGGCAATCCAGTCTTCGGCACCGCACCGTGTGTCCGAATGGCGACCCGCTTGCCGCCGTACCATCGAGCGCGCAACGCGGGCGCATGCCGGCCAGTCAGCGTCAGTACACGCCTGGCGCCGGAACCTTATTCATCATTTAACAAATACGCGATGCAAATCAATCTCACACCGAATTTTTCGGCTGGGTCCGCCGTGCCCGCCGCAGTACCCCTGGTCGCACTGGAATTTTTGGCATTCACCTTGGGTACGGAGGAATACGGCATCGATATCCAGAAGGTGCAGGAGTTGCGCGGCTACGACAGCGTGACCCGGATTGCCAACGCCCCCGAGTTCATCAAGGGCGTGGTCAATCTGCGCGGGATCATCGTGCCGATCATCGACATGCGCCTGAAGTTCAACCTCGGTACGCCGAGCTATGACCAGTTTACGGTGGTGATCATTCTGAACATCGGCGGGCGGGTGGTTGGGATGGTGGTCGACAGCGTCTCGGACGTGATCACCTTGACGCCGGAGCAGGTCAAGCCGGCGCCGGAAATGGGTTCGGCGGTGAACGTCGATTACCTGATCGGCCTGGGCGCGCTCGACGAGCGGATGCTGATCCTGGTCGATATCGACCGCCTGATGTCGAGCGCCGAAATGGGGCTCATCGAAAAAATGGCGGCCTGATCACAGCCCCGCCAACTCAATATTTATCGGTTCGGAGACACAATGTTCAGAAACATATCAATCAAATTGCGCCTGGTTGCCACGATGGCCTTCATGGGAGTCATGCTGATTATCGGCGGCGCGATGGGGGTCCTTGGCCTGCAAAGCACGAATGGCTCCTTGCAGGAGGTGTACAGCACCCAGTTGGCCTCCGCCACCGCGATCAATACGTCGATAATCCGGCTGCTCCAGGAGCGCACGGCGCTTGATCGCGTCATCATGCGTCCGGGTGCGTCGAATGCCGCCGAGACCGTCAAGCGCGCCCAGGGGTTTCGCGAACAATCGGATACGGCATGGAAGACCTACCTGGCGTTGCCGGCAAGCGCAGAGGAAAAAAAACTGGCGGATGAAGTGATCGCCAACCGCGACATCTATCTGCGCGATGGTGTCGGCGCATTGCTGGCCGCCATCAATGCCGGACAAGGGGAAGAAGCGGAGCGGATCATGTTTGAAAAAATGGTTCCGCTGTTTTCCCCCTTTGAGAAAAGTACCAGGGCGCTCACGGATTTTCAGATGAAAACCGCCGCCGCGACCTATGAGCGCAGCCAGTCGATGTTCGAGATCTTCCGTGTCCTGGCTATCGGCGGCGTCCTGTTCGGACTGCTGGCAGTAGCCGTATCCGCGTTCTTCCTGGTGCGCGCCATTACGCGGCCGCTGCAGGAAATGCTCGGCCATTTCGATGCGATTGCCGGCGGCAACCTGAACCGTCGCATCGAAGCGGCGTCCACCAATGAAATGGGCATGCTGATGAGCGGGCTGGCGAAGATGCAGCACAGCCTGATCGAAACCGTGCGCGAAGTACGCAGCGGCACCGACACCATCGCCACCGCCTCGGGGCAGATCGCGGCCGGCAACGCGGACCTCTCGTCGCGCACCGAAGAGCAAGCCAGCTCGCTGGAAGAAACCGCATCCTCGATGGAAGAGCTGACCTCGACCGTCAAGCAAAACGCCGACAACGCGCGCCAGGCCAACCAACTGGCAGTCTCGGCCTCGGAAGTGGCCAGCCGCGGCGGCACGGTGGTCTCGCAAGTGGTGCAGACGATGGGCTCGATCAACGCCTCGTCGAAAAAGATCGTCGACATCATCGGCGTCATCGACGGCATCGCCTTCCAGACCAACATCCTGGCGTTGAACGCGGCGGTGGAAGCGGCGCGCGCCGGCGAACAGGGAAGAGGATTCGCGGTGGTGGCTGCCGAAGTCAGGAACCTGGCGCAGCGCAGTGCAGCCGCGGCCAAGGAAATCAAGACCCTGATCGACGACTCGGTCGACAAGGTCGACTCGGGAGCCAAGCTGGTGGACGAAGCGGGCGCCACGATGCAGGAAATCGTCGACAGCATCCAGCGGGTCACCGACATCATGAGCGAAATCACCGCAGCCAGTGCGGAGCAGACCTCGGGGATCGAACAGATCAACCAGGCGATCACGCAAATGGACCAGGTCACGCAGCAAAACGCGGCGCTGGTGGAAGAAGCGGCGGCGGCCTCGGAAGCGATGCAGGAACAGGCCGGCAAGCTGGCGCAGGTGGTGGCGGTGTTCCGGCTGGATGGAGCGCAACTGCAGCAGGCGGCAGTGCGCAGCATCACGCCGCAGGCGGTGGCGGGCGGCGGCGTGCGCACGATTCCCGCCGCTGCACCCAAACGGACGGCCCCGGCCAAGCGTCTGGCGGCGGCGCAAGGCAGCTCCAACGACGAATGGGAACAGTTCTAGGCGTGCCGCCGAGCGACGTCCGTCGCGTCACGTTGGCGTCGCCACCCGCGGTATCGAGCCGCTCATGTTCGCTTGCAAGCCTGATTCGCGCGCTTGAGGGCAGCGCGCGGCACCGGCGTCATCGGCTGGTCACCTGATTGTCAGCAACACCCCGGTACCTCGGCGATGGGACCAGTGTGTCCTCCCGCCGAAATGGGAAAAACAGGGAGTATGACGAAACCCTGCCGTACTTGGATTGCGGAGACTGATGCGCTCCTGTCACCGGCATGCCGATGGCGCCTCACAGGTGCTGGAACAGACCCTTTAGGCTCAGCCCGAGCGCCGTCGCCAGTGTGTGGATTGCGTCCAGCGACGGGTTGGCGCCGCCAGTTTCGATCCGGCTCATGTAGGTACGGGCAAAACCGCATTTATCCGCGAATGCCTCTTGCGACAAGCCCTGTGCCTGGCGCAGCTCACGGATGCATTCTCCAAAACGGCGTCTCAGTTGTGACATAAACGTCCACTGTTGCCCAAGGCACACTAACAGTGAACACACTAATCGTGACATCCGGGGCTGGATGCTGTACCCTTCGCGCCGTAAATGTTGCCGTATGGAACTAAATTTACAGACAGCCATCGACCGAACGTGGCGAGGCAGCAAACTTGGCGCTCTGTTTTTTGAGAAGGTGAGTCGACGCCATGAAACCGGTATATGTGCACTGCCAGACATCATTTACCGATCGGCCATTACGAAGCGGGGCACCCCCTTGATGATCAACCGCAATAGAAGGGACTACGATGCAAGCAAGCGCCACGCCGAATCTTCGGCGGTCTGATACCGGGCCACCGGCCGCGAGGATCGAGTCGCCGCTGGAATTTCTGGCATTTACCATTGGTGCCGAAGAATACGGCATTGATATCCAAAAGGTACAGGAGTTGCGCGGCTACGATGCCGTCACCCGCATCGCCAATGCGCCCGCTTTCCTGAAGGGCGTAGTCAATCTGCGCGGCACGATTGTCCCGATCGTCGACATGCGCATCAAGTTCAATCTGGGCCAGCCAGCCTATGACCAACTCACGGTCGTCATCGTACTCAATATCGGCGGGCGGGTGGTCGGCATGGTGGTCGACAGCGTTTCGGACGTGATTACCCTGACGCCGGAGCAGATCAAGCCGGCGCCGGAGATGGGTACCGTGGTCGATACCGGCTATCTGATCGGCTTGGGGACGCTCGACCAGCGGATGGTGATCCTGGTCGATATCGATCGCCTGATGTCCAGTAAAGAAATCGGCCTGATCGATAAGCTGGCCGCTTGAGCCGGCCTGCCAATACACGGCCGCACCCGGCCATCAAACACTATTTTCAGGAGCAGACCCGTGAACTGGTTTCATCACATGCGACTCGCCACCAAACTGGCGCTTTCCTTCGCCGCCGTACTCGTATTGACCTTGATCCTCGGCGCTTTCTCGATCATCCAGTTGGCGAAGGTCAACGCCAGCTCCAGCGATATCGCCGACAACTGGATGCCGGCCTCGCGCGCGGCGCTGGAAATGAAGGCCAGCCTGGCGCGCTATCGGGGGCAGGCATTGCAGCATATTCTTTCGGTCGACGAACCCGAAATGACGAGGTATGAAGCAAGCATGGCTACCGCTGCGGCAGACTTCCAGAAAAACGGTGAAGAATTTTCGCGCCGCATTTCCAGATCGGAAGAAAAAGCGATGTACGGCGAAATCCTCAAGCTGTGGGGAACGTATATCGACGAAAGCACCAACATCGTCGCCTTGTCACGTGGAAATATGACTGAGGAAGCGCGAACCGCAATCCGCGGCGAATCGTCGCGGTTGAACGCCGAACTCACCAAGAACATCGATATGCTGGCGCAATTGAGTGTGGACGGCGGCATCCAGGCTTCGCACGTGGGCGATGCACTGTACGAGACAGCGCGCAGCCTGATCATCGGTCTGCTGCTCGGTGCCCTGGCGCTGGGCATCGTCGCCGCCTTCCTGATGACGCGCTGGCTGATGAAGCAACTGGGCGGCGAACCGAATTACGCTGCCGGGATAGCGGGCAAGATTGCGGCGGGCGACCTGACGGTGGCGGTCGAGACCAAGGCCAATGACCGGAGCAGCCTGCTGTATGCGATGAAAAGCATGCGCGACAGCCTGGCGAAAGTGGTGGGTGAAGTACGCAGCGGCACCGACACCATCGCCACCGCCTCGGGGCAGATCGCGGCCGGCAACCAGGACTTGTCCTCGCGCACCGAAGAGCAAGCCAGCTCGCTGGAAGAAACCGCCTCCTCGATGGAAGAACTGACCTCGACCGTCAAGCAAAACGCCGACAACGCGCGCCAGGCCAATCAACTGGCGGTCTCGGCCTCGGAAGTGGCCAGCCGCGGCGGCACGGTGGTCTCGCAAGTGGTGCAGACGATGGGCTCGATCAACGCCTCGTCGAAAAAGATCGTCGACATCATCGGCGTCATCGACGGCATCGCCTTCCAGACCAACATCCTGGCGTTGAACGCGGCGGTGGAAGCGGCGCGCGCCGGCGAACAGGGAAGAGGATTCGCGGTGGTGGCTGCCGAAGTCAGGAACCTGGCGCAGCGCAGTGCAGCCGCGGCCAAGGAAATCAAGACCCTGATCGACGACTCGGTCGACAAGGTCGACTCGGGAGCCAAGCTGGTGGACGAAGCGGGCGCCACGATGCAGGAAATCGTCGACAGCATCCAGCGGGTCACCGACATCATGAGCGAAATCACCGCAGCCAGTGCGGAGCAGACCTCGGGGATCGAACAGATCAACCAGGCGATCACGCAAATGGACCAGGTCACGCAGCAAAACGCGGCGCTGGTGGAAGAAGCGGCGGCGGCCTCGGAAGCGATGCAGGAACAGGCCGGCAAGCTGGCGCAGGTGGTGGCGGTGTTCCGGCTGGATGGGGCGCAACTGCAGCAGGCGGCAGTGCGAAGCATCACGCCGCAGGCGGCGCCGGGCGGCAGCGCGCGCACGATTCCCGCCGCTGCACCCAAACGGACGGCCCCGGCCAAGCGTCTGGCGGCGGCGCAGGGCAGCTCCAACGACGAATGGGAACAGTTCTAGCCGGCGCCGCCCGGCCCTGATCCTTATCCAAAGGATCAGGGAGTATAAATAAATTTCCCTTTATTTTTAAGCAGGAAAGCGGTTTATTGACGGCAGTATATGAGGCTGCAAACGTCCCCGCAGCCTCTGTCCCCGACACATCCGGCGAGCCCGAGCGGCTCGCTGCCCCGAATGGTTGCGGCATGACACATTAGTTAACACATTTCCAAATCGAATGTGTTACATTGCCCCGCAATGTTGCCGTATGGAATCAAATTTTCCGGAGCGATCCAGCCTTCGGCACTGCACAGTGTGTCCGAATCGCGACCCGATTGCCGCCGCACCATCGAGCGCGCAAACCGGGCGCATGCCGGCTGGTCGGCAGACCAGACCGGCTGCGGAACTCCATTCACTATTTAATCAATACGCGATGCAAACCAATCCCACACCGAATCTCGCGGCCGGCCACATCGGGTCGTCCGCTGCGGCGCTTCCGCCCACACTGGAATTCCTGGCGTTTACCCTGGGCACGGAGGAATACGGCATCGACATCCAGAAGGTGCAGGAGTTGCGCGGCTACGACAGCGTGACCCGGATTGCCAACGCCCCCGAATTCATCAAGGGCGTGGTCAACCTGCGCGGCATCATCGTGCCGATCATCGACATGCGCCTGAAGTTCAATCTCGGCACGCCGAGCTACGACCAGTTTACGGTGGTGATCATTCTCAACATCGGCGGGCGGGTGGTTGGGATGGTGGTCGACAGCGTCTCGGACGTGATCACCCTGACGCCGGAGCAGGTCAAGCCGGCGCCGGAAATGGGCTCGGCGGTGAACGTCGATTACCTGATCGGCCTCGGTGCGCTCGACGAGCGGATGCTGATCCTGGTCGATATCGAGCGCCTGATGTCGAGCGCCGAGATCGGGCTGATCGACCAGTTGGCCACCTAACCAAACCGTCAACCATTCATCTGAAACACCATGAACATTGCAAACCTGAAAGTCAGCCAGCGGCTCGCCCTTGGCTTTGGCATGTTGATCGTATTCATGACAATCATCACGCTGGCCGGTGTGGTGCGCTTGACGCAACTGGCAACGCAGATCGACGAGGTGGTCAACGAACATTATGAAACCACCGCGCTGCTGCACCGGCTGCAGGACCAGGTCAACCTGCAGGCCCGCAGCATGCGTAACATGATCCTGTTGACCGACCAGGCGGAAGCGAAGCAGGAACTGGATCGGATCCTGCAAGCCAGTTCGAACGTGGCCCAGGATTTCACCCAGCTGGAAAAGGTACTTCGCCTGCCGGAAGCGCGGACGCGCTTGAAGGCATTGATGGAGGTGCGTAGCGCGTACATCGGGGCGCGCGATAGCGTCATCCAGTTGGCCAGCGAGGACAAGAAGGATCAGGCACGCGACGCGTTGTTTTTGCAGGTTCGTCCGTTGCAGGCTGATTATTTCAAGGCTTTGGCGGATATGGTGGAATTCGAGGCAACGCTGATGCGCCAATCCGGCAAGCAGGCCGAAGAAACGGCGCGGGCGACAACCATACTGATGCTCGGCCTCGGCGCCTTTGCCGTGCTGCTCGGCATTCTGGCCGCATGGTTCATCACCCGCGGACTGATGAAGCAACTGGGCGGCGAACCGAATTACGCGGCCGGGATAGCAGGCAAGATTGCGGCGGGCGACCTGACGGTGGCAGTCGAGACCAAGGCCAACGACAAGAGCAGCCTGCTGTATGCGATGAAAAGCATGCGCGACAGCCTGGCGAAAGTGGTGGGTGAAGTACGCAGCGGCACCGACACCATCGCCACCGCCTCGGGGCAGATCGCGGCCGGCAACCAGGACTTGTCCTCGCGCACCGAAGAGCAAGCCAGCTCGCTGGAAGAAACCGCCTCCTCGATGGAAGAACTGACCTCGACCGTCAAGCAAAACGCCGACAACGCGCGCCAGGCCAATCAACTGGCGGTCTCGGCCTCGGAAGTGGCCAGCCGCGGCGGCACGGTGGTCTCGCAAGTGGTGCAGACGATGGGCTCGATCAACGCCTCGTCGAAAAAGATCGTCGACATCATCGGCGTCATCGACGGCATCGCCTTCCAGACCAACATCCTGGCGTTGAACGCGGCGGTGGAAGCGGCGCGCGCCGGCGAACAGGGAAGAGGATTCGCGGTGGTGGCTGCCGAAGTCAGGAACCTGGCGCAGCGCAGTGCAGCCGCGGCCAAGGAAATCAAGACCCTGATCGACGACTCGGTCGACAAGGTCGACTCGGGAGCCAAGCTGGTGGACGAAGCGGGCGCCACGATGCAGGAAATCGTCGACAGCATCCAGCGGGTCACCGACATCATGAGCGAAATCACCGCAGCCAGTGCGGAGCAGACCTCGGGGATCGAACAGATCAACCAGGCGATCACGCAAATGGACCAGGTCACGCAGCAAAACGCGGCGCTGGTGGAAGAAGCGGCGGCGGCCTCGGAAGCGATGCAGGAACAGGCTGGCAAGCTGGCGCAGGTAGTGGCGGTGTTCCGGCTGGATGGGGCGCAACTGCAGCAGGCGGCGCCGGGCGGCAGCGCGCGCACCATTCCCGCTGCACCCAAACGGACGGCCCCGGCCAAGCGTCTGGCGGCGGCGCAGGGCAGCTCCAACGACGAATGGGAACAGTTCTAGGCGTGCCGGGCAAGCAGGCGGCAATCTGCCGTCTGCGCCACTCTTGGTGGAGTATTTTGTGAAAGCAGCTATTTTATCGACGAGATTAGTCCCGATCGGTGGGAGTATATAAACGGATCGGGTTACTGCGGGCTCCGCCGGCGCACTTCGGTGACGCCAGCGCGGATGCGGCCCGGGCACCATGCTTTGGGCGATAATAGCGGCTTCCTGAAATCTCCCACTTGCCATGCCACATTTTTCCCCCTTGCGGAACGACACCTTCCTGCGCGCGCTGCGCCGCCAGCCGACCGACTACACGCCGCTGTGGCTGATGCGCCAGGCCGGGCGTTATTTACCCGAATACCGCGCCACGCGCGAACGCGCCGGCTCCTTCCTCGGTTTGGCCAAGAACCCGGACTACGCCACCGAAGTGACCTTGCAGCCGCTCGACCGCTACGCGCTGGACGCGGCGATCCTGTTTTCCGACATCCTGACGGTGCCGGACGCGATGGGGCTGGAGCTGTATTTCGTCGACGGCGAAGGGCCGAAATTCCGCCATCCGCTGCGCGATGAAAAGGCCGTCATGGCCCTGCGCGCGCCCGATCTCGGCAGCCTGCAATACGTATTCGACGCCGTCACCCAGATCCGCACCGAGCTGAACGGGCGGGTACCGCTGATCGGCTTTTCCGGCAGCCCCTGGACCTTGGCCTGCTACATGGTGGAAGGTGGCGGCTCGGACGATTTCCGCACCGTCAAGACCATGCTGTACAACCGCCCGGATCTGATGCACCACATCCTGCGCACCAACGCGGCAGCGGTGGCGGCCTACCTGAACGCCCAGGTCGACGCCGGCGCCCAGGCGCTGATGCTGTTCGACACCTGGGGCGGGGCGCTGGCCGACGGCGCCTACCAGCAGTTTTCGCTGGACTACATGCGCGCGGTGCTGGCGCAACTGAAGCGGGACAAGGATGGCGAATCGATTCCGGTGATCGTCTTCACCAAGGGCGGCGGCCTGTGGCTGGAGCAGATCGCGGCGATCGGCGCCGATGCGGTTGGCCTCGACTGGACCGTCAACCTCACCGAGGCGCGAGCCCGGGTCGGCCAGCGCGTGGCGCTGCAGGGCAATCTCGATCCGGCGGTGCTGTTCGCCCAGCCGGAGCAGATCCGCGCCGAAGTGGAAAGGGTACTGACGGCATTCGGCGCGCCCAGCGCTGGGAGCGGCCATGTGTTCAATCTGGGGCACGGGATTTCACAATTCACGCCGCCCGAAGCGGTCACGGCGCTGGTCGAGGCGGTGCATCAAATCAGCCGCTCCATGCGCGCCTGAGGGCACTGGAGTGCAGCCGGGCGAACCCTGCGGAAAGCCGCCGCCGGTAGCGGAAAGCGGCTTTGCGGCAGCGCCCAAGGCAGTAAAACGTGCTTACTTATGCACAAAATGATCTTTTAAACAACGTCGCGAAAATTAAAAAAAACCTTATTGCCTTGGCGCAGAGAAAATTCTTAAGTTATTGATTTTCAAGTAGTTAATTTTTGCGATTAGTTTGTGCATTTTGTTGAAACCCGCGTGGATCATGGCTCTAGCGATTGTCAAGAGGCGCTTACTCACAAAGTTATCCACAATTTTTGTGGATAGTTGAAAAAGCGCTTTAGAATCGGGTGCTTAGGTGACAACATGAATTTTTACATTAACTTCTTGTTGCGTTGCATCGTCGCTGTCTGGATTAAACCAGCTTGACAGGCGGCCGTTTTCCCCCCGCCAGTAGAGCGGCGCGGTGGCGGCAAGCCGGACATCGGCGGCGTTCGATTTTACAAATTCACCCGGATGCGCAAACTTGTTTGTCAAGCTGCAACATGCTGCGCGTGGCAGCCGGGCGGCCCGAGGTTTCCCTATTTGCAAGGTTTGTTTATGGAAAGCCAGAGCCCGTGCCATGTTCCGCCCGAAATGCCTCGATAAGCCGCGGATTTGCATACTCAGGTCATGCAAGAGCCGGCACCAGGAACAATTTTTATCTGCACTGCAACAACTTATGCACATTCCTGAATGGGATGCGGGACGGCAAATTTTTATGAAAAGAATTTTTTATGTTTTCAGAGAGATTTGCAAGCCATTGATTTTAAAGAAGTTATATTTTGCATTTGGTTTGGGCAATCTAATGCAAGCCGCATGAATTCTGGCGTTTACGGCTGTCAAGAGGTACTTACCCACAAAGTTATCCACAGTTTTTGTGGATAGTCTGAAAATTCCATATGAAACCGTTAGTTAGCCCGACTTCTCAGGAATTACATTAAGTCGTGGAACCACGAATCCTCAAAATCGCGCTCGATACCCCGCTTGACTTTGCTTTCGACTACCGTTGGCAAGCGGCGTCGGATGTGCCGCCGCCACAAATCGGGCAATTGGCGCTGGTGCCGTTCGGCCGGCGCGAGGAGGTCGGCGTGATCGTCGGCATCGAAGACGTTTCCGCGCTGGCGCCGGACAAGCTGAAAACCGTGCTGGCGCTGCGCGCCGAGTTGGCGCCGCTGTCGGCGTCGTGGCTGGCGCTGTGCGCTTTTGCCGCCGAGTATTACCAGCGGCCGCTGGGCGAGGTGATGCTGCCCGGCTTGCCGAAGAACCTGCGCGCAGCCAAGCCGCTGGCGCTGCTGCGCGCGCTGAAAAAGCTGTCCAAGGACGGGGCGGCGCCAGTCGCGGCGCCGGTTGCCGACGCACCCGCATTGAATCCGGCGCAGCAGGCCGCGGCCGACGCGATTGCCGGCGCCGATGGTTTCGCGCCCAGCCTTTTATATGGGGTCACTGGCAGCGGCAAGACCGAGGTCTATCTGCATGCCGCCGCGCGCGTGCTGGCGCTGGCGGCGGCGCGTGGCGAGGCGGCGCAGGTCCTGATCCTGGTGCCCGAGATCAACCTGACGCCGCAACTGGAAGCCAGCGTACGCGCGCGCTTTCCCGGCACGCTGGTAGCGACCCTGCACAGCGGCCTGGCCGAAGGCGAGCGCACACTACACTGGCTGGCGGCGCACCTGGGGCGCGCGGCGATCGTGCTCGGCACGCGGCTGGCGGTGCTGGCCTCGCTGCCGCACCTGAAGCTGATCGTGATCGACGAAGAGCACGATCCGTCCTACAAGCAGCAGGAGGGCTTGCGCTATTCGGCGCGCGACCTGGCGGTGTGGCGCGCGCACCAGTTGCAGATCCCGGTGGTGCTGGGCTCGGCCACGCCGTCGCTGGAATCCTGGCAGCACGCGCAGTCGGGCCGCTACCGGAAACTGGAACTGCGCGCCCGCGCGGTGCGCGACGCCATGCTGCCGAAGGTGCGCCTGATCGACATGGAGCGCGACAAGCCGGCTGAAGGGCTGACCTCGACCCTGATCGGCGCCTTGAAGCAGCGCCTGCAGCGCGGCGAGCAGTCGCTGCTGTTCCTGAACCGGCGCGGCTATGCGCCGGTGCTGGCGTGCGACGCCTGCGGCTGGGTCAGCGACTGCCGCCGCTGCACGGCCTTCATGGTGCTGCACAAGCCGGAGCGGCGCCTGCGCTGCCATCACTGCAGCCTGGAGCTGCCGATCCCGCGCCACTGTCCGACCTGCGGCAACGTCGACCTGCAGCCGCTCGGGCGCGGCACCCAGCGGCTGGAGGAAAGTCTGCAGATCCAGTTTCCGGAAGCGCGCCTGTTGCGCATCGACGCCGACTCGACCCGCAGAAAGGGCAGCGCGCAAGCCGCGTTCGAGCAGGTGCACCAGGGCGAAGTCGACATCCTGATCGGCACCCAGATGGTGGCCAAGGGGCACGACTTCAAAAACCTGACCCTGGTCGGCGTGCTGAACCCCGACACCGCACTGTTTTCACACGACTACCGCGCCAGCGAGCGGCTGTTCGCGCAACTGATGCAGGTCGCCGGGCGCGCCGGCCGTGCTGCGCAAAAGGAGGGCGGCAGTCCCAGCGAAGTGCTGATCCAGAGCCGCTATCCGCAGCACCCGCTGTTTGCCGCGGTGATGGCGCACGACTACGACCATTTCGCTGCCGCGCTCTTGGCCGAGCGGCGCGCCGCCGAACTGCCACCCTACATCCACCAGGCGCTGCTGCGCGCCGAGGCGCGCGAATTGCAGGTGGCGCTGGATTTCCTACAACTGGCCAAGGACTGCCTGCCGCACCAGGGCATCACGCTGCACGACCCGATCCCGATGACGCTGACCCGGGTGGCCAACGTCGAGCGCGCGCAACTGTTGCTCGAATGCGCGTCGCGGCCGGCGCTGCAGGCGTTCCTGAAACAGTGGGTTGCGGCGCTGCGCGCGATGAAGAGCCGCGTCAAATGGTCGCTGGAAGTCGATCCGGTCGATATTTGACGCGAGATGCGTGGAGCCGTGCCGCGCACGAACTGAAACGCCCGAGAAAGCGCGGGCGTACGACCTGGTTCCATGCGGCCGGCCTTTCCTGGCGGCCGTTTGATATAGCGCAAATGCGCCGTGCTCGCGCATGGTAATCGCAGTGAGAAATACTAAAGTTCAGGCTTGGCAAGGGTCTTCCTATGGCTGCGTTGCCGCCGCGGCCTTTACATCACCAGCAAATCAAGTCGTCGGCATCGATGTGGTTCCGCCCAGATCTCTCGGGTGGTTGCTCGACAGGAGGCTTCGGCATGAGCACCGCTACTGCCATCGTGCAGCAGGCATACACTGCTTTCGGTCAGGGAAATGTGCCGGCGATCCTGGAGCTGGTGGCGGACGAGGTCGATTGGGAGTTCGTCGGTTCGAACAATTTGCCGTACGCCGGGCGGCGGCGCAACCGCGCCGAGGTGGCCGCTTTTTTTGCGGCAATCCTGGTGGCGGACGCGATTCACGTGTTCGAGCCGCGCGAATTCATTGAGGCTGGCGAGCATGTCACCGTACTCGGATGGGAGCAATCCACGGCGCTCGACAGCAAGCAGGATTTTGCCTCCGAATGGGCCCATGTCTTCACCGTCAAAGGCGGCAAAATCACGCGCTGGCGGGGGTTTTTCAACACCGCGGCGCGTATGGGCTGTAGTAGCACTGACCGCCGTCGCCATCCGGAACTGGCCATGCTCGCTGCACCGGCTGGCCTGGTTGGCACCAGTTCAAGGAGTCAAGCATCGTGCGTATGTTACTCAACGTCGTATTCCCCCATGAGCCGTTCAATACCGCGGTCCGGAACGGCACGGCGGGGGCCGTGATTCGACGCATCACCGAAGAAATCAAGCCGGAAGCAATCTACTTTACCGAGCAGAGCGGGCAACGGGGCGCCGTGCTGATCGTCGATGTCGAACGGGCCGCGCAGATCCCGGCGCTGGCCGAGCCGTGGTTCCTGCACTTCAATGCCGACTGCCAATTCCGGATCGCGATGACGCCGGAGGACCTGCAGCAAGCCGGGCTGGAGGAGCTGGGCAAGAAGTGGGGATAGGTAGCGGCGAATGCCTGCCGAATGCTTTGAGGCAGCGCCGGTCCGGCGGTCAATCGACGAAGATTTCGATCCGCTCCTTGCCGCGCCCGATGTTATTGCGCTTCAGACGCAGTATGCCGACTTCGCCGGTGCGCCGCAGGTGTGTGCCGCCGCAGGGCACGCGCGCAAAACCCGGCAGTTCCCAGTAGCGTTGTTCGCTCGGTCCGTCGGCGAAGGCGCTGACGATGGTGCGGTCGGCGTCAACGATCGCCTGCGCCTGGGTCGCCAGCGCCGGCAGCAGCGGCGCGATGTTGTGCGGCCAGGCGAAGTCGATCCTGGCCTTGTCGACGGCGATGTGCGCACCCACCTTGTCGATGTCGCCCAGCGTTTTATAGACCAGTTCCAGCACCAGTTCGGCGGCGAAATGCAGCCGCATCAGGCGGTAGCGCCGGGACCAGTCGATCTCGACCCGCACCGCCTGCCCGGTGCACAGGCCATGCTGCGGCGCCATCGTATAGAGAATCTCCATGCCGTCCTTCTGCGCCGCCAGCACCGGCTGGCCAGCGATCGAACCGGCATCGCTTTCCTGGCCGCCGGAAAACGCATAGAAAATGGTCGCTTCCAGCGTCACCTGCGCGCCGCGAACGCTGGCGATGCGGGTCTCTAGCGTGGTTTGGTAAGGATCGTCCCAGAATACTTTGCGCGGCATGCGATGCCTCCAACGGTTACCCAACCGGATAGTGTAATTCGGCTGTCCGGTCGGAGGTGGAATCAAACGGTTTGCGCAAAGATCATCACCCTTTCCACTTCCTTCGTTGCTTGCGCCGCGCCCCAAAAAAACATGAGACTTCCTGCCAGCGTGATCAGAACCGGCGTCCCCGTGTGCGCGCTGGCGCTGGCGCTGTCGTTTGCCGCGCAACTCGCATTCGGCGGGACGCCGGGTGAGCGGACGGCGCAGCCTACTGTAGCGCAACCGGCCCAACTGCCGGGCGCAATACCCGCGGCAACTGCCGCCGAAACCGTGACACTGCCGGCCGGGGTGCGGCTGCTGCGCGATGTGGCCTATGGTCGCGACCCGCAACAGCGCATGGACGTATATCTGCCGCCGCAGGCGAAGCAGGCGCCGGTATTGCTGATGGTGCATGGCGGCGCTTGGCGCTATGGCGACAAGGGTGCGCGCGCAGTGGTGGAAAACAAGCTGGCGCGCTGGGCGCCGCAGGGTTTCATCCTGGTTTCAGTCAATTACCGGCTGTGGCCAAGGGCCGACCCGTTGCAGCAGGCCGAGGATGTCGCGCACGCGCTGGCCGCAGCCCAAGGCAAAGCGCAGCAATGGGGCGGCGACCCGGCCCGTTTCATCCTGCTCGGGCATTCAGCCGGTGCACACCTGGTTGCGCTGCTGGCGGCGGCGCCGGCCCGGGCGCTGGCGCTCGGCGCCCGGCCGTGGCTGGGCGCGATCGTGCTGGACAGCGCCGCGCTCGACCTGGTGCAACTGATGCAGGCCCGCCATTCGAGGCTGTACGACCGGGTATTCGGCAGCAACCCGGCCTACTGGCAGTCGGTATCGCCGTTCGACCAATTGACGACCGCTGCACTGCCGATGCTGATGGTGTGCTCGACCCGGCGCCAAGCCGATTCCTGCACGCCGGCGCATGCATTTGCCGCCAAGGTGAACCTGTTCGGCCGCCCGGCCGGGGTGCTGGAGCAAGACTTGTCGCACCGCCAGATCAATCAGGAGCTCGGCCTGCCCGGTGCGTATACCGACACGGTCGAAGGTTTCATGGCCACGCTCGACCCCGCGGTAAGGATCGTGCTGGCCAGCCATGCCGCAAATGCCCGCTGAAGCTGCCTGATGCCGTCCGCGCCCGCTGCCAGCCTACCTGCCGCCCATCGTGGTGACAGCTTTTTGGCCTGGTTCTTCGTGCTGGTCTGGGGTTCCGGCTACCTGGCCAGCAAGGCCGGCATGCAGGATGCGCCGCCATTCACCTTCCTGTCCCTGCGCTACCTGTTCGGCGTCGCCTGCCTGCTTCCATGGCTGTTGCTGGCGCGAGCGCGCTGGCCGCGCAGCGGCCGCGAATTTTTCCATATTTGCGTCGCCGGCCTGCTGATGCATGCGGTCAATCTGAGCGGCAGCCACTATGCGCAATACCTCGGCATGTCGGCCGGCATCACCGCCTTGCTGCTGGCGACCCAGCCGCTGCTGACGGCAGTGTTCGCATCCCGGCTGATGGGCGAGCGGCTGCGCCCGGCGCAATGGCTGGGGGTCGGCCTCGGCCTGCTGGGCGTGGCGCTGGTGGTGTGGCACAAGGTCAACTTCCAGGCCGCTTCCGGCGCCAGCCTGATGGCGGTCGGCATTTCGCTGCTGGCGATTACCGGCGGCACCTTGTATCAGCGGGTGTTTTGCCCGGCGGTCGATCTGCGCAGCGCCTCGCTGATCCAATTCTTGGCGTCGCTACTGGTGCTGCTGCCACTGGCGTGGCAAGTCGAGGGCTTCGCGGTGCGCTGGAGCTGGAGCCTGCTGGGTTCGATCGCCTTCCTGGTGATCTTCGCCTCGATCCTGGCGGTCAACGCGCTGCACCTGTTGATGCGGCGCGGCCACGCCACCCGCGTCACCAGCCTGTTTTTCCTGACGCCGATCATCGCCGTGCTGCTGGAATGGCTGATGTATGGCGTGGTGCCGGCCTCGCTCAGCCTCGCCGGCATTGCGGTGACCTGCGCCGGCGTCGCGCTGGTGTCGGCGCGGCGCCCGGCGCCGGATCCTGGCGCCAGCGGCCAGGCTTGATCAGGGCCCGCCTTCAGTGCCCGGGATTTTCCGGAAATTTTTATGATCAGCTGGAGTATGTGGTAATCAGGGTTTATTTATAGGCGACAACAGGTCGGTGGATCTGGAGTATCTGTCCGCTCCAGCAGAGGCGGCGGTCAAGCCCAGCAATACGCCGGCGCTGAGCGGGAGCCGGAGCGCGCTGCGCCGAACAGATGATCCTGCAGGAAGCGATGGATCGCCGTCACGTCCGCCAGCGGCAGCCAGGGTTGTGCGCAATCCAGCGCGATATCGCTGGCGACCGCGACGATGGCCGGGTTGTCCAGTTGCGGTGGCCGCGCCAGGGAGCTGCGGTGCAGCCGCAGTTGCGGCAGGTCGCTGTCCTTATAGCCTTCCACCAGCACCAGGTCGCAGGGAGCCAGCCGGGCCAGCAGTTGCGGCAGGCCGGGCGGCTCGTCCGGCGCGAACTCCTGCAGCAGCGCCAGCCGGCAGTCGCCGACCAGCAGCACTTCGCCGCAGCCGGCGCGGCGCATCCGGTGCGAATCCTTGCCGGGGCGGTCGAGGTCGAAGCCGTGGTGGGTGTGCTTGATGGCCGACACCGTGTAGCCGTCCTGGCGGAAGCGCGGGATCAGTTGCTCGATCAGCGTCGTCTTGCCGCTGCCGGAATAGCCGCTGATGCCGAAGACTTTCATCATTGCACCAGCGGGCTGCCAGCGGCGTCCAGCTCGGCCCCGCAGATGCTGGCGGCGCCGGCCAGCAGCCGCACGTATTGCTGGAAGGCCTTGGCGAACACCGCCTGCCGCATGCGCTCGGCGATTTGCGGCTGCACTTCCTCGAACGGCAGCACCCGGCCCGGCACGCGCTGGTCGATGCGCACGATATGAAAACCGTACCGGGTATTCACCAGGCCGGGCAGGATGCCGAGCGCCGGCTTGGCATGCTGCTTGTGCTCGAACAGCGCCTGCTCGAATTCCGGCACGCTGTCGCCGCGCCCGAGCTGGCCCAGGCTGCCGCCGACCGCGGCCGACGGGCAATTCGAATTGTCGCGGGCGGCGGTGGCAAAGCTGTCCGGTTGCGCCAGCACCTCGTGCAGCACCCGTTCAGCGGCCGCGCGCAGCGCCGCCAGCGGCACCCGCTCCGAGCTGGCGAACAGGATATGGCTGGCGGCCACCAGTTCGCCGACGCAGAATTCAGAATCGGCGTGCAGCGCGTAGTAGCGCCGGCATTCCTGCTCGTCGGCTTGCGGCAGGCGCACTTCCTGCGCCAGCAGGCGTTCCAGCGCGGCATCGAAGGCGGCGCCGTGGTCGGGGTTGGCCTCGGCAGCGGTGTCGGCTGTCAGCAAGCCCAGCTCCAGCGCCCGCTGGCGCAGCAATTCGCGGATCGCCAGCGCGTTGCGCGCCGCCGCTTCCGAGTCGTGCCATTCCAGCTCGGCGGCGATCGCGGCGGGCGGAATCACGGTGTCGTTGATCACCAGTGGCAAGGCTTGATCCATGGTCGATTCCTTCGCAGTCAAAAGCGGTTAGCGCTTGCGCACGATCTGGTACGGTCGCACCACATAGCCGATGCTGGCAAAGCCGCTCCAGACGTGCACCAGGCGCGAGAATGGAAACAGCAGGAACAGCGTCATGCCGAAGAACAGGTGCACGCGGTAGATTAGCGGCGTGCCGGCCAGGAAGGCGGCGGCGTCGCCGCGGAAGGTGACGATGTGCTGCGCCCAGTTGGCCAGCAGCAGCATCACCGAGCCATCCATGTGGGCGAACGAGGCGAAGATGCTGATCAGGCCGAGCAGCAGCGTGACCAGGATCCAGAGCAGGATGAAGATGTCCATGCGGCTGCTGGTGGCGCGGATGCGTGGCTCGGCGAGGCGCCGGTGCACCAGCAGCACCAGGCCGATCAGGCACAGCAAGCCCATCACGCCGCCGGCCGCCATCGCCAGCAGTTGCTTGCCGGCAGTGGACAAGCCCACCGCGTGGTACAAGTCCTGCGGCGTCAACAGGCCGACCAGGTGGCCGAAAAACAAGCCGAGCACGCCGATATGGAACAGGTTGCTGCCCCAGCGCAACTGGCCGCGCTTCAGCAATTGGGAGGAATCGCTCTTCCAGGTGTACTGGTCGCGGTCGAAGCGCACCAGGCTGCCGAGCAGGAAGATGGTGAGGGCGATGTACGGATAGATTCCGAACAGGAAGTTATGAAAGGCGCTCATGTCAGGCTCCTGCGCTGGGGCTGGAAGGGGAACGGGAGGGGGACGCAGACGCGGCAGACGGGCTGCCGGCACGCGGCTGGAAACGGATCACCGCTTCGCCGGCCGGATTGACGGTCGGCGTCGCGCAGCCGCCGCCAAAGGCGACCGGCTCCTCGGCCCAGGCGGCGTCGATCGCCTCGAAGTCGTCAGCCTCGATGGCACCATCCCGGGCGACGAATTCGCCTGCGACCGGCTTTTCGCCGCACAGCGAGAGCAGCGCATTCAACGCATGGTGATAATGGCTGCCGGCCGCAGCCAGCCGCGCGCCCAGCGCCTGCAGGATGTGCGCAGTTTCGGCCAGCAGTTCGCGTGCCTCGGCGCGCGGCTGGCGCGACAGGAATTCGAGGAATACCGGCAGATAATCGGGCAATTCGGCGGCGGCCAGGTGCAGCCCCTGGCCAGCATACAGCTGCTGCAGGTCGACCATCGCCTGGCCACGGTCGCGCGATTCGCCGTGCACGTGCTCGAACAGGTGCAGCGAATGGCCGCGCCCGCGGTCGAACAGGCTGACGTAGTTTTCCTGCAGCGTGTAGAGGTCGTGCCGCCCCAGGTAGTCGCACAATGCAACGATCTCCTGCAGGCCCTGACGCGGCAGCAGTTTTTCCGCCTGCAACGCGGCGCGCAATTCGGGCAGCGCCGCCAGCAGTTCGGCCTGCGGATAGTCGAGCAGGGCGGCGATTGCGGAATACGTCGGCAGGCGGCAAGCGGTAGTGACGGTGTTCATAGCGCCTCCTTGATCGGGATCACGCGGCTCTTTTTCTTGCCGCCGAACAGGCTCAACTCGGAGTCGCCGCCGGAACAGCCGTTGCCAAACGAAAAGCCGCACGAGCCGCGCAGATCGAAGGTGTTTTCGGCATATTCGCGGTGCGTGGACGGGATCACGAAGCGGTCTTCGTAATTGGCGATTGCCATGTAGCGGTACATGTCCTCGACCTGCGCGGTGGAGAGGCCGACCTGCGCCAGCAGCGCCGGGTTGTCGTGCTTGTCGACGTGGCGTTCGCGCATGAAGGCGCGCATCGCCAGCATCCGCTCCAGCGCCAGCTTGACCGGCTGCTCGTCGCCGGCGGTCAGCAGGTTGGCCAGGTAGCGCAGCGGGATGCGTAGCGATTCGACGTCCGGCAGCAGGCCGCGGGTGCCGATCTGGCCGTTGTTGGCGGCAGCGGAAATCGGCGACAGCGGCGGCACATACCAGACCATCGGCAGCGTGCGGTACTCGGGATGCAGCGGGAAGGCGATCTTCCACTCGATCGCCATCTTGTAAGTCGGCGACTGTTGCGCCGCGACCAGCCAGGCTTCCGGCACGCCATCCTTGCGTGCCTGTTCCTGCACTTTTGGATCGTGCGGATCGAGGAACAGGTCGAGCTGGGCCTGGTACAGGTCCTGCTCGTTGGCCGCACTGGCGGCCTGCTCGATGCCATCGGCGTCATACAGCAGCACGCCCAGGTAGCGGATGCGGCCGACGCAGGTTTCCGAACAGACCGTCGGCTGCCCGGCTTCGATGCGCGGGTAGCAGAAAGTGCATTTTTCCGCCTTGCCGGACTGCCAGTTGTAGTAGATCTTCTTGTACGGACAGGCCGAGACGCACATGCGCCAGCCGCGGCACTTGTCCTGGTCGACCAGCACGATGCCGTCTTCCTCGCGCTTGTAGATCGAGCCGGACGGGCAGGCGGCGACGCAGGCCGGGTTCAGGCAGTGCTCGCACAGGCGCGGCAGGTACATCATGAAGGTGTTCTCGAACTGGCCGTAGATGTCCTTCTGCACCGCCTCGAAGTTGTAGTCCTGCGAGCGCTTCTCGAATTCGCCGCCGAGGATTTCTTCCCAGTTCGGACCCCACTCGATCTTTTCCATCCGTTCGCCGGTGATCAGCGAGCGCGGCCGCGCCACCGGCTGCGTGCGGCTGGTGGGCGCGTTGTGCAGATGCTGGTAGTCGAAGGTGAACGGCTCGTAATAGTCGTCGATCTGCGGCAGGTGCGGGTTGGCGAAAATCTTCGCCAGCACGCGCCATTTGCCGCCGATCTTCGGCGCGATCTTGCCGTTGTCCTTGCGCTGCCAGCCGCCCTGCCAGCGCTCCTGGTTTTCCCAGTCCTTCGGATAACCGATGCCGGGCTTGGTTTCGACGTTGTTGAACCAGGCGTATTCCATGCCGGGGCGCGAAGTCCAGACGTTCTTGCAGGTCACCGAGCAGGTATGGCAGCCGATGCACTTGTCCAGGTTCAGCACCATCGCAATTTGGGCGCGTATTTTCATGTCAGGCCTCTGAGGTGTTGGCGGTGGCGGCGTCGGCTTCGCCGTCCATCCAGTCGATCTTGTTCATCTTGCGTACGATCACGAATTCGTCGCGGTTCGAGCCGACCGTGCCGTAGTAGTTGAAGCCGTACGACAGTTGCGCATAGCCACCGATCATATGGGTCGGCTTCAGCACCGCGCGCGTCACCGAGTTGTGGATGCCGCCGCGCGTGTTGGTGATTTCCGAACCTGGCACGTTGATGATCTTTTCCTGCGCGTGGTACATCAACACCATGCCCGGCATCACGCGCTGGCTGACCACCGCCCGCGCGCACAGCGCGCCGTTGGCGTTGAAGGCTTCGATCCAGTCGTTGTCGACAATCCCGGCCTTTTTCGCATCGGTTTCGGAAATCCAGACGATCGGCCCGCCGCGCGATAGCGTCAGCATCAACAGGTTGTCGCTGTAGGTGCTGTGGATGCCCCATTTCTGGTGCGGCGTGATGAAGTTCAGCAGGATCTCCGGGTTGCCGTTCGGCTTGGCGTTATGCAGGGCCTGGTGGCTGCGGGTGTCGATCGGCGGCCGGTACACGCACAGCGCTTCGCCAAAGGCGCGCATCCAGGCGTGGTCCTGGTACAACTGCTGGCGCCCGGACAGCGTGCGCCAGGGAATCAGCTCGTGCACGTTGGTATAGCCGGCGTTGTAGCTGACGTGCTCGGACTCGATCCCGCTCCAGGTCGGCGACGAGATGATCTTGCGCGGCTGTGCCTGGATGTCGCGGTAGCGGATTTTTTCATCCTCCCGGGTGCGCGCCAGGTGGGTGTGGTCGATGCCAGTGAAAGCCGACAGCGCGGCCCAGGCCTTGACCGCCACTTCGCCGTTGGTTTCCGGCGCCAGCGCCAGGATCACTTCGGCGGCGTCGATGTCGCTGTCGATGCGCGGCCGCCCCTTGGCGGCGCCGTCGGCCACGGTGTAGCTCAATTGGCCGAGCAGCTTGACTTCGTGCTCGGTGTTCCAGTTGATGCCCTTGCCGCCGTTGCCGAGCTTGTCCATCAGCGGTCCGAGCGAGGTGAAGCGGGCGTAGGTGTTCGGGTAGTCGCGCTCGACCACGATCATGGCCGGCATGGTCTGGCCCGGAATCGCCTCGCATTCGCCTTTCTTCCAGTCCTTGACTTCGGCCTGCGCCAGCTCGGCCGGCGTGTCGTGCTGCAGCGGCAGCGTCACCAGGTCCTGCTCGACGCCCAGCTGGCCGACCGCCAGTTCCGAAAACTTCTTGGCGAAGCCCTTGTAGATTTCCCAGTCGCTCTTCGCCTCCCAGGCGGCGTCGACCGCCGCCGACAGCGGATGGATGAACGGGTGCATGTCGGAGGTGTTGAGGTCGTTCTTTTCGTACCAGGTCGCGGTCGGCAGCACGATGTCGGAATACAGGCAGGTGGTCGACATGCGGAAGTCGAGCGTCACCAAGAGATCCAGCTTGCCTTCCGGCGCCTGTTCATGCCAGGCCACGTCTTCCGGTTTGGCGCCGCCGCTTTGCCCCAGGTCCTTGCCCTGCACGCCGTGCGTGGTGCCGAGCAGGTGCTTGAGGAAATATTCATGTCCCTTGCCGGACGAGCCGAGCAGGTTGGAGCGCCAGACGAACAGGTTGCGCGGGAAGTTTTGCGGGTGGTCCGGGTCTTCGCAGGCAAATTTCAGCTCGCCGCTTTTCAGCCGATCCAGCGCGTACTGTTTCGGTTCGATGCCGGCAGCCTTGGCCTCCTTGGTGATGGCGATCGGGTTGGCCTGCAATTGCGGCGCCGACGGCAGCCAGCCCATGCGTTCGGCGCGCGCGTTGTAGTCGATCAACTGGCCGCTGAACTGGCTGGCGTCGGCCAGCGGCGACAGGATGCTGGCTACCTGCAGCGTTTCATAACGCCACTGGTCGGTGTGCGCGTAGAAGAACGAGGTGCTGTTCATCTGGCGCGGCGGCCGGTTCCAGTCGAGCGCGAAGGCCAGCGGTGTCCAGCCGGTTTGCGGGCGCAGCTTTTCCTGGCCGACATAATGCGACCAGCCGCCGCCCGACTGGCCGACGCAGCCGCACATGATCAGCATGTTCATGATCGCGCGGTAATTCATGTCCATGTGATACCAGTGGTTCAGGCCGGCACCGAGAATCACCATCGACTTGCCGTGCGTCTTGTCGGCGTTGTCGCCGAATTCGCGCGCCACCTGGATCACGTCGGCGCGCGGTACGCCGGTGATCTTTTCCTGCCAGGCCGGGGTGTACGGCAGGTCGTCGTCGTAGCTGGCGGCAACGTTCGGGCCGCCCAGGCCCTGGTCCAGGCCGTAGTTGGCGACGAACAAGTCATACACGGTGGCCACCAGGATTTCGCCCTCGACCGTCTGCACCCGCTTGGCGGCGATGTGGCGCGGCAGGATGCCGGCGTGGCTGGTGGAGGCGAAATGCTCATGCTCCTGGTTGCCGAAGTAGGGAAAGCCGACTGCGACCACTTCATCGTGCTGCCCGACCAGCGACATGCGCGGGCGGATGGCGGCGCCGCCGGCATCCTCTTCCTTCAGGTTCCATTTGCCCTGATCCTGGCCTTCCTTCTGGCCCCAGCGGAAGCCGATCGAGCCGACCGGCGCGGTGAAGCGCCCGGACAGTTCGTCCAGCACCACGGTTTTCCACTGCGGATTGTTGTCCTGGCCAAGGCGGTCGGCGAAGTCGGAACTGCGCAACAGGCGCTCCGGCACGTAGTGTTCGCCCTGTTTCACCAGCCGCACCAGGTGCGGCATGTCGGTGTACTGGCGGCAATAGTCGTGGAAATAGCTGCTGGCGCCGGACAGGTGGAATTCCTTCAGGATCACGTGGCCCATCGCCAGCGCCAGCGCGGCGTCGGTGCCCTGTTTCGGGTGCAGCCAGATGTCGCCGAACTTGGCGCCTTCGGCGTAATCGGGGAATACCGAGACGATCTTCGCCCCCTTGTAGCGCACCTCGGCCATGAAGTGCGCATCCGGCGTGCGGGTTTGCGGCACGTTCGAGCCCCACATCATGATGTAGGTCGAGTTGTACCAATCGGCCGATTCCGGCACGTCGGTCTGTTCGCCCCAGGTCTGCGGCGAGGCCGGCGGCAGGTCGCAATACCAGTCGTAGAAGCTCATGCAGACGCCGCCGATCAGCGACAGGTAGCGGCTGCCGGCGGCATACGACACCATTGACATCGCCGGAATCGGTGAAAAGCCGATGATGCGGTCCGGACCGTATTCCTTGATGGTGTGGATGTTGGCGGCGGCGATCAGCTCATTCACCTCGTCCCAGTTGGCGCGCAGGAAGCCGCCCATGCCGCGCTGGCGCTGGTAAGACTTGAGCGCGGCCGAATCGCCGGTGATCGCGGCCCAGGCCGCCACCGGCTCCAGCGTTTTGCGCTTCTCGCGCCACAGCTTCAACAGCGCGCTGCGGATCATCGGGTGCTTCAAGCGGTTGGCGCTGTACAGGTACCAGGAATAGGAAGCGCCGCGCGCACAGCCGCGCGGCTCGTGGTTCGGCATGTCGGGCCGGGTGCGCGGGTAGTCGGTCTGCTGGGTTTCCCAGGTGACGATGCCGCCCTTGACGTAGATCTTCCACGAGCAGGAGCCGGTGCAGTTGACGCCGTGCGTCGAGCGCACGATCTTGTCGTGCGCCCAGCGGTCGCGGTAGGCGTTTTCCCAAGCCCGGTTTTCGCTGGTGGTCATGCCGTGGCCATCGGCAAAGGTCGGCTTGTCGGCGCTGAAAAAGCGCAGGCGGTCGAGGAAATGGCTCATGTGGGCTCCTTGGGTCCAGGCAAATGATTGGAAGCGGTGCGCGGCGAATGGTTCAGCATGGCATCGGCGCGTTCTTGCGCGCATACCACCACCAGGTCAGCGCCAGGCAGGACAGGTAAAACACGATGAAGGCATATAGCGCGGCTTGCGGGCCGCCGGTCAGCGCGGCCGAGGTGCCGAAGCTCTTCGGGATGAAGAAGCCGCCATAGGCGCCGATCGCGGCGGTGAAGCCGATCACGGCGGCCGATTCCATGTTGGCGGCCTTGACCGCCTGCTCCTGCGCGGCCGCGCTCTTGCCCTGCGCCTGCCGCATGTGCTGGGTCAGGAAGATCACCGGAATCATGCGGAAGGTCGAGCCGTTGCCGATCCCGGACGCCAGGAACAGGATGAGGAACAGCGACAGGAAACCGGCGAAGCTGCCGCCGGACGGGCCTGACGGCAGGAAATACAGCACGCCCGGCACCGCCAGCGTCATCGCTGCGAATACCCAGAAGGTGACGCGGGCGCCGCCGACCTGGTCCGCCAGCCAGCCGCCGAACGGCCGCGCCAGCGCCCCCAGCAAGGGGCCGAGCCAGGCGTATTGCAGCGCGTTGATCTGCGGGAACTGCGATTTGATCAGCAGCGGGAAGCCGGCCGAATAGCCGATGAAGGAGCCGAAGGTGCCCAGGTACAGCCAGCACATCAGCCAGTTGTGGGAGCGCTTGAAAATCACCGACTGTTCCTTGAACGAAGCGCGGGCGTCGGCGATGTCATTCATGAAAAACCAGGCCGCCAGCGTGAACAGGATGATGAACGGGACCCAGATGAAGGCGACGTTCTGCGCCCAGAAATGTACCGTGTCGCCGTTCAGGTTGGTCACCACGCGCGGCGCGCCGGCCAGCGGGCCGAGCACGCCGACCGCGACCACCAGCGGCGCCAGGAATTGCAGCGAGGACACGCCGAGGTTGCCGAGGCCGGCATTCACGCCCAGCGCCGAGCCCTTGCGCTCCTTCGGGAAGAAGAAGCTGATGTTGGCCATCGACGATGAAAAATTGCCGCTGCCAAAGCCGCACAACAGCGCCAGCGTCAGCATCACCCAGTACGGCGTGTCCGGATTTTGCACCGCCAGCCCGATGCCGACCGCCGGGATCAACAGCGAGGCGGTCGAGATCGCGGTCCAGCGGCGGCCGCCGAACACCGGCACCACGAACGAGTAAAAGATGCGCAGCGTGGCGCCAGTCAGTGACGGCGCCGCGGTCAGCAGGAACAACTGGTCCTGGGTGTATTTGAAGCCGAGCTGCGGCAACTGCACCGCGATCACCGAAAACAGTTGCCAGATGGCGAACGCCAGAAACAGCGCCGGCGCCGAGATCCACAGGTTCAGGCTGGCGATCGCCTGTCCTTCGCGTTTCCAGAACGCCTGGTCTTCCGGCGTCCAGATTTTCAGCAGGCGGCCGCCTGGGTTGTTAGCTGCCATGATGGAGCTTCCTTGTGGTTGAATGATGCGGTGACCGGTCGGGCAACATGCGGCGCCTCATGCCATCACCGGAGCACGTCGTACTTCGGTGAAATACATCCAGATCAGCGAAACCCAGGTGATGCCGTACAGCAGCATGAAGGCCGAGGAGCGTACGCCGGTCAGGTCGAGCAGCGCGCCGAACAGGATCGGCAGCACGAAGCCGCCCAGGCCGCCGACCAGGCCGACAATGCCGGACACGGCGCCGATGCTGTCGGGGAAATCGTTGGCGATGTACTTGAATACCGAAGCCTTGCCGAAAGCCCAGGCGATGCCCATCACGAACAGCAGCGCGGTAAACAGCCAGGGGTTCAGTCCAAGGTGAAAACTGGTTGGGCCGGCCACGGTCTGGATCACGAATTCGGTCTGCGGATAGGACAGGATGAACAGGCAGATCCAGGACACCCACATCACCCACCAGGTCACCGCATGGGCGCCGTATTTATCCGACAGCCAGCCGCCGATCGCGCGCAGCACGCCGCCCGGCAGCGAAAAGCAGGCCGCCAGCAGCGCCGCGTTTTGCAGGCTGAAGCCGTATTCGCCGATGTAATACTGGGTCATCCACAGCGCCAGCGCGACATAGCCGCCGAACACGATCGAGTAGTACTGGCAGTAGCGCCAGACGCGCGGGTCGCGCAGTGTCTGCAATTGCTGGCGCATGGTGATGCTGGAGGCCGACAGGTGCGACGGATGGGTGTAGGTGAACAGCCAGAACAGCAGCGCCGTCACCAGCAGGGCCACGGCATACACTTTCGGTACCATGGTCCAGCCGAAGGCGACCACGATGCCGGGCGCGACCAGCTTGGTCAGCGCCGAACCGGCGTTGCCGGCGCCGAAGATCCCCATCGTCAGGCCCTGGTTGTCCTTGTTCGACCAGCGCGCGACGTAGGCCACGCCGACCGAGAACGAACCGCCGGTGCAGCCGGCCAGCGCGCCCAGCAGCAGCAGTTGCCAGTACCGGCTCGCGTTGCCGATCAGCCAGACTGCCGGCACGCAGGCGACCATCAGCAGGAAAAACACGATGCGCCCGCCGAAGCGGTCAGTCCACATCCCGAGCGGCAACCGGATCAGCGAGCCGGTCAGTACCGGGGTGGCCGCCAGCAAGCCGAACTGTGTTGCATTCAGGCCCAGTTTTTCCTTGATCGGAATGCCGATCACGGCAAACATCATCCAGATCGCGAAGCACACGGTGAACGCCAGTGTGCTCATAATGAGAACCGAAAGCTGTTGGCGATTGAGCATATGAAATTTCCCGCGGGCTGATGTTGGGAGGCAGCTGAGGCGATGGCGCTGGCATCAATGACGCTTGCATCATAGAAGTGGCTCGCGTGCGCGAACAGCCCCCGCAGGACCTCGGGGCGGCACCGTTCTACCTCCAAATAGGTAGTGGGGATAAGATCAAAAACATTTAAAATCAATGCATTAGAAATGCTTCTGGCAAGATGCGCGCGCCTTGTGCCAGATTCAGCGCATTGGAGGTAGGTGCGCCGATGTGGCTCGCGGGGTGGCTGGCAAGGCGGTATTCGGGAGAAGCGGTATGGCGGTTTTGACGACGCGCTGGCGTGAATCGCTGGCGGTGCGGGTCGGTCTGGCGATCGGCACCATCACGGTGCTGGCGATCTTTTCGATCCTGCTGTCTTCCTTCGTCGCCGAAAACAGTGTCGGCAAGGCCAAGGCGATCAACGATTCCGGCTCCCTGCGCATGTTGACCTACCGCTTGACCGAGCAGTTGACCAGCGGTCAGGCGGCGCAGGCGGTGCCGCGCATCGACGGCCTGATCAACCAGCGGCTGGAGTCGCTCGGTGCGCTGGTGCGCCAAGGCAGCGGCGATTACAGCGCGGTGCCGCAGGCATATCAGGACCTGGTGCAGCAATGGCGCGGCAGCACCGAGCCGCTGGCCCTGCAATTGGTCAGCGCGCGCGCCAGCGTAGCCGACAGCGAGCTGCTGCAAAGCGCGGACGAGTTCTTTCGCCGCGCCGATCGCCTGACTTCGCTGATCGAGCACGATCTGGAACACCGCATCGGCCTCCTGCAATGGGCACAGCGCGGCTTGCTGGCGCTGATCCTGCTGGTGGCTGGCGTCGTGCTGTGGATGATCAAGAGCCAGGTGCTGCAGCCGTTGCACGCGTTGCTGCAGCAAGCCGGGCGCATCAGCCGACGCGATTTTTCCCGCCGCCTGGCGATCGAGGGCGGCGATGAACTGGCGCGCCTAGCGCAGGCCTTCGACCACGCCACCGACGAAGTGCTGAAGATGACCGGCCAGATGGAGCAGCGGGTGGCGCAAAAAACCGCCGACCTGCAACGCAGCAACCAGTCGCTGCAATTGCTGTATCGCACCAGCCGCAGCCTGAGCGAAGACGGCTTGAGCCAGGGAAAACTGCACCAGGTATTGCGCGATGTCGAGGCGTCGATCGGGGTGCGCGCCGGCCTGATTTGCGTGCGCAACGAACAGGACGGGCGCGCCTGGCCGGTCGCCACCAGCCTGTCGACGCGCGAGCGCGAACAACTGTGCGGCCACATCGGCTGCGACCATTGCCGCGGCGCGGGCGAGTTGCACCAGATCGACGCCGGCAGCGCGCAGGTGATCAGCGTGCCGCTGCGCGAGGGCCACGCGGCGCATGGCGTGATGCCGCTGCTGCTGGCGCCCGGAGCCAAGCTGGAAGAATGGCAGCAGCCGGTGCTGGAAGCGGTCGGGCGGCATATCGCGGCGGCGCTGGCGAATGCCCGGCGCGAGAAAGACCAGCGCCAGTTGGCGGTGCTGGAGGAGCGCAGCGTGATGGCGCGCGAACTGCACGATTCGCTGGCACAGTCGCTGTCCTACCTGAACATCCAGGTGCTGCGGCTGCAAAACGGCTTGCGCCAGGGTGCGGTCGGGCCGGACGACGCCATTCTCGGCGAGTTGCGCGGCGGCCTGAAGTCCGCCTACCGCCAGTTGCGCGAACTGCTGACCACCTTCCGCCTGAAGCTGGATGGCGACGATCTGCAGGAGTCCTTGCGCAGCACGGTGGACGCCTACCGCGAACGCACCGGCATCGATGCCCGGCTCGACCTGCGCCTGGGCGGCTTGCAACTGTCGGCCAATCAGGAAATCCACGTGCTGCATATCGTGCGCGAGGCACTTTCGAACATCGAGCATCATGCGCAAGCCAGCGCCGCGCTGGTTGCGCTGCGCGGCGACATCGCGCAGCGCGAACTGGTGGTCGACATTTGCGACAATGGCATCGGCATCAGCGACGCCACTGCGCCCTCGCATCATTTTGGCCTTTCGATCATGCGTGACCGCGCCGCCAGCCTGGGCGGCAGCCTGCGGGTCGGTCCGGCTGCAGCGGCACTGCCGGCCGAAGCCGGCAACTGGCAGCTGGACCCGGCGCGGCCCGGCACCGGCGTCGAACTGCGCTTCCAGGCCGCGCCGATGTACTCCTGACATGGAGAAGCGATGAAAGCCGAAAAAGCCGTAGCGGATGCGCCTGCCCCGGCGCGGGTGCTGGTGATCGACGACCACCCGCTGTTTCGCAAGGGCGTGCGGCAACTGATTGAAATCGACCCCAGCCTGGTGTGCGTCGGCGAAGCCGATTCCGGCGAAGCCGGGCTGGTGCAAGCCAAGGCGCTCGAGCCCGACCTGATCCTGCTCGACCTGAACATGAAAGGCATGGACGGCATCGCCACGCTGCAGCGCATGCGCGCGCACCAGATCGACGCCCGCATCGTGATCCTGACCGTGTCGGACGCCGCCGAGCACCTGGTGGCGGCGATCCGCGCCGGCGCCGATGGCTATCTGTTGAAGGACACCGAGCCGGAAGACTTGCTGAAGGCGCTGCATGAAGCGATGTTCGGGCGCACCACGATCAGCCCCGAGCTGTCCAGCCTGTTGGCCGGCGCGCTGCGCGCCGAAGCGCTGGACCAGGCGCGCGCCCAGGCTGAACTGACCGAACGCGAGCGGCAAATCCTGCAGCTACTGGCGGGCGGCAAATCCAACAAGCTGATCGCGCGCGAACTCGACATCATGGAAAGCACGGTCAAGGTGCATATCCGCAACCTGCTGAAGAAGATGCAGTTCCGTTCACGGCTGGAGGCGGCGGTGTGGGCGGTGGCGAACGACGGCAAATAGCCAGCCGCACGCCATGACCATATACTCCTGATGCAGATAGTGTTTTCCGTATATAAAAAGGCGGAAATTTACACATACTCAGGGTAAACCAGCGCCGGACTGCTGCCGGTGGCGAGCGGGGCGGCTTCAGTGGCTGGTGCCGGCCGAGCGCGTGATCTTGTTGTAGATGTTGTACTTGCCGGATGGTTTTTTCATCGGCAGGCGCTTGACTTCCTGCAGCGTGGCGGCGTCGTAGACCACCAGCGCGCCGTCGTTTTCCCAGACGCTGACCAGCGCATACTTGCCGTCGCGCGTGAACTCGGTGTGAGCCGCGACCTGGCCGGGGCTGGGGCGCAGCCGCGCGACCACTTCCAGCTTTTCCTTATCGATGATCTGGATCACGTCGCGATCGGTGCTGCCGTTGAACACGTCGACCCAGGCGTAGCGCGTGTTTTCATGGCTGCGCATGAAGAAGCCCGGCCCCAGCGTCTGGATCTGCTTGACGGTTTTCCAGGTCTTCATGTCGATCACGGTGACGATGCCGTCCTTCAGGTTGGGCGTCGCCAGCACTGGCGTGCCGTGATAGTCCCAGCTGATGCCGGAGCCGAGGTGCGGTATGCCGGGCAGCTCGACATTGGCGATCTTGCGGCCGATGTTCAGGTTGACGATCTGGCTCTTGCCTTCGCGCGACGAGCCGATCAGGTTGGTGTAGGAGGGATCGAAGAAGAAATCGTCCAGGTAGTCGTCGAGCGCGATCCGGCGCGCCGCGAACGGCCCCGGCTCGGCCAGTCCCTCGGCCATCTTGTAGTCGTGCACCAGGCCGCGGTAGACCGGCGGCGGGTGGTCGTCATAGCTGATTTCCCACATTTCGGGAAGGTCCTTCAAGGCCGCGATGAAACTGTGACGCGGCGCGGCGTCGTACACCGCCGACACGCGCGAGGACTTGCCGTGGTCGTCCTTGACCTCGATCACCTTGAGCGGTTTCAGGTCGCGCGTGTCGAGCACCACCAGCGTGTGCGGCAGGTAGTTGGCGACCATCGCGTAACGGCCATCACTCGATACCGCCAGGTTGCGGGTATTGATGCCGGCGCGGATTTCCGCCACCAGCTTCAGGTTCCAGATGTCGTACTTGGCGATCCAGCCGTCGCGCGAGGCGAAGTAGACGTAGCGGCCGTCCGGCGAGAATTTCGGCCCGCCGTGCAGCGCATAGCGCGTGGCGAAGCGCGCCACCGGTTCGAACTTGTCGCCGTCCAGGATGGTGGCGTGATGGTCGCCCAGCTCGACCACCACGAACAGGTTCAGCGGATCGGCGTCGAACACCGGCTTGTCCGGCAGGCTGCCGGGCGCGTGGTATTCGATGCGCGAGGCGCGCATTTCGTTGGCGCCCCAGACCGGCGTTTGCGCCAGTGGCGCATAGATCAGCTCGATCAGCGACTGGATGTCGGCGGCGTCCAGCGTGCCGGTAAAGCCTGGCATCTGGGTTGCGACGCGGCCTTCGGCAATCGTCTTTTGCGCCTGCGCCGGCCGCAGGCGCGCCAGGTTCTCCCGCAGCAGCGCCGGCCCGGTGCCGCCCAGGCGGTCGGCGCCGTGGCAGGAAGCGCAGTGCTGCTGGTACAGCGCGGCGGCGTTCGGCGCCGACCGCGCCGACGATTGTGCTGTCTGCGCCGATTGCGCAGAGCCGGCCCACAGCGCCGCCAGCGCGGCGCCGGCGGTCAGGAGTGCGCGCAGCATCATGCCGGCCTCGCTTCGCGCTTCCTGCCGCCGTAGGGCTTCATCGGTACCCGCTCGCGTTCCCCAAACAGACCGATTTCGGCGTCGCTCAGGTAGCAGGCCGGATCTTCCTGCCATGGATCGCCGGTGACCTGGAATGCGCGCATGCGGGTGTTGCCGCCGCAGACGTCGAAGTAGGCGCACTCGCCGCAGCGGCCCTTGACTTGGCGCGGGCTGGCTTTCAGGCCGGCCATCAGCGGGTCGGAGGTATCGCGCCAGATATCGGAGAACTTGCGTTCGCGCACGTTGCCCAGGTTGTGGCTCCACCACATGGTGTCCGGATGGACGTTGCCGAGGTTGTCGATATTGGCGACGTTGACGCCGGACGAATTGCCGCCCCATTGCGCCAGCTTGGCGCGCAGGTGCGGCTCGCGCTCCGGCAGGTGGCGGCGCACCCAGTGCAGCAGGTAGACGCCGTCGGCATCGTTGTTGCCGGTGACGAATTCCTTGTGCCGCCCCTGCTGGATATGGGTCCAGCAGGTGTCGAATAGCAGGTCCATCGCGTCGCGCGTGGTCTGCAGGAAGGCGTCCTGGGCGCGGTTGGTGTTGCCGCGGCCGGCGTAGTTCAGGTGCGACAGGTAGAACTTGTCGATGCCTTCGTCGTCCACCAGTTGCAGCAGCGCCGGCAGGTCGTGCGCATTGCCCTGGGTCAGCGTGAAGCGCACGCCGATCTTGATGCCGTTTTGGCGGCATGACTGGACCGCCCGCAGCGAGGCGTCGAACGCTCCCTGCCGGCGGCGGAACAGGTCGTGCGTGGCGCGGATGCCGTCCAGGCTGATGCCGACATAATCAAAGCCGACCGCGGCGATCCGTTCGATATTGCCGTCGTCGATCAGCGTGCCGTTGGTCGACAGGCCGACATAAAACCCCATGTCCTTGGCGCGCCGCGCGATCGCGTAGATGTCCGGGTGCAACAGCGGTTCGCCGCCGGACAGGATCAGCACCGGCACCCGGAACGCGCGCAGGTCATCCATCACCGCATGGATTTCCGGAGTCGTCAGTTCGCCGGCAAAATCCTTGTCCGCCGAAATCGAATAGCAATGCTTGCAGGTCAGGTTGCAGCGGCGGATCAGATTCCAGATCACCACCGGTCCTGGCGGATTGCGCCTCGGGCCAAGCGGCGTCGGGTGGACGATTTCCTGCATGTACTGGCTGATGCGAAACATGGTTTTTCCTCTATTCGGCTGATTGGGAGGCCAGCCGCAGACCGGTCTTTTTCAGGATGCGGGTGCTGTACAGCACGTCATGGGCGCGCACGTTCACGCCCAGAAAGCGGGCGATTTGCGCCACTTTGGCTTCTACTTCATCGCGCGTGCGGCCATGCACCATCGCAAACAGGTTGTAGCGCCAATACGGCAATTGGCGTGGGCGGCGGTAGCAGTGGCTGACGAATTCCAGGCGGCCGACGCCGGTGCCCAGTTCGTCCACCATCTCATCCGGCACGTCCCATACCGACATGCCGTTGGCGACGTAGCCGATCGCATAGTGGTTGGGCACGACGCCGATGCGACGGATCAGGCCGTGTTCCTGCATGCGCCGGATGCGCGCCATGACTTCTTCCGGGTCGAGCCGCAATTGCTCGGCAAGCGCGTGATACGGCCGCTGCACCAGCGGCAAGCCGCGCTGGGTGGCGACGATCAGCGCGCGGTCGATGGCGTCATCGGCGGCGGGGTTTGTTGCAGAGGCGGCGGAGGCGTTGGCGGTGTTCATGGCGGCTCAGACGGTCAATTTCAGCTCGACGAAGTATTCACGCTGCTTGGGGAAGTTGAATACCCGGCAGCCGCTGTCGCGTTCGATCTTTGCCAGCGTGCGGGCGACGCCGTCCGGCGTTTCCGCCGCCACCACGAACCACATGTTGAGTGCATGGTCGCGCGCGTAATTGTGCGCAACTTCCGGCAGCGCATTGACGCGCTCGGCGATCCGCTCGAACTCTGCCCTTGGCGCCTGCAGCGCCGCCAGCGTGAAGGCGCCACCCATCCGTTCGATCTGGAACAGCGGCCCGATGCGGGTCAGCGTGCCGCGCTCCAGCATCTGCGCCAGCCGCTCCAGCAGCGCATCTTCGGAAACGCCCAGGCGCTGCGCGGCTTGCAGCCAGGGCCGTTCGCATACCGGCAGGCCGCCCTGCAGGGTATTGATGATGGCGCGCTCCAGTTCATCCATGGCGCACGCTCGCGTAATGCGCGCCGCGCTGCTTGAAGCGGCGCCGGCTGAACAGCATTTCGGACGGGTAGGCAGCCAGCCCGCACTCGGCCGCCAGCGCCGCGATGTGCGCCTGCACCTGGGCGCGGTCCTTGCCGTGCATCATGCAGAACAGGTTGTAACGCCAGTCCGGCATCTGGCGTGGCCGCTGGTAACACAGCGTGACGCGGCCGCTGGCGGCGATGCGCTGGCCGACGGCGTCGACCGCGTCGTCCGGCACATCCCACACCGTCATCGCGTTCGCGGTATAGCCCAGTTCGTGATGCCGCACCACGACGCCGAAGCGCTTGACCACGCCGCTCTGTAGCCAATGCGCGATGATCTCGATGGCCTCCGCTTCCGCCACCCCGAGGCAGGCAAACGGGCGCTCAAACAGAGGCAAGCCGTCCTGCAGCGCGGCGACCACGCGCTGTTCGGAGTCACTCAGACCGACCGCGGCCGGACGCCGCGGCGTGCAGGCATCGGCGGCATGCGCTGGCGTCGCGTAGTCGCCGGCAGCAGCCGACAGATCGAAGCCGAGGTCGATGTGATAATCCTCGACCAGCGGCAGCGCCAGCAATTGGCCGCATGCGCAGCTCGCTTCGATCTCATGCAGTACCGCGCGCAAGTGCGCAGCCGAGGGCGCGGCGACCACGAACCACAGGTTGAAGTGGTGCTCGCGCTCGTAATTGTGATTGACTTCGGGAAAACCGCTGATGTGGTGCGCAATCTCTTCCAGCCGCGGCGCCGGCACCGCCAGCGCGGCCAGCGCACTGGCGCCGATCGTGTTCGGCCGAAACACCGCGCCGACGCGGCTGATGGTGCCGGCGGCACGCAGCCGGCGCAAGCTTGCCAGCACCTCCACCTCGCCGCTGCCCAGCGTGGCGGCCAGCGCCGCGAACGGACGCGGCTGCAGCGGGAAGTCGCGCTGAAAGCGATTCAGCAGATCAAACTCGAACGGGGTTGGCGCGGTGGCTGGGTCGGAGTTCATGTGCTTGTTCCGGTCGTCAGAAACCGATGCGGCCGGCGCGGTTGGTGAAGAAGATCCCGCTCGGCGCCTGTGCCGGCAATTCCGCCCGGCGCGCAAACGACGCAGTGTCGTACACCACCACGCGATTGTCGTCGCGTACCGAGATCCAGACCGTTTCGCCGCGTGGCGCGAATTCCATGTGCAGCACCGTCTTGCCCGGCTCCAGCCGCGTTAGCACGCGCCGCGTCTCGACGTCGATCACCTGCACCTGGCTGTTGTCGGGAAAGGCGAAGTTGACCCACACCTGGCGCCCGTCCGGGCGCGCCATCACGAACACCGGCTGGCCGGCAACCGCAATCCGGCCCGCTTCCTGCCAGGTTTCCATGTCCAGCACCAGTACCTCGTTGCGTCCGACCGCGGGCAGGTAGGCGTAGCGCCCGGCCACCGCCCAGCCGCGCAGATGCGGCATCTTGAACACCGGCAGCTTTTCCTCGCCGCGGCCGTAGCCGTTCAGTATCCGCTTGACGCCCCGCTCCGGATGCCACAGGTCGAGCAACGCCAGGCCATCCTCGCCGAACAGGCCGGCCAGGTAGTAGCGGCCGTTGGGCGTGATCAGCGCATCGTAGGGTTCGCGCCCGATATTTGTGAACTTCTGGATGTCGGGCGCGCGCGGGTTCTTGAGGTCGGCGACCCAGATTTCACCACCGTCGAACAGGCTCCAGACAAAGCGGTTGCCCGGCAAATCGGCCAGCCCGACCACCTTCGAGCGCTGTCCCTGCGCGCCGTAGGTGGCCGGGATGTCGGACAGCAGTTCCAGCGTGTCGGCATCGAAAATCTTGACCCCGCCTGGCGCATAGTTCTGCGCCGCCAGCAGTTTTCCGTCCTGCGAAATCGCGCCGCCGATGCTGTTGCCGGCCTGGACCACGCGTCGCTCTATTGTTCCCTTCAGCAGATCGACCTTCGACAGGCCACCGTCGCGTCCGAACACGTAGGCATAGCGCGCATCGCGCGAATACACCAGCGAGGCGTGCGACAGGTCGCCCGGTCCTGGTACCGATGCGATCGCGGTCTGGTGCGTGGTATCGATTACCTGCACGCTGCCGCTGGCGCGCTCGATGATGACGCCGAGGTCGCCGGTGCCGCGCAACGGCGGGCTGGCGCAAGCCCCGAGTGCCATGAGCACTGTGGCGGCAGCAAGAATCCGGTAGCTCACGGGGGAAATCCTTTCTGTAAATGATCGACTACCCAGGCCGCCTCCTGCTCCGTCAGGAAGCGGTGCCAGGGCGGCATCGCGCTGCCGGTGCGGCCCTGCAGGATGGTGGCGATCAAGCTTTCGCGCGGCCTGTCGGTTAGCGTTTCCGGCAGCAGGGCCGGCCCGAGGCCTCCCTTCAGCGTCAGGCCGTGACAGGAGCCGCAGTCCTGCCGCACCAGTGTGATGAGTTCGCCGCGGCGCGCGGCGCTTGGAACGTAGGCGGCGGCATCGGCCGCCGTCGAGATGCTCGGAAAAATCCAGATGCAGGATGGAACCAGGGCGGCGGCGCACAGGCGCGCGATGGCGGTCCTGATTCCGGTTCTACAGTGTGATGCGCTGTCCATGGCGATGTTCTCTGCTGACTCCGGCATGGGGCGGCTCGAGCCGCTCCATGCCGGGCCCGGCTACGGCTCTGCTTTAATAGACGTCATGCTGGGTATTGTTGACGTTGAACTTGCCGGTCGGTGTGATCAGCTTCGGATCCTTGATCACCGCTTTCAGCTTGCGCGTCTTGTCATCCACCACCACGATCGCCGACTGCTTGTCCTTCGCGCTCCAGACCGAGAACCAGACTTCGTCGCCGGCCATGTTGTACTCGGGCTGCACGATGCGCTTGGCGCCGTCGCCGATGTCGGCCCACTCGGCGATCGGCAGCGTCACAAAGCCCTTGTCGAGGTTGTTGATGTCGTACGCCGCGACCGACTGGCTGATCTTGGCATCCGGATTCAATGGCGTATCGATCCACAGGTTTTTCGACTTCGGATGGGTCTTGATGAATAGCGATCCGCCACCCTGGCCCTTAATGGTCTGTACCACTTTCCACGCCTGCGCCTTGTGCTTGATCGGGTCGGTGCCGATCAGCGAGATGGTGTCGTCGCCCAGGTGGCTGGTGGACCAGACCGGACCGAACTTCGGATGGAGGAAGTTGGCGCCGCGCCCCGGATGCGGGGTGTTGCCGACATCCACCATTGCCGCCAGCTTGTTGTCCTTGGTATCCACCACCGCGATCTTGTGGGAGGCGTTGGCGGCCACCATGAAGTAGCGGCCGGTCGAATCGAAGCCGCCGTCATGCAGGAATTTCGCGGCGTCGAGCGTGGTCGTCTTCAGGTTCTTCAGATCCTGGTAGTTGACGATCATGATCTTGCCGGTTTCCTTGGCGTTGACCACGAACTCCGGGTGGTAGTGCGAGGCCACGATCGAGGCCACGCGCGGTTCCGGGTGATATTCGTTATCCACCGCCATGCCACGGGTGGAAACGATTTTCAACGGCTTCAGGGTGGCGCCATCCATGATCACGAACTGCGGCGGCCAGTAGGCGCCGGCGATCGCGATCTTGTCTTCGAAGCCCTTGTACTTCGAGGTTTCGACCGAACGCGCTTCGAGGCCGATCTTGATTTCGGCAACGTTGTCCGGTGTTTCCATCCACAGGTCGATCAGGTTGATGCGGGCATCGCGGCCGATCACGTACAGATAGCGGCCCGAGGCCGAGGTGCGCGAGATATGCACTGCGTAGCCGGTCTTGACGATGTTGATGATCTTCTTGGTATCGCCGTCGATCAGCGCCACTTCGCCGGAGTCGCGCAGCGTGGTCGAGAAGATGTTGGCGATGTTGTACTTGTTCATTTTCCTGGTCGGACGCTTGGCCACCGGGATGATGTCCTTCCAGGTCGCTTCCATGTCCTTCATGCCGAATTCCGGCGGCGTCGGCGGCTCTTGCTGGATATAGCGCGCCATCAGGTCGACCTGGGCATCGGTCAGCTCACCCGAGGTGCCCCAGTTCGGCATGCCGGCCGGCGAACCATAGGCAATGAACACCTTCAGATAGTCGGTGCCCTTGGTAAGCGTGATATCCGGAGTCAGCGGCTTGCCGGTGGCGCCCTTGCGCAGGACGCCGTGGCAACCGGCGCAGCGCTCGAAGTAGATCTGCTTGCCTTGTTGGAACTCCGCCTCTTTCATCGGCGGCGCTTTCGGGTTGATATTCTGGTGCATCGGTTCGTTGGCCAGCGGCGAGCTGCCGGCCTGATAGCGCATTTCCGTGTCGGTGTGCGCGTCTTTCGGCTTTTCGTCGGCATAGGCCATGCCGATCGCCAGCGGCAACGCTACCAGCGTTGCCGCTAATCGGTGGATCGAGGATTTACTCAGCATCATGTTGACTCCCCTTTTAAGGATGTTTGAACTGCGATAGGGCTGATTCAAATGCGAACGCCATGATTGGCAATGCATGACTTCTTTTGCTTCCAGTCGCCCGCAGCTTGCTGCATACATGTTTCTGTTTCCTTAATCCGCATCAGTTTTATTTCGACCTGCTCGCGATAAATTGGCGCCATGCTGAACCCAGTCGGATCTTGGAAAAAAACGGAATCCAGAAAACATGATGAGCAAATTCCCCGCCCTGCCGGATACGCTGGACATGCTGGTCAGGCCACCTCGCACCGGCACTGTTTATCTGGTCGGCGCCGGGCCAGGCGATCCCGACCTGTTGACGCTGCGTGCGGCCCGCCTGCTGGGGCAGGCCGATTGCGTGGTGTACGACCACTTGGTTGGCAGCGGCGTCATGGCTTTGGTGCGCGGCGATGCCGAACGGATCTACGTCGGCAAAGAGGAGCGCAATCACACCTTGTCGCAGGACGGCATCAACGCGCTGCTGGTGCGGCTGGCACGGCAAGGCCGCCAGGTGGTGCGCCTGAAAGGCGGTGACCCTTTCATCTTCGGGCGCGGCGGCGAAGAGCTGGAAGCGCTGGCGGCTGGCGGCATCCGCTACGAAGTGGTGCCGGGCGTCACCGCGGCCAGCGGCATCTCGTGCTACACCGGGATTCCGCTGACGCACCGCGATCACGCGCAGTCATGCATCTTCACCACTGGCCACCTGCAAGACGGCACGCTGAATCTGGATTGGGAAACCCTGGCGCAGCCGCGCCAGACGGTGGTGATCTATATGGGACTTAAGGCACTGCCGGAAATCAGCCGACAGTTGATTGCGCACGGCCAGCCGTTCGATATGCCGGCCGCGGTGGTCGAGCAAGGCACCACGCCGCGGCAGCGGGTCGCGCGCGGCACGCTGGCAAACATTTCCCGCCTGGTTGCCGCGCGCGGTTTCAAATCGCCTTGCCTGATCATCGTCGGCCAGGTGGCGGCCCTGCATGACCGTCTGGGCTGGTTTGCCGGGATGCAGGAAGCAGTGCTGGAGGACGAGGCATTGGCCTGACGGGGGCTGCTCAGTCCGGCCCGAAACGGTTGCTCGCCGCCATCTCCCGAATCATGCTGATGGTGTCGATATCCGCTTCTTCATAGGCGGAACGGCGGAAATCGTTGTACATCGCTTCCTCCTCGCCCTCGGCACCGGCGTCGTCCGCATCGTAGGTAAAGCGCACGTACAGCAAGCCGGGCTGCGGCTCCTCGATCGTCATGTCGAGACTGGAGGCGACGATGTCGTGTTGCGCCGGCACCCGGTACTGCACCTGTTGCTGCGGCAGCAGCGTCACCTGGTCGCGGATCACCAGGCTGCCGTAGCGCAATTCGCGCAACATCACTTCTTCGTTGTGCTCGAAAATCGTGCATTCATCCAGGTGCGGCATGAACAAGGTGGGCGCTTGCGCGCGCAGCACCAGGCCACGCCACAGCTGGTCGCGCGACAGCGGCTCCAGCAGCGGGTTCAGAGGGTCGTTGACTTCAATCAGGTGAGTGAATTTCATGGTGTAGGCCTGGCTTGTGAAAACGGTCGCCGCCCGCGCAGCGGCGACGCATAGCCTATTAGACACCATATTTGCGACGCCGGACGGCAAGCCGGCGCGGGCGGATATCGAAGTGCTTGCCGGCAAGAGCCGGCGGATTCGCGTGTCATCGATGGCGGCGCCTGCGTGCAGCGCTGCCGGCCGTTCGGTATCATTCGGCAAAGAAACCACGCTCCGGCCGACTGACACGCATCGGTTTGCGCCGCGCTGCGGGCCGCTGTGGCGGACATGAATCCCAAGCTGCGGCAGAAGGAAGTTATGCAGTCGATCATCTCGGTAAAAAATCTGACCAAGACCTATGCCTCCGGTTTGCATGCGCTGAAGAGTGTCGACCTCGACATCCGGCGCGGCGAAATTTTTGCGCTGCTGGGGCCGAACGGCGCCGGCAAGACGACCTTGATCAGCATCATTTGCGGCATCGTCAATCCGAGCAAGGGCACGGTGCAAGCGGCTGGCCATGACGTCGTGGCCGACTACCGGGCGGCGCGCGCGCAGATCGGCCTGGTGCCGCAGGAATTGTCCACCGATGCGTTCGAGACCGTGTGGGCCACGGTCAATTTCAGCCGTGGCCTGTTCGGCAAGCCGCGCAATCACGCGCACATCGAAAAAGTGCTGCGCGAGCTGTCGCTGTGGGACAAGAAGGACGCGCGCATCATGACCCTGTCAGGCGGCATGAAGCGGCGCGTGATGATCGCCAAGGCGCTGTCGCACGAGCCGCAGATCCTGTTCCTGGACGAGCCGACCGCCGGTGTCGACGTCGAACTGCGGCGCGATATGTGGCAGATGGTGCGACGTCTGCGTGACCATGGAGTCACCATCATCCTGACCACTCATTACATCGAGGAAGCCGAGGAAATGGCGGACCGCATCGGTGTCATCAGCAAGGGCGAAATCATCCTGGTCGAGGACAAGGCGGCGCTGATGGAGAAGCTCGGCAAGAAGCAATTGCGGTTGCAGTTGCAACGCCCGCTGGCGCAGATTCCGGAAGCGCTGGGCGCGCACCGGCTGGAGCTGTCCGCCGGCGGCGAGGAGCTGGTCTACACCTTCGATGCGCAGGGCGAGCAGACCGGCATCGGCGGCCTGCTGCGGCAACTGAACGAGCACGGCATCGACTTCAAGGACCTGCAGTCGAGCCAGAGTTCGCTGGAGGAAATTTTCGTCAGCCTGGTGCGGGGGCGGCCATGAACTTGTATGCGATCCGCGCCATCTACCTGTTCGAGCTGGCGCGCAGCTGGCGCACGCTGATGCAAAGCCTGGCTTCGCCGGTGATCGCGACCGCGCTCTACTTCGTCGTGTTCGGCTCGGCGATCGGTTCGCGCATGGGACAGATCGACGGCATCAGCTACGGCGCCTTCATCGTGCCGGGCCTGATCATGCTGTCGCTGTTGACCGAAAGCATTTCCAACGCCTCGTTCGGCATCTACATGCCCCGGTTCTCGGGCACGATTTACGAGGTGTTGTCGGCGCCGATCTCCAGCGTCGAAATCGTCGCCGGCTATGTCGGCGCGGCCGCCACCAAGTCGGTGATCCTGGGACTGATCATCCTGGCCACCGCGCGCCTGTTCGTCGAGTTCGAGATTGCCCACCCGCTGTGGATGCTACTGTTCCTGCTGCTGACGGCGCTGACCTTCAGCCTGTTCGGCTTCATCATCGGCATCTGGGCCGACGGTTTTGAAAAACTGCAGATCATCCCGATGCTGATCATCACGCCGTTGACCTTCCTCGGCGGCAGCTTCTATTCGGTCCACATGCTGCCGCCGTTCTGGCAAAAAGTCACCTTGTTCAATCCGGTGGTGTACCTGATCAGCGGTTTTCGCTGGAGCTTCTATGGCGTCGCCGATGTCAGCGTCGGGCTCAGCATCGGCATGACGCTGGCGTTCCTGGCCCTGTGCCTGCTGCTGGTGCGCTGGATTTTCCGCACCGGCTACCGTCTCAAGACCTGAGTCCGCGCCGCGCGCATCCGCGTTCGCCCGATCCGTCTTACACTGACCCCGCCCATGTTGCTTGCCGATTGCGATTGATGTCTTCGTCCCCGCTCGATTGCCTGCTCCAGGAAATTGCCGCCTGCCAGGCTTGTGCCGCCAGCCTGCCGCACGCGCCGCGCCCGGTGGTGGCGGCCGGCCCCGGCGCGCGCCTGCTGATCGTCGGCCAGGCGCCCGGACGCCGGGTGCACGAAACCGGAATTCCGTGGAACGACCCGTCCGGCGATCAGTTGCGGGCCTGGCTGCAATTGACGCCGCAGCAGTTTTACGACGCGAGCCGGGTGGCGATCGTGCCAGTCGGCTTGTGCTATCCGGGCAAGGGCGCCGGCGGCGATCTGCCGCCGCGCCCCGAGTGCGCGCCGCGGTGGCACCCGCGCCTGTTGGCGGCGATGCCGGAAATCCGTTTTACGCTATTGATCGGCCGTTACGCGCAGGCTTGGTACTTGAAAAAAGCCTGCAAGCCGACCCTGACCGCGACCGTGGCGGCTTACGCCGATTATCTGCCGCGCTTCATGCCGCTACCGCATCCGAGCCCGCGCAACCGCTTCTGGCAGACCCGCAATCCGTGGTTTGCCGCTGAAGTCTTGCCGGTGTTGCGCAAACAGGTGCGGGCGGCGCTGGCGGATTAGGCACCGGTCGTTGCGCAGGATTCGACCCTGACCCCGAATCAGCTCGCAACCCCGGCCCATGGCTGACGCCGGGTGCTGCCGGCAAACAGCGGGTGCGCCTGTGCCTCCTCCAGTGTCAGCACTGGTGTGACGCAGGCGTCAGCGGACTCGAAGCGCTCGCTCCAGTAAGCCAGCGGCCGGGAAGCCACCAGGGCGGCCACCTCGTCGCGCAGCAGCGCGCAATCCGCGGAGCCGGGCACCTGGCCGCGTTGCCAGTGGCGCTTGACCCAGTCGGGACGTGCAAACACTTCGCACGCGGCTTTCCAGAATTTGAACTCCAGCGCGCCCAGCGCCAGATGGCGGCCGTCGGCCGTGGCGTACAGGTTGTAGCAAGGCAGGCCGCCGTTCAGCAGGTCTTCGCCGGCCCGCGGGCGGTGTCCCAGCAGCGGCGCCAGCAATGCCGCCGTCGCCTGCGGCAGCACCAGGTGAGCATGCAGCCCATGCGTCATGCTGACATCCAGGTGGCGTCCCTGGCCGCGGCGCTGCGCATCGAAAACCGCGGCCAGGACGGCGATGCAGGCCAGCGCGCTGCCGGCCGACAGGTCGCCCCATTGCACGTTGGACAGGGCCAACTCGCCGCTGGGCGCGCGTATCTGATCCAGAGCGCCGGACATCGCCATGAAATTCAGGTCGTGTCCGGCGCGCTGCGCCCAAGGACCTTGCTGGCCATAGCCGGTGATCGAGACCAGCACCAGCTTCGGGTTGATCGCCTTCAGCGCCGCGAAATCCAGGCCCAAGGCCCGCAAGACGCCGGGCCGAAAACTGTCCAGCATGACGTCGGCAGTCGCCAGCCAGCCGCGTAAATGCTCGAGGTCGGCATTCTGCTTGAAGTCGATGCGGCGGCATTCCTTGCCGTGGTTCAAGGCGTCGAACAAGGGGCCGAGCGCGCGGGCCGGGTCGCCTTCCGGCGGCTCGACCTTGATGATTTCGGCGCCGAGATCGGCCAGCATGCGAGTGCAAAAAGGCCCCGGCAGGTTGCGCGTCAGATCGATGACGCGCAGCCCGGCCAGCAGCCCCGACAAGGCACCGGCTTGGCCGAGTCCGGCGCGCTGGTTGCTCTCGTTGCCGGCAACCGTCACACGGCGTCCTCGAAGCGCCTGCCCTCGGCCGCCTGCCGCAGCACGATCGCGGCCGGCGCGAAGCGCTCGCCGTAGCGCTCGGCCAGTTGCCGCGAGCGTTCCACGAAGCGCGTCGCGCCGATGGCGTTGATGAACTGCAGCGCGCCGCCATGGAACGGCGCGAAGCCCCAGCCGAAGATCGAGCCGATGTTGGCGTCGGCCACCGAGCGCAGCACGCCTTCCTCGAAGCAGCGTGCGGCTTCGTTGGCCTGGATGTACATCAGGCGGTCGACCAGTTCCTGCTGCGCCGGCTGTTCGGCTGCCGGCGGGAATAGCGTGGTCAGTTCCGGCCACAGGCTCTTTTCCTTGCCGCGGTAGTCGTAAAAGCCCTGGCCCGCCTTCTTGCCGACCCGCCCATGCTGGGCGCCGACCAGTTGCAGCACCGCCGCGCCCGGATGCTCGGGCAGCGTCTTGCCTTCAGCCGCCAAATCCTTCCTGGTCTGCTCGCCGATGTGCAGCGACAGGCTGAGCGAGACCTCGTCCTGCAGCGCCAGCGGTGGCATCGGCATGCCGGCCTTGACCCCGGCCACTTCGATCGAGCGCGGATGCACCCCTTCGGCCAGCATCGCCAGGCCTTCCATCACGTAGGTGGCGAACACGCGCGAGGTGTAGAAGCCGCGGCTGTCGTTGACCACGATCGGCGTCTTGCCGATCTGCAGCACGTAGTCGAAGCCGCGTGCCAGCGTTTCGTCCGAGGTTTGCGCGCCGACGATGATCTCGACCAGCGGCATCTTGTCCACCGGTGAAAAGAAATGCAGGCCGATGAAATTGGCCGGCCGCGCGCTGGCCTTCGCTAGGCCGGTGATCGGCAGGGTCGAGGTGTTGGACGCGTACACTGCATCGGCCGCGAGCACGGCTTCGGTTTTCTGCGTGCAGGCGGCCTTGATTGCGCGGTCTTCGAACACCGCCTCGATCACCAGGTCGCAGGCCTTCAGATCATCGTAGCGGGTGGTCGGCGCAATGCGCGCCAGCAGTTGCTCGCGCTGTTCGGCGCTGCTCTTGCCGCGCGCCACCGCCTTGTCCAGCAGGCCCTGCGAGTAGGCCTTGCCGCGCTCGGCATTTTCCTGCGTGGTGTCGAGCAGCACCACCTCGATGCCGGCCTTGGCCGAGACGTAGGCGATCCCTGCACCCATCATGCCGGCGCCGAGGATGCCGAGTTTCCTGACCTTGGCGGGCGCAAAATCCTTCGGCCGCGACTGGCCTTTCTTGATCGAATTCAACTGGTGCCACAGCGTGCCGATCATGTTCTTCGATGCCGGCGACATCACGCAGGCGGCGAAGTAGCGAGACTCGACTTGCGATGCGGCATCGAAGTCCAGCAAGCCGCCCTCGAACAGGCAGGACATGATGTGGGTGACGGCCGGGTAGTTGCCGTGCGCCTTGGCGTTCGCCATCGACGGCGCGATCGCCAGCACCTGCACCACCGCCGGGCTCTTGCTGTCGCCGCCGGGAAAGCGGAAGCCCTTGGCGTCCCACGGCTGCACCGGTTTCGGGTGCGCCAGGCACCAGGCGCGCGCCTTCTGCAGCAGTTCGGCGCGGTCGGCCGCCAGCTCGTTGACCAGGCCCATTTCCTTCGCCTTGGCGGCGGACAATTCCTTGCCCTGGGTGATCAGCTCGAAGCTTTGCTGGATGCCGATCATGCGCGGCAGTCGCTGCGTGCCGCCGCCGCCCGGCAGCAGGCCCAGCTTGACTTCCGGCAGGCCGAGTTTCAGTTTGGGGTCGGCCAGCGCAAAGCGGGCGTGGCAGGCCAGCGCCAGTTCCAGGCCGCCGCCGAGCGCCGTGCCATTCAAGGCGGCGACCACGGGCTTGCCGCATTTTTCCATCCGGCGCAGCAGCGCCTTCAGGCCTTCGGCCAGCGCGAAGGCTTCTTCGGCGCTTTCGATTCGGGTCAGTTGATCGATGTCGGCGCCGACGATGAAGGTCGGCTTGCCGGAAGTGAGCACCAGGCCCTTGATGGCGGCGTCCTGCTCCAGCCGCTCGACGATGGCGGCGAACGGTTCGGCCAGCGATGGATTCAGCACGTTCATCGCGCGCGCCGGCTGGTCGAAGGTAACCAGGCCGATGCCGTTGGCGTCGATCTCGAAGGTGAGGGTGTTGGCTTGTGTCATGTCGTGGTCTTCCTCAAACGCGTTCGATGATGGTGGCGATGCCCATGCCGGCGCCAATGCACAGCGTGGCCAGCGCGGTGCCCTTGCCGCTGCGCTCCAGCTCGTCCAGCGCGGTGCCGAGGATGATGGCGCCGGTGGCGCCCAGCGGATGGCCCATCGCGATCGCGCCGCCATTGACGTTGACCCGGCCCAGCGAGATACCCAAATCGCGTGCGGTCTTCATCGGCACGGTGGCGAAGGCTTCGTTGATTTCCCACAGGTCGATGTCGGCCGGGGCCATGCCCAGCTTGCCGAGCGCCTTGCGGCAGGCCGGGGTCGGGCCGGTCAGCATGATGGTCGGCTCGGAGCCGATCACCGAGCACATGCGCACCCGTGCGCGTGGCTTCAGGCCAGCCTTGAGACCGGCTTCCTTGCTGCCCAACAGCAGCAGCGCGGCGCCGTCGACGATGCCGGAGGAATTGCCGGCGTGGTGCCCGTGGTTGATTTTCTCGATGGTGGTGTACTTGTCCAGCGCGGTGGCGTCGAAGCCCATCGCACCCATCATTTCAAACGACGGATTGAGCTTGGACAGCGATTCGACCGAGGTGCCGGGACGGATGGTTTCGTCGCGGTTGAGCAGCGTCATGCCGTTGATGTCCTGCACCGCGACGATGGATTTCTCGAAGCGGCCCTCGACCTGGGCTTGCGCGGCGCGCCGGTGCGATTCGGCGGCGAAGGCATCGAGGTCGGCGCGGCTGAAGCCTTCCAGGGTGGCGATCAGGTCGGCGCTGATCCCTTGCGGCACGAACGCCAGCGCGCTGTTGATGCGCGGATCCATGATCCAGGCGCCGCCGTCGCTGCCCATCGCCCAGCGGCTCATCGATTCGACGCCGCCGGCCACCAGCATGTCTTCCATGCCGGAGGCGATCTGTGCGGCGGCCAGGTTGACCGCTTCCAGCCCCGAGCCGCAGAAGCGCGACAGCGTCACGCCGGCCACGTTTTCGGCCCAGCCGGCGTCCAGCACCGCGGTGCGGGCGATGTCGGCCCCTTGTTCGCCGACTGGGGTCACGCAACCCAGGATCACGTCGTCGACCAGTGCGGTGTCGAGCCGATTGCGCCGCTGCAGCGCCTGCAGCAGCGTGCGCAGCAGCCACACCGGCGAGGCCTGGTGCAGGCTGCCGTCCTTCTTGCCCTTGCCGCGCGGGGTGCGCACGGCGTCGAAAATATAGGCTTCAGTCATGCCAGTTCCTTCAAAAAATGGATGGGTCAGAGGAAGCGCGAAGCCAGCTCTTTCATGATTTCATTGGTGCCGCCGTAGATGCGCTGCACGCGGGCATCGGCGTACAGGCGGGCGATCGGGTATTCCTTCATGTAGCCGTAGCCGCCGAACAGTTGCAGGCATTCGTCGATCAGCTTGCACTGGTTGTCGGTGATCCAGTACTTGATCAGCGCGGCGCGGTCGACTCCCAGCTCACCCTTCAGGTGCGCCACCATGGCGGCGTCCACCAGCGCGCGCGAGGCCAGCAGCAGCGCCTGGCATTCGGCCAGCTTGAAGCGGGTGTTCTGGAAGTTGAAGATCGGCTTGCCGAAGGCCTTGCGCTCTTTCGTATAGGCCAGCGTCTCCTTCATCGCCAGCTCCATCGCGGCAATCCCGGCGACCGCCACGATCAGCCGCTCCTGCGGCAACTCCTGCATCAACTGGAAAAAGCCCTGACCTTCCTGGCCGCCCAGCAGATTGTCGGCCGGCACCGCCACGTCGTCGAAGAACAGCTCGGAGGTGTCTTGCGCCTCCATGCCGATCTTGTCGAGGTTGCGGCCGCGCCGGAACCCCGGCGCCTGCTCGGTCTCGACCACCAGCAGCGAGATGCCCTGCGCGCCCTTGTCCTTGTCGGTCTTGCAGACCACGATCACCAGATTGGCCAACTGGCCGTTGGTGATGAAGGTCTTGCTGCCGTTGATGCGGTAGCGGTCGCCCTTCAGGACGGCGCGGGTCTGCACGCCCTGCAGATCGGAGCCGGTGCCCGGTTCGGTCATGGCGATGGCGCCGATCAACTCGCCGCTGGCCAGCTTCGGCAGCCAGCGCTGCTTTTGTTGTTCGGTGCCATAGCGCAGGATATAGGGGGCGACGATGCCGGAGTGCAGCGAACCGCCAAAACCGCCGATCGCCGCCGCGCCCTGGGCCAGGATCAATACCGCTTCGTGGCCGAAATCGCCGCCGCCGCCGCCATAGGCTTCCGGCATCGAGGCGCACAGGAAGCCGTTGGCGCCGGCGTCCAGCCAGGCTTGGCGATCCATCACGCCGGCGGCGCGCCAGGCTTCGTCCTTGGGCCCCCATTGTTCCTTGAAGAAGCGGGTGGCCGAGTCCAGCAGCATCGAGTGCTCTGCGGTCATCCAGGGAGGGGCGAAGTTGTTGATCGGCATCTCGGTTCTCCAATTGCGGTAATTTAGATTACTATCACGGCCAACGGCACCCCGGGGTTGGGTGCCTGTATCTGGCTATGGTGTCCGTCCGGCGTCCTCATTGCAAGAAGAAATGCTGCTTGCAGGCCGGATTCCATATATTTGGTAATTCAAATTTCCATCCTGAACGAGTCTTGTCCCATGCCTTCTCCTCGCCGGCCTCCCACCGCTGCCGCCGCGGGTGCTGCGGAACCCGTACCGCCGCACGAGCGTCGCGCCGCGCACCACGCGATGCGGCCCGATACCTGGCGCCGCATCGAAAAAGCCGTGCTCGAATTATTTTCGACGCGCGACTTTCACGACGTCGGCCTGCTGGACGTGGCCCGCTCGGCCAATGTGTCGCTGCAAACCATCTACAAATACTTCGGCAGCAAGGAAATCCTGGTCTACACCATGCTGGATGTGATGCTGGGCCGCCTGGCCGAGCGCATGATCGATCACCTGCAAGGCATCGACGACGCGCGCGAGCGGCTGCGCAAGACCTGCTGGGTGACGCTCGACTACATGGACCGCCACCCGGCCGTGATGCTGCTGCTGTTTACGGCCCTACCGGTGTCGCGCTACCAGAACATCGACATCTATGAAAATCCTGAACTGATGCGCGCCTTTCTTGGCGTGTTCAAGGACGGCCAGGAGCGTGGCGTGCTGAACCACCGCGTGTCCAGCAAGGTGCTGCTGGATGTCTTCATGGGCATCATCGGGCGCGTGGTGCTGATGCACATCGTGCGTGGCGAAGAACGCCCACTGATCGACCAGTTCGATGAGCTGTTTCATATTTTGTGGCGCGCCATGTCGGCTGATTGACTTACCGTCCGGCATTTGATCCGTCGTATGGTTTAATTTGCCCTTGTCTTTCAACCCAGGTCGAACTCGAACATGAAACGTACTTTCGCCGTCATCGGACTCGGCGCTTTCGGCAGCACCGCCGCGCGCGAACTGGCGCGGCTCGGGCACGAGGTGCTATGCATCGACTCCGATGCCGGCCGCGTCAACGACATCGCCGACAGCGTCACGCAGGCGGTGGTGGCGGATGCGCGCGATGAAAAAACCTTGCGCGACCTCGGCGTGGCCGAATGCGACGCGGTGGTGGTGGCGATGGGTTCGGACATGGAAGCCAACATCCTGATCACGCTCAACATCAAGAACATGCACAAGCCGGCGGTCTGGTCCAAGGCGCTGACCCACAACCATCACCGCATCCTGCAAAAGCTCGGCGCCGACCACATCGTCCATCCGGAATACGACATGGGCCTGCGGCTGGCGCACATGCTGACCTATCCGGAAGTGGTCGACTACATCAATCTTGGTCACGATCAGTTCACGGTGGAGGTGCGTGCCTCCGAGCGACTGGCCGGGCGTGACGTGGCGGCGCTCGGGCTGGCGCAGCGCAGAATCCGCTTGCTGCTGGTCAAGCGCGGCAAGGAGGTGCTGGCGGCGGGTGCGGATGACCTGGTGTTCCAGCGCGGCGACCAGATCGTGCTGCTCGGCGCCCTGAGCGACCTGCGCAAGATTTCGCCGCTGCTATGAGGGGGCGCCGCCATCTGACGCCGCGGCTGGCGCATCGGTTGCGGGTAAAGGTCGGCGCCGGAGTGGGGCGCCTGACGCCGCCGCAGGCGCTGATCCTGTCATTCGTCGGTCTGGCTCTGGCCGGCGCGCTGCTGCTCAAGCTGCCGATCGCGACCCAGGTCCCGACCAGCTGGCTGCAGGCGCTGTTTACCGCGGTCTCGGCCGCCACCATCACCGGCCTGTCGGTGGTCGATGTCGGCAGCCAGTTCACGCTGTTCGGGCAGGCTGTGCTGTTGCTGCTGATCCAGCTTGGCGGGCTTGGCTTGATGACCTTCGGCGTGTTTTTCATGCATCTCAGCAGCGGCCGGTTGCGCCTGCGCGATCGCGCCGCGCTGCGCGATTCCTTCAACCAGACCGGACGCGGCGACCTTGGGCAACTGCTGCGCACCATGATTGCGTTCGTTGCCGTCATGGAAGTGCTCGGCACCGCCTTGCTGGCGCTGCAATGGGTGCCGCAGATGGGCTGGGGCCGCGGGCTGTACTACAGCCTGTTTCATGCGATCTCGGCCTTCAACAATGCCGGCTTCGCGCTCGAGCCGAACAGCCTGGTCGCGTACGCCGGCAGCCCCTTGGTCAACAGCGTGATCTCGCTGTTGTTCATCGCCGGCGGCATCGGCTTCGTGGTGGTGACCGACCTGCGCGGCAAGAAGCGCTTCGCCGACCTGACGCTGCATACCAAGCTGATGCTGGTCGGCACCCTGGTGATCAACGCGGTGGCGATGCTGGTGCTGTTGCTGCTGGAGTATGGCAACCCGGCCACCATCGGCGGCCTCCATGATTGGGGCGCCAGGCTGTGGGCCACCTGGTTCCAGGCGGTGACGCCGCGCAGCGCCGGCATGAGCACGGTTGATATCGGCCATCTGCTGCCGTCTTCCGCGCTGTTCGTGATGGCCTTGATGTTCATCGGTGCCGGCAGCGGCTCGACCGGCGGCGGCATCAAGCTATCCACCTTCATCATCCTGCTGGTGGCGACGCGCGCCTTCATGCAGCAGCGAGCGCAGCCGGTGGTATTCGGCCGCGGCATCGATGCCGCCACCGTGCAAAAGGCGCTGGCAGTGACGCTGATCGCGATGCTGTGCGCGGTCGGCGCCACCTTCGTGCTGCTGCTGACCGAAGATGGCAACTTTCTCGACCTGGCGTTCGAGGTGGTCTCAGCGCTGTCCACCGTCGGCCTGTCGCGCGACGTCACGCCGCGGCTGTCGGCCGCCGGCCAGGGCGTGATCATGCTGCTGATGCTGATCGGCCGCGTCGGGCCGCTGACGCTGGCGTTCGTGATTGCCAATCCGCGTGGCGCGGCGGTCCGCTATCCGGCCGGGCAGGTGGCAATCGGCTGATCGGCTATACGTTCGGCGCGATATTCTGGTTCTGCCGGAACAGGTTGCGCGGGTCGTAGCGGTTTTTCACCCGCACCAGGCGCTCGTAGTTCGGCCCGTAGGCGGCGCCGATCCGTCCGGCCTCGTCCTGGGTCAGGAAATTGACATACACGCTGCCGCTGGCATACGGCGCGGCGGCGTCGAAGAAGGCGCGCGCCCAGTCGATGCACTTGCGGTCTTCGGCTGGATCGCTCCAGCGCGTATGGACGTTCATCGCGTACAGCGCGTCGCGGTGCGGGTAGGCGGTGGCATCCGCTGCTGGCCGGCTGGCCTCGCCGCCGATCAGGCCGAGGAAGATTTCGCACTGCGGCGACGGCAACTGGCCGGCGTAGCGGATCACGGTGTCGATCGCATCGTCGCTCAACGCGCTGAAGTTGTGCGATTTCCAGTAGTTGCGCGCGCCCGGCGTCAAGAGCGGGTCGAACGCCTTTTGCCAGGCGGTGTACGGCATCGGCCCGAGATGTTCGCCGTAGGGCTGGCCGAAGCCGCGCAGCGGCTCGACCGCCGCCGGGCCGTCGGCGCTCTTGCCGCAGTAGAACGCGGCCAGCACCACCACATCCTTGCCATGCACCGCTGCCGGCAAAAACGGCAGCGGCGGCGCCTGCCGCAGCACCGCCCACACGCTCAAATCCTGTGGCAGGCGCCCGACGAAATCGCGGTATTGGGTCAGCACCGACTTGGCCTGGTCGTGCGGGAACACGATCAGGCCGCCGAAGATTTCCGGCCCGACTGCATGCAACTGGAATTCAAACAGCGTCACCACGCCGAAGTTGCCGCCGCCGCCGCGGATCGCCCAGAACAGGTCGGGCTCCTGCTCGGCGCTGGTCCAGCGCCGTTCGCCGTCGGCGCTGACGATCTCAGCCGCAATCAGGTTGTCGACCGTCAGGCCGTGCTTGCGGCTCAACCAGCCGAAGCCGCCGCCCAGCGTCAGGCCGGCGACGCCGGTGGTGGAATTGATGCCGAGCGGCGTCGCCAGTCCGAACGCCTGCGCCTCGTGGTCGAAGTCGCCCAGCGTGGCGCCGGCTTCGACGAATGCGTGCCTGGCGTGGACATCGATCCAGGCCGAGCGCATCAGCGACATGTCGAGCATCAGGCCGCCGTCGCATACCGCATTGCCGGCGATGTTGTGGCCGCCGCCGCGCACCGCCAGCAGCAAATCGTTGTCGCGCGCGAAGACCACCGCGCGCATGACGTCGGCCACCCCGGCGCAGCGCACGATCAGTGCCGGCCGGCGATCGATCATCGCATTCCAGACGCTGCGCGCCTGATCGTAGCCGGGATCGTCCGGCCGCAGCAGCGGGCCGCGCAAGCCGGCTTTGAATTGATCGACGATTTCGTTTTTCAGGTTGGGCATGATCCACCTCGGCAAGAATGATGGCAGTTCCAAAGGACGGCGGGAGTGTTCGGCAGGCTGGCAAGCCCCGGTACGACGGCGCATGACGGCGAAGGCTGGCTCACGGTCGCAGCCAGATGGCGTGAAGCGTGCATCGGCAGCCGTTCTACTTACAATACGGCTCAGGCCCGTCTGGAGTTTGATCTTTCTCAACTCATTCGTGGCCGCTTTGTGTTTCACCTTGGCAAGCCGGCTGGACGGCAATTAAAACGGGGGCAACATGGGTCAGAGCAACGTGGCGGCGAACCAACCGGAAGAATTGCACACGGCGGGAATCCTGCTGGCGGCAGGCAAGGGCCGCCGCTTCGATCCGGCCGGCATCCGCAACAAGTTGCTGCAGCGCTTGCCGGGCGGCGACACGGTGGTGGCGCAAGCAGCGAAAAGCCTGCAGGCCGCGGTCGGCAGAACGCTGGCGGTGGTTCCGCCCGCTTCGCCCGACCTCGCCGCGCAGCTCTCCGCGCTGGACGTGGAGATGACCGAATGCGTCGACGCCGACAGCGGCATGGCGGCTTCCCTGGTGCATGGCTTGCGGGCAACGCAAGACGCCAGCGGCTGGGTGATCGCGCTGGGCGACATGCCGTTCGTGCGTCCGGACACCATTAGCCGGATCGTGGCTGCGCTGGCGCAAGGGGCAGGGATCGCGGTTCCGGTCTACCACGGCGTGCGCGGCAATCCGGTGGGATTCGGCCGCGTGCATCTGGAACATCTGCTGCAACTGTCGGGGGACGTCGGCGCCCGCAAGCTGCTGCAACACTATCCGGTGGTCGAAATCGCGGTCGATGATCCGGGCGTCTGCCGCGACATCGATACGGTTACGGATTTGCAAGGCAGTTGAGCGCCAAGCCGGAATCCGGCCAGTTGACAGCCTATTTCATCGAATCGCAGAGTATATCCAAATAGATCCCGTTTCAAGGGTGGAACGGGCCATGTATTGATGGAGTATGTGGCTGGAGCCGGCGGCTGACGTCACGCCTGCGCCTGCGGCAGCGCGCACACCATCTCGCCCGGATCGTTGTGGACGATCGCGCGTTCGTTCTTGGCTTGCGCGACGTTCATGTCGCGCGGCAGGGTCACGCCATTCTTGACGGCGAGAATTTCCGCCATCACGCTGACCGCGATCTCGGGCGGCGTCTTGCTGCCGATGTAGATGCCGATCGGGCCGCGCAGCCGTTGCAGGCTGGCCTCGGTCTGCTCGAAGTGCTCGATCATGCGTTGCTTGCGGGCGTCGTTGTTGCGGCGCGAACCGATCGCGCCGACGTAAAACGCCTCGGTCTTGAGCGCCTCCAGCAGCGCCAGGTCGTCCAGCTTGGGGTCGTGCGTCAGCGCCACCACGCAACTGCGGTGGTCGGGCTTGAAGTCCAGCACCACGTCATCCGGCATCTCGGCCACCACCTTGGCACCGGCCACCGACCAGCCGCTGCGGTACTCTTCGCGCGGGTCGCAGACGGTGACGGTAAAGCCGGAAAACAGCGCCATCGTCGCCAGGTACTCGGCCAGATGGCCGGCGCCGATCAGCAGCATCCGGTATTCCGGGCCGAAGCTATTGACCAGTTCGGTCGGCGTCAGGTCCAGTTCCGCCGGCGCGCTGGCCGGGGCCAGCGACACCAGGCCATCGGCCAGGCGTACCGTTCGCCGCATCGACTGCCCGCTTTCCAGCGCGCCGACCAGGCTGGCCAGGCTGGCGGCGTCGGGGTCGTATTCCAGTAATAATTCCAGCGTGCCGCCGCACGGCAGGCCGAAGCGGTGCGCCTCGTCGGCCGTGACGCCGTACTTGACGAAACCGGGCGCGCCGCTGGGAATTTGCTTGCTCGCATCCTGGCTGGCATAGGCTTGCGTATGGCGATAGATCAGGTCATCTTCGATGCAGCCGCCCGAGACCGAGCCGGCCACCACACCATCTTCGCACAGCGCCATGATCGAACCGACCGGCCGCGGCGACGAGCCCCAGGTGCGCACCACGGTCGCCAGCAGGGCGCGCTTGCCGGCCAGGCGCCAGTCGCGCAGCGTGCGCAATACCATCACGTCGAGGTTTTCCATCGCCACTCCTTTTTCGTTGCCGTGTCTGTCGCCGCCGACACCCTAGCGCAGCCACCAGATCAGGGCCGCCACCAGCACCACCGCGCCCGCGACCCAGGCCCAGGCTGGAATCCCGGCGCCGGCGGCAGCCGCCGCCTCCGTGGTAACTGCCGCTTCCGCTGCCCGGGCCGCATACGCTTGCGGGAAGCGGCGCTGCATTTCCTCGTCGAAGCGCTTGAAAAAATCTTCCGCCATCGATTTGGCGGCGCCATCGATCAGGCGCTGCCCGAGCTGCGCTACCTTGCCGCCGACCGAGGCATGCACGGTATAAGCCAGGTCGCAGCCGGCATCGTTGGCCGTCAGCGTGACCTGGGCATTGCCCTTGCCAAACCCGGCCGGCCCGCCCTGTCCCTCAAACGCGATGTTGTAGCTGTTCGGCGGCTGGATGTCGGAAAGCGTGATCTTGCCGTTGAACTTGGCCGCGACCGGGCCGATCTTCAGCGCCAGGCCGATCGCGTACTGGTTGTCGCCGCTGGCTTCGACCTTGTCGCAGCCCGGAATGCAGGTCTTGAGCACCACGGGATCGTTCAACGCGTCCCAGGCTTGTTGTTGCGTGACCGCCAGTTGCCGGTTTGCCTGCATCTCCATTGTGTTCTCCTCGCTCTCCAGGTTTGATTGTGCACCGTTCAGCGCTTCAGCAGCGCCGCCAGGCTGGCCGCCAGGTCTTCCAGCTTTTCCAGATTGTGCACCGCCAGCATGCCATGCGCCTGCGCGTGCAGCACGGCGGCGCCGCGCGCGCTGGGCGTGTAGCCATCAAAGCGCAGCAGCGGATTGAGCCACAGCAGCCGGCGGCTGGCGCGGCGCAGCCAGGCCAGCTCCTGCATCAAATCTTGCGGCTCGCCGGTGTCGAGACCATCGGTGATGATCAGCACCAGCGTGCGGCGCCCGACCAGCCGCCGCGCATGCAGCAAGCGCAGGCTGGCCAGGGACGACCCGAGCCGGGTGCCGCCGGCAAAGTCTTCGATCGCGGCGCCGGCCACGGCCAGCATCTGGTCGGTATCGGCGATCCGGAACGCCGGCGTCAGATCGGTCAACTGGGTGCCGAAGGCAAACACGTCGCGCCGTGGATGGCGCCGGGTGGCGGCATGCAGGAAGGCCAGCAGCAGGCGCGCGTAGCGTTCCATCGAACCGGACACATCCACCAGCACCAGCAGCGGCAGCGGTTGTTCGCGCCGCTGCAGGCGCGGCAGGTCCAGCAGTTCGCCACCGGTGCGTGAGGCCCGCTGCATGACGCCGGGCCAGTGCAGGCGCGCGCCGGCAGCGGCCGGATAGGTACGGCGCGCGGCGAACTGTGGCAGCGGCAGCCGCACGTCGCGCGCCAGCCGCTCCACCAGCAGGTATTCCTTGCCAGACAGTGCGTTGAAGTCGGCGTGTTTCAGGCGCTGCAGGTCGCTGGCGGTCATGGCAGCGTCGAATTCCAATTTCTGGTCTTGCGGTGCCGGCCTGGCCTGCTGGCCATAGGCTTTTTGCGGCGCCAGCGCCTCGCGCACGCGCGGGCGGCGCTTGCTGGGCTCGGCCCGGCCTTCGGCGCTGGGCAGCAGTTGCGCCAGCAGTTTCCTGGCGATGTCGGGATCGCGGAAGTAGGCGTCGAACAGCTCGCGAAATACCAGCCGGTCCTGTTCGCGGCTGATCATCACCGCCTCCAGCGCGGCGCTCAAATCCTGCCTGGCGTCGACCCCGACCGCCAGCGCCGCCTCTTCGGCCAGCGCAATGCGCGAGCTGTCGACCCGTACACCGGCGCGCCGCAGGGCGCGGCCAAAGCCGGTGATATTGTCGGCCAGTTTGCCGGAACGGGCGTCGCCGAGCAGCATGGGATTTCCTCGCCCGGGTGGCCTCAGGCGGCTGCGGGCGCGGGTGTGGGCGCAGGAGCGGGGGTGTCTGCGGGCTGCAGCAACTCGGCCGCCATGTCGCGCGTCAAGGCTGCCACATCTTCGCGCTGCTTGAACAGGATGCCGGCAGTGTCGAACACCACTTCCGGATCGAGCGCCAGCGTGTCGAGCGCAACCAGCGCCTTGGCCCACTCGACGCTTTCGGCAATCCCCGGCGCGCGCTGGAAAGCGCTGGCAAAGGGCGCGCTGCGCAAGCGGCCGATGAATTCGGCGACTTGCGCCGACAGCGCGGCGCTGGCCAGCGGCACCTGGGCGCGCACGATCACCAGTTCGCGCTCGCGTTCCGGGTAGTCGAGCCAGTGATACAGGCAGCGGCGCTTGACCGCGTCGTGCAGCTCGCGCGTGCGGTTGCTGGTCAGGATCGTGACTGGCGTGCTGGCGGCGCGCACCGTGCCGATCTCGGGAATGCTGACCTGGTACTCGCCCAGGTATTCCAGCAGGAAGGCCTCGAACGGTTCGTCGGCGCGGTCGACCTCGTCGATCAGCAACACCGCTCCCGGCGCCGGCGTCTGCAGCGCCTGCAGCAGCGGCCGGTGGATCAGGTAGCGGTCCTGGTAGACCTCGCGCTCGATCTGCTCGCTATTGCCCAGGCCTTCACGGCGCAATTCGGCGGCCCGCATGTGCAGCAACTGGGCCGCGTAATTCCACTCGTACAGGGCTTCGCGCTGCTCCATCCCGTCGTAGCACTGCAGGCGAATCAGCACCCGTTGCAGCGCGGTCGCCAGCGCCTTCGCCAACTCGGTCTTGCCGACGCCCGGCTCGCCTTCCAGCAGCAGCGGGCGCTGCAGGCGCAGCGCCAGGAATACCGCGGTGGCCAGCCGGCGGTCGGCATAGTAGCCGGCCTCCTCCAGGGCCAGCATCAGCGCATCGATCGTGGCAAACACGGTGTATCTAGCCTAGCGCCTGGGCCACCGCGCGCTGCGTCTGCACGCTGATCAGGTTGGCACGGTAGGCCGCGCTGGCGTGGATGTCGCCATTCAGGTCTGCGGCGTCGATGCGAACGGCGGCCGCCGCCGCGGGCGTGAAGCTCCCGGTCAGCGCGTTCTCCAAACCCTGGTGGCGGAACACGCCGTTGCCGGCGCCGGTTACCGCCACGCGCACGCCGGCGTCGGTTTGCGCCACGAACACGCCCACCAGCGCGAAGCGCGACGCCGGCTGCCGGAACTTCATGTAGGCCGCGCGCCGCGGGATCGGGAAGCTGATGGCCGTGATCAGCTCGCCATCCTGCAAGGCGGTGGTGAACATGCCCTGGAAGAAGTCGTCGGCGGCGATCTGGCGCTGCGTGGTGTGCACCGTGGCGTTCAGTCCCAGCACCGCTGCCGGGTAATCGGCCGCCGGATCGTTGTTGGCCACCGAGCCGCCCAGCGTGCCCATCGCGCGCACCTGGCGGTCCCCGATGTGCGCGGCCAGCTCGGCCAGCGCCGGTAGCGCGGCCTTCAGTTCGGTGTTGGCGGCAACCTCGGCATGGCGCGTCATGGCGCCGATCACGAAGGCGTTGCCGTCGCGCCGGATGCCGGCCAGTTCCTTGATGTTGGCCAGATCGACCAGTTGGCCGGGATCGGACAGGCGCAGCTTCATCGACGCCAGCAGGGTTTGCCCGCCGGCCAGCACCTTGGCGCCAGCGGCGGCCAGTTTGGCGGCTTCCGCGGTGGTGGCGGGGCGCTCCAGTGTGAATGCATACATGATGGCTCTCCTTAGGCTTGTGCGGATTGCTTGGCAGACTGGATGGCTTCCCACACGCGGCCGGGCGAAGCGGGCATGTCGAACTCCTGCACGCCGACCGCGTGCAGCGCGTCGAGCACGGCGTTGATCACGGCCGGCGGCGAGCCGATCGCGCCCGCCTCGCCGCAGCCCTTGGAACCGAGCGGGTTGTGGGTGCAGGGCGTGCACACATGGCCCAGCTTGAACTCGGGGAAATCGTCGGCGCGCGGCATCGCGTAATCCATGAAGCTGCCGGTCAGCAACTGGCCGCTTTCGCGGTCGTACACGCAGCGTTCCAAGAGCGCCTGGCCGATACCCTGCGCGATGCCGCCGTGCACCTGGCCTTCGACGATCATCGGGTTGACGATCACGCCGAAGTCATCCACCGCGGAAAAGCGGTCGACACGGGTGGTGCCGGTGGCCGGATCGATCTCGACTTCGCAGATGTAGGTGCCGGCCGGGTAGGTGAAATTGGTCGGATCGTAGAATGCGGTTTCGTTCAGCCCCGGCTCCAGCTTGTCGAGCGGGTAGTTGTGCGGCACGTAGGCGGTCAGCGCCACCTGGCCGAAGGTGACTTTCTTGTCGGTGCCCTTGACGGTGAATTCGCCGTTGGCGAACTCGACGTCGGCGTCGGAGGCTTCCATCAGGTGCGCCGCGATCTTCTTGGCCTTGGCCTCGATCTTGTCGAGCGCCTTCATGATGGCGGCGCCGCCGACCGACAGCGAGCGCGAGCCGTAGGTGCCCATGCCGAACGGCACGCGGCCGGTGTCGCCGTGCACCACGTCCACCGCGTCGACCGCGATGCCGAGGCGCGCCGCCACCACCTGCGCAAAGGTGGTTTCATGCCCCTGGCCGTGGCTGTGCGAGCCGGTAAACACCGTCACGCTGCCGGTCGGATGCACGCGTACCTCGCCGCACTCGAACAGGCCGGCGCGCGCCCCCAGCGCGCCAGCGATGTTGGACGGCGCCAGCCCGCAGGCTTCGATGTAGCTCGAATAGCCGATCCCGCGCAGCAGGCCCTTGGCTTCGCTTTCCTTGCGCCGGGCGTCGAAGCCGGCGACGTCGGCCAGCTCCTGCGCCTGGTTCATGCAGGCATGGTAGTCGCCGACGTCGTACTGCAGCGCCACCGGCGTCTGGTGCGGGAACTGGGTGATGAAGTTGCGCTTGCGGATTTCATCCTGCGACAGCCCCAGCTCCCAGCCGCAACGGGTCACCAGCCGCTCCACCAGATAGGTAGCCTCAGGGCGGCCGGCGCCGCGGTAGGCGTCGACCGGCGCGGTGTTGGTGAACCAGGCGTCGACCTCGACGTAGATCTGCGGCGTCGCGTACTGGCCGGCCAGCAGCGTGCCGTACAGGATGGTAGGGATCGCGGTCGAGAAGGTGGACAGGTAGGCGCCGAGGTTGGCGTCGGTGTGCACTCGCATCGCCAGGAACTTGCCATCCTTGTCCATCGCCATTTCGGCGTGGCTGACGTGGTCGCGGCCATGCGCGTCACTGACGAAGCTCTCGTTGCGCTCGGCGGTCCACTTGATCGCGCAGTTCAACTGCTTGGCGGCCCAGGTCAGGCACACGTCTTCGGCATACAGGTAGATCTTGGAGCCGAAGCCGCCGCCGACGTCGGGCGCGATCACGCGCACCTTGTGCTCGGGCAGGCCGAGCACGAAGGCGGTCATCAAGAGGCGCTCGACGTGCGGGTTCTGGTTGGAAACGTACAGCGTGTATTCGTCGCTGGCGCGATTGTAGGAGCCGATCGCGGCGCGCGGCTCCATCGCGTTCGGAATCAGCCGGTTGTTGACGAGATCGAGTTTGGTCACGTGGGCGGCGCCGGCAAAAGCGGCATCGACTTGCGCCTTGTCGCCCAGCACCCACTTGTAGCAATGGTTGTCGGGCGCCACCTCGTGCAGCGCGCTGCCCTTGGCGGCGTCGCGCACATCGACCACCGCCGGCAGCGCATCGTAGTCGACCTCCACCGCCTCGGCAGCGTTCTTCGCCTGCTCCAGCGTATCGGCCACCACCATCGCCACGTGGTCGCCGACGTAGCGCACCTTGCCCTGGGCCAGGATCGGATGCGGCGGTTCCTTCATCGGCGTGCCGTCGGTGCTGGTGATCAGCCAGCCGCAGGGCAGGCCGCCCATCTTGCCTTCCACGTCCTTGCCGGTGAATACCTTGGCGACGCCCGGCATCGCTTCGGCGCGGCTGACGTCGATGCTCTTGATGACGGCGTGCGCATACGGCGAGCGCACGAATACCGCGTAGCGCTGGTTGGCCAGATTCACATCGTCGGTGTACTGGCCGCCCCCGGTCAGGAAGCGGTAGTCTTCTTTACGGCGGACGGCCTCGCCAATATGCGGCAGGCCGGCAAAGTTACTTGCACCCATGCTTGTACTCCTTTGGAGGTTTGGCGATGAATCAGGCAGTCATGGCGGCAGCGCCTTGCTGCACTGCCTTGACGATGTTCTGGTAGCCGGTGCAGCGGCAGATGTTGCCTTCCAGCAGTTCGCGGATCTCGGCTTCGGAGGCGTGCGGGTTCTGCTGGCACAGGTCGATCGCGCTCATCACCATGCCGGTGGTGCAAAAGCCGCACTGCAGCCCGTGGCATTCCTTGAACGCCGCCTGCATCGGATGCAGCGTGCCGTCCGGTTGCGCCAGGCCTTCGATGGTGGTGATCTCGGCGCCGCTGGCCTGGGCTGCCAGCAGGTTGCACGACTTGACCGCGTGCCCGTTCATGATCACGGTGCAGGCGCCGCACTGGGCAGTGTCGCAGCCGACGTGGGTGCCGGTCAGATTCAGGTGTTCGCGCAACGCCTGGACCAGCAGCGTATTCGGAGGGAGGTCAAGGGTGGAGGATTTGCCATTGACCGTCAGTTGAACTTGCATGTGCTTGTCTCCTGTCTTTTGTTGTCAATCCAGCCTGTTTTTAGGCTTTACAGGATTCAAACAAAAGAGTCAAGTTTTGGCGCGCCAATCTGCAGATTGAGCGAATCAAGAGCCGGATATACATGGGTATACATATGTAACTAGTTGCCGATCGGAAAGAAAATGCATCGGTTGACGCCACTTAAATAAATGGCGTGAGGTCCAGGCAAATCAAACCTGCGCAGTCGCGGCTGGCATTACGCGATGATTGCAGGGGTATATTCAAAAAAGTGATATTTAATGGCGATAATTGGTGGCAATTATGTGGAGTATATGCACTGCTACAATGGCGCGCCCGGTCTCGCCCTTCATTTCCGCATGTCACATCCTCCGCAGTCTGGTCTGAATACCCCGCAGCGCGAAGCAGTCAAATACCTAGACGGTCCCTGCCTGGTGCTGGCCGGCGCCGGTTCCGGCAAGACCCGCGTGATCACGCAAAAGATCGCGCACCTGATCGAAAATTGCGGTTATGACCCCAAAAACATTGCGGCGCTGACCTTCACCAACAAGGCCGCGAGCGAAATGCAGGAACGCATCGCCAAGCTGCTGGTCGAGCCGAAGCAGGCCAAGCATTTGACGATCTCGACCTTCCACTCGCTGGGCGTGAAAATCCTGCGCCAGGAAGCGAAACACCTGGGTTTGAAGGACCGCTTCTCGATCCTGGACAGCGACGATTGTTTCGCGCTGGTGCAGGATCTGGCGGCGACCACCGACAAGCAGTTGATCCGCCGCATCCAGAACGCGATGTCGCTATGGAAAAATGCGATGCAGGACCCCGATACCGCGCTCAAGAACGCGCTGGACGAAGACGAAGCGCAGGCGGCGCGCATCTACCGCAGCTATGTGGCAACGCTGTCCGCCTACCAGGCGGTCGATTTCGACGACCTGATCCGGCTGCCGGTGGAGTTGTTCCGCGCCCACGACGAAGTGCGCGACAAGTGGCAGCGCCGGCTGCGCTACCTCTTGGTGGACGAATACCAGGACACCAACACCTGCCAGTACGAATTGGTGAAACTCTTGGTGACCGGCATCGGCAAGAAACCGCTGTTCACCGCGGTGGGCGACGACGACCAGGCGATCTATGCCTGGCGCGGCGCCACCATCGAAAACCTGAAGACCCTTCAGGTCGATTTTCCCGACCTGAAGGTGATCAAGCTGGAGCAGAACTACCGCTCCACCACGCGCATCCTGCAGGCCGCGAATGCCGTGATCGGCAACAACCCGAAGCTGTTCGAGAAGTCGCTATGGTCGGAGCACGGCCTGGGCGATCCGATCAAGGTGCTGGCGATGGAAGACGACGAGGCTGAAGCCGACCAGGTGGCGATCATGCTGTCGGCGCATCGCTTCGAGCGGCGCGCCAAGTTTTCCGACTACGCGATTCTGTACCGCGGCAACCACCAGGCGCGGGTGATCGAAAAGGCGCTGCGGCGCGAGCGGATACCGTACACCATGTCGGGCGGCCAGAGCTTCTTCGACCGCGCCGAGATCAAGGACATCATCAGCTACCTGCGCCTGATCGCCAATCAGGACGACGACCCGGCCTTCATCCGCGCCGTCACCACGCCCAAGCGCGGCGTCGGCCAAGCGACGCTGGAGGCGCTCGGCGCCTACGCCGGCCAGTGGCAATGTTCGCTGTTCGAAGCGATGTACAAGGGCGGCGTCGAGGCGATCCTGTCCGAGCGCCAACTGATGCCGCTGCGCCAGTTCGGCGACTTCATCAACCAGCTCGAAGCGCACGCGCACCGCGAGGGCCACGCGGCACGGCTGCTGGACGACATGATGAAGGAAATCGAGTACGAGGCTTATCTGTACAACACCTTCGACGAGCGCGCCGCGCAAAACAAGTGGCAGAACGTACTCGACTTCACCACCTGGCTGAAGGAAAAGAGCAGCGGCGGCAAGGATGGCGCCGATGCCGAAAAAAGCCTCCTGGACCTGACGCAGATGGTGGCGCTGATGACCATGCTCGACGGCCGCGACGAAGAGCCGGACGCCGTGCGCCTATCGACGCTGCACGCGTCGAAGGGGCTGGAATTTCCGCACGTATTCCTGGTCGGGGTCGAGGAAGGCATCCTGCCGCACAAGGGCGACCCCGATGCGCCGGTGGAGACGCTCGCCGCCCGCATCGAGGAAGAACGGCGCCTGATGTACGTCGGCATCACGCGCGCCCAGCGCACGCTGCACGTGTCCTGGTGCAAGAAGCGCAAGCGCGCGCGAGAGAGCGTGCAGTGCGACGTGTCGCGCTTCATCAAGGAAATGAAGCTGGACGAGGGCGATGCGGTGCCGACTGAAGCGGAAGCGATCACGCCGCAAAATCGGCTGGCGAATTTGAAGGCGCTGCTGGCCAAGTCGAACGCGGCTTGATGTCAGAGAAAACCCTGGTCACGGTTTAATATCAAGAAGCGGCTCGGTTCCGTCTCCAAGCTATTCGGCTTTCAGAAATTATACGGACGCCACATCGGCGATCAAGCTCTCTGCGGGAATGCCCAGCCCGGCATGCAAACGCCGGATCATTGCCAGCGTAAGCGGGCGTTTGCGGGTCAATACCTCATATACGCGATTGGTGCGGCCTATCATCGGTTCCAGATCCTTGGGCGTTAGGCCCGCCTGTTCCATGCGGAATTTAATCGCCTCAATCGGATCGGGCGGCAGGATTTCGTAGTGCTGTGCTTCGTAGTTTTCGATCAGCATGACCAGAATTTCGAAGCGATCGTCGTCCGCCGTGCCGGGTGCCGGTTCGTTATCGAAATAAGCGGCGACTTCGCGCAGCGCGGCTTCGTATTCGACTTTGGTACGGATAGGTTTCAATGCCGGTTTCAGTTCGGATTTCAGTTTCATCTTCACTCCTTTTCAATAGTGGCGGCATCGATCCTGTTGTACTCCTGATGGGTGCCGACAAACTTGATATAGACCACGCCCAGCCGGTGGGCCACGGCCACAATCAGTCGGTGGTCGTTACCCTTGATATTGAATACCACTCTGTTATTGGAAAGGAAACTCGCGCTGGGATAGCGTTTCTTGATGTCTTGGAATGTCTTCCATTGTGCCTTCACTGCTTCGTCGTACCAGGCTTTCAATGGCTGCTCCGCGTCGGGGTGCTTGCCCCAATATTCCAGCAAACGTTTTTTCGCGATGACTCTCATGTCTTGCATCATAGTCCCAATATGGGACTATAGCAATTCCGGAAAATGCGGCCAAAATTGGTTTTCCCTGCAGGATTGCGGGGCAATCACTGTCTGGTGTCCCTTATTCGGGATCTCTGGGATATTTTTTATCTGTCGCGCTTCTGCTGAGTGCCCACAAACCCAATACGGCCTGCGCCGCTCAGGCCAATCTTTCCCGCAGCCGGATCAAACCTTCCTGCGCCAGCGTCGCCACCAACTCGCCGCGCCGGTTGTACACATGCGCCAGGCTCAGCCCGCGGCCGCCGGAGGCGTTCGGGCTGTCCATCGCGAACAGCAGCCATTCGTCCATGCGGAACGGCCGGTGGAACCAGATCGTGTGGTCGAGGCTGGCGATTTGCAGGCGCGGGTCGCCCATGCGGATGCCGTGCGGCTGCAGCGCGGTCCAGAGCAGGCCGTAGTCGGAAACGTAGGCAAACAGCGATTCATGCGTCAAGCGCTCGTCGGGCAACCCCATCGGTGCGCGCACCCACACTTGCTTGCTCGGCTTGCCGTTGTGGCTGTCATAGATGTCGCCCGCATGATCGGCACGGAAATCGACCGGCACCGGCTGGAACAGCCGGCCGTCCTTGCCGCGCTCTTTCCAGGCTGCGACACTCGATGGCAGACTCTCGGGGTCGGCGGCCGGCGGCGCGTCCTTCTGGTGCGACAAGCCATCTTCCTCCTGCTGGAACGAGGCGGACATCACGAAAATCCGCCGCCCTTCCTGGTTGGCGACCACGCGCCGGGTCGAGAACGAGCCGCCGTCGCGCACCCGTTCGACTTCATATTCGATCGGCAAGCGGTGGTTGCCCGCCAGGATGAACAGCGAGTGCAGCGAATGCACGCGCCGCTGCGGCGCCTGGCCCGTCACGGTTTGCGTCGCCGCCTGCAATGCCTGTCCCAGCACTTGGCCGCCAAACACGTTCGGGCTGCCCATGAAATGGCTCTGGCCGCGGAAGCGGTCAGTGTCGATCGTCTCCAGTTGCAGCAAATTCAAGACTTGTTCGGTGTTGAAGAGGGTGTCGTCCGGCATCGTGGTTAGCCCGAAAATGGCCATTTCAAAAGAGTTTGGTTAAGACAAAACACGGCTGGCCCGGCGTTGCCCGCGGTGAACCTGTGACCGCCTCCCGGCGGTTGCGCGATTGCCAGTTTTCTTTGGGAAGGTGGAAAAGCACGTTCGTACCTAAAAACCCCTTAATACTATTCGAGTTTTGGGTTTGCAGTCGATTGGACGGACGCTCTTGTTGCAGGCGCGGTTGCATGGCGTTTCGACGGAGTCTGGCGCACGCAAGGCACGTGGTCAGAAAGCATGCATGGGTCGCGGTGCAAAGACGATACAGCCTTGCAGTGCCCGAAGCTGGTGTCAGGCCCGCAGGGCTATCTTGATACGGGAATTGTTACGCTCAACAACTAGATTTGTGCAACGTCCCCGGCACCGGCGCGATCCCGGTTATTGGCCCAGATCGTGAATGCCAGCATCGAGGTGACTCCGCTGGCGATGAGAAACGGATACGCTGCCAGCAATTGCACCAGCGAGTACTTCCAGGCCAGCGGTCGACCGACTCCCAGCATCGCGGCATACAGCCAGGACACACCGGATACGACGCCGCAGAATATGGCCAGCATCCGCTGGTTGAACTTCAAGTCCAGCAGCGAGCCGGCTTTTTTGATTGCTGGCATTACGGCCGAGTGCAGCAGATAACCATTGAGTGTTACCAGGATCACCATCCCGATTTTGGCTTGCAATTTCGGATTGTAGAAATAGGACAAGCCCTTGGTCGAAGCGTCAAGCCAGATAATGGCGGCACCGGTAATCCACAGCGCAATCAAGGCACTGGAAATCGTCGATTGCAATGAGTCGAGATGCGCGGGATCATGGTGTTCGGCACTCTCTCTGGCGGCCAGTTGCTTGATCATTTTCAGGTCGCTGGTCAGAATCAGACCGATGGCAATACAGCAAGCGACTAGATGAAGGTACACCACCCCTAGGCGGATGAGTTCCATGAATACTCCTATGTAAAAAGACCGGATGGTTGCCGGTCCCCGATTGGAAAAAGCAATCGTGCACGATCACAGGCTCTATACGAACCCATGCCGTGGGGAAAAGTTCCAGTACGGTCATTTCCATAGTTGCCAACACGTATCCATTTGGCATGCTTGATATGCACTCGAGTAGGCTGGACGCAGTCCGCGCAAGCCACGATTCAAGCTCAGAAAATCAGGGCCTGTTGCTGATCGGAGCGCCTTGGGATGACTTGGCCAGGCAATTGTTGTATCTTGCCGGCAATTCCTTCCTCATGGCATGCGCACGCGTCGGTTTGCGAAGTCATCGCCGTGGCACCGCAAACACGGAAAAATTCTGAAAAAGCTGACATTCTTTGCGCGTTTCGCGTCATTCCTGGTCCGGCATCCCGGCATGATCGTGGCCGGTTGCGGCGCATTTACGCTGATATTGCTGGCGCTGGTAGCGACGATGCTGGTGCAGGAGCGGCACGATGCGGCCGCGCGCGCGGCCGACAATGCGGGAAATCTGGCACTGATTGTCGAGCGCGACGTGGCGCGCACGGTTGAACTGTTCGACCTGTCGCTGCAGGCGGTGGTGGACGGCGTCCAGGATCCGGAAGTCATGCGTTTGTCGCCGCCATACCGGCAGCATCTGTTGTTCGACCGCTCCGCCAGCGCCGGGAAATACATGGGTGCGCTGCTCTACGTCGACGAACGTGGCGACATCGCCGTGGATTCGACCAGTCCGGTGCCACGCCAGGGCAATTTCGCCGACCGTTCGTGGTTTTCCGTGCACCGGGACAACCCTGCGGCCGGCCTGTTCATCAGTCCGCCCTACCAGTCGCGCCTGCGCAACCAGGAATGGAGTATTGCCTTCAGCCGGCGCGTCAATCATGCCGATGGCTCGTTTGCCGGGGTGGCGGTCGGCGCGCTTCGGATCAGCCATTTTCGCGATCTGCTGGCCGACCTGAAGCTCGGTCCGCATGGCGCGATCACGCTGTTTCACGAGGATGGCACGATCATCATGCGTTACCCGGATGGCGCCGCGCGCATTGGCAGCAACCTGAAGGGGACCTCGAACTTCGAACGCTTCAAGCAGGCGCGCGAGCGCTGGTTCTTCGGCCGCGCCGCGCTGGACGCGGAACAACGCCTGTACGTTTCCCGCAAATTCGAAAAAATTCCGATGCTGATCAGCGTCGCCCCAGCCCGGCAAGACATCTTTGCCGCCTGGACCCGGCGCGCATGGACGATAGGCGCATTTGCCCTGTTTCTGGCGGCCGCCTTGCTGGGCGCCGCCTGGCTGCTGGCCGAGCAGTTCCGGTACCGGATGAAGATCCAGAACGAGTTGCTGCTGCTATCGCGCAAGGATGGCCTGACCGGCCTGGACAACCGCCGCACGCTGGATCAGGCGCTGGAGAACGAATGGCAGCGTGCTAGGCGCGCAGACGCGCCGCTGTCGCTGGTGTTCATCGATATCGACCGCTTCAAGAATTTCAACGACAGCTATGGCCACCAGGCCGGAGATGATGTCCTGGCGGCGGTCGCGCAAGCGATTGGCGGCGCCGTCCGGCGCCCGGGCGATATCGCCGGCCGTTTCGGCGGCGAAGAGTTCGTGGTGGTGCTGCCGTCCACCGATACGGCCGGCGCGCTGCAGCTCGCAGCCAAGATTCACCGCGCGGTCCGCGCGCTGCGGATCGAGCACCAGACCAGCGAGTACGGGATCGTCACGGTCAGCATCGGCGTCGCCGGCGGCGACACGCTGGGGCGCGAACTGGATGCCGCAGGGCTGCTGCAGGCCGCCGACCAGGCGTTATATGCCGCCAAGACTGGCGGCAGGAATCGCAGCGCGGTGGCGACCTCGGTGCACACGGCCGACATCGTGGCCACCGACTGAACCCGCGCAGGACCCACCCCGGTTTGCGCTCACGCCGTTCGCTCCGGTTGTGCCGGCGCGTCCGGTGTGCCGATTCGGGTGCCGGGCTCTATGCCATGCCAGCAGACCTGGTTGCGGCCGCGCCGCTTGGCCTCGTACATCGCCTGGTCGGCATGCTTCATCAACTGTGCGCCGTCGCTGCCGTGCTCCGGATAGACCGCCACCCCGATGCTGGATGAAACCTGGAGGCTTTGGCCGTCGGCTATTTCGAACGGCTGGCTGAGTCTGTCGCAGATCGTCCGGGCCAGCGACAGCGCTTCCGGCAAGCCGGTGATGACTGGCAACAGCAGCACGAATTCGTCGCCGCCGATGCGCGCCACGGTATCGGAGGCGCGCACGCAGTCGTGCAGGCGCTTGGCCACTGCCTGCAGCAACAGGTTGCCGACATGGTGCCCCAGCTCGTCGTTGATCGACTTGAACTGGTCGAGATCGAGAAACAGCACCGCCAGTTGCTGCCGGTTGCGCCCGGCCAGGATCAGCGCCTGCTGCAGGCGGTCCGAGAACAGCGGCAGGTTCGGCAGGTCGGTCAGCGTGTCGTGCTGCGCCAGATGGCGGTAGCGCGCTTCGCTGGCGCGCAGCGCCGCCGTCATGTTGCTGGCCAGCGCGAACGCGCGTTCGCGGCCCGAGACCAGAACCCAGGTTAGCAGCGCCAGTAGCAGGCTCAAGCTGATGCCGGCCAGCGCGATCATCTGCGGGCGGTTTCTGGCCAGCGGCGCGCCGCCGGCGGCTGGCATGCTGATCTCCAGCGTCCAGGTGCGGCCGGCGACCTCGAGGTATTCCAGCCGCTTGACGCTGCCGGCGTCTTCATCCTCGCCATGCTGGATTGAGGTGTACAGCAGGTTTTGCGGTGACAGCTCGATGCCGTCGAAGATGCGGATGCGGGTACCGTACCGGTGCGCGCCGTACAAGCTGGCCATCAGTTTGTGCATGCGAAACGGCGCGGAAACCCAGCCGGTCAGGTTGGCGCGCCGGGTTGCCAGCGTATCGTGGGGCGCATCCTTGCGATACAGCGGCAGATACATGATGAAGCCGGGTTGGGGGGCATGACCGGAGCCCAGCCCGAGCTTGCCGGTAATCGATGGCACGTCGGCGTCGCGCGCCAGTTCCATCGCCGGGCGCTGCAGCGGATCGGTGCAGGCGTCGAAGCCGAGCAGTGCCAGCCGGCCCGACGGTGTCGGCTCGATCTGGCTCAGCGGTGCGTACAGCGCGCGTTCGCCCTCCGGCCAGATCTGGTAGTTGTCCCAGCCGCGCTGGCGCATCGCCGCCACATGTGCGCTGCGCCCGGCTTGCGGCACGAGCGGGATGAGGCCGACGTCGTCGAGGCCGGAAAAGTCGGCATTCAGGCGCAGCGCCTCGACGTAGGCGCGAAACGCCTCCGGCTCGACCTGCCCGGACGCGGCAAACAAGCCCTGCACGCCGCGCAGGACCTGCTGGTAGGTCGTCATCGCCTGCTGGATGCGGCTGACGTTGCCGCGCAGTACGAAATCGAGCGTGGCCTGCTGATCGCGTGCCACGCTCTGACGCTCATGCTGCCACAGCAGCCAGGTAACCCCCAGTGCGCCGGCAAGAACCAGCGGCGTCAGCAGGCGGCGTGGCAGGCGGTACATGATGAAGTCAGAAGTCGACCATGGCGCGCGTCAGTTCCGGGCCGAAGTACTTGCCGAAAATGCGGTGCACGGTGCCGTCGGCGCGCATCTCGTTCACCAGCGCGCGCCATTTTTGTTGCTCCGACGACGACAGCGCCCGGTTGGACATGATCAGCCCATGCGGTACCGCCGGGTCGCCGGTATCGATGATGGTGGTGATGGCGCGGATCGGGGTGGTCTCGATTTGCGGATAGTCAAACGGTTCAATGATCATCCCCTGCACCCGGTTCAGGGTCAGGATCTGATACAGCGGTTCGAGCCGGGAGGCGTATTCGACCCGCTGGTCGGCATCCAGGCGATGCAGCATCCAATCCGCATTTCTGCTGTAGCGAAAGCTGCGGATGGCGCCCAGCTTGAGTTTGCCGTCCCGGACGAAATCGGCAACGCTGCCGACGCCGGCGTCGCGCCGCGCCAGCAGATAGTACTTGTTGGCAAAATACCAGGCGAAACCGGCGAAGCGCCTGCGCTCCTCGGTGGCGATGCCGGACAGGCTGAAATCGAGCGCGCCGGATTCGATCAGTTGCCAGATGCGGTCGCGCGGCATGACGCTGACGGCGATCTGGCAGCCGCTGCGGGCGGTCAGTGCGTCGGCAAAATCGCGATCGATACCGGTATCGGTTTGCGCAGAATACAGCAAGCCGTGGTCATGCAGCGCCAGTGTCAGGCGGCGCGAACAGTCGGGGCCATCGGTGCCGGCCGCGCTGGCCGTGACGGCGGCACCAAGAAGAAACCAGACCAGCGGCAAGCGGCATCCAAGGCGCATCGTCCTTCCTTTGCAAATAGCGGCGGTAGAGCCGGCGGCTCAACTGCTGCCCCGCACCGAACCTGAAATATATACCCGAATTGTGCATGCGTTGCATTGAATAAAGATCCGCTGATCGGCCGCCCGATTTATTCCGGCAGCGATAGCGCCGGCAGCTTGCCTGCCCGACGCGACTCGGCGCCAAGCCTGCGCCCCGGGCAGAGCGTGAGGTGAGTGCTGCAGATTTTCCTTGCATCCGGCTTTGTTGGTGATAATATACCCTGTATAGTATTGTAGTAAACCACCCTGTTTTACTTGCGAAGGAGGTATATCTTGTACGATGCTCCGCTGAAAGTCGTCGAAGGCACGGCCTTGAACGGCGAACAAAAGAAAGACCTGCTGAATCGTCTGGCACGGGTCGAAGGCCAATTGCGCGGCGTGCAGAAACTGGTGGCGCAGGCTGCGGTACCGGCCGACTGCGATGGCGTGGCGCAACAACTGGCGGCAGCCCGCAAGGCGCTGGATCGCGCCTTCGTGACGCTCTTGACCGGCGCCATCGTCACCCATACCAGCGGCGCCGCCAGCACCGAAGACGCTGCTGAGCGTGCCAAACACCTGGCGGAGATGCTGGCCAAGTTCGCCTGAGCCTTTCGGGTTCCGGTCGATATCACATACTGCTGGTATCGACCTGTTATTTCGTGCATGAAATGGCGATGTGCAAGATATACCCATGCAGGACTGGGCGCGGGGATTGACCCCGCCTGGAGTTGGCTCAAGCCGGCTTGTCTTGTGCGCAACTAAACTCCCGGCGCCATCGTCTAACGGGCTCTCCTTCCTGTTGGACGCTCGCCATGCCCCATTCCTTGCATCCGCTCGCGCGGACGATTGCCCTGCTGTTGTTGCTGTTGCTGGCTGCCTGCGGCGGTGGGGGCGGCGACAACGGCCGGCAAGCCGCGCTGCCGGCCGCCAGTGTCACGGCCGCCGATACCTTCAACGCCATCAATCTGCGGCGCCAGCAAGCGGGCTTGCCTGCGCTGGTGCGCAACGGCTTGCTGGACCTGGCCGCGCAAGGACATTCCGATTACCAGCGGCTAAATAACGTCATCATGCATGTGCAGCAGCCCGGCAGCCCCGGCTTTACCGGTGCCACGCTGACCAATCGGCTGGACGCTGCCGGCTACCGTTTTACCCAACCCACCTCGGCCTACGGCGAAGTGCTGGTGGCGACCGGCAACCCGGCCGGCGCCAGCGTGGCCGACGCCTTGCTGGTCGCGATCTATCACCGTTTCATCGTGCTCGAGCCGCGCTTCAAGGAGATCGGCGTCGGCTCCGCCGCGGTGCCGGACGGCTACACGTATGTCACGGTGGATTTGGCCGCTGACGGCTTCGGTCCGGCACTGGCGCCGGGCACAGTGGCGGTCTATCCGACACCCGGCCAGCAACAGGTGCCGACGGTTTTTTTCAGCGATAACGAAACCCCGGACCCGGTTGCCGACGCCAATGCGGTCGGCTATCCGGTCAGCGTCCAGGCCGGCATCGCGACGCCGCTCACGGTCGACAGCTTCACCATCCGGCCGCGCGCCGGGCTGCCCCTGGCGGTCAAGCTGCTGATCCCTGCGCCGGATACCGAAACTCCGGAGGGCGCGGCCGCCATCATACCGCTGACGGTACTGCAGCCGGGCACCACCTACGACGTGCAATTCAGCGGCAGCGCCGGCGGCCAGGCAGTCAGCCGCGCCTGGTCATTTACCACCCAGTAGCCCGGTGGCGGGTTTTACCGCTACCAACTCTGCCGCCATTCCCTCGCGACTGCTTGCGCGTGTTGCCCGTCTTGCCGCCAAGCAGGCAAAAAAAAGCCCGCGCACCTTGCGGCGGCGGGCACAATCCAATTCCTGGATGAATCGGAGGAGACACAGTCGATATGTGTCCCGGTGATTCGTTTTCAAGGGCGCGCTTTGGCATGAATACCCACAAATTTTGTGGATAAGCCAGTGCATATCTTCCTTGCGCACCGGCTTAAGCGGCGTCGGCATTGGCTTTGCTTGCGATGCCGCAATATCGATCAATCTCAAGGCGGGCATGGGCAGAGGGCCGGCTCTGCCGACTTTCGCTATTTGCCAATGCAAAAGCGCGAAAAAATGACCCCCAGCAAATCGTCCGGCGTGAACTTGCCGGTGATGCTGGCCAGACGGTCCTGCGCCAGCCGCAAGTCTTCGGCGAACAGGTCGAGCGCCTGGTCGTTGACGCTGTGCTCGGCATTGGCATGCGCGGCGGCGCTGTCGAGATGTGCGCGCGCCGCCTGCAGCGCGATCAAGTGGCGTTCTCGCGCCAGGTACAGCGATTCGCCGGTTTGTTGCCAGCCGGCGATGCGCAGCAATTCGGCGCGCAGCAGGTCGATGCCGCGCCGTTCGGTGGCCGACAGGTATATGTGGGTAGCGTCCGGCATGCGGTCGGCGGCCGGCTTGTGGCCGGACAGGTCGATCTTGTTCCAGACGCGTAGTACCGGGATGCCGGGCGGAAAGCGCTCGACGATCTTTTCGTCGGCGCGGGTCGGGCCGCGATTGGCGTCCAGCAGGTGCAGGATGACGTCGGCTTGCTCGACTTCGTTCCAGGCGCGCTCGATGCCGATCCGTTCCACCTGGTCGCTATCTTGCGCGCTGTCGCTGCTGATATCGCGGATGCCGGCGGTGTCGATGATGCGCAGCGGCAAGCCGTCGACCTGGATGGTTTCGATCACCTTGTCGCGTGTGGTGCCGGCGATCGGCGTCACGATCGCGACATCGGCGCCGGCCAGCGCATTCAACAGCGACGATTTGCCGACGTTCGGTTGGCCGGTCAGCACTACGTTCAAGCCCTCGCGCAGCAACGCGCCTTGTGCGGCTTGCGTGAAGATCTGATCCAGCGTCGTGCGGATCTCGGCCAGTTGACCGCGGGCATCGGATTTTTCCAGGAAATCGATCTCCTCTTCCGGGAAATCGAGCGTGGCTTCGACCAGCATGCGCAGGTGGGTCACTTTTTCCACCAGTTCGTGGATGGTCTTGGAAAAGGCCCCGGACAGCGAACGCGAGGCTGAACGCGCCGCGGCTTCGGTCGAGGCTTCGATCAGATCGGCCACCGCTTCCGCCTGCGCCAGATCGAGCTTGTCGTTCATGAAGGCGCGCCGCGTGAATTCGCCCGGCTCGGCCAGCCGCAGGCCGATCCCGGCGCCGGCCTCGAGACAGCGCGCCAGCAGCATTTGCAGCACCACCGGACCGCCGTGGCCGTGCAGTTCCAGCACGTCTTCGCCGGTATAGGAATGCGGCGCCTGGAAATACAGCGCCAAGCCCTGGTCGATGACTTCGCCCTTGGCGTCAGTGAACGGCAGGTAGGTGGCGTGACGCGGGGCCAGGTTGGCGGCGGCGCCGAACAGCGCCGCGATCACCGGTGTCAGGTTCTTGCCGGACAGGCGTACGACGCCGATGCCGCCGCGTCCGGGCGCGGTGGCGATGGCGGCGATGGGGGAAGAGTCGAGGTTCATGCCTGAATTCTAAGGGGCAGGGGGAAAATGAAAAAGCCTGTGGAGATTAAACCACAGGCTTTGCGCGATATCGGCTGGAGCTTACTTGATGGTGCCAGCTTCCATCTTCTTGGTGATGACCCACTGCTGGGCGATCGACAGGATGTTGTTGACTACCCAGTACAGCACCAGCCCGGCCGGGAAGAAGAAGAACATGACCGAGAATACGATCGGCATGAACAGCATCACCTTGGCCTGGATCGGATCCGGCGGCGTCGGATTGAGCTTGGTCTGGATGAACATCGAGACCGCCATCACGACCGGCAGGATGTAGAACGGATCGGGCGACGCCAGGTCGTGGATCCAGCCCAGCCAGGGTGCGTTGCGGATTTCGACCGAGGCCAGCAGCACCCAGTAAAGCGCGATGAAGACCGGGATCTGGACCACGATCGGCAGGCAGCCGCCAAGCGGATTGATCTTCTCGGTCTTGTAGAGCTGCATCATTTCCTGGTTCATCTTGGCCGGATCGCCCTTGTGGCGCTCGCGGATTGCCTGCATCTTCGGCGTCACTTGCTTCATCTTGGCCATGCTGCGATAGCTGGCGGCCGAGAGCGGGAAGAACACCAGCTTGATCAGCACCGTCAGCACGATGATGGTCCAGCCCCAGTTGCCGAGCACCTTGTGAATATAGGTCATCAGGCTGAAAATCGGCTTGGCGACGATCGTCAGCCAGCCATAATCCTTGACCAGTTCCAGCCCCGGTGCGAGTTTTTCCAGCACCGAGGAAATCTGCGGTCCGGAATACAGGTGGGTGTCGACCGTAGTGCTGGCGCCCGGCGCGATCGTTCCCAGCGGCTGGATGGTGCCGACCGCATACAGGTTGGGCGCGACCGTCTTCGTGAAGATTTCGCGCGGTGCCTTGTCTTGTGGAATCAGCGCCGAAACGAAGTAGTGCTGCACCATCGCAATCCAGCCATTGTCGGCCTGGCGCGCGTGATCCGCCTTGCCTTCCTTGATCTTGTCGAAAGTCATTTTCTGGTACTTGTCGGCATCGGTATAGATCGCCGGGCCGATGAAGGTGCTGTAGAACATCGAATCGCCGGGCGGCTTGTTGCCGTCATGCACCAGTTGCAGGTAGAGCGAGGGTGCGATCGGCGCGCCGCTGCCGTTGGTGACGGTGTGCTTCAGGTCGATTGTGTAGTCGCCGCGGCTGAAGGTATAGGTCTTGGTCAGCTTGACGCCGTCCTGCTCGGACACCAGCACCAATTGCACCTGATTGGAGCCATCCAGCGTGCGCACCCCGGGCTGGGCGACGAAAAGCGATTTATGGTTCGGGAACGGACCGCCGATCAGGCCCGATTCGCCCAGATAGGTGAGTTTCTGGCTGTCGTCGAACAGCACCAGGTTCTTGCTCGGATCGAGCGTGTCCTTGTGCTGCAGCAATTCCAGGCGTTTCAATTCGCCGCCGATGGTGTCGATATCGGCTTTCATCACGTCGGTGGTGATGGTGATGGTTTCGCCGTGCGCCGCGGCCGGGCCGCCGGCAACCTCGCCGGCCGCGCTGCCGGCGCTGGCCTGAGCGGGGTTGCTGGCTTGCGGCAATTCGCCACGCTTGGTTTCATTGCCGGTGCCCGGCGCCGGCGCAGCCTGTTGCGAGGCAGTCGGGAAAAACATCGACGGCTTGCCGTTGTGCCGCATCCAGTTGTCCCACAGGATCAGTATCGACAGGGAAAACACGACCCACAGCACGGTACGTTTGATATCCATATTGGTGTTTCTCAGGAAAATTCAGGAATGACCGCAACCGTGATGGCTTGCAGAAGATGGATCGGGAGTGCGGCTTGGCACCGGGTCGAATCCGCCCGGATGCCACGGATGGCACTTGCACAGCCGCCGCGCGGCCAGCGCGCTGCCTTTGACGGCGCCATATTCGCGGATGGCCTCGGCGGCGTAGTCCGAGCAGCTCGGATAAAAGCGGCAGTTCTGGCCCAGGAACGGGCTGATGCCCAGCTTGTATCCGCGCAATAGCAGCAGGAACAGCTTTTTCATACTCCCTCTCCGGGCTGGCGCTGTGATTCGAACAACTGCTTCAATTCCGCGTGCAACTGCGCTTTCAGCCGGGCGCTGATCGCGGCGTCGGCCTTGCGGTTGAGCGCTTGCGCCAGGCGCACGATGTAGTCGCAAGCTGGCAGCGGCGTCTGGCGGAACCATTCGCGCGCCGCCCGCTTGATCGCGTTGCGGGTCACGGCACGCGGCGCCAGCCGCTTGGCTGCCACCACCCCCAGGCGCGCCTGGGGCAAGGAATTGGGGCGGGCATAAAGGACGAAATGCGCCGTTTTTCGAACCGGGCGCAAACGAAAAACGGATGAAAAGTCATCCGTTTTAACGATACGCCGAGCGCGGGGGTAGGCGTGCGAAAGGCCGTCAGTCACGCCAACAGCAGGGTAGCTCCGCCTCAGACCGCGAGGCGCTTGCGGCCTTTGGCGCGGCGCGCGTTGAGCACGGCGCGGCCACCGGCGGTTGCCATGCGGGCACGAAAGCCGTGGGTGCGTTTGCGCCGTACGACGGAAGGCTGGTAGGTACGTTTCATGGTTGATCTCGCTAATGTGCAGAAATTAAATTGGGGCAGCGCGCATATCGCCTGACACCTTGGTGGTTCGGGGCGCCGCCGGCACGGCGCCCGTATTGCGCGCGTGGAACGGATGGTGAACCCTGAATTAGACAGTACTTTCTGCTTGTTTGTCAATGACTTGCTGATGCTTGGCGGGGATTGGCAAAGTGCCACCAACCGGGAAATAAGCGGCATGCCTGTGGATAACTTGGGCCCGGGAGGGTAAAATAGCTTGAATGTGTGGCGCGCTTACCAGCAGTAAAAACGGCTCGCAGCCGGCCCGAGCATCCCCTCACATCCTTTCATTACGGCAATTCATGGATAATTTCTGGCAAGCCTGTTCCGCGCAACTGGAACAGGAATTGACCCCCCAACAATTCAGCGCATGGATCAAGCCGCTTGCTCCGCTCGATTACGAGGATGGCAAGTTGCGGATTGCTGCACCCAACCGCTTCAAGCTGGATTGGGTCAAGACCCAGTTCGCGAGCCGGATCAGCACCCTCGCGGCCCAATACTGGGATGCGCCGATCGAAGTGCAGTTCGTGCTGGACCCGAAACTGGGTGCCAGAAGGACGGCACCGGTAGCGGTGAACGGGGCTGCGGTCAATGGCTCGCCGACGGATACCGTGCCGAATCATGTACAGATGGTACCGGCGCCGATCGACCCGGCGCCGCGCCATGAGCAAACCCGCATCAACAGCGCGCTGACGTTCGAGAGTTTCGTGACCGGCAAAGCCAACCAATTGGCGCGCGCGGCGGCGATCCAGGTGGCGAACAATCCCGGCAGTTCCTACAACCCGCTGTTCTTGTATGGCGGCGTCGGCCTCGGCAAGACGCACTTGATCCACGCCATCGGCAACCAGGTGCTGGTCGACAACCCGTCTTCCAAGATTCGCTACATCCATGCAGAGCAGTACGTGCGTGACGTAGTGACCGCTTACCAGCGCAAGGGTTTCGACGACTTCAAGCGCTATTATCACTCGCTCGATCTGCTGCTGATCGACGATATCCAGTTCTTCGGCGGCAAGAGCCGCACCCAGGAAGAATTCTTTTATGCGTTCGAGGCGCTGATTGCGGCCAAGAAACAAATCATCATTACCAGCGATACCTACCCGAAGGAAATTACCGGGATGGACGATCGCCTGATTTCGCGTTTCGATTCCGGCCTGACGGTGGCCATCGAGCCGCCCGAATTGGAAATGCGGGTTGCGATTCTGCTGAAGAAAGCAACCCAGGAGGGGGTGGCGCTGCCGGACGACGTCGCTTTCTTCGTCGCCAAGCACCTGCGTTCCAACGTGCGCGAACTGGAAGGGGCGCTGCGCAAGATCCTCGCCTATTCGCGTTTCCACGGCCGCGACATCACGATCGACGTCGTGAAAGACGCGCTGAAAGACTTGCTGTCGGTACAGAACCGGCAGATTTCGGTAGAAAACATCCAGAAGACGGTCGCCGATTTTTTCAACATCAAGGTGGCCGACATGTATTCGAAGAAACGGCCGGCGAATATCGCGCGGCCGCGCCAGATCGCGATGTACCTGGCGAAGGAATTGACGCAGAAGAGCTTGCCGGAAATCGGCGATCTGTTTGGTGGGCGCGACCACACCACCGTCTTGCATGCGGTACGCAAGATTACGGCGGACCGTGCCAAGAGTCCCGAGTGCAATCATGAGCTGCATGTGCTGGAACAAACCTTGAAGGGCTGAGTCGCTGCCCGTCCGCCTGTGGATAACTGTCTGGTGGGAGAGGGAGACGGGGTTTGTACAATAACGGTTTTCCGCAACACTTTTGGGCGACACTAGAGCCAATCATCACTACGAGGATATGACTATGCAATTGGTTAAAACCCACCGGGACACTCTGCTGCGGCCGCTGCAAATCGTGAGTGGTATTGTCGAGCGTCGGCATACGCTGCCGATTCTGGCCAATATCCTCATTCGCAAGGAAGGCGAGGCGGTGTCGTTCCTGGCGACCGATATCGAAGTGCAGATCACGACTCACGCCCAGGTTGGCAGCGGCGGCGAAGTGGCCGCAACCACGGTGGCCGCCCGCAAATTGCTGGATATCCTGCGCGCGCTGCCGGAGTCCGGCGAAGTGTCGCTGACGCTGGCCAACAAGCGCTTGACGGTGCAGTCCGGCAAGTCGCGTTTCGCCTTGCAGACACTGGCGGCAGAAGAATTCCCGACGGTGGCGCTGGCCGAGCATTTCAACGCCAAGGTAGTGTTGCCGCAAAAAACTCTGAAGCATTTGTTCAATATGGTGCATTTCGCCATGGCGCAGCAGGACATCCGCTATTACCTGAACGGCCTGCTGCTGGTGGTGGATGGCAGGAACGTGATCGCGGTTGCCACCGACGGCCATCGGCTGGCCTTTTGCCAGGTTGTCACCGAGCAGGAATTCGCGCGCCAGGAAGTCATCATTCCGCGCAAGACCATCCTCGAGTTGCAGCGCCTGCTGGAAGAAAACGACGATCCGGTCGAACTGGAAATCGCCAACAACCAGGTCAAGCTGAATTTTGCCGATATCGAATTGGTATCGAAGCTGGTGGAAGGCAAGTTCCCCGACTACACGCGGGTCGTGCCCAAGGGCTACAAGAACAACTTCAAGATCGGCCGCGAGACCTTGCTGCGCTCGCTGCAACGCGCCGCCATCATGACTTCCGACAAGTTCAAGGGCGTGCGCTGCATCGTCGCTCCGGGCAGCATGAAGATCAGCTCCACCAACGCCGAGCAGGAAGAAGCGGTCGAGGAAATCGAAATCGACTATGGCGGCGACGAGATCGATATTGGTTTCAACGTCACCTACCTGCTCGACGTCCTGAACAACCTGAAGAGCGACAGCGTCAACGTCGCGCTCGGCGACGCCAACTCTTCGGCGTTGATCTCGGTGCCAGACAACGCCGACTTCAAGTATGTGGTGATGCCGATGCGCATTTGACGCGCTCTGGCAGCGCCGTTCGCCGGAGGGGCCGTAGCGCCCCTTTGCCGCGCTTAGGGGTGCCTTATCCGCCTCGTCATGAACCTGTTTGGTCGTCCGGTAATCGTTTTTTGAAAGTAGCCAATGTCCGCAATTCCCACTGATCACTCCCACCAGCCGCAAGCGAACCTGTACGGCGCGTCCTCGATCCAGATCCTGGAGGGCCTGGAAGCGGTGCGCAAGCGTCCCGGCATGTACATCGGCGACACCTCGGACGGCACCGGACTGCATCATCTGGTGTTCGAAGTGCTGGACAACTCGATCGACGAATCGCTGGCCGGCCACTGCACCGAAATCGGCGTCACGATCCACGCCGACAATTCAGTGTCGGTGACCGATAACGGTCGCGGCATCCCGACCGGCATCAAGTGGGACGACAAGCATGAACCGAAGCGCAGCGCCGCAGAAATCGTCATGACCGAACTGCATGCCGGCGGCAAGTTCGACCAGAACTCGTACAAGGTCTCGGGCGGCCTGCACGGCGTCGGCGTCTCCTGCGTCAACGGTCTGTCGAAGCTCTTGAAGCTGGTGATCCGGCGCGATGGCAAGGCGTACTACATGGAATTTGCGCGCGGCATTCCGCAGAACCGGCAATTGCAAGTCCTCGACGGCGTTGAAGTCTCGCCGATCCTGGTCACCGGCGACACCGACCGGCACGGCACCGAAGTCCATTTCTGGCCGGACGAAGAGATTTTCGAGCACATCGACTTCCAGTACGACATCCTGGCCAAGCGCCTGCGCGAACTGTCGTTCCTGAATAACGGCGTGCACATCAAGCTGGTCGACCAGCGCAGCGGCAAGGAAGAAAATTTCGCCTTCGAGGGCGGCACCCGCGGCTTCGTCGAATACATCAACAAGAACAAGAGCGTGCTGCATCCGACCATCTTCCAGGCCACCGGCGAACGGATGTCGGAACACGATACCAACATCAGCGTGGACGTCTCGATGCAATGGAACGACGCCTATAACGAACAGGTGCTGTGCTTCACCAACAACATCCCGCAGCGCGATGGCGGCACCCACCTGACCGGCCTGCGCGCGGCGATGACGCGCGTCATCAACAAGTACATCGACGAGCATGACTTCGCCAAGAAGGCCAAGGTCGAGGTCAGCGGCGACGACATGCGCGAGGGCCTGACCTGCGTGCTGTCGGTCAAGGTGCCGGAGCCGAAGTTCAGCTCGCAGACCAAGGACAAGCTGGTGTCTTCCGAAGTGCGCGGCCCGGTCGAGGAAATCGTCGCCAAGACGCTGACCGACTACCTGATGGAAAAGCCGAACGATGCCAAGATCATCTGCGGCAAGATCGTTGAAGCCGCCCGCGCCCGTGAAGCCGCGCGCAAGGCGCGCGAGCTGACGCGGCGCAAGGGCGTGATGGACGGCCTCGGGCTGTCGTCCAAGCTGGCCGATTGCCAGGAGCGCGATCCGGCGCTGTGCGAGCTGTACATCGTCGAGGGCGATTCCGCCGGCGGCTCCGCCAAGCAGGGCCGCGACCGCAAATTCCAGGCCATCCTGCCGCTGCGCGGCAAGGTGCTGAACGTGGAAAAGGCGCGCTTTGAAAAGATGCTGTCGTCGGAACAGATCACGACCCTGATCGCCACCCTCGGCACCTCGATCGGCCCGGACGAATTCAACGCCGACAAGCTGCGCTACCACCGCATCATCATCATGACCGACGCCGACGTCGACGGCGCCCACATCCGCACCCTGCTGTTGACCCTGTTCTACCGGCAGATGCCGGAACTGGTCGAGCGCGGCCACATCTACATCGCGCAGCCGCCGCTGTACAAGGTCAAGCACGGCAAGGACGAGCGCTACCTGAAGGACGATCTGGAAGAGGCGCAGTACATGCTGCAGATCGCCCTCAACGATGCCGAGCTGGTGCCGGCGGCGGGGGCGGCGCCAATTGCCGGCGCGGCGCTGGCCGAACTGGTGCGCCAATACAATACCGCCAACGCCATCATCCTGCGCCTGGCGCGCGTGATCGACGATGCCGCCTTGTCGGCCATCATGACCGGCGTCACGCTGGCGCTCGGCTCCGACGCCGAAGCGCAGCAGGCGGCGCAGGCGCTGGCCGCCACCATCGACGATGCCAACGTCACGATCGAGGTACAAGCCGATCCGGCGAGCGGCACGCATGCGCTGCGCATCGCGCGCCGGGTGCATGGCAACGTGCGGATTTCCGTGATCGATGCCGATTTTGTCGCCGGCCCCGATTACCAGGTGCTCTCGCATGCGGCGGCGGTGTTCCGCGGCCTGATCGGCGCCGGCGCGCTGGTGCGGCGCGGCCAGGGTGACAAGGCCAAGGAAGCGGCGATCGCCGATTTCCATCAGGCGGTCAACTGGCTGCGCGCCGAAGCCGAACGCGGTGTTTCCAAGCAGCGCTACAAAGGGCTGGGCGAAATGAATCCCGACCAGTTGTGGGAAACCACGATGGATCCGAGCGTGCGCCGGCTGCTGAAGGTGCAGATCGCCGATGCCATCGCCGCCGACCAGATTTTCACCACGCTGATGGGCGACGATGTTGAACCGCGTCGCGCATTTATCGAAACCAACGCGCTGCGTGCCGGCAACATCGACGTTTAAGCGAGTTCGCTTCCGTTCTCACCGCAGCGGTGCTTTGTGCGCGGCGGATGTGCCAGGCGGCGCTGCCGTCGCCCGGCATTGATCCGCGTCAATCAGAATTCCAAGACTGCACCGATAGACTCTTTCTTCAAAAGCCAGGAAAATAGATGACACGACCTTCTTCACTTGACCGCGAGCAGTTGCTCGCCTGCGCCCGTGGCGACATGTTCGGCCCCGGCAATGCGCAACTGCCGATGCCGCCGATGCTGATGTTCGATCGCATTACCGAAATCACGGCTGAAGGCGGCGAGTATGGCAAGGGTTTGATCCGGGCCGAATTCGACATCCATCCCGAGTTGTGGTTTTTCGCCTGCCACTTCGAGGGCGATCCGGTGATGCCGGGCTGCCTCGGGCTGGATGCGATGTGGCAACTGGCCGGATTTTTCCTGCCGTGGCTGGGCGAACCCGGCCATGGCCGTGCGCTTGGAGTGGGCGAGGTCAAATTCAGCGGCCAGGTGCTGCCGAGCGCCAAGCAGGTACGCTACCAGATCGACGTGCGGCGCGTGATGCGCGGCAAGCTGGCACTGGTGATCGCCGACGGCCGCACCTTCGTCGACGATCGTGAAATTTACGTGGCCAAGGACTTGCGGGTGGGCCTGTTCAAATCAACTGTGGGGTTTTAATGATGCGCCGAGTTGTTGTCACCGGTATGGGCATTGTGTCGTGCCTGGGAAACGACCAAGCCAGTGTCGCGCAATCGCTGCGCGACCTGCAGCCGGGTATTAGCCATGTTCCCGAATATGCCGCGCTCGGCATGCGCAGCCAGGTGGCCGGCGTGCCGCAGATCGACCTGGAAGCGGCGATCGACCGCAAGCTGAAGCGCTTCATGGGCGATGCCGCCGCCTACGCCTACCTGTCGATGCGCGATGCAATCGCCGATGCCGGCCTGGACGCGGCCGCCGTCAGCGATGTGCGCACCGGCGTCATCGCCGGCTCCGGCGGCGGTTCGCCGCAATGGCAGATCGAAGCCGCCGACCTGCTGCGCCAGCGCGGCATCCGCCGCGTCGGCCCCTACATGGTGCCGCGCACCATGGGTTCGACCGTCTCGGCCACGCTGGCCACCGCCTATCCGATTCACGGCGTCAGCTATTCGATTTCGGCTGCCTGCGCCACCTCGGCGCATTGCATCGGCGCCGCCGCCGACATGATCCGGCACGGCGCGCAAGACATCATGTTCGCCGGCGGCGGCGAGGAAGTGCACTGGGGCATGAGCTCGCAGTTCGACGCCATGGGCGCGCTCTCCACCGGCTCGAACGACCAGCCGCAAAAAGCCTCGCGCCCGTATGACGCCGAGCGCGACGGCTTCGTGATCGCCGGCGGCGGCGGCATGCTGGTGCTGGAAGAGTACGAGCACGCCAAGGCGCGCGGCGCCCGCATCCACGCCGAGCTGATCGGTTATGGCGTCACCTCCGACGGCGCCGACATGGTGGCGCCCTCCGGCGAAGGCGCGGTGCGCTGCATGCAGATGGCGCTGGCCGGCATCAAGCAGCCGATCGACTACCTGAACACGCATGGCACCTCGACCCCGGTCGGCGATTTGATCGAGCTGCAAGCGGTGCGCGCGGTGTTTGGCGACGCCTGCCCGCCGCTATCCTCGACCAAGGCGCTGTCCGGCCATTCGCTCGGTGCGGCCAGCGTGCACGAGGCGATCTATTGCCTGTTGATGCTGAAGGACGGTTTCCTGGCCGGCTCGGCGAATATTTCCAAGCTCGATCCGGGCGCCGAAGGTTTCCCGATTCTGCGCGAAAGCCGCGAGCAGCGCGTCGATACCATCATGTCCAACAGCTTCGGCTTTGGCGGCACCAACGGCAGCCTGGTGTTCGCGCGGGTCTAGCCTTGCGCTCCCGGGTTCCCGCCGGCAACGGCGGGAACCAGCAACCGCCTTGCCGTGCGATTGTTATGGGTAGTATGTTGTTAAAGCTGCCATTTAATGAGTGGTATCGGCGGTCTGCCAAGGGAGTATAAGCCTGCGCGCCAGCCTTTCCTCAGGCTTTGCGCAGGTAGCAGGCCTTCAGCATGAAGCTGCCGCCCTCCATCTTGCAATCAACTTCATGGTCGCCGCCGACCAGGCGGATGCTCTTGACCCGGGTGCCCTGTTTCAGCGTGATGGATGAACCCTTCACTTTCAAGTCCTTGATCAGCACCACCGCGTCGCCGTCGCTCAGCAGGTTGCCGTTGGCATCCTTGACGATGACCGCGTCGGCGTCGTCCGCGGCGCGCGCGGCTGGCGAGGTCGGCCATTCGTGGCCGCAGTCGGCGCACACCGTGTTGCCGCCGTCAGGGTAAGTGTTTTCCATGCCGCATTGAGGGCAGGGTGGCAGTGTCGGCATGATTTCTCCGGGTGCAAATGCAGTGTTGACAGGGGCCGAGAGTATAACCGCGCCGGCGCCGCTGGCGACGACGTGTTGTGCGGCTTCAGGCCACGCTGCGCCGGTGCGCGCGCAAGAAGCGCTTGAAATCCAGGTAGCTGCCGATGAATCCGGCGCGGTAGGCCGGCAATGTTGCGAAGTGCGGATGCTGGTGGCCGCGGCGCGCGGTGCTCAGCAGGACGCTGCGGTAGATGCGCGCGCTCTGCGCGCAAAAATCGAGGCCGCGTTCCAGCCCGTCGCGCTCGCACACCAGCGTAATGCGCTGCCACTCGCACGGGTATTGTTCGGCGCTGGCCGTGCTCATTGCCGCCCACTCGCAGCGGCAGCGGCGCCTGGCGCCGTCACGGCTGCTTGCGCAGCCAGCGCGTGATCAGCTCCAGCGTGGTATTGCCGCGGGAGTCGGCGCGCAGTGTCGCCACGTCGCGGCGCCGCTTCGGCAGCGGCGGCGGGGCCGGTGCTGTTGCGAATATCGGCACCGAGGATGTCGCGCAGAAAACCGCCGCCGGCTTGGCCGGCGCTGCCTCCGGCCAGCGCGCCGCCTGGTGTGGCGCGAATCGGCTGCGCAGGTCGTGCAGCGCAAAAATCAGCTTGTGCATGAAACCCTCCATCGCTGGTCGCGGGCCACATGGGCGGCGGCATTCCGGCGGCCGGAGGCTTGTGGCATGCCGGTCCGGGCTAACGGCGCAGCGCGCCGTGACGAATGCCGCCGATTACGCCACCAGCATACGGGAGCGCGACTGTCATCGACATGACCGAAGTCATTCCGCGGTGCGGCTCGGGGCGGCTACTCTGTACCCATGGCTTTTGGCGCGTTGCGGCCTGGCAAGCGGCAACGTCCGAGGATTCCACCGAGGGGGAAGCATCATGTCGCAACACGTGAAGGAATGGCAGCGCGAGCACGCCAACTTTGTCCGCCTGCTGGAACTGCTGGAAGCGCAGTTCGAGTTGTTTCAGGGCGGCGAACGGCCGGACTATGACTTGATGCTGGACGTCATGCATTACATGACGCGCTACGCCGACCGCTTTCACCATGCCAGGGAAGACCTGGCCTTCCAGCGGCTGGCCCGCCGCCAGCCGACGGTGACCGCCGTCGCTGCCGCGCTCAACCGCCAGCATGCCGAGATGGCCGCTGCCGGGGTTCGGTTGGTGGCCGACTTGCGGGCTGTCATGCATGGCGCGATGCTGCCGCGGCAGGCCGTGGAGAGCCAGGCGCGCGCCTATGTTGCCCGCTTGCGCCGGGACATCGAAGGCGAAGAGCGCGAGCTCTATCCGCTGCTGGCGCGTTTGCGGCAGGAAGATTGGTTCATGGTCGATTCGATGATCCATTGCCTGGATTTCGACGACGACTCCGAGCACGCTTACCACGCCTTGCATCTGCGGATCGCGCAGGCTGCCGGCTGTGGCTGCGACAGCGGCGACCGCTGACTGGCCGGCAGTGCCGGCGCCGGCGTCGCCTACAATGGGAACCAGCATGGAGGCCGCGCCAAGGCCGGTGCTCCAGATTGTTCGCCAGCAAGGACTCATATCATTCACGTCCCGATCATTGCCGAAAGCGAAGTCGAATTCAGCGCGATTCGCGCCCAGGGCGCCGGCGGCCAGAACGTCAACAAGGTGTCCAGCGCAGTCCACTTGCGCTTTGACATACGCGCCTCCTCGCTGCCGGCGCTGCTGCAGGAGCGCCTGCTGCGGCTGCACGACCAGCGCATTACGCGGGACGGCCTGGTGGTGATCAAGGCGCAGGCGCACCGTAGCCAGGAAAAGAACCGAGCCGAGGCGCTGGCAAGGTTGCAGGAAATGGTGGCCAGCGTCGCCGTCCTGCCGCGCGTGCGGCGGCCCACCAGGCCGACCCGCAGTTCGCAGCACAAGCGCCTCGACAGCAAAAGCCTGCGCGGCCAGATCAAGGCGATGCGCGGGAAAGTATCGGACTGAGTGCGCCAGCCATCAGCGGAGAGCCCGACATGAACGACCGCTATGATCTGCAACGCTTCGTCGATGCGCAGCGCAGCGTATTCGATGCCGCCTGCGAAGAACTGCGCGCCGGCAAGAAACGCAGTCACTGGATGTGGTTCATCTTTCCGCAGATCCGGGGGTTGGGCTCGAGCCCGATGGCGCGCCGCTTCGCGATCTCTTCGCTGGACGAGGCCAGGGCTTATCTGGCGCACCCGCTGCTCGGACCCCGGCTGCGCGAATGCAGCCGGCTGGTGGCGGCGGCGAATGCGGCTTCGATCGAGGAAATCTTCGGCTATCCCGACGACCTGAAGTTCCGCTCGTCGATGAGCTTGTTCGCCCAGGCCGGCGCCGATAACGCTGTGTTCCTCGAATGCCTGGAGAAATATTTCGGCGGCGAGCCCGATCCCTTGACGCTGGCTCAACTGCGGCCGTGAAACGTCGGTCCGGCTGGCGCCGCCTGGCCGTAGCGATTCATGCTGTGGCCCCACTCAGAAGGAATGGCGGACGCCGATCATCAGCACGCCCTGGTTGCCGTTGTTGGAAGGGCTGCCGTTTTGCGAATCCCCGACGACCGCCACCGCATCGACCGGATTGCCGATGCCGGTCACGCCCAGCGTCCTGCCGCGGGCGACCTGATACGCTTCCAGCAGGTAGAACGCGGTGCGCTTGGAGAGCGAGTAGGTTTGTTCCAGCGACAGTTGCTGATAGCGCGCCGGGTCGGCGATGCCGTTGGCCGCGTTTTCGCGGGTGTAGCTGTAGCCGGCGCTGACGAACAGGGCTGGATAGAGCTGGTAGGTGGCGACCAGGCCGGCGGTATTGAAGACCGCGGTGTCGGCGAACAGCGAACTGCCCTTGGGCCGATAGGCGACATTGCTGGCGTTGACCCCGAGCGCCAGCTTGCCCATCGTGTAGCGCGCAACGGCGGCGAGGTATTGCACCGAGTCGGCCGACAGGTAGCCGCGGTTGAGCGGCGAGGCGCCGAAGCTGCCGGACGCGGTCGGGTCGAAAATGCCGGCGGCATTGCCGTTCTTCAATTTCAGATAGCCGAGCGCGAAGTTCCAGGCGTTGTAGTCGTACTTGAAGGCCGCGCTGAGCGAACTGCCGCTTGACAGGTGGCCGGGGGTTTCGCCCAGGCCAACCAGCACGCCGATCTGCGCGCCCGACCACAGCGGCGAGGTATAGCTCAAGGAATTGCTGACCCGGATCGTGGTGTCCAGCCCGTCGATGTCGCCCGGATGGGCGCCGGTGGCGCCGGTCAGCACGGCGGTGGGGCCGAGCGGGCCGACGAACAGGTAGTACGGCGTGTACTGGCGGCCGGCGGTCAGCGTGCCGTAGCGGGCATTGGCCAGGCCGACATAAGCTTGGCGGTTGAACAGGGTGTTGGAAGAACTCATGGCGCCGGTGTCGGCCTCGAAACCGTTCTCCAGTACGAACAGCGCCTGCGTATCGCCGCCCAGGTCTTCGTTGCCCTTGAATCCGAGTTTGCTGGCAGCAAGATTGCCGCTGCGCATGTAGGTGTTGGAGGCTCCGCCTTGATTGCTGGTATACACCAGCGCCAGATCGAGCGTGCCGTAGATAGCCAGGCCGGTCTGCGCCGCCGCTTCGCCCCATGCACCGGCACTCATGACCGCCACTGCCGCCAGCAACACCCTGTGTTTCAGAGGCATGTCGAATCCCTTTCAGTCGGTGCCGCCAACACTTGGCGGAGTGGCTGCATGCCGGGCATCGGCTAGCTCGTCGAATGGCTTCCTTTTCTGCGCAGCTTGCCGCCCTGCATGCTGTCCATGTTGGACTACGCTTTAATTTGCGGCCGTTTGCCGATGGCGGATTTGATTTGCCGCAAGTGTGCTGGTTTACGGGTAACGCACCGGCTTGCCGGGAGTGTCGGGTAGAGGGATGAATTCGGTTTCGCCGGGGATCTCGGGAAAGCGCTGCGCGCGCCAATCCTGCCGCGCCTGTTCGATCCGCTCGGCCGAGCTGGAAACGAAATTCCAGGAGAGGTAGCGCGGCCCGTCCATCGGTTCGCCGCCCAGCAGCATGAACCGCGCTGCGGTTGCTCCGGCGCCGGCCAGCGTCACGTACTGGCCCGGTTTCAAGACCAGCAGCCGGCCGGCCTCGAACTGGCCGTCGGCGCCCAGGTCCAGCGCGCCTTCGACCACGTAGATCGCGCGCTCCGGGTATTCGGCCGGCAGTTCCAGGCGCGCGCCCGGCTGCAACTGGACGTCGGCGTAGAACAACGGCGACTGCGTCGGCACCGGCGAGCTGCGGCCGAACAGGCTGCCGGCGATGATGCGCGCGGTCACGCCTTCGCCTTCTTCCAGCGGCAGCTCGGCGCCCCCGGTGTGGTGGAAGGCCGGCGCGCATTCTTCCTGCGCGCGCGGCAGCGCCACCCAGCATTGCAGGCCGGCAAGCGGCAATGGCTGTTGCCGCAATTCGGGCGCGGTGCGCTCGGAATGGGTGATGCCGTGCCCCGCCGTCATCCAGTTGACGTCGCCGAGGCGGATCGCCTGCACGCTGCCCAGACTGTCGCGGTGCAGGATCTCGCCGGCAAACAGATAGGTGACCGTGGCCAGGCCGATGTGCGGATGCGGACGCACGTCCAGCCCCTGGCCGGCGGCGAACCGGTGCGGCCCCATCTGGTCGAGAAACGCGAACGGCCCGACCATGCGCCGCTGGCGCGACGGCAACGCACGCCGCACCTCGAAGCCATCGCCCAGATTGTGCGTGCGCGGCACCACCACCAGTTCCAGCGCACTCTCCGGCGCCAAGTTGGCCGTCATGCTTGTCCTTGGTTGGTTCGGGGCGCCGGGTGAATCGACGGCAGCGCGAAGGTCAGGCGCGGGCGCTTGCCGTAAATGCCGCTGGATCCCCGTTCGTTTACATACTCCAAGAGTAGAGCATCCATTTCCGTTATGGAATGGAAATTCAGACAATATACTCCTGTTCCGCTTCGCCTCGACGATCTGAGGACATCTCTTCAGTCGTTGAACGCGCTGGGGCTAGGGCACCGGTTTTGACTGCCATTGCACAGCACTAGTCTAATTCGTGGGCGCGCTCCTACGGCTTGGTGGACCAGGGCAAGAATCTGAAGTTGCCCATTTCTGTGCCATTCATCCGGGCCAAGCCTGGAATGGTTGCCGCTTGGCTGGAATTACTTCGTCCGCTTTGAAAGTCCGACCGAGAGTCCGGTCGCAATGCGCTTTGCATAGCCCTTCATCGTTGCCGCCAGATTTTCCATTTCGTGGGCGGCAATGCGGTTAATCGGCCCGGTGAGGCCGAGGCTGAAGATGACTTCGGGGCCACGGACGAAGATTGGCACCGCGATGGCAACCAGGCCTTCGTCAATCTCGCCGATACAGGTCGCGAAGCCGGTCTTCCGTATCGTTTCATATTCCTTCTTGACCAATGCTTCCGAGGTATTCGTGCGCGAGGTGAGTTGTTCGAGCGGCTGGCTCAGTGCCCGCTCGATGGTGGCAGCATCCTGGAAGGCAAGGATCGCCTTGGCGGATGCGGCGGCGTGCGGATGCATCTCACGACCAGGCACGACGAAACCGCGCCACGGCGTATCCGGAGCCTCCATCGCGATCGACCGGACGGTGATCCCTTCCATCTTGGCGATATAGCTGGTCTCGCCCGTATCGGCCGTCAAATCGTGTAGGTAGGGTCGCACGACCGCCTCGATCCATTCGGTGTCTGCGCTCATATACGCGAGCTTTCGCATACGGCTTCCTGTGACGTAGCTGAGCGTCCCTATTCTTGCTGGTTCAATCAACTCCAAATCCTGCATCGTCTTAAGCAATCGGTGAACGCTGGCTTTGGGTAGCTCGACCATCGTCGCGACATCGGTGAGCGACAAACCATTCGGGAACGCGGACAGCAATTCGAGAATGCGGATATACCGTTCCAGCGGTGGCAATTTTTCTTTTTCAGACATCGGGGTTCACTTCACTTCACATTAGGGGCTGATTTCCAGCACGCGAATCTACACCAGAGACAGCTTATTGGAAAAAATGTGCTTGACACTCAAAAATTGGAAACCTACACTGTACCATAAATCAAAACATAATTCCGATTTTCGGAACATCAATTTAACCCCCAATGGAGGAAATGTAGATGAAAAGCCATTTTTTAAATTTACGAGCCGGCCTGATTAAAGTGGTCATGGGTTCGTTGCTGGTTACCGCGTGCGCCGCAGTGTCTGCCCAGCAGGCAATCCATGTCGGCGCGACCGTGCCGTTGACCGGCCCGCTGTCGCTGACCGGCAAGCAGTATTTCAATTCTCTCAAGTTGGCAGAGGAAGACATCAACAAGGCGGGAGGGGTTAAAGGCGCGAAAATTTCGTTCGCCTTCGAGGACGCGCAGGCGTCAAATGGCACCAGCATCAATGCCTTCATCAAGGTGGTCCAGGAACGCAAGCCGCCGTTTGTCTTCCTGACCAGCTATAGCACGCAAAACATCGCCGTCGCGCCCGAGGTCACGAAAGCGGCCATACCCGTGATGTATGCGGGCGGCGCGGACGCGGTTGCCGATTTGAAGAATCCATGGATGTTCCGTATCCGCCCGCAGGATAGTACGGCCGCGGTAGCGATGGCGCGCTACGTCAAGGACAAGCTGAAGGGCTCGAAACCCGGCCTGATCTATATCCAGAACGACTTCGGCCAGGGCGGCGCCAAGGCGGCCGAGAAGTTTCTGGAAGAGCAGGGCGTAAAGACGGTCGGCAGTGAATCGTATGGCCAGAACGACAAGGACATGTCGGCCCAGCTTCTCAACCTGAAAAACAAGGGCGCGGACGTCATTCTCGCGTTCGTCTATCCGCAGGATGGCGCACTGCTGCTGCGCCAGATCAAGACGCTCGGCCTGAAGCAGCCGGTGGTCGCCTCATCCGCCGCATTCGTGCCGGCGGCGATGCAGTTGCTGTCACCGTCGGATCTGGAAAATGTCTGGGGGGTGATCGACGCACACTTGCCTGGCACGCCGCGCGGCAAGGATTTCCTCGACCGCTACAAGGCCAAATTCGGCACCGACGCCGACCCGTACGGCGCCGCTTACTACGACGGCGCGATGCTGATGGCGCAGGCAATGAATGCCGTCGGCACCGATGCTGCTGCACTCCAGGCCTACCTGCTGAAGGTCAAGGGCTATCAAGGGGTGTCTCACGTCTACAGCTTCGATGAAAACCGCAACGGCGTCCATGACGTCGCAGTCGTGAAGTTCCGTGCCGGCAGCAAGGACGTGGAATATCTCGAGTCGATCACGGTTAAATAAGAAGCCAACGGCAGCCGCGCCAGCGGCTGCCGGCAGGGAGAAAGACATTGGATGCACTACTTCAACTGGTGGTCAACGGCGTTGCGCTCGGCAGCGTCTATGCACTGGCCGCGCTCGGTTTCGTCATCGTCTATTCGGCCACCAGCGTGGTGAATTTCGCCGCCGGACAGTTTGTGATGCTGGGCGCCTTCTTCGGCGTGCTGACGATCGTGAACCTGCAACTACCGGCCATGGCCGCGTTTCCGTTGGCGGTCGCAGCAATGGGGCTGTTCGGCATTGTCTTCTACCTCGCAGTTCACGTGCCGCTGCAGAAGCGGCCGATCGTTTCCATCATCATCGGCACGGTCGCTGCCGGCATCGTGATGCAAAACGCTGCGCTGCTGATCTGGGGGCCGTGGCCGCTGCGCATCCCATCGCCGTTCAGCGACGGCAACGTGTCGATCGGGTCGAGCGTGGTGACGATCCATGCGCTGGCGACGATCGCGATCACGCTGGTGTTGATCGCACTGCTTTATCTATTGCTATACCGTACCGGTGCCGGCCGCGCGATGCGCGCCATTGCGCAGGACGTCGAAGCGGCGCGCATGATGGGGTTGCCGGTCACCTTGTGGCTCGCCTTTTCCTGGTTCTTGGCGGCGGTGTTTTCTTCGTTCGCCGGATTGCTGGTGACGCCGATGTGGTTTGCCGACGTCAATATGGGCGACCCGATTGCGCTGAAGGCGTTCGCCGCAACGATCATCGGCGGCTTCGGCAGCGTTCCCGGCGCGATCGCGGGCGGCCTGCTGGTCGGCCTGGTCGAAATCCTTGGCGCCTCTTACATATCCTCGACCTACAAGGACCTGCTCTCGTTCGGGTTCATGATCCTGTTCCTGCTCGTGCGCCCGCAGGGCATCTTTGGCGAACGCATCAGCGAAAGGGGATGAGAATGCGACCTACCAAAACCAACTGGACTCTGATCGCGGCCGTTGTCGCCGTGGCGGTAATCGCTCCGCTCTTCGCAACTGAATATCTGACCCGCTTGCTTGCCGTGGCGACGATCGCGGCGGTCGCGGTGGTCGGGCTGAATATTGCATTCGGCTATGCTGGCTTGATTTCACTCGGCCATGCGGCCTTCGTCGGCATGGGGGCATACGGAGTCGCGATCCTGACGGTTCGCCATGGCGTCGGCCCCTGGCTTGCTGCCCTGATCGCGATCGCGATCAGCGCTGTCGTCGCCTACGGGATCGGGCGCGTGGTGCTGCGACTCAAGGGACACTACCTGGCGCTGGCAACGCTTGGCCTCAACGTCAGCTTCACCATCGTCGTGTCGAACTGGATCAAGTTCACCGGCGGCACCGACGGTATCGCCAACATTCCGGCCCTGCCATTGTTTTCGCTGCAAATCACCACAGAACGCCATTTTTATTGGTTCGCGCTGGCGGTGCTGGTGCTGCTGTCATTCGCCGTAGAGCGCTTGAGGCACTCCCATTTCGGGCGCGCTTTCATCGCCGTGCGGGACGATGAGATCGCCGCAGCCATGACCGGCATCTCGGTCACCAAGGCCAAGACCGCGGCGTTTACGCTGGCTGCCGTATATGCGGCGATCGCCGGCTGCCTGTTCGCGTTTCACGTGCGCTTCGTGTCTCCTGAGGACTTCGGTTATCACCATTCGATTACCCATCTCGCGATGCTGATCGTCGGCGGCGAAGGGTCGCTCGCCGGTGCGATCCTCGGCGCGCTGGTGGTCACGATGCTGCCCGAAGTGCTGCGCGGCACTGGTGAAGCCTATCTGTTGATCTTCGGTGTCCTGGTGCTGGCGGTGCTGGTGCTGCTGCCGAAAGGGTTGGTCGGACTGCCGGGCATGTTCAAACGCAAGCGTCCAGTTACAACGGCGGTTGTTGCCAAAGAGATGGAGAGCCAATCATGAGCCTGCTGCGCATAGAAAAGCTCGGAATCAATTTCGGCGGCCTGAAGGCGCTGAGCGGGATCGACATCCAGGTGGCGGAAAACCAGTTCTTTGCCGTGATCGGCCCCAACGGCGCCGGCAAGACGACGCTGCTGAACGTGCTGACCGGCTTGTACAAGCCGACCGCCGGTCGCATCGAATTCTGCGGCCGCGATATTACCGGCTTGCCGACTGATGCGCTGGTCAGGTCCGGTTTCGGAAGAATTTTCCAGAATGGCAAGCTGTTCGGCAGATTGTCGGTCCTCGAAAACCTGATGCCCGGCGCCGCGATTCACGAGCGGCCCAGCTTGTTGTCGTCGCTGACTGGTTTGGGCAAAGGCGGCGCGCTCGAAACAGTGAATCGGGGCAAATGCATGGCGATGCTGGAACGCTTTCGTCTGGCGCACCTCGCCGACCGCGAAATCGGTTCGCTTTCCTACGGCAACCGGCGCCTGGTCGAGATGGCTCGCGTGCTGATGGGCAGGCCGAAACTGTTGCTGCTGGATGAACCGGCCGCCGGCCTCAACCTCGGCGAGGTCGAACAATTGATCAGCCTGTTGCGCGAACTGCGCGACGAGCATCAGCTATCCGTGCTCCTGATCGAGCACAACATGGGCATGGTGATGCGGTTGGCGGAACAGATCGCGGTGCTGAACTTCGGCGAAAAGCTCGCGGAAGGCACGCCGACTGAAATTCAGCGGCATCCGAAGGTGCTGGAAGCCTACCTCGGCAAGGGATACAAGCATGTTGAAGTGTGATGACCTCAGTGCCGCGTATGGCGATATCGTCGCGTTGCGCGGAATAAACATCGACGTCGCCGAGGGCGAGGCGATTGCGCTGATCGGCGCCAATGGCGCCGGCAAGACCACGCTGTTGCGCGCGATCTCCGGCTTGATGCCGCTGCGTTCCGGAAGCGTCAGCTTCGATGGCCGGAATATCGACGGCTTGTCGCCGGAGCAGCGGGTGCGCAGTGGCATCGCCCATGTACCCGAGGGACGCCGCATTTTCCCCGGACTGACGGTGCGTGAAAATCTCGAGGTTGGCGCGTCGGTTAGACGCTTCCGCAAGAGTGAAATCAATGAAAATTTCGCGCACATGTTCGACCTGTTTCCGCGACTGGCCGAACGGCAGAAGCAGCTCGGCTGGTCATTGTCGGGCGGCGAGCAGCAGATGCTGGCCATCGCGCGCGCACTGATGTCGCGTCCGCGCGTGCTGTTGCTGGATGAGCCGTCGCTCGGGCTGGCGCCACGCCTGGCCGAAGAAGTGTACGCGCGCATCGCCACCATCAACGAAGGCGGCCTCACGGTGGTGCTGGTCGAGCAAAACACCGTGCTCGCGCTGCAAGTCGCATCGCGCGCCTACGTGCTTGAAAACGGACAGATCGTTCTTACCGACCGTGCCGAGACACTCAGAGACCATCCGCGCGTGCGCGACGCGTATCTCGGTCGCTAACTCACCAGGAAGGGCCAACCCATGTACCCAGATCTATCTTCGAAATCCGCCCAGCTTTATCAGCGTGCCAAGCAATCCCTGCCCGGCGGCAATACCCGCACCACGGTATTTATGTCGCCATATCCGATCTATGCCGCGTCCGGCAAGGGCTGCCGGGTCACCGACCTCGACGGCGTCGAGCGCATCGATTGCATCAATAATTTCACCTCGCTGATCCACGGCCATGCCCACCCTGAGCTAATCGATGTCGCGGTCCGCCAGATCCAGCTCGGCACGACCTTCGGCATGCCGACGCCGAGCGAGGTCGACCTGGCCGAACTGCTGTGTTCGCGCGTGCAGTCGATCGAGCGCGTGCGCTTCATGAACTCCGGCACCGAGGCCGTGATGATGGCGTTGAAGGCCGCGCGCGCCTATACCGGCCGCGCCAAGATCGCCAAGGTCGAAGGGTCTTACCATGGTTCCTACGACTACGCCGAGACCAGCCTGGACGCGGCGCCGTCGAACTGGGGCGAGGCCCGGCCGAATTCGATCCCCTACTCGCAAGGCACGCCGCAGGGCGTGTTGTCTGATGTCGTTGTGCTGCCGTTCAACGATGTTGCGGCCGCCGAACGGCTGTTGCGCGAGAATGCCGCGTCGCTGGCGGCAGTGCTGCTCGATCCGGTGCCCAACCGCGTCGGCCTGATTCCGGCATCGAAAGAGTATTTATCGGCACTTCGCAGGATCACCCGCGAGCTGGGCATCCTGCTGATCATGGACGAGGTGATCACGCTGCGCCTGGCACCCGGCGGCGCACAGGCAATGTACGGCATCGTGCCGGACATGACCACCGCCGGCAAGATCATCGGCGGCGGTTTTCCGGTCGGCGCGGTAGGTGGCAGCGCCGAGGTGATGTCGGTGTTCGACCCGTCGTCGGGTCGCCCACCGGTACCACACGGCGGAACGTTCTCGGCCAACCCGGTAACTATGGCTGCCGGCCTTCGGGCCATGCAATTGCTGAACGACGAGGCGTTCGCACAACTGGATCGCCATGGCGATGTGCTGCGTAATGCCATCAACGACGCGTTCAGCGCCACCGGACTCGAAGGCCAGGCCACGGGTGTCGGCTCGCTGCTGAAAGTGCATTTCCATCGGCGACAGATCACTGATTACCGCTCGGCATACCCGAGCGCGCAGCAGCAGCGGATGCTGGCGCGGCTGACCACCAAGCTGCTGAACAGCGGCGTCATGACGGCCAGCTACGGATTGATCGCCTTGTCGACGGCGATGACCGATCAGGACATCGAGCAGATCGGGGCTGCATTCACACGCGCGCTGGGCGAGCTTGCCAGCGAAGGGCCGGGCGCCGCCAACGGCTGATCCGCAACTAGCGAATATTTACCAGATGGGACGAGTGCCACTGCCCCCGGCGCAGCGGCAGGGGACCATTTTTTTTGGAGAATCTTATGGCAATTACCGTCGGCATCGACGTGGGCGGCACCTTCACCGACCTGATCCTGATGGATGACGTGAAGGGCGAGGTGCGCCTGTCGAAAGTCCCGACAACGCTCGATAATCAGGCGTTTGGGGTGCTGCAGGCGCTGGCGAACACTGGCGTCGCGCTGGCGGATGTCGACAGTATCGTGCATGGCACCACCACCACCACCAACGCTTTGCTTGAGCGCAAGGTCGCGCTGGTCGGGATGATCACCACCCGCGGGTTTCGCGACGTCCTGGAACTCGGACGTCGCACCCGGCCACAAGCCTACGGGCTGAAGGGCAGGTTCAATCCGGTGGTTTCGCGCGAATTCCGTCTCGAGGTCGACGAACGGATGGACGCGGCCGGCAAGGTGTTGACGCCGCTCGACCGTGACCAGTTCGTGAGTGCCGTCAAGCGGCTGCGCGAAATGGGCGCCGAGTCGCTGCTGATCCATTTTCTGCATAGCTACATCAATCCGGCGCATGAACAGGAAGCGCTGCAGCTGGCGCGCGAGCACTGGCATAACGGCTATATCACTGCCGGCCACCAGGTGATCTCGGAATTCCGCGAATATGAGCGCGGCACCGCTGGCGCCGTGAACGCAGCGGTGCAGCCGATTCTCGACCGCTACATCGACCGCCTGCAGGGTGAATTGACCAAGGAGGGTTTTCGCAGCGAGTTGCTGGTCATGCAAGGCAACGGTGGCACCGTGTCATCCAGATCGGTTGCGAAGGTAGCGGTCAATACCGTGATGTCGGGTCCGGCCTCGGGCGTGATGGCGGCGGCGCATGCCGGGCGCATCGCCGGTCTGCCGAATTTGATTACCTACGACATGGGCGGTACGTCGTCCGATGTGGCTCTGATCGAGAATGGCTTGCCGAAAGTATCGAGCGAACTCGAGCTTGAATACGCGATGCCGATTCATCTGCCGATGGTCGATGTCCATACGGTCGGCGCCGGCGGCGGCTCGATCGCACGCGTCAATGCCGGCGGCATTCTACAGGTCGGGCCGGAAAGTGCCGGCGCGCGTCCGGGGCCGATTTGCTATGGCCGCGGTGGTACCGAGCCGACGCTCACCGACGCCAACCTCTTGCTCGGCCGGCTCGATTCGCAAAAACTGCTGGCGGTGGATAATCCGGTCGAGTTGGCGGCGGTGGCCCGCATTATCGAAGAAAAGATCGGTCGTCCACTCGGCCTCGATGCGGAAACGGCGGCAGCGGCCATCCTGCGTGTCGGCAACAACAATATGGCCGGGGCGATCCGCCTGGTGAGCCTGGCACGCGGCTATGATCCGCGCGACTTTGCGCTGTTCGGATTCGGCGGAGCGGGGCCGTTGCACGCCACCGCGCTGGCGCGGGAACTGGGCATTCCGAAGGTACTGATCCCGGTGCGCCCCGGCTTGACCAACGCGCTTGGCTGCCTGGTTGCCGATGTGCGCCACGATCTGGTCAAAACTTTCAATCGTCCTCTGACAAGCCTGGCGGATGGCGACATCGCCGACTGCCTCGACGACCAGGTAAGGCAGGGGCATGCGATTATCGACCGCGAAGGCATCCCGGTCACGGGCGTCGACGTGCTGCACACCGCGGAAATGCAGTTCCAGGGGCAAAGCCATCTGTTGACCGTCGAGCTTGCGCGCGATGCGTGCGGCATCGCGGCGCTGAACCAAGCGTTTGCGTGTGCCTACTGGAATCGTTTCGAAGTCGAGCTGAGCGAGCTGCGGCCGGTGCTGGTGACCTTGAATACCACCGTGATCGGGACGCGCGCCGAGCCTTCGCTATCCCATCTGGCGCAGTCCCGGCCGGCGGCAACACTGGCCGGCGCCGAAGTGAGTCGCCGGCGGGTGTGGTTCGATGGCGCCGGTTGGCTTGAAACGCCGATCTACCGCCGGGAATTGCTGCCGGATGTCGACGTTGCCGGCCCGGCGATCATCGAGCAACTCGATGCAACCATCGTGCTGGAGCCAGGCAATACCGCGCGATCCGACGCGTCCGGCAACCTGATCATCGCTATCCAACAATATTCCCATTGAGGTAACACCATGGCAGTTATCGATCCCGTAACGCTTACGGTAATCCAGAGCGGCTTGCAGCAGGTCTGCAACGAAATGGATCTCTCATTTTGTCGAGCGGCATTCTCACCCGTGATTTCGGAATCGCAAGACCGCTCCAACGGGATTTACCATCGAACCAGCGGCGAGCTGATCGCCCAGGGCGACTACGGGCTGCCGATATTCGTCGGCACCATGCAATTCTCGACCCAGGAAGTGATCAAGCGCGCCGCTGCCATCGAGCCCGGCGACATTTACATCGTCAACGATCCCTACTTGGGCGGGACCCACCTGATGGACGTGCGCTTCGTCAAACCGTTTTTTTATCGGGGCAAGCTGTTCGCCTGGCTGGCGAATACCGGTCACTGGCCCGATATCGGCGGGATGGTCCCCGGTGGCTTTTCCGCACATGCGACTGAAATCGAACAGGAGGGGCTGCGTCTGCCGCCGGTTAAGCTGTTCAAGCGCGGCGAGATCGATCAGGAAATCCTGGCCATCATCATGTCGAATATCCGCATTGCAGAACAGCGGATCGGCGACATCAAGGCCCAGGCGTCGGCGCTGGTGATCGGGGAAAAGCGCCTGACGCAAATGCTTGACCGCTATAGCGAAGCCACGATCGAGGATGCCATCGAGGAATTGAAGCGCCGTTCGAGCGTCCAGATGCGGGCTTGCATCGACCGTATTCCGGATGGCGAATACGTCGGCCAATCCTTCCTCGATTCCGACGGCGTGGTCGATGAACCGCTGCGCATCCACATCCGCGTGACCAAGACCGCCGGGCGCCTTGCGTTCGATCTCGGCCAGTCTAGTCCGCCCTGCCAGGGACCGATGAACAGCGTGCTGGCGACCACCAAATCGTCGATCTACCTGGCGATCAAGCATATTTTTCCCGAAGTGCCGATCAACGCCGGCATCTTCGAGCCGCTGACGATCAAGGATCCGGACGGCACTTTTCTCTATGCCCGGTATCCGCGGCCGGTATCCGGTTGCGCTGCCGAAGTCAGCCAGCGGATCGCCGAAGCGGTCTTCAATGCCTTGATCAATGCCATACCGGATTTGCTGTTCGCGGCGCCGGCCGGTACCACCGCCAACCTGGCGATCGGCGGATACGATCCTGAGAAGAAGCGGTCGTATGTGATGTACGCGATTTCCGGCGGCGGCTACGGCGGCTATCAAGACGGCGATGGCCTGACCAACGGCTGCTCGACCATCGGCATCTCGAAATCGCAACCGGCGGAAGTGCTGGAACAACTCTACCCGGTCGTCTTTGAAAAATACGCGATCCATGAAGGGTCCGGCGGCGCCGGCCAGTTCCGAGGCGGCATGGGCATCCATTTCCGGATGCGCCTCCTGCGCGGCACCGCCACCGCGTCGATGGTGATGGATCATGGAAAGTTTGGACCGCCCGGCGCGCTCGGCGGCGGCGACGGCGGCAAGACGCGGATTGTCATCTATCGCGATGGGGTGCCCTACGAGCCGCCGCACATCAGCAAGGACCAGGGCGTGATCATGCATGCGGGCGACGTGATCGAAGTGTTTACTCCCGGTGGTGGTGGCTATGGCGACCCTGCTCTACGCGACCGGAAGGCGGTCGAGCAGGATGTGGCAAGAGGTTATTACACGCCGGAGCAGGCCGCGCAGAAATTTTCGTATCGCTGATCCAGGCGGCGCCGGTCTGCAAAGGATGGAAAGGCGAATGGAAGCAGGAAAGGAGTTGGAATTTGATCGATAAAACTTATGAATCGCTGCAATCAGCGGTGGCCGACATTCACGACGGCGCAACCGTGATGATCGGCGGCTTCGGCAATGCCGGCATGCCGGCCGCGCTGATCGATGCGCTGATCGCGCAGGGCGCGCGCGACCTGACCATCGTCAACAACAACGCCGGCAATGGCGAAACCGGACTGGCGGCGCTGTTGAAGGCGAAGCGGGTACGGAAGATCATCTGCTCGTTTCCGCGCCAGGTCGATTCGCAGGTATTCGACGCGCTGTTTCGTGCCGGCGAGATCGAACTGGAACTGGCGCCGCAGGGCAACCTGGCCGAACGCATCCGCGCTGCCGGCGCCGGCATCGGCGGCTTCTTCACGCCGACCGGCTACGGCACGCTGCTGGCCGAAGGCAAGGAAACCCGCGAAATCGACGGCAAGCACTATGTGTTCGAGAAGCCGATCCACGCCGACTTCGCGCTGATCAAGGCGCAGCGCGCCGACCGCTGGGGCAACCTGGTGTATCGCAAGACCGCACGCAACTTTGGCCCGATCATGGCGATGGCGGCCAGGTGCGCGATCGTGCAGGTGGCCGAGGTGGTCGAACTGGGCGCGCTCGACCCGGAGGCGATCGTGACGCCGGGGATTTTCGTGCAGCGCGTGGTGTCGGAAACGGCGCAAGCGAAGGAGATCCGATGAAACCCCTGACCCGCGACCAGATCGCCGAGCGCGTCGCGCGCGACATCCCGGAAGGCGCCTACGTCAATCTCGGCATCGGCCTGCCGACCAAGGTATCGAACTACTTGCCGGCCGACCGTGAAATCATCCTGCACAGCGAAAACGGTTTGCTCGGCATGGGCCCGGCACCGGTGCCAGGGCAGGAAGACCAAGACCTGATCAATGCCGGCAAGCAGCCGGTGACGCTGCTGGCCGGCGGTGCCTATTTCCACCACGCCGATTCGTTTGCGATGATGCGCGGCGGCCATCTCGACATCTGCGTGCTGGGGGCGTTCCAGGTGTCGGTCACCGGTGACCTGGCGAACTGGCATACCGGCGCGCCGGATGCGATTCCGGCGGTCGGCGGCGCGATGGATCTGGCGGCCGGCGCGCGCCAGGTGTTCGTGATGATGGAGCACCTGACCAAGAGTGGCGAGAGCAAGATCGTTTCCCGCTGCAGCTATCCGCTGACCGGGATCGGCTGCGTCAACCGCATCTATACCGACCTGGCGGTGCTGGACGTGACACCCGACGGCCTGGCGCTGCGCGAGATCCTGGCCGACATATCGTTTGACGAACTGCAGCGCCTGACCGGGGTGCCGCTGATTGCCCGGCGCTGAATCCAGGTTGCCCGGCGTTGCGTGTTGTTTGAGCAAACGCCGTGGTTAATCGGCCGCCTCTCGGTCGATGCTGGGCTGGCTGGCGCCGTGTTGCACGAACAGCAGGAAGCCGCCGGCCATCGCCATGTTTTTCATGAAGTTGATCATCTGCATCTGATCGGCAAAATTGGTGTGCGCGATCAGCGCCGAGCCGACCGAAAATAGCGCCAGCACCGCAGCCACCCAGCGCGTCTTGAAGCCGAACAGTAAGGCCAGGCCGCCGCCCAGTTCGATCAGGATCACCAGCGGCGTCACCAGAGCCGGCAGGGGCAAGCCGATCGAGGTGAAATATCCCTGGGTTCCGGCATAGCCGGTGAGTTTGCCGAAGCCGGAAATGATGAAAATTTGCGACATCAGCAACCGTGCCGCGAGGTTCAATACCTTATCCATGTTCTCTCCTGATGGTTGATTGTTTCGGACATCCCGGATTCCAGAGCACTCAATGTACCCGCATTCGCAGCGGTCGCATTCCGCTGGAGCAACGTTTTCTTGACATGGAACAAAGGGCGGCCGACTCGCTGCCGGGCGGCTACTGGATATTGCCCGTGAGCGGGTTGCGCCGCCACCTTAGTTGGTCGCCTGCTTGCGGGCGATCTGCGCCACATGGCGGCCCTGGAAGCGCGCCATCGCCAACTCGGCCTCACTCGGCATGCGCGAGCCGTCGCCGCCGGTGATGGTGGTGGCGCCATAGGGGCTGCCGCCCGATATTTCAGCCATCGTCATTTGCCGCGCTTCGGAATACGGCAAGCCGACCACGATCATGCCCTGATGCAGCAGCGTGGTGTGGAAGCTGGTCAAGGTTGTTTCCTGGCCGCCATGCTGGGTTGCGGTGCTGGCGAAGACGCTGCCGACCTTGCCGATCAGGGCGCCGCTCATCCACAGGCCGCCGGTCTGATCGAGGAAATTGCGCATCTGCGCGCACATATTGCCGAAGCGCGTGGGGGTGCCGAAAATGATTGCGTCGGCCTCGGCCAGATGCTCCGGCGTTGCCAGCGGCACATGGGCGAACGCCTTGCGCGCGGCTGCGGCGCCGGATTTTTCCAGCATCGCGTCCGGCACCAGTTCGGGCACCTGCAGCAGCGTGACTTCGACGCCCGCCACCTCGCGCGCGCCGGCGGCAATCGCCTCGGCCATTTTATAAACGTGTCCGTGGGAACTATAGAAAACGATCTGTACTTTGGTTGTCATGTAAGCCCTGTCGATGAATGGTCGGAATTTCCCGGATTGAATCCGCCGCGCAGTGTGCGCGATGCCGGCATGCACCATTGTATTGAGCGGCAACTGGCGCGGGCAGCGCAATATTTCGATGCTGTTTATCCATATTTTCGATGGCGCGCCGCCGCGGCCCTGGCCGACCTGATTGCCGCAGGGCATGAACGGTGTCCGACAAGCGAGCCGGCGGTGCGGTAGGGTCCGGCGCGATGCCGCATCGGCCGCCGTGATCGGCGCCGCCGGATACTCTATGTTTAGGCCTTAGATGCCGCCGATAAAATATGGTTTGTTTCCATATACTCCAGCTCATCCTCGCCCGTGTGGAGCGCCGAAATCGAGTTGCGGCCCGAGCGGCACGATCCGGGTCGGATTGATCATGTCGTGGCTGCGGTAGTAATGGCCCTTGATGTGATCCATGTTGACGGTCGCGGCGACGCCGGGCCATTGATAGAGTTCGCGCGTGAAACCCCATAGATTCGGAAAATCGGCGATCCGCTTCAGGTTGCACTTGAAGTGGCCGTGGTACACCGCGTCGAAGCGCAGCAGCGTGGTGAATAGGCGCCAGTCGGCTTCCGTGATGCGCTCGCCGGTCAGGTAGCGCCGCTGCGCCAGGCGCTGCTCCAGCACCTCCAGCGCGGCGAACAATTCGCTGACCGCCTGCTCATAGGCGGCCTGGGAGGTGGCGAAGCCGGCGCGGTACACGCCGTTGTTGACGTTGGGATAGACGAAGCCATTCATCTCGTCGATGGTGGCGCGCAAGGCGGGCGGATAGAAATCGCCCGCAGCCGCTCCCAGCCCGTCGAACGCGCTGTTCAGCATGCGGATGATTTCGCCCGACTCATTGTTGACGATGGTGCGGCGCTCTTTGTCCCACAGCACCGGCACCGTCACCCGGCCGCTGTAGCGCGGCGCGGCGGCGGTATACACCTGGCGCAGGTAGTGTGCATGGTTGACCTCGTCGGCGATCACGCCGGCATCCGGCTCGAAGCTCCAGCCCTCGCTGCCCATGAACGGGTTGACCACCGAGACGCCAATCATCGATTCCAGCCCCTTCAGGGCGCGGAAAATCAGGGTCCGGTGCGCCCACGGGCAGGCCAGCGACACGTACAGGTGATAGCGGCCGGCCTCGGCCTGGAAGCCGCCAATGCCTGAGGGGCCGGCGGCGCCGTCCGCCGTGACCCAGTTGCGGAACTGCGCTTCGCTGCGCACGAAACGGCCGCCGCTGGCTTGCGTGTCATACCACTGGTCGACCCATTGGCCGTCGATCAACATGCCCATGCCTACCCTCCAGTTGAGTGTCGAGTGTTTCCGGGATCAAGGCCGGCGCTATGGCTTGCGCAGATGGCGCTCGATCGCGAACACGTGCGGGTCGTTTTTGCCGAGCGCGCGCAACGCCTGCGCCAGTTGCAGCAGGTACTCGCGGTTGGCGCCGCTCGGACCGTGGGCGGCATGGATCTGGCGCGCGATATCGGTTTCCGGCGCGGCTCCGAGAAAGGCCGGGTTGTCCTCGGTGGCGATATACACCAGCCCTTCGGCGTGCGTGTGGTCGTCGAATTCCATGTCGGTGACGAAGCGCAGGTAGCCGTTTTTCTCGCGGTAATCGAGGTGGCCGAACACCTGCGGCGTGATCAGGTAGGCCATGCCGTCGCACACCGCATCGGCTTGCGGCACCAGCGTCGCCACCCGTCCCGGCGCGGCCGGCGTGCCGCGGTGGTCGTGCGAGCCTTGCCAGAAGCGGCGCGTCCAGCCGCGGATGCTGGCCGGGCGCCGTTCGAGGTAGGGGAAATCGGCCTTGAAGATCAGCGAGCCATAGCCGAACAGCCACACCTGGTGGTGGCCGTCGAAATGGTCCATCAACTGGTTGGCGGCGGTGGTATCGACAGACATGGAGCGGGCCGGCAGGGTTATCCTATAATCCGCCGAAGCATGATGCGCGGCGCGGAACGTGCGCGTGCAGAGCGGATCGATCAAAGCCTCACTTTACCGCGAGATGCCGCTGCGCCGCTGGCGGCCGACCGGGCGCTGGCGCCACCGTGAATTTGTTTCCCCACCACAGGAGTTCCCATGAAGTTTGAAACCCTCGCCGTCCACGCCGGCTACACCTCCGACCCCACCACCAAGGCGGCGGCGGTACCGATCTACCAGACCGTCGCCTACACCTTCGACAACGCCCAGCACGGCGCCGACCTGTTCGACCTCAAGGTGCCGGGCAACATCTACACCCGCATCATGAACCCGACCCAGGACGTGCTGGAACAGCGGGTGGCGGCGCTGGAAGGCGGCATCGCCGGGCTGGCGCTGGCCTCCGGCATGGCGGCCATCACGGCGGCGATCCAGACCATCGCCGAAACCGGCGACAACATCGTCTCGGCCGGCACCATCTACGGCGGCACCTACAACCTGTTCGCCCACACCTTCCCGCAGCAGGGGATCGAAGTGCGCTTTGCCGATGCGCGCCAGCCGGAAACCTTCGCGCCGCTGATCGACGCCCGCACCAAGGCGATCTTTTGCGAATCGATCGGCAACCCGCTCGGCAACGTCACCGATTTCGCCCGCCTGGCCGAGATCGCGCACGCGCACGGCATCCCGCTGATCGTCGACAACACCGTGCCCAGCCCCTACCTGTGCCGGCCGATCGAGCATGGCGCCGACATCGTGATCCATGCGCTGACCAAGTACCTGGGCGGCCATGGCAACAGCATCGGCGGCATCATCGTCGACTCCGGCAAGTTCCCCTGGGCCGAGCACAAGGAGCGCTTCAAGCGCCTGAACGAGCCGGACGTGTCCTACCACGGCGTGGTGTACACCGAGGCGCTGGGCGCCGCCGCCTTCATCGGCCGCGCGCGCGTCGTGCCGCTGCGCAACATGGGCGCGGCAATCGCGCCGATGAACGCCTTCCTGTTCCTGCAAGGTATCGATACGCTGAGCTTGCGCATGGAGCGCATCTGCGCCAACGCGCTAGCGCTGGCCAAATACCTGCAGTCGCACCCGAAAGTGGCGTGGGTCAACTACGCCGGCCTGCCGGAGCATCCGGATCATGCGCTGGTGCAGAAATACATGGGCGGCAAGGCCTCCGGCATCCTGTCGTTCGGCGTCAAGAGCGACGGCGCCGACCCGCGCGCGGCCGGCGCCCGCGCGCTGGATGCGCTGCAATTGTTCATGCGGCTGGTCAACATCGGCGACACCAAGTCGCTCGCCACCCACCCGGCCTCCACCACGCACCGCCAGCTGGATGCCTCCGAACTGGCCAAGGCCGGCGTCTCGGAAGACATGATCCGGCTGTCGGTCGGCATCGAGCACATCGACGACCTGATCGCCGATCTGGATCAGGCGCTGGCCGCAGTCTGAGGGCGCGGCTGCGGGCCAGTCGGATCATGGATGAGTATAGGTAGAAAGCTGCCTATTTAAGAGCGATATCCTTATTTGTGTCGCGGAGTATGTGGAAGTTGCAAATAGCCCGGATGATCTCCGGGCTATTTTTTTGGCTTGGCGGCGCTGGCCGGATCGATTCCGATGGATCCGGGCGAAGCCGCTCAGTTCTTTGGTTGCTCGCCGTGGTGGTGCTGGTGGCCGGCCATGGCGTCCGGCCCATGGTCGGAGACTTGGGCGTCGAACCATTGGTGCAGGGCCGAGATCAGGCCGGCGTCGGCGCTGCGAAACACGAGTTCCGCGCCGCCCTCGACTTGGCGGTATTCGATCGCGACTTGGCCGGGCTTGGCCGAGCGCAGTTGCGCCAGGCCCGGCATGTTCTGGCCGTGGATGTGCGCCGGCCCGGAAAAATCACCCTTAAGAAACTGCGCCTGGATCTCCTGCAGATGTTGCCGCACCAGCCGGGTCTGGCCGGCGTCGGCGATGTTCCTGGCCACCACGCGTTGCGTCCCGCCGTCGGCGGTCTTGGTAAAGATATGGATGGTGGCCTGGAGGCTGAATGGCATCACGTCTGGCCCGCGCTTGGCGATTTCGGCCTGGCGCTGGGCGTCGGCCGTATTGGCCGCATCTGCCATCAGCGGCAGGATCGCGGCAATGGCAAATGCCAGCCGGAGAGTGGTTTTTTTCATGGGTGAGGCATCCATTTAATGGTGTTGAGATGCGCTCCGGCAAACAGCAAGACCTTGCTTGGCGTACCGGTCGGTTGTGGATGGTCGTCGCGCAATATCTGGGTATGCAAAAAATGATCCATTTTTATATGCGAAATTGGTGTTCATTGCTGGGAGTATGCGCTGTTCCCGGGCTGTGCCGTCTAGCGTAGCGCACGTACCATCATCCCGACCGCCACCAGCGCCGCCACCAGCGCAAATCCCTTTTGCAGTTGCGGCCCCGCCAGCCGCGAGCCGACCGCGCGTCCACCCAGCATGCCGAGCAAGGCGCCGGCGGCGAACGGCGCCGCCACCGGCCAGTGCAGGGTGCCGGCCACGGCGCTGGAGGCGACGCCGAAAAACGACACCAGCGCGATCACCGCGAGCGAGGTCGCCACCACCTGCGGCAGCGGCAGGTCAGTGTAGCGGCGCAGGGCCGGCACCATCACGAAGCCGCCGCCGACGCCCAGCAAGCCCGATAAAAACCCGGTCAGCATGCCGGCCGCGGCCAGCGCCCGCGCGCATGGCCAGGTCCAGTGGAAGCGCCCGTGCGCCGGGTTCAGGCGGCATGGCGGCGCGCCCCGGGCCGCAGTCGCGGCGCTGCCAGCCGCCTGGCGCCACATGCGCAGCGCCACGCCCAGCAAGACCACGGCAAACAGCAGCGCCAGCGGCCGGTTCGGCAGCCGCTGCGCCAGCCACAGGCCGAGCGGCGTGACCAGAATGCCGGCCGCCGCCACCAGCAGCGACGCCTTGTAGCGCACGTGGCCGGCATGCAAACCCAGCAGCGCGCCCAGCGCCGCCGCCATGCCCACCGCCAGCAGGCCGATCGGTGCCGCCTGCGCCATGCCCAGGTGCGCGCCGAACACCAGTAGCGGCACCGCCAAGATGCCGCCGCCGGCGCCGGTCAGCGCCAGGATCAGGCCGACCACCAGGCCCAGCGCCAAGGGGATTTCCATATTTTTCCGTATTGAAAGAAGGGCGCGCGGCGCTACCTTGTCCGCGCCGCGCGCCGCAAAGTATAGTATCGAACCCCGCGTTCAGGAGTTGCCCATGTCGCCCCACGTACAAGGTTTTCACGATCCGGTCACCGGCACCGTCAGCTATGTCGTGTATGAGGCGGCCGGCGGCGCCTGCGCCATCGTCGATCCGGTGCTCGATTACGACCCCAAGGCCGGGCGCACCAGCACGCTGGCGGCCGATCGGCTGCTCCAATTCGTGCGCGCCGAGCGCCTGACGGTGGAGTGGATCCTGGAAACCCACGCGCATGCCGATCACCTGTCGGCCGCGCCCTACCTGAAGCAGCAACTGGGCGGGCGGATTGCGATCGGCGACCGGATCGGCGTGGTGCAAGAGGTGTTCCATCGGATTTTCAACCTCGAAGCCGATTTCCGCCGCGACGGCAGCCAGTTCGACCACCTGTTCGGCGACGGCGAGGAATTTGCGATCGGCCGCCTGACGGCGCGCGCGCTGTATGTGCCCGGCCATACCCCGGCCGACGTCGCCTACCAGGTGGGCGATGCGGTGTTCGTCGGCGACACGCTGTTCATGCCGGACCTGGGCACCGCCCGTTGCGATTTTCCCGGCGGCGACGCGCATCAGCTATACCGTTCGACGCGCCGCCTGCTGGCGTTGCCGGACTCCACCCGCCTGTTCGTCTGCCACGACTATCCGCAGGGGCGGGCGCCGCAATGGGAAAGTTCGGTGGCGCGCCAGCGCGCGGAAAACATCCACGTGCACGACGGCATTGGCGAAGCGGAATTCGTCGCCATGCGCAGCGCGCGCGATGCCACTCTGGAAATGCCGAACCTGATTTTGCCGGCGATCCAGATCAACATCCGCGCCGGCGCCTGGCCGCCGCCGGAAGTCAACGGCGTGCATTACCTGAAGATTCCGCTGAACCGCTTTTAGGTCATGGTGCGCGCATTGCGGCAGGGCAAGCCGGCCGCGGCCGCTGCGTGTGTCGGCCGGGTTTCGTTGGTTAGCAAATGTTTCAGCGCGTTCCCGGGGCCGGGAAAGCTGCAATACTGGACTGTGTCCCGTGCGGACGGCTGGCGCAGGGTGTGACGCACGTGGCGTGTGGAAGGGTGAGGTATATCATGAAAACGATCAAATCGGTATTGCTGTTGTCGGTCCTGCTGGCGGCGGTGGCCGGCAGCACGGCATGGGCCGCGCCCGGCGGCTTCCATGGCGGCGCCGGTTTCCACGGAGGTGGCAGCCATTTCCATGGCGGCGGGCATTTCCGCGGCAGGGTCGGGGTGGTGATTGGCGGCCCGCTGTACTGGCCCTATTACTCCTATCCCTATTATCCGTATTATCCGGGGCCGTATTACAGCCCGCCGATAGTGGTGACGCCGGTGCCGCAGACCTACATCGAGCAGGGATCGGACGCCGCCGACGCCGACCAGTACTGGTATTTCTGCGCCGATCCAAAAGGATATTACCCCTACGTCCAGACCTGTCCGTCGGGTTGGCGCCAGGTGACGCCGCAACCGCCGGCTGACGGCAACTGATAGGGAGGCATCATGGCTGCAAATCTGAAATTTTCACCGTTGCTGGCGTTGCTGGCGCTGGGCGCCTGCACCACCTTGCCGACCGGCCCGAGCATCCTGGCGCTGCCGGGAACCGGCAAGAGTTTCGACCAGTTCCGGGCCGATGACGCGTCCTGCCGCCAGTATGCGCAATTCCAGATGAATGGCATGAGCGCGGACCAGGCGGCGATTGACAGCGGCCTGCGCAGCGCCGCGGTCGGCACCGTGCTGGGCGCGGTGGCCGGGGCTGCGATCAACGGCGGCCGCGGTGCCGGTGTGGGCGCCGGGGTTGGCGCGGCGATGGGCGGCCTGTCCGGCGTCGGCGCCGCCAACACTTCCGCCTACGGTACCCAGCAGCGTTACGATTTTTCCTACACGCAATGCATGTATGCGCAGGGGCATCGGGTGCCGGTTTCCGGGCGCTTCATGGCGGCGCCGCCCGCGCCTCCCGTTCCGGGCGGAGCACCGCGGCCGGGCTCCTACCGGCCGCCGCCGCCGAACACGCCGCCCCCGCCCGGCTACTAATCCAGCCGCCTCGGCGACTGTCGGCACCGTGGCCAGCTGCCCGCCATCGGCCATCCTGGCCGCGCATGGAGGCGAGCACGCCTGGTGCGGCAGATACGGCTCGGGCATTTCTGCCGCCAGTACGCATTCCTTCCGCGCGCGGCGCCGGCTTGGAAGTGGGCGGCGGCAGGTAGCTTCATTCCCGCGCCTGCCTGGAGACGCCAGTGTGGCGGCGCATCCCCTGTAGGGCGGCAACAGCGCTTCGTGGCACAATCCGTGCTGCCGGCATGACCGGCTCCACCCACACGCCACGCGAAGATTGCCATGCCCGATCAACAAAAATTCGGCCCGATCGTAATTGCCTCCTATGTCCTGATGATCGGCGCCCTGCTGCTGGTGATGGGGACCGGTCTGCTGGCGGCGCTGTTTTCCGGCTTGCTGGTGTATTCGCTGGTGCTGTTGCTGGCGCCCGTGCTGGGCAAGAAAATCAGCAGCCAGCGCGCGCGCATGATCGCGGTGGCGCTGCTCGGCTCGCTGATCGTCGCCTTGCTCAGCCTGGCCATCTGGGGCGTGGTGATCTTCATGCAAAGCGATGCCGGCAACATGCAGATGGTGTTGCAGCGCATGGCCGACATCATCGAAGCCTCGCGCGACCAGATCCCGCCCTGGCTGCGCGAAAACCTGCCGCAAAACGCCGAAGCGTTGCGCGAGATGTTCACCGTCTGGCTGCGCGAACACGCGACCCAGGCCAAGACCGTCGGCCAGGAAGCCGGCCGCATCATCGTCCACCTCTTGATCGGCATGGTGATCGGCGCCATGGCGGCGCTGTACAACGCCAGCTCGGTGGCCAATTACCGGCCGCTGGCGGCGGCGCTGCATGCGCGCGTGGTGCACCTGGAACGGGCGTTTCGCAACATCGTCTTCGCCCAGGTGCGGATCGCCGCCATCAACGCGGTGCTGACCGGGATCTACCTGGTCGTGATCCTGCCGCTGGCCGGGGTCCATCTGCCGCTGACCAAGAGCATGATCGCGATCACCTTCGTCGCCGGCCTGCTGCCGGTGGTCGGCAACCTGATCTCGAATACGGTGCTGGTGGTGGTCGGGCTGTCGCACTCGCTCTCCATCGCGGTCGCCTCGCTGCTGTTCCTGATGCTGATCCACAAGCTCGAATATTTCCTGAACGCCAAGATCATCGGCTCCCACATCAACGCCCACGTGTGGGAATTGCTGACCGCGATGCTGGCGATGGAAGCGCTGTTCGGTGTCCCGGGTGTGATTGCGGCGCCGGTGCTGTATGCCTACGTCAAGCGCGAATTGAGCGGGTACGGCCTAGTCTGATCTGGCGTTTTCGGAGCTGGCTGGATGCGCCGTATCCTAAGATGCCCAACGTTCTCTCAATGTAAGGGTTAGGCATCAACGTTACCAACATAGGATGTAACCGTTGCCTGAAGCTGCTCGGCATAATTGTAGATGTCGTCCACCGACTCAAGCGAAACTTGTTCTTCCTCTTTCTGCGCGTTAAAGACCCCGAGCTTCAACTTCTGGGTGTTGTTGAAGCGTAGTCGGCAGATCGGCTTTCGGTTGTTGTCGTCAAGAAGAATTGCACAGTAGCTCTGCGCATCTCGCATGACAACACGCTTCGTAGGCACAAGATTTCGGATGATCGCCCGAACGGTGTGGAAGCCTTCAAGCTCTTCGCTTGAAGTGACGATGACTGGCTCATTTGCCACGGAAGATTCGCTCTGAACCACAGCAGCAGATTTATCGGAAATCGTGACTGACTCAGGAGACATGGCTCCCTTTAGTCGTTCGTTGATTCGCTCACCGATGAACTGTTCGAATGCCCGCTTAGAGATGGTGGTGAACTGATCTCGAACAGCCGGGGTGAATCGTTTTGACCCGAGAAGATCAGTCGCGAGGAGACGCACAAAATCCTCGGAGGGGTTTGCCACCAGTTCAGCCAGCTTCGTTTGGATAGCTCGCGTGTACTTCAGATCGTTCGCCGTCGTCAGGATCGTATCGAGGTCGAAGGCCGATTTAGCGAATTTCTTCAGTTCCTCGACGTCCCGTTCCTTGAAGTCGAGGATATTGAACTCGAAGAACGGCTTCTCGTCCATCTTGTTGGGCTGTTCAAGGTCGGTGAAGAAACGATAGACGAGCCCGTTCGTGAGAACACTGAACCTAGCTTCGGTGACATGGAAGTATCGGAAGAGTTGACCTGCATGATTGATGTTGAGGTCACCGCCGCACTTCTTGCACTCGAACAGCATGATCGGCTTACCGTCACGCAAGATCGCGTAGTCGACCTTCTCGCCCTTCTTTGTTCCAACGTCAGCCACAAGCTCAGGCGTAACCTCCAACGGATCAAACACGTTGTATCCAAGGGCCTGGATAAATGGCATGACCATCGCGTTCTTGGTGGCCTCCTCAGTTTGAATCATCGTTCTGGTATTGACAATTCTGCTTGCCAGCATGCGCAACTGGTCGATGAAGTCCATGACTTTCCTCCTTTAGATTGGACGCAAGATTGTGAGGGGTGTGCTTGGTGCCTAACGTTTGCCCAAGCCAATTGAATGGGTGTATAGCGCATCCTTAATATGCGCAATGTACTGATTTGATTCATCAATCCTCTGATGGCGCCGAGTTGTGACACTCAGCCACCCAAACTGCGGCGAAACGTGTAAAAGTCGTTCCAGTCAAAGCAAGCGCTAATAAATTTGGTCCACGTCATTACGGCAGTAAGTTGCCATGATGACACAAGCGCGGCCCGTTTTAAGCAGGGGCGAAGCAGCCGTTGAATACTGGTGATATGGGTGGCTTGAGTCGGGCATCGCACGGATGTTTTTTGTGCATACCCGGGCGAATTGATTAATGCCCGGTTTCCGCCAGCCAGGCCAGCGCCCCTTGCGCGGTCCAGCGGCCGCTGGCGAAGCAGGTGGTCAAGAGATACCCGCTAGTGGGCCCTTCCCAATCCAGCATTTCGCCGTGGCAGAACACGCCGGGCAGGGCGCGCAGCATCAGGCGCGCATCGAGCGCCTCGAACAGCACACCGCCTGCGCTGCTGATTGCTTCGTCGAGCGGGGCGGCGCCGTCACGCGCTCCGCAGAAACTTGGGACCATATCCGCCCGTCTGTTCCACCTAAGTGTTATGCGGCACTTGGTTGCGTACTGCATTGGCCCCTGATCCACCCAGCGCGGACACGTATCACTCGGGAGAGCCAGGAAGTTTGGTGGCAATCCGAATATTTACGCGTTGGAGTTTTCTTATGACAAATTTATTTAATGTCTTTTTCTACCAATATACGTTTCACTAAAGGAAACATATTTTTTGCCCACAGTTGGCAGCCCTTGGCGGTTAGGTGGCCTCCCTGGCTTCTGTCAAATTGCCTATGCTCTTTATCGACCGGAATATCTTTTATCCAGCTCCCGTAATAGTAAGCGTTATACTTTCTTGCAGTCTCCTCTGCTTCCTTAATGGTTTGAATTAGGCCTATAGAAACATATATTGTTGGTATCTTTCGGTCCTGCAATTGCGATAATATTTTTTCTAAGGTTTCAATATTTGAAGTCTTGTTTGGATCATTGGCGCCCGGTTCAAAAATTACCAAACGGGTCTTTTCCAGATTTGCATTGGCCAACCGATCCATCATCCAAACCGGTTTATCCCCATCCACGCCGGCATTAATGACATTTACGTCGAAACCATCAGCCCGCAGCAATTCCTCTAGATGAACCGTAAATATTTTTGATCTATCAACACCCTTGCAATTTGTATTACTCGTGCCGAGCGCAAATATTTCAAATGCAGTCGAATTGGTGGAGAAAATTGCCCACAGCGCAACAAAAAGAAATCTTTTCATACGAGGCTCCTTATTGAACTTGCATGGCGAATCGAACCGTTTTCAGTTGAATTTGATCGTCATAAGGAATTAATACACATCGATGATGATTAATTGGTCAATTACGATTAGCGCTGCCGGAATGGCGCGCGGTGTTTCATGCCGCCTGACGTTTGATATACACCTTTACAGGCATGTATCCAATTGAGCAGGTGGATAGCGCATCCTTAATGCGCGAAACATACTGATTTTATTCATCAGTTCTCTAAGGAGTCCTAGTGCGGATACTTAGGCCGTCCAGATTGCCGCAAACGCGTAACGCCGATTCAGTAAGAGTCAGCGCGAATAAATTTGCTTTATGTCATCACTATATCAAGTTGCCATGATGACACAAGGCCGCCCGGTTTTGAGCCAGGGTGGATAATTCTTGAAATACTCATCGTAAGAGCAGCTTGATTCCGGCGTTATGCGAGAGCTTTTCACGCATACCCCAGCGAATTGATTAGTGCCCGGTTTCCGCCAGCCAGGCCAGCGCGCCTTGCGCGGCCCAGCGGCCGCTGGCGAAGCAGGCGGTCAAGAGATAGCCGCCGGTGGGCGCTTCCCAGTCCAGCATTTCGCCGGCGCAAAACACGCCGGGCAACTCGCGCAGCATCAGGCGCGCGTCGAGCGCCTCGAACCGCACGCCGCCAGCGCTGCTGATCGCTTCGTCGAGCGGGCGCGGCGCGATCAGGCGCAGCGGCAGCGCCTTGATCGCGGCGGCCAGGCGCGCCGGGTCGCGGAAGTCGTCGGCGGCCACCAGTTCGCGCAGCAGGCCGGTCTTCAGCGGGGACAGGCCGAGCCGGCTTTGCAAATGGCTGGACAGCGAGCGCGAGCCGCGCGGGTGCGCCAGTTGTTCGATCAGCCACGGCAGTTCGCGCGCCGGCGCCAGGTCAAGCCGCAGCTCGGCGCTGCCGCGCGCGGCGATGGCGTCGCGCAGCATGGCCGACCAGGCGTAGATCAGGCTGCCTTCGACGCCGCCGGCGGTGATCATCAATTCGCCGGGGCGGCGGTGGGCGATGCCGGCGATGTCGGTGAACCCGGCCATCACCGATTTCAGTGGCTGACCGGCGAAGCGTGCGGAAAAATGCGCACTCCAGCCGACTTCGAAGCCGCAGTTGGCCGGCTGCAGCGGCGCCACCGCGATGCCGCGTTGCGCCAGCAGCGACAGCCAGGCGCCGTCGGAGCCGAGCCGCGCCCAACTGCCGCCGCCCAGCGCCAGCAGCACGGCGTCGGCGCCCAGCGTGCGTTCGCCGTCGGGCGTGGCGAAGCGCAGGCCGCGCCTGCCGTCGGCGGCGTCCCAGCCGAGCCAGCGATGGCGCATGTGGAATTGCACGCCGGCCGCGCGCAGGCGCTGCAGCCAGGCGCGCAGCAGCGGCGCCGCCTTCATGTCGGTCGGGAACACGCGGCCCGAACTGCCGACGAAGGTGTCGATCCCGAGCCCGTGCGCCCAGTCGCGTAGTGCGGTCGGCGCGAAGGCGTCCAGCCACGGCCCGACCTGCGCCGCGTGCGCGCCGTAGCGGGCGAGGAAGGCCGGCGCCGGTTCGGCATGGGTCAGGTTCATGCCGCCCTTGCCGGCCAGGAGGAACTTGCGCCCGACCGAGGGCATGGCGTCGTACAGGTCGACGCCGATCCCGGCCGCGGCCAGCGTTTGCGCCGCCATCAGCCCGGCCGGGCCGCCGCCGATGACGGCGACGCGGGTGGCTGGCTGTGGAGCGGAAGCGGTCATGGCGGGCGCTGGCGAGAATGGGAAGGGATGAAACCATGCCGGCTGGCCGTATACTGGAACTTGCGCGGCCGGGGCCGCAATTTTACGCATATTCCGCCTGCCATGACTTCCTTGCTGCGCTGCAGTTGGGCCAATCCGGCCAATCCGCTGTATCTCGAATATCACGACCGCGAATGGGGCGTGCCCTGCCACGACGAAACCCGGCTGTTTGAAATGCTGAACCTGGAAGGCGCGCAGGCTGGCCTTTCCTGGGAAACCATCCTCAACAAGCGCGCGCACTACCGGTGCGTATTCGACGGCTGGGACGCGGAAAAAATCGCCCGCTACGACGCCGCCAAGGTGGCGGCGCTGCTGGCCGATCCCGGCATCGTGCGCAATCGCCTGAAAGTGGCGGCAACGATCGCCAATGCCCAGGCCACGCTGCGCCTGCGCGCGGAAGAAGGTGGGTTGGATGCGTTCCTGTGGGCTTACGTGGACGGAGTGCCGATTCGCAACGGCTGGCGCAGCATGGCCGAGGTGCCGGCGAAAACCGCGCTGTCGGAGCGGCTGTCGAAAGATTTGGCGCGGCGCGGTTTCAAGTTTGTCGGCCCCACCATCGTGTATGCCTACATGCAGGCGATCGGCATGGTGGACGATCACCTGGCCGGCTGCCATCGGGCCTCCGCCGGCTAAGAAAATCGATTACCGGCAGCGGTCGCCCGCTCCGGCCATGACGGCTGCCATTCAGCTACCAGGCGCGGGTGGATTTCGTATGGCCGCGCGATTTCGCTCAGCGTTTTATCAGCGCTCATGTCACTGCTCTGGAGTGTGTCCGGGTGATGGGCCGTGCTCTTCCGAACGCGCTCTTGATCCCGGACTCAGCCTTGCCGCCGAACTCATAGAGGGATTCATCTAATAGTCCCGTTACCTTAGTGTTTACGGGCATTGTTGGCTTTTTATCAGTAAAAACCACAATAGCCGCTCCCTCCTGCTTTTAAGATACTTGCGCCGGTTGGAGTAACGCCTCCTTTAATTCTTAGTTCGGAGGACTCCATGGATTCACGTCACTTTAATTTAACTGATTAGGGATTACATGCGACATATAGAATCTGCTGGGTACATGCTGCTGGCATTGGCCTCTGTTCCTGTGCTGTCCTTTGCTCACGGCACTATGGAAGTGCCGGTGAACCGCGTTCTCAACTGCTATAACGAAGGTGCCGAGAACCCTAGGTCCGCCGCCTGCAAGGAAGCCAAGAACATTGGCGGCACTCAGGCTGCCTATGACTGGAATGCCATTAGTCAAAATCCGCCCGGCGACAATCATCAATCGGTCGTCGCGAATGGCATGCTGTGCTCCGGCGGCAATAGCAAACATCGGGGCTATGATTTGGGCCGTACCGATTGGGTTTCCACCAATATCGTTCCCGATAGCCGCGGCAATTTTGAATTCGTCTATCGTGCCACCGCGCCGCACGCCACCAAGTATTTCAAGTTCTATGTCACCAAGAATGGCTGGAATAGAAATGCGGCGCTGACCTGGTCCGACCTGGAAGAATTCGCAGTGGTGCATGGCACTCCGCCGCTGGTGGATGGCCGCTACAAGATGACGGTGAAATTGCCGGCGAATAAAACCGGCGAGCACATTATTTTTAACGTCTGGAAGCGCTCCGATAGCGAGGAAGCGTTTTATTCCTGTTCCGATGTGAAGTTCGCCGGCAACGGCGGCACGCCGGTGGACCCGCCGCTGAATAATCCGTGGAAAGAGCTGGGCCGCGTGACTGCGCATGAAAATTTGCCGGCCAAGAGTACCGCCACCTTGCGCGTGTTCGACGCTCAAGGCCGCGATGCGGAAAAACACACCGTCAGCCTGGATGCGACTGCCGGCATGGCAAGCAATTGGCCGTATGAACTGGGCATGAAAGTCAATGCGGAATCGCCCTCGATGCGGATCGGCGTCATCAAGCAGACGGATAAAAACGTCACCATCGTTCCGGAAAGAAGCGCGACTTCCAACAACGTTTATCTCAACGACAGTTACCAGGGCTATACCTACAACATTGACTTGAAAAAAGGCGAGGGTGACGTGGTGCCGCCGGTTGCCGGCGATGAATGGAAGGAAGGGCCAACCTACAAACTTGGTCAGGTAGTGAGTTATATGGGCAAGAAATATAGTTGCCTGCAGCCGCATACCGCATGGGTCGGCGCAGGATGGACCCCATCCACCACGCCCGCCTTGTGGAAACCGCTTTGATCGGCTATCGGATCAAATTTTTCTGAACAGGATGATCCGCTGCCGGCACCGGGCGGATTTTTCCTTTCACCATGCAAAGGGTGGAATCAGCCCGATCGTTGGGCGAATTGAATCCGCGTCTCTGATTGTCGGTTGGCGGAAAGGGCAGGCTTCCTAGCGGCCGTCGCTGGCGGCCTGCAGCAGGCACTTGGACAGCTTGTCGAAATGCAGCAGCGCGGCCTGGGTCAGGGTGATCTGCTTGCGCCGGCTGTCTTCGGTGTCGGCCAGCATGATCCAGCCTTTTTCGCGCATCGACTTGAGCCGGTTGTGCAGCGTCGCCGGTGAGCCGAGCGCCTGCTGCGCCATCATGTCGCGCACCGACAGCCGCTGCTGTTCCTGGCCGGCACGCGCCACCAGCGTCAGGATGCGCTCTTCCAGCGGGTCCAGCGACGGCAGCGACGGCAAGTCGCGCAAGGCGTCGGCTAGTTGCAGGAAACGCAGATAGATCTCGGCAGGGCGTTTGGAGGTTTTCATTGCGGTAAAGCGGCTCAAATGGACAGCGCGGGTAATCTAACATGCAATCGGGAAAGAAGTCGCCTGGTTTCACACTTTTGATCGCGGAAATTTAACCATGATGCAGCGCTTGCGGTTCAATCTGCTGTTGCTGGCGGCCTCCATGCTGTTGTTCCTGCTGGCGTTCGCGCTCAACGAGTGGCTGTTTGGGCGGGCCGAATTCGTGCGCGGCATCAACTGGGTCTACCTGCCGGCCGGCGTGCGCCTGCTGTGCACGCTGCTGTTCGGCGGGGTTGGCGCGCTTGGCATCCTGTTGGCGTCCGGGCTGACCGCGTTTTTCTATTATTTTCCCGGCGATTTCGGCCGCGCCATGGTTGGCGCCGCCAGTTCCGCCGCCGCGCCATATCTGGCGTATCTGGTGGCCCAGCGCTGGTGTGGCCTGCGCCCGTCGCTGGCCAACCTGAGCGGCCGCCGCCTGCTGGCGCTGATCGTGCTGTACGCGTTCGCCAATTCGCTGCTGTTTCACCTCGGGTTCTGGCTGCGTGGAATTACGGATGGCTTGCCGGCCGGCTTGGCGGTGATGTTCATCGGCGACTTGCTGGGTAGCCTGCTGGTGGTGTATGCGGTCAAACTGGCGCTGGGCTGGTTGCGCCGGCGTGCCGGCGGGAGGCGCTGACGCTACGGTAGAATGGCCGCTGGACCGGCTTTCACGGCTCCAACGGTATCAGGGCGCACCGGTACTGTGATCAGTATTTTTTATACCAGCAATGTTTATAAGCGAAAACGCCGGCATTTTTTCATATACTCCATCTATTCTGGTTTTCTCCCGGAGTGACGCCGGCTGCCGTCCAAGCTGCCCGGCCCGGCCCGCCAATTGTCGATGCCAAACTGCCGCCGCGTTTTCCATTCCCTGATACTGCTCGCGGCCGCGCTCGGCTGGGCGCCGCTGGCGGTGGCGGCCGAGCCGGTGGCCGCCGGCGCTTGCGCGCGCGAGCCCGGAGTGCAGGCGATTCGCGCCTATCCCGGCGTCTACAACTTCTATTACGAAAACGACCTGTTCGCCGGCAGCGACAACAATTACACCAACGGCATGAAGCTTTCGTGGGTCTCGTCGAACCTGAGCGACTATGTCAGCGACCCCTGCCTGCCGCCTTGGGTGCGGCAACTGAACCGGATTTCGGAAGTGCTGAAGCCGGGCGGCTACGAGTCGCGCAACATGGTGGTGACGGTGGGCCAGGCGATGTATACGCCGACCGATCTGCATCGGCGCGACCTGATCCAGGAAGACCGCCCATATGCCGGCTGGCTGTATCTCGGCCTCGCCTACAACGCCCGCAATGCGCGCCAGATGGATACCACCGAGATCGACCTCGGCGTGGTCGGCCCGGCTTCGCTGGCCAAGCAGGCGCAGGATTTCGTGCACCGGGTGCGCGGCTTCGAGCGCTTCCAGGGGTGGGACAACCAGTTGCACAACGAGCTCGGGGTTCAGATCGTGCGTGAACGCAAGAACAAGGTGTTCATCAGCGCCAACCCGACCGGCCCGCAGTTCGACGTGATCACCCACTACGGTGCCAGCCTCGGCAACGTCAAGACGTATTTGAACGGCGGGGTGGAATTGCGGCTCGGCCATGTGCCGGACGATTTCGGCACGGCGCCGATCCGTCCCGGCGCCGACAGCAACGCGCCGCTGGAAAGCAACCAGATGCGGCGCCTGAGCAGCAATGGCATGCACGTGTTCCTGGCGCTCGACGCGCGGGCGGTGGCGCGCGATATTTTCCTCGACGGCAATACCTTTGGCGGCAGCCACAGCGTGCCGAAAAAGCATCTGGTGGGCGATGCCGCGCTCGGCCTGTCCTGGCAATGGCCGGGCGGCAAGCTCAGCTATGCGCAATACATCCGCAGCAAGGAGTTTGAGGGCCAACCCAGCCGCCACGGCTACGGCTCGCTGACGCTCAGCCTGGAATATTGAAGCGCCGCCGCTGGGCGGCGGGCGCAATGAAAACGGGCCGCAGCGCGGCCCGTTTCGGGGGAAACGCCGAGGCGCTTACTTGCGGGCGGCGCGCGGGGCGGCTTTTTCCGCCGGCTGCACGAACTGGCTGGTGGCGCTGGCCAGGTTCGCTTCCAGGGTGTCGATCGCCTGCTTGGTGCTGCGCGTCAGGTGCTCGTAGCCGGCGCTGGCATTGCCCAGCATTGCCTTGAACATCGCGATCGCGTTTTCCGAACCGGCCGGGGCGTTCTTGGTGACTTCGTCGACCAGCGCGCTGACCTTGCGCGTGGCTTCGGCGACCTGGGTTTCGGCAGCCTTGGCGAATTCAGCCTGGGTGCTGGAGGCGATGCCGGCCAGATGACGGCCATAGGCCAGCGCTTTTTCAGCGGTCGGCTGGGTTTGCGCGGCGCTCAGCGAAAAGAATTCCTGCGCATCCTTGGCGGCCAGCAGCTTGCGCGCGGCTTCCGAGGTTTCTTCGAGCGAGGCGCGGGTGGCGTTGATGTTCAATTCGATGACTTTTTCTACGCTTTCAAAGGCCTTGGTGGTCAAGGCATTCAACATCGCCAGTTGCGATTCGAAGTTGGCTTTGGTGGCGGCGGAAAACTGTTCCGGTACGGTGGCAAACATGGTTTCTCCTAAATTGAAATGAGTGACATTTCTGGCGGCAAACCCGTTTGGTGCGCCGCAACAAAAGCGATTGTAGACCAATCCAAGTGGATGTCAACATATTTTTGTGCGACGCACCAATTTATTTTATGAAAACTTTTGCTGCCGCCAGAATGCCGCCAAGCCCTTGTTTCTCCAGGGAATCAGGCCAGGCCGGGATCCGCGCCATGCCGCCGCTATTTTTCGGCCGCCAGCGCGGCTTGTACCGCCGGGCGCTGCTCGACGCGGGCAAACCAGGCGGCGATCGCCGGCCAGCGCGATAAGCCGATGTCGAAATAGGCGCTCCAGCGCAGCACCACGAACAGGTAGGCGTCCGCCACCGTGAATTGCGGACCCAGCAGGTGGGCACCCGGCTGCAGTTGCGTCTCGATATAGTCGATGCGCGAAATCAGGCGTTCGATGGTGAGTTTCTTGGCATCTTCCGGCATGGCCGGGTTGAACAGCGGGGAGAAGCCCTTGTGCACTTCGCTGGAAATGAAATTCAGCCACTCCATCAGCCGGTAGCGCGGCAGGCTGCCGGCGGTCGGCGCCAGTTGTTTTTCCGGCGCCAGGTCGGCCAGGTATTGGACGATCGCCGGACCCTCGGTCAACACCTGGCCATCGGCCAGCTCCAGCGCCGGTACCGAGCCTTTCGGGTTGATGCCGGTGTAGTCGGCGTCGCCGGCAGTCTGCTTGCTGCGCAGGTCGGTTTTCACCAGCTCGAATGCGAGGCCGGCTTCGCGCAGCACGATATGCGGCGACAGCGAGCAGGCGCCGGGGGAAAAATACAGTTTCATATTGGTTGGTCTTTCACGAGGAGGGTAAGGCGCGCATCGGGCTGCCGGCGACTTGCCGGCGGTGGCGCGCGTCGGCGGCTTGCCGCGTGCATGGTAGCGCAGCGCTCAAGATGCTGCAGAGCATCGCACCGCAGTCGGTTACGCGCAGGGCGCCGCCTGCCTATAATGATTCGGCCCGGCATTCATTCATCGGAATAGGCGCAGAGATGACCATCACCCATCCTCCGAGTTGGCCGGCGGGCATGCCGCGGCAGTTGACCGCGCCCGCCACCAGCGTCTTCACCAACCTCGAGATCAGCGCGCGCCGCTACCCGGAGCAGCGAGCGACCGTGTTCTACGACTCGGTATTGACTTACCGGCAACTGCTGGCCGAAGTCGAGGCGCTGGCCGGCTACCTGCAGCAGGCCTGCGGCGTGCAGCGCGGCGACCGGGTGCTGCTGGATCTGCAGAACAGCCCGCAATTCGTGATCGCCTATTACGCGATCCTGCGTGCCGACGCGATGGTGGTGCCGGTCAATCCGATGCTGATGACCGAGGAATTGCGCCACTACGTCGAGGACAGCGGCGCCAAGGTCGCGATCGCGGCGCAGGAAGTGTTTGCGCGGCTGGCGCCGCTGATGGGCGAAGGCGGCCTGGCGCATGCGGTGGTGGCCACCTACTCCGATTACCTGACCGCGCCGACCGATCTGCCACTGCCGGATTTCGTCGCCGCGCCGCGCGCGCTGCCGGCCCAATTGGGCGTGGTCGCCTGGCACCAGGCGCTGGCGGCGCGGCACGCGCCGCGCCCGCACCAGGCCGGCCCGGACGATCTGGCCTGCATGCCGTACACCTCGGGCACCACCGGCGCGCCGAAGGGCTGCGTGCACACCCATCGCTCGGTCATGTTTACTGCGGTGGCCGGCGCCCACTGGGCCGGGCCGGCGGTGCCGGACCAGGTGGCGCTGGCGGTGCTACCGTTCTTCCACGTCACCGGCATGCAGGGCAGCATGAACGCGGTGATCTACTGCGGCGCCACGATCGTCATTCTGCCGCGCTGGAACCACGACGCTGCCGGCCAGTTGATCACGCGCTACCGGGTCACCGGCTGGACCAACATCCCGACCATGCTGATCGATTTCCTGTCGAATCCGCGCCTGGCCGAATACGATCTGTCGAGCCTGCGCCGCATCGGCGGCGGCGGCGCCGCGATGCCGGTCGCGATCGCACAAAAGCTGCTGGAGCTGACCGGGCTGCAATACATGGAGGGCTATGGTCTGTCGGAAACCATGGCGCCGTCGCACACCAATCCGCCGCAGGGCTTGCGCCAGCAATGCCTGGGCATTCCGATCTGCAACACCGAAGCGCTGGTGGTCGATCCGGCCACGCTGGAGCCGCTGGCGGCAGGCGAGGTCGGCGAAATCGTGATCCGCGGCCCGCAGGTGTTCGAAGGCTACTGGAACGATCCGCAAAAGACCGCCGAAGCCTTTTTTGAGCGCGACGGCAAGCGCTTCTTCCGCAGCGGCGACCTCGGCTACGTCGACGCCGACGGCTATTTCTATTTCATCGACCGCCTGAAACGGATGATCAACGCCAGCGGCTTCAAGGTGTGGCCGGCCGAAGTCGAGTCGATGATGTACCAGCACCCGGCGATCCAGGAGTGCTGCATCATCGCCGCGCGCGACGCCTATCGCGGCGAGACGGTGAAGGCGGTGATCGTCGCCCGCGCCGGCAGCGCGGTGGACGCCGACGAGATCATCGCCTGGGCGCATGAACGGATGGCCGCCTACAAGGTGCCGCGCCTGGTCGAATTCGTCGCCGCGCTGCCGAAGTCAGCCACCGGCAAGGTGATGTGGCGCGCGCTGCAGGAGAAGGAACTGGCGTCCTGAGCCGGAGCGCGGCGCCATGCCGTAGAATGGCCGGCCCGGTTTTCATTTCTTCCTGGCGCGCCCATGACCATCCTGCTGTCCACCCTGAATGCGCGCTATGCGCACGCTTCGCTCGGCCTGCGCTACCTGCTGGCCAACATGGGCGAACTGCGCGAGCGCACACGGCTGGTTGAATTCGTGATCGGCGTCAAGACCGCCGACATCGTCGAAAAGCTGCTGGCGCACCGGCCGCCGGCCGACGCCGGCGGCAAGCTGGTGATAGGCTTCGGCGTCTACATCTGGAATGCCGAGGAAACCGCGAAAGTGGTGGCGATGATCAAGCGCGTTGCGCCCGAGGTGGTGATCGTGCTGGGCGGGCCCGAAGTCTCGCATGAGCCGGGCGAGCAGAGCATCGTGCAACTGGCTGACTACCTGGTCACCGGCTGGGGCGACCTCACTTTCCCGCAACTGTGCCGGCAGATCCTGCACGGCCCCAAGCCGCTGATGAAGATCCACGCCGGCGTGCAGCCGCCGCTGGAGGAGATCGCCTTGCCCTATTCGCTCTATAGCGACGAGGACCTCGCGCATCGCACGCTATACGTCGAAGCCTCGCGCGGCTGTCCGTTCAAATGCGAATTCTGCCTGTCGTCACTCGACAAGACCGCCTGGCCGTTCCCGCTGGAGCGCTTCCTGGCCGAGCTCGACGCGCTCTATGCGCGCGGCGCGCGGCTGTTCAAGTTCGTCGACCGCACCTTCAACCTGAACGTCAAGACCAGCCTGAAGATCATGCAGTTCTTCCTCGACAAGCTGGCCGCCGCCCCGGACGATCCGCTGTTCTTGCACTTCGAGCTGGTGCCGGACCATTTGCCGGACGCGCTGAAGGATTCGATCCGGCAATTTCCGCCTGGCGCGCTGCAGTTCGAGATCGGCATCCAGAGCTTCAACCCGGAAGTGCAGGCGCTGGTCAGCCGGCGTCAGGACAACGATAAGGCGGCCGCCAACATCCGCTGGCTGGTGCAGCACTCCAACGCCCACTTGCACGTCGACCTGATCGCCGGCCTGCCGGGCGAGGACGTCGCGAGCTTCGCGCGCGGCTTTGACCGCCTGTGGGAGCTGGGTCCGCACGAAATCCAGTTCGGCATCCTGAAGCGCCTGCGCGGCACGCCGATCATCCGCCACACCGCAGCGTTCGGGCTGGTGTTCGACCCCCATCCGCCGTACGCGATCCTGGCCACCGACCGCATCGACTTTGCCGCCATGCAGCGGCTGGTGCGCTTTGCGCGCTACTGGGACCTGATCGCCAATTCCGGCCGCTTTGCCAACACCCTGCCGCTGATCCTGGGCGCGGCGCCATTCGCGCGCTTCATGGCCTTGTCCGACTGGCTCTACCTGACGACCGACGCCACTCACCGGATTGCGCTGGAGCGCTTGGCGGCGCTGCTGCTGCAATGGCTGCAAACCCAGGATGTCGATGCCGAGCACGCCGGCGCGCTGCTGGCCAGCGACCAGGCCGGGCGCGCCAGTCGGCCGCCGGCGCCCGTGAAATCCGCCGCAGCCGCCGGCAAGCTGGGGCCGCAAGCCTTGCCACCGCGCCAGGCGCGCCGCCGGAATGCGGCCGAAGTCGATTAGGCTAACCAGCGCTTGCGCCGCCAGTGGCAACGGCGCACGAAAAATCGCGGGCGGCGTTGCGTCAAACCATGGTTTTCGGCTATGCCGCAGTTAGCTGCTGAAATTCAGGCGGACGCCAAGCAAGGCGTAGTCAAACCAGGGTCAAGCGCAGCAGCGCCAAAACCCGCGTGGTTTGGAGTCTGATCCCACTAACTCCGTTGTCCGAGGGTGCTCAACAGCAAACGGCGACAGAACCAGATTTGATGAGTATGCAGCATAAACGGACTTTATATAGGCGAAAAACACTGCTTATGTATGGAGTATGTGCCAGTGACGGCTCGGCCCAGTGCGCCGCGCAGTCGGTGGTTACCGGGCCGGAAGATCATCGTGATATTCTGACGGATATCACGCTGACCCCACTCTTGCGGTTCCGCTGCCGCTTCCGATGAAAAAAATCCTCGTCCTCGCGCTGTTGCCGTTCCTGCTGCTGTGCCGCGCCGCCGGCGCCGCCGACGTCACGGTGTTCGCCGCCGCCAGTCTGAAGGAGGCGCTGGATGCCGTGGCCGCCGCATACAGCCGGCAAGCGGGCGACAAGATCACCGTTTCCTACGCCGCCAGCTCGGCACTGGCGCGCCAGATCGAAAACGGCGCGCCGGCCGATCTGATCATCTCGGCCGACCTCGACTGGATGGATTATCTGGCCGAGCGCAAGCTGATCGACCCCGCCACGCGCAAGAACCTGCTCGGCAACCAGTTGGTCTTGATCGCGCCCGCCGCCAGCACCGGCACGCTGAAGATCGGGCCCAACTTTGCGCTGGCGGCGCATCTGGGAAATGGCAAGCTGGCGATGGCCAATCCGGATACGGTCCCGGCCGGCAAATACGGCAAGGCGGCGCTGCAGGCGCTCGGCGTCTGGCCGGCGCTGGAAAAACAGGTGGCGCGCGGGATCAGCGTGCGCTCGGCGCTGGTGCTGGTGGCGCGCGGCGAAGCCCCCTACGGGATCGTCTACCGCACCGACGCGCTGGCCGAGCCGAAGGTGCGCATCGTCGACACCTTCCCGGCCGCTAGCCACCAGCCGATCGTCTATCCGCTGGCGCTGACGGCGCATGTGCAGTCGGGCGCCAGCGCGCTGGCGGCGCAGCGCTTCGCCGCTTACCTGTGGAGCGCGGCGGCGCCGTGGAAAAAATTCGGCTTTACCGTGCTTGACTGACGCCGCAGAATGGCAGCGCAGGCATCCAGTCCGGCGTGCGCCGGCAATCCGATTTCTAGCCCAACCAATCAAATCCGATGATCGGACTAACCAGTGCCGAAACCGGCATCATCCTGTTGAGCCTGCGCGTCTCCCTGGTCGGCGTCGGCGCCAGTCTGCCAATCGCGTTTGGCGTCGCCTATTTGCTGGCGCGTAGCGAATTTCCCGGCAAGACCGCGCTCGATGTGCTGGTGCATCTGCCGCTGGTGCTGCCGCCGGTGGTGATCGGCTTTGCGCTGCTGCTGCTGTTCGGCAAGCAGGGCGCGCTTGGCGCCTGGCTGCATGACTGGTTCGGCATCGTGTTCGCATTCCGCTGGACCGGCGCCGCGCTGGCGGCAGCCATTATGGGCTTCCCGCTGATGGTGCGGGCGATTCGGCTGTCGCTGGCCGGCATCGACCGCCGGCTGGAAACCGCGGCGCGCACGCTGGGGGCCAGCCGCTGGCACGTGCTGTGGAGCATCACCCTGCCGCTGGCGCTGCCCGGCATCGCCAGCGGCGTGCTGCTGTCGTTCGCGCGCAGCCTGGGCGAGTTTGGCGCCACCATCACTTTCGTCTCCAACATTCCGGGCGAAACCGAGACCTTGCCGTTGGCCATTTTCGCGCTGACGGAAACGCCGGGCGGCGACTGGCAGGCCCTGCGCCTGTCGCTGTTCGCGGTGCTGCTGTCGGTAGCCGCGCTGGGCGGCTCCGAATGGCTGGCGCGGCGCTACCGGCGCGCCTTTGGCAACCCGCTGCTGTAGGGGACGGCGGCCATGCTCAAGATCGAGGTCAGCAAGCGGCTGGGCGCCTTTCAGTTGGAGGCCGTATTCGAGACGGCGGCGCCGGTGGTGGCGCTGTTCGGCCGCTCCGGCTCCGGCAAGACCAGCCTGGTGAATTGCCTGGCCGGCATCACGCGGCCGGACCGCGGCCATATCGAAATCGATGGCCACGTGCTGTTCGACGGCGCGGCCGGCATCGACCTGCCGCCGGAGCAGCGCCGCATCGGCTACGTGTTCCAGGATGCGCTGCTGTTTCCGCACCTCTCGGTCGAGCGCAACCTGCTGTATGGAGCACGCTTCCATCGGGCCGGCGGCGCGCCGATCGATGCCGCGCGCGTGATCGAATTGCTGGGCCTCGGCCATTTGCTGGCGCGGCGGCCGGCGCTGTTGTCGGGCGGCGAAAAGCAGCGGGTCGCGATCGGCCGCGCGCTCTTGGCCAATCCGCGCATCCTGCTGATGGACGAGCCGCTGGCTTCGCTCGACATGGAGCGCCGCCACGAAATCCTGACCTATATCGAGCTGCTGCGCGACCAGTTGCACATTCCGATCGTGTTCGTCAGCCATTCGGTGCCGGAAGTCACGCGCATCGCCGATCTGCTGGTGCTGCTGTCGGCCGGCAAGATGATCGCTGCCGGCGACGTGCATGACGTGATGGGCCGGCTCGATTTGCGGCCGCACACCGGACGCTACGAAGCCGGCGCCCTGATCGAATCCGAAGTGCTGCGGCACGACCCCGAGTTTGAGCTGACCACGCTGGCTTTCGACGGCGGCCAGTTGCAGATGCCGCAGATCGATGTCGCGCCCGGCGCACGGGTACGGGTGCGCATCCGCGCGCGCGACATTTCGCTGGCCACCACGCGCCCGCAGAATGTCAGCCTGTTGAACGTGCTGGAAGGGCGGCTGCTGGAGTTGACGGCAGAGTCGGGGCCGATCGTCGAGGCGCGCATCCAGGTCGGCTCGGTGTTCCTGATCGCGCGCATCACGCGCCGCTCGGCACATCTGCTGCAATTGGCGCCGGGGCAGACCGTGTTTGCGCTGATCAAGGCGGTGTCGCTGGACCGGCGCAGCGTCGGCCAGTCTGGCTGAGGCTCATGCAGGTTCGCCGCATCAATCCTTCAATAGCCGGGTCAGCGCCGCCAGTTCGGCGGCGGCGGCCCGCTGCGCCAATTGCTCGATCGCGCGATAGCGGCGGATGATGTCGTGCGCGGTGGCCGTCAGCAGCGCGCCGCCGCCGTGGGCGCCGCCGCTCCGGGCTTCGATCACCGGTTCGCGCAAGCCGCGGTTCATTTCATCGATCAGGAGCCAGGCGCGGCGGTACGACATGTTTTGCGCGCGCGCCGCCGCCGCGATCGAGCCGGCGCTGTCGATCGCTTCCAGCAGCTCGATCTTGCCAGGGCCGATCACGATCTCGCCGGCGCGCCGGATGCGCAGCCGGAAGCGCACGTCGGCGCTCATCGCTGCCGACACCAGTGGTTGGTGGTGCGAGCCAGTTCGGTCAGCATGATGTACATCTTCCGGCGGCTAGAAGCAGAGATAGATGCGGTTGGCCAGATCGAGCACGAAGTCGGGCTGCAAATAGGCCAAAAAAAGCAGCGCCAGCAGCGCGGCAAAGGCAGCGCCAAGTAGCAGGGGCAGCAGGCGAGAGCGCAGGGCGGGTGTCATGCTGTGGTCCGGTTCGGCATCAATTGGAGCGCTGCTGAAACAGCTGGTCGGTTTGCGTCGTCAGCACGCCGTCGATCAGCTTTTGCGGGCGGTAGAAGTCGGCCGCGACGGCAACGGTGGCGGCGCCAATGCCGATCCGGCCGATGCCGGGGGCGTCGCCGGCCAACAGCAGTTTGCGCCGCGAAATCGCCATCTCTTCTTCTGGTTGGTTCGCCATGTGTAAGGTCTCATTGAAGATGAAAAGCGGCGCCATGGTTCATGAAGGATCTTACATCTCAATGAGACATTACTTATTCCGCGCAGCCTCACGCTCCATGAAAAATCGCTACTTTTTTCAAGTATCGTGAAAACACCATTGTTATGCATTTCCGAGTCCCATACAGAACTCAAAGCGCATATTCCGACAAGAGAGGCGTATGAGCGCCCTACCCTGAAGACGCCTTTCAAAGCCGCCATGTCGACGTGAGCTTCTGCCAGCAGTTTTTTGAGCCGAGCATCCTCATGCTCCAGTTCTCTCAGCAGGCGGGCGCCCGAGACGTCCATACCGCCGAACTTGGCACGCCATTTGTAAAACGTGGCTTCTGAAAAACCGCTTTAACGGCACAGTTCCCTGATCGGAACCCCGGCATCAGCCTGTTTCAAAAAACCAATGATTTGCTCTTCGCTGTATCTGCTTTTCTTCATAACCGTCATTCTCCTTGATTTGACGGATTGCTCTATTTTTTGGCGGCACGGGGTGAGGGGAGCAGGTCAGTTCGATGAAACAAAACTTCCCAAGTGGCACCGGACACGCCGTTGCCACTTGGCGTTGGGCAGCGCTGACTGCCACCACATGACTACCATGCCCCCATTCGTTCTTTCGCTTCCCAAACTTTCAACTGTGCTTCCACTGTGCTGATCGACAGCGTCTTTCCTACAGACTAGGGGCAAGAGAGATGCTATAAACAACGTGTCCGCCAATCAATTTTATCAATGGGATTTTGATGTTCGATTCAAATTGCAAAAAATTCCTGGCCGCCGCCGTTCTCTTTGTGGCCTTTGTGATGACTGCATGTTCTTCGGGTCATAGCGATTACGCAGCCAATCTGCGGGTGCAGCTGTCTAAAAATCCAACCCCTACCGCCGATTGGCATCAATCCATCCAGCTGCTTGGTGGAATCAGCTGGTTCCAGGTCGAACTGCTCGACGACCAGGGGAAACCTCTGGATCTTCTCAAGGTCGATGTTTCTGCTGACAGTGATACCGTCCAGGTTGACTTTCCCGTCCGGCAGACGGGCGCGTATCGCATCCGCAGTTCCGCCTTCAATTCGAAGGGCGCCCTGCTGGGGACCACCAGTCAGGCAGTCCAGGTCGCGGCCGGCCCCAATCAGATCAGCGTGACGACGCTCGGTATGGGCAGCCTGTACTACGCCGACAACCTCAATCTGACCCAAACCCAAAACCCGGCCGGACTGGAAAAGTTCCTGTCTTTCGACCAGCCCGGAATTTCCCTGCAGGCTTACTGCTTTTTTGGCTACCTGGGGGAAGAGGGGCAACCCAAGCAGGCCTATTTCAGCCTGGTCCAACGATTGAACAAACAGTTCCCGGAGGCCGATAATACAAGACTGCCTCTCATCATGGTCGGGACAGGGGTCAGCAACCCGGATTTGAAGCGCATCCTGCTGGGCGGAACCTTCGACCTCTCTTACCGCGACAACTGGATCACGCTCGAACAGCCCTGGAACTTCCGCGTGACCGAGAGCAATCCCGCTGGATCGGTCACCCCTCAAAACACCACCCAAGCCCGGATTGTCTCGGGCACTTTTGGCCAGCCGGGCGCCCGCTACGAAATCGTCTCTACCAACCAGGACAACGAAGGCGGCTTGCTGGAAACCTCGGTACTGGTGGAAGACAGCATGGGTTTCGTCAACGAGGGCTTTGGTCCCAACGCTTTCGTTCCGAACTGGCTGTATCCGGCACAGAGAAAATCCGTGATGGAAAACTACGGCGGTTCACTGGAAAAATATCTGAAGAACACCCAGGATCCGATGACCGGCCAAGGATCTTATTACTATTCGGCGCCCTTCCTGAAAGTCCTGACCTACTCGATCAAGCGCAACAACGCAGTCATTTCGTCAGGCACCGGTGGCCTGCTGTGGATGGATGTCGTCTATCAGACCTTCGAAGACTCTACCGCGGACATCATCAAAGACGCCACCTGGTCTTTCTTCATCATGCAATTCCCCAAGCAAAAGAAAGCCCTCATGACGACCACGGTCGGAACCCCGGTTGGAACCTACCCGATCAGTTCCCTGTTTACCCACGACGCGCCGAAAAACGCCAATGGGGTCCTGGAGCCGAAATACCGTTGGAATCTGCAGGATATCAAGATAACCCCGCTGACTGACAAGATTTGGACCAGTCCACAATCCAAGCTGAGCTATTACACCGAGTTCAAGATCGATCTGGCCGGCGAGTACCCAACCCATCTGCACGTCAAAATGGCCTGGGACGAGCAGGAGGCGAATGTGCGTGGAAGATTCGTCTACGAAGGCCTGGGCAACGTGACCGGCACGCTGAATGGTGAACCGGTGGAAGGCACGGCCTGGCTGGAAATGCAACCGATCGGAAAGCTCTGACAAACCAGGCAGCTGACATGGATTGCCGGTGCGTTCATCCCACCGGCCCCACAAAAATGAACCGGAGACAGGTTATCCGTCCGGCAGAAAAAAACCCGCAAAGCGTGTCGCGATGCGGGTTTTTGCACAACTGGCGGAGAGAGGGTGATTCCCCCCCAGATAGGGTATTAGCCTCCAGTGACTGTGGGTCGGAACGAAGCGACCACCGTACCGGAGGCTATTTGACGCTGTCAGTCAGCAGGACCCGTATGCATCAAAACATTCGTTACTTTTCGCCAATGCATGCATAAACAAAAAGCCTCTTGCGGGGCTTTTTGTTCATCACGTTCCGCCATGATCTCACTGATGCATAAAATGTAATTATATCAACAACTTACAACAGATGCCGCTCGTTTTGAGCGGCATTTTTTTTCACAAATGCAGTATTAGTCCGCCCTTGGAGCATCAAATATTTGGGCACGGGTCGTCATTCTTGTCTCAAGGGGGGCTCCGCCCCCAACTCCGGAGGGTTCGATGGAAAAGTGGAATAGGATCTTCCTCTAACGTACTTAAAAATGCAGTACACATTATGCGCAAATAACTGTGCTTTTAAGTATTAATACTATATATTTCATGTATGCCAAAGGGAAAGCCAAAGTTGAAGACAGCCGTGATGACCTTGCGCGTTGAACCGCAGATAAAGGTTATTGCCGAGCTCGCCGCGAAGCGGGAGCGCCGCAGTGTCACGAGCTTGGTCGAAATACTGTTGCTAAAGCACGGTGAGTCCATTGGTATCGAGCCCCCTCAGTCCAGCAAGCAGGAGCCTACGTCATGAAAACAAAGACCGTTGCAAAACCAAAGGCCGCAGTAACACCGGCAAAAACGGAAAACGTCGAAGAAATTCGTTTCTACCGTTCAAACGAAAAGCCTTATGGTGTCTTTAGCAACCTGCATCGGACGCCGGTAGTCTTCGAAGGCAGGGAATACCCGACCTCGGAACACGCCTATCAAGCGGGCAAGGCCAGCAAGGAGGCAGTTCGTGAATGGATATTGAGTGCCCCAACCCCCTCGCTGGTAGCGATGGCTGCCCACGGTCTCTATACGTGGGACATCGTTCCAAATTGGTCGAAGATCAAATTCGACCGGATGCGTGATGTTCTGCGCGCAAAATTCACTCAACATGAACACCTGAAGCAATTGCTGCTTGAGACAGGAAATGCTCGGTTAGTAGAAGCGGGGACTACGGATAATCTCGTGAATAGGACCTGGGGCGAGGTCAACGGCAAGGGGAAGAATATGCTGGGGGTCTTGCTAATGGAGGTTAGGGAGGAGCTTCGAAAAGCGAAGGAAAATCAAAAACCCAAAGCTGGCTCTACGGTCAAGGCTGGAAAGGCCAAGAGTAAGTCGGCCGTCGAGCGGGAGTTCGCACTCGCAGCATGAGGTGGCATACTCATATTTATGACGACTACCCATTACGAAAAGGAACTGGCGCAGCTCGCTGAAACGTATCGAGCTGCGCTGAATGCTTCAGTAGCAGACGTTAATAAACTTAAGTCTGCGATCCAAAGCGCAAGCGAATCCAGTCTCATCGGTGTTGGTTCGGGTGGCTCATTTACGACCGCTTCGTTGCTTTGCCACCTTCATGAAACCTACACGGGACGCGTTTCACGTGCGTCGACGCCGCTGGAAATCATATGTAACCCGACGCTGGCTTCATCTAGCCCCGTATTCCTAATATCTGCCGAGGGCAAGAACCCTGACATTTGTGAGGCGCTACAACGAGCAAGCCATCACAGTTCACGGAGGTTGCATGTTCTGACCAATCGCAAAGAAAGCCTGCTCATGTCACGCGTGGCAGACCACAATGATGTGACCGCCCACGTATTCACCCTCGTAGATAAGGACGGCTACCTTGCGACGAATAGTCTTCTGCTAGATGCGGCGCTGATCGCGCGGGCATATACGGAACTAGACCGCACTACCAGCGACCTTCCAACTGATTTTAGCGAATTAAAAATCGGTGATGAGAGCGTCGATGAATGGGTAAAAAAAGCCAAGCCTTTTGCTGAACAGGCCAGCGCACGGGGCGCCTTGACGGTCATCTATTCGCCACTTCTCAAACCTATTGCCATCGATCTTGAGTCGAGGCTTTCTGAAGCGGCACTCTTGCATGTACAGTTTGCTGACCTACGCTCATATGCGCATGGACGCCATCTGTGGTTGGCAAATAGGCCACAGGAGTGTGCAATATTGGCGCTAACTGAGCCGTCACTCGGCGATCTGTGGAGCCGTATGAAGGCGCTTTTCCCGAGTGAAGTACCTACATTGACCATGCCACTGCAAGGATCAAGCCCGCGAGACTTGATCACCGGCCTGATTGCTCAAATGCATTTCGTATCGAACATCGCCAATGTTCAAAATCAAGACATCGGGCGTCCGAGCGTCCCACAATTTGGTCGTGATCTCTACTATGTAGATTTGCCGTCAGTAATTCCCACTCCAGCTAAGCATGAGGGAGAGAGCGAAAAGTCAAAGTATGAGGTTCTCGGTGCAAAATGGCCGTCCGAACTCAATCATCCATCAATGCGTCGAGCGCGCCTTGAGTTCGAAAAGGACATCGGGCAACGGGAGTTTCGAGCAATCGTATTTGACTACGACGGAACGCTATGTAGCTCCCAGCGGGCTGATCACCCCCCTTCAAACGAAATTCTCATGCACCTCGAACGGCTCGTGAGGGCCGGGATCGTGGTGGGCATCGCTTCAGGACGTGGAGGCTCAGTTCAAGAAAAGCTCAAAGAGGAATTGCCAGAGGAAGTCTTGAGCAAAATTCAGCTTGGCTTGTACAACTGCGGTTGGATAGCAGACGCCACTGTCTCGCCTACAGTTAGCGAGCAGACGAGCGAATTCCTTAGCCACGTAACGCGGATCGTGAATCGGCTCAGGGAACTTGGCGTCCCAATCGACACGGTTCGAACGACGCACCCCTACCAGGTTAGCATTCGCTTTAGGGAGGGGCTGCTTACGGATTCTATGTGGTTCGTTGTTGGCGATGTGCTTCGACAAGCAGGTCTCGACCTTTCTACGATGGTTCGCAGCAAACACTCCATTGATGTGTTGGCAACTGGCGTAAGTAAGGCCAGGCTGATAGCTCACATCGTTAACATGTCGAAAATCGAGCCCTATGAGGTTCTAACGATGGGTGACCAGGGCGCATGGCCAGGAAATGATGCTGCCTTGCTGGAGCACCGATACTCGCTGAGCGTGGACGAGCCAACGAGAAGGCTAGATCGAGGCTGGAAGCTGGCACCTGCTTATAAAAGAGACGTAAGCGCAACGATCTGGTATTTGGAACGACTTAAAACTATAGATGGCGGACGCTGCAAAGTAAAGCTCGATTAGGGGGAGGCAAACATGCAGGACCAGAACGCTGCGCGATTGCTCGCGCATGTGATGAACTGGGATGAGGTCAATGAAGTCTCAAAAGTACTGCTTCCACTTCAATTGCTGGCAGACTACAAGTATGACCATTACCAGCGGTTCGCTCCTGGCAAGCGCTTCATTGAAAGCCTGGCTTTATGGATCAATCAATTCGACGTCGCTGATCGTGAGCACGCTTTGAATTTCGTGAGACGTCGGTTGGTCTTCTTCTCGGACGCAGAAATGTCTCATCTGGTAACGACTGCTTACCCAGACTTGATAGTCCAGGAACGAATTCGCTTGGTAGCTGAGGAATTCAATGTTGGGTCGCACAAGGTTGTCCAAATCTCGAAACATCCTCGATTCACCGATTTGGGCTTGAAATCTCTTTACCTTGGGCTAAGCGATGGAGCTAGGACAAATGAACTTAGGCGGGCCAGCTATGGAGAGATAAGCAACGAACAAATCTGGCAAGCGTATGAGCTGGGGGAAGAAAAAGCGGGCGATATGATTGGAGAGCTAAAAAAGGCGCTCGAAAAAAAGACAAAGAAAGTCGTCGAGCAACCTAGATTTAATCTCATCTGGCTGCTTGATGACTTTTCCGGGAGTGGGAATACGTACGTACGCTTCGATAGCAAGGACCAACGATTCAAAGGGAAAATTCCGAAAATATACGAACGCCTTTTGAAGAAGGGCGATTTGATTGACCCGCAGCATTACGAGGTTTTCTTGCTGCTATATGTCGCAACCCGCCAAGCGATAGATCACATCGAATACTGGGCTGAGCGTTTTACATCCGAGAAGGGCTATAAGCCGTTACAGGTCAAGGTGCTATGCATCATTGAACCGGAAAACTCGCTCCTGAAGAACAGCAACAATGATGTAACAGCCTTACTAGGAAACGCACGCTATTCGGATCAACGAGCTGCGGACGAGCATTTCAAAAAAGGCGGCACAGATGACCCGCGAATGGGATTCGCGAATTGCGCGCTACCATTGGTCCTATCGCATAACACACCTAACAATTCCATCTTCATTCTCTGGGGACCAGAGGACATGCAGTTCTCCGGACTGTTCCCGAGAATTAGCCGACACAGAGAATTCTAATGGCTTATCAGTCGAATCCTTTTTTAGAGCGAATGTCCGAACGGACGGCCTCCGACCACGATTTCGTTCGCCTTTTTTCTCCAAAAATTCTTGAGAAATTAGAAGAGAACGCACTTAAGGGAGGAGTCCATATCCTTCGCAGCGCCCCTGGGGCTGGAAAAACAACACTTCTGCGAGCTTTCACGCCACTTGCGCTGAGAGCGTTTTGGAATGCCCGTCGCTCACCTGAACTCAACGAATCGTTTCAAAGTTTAGTAGGACACCAAGTACTAACTAATGATGAAGCACCGTCATTCTTAGGAATTGTATTGTCTTGTGCAGCGGGATATGCCGACTTGCCGCCGGACGAAAATCAACACGAAGGCCTGTTTAGGGCTTTGCTCGATTGCCGGGTAGTCCTCCGGTCGTTGCGCAGCTTAACCCTACTCATTGGGGTAGGCTCCGAACACCTAGATAAAATTCAGGTGAAGTACGCGCCGCCGACGGGCGAAACTCTTAAATATATACCTTCAGCCGGAACCGCAAAAGAGCTAGTGGATTGGGCAGAACGATACGAGCAGAATGTATATGCCCAGCTCGATACCTTCTCGCTCGATGGTGATCCAGGACCACGCCATGAGCGCTTCGAAAGCGTGCTTTGGCTTCAATTTGCCACCTTCACTTATGATGGTAGTGAGGTTGCGCCCAAAAGAATGTTGATGGTGGACGATCTTCACCGCCTTCGCCGCAAGCAACGAAACCTGCTGATCGATGAGCTAATCGTACTTCGCCCAATGTTCCCGATCTGGCTGGCAGAACGCAAAATTGCTCTGGGGGAGGAGGTACTGTCCCAAGGAGGCCGGGACGGACGCGACGTGGACCAAATCGATCTCGACAACATTTGGACTGCCAAACAGTTCTCTTCTTACGCGCAAAATATTCTTGATCGCCGGATGAGCAACCAAGACGTGGTTGCATCTAGGTTCTTCGCCAATTGCCTGAAAAACGAACTTGTCGTCGAGTCGTTAAAAAAGGAAGCAGCCGCCGGTATCGAACAGTTTCGAATATCGGTTGAAAAGCGGAAGAACAACGTGCGCTACAGTGAATGGCTCGCCAAAGCAGAAAAAATTGCTTCTGACGTATCCATCGACACCGTTCTTGAGCTTTATACGACACGTATATTGTTGATCCGGGATGAGGCGAAGAAGCAGATGTCACTTGATTTGGCTCTTTCTGCTGAAGAACTCGAAGACAGGGAAAACTCACAAGTGCGTGCAGCTGCAGAATTGTTTATGCACTTGGAACTTAAAATTCCCTACTACTTCGGGCTCGACCGTCTCTGCGTGATGGCGACCAACAATGTTGAAGAATTGCTCTTCCTGGCTGCACCTTTGTATGAGGGTTTGCAGTCAAGGCAAATCCTGCGTAAGCCAGAGATAATTCTTTCCCCCGAAGAACAAGAGCGGCTAATCAAAGAAGCGGCACGTAAAAAATGGGACTTCATCCCAAAGAGTCATACAGAGGGCCAACGGGCTCAACGCCTACTCGAATCGATAGCCATTTTTTGTAGAGAAAAAACCTACTTGCCCAACGCACCTTATGCGCCGGGTGTAACTGGTGTGAGGCTCTCAAAGAGTGAGCTGGATAAACTGACCCGTAAAGATCGACCTCTGGGAGAGCCAGGAAACCGCTTGGCTAAGGTGCTCGCAGAGTGCGCAGCCGAAAATCTCTTGGTGCCAAAAGAAAGCTCAGCCAGCACTAACCGAGACAGCGGCACTATTTTTTATCTAAATCGAACGTTATGTGCCATGCACGAGCTCCCATTGCAATTGGGCGGATGGCAGGACGTTTCCGCTGGTGAACTCATCAAGTGGATGGAGCGCCGACTTACCCCATCAAAACTAGACCTGTCAGAGGCTTAATATGCTTTGGGACCACTACGTTTTCCGCCGCGGTAGCAACGCCGTAAACGAGCTATGGGAGCGGACCCATGGCTCTCGCCCGCTCAAGATACTGTATATCGCGGGTCGAGGCTTCGACGTTCGTGCTCAAGCCGTCATGCAGGAGTATGTATCTTCATTGATTACTAGTGGAAACCGCGTCGATGAGGCGAAATTGCTACTTGTAGGGTTTTCAGGTTATGAATTGGACGAAGATATCAAGGACCTGACAGAAGAAAACGCAAAGCAATTGGAGGCGATCTTCTCACGGCTGGGGACTGCTGAGACCATCACGATCGGAAGCGGTCAGCTTGGCGATGATGGCGAAGAGGTCACATCTAGTAATGCACTTCGAGTGGGTGCGCAAAAGGTACTGAAGTTTGTGGATGGGCAAACGGACATTGTCCTCGACGTCAGCTCTCTTCCGAGGGTCGCCTATTTAGCGCTTCTAACGAGCCTACTTTGGAAACTTGTTCCGGATACGACGATTGCCGCTGACAAGCCGTACCCGCTATTTGCCAATGGAATCAACTTCCAGGTACTCGTAGCCGAGGATGCGGAACTGGACGGGCACATTAAAGCTGAAGACCCCAGCAGTGAGCTCGTACAACTACCGGGATTTGCCGGCGCATTCCATGCTGAGTCAATTAAGGATTGGCCGCTCGTATGGTTCCCAATACTCGGGGAGAACAGGGCAAATCAGTTGGTCAAAGTGCTGACCTCCTCAGAAATTTCGGGAGATGCTGAAATTTGTCCGGTAATTCCGCATCCTTCGAAGAATCCGCGGAGAGGCGACAATCTTTTGATGGAGTATCAAGAGCCTCTATTCAAAAGCAGCAGAACGCCGACCTCTAATATCGTTTTTGTACATGAATCGAACCCGTTTGAAGCCTACCGCCAATTGCTTGGGGCAATGAAGCGCTATCAGCAAAGCTTAAAAGTATTGGGGAACTGCCGTTTGGTGGTGACTCCGTTGGGAAGTAAGCTAATCACGGTAGGGGCTGGCCTGGCTTGCTTTGAAATGAGATATGCCAAGGACAACAATGGCTATAAAGTCGCTATTCCACTAGCCGAGCCGAAAAGATACATTGCGCAACCGAACAATCTTCGTGCATCGAAACCCGATATTTCCGCGCTGCTATTGACTGGAGACGCATTCGCGAGCAACTGATCTGGAGGAACCCGATCACGGCGGGACTAAGCCAAGACGCTGGATGAATGGGCTTACAGCAAGGGCGCAACTGAGCTTCATCCAACCTGGCAAGCCGCTGCATAATACCTACACCGAGAGCTTCAACGGTAAGTTCCGCGAGGAATGCCTGAATGAGCATTGGGTTATCTCGACGCGGCATGCGCGGCAAGTGATCGAAGATTGGCGCCAGGAATACAATGGCGAGCGACCGCACTACTCGCTCGGCTACCTGACACCGAACAGATTTGCAGCGAGTAATTTAGCCGCAGTCTATGCCAAAGGATAAAGACCGAGAGAAAACTAAGTACGTCTTCACCGAGAAATCCACTACAGGTGGGATTCAACGATTCAAAGATGGGCACCATGGATCTCGCCACTCACTAGCTGCGATGATTGGATTTGTACAAGAGCAAGCTGCTCCTTCATGGTTGTCAAAAGTGATTGGCTGGGTGGATGATCGTGTTGCAGCAAAAGTGCCTGGATGGAGCACTTCTGATCATCCGATTCCTGTAGAAATGAGCAGCGGAACTCACGATACAAGTCTCATCATGATCGTCAGGGAGAGCTTGGACCTATTGAGATACGCCATTATTGGCTGGATCTGACATAGATCGTAGCACAAGATACGACGCCCAGCTTGATTGTTCCTTTGTTTGCCGCCTTGAGTCGGCCTATCTAATTCACCTTCCACTGCTTGGAGAAGGCTGCAACTTGGCCGTACGACCCATTGATGCCGCGCGGACTAACTAACCTAGACGTTGTTCCGCAGCGCTATACACCCTGTCTCTTTAGCAGCTCGCCATGAGCGGACTGTTTTGTCATTCCGGCCCCTCATGAGGCCCGCATTCGCGCGGAAATCCACCGCCGTTGCGAAATGAGTTTTCAAGCCACCTTTCGTTCGGTTTCTGTATCTGAGGCAAAAATTGGGAGTAACGGTATGGCGTGCCCGCCGGCTCGAATTTGCTGTTCAGTTGAGGTCGATGTCTTTTGCATCCTTAGAAGAGCGACGTTCTGCATCGTCGGCCATTCCCTGCCAAAAGATTACTATGTCCATACGTTGATTCGGCGAAAGATAGACCCAGTGTTTGCAGTGCGAATCGATTCGAGAAAACAACTCAGGATAGATGTCTTTCAAGATAGGCATTCGTCGCAACGGTGCTTGTATTTCCACGTAGACGTTCAACGCCAGTTCCCGTAGCTCCGGCGAAGCAATTACTTCCGACATGCCTATCAGCAACACAGCCGCGACCAGTGAATCCAAGCTGCCGAGCGCGATCAGTTGCTTGGCGGCGGCATCATCGAAAGGGCGCTGACGCGGTTCCTTTTCATGTTCGCGCGGTTTTGCCTCGAATAGCAGCGAGACAACGGTTGGCTCCAGTGTCCGTAGAGCGTCCTCGAATTGTCGTGCATCGAATGACTCTTTTTTTAAATAGCTCCAAAGCGGGCTGCGAAACCAACGCGCAGCTCCTGGAAATCGTTCCTCCGCCTGGTCGACAGCATTGCGCGCTTCCCGTTGATCGTCTGGCACCTTCTTCCCCGTTCTGTACCTATCCCATTTTCTGGGGCGCGCCACGTCCGTGGCACGTTTGCGCACGAGTTCACCATCGAGTTCCATTTCAATGGCATAAGCGGAAGACAGGCCCGATACCTCTTTAAGTACGCTGAACCATAGCTTTGTCCTGAGCCGATCCACAGGATGGGTGGCTGGACGGCCTCGCTTGCGTGGTTCAACGTTCATGAGATGTGAAAAATCTGGAGTACGGAAAATAAGATTATCAGTTCGGGTGGAAAAAATGGGGCAAGTCACAAACAATATGTGACTACCAGCTTTCAGCCACCATTTATGAATACACCAACGGAAACCCTTGACACACCATCTCTCCTGGAAGCGCAACTCCTCGAATCCCTTCTACGGCTGCATGGCCCGATGATGACGGGAGAGCCTTTGCGGATTGCGCTCGGCTATCCATCGAAAGACGCCTTCCGACAGGCGCTCGCGCGCAAGACGGTGCCCATCCCAGTATTCGGTCTTGAGCAGAGAAGAGGGAAATTCGTGCTGACGAAAGACGTCGCGGCCTGGCTTGCTGGACAACGAAATCGCTCTACTACCCGCTCGGATCAAGAAAACGGAGGCGCCATGGACCCATAAACGGAACTACTGGCGCAGAAAGCACAAAGCCCGAAGTCCTTTGGCGAGGAGATTCGGGCTCGGAAAAGTGCACAAGTGGTCACCTGTGCATTCATTGTGCTGAGGTTGGATGGAACTGTCAAGCAAACATTCGCTTGAGGGGAGGTTTTGCCCAACGCTGTGCCCCCTGTCGGGGGAAACCCGACATCAGGTGGGTCATGAGATAAAAAATCATGACCTGACAGCACAACCCAAGCTCAAGGGGCATTGGATGGCGCAGCACATCTCAAGAAGTAAAAAATTCCGGGATTTTTCCCGAGACGAAATCAAACAAATGACGGAGCGTAGTGCTTGGGAGCTATTCTGCGAAATTCGCTGGGGAAGCAAAACCTACATGCCATGTCCGACCTGTCACGAAATTGATAATCACTATCCCAATCCGGCCAGAAAACAATGGCGATGCAAATTATGCGGTCACGTTTTCAGTGTCACATCAGATACGCCATTCGCAAACCGCCGTTTACCCTTCGTGAAACTAATTGAACTGATCTACGAATATGCGGTTGCTCCGAAGGGAATTGCTGCCAGTGATATTTGCTCCAAGTTGGGCATTACCTATCGCACTGCATGGCAGAACTTGAACAAGGTTCGTGAAGCGATCTTTCATGATCAAGATCGTATGAAACTTAACAGTCATGTGCAGATCGACGGTTGCCACGTTTGCGGCAAACCACGCCGCGGTCGCAAGCGTCTGAAAATGGACAACAACATCATCAACAACCATTTGAAGAACCGGAAAGCAGGCATGGTTCCCAATCGTCTTCCAATCGAACCTTGGAACATTGATAAGCTCAAGAATCGTCGCATCATCTTGGCATTACGGCAGATAGGCGAAAAAGGCCATGGCGTAGTTCGTACGATTACGTGTGTGCTGACGGCTGAATCTTCTGCTGAAGTAATTGAAGCGGTACGGAAGTATGTTGCACTAGGAACCTATATCGAAACTGATGATGGGAAGGCGTTTTCAGCGTTGAAAAGCCTTGGTTATCACCATAAAACAGTGCGTCACTCAGTTGAGTATTCGACAGACGATGGCGTCAATAACAACCAAGCCGAAGGACTTTTTTCTCGCCTACGTCGTGCTGAGTATGGTGTATATCACGGCATGCGTCCGAAATATCTCGCATTCTATGCTGCGGAATTTGGCTGGCGTGATGACAATCGAAAAAAATCGATGAAAGAGAAATTCAAATCTCTGCTCAGTTCCGTTCTGCGAGGAGCTATCTCGTTTGCTTTTAGAGGCTACTGTCAAGGGCGTCGTCTGCCGCTTGAATATCTTGGGTGAGATTTGAAGAAAGTGTCCACCATCCACAATAACTCGTTTGCTGCGGATGGTGGCGTACCAATTGCTTTTCCCGATATAAACCATTAAGTCGTCTGGTGACCTGCTTAGAGAGAAAGGTCCGGACAATTGGTGGCTCACCTGCAGTTTGCCGATGCTCCAAAATGAAATCGACGATTTGCTCTGAAGAGATTGGGGTCCCCTTGCCCATTTCTATTCTTTCGCAGATGAGCTGAGTTAACGCTCCACGTGGCAGGTCGGTGATAGGATTTTTCCCGCGAATCGCAGGGATGTTTTGAGGATCAACTTGCAACTTGTGCAGTCGTAAGGCCGTATCGATTGAGGCCAATGTCTCTTTCAATAGGGAGAGTTCATTGGTTAATTCCTGATATTTTTCAAATTGACGCCGATGGTTGTCCAGATATTGTTCGATTTTCTGGATCGAACCATCAACTCGTCCACGTTTTTCAATCAACCAGCTAAGGGAAGATGGCAATTTGAGCATGAAGCTAAGTTATCATCCTCTTACGCCTATGGGAATTGCAACAGCGAAATCATGGCGTCACGTTCTGTGAAATGAAATTTTCACGCGAATGAGCCATTTTGCATCTTCAATGAGACCCATGCACCATGGCCGGTGCGCTCGCTCAGGCCAGCACCGGCTGGCCGCGCGCGATCGCCTTTTCATTGATCGGCAGGTTGATCAGCGCCGCGAATACGCCGAGCGCCAGCACGATGCCCCAGACCGTGTCGTAGCTGCCCTGGCGCGCATACAGGAAGCCGCCCAGCCAGACCCCGAGGAAACTGCCGACTTGGTGCGAGAAAAACACGAAGCCGGACAACATCGACAGGTTGCGCACGCCGAAGATGCCGGCGATCACGCCATTGGTCAGGGGTACGGTGGATAGCCACAGCAGGCCGAGCGCGGCGGCAAAGACGTAGGTCGAGGCCGGCGACAGCGGCGCCAGCAGGAACAGGCCGATGATGGCCGAGCGGCCAATATAGATCAGCGCCAGCAGGTAGCGCTTGGGAAAGATACCGCCCAGCTTGCCGGCGTAGAAGGAGCCGAAAATATTGAACAGGCCGACCAGCGCCAGCGCGATCACCGCCACGTTCGGGTCGAGGATGCCCTTGTCCCGCAGGTAGGCCGGCAGGTGGACGCCGATGAACACCACCTGGAAACCGCATACGAAATAGCCCGACAGCAGCAGCAGGAATGGCCGGTGGCCGAAGGCTTCGCGCGTCGCGTGCCAACTGCTTTGCTGCGGCCCGTGCGTCTTGGCCGGTGCCGGTTCGCGCAGGCGGAATCCCATCGGGATCATCGCCAGCACCACCAGCGCGGCCAGGATCAGTAAGGCATTCTGCCAGCCGGTCAGCGAGATCAGTTGCTGCTCCACCGGCATCATCGCGAACTGGCCGAAGGAGCCAGCCGCGGCCGAAATGCCGAAGGCCCAGGAGCGTTTCGCTTCCGGGGCGTGGCGGCCGATGATGCCGGCAATCGCGCCGAATGCGGTGCAGGACAGCGCGGCGCCGATCAGGACGCCGGAGCCGAGTACGAACAGCGTCGGCTGGCTGACCAGCGCCATCCACAACAGTCCAGCCATGTACAGCAGGGCGCCGGCGATCACCACGCGCGCGGTGCCCAGACGGTCGGCCGCCATGCCGGCGAACGGGCCGAACACGCCCCACATCAGGTTTTGCAGCGCCATCGCCAGCGAATAGGTTTCGCGGGTCCAGCCATGCGCCTGCGAAATCGGCTGCAGCCAGAAGCCGAAGCCGTGGCGCACGCCCATCGCCAGGGTCAGCACCACGCCGCTGGCGAGGAGCAGGGTGGTCAGCGAAGGTGCGCGGGAGGCAGTCAACATGGCGGCAAACGAGTCGGATCGATGGAAAGCGAGTGTAGCCTAAAGCGCCGCCGGAGGTGGCCCGGCGCCGGTGGCAGGCCAGGTAGCGGAGGCCGTGCATGGCCGCGCCGATGCTATGATCGCAAGCAATCATCCAACCGCATTCCTGGCCAAAAGCCGAAAACCGATGAGCCTGCCCAGCACCCTGTTGATCGTCCTTGCCCTGATCGGCTGCAGCGCATTTTTTTCCTGCGCCGAAATCTCGCTGGCCGCCGCGCGCAAATTCAAGCTGCAGTTGCTGGCCGACGAGGGCAACCGTAACGCCGCCCGCGTGCTGGCGCTGCAGGCGCAGCCGGGGCATTTCTTCACGGTGGTGCAGATCGGCCTGAACGCGGTCGCGATCCTGGGCGGCATCCTCTCCGAAGCGGTGTTCTCGCCGCACTTTGCCGCGCTGCTGGCGTATCTGCCGGCCGGCCTGCCGTTCGCCGCGCAGGCGGCGCCGGTGCTGTCGTTCCTGTTGATGACTTCGCTCTTCATCCTGATCGCCGACCTGATCCCGAAGCGGCTGGCGATGATCGCGCCGGAGCGGGTGGCGCTGGCCACGGTCGGCACGATGCTGTTCTGCGTGCGCCTGTTCAAGCCGCTGGTGCTGGTGTTCAACGGCCTGGCCGACCTGCTGCTGCGGCTATTCAAGCTGCCGACCGCGCGCAGCGACGACATCACCGCCGACGACATCTTGGCGATGATGGATGCCGGCGCTTCCGCTGGCGTATTGCAGCAGCAGGAACACCATTTGATCGAGAACGTGCTGGAGCTGGAGTCGCGCACCGCCAGCGCCTCGATGACGCAGCGCGAGGACATCGTCTATTTCTCGCTGCAGGAAAGCGAGGCCGGCATCAAGCGCAAGATCGCCGAGCAGCCGCACACCTCGTACCTGGTGTGCACCGACGATGTCGACAGCGTGCTCGGCTACGTCAATGCCAAGGACATGTTGATGCGCCTGCTGAACGGCAAGACGATCGCATTGAGCGAACTGACGATGCACACCGTGCTGGCGATCCCGGAAACGCTGACGCTGTCCGAAGTGCTGGATCGCTTCAAGGGCACGCGCGAGGATTTCGCGGTGGTGCTGAACGAATACGCGCGGGTGGTCGGCGTCATCACGTTAAACGATGTGATGAGCACGCTGATGGGCGATATCGCCAGCCCGTCGGCGGAAGACCAGATCGTGCGGCGCGACGAGCGCACCTGGCTGGTGGACGGCATCACGCCGGTGCAGGACGTGCAGCGCGCGCTCGACATCGATGATTTCCCGGACAGCGAAAACTACGAAACCATCGCCGGTTTCATGATGTACCAGTTACGCAAGATTCCGAAACGCACCGACTGCGTGCAGCATGCCGGCTACAAGTTCGAGGTGGTCGATATCGACAATTACCGGATCGACCAGTTGCTGGTCACGCGCAGCGAGTCCGCCCCGCTGCCATAGCGGGCCGCCGGCGCAACGTCAGGCGGCGGCGAGTTCGACCCGGTTGCGTCCGTCGCCCTTGGCGCGATACAGCGAGGCGTCGGCGCGCGCGAAAGTGCCGGCCAGCGGCTCGTCGGCCCGGCACTCGGCCACCCCCATGCTGGCGCTGACGCTGACTTCTCCGCCGTCGAAGTGGAAGCGTTGCGCCGCGATCGACTGGCGCAGCTTGTCGGCAAGCGCGTAGGCCTGTTCGGATCGGCAATCCTTCAGCAGGATCAGGAATTCCTCGCCGCCCCAGCGGCCGAGCACATCGTTCTGGCGTACCGAGTCCCGGATCAGGTCGGCAACGGCGGCGATCACCTTATCGCCGGCCAGGTGGCCGTGTTGGTCGTTGATCGCCTTGAACAGGTCGATGTCGACCAGAATCAGCGACATCGGCTGCCGGCTGCGGCGGGCGTCGCGCCTGGCCTGCTCGAAGGCGGATTCGAAATGCTGGCGGTTCAGCATGCCGGTCATCGCATCGACCGCGGCCGCATTTTCCAGGCGGCGCTGGAAGCGGGTCACCGCAAACAGGGTCAGCGTCAGGACCAACAGCGTCACCGCCGAACTGACGGCGAGGTTCATCAGGAATACCTGCAGCAAGGGCTTGACCGCCTCCCGCTCGTCTTGCGACACCACCAGATACCATCCCAGTTCGGGAATGAAGCGCGAATTGACCAGCACCGTGGCGTGATCGCGCCGATATTGCAGTTGCGTCGGTTCGGTGCTGTGGTTGAGGATGCGCGCGGCAATCGATGAAATGCCGGGCAGTTGGTGGATCGACCCTTGGGGCACATTCATCGCGCTGCCGGCGGCCATGATCTTGCCGTCGGGGGCGACGAAATAGATGCTGCGCTGGAAGCGCTTTTGCGCGTCGTCAATGGTGTGCGCCAGGGCATTGAGTGTCAGGCCGACGCCGGTGGCGCCGATAAAATTGCCTTGGTAGTCGAGCACCCGGTAGTTGACGAAGATGGTCACGGTGTCGCGGTTGGCCATGTCCAGATCGATATTGATCTCATACGGCTGGCTCATGTCGCGCACGCGGAAAAACCAGACATCGCGCTCCGCCTTCGGGTCGACCGATTTCAGCAGCCCCTCGCCGTAATAGTATTTGTAGCTGCGGTTGGAAATCAGGAAGCTGCTGACGGTGCCGTATTTCTGCTTGATCTCGGCCAGGTAGCGCACGATCTGGTCGTCATCCTTTTCGCCGTTCAAGATCCAGTCGCGCACAAAGGTGTCGTGTGCCATCAGCGAAGAAATGAAGGTCGGACGCAGGATGTTTTTCTGGATTTCGGAATAGATGCTGTCGCCGGTCAGCGGCAGACCCTGCTCGGTAATATCGCGCCGTATCGTGTCGCGCGAAACGATATAGCTGGCAACGCTGGTGGTGACAAAACCGACGACCAGCAGCACGCTCAACCAGATCAGCAGGTGATATTTTTTCCAGAGATTCGGGAAGGACGGCATGGAGGAAGCAGCGGGCGAGTGTGGGCAAACATGCCGAGCCAAAAGTTTGCCGAAAAAACTGCTCTAAAGCAATGAACTTTGCTTCCTGCGGGGGTGCAGCGGCTAGGGCTGATGCAATGAATTCTGGCCGCAAGGCGGTGCCGGCAGCCGCGCACGGCACGGTAGTGTTGCCCGGCCTTGGTTCATACGTATGGCAGTATTATTCGACCCGTAATTTTCTCGAACGGAAATGGCTTGTTTTTGCCCATACTCCCGGTATATCAATCCGCAGTGGCGAGAAATGCCCGTACCAGCTCGATCTGGTGCGGCACGTTCAGGCACGGCGCGTGGCCGCATTCGGCGATTTCCACCAGCTGCGCGCGCGGCCCGCGCCGGGTCATCTGTTCGGCGGTGGCGGCGGTCAGCAGATCGGAGTGTTCGCCGCGCAACACCAGCGTCGGCAGCTCCAGCGTGTCGTAGGCGTCCCATAGGTCATAGTCGTGCGGATGGACGAAGAACTGGCGCACCATCGCCGGGTCGTAATGCGTGGTGACCTGGCCGTTCGGCAGGCGCCGCACCGAGGTTTCGGTCATCCGTCGCCACTGGGCGTCGCTCTGCCAGCCGTAGGGCTTATAGATCGTCCGCAGGTAGGTTTCCAGTTCGGTCACGGTGTCGAACGCCGGCGGGCTGCCGGCGTAGGACTTGATGCGCTCGATCGCGACCGTCGCCAACTCCGGCCCGATGTCGTTCAGCACCAGGTGGCTGATGCGACCCTTGAGCGCAGTGGCGGCGGCCACCATGCCGAGCGCGCCGCCCATCGAAGTGCCGACCCAGCGCATGCGTTCGATGCCGAGCTGGTCGGCCAGCGCCTGCGCGATCTGCGCGTAGAACGCCAGGCAGTATTCGGCATCCGGGTCCGGGCTCCACTGCGACAGACCGCGGCCGATGGTGTCGGGGCAAACGATGCGGTAGTCGCCGGCCAGCGCCTGCGCCAGGTCGTCGAAGTCGCGCCCGGTGCGCGCCAGCCCATGCCACAGGATCAGCGGCGGCGCACTTTTCTTGCCCCAGGCGGTGTAATGGATTTCCCGTTCGCAGCAGCGCAGGTAGTGCGAGGTAGGCGTCATCGTGATCTCCAGGTGCGCAGTTTGCCGACGATGCCGGTCGGGAAGAAATATACCGACAGCACGAACAGGATGCCCAGCCAAAGCAGCCAGCGGTCCGGTGATAGTAACGCCGCCAGCAGCGGCACGCCTTGCGCGGCGCCGGCGCCTGCCGCCATCAAATCCTGCAGGTAGCTCTGCGCCAGGATGAAGATGGTGGCGCCGCAGACTGCGCCATACATCGTGCCCATGCCACCGATCACCACGATCAACAGGATGTCGATCATGATCTCGAACGACAGCGAAGTGTCGGCGCCGTTGTAGCGCAGCCAGATCGCCAGCAGGCTGCCGGCCAGCGTCGCGAACAGCGCCGCCAGCACGTTCGACAGCGTGCGGAACACCACCGTGCGGTAGCCGATCGCCTCGGCACGGAAGTCGTTTTCGCGGATCGCCTGCAGCACGCGGCCGAACGGCGAATTGACGATGCGCAGCAGCGCCAGAAACAGCAGGGCGGCAGCGAAGAACACCAGGTAATAGGTGATCAGCTTGCCGTTGACGACGACACCGAACAGCGGCTCTTCCAGCAGGCGGAAGGCCGGCGACAAGAGTTCCGGCAGCTTGAAGCTCAGGCCGTCCTCGCCGCCGGTGATGTTCGAGAGCTGCGAAGCCAGCGTCTGGAACGCCGCCGCCACCGCCAGCGTGATCATCGCGTAAAAGATCGCCCGCACGCGCAGCGAAAACAGCCCGATCACGAGCGACAGTGCGAGCGATAACAGCAGTGCGGCGCCGATGCCGAGCGCCAGATTGCCCCAGCCCGGGCCGAGCTGGCTGCTGGCGATCGCCACCCCGTAGGCGCCGATGCCGAAGAACATCGTGTGCGCGAACGAAACGATGCCGGTGTAACCGAGCAAGAGGTCGTAGCTGGCGACCAGCACGATGAAGATCAGGATCTTGGCGGCGACATTCAGCGCCTTGGCGCCGGGGAACAGGAACGGCGCCAACGCCAGGCCCAGCACGATCGCGATCAGCAGCAGCGCCAGCAGCCGGCTCCTTGGCAAGTCCTGGGAGAGCAGGCGGCCGATCATTGCTTGCCACCGGAATACAAGCCCTGCGGCCGCCACAGCAGGATCGCGACCATCAGCAGAATGTTGGAAAACAGCGCCACCTTGGGCGCCAGGAAGCCGGTGTAATTGGCCAGCAGGCCGACCAGCAGCGCGCCCAGAAAGCAGCCGGCGGTCGAGCCGAGGCCGCCGATGATGATGACGATGAAGATCAGCACGTTGACCTGCGCCCCCATCTGCGGAATCACGTTTTGCTGGTACAGCCCCCACATCACGCCGCCGAGGCCGGCCAACGCCGAGCCGGCGACGAACACGCCGACAAACAGGCGGCGGATGCGGTAGCCGAGGCTCTCGACCATTTCCCGGTCCTGCACCCCGGCGCGGATCAGGAGGCCAAGCTTGGTGCGGTTCAGCATCAGCAGCAGGCCGATGAACACCGCCAGCCCGACCACCACCGCCAGCACCCGGTATTTCTCGATCGCGGCCTCGCCCACCAGCAGCGCGCCGCGCAGCGCGCCCGGCAGCGGCAGCGGAATCTGCTGCGGCCCCCAGATCACCTTGATCAATTCCTCGCCGATCACCATGCCGCCCATCGTGATCAGGATTTGCATCAGGTGCAGTCCGTACACCTTGCGCACCAGCACCCGCTCAAACACCCAGCCGAGCGCGCCGGCGGCCAGCATGGCTGCGGCCACCGCCAGCCCGAGCGCGGCCAGGTTCAGGCCGAGGTCGTCGGCCGCGGTCCAGCCCGGGAGCGCGCCCAGCACCGACACCGCGACGAAGGCACCGAGCGCGATGAACACGCCGTGGCCGAAATTCAATACGTCCATCAGGCCGAAAATCAGCGTCAGGCCGGAGGCGATGATGAAGATGATCATGCCCATCGCCAGGCCGGCGGCGGTCAGCGTGATCCAGGTCGGGACTGATCCGATCAGCGGCAGCGCCGCAGCCGCCAGCGCCGGCACCAGCAGCAGCGGCGCCCAGTCGATTGTCCTGGCGGCCGGGGCCGCTGGTGTTGCCGCCGGCGTCGTCGGCGCGGCCGGCAGGGTCGTGCTTGGTTCCATCGTGTCTCCGTTTGTCGCGCTCATGTGTGCCGCTCAGTGGTGCGCCGCCAGCGACAGGCCCAACAGGCGCGTCTGCAATTCCTCGTCCTGCGCCAGTTCCGCCATCTGCCCGCGATGCACGATCTTGCCGTCGTCCATCACCGCCACCGTGTCGCCCAGCTGCCGGGCGAAATTGAAGTTCTGCTCGACCAGCAGGATCGTGGTGTCGGTCTGCTTCAGTTGGCGGAAGGCGTCGATCATGTTGGCGATGATCGCCGGCGCCAGCCCCTTGCTCGGTTCATCGATCAACAGCAGCTGGCGCGGCTCGACGATCGCGCGTGCCACCGCCAGCATCTGCTTCTGGCCGCCGGACAGCTTGCCGGCCGGGTGCAGCCAGAATTTCCGGATGGCCGGAAACAGTTCGAAAATCCATTCCAGCCGCCGGCTGTCGATGTCGTCGATGCGGCGCGCGGCACGCGCCGCCAGCAGCATGTTTTCCTTGACCGACAGGTCGGCGAAGATGCCCATGTTTTCCGGCACGTAGGCGATGCCGCGCTGCGAAATGTCGGGCGTGGCCTGGCCTGTGATGTCGGCGCCGTCGAAGCTGATGCGGCCCTGCGACGCCGACCACAGGCCCATGATGGTGCGCAAAGTGGTGGTCTTGCCGGCGCCGTTGCGGCCCAGCAGCATCGTCAGTTGCCCGCGCGGCACGTCGAGGTCGACGCCGTGCAGGATGTGATAGGCGCCGATGTGGGTATGCACGCCTTTCAGCGTCAGCAGCGGCGAGAGTGTCGTGGCGTTCATGCGGCTTCCTCCAACGGCGCCAGGCCGAGATAGGCTTGCTGCACCACCGGCGAGGCGATCACCCGTTCCGGTTCGCCGTCCGCCATCAGGGTGCCGTTGTGCAGTACGATGATGCGGTCCGCCAGTTCGCGCACGACGTCCATCTTGTGTTCGACCAGCAGGATGGTCTTGCCCGAATGCGCCTTCAGTTGACGGATCAGGTCGAGGATCACCGGCACTTCATCGACGCTCATGCCGGCGGTCGGTTCGTCGAACATGTAGACCTCAGGGTCGAGCGCCATCAACAGGCCGACTTCCAGCTTGCGCTGGTCGCCGTGCGGCAGCGCCGCCGCCGGCAAATCGCGCTTGGCCGTCAGCGCCACCGTTTCCAGCACCTGCTCGGCGCGCTCGATCAGGTCGCGATGGCGGCTCCAGACGTGCCACAGGTCGAGCCCCAGGTGGCGGCGCGACTGCAGCACCAGGCGCACGTTCTCCAGCACCGTCAGATGCGGGAACAAGCTGGTCAACTGGAAGGCGCGCCCGAGGCCGGCGTGGGTGCGCGCCGCCACCGGCAGCGCCGAGATATCGCGCCCGCCCAACAGCACCTGGCCGGCGCTGGACTGCAACTGGCCGGAAATCAGGTTGAAATAGGTAGTCTTGCCGGCGCCGTTGGGGCCGACGATCGCGGTCAGCGTACCGGGCAAAAAGGCACACGACACCGCATTGACCGCGACGTGGCCGCCGAAGCGGATCGTCAGGTCGCGGGTTTCGAGCGAGGCCGCGCGTCGGGAATCAGATTGTTGCAGGGACATGGTCAACCTCCGTCGGGAGCGTTGGTCAATGGTTGGATACGCCGGCCGTCAGGCAAGGTAAATCGAAGGCGGCCCCGCCCTGCGCGAGTGGGGCCACCGGCAATCCGCGCCGCAACTAAAGCAATTGCTTAACGCTTGTTGCGGATCGGGATGTTCATGTCCTCGATCTTGATCTCGCGCACCAGTTCCGGCACGCCCCAGGCGAGCGCCGGGTCGACCTTGATCTTGAAGTGGTACATCGATTGCAGCGCCTGGTGGTCTTCCTTGCGGAAAGTCATCTTGCCCTTGGGCGTGTCGAAGCTCATGCCTTCCATGGTGGCGATCAGCTTTTCGGTGTCGGTGCTGCCGCCGGTCTTCTTGAAGGCCTCGACCAGTGCCATGCCGGCCGCCATGCCGCCGGCGGTGAAGAAGTCGGGCGGCGACTTGAAGCGCTTTTCATGCTCCTTCACCAGCCAGTCGTTGGCCGGGTTCTTCGGGATGCCGTAGTAATAGTAGGTGGCGCCTTCCATGCCGGGGAAGTTCTTGTAGGACGCCATCGCCGGCAGGATGTTGCCGCCGGTGGCGATCTCGATGCCGTAGCGCTTCGGATCGAGGTCGGCGATCTTGAACGGGTTGCCGGCGCCGGCCCAGATGATGAAGATCACCTTGCGTCCCGGCTTGTCCTTCAAGGCGTCGAACAGGCGCTGGGCGCCGGCGGTGAAGTCGGTGGTGCTGGTCGGCAGGTATTCCTCATGCACGATCTTGGCGTGCTTGAGCGCGTCCTTGAAGGCCTTGACGCCGTCGCGGCCGAACGCATAATCCTGCGCCAGCGTCGCGATCGTGACACCGTCCTTGTCGAGTGCGACCGCGTTCGAGATCGCATCCTGCGACGAATTGCGGCCGGTGCGGAACACGTAGCGGTTCCATTTTTCGCCGGTGATGGCATCGGCCACCGCCGGCTCCACCAGCAGGATTTTCTTGTATTCCTCGGCCACCGGCAGCATCGCCAGCGCCACGCCGGAGCCGGTCGGACCGACCGCGATGTCGGCGTTGTCGTCGGCATAGGCGGCAGCCAGTTGCGACTTGGCGACGTCCGGCTTGCCCTGGGTGTCTTTCTCGATCAGCACCAGCTTGCTGCCGTTGACCGTCATGCTGCCGCCGGTCGCATATTCGAGGCCCATCATGAGGCCGGTCTGGGTTTGCTTGGCGTAGGCTTCGAGCGGGCCGGTCTTGTCATAGACGTGGGCGATCCGGATGTCCTTGGCCTGCAGCGGGGCGGCACAGCAGAGCACGGCCAGCGCCGCGATCAGATGGTGTTTCATGGTTTCTCCTCCATGGGGTGATTCAGTTTATTGTGCGGTTAGAGTAACCGAAGTCCGCAGGTGCGCACAGTAGTATAAATACGATATTCGGCAACGCCGGCAGCGCTTGCCTGGCGGCAGTGGAGCGGCTAATGTGATCTCTTTGATCGACTTGGAGTGACCCCGATGGCCGCGCATACCGCAGGCTCAACCAAGGCAATTTTCTATGCGCTCGGTGCCAACGGCGGCATCGCGCTGGCCAAGTTCGGTGCGGCGCTGTTTTCCGGCTCGAACGCGATGCTGGCGGAAGCGATCCACTCGCTGGCTGACTGTACCAACCAGGTATTTCTATTGATCGGCCTGCGCCAGGCGCAACAGCCGATCAGCCGCGCGCACCCGATGGGGCACGCGCGGGTGGTGTATTTCTGGGCGATGATGGTGGCGCTGCTGCTGTTCTTTCTAGGCGGCGCCTTTTCGGTGCTGCAGGGGATCGAACATCTGAAGCATCCGCAGCCGCTCAGCAATGCTATCGTGGTGCTGGCGGTGCTCGGGATCTCGGTCGCGCTGGAGGCGTTTTCGCTGTATGGCGCGCTGCGCGAGATCCGCAAGGTTGCCAACGGCAAGCCGTTCCTGAAATGGTTTCGCGAAACCCGGCAATCGGAGCTGATGGTGGTTGCCGGCGAAGACATCGCCGCGCTGGCCGGGCTGGCGCTGGCCTTCGCGGCGGTGCTGCTGAGCGTGGTCACCGGCAATCCACTGTGGGATGCGCTCGGTTCGATCGCGGTCGGCGTGCTGCTGATGATCGTGGCGCTGGTGATCACGCGCGAACTGAAGGCGATGGTGACCGGCGAATCGGCCGATCCGGAAATCGACGCCGCGATCCTGGCGTATATCGAGACGCATCCGGAAGTCGTGCGCGTGATCAACTTCATCACGCTGCAATGGGGCGCGCAGCTGATGGTCGCGGTGCAGGCAGAAATGCGTCCGCAAAGCAGCGATCGGGCGCTGGTCGAGGCGATCAACGCGATTGAAGCTGGGCTGCAGCGGCAATGGCCGCAAGCGGTGTGGTGTTTTTTCGAGCCGGACTTTGCCGGCGCCGAAAACGAAAGCACGCAGCACTAGTAAGCGGCGCGTATCCGCCGCCGGGAACCCGGCGACCGCGCCGCAATCTTTATTTATGCGGCTTGGTGACCTCGTTGCCGATCACGCCGCCGACCGCTGCGCCGCCGAGTGTGCCGAGCGCGCCGCCGCCGCTGACAGCATTGCCGACCACACCGCCCACCACCGCACCGGTGCCGATGCCCACCTGTTGGCGGGTGGGAGGAGTGGAGCATGCCGATAGTGCGAGCAGCGCGGCCGCGCAGGTGAATGAAGCGAGAGTGCGGGAAATCATGATTCCTCCGTGAATGTTGGTGCTGGCGGGCATGCTTGACAGGGGGCGGATGCCAGACTACGTTTCACTCCCTTTGTTGTTAAGATCGGCCGCGCCGGCGATGGTTCCGGACGGGCATGCTTTGGCGGAACCGTCGGTGCCGGCGGCAGGAAAAGGATTGATCATGAAATATGCACGTCTCGGCCGTAGCGGCCTTCAGGTATCCCGCATCTGCCTCGGGATGATGACCTATGGTTCGCCGCGATGGCGGCCGTGGGTGCTGGATGCCTCGGCGGCGCGGCCGTTCGTGCGGCGCGCGCTGGAACTTGGCGTGAATTTTTTCGATACCGCCGACATGTACTCGAACGGCGCCTCGGAAACTGCCACCGGCGCGCTGCTGAAAGAATATGCGCGGCGCGAGGAAGTAGTGATTGCGACCAAGGTGTTTTTCCCGGTGTTCGAGCAGATGCATCTCGATCATCACACGGCGCCGCCGGAGCTATTGAGGCCGAACCGGCAGGGCCTGTCGCGCAAGCACATCCTGCACGCGGTCGATGCTTCGCTCGCGCGCCTCGGTACCGACTACATCGACCTGTACCAGATCCACCGCTGGGACTATGCGACGCCGATCGAGGAAACCATGGAGGCGCTGCACGACGTGGTGAAGGCCGGCAAGGTGCGCTATCTCGGCGCTTCCAGCATGTGGGCCTGGCAGTTCGCCAAGGCGCAGCAGGTGGCCAAGGAGCATGGCTGGACGCCGTTCGTGTCGATGCAGAACCACTACAACCTGGTGTACCGCGAAGAAGAGCGCGAGATGATTCCGCTGTGCCGCGAGCAGGGCGTGGCGCTGATTCCGTGGAGCCCACTGGCGCGCGGCTTCTTGGCCGGCAACCGGGCGCGCGGCGACAGGGCGGGCGGTGTCGATGGCGCGACCACCCATGCGGCCACCGCGCGCGCCGGCAGCGACGACATGGCGCAGAAGTATTATTACAACGACGCCGATTTCGCGGTGGTGGCGGCGCTCTCCAGGGTGGCGCAGGCGAAGGGCATCTCGAATGCGCAGGCCGCGTATGCCTGGCTGCTGCACAAGGGCGTGACGGCGCCGATCGTCGGCGCCTCCAAGCTGGGACAGGTGGAGCAGGCGGCGGCCGCGACCGAGCTCAGCCTGACGGCGGAAGAAATCGGCGCGCTGGAAAGCGCCTATCAGCCGCATCCGGTGCTCGGCCATTCGTGAGCCGCGCTCACTTCAAACAAGCAACGTCAATCAGCGGAGTTCGACATGATCCATGGAAGTTGCCTGTGCGGCGGCGTGCGCTACGAATATGACGGCGGCTTCGGCGCCATCACCGTCTGTCATTGCGCCACCTGTCGCAAGGCGCAGGGCGGCAGCGTGACCGCAGCGCCGGCCGACGCCGCACGGCTGCGCTGGAGCGGCGAGACCGAGTTGATCGCCGAATACGAATCCTCGCCCGGCAAGCAGCGCGCCTTCTGCCGCCGCTGCGGCACGCCACTGTATTCGCGGCGCGACGATGCGCCGCAGGTGTTGCGGCTGCGCATGGGAACGCTCGACACGGCGGTCGATGCGGTGCCGGTCGCGCATATTTTCGCGACCACGGTGCCGCCATGGGCGGCGCTGGACGAGGATTGGCCGCGCTACCCCGGGCTGGAGCCGGAACGCGCGTGAGCGGTGCGGCGCCAGCCGCAGGCGTCACATATACTCTCGGAGTTGACAGTGTTTGCCGGGCGTAAAATGGCTTTTTTAGCCACATACTCCATAATGAGGGCGAGAGCCGGGGTTATTTCAGCAGGCGCAGGGAATACGGATAACGGTACGGCTTGCCCTTGGAGGCGCTGGTCGCCCCGATCAGGCAAAACACGACGTTCAGGATGAATAGGATCGGGAACAGGATCAGGCCGATCAGCAAGAACGCCAGGATGCCGGCAATCACGTAGCCGACCATCAGCGTGATCTGGAAATTCAGCGCTTCGAGCGCCTCCTGGCCGATGAAGGCGGAATCGTCTTTCTTCAGCAGCCAGATCACCATGGCGCCGATGAAGCCGGTAAAGATGCCGAACAGATGCGCCAGCATCGCCAGATTGGTTTCGTCGCGGCTCGGGCCGACTTCGATGATGTCATTCATGTCTACTCTCTTGGTTCAGGCGGATTCGCAATCAAAGCGAACACTGTGTTGCTTCGCCTTGCCGTGCACCAGCACGGTCTGCGGCTGCACGCCTGGTTCTCACGTTGCTTGCAAACCCGGATCAGGCAGGCGCTGCCAGGTCAGGCACTTGCTTTCTTCGCTGCAGCCCTGGCCCGGACCGGTTTTTTCGGGGCGGCTTTCCTGCTTGGCGTCGCGGCCGCGCCGTCCTCCGCGGCGGCCTCCGCTGCCTGGTCTTTTTTCGCTGGAGCCTTTGCCTTGCGCGGCTCGAACTCGAAGCTCACCTTGCCATCCTTGCCCTTGACCAGGAAGGCCTTGAACGGACGGCGCGTGCGCTGTGAGACGAAGCCCGGCAGCAGATCAGTCTTGCCGTCGTTCAGCAGCTTGGTCATCTGCTCTGGCAGGATTTCTTGCTGCAGGATGATGCGGCCGCTGCGGAAGTCGCAGGCCTTGGGCTTGGCCACCGATTTTTCGCAGACGTAGGCCAGCCCCATTTCGTACACGCCGCTGCCGCATTTCGGGCACGGCCCGAGCGGCGTCTGGCCGGAAAAATCGACGCCTTCCGCGTTTTCGTCGTCGTCCTGGCCCTGGCCAAAGTCGAATTCGAGCTTGAAGTTGTTGATCTCTTCGTCGCGCGAAATCTTCAGGATCGCCGCGAACGGCCGTCCCATCTTCGAGCGGAAGCCCTGCAGCGGGCCGATGCTGCGGTTCTTCAGCAGTTCTTCCACTTCGGCCACTTCGAACTGGCGCCCGCCCGGAGTCTTCGACATCGAAAACTCGCACTGGGTACAGGCGAAGCGGCGGTAGTTTTCCTTGACCACGCCGCCGCAATTCGGGCACGGTGTCGACAGCGTCGCGTAGTCGCCGGGAATCGTGTCATTGTCGTATTCCTTGGCGCGCTTGACGATGATCTGCGTCATCTGCGCGATCTCGCGCATGAACTCCTCGCGGCTGATCTTGCCCTTTTCCATCTGCGCCAGCTTGTATTCCCAGCCGCCGGTCAGTTCCGGCGCCGTCAGCTCGTTGACGCCGAGCCCTCGCAGCAGGGTCATCAGCTGGAACGCCTTGGCGGTCGGCATCATCTCGCGGCCTTCGCGCAGCAGGTATTTCTCGGTCAGCAGGCCTTCGATGATCGCCGCCCGCGTGGCCGGCGTACCCAGGCCCTTGCCGGCCATCGCCTCGCGCAGGTCTTCGTTGTCGACCAGCTTGCCGGCGCCTTCCATCGCCGACAGCAGCGTCGCTTCGGTGTAGCGCGCCGGCGGCTTGGTGACCAGGCCGTTGGCGGTGACTTTTTCGGTCTTGACCTTTTCGCCTTTCGCCACCGCCACCAGCGTGCCGGCGTTTTCCTTGTCGTCGTCGCCGGCTGCTTCCTTGCCGTAGATCGCCAGCCAGCCGGGGTTGGTCATCACCTTGCCCTCGGTCTTGAACTGGTGGCCGGAGACTTCGGTATAGCGGGTGGTGACCTGGAATTCGGCGGCCGGGAAAAACACCGCCATGAAGCGCTTGGTCACCAGGTCGTACAGCTTCTGTTCCGGTTCCGACAGGTTTTTCGGCGCCTGCGTGGTCGGGATGATCGCGAAGTGGTCGGAAATCTTGGTGTTGTCGAAAATCCGCTTGTTCGGTTTGACCCAGTTCTTGTTCAGGATCTGCGCCGCGAACTGCTGGTAGTTATGGTTTTCGGCAATCGTCTCCAGCGTCTGCTTGACGCTGGCGAGATAGTCTTCCGGCAGGTGGCGCGAATCGGTACGCGGATAGGTCAGCACCTTGTGCTTTTCATACAGCGCCTGCGCCAGCCCGAGCGTGTTCTTGGCGGAAAAGCCGAAGCGCGAGTTGGCTTCGCGCTGCAGGCTGGTCAAGTCGAACAGCGCCGGCGCCATCGAAGTGGTCGGCTTCGATTCTTCGGTGACGTTACCCAGCTTGCCGCGGCAGGCGGCCACGATCGATTCGGCGGCGGCGCGGCTCCACAGGCGTTCGGCGCGCTTCTCGGGATCAGTCTCGTCCTTCTTGTGCCTGGTGTCGAGCCAGCGCCCTTCGTAGATGCCGGCGGCGCAGACGAATTCGGCGCGCACTTCCCAGTAGTCGCGCGGTACGAATTTCTTGATCTTCTCTTCGCGCTCGACCACGATCGACAGCGTCGGCGTCTGCACCCGGCCCACCGTGGTCAGGTAAAAGCCGCCTTCCTTCGAGTTGAAGGCGGTCATCGCGCGCGTGCCGTTGATGCCGATTAGCCAGTCGGCTTCCGAGCGGCAGCGCGCGGCGTCGGCCAGCGGCAGCATCTCGGCGTCGCTGCGCAGCTTGGCGAAGCCGTCGCGGATCGCGCCCGGGGTCATCGACTGCAGCCACAGGCGCTGGATCGGCTGCTTCGCTTTCGCGTGCTGCACGATCAGGCGGAAAATCAGCTCGCCCTCGCGCCCGGCGTCGCAGGCATTGATCAGGGCGGTGACGTCCTTGCGCTTGATCAATTTGTTCAGCACCTTCAGTCGCGCCTCGGTCTTGGCGATCGGATTGACGTCGAAGTGCGGCGGAATCATCGGCAGGTTGGCGAACGACCATTTGCCGCGCTTGACGTCGTATTGCTCCGGCACCGCGATTTCCAGCAGGTGGCCGACCGCCGACGACAATACATACTGGTCTGACTCGAAGTACTCATCGTGCTTGGTGAAGCCGCCGAGCGCCTTCGCGATATCGTTCGCGACGGAGGGTTTCTCGGCGATGATGAGGGTTTTGCTCATGAATAGGGTCTCGAAATTGGCGCGCAAGATGCCGTCCGGGCAGGCGCGAAACCATGCAGTGTACAGAAATTGCGACGCCGCAACTTCATTGCTGCTTCGTATGCATCAATCGGAATCAAGTAATTGAGCGGCCAATGATAAGCGTGATGCCGCGAAAATCGCAAGCCAGCCCGGCATTGGCAGGAGCCGCAAGAGGCGCGGCGACTGGCGGCCTGTCAGTGCAGCAGGCGCGGTTCGGGATCGTCGTCCTCGAACAGTTCGTCGAACATCAGGCCGTCCGGTTCCTTGCCTTCGCTCCACAGCACCATCAGTACGATCACCTTCAGCTTGTCGAGCGTCAGCGGTGATTCGCTGGCGGCCAGCGCGCGCTCGATGACAATTTCGCGCTGCACCGGGTTCAGCATTCGGGCCGACTCCAGGAATTGAATGAAGCCGACCACCGCGGTGCCCAGCAAGTTCAATTCGGCATCCGCATAAATCCGGATGCCGCTGGAAAACGGCTCTTGCTGTGCAGGATGACCGGCAAATTCATGTTTGGTTTCCGCCAGATCGGTCAACCAGGCGAGCGCCTGCGCGATTTCATCCTGCTCGAAGCCGGCTGCCGACAGCTTGCGTGCCAGCGCTGCCGGTTCCGGGCAGGCGTCGGGCCGGTAATAAGTTTCGTAAACGTATACAAGGACATCAAACATGCCGCCACTGTAGCACAAGGCTCGCGGCCGGATCAGGCCAGTCGCCGGTAGCTGCCCCCCGGCAACACTTCGATCTGGCCTTGCAGTTCCAGCGTCAGCAGTTGCGCCATCAGGGTGGCGGCATCCAGCCCGCAGCGTGCCGCCAGCAAGTCCGGCGTGACCGGATCGAAGCCCATCGCCTGCAGCAATGGCGACGCCGGCTCGCCGGCCGCAGCGGCCACCTCGGTCGGCGGCACCTGCGCCGACAGCGGCAGATGCTGCAATTCTTCCAGTACGTCCTGCACCGATTCGACCAGCTTGGCGCCTTCCTTGATCAGCCGATGGCAGCCCTTGGACAGCGGGGCGTGGATCGAGCCCGGAATCGCCAGCACGTCGCGCCCCTGTTCGGCCGCCATGCGGGCGGTGATCAGCGAGCCGGACTGGGCCGCCGCTTCCACCACCAGCACCGCGCGCGCCAGGCCGGAGATGATGCGGTTGCGGCGCGGAAAGTTGGCGGCAATCGCCGGCATGCCGAGCGGATATTCGCTGACGATGCAGCCTTCGGCCGCGATGCGGTGCGCCAGCTCGCGGTTGCGCGCCGGATAGACGATGTCGGCGCCGGTGCCGATCACGGCGATGGTCGAGCCGCCCTCGACACCGGCCAACAGCGCGCCGCGATGGGCGGCGGCGTCGATCCCGAGCGCCAGGCCGGAAATGATGGTGTAGCCAGCCTGGCTCAAGGCTTGCGAGAATTTTTCGGCGTCCAGCACACCCTGCGCGCTGGCGTTGCGGCTGCCGACCACCGCCAGGGCCGGGCGCGCCAGCAATTCCAGCCGGCCCTTGACGTACAGGATCAGCGGCGGATCGGGAATGTCCAGCAGGCTGGGCGGATAGTCGGCGTCGGCCAGCGTCAGCACGCGGTTGCCGGCCTGAGCGGCCCAGGCCAGGGTTTGGCCGATCTGGTCGGCGGCGGCTTCGGCGGGAGGCAGGCGCAGGGCTTGGGCGACGCGTTCGGAGACGATTTTTTGCAGGCTGGAAAAGCTGGCGGCGAAAATATTTCCCGGCAAGCCGAAGGCCGCCAGCAGGCGGCGCGCGGTTTCCGGGCCGACGCCGGGCGTGCGGGCCAGGCGCAGCCATGCGGCCAGATCGTCGTCTCCGGCCTGGGGCGGACGGCTGTCGGCCATCGGCAGCGGGTTACTCGGGCGAACGGGCGAGGTCGCCGACCTGCACCGCATCGGTGACCTGCATGATCAGGCCGTACGACACCTGCTCGAACACGCGGAACACGAACAGCGAGCCGTAGCGCTCATCCGGCAGCCTGACCGGCTTCTTGTCGTCGGTGCGATCCAGCACCACGCGGCCGAAGCGGTACAGTTCGAGCGAGGTGCCGATGTCGATGCCGTCGGCGGCGCCGCGGTTGAGCGCCACGATCTGGTTGCCACCGGCATGGCTGACGCCGCCGTAGATCGAGATCACGCGCGCCGCGACCGGGTTTGCCGGCGCATGCGGCACGTAATTCATGATCGGCGTCGGCGGCATCGGCAGCAGGCGGTCGCCGACTCCCATTTCTTCCTTCGAACGGGTGACGCGGAAGGTATGCGCTTCGTCCGCCGTGCCGGCGGCGCGCTCCAGCTTGACGTCGCCCAGATAAACCGCCTCATAGCCGAGTATCGCCTTGCTGTCGGGATCGAGCAACGGCGTGCCGGGGCGGAATACCTGGAACGCAGTCGCCGCCCCCAGTTCGCCGCGCACATAGGCCTTGTCGTTCTTGCCCAGGTAGACGCGCCCTTCCTGGGTGGCGATGATGCGCGGCGTGTTTTGCAACTGATTCTGCTCGACGATCAGCGGCTGCGACAGGAAGGGTTCGATCTCGCCGGCCGGAATCGAGGAAATGGCATCGTCCCCCAGTTGCTGGCTGCGGATTTGCGGCGTCAGGCGCTGCTCGGCGCCGTTGGTGCCGGCTGGCTGTGCCAGGCGCAGGCGGCCGGCGGCGCGATCCAGGTAGACGATCTGGCCCGGATAAATCCAGTGCGGGTTGCGGATCTGCTCGCGGTTCATGTCCCATACCTGCGGCCAGCACCACGGATGCTGCAGGAATTTGCCGGAGATCCCCCACAGCGTATCGCCGCGCACCACCGTATGCTGGTCCGGCGCATTGTCGAGGAAGCCGCAATGGGGTGCGGCCGGGGCGGCGGCGGCCGCGCCGGACAGTACGCCCAGTACCATGGCGAGAGCGGACATGCAGGCGGCTGTGCTAAACTTTTTCATGGTTCTTCCGGTGAAGACGGCGAACGCGAGATGCCGTGAATAATGGGTGGCGCAAGAGGAAAAGTTGACAAAAAACTTGCCAAAGTGAATCAAATTCTGCCCATAAATCCTTGAACTAGCAAGAACAACCGCCGTCTCCTATTGTTACCTTGTTGCACAAAAGCCGTATATAAGCCGTCCATATGTCACTGTTACCGATCCTGCGTTATCCCGATGCGCGCCTGCACAAGGTCGCCCGACCGGTGCGCACCTTCGATGCGCGCCTGAAGCAACTGGTGGCCGACATGGCCGAGACCATGTACCACGCGCCCGGCGTCGGGCTGGCCGCGTCCCAGGTCGACGTGCACGAGCAGTTGATCGTGATCGACGTCTCCGACACGCACGACGAACTGCGGGTCTTCATCAATCCCGAAATCGTCTGGGCCAGCGCGGAAAAGCAGGTCTATGACGAAGGCTGCCTGTCGGTACCGGGCGTGTATGACGGCGTCGAGCGCCATGTGCAGGTCAAGGTGCGGGCGCTGGATGCCGACGGCAAGCCGTTCGAGCTGGCGGCGGACGGCCTGCTGGCGGTCTGCATCCAGCACGAGATCGACCACCTGAAAGGCAAGGTGTTCGTCGAATACCTGTCGCCGTTGAAGCGCAACCGGATCAAGGCCCGCATGCTGAAGGAAGAGCGGGAACAGAAGCGCGAACAAAAACGCGAAAAGCAGTTGGCGGCGGTACGTTAAGTTGTTGACGTGCGCGTCGCGCAGGCGGCGGCGCACCACCTTCCCCTATGAAAATCATCTTCGCGGGTACGCCCGAATTCGCCGCGGTCGCCTTGCGCGCGCTGCACGCCGCCGGCTTCGAGATCCCGCTGGTGCTGAGCCAGCCGGATCGCCCGGCCGGACGCGGCCTGCAATTGCAGGCGTCGGCGGTCAAGCAATTCGCCGTCGCGCACGGCATCCCGGTGGCGCAGCCGGTGTCACTGCGGCTGGATGGAAAATACCCGCAGGTCGCGCAGGAGGCGCATGAGCTGCTGCGCGCCAGCGAACATGACGTCATGGTAGTGGCGGCCTACGGTCTGATCCTGCCGGCCGCCGTCCTGAAAATTCCCCCGCGCGGCTGCATCAACATCCACGCTTCGCTGTTGCCGCGCTGGCGCGGCGCGGCGCCGATCCACCGCGCCATCGAAGCCGGCGATGCCGAAACCGGCATCACCATCATGCAGATGGACGAGGGGCTGGATACCGGACCGATGCTGCTGCGGCAGGCACTGCCGATCGCCGCCGACGACACCACCGGCAGCCTGCACGACAAGCTGGCGCCACTGGGCGGCGGCATGATCGTGCAGACGCTGCGCGCGCTGGAACAGGATGGGCTGGCGCCCGAGCCGCAGCCGGCGGCCGGCGCGACCTATGCCGCCAAGATCGGCAAGGGCGAGGCGGCGCTCGACTTTGCGCTGCCGGCCGAGGTGCTGGCGCGCAAGATTCGCGCCTTCAATCCGTTTCCCGGCGCGACTGCCCGCCTGGACGGCACGCCGCTCAAGCTGTGGCGCGCCGATGCCTTGCCAGCCGGCAAGGCAAATGCCGCTCCCGGCACCCTGCTGGCGGCGACGGCAGCCGGGATCGACGTCGCCTGCGGCAGCGGCGTCCTGCGCCTGACCGAGTTGCAAAAAGCCGGCGGCAAGCGTTTGTCGGCAGCGCAATTCCTGCAAGGCTATGCGCCGCGCGACGGGCGCTTTACCTAGCGCAACTCTGCGCGGGTCCCGGCCGCACCCCTATACTCCTTAATGCTCGGCTTTGCGTCGCCGATAAGCTATCAAGATATTGCATATACCCACAGAAAATAATTTTCTGCGGAGGCACTGGCAGGCGCCATGGCCGTTTTCGTCCGAGCTTTCCTTGCTGCGCATCATCCGTGCCGATACCGCAGCGACTGGCGGCTTCGGCCGCGCGCCGCTGGCTTGAATCACAACAAACATGCACGGCCTGCCGGAACACCTGCGGCCAAAGCGTGTCCAATTTGGCATTTGCGGGTTTGCCGGATTCTGGCGGATGGGTGGCCGGTCGAGTGAAAGCCTGATGTGAAAGCCTTGTTTCGCGCCAATCTGAAGACTCGCCTGTTCCTATTGATCCTGTTTGCCTTCATTCCCGCCTTCAGCCTGGCGATCGTGAGTTCAGTGCAGCGTCTGCATGCCCAGCAGATGGAGCAGCAAAGCAACGCCTTGCGCCTGGTACGCGTGATGGAAGTCAGTCACCGCGAGTTGGTGGCGCAAGCCTCGGCGGTGCTGGAGGCGATTTCGCGCCTGACACCGCGCGAACGGCTGACGGCGCCGCAGTGCCAGGCCGCAATGCGCGATTTGACGCAGCATTTTCCGCGCTTTCGTACCTTTGGCCTGGCCGCGTCGAATGGCGATGTCTATTGCAACGCGTCGCCCGCCCGGTTGCGCGGAAACATCGCCCATTTACGCTTTTTCAAGGACGCCGTGGCTACCCACATGACCGCTTCAGGACCGTATGAAATGGATGCGCTGGCACCGGCCGCGGTGGTGTATATCGGCGTGCCGATCATGGATGCCTCGGGGCAAGTTGTGGCGGTGCTGTTTGCCGCGCTCGACCTGTCCGGGTTCGTCAACTGGTCGGAGGCGCTGCAACTGCAGCCCGATTCGCTGATCGTCATGTTCGACCAGGCAGGGCTGGTCCTGGCGCGCTACCGCGACAGCCTGCACTGGACTGGCAGCTACCGGCCGCAGGCGCCGCTGGTGCAATATGCGCGCCAGCATGGCGAGGAGGGCGTGGCCGACCTTCCCGGCCCGAGCGGTATCGAGCGCCTGTACGCTTATACGACGGTGCACAAGACGGCCGAGCAGACCGTGTTCCTGGGCCTGGGCATCGCCGCCGGAGATGCCTACGCCGGCGCCCGCCAGGCGTTTCGCTACGACATGTTCAGCCTGGCGCTGGCCTGCCTGCTGGTGCTGGCGATTGCCTGGATCGGCAGCGGTGTGCTGATCGTCAACAAGCTGCGGCTCCTGATCCAGGCTGCCGACCGCATCCGGCACGGCGACCTACAGGTGCGCAGTGGTCTGAAGCCGGGTACCGACGAGGCGGCGCAACTGGCCGGCGCGATCGACAGCATGGCGCAGGCGATCGAAAGCCGGGTCGAGGCATTGCAGCGGCACGGGCAGGAAATGCGCCAGTTGCGCGACATGAACGATGCGCTGCAGGCGTGCGTGACGCGCGACGAAGTGTATGCAGTGGTGCGGCAATGCCTGCAGAGGCTGTTTCCGGGCCGGGCCGGCGCGCTCTACATGCTGGACGCCAGCGGCGACCGTTTTACCAGCGTGGCGCACTGGCAGGAACCGGCCAGCGAGCGCGAATTCCTGCCGAACGACTGCTGGGCCGTGCGGCGCGGCAAGACGTTCCGGGTCGATGCCGGCGGCGGCCAGCAAATCCGCTGCCGCCACGTGCAGCAGCCGCCGCCGTTTTCCTACCTGTGCGTGCCGCTGCTGGTACAGGGCGAAATCATCGGCATGCTGCACCTGGAGAACGACCACGGCTTTCCGACCGACGAAACCGAGCCGGGGTCGCAGGCGCTGGTGGAAGCGGCGGCCGAACATGCGGGCTTGCGGCTGGCGCACATCCGGCTCTCCAACCATCTGCACGACCAGGCCATGCGCGACGGCCTGACCGGGCTGTTCAACCGCCGCTACATGGAGGAAACCCTGTTGCGCGAAACCCGCAACGCCAGGCGCAACCACAGCACGATCGCCATCATCATGCTCGACATCGACCACTTCAAGCGTTTCAACGACAGTTTCGGCCATGCCGCCGGCGACGCCCTGCTGCGCGAAATCGGCAAGCTGCTGCAGACCCAGATGCGCGGCGGCGACCTGGCCTGCCGTTACGGCGGCGAGGAATTCACCATCATCCTGCCCAGCACCGGCTTGCCGCAGGCCGGCGAGATCGCCGAAAAGCTGCGCCAGCAAGTCCGCCTGCTGCACATCCAGATCAATGGCGCGACGCTTGGCGAAATCACGATTTCGCTCGGCGTCGCGCTCTATCCGCAGCATGGCCAGAGCTGGGAAGAAGCGCTGCACGCGGCCGACATGGCGCTGCTGCAGGCCAAGCAGACGCGCGATTGCAGCGTGGTATTCGAGCCATGAGGCCGGCCTGCGGCCAGCCGCATTCTTATTTTGAAGAGTCGCATGAAGCAAACTGATATTACCGGCGGCAATTTTGGCGGCGAGCAATCGCTGCGGGATTTGCTCGACATCGAAAAGCTCATGATGGAGCGGCTGGCGAACCGGCTGCCGCTGGGCGACCTGCTGGATACGCTGACGCTCGAGCTCGAGAGCATGGGTGCCGGCATCGTATGCGCCATCCTGCAACTGGACAACTCCGTCGCCGGTTTTCACGTCGCCTCGGCGCCACACCTGCCGGCGCCGTTCCTTCAAGCGCTGGAGCGCGCCAACCTGCAGCGCCCGAGTTGTTCCTGCGCGGTCGCGATCCGGACCCGCGAACCGGCGATCATCACCGACATCGAGCATGACCCGCGCTGGGCTGAATTGCGCGCGGCGGCACTGGCAGCCGGTTTTCAGGCTTGCTGGGCGGTACCGATGATATCGGCCCAGCATGAGGTGTTGGGCGCGCTCGTCGTGTATCTGCGGGAGGCGCGTGCGCCGCAGGGATTCGAACTGGAAGTGGTGCAGCACGTGGCGTTCCTGGCCGGCCGCACGATCGGGCGCAAGCAACTGGACGACAGCCTGGTCGAGAACGAACAGATGTTTCGCGCCATTTTCGAGAACGAGCAGGATTCGATGGCGATCATCGACCCGCAACTGGAAACCTTCGTCACCGTCAATCCGGCGTTCGAGCGGCTGTTCGGCTACAGCCGCCAGGAAGCGACCGGCATGGCAATTACCCGGGTCAGCACGCAGCCGCGGCGGGCGCAGGCGCTGATGCAGGAACTGCTGGTCTCGGCGCAGCCGCCGGGTGTCTTGCACCGCAAGTTGAAGCGCAAGGATGGCTCGGTTTTTCTGGCCGAATGCACAACCTGCTTTGTCCCTGTGCCCGGGCGCCGGCTGGCCTGCGTCATGGCGCGCGACATCAGCGCCCAGCATCAAGCCGAGAAAGCGCTGTCGTTGGCGGCAAAAGTGTATGAAAGCATGACCGAAGGGGTGGTGATCAGCGCCTGGCCGGGCCCGATCCTGACGGTCAATGGCGCGCTGACGAGCATGACCGGCTACGGCCAGGAGGAATTGGTCGGGCGCGACGGCGGCTTTTTCTACGACGACAAGAAGCTGTGGCACCGTATCGCCTCCAAGTGCCTGCGCAGCCAAACACCAGGTGATGCCGAGGTTATGCTGCGGCGGAAAGACGGCAGCTTGTTTCCGTGCCTGCTGTCGCTGCATTTTACGCGCCAGGGGGCGAGCGATCCGGTCACTCTGGTGGCGGTATACAAGGACGTCAGTGCCTGGCGCCAGCATGAAAACCGTTTGCTGTTCCTGTCCAACCATGACGTGCTGACGCGCCTGCCGAACCGCTTTTTGTTCTACAAGCGGCTCGATCAGGCAATTGCCGCGGCGAGCCGCGAACAGCGCAGTTTCGCCGTGTTTTTCATCGATCTCGACCGCTTCAAGAACATCAACGACACCTTCGGCCATCCGACCGGCGACTTGCTGCTGCAACTGGTGGCGCACCGGCTCTACGAATGCGTGCGCAAGACCGATCTGATTGCGCGCCTGGGCGGGGACGAATTCGCGATCCTGGCCGAATCGACGGCCGACATGGAGGCTGCCACCGAGTTGGCCGAACAGGTGATGGCGGCCTTGTCGCAGCCCTTCCATATCGAAGGGCAGGAACTGTTCGTCGCCGCCAGCATCGGCATCGGGATTTTTCCGCAGGATGGCGCCAACGCCGAGGCCCTGATCAAGAGCGCGGATGTGGCGATGTACCGGGCCAAGGGCAGCGGCAAGAACAATTACCAGTTCTTTGCGGCTGGCATGGACACCGCGCCGCTGGAACACATCATGCTGGAAAACGCGCTGCGCCACGCGCTGACGCGCGGCGAGTTCCAGTTGTACTACCAGCCCAAGGTGCGCGGGTCGGGGGCGCGCATTTACGGCATGGAGGCGCTGCTGCGCTGGAATCATCCGGATCTGGGCGTCATCGGGCCGGCGCGCTTCATTCCGCTGGCCGAGGAAATGGGCCTGATCCGCATCATCGGCGGCTGGGCGCTGGAGGAAGCCTGCCGCCAGAATGCCGAGTGGCAGCGTAACGGACACACCGGGCTGGTGGTGTCGGTCAACCTCTCCAGCAGCCAGTTGCAGGGCGACATCGTGGCGACCGTGTCGGACACCCTGGCCCAGACCGGCCTCGCGGCATGCTGGCTGGAGCTGGAGCTTACCGAAAGCACGGTGATGCAGGCGCCGGAGCAAAATACCCTGGCCCTGCATGCGCTGCGCAAGATGGGGGTGCAGATTGCAATCGACGATTTCGGCACCGGCTATTCGTCGCTCAGTTACCTGAAGCGCTTTCCGATCGATACGCTGAAAATCGACCAGTCCTTCGTACGCGACATCATCGATGATCCGAACGATGCCGCCATTACCGACGCCGTGATCGCCATGGCGCGGGCGTTGAAGATGGGCGTGATCGCGGAAGGCGTGGAAACCATCGAGCAGTTGCACTTCCTGCGCGAGAACGGCTGCAATTCGTACCAGGGATTCCTGTTCAGCCGGCCGCTGCCGGCCGCCGAATTCCAGAAACTGCTGCCGCCGCTGGCGGGCTGATCCGGCGCCCGGCGGCAGCGGCAGCCGATCTCACGTATAATTTTGAAGCGCCGATTTGATGCAAAACGTCAAACCCAGCTTGCGGGCGCCAGGATCGCCACCCGTGCCGGTCCCAAACAAATACCGCTAAAGCGGAAGGCAAAGAACCCGGCCCGCTTTGGCCGGGTTTTTTTATTGCCAGCAGCCGGGTTTTTTCATCGTCCGAAAGCGCGCCATGACACCTACCTCTCCTTCCGCCACCGAAGCGCTGCTGCGCGACCTGCTATCCAAACGCATCCTGGTGCTGGACGGCGCGATGGGCACCATGATCCAGCAATACAAACTGACGGAGGAAGATTATCGCGGCGGGCCGCAAGGGCGCTTCATCGATTTCAAGGGAGCGGCCGGCGGGCGCGAGCTATTCGTGCGCGGCAACAACGAACTGCTGTCGCTGACCCAGCCGCAGATCATCAGCGAAATCCACGAGCAATACCTGGCGGCCGGCGCCGACCTGATCGAAACCAATACCTTCGGCGCCACCGGCATCGCCCAGGACGACTACCAGATGGCGCACCTGGTGTATGAAATGAACCTGGCTTCGGCGAAGCTGGCGCGCGCCGCCTGTGACAAGCATTCGACCCCGGACAGGCCGCGCTTCGTCGCCGGCGCGCTCGGGCCGACGCCGAAGACCGCCTCGATCTCGCCGGATGTGAACGACCCGGCGGCGCGCAACGTCAGCTTCATGCAACTGGTCGACGCCTATCTGGAGCAGACGCGCGCGCTGGTCGAAGGCGGGGTCGACGTGCTGCTGGTGGAAACCGTGTTCGACACACTGAACTGCAAGGCGGCGCTGTTTGCGATCGACAGCTTCTTCGAGGAATCGGGCAAGAAACTGCCGATCATGATTTCCGGCACCGTCACCGACGCTTCCGGCCGCATCCTGTCCGGGCAGACGGTGGAGGCGTTCTGGAATTCGGTGCGCCATGCGCGGCCGCTGACGATCGGCCTGAACTGCGCGCTCGGCGCGGCGCTGATGCGGCCCTACGCGGAAGAACTGTCGAAGATCGCCGACACCTTCGTCTGCATCTATCCGAACGCTGGCTTGCCGAATCCGATGAGCGACACCGGCTTCGACGAGACGCCGGACGTGACTTCGTCGCTGCTGAAGGAGTTCGCCGAGAGCGGCTTCGTCAACATCGCCGGCGGCTGCTGCGGCACCACGCCGGCGCATATCCGCGCGATCGCCGAGGTGGTGCAGAGCATCGCCCCGCGCGTGGTGCCGGAAATCCCGCGCGCGCTGCGCCTGTCCGGGCTGGAGCCGTTCACGGTCGACGACAGTTCGCTGTTCGTCAACGTCGGCGAGCGCACCAACGTCACCGGCTCGAAGGCGTTCGCGCGCCTGATCCTGGGCGAGAAATACGACGAGGCGCTGGCGGTGGCGCGCCAGCAGGTCGAAAACGGCGCGCAGATGATCGACATCAACATGGACGAAGGCATGCTCGACGCGGTGGCGGCGATGACGCGCTTTCTGAACCTGATCGCCGGCGAGCCGGACATCGCGCGCGTGCCGATCATGATCGACTCCAGCAAGTTCGCGGTGCTGGAAGCCGGCCTGCGCTGCATCCAGGGCAAGCCGGTGGTCAACTCGATTTCGATGAAGGAAGGCGAGGAAGAATTCCTGCGCCAGGCGAAGCTGTGCCGGCGCTACGGCGCGGCGATCATCGTCATGGCCTTCGACGAACAGGGCCAGGCCGACACTTTCCAGCGCAAGACCGAAATCAGCAAGCGCGCCTACGAGCTCCTGGTGAACGAAGTCGATTTCCCGCCGGAAGACATCATCTTCGACCCCAACATCTTTGCCATCGCCACCGGCATCGAGGAGCACAACAACTACGCGGTCGATTTCATCCAGGCCACGCGCTGGATCCGCGCCAACCTGCCGCACGCGAAAGTCTCGGGCGGCGTCTCCAACGTCTCGTTCAGCTTCCGCGGCAACGATCCGGCGCGCGAGGCGATCCAGACCGTGTTCCTGTACCACGCGATCCAGGCCGGCCTGACGATGGGGATCGTCAACGCCGGCATGATGGGCGTCTACAGTGAGCTGGCGCCGGAACTGCGCGAGCGGGTCGAAGACGTGGTGCTGAACCGGCGGCCGGACGCGACCGAACGCCTGGTCGAATTCGCCGCCACGCTGAAAGCCGGCGACAAGAAGCAGGAAGAGAGCTTGGAATGGCGCGCCGGCAGCGTGCAGCAGCGGCTGGCGCATGCGCTGGTGCACGGCATCACGCAATGGGTGGTGGAAGACACCGAGGAAGCGCGGCTGCAACTGCAGGCGGCCGGCGGCCGGCCGATCCAGGTGATCGAAGGGCCGCTGATGGATGGCATGAACATCGTCGGCGACCTGTTCGGCCAGGGCAAGATGTTCCTGCCGCAGGTGGTGAAATCGGCGCGCGTGATGAAGCAGGCGGTGGCGCACCTGATCCCGTTCATCGAGCAGGAAAAATTGCTGAACCAGGAAGCTACCGGCGTCGCCGCCAAGCCGAAGGGCAAGCTGGTGGTCGCCACGGTCAAGGGCGACGTGCACGACATCGGCAAGAACATCGTCGCCGTGGTCCTGCAATGCAACAACTTCGAAGTGGTGAACATGGGCGTGATGGTGCCGTGCTCCGAAATCCTGGCCAAGGCGAAGGAAGAGAACGCCGACATGGTCGGGCTGTCGGGACTGATCACGCCGTCGCTGGAGGAAATGGCGTACGTCGCGCGCGAGATGGAGCGCGACCCGTATTTCCGCGAACGGAAAATCCCGCTTTTGATCGGCGGCGCCACCACCAGCCGCGTGCACACCGCGGTCAAGATCGACCAGAACTACAGCGGCCCGGTGGTGTACGTGTCGGACGCCTCGCGCTCGGTCTCGGTGGCGCAGTCGCTGCTGACGCCGGAAAGCAGCGAACAGTACATCGCCGAAGTGGCCGCCGATTACGAGCGGGTGCGCGCCCAGCACGCCAACAAGAAGGCGCTGCCGATGCTATCGCTGGCCGACGCGCGCCAGAACAAGATGCAACTCGAATTCACCGGCGCGCACGCGCCGACCAAGCCGAAATTCATCGGTCGCCGCGTGTTCAAGAATCTCGACCTGGCGACCATCGCCGAATACATCGACTGGGGCCCGCTGTTCCAGACCTGGGATTTGGCCGGCAAGTTTCCGGCGATCCTGCAAGACCCGGTGGTCGGCGAAACCGCGAGCAAGGTGTTCGCCGAAGCGCAGGCGCTGCTGAAGCAGGTGATCGAAGGCCGCTGGCTGACCGCCAACGGCGTCATCATGCTGCTGCCGGCCAACAGCATCAACGACGACGACATCGAGATCTATACCGACGAGTCGCGCAGCGAAGTCCTGCTGACCTACTACGGCCTGCGCCAGCAGGGCGTGAAACCGGTGATCGACGGCGTGCAGCGGCCCAACCAGTGCCTGGCCGACTTCATCGCGCCCAAGTCATCCGGCGTGGCCGACTACATCGGCATGTTCGCGGTCACCGCCGGCCTCGGCATCGAGCCGCATGCGCAGCGCTTCCGCGCTGCCTTCGACGACTATTCGGCGATCCTGCTCGAATCGCTGGCCGACCGCCTGGCCGAAGCCTGCGCCGAATACATGCACCACCGGGTGCGCACCGACCTGTGGGGCTACGTGCCGGACGAATCCTTGAACAACGAGGAAATGATCGGGGAAGCCTATCGCGGCATCCGCCCGGCGCCCGGCTATCCGGCCTGCCCGGAGCACACGGTAAAGGGCGACATGTTCCGCCTGATGGACTGCGCCGAGATCGGCATGCGGGTCACCGAAGCGATGGCGATGTTCCCCGGCGCCTCGGTCTCCGGCTTCTACTTCAGCCACCCGCAATCCAAGTATTTCGCGGTCGGCAAGATCGGCATGGACCAGGTCGAGGACATGGCGGCGCGGCGCGGCGTGGCGCGCGAAGAGGTGGAGCGCTGGCTGGCGCCGAATTTGTAGGCGAGGGTGGCGCCACCGTGAGGTCCATTGATATACTGGCATAAGTCACGACAATTTCCGCAGATAAATAGGGAGATATTTTCATATACTCTATATTTATCGTAGGCGATTTGGCACGCCAGGTTAGGCAGAGGCCTCGCCAGGATAGGCAGAAATTTTTTTTTACCCTGTCTGAAGTTGGGCGTCACAGGCGAGTTCCATCTCATGGTCACAATCAAAAACTACTGGCGAGTGGCTCCTTCCGCTCTTCCTGCAAACTTTTCGCCATTCGAGAACGAATGGTTGCCTGCCCCGACTGAACTGCTGCGTCGCATTCAACCCGGCGAAGGTGTCGCTTTCGCATCCTGGGATGAAGTGGATTTGGTGGGCAATGTCAGCGCACTTGGCGTATGCCTAGACAAAAGCGACGAAGGCGCAAGGATGGATTGGCGCGAAGTACAGACGATTCTGAAGCCCTTGCCTGCCGGTCGCGCACACTGGCGGAGCAAGCCCTTCTTCGGATTCGCAGACTCTGTCACACAGCGCTACGGCTTGGCCGATTTATTTGCAGAGCGGTTTGTCGACCTCGATCAACTAGCGTTCTCGAGCAGAAAGCCGATGACTGGCATCGCGCGTCGCCTGCCGACGATTGCAACACCAGGATTCGTGTATCTGCTTCGCTCAGAGTACGGATTCAAGATTGGCAAGACCGTAAGCATGCAGTCGCGAACAAGATTGTTTGAAGTGAAGTTACCCTTCCGGTTTTCGGTCGAGCACTTCGCACACTTCGATAACTACACAGAAGCCGAAAGGTCTCTTCACGATCACTTTCGTTCCCAAAGACTCGAAGGCGAGTGGTTCGATCTGAAGCCGTCCGACATCGAGTACATCAAATCGCTAGGACGACCCGGTAGACCCGAAGAAATGCGGGTATAGGTATGGCATCAGTGACGCCCAACCCTTCCATCGAGAGGACGCTTTCCGGCCTACGGCCTCCAAGCCCCTCTCATATCAAACGTTAGGCCTCGTCAGTGCCGTCCGATCCACTCAACATCCAGATCGACCTTTCCGCCCTGCAGGCCACGTTCTTCCATCGTCTGCAGCATCAGCTTGACATGACAAAGGTGCTGCAGGTTGGATGCGAACGCGTTACCGCCGAGCAGATAGCCGAGCAGAGAGAGTTTGGCGCTTTCGTTCCTGCACACGGCGCCCAGCTCAAACACGATGACGCCAAGGCGGAAGCCCAGGACTGGCTGCTGCGGGGATTCCTTCGTGATGCGATCGAAGCAGCCGGACATTTTCTCGATCAGTGCCTCCAGGTCTGCGAGCTCTTCCCACTGGCGGCAAAGGGGTCCGCGAAAGCTGCCGAGCTTCACCGCATCTTCCACGACCTGCCCCGCACTAACCACAAGCTGCACTTTCCGAAGAAGCTCGAGAAGCTTGAGCGGCAGTTCGGCATAGCTACGCGCTTCAACGCAAACGTCTTGAGTTTGAACAAGGCCCGTACTTGTGTCGTGCACAGGCTCGGCGTCGTGTCGGCACTTGATGTCGATGACACGGGAGTTCTGAAAATCACCTTCCAGCATGCCAAGTTCGTTGCTCGGGGCCAAGAGACTGGACAAGAACTTGTCATTGATCGCCCTGGCATAGTGACCACGGAAGACTCAATGTTGGAACTGCACTTCGTCGACAACGAGCGACAGTTCGAGATTGGCGAACTGGTTCGTTTACAGGCCAGCGAGTTGTACGACACGATCATCACTCTTTGGCGCTTCGGCCTTTCTGCCGCGCAGGCACTGGAGGCATATGGTCAATCGTTCGGAATTCAGTTTCCCCCGCCGCCAAGCGGGGCCTAACCGTTCGCTCACGCGTCGGTCGCATCGGTCTTGTTGCGCTTGACGTAAGCCCGGATGTAGGCAGCCGGCAGAATCTTGACGTCGATGCCCAGGCTGTTGAGCCAGCGCGCCCAGTGATGAGCGGAACCGCAGCCTTCCATGATGACCTGCGAGACGTCGCGATTGACGAACCAGCGCTCGAATTGGGTACGTGTCAATCGATGCTGTTCGGTAACGCGCCAGTTTGCATCGGCAACGGCAAGTTGAAACACGGATTTGGCCAGGTCAACGGCCACGGTAGTAGACTTCATGGCGGACTCCTTTCGTTGAAAACTGATCCCCGTCCCCACGTTGACCAGTGCGCCTACTTTGACGCAAAAAGACGGGGGGAGTCCATCCCATCATTCGAGGGGCCGAGGACATAGCGGCGCGGCGTGGCGCGTGAAGAGGTCGAGCGCTGGCTGGCGCCGAATCTGTAGCGCGGTCGCCTGCGGGGCCGTGGAAGGTGCATCCGAGAGCGGCTTCCGGACTCCCGGAGGGAGGCGACGAAAATATCGTCGGACCGTATCCCGTTGCTTGTTTTCTTGTTTACAATTTTGCGCGCCGCCCTGGGCTGTCCAGAGGGCTTCCGGTCCGCGCTGAATTGGCACCAGTCGGTTCCAGAGGACGCGCGGCAAGAAGGTTTTGCGACAACCGATTGGGGACAAGATGAAAAAACACGGCTGGATCAAAAGAATGGCGGGTGGCTGCCTGGCGGCATGCCTGGTTTTCGGCGCCATCGGCGCGCCGGCGCAGCAGGCGCTGGCGGCCGACAAGCTGCCGATCGTCGACACCGACAAGGGCAAGGTGCAAGGGGTGATCCGCAACGGTGTGCTGGAATTCCGCGGCATTCCCTACGGCGCCGCGCCGGCCGGCGACAGCCGCTGGACCTTGCCGCAGCCGGCGCAGCCATGGGACGGCGTGTTGCCGGCGGTCAGCTTCAAGGGGGCCTGCGCCCAGGCGGCGCGTTACAACCTGACCGAGGCCAGCGACAACGAGGATTGCCTGCACCTGAACATCTCCCGCCCTTATCGGACTGGCGTGTCGCTGGCGAAGCAAAAGCGGCCGGTGCTGGTGTGGATCCACGGCGGCTCCTTCGTCGGCGGCTCGGGCTCGCTGTACCGGCTCGATCGTCTGGCGAAACTGGCCGACGCGGTGGTCGTTTCGATCAATTACCGGCTCGGTGTGTTCGGCTTCATGCCGCATCCCGGCTTCGAAGCCGATCATAACGGCGGCTATGCGCTGGAAGACCAGCGCCTGGCGATGCGCTGGGTCAAGAACAATATCGCGGCCTTCGGCGGCGACCCGGACAACATCACGCTGGCCGGTGAATCGGCCGGCGGCGCCTCGGCCTGCATGCACCTGATGACGCCCGAGCACACCCAGGGGCTGTTCCACAAGGCCATCATCCAGAGCGCCGCCTGCTCTTTCGGCCTGCGCGAGGTCAAGGCGTGGAGCGAGTTCGGCAGCAAGGTGGCGCAGGAGGTCGGCTGCACCGATCCGGCCAAGGCGGTGGCCTGCATGCGCGGCAAGGGCGTGCAGGAGCTGATCGCCGCCGGCGACAAGGTGGCGGGCTCCGACCTGATGGCCTTCGCGCCGGTTTACGGCAACCAGACCCTGCCGCGCCAAGGGCTGGATTCGCTGCAGGCGGGCCAGTTCGCCCGCGTGCCGGTGCTGTACGGCGGCACGCGCGACGAGCTGCGCTTGTGGGTCGGCTACGCGGTCCAGGCCGGGCAAAAGATCACCGCCGACAACTATGGCGACAACATCCGCGCCGTCTACGGCGACCACGCCGCCGCCGTGCAGGCGCGCTATCCGGTCGGCCAATATTCGTCGGCGCCGGCCGCGCTCGGCTCGCTCACCTCCGACTTCCGTCCCGACAACGGCATCAACCATTGCCAGTTCCTGGACACCGCCAAGCTGCTGTCGCGCCATGTGCCGGTCTACCAGGTCGACTTCGCCGACCGCGACGCGCCGACGCTGGGCGTGTCGATCCCGGCCACGCCCGAACCCGGCTTCGAGCTGGGCGCGGTGCATGCGGCCGAGCTGAATTATTTCTTCCCTAATTTCTCGAACACTTCGAGGATCGACGCGCCCGACCTGAAGCCGGCGTCGCAGAAACTGGCCGACCAGATGGTGGCGACCTGGGCCAGCTTCATCCGCACCGGGGTGCCGAAGGCCGCCGGCGTGCCGGCCTGGGAAACCTTCGGCAAGCGCGGCGCGACGATGCGTTTCGAGCCGGGCAAGAACGCCCTGTTCGACGCCGCCCGGGAATACCAGTGCAGCTTCTGGCGGGGACTCTATCCGCAGTCTTTCGCCAGCAAGTGATCGGGCAGTCCTGATCCTCCGGCTGCCGGCGCCGGCCGGCGGCCGCCACCTTGACCCGCTCCCATATGATCGTCGCCCGCGCCGGTGTTTCCTCCACCGGCTTCCCGATCCTGATCCTCGGCCTGCGGTAGGCGCTGCCGCCGCTGGCCACCGACGTCTACCTGCCAGCCTTTCCTCTGCTGGCGCAATCCTTCGGTGTCGGTGAGGGTAGCATCCAGGTCACCCTGTCGCTGCTGATGGTGATCATGTGTGCTGGAACTCCGTTCGTCCAGTGGCAGCGCAAAAGCGCATCGAAAGCTACCTACACGGCCTGCCCGGATCAGGCTGCGCGGCGGTTGCAACAAGCCATCGCGACAAAATCTTGATTCGCGAATACCACATCAATACTGCCCTCACGCGCTCGTCAAAGTCGCGATTATTCTCAACTCTCGCCCGCAGCAGGCGGCCAGGAGCCGTCTGTCGACTATTCCGTGAAAAGGCCCGCTTCAGGACTGCGGACTGAGAGCGGACATACAGCCATGTGAGCGTGAGGCGGGCTGCGGAGCCGGCGCTCAAAGCGGCTTCGACATGGCAAGCGCACTGCCGTGGCTCGTGAAAGTCACGCCGCTGTCACACAACCGTCACGGCGAGGTAGCAACGGCGCACTAACATGGCTTCGTAATTCGTTTTCGTAATCACCAGTGCACTTTGATTGCGGACCGAAATAAACGGAGAAGCCATGATTCAACTAAACGACGTATCGGTGCGGTTCGGCAGCTTCCAGGCACTGCATCCAACCTCACTCTCGTTTCGGGAAGGCCAATTCACGGTCTTGCTGGGCGCGTCCGGAGCCGGCAAGTCGACCTTGCTGCGCTGCCTGAACCTGATGAACCAGCCGCATGGCGGCAGCATCGCCGTCAGCGGACTGGGCAGCCTGCACAACAAACAGGCACTGCAAGCCCATCGTCGCCGTACCGGCATGATCTTCCAGCAGCATCAACTGATCGCCCGTCTATCGGCGCTTCAAAACGTGCTGATGGGACGCCTCGGCTATCACTCGATCTGGCGCAGCCTCCTGCCTTTGCCGAAGGAAGAGCAGGCGATCGGCTTGCACAGCCTTGAACGGGTCGGCTTGCTGCACAAGGCGCTGTCCCGTGTCGACCAGTTGAGTGGCGGCCAGCAACAACGTGTCGGTATCGCCCGCGCATTGACGCAGCAACCGCGACTGATTCTCGCCGACGAGCCGGTCGCGAGCCTTGACCCGGCAACCGCCGACAAGGTGGTGGCCATGCTCCATCAGATTTGCAAGGAAGACGGCATTTCCGCCGTGGTCAGCCTGCACCAGGTGGAGCTGGCCAAGCGCTACGCCGACCGCATCATCGGGCTGGCGCACGGCAAGCTGGTATTTGACGCCGCGCCCGAAGAACTGACTGCGGAGCAGGCGGAAGCGCTGTACGCGCAGCGGCCAGCGATCGCCGAGCCGCAGCCGTCTTCATCCCACCCCTCGCTATTTCCACTCAATCTCGCAACCGTAGAGGAATGAACATGAAAAAACTATTGGCAATATTCGGCCTGGCGACACTGACCCTGCTGGGGAATGCCGCGCATGCCGCTCCCGATCCCGATCCGGCGACGCTCAAGGTTGCGCTGTTGCCCGATGAAAATGCGTCGACGGTGATCAAGAATAACCAGCCGCTGAAACTGCTGCTCGAAAAGGAACTCGGCAAGAAGGTCGAGCTGGTGGTCACCACCGATTATTCCTCGATGATCGAAGCCATGCGCCATGGCCGTCTCGACCTGGCTTACTTCGGCCCGCTATCCTACGTATTGGCGAAACAGAAGAGCGAGATCGAGCCGTTCGCGGCGATCAAGCAAAAAGGAACCACGACGTACCAAGCGGTGCTGATCGCCAATGCCGCTGCCGGCATCAACAAGATCGGCGACATCGCCAACAAGAATGTGGCCTACGGCGACAAGGCGTCGACCTCCAGCCACCTGATCCCCAAGGCGCTGCTTGCCGAGAGCGGCCTGAATGCCGGCCAGGATTACCGTGAGCACTTCGTGGGCGCGCATGATGCAGTTGCGATGGCAGTGCAAAACGGTCATGCGCAGGCCGGCGGATTGAGCAAACCGATCTTTGAATCGCTGGTACAGCGCGGCATGGTCGACGGCAGCAAGGTGAAGGTGCTCGCCGAGTCCAAGCCGTTCCCGCAATACCCCTGGACCCTGCGTTCCAACCTCAAGCCTGAACTGAAAGAAAAAATCCGGGCCGTCTTCCTCAATATCACCGATCCGGCAGTGCTGAAATCATTCAAGGCCGATGGCTTCGGTCCGATTTCGGACAAGGACTACGACGTCGTGCGCGATCTCGGCGGCCTGCTGAAACTTGACCTGTCGAAGTTTTAAAACAGATTGCCATGCAAGCTGATTACAAACTGGTATTGCTGCAGCAGCGGCAAGCGTGGAACCGCTCGCTACGCACTCTCGCCGTGGTGCTGGCCGTCGTGGCCGTATGCTGGTACTACGTCGGGCTGTTCGATGCGCAGCGCCTGGGCGAGGGGGTGCCCAGCCTGTTCAGCCTGGTCGGTGAAATGTTTCCGCCCAATTTTGCCGCAGCCGGCAGCTGGGTCAAACCGCTGCTCGACACGCTGGCGATGAGCGTTGCCGGCACCGCCATCGCCGTGCTGCTTTCGCTGCCGCTGGCCATTCTTGCGGCGCGTAATACCAGTCCGCATCCGGTCCTGTACCAGTTATCGCGCGGCCTGTTGAATGCCTTGCGCTCGATCCCCGAGCTGATCATGGGCATCGTGTTCGTCGCGGCGGTCGGATTCGGCGCGCTGCCTGGCGTGCTGGCGCTTGCGCTGCATTCGATCGGCATGGTCGCCAAGTTCTTCGCGGAGGCGATCGAACATGCCGACCAGGCGCCGGTGGAGGCGGCGCGCGCCGCCGGATGCAGTCCGCTGCAAGTGATCTTTCACGGGATTCTGCCGCAGGTATTGCCGCAGATGGCCGATACCGCGATCTACCGCTGGGAATACAACTTTCGTGCATCGACCGTGATGGGCATGGTGGGCGCCGGCGGCATCGGTTTCGAACTGATGGGTTCGTTGCGCATCATGCAGTACCAGGACGTATCGGCCATCCTGCTCGTCATTCTTTTCATGGTGACGCTGGTGGATGCATTCAGTTCCTTCCTGCGGCGCAAATTCAAATAACACCTTGAACCACACTGAACACGCCATGAAGCCCAAAGTCGTACTCACCCACTGGGTGCACCCGGAAATCATCGAAATGCTGCAAGCGGTCGCGGAGGTGATCCCCAACACCACGCGCGACACCCTGCCAAGGGAGGAAGTACTGGCGCGCGCGAAAGACGCCGATGCTCTGATGGTGTTCATGCCGGACAGTATCGACTCCAGCTTTCTCGACGCCTGCCCCAAGCTGAAGATCGTCGGTGCGGCACTCAAGGGCTACGACAACTTCGATGTCGACGCCTGCACGCAGCGCGGCGTGTGGTTCAGCATCGTGCCCGATTTGCTGACGATACCGACCGCCGAACTGACGATCGGACTGCTCCTTGGCCTGACGCGCCACTTGCCCGAGGGCGACCGCCGGATCCGCAGCGGCGCATTCCGCGGTTGGCGACCGGAGCTGTACGGCACGGGACTGACCGGCCGTACCCTGGGGATCATCGGCATGGGCGCGGTGGGCCGTGCCATCGCCAAGCGCCTGTCGGGCTTCGACATGAAACTGCTCTACTGTGACGAGGTTGCGCTCGCCGCGGAGCAGGAGCAGGCGTGGGGAGCGCGGCGCGTCAGCCTGGACGAGCTGCTGCAGCAGAGCGATTTTGTGGTGCCGATGTTGCCGATGACGCCGCAAACCCTGCATCTGCTCAATGCCGCCAGGATCAACCGGATGAAGCGCGGCAGCCATCTGATCAACGCCTGCCGCGGCTCGGTAGTGGACGAGCAGGCGGTGGTCGACGCATTGCGGCGCGGGCACTTGGCCGGCTATGCCGCCGACGTGTTCGAAATGGAAGAATGGCAGCGCAGCGACCGGCCCGCCAGCATTCCGCAAGCCTTGCTGGACAACCCGGCACAGACTTTCTTCACCCCGCATCTCGGTTCGGCGGTAAGGGAAGTCCGGATCGAAATCGAGCGCGAGGCGGCGCGCAACATCATCCAGGCGCTTCGCGGCCAACGGCCAAGCGGTGCGATCAATCGTCCGGCATCCGGGATGGGTGTTGCGTGATCGATCTGGAGCGGGTCGCGACGTTCCTAGCAGTGGCGCAATACGGCGGATTCCGCGAGGCCGCCAAGCATACCGGCATGTCGCAATCGGCGGTCACCCAGCATGTCAAACGTCTGGAGCAATCGCTCAATGCGCCCTTGATCAACCGCAGCAATGCCGGCAGTACGCTGACTCCGCAAGGGCGGAGCTTTCTGCCCTACGCGGAATGCCTGCTCGCCATTTGCAGCCGCGCCCGCGCCGCATTCGAAAAAAATTCGATTGTCGTCGGGGCAAGTTCGAACACCGGGATCTACCTGTTGCAGCCGCACCTGAAAGCCTACAAGGAAGCCGCGCGACACGCGGTGGATGTGAGTATCGGCGACAACAACCGCATCGCAGGGAAGCTGAAAAGCTTCGAAATTGACGTTGCCGTGATGGAATGGTGGGACCATTCGCCGGGTTTCGTGGCCGAGGTTTGGCGCAGTGAAGAGCTGGTCCTCATCGTACCGCCCGGGCATCCATGGGCTGGGCGGCACAGCATACCGCGCCATTGGATCAAAGGCCAAAGCATGCTGGGCGGCGAAAGCGGTACCGGCACTGGCCGCCTGTTGCGGCAGTATCTCGGAGAGGATGTTTCCAGCATGGCCGCCTCCATGCAGCTCGGCAGCACGGAAGCTGTCAAACATGCGGTGCATGCCGGGCTCGGGATCTCTCTTGTCATGGCGGCCACGGTGGAACGGGAACTGCGCACTGGCTGGTTGCATGCGGTGTGTATCGAAGGCGAACCGCCGCGCAAGGAAATCTACCTGGTCCGGCGGGAAAGCGAAGCGCAGGATGGGCCGGCGCTTCAGTTTACGGAGTTCTTGCGCGGGCGCGCCTGGAGCGCAGCAGCTTCCTATGCCGAAGGATGCGCCCTGCAAAACTGACTCAACGTCAACCAACGTCCAAGGGCGCAAAGCGTTGGATCGCCCTCCCATTTCCCGGCGCACCTAAACTCACCTAATCCGCCGCCCCGTTTGCATGACTCCGGCGCGCTTTCACCACGATCCACCAGCCCGACCATCGGCGCGGGGTTGCGCGAGACCGTGGCACACCCATCGCGAGCTATCACACGCGGAAGACGGACAGTCACGGCAGAATCACTAATGCGTGCCGATTAGCGAGGCCAGCCAATCCTCCCATATCCGCCGCTGGCCGCTGTGCCGGCTCGGGTACACCACCGAACTTGGGACGTCGCAATGTCGCTAGCCCGCTTCTCGCGCAGCAGCAGACACTCACAAGATTCGGCCGAGCGGCGGCAACGAACCGGATTCGGCCCTAACCAGTTTTGGCCAAGTCAGTCGGTCGCGGCATCAGCGCCTTCCGAACGGCCAGCAACACCGCCAGCAATGCAACGACCGGCATCACCCCGGCATCTGGAGAGCCCATCGTCCAAAGCGTGGCTCCGCTGATCAGGCACCAAACGACTGGAATGATCATCAGAAGCCACCGGGGCTGGCGCCCCGTGAGCAGCAGGGTGCCGAGTGTGGCGGCCACGGTCGGGTCCGGCGCCATCCCGAAAATCTGCGCCTGCAGCCACGGCCGGCCCAGCATCGGGCCGATCAGAGGTTGAACGACCAGCGCGAAGAGGAATAGGGCGATACCGGTGACAGTGATCGGGCTGCGCGCCGGCATGTCCGCCGGTTCGGCACGCACGATCCCGGCCCAGAGCAGAAGCAGAGCCTCGACCGCGAAGCCGATCGCGAAATAGCGCGCGGTCCAATTGATGGTGGCATAGCGTTCGGCAAGAAATGCCCAGGCGACCCACAGCCAGCAGGCGGCGAGGATCGCCGCCACGACCTTTCCACGCCAGGCCACATGCCTGAACAGGCATGCCAGGATGACGACACCGAGCGCGAGAGCGACGAGCTGGGCCGGCCAGACGTCGCGGTTGTACAGCTCGAACAGCCGATAGTAGGTGCGCGCCGAAAATAGCAGGAAATTCGACAGCCGGTAAGTCCACCATTCGGACATCAGAGCCGCTCGATGTGGGCGATCATGCGCCGGCGCAGCGCCTCATCCGGCAGGCGGCCGAGCGCGGCGCCCATGTTCTCGCGCAGGTGGGCGACGCTGGACGTGGCCGGAATCGCGCAGGTGATGGCCGGGTGCGAGACGATGAACTTGAGCAGGAATTGCGCCCAGTTGGCGCACTCGATTTCTGCCGCCCACGGCGGCAGCGGCTGGCGCGCCACGGCCCTGATCAGCGCGCCCTGGCGAAACGGCCGGTTGGCGATGACGGCGATGCCGCGCTCGCGCGCCAGCGGCAGGATGCGGGCTTCCACTTCGCGGTCGAGGATGTTGTAGGTGATCTGCACGAAGTCGATCGGCTGGCTGCGCATGACCCGTTCGATTTCGTCGTGGCGGCGGCCTTCCGAGGTGGTGATGCCGACATAGCGCAGGCGGCCGGCGGCCTTCATCGCAAACAGCGTCGGCAGGTGCTCCTCCCAGGCCAGCAGGTTGTGGACCTGCAGCAGGTCGAAGCGCGGGATGCCCCAGTCGCGGCGCGAGGTTTCGATCTGGCTCGGGCCGCGCGCGCCGGAGGCGATCCAGACCTTGTCGGCGGCGAAGACTTGCGGCGGCATGCCGAGCTGCTGCAGGCCGGCGCCGATGACTTGCTGCGCCGAGCCGTACATCGGCGACGAGTCGATCAGGCGGCCCTGCAGGTCGAAGAAGGCCCGCATGACTTCGGCGCAGGCGGCGCGCGCGACCGGGTCGTTGCCGACGTTGAAGGTGATCCAGCTTCCCAGCCCGATCACCGGCAGGACTTCGCCGCTTGACGGAATCGGCCGGGTCAGGATGGCGCGCGGCGCCGCCGCCCTGGCGAGCGGGGCCAGCAGGATGCCGGCTCCCAGCGCTGCAACAGACTGGAGCAGCCGGCGGCGGTTCGGGTGAGGGGCTTGATGCATGACAAACACTCCCGCTGCATTCGGCAGGCGCGATGAATCGCACGTTGCCCATTTTAGCGGCATTGTCGGCGTACTTGCTCGCGTGGCATGCCTGCGGATATGGCATCGGCTCCGGCACCCACAGGCATCTTCGGTCCTCGGCTATGATGCTTGTTACGAATGCCAGATCGGGCTCGGCGAAGCTTGGGACGAGGGAGCCGGGCCACCCTTCAAAGATCCTGCCGTGCGAGCAGTGGGAATGCGGGAGATCGGATATGTCGAAACTGCGCTTCAAGATCTCGATGTCGCTGGACGGCTTCGTGGCCGGCCCCAGCCAGAGTGTCGCCAATCCGCTCGGCATCGGCGGCACTCGCCTGCACGAGTGGGCCTTCCGGCTGGCCGCGTTTCGGACGCTGCTCGGCATGGAGGGCGGCGAAGTCAACGCCAGCACCGCGGTGGTCGAGGAATCCTGGGTCAACATCGGCGCCACGGTGATGGGGCGTAACATGTTCGGCGGGCACCCCGGGCCGTGGGGTGCCGAGCATCCGTGGACTGGCTGGTGGGGTGCGAATCCGCCGTTCCATCACCCGGTGTTCGTGTTGACGCATCACGCGCGCGCGCCGCTGGTGCTGGAAGGCGGGACCAGCTTCACCTTCGTCACCGAAGGCATCGAGAAGGCGCTGGAACTGGCGCGTCGCGCCGCCGCCGGCAAGGACGTTTCCTTGGCTGGCGGGGCCCAGGCAGCCCAGCAGTATCTGGCCGCCGGCCTGGTGGACGAGATGGAGATCAATCTGGTGCCGACGCTGCTCGGCAGCGGCGAGCGGCTGTTCGATGGCGTCGGCGACGACCTGCATGGCCTGGAACTGGTGCGTACCGTCGCCACGCCGAGCGTGACGCACCTGAAGTTCGCACGGCGCCGGTAGCGCAGGCGAAGCCGCTCGGGTTTGCGCCGCTGCGGAGTATGTCTTGTTTTCCGTTTATTTATAGGCGGAAATACGATTCGATATTTGGAGTATGTAAAGCCCTATTGGCTGGCGTTCACGGCGCAAGCGGCTCGCCGTCGACGAACACCTTCAGTTCGCCGGCGCCGAAGCGCTGCCAGGTTTCATTCGCGGTCAGCGGTTCGGTGACGATGATGGCGACGCGGTCGTTGGGCGTCGTGACTTGCGAGAAATCGACGCTCAAGTCTTCGTCCGCCAGCCGCGCCTCGGCAAACGGATACTGGCGCACCAGGTAGTGCAGGTCGGTCGAGCAGTGCGCGAACAGGGCCGAGCCGTCCGATAGCATCAGGTTGAAGGTGCCGTGTGCGGCGATTTCCGCGCACAGTTCGCGCAGCGCGGCGGTCAGCGCCGGGCGCGCCGGCGGGTCGTCGCCGAAGCGGCGCCGCAATTCCTGCAGCAGATAGCAAAACGCATGCTCGCTGTCGGTGTTGCCGACCGGGCGATACGGCCCGTCCAGGGTCGGCGCGAAATCCTTCAGGTCGCCGTTGTGCGCAAACACCCAGTAGCGGCCCCACAGTTCGCGCACGAACGGGTGGCAGTTTTCCAGCGCCACCCGGCCCTGGGTCGCCTTGCGGATATGCGCGATCACGTTCTTCGACTTGATCGGCGAGCGCTTGATCAGCTCCGCCACCGGCGACGCCAGCGCCGACTGGTAATCGACGAAATGGCGCACGCCGGCGCCCTCGAAAAAGGCGATGCCCCAGCCGTCGTTGTGGCGGCCGACGCTGCTGCGCGTGGCAAAGCCGGTGAAGCTGAACACGATGTCGGTCGGGACATTGCAGTTCATTCCGAGGAGCTGGCACATGTTTTTGAAAATCGAGAGGTTGGTCGCGGTGTTGGCCAGCACCAATATTACGTCATAAAAGATCGCTTCGGCACCGCCGAATCGGGAGGCCGGCGAGCTGGCAGGCGCTCGCGCGCAGGCGGGCTCAGGCGCCCTCAGGCCTCACAAGCTGCACCCGGCAGCGCCACAGGCCGTGGCCGGAATCCAGGTACTTGCGCTCGAACGGCGTGATCGGATCGGCGGTGGCGTAGGCTTCGGCCGTCACGTCGATGCCGGTCAACTGACGCAGGGCGGCCGCGCATTCCTCGATGTAGACGCGCCAGTTGCTGCGGCATTCGAAATAGCCGCCCAGCGCGACCAGCGTCGGGAACACCGGGTGCCCGTGCCAGCGGCGGGCGAGCTGGCCGATCTTCGGCCACGGATTCGGGTACAGCACATAATGCCGTGCCGGCCGCACGCCGGCTTCCAGCAGCAGGCGCCAGTAGTCGACCAGGTCGGCGCGCAGGCGCAGGCAATTTTCCGGCAGGCTGCCGGCCCAACGCGTATTGCGCGCTAGCCGGTCGGCCGACTGATCGATGCCGATCACGAAATGATCGGGAAACTGCGTCGCCAGGTACAGGCTGGAGAGGCCGACGCCGCAGCCGGCGTCCAGTACCAGCGGCGGCGCGCCGGCCGCACGCCAGGCGCGCATGCTGTGGTCGAAGGCCAGCCGGTTGTGCGCCGCGATCGGGCGCCGGAACGGCTGCGCCAGGTGGCGCGCCAGCAGTTGCGGCAAGCGCTGGTGGACGCCGGTCTGGGCGCTGAAAATCGGACGGGACGGGGTGTGCATGAGACGGTGGCGGCGGGCTTGGACCGATGGACGAGGCGCCTGAATTTAGCACGCCGCGGCACCGTCGGCCAAAAAAAACAGCCGCTGGCGCGGCTGCTGTCGATCGGGAAATACGGTCTGCGGCAATGGTCAGTCATGCCAAAATTTCATGCCTTGCCCCGCCTGCGGGTTGTGCCGATTTTTCGTCCAGTCAGTGCAGGGTCAGCGACTGGCTCATCAAGGCATCGTACCGGCCGAGAAAAGTATCGATCTCCTCGACGCTGGGGGTGCCGGCAATCAATTCCTCGACGCCGGCGCGAAACGATTTGGCCAGATCGCCACCAATGAAGATTTCGCGCCGGGACGGCTTGTCGACAATTTCAAAGGCGCCGAAACGCAGGGCTTCGCGCTCGCTATCGCTGCCGAATTCGACCACGCTGTACTGGTCGCTGTTGTAGATCAGGTTCATGTGCGCTCCTAAAATTGCAGAATGACATTGCATTCGCCTTGCTCCCAAGATGGCGTCCGAACCCGCATTTTCAAGTCCGCCCCCGTCCGCAGCAGAGCACTTCGGCACGGCAACGCAGCAGCTATGAATTGGAGTCGATCCGCAGTTCCGGGTTCAATTGCAGCAAGTCGCAGTAGGGAGGCTGGCACAGGAAATCACGGATTTGCGGCAGATGGTCGCTGCTGGCCAGGCCGATATACAGGTGCGCCGGCGGCCGCCGCAGGATGCGGTTCAGGCTCACGCGCAGGGTCAGGTTGCCGACGCAACAGGGGCAGCCGGCGGCGATGCGGATGATCTGCAAGTGCGGGCCGGCGGCCAGCGCCGGTTTGGCGCGGCCGTCGGCCAGGCCTTCCAACAGCGCCACCACCGGCAGTGGCGGCTCGGCAGTCTGGGCCGCGCCGATGGCTGCCGCAATCGCCGCTTCGCGCGCCGCCGCCGAACCGCCGCCGACCAGCGTGACGAGTGTCATCCGCCTTTCTTGCCCAGCCGGCCCGGTTCTACTCCGAGCTGCTTTAGCTTGCGGTACAGGTGGGTACGTTCCAGGCCGGTTTTTTCGGCGACCCGCGTCATGCTGCCGTTTTCGCGCACCAGGTGATACTCGAAATAGGCGCGCTCGAAGTTGTCGCGCGCTTCGCGCAACGGCAGCTCGAACGAGCCGGAGAGCCGCTGATCGACCATCGCCGGCGTACTTTCGGCAACCCGCACCAGGAGCGGCGCCGCCGCGGCACTAATGACGCTGGCCATGCTGGCGGCTGGTTGCGGGCGCGCCGCCGGCGCCATGGCCGGAATCGGTTCCTGCTGGTGCGCCAGGCCTTGCTGCACCGCCTTCAGCAATTTTTGCAACGCGATCGGTTTTTCCAGGAAATTCAAGGCGCCGATGCGGGTTGCCTCGACCGCGGTGTCGATGGTGGCATGGCCCGACATCATGATCACCGGCATCGTCAACAAACCGTCATGCTGCCATTCCTTCAGCAGTGTGACGCCATCGGTGTCCGGCATCCAGATATCCAGCAGCACCAGGTCCGGTACCGCTGCCTGGCGGGCCGCTCGTGCCTGCTGCGCATTTTCCGCGGTTGCCACCACGTGCCCCTCGTCGCCCAGGATTTCCGAGAGCAGTTCGCGGATGCCCATTTCATCGTCCACTACCAGGATATTCGCCATGCGCGTACCTTCCTTATTTCCATTCGATCCTTTTCAAGCTTGCGAGAGGTTGCTGCCCATCATGGTTGATGTCGATTTGCCAATTGGTTAGGCGGCTAACTTTAACAGCAAAATCGCCACTCTTGCCCCTTTCCCGTCTGTGCGATTCTGGAGGTCGATGCGACCGCCGTGTTCTTCGATAATTTTTTTCACCATCGCCAGGCCGAGGCCGGTGCCGCGCGGCTTGGAGGTGACGTAGGGTTCGAACGCGCGCGCCAGAATCTTGGGCGCGAAGCCGGGGCCGTTGTCGGTGATCGACAGCCGTACCGCGCTGTGGCGGGCGCCATCCGCGCCCTGATACAGGACTTCCTCGGTCAGCACATCGATTTGCGCCGACCCCGGCCCGTGGCGCTCGCTCACCGCATCCTGTGCGTTCTGCAGCAGATTATGGATCACCTGCCGCAACTGGGTCGCGTCGCCCATGACCTTCGGCAGGCCGGGCGCAAGCTGCGGCCGGATCACGCCGCGTTCGACGTCGTCCAGGTACAGGTTCAGGATCTCGCCGATCAGCGCATTCAGGTCCAGCGCGGCCGGTACCGCCGGCGGCGTTTTCGCATAATCGCGGAAATCATCCACCATCCGCTTCATCGCCGCCACCTGGTTGACGATGGTGGCGGTCCCCTTGTTCAGCATGGCGGCATCGGCGCCGTCCAGCTTGTTTTCCAGTTTCATCTGCAGCCGTTCGGCAGAGAGCTGGATCGGCGTCAGCGGATTCTTGATTTCATGCGCCAGGCGCCGCGCCACTTCGCCCCAGGCGATTGAACGCTGGGCCGAGATGACGTCGGAGATGTCGTCGAACACCACCAGGTAGCCCAGCCCGTTTTCGATCGGCAGCCGGGTGCCGCGCGCCAGCAGCGCCAGGTCGTCGCCCTCGCTGCGGACGATCTCGATCTGTTTTTGCCAGTGCAATTGGGCGCCGTCGCCGGCCGTGGCCGACTGCGCGCTCTGTTCGGAAAAGGCGCTGGTGACCACTTCGGAAAAGCCGCGCAGGCCGTCGATCGCGGCCAGCGGCGCGCCGATGTGGCTGGCAACGTCCTGCTGCAGGATGCGCTCGACCGACTGGTTGGAAGTCAGCAGCCGGAATTCGCCGTCCAGCACCATGACCCCGGCCGACATGTTGGCCAGCACGGATTCCAGGTAGGCTTTGGCGTTTTCCAGCGCCAGCCGGTTTTTTTCGACCGCGGCGCGGGCGTCATGCAGTTGCCGGGTCATGGTGTTGAACGATTGCGTCAGCGTGCCGAGCTCGTCGTTGCTGCTGCTGATCGGGCGCGGCGACAGATTGCCTTCGGCCACCGCCTTGGTGCCTTCGGCCAGCAGCAGCAGCGGCTTGGCGAGTTCGGTGGCGATCAGGAAGGCGCTGGCGATGGCGCCAAAAATCGCCAGCAGCAGGGTCAGGGTCAGCGTCACCAGATAGATCTTGCGCAGGCCGGAGCGCGCCACCGAGCGCTGCTGGTACTCGCTGTAGGCCTGCCGCAGCGCCTCCGCGTTGACCGCGAGCGGGGTTGGCACCGGCTGCATCAATTGCAGGAAACGGGCTTCGCTGCGCAGCGCCAGCGCATTGCTGGAACTCGGAATCATCACGACCACCCGCAGGCGCAAGCTGGTTGCCGCGTCCGGCGTGCCGGCGGCATCGGTTACCGGTGCGGCGTCGGCGCTGCCTTCGATCGCGGCAAAGCCGCGCGTCGTCTGCGCCTGGCGCAGCATCGCCGCGCTCGGCAATTCCGGCACCAGTGCCGCCAACTGGCCACCCGCCATCGCGATCACCTGGCCGCTGCCGCTGACGATGGTGGCTTCCTGTGTCTGGTCGCGCAGCCCGGAGAGTTGCCGCACCTGCGCATTGTCCGGCAGGTCGGCCAGTTCGCGCGCCATCGCGCGCGCGCGTTCGCCGAGATCGTGCAGCGAAGAGTCGAGCGCGGTGCGCCCCAGGTTGAGGCCGGATTCCAGCGCCGCCTCGACCCGCACGTCGAACCAGGATTCGATCGAGCGCGAGACGAACTGCACCGACACCAGGTAGATCACCAGGCCCGGCAGGATGCCGACCAGGGCGAACATCAGCACCAGCCGCGCCATCAGGCGCGAGCCGAACTTGCGGCGCCGGTAGCGCTGGTAAAGCCGCGTCAGCAGCAGCACCACCAGCGCCAGCAGCGCCACCGCGACCAGCGCATTCAACCCCAGCAGCCACGGGTAGTGCTGGTCGAAGAAGGCGGAATTCTCGGAGGCCGAAGCCAGCAGGAACAACAGGATGCCGAGGATGGCTCCGCCCACCACCAGCACGTAGCGCAAGGCCCGCGTCACCGCTATTCCGCCCTGAAGTTGAAGGATTTCCAGTCGGACGAGAGCCGCCAGTCACTATTGTTCAGCGCATTGATCTGGAACGGCTTCGGCAATTGCGCCACGTCCAGCCCCATGCGCAGCGCGACGCGGTAGGTTTCGCCCGCCTTCAGCACATTTTTTTCTGCCACCAGCCAGCGAGTCGGGCGCCGGATCAGCGCCAGCGCATCCTCCAGCGTATTGAAGCTTTGCTGCAACTGGCCGGCGGCACCGGCGTGATAGCGGCGCGTCAGCACGTTGTACGAGATGCGCACGGTCTGCGTGGCGCGGATGGTTTTTTCATCGAACCAGTACCAGCGCGGTCGCGTGATTTCGACATCGGTGGTGAAATACAGCGGCACCCCGCGGCTCAGCGCGTCTTCCAGCCCATGGTTCAGGTCGAAGGAAAAAATGGCCGCCAGCTTGTAGCCGTCGTCGCTGTTTTCCAGCCGGGCTTCAAGCAGGTCGATCTGCTCGGCGGCGCGCGCGCTGGCCGGCGCCTGCAGCATGCCGGCCAGCAGCAGCCCGAATAGCCACGGCAGCGAAAAAGAAAGGAGCCGCCGCCTCACGCGCGTCCGGCTGCGGACCGATCTCCGCGCAATAGGCTGGTGCCAGGGGTTGAAAAAAATACTTGCATCAGGATTTTTGAAACAGCGCATAAAACAGGCCGTCATGTTCGGTCGTTGCGCTGGCCGTCGGCAGCAATTGGCCGGGCGCTGCCAGGCGGCGAGCCTGGTGCCGCACGGCGAACGCCGCGGCCTGCGCCTCGGATTCCTGCGGCCACAGCGAGCAGGTTACAAACAGCAATTTACCATCCGGCGCCAGCATGCGCCAAAGATTGTCGAGAATGCGCGCCGCCTGCGCCGCCAATTGCGCGGTATCGCTCTTGCGCCGCAGCCAGCGGATGTCCGGATGGCGGCGCACGATGCCGGAAGCGGTGCACGGCACGTCGGCCAGGATGCGCTCGAACGGTACGCCGTCCCACCAGTCGTCCTGCGCCGCATCTCCTTGTTTCAGCGTGGCCGTCAAATCGAGGCGGTGCAGGTTGTCGTCGATCTTCGCCAGCCGCGCGGCGTCGTTGTCGAGCGCCAGCAAGTTGACCTGTGCGCATTCCAGCAGGTGGCCGCTCTTGCCGCCGGGCGCGGCGCAGGCATCCAGCACGCGCATGCCATCCCGCAGATCGAGCAGCGGCGCCGCCAACTGCGCCGCCGCATCCTGCACCGATGCCAGGCCGCGCTCGAAACCCGGAATTTGCGCCACCGGCAGCGGCCGCTGCAGGCGCACCGCGTCCGGTCCGATCTGGCTGGCGGCCAGTCCGTGCGCCGCCAGCAGTTGCAGGTAATCGGCGACGCTGCCATGCCGGCGGTTGACACGCAGCGTCAGCGGCGCGGCAATGTTGCCGATCTCCAGAATCCGCTGCCAGTCGTGGGGCCAGGCCGAGCGTGCCGCATCGATCCACCATTGCGGATAGTTCCAGCGCGCCAGCGGCGTCTGGCGCGCCTGTTGCAGCAGGGTTTCCCGCTCGCGCAGGAAGCGCCGCAGCACGGCATTCACCATGCCCTTGGCGCGCGCGCCGACCGGATCGGCCGCGGCGGCGGCGACGCTCTGATCGACCACGGTAAATGCCTCGTACGGCGGCGTGTCGTCGGGCGCGCACATCAGCGCCAGCGCGCAGCACAACAGGCTGTGCAGCGGCGCCGGCGGCGCGCGCTCGGTCAGCCGGGCGACTAGGGTCTGCGTCAACCCCAGTTGGCGCATGCTGCGATAAGCGATGTCCTGGATTGCGCCGCGCGCCGCCGGCGCGCCAGGGCGCGCAAATACGGTGGTGAGCGCCTGCGGCAATGCCGTGCCGGCGCGTACCAGCGTCACCGCCTGGGCCGCGCCGGCCAGGCTGAAAGCCAGTGAATCAGGCTTCAGTGCGATGCCGGGCATGTCAGCCTGTGCCCGGGAGACGGGTCAAGTCGGGGGGAATTGGAGCGGGCGGGCAGGGACATGAAATGGATGGCAGCCGTGGGGTGAGGGAAAAGCCTGATTGTAGCGGCGCCCGGTGAGCGATGAGCCAGATATTCCTGATTTTTGATGATTGTGAAGAGGTAACTTTGATAACAGTTTGCAATATTTGACAATACAGCACGTTTGTTTACTGTACCGTTACTAAAATTATTGCTGTAAATAAACTATATCTATGCTATTCACTCTTCCCAGTCAGGCCAGTATTGCCCGCAACTGGCACTTGTACCTGTATCGGCTTGCGCTGCCGCTGCTGGTGATATGGGGGATGGCACGGGCATGGCAAGCCGGCGACCGGCTGGATCTGTTCGCCGGCGCGCTGACGGCGGCACTGTTCTTGATGCTGTGGGGAGCGACCTGGTTGCCCGGCCCGCAGGCGCCGCGCCTGCGCCACGTCGATATCGGCGTCTCGCTGATGGTCTGGGCCTCGCTCGGCAGTGTCCTGCTGCAGGTGGCGCTGCTGCCGACGCCAGCCAGTCTCGACACGCTGGCCGCCTACCTGTATTGGGCGCCGTTGCTGGCGGTGTACTGGGGTATGGTGTTTCATGACCAGCGCCGTTTCGGGTTGGGCCAGGTCGCACTGTACTACGCGACCTTCCTGATCATGGATGCGGGCGTGCTGCGGCCGATCGGCAAGAGCCTGTTTCCGTTCGGCACGGTCCTGGCGGTGGCGCAGGCGGTGGTGGTACTGGTACTGGTGGCCATTTTCAGTACGCTGCATGCGCAGATGATTGAAAACGAAGCCTTGTTCCAGCGCGCCGAACACCGCGCCAATCACGATGAGTTGACCGGCTTGTTGAATCGGCGCACGTTTTCCCAGCACTTGCCGACCCTGGTGCGCCGTGCCGGCGAAAAGAACCTCGACCTGTCGCTGATGCTGATCGATTTCGATCACTTCAAATCGATCAACGACCGCTACGGTCACAGCGTCGGCGACCAGATGCTGACACAGGTGGCGGGGCTGTTCGAGCTGGGTCTGCGCGTCGACGACTTGCTGTATCGCTGGGGCGGCGACGAATTTGCCGTCATCATGCGCGATACCGATACCGACACCGCCTACAAGATCGCGGAACGGCTGCGGCAAAAGATCGAGAAATTCAATTTCGGGCTGGAACAGGCCATCACCATTTCGGTCGGAGTGGCCAGCCTGCGCGCCGACGAATCGCACAAGGACTTGTTCCGGCGCGCCGATGAGGCGATGCTATCGAGCAAGCAGGGCGGCCATAATCAGGTGGAAATCGCCGCCCATGCCGGCGCTGTCCCCGCCAACCCGGCCGCCGCCGTCTGAGGCGCGAAACCCTGCGCCGCCAGCCAGGCATGGGTGTCGTCGAATACCCGTTCGGCGCCGCGCTCGTTGAAAATCTCGTGGTAGAAGTCGTCGTAGACACGCAGCGTGCCAAGCCCGGGCGCCAGCTTGGGGAAGAAGGCGCGGCTGCCGTTGGCGTCGACCAGCCGGTCGTCGCCGGCCACCAGCATTAGCGTCGGAATATCCAGCGTCCGCGCCCGCGCTTGCGCAAACTCGATCGCGTCCAGCATGCTGCGCAACAGCCGTGCGCTGATTTTTGCATGCACCAGCGGGTCCTGCTTATAAGCCGTTTCGACCGCCGGGTCGTGCGACAGGTAGCGGGTTTGCAGGCCGTTTGGCACGCCCAGGCCGGGCGCGGCCGCGGCCAGGATCTTGAGCAGGGTTTTCTGGCCGCCGGACAGCGGCAACGCCAGCGCCGGCGACGACAGGATCAGGCCGGAGAGCGGCGCCGTCTGGGCAGTGGCAAAGCGCGCCGCGAACAGGCCGCCCATGCTGTGCCCGAACAGCAGCGGCAAATGGCCGCTGGCGGCGGCCTCGCCTCCCGGCTGCATGAAATCATCCAGCACCAGTCGGGCGTCGCGCACGATGGCTGCGTCATCCGGCACATCGCCGCGCGCGCCGCCGGAGCGCCCGTGGCCGCGATGGTCGTAGCCGCGCACGACGTACCCGCGCTGATTGAAAAAGCGTGCCACGTGGGCGTAGCGGCCGCAATGTTCGCCCAGTCCGTGCATCAGCATGACGGCGCCGGCCGTCACCATGCCGGCCGGCAGCGGCCAGTCGCGTACGAAGAGCGGCGTGCCGTCGGCCGCCGTCAGCATTTTTTCACGCGCCGGAGCGCCGGCAGCCGCCATCAGATACCCCAGGCGACATTGACGCCGCCCTTCTTGGCTTCGCGCAGCATCGCCAGCAGCGGATAGGCGCGCGCCGCGAAACTGACATAGTCGGCATGCTCCTCGCCTTCGGCGCCAGGCTCGCCTGGTTGATTGCCGGTCTCGCGGTGCAAGCCTTCGGCTGCCATCTGGTTGCGCGACTCGCCGAGCACGGTTTCCAGCACGTCCAGCGCCGGCCCCAGTTCGGCCACGGTGATGACGCCGCGTTTGACGTCCTTGTGCAGCAGATCCAGGATGCGCTTTGCATGCTGCTCGTACATCAGAACATCGGCGGCGGCCTTGGATTTGAAGGTGATGAGCATAGAGCCTCCGTGTGGATGACGAAAATGGCAACTGTATAACTAGAATAACCCGCGTCGGCGCCGACTGCCAGCGCTCTCAATCGACTTTGAACGAGCTCAAGAAAGTATCGACCGCCTCGTGCGAAACCGCGCTTTCCGGCCCCAGCACGACCGCCTGATACACGCGCCGGTCGCGCGCCACGAAGCGCGCGACCAGTAGCGGCGCACTCCCCGCGCTGCCGTGCGCCGGCAGCGCGCCGCCAGCTTCGAGGTCGATCCGGCGACTGCTGCCGGAAGCGCTACTCTCCTCGTGGCGCACGCTGCCGCCGATGTTGTTGAGCATCGCCTCGCGCATCGCCTCCAGCGCGCTGCCGGCGCTGGCTGCATCGGCCAGTTCGGCGCTGCCGACCGCAAAGGCGACGCCATCGACTTCGGCCGCGGTCATCGTCATCGTTGCCTGGATGCCATTCAGATTGACCGGGCGCGACAGCGTGGCCGGCTTGGCCGGCAGCAACACCGAAAACGGCGCGTTGCTGCCGTGCACTTCGCGCCAGTCGTAGTGTGGGGCGCAAGCCGCGAAGAGCAGGCCGGCGATGCCGGCGGTTGCGGCGCGGCGCCAGTTGAACGTGTTTGACATGGATGCCATGGTAGCAGGCCGGTTCAATCCGGTTCTAATGCGGCGGCGCGCGGAACAGGCGCACGCCCAGCACCACGCCGGCGCACAGGAGCGCGATCCCGGCCAGCGCCTGCGCCGACGGCAGCACGCCGCGCCACAGGAACGCATACAACAAGGCCGACAGCGTTTCGAATACGATCAACTGGCCGGCCAGCGTGGTGGGCAGGCGCTGGCTGGCGCGGTTCCACAGCAGCGTGCCGAGCCAGGAGGCGAGCAGGCCGATCACCAGCATCAGGCCGACGAAGCGCAGCGGTTGCGGTCCCAGCGGGAAAGCATAGGCGCCGCCGCTGAGGCCGTTGTACAAGCCGTAGCCGGCCAAGCCAAGCAGCGCCAGCGGCAGCGTCGCCAAGCCCTGCGCGGTGGCCCAGGTCGAGGAGCCGATGTGCGGATGCGCTTTCATGTGGCGCGCATTCATGATCGGATACCAGGTCCAGGCAGCCACCGCGCCCAGCGCGATCGCGCAGCCCAGCGCATAGTCGGTCAGCGTCCGGCTGCCGTCGAAGGCGCGCAGCTCGCTGGCATTCACCAGCAGCAGGCCGGACAGGATGATCGCCAGCGATGGCGCCAGCCGCCGCCAAGCCACGCTGTCGGAGGGATGGCCGGGAGCCAGGTTGGAGCAGATGGCGATCACCACCGGCAGGGTGCCGATCAGCATGGTCGGCAGCGGTGCGTCCGCCAACTGAATGGCGGAGGCCAGCGCCGCGTAGTACAGCAGATTGCCCACCAGCGCCAGTTTGAAGGCGACCAGCCAGTCGGCCCTCGACAAGCGCGCGATGCGCTTGCGGTCGAACACCGCCGGCGCCAGCGCGATCAGGCCGAAGGCGAAGTAGCGGCCGAACGACAGCATGGCGGCCGGATAATCCGCCAGCATCAGCGGTGCCACGAACACCAGGCCCCACAGCAGGCCGGCGCCGAGCGCGCAGAGAAAGCCGATCAGCATCGCCAGCCGGCGCCAATCGATGCCGCCGGGAGTGCCTTCGGCCGCCTCTTATACTCCCTGTGATATAAAGTTTTATCGCTCTTTATGTCTGCGAAGTTTATATATACTGCCTTGAAATACGTATTCATCTGATTTTTGGGTGGCGGCTTCCGTGCCGGGTGCGAGCCGGGATTAGAACATGATTTTCTCGCCGTCAATGGCAGGTCCGGCTGGCATGCCGAGCGAGGGCGATTGCGCGCATGCATCGCTGCCGCGAAAGCGGCGACACCTACCCGGTCAGCTATCACGGCCTGCACCGCAGGCTGCGCCGTCCGACGGCACCATGCCGCGCGTTACCGATGTCTCGACGGCGTCAGCGCTCGCGCAGCGCGCGCCGGTACTGGATTGCCTCGCCGATATGCAGGACGCCGATGCCGGCGCTGCCGTCCAGATCGGCGATCGTGCGCGCCACCTTCAAGACCCGGTGATAGGCACGCGCCGACCAGTTCAGGCGCGTCATGGCGCCGCGCAGCAGCTGTTCGCCGGCGGCATCCGGCCGGCACAGCGCGTCCAGTTCGGTGGTCGAGAGCAGGTGGTTGGCCTTGCCCTGGCGCTGCAATTGGCGCGCATGCGCCTGGGCCACGCGCGCCGCGATGGCTGCCGACGGCTCGCCGTCGGCCTGTTTTTGCATATCGTCGTGCGCCAGCGCGCCGACCTGGATCTGCATGTCGATGCGGTCCAGCAACGGCCCGGAAATCCGGTCCTGATAGCGCGCAATCTGATCCGGCGTGCAGCGGCACTGGTTGGCGGCGTGGCCCAGATAGCCGCACGGGCAGGGATTCATCGCCGCGATCAACTGGAAGCGGGCCGGAAAGTCGGCCTGGCGCGCCGCGCGCGAAATCGTGATGCGGCCCGATTCCAGCGGCTCGCGCAGCACTTCCAGCACCTTGCGGTCGAATTCGGGCAATTCGTCCAGGAACAGCACGCCGCAATGCGCCAGCGAAATTTCGCCGGGACGCGGAATGCCGCCGCCGCCCACTAGCGCCACGCCGGAGGCGGTGTGATGCGGCGCGCGGAACGGCCGCCGCTTCCAGCGCGCGCTGGAAAAACCCGAAGAAAGCGACTGCACCGCGGCCGACTCCAGCGCCTCCTGGTCGGTCATCGGCGGCAGGATGCCGGCAAAACGCGTCGCCAGCATCGACTTGCCGGTGCCCGGCGGGCCGATCAGCAGGATGCTGTGGCCGCCGGCGGCCGCTACTTCCAGCGCCCGCTTGGATGGCAATTGCCCTTTCACTTCGCTGAAATCAGGGCCGCTCGGTGGGTCTACCAACGGCCGCGCGGTATGCCGCGTCAGCCTGGCCGTGCCGTCCCTGGCGGCGAAGTGGGCGCATACCTGCAGCAACGAGTCGGCCGGGAAAATGCTGGCCTCGCGCACCAGCGCCGCTTCTTCGGCATTCGCGCGCGGCAGGATGAAAGCCGGCCGGCGGCCGTTGGCGCCAGGCGCGCGATGCATCGCGAAGGCCATTGCCAGCGCGCCCCGGATCGGTCGCAGTTCACCCGACAGCGACAATTCGCCGGCGAATTCGTAGTCGCCCAGTTCGTCGGCCGGCATCTGCTGCGAAGCCGCCAGGATGCCGAGCGCGATCGGCAGATCGAAGCGGCCCGATTCCTTCGGCAAATCGGCCGGCGCCAGGTTGACGGTGATGCGCCGCGCCGGAAATTCGAAGTGCGCATTTTGCAGCGCCGCGCGCACCCGGTCCTTCGATTCCTTGACTTCGGTTTCCGGCAAACCGACGATGGTGAACGACGGCAAGCCGTTGGCCAGATGGATTTCAACCGTGACTTGCGGCGCCTCCATGCCGGCCAACGCCCGGCTTTTCAGGACCGCGAGACTCATCGGCAAGGGCGCGCCGCGCGCATGCGGGTTAGGCGAATCCTGTCGACGCCGTTGCCAAGTGTCAGGGTCACGATCTGGTCTTTCAGTAGCGGTTCGACGCCAAGGCTGGCGCCGCGCCTATTTCCCGGCCTGGATTTCCAGTTCCGCCACGCGCGCTTCCAGGTCTTCCAGCTTGGCGCGGGTTTTTGCCAGCACTTGCGCTTGCACTTCAAATTCTTCGCGCGTCACCAGGTCGAGCTTGGCGAAGCCCGAGTTCAGCATCGCCTTGACGTTCTTTTCAAGGTCCTTGGCCGGGGAGTTTTCAATCACCTTGTTGATTTTGGCCTGCATGTCGTCGAAAAAATTGGGCTTGTCCATAGCGTTCCTTTCCATTGCTGGTCGTCCTTGCGCCGGCACCGGGACGGTGCGTTTTTGGGGCCGGCCCGCTGCATTCTGGTGCGCGATTCACCGCGCACTGCCATCCAACCCGCATCGGGCCATGCGATGGGGCAAAAACCTACGCGCGGCCGCCGGCTGCGGCTGGCACGTCTCCTGCTAATCCTAGCCTGAAACCCCAGCTTCAGCCATGTTTTCACACCGTCCAAGGGGAGTCTGATGAAAAAACCGCTCTTCACCGCCGCTTTGCTGGCCGGGTTCAACCTGTCCGTTTCCGCCCAGACAGTTCCTGCCGAGCCGGCCCAACCGGCCACCCCAGCCGCGCCGCTGAGTGTCAACCTGACCGTGGTCAGCGACTACCGTTTTCGCGGGCTGTCGCAAAGCTTTCGGCAGCCGGCGCTGCAGGGCGGCTTCGATTACGCCCATCCCAGTGGTTTGTATGTCGGCAACTGGAATTCCAGCGTCAGCGGCAACCAGTATAACAATGGCGCCGGTCTCGAAATGGACTTCTATGGCGGCTACAAGTTCGAACCGGTCAAGGACGTCATGGCCGACATCGGTCTGCTGTACTACTACTACCCGGGAGCCTCGATCGGCAGCAGCGGCGAGAAATACAACAATGGCGAGCTGTATTTCGGCTTCGGCTATCGCTGGTTTTCCGTCAAGTACAGTTATGGCCTGACCGACTTTTTCGGCCTGAATGCGCGCTCGGGCGGGGCCAACGGCGGCTCAAGGGGTTCCGGCTATCTCGACCTGAACGCGAATTTTGAGGTCGCCGACAAGACCACGCTGACCCTGCACGCCGGGCGCCAGACCGTGCGCCATTACGGCCAGCTCAACTACACCGATTACAAGCTCGGCGTCGCGCGCGACTTTGGCTTCGCCACGCTGGGGCTGGCGTTGGTCGGCACCAATGCCGATCGCGCCTGGTACATCGTCACCGATGGTGCCGGCAACACCAAGGACATTGGCGGCACCACGGCCGTGCTGTCCCTTTCCAAAACGTTTTAAGCGCTCTTTTAAACATATCTGCGCAGGAGGCTGACATGAAACTGATTACCGCGATCATCAAACCGTTCAAGCTGGACGAAGTGCGCGAAGCCCTGTCGGAGATCGGCATACCGGGCATTACGGTGAGCGAGGTCAAGGGCTTCGGTCGCCAGAAAGGGCATACCGAGCTGTATCGCGGTGCCGAATACGTGGTCGATCTGCTGCCCAAGACCAAGATCGAAGCGGCGGTCGAGGATGCCGTGGTGGAGCATGCGGTGGAGGCGATCCAGACCGCGGCGCGCACCGGCAAGATCGGCGACGGCAAGATTTTCGTCACGGCGCTGGAGCAGGTGGTGCGGATTCGCACCGGGGAAACCGGCAAGGAAGCGCTCTGACATCCAATCGTACCCAAGAGGAAACAATATGAAAAATCTGCTCGCATCCTTCATCCTGGGGTTCGGACTGTTGCTGGGCGGCGCCGCCCTGGCGCAGACGCCGGTCCCGACCCCGGCGGAAAGCACGGCAACCGCACCGGTCGCCGCAGCCGTCGCTCCTGCCGCTACCGCGGCGGCCAAGCTGGATGGCGGCGACACCGCCTGGATGCTGACCTCGACCATGCTGGTGATCCTGATGACCATCCCCGGACTGGCGTTGTTTTACGGCGGCCTGGCGCGCTCCAAGAACATGCTGTCGGTGCTGGTGCAGGTGTTCGTGATCTTTGCGCTGATCAACCTGCTGTGGGCGATTTACGGCTACAGCCTGGCCTTTGGCGGTACTGGCCAGTTCGTCGGCGGCTTCGGCAAACTGTTCCTGAAGGGGGTTGCGCCGGAGTCTCTGTCGGCGGCGCTGCCGACCATTCCGGAATATGTGTTCATCGCCTTCCAGGCCACCTTCGCGGCGATCACGGTGGGACTGATCGTCGGCTCGTTTGCCGAGCGCATCCGGTTTTCCGCGGTGCTGCTGTTTGCCATCCTCTGGTTTACCTTCAGCTACGTTCCGATGGCGCACATGGTGTGGGGTGGCGGCTGGCTGGCGCAGGATGGCGCGCTCGATTTTGCCGGCGGCACCGTGGTGCACATCAATGCCGGCGTGGCCGGCCTGGTGGGCGCCTTCGTGCTCGGCAAGCGCATCGGCTTTGGGCGCGAAGCGTTCACCCCGCACAGCCTGACCCTGACCATGGTCGGCGCCTCGCTGCTGTGGGTCGGCTGGTTCGGCTTCAATGCCGGTTCGGCCGGCGCCGCCAACGGCGTCGCCGGTCTTGCCTTCATCAACACCATGCTGGCGACCAGCGCCGCCACGCTGTCCTGGATCGGCGGCGAGGCGCTGATCAAGGGCAAGGCGTCGATGCTGGGCGCCGCCTCCGGTGCCGTCGCCGGCCTGGTGGCAGTGACGCCGGCGGCCGGCTTCGTCGGCCCGATGGGCGCGATCGTGCTGGGGCTGCTGGCCGGACTGGTCTGTTTGTGGGGCGTCGGCGGCCTGAAGAAGCTGCTGGGCGCCGACGATGCGTTCGACGTGTTCGGGGTGCATGGGGTGGGCGGCATCCTTGGCGCCATCCTGACCGGCGTGCTGGCGGCGCCGGCCTTGGGCGGGACGCAGGGCCCCGATTTTGTCATCGGCCATCAGCTCTGGGTGCAGGTCAAGAGCGTGCTGGTGACGATCGCCTGGTCGGGCGTGGCGGCCTTCATTGCCTACAAGCTGGTGGATCTGCTGATCGGCCTGCGCGTGGGCGAAGAGCACGAGCGCGAAGGGCTGGATATTGCCAGCCACGGCGAATCGGCTTATCACTACTAGCCTCAAATTTTGCGAAAAAGACAGAAAACGCTCCCGCCCGGAGCGTTTTGTGCGTTGGCACTTTAAAACCCCGGATTCGCCCTGATCTGAATTGCATTGGCACGCTGATTTGTCCCCGCCCCTCGTCGCGCAATCGACGATGGGTGGGAATTGCCGTTAGAATCGGCGTCAATTCCTGTGCAGTTCAATCAAAGGTTTGTATGGTTCCGCATCTCGTCACCGCCCTGAATGGCCCGCTACTCGAGCTGGAAAAGAAGATTCTGGATGCGACGCCGGCCATCGAGCGCTGGTTCCGGCTCGAATGGCAGGAGCACACGCCGCCGTTCTATTGCTCGGTCGATTTGCGCAACGCCGGCTTCAAGCTGGCGCCGGTGGATACCAACCTGTTTCCCGGCGGCTTCAACAACCTGGCGCCGGAAATGCTGCCGCTGGCGGTGCAGGCGGCGATGGCGGCGATCGAAAAATATTGTCCGGACGCCAAGAACCTGCTGCTGATTCCCGAGCGCCATACGCGCAACTCGTTTTACCTGCAAAACATCGCGCGCCTAGTGCAGATCTTCCGCCAGACCGGCTTGAACGTGCGGCTCGGTTCGCTCGACGAGGACCTGGCCGAGGCGACCCCGATCCATCTGCCGGACGGCAGCACGCTGATGCTGGAGCCGCTGGTGCACCTGGCCGGCGGACGCCGGCTGGGCCTGAAGAATTTCGATCCCTGTACCATCCTCTTGAACAACGACCTGTCGTCAGGAATTCCGGCGGTGCTGGAAAATCTGCATGAACAGAATGTGCTGCCGCCGCTCCATGCCGGCTGGGCGGTGCGGCGCAAGAGCAACCACTTCGCCGCCTACGACGAAGTGGTGAAGAAGTTTGCCAAGATGATCGATGTCGACCCGTGGATGCTGAATCCGTTCTTCGCCAAGTGCGGCGAAGTGGATTTCCAGCACCACAGCGGCGAGCAGTGCGTGGCGGCCAGCGTCGACTCTCTGTTGACCAAGATCCGCAAGAAATATCGCGAATACGGCATCAAGGAAACGCCGTTCGTGATCATCAAGGCCGATGCCGGCACCTACGGCATGGGCATCATGACGGTGACCGACGGCAGCCAGGTGAAAGACCTGAACCACAAGCAGCGCAGCAAGATGTCGGTGATCAAGGAAGGGGTGGCGGTGTCGGAAGTGATCGTGCAGGAAGGCGTGCATACCTTCGAGCGCATCAACGACGCCGTCGCCGAGCCGGTGGTCTACATGATCGACCGCTACGTGGTCGGCGGCTTCTACCGCGTGCACGCCGAGCGTGGCGTCAACGAAAACCTGAATGCGCCGGGCGCCCACTTCGTGCCGCTGGCCTTCGCCCAGCAGCACGCGCTGCCGGATCTGCACGCCAAGCCGGGCACCGCCGCGCCCAACCGTTTCTACATGTACGGCGTGGTGGCGCGGCTGGCGCTGTTGGCGGCGTCGCTGGAGCTGGAAAAGACCGATCCGAATCCGGAAATATATTAATCATTGCGGGACAGAGTTTGTGAGACGCGTAGGCGGCGAGCTACTCTGTCCCCAACCAATCAGAGCAGAGCTTGAGCAAGATTGGCTCCCGCAGAAAGACTGGTTGGGCAACCGCCAAACGCCACTAGGCTCCCGCCTGCGCGGGAGCGACAAAATTAATAGTGGAGTATGCTGAAGAAACAGCGGAACGACGTCCGAAATTATTGCATATGACATGGAGTATATGATTCTCCCCCAAGCCCAACTATGAAAATCGCCTTCCTCGCCGATCCGCTCGCCAGCTTCAAGACCTACAAGGACACCACCTACGCCATGATGGCCGAGGCCGGTCGCCGTGGCCACGAGCTGTACGCATTCGAGCAGGGCGACCTGGCGCTGGAGCGCGGCGAGGTGGTCGCCAATGCGCGGCGGGTTACCCTGACCGGCGACACCGGCGACTGGTACCGCGCCTCGGAAGCGGCGCCGACGCGGCTGGCCGGGTTGGACGCGATCCTGCTGCGCAAGGATCCGCCGTTCGACATGGAATATGTCTACACCACCTATCTTCTGGAGCGCGCCGAGGCGCAGGGCGTACGGGTGGTCAACCAGGCGCTGGCGGTGCGCAACCACAACGAGAAGCTGGCGATCGCCGAATTCCCGCAATTCGTGGTGGAGACCGTGGTCACGCGCGACGAGCGGCGCCTGCGGGCCTTCCATGCCGAGCACCGCGACCTGATCTTCAAGCCGCTGGACGGCATGGGCGGCACCGGGATTTTCCGTGTCCGCGAAGACGAATTGAATCTGGGCGCGATCATCGAGACGCTGTCCGACAACGGGCGGCGCATGATCATGGCGCAGCGCTTCATCCCCGAAGTGGCGGCGGGCGACAAGCGCATCCTGCTGATCGGCGGCCAAGTAGTGCCGTATTGCCTGGCGCGCATTCCGCAAGGGACCGAAGTGCGCGGCAACCTGGCCGCCGGCGGCGTCGGCGTGGCGCAGCCGATCTCGGCGCGCGACCGCGAAATCGCCGAAACGCTGGCGCCGATCCTGGCGCAGCGCGGATTGTTGCTGGTAGGATTGGACGTGATCGGCGATTACCTGACCGAAGTCAACGTCACCAGCCCGACCTGTTTCCAGGAAATCAAGCAGCAGACCGGCTTCGATGTCGCCGCCATGTTCATCGACGCGCTGGAAGCGGCGTGCTGATGTTGGCGCGCAGCGCGCCGGCGAAGAATGCATAATGATGGGCGCCGGATTCCGGGCCGGGGCGCGCAGGCGCCAGGCCAGCCGGTGACTGACACTTCAAGGCTATGGTTGGCATTCTTCTTTTGACCCACGCGCCGCTGGGGGAAGCGTTCCTGGCCGCGGCCGCGCACGTGTTCCGCGTCTGCCCGGCACGGATCGAGGCACTCGACGTGCGGCCCGACCAGGACCCGGCCGAAGTCCGGCGCCTGGCGCAGGCGGCGGTGGCGCGTCTGGACGACGGCAGCGGCGTGCTGGTGCTGACCGATGTGATGGGCGGCACGCCGTCCAACTGCAGCGACGCCATCGCCGTCGCCGGCAAGGTCGAGGTGATCGCCGGCCTGAGCCTGCCGATGCTGCTGCGCGCCATTACCTATCGCAACGACACGCTGGAAGTGGCGGCGCAAATGGCGCTGGCCGGCGGCCAGGCGGGCGCGCTGCGGGTCGATCACCGGATCCGCTTGTCGATCAGCTAGCGGCCGCGGCCGGAGGGTTTATTGGCACTCGTTAAAAAAACTACAATATGATTCAGCAAGAAACCGAAATCATCAACAAACTTGGGCTGCATGCCCGCGCCTCCGCGAAACTGACGCAGTTGGCGGCGCAATTCGACAGCGAAGTCTGGATGACGCGCAATAGCAAGCGGGTGAATGCGAAATCGATCATGGGCGTGATGATGCTGGCCGCCGGCCGCGGCTCGACCGTGACGCTGGAGGCTTCCGGCGCCGATGAAGCCGAATGCGTGGCGGCGCTGGCGGCGCTGATTGCAAGGAAATTTGACGAAACCGAATGACGGCGGGCCCGGGCGGGGCCGGCATGCAGACGCAACCCAGACTGAACTCGATGGCATCCTTCACGCTACATGGCATTCCGGTTTCGCGCGGGATCGCGATTGGACGGGCGCACCTGCTGGCGCCGGCGGCGCACGAGATCAAGCACGAACTGGTGAGCGAAGCCGAGGTGGAAACCGAGGTCCAGCGCCTGAAGAGCGCGATCGCCGCGGTGCAGAAGGAATTGCAGACGATCTGGAAAGAGCTGCCGCCCGACTCTCCGGCTGAACTGGCCGCTTTCATCGACGTCCATGCGCTGATCCTGTCGGACCCGATGGTGGCCGAATCCACCGTGAACATCATCCGCCGCCGCCGCTACAACGCCGAATGGGCGCTGCAGACCCAGATCGGCGAGCTGTCGGCGCAGTTCGACGAAATCGAGGACGCCTACCTGCGCGAGCGCAAGGTCGATATCCAACAGGTTGGCGAACGGGTGCTGAAAGTGCTGGTCGGCACGGCCCACGCACTGCCGAAAAAAGACCTCGACGGCGACGAGGCGGCGGCGCACGTGATCGTCGTCGCGCACGACATTTCTCCGGCCGACATGCTGCAATTCCGTAGCCGCGCCTTTTCCGGTTTCGTCACCGACCTCGGCGGACAGAATTCGCATACCGCGATCGTCGCCCGCAGCCTCGACATTCCGGCCGCGGTCGGCATGGACAATGCGTCGGCCCTGATCCAGGACGACGACTGGCTGATCATCGACGGCGATGCCGGCGTCGTCATCGTCGATCCGCCGCCGCTGGTGCTGGAGCAGTACCGCGAATGGCAGGCGCGCCTGCTGCGCACCCGCAAGAAGCTCGGCAAGCTGAAAAAGACCGCCAGCGTCACGCGCGACGGCACGCCGATCACCTTGCTGGCGAATATCGAGCTGCCGGAGGATTGCGCGGCGGCGATGGAAGTGGGCGCCGCCGGCATCGGCCTGTTCCGCTCTGAATTCCTGTTCATGGGCCGCATCGGCCATACCCACAAACTGCCCTCCGAGGACGAGCAGTTCGAGGCTTACCGCAAGGCGGTGGTGGCGATGAAGGGGCGGCCGGTGACGATCCGCACCATCGACATCGGCGCCGACAAGCCATTCGATAGCGCCGAGCACACCGCGCAAAATCCGGCGCTGGGCCTGCGCGCAATCCGCTATTGCCTGGCCGAGCCGCAAATTTTCCAGGCGCAATTGCGCGCCATCCTGCGCGCTTCGGCCTTCGGCCCGGTCAAGCTGTTGATCCCGATGCTGGCGCACGCGTTCGAGATCGACCAGGCGCTGGCGCAAATCGAGCACGCCAAGGCGCAACTGCGAGTGGCCGGCAAGAAATTCGATCCGTTGCTCCAGGTCGGCGCCATGATCGAGGTGCCGGCAGCGGCGCTGGCGCTGCCGATGTTCGTCAAGCGCATGGATTTCCTGTCGATCGGCACCAACGACCTGATCCAGTACACGCTGGCGGTCGATCGAGTCGATCATGAGGTCGCGCATCTGTACGACCCATTGCATCCGGCCATCTTGCATCTGCTGTCGCTGGTGATCGCCGGCGGCAGGAAAGCCGGCATTCCGGTCTCGCTGTGCGGCGAAATGGCCGGCGACACGCGCCTGACGCGGCTGTTGCTGGGCATGGGCCTGCTGGAATTCTCGATGCATCCGTCGCAGTTGCTGGCGGTGAAACAGGAGATTCTGAATAGCGATTTGGGGTCGCTGACGCAGCAGACCAGGAAGATATTGCGCGCCACCGAGCCGGATGCGATCGGCGAGGCGGTCGGCATGCTCGCCAACCTGTGACGGCGGACGGCCGGATGTGGCCGTTTGACGCTGCCCGGCGACTTGGTTATTCTTACGCTTTGCGCCGATTTGATACCAGCTTGCGGGCGCCTTGATAAATACGGCTAAAGCGTGCTTGAAGTGCAGGCATCGTCTAGCCCGACCAGCGGATTGCAGTCGGGCTTTTTCAATTCAGGCAGCGGCCGCGTTGCAGCAGTCCCCATCCGGCTTGACCAGGAACGTATGTCCATTGGAACCGTAGCACCCCAGACCATGCATTTTTCGACCCCGCTGCCACTGCAAAGCGGGGCGTCGATCGCCGATTACACGCTGGTGTATGAAACCTACGGCAGCCTGAACCCCGAACGCAGCAACGCGGTGCTGGTGTGCCACGCGCTGAACGCGTCGCACCACGTGGCTGGCACCTACGCCGGCGAGCCGAAAAGCGCCGGCTGGTGGGACAACATGGTGGGCCCCGGCAAGGCGCTCGACACCAATAAGTTTTTCGTGATCGGCATCAACAACCTCGGTTCCTGTTTCGGCTCCACCGGGCCGATGCACACCGATCCGGGCACCGGCAAGCCGTACGGCGCCAATTTCCCGGTGGTGACGGTCGAGGACTGGGTGCATGCGCAGGCGCGGCTGGCCGACGCGCTCGGCATCGGCCAGTGGGCGGCGGTGATGGGCGGCTCGCTGGGCGGGATGCAGGCGCTGGCCTGGAGCTTGCTGTATCCAGAGCGACTGCGCCACTGCGTGGTGATCGCCTCGACCGCCAAGCTGTCGGCGCAAAACATCGCCTTCAACGACGTCGCACGGCAGGCGATCCTGTCCGATCCGGATTTTCACGGCGGCGACTACTACGCGCATGGCGTGGTGCCGAAAAGCGGCTTGCGGGTGGCGCGCATGATCGGCCACATCACCTACCTGTCGAACGACGATATGGCGGAAAAATTCGGCCGCGATCTGCGCAATGGCGGCTACCAGTTCGGCTTCGGCATCGATTTCGAGATCGAATCCTACCTGCGCTACCAGGGCGAGAAATTTTCCGAATATTTCGATGCCAACACCTATCTGCTGATCACCAAGGCGCTCGATTATTTCGATCCGGCGCGCGCCTTCGACGGCGACCTGACCAAAACGCTGGCCGCCACCCGGGCCGATTTCCTGCTGGTGTCGTTTTCCACCGACTGGCGCTTTTCGCCGGCCCGCAGCCACGAGATGGTGCAGGCGCTGGTCAACAACCGGCGCCGCGTCACCTATGCCGAAATCGACGCGCCGCACGGGCACGATGCCTTCCTGCTGGAAGACCCGCGCTACATGAGCGTGATCCGCACCTATTACGACCGGGTGTGGCAGGAACTCGGGAGACAGGCATGAATTTCCGCGAACTCAGCCGCCTGCGGCCCGACCTCGCCTTCATCGCGCACTGGGTCGGCGCGCGCTCGCATGTGCTCGATCTCGGCTGCGGCGACGGCGTCATGCTCGACTATCTGCGCAGCGACAAGGGCTGCACCGGCTACGGCGTCGAAATCGACGACGACAAGATCCCGCTGTGCGTGGCGCGCGGGGTGTCGGTGATCCAGCAGGACCTAGAGGCGGGGCTGGCGATCTTCGCCGACAACGCCTTCGATACCGTGCTGTGCCTGTCGGCGCTGCAGATGATGAAGGATGTCGAAGGCATCCTGCGCGACATCGCCCGCGTCGGGCGCGAGGCGATCGTCTCGTTCCCGAATTTCGGCTACTGGCCGCACCGGCTGGCTCTGCTCGGCGGCCGCATGCCGGTCTCGAAATCGCTGCCCTACGAGTGGTACGACACGCCCAACCTGCGCTGCGCGACGATTCCGGATTTCGAGCAACTGGCCAACGAGGTCGGGCTGGAAGTGCTGGAGCGGGTCGCGCTGGACGACGGCCGGCAGGTGACGCTGCTGCCGAACTGGCGCGGCAGCCTGGCGATCTTCCGCCTCAAGAAAAGATAATTTTCCGCACTCTACCGACCATCGGGACGCCGCAATGCCACTGCAAAGCTATCTCAACCGCCGCATCCTGATCTGCGTCTTCCTCGGCTTCACCTCCGGCCTGCCGCTGTTCATTCTCTTGAGCCTGCTGCAGGCCTGGCTCGCCAAGTCCGGCCTGAACGTCAAGGCGCTCGGCTTGTTCGCGCTGGTGATGTTCCCCTACACCTGGAAATTCCTGTGGTCGCCCTTGATGGATCGCTACCATTTCGGCTCGCTCGGGCGCCGGCGCGGCTGGATGGCGCTGACCCAGGTACTGCTGTTCTTTTCGATCGGCGGCATGGGCATGCTCGATCCGCAGACGCAGGTGGGGTTGATCGCCTTCGTGGCATCGACGGTGGCGTTCCTGTCGGCCAGCCAGGACATCGTGATCGACGCCTACCGGCGCGAACTGCTGGAAGACAACGAGCAGGGGCTGGGCAGCGCGGTGCACGTCAACGCCTACCGCGTGGCCGGCATGGTGCCGGGCGCGCTGTCGCTGATCCTGGCCGACCTGATGGCGTGGCAGGCGGTATTCTGGATTACCGCCGCGTTCATGCTGCCGGGCTTGGTCTGCACGCTGCTGATCAGGGAGCCGGCGGTGTATGGATCTCCGCCGAAAAACCTGCGTGAGGCAGTGGTATTGCCGTTTCGCGAATTCATCGCGCGTGGCGGCTGGGCCAACGCGCTGTGGATCCTCGGCTTCATCTTCCTGTACAAGCTGGGCGACTCGATGGCCACCGCTCTGGCCACCAAGTTCTATCTCGACCTCGGCTTCACGATGACCCAGATCGGCGTGATCGCCAAGACCACCGGCTTCTGGGCCAGCCTGGTCGGCGGCCTGCTGGGCGGAGTCTGGATGATCCGTATCGGCATCAATCGCGGCCTGTGGATTTTCGGCGTGGTGCAGGCGGTGGCGATCCTCGGCTTCGCCTGGCTGGCGCAGGTCGGCGCCGATCCGCTGGTGCTGGCGCTGGTGATTGGCTTCGAGGCATTCGGCGTCGGCGTCGGCACCGCTGCCTTCGTCGCCTACATCGCCACTGCCACCGATCCGCGCTATACCGCCACCCAGTTCGCTCTGTTCACCAGCCTGGCGGCGGTGCCGCGCACCTTCATCAATTCCTCGGTCGGCTACATCGTCGACCAGACCGGCTGGTTCAATTTCTTTCTGATCTGCTTCGCGTTGGCGCTGCCGGGCATGCTGCTGCTGCCGAAAGTGGCGCCGTGGAGCCAGCCGAAGCCGGCGCTGGCTGACGGCGCGGTTCGTCATTAGCGGGAGTATACAGGAAAATAGCGCAATTCCGCCGGTATTCAGGGCGGGTTTTAAAATACTCCATCTGGCATGGAAGCGGCCCGGCGACCGTCGGCAAATCCTCCGGCAAGGCCGCACCGCCGCCTTGCTATTCTTCGGCTTCCACCACGCAATTGCGCCCGCCATGCTTGGCGCGGTACAGCGCATCGTCGGCGCGGCGCAGCATGCGCTTGTAGTCGGGATGGCCGTTGTACAGGGCCAGGCCGACGCTGATGGTAACCGTCAGGCTGCGCTCCTGCGGCAGGCGGAAACTTTCGCTTGCAATCTGCTGGCGCAGTTTTTCCGCGGCCTTGCGCGCGCGCTGCTGGTCGACATCGACCAGCAACAGCAGAAATTCCTCGCCACCCAGGCGGAAAATATAATCGCCGCCGCGGCTGCTGTTGGCGAGCAGCACCGCGACCTGCTGCAGCACCATGTCGCCGGCTTCATGGCCGTAGCTGTCGTTGACCTGCTTGAAGTGGTCGATGTCGATCGCGAGAATGGCGAAGCTGGCGCCGCGCTGGCGCGCGTAACTCACTTCCTTGCGCAGCACCACCGGCAGGAATTTGCGGTTCAACAGGCGTGTCAGGACGTCGCGTCCGGCTTCCAGTTCGTTGTTCTGCTGGAACAGCGCATCGAGATGAAAGGCGATGGTCCTGGCCTGTTCGCGCAATTCGCGCAGGTGCTGCACGCGCTCGTCCTCGCCGGGGCGCGCGGGCAGGTCGAACACCGGCAGCAGCACCGCGTCGACATGGTCGATCGCCTGCAGGATGAGGTCGGTTTCGGCGGCGCCCTGGAACGCATGCGCGCCCTTGTGGCGAAACCACAGGCCGAACTCGGCTGAGCCGAGGCGCGGCAGGCGAGACGCCCCCTGGCCGACCGCCAGTTCGAACATCAGGTGGTTTTCCCAGTCCAGCAGCGCGGCGCGCTGGCGCTCGCGTTCGGTCGCAACGTCCTGCACCACCGAAAACAGCCGGTACGCCTCCGCCGCGCGCGAATTGCGGTCGTGCGAGCTGGAATAGGCGTGGCTCATGATTTCCATCGCGAAGTCGATCACGTCGTGCACCAGGCGGGCGGCGTCGGTGCGCTCGGCCTCCTTAAGTTCCTGGTCGGCGTCCAGCAATTCGTAGAATTTGTACTTCAGGCTGCGGGTGCCGCGCAGGACCAGGTGCACCGGCACGTCGATGCGTGCATGCACTTCGCCGATCTGCATCTGGCGCGCTACCACCGGCTGCAAGTCGTCCTCCGGGCCGGCGGCAAACGCGGCCGCCACCCAGCGCTGCATCGAGCCGTGCAGCCGGTCTTGCACCTGTTCGTGCGAGAGCAGCTTGGACGCCGCCGAGTCTTGCAGCATCTGCTGGTAGAAATGGCTGGCCAGTGCTTCCCGGTGCTCCTCGGCCAACACCCGCACGCGCTGCAGGACATGGCTCGTAAAGCGGAGCAGCAGACGCCGCCAATCGGCGGCCATCTGTTCGGTGGAAAGTTGGGTCATGCTGCGATCCTGTCGCCGGCAAGGCGTGTCGGTTGAAGGAGGGAGAATTTTTTGCAACCGGCATTCTATTGCATGGCGCGGCGGCCGGCTTGGCCCGAAACGGCTAGCGGCTGTTGTCGTAGTCCACCGTCAGCGGCGCATGGTCGGAAAAGCGCGTTTCCTTGTAGACGCCAGCCTGGGAGGCGGATTGCGCAATTCCGGGAGTGGCGATCTGATAATCGATGCGCCAGCCGACGTTCTTGGCCCAGGCCTGGCCGCGGTTGCTCCACCAGGTGTAGGCCTCGCCGGTGGCATCCGGATACAGCGTGCGATAGACGTCGACCAGCCCGACCTCGTCGAACACGCGCGACAGCCAGGCGCGCTCTTCCGGCAGGAAGCCGGAATTTTTCTGGTTGCTCTTCCAGTTCTTGAGGTCGATCTGCTGGTGCGCGATGTTCCAGTCGCCGCAGATGACGATCTCGCGGCCGCTGTTTTTCAGCGCCAGCAGGTGCGGCAGGAAAATTTCCATGAAACGGAATTTGGCTTCCTGCCGTTCCGGGCTGGAGGAGCCGGATGGGCAGTACAGCGAAATCACCGTCAGCGCGCCGAAGTCGCATTCGACGTAGCGGCCCTCGGCGTCGAATTCCGGATTGCCGAAACCGATGATCACGTTCCTGGCCGGCGTGCGGCTATAGAGGCCGACGCCGGAATAGCCCTTCTTTTCGGCGTAGTGGAAATAGCCGTGGTAGCCGGCCGGCGCCAGGAATTGCGGCGCCATGTCGGTAGCCTGCGCTTTCAGTTCCTGCACGCAGACGACGTCGGCATTCTGCGCCGGCAGCCACTCGAAGAAACCCTTTTTGGCAGCGGAGCGGATACCGTTCAGGTTGGCGGAAATGATTTTCATCGGTGTCGCAAGGTAAAAGTCAGGCCGGCTAGGATACCCGATTGCGCCCGCGTGTTGCGGAAGCCATAAAATAGCGCTGCCGCGCCGGCGCCAGCCTGGCGCATTCCTGTCTGTGCAACCACCATCGAGGTCGAACTTGAGCAACCTACGCCAACAATTCATCGCCTTTTCCGTCGCCGCCGGCGTGTTGCGCTTCGGCGAATTCGTGACCAAGGCCGGCCGCAATTCGCCCTATTTCTTCAACGCCGGCCTGTTCAACGACGGCGCCTCGCTGGGGCGGCTGGCGGATTTCTATGCGCGCACGCTGGCCGCTTCCGGACTGCAGTTCGACATGCTGTTCGGTCCCGCCTACAAGGGCATCACGCTGGCCTCGGCCACCGCGGTGGCGCTGGCGCAGCAGGGGCGCAACGTGCCGTTCGCTTTCAACCGCAAGGAGGCCAAGGACCACGGCGAGGGCGGCAGCGTGGTCGGCGCGCCGCTGACCGGCCGGGTGGTGATCGTCGACGACGTGATCTCGGCCGGCACCTCGGTGCGCGAATCGGTCGAGATCATCCGCGCCGCTGGCGCCACGCCGTGCGCAGTGTTGATCGCACTCGACCGCATGGAGCGCTCCGGGCGCGACGGCGCGCTGTCAGCCGGCTCGGCGGTGCAGGAAGTCAGTGCGCTGTATGGGATGCCGGTGATTGCCATCGCCAACCTGGACGATTTGCTGGAATATATCGCCGCTGCCGGCGCCGGCTCACAACTGGCGCAATATCAGGCGGCGGTGGCCGCTTATCGCCAACGTTATGGAATCGGTAGCGGGGCGGCGGGAAGCTAGCCAAGCGAACGGTTGCCTACCGGTAACTGACAGGCTAGACTGAAGTCCGGCGCCACCGCATCGGCGGGCGCTGGCCTGGTCTTCACTGGGCGCCTGCAACCGATCGGAAAAATAACCATGGCAAGCATGAAACTGCCGCAGGACGGTGCGGCACGGGGACATTTGGCAGCGATTTACGCGGTTCTGAGCGCTACCAACGAGGCCCTGCTGCGCGCCACCAACGCTGACGAGTTGTACCAGAAAGTATGTGAAGCCGCGGTCGAGAGCGGCAAGTTCCTGGTGATGGCGGTGGCAATTCCAGACCCCGATACCGGCCGCATCCAGATCGTTGCCACCGCCGGCGCGCAATCGCGGCAACTAGGGGGCGGCATCGCGATTTCGGTGGTGGACGATACACCGCACGGCCAGGGGCTGGTCGGCAACGCATTCCGCGGCCGGCGCCCCTGTTTCAGCAACGATTTCCTGAATGATCCGCGCACCGCGCCATGGCGTGAAGTGGCCGTCAGCCAGGGCGTGCAGTCGGGCGCCGCCGTGCCGCTGCTGCGCGAGCAGCAGGTGCTGGGCGTACTGCTGTTTTATTCGGTCGAGAAAAACGCCTTCGAAGAAGAAACGCTGGGCCTGATCGAACGGCTGGCACGCAATGTCGCCTTTGCGCTGCAGAGCTTTGCGCGGGAAGACGAGCGCAGGCAGGCCGCGCAGGAGCAGCGCCTGGCCGAGGCCAAATACCGCAGGATTCTGGAAACCATCGAAGACGCCTATTACGAAGTTGACCTGAAGGGCAACATCGTCCAGTGCAACGGCGCTTTTTGCCGCCTGACCGGCTATTCCGAGAGCGAGATGGCGGGCAAGAACTATCGCGAAATCCAGCCACCCGAAACCGCCACTCGCGTGTTCGAAAATTTTAACGCCGTCTATCGCACGGGGATTGCAACTCCCAGCTTTGAATGGGAGATGCTGCACAAGAATGGCCATCTGGTGGTCGGCGAGGGCTCGGTGCAACTGGTGCGCGACGCCGCCGGCCACCCGATTGGTTTTGCCGGCATCCTGCGCGACGTCACCGAACGGCGCCAGATCGAACAGGCCTTGCGCGAGAGCGAAGCGCGTTTCCGCGCGCTGACCAACCTGTCGTCCGACTGGTACTGGGAGCAGGACGCCGAATTGCGCTACACACGGATGGAAAGCCGGTATACCACCAGCGATGCGGTGCAAAAGACCTTCATCGGCAAGCGGCCGTGGGAAACCGAGCTGGAGATGCATGCGCCCGGCGGCTGGGATGAGCACCGGTTGCAGTTGCTGGCGCACCAGCCGTTCCGCGACGCCATCATGTTTCGCCAACTGGCCGACGACACGCCGTATTACATCAGCGTGTCCGGCGAGCCGGTGTTCGACGGCGACAGCCGCTTCCTCGGCTATCGCGGCGTCTCGCGCGAAATCACCGACCAGAAAATCGCCGAGGCGCGCATCCAGCACCTGGCCACGCACGACAGCCTGACCGGGCTGCCGAATCGTGCGATGTTCAATCAGATGCTGAACCACGCTTTGTCGAGCGCGCAGCGCTACGAACGCCAGTGCGCGGTGTTGTTCATCGATCTGGATCGCTTCAAGTTCATCAACGACACGCTGGGCCACGTCGCCGGCGACCAGTTGCTGCAGGAAATCACCCGCCGCTTCAAGAAGGCGCTGCGCGCCAGCGATGTCGTGGCCCGCCTCGGTGGCGATGAATTCGTCGTGCTGATCCAGGAACTGGACGGCACCGAACAGGCCGCCACGGTTGCCCGCAAGCTGTTGTCGGCGGCGATCAAGCCGGTGATGCTGCTGGAACGCGAATGCCGGGTCACCGCCAGCATCGGCATCGCGCTTTATCCGGGCGACGGCGAGGATGAGCAGGCGCTGATGAAGAACGCCGACATCGCGATGTATTTCGCCAAGAGCGAAGGCAAGAATAATTTCCAGTTCTATTCGAGCAACATCACGTCGCAGACGCTGGAACGGCTGACGCTGGAAAACAACCTGCGGCATGCGATGGCCCGGGGCGAACTGGCCCTGCATTACCAGGCCAAGCGCGACCTGCAAAAGGGCACGATTACCGGGGTCGAGGCGCTGCTGCGTTGGGACAATCCGGAGCTGGGCTCGGTGTCGCCGGCGCAGTTCATCCCGGCCGCCGAGGAAACCGGCCTGATCGTCCCGATCGGCAAATGGGTGCTGCGCACCGCCTGCCTGCAGAACGTCGCCTGGCAAAAGCAGGGCTTGCCGCCGATCTGCATGGCGGTCAACCTGTCGGTGCGCCAGTTCAGCGACGAGGAATTGCTGTGCGACCTGGCCGAAATCCTGGCTGAAACCGGCATGGAGCCGAGCCTGCTGGAGCTGGAAATCACCGAAGGCATGGTGATCCAGAATCCGGCGCAGGCCATCAAGCTGCTCTCAGCCATCAAGCAACTGGGCGTGCGGCTGGCGATTGACGATTTTGGCACCGGCTACTCGTCGCTCGGCCAGCTGAAGAATTTTCCGATCGATACGCTGAAGGTGGATCGCTCCTTCATCCGCGATCTGGCCACCAACACCGAAGACAAGGCGATTACCGAAGCGATCATCGCCATGGGCAAGACGCTGTCGCTAACGGTGGTAGCGGAAGGGGTTGAAACGCAGGAGCAGGAAGCCTTCCTGCGCGCCCATGCCTGCGACGAAATGCAGGGTTATTACTTCAGCCGGCCGATTCCGGGCGATGAATTCGCGGCCCTGTTGCGCGGCCACGTGCCGGTGCCGGGGGAATAGGCGGCCGCCTCAGCCGCGCCTGAGTACCAGCGCCAGGCCGCCGATGGTCAGGCCCATGGCCAGCAGCTCTTTCGCCGTCAGCGGCTCACCCAGCGCCGCGGCGGCGGCCAGCACGCCGATCACCGGCGTGGCCAGCGTCGCGATCGAGGCGGTGGCCGGCGGCAGGCGGCGCAGCGCTGCGAACCAGGTCAGGTAACACAGTGCCATCGGCACCGCCGTCACATATGCCATCAGGGCCCAGCCGGTGGGCGTCAGCGCTGCCAGCCGCGGCTGCTCGCACAAAACCCCGTACACCAGCATCGGCGTGCAGCCCAGCACCAGTTGCCAGACCACGGCGGTCAATGGCGGCAAGGCCAGCGCGCCCAAGGTGACGGTGCCGAGCGCGAACAGCAGCGCCGCGCCCAGTGCAAACAGCACACCCGGCCACTGGCCCCCGGCCAAGCCCGCGCCGGAGCCGCCAAACAGCAGCAGCAAGCCGGCCAGCGCCAACACCAGCCCGCCGATGTTGCGCGCCCGTGGCCGCTGGCCCAGCAGCGGCCATGCCAGCAGCGTGGCCCAGATCGGCATCGTATACACCAGCAAAGCCGCCTGGCCGGCCGCCAGCCATTGCAGCGCCAGCGTCGAAAATCCCATCCAGGCAAACACATTGATGAAGGCGGCCGCCAGCAGCCGGCCGTACTGCGCGCGCGGCACCGTCAACCGTTCGCCGCGCCGCCATGCCAGCAGCGCTAGCGCCAGCGCCGCGACCAGGCCGGCGCTGCCGCGCGCGAACAGCGGCGGCCATTGCGTCAGCAGGAATTTCATGACCGGCCAGTTGAAGCCCCAGCCGACCGAAGTCACCAGCAGGCACAGCAGGCCGATCGCGCGGGAACTGAGGGCGGGCAAGATCAGCCCTTGGCGGCGGGGTGGGGCGCACCGCCAACGCGAGCGGGCCAACGCAGACTGTGCAAGGCAAATTCCATGGCGACGGGTGGCAATCGGAGTCGGATGAGCGGGCCGCGTTCTGTTTGGTTCGGCGACCCGGGCGAGGTTGCCGTCAGGTAGGAATAGTACCGCTTGTCGCCCAAGCACGCCGCCGGCGCCCGGTTCGATTCGCACTTTTCGTTTATCCTTGCATAAAATTTGTCGCGTACTCCCGCGGCGCTGCCTATACGAAACAAGGATCTTCATGAGCGATCTGCTCGCCCGCCGCCTCGCACTGCTGTCCTCCGCCGCCCATCGACCGTTGCTGATGCAAGGTTTGCGGGGCATCGAGCGCGAAACGCTGCGCGTCGATCGGCACGGCCATCTGGCGCTGACGCCGCATCCACGCGCGCTCGGCGCCGCGCTGACGCATGTGCAGATCACCACCGACTATTCCGAATCGCTGCTGGAATTCATCACTCCGGCCGAACCCGACATCGGCATCGCGCTGGAGCGGCTCGACGCAATTCACCGCTATGCCTATACCAAGCTGGGCGATGAATTGCTGTGGAGCCAGTCGATGCCGGGCGCCCTACCGGCCGAGGCGGAGATTCCGATCGCCTGGTATGGCAGTTCGCACATCGGCATGCTGAAGCATGTGTACCGGCGCGGATTGGCGCTGCGTTACGGCAAGAGCATGCAGTGCATCGCCGGCATCCACTACAATTTTTCGCTGGCCGAAGCGCTGTGGCGCGTGCTGCAGGAGGCCGAAGCGGCGCCGGCCGCCATGACTGCGCTCGATTACCAATCGGAAAGCTACATTGCGCTGATCCGCAACTTCCATCGCTACAGTTGGCTCCTGATGTACCTGTTCGGCGCCTCGCCGGCGATGGAAGCCGGTTTCCTGCGCGGCCGTCCACATGAGTTGCAGCCGTTGGCGGCCGATACCCTGTACCTGCCGCATGCCACCAGCCTGCGCATGAGCGACCTCGGCTACAAGAACAATGCGCAAGCCGGTTTGATGCCGCCCTACAACACACTGCACGACTACATGGCCGGGCTGGCGCGCGCGGTGCGACAGCCGTATCCGCCTTACGAAAAAATCGGCATGCGGCGCGACGGCCAATGGGTGCAGTTGAATACCAATCTGCTGCAGATTGAAAACGAGTTCTATGCGACGATCCGGCCCAAGCGCGTGATCCGTAGCGGCGAGCGGCCGCTGGAAGCGCTGTGCGCACGCGGCGTGCAATACATCGAAGTGCGCTGCCTCGACGTCGATCCGTTCCAGCCGCTCGGCATCGGCCTGCAAGCATCGCGCTTCCTGGATGCCTTCCTGCTGTTTTGCGCGCTCGATCACAGCGCCCCGACCGACCAGGCGGAAAACCGGGAAAATGCCGCGAATTTCGCGGCGGTCGTCAAGCGCGGCCGCGCGCCCGGGCTGCGCCTGCAACGAAACGGCGCCGCCGTCGGGCTGCGCGCGTGGGGACTGGAATTACTGGAGCGGATCGGTGCCGCGGCCGCAGTGCTGGATGCCCAGCGCGACGGCGCGGTGCACGCGCAGGCCCTGCAGGCGCAGGCCGCCAAGCTGGAAGATCCCGAATTGACGCCGTCGGCGCAGGTGCTGGCGGCGCTGCGCGCGAACGGCGGCTCGTTCCCTGCCTTTGCGCTGACACAAAGCCTGGCGCACGCGGCCGATTTCCGCGCCCGCCCGCCTAGCGCCGAGGATGATGCCTATTTCAGCGAACTGGGGCGCGCCTCGCTGGCCGAGCAGGCGCGCATGGAACAGGCCGATCGCGGCAGCAGTTTCGACGACTACATCCTCGCCTATCGCGAACGGACGCCGGCACAACTCTGCGAGTGAGTCGCCCATCGGATGAATACTCCATGCTTGTGAGGCAAATTCCGCCCGTAAATTCTTGTTTTTTTGTGCATACTCCATTCGACCTTGCGGGAGTATGGAGGCGGATGTGACGAAGGGGTGGCGGCTCAGGCGCCCAGGCTGGATTGGAGCAACGCGTAGTAGCGCTCGATTTCGATTGGTGATTTCTTGAGCGTATAGATATGCGGTTTGTCGCGGATGCGCTCCATGATGCGTTCGACGATCAAGCTCCTGGATTCGGGCGTAAACGAATAGCGCCTGCTGCCCAGGAAGGCAGGGTGTTGCTGATAGACGCCCAGATTGTCGAAGACGCCGTCGTCGGTCAATTGGTAGTTCCGTTGCACCAGCTCCCGGCGCAGCAAGGCGTAGCGCGCGATCAGGAAATGCCCCTTGTCATAGAAAAACTTGACGTGGCCGGCCCCCAGCCGAAAGTCGGTCGGGATCTGGCCGATCAACTCGTCGTGCGACTTCCCCGCCAGGGATTTCAGCAGGTTCTTCGGTATCCGACGCATCTCGCGGTACTCGGCGAACAGATGCTGGTCGGTCAGTACCGCCGGCAGCAGATCGGCGTTGATGCGGGTCATCGGTGGGGCGCCGGCTCAGCCGGCCAGCTTTTGCTTTAGCAGCTCGGTCAGTTGCGCCGGATTGGCCTTGCCCCTGGTCGCCTTCATTGCCTGTCCGATCAGCGCATTGAAGGCCTTTTCCTTGCCGGCGCGGAATTCCTCGACCGACTTCGCATTCGCCGCCAGCACTTCGTCGACGATTTTTTCCAGTGCGCCGGTATCCGAAATCTGTTTCAAGCCCTTGGCTTCGATGATGTCGTCGGCCAGCGTCGGCGCCGCCGACTGCGCTTCCCACATCGCGCCGAACACTTCCTTGGCGATCTTGTTCGAGATCGTGCCGTCGGCGATGCGTTGCAGCAGCAGTGCCAGTTGTTGCGCGGTGACCGGCGCCGCAGCGATCTCGACGCCCGCGCGGTTCAGCGTGGACGAGACATCGCCCATCAGCCAGTTGGCGGCGGTCTTGGCCTGTTCGCGGCCGGCCTTGGCGAGCACCGCCTCGAAATAATTCGCCATCGCCTTCGACTGCGTCAGCACCGCCGCATCGTATTCCGGCAAACCATAATCGCGCACGAAGCGTTCGCGCATCGCGCCCGGCAACTCCGGCATCGTCGCGCGCACGCGTTCGATCCACTCCGGCTCGATCACCAAGGGCGGCAGGTCGGGATCGGGAAAATAGCGGTAATCCTGCGCATCTTCCTTGCTGCGCATGGCGCGCGTTTCCTTCCTGTCCGGATCGTACAGGCGGGTTGCCTGCACCACGCGGCCGCCGTCCTCGATCAGTTCGATCTGGCGCCGCACTTCATAGTTGATCGCGTCTTCCATGAAGCGGAACGAGTTCAGGTTCTTGATCTCGCAGCGGGTGCCGAATTCCTTTTGCCCGAGCGGGCGCACCGAGACGTTGGCGTCGCAGCGGAACGAGCCTTCCTGCATGTTGCCGTCGCAGATGCCGAGCCAGGTCACCAGCGCATGCAGCGCCTTGGCGTAGGCCACCGCTTCCGCGGCGCTGCGCATGTCGGGCTCGGTGACGATTTCCAAGAGCGGCGTGCCGGCGCGGTTCAAGTCGATGCCGCTCATGCCGTGGTAATCCTCGTGCAGCGACTTGCCGGCGTCTTCTTCCAGATGCGCGCGCGTCAGTGCCACCGTTTTCAGGCTCGGCTGGCCGTCCTGTTCCAGCATGAACGAGAGGCTGCCGCCCTGCACCACCGGAATTTCGAACTGGCTGATCTGGTAGCCCTTGGGCAGGTCGGGATAGAAATAATTCTTGCGCGCGAACACCGAGCGCGGTGCAATCGTTGCCCCGATCGCCAGCCCGAACTGGATCGCGCGCTCGACCGCGCCGCGGTTCAGCACCGGCAGCACGCCCGGCAGGGCCAGGTCGACCGGGCAGGCTTGCGTATTCGGCTCGGCGCCGAACCGGGTCGGGGCGCCGCTGAAGATCTTGGATTGGGTCGTGAGCTGCGCGTGCGTTTCCAGACCGATGACGACTTCCCACTGCATGATTTCCCCGCTTGCTGTTTTATTCAACGTAATGGCACTTGCCGGTTTTCAGATCGACCGACAGTTGCGTGAAATTGGCGCGCGACCCGCACAGCGCCGGGCAGCTCGGCTTCACGGCGAGGGTGTCGCCGTGGCGCTCGAGCCGGATGCTGCAATTCAGGCCGCGATCGAAGTTGTAGCCGCGGGCGTCGCGCGCGGCGCGGGCGTCGCGCAGGCGGATGCGCCAGGCGTCGTGGTCAAGTCCCTGCATCAGTTCCGCCTGCAAGCCGTCGCCGTCGTCGATGCTGCAATCGAAGCCGTGGGTTGGGCGATGCAGCGCCGATTCCCAGCGAAAGGACTCGATCCGGTCGCCGTCCAGGTGGAACTCGCCGTTGTCGCTGTAGATCACGCGCTCGCCATCTTCGTCGCGCGTCGCGCTGCAGGAAAAGCGCGTATCCAGCCGTTGCGCCCAACTCGGCGCGGCCCAGGCCGTCAGTGCCAGCAGCAGCGCGGCATGCAGCAGGATGGCAAACTGGCGACCAGGTTTCATGCTGTTTCCGGTTGCCGCAGGTGCCAGTCGGTGGCGCCCTGATAGCGGTGCGCGATGTTCAGTAATTTTGCCTCGGCAAAATAATTGCCGATGATTTGCAGGCCGACCGGACGCCCCCGGGTTTTTTCATCCTGGCCGAAGCCGCACGGAACCGACATGCCGGGCAGGCCCGCCAGGCTGGTCGACAAGGTGTAGATATCGGCCAGATACATCGCCACCGGATCGTCCGCCTTGGCGCCGAGATCCCAGGCCACGGTCGGCGCCACCGGCCCCATGATGACATCGCATTGCCGGAACGCGTTCTGGAAATCCTGCGCGATCAGGCGCCGGATGCGCTGCGCCTGCAGGTAATAGGCGTCGTAATAGCCGTGCGACAGCACGTAGGCGCCGACCAGGATGCGGCGCTTGACTTCGTCGCCAAAGCCTTCGGCGCGGGTCTTCTGATACATGTCGGCCAGGTCGTGATACTGGCTGGCGCGATGGCCGTAGCGCACGCCGTCGAAACGCGACAGGTTGGAAGATGCTTCGGCCGGCGCGATCACGTAATAGGCCGGGATCGACAGCGCGGTATTCGGCAGCGAAATGTCGACCAGCGTCGCCCCCAGTTTTTCGTATTCGGAGAGCGCCGCGCGCACTGCCTGCTCGACTTCGGGTGCCAGGCCATCGCCGAAATACTCGCGCGGCACGCCGATCTTCAGGCCGCGCAGATCGTCGTTCAGCGCGCCCGTGAAATCTTCGGCGGCGCCATCGGCACGGCGCGCGACGCTGGTCGAATCGCGCGCATCGAAGCCGACCAGCGCATTCAGCAACAGCGCGCAATCCTCGGCGCTCCGCGCGATCGGCCCGCCCTGGTCGAGCGAGGACGCGAAGGCGATCATGCCGTAGCGCGAGACGCTGCCGTAGGTCGGCTTGATGCCGGTCACGCCGCAATGCGCGGCCGGCTGCCGGATCGAGCCGCCGGTATCGGTGCCGGTCGCGGCCGGCGTCAGGCGCGCCGCCACCGCCGCCGCCGAGCCGCCGGAAGATCCGCCCGGGATCGCCGTGGTGTCCCATGGATTCCTGACGGCGCCGAAAAACGAATTCTCGTTGGTCGAGCCCATCGCGAATTCGTCGCAGTTCAGCTTGCCCAAGGTTACCATCCCGGCTTGCTGGCAGCGCTCGACCACCGTGGCATCGAACGGGCTGACATAGTTTTCCAGCATCTTGGAGCCGGCCGTGGTGCGCCAGTTGCGCGTGACGAACAGGTCCTTGTGCGCGATCGGAATTCCGGTCAGCGGCGTTGCCTGTTTTTGCGCCAGCAACTGGTCGGCTGCGGCCGCCTGCTGCAGAGTGAGCTCGGGGTCGATATGCAAAAACGCATTCAGGCTGCTGTCGGCTATGCGGCCGAGGAACAGTCTGGCCAGCTCGACTGCGGAAATTTGTCGGGTCTGCAGCAAATCCGATAGCTGCCGGATGGTTTTGGTATGCATCATGTTCGATTCAGCGTGGTGTGGGTGCCCGGCGCAAACTCGGCCGACCGGACATTGAGCGACGATTATTGCGAATCCGACATCATTCGATGACCTTGGGGACCAGGAACAGGCCGTCCTGGACGGCAGGCGCATTGCGCTGGTAATCGTCACGCCGGTTGGGCTCGGTGACTTCATCTTCGCGCAGGCGCAGCGACAGCCCTGGCTGGAACGCGGCAATCGGGTGCGCCAGCGGTTCGATGCCGCTGGTATCGACGGTTTTCATCTGCTCCACCAGTGCAAAGATGTCATTCAGCTTGGAGAGGGTGGCGGCGGCCTGGGCCTCGCTCAATTCGAGTTGGGCGAGGATGGCGAGGCGTTTGACATCGGACAGATCGAGTGACATGGTCGGGTGCGCAAATGGCTTGCGTCGGCGAGAAGTTCAGATGGTTCGAATGGCGCCTTAATGCCGGCAAAAACTTGTCAAAACCGGCAATTGACGCTGAGTTTTAGAGGAAATGTCCGATCGGGCACGTACAAATTATAAGGTAGAATGCGGGGCTAATACTCGACGGGCGCCGGGCCGGCATGGAATCGCGGGCCGCAACCGACCGTGCGTGGCGCCGGCAACCTTGGGGCCGAGGCTTGCCGGGACGGGTGTCTGGGCGCCGGGCCTTATTTCGCAGTAACCGGATTTCTTGCGGAGCGAGTTCCGCCGGGCTGAGTTTCGCCCCACAATGAAATGGAAATTGACACATGTTCGGATTTTTACGCAGTTATTTTTCAAATGACCTGGCGATCGATCTGGGGACGGCCAATACGCTGATTTATGTGCGTACCTCGGGCATCGTGCTGGACGAGCCGTCGGTAGTGGCGATCCGCGAGCAGGGCGGGCCGAATGGCAAGAAAACCATCATGGCGGTCGGCAAGGAAGCCAAGCAGATGCTGGGCAAGGTGCCCGGCAACATCGAGGCGATCCGGCCCATGAAGGACGGCGTGATCGCCGACTTCACCGTCACCGAGCAGATGTTGAAGCAGTTCATCCGCATGGTGCACGATTCCAAGCTGTTTCGGCCGTCGCCGCGCATCATCATCTGCGTGCCGTGCGGCTCGACCCAGGTCGAACGGCGCGCGATCCGCGAATCGGCGCTGGGCGCCGGCGCCTCGCAGGTATTCCTGATCGAGGAACCGATGGCGGCCGCGATCGGCGCCGGCCTGCCAGTGGCGGACGCCACCGGCTCGATGGTGGTCGACATCGGCGGCGGCACCACCGAAGTCGGCATCATTTCGCTCGGCGGCATGGTGTACAAGGGTTCAATCCGGGTCGGCGGCGACCGCTTCGACGAAGCGATCGTCAACTATATCCGCCGCAATTACGGCATGCTGATCGGCGAGCAGACCGCCGAGGCGATCAAGAAGGAAATCGGCTCCGCCTTCCCCGGTTCGGAAGTCAAGGAAATGGAAGTCAAGGGACGCAACCTGTCGGAGGGCATCCCGCGCTCGTTCACCATCTCCAGCAATGAAATTCTGGAGGCGCTGACCGAACCGTTGAACGGCATCGTTTCCGCCGTCAAGAACGCACTGGAACAGACGCCGCCCGAACTGGGCGCCGACATCGCCGAAAAAGGCATGATGCTGACCGGCGGCGGCGCCCTGCTGCGCGATCTTGACCGCTTGCTGATGGAAGAAACCGGCCTGCCGGTGATCGTCGCCGAGGACCCGCTGACTTGCGTGGTGCGCGGTTCCGGTATGGCGCTGGAACGCATGGACAAACTCGGTTCGATCTTCTCCTACGAATAAGCGCCGCGATGCTGTGCGCGGCACGTTCGGCAGCATCGGCACCAACCTTTCAGCCTGACCCGCAACCAAGCCGGCGCCGGGGCGCCGGTGCCGTCGTACTCGCCGGGGTTTGCAAGACGATAAATGGAACTCAGTAGCCCACCGCCACTTTTCAAGCAGGGCGCTTCGGCTCGTGCGAAAGTGGTCTTTTTCGCCCTCATCGCGGTCGCATTGCTGGTGACGGATGCCCGCACGCAGTCGCTGGCGATGCTGCGCCAACTGGTGGGTGCCGCGCTCTATCCGTTGCAGGCTGCCGCGCTGATGCCGCGCGATGCGCTGTATCGGATCGGCGATTACTTCACTTCCCAAACGCGCCTGGAGCAGGAAAACCAGAGCTTTCGGCGCCAGCACGCCGACAATGCGCGCACCTTGCAGCAGGCGCAATTTCTGGCGACGGAGAACCAGCAGTTGCGCAAGTTGCTGGCAATCCGCGACCAGCTCGCGGTGCAATCGGTCGCTAGCGAAATCCTGTATGACACCCGCGATCCATTTACGCGCAAGATCGTACTCGATCGCGGCAGCCGCGATGGCGTCGCCGCCGGCCAGCCGGTGATCGACGATACCGGTGTGGTTGGCCAGGTGACGCGCGTATTTCCTTTTGCCGCCGAGGTCAGCCTCTTGACCGACAAGGACCAGGCGATTCCGGTGCAGGTGCTGCGCAACGGTTTGCGCAGCGTGGTCTACGGGCGCGGCCAGTCGGGCCTGCTGGAACTGCGTTTCATGGTGGCCAACGGCGACATCCGCAACGGCGACGTGCTGGTCACTTCCGGCATCGACGGCGTCTATCCGGCGGGGCTGGCGGTAGCGCGCGTGACCCAGGTTGAAAACAAGGTGACCGATGCCTTTGCCCATATCGTGTGTGAGCCGCTGGCCGGGCTTGGCCGCCATCGCCAGTTGCTGGTGCTGCTGACTGCCGCCAAGCCGCTGCCGCCGATCGAGGTGGAGCAACAGGACGCACGAAAGCAGCCCGGATCCCGCGCCGCGCGCCAACGAGCCAAGCAGGAGCCGCAAAAAATCCAGGCGCCGCCGAAAAAGGCGGCCCCGGCCGGGGAGATCGCCCGATGAATCGCCCGCAATACATCCTGCTGCCGGCTTCCGGGCTGTTCATCGCAGCCAGCCTGATCATCGCCTTCCTGCTCAACCTGCTGCCTTGGGGGCGCTGGAGCGGGGTGCCGGATTTCCTCGCGCTGATCCTGGTGTTCTGGAACATTCACCAGCCGCGCAAGGTCGGCATCGGCATCGCCTTTTTCATGGGGCTGATGATGGATGTGCATGATGCCAGCCTGCTGGGCGAGAATGCGCTGGCCTACACGCTGCTGTCGTATTTTGCGATCATGATCCATCGCCGCGTGCTGTGGTTTTCGATGGGGACCCAGGCGCTGCACGTGCTGCCCCTGCTGCTGCTGACGCAACTGGTGCAGTTGCTGATTCGCCTGATGGCGGGCGGCAGTTTTCCGGGCTGGCTGTATTTCACCGAAAGCCTGATTTCGGTGGCGCTCTGGCCACTGGCGACCTGGTTGTTGCTGGCGCCGCAGCGGCGCGCCGTCAACCGCGATGACAACCGTCCGCTTTGAAGCGGCGGCCGCGCTAGGCGCGGCGCGCCGGAAAAACACGAAAGACCGCCACGCATGACTGAATTCAAGAATGCCGAGCGCGAGCTGTACCTGTTCCGGTTGCGGCTGTCGGCGGTGGCGCTGTTCGTGCTGCTGTGTTTCGCCGTGCTGGCCGCGCGCTTTGTCTGGCTGCAAGTGGCGCGCCACGACCAGTACGCGGCGCAGGCCGAGGACAACCGCATCTCGGTGGTGCCGGTAGTGCCCAACCGTGGACTGATTTTCGACCGCAACGGCGTCATCCTGGCGCGCAATTATTCCGCCTACACGCTGGAAATCACACCCTCCAAGATCGATGGCAAGCTGGAGGACGTGATCGACGACCTGTCCACGCTGGTCGAGATCACGCCGCGCGACCGCAAGCAGTTCCGCCGTCTGCTGGAGGATTCGCGCAAGTTCGAAAGCGTGCCGATCCGCACCCGTCTTTCCGACGAGGAAGTGGCGCGTTTCTCGGTGCAACGCTACCGCTTTCCCGGAGTCGAGGTCGAGGCGCGCTTGTTCCGTCAGTATCCGCTGGGCGATGTGGCGTCGCACGTGATCGGCTACATTGGCCGCATCAACGCCCGCGACGCCGATCTGATCGAGCAAAGCGAGGACGGCGCCAACTATGCCGGCAGCAATCACATCGGCAAGGAAGGGGTCGAAAAAAGCTACGAAAAATACCTGCATGGCACCACCGGCTACGAAGAGGTCGAAGTCTCGGCCAGCGGCCGCGCGGTGCGCTCTCTGTCGCGTACGCCGGCCACCCCTGGCCACAACCTGATCCTGTCGATCGACATCGAACTGCAGAAAGTGGTGGAACAGGCCTTCGGCGAGCGACGCGGCGCGCTGGTGGCGATCGAGCCGGCGACCGGCGACATCCTGGCCTACGTCTCGCGCCCCGGCTTCGACCCCAACCTGTTCATCGACGGCATCGACCAGCAAAGCTGGGACGAATTGAACAGTTCCCCCGACAAGCCGCTGGTGAACCGGCCGCTGTCGGGTGCCTATCCGCCCGGCTCGACCTACAAGCCGTTCATGGCGCTGGCGGCGCTGGAGCTGGGCAAGCGCAAGCCGCAGGACGCGATCGCCGACCCCGGCTATTTCTGGCTCGGCAACCACAAGTTCCGCGATGACAACGAAGGCGGCCACGGCATGGTCGACATGTACAAGTCGATCGTGCAGTCGTGCGATACCTACTACTACCTGCTGGCCAACGACATGGGGGTGGATGCGATCCATGACTTCATGAAACCGTTCGGCTTCGGCCAGTTGACCGGGATCGACCTCGAGCATGAGCGCGCTGGCCTGTTGCCGTCGACCGCCTGGAAGAGAGCGGCCTACAAGAAGCCGGAGCAAAAGAAATGGTTTGCCGGCGAGACCATTTCGCTTGGCATCGGCCAGGGCTACAACGCCTTCACGCCGCTGCAACTGGCGCACGCGACCGCGATCCTGGCGAACAACGGCGTGGTGATGAAACCGCACCTGGTGAAGGCGGTCGAAGACCCGGACAGCCATGAGCGCACGCTGACGGTGCCGAAGGAAAGCTACCGCATCCCGCTGCAGAAAAAAAATATCGACGTCATCAAGCAGGCGATGGTCGGCGTCACGCTGGAAGGCACTTCGCGCCGGGTATTCGCCGGCGCCGGCTATGAGTCGGCCGGCAAGACCGGCACCGCGCAGGTGATCGCGATCAAGAAAAACGAGAAATACGATGCCAGCAAGATCGACGCTCGGCACCACGACCACGCGCTGTACACCGCGTTCGCGCCGGCCGAGCAGCCGCGCATCGCGCTCGCCATCATCGTCGAGAACGGCGGTTTCGGCGCGCAAGCGGCGGCGCCGATCGTGCGCGCCGCGCTCGACTATTTCCTGCTTGGCAAAAAGCCGGGAGCGCAGGACGCGACGCCGGCGCCAGCACCGTTGGCCAAGGCCGTTGCCGCCACTGCCGGCACCCACATTCACGAGGATTGACGTGCCCATTCTTGCGCAACGCCCATTTGCCGCCATGCCGCTGCTCGGTGCCGGAGTCCAGTCATGGGGCTGAAGGACCGGCGTACCTTCTGGGAAGTCGCCAAGCCGTATTTCACGGTGTTTGACGGCCCGCTGGCGCTGATCGTGTTCCTGCTGCTGTCGGTGGCCCTGGTCACGTTGTATTCGGCCGGGATCGACGTGCCGGGCCGGGTCGAGGACCAGTTGCGTAACATCCTGATTGCCTTCGTCGTCATGTGGGCCGCCGCCAACGTGCCACCGCAAACACTGATGCGCTTCGCGCTGCCGGTGTATACCTTCGGCGTGGCGCTCCTGATTGCGGTGGCGCTGTTCGGGCTGGTCAAGAAGGGCGCGCGCCGCTGGCTCGACGTGGGCATCATCGTGCAGCCGTCGGAAGTCATGAAGATCGCGATGCCGTTGATGCTGGCCTGGTTCTTCCAGAAGCGCGAAGGCCAGATCGGCTGGCGCGAATACCTGCTGGCGGCGCTGCTGCTGCTGGTGCCGGTCGGCCTGATCGCCAAGCAGCCGGATCTCGGTACCGCGCTGCTGGTGCTGGCGGCGGGGTTCTACGTGATTTTCCTGGCCGGGCTGTCCTGGAAGGTGCTGGCCGGGCTGGTGCTGGCGGTGGCCGCCAGCCTGCCGGTGGTGTGGTCGATGCTGCACGATTACCAGCGTTCGCGCGTGATGACGCTGATCGACCCCACCGCCGACCCGCTCGGCAAGGGTTTTCACATCATCCAGTCGACCATCGCCATCGGTTCCGGCGGGATTTCCGGCAAGGGTTGGTTAAACGGTACGCAATCGCACCTGGCCTTCATTCCCGAGCGTACCACCGATTTCATCTTCGCCGTGTATTCGGAGGAATTCGGCCTGATCGGCAACGGCGTGCTGTTGCTGCTATATCTGCTGCTGATCGGGCGCGGCCTGATCATCGCCGCCAATGCGCCAAGCTTTTTTACGCGCCTCTTGGCCGGCGCCATCACGCTGATCTTCTTCACCTATGCCTTCGTCAACATGGGCATGGTGAGTGGTATTCTGCCGGTGGTCGGGGTGCCGCTGCCGTTCATGAGCTACGGCGGTACGGCGCTGGTGACGCTCGGCCTGGGCGTCGGTATCCTGATGAGCATCCAGCGCCATCGAAAACTGATTCAGACTTAAGGAGCCTTTCGATGCCACCAAGCCTGCATCCGCAGAGAGACCGCCTGCTGCTCCGGCTGGCGGCAGTCGTGCCGGCCTTGATCCTGGCCGCCTGCGGCAGCGTGCCGCAACAGCCTGCGCCACAGGCGCCGGTGGCGAGGCCGACCCAGGCGCAGCCGGCTACCGCGCGCAAGCTGCCGGTGCTGCCGCCGGCCGGTTCCGGGCGCGGCGGCTATTACTTGGACGACGGCCCGGGCGACGCGCCGCCGGAGGATTTGCTGTCCATACCCGATGCCGAACCGAAGATCGAGCCCTATGCCAAAGCGACACTGCGGCCGTATGTGGTGTTCGGCAAGACCTACACCCCGATCACCGACGAGCGGCCGCTGAAGCAGCGCGGCATCGGTAGCTGGTACGGCAAGAAATTCCATGGCCAGAAGACTTCATCCGGCGAGCTGTACGACATGTACCAGATGACCGCTGCCCATCCGACCCTGCCGCTGCCGTCGTATGTGCGGGTGACCAACCTCGCCACCGGCACCCAGGTAATCGTGCGAGTGAATGATCGCGGGCCGTTTCGTTCCGACCGCATCATCGACCTGTCGTATACCGCGGCGCTGAAACTCGGCTACCTGACGCACGGCAGCACCGAGCTCGAAGTCGAGCGGCTGCTGCCGGACGAAATCCTGCGCATCGCCGCCAACAAGCAGAATCCGCAGAATCCGGAGACTGCGTCGGCGGCGACGGCCAGCGCGGTCGCGCCAGTGTCGATCGACACGCTGCTGCAGGCGGAAGCCGGCGCGGCGCAGCCGGCGGCGGAAGTGCCGACGCGCGTCGCCACCTCGATCGCGCCGGCCGCGGCCGGCGGCGGCTTCTATCTGCAACTGGGCGCCTATTCGCAGGCGGCCAACGCTGAAGCGCTGCGCGCGCGGCTGGCGCAAACCTGGTCAGCCGCGCTGCCGCCGTTGGAAGTGGTGCAATACGGCACGCTGTTCCGGGTCCATAGCGGTCCGTTCGCCAGCCGCAACGATGCCGCCGGCGCGGCGCAGCAGGTGCAGGATGCCGGCGCCGCGCGGCCCCTGGTGGTACAGCGCTAGGACTGCGGCAGATTCATATACTCCATTAATGCCTGGTCAATACCGGGCAAAAAATGGAGCTATTTTCAGCATACTCTTGGATCAGGTGCGGACGGTGAGGCGCCACAGCGAGGTCACTTCGGCCGCGCGCGCCGTATGCAGCGGATCGTTGGCATCGGCGGTTTTCGGGTGTTGCGGCTTGATTTCGCTGCGGCCCAGCACCTGGAGGCCGGCGGCGGCGATCCACTCCAGCAGTTCGGCGCGCGAGCGCAAACCCAGATGCTCGGCCAGATCCGACAGCAGCAGCCAGCCTTCACCGCCCGCAGTCAGGTGCGCGCCGAGGCCTGCCAGGAAGCCGCGCAGCATGCGGCTGTCGGGGTCATAAATGGCGTGCTCGATGGTCGAACTGGGGCGCGCCGGCAGCCAGGGCGGATTGCACACCACCAGCGGCGCCTGTCCGGACGGAAACAAATCGGCTTCGACCAGCTCGACCTGCCCGGCGACGTCCAGCCAGGCGAAATTCTCGCGTGCGCAGGACAGCGCGCGCGGCTCCAGTTCGGTCGCCACCACGCGCGAAACGCCGCGTCGCACCAACAGCGCCGCCAGCACGCCGCTGCCGGTACCGATGTCGAACGCCAGCGTGGTGGCGGGCAGCGGCGCGGCTGCCACCAAATCGACATATTCGCCGCGCAGCGGCGAAAACACGCCGTAATGCGGGTGGATGCGCGCGCCCAGGGCCGGAATCTCGACCCCGTTCTTGCGCCACTCGTGCGCGCCGATCACGCCTTGCAACTCGCGCAGCGAGGCCACGAACGGTTCGCGGCCGGCACCCCAGGCTTCGTTGCAGGCTAGTTTCACGTCCGGCGCGCGGCGCAGCGGAATCCGGTAGTCGGCGTCGAACGGCAGCAGCAGCATCGCCAACACGCGCGCCCGCTGCGCCTGCGCCTGCCGGTGCAAATGGAAGGCGGTGGCCGGCGTTGGCGGCGTCGCCGGCCCTTTCCTGCTTTTCTTGTGCGGGCGATCGATGCGCCGCGCCAGCGCCGCCAGCAATTGCCGCGCATTCTGGAAGTCGCCGCGCCACAGCAAGCCGGTGCCCTCGCAGGCCAGCCGGTAGGCGCTATCGGCGCTCAGCGTGTCGTCGGCCAGGATCACCCGTTTCGGCGGCGCCAGCCCGCTTTCCGAGCGCCAGCGCGCCGAGCGCGGCTGATCGTCTTCGCTCCAGTGGAGCAGCGGCGGCGCGCTTGGCTCAGGTATCGCGCCCCCTTTGGCATGCGGGGCGGAAACAACCGGTGGCTGAACAATCATGGAAATCGGCAATCGAAAGGAAGAATGGGCGGCGCCAAGCGCCGGGCAGGCCGCTATTGGAACATACAATCCGGCGCTGGCAGCGCCAATCTGCGGCAAGCCGGAATTGATTCGCGGCAAGGCGCAGAAAGGCATTTGCGGTTATATTGAGCGCCGCCAATCATGACCCAACCCTATTACCGGAAAGTACCTTGAAAACAGCACTGATCGAGCGCGTCCAGATCGCCAAAATCGATTCCACCATCATCGGCAACCTGCTATTGGACCACGCGAGCGTTGCCGAGGTGCGGCAGGAAGCGCTGATCATCGGCATTCGCAACGAAGCCGGCGAAATCTACCGCATCATCGGCGCCGACCGGCTGGCCAGTTACACCAATGCGGTGGAGGAACTGGCCGATCTGGAGTTGGTGGACGAGCTGCAAGATGCGCACAGCGCGCAGGACGGCTACGACTCGATCTTCCACATCGCCTGATCCCGGCGCCGGCCGCCGCGTTGCCGGATTTCTGCAATAATCAAGGCACCTGATCGATCCGGGTGCGAACGTGCGCAAGCTGTTCCCTACCGTACTGCTGGCCTGCTGCGGCTTGTTTCTGCCGGGAGCCAGTGCTGTAGTCGGCCCGGCGCCGCCGCCGGTGCTGGTGCTACCGCTGGTCGGCGCCATCGGCCCGGCCAGCGCCGATTTTGTCACGCGCGGCATCGCCCGCGCCGCCCATGACGGCGCGCAACTGCTGGTGCTGCAGATGGATACGCCCGGCGGCCTGGATTTGTCGATGCGCGACATCATCCAGGCGATCCTCGCCTCGCCGGTGCCGGTCGCCGCCTTTGTCTCGCCCAGCGGCGCCCGCGCCGCTTCCGCCGGCACCTACATCCTGTACGCCAGCCACATCGCCGCCATGGCGCCCGGCACCAATCTGGGCGCCGCCACTCCGGTGCAGATCGGCCTGGGCGGCGCGCCGGACGAAAGCGGGAAGCCGGCGCCGGATGCGGCCGCAGGCGGCAAGAGCGCGCCCGCTGCTCAGCCGGGTGCGCTGGAGCGCAAGCAGGTGCATGACGCCGCCGCCTACATCCGCGGCCTGGCGCAACTGCGCGGGCGCAACGCCGAATGGGCCGAGCGCGCGGTGCGGGAAGCGGTCAGCCTGTCGGCCGATGAGGCGCTAACACAGCGCGTGATCGACCTCACCGCGGCCGACGTGCCGGCACTGCTGGCGGCGCTCGACGGCCGCCACCTGCGCACCGCCAGCGGCGAGCACCTGCTACACACGCGGGATGCGGCCGTGATCCGCGTCGAGCCCGACTGGAAGGCGCACCTGCTGGCCGTGATCACCGATCCCGGCATCGCCTTGCTGTTGCTGATGGCCGGCGTGTACGGCCTGTTCTTCGAATTCGCCAGTCCCGGTTTCGTGCTGCCGGGCGTGGTCGGCGCCATCTGCCTTTTGCTCGGGATGTTCGCGCTGCACATGCTGCCGGTCAATTACGCCGGCCTGGCGCTGATCCTGCTCGGCCTGTCGTTCATGGTGGCGGAAGTGTTCCTGGTCAGCTTCGGCGTGCTGGCGGTGGGCGGCATGATCGCCTTCGCGGTTGGCGCGCTGATGCTGATTGATACCGAGTCGCCCGCCTATGGCGTGCCGCTGGGCCTGGTGGCGGCGGTCAGCGTGTTTTCCGCCAGCTTCATTTTCGTGGTCGCCGGCGTGGCCCTGAAGGCGCGCCGACGGCCCGTGGTGAGCGGTCAGGAAACCCTGTCCGGCAGCCTGGGCGAGGTGCTGGCCGATCTGCCGCAGGGCGGCCAGGGCTGGGCCCGCGTGCAGGGCGAGCAGTGGGCGATCCGTAGCGCGGCGCCGCTGCGGCGCGGCCAGCGGGTGCGGGTGGTGGCGCGCGACGGGCTGGTGCTGTCGGTGGTCGCGGCCGACGAGAGAAGTCAAACCAGGCAAGGAGAATAGTCATGGGAGCAGGCCTCGGATTCGGCGGCGTCCTGTTGCTGCTGGTGCTACTGTTGCTGATGATGGCGGTGCGCATCCTGCGCGAGTACGAGCGCGGCGTGGTGTTTACGCTGGGCCGCTTTTCCGGCGTCAAGGGCCCCGGCTTCTTTCTGCTGATTCCGCTGGTGCAGCAGATGGTCAAGGTCGATCTGCGCATCATCGTGTTCGACGTGCCGCCGCAAGATGTCATCACGCGCGACAACGTCTCGGTCAAGGTCAACGCGGTGGTGTATTTCCGCGTCATCGACCCGGAAAAATCGGTGATCCAGGTGGCGCAGTTTCTGGAAGCCACCAGCCAGCTGGCGCAGACCACGCTGCGCGCGGTGCTCGGTAAGCACGAGCTGGACGAATTGCTGGCCGAGCGCGAACGGCTCAACCTCGACATCCAGCGCGTGCTCGACAGCCAGACCGACGCCTGGGGTATCAAGGTTTCGACGGTCGAAATCAAGCACGTCGACATCAACGAAACCATGATCCGCGCCATCGCGCGCCAGGCCGAGGCCGAGCGCGAACGGCGCGCCAAGGTGATCCATGCCGAGGGCGAGCTGCAGGCCTCGGAAAAGCTGCTGCAGGCGGCGCAGATGCTGGCGCAGCAGCCGCAGGCGATGCAGTTGCGCTACCTGCAGACGCTGACCGCGATCGCCGGCGACAAAAGCTCGACCATCGTGTTTCCGGTGCCGATGGATATCTTTACGCTGCTGGCCGACGCCAGGAGTGGCAAGGCGCCACCAGGCTAGCGGCGCCGGTAATACAATCGGCCCATGCCATTCGCTTCAATTCCGAAACGCCTCGTTTGCGTGCGTTGCCAGCGCCCGCAATCTGCCTGCATTTGCCAGTGGAGCACAGCGATCCAGAACCAGGTCGAAGTGCTGATTCTGCAGCATCCGCTGGAGCTGAACCATGCCAAAGGCAGCGCCCGCCTGCTGCACCTGAGCCTGCGCCACAGTCGGTTGCAGGTCGGGGAAACGTTTGCGGAGCAGGAATTGCAGGCGCTGTTGCATCAGCCTTGGACGCCGGCGCTGCAGCGGAGCACGCCGCCGCCGGCTCATCGCGCTGCGGTCCTGCTGTATCCGGACAGCCCCGGGATGCCTCCGCCGCCGCCGCTGGATTCATCCATATTGCATGAGCCGCAGCGCCTGCGCCTGATCGTACTGGACGGTACCTGGCGCAAGAGCCGGAAAATGCTGTTGCGGAATCCGCTGCTGCAGCAACTGCCACGACTGTCGCTTAGCGATGCGCCGGCATCGCGCTATCGCATCCGGCAAGCGCATCGGCGCGACCAGCTTTCGACGCTGGAAGCCACCTGTCATGTCCTGATGCGAATCGAGGGCACAGGCGATAAATACCCAAGCTTGTTGCGTGCGTTCGACGGCTTCGTGGCGCAGCAGCTTGGATATCGGCAACGATCGCTGGCGCAAGATTCGGGCAATTGACGGCATTGGCGCGGCGCACCGTCGAGATCGGGCAGATCGGCATCACGCAACCAACTTCCGCGCTGGTGCCGCCGATGGCTGTTCTCGCACTGCTGCCGAAGTCCGGCGTAACTTCGGTTCCCCGCGCTTGTCGATAATCAAATTGCCTGAAGCCACCATGGAATATGTTGGAGGCGTCTTAACTGCACCCGAAACATCGAAGCCATGCTTCTGTCCTCGCTCTGCTGCCGGCTGGTGCTGTGCGTCGCCGCTTTGGCGCCGCTGGCTTGCCATGCCGGCGATGCTGCCGATGGCGCCACAAATGCGACAACGACGGCGCTCGCCTCTCATTGGGAGCAGTTTCAAAAGACCCTGGGCGACACTTGGCGCTCGAACCAGTATGAACTGTATGTGCCGATCAACATGTGGCACAACCGTTCGCGCTACAGTCCGCAAAAAATTGCTTCCTTCAATGAAGACCCGTGGGGATTGGGGATCGGCGAGTATCGCTATGATGCTGATGGCGACTGGCACGCGCTGTATGCCATGGCCTTTCTCGAATCGCACAATGACGTCGAGCCGACCGCCGGCTACGCATTCCAGAAGATCTGGCGACCGGCGGGCGCTCTGCGGCTGGGCGCCGGCTTCACGCTGGGCGTGACCGCGCGCGCCGAATATCACTACATTCCATTTCCGGTGTTGTTCCCGCTGGTTTCGCTCGAATACGGGCGCCTGGCAATCCAATCCACCTACATTCCCGGTGGCGTCGGCAATGGCAACGTGTTGTTTACATGGCTGCGCTGGCAGATGTGAGCGCGGCGGCCGGCCGGCGGTTTTGCCGGCAATCAATTTTCCGAACCCTGGCAATGGAAACCGAATTGAAACTGTCGATCGATTCGGACGACGTCGCCGCCTTGCGCCGGCATCCGCTGCTCAGGCGATATGCGAGCGCTGCGCCGTTGCGGCAGAGGCTGGTCAGCGTGTATTTCGACACCCCGGAGCTGACCTTCAAACGCCGCGCCGGCGCGCTGCGCGTGCGACGCGTGGCGCGACGCTGGGTCCAGACCCTGAAAGGCGGCGGCACGGCGCAAGCCGGGCTGCACCGGCGCGACGAGTGGGAATCCGCAATTGCCGGCAGGCAGCCCGAGCTTGCGGCCTTGTTGCAACTGGTGGGGCCGGACTCGGAGTGGGCCCCCATCCTGTCCGATCCGGCACTGGCGCAACGCCTGCGGCCGATGTTCTCCAGCCACGTCACGCGCACCACCTGGCAACTGCGCCTGGAGCAAGGAGATGAGGTCGAGTTGGCGCTGGACCAGGGCGAGTTGCGGCACCCTGGCATGCGCCTGCCGATCTGCGAAATCGAGTTGGAACTGAAGTCGGGTCAGACCAGTTCGCTATTCGATTTCGCGCTCGCGCTGCAGCAGGACCTGCCGCTGCGCGCGGGTAGCCTCAGCAAGGCCGAGCGTGGCTATGCGCTGAGCGCCCCGCAACCGTTGGCGGCGGTGCCGGCGACGCCGCTGAAACTGGCGCCGGGCTTGAGCGTCGAGCAGGGTTGGCAAGCGATAGCCGGCGACTGCCTACAGCAGATCCAAGCCAACGAAGCCGGTGTCATGCAGGGCAGCGATCCGGAGTGCGTGCATCAGATGCGGGTGGGCCTGCGCCGCCTGCGCTGTGCGCTGGAACTATTCGAGTCGCTCAGGCCTTGTCCGCCGGCCTTGCAGGCGGAGATCGAATGGCTGGCGACCGCACTGGGGGCGGCGCGCGATTGGGAAGTGCTGGCCGCGGAGACACTGGGCAAGGTGATCGGCGCGGCTTCCGGTGCGCCGGATCTGGAGCCGCTGCGGAGGGCCGCGCAGCAGGTTGCCAGAGCGCGCCGGCGCCAGGCGGCAGCGGCAATCGATTCGATCCGCTACGCGCGCCTGTGGCTGATGCTGGGCGGCTGGCTGCAAGGCGCGGGTTGGTGCGTCGCGCCGACGCCGGGCCAGGCCGCGGCATTGGCGGCGCCACTGGCGCGATACGGGCGGCAGGTGCTGGCGCGCAGCCAGAAGCGGCTGCGGCGGCGCGGCAAACGGGTGCGCAAGGCCGACCCGCGCCAATGCCACCGGCTGCGCATCGCCGCCAAGAAAGCGCGCTATGCGACCGAGTTTTTCCAGTCGCTGTGCCATCCACGGCGCGTGCGGCCCTGTCTTGCCGCGTTGTCGGCGCTGCAGGACGAATTGGGCTGGATCAATGACATGACGGTGGCCGACGGCTTGCTGCGACAACTGGCGACGCGCCGGCCGGAACTGGCGCATGGCGCCGGTTTCGCCAGAGGGTATCTGGCAGGCAGCAGGCCGAACGGCCTGCGCCGGCTGGGTAAGCTCTGGCGGCAATTTCTGCTGGTGGCGCCGCCCGCCAGCCACTGAGGCAGGCATCGTTGCCATCAAGAGCTGGCGGAAGCGGTGACAGTGCGCTTGGGCCTGTCGGCACGATTGAGGTGATGAAACTCCCGCTCAAGCCAGTTTTTGCAGGATATGCCCCATTTCGGTTTCCCCGAACGCGCGCAAGGTGATCGTTCGGACGTTGCCCTGCATGCCCAGCATCAGGCCGAGCCGGGTCACGGTTTCGTCGTCCGGGGCGTCGAATGAACAGACGAGATCGTAGGGGCCAAGCGTCCAGAAAAATTCATCGACCTTGACTTTCATCGACTTGGCCATTTCACGGAACGCTTGAGCGCGCTTGACGGTATCTTTTGCGTTGCGGATACCCTGGTCAGTCCAGTTGACCAACACAATGTACTTGGCCATGCAAATTCTCCTTGAGGTTGAGAATGGCGTTGCACCCCTTGTTTGAAGAACCTCCACTGGCAGTCAAGTCATGCCGCCTCTGCGATCGGCTTGCGAGCGGCCCAGGCGCAACCGACGCTGTCCGGTCGCCGCATGGTCAATTTAGGTCGCGAACGGCAGTAAGTCAAAGCGGCCGGACGCGCGGTAGCCTGGCACCGTTTCGCATCGGGCTGGGCAGCTTCCCGTGTTTCCTGTGCGAAAGAGTGTTGCCGAAGAATGCGGCGTGCGATTGTATTACTCTGCCTTGATTTGCAGGGCGCGCTGATACAGCGCGTTTTTTTTCTGGCCGGTAATTTGCGCAGCTAGCGCCGCCGCCTGGCTGACCGTGCATTCGCCCAGCAGGATGCGCAGGATGCGTTCAGCCTCTGCGGCTTCGGCGTCGCCGGCGGCCGGCGCGCCTTCCAGCAACAACACGAATTCGCCTTTTTGCCGGTGTGGATCGGCCGCCAGCCAGGCGCCGGCCTCGGCCAGCGGGCAGCGGTGGATTTCTTCAAACAGCTTGGAGAGTTCGCGTGCGAACACGATTTGCCGCGCGCCTTCGAAGGCCGACGCCAGCGCCGCCACGGTCTCGACGATGCGGTGCGGCGCTTCATACAGCACCAGCGTGGCCGGCAGCGCGCGCAAGTTGGCCAGCGCACTGGCGCGTTGTTGCGCCTTGGCCGGCAGGAAGCCGACGAAATGGAAATGCTCGTTGACGAGTCCCGAGACGGACAGCGCGGCAATCGCGGCCGAGGCGCCTGGCAGCGGCAGCACGCGCAGGCCGGCCTGCAGCACGGCATCGACAATGCGTGCGCCGGGATCGGACACTGCGGGCGTGCCGGCATCCGATACCAGCGCGATGCGTGCACCGGCCTGCAGGCGGGCGACGATCTGCTCGGCTACCGTGCGCTCATTGTGTTGATGGGCGGCTATCAGCGGTTTCGACAGGCCGTAGCGGCCCAGCAGATGGCCGGTGTTGCGCGTATCTTCGCAGGCGACCGCGTCCACCAGCGTCAGCACGTGCAGCGCGCGCAGCGTGATGTCGCCGACGTTCCCGATCGGTGTGGCCAGAACATATAATGTTGACAACGGATAGGTCTGCTGCGCCACCTCGCGCATGATCGGCAAGGCAGCGGAAATATCGGAAGCGTGGTGGATCATCGGGAGGTGGCGATGTGGTACAGGTCGGTGAAAGCGCTGCTGACGCTGGCATGGTGCGGATTGTGCGCTGCCGTGCCGGCAAATACAACCGCCGGCGAGCGGCTGCAATTGGCGCAGAACGTGCTGCAGGTGCAGCCGCTGCCGGCCGTGCCGGCTCCGACTCGCATCGCATTGCTGCTGCCATTGCGCTCGGCGACGCTGGGTGCAGCGGCGGGCGCGGTGCGCGCCGGCGTGCTGGCGGCGCATGAGCGCGAGCCGACCGGCGTCACCCTGAGCGTGCTGGACAGCGGCGAGGCGCCGTCGGAACTGTTGCCGGCCTATGCCGCCGCCGTCGACCAGTTCGATCTGGTGATCGGACCGCTGTCGCGTTCCGAGGTTGCCGCCGTGGCGCAGGGCGGGAATGTGAGGCGGCCGACGATTGCGCTGGCGCAGCCGCAGCCTGCCGGCCAGGGCGGCGCGGAAGAAGCGCCGCTGCCGCCGCGCATGCTGGTGGTCGGGCTGTCGCTGGAAGATGAAGCGCGCCAGGTGGCTGACTGGATCGGCGCCGCCGAACCGATGGCCAAGGTGTTCGTGCTGTCGAGCGGCATCGCCTGGCAGCAGCGCGCCGCGCGCGCCTTCGCGCTCCAGGCACAAGCCACCGGCTTGCGCACGCAAAGCATGGAGCTGAGCCTGGCCGGCGGCGCCCTCGCGCCGGGCGGGCTGGTGCAACTGCGGCAGCGGATCGCGGCCGAGCAGCCGCAGGCGCTGTTCGTCGCGCTCGACGCCGGCCAGGCGCGGCAATTGCGGGTCGCCATCGGCGATGACATCGCGCTGTACGGCACCTCGCAACTGAATCCGCTGACTCCGGCCGAGTGGGTCACGGCCGAGCCGGCCAATGAAATGAATGGCGCGCTTCTGGTCGACATCCCGTGGCAGTTGCAGCCGGATCACCCGGCGGTGATGGTGTATCCGCATCCGGTGGTGGCGGCCGACCAGAAGCGCAGCGCCGACCTCGAGCGGCTGTATGCGCTCGGCATCGACGCTTACCGGGTGGCGCGGCAAATCGCCGCCGGCGGTACTAGTTTCGGGCTCGATGGCGTCACCGGCCGGCTGGCGGTCAGCTTTGGCGCAGGCCCTGCCGGCTTCCAGCGCATCGAAACGCAGGCGGTCTACCGTGACGGCCGCGTACAGCCACTGGCCGCACCATGAGCCATGCTTGGCGGCACAGCCCCAATATTGCCTGTGCCTTCACCGCAAAAAAGCATGGAAAAACGCCGGCGCCACGCTATAGTAAATAATCAACATGGCGTTTTGCGATTCCGGACCACGAACCGCGGCGCGGATGTGTGCGTGCGGCGTCCGATGGAAATGGCACCCGGGTCGGACGTTTCAATGCATCCTTGGGAGATGGCAATGCATCCCTTCATCGCCGCCGCGCAGGCCGACATCGAGCGGCAGATCCCGGAGCTGACCACGATTTACCAGGACCTGCACCGCCATCCAGAACTGTCGATGCAAGAGGTGCGGACGGCGAAGATCGCCGCCGATGCGCTGGCCGCGTGCGGTTTCGAAGTGACGACCGGCATCGGTGGCACCGGTGTGGTGGGCGTATTGCGCAACGGCGACGGCCCGACCGTGATGTTGCGCGCCGACATGGACGCGCTGCCGATCACGGAAGCCACCGGTTTGCCGTATGCCAGCACCGTCACGGCCACGGACGATGAGGGCGTGGAAGTGGGGGTGGCGCATGCCTGCGGACACGACCTGCATGTGACTTGGCTGATCGGCGCGGCGCGCGTGCTGGCTGCCCAGCGCCGGCAATGGCAGGGCACGCTGCTGGCGGTGTTCCAGCCGGGCGAGGAAGTGTCGCGCGGCGCGCAAGGGATGATGGACGACGGCATGGCGCAGCGCTTTCCGAAGCCCGATGTGATCCTCGGCCAGCATGTGATGGTCGGCGCCGCCGGTACCGTCGGTTATCGCAGCGGCATCATCCTGTCGGCCGGCGACAGCCTCAAGGTCAAGCTGTTCGGACGCGGTTCGCACGGCTCGCAGCCGCAGACGGCGATCGATCCGGTCATCATGGCGGCGGCCACCACGATGCGCTTGCAGACGATCGTGTCGCGCGAGATCGGGCCGCTGCAGAGCGCGGTGCTGACGATCGGCGCGCTACAGGCCGGCACCAAGGAAAACATCATCCCGGACGATGCCACGATCAAGCTGAATATCCGCACCTACGACGAAGACGTGCGCGAACACATGCTGGCGGCCGTGCGGCGCATCTGCTGCGCCGAATGCCGGGCCTCGGACGCGCCGCGCGAGCCAGAGTTCAGCAGCCTGAGCAGCTATCCGCTGACCGAGAACGACGCCGCCGCCACCGCCCGCGTGGTGCAGGCGTTCCAGGCGCAATTCGGCGCGAACGCCTATGAAACGGCGCCCGCCTCGGCCAGTGAGGATTTCAGCGTCTTTGGCCGGCGCTGGAACGTTCCCTATGTCTTCTGGATCGTCGGCGGCACCGACCCGGAGGTCTATAAACAAGCCAAGGCCAGCAAGCAACTGAACGCTCTTCCCAGCAACCATTCACCCAAATACGCGCCGGTGCTGGCCCCGACCCTGAAAACCGGGCTGCAGGCGATGCTGGCGGCGGCAGCGGCGTGGTTGTGCGGCAGCGGGCTGGCCGCATGAGTGGCCAGTTCGCGTTCAACCTGCTCGACCTGATCGGCACCTTCGTGTTTGCCATCAGCGGCGCCACCGCCGCCCGGCAGCGCAATCTCGACCTGTTCGGCGTGCTCGCGATCGCCTTTGTCACCGCCTGTGGCGGCGGCATTTTCCGCGATCTGTGCATCGGCGCCATCCCGCCCGCCGGGCTTGCCGACTGGCGCTATCTGGCGCTGGCGCTGGGCGCGGCGCTGCTGACCATCGGCGCCTACCCGCTGGTGCGCAGGCTGCAGCAGCCGGTCTTGCTGTTCGATGCCGGTGGCCTCGGCCTGTTCGCGGTCTCCGGCGCGCAAAAAGCACTGCATTTCGGCCACGGCGCGGAAATCGCCATCCTGCTCGGCATGATCACGGCGGTCGGCGGCGGCATGGCGCGCGATGTGCTGCTGAATCGCGTGGCCATCGTGCTGCGGAAGGAAATCTACGCGTCGGCGGCACTGGTCGGTGCCGCGCTCGCCGTGGCGGGCGTGCATTACCAATGGCCGGCCGCGACCAGTACCTGGCTGCCGATCCTGGCCTGCTTCGGCCTGCGCTACCTGTCGTTGCGTTACCATTGGAACCTGCCCAGGTTCCGGCACGAGCCGCACGACCAACGGAAAGCTGACGACTGACGGCCCGATTAGCGTCGTGCGCGGCCCGCGCATTTTCGATTCACCTTCCAATGAAACGGCTCCAATGCGCTTGAAGGTATCCGCCTAGATGGATTTCAGCCCGCTCCTGCGGCGCTTGCGCACCAGCCGCCAGCTCATCGGCCAGGCCGGGGAAGATGCGGCGCTGGCCTATCTGCAGCAGCAGGGGCTGGTGCCGGTCGAGCGCAATTTCCGCTGCAAGGGCGGCGAGATCGACCTCATTCTGCACGACGGGGCGACGCTGGTATTCGTCGAGGTGCGGCGCCGTGCCGATGCGCGCCATGGCGGCGCCGCCGCCAGCGTGACGCCGGCCAAGCAGGCGCGCCTGCTGCGGGCGGCGCAGTTTTACCTGCTGCGCTACCGGGCGCCGCCGGCCTGCCGCTTCGACGTCATCGCAATTGACGGTGGCGCCATGACCTGGCTGAAAAACGCGATCGAGAACTGATACGGATACGGATGAACGCGCTGCCCGGCTTGCGCTCCTTTATAATCGTCGACCATGAATTTCCAATACATTCTGGGGCACTTCCAGGAAAGTGCCGAACTCAAGATCCAGGCTGCTTCACTGCTGGCCGAGCCAATTGCACAAGCGGTGGAACTAATGTTTTCCGCCTTGTCTAATGGAAACAAGATTCTGGCCTGTGGCAACGGCGGCTCGGCTGCCGACTGCCAGCATTTTGCGGCCGAACTGGTGGGGCGCTTCGAGCGCGAACGATTGCCGCTGCCGGCGCTGGCGCTGACCACCGACACTTCGATCCTGACAGCGGTCGGCAACGACTACAGCTTCAACGAGATTTTCGCCAAGCAGGTGCAAGCCTTCGGCCAGGCCGGCGACATCCTGCTGGCGCTGTCGACTTCGGGCAATTCGGCCAACGTGCTGGCCGCGATCGACGCCGCGCTGGAGCGCGACATGCACGTGGTGGCGCTGACCGGCAGGGGCGGTGGCGCGATCGGCAGCAAGCTGGGCGGCAACGACGTGCATATCTGCGTGCCGCACGACCGCACCGCGCGCATCCAGGAGGTCCACTTGTTGACGATTCACTGCCTGTGCGACGGCATCGATGTCGCTTTATTTGGAGGAGATGCGCATGATTGAATCAGGCTCGAAATTACAACGCGGCTGGAATGCAGTGCGGCGGCCGCTGGCCGCGGTGGCGCTGTGCGGCATGCTGGCCGTCAGCCTGCAGGGCTGTTTCGGGCTGGCGGTGGGCGGCGCCGTGATGGGCACGCTGGCGGCGACCGACCGCCGCACGCTGGGCGCGCAAACCGAGGACAAGGCGATCGCGCTGAAGGCGATCGACCGCCTGGCGAACGTGCCGGGTGCGAGCAGCAACCATGTCAACGTCACCAGCTTCAACCGCAAGGTGCTGTTGACCGGCGAAGTGCGCGACGAATCGGCGAAAGCGGCGGCGGCGCGCGAAGTGGCCGGCATCGAGGGCGTGCAATCGGTGGTCAACGAGCTGGCGGTGATGGGCGCCACCAGCTTCTCCGCGCGCTCCAATGATTCGCTGTTGACCGGCAAGGTCAAGGCCTCCTTCGTCGATGACAAGGTGATCTATGCCAATTCAATCAAGGTCGTCACCGAACGCAGCGTGGTTTACCTGATGGGGCGTGTGACGCCGCCCGAGGGTGCGCGCGCGGCGTCGATTGCCAGCGGCGTGTCCGGGGTGCAGAAGGTGGTCAAGGTGTTCGAATACATCACCGATGCCGAGCTGCAGGACCTGACCGCCAAGCCGGAGGCGCAGGCCAGCAAGTAGTCCGAATCTTGCTTTCAGGTATCAACTGGGTTAACGTAAGCCGCCAGACAATCCGTCTGGCGGTTTTTTTTCGGGGGAAGCATGATCGCTCTGATCGTGGCGCTGGCCATCGTCCTGCTGGCGGTATTTTGGGCGGTGGGCGCCTACAACCGCTTCGTCAACCTGCGCAACCGCTTCAAGAATGCCTTTGCCCAGATCGACGTGCAGTTGAAGCGGCGCTACGACCTGATCCCGAACCTGGTGGAAACCGCCAGGGGCTACATGCAGCACGAGCGCGACACGCTGGAAGCGGTGATCGCTGCCCGCAGCCAGGCGGTCAGCGCCACCGCCCGCGCCGCCGGTAATCCGGCCGACGCCGCCTCGGTGCAGCAGATGGCCGCCGCCGAAGGCACGCTGACGGCGATGCTGGGCAAGCTGTTCGCGCTGTCGGAAGCCTATCCGGACCTGAAGGCCAACCAAAACATGATGCAGTTGACCGAGGAGTTGACCAGCACCGAGAACCGCATCGCCTTCGCGCGCCAGGCCTACAACGATGGCGTCACCGAGTACAACACCGCGCTGCAACTATTCCCGGCCTCGATCGTCGCCGGCATGTTCGCCTTCGTGCCGGGGCAACTGCTGGAAGCCACCGAATCGGCGCAGGAGCGGCAGCCGGTCAAGGTCACTTTCTGAGCGTGCCCGGCCTGACCGGATGCTGAACCCCGGCTCAGCCGCCGGTCAGGCCGCTCATCACCACATGGACTTCTTCACACAGCAGGAACACGCACGGCGCCAGACCAGGACGCTGCTGCTGCTGTTCGCGCTGGCGGTGGTCGCGATCGTGGCCACCGTCAACCTGGCGCTGGCGCTGATCTGGATCGGGGCCAACGGCCAGCCGCTGGCCGGCAGTCATGACTATCCGGCCGGATTTTTTGCCACCAATACGCTCGTCACGCTGGCGCTGATCGGCGGCGGTACCCTGATCCAGAGCTGGAATTTGCGCGATGGCGGCGACACGGTGGCGCGCATGGTCGGCGGCCGGCCGGTCCTGCCCGGCTCGCGCGACCTGGCGGAGCGGCGCCTGTTGAACGTGGTGGAGGAAATGGCGCTGGCGGCCGGCATCGCCTGTCCCAAGGTTTATCTGCTGGACCAGGAGCAGGCGATCAACGCCTTTGCCGCCGGCCACAACCCGAACCAGGCGGTGCTCGCGGTCACGCGCGGCGCCTTGACGCGCCTGAACCGCGACGAGTTGCAGGGCGTGGTCGGACATGAATTCAGCCACATCCTGAACGGCGACATGCGCCTGAACGTCAACCTGATCGGCGTGCTGTTCGGGATCCAGATGGTGGCCGCGTTCGGCCGCACGCTGATGGAGTTCGGCCCCCGCGTCTGGGGCCGGCGCGGGCGCGACGAGAAAGGCGCGGCGGGGCGGGCAATCGTGGTGGCGATCGGGCTGGTGCTGTTCGTGGTCGGCTACATCGGGATTTTTTTCGGGCGCCTGATCAAGGCCGCGGTATCGCGCCAGCGCGAATTCCTGGCCGACGCCAGCGCGGTGCAATTCACCCGCAACCCGGACGGCATCGGCGGCGCGCTGCGCAAGATTGGCGGCTTGGCGCGCCACGACGGCCCCGGTTCGCGCATCGACAATTCGAATGCGGAACAACTGTCGCACCTGTTTTTGGGCGCGGCGCGGCCAGCGCTGATGAATGGCTGGCTGGCCACCCACCCGCCGCTGGCCGAGCGCCTGCGGCGCATCTATGGCCGTGGCGTCGAGCTGCTGGAGGCGCCGGAAATCGCCGAGCCGGCGCCCGCCGGCGAGCCGATGCTGGCGGATATTCCGTATTTAAGCCCGGTCGTAGCCGGAGCCCAGGCTCCGCAGCCCGGGCCGGCCGTAGCGGCAGCAACGACGATGGCCTTGCCGGCGGCTGGCGTGTCGCGGTTGCCGATCGGGCTGCGCAATGCCGTGCGCGAACCGCAAACCGCGTGTGCCGTGGTTTACGCGCTGCTGCTCGGCCCGGCGTCCGAGCGGCCACCGCAACTGGCGCTGCTGCAGGCGGCCCAGCCGCAGCAGGCGAAACTGGCGGTCTGGCTGGCGCAGACGCTGGCACGCTGGCCGAAAAGCACGCGCCTGCCGTTGCTCGACCTGGCGATGCCGGCCTTGCGCCAGTTGTCGAATCGGCAGCAGCGTATCCTGTTGCAGACTGCCGACCAGTTGATCGCCGCCGACGCGCGCGTCACGCTGGCCGAATTGGTGCTGCAAACGATCCTGCAGCGTCGGCTTGGCGCGCATGCCGGGCGCGCGGTGCCGGTGCGCTTTGGCACACTCGCCGGCGTGCGCGCCGAAGTCGCGTTGCTGCTGTCGCTGGTGGCGCACGTGGCGGCTGCCAGCGCCACGGAACCGTCGGCTACCGTCGTGGTCGAATCCGCTGCGTTGCAGCGCTTTCTGCACGGCGCCGCCGGTTGTGCGCAACTGGGCTTCACGGCCCGGGATTTCACGGCGGCGAGCGCGATCGGCTTCGTCGCCGTGCGCGCCGCGCTGGAGCGCGCCAATCAGTTGGCGCCGCGGGCCAAGCCGGAGTTGGTGGAGGCCTGGCTGGCGGTGGCGCTGGACGGCAAGCTGCTCTCTGCGGTCAGTGCCGATGTGCTGCGGGCGCTGTGCGCGGCGATCGACGCGCCGATTCCGGCCGTGGTCGCCGCCAGCTATGCCGATTGTTTTCAGGGCCAGGCATGAAGCCGGCCTGATTCCGGCCATTATTTGATATTCATGGGAGTCTTGAATGCGTCGCACCTTTCTGAAAAACCTGATGGCCGGCTTGCCGCTGGCCGCGCTGAGCGCCGCTGGCACGCTGGCCGTCAGCCGCCCGGCGCTGGCAGCCGATGCCAAGGTCAAGGTGGTGTATCACTTCGTCGACGGCACCGCGCAGGCGGCGCGCGGCCTGGCGAATATCCGCAACCATCTGCGCGCCGCGCCGCAGACGCGGATCGTGGTGGTGGCGCTGGCCGATGGCATCAGCTTCCTGCTGACCGACGCCAAGGACCGCAACGGCAAGCCGTTCGACGCGCAGGTGGCGGCGCTGGCGGCGCAGGGCGTCGAATTTCGCGTCTGCGACAACACGCTGGCCGCGCACGACGTGCCGGCGGCGCGCCTGCTGCCGCAAGCGACGATCGTGCCGTCCGGCGTGGCGGAGATTGCACGGCTGCAAGCCGAAGAGGGCTTCGTCTACCTGCGGCCCTGACCGGTTCGACGATCTGTATCCGTACGACATGGAGTATTTTCAGAATCGTATATAAATCGGGCGTAAAAACGTGATTTTTAATCATACTCCCAGAATTATATAATCCGGCTGGAGCGCTCCGGCAGGCGCCGCGGCGGCTGGCTATAATGTCTTTTACGTGAATGTTTTTCCGTGCCAGGGGGCACCATCATGCAAGCATCGAATACCGCAACAGACCCGGCCGCCGGCGGCAAACGGCGCTGGCTCAAGCTGGCCGCCGCGCTGGTGGTGGCCGCCGTCGCCATCGGCGGCTACGTCTCGATGTCGGCGCAGCCCAAGGCGCCGGACGTCAGCTTCACCAACCTGAAAGGTGAGAAACTGTCGCTGCAAAGCCTGCGCGGCAAGGTCGTGATGGTGAATTTCTGGGCCACGTCCTGCACCACCTGCGTGCAGGAAATGCCGGAAATGATCCAGACCTACGACAAGTACAAGGGCCAGGGCCTGGATTTTGTCGCGGTGGCGATGAGCTACGATCCGCCGAACTACGTGCTGAACTACGCGCAAACGCGGCAACTGCCATTCCATGTCGCGCTCGACACCCAGGACACGCTGGCGAAGTCGTTCGGCGACGTCAAGCTGACCCCAACCACCTTCGTCATTGGCAAGGACGGCAGCATCCTCAAGCGCTACGTCGGCGCGCCCGACTTCGCCCAGTTGCACGTGTTGCTGGAAAAGGCGCTGGCCGCCTGAGCGCCAGCGCTACCTGGCTCATGGCTGCGGCGATTGCGCGCAGCCCTCGATCTTCACCCAGGTACTGTGCCGGCGTCTCGTTGGAATTCGCCTGCGCCATATACTCCTGAATGCTTGCCGCTTTATTGCTTATATTTAGATAGTCTAGGCAATATACTCATGTAAATGTCGAGCTGAGGTGGCCTGATCCGCACGCGGCGCGCACTGATCCGGAATGCACGACTCCATGCCATTTCAACTGCTCGCCGATGCGGTGCTTGTTCTGCATGTAGCCGTGGTTGCATTCGTCGTCGGCGGCTTGATTCTCATCGTTGCCGGCAATCTGCGTGGCTGGCACTGGGTCAATGGCTTCGGGTTCAGACTTGCGCACTTGGCCGCGATTGCCGTCGTGGTCGCAGAGGCCTGGTTCGGCGCCACCTGTCCGCTCACCTCGCTTGAAATGTGGCTGCGCGCCAAGGCGCAAGTCACCACTTACGCGGGCAGCTTCATCGAGCACTGGTTGCAGCGGGCCCTGTACTACGAGGCGCCTTCCTGGGTATTCACGCTGGGCTACTCGCTCTTCGGGTTGATCGTCGCGGCGGTGTGGTGGTATTTCCCGCCGCAGCGCAAGCGTTGACGCCGGCAAGCGGGTGCCTGGCCGTGATGCCAGCCGGACATTGCGCGATGAACCGGCACCGCGCCGCTCGTGTCAAACCTCAGGTTCTTTTCCTTTTACCCGCCAGCCACTGGAGGCAGCCATGATCCAGCAGGACGCCATCAAGGTCGGTCAACTGACCATTCGTTACCTGATCGACGGTTCCGCCAGCGGCGGCATGGGTTTGTTCGAACTGACGGTGCCGCCCGGCTCGAACGTGCCGCCGCCGCATAGCCATTCAAAAAACGACGAATGCATCTATCTTCTCGAGGGAACGCTGCGTTATTCGGTGGACGGCGCCACGCGTGATCTGGCGCCAGGCGACTGGATGTTTTCACCGAAAGGCTCGCTGCATCAGTTCAGCAATCCGCACACTGCAGCCGCCCGCGCACTGGTAATCCAGACGCCCGATATCGGCGCCCAGTACTTCCGGGACGTGGCTGCCGTCATCGATGCCGGCGGTCCGCCGGATCGCCTGAAGCTGCTGGCCGTCATGGCCGGATACGGCCTGGTGCCTGCGCCGCCATCGGCCTAGCTGGCCGTTGCGGCCAAGCATGATCGGCAAGCCGGCGGCATGCGCCTTATGCCGGTTGAACGGCTGTGGCTTCCAGCGCCTGGTCAAACAGGCAAAACCCATTCCTCCCGGTCCGCTTGGCGTGATACATGGCGGTGTCGGCCTGCGACATCAATTGCGACGTGGTGGCGCCGGCGGCGCTGGCGTTGTCATACAGCGCGATGCCGATCGAGGCGCTGAGGGTAAAGGTCTTGCCGTCGACCTCGAACGGCATGCCGATCGTTGCCAGCAATTGCTGGGCGATGCCAACCGCCATGCCGCGGGCATCGTCCAGATCGGTCAGCAGCACCACGAATTCGTCGCCGCCGAACCGCGCCACGGTATCGGTGCGCCGACGCCCTTCCCGCAGCCGCACGGCGACCTGGCGCAGGATGGTATCGCCGGTCTCATGCCCGAACTGATCGTTGATCGGTTTGAAATCGTCGAGATCGCAAAACAGCAGCGCAAAATGCGAGCCGCTGCGCTCGGCATGCGCCAGGGCTTGCTGCAGACGGTCTTCCAGCATGGTGCGGTTGCACAGGCCGGTGAGGGCGTCGTGGTGCGCCATGAATCCCAGCCGCGCTTCGCTCGCCTTGAGTGCTTCTTCCTTTTCATGCAGCCGCGCCACCAGATGATTGAAACCGAGCAGCAGGTCGCCGACCTCGTCCCGGCGCCTGATCGGCAGCGGTGCCAATTGGCGCTTTCCATCGGCCATGTCGCGGATCGAGCGCGCGGCATCGGTCAGCGGCCGCAGCATGAGCGGCAACAGCACCAGCAGGGCCGCAATCACGACCGCTCCCATTACCAGCGTGGCCTGCAGCGTGAAGCTGCGCATGGCGGCAATCGGATGGAACACCTCCTTGGTCGGGATGCGGGCGACGACAAACCAGCCGGTGCTGGGTACCGTCACCATTGCCGACAGTTCCTCGACGCCGTTGGCGTTGATGGTGGTGCCGGTGCCGCGGTAGCCGGCCATGGCCCGATCGTGCAGCGGGTTGACGCCGGCCGGCGGGGTTGGCTTTAACACCATGGCGGGATCGCTGGCGCCGACGAACAGTTGGTCGGCCGGCGAAATCACGAGGAAGCCGCCGCTGGCGCCCAGGCGGATATCCTGCAAATCGAGGAAGCCGGGCGTATCGAGCGCGGCCACCCCGGCCAGCACTGCCGCTACGCGGCCACTTGTATCGCGCACCGCCTGTGCCATGATCAGGACCGGTTCGCCGCTGATGCGGCCGCGCTGCGGCTTGCCCATCACCGGCGCTTCCGCGCGCAACGCCGCCTGGAACCAGTCGGCATCCGCATAGCGCAGCTTGTTGCGTCCGGCTGCCGGATGTTCGGCCAGCGCGCCGATGCCATCCGGCGGTAGCACCCACAGTCCTTTATTGAATAAGGGGTTCAGCCGCTGCCGCTCGGCAATCCAGGCCGCCAGTTGCTGTGGCTGCCGCAGCAGCGCGAGCGGCAGCGCGGAGCCCAACTCGGCAAGCAGCGCGCGCCGCTCCCGGATGGCAAGCTCGATGTCGCGCGCCACATAGGAGGCGATCGAGGATTGCTGGTCCGCCACCTGGTCGCGCAGCAGATCCTGCGCGAACGGCAGTGCAACCCACAGCCGGACGCAGACGCCGGACATGACCAGCAATACGCCCAGGGCGACGATGCGGAACTTGATGCTGTGAAAAATTGACATTGGGCAATGATACAGAAAATCGCTTCATTTCCCTTGAGAATCATGCGGCCGCGATTACACCAGGCCGTACCACCCGAGCAGCGCGCCGGCGGCCAGGAGCCACAGCAAGTGAATCCTGGTGCGCCATATCAGCAGGATGGTGGCCAGGATCAGCGCCCAGTGTGCCAACTGCGGGCCGGACGTGTCGCTGGCGCCGGCCAGGGTCCAGCCGGTGGCGATGATCAGCGCGACCACCAGCGGCGCCATGCCTTGCTTGAAAGCCCGCACCGCGAGTCGGGTGCGGTTTTGGTGGCCCCAATGCGCCGCCAGGTAAGTCAGCGTGGTGCTGGGAATCAGGATGCCGGACATCGCAGCCAGCACGCCGAACAGCGCGCTGCCGAGGCCGCCGGCATTCAGTCCGACATTCCATCCCATCAGCGCCACGAATAGCACGTTCGGCCCTGGCGCGGCTTGCGCCAGCGCGATCGCGGCGTTGAACTGGGCATCGGTCAGCCAGTGCTCTTGCACCACCAGGTAGCGATGCATTTCCGCTACCGTGGTGATCGCGCCGCCAATCGACATCAGCGACAGGCCGAGGAAATGGACGAACAGCTGGAGCCAGTCGTCCGGGGCCAGCGCAATCGAGAGCGGCGTACTCATGCCTTGAGCGTGTGCCAAGCCAGCACGCAGGCCGGCACACCCAGGCCGCCCAGCACATACGGCAGCGGCCAGTGCAGCCAGGCGATCGCCGCGAAACACGCCAGCGCGAATCCCAGGCATGGCCAGAGTCCGAGCGCATTGGTTTGCAGCGCGCTACCCAGCTTCAGGCCGGTCGCGGTCACCAGGCCGGCGGCCACCGCGCTCATGCCGCGCAGCGCGCCGGCCACGCCCGGATGCGAGGCGAAGCGGGCATATACCAGAGCCAGAACCAGCAGCAACAGCAATGGTGCGGCCAGCATGCCGGCGAGTGCCGCCAGCGCGCCGCGCAAACCGAAATGGCGGGCTCCGATCATCAGCGAGATATTCACCACGTTCGGCCCGGGCATCAGTTGCGCCACGGCCCAGTCTTCCAGGAATTCCTCGCGCGTCAGCCACTGTTTGCGTTCCACCAGCTCGTGCTGCACCACTGCCAGCACGCCGCCGAAGCCCTGCAAGGCCAGCATGGTGAAGGCGAAAAACAGGTCGGACGGCGATTTGGGACGCGGCCGATCTGGCAGTGGCTCGGATGGAGAGGGCGGCATGGCGGGATTCATGTGGTGTGGAGGAGGGGTCGCGGCGCTGGTCCGTCAGAGCCGTTCGATCAGTTTGTGAGCGAGTGCCAACTGCACGTCCTGTGGCCTGGCGTCGACCCCGAGCGTCTTCATGTCGATGGTCGCCAAGCCCCGGTAGCCGCACGGATTGATCCAGGAGAATGGCGTCAGGTCCATCGCCACGTTCAGCGCCACGCCGTGATAGGTGCAGCCGTTGCCGCGGATTTTCAGGCCGAGTGCGGCGATTTTTGCGCCTTGCCAGGCGCCGTCTGCCAGGTAGATGCCGGGTGCGCCGGTCTTGCGCGTGCCGGTCACGCCATGCGCGGCCAGCGTGTCGAGGACCGCATCCTCGATGTGGGTGACAAATTCGCGCACGAACCAGCGCGCACCGGGTCGCTTGCGGCGCAAATCCAGCAGCAGGTAGACCACCGCCTGCCCGGGTCCGTGATAGGTCACTTCGCCGCCGCGGTCGGTCTGCACGATCGGGATCTGGTGCGCGTCCAGCACGTGGGCGTGATCGGCCGCCACGCCGAGCGTGAAAACCGGAGGATGTTCGACCAGCCACAACTGGTCCGGAGTGCTGGCGTCGCGGGTATCGGTGAAGGCGCGCATCGCCTGGTAGCTGGCTTCAAACGCTTCGCGGCCGCGCTGGAGAATGATGGGACTGGACATGGCCTCAGTTTACCGAAGCTGGTCGTTCCTTGCGCGGCAACACCACACTAGCAATCGGGGTGCTCGAAGGCAATCACGTGGTCGATTTCCAGGCGGATGCCGATCTTTTCGCCAATTGGATGATTGTGATGGCTGGGGATCAGCGATAGCACGCGGGTACCGCTTGCCAGTTGCAGCGTGTACAGGAAGTCGGCGCCGCGAAAGGCCTTGGCCAGCACGGTGGCCTGCATGCTGCTGGCGTCGTCGTGCACGACATCGTCCGGCCGCACCAGCACGTCGACCCGGCAGCCGGCCGCGCAGCAGGCCGGCAACTGTGCCGGCACCCGCCCCAGTTCGATGTCGAGGATGGCGGGGCCGACCACCGCGCCCGGAATCAGCACGCCTTCGCCGATGAAGCCGGCCACGAACAGATTGGCCGGCTCGTGATACAGCTTGTATGCGCTATCCCACTGCTGGATCACGCCCTGGTGCAGGACGCCGATCTCGTCGGCGATCGCGAACGCCTCGTGCTGGTCGTGCGTGACCAGCACCGCGGTGGTGTTTTGCTGGCGCAGGATGTCGCGCACTTCAAGGCCGAGCCGCTCGCGCAGTTCGACGTCCAGATTGGAAAACGGCTCGTCCAGCAACAACAGGTCGGGTTGCGGTGCCAGCGCCCGCGCCAGCGCCACGCGCTGCTGCTGGCCGCCCGACAATTCATGCGGATAAGCGCGGGCCAGCGCCTGCAGGCCAACCGTTTCCAGCAACTCGGCCACGCGCCGCGCGCGCTGCGCCCGGTCGGCGCCATGCAGGCCGAAGGCGACGTTGTCGTGCACGTTCAGATGCGGAAACAGCGCGTAATCCTGGAACACCATGCCGATCCGGCGTTGGTGCGCCGGCAGCGAAGAGGCGGCGCTGCTGACCTGCTGTCCGTTCAGATGAATGGCGCCGCTGGAAATCGGTTCGAAGCCGGCGATGCAGCGCAGGGCGGTGGTCTTGCCGCAGCCGGACGGCCCCAGCAGGCAGCCGATCCGGCCCTTTTCCAGGCTGAACCCGAGATCGCTGAAGGTGGTGGTGGCGCCATAGGCATGCGACACGCGGTCGAGCCGCAGCAGCGGTTCTGGTTCGGATGTGGCGCGGATGGCGGCGGCAGGATTCATGGGTGCGAATTATAGGGGGCAGGGCTAGGGTTGAAGGCTGGTCGGATGGCGAATCCGTATCAGGTTTCCGAGTGCCGCGTCAGCAGGATCACTGGCAACAGGCCCGCCAGCACCAGCGCCAGCGCCGGCAGCGCGGCGCGTTCCCATTGGCCTTCCGAGGTCATCTCGAAAATCCGCACCGCCAGCGTGTCCCAGCCGAATGGGCGCGTCATCAGCGTGATCGGCATTTCCTTCATGACGTCGACGAACACCAGGATTGCGCCGCTGACCAGGCCGCCGCGCAACAGCGGCAAATGGACCCGCGCGAACAGCCGCCAGCCGGTGACGCCCATACCGCGCGCGGCTTCTTCCTGGCTCTTGGTGATGCGCTGCATCGCGCTCTCGATCGGGTTGAAGCCGGCCGCCAGGAAGCGCGCGACATACGCCAGCAGCATCACCGCCAGCGTGCCGCGCAGCAGCGCGTCGAGGTTCATGCCGAACCATGCTTTCAGCAGCGCAACCAACTGGTTGTCGAGCCAGGCGATCGGGATGAAGATGCCGACCGCGAGCACCGTGCCGGGGATCGCGTAGCCGAGCGTGGACAGCCGGGTGAAAAACAGTGTCGGCCAGTCGCGGTGCAGGCGCAGCGTGACCACCAGTACCAGCGCCGCGGCCACCACCAAGAGCGCCGCCAGCGCCGACAGCACGATCGAATGCCAGACGAAGGACGGGTAGCGCGCATCGAAATCTTCGGCAAATACCTGCACGCTCCAGACCAGCAACTGCAATACCGGGATCACGAAGGCGGCAGCCAGCACCATGCCGGCGTAAGCGCAGGCGGCGAGGCGCGCGCGCCGGCCCATTTGCAGGCGCGAGGCCGCCTGCGAGCGGCCGACCGCGTGATAGCGCTTGCCGCGCCGCCAGACTTGTTCGGCCAGCACCAGTGCCAGCACCAGCACCACCAGGATCGAGGCCAGTTGCGCCGCCGCCGACAGCGAAAACAGGCCGAACCAGGCCTTGTAGATGGCGGTGGTGAAGGTGTCGTAATTGAACACGGCGACGGTGCCGAAATCGGCCAGGGTTTCCATCGTCGCCAGCATCACGCCGGCCGCCAGCCACGGCCGCGCCATCGGCAGCGCCACCTTGAAGAAGCCCTGGCGGCGTGACAGGCCGAGCGACTGCCCGACTTCCAGCGAGCGCTTGCCCTGGGTCAGGAAGGCGTTGCGCGCTAGCAGATAGACGTACGGATACAGCGCCAGTGTCATCACCAGGATCACGCCGCCGCGCGAGCGGATCGGCGGCACCCAGGCGCTGCTGCCGAACAGTGCGCGCAAGCCCTCCTGTAGCGGGCCGGTGTAGTCCAAGAGGCCGATGCTGACGAAGGCGGTGACGTAGGCCGGGATCGCCAGCGGCAGCATCAGCGCCCAGGCAAAGAAGCGGCGGCCGGGAAACTCGCAGACTGCGGTCAGCCAGGCCAGCGAGGTGCCCAGCACGCCGGTGCCGAGCGCGACGCCGGCCACCAGCCAGAAGGTATTGACCAGCAGCTCGGGCAGCACGTTGCGCGCCAGGTGCTGCCAGATTTCGGTTTGCGGCGTCAGGAACGACGACAGCACCACCACCAGCGGCACCAGCGTCACCAACGAGACCAGGAAGGCGGCGATGCGCCAGCCGCCGAACCAGCGGCCCAGCAGCGCGCCGGGCCGCCAGGCGGCGCGCGGCGAGTGGTCGGGAATGGCAGCTTGCATACGGTTTTGCTTGACTAGGGAGCGCGCGGATCGCCGCGAGCGCCCGCCGTGGCTGGTTGGAATCAGCCGCTATTGTCGCTGCTATTGATGCTTGCCGGTACCGGTTTGTGCTTATTTGTAGCCGGCGCGGTCCATCAGTTTTACTGCCTCCGCCTGCAATTCGCCGGCCTTGGCGACATTGATCAGGTTTTGCTTGAACGGGCCCCAGGCCGCCAGTTGCGGATCCGGCTTGACCGCCGGATTGGCCGGGTATTCCAGATCAACGTCGGTAAACAGGTTTTGCGCCTGCGCCGAGGACAGCCACTCGATCAGTTTGCGGGCCCCTTGCGGGTTCTTCGCGTAATGCGTGACGCCGGCGCCGGAGACGTTGACGTGAGTGCCCTTGCCGTTCTGGTTGGCCCAGAACACCGCCACCGGCAGGTTCGGCTTCTTCGCCTGCAGGCGGCCGAAGTAGTAGGTGTTGGCGATGCCGACGTCGCATTGGCCGGCGCCGATCGCTTCCAGCATCTTGGTGTCGTCGGCGAATACGTCGGTCGCCAGGTTCGCGACCCAGCCCTTGATGATCTGTTCGGTTTTGGCGGCGCCATGCTCCTCGATCATCATCGCCGTCAGCGACTGGTTGTACACCTTCTTCGAGGTGCGCAGGCACAGCCGGCCCTTCCATTGCGGCTCGGCCAGCGCCTCATAGGTCGACAGCGCCTCCGGCTTGACCTTTTGCGTGTTGTAGAAAATCGTGCGTGCCCGCACCGACAGCCCGAACCACTGGTTGCCGGGGTCGCGCAGGTGAGCCGGGATGTTGGCTTTCAGTGTGGCCGAGTCGATCGGCTGCAGCAAACCCTGGCTGGCGGCGTACCACAGGTTGCCGGCATCAACCGTGATCAGCACATCGGCCGGCGTGTTCGCGCCTTCCGCCTTCAGGCGCTGCATCAGCGGGCCTTCCTTGTCGGTCACGAACTTGACCGCAACGCCGGTCTGCTTGCTGTAGGCATCGAATAGCGGCTTGATCAACTGTTCGTTGCGCGCGGAATAGACGACCACTTCCTCGGCCGCGGCGGTCGCCGGTGCAACGGCAGCGAGCATGGCAAGGGAGGCGAACAGGGTGGGCAATACACGTTTCAATTGAGGCTCCCGGCGGTTGGATTGAATGACGTGCAGCACTTTAACACAAATGCTAATCATTCTCATTAAAGATGGCGACAACCTCGGTTGTTTTTGCTGCGCTCAAAATACGTACGGGTATATTAAGAAACTCACCTTTTCATGGCCAGAAAACAGGTGTTAGTAATGGAGTATGTGCAACCAGAGCGCGCCGGGTGTTACAGCACCACCTTGACCATCGGATGCGACGACAGTGCGCGGTACAGATCGTCCAGCTGCTGGCGGCTGGTGGCGCGCACGGTGGCGGTCAGCGACAGGTAGTTGCCTTTGGAGGAAGGTCGCATTTCCATCTTGCCGGCATGAAAGGAAGGGTCGAAGCTCACCACGACTTCGACCATGGTTTGCGCAAAGGTATCGTGCATCGGCCCCATGATCTTGATCGGGAAGTCGCTCGGATAGTCGATCAGGCTTTCCGTGCGCTGCTTGGGTGGGTGCTGTTCCGGCATCGGCTTTCAGTCTCGAAATGGGGTTGGCATGATTTACAGGGCGGCCTTGGCTACCTGATAGGCCGCATACAGCTGTTGATAGATCGGTCCCGGTCGGCCGTTGCCGACGGTCTTGCCGTCGATCGACACCACCGGCAGCACTTCCTTGGTGGCCGATGACAGCAGCACTTCGTCGGCGTCGAACACCTCGTCGCGCCCGATCCGGCGGGCTGTAAACGGAATGCCGTTGGCGGCGCACAATTCCTCGATCAGGCCGTAGCGGATGCCTTCCAGGATCAGGTTGTCCGTGGGCGGCGCCATCAGTTGCCCATCCTTCACCACCCAGACGTTGGAGGACGAGGCTTCGGTCAGGAAGCCGTCGCGGAACTGGATGGTTTCGGTGGCGTCCTGCTCGGCCGCGTTCTGCGCCGCCAGCACGTTGCCCAGCAGCGAAGTCGATTTGATTTTGCAGCGCAGCCAGCGCAGGTCTTCCATCGAGACGCAGGCGACGCCGCGCTCGCGCGCCGCCGCCGACGGCAGCACCAGCGGATTGCTCATGATGAATACGGTCGGCGTGGCATCCTGCGGAAACGAATGCTTGCGTGGTGCGACGCCGCGCGTGACTTGGATGTAGACCATTTGATCGGCATCGGCCGCGACCACGCGCGCGATCAGCGCCAGCCACTCTTCGCGGTTATGCGGATTGCGTATGCCGACCGCGGCCAGGCTGCGAAACAGGCGCGCCAGATGATGTTCGGCGCGAAACATCTTGCCGCGATAAATCGGGATCACCTCGTAAATGCCATCGCCAAAAATGAAGCCGCGGTCGAGCACCGGGATCTTGGCTTCGGAGAGCGGCGTCAGGGCGCCATTCAGGTAAACCAGCGGGTCGTGCATGAGGAATTCCCGTGAATTGAAGACAGACCATTTTTGCACAGGCGCCGGCCGGCGCCGATGCAAAAACGGAATAGAAGCGGAAGCGCGCGGCGCGGGCAGTGGCGCTCGAAATCGGCGCCGCGAACGCGGCGCCCTTGCGGTATCGTCAGGCGGGCGTGGCCGGCGCCATTGCGCCCGGCCGTTCTATTTGAACCACAGGCGTACCTGATCCCAGGCGCGGCCAAAGATGCTGGCCTGGTTCACCTGCTCCAGCGCCAAGAGCGGGAATTGGGCCAGCGTCTTGCCGTCGGCCACCATCTTCAGCGTGCCGACCTGGCTGTTGGCAGCCACCGGCGCCACCAGCGGATCGCGCCGTTCCAGCACCGGCTTCATCTTGTCGGCCATGCCGCGCGGTACGGTGACGAAGACGTCATGGTTGAAGCCGAGCTTGATCTGGTTTTGCGTGCCTTTCCAGATTTCCGGCGTCGCCACCGGCGCGCCCTTGGCGTACAGCTTGACGGTGTCGAAATTCTGGAAGCCCCAGTTCAACAGCTTCTGGCTTTCCTGCGCGCGCTGCTGGTCCGAGCTGGTGCCAAGCACCACCGAAATCAAACGCCGTTCGCCGCCGCCATTGGGCCGCTTGGCGGAGGCGATCAGGCAATAGCCGGCCGCCTGCGTGTGGCCGGTCTTCATGCCGTCCACGCTCGGGTCGAGCCACAGCAGGCGGTTGCGGTTTTGCTGCGTGATCTTGTTGTAGGTGAAGCTCCGGGTCGAATACATCTTGTATGACTCCGGATGATCGGCCACCAGGTGCGAGGCCAGCAGCGCCAGGTCATGCGCGGTCGAGTAGTTGTCCGGGCTGGGCAAGCCGTGGGCGTTAGCGAAACGGGTCGATTTCATTCCCATCCGCTGCGCCTCGCGGTTCATCAGCACCACGAACGCATCTTCGGTGCCGGCCACCGCTTCGGCCACCGCCACCGAGGCGTCGTTGCCGGACTGGACGATGACGCCGTACAGCAGGTCACCGAACTTGACCGGCACGCGCGGCTCGATGAACATCTTCGAGCTGGCCGGGTCGACCTTCCAGGCGCGTTCCGAGACGGTGATCATCTGATCCAGCGTCAGCTTCTTATCCTTCAGCGCCTCGAACGCCAGATAGACCGTCATCAGCTTGACCAGCGAGGCCGGCTCGATGCGCAGGTCGGCATTTTCGGCGGCGATGGTCTGGCCGCTGGTGACGTCCTGCAGCAGCCAGGATTTGGCGGCGATGGACGGCGGCGGCAGCGCCTGCGCGAAGGCGGTGGAAAACGATAGTGATACGGATAGGGCAGCGGCGGCGACTGCCGCGAGGAATTTTTTCATGGAGTGTGTCGATAACTGCGCCCCGCCGCAAATTTGGCGAGGCAGGCGGTTCAAAAAAGGAGCGGATTCAAGGCATGACGGCTGCCGGCTGGTGCAGATTATAGCGCCGCCACGGCGCAGGCAATGCCTCAGCAATGCCACGCTTCGACCACCAGGCTCTTGATATGTTGCAGCTTGCGGTGAAAAAAGTGGTCGGCGCCGGGGATCACGATTACCGGGATGTCCAGCGGGCGCGCCCAGTCGAACACGTCGATTAGTGGGATGGTTTCGTCGTGTTCGCCGTGGATCAGCAGGGTGTTGGCCGGCACCTCCGGCATCGCCCATTTGCCGGCGGCGCTGCCGACCAGCACCAGCCGTTCGGCCGGCGCCTTTTCCGCGCTCAGGCGCTGCTGCAACTGTGCCTGGACGAAGGTCCCGAAGGAAAAGCCGGCCAGCGCCAGCGGCAGGCCAGGATATTGACGCCGCATGTGCGCCGCCAGCAGCGCCATGTCATCGGTTTCGCCGCGGCCATGGTCATGCACCCCGGCCGAGTTGCCGACTCCTCGGAAATTCATGCGCGCCGCGGCATAGCCCGTCGCGACGAAGGCGCGCGCCAGCGTCTGCGCCACTTTGTTGTTCATGGTGCCGCCATACAGCGGATGCGGGTGCGCCACCAGCGCGATGCCGCGCGGCGGGTTGGTCTGCGGATCGGGCGGCAGGTCAAGCGCGCATTCGAGCGCGCCGGCGGCGCCCTGCAGCGAAAAGAATTGCGTGTGCGGGTTCATGTTGATCATGGGCGGGGTCGTTACGGAAGCAGCGGCAGGCCGCGCGGTAGCATTAGATCTTCAGGCGTTCGACGATCTTGCCGCCGACCAGGTGGCTGTCGATGATTTCATCGATGTCCTTGGTGTCGACGTAGGTGTACCAGGTGCCTTCCGGGTACACCACCAGCACTGGGCCTTCTTCGCAGCGGTCGAGGCAGCCGGCCTTGTTGATGCGGATCCTGCCCTGGCCGCTCAGGCCCAGCTGCTTGATGCGCTGCTTGGCGTGCTCCTGCGCCGTTTGCGCCCCCTTGTCGGCGCAGCAGGTGCGCCCGCCGTCACGCTGATTGATGCAGAAAAAAACATGTTGCCGGTAGTAGGATGGTTCACTCATGGAAGGTTCGGACGAATCGTGAAGACAGGCGCAAATCATACACTGCGCCCACGCTGCGGTACTTGCACAGGTTTTCTGCATGGCGTGCGCCCGAGTGCACGGCCGCTTCGGCGGTACACTCCCGGCTTGGCTGGCAGTATGCGCGGTATGATCGCGGCCGGCCATTTTTTGATTTTTTATGGAGAAGCAGGTGATGTTTATTGCAGGAAAAGCAAAGTTGCGCGTCTTGGCTGGAGTCATGCTGTTGTCGGCGCTGTCTGCCGGCCCCGCCTTGGCGGCCGACAAGGTGGTATCGGTCTCGGTGCTGTCGATCGTCGAGCACCCGGCGCTGGATTCGGTGCGCGACGGCGTGCGCGACGAACTGAAGGCGGAAGGTTACGAGGCTGGAAAGAACCTGAAATGGGAATTCCAGAGCGCGCAGGGCAACGTCGGCACCGCCGCCCAGATCGCCCGCAAGTTCATCGGCGACAAGCCGGACGTGATCGTGGCAATCGCGACGCCGGCGGCGCAGGCGGTGGTGTCCGCCACCAAGTCGATTCCGGTGGTGTATTCCGCTATCACCGATCCGGTCGCCGCCAAGCTGGTCAAGAGCTGGGAGCCGTCCGGCAGTAACGTCACCGGCGTTTCCGACCTGTTGCCGCTGGATAAGCAAATTGCGCTGATCAGGCAGGTGCTGCCGAACGCCAAGCGCGTCGGCATGGTGTACAACCCGGGTGAGGCAAACTCGGTGGTGGTGGTGAATCAGATGAAGAAACTGCTGGCGGCCGCTGGCATGACCCTGGTCGAAGCGCCGGCGCCGCGCACGGTGGACGTCGGCGCCGCTGCCAAGAGCCTGGTCGGCAAGGTCGACCTGATCTATACCTCGACCGACAATAACGTCGTCTCGTCCTACGAATCGATGGTCAAGGTGGCGACCGAATCGAAGCTGCCGCTGATCGCGTCCGACACCGACACTGTCAAGCGCGGCGCCATCGCTGCGCTTGGCCTGAACTATTACGACCTGGGCCGGCAAACCGGCAAGATGGTGGTGCGCATCCTGAAGGGCGAAAAGCCGGGAGCGATCGCCTCCGAAACCAGCAGCAAGCTGGAATTGTTCGTCAATCCCGGCATGGCAGAGAAGCAGGGCGTGACGTTGGCGGCCGATTTGATCAAATCGGCCAAGAGCGTCGTCAAGTAAGCTTGAATGCCGCCCGGCGTCGCCCGGGCCGATCCAGGCGCGGATGCTGCCGCATGGCATGCTCCGCGCCGAGGTCGTTTGATTCCGCCGACTTACAAGGTCATTTATGTCGCTATTCGCTTTACTCGGCGCGCTGGAACTGGGCCTGATCTATAGCCTGGTCGCGCTGGGCGTGCTGATTACCTTCCGCACCCTGAATTTTCCCGATCTGACGGTGGATGGCAGCTTCCCGCTCGGCGGCGCAGTGGCCGCAACCCTGATCGTGGTCGGCTGGAACCCGTTTGCCGCCACCGCGGCCGCGATCGCCGCCGGCGCCTTGGCCGGCTTCGTCACCGGCTGGCTCAACGTGCGCCTGAAAATCATGGACTTGCTGGCCGGCATCCTGCTGATGACGATGCTGTATTCGATCAACCTGCGCATCATGGGCAAACCCAATGTGCCGCTGATCATGGAGCCGACCATCTTCACGCTGCTGCAGCCGGAGTGGATGTCGGACGCAGTGGCGCGGCCGGCGATTCTGTTCGTGCTGGTCTTGGTCATCAAGCTGGCGCTGGATTTCTTTTTCTCGACCCAGGTTGGGCTGGCGCTGCGCGCCACCGGCGCCAACCCGCGCATGGCGCGCGCCCAGGGCATTGCCACCGGACGCGCGACCTTGGCCGGCATGGCGCTGTCGAACGGCCTGGTGGCGCTGGCCGGCGCGCTGTTTGCGCAGACCCAGGGCGTGGCCGACATTTCGATGGGGATCGGCACCATCGTGATCGGCCTGGCTGCGGTCATCATTGGCGAAAGCGTGCTGCCGGCGCGGCGCATCATGCTGACCACGCTGGCGGTGGTGATCGGCGCCATCCTGTACCGCTTCTTCATTGCGCTGGCGCTGAACAGCGACTTCATCGGCCTGCAGGCGCAAGACCTGAACCTGATCACCGGCTTGCTGGTGGCGATCGCGCTGATCCTGCCGCTGGCCAAGCGCAAGCTGCTGCCGGCGAAAAAAGGAGGGGCGTGAGATGTTGAATGCACAAGACCTGCACATCACCTTCAACGCCGGTACGCCGATCGAAACCCGGGCCTTGCGCGGATTGTCGATGGAGATTCCGAGCGGCCAGTTCGTCACCGTGATCGGCTCCAACGGCGCCGGCAAGTCGACCTTCCTGAACGCGGTTTCGGGCGATTTGCCGATCGACAGCGGCCGTATCGAGATCGACGGCATCGACGTTACGCGCAAGTCGGCCTGGGAGCGCGCCAATTTGGTGGCGCGTGTGTTCCAGGACCCGATGGCCGGCACCTGCGAAGCGCTGACGATCGAGGAAAACATGGCGCTGGCGATGGCGCGCGGTTCGCGCCGTGGCTTCCGGCTGGCCTTGAACCGCGGCTTGCGCGAGCTGTTCCGCGACAAGCTGTCCATTCTCAACCTGGGTCTGGAAAATCGGCTGGCGGATCGCATCGGCCTGTTGTCGGGCGGCCAGCGGCAGGCGGTCAGCCTGTTGATGGCATCGCTGCAACCGTCGCGCATCTTGCTGCTGGATGAACATACGGCGGCGCTCGATCCGAAGACCGCCGCCTTCGTGCTGGAGCTGACCAATCGCATCGTGCGCGAAAGCAACCTGACCACGATGATGGTCACGCACAGCATGCGCCAGGCGCTCGATTACGGCGAGCGCACGCTGATGCTGCATCAGGGCCGGGTGGTGCTGGATGTGGCGGGCGAGGAACGCGCCGGCATGGACGTGCCGGACCTGCTGCGGATGTTTGAGCGCACGCGCGGCGAACAGATCGACGATGACGTGCTGCTGCTCGGATAGTTCGCGCAGGCTGCCCGGCTCTGGGCCGGGTAGCTGGCGCGTCGTTCAGAGGGCCGCGGTCAGCTGCGGCACGATCTCGAACAAATCGCCGACGATGCCATAGTCGGCCACCGAGAAGATCGGCGCTTCCGGGTCCTTGTTGATGGCGACGATGGTCTTCGAATCCTTCATGCCGGCCAGGTGCTGGATCGCGCCCGAAATGCCGACTGCGATATACAACTGCGGCGCGACGATCTTGCCGGTCTGGCCGACCTGCCAGTCGTTCGGCACGAAGCCGGCATCCACCGCCGCGCGCGAGGCGCCCATGGCGGCGCCCAGCTTGTCGGCCAGCGGCTCCAGAATCTTGAAGTTGTCGCCCGAACCCATGCCGCGCCCGCCCGAGACGATGATCTTGGCGGCGGTCAGCTCCGGCCGGTCGGACTTGGCCAGTTCGCGCGAGACAAACGCGGACTTGCCGAAATCGGCCACCGCGGTCAGATTGTCGATGGCGGCGGCCCCGCCCTCGGCGGCGGCATCGAAGCCGGTGGTACGCACGGTGATGACCTTGACGGCGTCGGCCGATTGCACGGTGGCGATCGCATTGCCGGCGTAGATCGGGCGCTCGAAGGTGTCGGGCGCATCGACCTTGGTGATTTCCGAAATCTGGCCGACGTCCAGCTTGGCGGCCACGCGCGGCGCGATGTTCTTGCCGTAGGCGGTGGCCGGCGCCAGGATGTGCGAGTAATCGCCTGCCAGCGCCAGCACCTGGGCAGCGACGTTTTCGGCCAGGCCGTCGGCGAACTGCGGCGCATCGGCCACCAGCACCTTGGCGACGCCGGCGATCTGGGCGGCGGCCGCAGCGGCGGCGCCGCAGTTGGAGCCGGCCACCAGCACGTGGACTTCGCCGCCGCACTGGACGGCGGCGGTGACGGTATTCAGGGTGCTGCCCTTGAGTGAGGCGTTGTCGTGTTCGGCAATGACGAGTGCAGTCATGATGTTCCTTCTAAATTTCTAAATTTCTAAAATTCTAAAATTCTCTGAAGTGTTGGGGACAGAGTACCGCTACGCTGAACTCTGTCCCACAAGGGATAAAACGCGCTACGCTTCACTCTGTCCCACAAGGGACAAAACGCGCTACGCTCAACTCTGTCCCGCAATGCATCAGATGACTTTCGCTTCGTTCTTCAGCTTGGCGACCAGGGTGGCGACGTCCGGCACCTTGACGCCGGCCGAGCGCTTGGGCGGTTCGGCGACTTTCAGGGTCTTTAAGCGCGGTGCGACGTCGACCCCGAGATCGGCCGGCTTGAGCACGTCCAGCGGCTTTTTCTTGGCCTTCATGATGTTGGGCAGCGTCACGTAGCGCGGCTCGTTTAAGCGCAGGTCGGTGGTGACGATGGCCGGCAGCGTCAGCGCCACCGTTTCCAGGCCGCCGTCGACTTCGCGCGTGACCGTGGCCTTGCCGTCCTCGAGCACCACCTTGGAGGCGAAGGTGGCTTGCGGCCAGCCCAGGAGCGCCGCCAGCATCTGGCCGGTCTGGTTGCAGTCGTCGTCGATCGCCTGCTTGCCGAGGATGATCAGTTGCGGCTGTTCCCGGTCGGCCACCGCCTGCAACAGCTTGGCCACCGCCAGCGGCTGCAGTTCGGCGTCGCTTTCGACCAGGATGCCGCGGTCGGCGCCAATCGCCAGCGCGGTGCGCAGGGTTTCCTGGCATTGCGCCACGCCGCACGAGACCGCCACCACTTCGCTCGCCTTGCCGGCTTCCTTCAGCCGCATCGCCTCTTCCACCGCGATTTCGTCGAACGGATTCATCGACATCTTGACGTTGGCGATATCGACTCCGGTCCCGTCCGATTTCACCCGGACCTTGACGTTGTAGTCGACCACGCGCTTGACTGGAACCAATACCTTCATATGACTCTCCATTTCATATCTGAAAAATGCATTCTCGTGCAGACGCCAGCATGCGTGCTCAATGTGTTGCCGCGACGGCCACCGGAATTTCGGTGGCGGGCGGTGTGTTGCGGCTGCGTCCGCAGCGCACGATGCCGTCGATCATCACCATACCGACGCCGGGAATGTCGCCAAGCTGGACGCTGTCCAGCAGATCGCGCCCGGCCGAGTGCTGTGCCTTGTCCATGAAGACGAAATCCGCCGCGCGTCCGACCTCGATCAGGCCGCAGTTCAGGCCGCGGATGCGGGCCGTGTTGCCGGTGGCGAAGCAGAACACCAGCTCGGCCGGAATCCGGCCCAGGCTCGACAGCAGCGCAATCATGCGCAGCATGCCGAGCGGCTGGACGCCGGAACCGGCTGGACCGTCGGTGCCGAGAATCACGCGGTGCGGGCATTTCAACTGGAGCGCTGCCTGCGCCGCGGCAATCGCGACGCGCTCGTTGCCGTTATGGACGATCTCGATCGCGCGGCTCGATTTCTCGCATAGCTCGCAGACGTGCGCTTCCGGCAGCGAGGTGTGGCCGCCGTTGATGTGGCCGATGACATCGGCATCGGCTTCCAGCACCACATCCTTGTCGATCAGGCCGGAACCGGGAATCGACGGGCCGCCGGTGTGGATCGTGCTCTGGATGCCATACTTGCGGGCCCAGGCCACCATCTGTTGCGCCTCGTAGCCGGCCTTGACCGAACCGAGGCCGACCTCGCCCAGCAGCTTGACGCCGGCCTCGGCCAGATCCTTGAAATCCTGCTCGGTCATGCCCTTTTCGATTATCGGAGCACCGGCGATGACCTTGACGCCGCCGGGGCGGAAATTGTCGAACGCGCGCTGCGCCGTGATCGCCAGCGCCTTCAGGCCGACGATGTCCTTGGGGCGGCCCGGCAGGTGCACTTCGCCGGCGGAAATCATGGTAGTGACGCCGCCGTGCATGGTCGAGTCGATCCACCCTAGCTGGTTCTGGCGCGGCGTCCAGTCACCAAAAACCGGATGCACGTGGCTGTCGATCAGACCGGGCGCTACGCAAGTCTGGCGGGCATCGATGACGAGCTCGGCGTGCGAAGTGTCGCAATCGGCGGCCTTGCCGACGGCAGCGATCAGGCTGTCGTTGATCACGATGGTATCGGCCTGGAGGATCGGTTGGTCGATATCGCCCGAGAGGAGAAGGCCGATATTCTTGATGACGACTTTTCCCGACTTCGAGGTGGTGGCTGCTTCTGCCATGGGTTATCTCCTGGTATATAGGTTCAGCCATCCGGGCTGCAGCCCGGATGGTCTCATCGGTATTGGCGGGGCTTCCGGGGCTTACGGCGATGGCGCGATCGAAACCTGCCGGATCACCGCAGAGGTGATGAATTCTTCCCAGTGCGCCAACGCCTCCGGCTCCATCAGGTCCTCGCCCAGAAAGGCCGACAGCGTAAAGCGGTTGGAAACGTAGAAATAGGCCAGCGCAGCGCTCATCAGGTAAATGTCGCGCGCCCTGACGTCGCGCCGGAAAATATTCATTTCGATACCGGCCGCCAGCACCTGGTTGAGCACCGAAATGGCCGGCGACGAATACTCGCGCGCGCGCATCGACTTGGAAATGTGCTTGCCACGATGCAGGTTTTCGCTGTTGAGCAGCGTGATGAACTCGGGCTTTTTCTGGTAGTACGACCACATGAATTGGACCAGCGTTTTCAGGTCCTCGACCGGATCGTCCATTTTCAGGGCGACCTTCGATTCCGCTTCGTTGAAGCGCCGGTAGGCGTCCTCGATCACGGCGATGAACAATCCTTCCTTGCTGCCGAAGTAGTAGTAGATCATGCGGTCGTGCGACTTGGCGGCCTTGGATATCTGGTCGATGCGTCCGCCCGCCAGGCCGTGTTTGGCGAACTCCTTGGTGGCCGCACGCAGGATGTTTTCCTGGGTCGTCAGGGCAGCCAACTCGCGCACGCGCGGCCGCTTTACTGCTGCTCCGTTGGCAGTGGCTCGTCGTGGAGTAGGTGTCGTCATAATCAGCCGTTATTGAAGTTCGTCGAAACCGTCAAGTCGAATGCGCGCGGCAATGCCAAATCATTGTTCTGCAAAGGCGCGCTCGATCACGAAATCACCCGGTGTCGAAGTATTTCCCTCCGTGAAGCCGCTGTCCGAAAGCATCTGCTTCAGGTCGCGCAACATGCCGGGGCTGCCGCAAATCATGATGCGGTCAGCCTGTGGGTCCAGGCTCGGCACCCCGAGGTCGGCAAACAGCTTGCCGCTGGTGATCAGGTCGGTCACGCGCCCCATGTTCTTGTACTGTTCGCGCGTCACGGTCGGGTAGTAGCGCAACTTGCTGGTCACCAGGTCGCCGAGGAATTCATGATTCGGCAAATTTTCCACCAGCAGGTCGTGATAAGCAAGCTCGTCGACTTGGCGCACGCCATGCACCAGGATCACCTGTTCGAATTTTTCGTAGATTTCCGGATCGCGGATGATGCTCATGAACGGCGCCAGCCCGGTCCCGGTAGACAACAGATAGAGCCGTTTGCCGGGCAGCAGATAGTCGGTAACCAGCGTTCCGGTAGGTTTCTTGCCGACGATGATCGTGTCTCCGACCTGGATGTTCTGCAGCTTGGAGGTCAGCGGACCATCCGGTACCTTGATGCTCAGGAACTCCAGGTGGTCTTCGTAATTGGGGCTGACAATGCTGTACGCCCGCAGCAGGGGTTTGCCGTCCACTCGCAGGCCGATCATCGTGAAATGGCCGTTGGAAAAACGCAGCGAGGAATCGCGCGTGGTCGTGAACGTGAAAAGGCGGTCGGTCCAGTGGTGAACGGTCAGGACTCGTTCTTCATTCAGGGCACTCATATTTTCTCCGTAATCGATGACATTTAAAAATTCGGCCTGGTTCAACGCGCCAGGTGCGCGAGCTTTTCCGTTTGATCTTTCCAGTGCTCCGCGTCCGGCAGCGGGCCGTTGCGTTTGGTGATGGTCGGCCAGGCTTTTGCAAGTTCGGCGTTGAGGCCGATAAATTGCTCCATCTCGGCCGGAAGGTCGTCTTCCGCGTAAATCGCCTGCACCGGACACTCCGCGATGCACACGGCGCAATCGATGCATTCTTCCGGATCGATTACCAGAAAATTCGGTCCTTCCTTGAAGCAATCGACCGGGCATACATCGACGCAGTCCGTGTATTTGCAGCGGATGCAGGATTCGGTCACTACATGGGTCATCGTGGTCTCCTTGCTGGCGGGCCCCGGCAGTGGGGCATTGCCAAATATCGGCAGGTGCTTTACATTGTATTAATGTAGAGAACACTACATTAAGATGAAGTGTACACTAAACAAAAATGTGGTGTACACTACATTTAAAATTGAATGTGAAACGCGTCGATCGCATGCGACGCATGCTCACGCCACGAAGGAGACGCCAGCGTCATGACCGAGCACACCAAGACCGACGGACTGCCGCAACTCGAGCCGCAAGTGCTGGAGCGCGCCAAGCCGCGCAGCGAGCGTATGGCAAGCGACAAAATCGAATGCAATGCCTGTCCCGTGTTGTGCCAGATTACTGCGGGCCGCACCGGTGCCTGTGATCGCTATGCCAACGTCGATGGGACTCTGGTGCGGGTGGACCCCGTGGTCCTGCTGCAGAAGACGCTCGCTGCGCCGGATGGGGCGGTCGTGCCGTTTTCCGGGCGTCCGCGCCTGGGGGGGGATGACGGCGGGGCGAAGCGGGGTAGCGAGGGCGCCGCCGCAGCCGATTGGGATGGGGATCTGCTGCAGGCCAGCGAGGTGTTCGTCACCGGCGTCGGCTCGTCGACCACTTATCCGGACTACAAGCCTGCGCCCTTCATCGTCGCCTCCAGGGCGGAGGGTGTGGACATGGTGACGGTGGTGACGGAAGGCATCTTCAGCTATTGCAGTTTCAAGGTGAAGATCGATACCGACCGCTACCTCGGACCGGAGCAGGCCAACGTGCGCTACAAGGGCGAGGTGGTCGGCCACGTGACGACTGCCGAATACGGCTCGCAGATGTTGTCGCTCGGTGGCGTTCATCATCTGACCGGAGGTAGCAAGAAGGAAGGTCGTCTGACGGCCGAGATGATGCAGTTGATCGGCAACAAACAGGCGGCCGAACTGGCCATCGACGGCGGCTCCCAGGTCGTGGTCCAGGCCGGGCGCGCGCCGATCGTCAATGGCGTCGAGGAGCGGCGCATGCGCGTCGGCTGCGGTTCGGCCACCATCGGCATCTTTGCCAAGCAGCTGTACGGCCAGGTGGATGAGGCGATCGTGGTCGACGATCACATCACCGGCGTGCTGACCGAGCATCAGGCCGGGCGCTGCCTGGGAATCTCGCCATCCGGCGTCAAGATTCGCGGTCGCAAGTCGACACCGGGCCGCTACTTCCAGGTCGCCAACCCCGGCACCGGATGGGGTGGGACCGATATCGCCGATCCGCTTTCCATCATCGAGGGGTGGGACCCGGAAGTGGCACGGCCGGGATTCAGGCTGCTGATGACCTCCACCACCGGTGAGCATGCCGCCTGGTTCGTGCTGGACGATAAGCTGTGCGCGGTGGAGCAACCGATGCCGCCCGAGGTCAAAAAAGTGGTGGATCGGATCGGTGAAAACTGCGAACCGTCATTGACCACGGTCCTATTCCTCGGCGGTGCCGGCGGCAGTCTGAGGGCCGGCGTCACCGAAAATCCCGTCCTGCTGACACGCTCGATCAAGCAGACGCTGGTGAATGTGACCTGCGGCGGCGCACCAGCCTATGTCTGGCCAGGTGGCGGCATCACCGTCATGGCGGACGTGATGCGCATGCCGGACAACAGCTTCGGCACCGTGCCGACGCCCGCCATCGTTGCGCCGATCGAGTTCACGATGAAGTTAGCCGACTATTCTGTGCTGGGCGGGCATATGGAGTATGTGCGCCCGCTGTCGTCCGTACTCGATACCGGCGCCTGGCACAACGAAGGCGCACCGACACGCCGCAAATGGTTGTCTCCGCCCTCAGTGAATGCATGGCCGGCCGACGCCGGTCCGATGCTTGGCTGACTGAAAGGGCTGAACGTGACACCCCAGTGCACCTCGCTTCCGGATGGGCGCCTGCATTTTGCGCACGGTCCGATCGATCTGGTGATTCAGGCCGACGGTCGGGCGGATGTCGTGCAGGCTGCACATCAGATTGCGTGGCGCCGCTTCGAGGCGGTGCTGCCGGAGTTGGTGTGCGAGCTTGAGCAATTGCGGCGTCCGGTAGCCGGCGCCAATCCGCTGCATGGAGTTATTGCCAGGCGCATGTGGCAGGCATGTCACCCATTTCGCGCCGGCTACATCACGCCGATGGCGGCGGTGGCGGGTGCGGTCGCGCAGGAGCTGATCGCCTGCTATGCGCGGCCGGGGGTCGCTCGGGCTGCGGTCAACAATGGCGGCGACATCGCGCTCCATCTGGATGCCGGTGAGTCATATCGGGTTGGTGTCTGCGCCGATGTTTTGACCGCGACCGCAGACGCCGCGCGCGGCGTGCTGCGGCCGGATGGCGAAATCCGGATCGATGCACAGATGCCGGTGCGCGGCATCGCAACCAGCGGCTGGCGCGGGCGCAGTTTCTCGCTCGGGATTGCCGACAGCGTCACGGTGCTGGCGGCAAGCGCCGCACAGGCCGATGCCGCGGCGACCGTCATCGCCAACGCCGTCAACGTGCAGGATGCCCGTATCGAGCGTGTGCCGGCCTGCGCGCTCAAGGATGATTCGGACCTTGGCGACCTGCTGGTGACTGCCGATGTGCCGCACCTTGAGGCCGATCTGATTCATGCCGCGTTGCGTGCCGGCCTGGCACGGGCGCGGCAATTGCGGGACATGAGACTGATCTGGGGCGCGGTCCTGGTGTGCCAGGGCCAGGTGGCGCAACTGCATGGCGATGCCGCCGAGGCGCTGTCCGCAGCCCCCTCCGGTTGGAATGCGCCGCTGACAGCCGCAGCCGGCGTCGCCGCTATGGCGTGTTGAACATTCCCGAGAGCAGACCATGCCGATACCAAACACCATCGAACTGAGAACCGCGAGGATATGCCCATGATCGAGATACGCCGCGTCTTCTGCCATGTGGAAGACATTTTTCATGAATTCGGACCTGTGGCACCGACGCCGCTGCGGCGCGGCTATATTGCCGGGGTTCTCGCCAATCCCTATGCCGGGCGCTACGAGGCCGACATCCTGCCGATGATGGCGCAGCTCAATGACGTCGGCACCGAGTTGGCACATGCATTGCTCGGTCGTCTCGCGGTCACGGTGGAGCAAATCGAGGGGTATGGCAAGGGCTCCCTGGTTGGTGCCGCTGGCGAGCTCGAGCACGGCGCGCTTTGGCACGTGCCCGGCGGTTATGCGATGCGCGAGCTGCTGGGCTGGAAAGGCAATCCGGCCGATTATGCGGCGGGCAAGGGAGGCGGGGTCAAAGGGCAGCCCGCCAATGGGCTGGCGATCGTGCCATCCACGAAAAAAGTCGGAGGCGCGGGGGCAACGCTTGATGTGCCGCTGACACACATCAACGCCGCCTATGTGCGCAGCCATTTCGATGCCATCGAAGTCCGGGTTCCTGGGGCGCCGCGTCCCGATGAACTGGTGTTCATCCTGGCGATGAGCACCGGCCCGCGTATTCACAACCGCGTCGGTGGCCTGAAGGCAGCCGACATCGCCCAGTGGGACGGTCTGCGCTGACCCGGGCCGTTCATTTCCCAACTCATACATGGAAGGTAGAGACGCAATGCCAGCAAAGATTCGCAAGCTTATCGTCCAAGTCGACGAAACCCGCTCCGAAATGGGCCAAGCCATTGACCCGCCCACCCGCAAGGCGCTGGCGATGGCGGTCATCGACAACCCCTACGCTGGCCGTTACGCCGAGTCGCTCGACGAACTGATCGCGATCGGCGAGGAACTGGGCGGTCTGCTCGGGCGCCGCTGTGTCGAGGCGCTGGGTATCGCGCCGGAGCAAGCACAAAGCTACGGCAAGGCCGCGATTGTTGGCGAGGGGGGTGAACTCGAGCATGCCGCGGCCATTCTTCATCCCAAACTTGGCGCACCGCTGCGCCAGGCGGTAAGCAAGGGCGCCGCGCTCGTCCCGTCCTCCAAGAAGATGGGTGGCGTCGGTACCGCGATCGACGTCCCGCTTGGCCACAAGGATGCTGCGTTCGTCCGCAGCCATTTCGACGCCATGGAGGCAAGGGTGGCGGATGCGCCGCGCCCGCACGAAATCGTTGTCGCCGTTGTTGTCACCGACAGCGGCCGACCGTTACCTCGCGTGGGAGGGTTGCAGTCCCACGAAATCAAAGGCGAGGATGGCCTGCGCTAGCAAGTCTGCCATTTCGCTATTCGTCAACAATTATTGCGTTAACCAGTCCACTCATAAAGGAGACACACATGACAAAGACAACCAGTTGGCTCGCCACGGCGGCCGCTCTCTGGGCTGCCGGTAGTGCCTTCACTGCGCAGGCACAGGCGCAAGGCGTCATCAAGATCGGCGAAGTCAACAGCTACAAGGCGCAACCGGCATTCCTTGAGCCATACCGCAAGGGCATGGAATTGGCGGTCGAGGAAATTAACGCCGCCGGTGGCGTCAACGGCAAGAAGCTCGAACTGATCATCCGTGACGACAACGGCAACCCGGGCGATGCGGTGCGGGCGGCTGAAGAGCTGATTTCGCGCGAGCGCGTCGACATGCTGACCGGAAGCTTTCTATCGCACGTGGGGCTGGCGATGACGGATTTTGCCAAGCAGCGCAAAATTTTCTTCCTGGCCGGCGAACCGCTGACCGACAAGATCGTCTGGGAGAACGGCAACCGTTACACTTACCGTTTGCGTACCTCAACCTACATGCAGGTCGCGATGCTGGTGCCGGAAGCGGCCAAGCTGAAGAAGAAGCGCTGGGCATTGGTCTATCCCAACTATGAGTACGGCCAATCCGCAGTTGCCTCGTTCAAGAAATTGCTCAAGGCAGCGCAGCCGGATGTGGAGTTCGTGGCGGAGCAGGCGACGCCGCTGGGCAAGGTTGATGCCGGCAGCGTAGTGCAGGCGCTGGCCGACGCCAAGCCGGATGCGATCTTCAACGTGCTGTTCAGCGCGGACCTGTCGAAGTTTGTCCGTGAAGGCAATACGCGCGGACTGTTCAAGGGTCGCGAAGTGGTGAGCCTGCTGACCGGCGAGCCGGAATACCTCGACCCGCTGAAAAATGAGACTCCGGACGGCTGGATTGTCACCGGCTATCCCTGGTACGGCATCGACACCCCGGAACATAAGGCGTTTCGTGGTGCCTATGAAGCGAAGTTCAAGGATTACCCGCGTCTGGGCACAGTCGTCGGGTATACCGCTATCGTGTCGCTTGCCGAGGGTATCAAGAAGGCAAAATCGACCGATACCGAGAAGCTGGTGGAAGCGTTCAAGAACCTGAAGCTGATGTCGCCGTTCGGCCCGATCGTTTACCGCGCCTCCGACCACCAGTCGACCATGGGCGTCTACGTGGGACGCACCAAGAACAACGACGGCAAGGGTGTGATGGTCGACTTCCGTTACCTGGATGGTGCCGGCTATCTTCCTTCGGCGGCCGAAGTGGCAAAGCTGCGCCCGGCTGACTGACGGATCGTCCGCGGGAAGCATGCGCAAGACGCAGGGCGTGCCGCCCGGCACCCCCTGCGACAATGATGCTGACGGGTTTGGCGAATGAGCGGCGGCGACACCCGCCCGGATTTCGCCTCCATCCCGGCGGTCTTCAGGCCACGAGGGGAGCTGTTTTCCTTCCCGTGCCAGAAACGGGATACCCGGTATAGGGAGGGCGTGGGCGTCCGGTAGCTGCCGGACACTCATCAAGCCATCCCGCTGAAAGAAAGAACGTTTCATGGATTTTTCAAGCTTCTCGGTGCAGTTGCTCAATGGCCTGGCCGGCGCGTCATCGCTGTTCATGGTGGCCGCCGGACTGTCGCTGATTTTCGGCGTGACGCGTATCGTCAATTTCGCGCACGGCTCCTTTTTCATGGTCGGCATCTATGTCGCCTATACGCTGGTGGCCCGGATGGGTGACGGCATGGGATTCTGGCCGGCCCTGCTGCTGGCGGCGGTGGTTGTCGGCATCCTCGGCGCCGTGGTCGAAATAGTACTGTTGCGCCGTATTTACCGCGCGCCGGAGCTGTTCCAGCTGCTGGCCACCTTTGCACTGGTGCTGGTCATCAAGGACGCGTCGCTATGGTTGTGGGGGCCGGAAGAGCTGCTTGGACCGAGGGCGCCCGGCTTGGAAGGGTCGGTGTCGATTCTCGGGCGCCAGTTCCCCACCTATGATCTGTTTCTGATCGTGGTCGGCCCGGTGGTGCTTGGCTTGCTCTGGCTGTTGCTGAGCCGCACCCGCTGGGGCACGCTGGTGCGCGCCGCCACCCAGGACCGCGAGATGGTCAGCGCGCTGGGCGTGAACCAGGCCTGGCTGTTTACCAGCGTGTTTGCGCTGGGCGCATTGCTGGCGGGCTTGGGCGGCGCCTTGCAATTGCCGCGCGAACCGGCCAACCTGGAGATGGACCTGATCACGATCGGCGCCGCGTTTGTCGTGGTGGTGGTGGGCGGCATGGGGTCGATTCCCGGCGCCTACATCGCGGCGCTGCTGATCGCGGAAATCAAGGCGATCTGCATCTGGCTCGGGCTGGTTGACGTGCTGGGGGTCAGCGTGTCGTTTTCCAAGCTGACCCTGGTGGTCGAGTTTCTCGTGATGGCCACCGTGCTGGTGGTGCGCCCTTGCGGGCTGCTGGGAAGGCCGCAGGCACCGGCCCGCAGCTACGGCGCGGCGGAGGCGCCGTTGCGCGCCGCCGGCAACGTCTACAAGGCCACCGGCGTGGCACTCGTGCTGCTGCTGGTGGTGATGCCGCAGTTGACCGGCGACTCGCCCTACATGATCGTGCTGGCGATCGACTTGCTGATCGCAGCGCTGTTCGCCGCCAGCCTGCACTTCATCATGGGTCCAGCCGGTATGCACTCATTCGGACACGCCGCCTATTTCGGGTTGGGTGCGTATGGGGCCGCGATGCTGGTACGCAGCCTGCATCTGCCGATGGAAGTGGCCTTGGTGGTCGGTCCCCTGGTGGCCGCTGCCGGCGCGCTGCTGTACGGCTGGTTCTGCGTGCGCCTGTCGGGGGTGTACCTGGCGATGCTGACGCTGGCCTTTGCACAGATCACCTGGGCGATCGTCTACCAGTGGGATGCGGTCACTGGCGGCAGCAATGGCCTGACCGGAGTGTGGCCGGCAGGCTGGCTGTCCGACAAAACCTCGTACTACTATCTGACGCTCGCCATCGTGGTGGCCGGCGTACTGCTGTTGCGGCGGGTACTGTTTGCGCCGTTCGGCTACGCGATGCGAGCCTGCCGCGATTCGGTGCTCAGGGCCGATGCGATCGGGATCGATGTGAAGCGCATGCAATGGGCCGCCTTCGTCGTCGCCGGCCTGGTGGCGGGCGTCGCCGGTGCACTGTTCGCCTTTTCCAAAGGCAGCATATCGCCGGAAAGCCTGCACGTCGGCAAATCGGTGGATGGTATCGTGATGGTGATGCTGGGCGGCATCCAGACCCTGGTCGGTCCGATCGTCGGCGCGGTCACCTTCAGTTGGCTGCATGACACCATCGCGCGCAGTACCGATTACTGGCGCGCCATGCTGGGCGGCATCATTTTGTTGCTGGTGTTGCTCTTCCCGCAGGGTGTCGCCGGCTTTGCCCGGCAACTGTATGTCAATCTGACCGAGCGCAGGACCGAAAATGCCAAAACCACCGAAATGAAGGAGGCGCACCAATGAGCCTCATGACAGTAAGCAATCTTGGCAAGTCCTTCGGCGGCATCAAGGCGGTCGACGGCATCACCTTCGACCTCCATGCCGGTGAGCTGCTGGCGCTGATCGGGCCAAACGGCGCCGGCAAATCCACCACCTTCAACATGGTGAACGGCCAACTCCAGGCCGACGTCGGCTCGATCAAGCTGGGCGGCAAGGAACTGGTCGGGCTCAAGCCGCGCGAGATCTGGCGCCTGGGCGTCGGCCGCACGTTCCAGATCGCCGAGACATTTGCCTCGCTGACGGTAGTCGAGAACGTCCAAATGGCGCTGCTATCGGCCGACGGTAAACTGTTTTCGATGTGGCGCAAGGCGTCGTCACACAAGCGCGCCGAAGCGCTGGCGCTGCTGGATCAGGTCGGCATGGCGGCGCAGGCGGACCGCCCCTGCAGCGTGCTGGCGTATGGCGACGTCAAGCGAGTCGAACTGGCGATCGCGATGGCCAACCGGCCGAAGCTGCTGCTGATGGACGAGCCGACCGCCGGCATGGCGCCCAAGGAGCGCAACGAATTGATGGCGCTGACCAAGAAACTGGTGACCGAAAGCAATATGGCGGTACTGTTCACCGAGCACAGCATGGATGTGGTGTTCGCGTATGCCGACCGCATGATCGTGCTGGCGCGCGGCCGTCTGATCGCCGGCGGCGCGCCGCACGAGATCCGCGATCATCCGAAGGTGCAGGAAGTTTACTTCGGCAGCGGCAAGACGTTTGAAAAAAACAAGACATCGAAGGAGGCCGCATGATGCCAGCCGCTGCAGCAAGCGCCGTGCTGGGTGCCCGCACTGAAACCCGCACCGCCAGGGAAAAACTGCTCGAGATCAAGGCGCTGAATTCCTGGTATGGGGCGGCGCAGATCCTGTTCAATGTCGACCTCGAGGTGCGGCGCGGTGAAGTCGTGGCCCTGATGGGCCGCAACGGCGCCGGCAAGTCGACCACGCTCAAGGCGATCATGGGCATGGTGCCGAAACGGCGCGGCAGCCTGTCCTTCATCGGGCAGGACATTTCGTCGGCGCAGCCGCACGAGATCGCCGCGCGCGGTCTCGGGTTCGTGCCCGAGGACCGGCGCATCTTCACCGATCTTTCCGTGATGGAAAACCTGGACGTCGGCCGCCAGTCCGATCGTCGCTGGCCGGACGGCTCGGCGGCGCCGACCTGGACCCCCGAGCGGCTGTTCAAGCTGTTTCCCAACCTCGGCGAAATGCCGAACCGGCCCGGTGGCCGCATGAGCGGCGGCGAGCAGCAGATGCTGACGGTGGCGCGCACGCTGATGGGCAATCCCTACCTGGTGTTGCTGGACGAGCCGTCGGAAGGCGTGGCGCCGGTGATCGTCGAGCAGATGGCGCACATGATCCTGGAACTGAAGGCGGAGGGCGTGAGTATCCTGCTGTCCGAGCAGAACATGCATTTCGCCGAACTGGTGTCCGATCGCGCCTACGTGCTGGAAAAGGGCCAGATCCGCTTCGAGGGCACGATCGAGGAACTGGCCGCGAACGAAGCGATCAGGCAGGCCTACCTCAGCGTCTGAGGCTGCAATCGGCATGAGCACATCGCCCACCGCAATCGCGCTGACCGTCAACGGCGAGCGGCATTGCCTGGAGGTGCCGGGCGATGCGCCGTTGCTGCACGTGCTGCGCAACGACCTGCAGCTCAACGGCCCGAAGTACGGCTGCGGCCTCGGCCAGTGCGGCGCCTGCGCGGTGCTGGTCGACGGCAAATGCGCGCGCTCCTGCGTGATCCCGGTGCGCGGCGCGGCCGGGCGGGAGATCACGACACTGGAGGGGCTGGGCGGCCGGGAAGCGCTACATTTCGTTCAGCGGGCGTTCATCGAGGCCCAGGCCGCGCAGTGCGGCTACTGCCTGAACGGCATGATCATGGCGACCGTGGCGCTGCTGCGGATCAACCCGCGGCCGAGCGATGCCCAGATCCGGGACGGGCTGGCGCACAATCTGTGCCGCTGCGGCACCCATGTCGAAATCCTGCAAGCGGTTCATCGGGCCGTCGAATTGCTGGCCGCCACCGAGGAGAGAGCGAGATGAGCCGGCGCGCCGATCTGCCTTACAACCGGCGTGATTTCCACCAGGCGGCCGGCGTGCTGCTGATTACCCGCCAACCGCCGCCGCCGCCACCGCCGGTGCAGGGCCAGCCGGCGGCGGTGTCGGGGAATCCGGCCGAAGGGGTCGAAATCCTGATCGCGGTGTGGGACGACGGCAGTGTCACCGCCCTCAACGGTCACGTCGACCTCGGCACCGGGATCCGCACCGCGCTGGCACAGATCGCCGCCGAAGAGCTCGATGTGCGGATGGAACAGCTCAACATGGTGCTGGGCGACACCACCCGCGCTCCGAACCAGGGGGCGACCATCGCCAGCGCTTCGATCCAGATCCATGCGGTGCCGCTGCGCAGTGCCGCCGCGCAGGCGCGCGCCTGGCTGGTGGCGCAGGCGGCGCAACGGCTCGGTGCCACGCCGGCCGAACTCGAGGTCGAGGCCGGCATCGTTGCGGTCCGCGCCCAGCCGCAGCGTTCGGTCAGCTACGCCGAACTGGTCCGAGGGCGCCACGTCGAACTGCTGCTCGACAGCGGAGCGCCGCTGAAGGCACCGGCAGACTACCGCCTGGTCGGGCAAAGCGCGCCGCGCGTCGATATTCCGGGCAAGGCCGTCGGCGAGCTGACCTACGTGCATGACGTGCGCGTGCCGGGCATGCTGCATGGCCGGGTGATCCGGCCGCCATATGCCGGCGCCGACCATGGCGATTTCATCGGCAATACGCTGGAATCGGTCGATGAAAGCTCGATCGCGCACATTCCCGGTATCGTCGCGGTGGTCGTGATCCGTGACTTTGTCGGCGTGGTCGCGCTGCGCGAGGAACATGCCGAACAGGCGATGCGCGAGCTGGCCGTCCAGTGGCGCGACTGGCCGGCCCTGCCCAACCTCGCCAATCTGGAAGTTGCGCTGCGCCAGAACCCCTCCACCCAGCGGGTGGTGGCAAACCAGGGCGATGTCGACGCCGCGCTGGCCGACGCCGCCGTGCGCATGGACCGCAGCTATGTCTGGCCGTACCAGCTGCATGCGTCGATCGGCCCCTCCTGCGCGGTGGCCGACTGGCGCGAGGACGGCATGACGGTATGGGCCGGCAGCCAGAACCCGCATGTCTTGCGGGCCGAGCTCGCCAGGCTGATGGACCTGCCGGATCTCGCGATCGACGTCATCCGCATGGAAGCCTCGGGTTGCTACGGCCGCAACTGCGCCGACGACGTGGCCGCGGATGCCGCGCTGCTGTCGCGCGCGGTGGCCCACCCGGTGCGGGTGCAACTGACGCGCGAGCAGGAGCACCTGTGGGAGCCGAAGGGCGCCGCGCAGTTGATGGAGATCCGGGGCGGCCTGAATGCCGACGGCGGCGTCGCCGGCTACGATTTTCAAACCTCCTATCCATCCAACGGCGCGGTCTCGCTGGCGCTGCTCCTGACCGGCAAGGTCAACCCGCAGCCGGTGGCCTACGAGATGGGCGACCGCACCTCGGTGCCGCCCTACGATTACCAGAACCTGCGGGTAACCATCAACGACATGGCGCCGATCCTGCGCGCGTCGTGGCTGCGCGGCGTGTCCGCCTTGCCCAACTCGTTCGCGCATGAATGCTATATCGACGAGTTGGCGGCCGAGGCCGGCGTCGATCCGGTCGAGTACCGCCTGCGCTACCTGAAGGATGAGCGCGCCGTCGACCTGGTGCGCGCCACCGCCGAGCGCGCCGGCTGGCTGCCGCATACGCAGGCGCAACAGCAGGAGCCGGACGGCGAATTCCTCAAGGGGCAGGGTTTCGCCTATGCCCGCTACACGCACAGCCGCTTTCCCGGCTTCGGCGCCTCCTGGGCCGCCTGGGTGGCCGACGTCGAGGTCAATCGCAACACCGGCGAAGTGCATGTACGGCGGGTGGTGGTCGGGCATGACGCCGGCCTGATGATCAATCCGGCCGGCGTCAAGCACCAGATCCACGGCAACGTGGTGCAGACCACCAGCCGCGCGCTGAAGGAAAAGGTGGAGGTGGACAAGGTCACCAACACCGTGGTCAGCAAGGAATGGGGCAGCTATCCGATCCTGAATTTCCGCGAAGTGCCGGTGATCGACGTCATGATGATGCCGCGCCCCGACCAGCCGCCGCAGGGTGCCGGCGAATCCGCCTCGGTGCCGGGTACGGCAGCGATCGCCAACGCCATCTTCGATGCGACCGGCGTGCGCTTGCGGCAGCCGCCGTTTACCCCCGAGGTGGTCAAGGCTGCGTTGAACCCGCCGCCACCGGAGCCAGCGGCGCCGCCGCGCACGCGCCGCCGCTGGTGGGCGGTTCCCGGCGCGCTGCTGGCCGGCGTGGCCGGCATCGCCGCTGCCATGATCGGCTGGAAGCCCAGCATTCCCGAGGTGACGCGCACCGATCCCTCGATCTATACGCAAGGCGTGATCGAGCGGGGCCGGCTGCTGGCAGCGGCCGGCGATTGCGTCGTGTGCCATACCGCGCCCAACGGCGTGCCGAATGCCGGCGGCCGCGCGCTGCAGACGCCGTTCGGCGCGATCTACAGCACCAACCTGACGCCCGATCCTGAAACCGGCATCGGCAAGTGGTCGTTCACCGCCTTCCAGCGCGCGATGCGCGAAGGCATCTCGCGCGACGGCCGGCACCTGTATCCGGCGTTCCCGTACACCTCGTTCACCAAGACCACTGACGACGACCTGATGGCGCTCTATGCCTATCTGATGTCGCAGCCGCCGGTGCGCGCCGAAGTGCCGAACAACGAACTGGCGTTTCCATTCAATATGCGGCCGCTGGTGGGCTTGTGGAACGCGCTGTACCTGAAGCCTGGCCCCGACGCCGCAGATCCGACGCGCTCGGCGCAATGGAACCGCGGCGCCTATCTGGTCAATGGCCTGGGCCATTGCACCGCCTGCCATACGCCGCGCAATGCCCTGGGAGCGGAAAAGGACGGCAAGCACTATTTGACCGGGGCGCTGATCGATGGCTGGGAAGCGCCGCCTCTGACCGCGATTACGCATGCGCCGGTGCCGTGGACCGAACAGGAGTTGTTCCGCTATCTGCGGCATGGCGATAGCGCCCAGCACGGCGTGGCGTCCGGGCCCATGCTGCCGGTGGTGCAGCAACTGGCGACGCTGCCGGAAGACGATGTGCGGGCGATGGCCCACTATCTGACCTCGTTCAATGCGCCGCCCGCCGCGCACGAGGCCGCGGCGGCGGCGCGCGAACTGGTCACGGCGTCCCAGGCCAAGGCGCAGCAGTTGGTGAGCAGCGACAGCCGCCTGTTCTCGACCGCCTGCGGCAGTTGCCATCACGACGGCGAGGGTCCGGCATTGCTCGGCCTGAATCGTCCGCTGGCGCTCAACAGCAACCTGCATAGCCAGACGCCAGACAACCTGGTGCAAGTCGTCCTGAACGGCGTGCGCGATACGGCGGGGCGCGAAGGCGGCTTCATGCCCGCCTTCAAGCACAGCCTGAGCGATGAGCAGATTGCCCGGATTGCCGGTTACATGCGGCAGCGTTATGCGCTGGACAAGCCGGCCTGGAGCGATATCGAGCATACCGTCGCCAGGTTGCGTCAGGCGGAAGGCGGCCATTAGCGCCAGGCCGCTTAAAATATTTTTCGAAATTGATTCGTTACCTACCATCGAAGGAGTTGTCATGAGTGTGTCCAAGGCCAAAGCCAGTTTCAACTGGAGCGACCCGTTGCTGCTGGAGCAGCAGCTCACCCCCGACGAACGCGCGGTGCGCGCCGCCGCCGAGGCCTATTGCCAGGACAAGCTGGCGCCGCGCGTGCTGGAAGCCTTCCGCCACGAGCAGACCGATCCGGCGATCTTCCGCGAAATGGGCGAACTGGGCCTGTTGGGCCCGACCATTCCCGAGCAGTACGGCGGCCCCGGCCTGAACTACGTCGCCTACGGCCTGATCGCGCGCGAAGTCGAGCGCGTCGATTCCGGCTACCGCTCGATGATGAGCGTGCAGTCCTCGCTGGTGATGGTGCCGATCTACGAATTCGGCAATGAAGAGACGAAACAGAAATACCTACCGAAGCTGGCTACTGGCGAATGGATCGGCTGCTTCGGCCTGACCGAGCCGAACCACGGCTCCGACCCCGGCTCGATGGTCACGCGCGCCAAGAAAGTGGCCGGCGGCTATGCGATTACCGGCAGCAAGATGTGGATTTCCAATTCGCCGATCGCCGACGTGTTCGTGGTCTGGGCCAAGGACGACGAAGGGGCGATCCGCGGCTTCGTGCTGGAAAAAGGCTGGAAGGGATTGAGTGCCCCGGCGATCCACGGCAAGGTTGGCCTGCGCGCCTCGATCACCGGCGAAATCGTGCTGGATGAAGTGTTCTGCCCGGAGGAAAACGCCTTCCCCGAAGTGCGCGGCTTGAAGGGGCCGTTTACCTGCCTGAATTCGGCGCGCTACGGCATCGCCTGGGGCGCGCTGGGTGCGGCCGAGGATTGCTGGCACCGCGCGCGCCAGTACGTGCTGGACCGTACCCAGTTCGGCAAGCCGCTGGCGGCCAACCAGCTGATCCAGAAGAAGCTGGCCGACATGCAGACCGAGATCACGCTCGGCCTGCAGGGCTGCCTGCGGCTGGGGCGGATGAAGGACGAAGGCACGGCGGCGGTCGAGATCACCTCGATCATGAAGCGCAACTCCTGCGGCAAGGCGCTGGACATCGCCCGCCTGGCGCGCGACATGCTGGGTGGCAACGGCATCTCGGACGAGTTCGGCGTGGCACGCCACCTGGTCAACCTGGAAGTGGTGAATACCTACGAAGGCACGCACGACGTCCATGCGCTGATCCTGGGACGCGCGCAGACCGGCATCGCGGCGTTCTGAGGTGGCAAGCGCATCCACCCCATCGGCGGCCGCGCGGCCCGCGGCCCTGACCGGCCTCAAGGTGCTCGACCTGTCGCGCATCCTGGCCGGGCCCTGGGCCGGGCAGTTGCTGGGCGACCTCGGCGCCGACGTGATCAAGGTCGAGCGCCCGGGAGCTGGCGACGACACGCGCGGTTGGGGCCCGCCGTGGCTGCGCGACGAAGCCGGCAATGCGACGACGGACGCCGCCTATTTCTTCAGCGCCAATCGCAACAAGCGTTCGCTCGCGATCGACATCAGCGCCGCCGAAGGGCAGGCGCTGATTCGTCGCCTGGCTGGCCAGGCCGACGTGCTGCTGGAGAATTTCAAGGTAGGCGGACTGCGGCAATACGGCCTCGACGCCGAGTCGCTGCTGAAACTCAACCCGCGCCTGATCTATGCCTCAATTACCGGCTTCGGCCAGGATGGCCCGTATGCGGCGCGCGCCGGCTACGACTTCCTGATCCAGGGCATGGGCGGGCTGATGAGCGTGACCGGCCGCCACCAGAGCGAAGAGGGCGCCGGGCCGCAAAAGGTGGGCGTGGCGCTGACCGACGTGATGACCGGCCTGTACACCGCGGTGGGCGTGCTGGCGGCGCTGGCCGAACGGGAAAAGACTGGCCATGGGCAGCATATCGATATCGCGCTGCTCGACGTGCAGGTGGCGGCGCTGGCCAATCAGGCGGCCAATTACCTGATCGGCGGTATCGTGCCGGAACGGATGGGCAATGCGCATCCGAACATCGTGCCCTACCAGGATTTCCCGACCGCGGACGGCGACATGATCCTGGCAATCGGCAACGATGCCCAGTTCGCGCGCTTCTGCGGCATTGCCGGCCACCCCGAGTGGGCGCAGGATGAGCGCTTCGCCAGCAATCGCGGCCGCGTCGAAAACCGCGCGGCGCTGCTGCCGCTGATCCGGCAGGCGACGGTATTCCGGCCAACGCACGAATGGATCGCCGCGCTGGAGAAGGCGGGCGTGCCATGCGGGCCGATCAATCGCATCGATCAGGTATTCGCCGATCCGCAGGTGCTGGCGCGGCAGTTGCGCGTGACGCTGCCGCATCCGGTGGCGGGCGAAGTGCCGCTGGTCGCCAATCCGATCCGGTTGTCCGCCTCGCCGGTCGAATACCGGCGCGCGCCGCCGCTGTTGGGCCAGCACACCGATGAGGTGCTTTCCGACTGGCTCGGCTTAACCGAATCCGAGATGCAAAGACTCAAGGACGGCGGCGTCATCCGCTGAGCGCCCGCCCCCATCCGAAGGACAAAGTCATGAAACAGAATCTGATCAACGGCGAATGGATCGCCGGCGCGGCTTCCCGGCCCAACATCAACCCCTCCGATACGCGCGACGTGATCGACGAGTATGCGCAGGCCGATGCGGCGCAAGTCGAGTTGGCGGTGGCCGCCGCCCAGCGGGCTTTCGATTCCTGGTCGATGGCGTCGCCGCAGGTACGGGCCGACGCGCTGGACAAGGTGGGCGCCGAACTGCTGGCGCGGGCAGCGGAACTGGGCGACCTGCTGGCGCGCGAAGAGGGCAAGACCTTGCCGGAAGCAGTGGCCGAGGTGAAGCGCGCGGGCCAGATCTTCCGCTTCTTCGCCGGCGAAGCGGTGCGCATCCCGGGCGAGCGCCTGGCCTCGGTGCGGCCCGGGATCGAGGTCGAGATCACCCGTGAACCGCTCGGGGTGGTCGGCATCATCACGCCCTGGAATTTCCCGATCGCGATTCCGGCCTGGAAGATCGCGCCCGCGCTGGCCTATGGCAACTGCGTGGTCTTCAAGCCGGCCGACCTGGTGCCCGGATCCGCCTGGGCGCTGGCGGAAATCATTCACCGCTGCGGTATTCCGGCCGGCGTGTTCAATCTGGTGATGGGGCCGGGGCGGATCGTCGGCCAGGCCATGATCGACGACCAGCGCGTGAATGCCATGACGTTTACCGGGTCCGCCGCGACCGGACGGCGCGTGCTCGAAGGCACCAGCCGGCGCTTGGCCAAGGCGCAGTTGGAAATGGGTGGCAAGAACCCGCTGCTGGTGCTGGATGACGCCGACCTGGAGCAGGCGATCGAATGCGCGGTGCAAGGTGCGTATTACTCGACCGGGCAGCGCTGCACGGCGTCCAGCAGGCTGATCGTCCAGCGCGGGATCCACGACGCGTTCGTCGACGGCTTGCGCCAGCGCCTGGCGCGCCTGGTGGTCGGCGACGCGCGCCATCCGGACACGCACATCGGCCCGGTGGTCGACGAGCAACAGTTGCAGGCGGATCTGGAATACATCGCCATCGGCCGCGCCGAGGGCGCCGAACTGCTACAGGGAGGCCGCTTGTTGGAACGTGCCGCCCCCGGCCATTATCTGGAGCCGGCGCTGTTTGTCGGCGCCACGCCGACGATGCGGATCAGCCGCGAAGAGATTTTCGGGCCGGTTGCCTGCGTGTTGTGCGCCGAGGATTTCGAACATGCGCTGGAACTCACCAACGATACCGAGTTCGGCCTGTCGGCCGGCATTTGCACCACCTCGCTGAAGCATGCGGCGCAGTTCAAACGCCGAGTCCAGGCCGGGATGGTGATGGTCAATACGCCGACTGCCGGCGTCGATTACCACGTGCCGTTCGGCGGCCGCAAAGGCTCAAGTTACGGGCCGCGCGAGCAGGGGCGTTATGCGGCGGAGTTCTATACGACGGTAAAGACGGCGTACATCGCAGCCGGATAAGGAGCGCGCCGCGGGCAGGCCGGATACCGTTCAGGCCGGCCAGCGCTTGCGGCGGTGCGTCGGGTGCAGCAGGAACCACAGCATGAAGAACGGCCATAGCAGCGACAGGAATTGGGCGGCGCCGTTGAAGTTGAGGAATTTGCCCTGGACCCAGGCTTGCAGGGTGGCGACGAAATACGGGTTGGACGGCACCAGGTTGACGATCACCAGGCTGGTGACCAGCGTTGCCACCGCCAGCCGGCGCTGTGCCAGTGGCGGCGCAACGGTCAGCCCGGCCAGCATCAGGGTGCCCACCAGCAGGCCGCCGCCGGCGCCCGGTGTCAGCCAGGCAAAGGCATTTTCCGGCGCGAACAGCAGTGCGCTGGCCAGCGCTTTCACCGTCACCGCGGCGCCCACCAGCGCCAGCGCCAGCGCGCTTTTCGGCGCCTGCTTGCGCAGCAGGAACAGCAGGGCCAGCACGGCGCCGGACATGCCGCAGGCGGTGATGATGGTTTCCGCCAGCCAGTATTGTTCGACGCTCGGCTCGACGCCGTGCCGCAACAACTCGGCCAGATCGATCGGGGTCGCCAGCCAGTCGGACAACCAGTCAGACAGCACGGTCGTGAGCTGGCCCTGGCCGAACAGATAGCCCTGCGGATAAATCTGCGCCAGCGGCCACAGCCCCAGCACGATCAGGCCGCGCCCGGCATCGCCGCCGAACCAGCGCCGCCGCAATGCGAGCAGGCGGCTCTGCTCCAGGAACGGGCGCGTCAGCAGCACACCGGCGACCGCGCCGATGCAGGCCCCCAGCGCATTGGTCAGCAAGTCGAGGTTGGATGGCACGCGACTGGGCAACAAGGTCTGGCCCGCTTCCATCGCCGCCGACAGCAAGGTGCCGGCGGCGACCGCCAGCAAGGCGGCTTTTACGCCGCGTATGTGCGGATAAAGCGCGAACACCAGCAGCAGGCCGAACGGCAGGTAGGCCAGCACGTTGGTCGCGGCGTCGAACAGCGTCCAGTAATGCGGCAGGGGAGCCAGCAGCAGCGCCTGCGGCGACAGTCCGCGATTCTCCCAGCCGGAAAACGGGTACCAGCTGCCGTAAACGATCAGCACGAGGTAAAAGAACAGGCTGGCGCGGGCCGAAGAGGAGCCGTGGCTGGTGGCGGCCGCCGTCGATGCGCTCATTATTTCTTGAGCTGCACCGTCGTCAGCCACTGCAGCAGGTCGGTGATCAGGAGGTCGCTGGCCGTGGCCAGCGCGCGCGCGCCGCCGGCGGCGTCGGCGCTGGGGGCCGGCACCTGTTGCGCAAAGCTCTTTTGCGCCAGCAGCAGACGGCCGGAAAACAGCGTGGCGCGGGCGCTGATGTGCGCCGTGCTGGCGGCCGGAGCGCTGAAATTCTGGCTGAAGTCGTCCAGTTCGATGCGCAACAGCGGCAGGTTCAAGGCGCCGGCGGCGGCCGGTGCGACCACGCCGCCGGCCGCCGCCAGGCGCGCCCGCAGCCGCTGCTCCAGTAACGCCGCCGGTGCCATGCTCCAGCGGCTGTCCGCATACGGACGCGGCTGCTGGCCGTTGGCATAGGCGAGCCGATAGACCATGCCGGGATTGTCGAGCCAGGCAGGAGCGCTGACCTCGCTCAGGGTCAGGGCGGGCAGGTTCGGCACGGCGGCGGTTGCCGGCAGCGGGCCGAAGTCATACAGGGTTGGCGCCGACGGGGGCTGCGTATGGGCGCAGGCGGCCAGCAGGCTGGCCAGGAATACGATTGCGAGCAGGTTTTTTTTCATCGGAGCCCTTGTGCAGGAGTGGCGACAGTTGGCGGCAATTCCCAACATATTCTGTACTGATGGTGGTATTTAAAATTCCGCAATAAAAATAAGCGAGAGCGCCGGATTTTTCAACATACTCCCTATTTAATGGGTGGCAATATCATCGCGCGGGGACAACGAAACCCGCTTCACCCGGGCCAGGCGGCGCAGACGGCGCGCCAAACAGGATACTCTGAGGACGCTGGTTGAAATTCTCCAGCGTCCGGTTCAGCGTGTGCAGCGAGGTGCGGGCGTCGCCGGCCAGCAGGTTGACGCGCGGCAGCGTGCCGCGTTCCAGGCTGCCGGCCGCCGCGCCGAGGTTTTCCATGCTGTCGGACAGGCGCTCGATCGGCCCGTTTTGCGCCTGCAGGCTGGTGGTCAGTGTATCCAGGTTGGCGGAGAGCCGGCTGACGTCCTGCGACAGGGTCGAGATCGATGCCAGCGTCTGATCCAGGCGGGCGGTCAGCGCCGGCAGCCGGGCCAGGGTCGGCTGCAACTGGCGCGGGACGGTGCCGAATTCGTTGGCCGCGCGGCTGACGTCGGTGAAGGCGGCCAGCATCGTCTTCTGGTTGGCTGGTTCCAGCAGCGCGTTGAAACGCCGCGCCAGTTCCTCGGCCTCGGTCAGGATCGCCAGACCCTTGCCCTGCAGTGCCTCGAACAGGCTCGGGCGCAGCTCGATGCGCGCCACATGCTCGCGCGAGCTGGACACGCGCACCGGCCGGCTGCCGTCGTCGTCGAGCTGGACGTAGGCGATGCCGGTCACACCCTGGTAGCCGAGCATGGCGAAGGTCGACTGCGTGATCGGCGTGTCCGGATTGACGCTGATGCGCACCAGGATCTGGCCCGGTACCTGCGGGTCGAAAATGATCTGGTCGACCTTGCCGACGTTCAGCCCGCGATAACGCACCGCCGCCTGCGGATTCAAGCCCGGCACCGACAGCTTGGTCGCCAACTCATACGGCACCCGTACCACGCGGTCACGGTTGAACCACATCGACAGCAGGATCGCCGCCGCCAGCAGCAGGATGGTGAACAGGCCCGCGATTAGGGCGTGTGACTTATTTTCCATGATTCGTTTCCATAGTCGAACTTCAGGTGCGCGGCGCTGGCGCCGCGGGCGTTTCGTCCAGTACTTGCAGCGCCCGGCGGCCGCGCGGGCCAAGGAAGAAATGGCGGATGAACGGATGCTCGAACTCGATCACCTGACGCGGTGGAGCGCAGACCACCACGTGCTTGTCGGCCAGCACCGCGATCGCAGTGGACAGCGCAAAAATCGTGTCCAGATCGTGCGTCACCATCACCACCGTCAGCTCCAGTTCGCGATGCAGCGAGCGGATCAGGTCGACGAAACTATCGGAGCGATCCGGGTCGAGACCGGCAGTCGGCTCGTCCAGGAACAGCAATTCCGGCTCCAGCGCCAGCGCGCGTGCCAGCGCCACCCGCTTGATCATGCCGCCGGACAGCTCGGCTGGCATCTTCAGCGCATCCTTCGGCGTGATGCCGACCATGCCCAGCTTCAGCAGCACCGCGTCGCGGATCACCGGCTCCGGTAGGCGGCGCAACTCGCGCATCGGCTGCGCCACGTTGTCGAATGCGGTCAGCGCCGAAAACAGCGCGCCCTGCTGGAACAGCATGCCCCAGCGGTTGCGCATCGCCTGCAGTTGCGCGCCGTCGGCGCGGCAGATGTCGGTGCCGAACACTTCGATGACGCCGCGCGACGGCTGTTCCAAGCCGAGGATCTGGCGCAGCAGCGTGGTCTTGCCGGAGCCGGAACCGCCCACCAGCGACACGATCGCGCCTTGCGGCACTTCCAGGTTCAGGCTTTGATGGACCGTGAAATCGCCAAACTGTTTCCACAGATTGCGGATGCGGATCACCGGCGGCGGGCCCGAAGGATTCTGCACCGCCATCAATAAAATCCGACGTCGTTGAACACGATCGCAAAAATCGCGTCGGCCAGGATCACGATCGTGATCGCCGTCACCACCGAGGTGGTGGTGCCGCGCCCCAGGCTCTCGGTGTTCGGTTCGATGCGCAAGCCGAAATGGCAGGCCACCAGCGCGATCAGCGCGCCGAAGGTCACGCCCTTGCCGAGGCCGATCCAGTAATTCGGCAGCGGCACCGCATCCGGCAGCGCGGCAATGAAATAGCGGATCGAGATCCCGAGCTCCATCTTGGCCGCCACCATGCCGCCGAACAGTGCCACGGCGTCGGTCCAGATCACCAGCAGCGGCATCACCAGCGCCAGCGCCAGCACTTTCGGCATGATCAGGCGAAAGCCGTGCGGCAAGCCCATCACCAGCATCGCGTCGAGTTCCTCGGTGACGCGCATCACACCCAATTGCGCGGTGATCGACGAGCCGGAACGGCCGGCCACCAGGATCGCCGCCAAAAGCGGCCCCAGCTCGCGGATGATGCTCATGCCGAGGATGTTGACCAGGTAGACGTCGCCGCCGAAGGTGCGCAACTGCTGCGCCGACAGGTAGGAAAGTACGATGCCGATCAGGAATCCGACCAGCGCCGTGATGCCGAGCGCCTGGTAGCCGGCATGAAACACATTGGCCGAGATTTCCTTCCACGGCCCGCGCTGCGGCGCCCTGGCGAAGCGCGCCAGGTCCAGCACCAATTGCCCGAGCAGGCTAACGAAGCCGAGCAACTGTTCCAGCACTTGCTGCAGTCGCCGGTTCAGCCTGGTTGGCGATAGCCACGGTGTGCGCACTGGCGTGGGGAGTGCCGGCAGCGGCTGCTGCGCCAGCCGTTCGAAGATTTGTGCGTTGCGTGGCTGCAACTGCAACTGCGCCGGCTGCCGGCGATTCCAGGCATTCCACAGCAACTGCGCGCCGAAGTGGTCGAGCGCGCCGATCTGCGACAGGTCCCAGGCGGCGCCGGGCGGCAAGCGCCGCAATTGCGCCTGGATGGCGTCGGTGATGTCGGCATGCGCCAGTTGCTGGACTTGCCAGTCGCCGCGCGCGCGCACGATCGAGCCGTGTAGCAGTTCCAGGGTGGGCGGCGACGCTTGTTGATTAGGCATGTGGCAAGTTTAAGGGCAAACGGGTGGGCGGTCACGTGCCAAACGCGGCGTGCTGGCCGGCCGCAACGGCCGTGTCATCGCCGGCGGCCTACCGTTACAATGCGCGGCATGACTTCCCCACTTTCGGCAGCCCAGATTGCCGCCCACTTGCGCAGCAGCGCGCAGCAGATCGAGATTCGAACTGTCGCCAGCACCGGATCGACCAATGCCGACCTGCTGGCCCAAGTCGAGCGCCTGACGCAGCCGACGCTGCTGGTGGCCGCCAGCCAGAGCGCAGGGCGCGGGCGTGCCGGGCGTTCCTGGCAGTCGGCCCCGGGCGCCTCGCTGACCTTTTCGCTGGCGTGGCGCTTTGCGCAGCCGCTGCATCAGTTGATCGGCCTGCCGCTGGCGATCGGTGTCGGCATTGCCGAAGTGCTGGACGGCTTCAATCTGCCGTTGCAACTGAAATGGCCGAACGACCTGCTGCGCGACGGCAAAAAAGTTGGCGGCGTGCTGATCGAGACCGCAACGCCGTCCTATCCGCGCGCCGAAGGCTGCTGGGCCGTAATCGGCGTTGGCCTGAATCTGTTGCCGCCGGCTCTGGACGACGAGGCCGCGGCGGCGGCCATGCCGGAGCTGCTGCGGGTCGAGCCGGAATTGCTGCTGGCCGAGTTGCTGAGCGGCCTGGCCGATACGCTGCTGCAGTTCGAACAATACGGCTTTGCGATGTTTTGCGAACGCTGGAACCGGCACCATGCGTATGCCGGCCAGCCGGTGGTGTTGCTGGATCACGGCAACATCGTGCAGCAGGGCGTGGCGCAGGGGGTGGATGCCAGCGGCTGCCTGCTGCTGCAGACTGCGGCCGGCGTGCTGCCGGTGATGGCCGGCGACGTTTCGCTGCGCCTGCAGGGAGCGTGAGCCATGTGGCTATTGGTGGATGCCGGCAATACCTCGATCAAGTGGGCCATGCTCGAAGGCGGCGCGCCAGCCGCCGGCGCGGCCCTGGGGCGCTGGCGGCAAGCCGGCGCCTGCGCCCGGGAACAGGTCGAACAACTGGCGGCGGCCTGGTGCGGCGCGGCGGCGGCCAACGCGGCGGTGACTCGCGTGCTGGTGTCGAACGTGGCCGGCGCCGCCCTGCGCGCGCAACTGGAGCGGCAGCTGCGGCAGGCGTTCGGCGCCGCCGTGCGGCTGCAATGGTTCGCCTCGTTGCCGGCCCTGGCCGGCGTGCGCAATGCTTACCGCGATCCGGAGCAGCTTGGCTGCGACCGCTTCGCCGCCGCGATCGGCGCCCATGCGCTGTTTCCGGCCCGGCCGCTGATCGTCGTTCACTGCGGCACCGCGACCACGATCGATGCGCTGACGGCGGACGGCGTATTTTTGGGCGGCATGATCCTGCCCGGACTCGAATTGATGGCGCGTGCGCTGGCCAGCAATACTGCGCAACTGCCGCAGGCAGCGCCGCAGACGGCCGCGCTCGACAAGTTCGCCGATAATACGCTGGACGCGATCGTCAGCGGCTGTATCGCGGCCCAGGTCGGCGCCATTGAACACGCGCTGGCGCTGCATGCGCGTGCGCCCACGGCCGGCGCGCCGCGCTGCGTGCTGGCGGGCGGGGCGGCGGCCTGGATTGCGCCGCATCTGGCCGTGCCCTGCGAACGGGTGGACAACCTGGTGCTGATCGGCTTGCAGGTGGCGGCGATGGAGGATGAGGCGACATGTTGAAGCTGTTTTTCTGGATCTTGCTGCTGGCCAATGGCGTGCTGTTCGCGCTGCATCAAGGCTATCTCGGCAGCAGCGGCAGCGAGCGCCACGAAGCCGAGCGCATGCGTTCGCAACTGCAGGCCGACCAGATAAAACTGCTCAGCGAGAGCAGCGCCCGGGCTGCCATTGCGCCGCTGCCTGCCAGCGCGGCGGCGCCTGCGGCCGCGCCGCAAGCGCCGGTGGCCGCGGCCTGCGTCGAGATTGGCGATTTTGGCGCCGCCGACGGCCAGCGTTTCGCGGCGCAACTGGCGGCGCTCGGCTTGCAAGGCAAGACCGTGGCGCGCGCACTGGGCGGACACGATGGCGCCAGCGGTTACATGGTCTACCTGCCAGCGCCGGCCGACCGTGCCGCGCTGGAGCGTCAGAGCGCCGAGTTGCAGCGGCTCGAGGTCAAGGATTTTTTCGTCCTGCCGCAGGCGGCAATCCTGCCCGGGGCGATTTCTCTGGGTGTATTCAAGACCGAGGAGGGGGCCAGTACGCAATTGGCGAATCTGCAGAAGAAAGGCCTGCGTGGCGCCCGCATCCATGTGCGTGGAAGCTCTCCCGGCAAACAGTCGTTCCAGTTGCGCGGGCTGGAGCCGGAGGAGCAGGCGGCGTTCGAGCAAGTGCGCGCCGAATTTCCGGCGCAGCAGGCGCGCCCGTGCGGCCCGGCCGAGGGCCACACGAACGGTTGAAGGCGAGCCCCGCGGCTACAGGCCGGCGCCCATCAGCCGGCGCTGCTCGGTCAGCTTGCCGCCGATCGCCTGGAACACCACCACTTCGCCGTCCTTGACGTCGCCCTTGCTGTCGAACTCCACCGTGCCCTGGATCTTGCCGTCGAACGAGCCTTTTGCCAGTTCCGGCAAATAGATCCGCGGGTCGGTCGAGCCGGCCTGCTGCATCGCTTGCGCCAGCACATGCACGCCGTCATAGGCGAGCGACGAATAGGCGCCCGGTGCGCCGAACTTGGCCTGGTACATCTGCGTGAAGCCGATGCCGGCGGCCAGCCAGGACGGCGGCACGCCGGCGATGGTGCAATAGAAGTCGTCGTTGGCGTCGCCCTTCGCGTTCTTCAGCGTCGATTGGTCGCACATCGCGTCGGCGGCAACGAAGCGGGCCGTCGAGCCGGCCTTGCGCAGCGCATTCAGCAGCGGCAGGCCGACCGCCTCGTCGCCAGCAAAGACGACGGTGTCCGCACGGGCGGTGGCGATTGTTTGCGCCAGCGCCGCATAATCGGCGTTCTTGGCGTCGACACTGGCCTGCGGCGCCGCGATGTTTCGGGCCTTGAACACCTTGCTGATTTCCTCCACCAGGCCGAGACCGAAGGTGGTCTTGTCATCCACCATGTAGATCGACTTGGCGCGCAATTTCTCGCTCACCATCCGGCCCAGGGTGGCGCCTTGCGCGACGTCGTCGGCGGTGATGCGAAACGCGGTTTTCAGGCCCATCCGCGTGTATTTCGGATTGGTCGAGACCGACAGTTGCGGGACGCCGGCCTGCGCATATAGCGGCGCGGCGGCGATCGTCACGCCCGAGTTGAAGTGGCCGAATACCGCATGCACTTTGGCATCGAGCAACCGCTGGGCGGCGCGCTTGCCTTCTTCCGGCGACGCCTTGTCGTCCTCGATCACCAGCTCGAAACGGCCGCGCTTGCCGCCGATCCAGAAGTTGTCGCGGTTCAATTCATCGACCGCGATTTCGGCGCCATGCGCAATATCCTTGCCGTACTGCGCTAGCGCCCCGCTCATTGGCGCGACCACGCCGATCTTGACCGTCGCATCGCGGCTGCAGCCGACCATCAGGAGTAGCGCTCCAAGCATGGCCGCCGTGCCGGCGGCTCCTGTCATCTGTTTCATGTCCCCTCCTGGATGAATTGCTGTTTTATGTATGGAGATTCCAAGTAAATCATAGTGTCCTGGCGGAAAAATTAAATCTTGTTTTTCTCGCAACGGCGGCTGGATTGTTTGGCCTCGGGGCCACCGGCGCAGGCCGTGTTGCACCGCATCGAATGGCCGGAACGGCTGCTGCTTTCGCTGTAAAATCGCGCCATTCCATTTACCTGCCGCCAGGACCCCAACATGACCGATCCCACCGACCTTAGCGCCGTTTCCCTGCAAGTCAAGGCAGAGATCCTGGCCGAGGCCCTGCCGTATATCCGCAAATTCCATGGCAAGACCATTGTAATCAAGTACGGCGGCAATGCGATGACCGAGGAGCGCCTGAAGCACGGCTTCGCGCGTGACGTGATCCTGCTGAAGCTGGTCGGCATGAATCCGGTGGTGGTACATGGCGGCGGCCCGCAGATCGACAATGCGCTGAAGAAGGTCGGCAAGCAGGGCACTTTCGTGCAGGGCATGCGCATCACCGACGAAGAGACGATGGAAGTGGTCGAGTGGGTGCTGGGCGGCGAGGTGCAGCAGGACATCGTGATGCTGATCAACCACTACGGCGGCCAGGCGGTCGGGCTGACCGGCAAGGACGGCGGCCTGATCCGCGCGCGCAAGATGGCGATGCCGGACAAGGAGCATCCGGGCCAGTTCATCGACATCGGCTTCGTCGGCGAGATCGACGCCATCAATCCGGCGGTGGTGAAAGCCCTGCAGGACGATGCCTTCATCCCGATCATCTCGCCGATCGGCTTCGGCGAGGACGGCCAGGCCTACAACATCAACGCCGACCTGGTGGCCGGCAAGATCGCCGAAATCCTGCGCGCGGAAAAGCTGATCATGATGACCAACATCGCCGGCGTGCAGGACAAGGCCGGCAACTTGTTGACCGACCTGTCGGCGCGCGAGATCGATGAAATGTTTGCCGACGGCACCATCTCCGGCGGCATGCTGCCGAAGATTTCATCGGCGCTGGACGCCGCCAAATCGGGCGTTAACACGGTGCACATCATCGACGGCCGGATTGAGCATTCGCTGCTGCTGGAAGTGCTGACGGAACAGGCATTCGGAACGATGATTCGCTCGCATTGAATTACGGTGCGCGCAGCCATTTTCTCAAAAAATAGGGAGTATGATCTAATTTCTCTTGCTTTATATACGGAAATTTGTCATCGACCTTGTGGGTATGTCATTAGACTCCGGTCCGGCAAAGCCGCTCGGCGCTCTGGATGTACAATCCGGACACGCCGTGCGATGCCTTATGCGCGATCTTAATTTCCTCCCGTTCAACATCATGATCTGCCTGCAGTGTGGCTGTTGTGCCTGAGATGATTGGGACGCCGACTTTTCAAGCTTGGTGCAGGCGCTGGCCGTCCGTTAGCTTCCTGTTGCCGGAAATCCAGGACTATCTAAACCCGCCGCCGATCTGATGGCTTGACTGCACTGTGCAAAGCGGTTTTGATCGTGAAATCCGCATCCCTTCATACCTAAATTTAAAACGGCGGCCGGAAATCTTTCCATTGATCCGCCCTCTCATTTTCCACAAGCGTTGGCTCCCCAACGCAGAAATCCATAGCGTAAGCACCCCTCTGAGCCCCCGTCCCGTGGAGGCCTGCGCCGCCTTCCTGCGGCAGTAGGCAGTCCTTTTACGTTAATTTGAATTACAGGTCAAATTTATTGTTGACATATTCAATATTGATGCCTTAGAGTTCAAAAAAATAAAGGAGATGTCATGATCAATGTGAATGAAGTGTTGGTGACCCGCGAAGATAAGGGCGCAATTTCTTATCTTTCTATTAATCGGCCGCAGCGGGGCAACAGCTTGTCCCTGGGGACAATCGATGCGCTCCATCAGCATCTGTTGGATCTGCGTACCGAAAAGAAAATCGGGGTCATTGTTCTTTCTGGTGTAGGAAAAAAGATTTTTTGTTCCGGTCATGATTTGAAGGAAATGTCGGCCGAAAGCGATCCGGAATTCTTTAAATCGATGTCAGTACGGTGTTCGGCGATGATGCAGGCAATTCGCGATCAACCTCAGATCGTGATTGCTCAAGTGGATGGAATTGCATCCGCAGCAGGCTGCCAACTCGTAGCAACAGCGGACCTCGCCGTTTGCTCAAGTTCCTCGAAATTCGCCACGCCAGGCGTGAATATCGGGTTGTGGTGCCTCACTCCCATGGTCGCCCTGGGGCGCAGCGTCCTGCCAAAGCATGCAATGCAGATGTTGGCAACCGGGCGTCTCTATGACGCCGATTTCGCCCTCAGGGTGGGTCTGGTGAGCCAGGTCGTCGAACCTGAACAACTGGACGATACGGTGCGCGGCCTTGCCGAGGAAATTGCATCGAAATCCACCTATACCCTGTCGATCGGCAAGCACGCGTTTTACCGCCAGCTCCAGATGCCGCTTTCCGACGCGTACGAGTATGCCGGTGAAGTGGTGGTTAGAAACATGGCGCATCCGGATGCAAGCGAAGGGATTAGTGCATTTGTTGCGAAGCGCCAGCCAAATTGGCAAGGAAGATAAAAATCAGTATCGGCTGGGCAGATAAAAATAAATTAATGGAGACGCTTGATGAGTATTTCTGGAGCATTTTTTAGTGCGGCGCGATCATTCAAGGATCGCATCGCAATCGCATCCGAAGATCGTTCGATAACCTACGCCCAGCTCGCTGAACGTACTGCCAGACTTTGCAATGTGTTGCGCATGTATGGGATTTCCGTCGGCGATGTGGTCGCGGGGATCATGCCGAACAAGCATGAGCTGGTGGAGCTGGATCTCGCCTGTTCAACTGGCGGATTCATCAGAACTCTGCTGAACTCGAAGGCGCCGGCTGAAGACTATGTTCATTCGCTCAATCTGGCTGGCGCCAAAGTATTGGTGTTCGACGTGTCGCTGGTCGATGTCATCGATGCGATCCGCGATCAGCTTGAGGTCCAGCGCTATGTCTGCGTTGGCGGCCAGTTCCCGTGGGCCGAAAACTACGAGACGTTGCTTGCCAAGGCCTCCCCATCATGTGAGCGGGCGCTGATTTCGGCGAACGCGCCTCATTCCATTTATTTCACATCTGGAACGACCGGGAAGTCGAAAGGTGTATTGCTCTCGCACCTGAACTGGATGCGGATTACCTACTGCTATTCGGCCGAAATGGACCCTTGGCAAGGGGAAAATGATGTGGCCATGCTCGCTGCGCCGTTGACGCACGCCACGGGCTCCCTGGTCATGCCGACCTTGCTCAGGGGTTCAAAGCTCTTGCTGCTCGACCATTTCGACGCTGGGCGCGTCAATCATTTGTTGGCGTCCGAGGGCGTGTCTTCAACCTTCATGGCGCCGACCATGATTCAGTTGTTGATGCAGCATGTCACGCCAGCCCAGGCCAAAAAATTTCGTTTACGCTGCCTGCTATATGGTGGCGCGCCGTTCCCGACGCACCGGCTACAGGAAGCGCTCGAGCTATTTGGGCCTGTCATGGTTCAGGGCTACGGGCAGTGGGAATCACCGATTGCCGTGTCGCTACTAACCCGCCAAGACCACGTTGACGGATTGCAAGGGAATTCATCGATCCTTTCCTCGGGCGGCCGTGCAACGATGTTTTCCGATATTGAGATTCTTGATGATGAAGGAAACGTCCTGGAAGCCGGCAGCCTTGGCGAGATTGCGACCTCTGGCCCGCAACTCATGGTTGGCTATTACAAGAACGAGGAGGCAACCAGGGAGATTCGGCATGGCATTTGGCAGAGAACCGGAGATGTCGGCTACAAAGACGAGCAAGGTTATCTCTACATTACCGACCGCAAGAAGGACATGATCATCACCGGCGGTATGAACGTCTACCCCACGCAGATTGAGCACACGCTCTATCAGCATGCGGAGCTGGAAGAGCTATGTGTGGTCGGTCTGCCGGATGACCTGTGGGGAGAAACGGTGCATGTGGTCGCCGTCCGAAAAAAGGGTTCGTCGGTGAGCGATGCCGAACTACTGGGGTGGGCGAAAGAACGCCTGCCAAATGATCGACGCCCAAGAACAGCAGAGTTTGTCGATGCCCTTCCAAAGAATAACTACGGAAAGATCCTGCGCCGCCAGGTACGGGACGAGGCGCGTTCGCGAACAAAATAGTCATTTAAAAAATCATAAAACTCAGGAGATATGGAAATGCGGAATTTATTGACTACAGTCGCGATGGGCTTGGCCTTGGGAGGCGTCGCCATGAGCGCGCAGGCGGATACAACGTATCCCAAGATGAAAATGAAAATGGGCCATTTTTTGCCGGCCACCTTTGCGCAAGCAGACGTCGACCAATGGTTCGCCGATGAGGTGAAAAAGCGCTCAAACGGAGCCATCGAGGTTGAGATTTATTGGGCAGGCTCGATGGGTAATGCGAGTGAGCTGCTGAACCTGGTCGGTTCCGGGGCGGTGGATTTTGCCGCATTTCCAGTGAGCTACTATCCGCGTCAATTCGGCCTAACCAACGTGGGCAGCCTGCCGCGGAATTTTTCCGATGTGAGTCGCGCTCATGCGGCCCTGTCGAAGGTCTACAAGATGCCGAAGGTTCAGGAGGAGCATCGGAAAAATAACGTCACGCTCATGATGAGCCACTATGCGAATCCCTACCGGGTCGCTTGCAACAAGTCCGTTGCAACGTTGGCTGGCATGCAGGGCTATCGAATCCGATCGGTTGGCGAATACATTCCGATCGTCTATAAAGCAGCCGGCTTTGTGCCCGTCAATACTCCCGCCAATGAGGTCTATGAATCTCTTGAAAAGGGAAATCTGAATTGCACACTGCTCTCATACGACCAGATGTTCGCTTCCAAGATCTATGAGGTTGCGAAATTTGCCAGTGGAATCAACTTTGGTGCTCTTTCGACCTGGCAGATTTGGGCCAGTAACTCCACGTTCAACAAGCTGCCGAAAAATGTACAGAAGCTTCTGCAGGAGGTAGGTGAGGAAGCTACGGCTCGCGATGTGAGTGCGGCGCAAGAGGCATTGAACAAGGCCGTTCCAGCGCTGACGGCCAAAGGAGTGAGCTTTGTCGAACTGACGAATCCGAGTGAGTTCGCCGAACGAGTGCCCTCTGCGCTCGATATTTGGGCCAAGAAAATGAAATCCGCAGGTCACGAGGAAGTGACTACGGAAATTATGACCTTGTTGAAGCCGGAAGCTGCAATGGTCAAGTGACATAGAAAAACCAAGCGAGCCTGCTATTAGTCATGTTTCCCAAAGAGGTCTTTTAACAATGAACGTTGCCAAAGGCTATTCGGTCATTTGTACAGGTGCGGTTGCCTTGAGCGGTATATTCCTGCTCTTCCTGGCGGTATTGGGAGCATTCGATGTCATCGCACAGTTTGTTGGCAAGCCGTTTGCATTCAAGCTTGAGTTGTCGGAGGTCATGTTGGCCTCGGCGATTTTTCTGGCGCTGCCGATGGTGCAAAAATCCGGTGCCGACATCTCGATTGATCTACTTCGGGAAAATGTGAGCGAAAAATGGAAGCCGCATTTTGCGCGGCTCGCGGCACTTTTCGGATTCTGCTTTCAACTGCTGGTTTCGATCTTCATGTGGCGCTTGGTATATCACAGCATTGAGATCGATGAAGTTGCGGTTGGATACTGGGCCTTTCCCGTTTGGCCATTTAAGATGCTCTGCGCGGCAGGGGTGTCGATATCCACCGTCGGAGCATTTCTGGCAATGCTGGGTTTCGAATTGAACAATTCCGGGAGTAACGCGTGAGCAGCTTTGAACTCTCTGGACTCGCTGCCGTAGCGCTGCTGCTGATTCTGGCATTGGGAATTCCCGTCGCGTACGCGATTGGAATCGTTGCAGCCGCAGGACTCTATTTTTCCGTCGGTCCGACATTCCTGTTTGCGACCCTGGAAACGTTGCCGTATAGCCTAGCAAGCCAATATACCTTTCTGGTTGTGCCGATGTTTGTGCTGATGGGCGGAGTTTGTGCACGCATCGGCGTCATCAGCGACCTGTACGCCGCCGCTTATCGCTTTACTTCAGCGATGAAAGGCGGGCTTTTTATGTCGACAATCCTGTCGTCTGCCGCATTTGCCGCGATCTCCGGTTCGACCGTGGTTGCGGCATCGGTGTTCAGCCGCATCGCTTTGCCGGAAATGAAGCGCTACGGTTACAAGGTCGGCGTGGCGGCGGGATGTATTGCGGCGGCCGGTACGCTGTCGGCCATGATTCCGCCATCGCTGGTCATGGTGTTGTTCGGCATCCTGACTAACGAATCGATCGGCGCGCTGTTGTTGGCCGGCCTGATACCGGGTGTCATGACCGCAATCGTATATGCCGTCGGGACCAGGATCCTGCTGGTTTTCTATCCGAACTGGGCGCCGGCTCCGGCGCAGCCGTTTTCGTGGGCGGAAAAATTTTCCTCGCTGAAACCGGTTGTATTCGTCATTGCGCTGGCTGCCTTGGTGCTCGGGGGGATTTATTCGGGCGCGTTTTCCCCGTCCTCCGCCGGTGCGGTCGGTGCCGCCGGCGCGGTATTGATTGGGCTGCTGCGGCGCAAGCTGAAGGCGGGGGACATGGCAGATGCGCTGCGCGAAGCTGCCATCACTTCAACCGCGCTGTTCATGATTGTTATAGCCGGACTGCTGTTTTCCCGGTTCCTGATCTCGACCGGATTGGTGACGGAATTGTCTGCATTGTTGGTCCAGCTTGACATTAGCAAGACGCAATTTATTGCCATTGTGGTTATTATTTACCTTGTGCTTGGTTTGTTCGTTGATGGCGTTTCGGTTCTGGTCATAACTTTGCCGTTCCTATACCCCATTGCAATGAATCTTGGCGTCAATCCAATTTGGCTAGGGGTGCTAGTGGTGAAATTGATTGAGATAGCGGCTATAACACCGCCGGTAGGACTGAATTTGTTTGCGGTATTGGGCGCACTCAAGGGACAAGTTCGAACAGGTGAGCTGTTCAGAGGTGTGATTCCATTCATATTCTTGGAGTTATTGACTCTTGCCGCTCTGTTGGCGTACCCCCAAATTGCGACATGGCTGCCCGATGCCATGCTTGACCGTTGAGTTCTCATAGCCCTTTCGATCGCTCCCACGTCCGTGAGCAGAAGCGCTCGGAAATCGTCCGGGTCGCGGGGGAAATGTTTTGCTCTATCGGATATCAACGGATTACGGTTGAAGATATCGCGAGCAGGCTCGGGCTGACGAAGACGATCATCTACTACTATTTTTCAAGCAAGCAGGATATTTTCAAAGTCTGCCATACGCTGGCAACCGAATTGCTGGAGAGAGCTTTTCTGGAGTCGTTCGATGAAGATCCACTTGAGCATTTACGGAAATTCATCCATTCCTATGTGCTTCTGTTGATCGGGGATGAAAGCCCTGGTGCGGTGCTTCTCGACATCGAGTTGCTTCCCGAGCAGGACCGTGTGGAAATTCAGCTACGCAGGGAAGCGGTGCATGCCAAGCTGCGCAAGCTGGTCGAGAGCTTGATCGATCAGGGCCGCATCCCGAAGGCCGAGCCCAAGCTGGTAGTGCTCATGCTGATGAGCGCGATCAATATCATTCCCAAGTGGTATCGGGTTTCCGGCCCTTTGGATCCGGAAACGGTGGCGCTTCATTACGCGAATATGTTTGTCTATGGGCTGCGGCCGATTCAAGTCAATCCGCCGATGTGAATGATTTTTATTAATCAGCGGTATGGCAACAATACCCTGATTGGACTTAATGGAGTTTCCAGGTATGAGTGAGGCATTCGATCGAACGCGGCGAGTGGTTATAGGTGAAAGTGGATTAGGTCCTTACGGTCAAGTTGCCGTCGCTCGCCGTCATGTTTTCACTGCGGACGAACCGCAGGGTCTGGGAGGACGCGACACAGGGCCGGACCCGATCGAAATATTGATGTCGAGCCTGGCCGCATGCTCCTCCATGACCATGCGAATGTACGCTCAACAGAAAAAATGGGACATCGGAAAGATCACGATTTCGGTTGAGCATGAATGGATACCATCGACTGGCGGTGAAAAGAGAGATCGTTTCCGCCGCATCGTCACCATCGAGCCAATGCCGGAAGATAAAGTATTAGCGAAGTTGCTTGAAATCGCGGATCGTTGCCCCGTGCATAGGGTTCTTACTGGTTCTCCGATTATTGAGACGACCGCCGAGGCATAGAGGTCGTCCCAGTTCGGGAGGTGACCCCTACCCCATGTTGATCACATCGGCCTCGATAAGCGTCTCGGCCTGCAGGTTGCACACATTGCGCATCAAGTCCTCCGCAAGCATCGAATTGCCGTGGTTTTCGGCGCTATAGGCAAGCCATCCCTGCTCGATGCTGAAAACCGCAGGTGTATCGCAATGTCCTGCGGCACGGGCAGCGGTCTGTGACTATCTGTTCCGTCCCCTTTCCCAATGAAAATTGAAATGACATTTGCCTAACCGGCTGGCGAATGAACGCTATGCGCATCAACCACGCCGCCAAGTGGTTAGCCACCGGCAGGCGGCACCGTTCCGATTTCATTGGGTCGCAGTGGTCATCTCATTCCCTTGTTGAATCCTGTTGAAAAACGAAATGCAGGGGGCGGATATCTTCATTCGATTCCGTGACTCAGATTTCTTTAAAAATATCCTTGATTTACATCAATTCTATCGATTAGTATCGGACTTATGTAGTTACGTGAAGCAAGTATGCAAGATTGCCCGCATGCACCGTGCCCTTGGCGCTGGCGTATGCGTTTAGCAAGCATCACCAGTCGTCTCCGGTCTTGGCCGAATAACTGATGTTTCTCACGCAACCACAGAAAGGGGGAGCACATGTCCCAACAGATCGCCTGGCAGGCTTCTTTGGTCCTGATGTTGCTCGTGGCGTTGGGGTTTGCCTTCGTCGCCCTTAATTCCGGCGCACGGGAGGAAGACTACGCACTCCTGACAAAGCGCGCCTATGGCCTGCGCACCAAGCTGTTCTGGGTGCTGGCACTTACGCTCGGACCGGTGATGATCTACACCCTTCTGGAGCTCCCCTACGACGCCAGCCGCGCGAGAAGCAACAACCCGGACGCAGTGCAGATTGTCGAGGCAATCGGGCATCAATGGCGCTGGGAACTGAGTCGTGACCACGTGGCAAAGGACCAGCCGGTAGAGTTTCGCGTGACCAGCGCGGACGTCAACCACGGCTTCGGCATCTATGACGCCAACACGCGCCTGGTTGCACAGACTCAGGCGATGCCCGGCTACACCAACATCATCCGGCACACCTTCCGCGATGAAGGCACTTACAGAGTCATGTGCCTGGAGTACTGCGGTGCCGCGCACCACAACATGGTGGCCGAAATCAAAGTGGGTGCCCTCTAAACCGTAACGGAGGAACTGGACATGGCGAACTACACCTATATCCCGGCTCCCGATCATGGAGCCAAAGCCAGCGTGTTGGCCTATCTGATCACCGCAGCTGCCGTATTGCTGCTGATGATGTCTTTTGGCCTGCTAATGCGTCTGGAGCAGGCGCAGCTCATTTCCGTCGGACCGGTCTGGTTCTACAAAATCATGACGCTGCACGGCGCCGGCATGGTCGGCATTACCGCTATCGCCGGGGCTGCCATCATGTGGCACTTCCTGCGCCAATATGTGGACCTATCCCAACGCATATTTGTCGCCAACCTGGTGTTGTTCCTGGTCGGCGTCGTCATGATCCTGGCAAGCGTCCTTTTCGGCCAATTCCACGGCGCCTGGACCTTCCTCTACCCGCTGCCGTCGAAATCAATGGGCATGTGGAGTCCTGGAGCTGCGGCCCTGTTCATGGGCGGCTTGCTGGTGATTGGTGTCGGCTTCCTCCTGATGCACCTGGATATCTCCCGCGCGATCATCGCCCGCTATGGCAACTTCGCCCACGCGCTCGGCTGGCCGCAGCTGTTCGGGGAGGACGACGGCAAGGCGCCGCCGCCCACGATAGTCGCCAGCACCATGGTCACCATCGTCAACATCGTCGGCCTGGTGGTCGGCGCCAGCATCCTGACCATGATGCTGGTGAACCTCTATTCCCCGGGCTTCGCCATTGATGCACTGCTGGCCAAGGGCATGATCTACGTGTTCGGCCACATATTCATCAATGCCGTCATCTACATGGCGGTGATTGCGGTCTATGAGATCCTGCCGCGCTACACGCAGCGCCCGTGGAAATCGAACCGGGTGTTTCTCGCCTCGTGGACGGCGTCCACGGTGATGGTCCTGTTCATCTTCCCGCATCACCTGCTGATGGATTTCGCTTTCCCGAAATGGTTTCTGATCATGGGCCAGGTGATCGGCTACCTGAACACCTTCCCGATCCTGGTAGTGACCGGCTACGGTGCGCTGATGATCGTCTACCGTTCGGGTATCCGCTGGGACATGGCCTCCAAGTTGCTATTCGTATCGCTGTTCGGCTGGGCGGCCGGCACGATGCCGGCGTTCATCGACGGCACGATCACGATCAACTACGTGATGCACAATACCTTGTGGGTGCCGGGGCATTTCCATACTTATCTGCTGCTCGGCATGGTGGCGATGGTATTCGGTTTCATGTATTACATCGGCAAACCCAACCAGGAGGCGCAGGACAGCCTGCTCGACCGCGCTGCATTCTGGGGATTCACCGTCGGTGTGCTCGGCTTCATCCTGAGCTTCCTTTATTCGGGCAAGGAAAGCGTGCCGCGCCGCTACGCCGAGCATCTCCCCGAGTGGGTTCCATACGACCGCATCGCGTCGGTCTTCGTGGTACTCGTGATTGCTTCCGTGCTGGTGTTCATCGTCCGCTTCCTTACCCGCTTGAGCTCGTCCGGACGTGACTACCCACGGGCTACTCTGGCGCGCAGTGCCGCCGCTTGAAACACGGAAAACGGAGCCTCGCCGCCACGGCGCTGGTGACCCTCGCGGGCATCGGCGTCTTCTGGTGGGGCACCGACGGTTTCAGTGCCTTCACCGCCGAAACCGCCCGCCGTTTGGACATCCAGCGCTCGCCACGAGCGCTGCCGGCCGCCGTCCTTGAAGATCAGGATGGCCGTGCCTTTCGCCTGCAGGATTATCAGGGCCGGCTGCTGGCGGTAGAGTTCATCTATACGCGCTGCGCCACGATTTGCCGCAGTCTGGGTATGGCCTTTAGACAGATCCGCGATCATCTGCCGCAGCAAGCGCTGGGGCGCGAGTTCGTCTTGCTCAGCATCAGTTTTGATCCGGATCGGGACGATTTGGCCAGTCTGAAGGCGTATGGCGATACGTATGGCGCCGACGGCGAACACTGGCGCATTGCGCGGGTGCGCAATAAGGCGGATCTGAAGCCGCTGCTTGCGGCCTTCGGCATCGTCGTGATTCCGGATCGACTGGGCGGATTCGAACATAACGCGGCCATTCATCTGGTCGGCCGCGACGGCAAACTGGCGCAGATCAGCGACATTGACCAGCCCATAACGTTTGCCGCAGGGGTGGCCGCATGGTTCTGAAGATTTCCCGGTCCCGGTATGCCCCGTTCGGCCTCGGCGTCCTGTACCTGTTCCTGGCGATGCCGACCGCACGAACCACGCTGGAGGCCGTGATGGGCGCCCACATGCTGGTACAGATACCACTGCTCGTGGTGATCGGCTGCATCGCTGGCCGCTTGCTGCCGCTGCGATGGCAGGATTCGCTGCTTGCTGCTGCGGGCGGCGCAACTCCCTGTGTTTTGCTGGCGCTCTTCGCATCAAGCTACTGGATGCTGCCACGCGCGCTGGATGCGGCGTTGACCGACCCGCTGATGGAGACGGCAAAGTTCGTCAGTCTTCCCGCTCTGGTCGGCCTACCCTTGGCGCTGGCCTGGCCGCGGCTCCCGATCGTCGGTCAGGGCTTCATATTGACCAACTTCATCAGCATGCTGGCCGTCGTTGGCTGGCTCTATATCGCGCTCCCAGTGCGCATTTGCAACAACTACCTGTCGGATCAGCAAACGAAGGCTGGGTGGCTGATGGTCGCGCTCGCCGGGCTGCTTTTTGCCGTCTGGCTGGCCAGGCTGTTCGTCGGCGGCACCAACGAAAGTGCAAGGTGAAGTCGGGTTTCTGATTGTCGGCACGGATCTTGTTGGTCAGTACATTCTTCTGCGCCGGCTGACTCGGTGCGGAGCAAATGAAGCACGATCCGACTGGTGGCGGGTAGTACATAGCAGGTAAGCAATGTGGTTCGGAACCTGCGGAAACTAGGCGATCATGCATGGTGAAATCGCGCGGAAAAGTTCCAGGATTTGTTTGAATTTGTCTTGCTGTTGCATTGAGAGGATTCGCGATTTGGTGGTGCCAGTCTTATTGAGGCACGGCTGCAGCTGGCTGGCATCAGTTTGCTCTGAGCCGGGAGGCGGGTGGGAGCAACATCGGAGTGAATCGGATCTTTTGCTTTAGAATCGGGAGCGGGTCAAAAAAATTTCTACCCTCTTCATTCTGGTTACGAATCTATACTAACCAGCAATTTTACAAATTGCCGGTGTATGTCAAAACCTTCCACGCTCTGGCTGTTCGATCTGGACAATACGCTGCACGACGCCTCGCATGCGATCTTCCCCGCCATCAAACACAACATGAATGCGTTCCTGATGCAGGAACTGGCAGTGGATGGTGTGCCGGCTTCGCCCGAGCTCGCCAACGCGGTGCGGCTCGACTACTGGCGGCGTTATGGCGCGACGCTGCTCGGCATGGTGCGTCACCACCGGGTGCGACCCGAACATTTCCTGCGCGAAGCGCATCAATTCGACGACTTGACGGCGCTGATCCGCGCCGAACGCGGCCTGCTCGATTTGTTGAAGCGCCTGCCTGGGCGCAAGATCCTGCTGACCAACGCGCCGCTCGATTATTCGCGCCAGGTGCTGCGCCAGCTCGGCCTGCAGCGCCATTTCGCGCGCCACATCGCGATCGAATCGATGCGCGTGCATGGCCAGTTGCGGCCCAAGCCGGCGCCACAATTACTGCGCAAGCTGCTGGCGCGCGAAGGCGTGGCCCCTGGTCGCTGCGTGCTGGTCGAGGATACGCCTGGCCACCTGAAAGCGGCGCGAGCGCTGGGCTTGCGCACCGTGTGGGTGACCGGCTATCTGGCCGGCCAGCAGCGGCGCGAGAGGGCGGCGGCCGGCTTGCCGCCGCGCCTGCGGGTGCCGCATCCGCCCTATGTCGATGTCAAAATAAGGTCGGTGCGGCAACTATCTGGTAACCTGCATCGGCTGCGCTAAGTTTGGTGAACGTGCAGCGACCTGCTCCCGACCGCTCACCCATCAGAACGACATGGCAACCACTAAACCCGGCGAACGCAAACTGCAAATCCTGCAGACCCTGGCGGCGATGCTGGAGCAGCCGAAAGGCGAAAAGATCACCACCGCCGCGCTGGCGGCCAGAATCGATGTCTCGGAGGCGGCGCTGTACCGGCATTTTGCCAGCAAGGCGCAGATGTTTGAGGGCTTGATCGAATTCATCGAGGCGACCGTGTTCGGCCTGATCAACCAGATCGCCGAGCAGCAGGAAAACGGCCTGGCGCAGGCGCACTCGATCACCGGCATGCTGCTCAACTTCGCCGAGAAAAATCGCGGCATGACGCGGGTCTTGATCGGCGATGCGCTGGTAAACGAAGACGAGCGGCTGCAGCAGCGTATGAACCAATTCGTCGAGCGCATCGAACTGGCCTTGAAGCAGTCGCTGCGGATCGCCGCCAGCCAGGGCCAGGCGCGCGAAGAAGAAGCGGCGCTGCGCGCCAATCTGATCGCCAGCTACGTGCTGGGCCGCTGGCAGCGTTTCGCCAAAAGCGGCTTTCGGTACAATCCGTCGGACGGCGCCGCCGCCCAGATCACCCTGTTGCTAACCTGAGCGGGCCCGTCTTGCCGCGCTGCGGCGCGTCATTCTTTTATCTTTCATGTCTCTTCCAAAATTTCCGGCCGGCGCCTTCGCGCTGCTGCTGACGGGCGGTGTTGCCATCGGCTTTGGCGCCATCTTCATGCGCTGGTCGGACGTCAGTCCGCTGGCATCGGCCTTCTGGCGTATGGCGCTGGCGGCGCCGCCGCTGTGGCTGTGGGCCTTCGTGGTGCGCAAGCAGGATCGCGCCGCCGGCAAGTCGATCGACTTCGCGCCGGTGCTGGCGCTGGCCGGGATTTATTTCGCCGGCGACATCGGCGTCTGGCATCTGGCGCTGCACTACACCACCGTCTCGAACGCCAGCCTGTTGTCGAATTTCGCGCCGATATTTCTCGCGCTGTGGATGTGGCTGGCGCACAGCGCGCGCTTTGCGCGCGTGTTCCTGCTCGGCATGGCGCTGGCCCTGCTCGGCGCGGTGCTGCTGGTCGGGCCCAACGCCGGTGGCGCTGATGGCGCCGGCAAACTGCTGGGCGATGGCCTGGGCTTGTTTTCGGCGGTGTTCTACGCCGCCTACCAACTGGTGATCAAGGATGCGCGCGAGCGCTATTCGACCGCGCGCCTGATGGCCTGGAGCACCAGTATCACCGCGCTCGCCCTGCTGCCGTTCGCCCTGCTTGCGCCGGGCCCGTTTTTCCCGCTGCAGGCTGCCGGATGGTGGCCGCTGCTGGCACTGGGCTTGCTGGCGCAGATCGGCGGCCAGACCGTGATCGCCTACGCCTTCGCCCACCTGCCGGCCACGCTGGCCTCGGTTAGCCTGCTGATCCAGCCGCTGACCGCGACCATCGCCGCCTGGTTCCTGTTCCAGGAAGTGCTGGCGCCGCTGCAGATCGTCGGCGGCGTGTTGTTGCTGTGGGGAATTTATTTATCCAAGCGCGGCAGCTAGATCCCGTCGTTTGCAGGCGGCACTAGCGGCCGTTGGCGCCAGGCCAGCAGCGCGCCGATGAACAGGGCCGCCGACGAATACAGGAAGCCGCGCTGCAGGCCACCGGCGCCGTCGGCGATCCAGCCGACGATCGCCGGCCCGACGATCTGGCCAAAGGCGAACACAATGGTGAAGGCGGCAATGCCGGCCGACCAGGCTTCCTGCGGCAGGTTGTGCCGCACCAGCGCGGTGGTGGAGGCGACCAGTGACAGGAATACCGCGCCGAACAGCAGGCCGGAGGCGAAGCTGACCGCCGGCGCGGCGGTCAGCGCCGGCAGCAGGATCGCCACCCCCAGCAGGCCGTTCAGGATCGCCAGCGATTCGCCGCCCTTGAAATGGTCCAGCATGCCGGCCCAGATGCGCGACGAAGCGACCACCGCCAGCCCCAGCGCGGTAAAGAACAGCGTGGTCATCGGCGTGCCCATGCCCTGTTCCTTCAGCAGCGCAATCACGAACGTCATGTAGCCGATGTAGCCGACGCCGAACATGAAGTAGCCGGCCAGCCCGAAGGCAAATGGCCGAATACGGAAGCGACCGCCGCCGCTGGCGGCCGCCGGCGCGCCATCGATGCTGGCGGCTGGAGCGGCCATCAGTGCGATGGCCAGTAGGCACAGGGTGCCCAGCACCAGCCAGGCCCATTGCCAGCCATGCGTGGCCTGGGCGCCGGCCGCCGCCGCCAGGGTCAGCGGCACCAGCAAGGCGGAGAGCGCGATGCCGATGCCGACGCCGCCGTAGTACAGGCCGATCAGCAGGCCAGCGCGCCGTGGATGCAGCGAGCCCAGGCGTGCCGCCAGCACACCCCCGGCGACGAAGACAAAGGCGGAAGCGATGCCGGCCAGAATTCGCTGCGCCATCAGCAAGCTGGTGTGGATTTCAAAGCCTGACCACAGCATGAAGGCGGCCGCCAGCAGGCAGCCGCCGATCAGGGTCTTCTGGGCGCCGAAGCGCCGCATCAGCGCCGGCGTCAACAAGGCGCCGATCAGATAGCCGAGCGCATTGCCGGTATTCATCGCGCCCGCTAGCAGGTAGCTCCAGTCGAGGTCGCTGCGCATCGGTGGCAGCAGGAGTGCGTATGAAAATCGGGTCAGGCCGAGCGATACGGCGGCGCCCAGGGAAAGTGCCAGCGCGGTCAGGAACGGGCGCTGTACGGCGAAGCTAGGAGTAGTGGCAGACATGGTGATCCGGTACGCGATCGCGCCAGCCGCTGGTCGTTTTGCGGGTTGGCGTGGAGTATGTTGCAAAATAGCACATTTAACGCAATCTCTGCTTGCCGCTTGGGAAATACCCGGCTACTGCAGTTTGCCTAGGGGCGGTTGCGGAAGGGTTTCATGATGCTGGTCGGCAGCACCAACGCCATTGCCAGCAGCACGATCGCGGCGCCGATCAGCATCGATAACTGCACCGCTTCCTGCAGGAATACGACGCCCCACAGCATCGCAAACAACGGGATCAGGAAGGCGACCGACATTGCCGGGGTAGGGCCGATGCGCATGATCAGCGGAATGAAGGTGGCTTGCGCCAGTGCCGTCGACAGCAGCGCCAGCGCCGCCACGCAGCCCCAGGCCAGCAGCGACGGTTCGGCCGCCGGCAGACTGAACGGTACCGTCGGCAGCAGGAACAGCGTGCCCCATGCCATCGACCCGGTAGCCAGTGCCAGCGGTTCGATCGGCCGATGCCCGGCTGCGCGGCCAAGCAGCTTGACGATGATCGACGACACAGCGTACGACGCCGCGGCGAACATGCAGACCCCCGCCGCCAGCAGCGTCGGGGCATCGGTGGCGAGCGCACCGGCCCCCATCAGGATGGCGACCCCGGCCACGCCCAGCAGCAGTCCACCCGCCTTGCGCAGACTCAAGCGTTCGGACAGCCAGAAAATCGACAGCAGCGCGCCGAACAGCGGCGCGGTCGAATTCAGCACCGCCGAGTAGGCGGCCGGCAAGTACTGGGCGGCGTAACTGAAACTGGCAAACGGTATGGCGGCGGCGGTCAGGCCGACCAGCGCATATGCCTTCAGGTTGCGCCGCCATTCCATCCGTACCCCGATTGCGGTGGCATACCCGACCAGCGCCAGCGTGGCCAGGCCGACCCGCAGCGTGGCGGTCAGCATCGGCCCCAGTTCCGGCACCGCGATGCGCAGGAAAATGAAGGAGCCGCCCCAGATGGCGGCGAGCATGATCAGCTTGGCGAGATCGAGCGGGAGCATGAAAATTTTTTTCACGGGGAAAAACGAACGGTCGATCGGAGACAACAACGGCATAATACAGGTTGCCTTGACGCAATTGCGGCACGCGGTGTGATTGGCGCCAAGCTTGTGCCATGGAAATTGAACCGCTACACTGCAACACCGCGAATCGATGAATCGCCGCCATGCGCGCCAGCGCGGCGGCAACCCCAGTTACGGAGATGAGGGAATGAAAAACAAATTACTGCACGTAGTCCTGCCGCCGCTCTTGGCGCTGGCGTTCGCTACTGCCGCTTCGGCCCAGATCAAGGTCGGCGTGTCGGTCTCCGCCACTGGCCCGGCGGCTTCGCTCGGGATTCCGGAAAAAAACACCTTCGCGCTGCTGCCCAAGGAAATCGCCGGCAAGAGCGTCGAATACATCGTGCTGGACGATGCTTCGGACCCGACCACCGCGGTCAAGAACGTGCGGAAGATGATTTCCGAGGACAAGGTTGACCTGCTGATCGGCTCCACCATCACCCCCAATTCGCTGGCGATGAGCGACGTCGCCGCCGAAACCAAGACGCCGATGATCACGATGGCTGCTTCGGCCATGCTGATCGAGCCGGTCGACGCCAAGCGCTCGTGGATTTTCAAGACGCCGCAAAACGATTCCCACATGTCGACCGCGATCACCGGCCACATGGCGGACCACGGTATCAAACGGGTCGCCTTCATCGGCTTTTCCGACGCCTACGGCGAAGGCTGGTACAAGGAATTCGCCAAGCTGGCCGATGTACGCAAGATCGAGATCGTCGCTAACGAGCGCTTCGCCCGTCCCGACACCTCGGTCACAGGCCAGATTCTGAAAATCATGAGCACCAATCCGGATGCGGTGTTGATCGCCGGCGCCGGCACGCCTGCCGCCTTACCGCAAAAAACCCTGAAGGAGCGCGGCTACAAGGGCGTGATCTATCAAACCCACGGCGTCGCCAACAACGACTTCCTGCGCGTGTGCGGCAAGGATTGCGAAGGCACCTGGCTGCCGTCCGGTCCGCTGCTGGTGGCGGAGCAACTGCCGGATTCCAATCCGGTCAAGAAGTCGGCCATGACCTACAAGACCGCCTATGAAAAAGTATACGGCGCCGGCAGCGTCTCGACCTTCGGCGGCCATGCCTGGGATGCCGGCCTGCTGCTGGGGGCGGCCGCGCCGGTGGCGCTGAAGAGCGCCCAGCCCGGTACGCCGGAATTCCGCAAGGCGCTGCGCGACGCGCTGGAAAAGGTCAAGGACCTGCCCGGTGCGCACGGCATTTTCAGCATGGGGCCGAATGACCACCTCGGGCTGGACCAGCGCGCGCGCGTGATGGTACGGATCGTCAACGGCAAATGGAAGCTGGCTGACGCGGCAAAATAAAGCGGCAGGCCAATATTCCAGAAAAGGCGCGATCGGCATCGCGCCTTTTTCTTGTTGAAATTAATCGGGAATCGGAATGGATTTTTCAATTGCCGCCATCCTGGTGCAGGACGGCATCACCAGCGGCGCCATCTATGCGCTGCTGGCGCTGGCGCTGGTGCTGGTGTTTTCGGTCACGCGTGTGATCTTCATCCCGCAAGGCGAGTTCGTCGCCTTCGGTGCGCTGACGCTGGCGGCGCTGCAGTCGGACCGGTTCCCGCAATCGGCCACGCTGCTGGTCGGCATGGGCGTGCTGACCTTCCTGGTTGACGTGGCGGCCAACCTGCGCAGCGCCGAGCGCCGGCGCGGCGCCGTGCGCGCGATTGGACTCGCGTTCGGCAAGTTCGTGCTGTTTCCGCTGGCGATCTTCGCGCTGACCAGGAGTGTCGGCAACGCCGCGCTGGCGCTGCCATGGCAAGTGCTGCTGACGCTGGCGATCGTGATCCCGATGGGGCCGATGGTGTACCGGCTGGCGTTCCAGCCTCTGGCCGAAGCCAGCACGCTGGTGCTGCTGATCGTCGCGGTCGGCGTGCATTTCGCGCTGACCGGCCTGGGTCTCTTGATGTTCGGCGCCGAGGGCTCGCGCACCACGCCGTTTTCCGATGCCCGGATCGAGATCGGTGCGCTCGCCATCACCGGCCAGAGCATCGTCATCGTCGGCGTCTCGATCGCGTTGATCGTCGGGCTCTACCTGTACTTCGAACGCACGCTGTCGGGCAAGGCGCTGCGCGCCACCGCGGTCAACCGCCTGGGCGCGCGCCTGGTCGGGATCGGAACCACCCAGGCCGGGCGCCTGGCCTTCGTGCTGGCGGCGGCGATGGGCGCGCTGTGCGGCGTGCTGATCGCGCCGCTCACCACCGTGTATTACGACAGCGGTTTTCTGATTGGCCTGAAGGGCTTCGTCGGCGCCATCATCGGCGGCATGGGCAGCTACCCGGTGGCGGCCGGCGGCGCGGTGCTGGTCGGATTGCTGGAGTCGTACTCCTCGTTCTGGGCCAGCGCCTTCAAGGAAGTGATCGTGTTTACGCTGATCATCCCGGTGCTGCTGTGGCGCTCGCTGACTTCGCGCCAGGTCGAAGAGGAGGAAGAGTGATGCGCAAGTCCCTCCTGTTCTTCAGCGCCGCCGCCGCGCTGCTGCCGCTGCTGCCGGTGCCGGAATTCTGGATCACGCTGGCCAACTACATCGGCCTGTACGCGATCGTCGCGCTTGGCCTGGTGCTGTTAACCGGGGTCGGCGGCCTGACCTCGTTCGGCCAGGCAGCCTTCGTCGGCCTCGGTGCCTACACCACCGCCTACCTCTCCACACAGTTCGGCCTCTCGCCTTGGCTCGGGCTGGTAGCCGGCCTGGTCATCACCGCCGTCGCCGCCTTCGCGCTGGGGGCGATTACGCTGCGTCTGTCCGGCCACTATCTGCCGCTGGGCACGATCGCCTGGGGCCTGTCGCTGTTCTTTTTGTTCGGCAACCTGGAATTCCTTGGCAAGTACGACGGCATCAACGGCATCCCGTCGATCGACCTGTTCGGGATTTCCCTGAATACCGGCCACAGGATCTACTACCTGATCTGGCTGGTGGTGATCCTGGCAGTGGTCGCGCTGCAGAACCTGCTGAATTCGCGCCCGGGGCGCGCGATCCGCGCCCTGAAGGGTGGCGGCGTGATGGCCGAGGCGATGGGCGTCAACACCGCCTGGATGAAGATCGTGATCTTCGTCATCGCCGCGCTGTTGGCCGGGATTTCCGGCTGGCTGTACGCGCATCTGCAGCGCTCGGTGAATCCGACCCCGTTCGGCTTGAACGCCGGCATCGAATACCTGTTCATGGCGGTGGTCGGCGGTGCCGGCTACGTCTGGGGCGCGATCCTGGGCGCGACGCTGCTGACGTTGCTGAAGGACCAGTTGCAGTCGATCCTGCCGGCGCTGTTGGGCAGCAACGGCAACTTCGAAATCATCGTGTTCGGCATCATGATGGTGTTGCTGCTGCAGCGCGCGCGTGACGGCATCTGGCCGTTCATCCGCCAATGGTTTCCGCAAAAGCCGCTGGCGGTGGCGCCGGCCGCGGCTGCCGCGCTGCCGATGCGCGCGCGCCATGCCGACGACGAAGTGGTGCTGGAAGTGGCACAGGCGCGCAAGGAATTTGGCGGCCTGGTGGCGGTCAACGACCTGGAATTTTCCGTGCGCGCCGGCGAAATCATGGGCCTAATCGGACCCAACGGTGCCGGCAAGTCGACCATGTTCAACCTGGTCACCGGCGTCTTGCCTGTGACCAGCGGTGAAATCCGCTTCCGCAGCGGCGGCCAACTGCAGCGCATCGACGGCCTGCCCTCGCGCGAGATCGTCAGGCGCGGCATCGGCCGCACCTTCCAGCACGTGCGCCTGCTGCCGGCGATGAGCGTGCTGGAGAACGTCGCCATCGGCGCCCACCTGCGCGGCACGCACGGCGATGTCGCCGGCATCTTCACTGGCATCGCGCGCCTCAACAAGACCGAAGAACAGACCCTGCTGTTCGAAGCCAAGCAGCAGCTCGAGCGCGTCGGCCTGGGCGAGCTGCTGTACGAAGAGGCGGGCAGCCTGGCGCTGGGTCAGCAGCGCATCCTGGAAATCGCGCGCGCGCTGTGCTGCGACCCGACCCTCCTGTTGCTGGACGAGCCGGCCGCCGGCCTGCGCTACAAGGAAAAGCAGGCGCTGGCCGAACTGCTGCAAAAGCTGAAGGCCGAAGGCATGAGCATCCTGCTGGTCGAGCACGACATGGATTTCGTGATGAACCTGACCGACCGCCTGGTGGTGATGGAATTCGGCAGCAAGATCGCCGAGGGCTTGCCGGCCGAGGTGCAGCAGAATCCGGCCGTGCTGGAAGCCTATCTGGGCGGCATCGATTGATAGAGGAAAGGAAGCGCGGATGACTACGCCTGTTCTGCAGGTGACCGACCTGCATGTTGCCTATGGCAAGGTGGAGGCGCTGCACGGCGTCAGCCTGGAAGTCGGCGCCGGCCAGATCGTGACTGTGATCGGCCCCAACGGCGCCGGCAAATCGACCATGCTGAACGCGCTTGCCGGCGCCTTGCCGGCTTCCGGCGCGATGCAGGGCGGCGTCAGCCTGCTTGGGCACGACCTGGACGGCGTGCCGATCGAGACGCGGGTGGCGCGCGGCATGTGCCTGGTGCCGGAAAAGCGTGAACTGTTCGCCAGCATGAGCGTGGAAGACAATTTGCTGCTGGGCAGCTACCGTCGCTACCGGGCGCATGAAAAGGACTATGCCGACCAAATGGCGGTGGTGTATGACCTGTTTCCGCGCCTGCGCGAGCGGCGCCGGCAGGAAGCCGGCACGCTGTCCGGCGGCGAGCGGCAGATGCTGGCGGTGGGGCGGGCGCTGATGGCCAAGCCGCAACTGTTGATGCTGGACGAACCGAGCCTGGGCCTGGCGCCCTTGATCGTGAAGGAAATCTTCCACATCATCGTGCGCCTGAAGGAGACTGGCGTCGCGATCCTGCTGGTCGAGCAGAATGCGCGCGCGGCGTTGCAGGCGGCTGATCATGCCTACGTGCTGGAAACCGGCGACATGGTGCTGCAAGGGCCGGCGGCGGTGCTGGCCGATGATCCGAAGGTGATCGACACCTACCTCGGGCTGGCGAAGAAGGTGGGCTAGCGGCGGCGGTGATCTTTTTGTTAAGTATCTGGAGTATGTCTAAAGTTCTCCGGATTTACTTGCGGAATCCATCTCCATAAGTTGGAGTATGGGAATCAGGGGGCGGGTGGAAGCGGGGATTCCACTACCCTGCCGCAGACCGCACAGGCCGGGTCGCGGGCGATGCCGATGCTGCTCCATTCCATGCTGCGCGCATCCAGCAGCAGCAGGCGCCCGGCCAGCGATGGCCCGATGCCGAGCAGCAGCTTCAGCGCCTCGGCCGCCTGCATCGAGCCGATGATGCCGACCAGCGGCGCGAACACGCCCATGCTGGCGCAACTGACTTCCTCGAATTGCTGCCCGGGCGGGAACAGGCAGGCGTAGCAGGGCGAGGTGGCGCTGCGCGCGTCGAACACGCTGATCTGGCCGTCGAAGCGGATCGCCGCGCCCGACACCAGCGGCACTCGCCGGCCGACGCAGGCGCGGTTCAGTGCGTGGCGGGTGGCGAAATTATCGGTGCAGTCGAGTGCCACGCTGACGTCGGCCAGGAGCATCTCCAGCCGCGTGCCGTCGACCCGCTCGGCGATCGCCACCACCTCGACTTCCGGGTTGATCTGCGCCAGCGCCTGCTGGCCGGAAACTGTCTTGGCCAGGCCGATGCGCGCGGTGGTGTGCAAGATTTGGCGCTGCAGGTTGGTCAGGTCGACCACGTCGTCGTCCACCAGAGTGATCTTGCCGACGCCGGCCGCCGCCAGGTACAGCGCGGCCGGTGAGCCGAGGCCGCCGGCGCCGAGGATCAGCGCATGCGCGGCGCGCAGCTTCTCCTGGCCTTCGATGCCGATTTCGTCGAGCAGGATATGGCGCGAATAGCGCAGCAATTGTTGGTCGTTCATCGACTGGTCAGGAATTTCCCGGCAGGTTCGGCGATCGCACATTCCCAAACAAAAGGCCGCATCGCTGCGGCCTGGTGGCATGTCCGGTCAGGGTGCCGGCGCATTGCGCGCGCGCCACATGGATCGGTCAGGCCGGAATTATTTTTTCTCATCCTCGGGAGTCTGGTTGATGCCGGGCTCCTTCTTGTTTTCCACCACCTTGGCCTGCGACAACTGCACCGGCTTGCCCTTCAGCTGGTTCAGCGCCTGCGCCAACTGGAAGTCTTCCTTGCTGCCGAATTCCAGCGGCTTGCGCTTTTTGGCCGCGGCGATCAGGCGCTGCTCTTCTTCCAGTTCGTCGACTTTGGGGTTGCCGGCCTCGGCATTCTTGTCCTTGTCGTTTGACAGATGCTTGGTCAGGTCCGCTTCGCGCAGCCGCATGCCGTTCAAGCCGTCGCCGTCTGCATACTCGTCCACCATCAGGTCGGGCACGATGCCCTTGGCCTGAATCGAGCGGCCATTCGGCGTGTAATAGCGGGCGGTGGTGAGCTTGACCGCAGTATCGCGCTCCGGCGGCAGCGCCACGATCGATTGCACCGAGCCCTTGCCGAAGGTTTGCGTGCCCATGATCGTCGCGCGCTTGTAATCCTGCAGCGCGCCGGCGACGATTTCGGAGGCCGAGGCCGAGCCGGAATTCACCAGCACGATCATCGGCACCTTCTTCGCCGCTTCCGGCAGTTTCGCCAGCGGATCGCCCAGCGGTCCCGAGGCATAGTATTCGCGCTTGGCGTAAAACGTTGCTTTCGAGCCGGCCAGTTGGCCGTTGGTGGAAACGATCACCGCGTCCTTCGGCAAGAAGGCGGCGGCGACGCCGATCGCGCCCGGCAACACGCCGCCCGGATCGTTGCGCAGGTCGAGCACCAGGCCTTTCAGATTCGGGTCTTCGGCGTACAGCGCGTTCAATTTTTTCGCCAGGTCGGCCACGGTCGGCTCCTGGAATTGCGACACGCGCAGCCAGGCGTAGCCCGGCTCGACCATTTTCGCCTTGACGCTTTGCACCCGGATTTCCTGGCGGATGATGGTGACGATGACCGGCTTGTCCTCATCCTTGCGGGCGATGGTCAGCGTGATCTTGGTGTTCGGCTCGCCGCGCATGCGCTTGACCGCCTGATCCAGCGTCATGCCCTTGACCGGCGTGGTGTCGAGCCGCGTGATCAGGTCGCCGGCCTTGATGCCGGCGCGATAGGCGGGCGAGTCCTCGATCGGCGAAATCACCTTGACGTAGCCGTCTTCCATGCCGACCTCGATGCCGAGGCCGACGAACTTGCCCTGCGTGCCTTCGCGCAGTTCCTTGAAGGCTTTCTTGTCCAGGTAGGCCGAGTGCGGGTCGAGCGAGGCCACCATGCCGGAGATCGCCTCGGTCAGCAGCTTCTTGTCTTCCACCGGTTCGACATAGTCGGATTTGATCAGGCCGAACACGTCCGCCAGTTGCCGCAACTCCTCGACCGGCAACGGCGAGCCGGCGTTTTTCTGCGCCAGCGCGTCAAACTGCATCGAGGCGGCGATGCCGGCCACCAGACCGAGGCCGACGAGGCCGAAATTCTTGAGTTTGCTACCCATTGATCACCTAGTTGTCACCCATCCGAGCGGGTCGAACGCACGCCCTTGATACCGCATTTCAAAGTATAAACCCGATTCTTCGCTGCCACCGGTATTTCCGGTGCGGGCAATGGTCTCACCCCCCGTCACGCGATCGCCGGGCCGCTTCAGCAACGCCTGGTTGTTGCCATAGATCGTCAGATACTGGCTGCCATGGTCGACGATCAGCAAATTGCCGAAGCCGCGCAGCCAGTCGGCGAACACCACCCGGCCGTCGGCGACCGCCTTCACCGCGCTGCCCTCGCCGGCGCGTATGAACAGGCCTTTGCCGCCAGGGCCGGAGCCGTCGCTGCGCCGGCCGCCGAATTTCGCCGTGACCTCTCCCGCCACCGGCAAGCGCAAGTGGCCGCGCAGGGCGGCGAAGGCGCGCCCGGCGTGGGCGCCGGCTTCAGGCGTGATGTCATTTTGTACCAGCGCGCGCGCCGGCGGCTCGTCGTCGTCGATCGCGTCCGGGTTGGCGGCGTGCGGCATGGCAGCAGGGTTCTTGGCCGCCGCTGCGCGCTGCTTTTCCTCAGCGGCGCGGGCCCGAGCCCGCGCCAACTCTTCCTGACGGCGCTTTTCGCGCGCCGCGGCCTCCGCCTTTTGTTGCTCTTCGATCAGGCGCGATAGTTGATCCACCAGGCGGCCGAGGCGTTGCTCATCGCGCGCGATGCCGCCAGCCTGCTTGCGCTGTTCCGCCAGGCTGCCCGCCAGTTGCGCCAGCAGCGTCGCGCGGTGCGCCTTTTCGGTTTCCAGCCGGGTTTTCTGCTGTTGCTGTTCCTGCGCAATTTCTTCCAGTTCGTCGCTGGCGTTGCGGGTCTCGGCCTGGTTGCGTTCCACTGCCTGCAGGTTGGCCCGCAGCGCTTCGATCAGGCTGGCCTGCGCCTGCGACACATAGCCGAAGTAATGCAGATCGCGGTTGATGCGGTTCGGGTTATCGCCGGACAGCAACAGTTTCAGCCGGTCTTCGTTGCCGGCTGCGTACTGCCCGCGCAACAGCTTGGCCAAGCGTTTTTGCTGGGCGGCGACGGTGGCGGCCAGTTCGGCCTGCTGCCGGGCCAGGCGTTCGAGCCGGGCCTCGGTCAGTTTTTGTTCCTGCGCCAGGTCGTGCAGCGCGCGGTCGGCCCTGGAAATCGCGCTTTCGGAATCGGCCAGGGCATCGGCCGCCTGGCCGCGCGCGCTTTCGGTTTGCTCGATCGAGCGTTTCAGCTCGGAGAGTTTTTGCCGCAGATCGGCGCGTTCGCTTTCCACAGCCTGCTTTTGCCGGCTGCGTTCGGTCACCTTGGGCGCCGGCTGCGCCAGTGCGGCGACCGTGCCGGTCAGCAGCAGCGCCAGCAGCAACGCCGCCGCCAGTGGCCGGGGAGGGCGAATCGGCAAACTGCGCAAGGTGTTATTTTGCCTTCCCTTGCGCCGCTACCGCTTGCATCGCTGCCTGCACCGCCGCGGCGTCGCCCAGGTAGTAGCTCTTGATCGGTTTCAGATCGGCGTCCAGTTCATACACCAGCGGCTGGCCGTTGGGAATGTTCAAGCCGACAATGTCGGCATCGCTGATGTTGTCCAGCATCTTGATCAGCGCGCGCAGGCTGTTGCCGTGGGCCGAGATCAGGATGCGCTTGCCGGCGCGGATTGCCGGCGCGATCGATTCGTCCCACAGCGGCATGACGCGCGCCACCGTGTCCTTCAGGCACTCGGTGAGCGGGATTTCTTCCGGTTTCAGGCGCGCATAGCGCGGGTCGTGGGCGGAACTGCGCGGGTCGGACGGCTCCAGCGGCAGCGGCGGCGTATCATAGCTGCGGCGCCACACCATCACCTGCTCGTTGCCGTATTTGGCCGCCGTTTCTGCCTTGTTCAAGCCTTGCAGGGCGCCGTAGTGGCGTTCGTTCAGGCGCCAGCTGTGCACTACCGGCAGCCACATCAAGTCCATTTCGTCGAGCGTGATCCAGAGCGTGCGGATCGCCCGCTTCAGCACCGAGGTATAGGTCAGGTCGAAGTCAAAGCCGGCATCGAGCAGCAGCTTGCCGGCCTGGCGCGCTTCGGCCATGCCCTTTTCCGTCAGATCGACGTCGGTCCAGCCGGTGAAGCGGTTGTCCAGATTCCAGGTGGATTCGCCATGGCGCATGAAGACTATTTTGTACATTGTGGATAGCGGTAAGTGGGCGGGAAAGGTGAAAAATCGTTGGCCGTCGAGGCGGCGTCTGCCACATCTGCCAACCCGCTGCGCGATTCGGAAGCAGCTTGCAGCTTCTATTTTATAATGCAGGTATTGATTAATACCATTGGAGTGCCGTGAAATTCATCATTGACAACCTTCCGCTGTTCGGAATCGTGCTGCTGTCCGGCGGCGCGCTGGCATGGCCGCATCTACAGCGGCGCGGCAGCAAGGTCTCGCTGCTGCAGGCCACGCAAATGATCAACCAGGGCAAGACGCTCGTGCTGGACGTGCGCGAGCCGGCCGAATTCGCCGCCGGCCATCTGCGCGATGCCAGGAATATCCCGTTGAACCAGCTGCCGCAGCGCCTCGCCGAGCTGGAAAAGGCGAAGGCGAAAAACGTGATCGTGATGTGCCAGTCCGGGGTACGTTCGCCGAAGGCGGCCAGCGTGCTGAACAAGGCGGGCTTCGAGTCGGTCTTCAATCTGGACGGCGGCCTCGCCGCGTGGCAGGCGCAAGGCATGCCGGTCACCAAATAAGCCAGGAGAAGCATCGATGACAGCACGTGTTTTAATGTACAGCACCGGCGTGTGCCCGTATTGCCAGATGGCCGAGCGGCTGCTGAAGGCGAAGGGCGTCGCCGATATCGAAAAAATCCGGATCGACCTCGACGCAACCCAGCGCGCCGAAATGATGGCGAAGACCGGCCGCCGCACGGTGCCGCAAATCTATATCGGCGATACCCACGTCGGCGGCTTCGACGACCTGAGTGCGCTGGAGCATGCCGGCCAACTGGATGCGCTGCTGCAGGGCGCGTAATCCGGCTTCACCCAACGCGGCGGCAATTTGCCGCCACCCCCAATCTTGACGAAAGTATTGTATGGCCGATCAGAACCAAGCAAACGCAGAAGAGCAGCAGCCGGTATTCCAGATCCAGCGCGTGTACCTGAAGGACTTGTCGCTGGAGCAGCCGAACTCGCCGGCGATTTTCCTGGAGCAGGATGCGCCGACGATTGAAGTCGCGGTCGATGTCGGCGCCGCCGCCCTGGCCGAAAACATTTTCGAATCGACCGTAACGATCACCGTCACTTCGAAAATCAACGACAAGGTCGCGTTCCTGGTCGAAGGCAAGCAGGCCGGCATTTTCGAGGCACGCAATATCCCTGCCGAGCAGCTCGATCCGCTGCTCGGAATCGGCTGCCCGAACATCATCTATCCCTACCTGCGCGCCAATATCGCCGACGCCATCACGCGCGCCGGCTTCCCTCCGGTGCATCTGTCGGAAATCAATTTCGAGGTGTTTTACCAGCAGCGCCTGCAGGCACTGGCCGAGCAGCAGGCGCAGAGCGCGGGTTCGGGCATTGTGATGCCGGACGGCTCCAGCGCGGCAACCCATTGAGCGCGGGAGGCGGCGCATGCTTCCCCGCAAACTTGGCAGGCTGAAAAGCGCGCTCCTGTTGCTGCTGGCAGCATTGTCGCTGGCGGCTGGCGCCGTCCGCGCCGCCGATTTCAAATCGATCGGGGCGGCGCCGGCGGTGCTCTACGACGCGCCCTCGGAACGTGGCCGGCGCATCTTTGTCGCGCCGCGCGGCATGCCGGTGGAGGTGGTGCTGACCTACAACGAATGGAGCAAGGTGCGCGACGCTGGCGGCGACCTGTCGTGGGTCGAGAGCAAGGCGCTCAGCAATGCCCGCATGCTGGTGGTGAGCGCGCCCAAGGCGCGGATTCATGCCGCTGCCGATGAGGCCAGCGCGCTGGTGTTTTCCGCCGACAAGGGTGTGCTGCTGGAACTGGTGGAGCCGCCGTCATCGCCCTGGCTCAAGGTCAGGCATCGCGATGGCCAGGGCGGCTACGTCAAGGCGACCGAGGTCTGGGGCGACTGAGGCGCCGTTTCCCTGCTGTGCCATCTCCCATTCAAGTCGGGAGTATCTTCAAAAACAGCCGTGTTCCGCCCGCAATTTGGGCGGGATTTTTTATACTGGCAATAGTATATTGTTGGAGTAGGGGATGATCCTCGGTTCGTCGCGGCTGGCGGGAGGGCCGGCATGAATATCACGATCCTCGGCGCCGGCGCCTGGGGCAGCGCGCTGGCGATCTCGCTGGCGGCGCGCCATCGGGTGCTGCTGTGGGGGCGCGACGACGCGACCATGCGCGCGATTGCCGAGCGGCGCGAAAATTTCAAATATCTGCCCGGCTTCGAGTTACCGGCCGGCATGGCCGTCAGCGCCGATTTCGAGGCCGCGCTGGCGCACGCGGCCGCGGCCGACGGTTTGCTGATCGCGGCCTCCTCGGTGTCCGGCTTGCGGCCGTTGGCTGAGCGCCTGCAGGGGCGGCCGGTGCCGCATCTGGTCTGGCTGTGCAAGGGTTTCGAGCAGCATAGCGATCTGCTGCCGCACCAGGTGGTGCGGCAGGTGCTGGGACCGGGGATTGCGCTGGGCGTGCTGTCCGGGCCGTCGTTCGCGCAGGAGGTGGCGCGCGGCTTGCCGTGCGCGCTGACGGTGGCCAGCAGCGAGCCGGCGCTGGCGGAGCGGGTGGTGGCGGCGGCGCATGGCGATGCGATGCGGGTGTACTCCACTGACGACATGATCGGCGTCGAAGTCGGTGGCGCGGTCAAGAATATCCTGGCGATCGCGGCCGGCATCAGCGACGGCCTCGGCCTCGGCTTGAATGCGCGCGCGGCGCTGATCACGCGCGGGCTGGCGGAAATCACCCGGCTCGGCGTCGCGCTCGGCGGCCGCGCGGAAACCTTCATGGGGCTGGCCGGCGTCGGCGACCTGATTCTGACCTGCACCGGCGACCTGTCGCGCAATCGCCGGGTCGGGCTGGCACTGGCGCAGGGCAAGAGCCTGCAGCAGGTGGTGGCGGAATTGGGCCATGTGGCGGAAGGCGTGTATTGCGCCGAAGCGGTAGCGGCGCGCGCGCGCGCCTGCGGCGTCGAGATGCCGATCACGCATGCGGTGGCCGGCGTGCTGTTTGCCGGCGATTCGCCGCAACGGATGGTGGCGCAACTGTTGGCGCGCGATCCGCGCGAGGAAAGCGCCTGAGGCGCGCGGTCTTGAGGATGGTTGCCGGCCGTTAAGGCTTGAGCGCTACCGTCACCAGCAGCGAGGCGTCCTGCAATGCCAGCAACTGGTGTGGCTCGCCGCCCTGCAGATACATCATTTCGCCGGCTTGCAGTGTGCTGCTGCACTGGTGCGCCTGCAACTCGACCACACCCTCCAGGCAGTGGATCGTGATTGCACCCGGTACCTTGTGGTTCAGCAGTTTCTTGCCGGTCGGCAGCACCAGCCGCATCACTTCCAGCGTATCGCTCTTGAACAAGGCGCTGGAACTCGCCTGCGTCAGCCTGGCGCCGAGCGGCCGGACGTCGATCACGTCGCCGGAACGGGCATGTGGCAAAGCCATGTTCGTCTCCTTGAGTCTGGTGTAAAAACAAACCCGCGATGCCCGGTTCGATGTCGGGAAACGGCGAACCAAAGCGGCAGCATGGCGTCCAATCGGCAATATCGACCTTCCGCTGGCTTGCCGGAAGTTCCACGTGGGCCTCCAACGCAACGTCATTTTGCGATATTCTGCTGTCATCCGCAGCGATCCGATCCAGATTCGAATAATACGGAAAGAGCGGGTTGCGCTTTATACTGGCCCTTCATTTTGTCACTCTTACGATTCTTGCCGATTTCCCTTATGCATACAGTATTCCTCCCGGCGCCGCGGCGTCCGTTGCCGCAGTCGCGTTCGCGCGGATTCACGCTGATTGAGATCATGGTGGTGGTGGTCATCATGGGCATCCTGGCGGCACTGGTGGTGCCGAAACTGATGGGGCGTACCGATGATGCCCGCATCATCGCCGCCAAGCAGGACATTGCCACCATCATGCAGGGGTTGAAGCTGTACCGGCTTGACAATCACCGCTATCCGACCACTGAACAGGGTTTGCAGGCGCTGATCACGAAGCCGACCGCCGGACCGGCCGCCAATGGCTGGAAGACCGGCGGCTATCTCGACAAACTGCCCAAGGATCCGTGGGGCAATCCGTATCACTACCTGTCACCCGGGGTCAAAGGCGAGGTCGACGTGTTTTCCTATGGCGCCGACGGCCAGGCCGGCGGGGCTGACAACGATGCCGATATCGGTTCGTGGGATCTTTGACCCCGCCATCTCGGTTTTACCGCAAGCCGTCGCGCGGCGATCCGCGCAGCGCCGGCTTCACGTTACTGGAGCTGTTGCTGGTGATCGTGATCGCCGGCATCACGCTCGGACTGGTGTCCTTCAACGCCGCGCCGAGTGTGCAGCAGGGGTTGCAAAACGAGGCGCAGCGGATCGCGCTGCTGATGCAGTTGGCGCGCGACGAGGCGATCGTGCGCGACCGGCCGATTGCGTTCGAAGCGGCGCCCGATGGCTATCGCTTCGTGCTGCGCGAGGGCAATGTCTGGAAGCCGCTGGAGCAGGACGAGATGTTGCGTGAGCGCCGGTTCCAGCGGCCGCCGGTGGCGCTGTCGATCGAACCGGCGGGCGCCGCGGTTGGCAATCCGCTGCGCATCGTCTTTGGTCGCGAACCGGTCGACAAGCCATTCGTGCTGACGCTGGCCGCCGGCGCCAGCCGGGTCGCCATCCGGGCCGACGGCATCGGCCATTACGAGGTTGAAGGCAATGCCGCCGAGTGAGATGCGGCGCCCCCGCTCGTGCCCGGCTACACCCGCGGCGCGCGGTTTCACCCTGCTTGAAGTGCTGGTGGCGCTGGTGATCGTCGGCACCGCGCTGGGCGCCAGCCTGCGCGCGGTCGGCAGCCTGACCCGCAACAGCGACGATCTGCGGGCGGCAATGATGGCGACCTGGTCGGCCGAGAACCGGCTCTCGCAGATCCGCCTGGCGCGCGAATGGCCAGCGTTGGGCAAACGCGAGTTCGCCTGCTCCCAGGGCGAGTTGGCGCTGATCTGCGAAGAGGAAGTGCTGGCGACGCCGAATCCTTATTTCCGCCGGGTGCAGGTCAGCGTCTTCGTCAGCGGCCAGCCGGAGCGGCGCATCGTGCGCCTGGCGCAGGTGGTGCCGAATGGCTAGGTTGCTGCGCCGGCGCCGGGCCGGTTTCACCTTGATCGAATTGCTGGTGGCGATCAGCGTGCTGGCGGTGGTGGCGGTGCTGGGCTGGCGCGGCCTGGACGGCATCGTCCGTGCGCGGATTGCGCTCAACCAGCAATTGGCGCAAACGCGCGGCCTGCAACTGGCGTTCGCGCAATTGCAAAGCGATTGCGCGCGCATCGTGCCGGCCAGCTTGCTCGCCGGGCGCAGCGCGCTGGCGGTCGATCCGGAGCGCTTGCTGTTGGTGCGTACGGTATACGCCGACGACCAGCCGACGCGCCTGCAGGTGGTCGGCTACCGTCTGCACGAGGGCGTGCTGACGCGCCAGGAATCGGTGCCGACCCGCGACTTGGCAGAGCTGGACGGCTTGTGGCTGGCTGCGCAAAACAATAGCGCACCGGCGCCGGCGGTGGTGCTGGAATCGGACCTGGCGGCGATGACGGTGCGGATCTGGGGCGCCGATCGCCCGGGTTGGCGCAGCTCCGCCGACGCCGCGCTGGCCGGCGCCAACGCCAGCCCTGGAGCGGCGGCGCCGCAACCGACCGGGTTGGAAGTTGCGCTGCAATTGCGTGGCCAGCAGACCAGCATGGTCAAGGTGTTTTTGCTGGGGGCGGTGTAGAGATGCGGGTACGGCACCGATTCCGCCGGCGGCAGCGCGGCGTGGCGATCATCACCGCCTTGCTGCTGACCACGCTGGCGATTACGATCGTTGCCAGCCTGTTCTGGCAGCAGCAGGTGCAGGTGCGCTCGATCGAGAACCAGCGCTTGCAATTGCAGAAGCAGTGGGTGCTGCGTGGAGCACTGGATTGGGCGCGGCTGATCTTGCGCGAAGACGCCAAATATTCGACGGTGGACCAGTTGGGCGAGCCGTGGGCGGTGGAGCTGGCGGAAACCAGGCTCGATCAGTACGTGGAAAATGAACGGATCGAAGGCGATATCGGGAACGCCACCTTATCCGGCCGTGTCATCGATGCCCAGTCGCGCTTCAATCTCGCCAATCTGGCCGCCAATGGCACCGTCGATGCGGCGCAGGTCGCGATCTTTCAGCGCCTGTTAAGCGCGCTGCAACTGGATACCGGATTGGCCCAGGCCAGCGCCGAACTGCTGGCTGCGAGCCAGCCCAAGGCCGCCTCTGCCACCGGCGCGGCTGTGGTGCCGCCTGCCAAGGGCCCGATCGGTATCACCCAGATTGACGATTTGCTGGCGGTGCCGGGTTTTTCTCCGGAGATATATGCCAGGTTGAAGGATTTCGTCACGGTGCTGCCGCGCCCGACGCCGGTGAATGCCAATACGGCGCCGGCCGAAGTGCTGCAGGCGATCATTGATACACTGTCGGCGTCCGATGCCACGGCGCTGGTTGCCAGCCGCGACCGCGCCTATTTTCGCGACGGCGCCGATCTGGCGCAGCGCGTGCCCGGAATCGCGCCGAGCAGCAGCCAGCTCGCCTTTGCCACCAATTTCTTTCTGGTGGACGGCAAGGTCAGAATCGGTCGGGCCTCGCTGCAAATGCTGGCCTTGATCGAACGCAACGGATCGAGTACCAAGCTGCTCTGGGTCAGGGAAAATTAAGGAAAATCGGAAAGTCACAAAAGCAGTGCAGAATCGATGCCAGGACATCGCGGAAGCGACATAAAAATCAGGAAATCGGGACGCCTTTGAGCACACTTTACATTCGCCTGCCGGCGCGCATTGCAGCCGGCCATGCGGCCAATCATGCGCTGCAGCCGGCGCAACTGGGCTGCGCCTTTGCGCTGGCGTCCGACGCCGGCAACGTGGAGCGCGAAGGCATGGCGCCGCTGTCGGAACTGGGCGCGCTGGTTGCCGGCGCGCAGCGCGTGCTGCTGATTCTGGCGGCCACTGATGTCAGCCTGTTGCGGGTGGCGGTGCCGCCGCTGTCGCCGGCGCGGCTGCGGGTGGCGCTGCCCAATCTGGTCGAGGACCAGTTGCTGGCCGAGCCGGCGGAAGTGGTGGTGGCTGCCGGACGCGCCACTGACGGCTTGCGCACAGTGGCGGTGGTGCAGCGCGACTGGCTCGAATTGCTGGTCAATATCATGCTGGCGCTGGGTGCGCGCAAAATCCTGGCGTTGCCGGCGCAACTATGCTTACCCTACCGCGCCGACACCGTCAGCGCCGCGCTGTGCGTCATCGAGACTGGCGGCGAGCGCGACCTCACGCTCGCGTTGCGGCTGGCGGAGGAAGCGGGAATCGGCCTGCCGGTGCTGCCGCAGACCGGTACCGCCACGGCGCCGGCAACCTTGCAAATGCTGCGGCTGATGGCGCCGGAAGCTGCAATCACGTTGTATGTGCCGGCCGCCGAGGTGCGCGCGTATCAGGTCGCGCTGGAAACCGAAGGAGAGCAACGCGTCACGCTGCAAGCGGATTCGTGGGCGCACTGGATTGCCGGCGCCCAGCGCGCGCAGCCGGATTTGCTGGCCGGCCTCGCTGGCGCCGCCGGTCCTGGCATCGATTGGAACCGCTGGCGCTGGCCGCTGGCGCTGGCCGGCGCGCTGCTGCTGGTCAATGCCTTGGCGTTGAATCTGGACTGGTGGCGCCTGAAGCGGGAAGCGGATACGACGCGCTCGGCCCTCGCCCAAGTGTTCCAGCAAGCCTATCCGAAGGAGACCGTGATCATCGACCCGGTATTGCAGATGCGGCAAAAAATTGCCGCCGCCAAGCGCGAGGCCGGCCAGCCGGCGCCGGACGACTTTGCGCCGCTGGCAGCTGGCTTTGCCGAGGCCTGGAGCCGTGCCGGCAGCGGCGGTCAGCCGTTGCCGGCCATTGCCGCGCTGGAATACCGCGAGCGCGCGTTGCTGGTGCGCATCAAGGCACCGGGCGAGATTCCGCTGGCGCAATTGCAGCCGGCGCTGGCGGCGCGCAACCTGGCATTAACCCAGCAAGGCGCGGATGCGCTGCAGATCCGGAGCGCGCGATGAACGCCTTGCAGCGGCTGAGGCAAGCGGTGCTGCTGTTTCTGGCGGCGCGCGACCGGCGCGAACGGATCATGCTGGGCTGGGGAGCGGCCGCGCTGGCGGTGGCGCTGGTTTACGCGCTGTTGATCGACCCTGCCCTGGGCGGCCGCGCCCAGTTGCGCAAGAGCCTGCCGGACCTGCATCAGCAAGTGGCGGAATTGCAGGTGCTGGCGAGCGAGGCTGCGGCACTCGGGGACAAGGCGGCGGCGCCGGCGCTGGCGGTGTCGAAGCAAAGCATCGAAACCAGTCTGGCGCGCAGCGGACTGGTGGCGCAAAGCGTGGTGGTGACCGGGGATTTCGTCAAGGTGCAATTGGCGGCGGCGCCGTTTGCCGGTATCGTCGGCTGGCTGAATGACATGCAAACCGGCGCTCGCCTGGCCGTCAGCGAAGCCGCCGTGACGGCGCTGGCCGAGCCGGGCAGCGTGAATGCGACGCTGACCTTGCAGCGGCGGCAAAGTGAGTGAAGCGGCGCTGCGGCGGACGAATCGTGCGCGGCCAAGTCGGGCGGATACATGCGCCGCCTCGTGATATGGTGTGGCGCCGGCCTGCTGGCGGCGGCGCTGACGGTAATGGCTTTCCTGCCGGCCGCGTGGCTGTCGGTGCTGCTCGAGCGGCAAACCGGCGGCCGCCTGGCGCTGGGTGATGCCGACGGCACGCTGTGGCGCGGTTCGGCTTTCGTCGGCGGCGCGCCGGGCGGCAATGATGCGCTGACGCCGCTGTTGCCGGGACGGTTTTCCTGGCGCCTGTCGCCGGCGCTGCTGCTGGCTAGGGTCGATCTGGAGCTGCAGAATCCGGCGGCCCTGTCGGCCCCGTTGCACGTTGACGGCAGTTGGAGCGAGTGGCAGGTCAGTCCGGCGGCAGTGATGCTGCCGGCGCAGCGGCTGGCGGCGCTGGGTGCGCCGTTGAATACGATCCAGCCGTCCGGCCAGATGCGGCTGTCGTGGCAGCGGCTGCAATTGGCGCGGCATGGTCAGCAGGTCGAGCTGCGCGGATCGCTGCTGCTGGAAATGATGGATATCGGGTCGCGCCTGTCGCCGATCAAGCCGCTGGGGGCATATCGGCTGACAATGGATTGGCAGGGCCAGAGCGCGGCGATGCAACTGAAAACGGAGCGCGGACCGATGCTGCTGAGCGGCGCCGGAAGCATCCAGAATGGTCGCTTCCAGTTTAGCGGCCGGGCGGAAGCGGCGCCGGGGGACGAGGAAAGGCTGGCAAATCTGCTGAATTTGCTGGGTCAGCGCCGTACCGAAGATGGCAAAAATTTTATCGCCTTAGAGTTCAGACAATGAAAAAGAAAATCGCAGCCAACTTGCCGTCGCGGCGCCAGTGGAAGCGCCTGGGCGCGGCCGCAGTTCTGTTCGGGGTGCTGCTGGCGCCGCCGGCCATCGGCGCCGAAGCGGAGCCGATGGCGGCAACGGCCGCCGGTACGGCCAATCTCAACTTCGTCGGCGCCGATATCGATACCGTGATCAAGGCAATCGGCCAATACACCAACATCACCTTCGTGATCGATCCGCGCGTCAAGGGCACCATCAACCTGGTGTCGGAAAAGCCGGTCAGCAAGGCGCAGGCGTTCCAGATGCTGAGTTCCGTGCTGCGGCTGCAGGGGTATGCGGTGGTGATGAGTGACGGCTATGCCAAGGTGGTGCCGGAGGCCGACGCCAAGCTGCAGGTCAGCCCGACCCAATCCGGTGCGGTGCGCGGCGACCAGATCGCGACCCAGATCTACCGCCTGAACTACGAGTCGGCGGCCAACCTGGTGGCGGTGCTGCGGCCCCTGATCTCTCCCAACAACACGATCAACGCCAATCCCGGCAGCAACTCGCTGGTGATCACCGATTATGCCGACAACCTGAAGCGGCTGGGCAAGATCATTGCCGCGCTGGATGCGCCGGCCGCGGCCGATCTGGACGTGGTGCCGGTGCAGTACGCGGTGGCCTCCGATATCGCATTGATGGTCAACCGGCTGCTGGAACCGGGGGCTGTTGGCGCGGGCGCGGCGCCGGGCGCCGCCGATAGCGGCCGCGTCAGCCTGCTGGCCGATCCGCGCACCAATTCCGTCATCATCCGGGCGCCGTCGGCAGCGCGCGCCAACCTGGCCAAGTCGCTGGTCGCCAAGCTGGACCTGCCGACCGCGCAGCCGGGCAATGTGCATGTGGTGTACCTGAAGAACGCGGAAGCAACCCGGCTGGCGCAAACCTTGCGCGCCGTGGTGTCTTCCGACACATCGGCCAGCGGCGCGGCCGCCGCTGGCACCAGTTCCAGCCTGAGCCCGAACCCGGCGAATTCCTCCGGACTCGGTTCCGGCGGGATGGCGGGTGGCCTGAACACCAGTGCGGCCCAGCCGTCGGCGCCGGGGCAAGGCCAGGCAACGCTGCCGAGCGGCGGCGCGGCCGGATTCATCCAGGCCGACCCGGCCACCAATTCGCTGATCATCACCGCCAGCGAGGCGGTGTATCGCAATCTGCGCAGCGTGATCGAGCAGCTCGATGCGCGCCGGGCGCAGGTGTACATTGAATCGCTGATCGTCGAAATCACCGCCAGCGACGCCGACCAGTTGGGCGTCCAGTGGGCCGGCCTCTCCGGCGACAGCAGCAGCGGTTACCGGGTCGGCACGATTACCGGATTTTCCAGCGGCGGCGACAACCTGATCAACCAGATCATCTCCCAGGCTACCACCGGTAAGCCGGCAACGACGCCGCCCTCAAACGGCCTGAACCTGGGAGTGTTCCGCCAGATCAACGGCCAGCTCGGGTTGGGGGCGATCGCGCATGCGCTGGCTAGCCAGACCAACACCAACATCCTGTCGATGCCGAACCTGATCACGCTCGACAACGAGGAGGCGCGGATCATCGTCGGCCAGAACGTGCCGTTCATCACCGGCCAGTTCACCACCCAGGCCTCGGGTGGTGCGGCCGGCGTCAACCCGTTCCAGACGGTGGAGCGCAAGGATGTCGGGCTGTCGCTGCGGGTGCGGCCGCAAGTGTCGGAAGGCGGCACGGTGAAGATGGCGATCTATCAGGAAACTTCGAATATCCAGCCGAAAACCACCACCGCCACCACCGGCGCCGCCGACCTGATCACCAGCAAGCGTTCGATCGAGACCAACGTGCTGGTGGACGATGGCCAGATCGTCGTGCTGGGCGGCCTGATCGAGGATTCCGTCACCGACAGCCTGGAGAAGGTGCCCGGCCTGGGCGACATCCCGGTGGTCGGCAATCTGTTCAAGTACCGCACGCGCGGGCGCGCCAAGACCAATCTAATGGTGTTCCTGCGCCCAAGCGTGATCCGCAGCAATGAACAGAGCGTGAACGTCGCCGCCGACCGCTATGATTTCATTCGCAACCTGCAGATCGCGACCCAGCCGGAGCCGACCATCGTGCTGCCGAAAATGAATGCGCCGGTGCTGCCGCCGCTGCAGGATGGGCGCATGATAGGTGGTTCCCTGTACAACAATGTTCCGGCCGACAAGGAGCCTGCCGCCAAGCCGCTGCCGCAGAAATTCGTGCCGCTGCCGCCAGTGGAGCCGGCCGAGTCGCCGATCGATCGCTTCGTCAACTGAACCAACTGATTCGCTGAACATGGAAGCTCGCCTTTTACCCTATGCCTTCGCGCGCGACTTCGCGCTGCTGGCGCAACGCGGCGATGACCCCGACAGCGCGGTCGAGGTGCTGGTGTCGAACGCCACCGCACCGGCGGCGATTGCCGAAGTCGGGCGCCGTTTCGGTCGCGTGCGGCTGAAGGCGATGCCGCTGGCGGAGCTGGAGGCGGCGATCGCGCAAGCCTATGCCGGCTCCGGCGGCGACGCCGCGCAGGTGATCGACGAATACGAATCCGACCTCGACCTGGCCAAGCTGATGCAGGACATGCCGGCGGTCGAGGACTTGCTGGAATCGGCCGACGATGCGCCGGTGATCCGCATGATCAACGCGCTCCTGACGCAGGCGCTGCGCGAAGGCGCGTCCGACATCCACATCGAGCCGTTCGAGCAGATCTCGATCGTGCGCTTCCGCATCGACGGCACGCTGCGCGACGTCGTGCGGCCGAAGAAGGGCATCCACGCCTCGCTGATTTCGCGCATCAAGATCATGGCGCAGTTGGACATCGCCGAGAAGCGCCTGCCGCAGGATGGCCGCATCACCCTGCGCGTCGGCGGCAAGCCGGTCGACGTGCGGGTATCGACGCTGCCGACCGGGCACGGCGAACGGGCGGTGCTGCGCCTGTTGGACAAGGAAGCCGGCCGCCTCGACCTGAATCATCTCGGCATGAGCGCCGAGGTGCAGCGGCAATTCGATCATCTGATCGCGCAACCGCATGGCATCGTGCTGGTGACCGGGCCGACCGGCTCCGGCAAGACCACCACGCTGTACGCGGTGCTGTCGCGCCTGAACGCCTCGACCACCAATATCCTGACGGTGGAGGACCCGATCGAATACGAAGTGGCCGGGGTCGGCCAGACCCAGGTCAATCCGCGCATTGACATGACGTTTGCCAAGGCGCTGCGGGCGATTTTGCGGCAGGACCCGGATGTCATCATGATCGGCGAAATCCGCGATCTCGAGACCGCGCAGATCGCAGTGCAGGCGTCGTTGACCGGCCACCTGGTGCTGGCGACCTTGCACACCAACGACGCGCCGGCGGCGGTCACGCGCTTGCTCGACATGGGGATCGAACCGTTTCTGCTGTCGTCGTCGCTGCTGGGCGTGGTGGCGCAGCGGCTGGTGCGCAAGCTGTGTTCGCATTGCAAGCGCTACGATGGCGAGCACTGGCACGCGGTCGGCTGCGACCAGTGCGGGCAAACCGGGTATCAGGGCCGCGTCGGCGTCTATGAACTGCTGCTGACCACCGAGCAGATCCGGGCGCAAATCCATGAGCAGGCCTCGGAAGCCGAGATTCGCGCCGCCGCCCAGCGCGACGGCATGCGCACCATGCGCGAGGATGGCGAGCGCTGGCTGGCCGACGGCACCACGACCCAGGCTGAATTGCTGCGGGTTACCAAGGACTAGGGTCAGGTGGTGCCACTTCCCTCCATTTTCCGAAAGGTAGTATCGCGCCGTGCCAGCATTTCGTTATGAAGCGGTGGACGCCGCCGGCGGTACCCGGCGCGGCGTCGTGAATGCCGACAGCGCGCGCGCGGCGCGCTCCGATTTGCGCAGCCAGGGGCTGGCGCCGATCGCGGTCGAGGCCATCAGCGCCCAGCTCGATGCCGCCGGCCGCGCCGGCGGGCGTGGCTTGCGCTCGCATCTGTCGACCACCGAACTGGCGCTGTTCACGCGCCAGCTGGCCAGCCTGCTGGAAGCCAGTCTGCCGCTGGAGCAGGCTTTTTCGGCCTTGCTGGAGCAGGCCGAGCGGCCCTATCTGCGCGATTTGATCGCCTCGATCCGTTCCGACGTGATGGGCGGCGCCTCGCTGTCGGACGCGCTGGCGCAGCATCCGCGCGACTTCGCCGACATCTACCGGGCACTGGTTTCGTCCGGTGAGCAGATCGGCCAGCTCGCGCGGGTGTTGTCGCGCCTGGCCGACTACATCGAGCGACGCAACGCGCTGGTGCAAAAGGTCAAGCTGGCGTTCACCTATCCGGCCATCGTCACGGTGGTGGCGTTCGCGATCGTGATCTTCCTCTTGACCTATGTGGTGCCGCAGATCGTTTCGGTATTCGCCAACACCAAGCAGAAGCTGCCGCTGCTGACGGTGATGATGCTGGCGATCTCGGACTTCGTGCGCAATTACGGCTGGATCGTGGCGCTGATCGTCGTCGGGCTGTTTATGTTCTGGCGCCGGCTGCTGAAAAATCCGGAAATCAAGCTGCGCTGGCACGCCTGGCTGCTGGATGCGCCGCTGTATGGCAAGTTCGAGCGCAGCCTGAACACCGCGCGTTTCGCCAGCACGCTGGCGATCACCACCGGCTCCGGCGTGCCGATCCTGCGCGCGCTGCAAACCAGCCGCGACACCTTGACCAACGTCGCCATGCGCCAGCAGGTCGAAGACGCCACCACCAGCGTGCGCGAAGGCGTCAGCCTGGCGCGCGCGCTGTCGGCGCACAAGCATTTCCCGCCGATGCTGATCCACATGATCCGTGCTGGCGAAGTTACCGGCGAACTGCCGGCGATGCTGGAGCGCGCCTCGAATGCCCAGGAGCAGGATCTGGAACGGCGCGCGCTGACCATCGCCGGCTTGCTGGAACCGGCGCTGATCCTGGGAATGGGAGTGGTGGTGCTGCTGATCGTGCTGGCGGTGCTGATGCCGATCATCGAGATCAACCAGTTGGTACGCTGAGATGCGGCGGCACGGCCGGCATGTGGCATTTGATTGGATAAAATTATATGGAGTATGTCGGTAAAATTACCATGATATGTGCGGAATTTTCTATGTGCATCTGGAGTATATGTTTGTGGCAGCAGCTCGAAGGAAGATGAAATGAAACGTTTGCCGGGATTGGCCAGTTTTGTGCTGTTCATCGCGCTGTGCGTGTCGCTGGCGTTCTGGGCGATGCAGTTGTTCAAGCCGGCGGTGCGCGCGGTGAGTGCGCCGCCGCCAGTTTCGAGCGAGGTCGACTTGCAGGCGGCGGCCGGACTGTTCGGCGGCCGCAGCACGGTGGCCGCGGCCAGCAATTTCCAGTTGAAGGGCGTGGTGGCGGCTGACGATGGTCGCGACAGCGTGGCGATCCTCTCCGCCAACGGCAAGCCGGCGCAAGCGGTGCGCCAGGGTGCGGAAATCGTGCCGGGCGCGGTGGTCAAGGAGGTGCACCGGCGCTATGTGCTGGTGTCGGACGGCGGCGTGCCGAAGCGGGTCGAATTGCCGGAAAGCGCGCCATCCTCGGCCCGTGTCAATCCAATCGGGTCCAACCCGCCGCCGGCGCCGGTCCGGCCCAATCCGCCCAGCAGCCAGCCTGTCCCGGCCGTCAGTGTCGGGCCGGCGATGCCGATCCAGCAATCGGTACCGGGCGCGCCCGCCAATCCGGCCACGCCCGCCAATCCGGCCACGCCCGCCAATCCGGCCACGCCATCGCAGTAGCGCCGTTCAATCCTCGCCGGAGCCGGCCAGGGTTTTCTTCAGCGCGCGCCGCTGCGCCTGGCGCAGGGCCGAGGCGCTTTTCCGGTGCGGCCCGGCGGCGCGCAGCCCGGCTGCCACCGCCACCGGGTTGCGCGGTTTTTGCTGGCGCGGCGTCAGCGCTGCGCGAAATACCAGTTTCTGCCGGGTCCGCAGACTTTTGTTGGCCATGATCCGAGCCTCGATGTCGCCGCCACGAGCGCAGGACGCGCCGCTGCCGCCTACAGCACGTAGCGCGACAGGTCTTCGTTGACTGCCAGCGCGCCCAGCCGTTCATTGACATAGGCGGCGTCGATTACCAGCGCGCTGCCGGTGTGTTCGCTGGCGCTGTAGGAAATTTCTTCCAGCAGCTTTTCCATCACCGTGTACAGGCGCCGGGCGCCGATGTTCTCGGTCTTTTCATTGACCTCAAAGGCGATTTCGGCCAGCCGTGCGATGCCCTCCGGCGCGAATTCGATGGTCACGCCTTCGGTCGCCAGGAGCGCCGCGTACTGCGTGGTCAAGCAAGCGTCGGTGCCGGTCAGGATGCGTTCGAAATCGGCGATCGACAGCGATTCCAGCTCGACCCGGATCGGCAGCCGGCCCTGCAATTCCGGAATCAGATCGGACGGCTTGGCCAATTGGAAGGCGCCGGAAGCGATGAACAGGATGTGATCGGTCTTGATCATGCCGTACTTGGTGTTGACAGTCGTGCCTTCCACCAGCGGCAGCAGGTCGCGCTGCACGCCAGCGCGCGAGACGTCGGCGCCGCCGACCTGGGAGCGGGTCGCGATTTTGTCGATCTCGTCCAGGAACACGATGCCGTTCTGTTCGACGTTGGCGATCGCCTTCTGCTTCAGCTCGTCGTGGTTGATCAGCTTGCCGGCTTCTTCCTCGATCAGCAGCTTCATGGCGTCGGCGATCTTCAGCTTGCGCGCCTTCTTGCGGCCGCCGCCGACGCCGGAAAACATCGACTTGATTTGCTCGGTCATTTCCTCCATGCCGGGCGGCGCCATGATTTCCATCTGCGGTCCGGCTTCCGCCACTTCGATTTCGATTTCGCGCTCGTCCAGCGCGCCCTCGCGCAGCCGCTTGCGCATCGTCTGCCGCGTGCTGTTGCCGCCGTCGTCGCCCGCCGCGCCGGGCGTGGTGGAAAAGCCGAAGTCGCGCGGCTGCGGCACCAGGATGTCGATCACCCGGTCCTCCGCCGCATCTTCGGCTCGCGCCCGCACCTTGCGCATTTCGGCCTCGCGCGTCTGCTTGATACCGATTTCGATCAGGTCGCGGATGATGGTGTCGACGTCGCGCCCGACATAACCGACCTCGGTGAACTTGGTGGCTTCGATCTTGATGAACGGCGCATCGGCCAGCTTGGCCAGGCGGCGCGCGATCTCGGTCTTGCCGACTCCGGTGGGACCGATCATCAGGATGTTCTTGGGCGTGATTTCATGCCGCAGCGGCTCCGTCACCTGCTGCCGGCGCCAGCGGTTGCGCAGTGCGATGGCGACCGCGCGCTTGGCGTTGGCCTGGCCGACCACGTGTTTATTGAGTTCGGAAACAATCTCTTGGGGTGTCATGTTCATGATGAGGGATAGTGCCTGAATGAATGGTTGCCGTGCCGCACCGTGCCGCGAAGCGCCTAGTCCAGCGTTTCGATGATGTGCGACAGGTTGGTGTAGATGCACAGTTCGCCGGCGATAGTCAGCGATTTCTTGACGATCTCTTCCGGCGCCAGGTCGGTGTTGTCCTGCAGCGCCTTGGCCGCCGATTGCGCAAAAGTGCCGCCGGAGCCGATGGCGCCGATGCCGTCGTTCGGCTCCAGCACGTCGCCGTTGCCGGTGATGATCAGCGTGGTATCGCGATCGGCCGCCAGCAGCATCGCTTCCAGCCGCCGCAGCATGCGGTCGGTGCGCCAGTCCTTGGCCAGTTCGACCGAGGCCCGCATCAGGTTGCCCTGGTGCTTTTCCAGCTTGGCCTCGAACAGGTCGAGCAGCGTGAAGGCGTCGGCGGTACCGCCGGCAAAACCCACCAGCACCTTGCCGTGGTGCAGCTTGCGCACCTTGCGCGCGGTGCCTTTCATGACGACGTTGCCCAGTGTTACCTGGCCGTCACCGCCGAGCGCAACCTGGTTGCCGCGCCGCACCGAGAGGATGGTGGTGCCGTGAAATTGTTCCATGTTTTCCTCTGAAAATGAACCGGTTCGGCCGAGCGCCGATGACCTTTGGAAAGGATGGGGGCGGCGGCGTTGATTGCAAGATGCAGCCGCGCCGGGCGCTCAATTCTTGTGCGGGAAGATCGGCACACTGCGATGCAGGCCGAGTGTCTGCAGCAGGGCGAGGACCAGATGGTTGACGTTGTGTAATTCGATCGACCTGCCGGCTAGCGCCGCGAGGTCGCCCAGCAGTTGTCCGGCGGCACTGAAATCGACCCGCGCCAGTTGCCGGCAATCGAGTATCGCCGGCTGATGCTGCTCGACGTAGTCGGCAATCGTCCTCGCCAACTGCTGGGTATCGCCCTCGATCACCAGCGGCATCAGGAAGGCGTCGGCGTCCGTTTCGGCCGGGATTTCTTCCGGCGCGGTGCTGACCCGGGTCTGGGGTGTGATGAAGGGCGGCGGCGAGACTTCGAAGGTCACGCAGTAATCGATGCTGGTTTCCTCGAATTCCTGCTCGCGGTTCAGCAGTTGCAGGATTTCCAGCAGCAGCAGCCATGGTGCCTCGGTTTCGTCGCGCCGCCCGACCGTCAGGATCGCGCGGATCTTGTTGGCCAGCTCCGGCGCGCCGACCAGAACCAGTTCCAGGCCGGATTTCTGCAGTCGCTTCAGCACCCGCAGCAGCAGTCCGCAGCCGACTGGATCGACCGCAGTGACGCGGGAAAATTCCAGGCGCAGCAGCGCGTGGCTCTCGGCCAGTTTCTGGGCTCGCGCCAGTTGCTTCGTGCTTTGCGCATCCAGCACGCCGGAAAAGGCCACGCTCGGCGTCGCGGCCGGCCGGCCGCTCTCGGAACCGGGTGCCATGGTTAGGGCCGGCGCATCCAGCCAGGCTGGCGGTGAAGTTTCGAATTTGCCGGCATAGGCGATCGACAGCGCATCGAATTGCTCGCGCTGCCCGGTCACCTGGTGCAGGTCGAACAGCATGCTCCACGCAAGCGCCGTCGCCGCGCCCAGCGTGTCGTCGCGTATCGCTTCCTCGAGGATTTGCTGCGCTACTGCGGTCTGGCCGTTGGCGAACAGGATTGCCGCTTCCTCCAGCGCCGGCGCGCTCGGCAACTCGGGCGCGGGTTTGGCGCTGGCCGCGGCGGCGATGGAGGGCGCCACTTTGGCCGCAGCCGTCGCCGGCTCACAGACCAGTGGTATGGCGGCTTCGGCTTCCGGCAGCTTGCGGGTATCGCCCCCGGTTTTCTTGCCCGCTGCCGGGCCTTGGTCGAGGATCGGCGCCACGGTATTGCCGGCGTTGCCGAGCTGGGTGGTGGTCACGAATTCCAGCGTCATCTCGGATTCGATCGCATCGATCTTCAACGCGGTGGCGCGGGCGATGTCGCGCTGGATGGTGGAGGGGTCGGACAGCGGCTCCGGGGTGTCGCCAGTCCGCTTGCCGTTTGAAGAGGGCCTGTCTTCAGCGGGCAGCGGTTGCCGATCTTTTTTCCTGAAATGCGAAAAAATCCCCACGGTGCTCCTGATCCTGGTCAGCATGATTGAACGCCGGCGCGGCGTTCAGCGGTATCACATAACGGCTTGCCACCAGCCCGCTGGCAAGCCGGGCGGCGTGACAGGTGCCACGCGCGGCAGCTTTCCCAACGACGGAAGATGCCGGCATCCGACATGCCGGAGCCCGGCTGACTTCAGTCGCCGTACAGTTTCTGCTTCAGCTCACGCCGCTGCTGCGCTTCCAGCGACAGCGTCGCGGTCGGGCGCGCCAGCAAGCGCGGCACGCCGATCGGCTCGCCGGTTTCCTCGCACCAGCCGTAATCGCCGGAGTCGATGCTGGCAATCGACTGCTGGACCTTTTTCAACAGCTTGCGTTCGCGGTCGCGCGTGCGCAATTCCAGCGCGTGTTCTTCTTCGATGGTGGCGCGATCGGCGGGGTCCGGAACCAGCACCGTCTCCCGCAGGTGTTCGGTAGTTTCGCCGGCGTTTTTCAGCAGGTCCTTTTCCAGTTGCTGCAGACGCGCCTTGAAGAAGGCACGCTGCGCCGCGTTCATGTAGTCCTTGTCGCTCATCTTCAGGATTTGCGCTTCGGTCAGCAGGGTGCCGTCGGTCGGGACGGCAGAGGTCGGTTTGGTAGTTTTCGTGGTCACTTCGCTTGCTCTCGATACAACGATTGGTTCAATTTTATCCGTTATCCCGGCGGCTGCCTTGTTGTTGCGCAGAGCTACGCCGGGTCGGGGCGTCTGGGATGCCGCTTGCGCGGCGGGTTTGCGCTTGGCGCCGGTGGCAGGTTGTGCTCCGTTGCGCGTTGCTGGCTGCTTGCTGCCGGCCGTTCCTGCGGCAGGCGTTACGGCCTTGACCGTGCTGGTGGGGGTGGCGGCCGCAGCCCGCTGTCTGGGAGCGGGCTCGGCCGGCGTTTTCTGGGCGGGCTTGATTGTCGCCCTACTGCCCGTTTTGGCTGCCGGTTTTGGCGCCTTGGCAGGGGCGATGGGAAGGTTCTTTGCCGCCGGTTTCGCGGTCGCCTTGGCGCTCGGCTTGAGTGCCTGCACCAGGGACTTTACCAGCTTTCCGGCTGCCGACTTCAGTGTCGCGGGGGTGGCCGGTTTGCGGCCCGGGCGGGCTGCCGAGGCGGATCCGCGCGCTGCCTTGCTCGATGGTTTGGCGACCGCACTTTTTTTCGTGATTTTTGTAACGGTTGTGTTCATGATTCCCTTATCCTCAAGAATCTGTCCGAACCGCCATTCCGGTCGGACCGTGCACGATGTTCAGCCGTCCGTTTGTGATTTTGCCGTTCCCCGCCTTCGGCCCCTTAATTTAAACCACGGTAGTTTATACCAAACACTGCTCGAGTCCCTGAATAAAGATATCTTGCGGCAGGTTCTTGCCGATGAACACCATTTTGCTGCCGCGTTCCTCCTGCTCGCCCCACTTGTTGCCGATATCGCTGCCCATCATCTGGTGCACGCCCTGGAACACCACCTTGCGGTCGGCGCCCTCCATCAGCAGCACGCCCTTGTAGCGCAGCATGCGCGGACCGTACACCTGGACGATGCTGCCGAGGAAATCATCCAACCGCGCCGGATCGAACGGGCGCGCGCTCTTGAAGACGAAGGCGGCGATGTCATCGGTATGGCCGTGGCCGGCAGGGCCGTGCCCATGCTCGTGCGCGTGGTCGTGCCCGCAATGTTCGTCATGCACGTGCGGTTCTTCCGCCGCCAGGAAGTCGGGGTCGATTTCCAGCTTGTCGTTCAGGTTGAAGCCGTGAACGTCGAGAATCGCCGTCAGTGGCGCGCGCCCGAAATCGGCGCGCTCGATCGGCGCGCGCGGATTGATGTGCGTGAGGCGCGCGCAGAGGGCCTGCACTTCATCGGCGCCGACCAGATCGGTCTTGGACAGCAGGATGCGATCGGCAAACCCCACCTGGCGCTGCGCTTCCTCGTGTTGATCCAGTTGCTGCATCGCATGCCGCGCATCGACCACGGTGATGATCGCGTCCAGCCGGAATTGCGACGCGACTTCGTCATCCATGAAAAAGGTTTGCGCCACCGGCCCCGGGTTGGCGAGACCGGTGGTTTCGATGATCACGCGCTCGAATGCCAGTTCGCCGGCCGCGCGCTTTTGCGCCAGCGCCGACAGCGCCAGGATCAGGTCGCCGCGCACGGTGCAGCAGATGCAGCCGTTGTTCATCTCGACGATCTGCTCGCCCTGGTCCTGCACCAGGATTTCATTGTCGATGTTTTCGGCGCCGAATTCGTTTTCGATGACGGCGATCTTGTGGCCGTGCTGCTCCTGCAGGACGCGGTTCAGTAGCGTGGTTTTGCCGGCGCCGAGAAAGCCGGTCAGGATGGTGGTGGGAATCAGAGCCATGGCGTCTTGGTTGGTTAGTGGTTACTGGGCGCAATCGGCGCACCAGCCCTTGATGGTCAGTTCGATATCGTGGCTTTGAAAGCCGTCGCCCAGCGTCTGGCGCACGACGTCTTGCAATTGCCGCTGCAACGCGGCCTGGGCGCCGGCTTCGCGCAGGCTCAAGCCAGGCTGCGGTGCCGCGGGGCCGTTGTCGTCGTCCAGGCAAAACACGCGGGCGCAGCGGGTGCACTTGAAATGGCCGTGCGGGTGCTGCGCATGCGGCCAGTCGCGGGCGCCGTGCTCGGTGCCGGCGCTGTAGCGGAATATGCGGTCGTCGCCGGCGATCTTGTGCGCCAGCCCGGAATCGGTGAGGCAATCCAGCGCGCGATACAGCGTGACCCGGTCCAGTTCGCTCAAGCGCGCCTGCAAATCCTGGTGCGACACCGCGCTCGGTGCGTCCAGCAGCGCCGCCAGGACCTTGATCCGGGCTGCGGTCACGCGCACGGCGGCCGCGCGCAGTTGCGCCTCGGCCTGCGCCGGCGGCAGTGCCGGCGCGCGGCTTGTGCCGTCTTGCTGCAAACGGGTCTGTGCTCGGGTGTTCATCGCCTGTCGGGGAATCGGTATCGATTGATTATGCCCCATGCATGCAATCCAGTTGCATACATGGGGCGGCCGGCGGCGGATTGCAAGGGACTCGTGCCAGCTTCTTGAGAACTTACCACAATGCGGGAGTATGGTCAAAAATGGCTATTTTCCGCAAAGTATATTGGCGGATCCAAAAATACTCTATCCGGTATAAGGTCGTTGTCGATTCCGGGGCAGGGCGCGGCCGGCGCCGCCTATGTGCCGGCGTCGGGCTTTTTCCGCGCGCGCGGATGGGCGGCGTCGTATACCTCGGCCAGCCGCTGGAAATCGAGCGCCGTATAGATCTGGGTCGAAGCAATCGAGGCATGGCCCAGCATTTCCTGGACCGCGCGCAGGTCGCCGGACGATTGCAGCACATGCGAGGCGAACGAATGGCGCAGCACGTGCGGATGGACGGAGCTGGTCAGGCCGATGGCGCGCGCCTGTGCCTTCAGCCGCAGTTGCACCACGCGCGCCGAGACGCGCCTGCCGCGCGCGTTCAGAAATAGCGCACAGCGGGCGTCGTCCTCGTCCTCTCTGGCCAGGGCCGGGCGCAACGCCAGCCAGCGCTGCACCGCGTCCAGCGCGGCGCGGCCGACCGGTACCCGGCGCTGCTTGCTGCCCTTGCCGGTCACCGCCACTTCGCCGGCCTCGAAATCGATCCAGCCGGCGGAGACGCGCTGCGCCGTCCGCCTATAGCGCAAGTCGAGGCCGACCAGTTCCGACACCCGCAGGCCGCTTGAATACAGCAGTTCGAACATCGCCTGATCGCAGGCTTGCGCCGCCGAACCGTCAGCGCGCAGCGGATTGGGGCGCGACACCAGGCGTACCGCGTCATCGACCGCCAGCGCTTTCGGCAGCGGCCGGGCGCGCTTGGGCGGCTTGACGCCGGCAACCGGATTCGAGGCCAGTTCCACCTGTTGTGCCAGCCAGTCGAAAAAGCCGCGCCAGGCCGACAGCTTGCGCGCGATTGAGCGCGCGGAAAGACCGCGTGCGTGCAATTGCGCGGCGAACTTGCGGATGTCGAAATGATTCAGGCCAGCCAGTTCCCAGTCTGCCTGGCTGTCTTGTGCCAGTTGCTGCAACTGTCTCAGGTCACGCCCGTAATTGCCGACGGTATGCGCGGCCAGTTGGCGCTGGCTGGTCAGGAAGGCGAGGTAGTCGCGTATCCAGTCGCGTTGTGCCGGCGCCGCCATCGGTGGCCCGATTCAGTCGAGCAGGCAGGCCAGCGCGGCGCTGGCGGTGATGCCGATGCGGCTCAGGAAATCGGTCGCCATGTTGCTGCCGAAACGCGCCGGATCGGGCGAGCCGAGCAGCAGCAGGCCGAAGGTTTCGCCGCTGCCACCCTCGCTTCGCAGTGGCAGCAGCGCGACCGACTGTACCGGGCTGGCGTCCTCCAGCCAGGCACAGACTTCGAAGTCATGATTCGGGCCGCAGAACGGCGCATCCAGGCTGTTCGAAAAAATCCGCGCATCCTCCGACACCGGCGCGGCGAACCAGGTATGGGCAAAGGCCGGCGCCACGTTCCACAGGCGCAGCGTGGCGTGCGGCACCGAGAAGATCGATTGCAGGCCGGAGGTCAGCACATGCGGCAAATCGACGTCGTTGCGCGCCTGCAGCAAGGCCCGGGTCCAGTCCTGGAAGCGCACGCCGATGGCGTCGTTGTCTTGCGCCACGCGCAGCAATTCGGCCAGATGCAGTTCCTGTGTGCGGATTTTTTCGCGCAGCACTTCCATCTGTCTTTCCTGCAGCGACACCGCGCGCCCCAGCACCGGGCTGGTCAGGCGCACGCCGGACAGGAGTTCCGCGTGTTCTTCGAAAAAATGCGGATTTTCCGCCAGGTAGTGCGCGACATCGTCGGAATTCAAACTGTGCATCGGGCTCATCGCTTACTCGTCTGGAGATTAAAGAGGTGGAGTCTAAAGGGAAATTTCGCCTTCGAATACCGTGACCGCCGGCCCGGTCATGCGCACCGCGCTGCCCGGGCCGTCCCAGGCGATCGACAACTGGCCGCCGCGCGTGGCGACCGCCACCGGCGAGCACAGCCGCCCAAGCAGGATACCGGCCACCACCGCGGCGCAGGCGCCGGTGCCGCAGGCCAGGGTTTCGCCGGCGCCGCGCTCGAACACGCGCAGCCTGATCGCGTGCGGTTCGAGTATCTGCATGAAGCCGGCATTGACCCGTTGCGGAAAGCGTGGGTGGCGTTCGATCAACGGTCCGTCGGCGGCCACCGGTGCACTCTCGACCTCGGGCACGATCTGCACCGCGTGCGGATTACCCATCGAAACTACCGAGATCCAGACGATTGCATGGCCGGCGCCCAGTTCCAACGGCCACAGCGTGGCGTCGCCCTCCTGTTGCGCCTGCAAGCCGGCGACATCGAACGGCACCTGTGCTGCTTCCAGCAGCGGCACGCCCATGTCGACCGTGACGCGCTCGCCGTCTTCCAGCGTCGGCGCGATCACGCCGCCCAGCGTGGCGACGCGGATCGTGCGCTTGGTCGACAAGCCATGCTCGGCGACGAAGCGGGCGAAGGCGCGGGCGCCATTGCCGCATTGTTCGACCTCGCCGCCATCGGCGTTGTAGATGCGGTAGCGGAAATCGACATCGGCCAGTTCCGCCGGCGCCGCCTCGACCACCAGAATCTGGTCGGCGCCGATGCCGAAGCGGCGATCGGCCAGCCGCCGGCATTGCTCGGGCGTCAGCTCGACCTGCTGGCGAATGGCGTCGATCACCACGAAGTCGTTGCCAGCGCCATGCATCTTGGTGAATTTGAGCTTCATGCCGGCATTATAGACCGCGAGCGGCACGCTTCCGGTGGCGCTCAAGCAAGGGGTTTTGGCGGATGGTAGACATCGGCCGTGCCTGGCGGACGCGTCTTGAAGCGCTTGTGGGTCCAGAAATATTCGGCCGGAGTTTCGCGCACGCGCTCCTCGATGAAGGCGTTCATGCGGCGCGTCGCGGCCAGCACGTCGCTACCCGGATAATCCTGCCAGGGTGGATAGAACGCGACTTTCCAGCCGCGATAGTCCGGTAGGAAGGTGGCTACTACCGGCACCACGGTGGCGCCGGTCAGGCCGGCAATGCGCGCCGGTGCGGTCAGGGTCGCCGCCGGCACCCCGAAGAAAGGGACGAATGCGGCATCCCTGCTGCCGAAATCCATGTCCGGCAGCATCATGAACGGCAGATTGTCGCGCATCGCGCGCAGGATCGGCTTGATGCCCTGGTCGCGGGAAAACACCTGGATCGGATGGAAGCGCGTGCGCCCGCGCAGCAAGGCGCGATCGAATACGCGGCTCTTCTGGCGGGTGTAGATCGAACAGCCGGGGCCGATTTGCGCCAGCGCGGACGCGGCGACGTCGAGGCAGACAAAATGCGGGCACAGGAAGATCAGCGGGCCGGCGCCGATCAATTCCAGCGGCGCCGCCGGTTCGATCTGGATCAGCCGCTGCAAGCGCGCCGGCGGCGCCCACCACAGGATGCCGCGCTCGAGGACGGCACGCGCGTAATCCTGGAAATGCTGGCGCGCGACTGCACGCCGCTCGGCTTCCGATAGTTCCGGCAGGCACAGGCGCAGATTGGTCAGCGCAATATGGCGGCGCGAACGCACCAGCACAAACAGCAGCGCACCGATCGCTTCGCCCAGCCGGCCCAGGAGCGGCAACGGCAGCCAGTGCAGTAGCCACAGCAAGCCCAGCAGCAGTCTCACGCCGGCTCCTGTCCGTCGGCGGGCGCCGTGGGTGCGGGCACGCCGGGCGGCGCCTTGTGGCGCTGGTAGCTCCACAGGTATTGCGCCGGGCAGCGCGCGATCAGCGCCTCCATCGCGGCGTTGATCGCGCGCGCCTGTTGCTGCGGGGTGCCGGCTGGCAGTTGTCCGCATTCGACGAAATGCAGCCGATAGCCCTGGCCGTGCGGCCGCCGCTCGGCATACACCAGGATGATTGGCGCGCCCGAGAGTTGCTGCAGCTTGGCCGGCAGCGTCATGGTGTAGGCCGGGCGGCCGAAGAAATCGGCCCACACGCCTTCCCCCTCTTGCGGCACCTGGTCCGGCAAGACGCCGACCGTCTCGTTGCGTTTCAGCGCCTTCAGCAGCAGCCGCACGCCGCCCAGGTTGGCCGGTGCCAGGAACAGGTTGCCGCGCGCGCGCGCATCTTCCATCAGCGGCTTCAACGCCGCCTTGCGCGGCGGCCGGTACATCACCGTCAGGCGCGTATGTACTGCGGTCGCCTGGGCGCTGACTTCGAAGCAGCCAAGATGCGGCGTCAGGAAGATCACGCCGGAGCGCGCATCCAGTGCCGCCTGCACCAGCTCCCAGTTGACCATCGTCACGCTGCGCAACACCCGCTCTGGCGGCGCGCACCAGATGAACGGCAGTTCGGCGATGCTCTTGCCGGCTTCGGCGATGGCGTCAGGCAGGAGCGCGCCGAAGCCGGCGCTTTCCAGATTGCCCCTCAGGCGGCGGCGGTAAGTCGGGGACAGTAGGTATACCAGCCAGCCGAGCGCGCTCCCCAGCGCGTGCAGCACGGACAATGGCAGCCTGGACAACAGGCGGAACAGGAGAACCAGCATTGATCAAGGTCAATCAGCGGCATGCGCCAAAAATTTTTTAGAAGGCGTAAAATAGCACAGTGTAATAACCGCCAAGTTTAATAGACAACTTGCGAGGCGGTCGGCGACAGCAGCAGCGTCGCCGAAAAATCGCTAAAGCGTCGCAGGCTCAGTTTCAGTTTTTGGCCGCGACATGGTCACCAATAGAAACAGGAGCCTGACGTAAATGACCCACGAATACCTCTTCACTTCGGAATCCGTCTCCGAAGGCCACCCCGATAAAGTTGCCGACCAGATTTCCGACGCCATCCTGGATGCCGCGCTGGAACAGGACCCGCGTGCCCGCGTCGCCGCCGAAACCTTGTGCAACACCGGTCTGGTGGTGCTGGCTGGTGAAATCACCGCCAACGCCAACCTCGACTACATTCAGATCGCGCGCGACACCTTGAAGCGCATCGGCTACGACAATGCCGATTACGGCATCGACTACAAGAGCTGCGCGGTGCTGGTGGCCTATGACAAGCAATCGCCGGACATAGCGCAGGGCGTCAATGAAGGCGAGGGCGTCGATCTCGACCAGGGCGCCGGCGACCAGGGCCTGATGTTCGGCTACGCCTGCGACGAAACACCGGAGCTGATGCCGGCCGCGATCCATTACGCGCACCGCATCGTCGAACGGCAGTCGCAGCTACGCAAGGACGGTCGCCTGCCGTGGCTGCGCCCGGACGCCAAATCGCAAGTGACGCTGAAATACGTCGACGGCCGCCCGGTGGCGATCGACACCATCGTGCTGTCAACCCAGCATGCGCCGGACGTCAAGCATAGCCAGATCGAAGAAGCGGTGATCGAACTGATCATCAAGCCGGTGGTGCCGGCCGAATGGCTGCAAAACACGCGCTACCTGGTCAACCCGACCGGGCGCTTCGTGATCGGCGGTCCGCAGGGCGATTGCGGCCTGACCGGACGCAAGATCATCGTCGATACCTACGGTGGCGCGGCGCCACACGGCGGTGGCGCCTTCTCCGGCAAGGACGCCTCCAAGGTCGATCGTTCGGCCGCCTATGCCGGACGCTACGTGGCGAAGAACATCGTCGCCGCCGGCCTGGCCGAGCGCTGCCAGATCCAGGTCTCGTACGCGATCGGCGTCTCGCGCCCGACCTCGGTGATGGTGACCACCTTCGGCACCGGCAAGATCAGCGACGAAAAGCTGGCGCAACTGGTGCAGGAACATTTCGACCTGCGGCCGAAAGGCATCGTGCAGATGCTCGACCTGCTGCGGCCGATCTATGCGAAGACTGCCGCCTACGGCCACTTCGGCAGGGAAGAACCGGAGTTCACCTGGGAGCGCACCGATCGCGCGGCGGCACTGAAGGCCGCGGCCGGATTCTGAATTCCAAGTGTGGAGCTGAAAAAGCGCGCTGCGGCGCACTTTTTTGTTGTTTGCAGCGCGCTGGAGGTGCGTGTGGGGTGTTCTGAGCGTCGCGTTGGAATCGCATACTCCGACCGATTGCATGCCATTCCGGGCGTAAGGCGGTCTAATTTGTAACATACTCCGTTGTTTATCGGAAAAATGCCAGCCGGCATCCCTCAGCGGATGGGCGGGCAGTGCTTCCGGTTCTTCTGCAGCCGCCATCCGGCCCAGGAAATTTGCGGCTCGTCTTCCAGCGCGAGGCCGGGGCGTGGCTGCGGCAGCCGCGTCTGCAGCAAATAGATGCACCAGTCCTGCCGCTCTACGGAGACCCGCACCGGAGTCGCTTGCTGCGCATCGATGCCGAGCGCCTTTTCCGTGACGCCGTCGGAAATGCTCCATAGGCGGCCGGTCAGCCGCAACTGCCATGCACCGATCAGGGTTGCTCCGCGCCGCGCGCCGCTGCCGACGATCAGCCACGGCTGGTTTTCGCCAGTGCGGGTCAGGCTCAACTGGTCGGTCGGTCCGGTCGGATGCAGACGGCGGCTGGCATCCACCCGCTGCGGGCCGAAGCGCTGCGGCAAAAAGGCCGGCCAGTCGGCAACGCCAAGCGTATTGCCATCGGTCAGCGTGAGTTCAAGGTGGCCGTCGCGCACCACCGCGCTGGCGGGCGCGGCCGTCAGCGCTTCCATCGGCTTCAGGCCATCGATGCGCAGCGCCTGGGCACCACCGGCGCACAGCATGCCGGCGGCCAGCAGGCAGCGCGCCAGAACTCGCGGTAGTTGCGTCGCCATCTCAGTGCACCGGCCGCAGTTTGCGCAATTCGTTTTGCAGCGCGGCCGGCAGCGGCGCCTCGACCACCAGTCGCTCGGCGCGTTCGGCCATCGGATCGAAGCGCGGCCGCGGCGTTTTTTGTGCCAGCGGCCGGCCCGAGGTGCTGCCGTAAAAGGTGCGCGCGAACGGAAGTTGCAGATTGGCCCAATCGTTGTAGTCTTTCAGGATGGTTTTGTTTCCGTCACCGTTGAGGTCGAGCGACAACAATCCCGACGTCAGCACGTTGTCGTTGTTCCAGTCGGCATAGCCGCCACCGACGCTGTCGCGGCCGATGTTGAGCGCTTCCGACAGTTTGGTTTCGTCCAGTGCAGCGCTGCTGCCATCGGAATAATCCATGTAGAACTGGTCGGTGCAGGGCGAATTCTCGACCAGGTTGCAGTTGGTCTTGCCCTTCCAGCCGCGCTCCAGGTAGTAGCGTTCGGCGGCGTTGATGGTGTCGGGCGTCTTGCTCAGGCCGGCCCACTGATACAGGTAGTTCATGATGCTGTAATAGTTCGGCTTGTTGTTGACGTCTTCGTCGCCGCCATGCTGAAGCCCAAGGTTGTGGCCGAATTCGTGCATCAAGGTTCCCGCCTGCACGTTGATCAGCCAGTTCAGGCTTGCGCTGGAGGCGGTGTTGAAGCCGTAGCCGCCCAGCGTCACCACCAGGTCGTTGCCGAAGACCTTGGCGACGCCCGAGGAGCCGGCCGAGCCATCAACGTTGCGCGAATTGGCGAACAGGGCGTAATGGAAGGCCAGCTTGCGGCGCACGTCGAAATTGGAATTCTTGTAGCTGTAGAACGAGGTGCAGCCCGGCGTCGCTTCAGCGCTGTCCGTAACCAGCTCGATGCATTTGGCGAATGCAATCGCGTTGCCGCCGCCGAGGTTGAAGCCCGCCGGGTCGAACGCGGCGCTGTACAGCGGGCCGGTATCCAGGTGCAGCGCGATATTCTGCTTCTGGAACGCGTCGACCATTTTTTGCAGTGCTTCCTGGCGCGGCGTCAGCGCCGGGTCGGCGCCGCCCATGTAATCGATTTCGACGAACAGGTCGCGCCGGCCGGGGCGCGCGCCCATCGCGTACAGGTCCAGTCCGCCATAGGTGCTGCCGGCGACCTTGGCGCTGTCGGGGATGCCGTCGCCGTCGGAGTCGACGACGCCGGGGGCGATGTCGTTGGGGCCGGCCGGTGTCGCGAAATTCACCAGCTTCCAGTCGGCCGCGCTGTTGGTGTCGGCCATGCCGCCGGATGCCAGGCGCACGATGGCCTTGCTGTATTCATTCGCGCCCGAGGGCAGTGCCGGTACCGCCGCGCCGCTCCAGTGTGAGGCGGTCTGCGGCGCCGCATTGGAAGTGCCGAAGCGGACGAAATCGGTGGTCTGGCCGCCCTTCAGCAGTTCCACCGAACCGTTGGCGTTCCAGAACGGCACCCGGTTGCCGTTTTTTACATAGACGATTTGGGCGTTGTTTTCCAGCTTGTCGTGCACGCCGGCGGCGATCACCAGATAGCCTTTGGCCGGCACGTCGATGGTTGGCAAGCCGAAGCCGACCGGCTCGGTGCTCCCGGCGCCGCTGGTCGGATCGATCCAGCCACTTTTCAACGTGTAATCCGCCAGTGCGACTGCGCTCCCATTCGGGTTGTATACCTCGAACCAGGCGACGGCATCGGAGTGAAAATTGGTTGCGATTTCCGAAATCAGCAACGTGCCGGCAGCCGGCGGCGGATCAACCGGCGCCGGACTGGAAGAGCCGCCGCCGCAGGCGGCGACCGCAAGCGCGAGTATTAGTGCGCCGGACAGTTTTCCGAAATCGATGAATCGTGCCAATTGGGTGGGTGCGCGCATGAAATCTCTTCTTTACCTTGGGTTGGCCGGTGGACGAGCGCTAAAGTGTATTGATGATCCCGATTGCCGGCAAGAATATTGCCTGCCGTTTTCCGCTGATATTTCGGGAGTGCGGTATTTGCCCAGGCAAGATCGATGTCAAATATCTGCGCTATAATCCATCCCCTCCAAGGAGCGTTGCAGCACGGTTTTAACGGATCGTGTCAGGCTTGGAATCTCACCGCAACGGCGCTCACGTCACTTTTTTCTCATGGAAAGGAGCGCGTGATGAGCGCCGCTATAGCAACCCCGTCGAAATCCGCTGTATCCCATACTTCCTCCGATTTTCTCGTCGCCGATCTCAATCTGGCTGATTGGGGTCGCAAGGAAATCCGCATCGCCGAAACCGAAATGCCGGGCCTGATGGCGATCCGCGAGGAATTCGCCGCCAGCCAGCCGCTGAAGGGCGCGCGGGTTGCCGGTTCGCTGCACATGACGATCCAGACCGCGGTGCTGATCCAGACGCTGGAAGCGCTGGGCGCCGAGGTGCGCTGGGCTTCCTGCAACATCTATTCGACCCAGGATCACGCCGCCGCCGCGATTGCCGCCAACGGCACGCCGGTGTTCGCGGTCAAGGGTGAATCGCTGGACGAATACTGGGATTACACGCACCGCATCTTCGACTGGCCGGGCCAGCAGGCCAACATGATCCTCGACGACGGTGGCGATGCGACGCTGCTGCTGCATCTCGGCACCCGCGCCGAAAAAGACCTCGGCGTGCTGGCCAACCCGGATTCGGAAGAAGCGGTCTGCCTGTTTAATTCGATCAAGAAGAAGCTGGCCGAATCGCCCAACTGGTATTCGACCCGCCTGGCGCAAATCAAGGGCGTGACCGAGGAAACCACCACCGGCGTGCACCGCCTGTACCAGATGCACAAGGAAGGCAAGCTGGCGTTCCCGGCGATCAACGTTAACGACTCGGTCACGAAGTCCAAGTTCGACAATCTGTACGGTTGCCGCGAGTCGCTGGTGGACGGCATCAAGCGCGCCACCGACGTCATGATCGCCGGCAAGGTGGCGGTGGTGGCCGGCTATGGCGACGTCGGCAAGGGATCGGCGCAAGCCTTGCGTGCGCTGTCGGCGCAGGTATGGGTCACCGAGATCGATCCGATCTGCGCGCTGCAGGCGGCGATGGAAGGCTATCGCGTGGTGACGATGGATTATGCGGCCGCACACGGGGACATCTTCGTCACCTGCACCGGCAACTACCACGTGATCACGCATGCCCACATGCAGCAGATGAAGGACCAGGCGATCGTCTGCAACATCGGCCACTTCGACAATGAAATCGAAGTCGCGGCTTTGAAACAGTACACCTGGGAAAACATCAAGCCGCAGGTCGACCACGTGATTTTCCCCGACGGCAAACGGATCATCCTGCTGGCCGAAGGCCGGTTGGTGAACCTGGGTTGTGGCACCGGCCATCCGTCGTATGTGATGAGCTCGTCCTTTGCCAACCAGACCATCGCCCAGATCGAGCTATTTACGAATACCCAAGCCTATCCGGTCGGCGTATATACGCTGCCGAAGCATCTGGACGAGAAGGTGGCGCGCCTGCAGTTGAAAAAGCTGAACGCGCAGTTGACCGAACTGACTGCCGAGCAGGCTGCGTACATCGGCGTGGCGCAGGCAGGTCCGTACAAAGCCGAGCATTACCGTTATTGATCGGCGCTAACATTGTCCAGCGCGGGCCATGCACCTGATCTGGCAGTGCCCGCGCCGGATGGCGTCTGACAACGAACGAGGAAAAATCATGCCTTTGCTCATCGTCTGGATCGTGAACGCGCTGGCGCTGCTGGCGGTGCCCTACCTGATGCACTCGGTGCAGGTCGACAGCCTGTGGACGGCGCTGGTGGCAGCCCTGGTGCTGGGGCTGGTGAATACGCTGGTGCGGCCGGTGCTGGTGCTGCTGACGCTGCCGGTCACGGTGCTGACGCTGGGCCTGTTTATCTTCATCATCAACGGCCTGATGTTCTGGGTGGTGGCGCAACTGGTGGGTGGTTTCCATGTGGCCGGCTTCTGGTCGGCGGTCGGCGGCGCGCTGCTGTACAGCATCATCTCGTGGGCGCTGTCCGCATTGCTAATGAAAATCAAATCATGAGAATCACATGACTGCGGCCGATTTCAGCATTGAATTTTTCCCGCCGAAAACGGCGGAAGGCGCGGAAAAGCTGCGCGTCGTCCGAGCCCGCCTGGCGCAGTTGAGTCCGAGATATTTTTCGGTCACCTTCGGCGCCGGCGGCTCGACCCAGCAGGGCACGCTCGATACCGTGCTCGAGATCGGGCGCGAAGGGCACGATGCCGCGCCGCACCTGTCCTGCATGGGCAGCTCGCGCGACACCCTGCGCGCGATCCTGGCGCAGTACCGGGAGGCCGGCATCCACCGGCTGGTGGCCTTGCGCGGCGACTTGCCGAGCGGTTTCGGCGCGCTCGAATTGTCGTCCGGCGCATTCCGTTACGCGAATGAACTGGTCGAATTCATCCGCGCCGAAACCGGCGACTGGTTCCAGATCCACGTCGGTGCCTATCCGGAGACCCATCCGCAGGCGAAGTCGCCGCAGGACGATGTGCAGCATTTCGCGCGCAAGATCAAGGCTGGCGCCGACGCCGCGATCACGCAGTATTTCTACAACGCCGACGCCTATTTCCGCTTTGTCGACGATGCCGGCAAGGCCGGTGTCACGGTGCCGATCGTGGCCGGCGTGATGCCGATCACCAACTGCTCGCAACTGCTGCGCTTTTCCGAAATGTGCGGCGCCGAGATCCCGCGCTGGATCCGCCTGAAGCTGATGAGTTTCGGCGACGATGTGGCGTCGATCCGCGCCTTCGGCCTGGATGTCACGACCGCGCTGTGCGAGCGGCTGCTGGCCGGCGGTGCGCCGGGCTTGCATTTCTATTCGCTGAATCAGGCGGTGTCGACCGAGGCAATCGTGCAGCGGCTGCAACTGCATTCGGCCTAGCTTTTTTAGCGGCAAACGCTCTCAGTCAGGATGCAATCGAGTGCGACGTCATGCGGCTCCGCCTCGAATTCGGCATGCAGACAGTCATAGGCGATGCCGATCGTGGCCGGACGCGGCGCAGCGGCCAGCGTGCGGTCGTAAAAACCGCCGCCATAGCCAAGCCGCATGCGTGCGGAATTGAAGCCCAGGCACGGCACCAGCAGCGTTGACGGTTTGAGCCACGCCGGCTCGGCAGGAACCAGTGCCCCGAAAGTGCCGGCCACCAGCGGCGTGTCCGGCGTCCATTTTGCGAAGCGGAGCGGCGCTGCACGTTCGACCACCACCGGCAGGGCCAGTTGCATCCCGCGCGCCGCCAGCGCCGCGTAGGCTGGCCGCAGGTCGGGTTCGCCGCGCATCGGCCAATACACGCCCAGCGGCGCAAGGGGTGGCCCCTGCAGTGGCGTCGCAAAATAGTCCAGCAAGTGCTGCCGGATCGCCTGGTCCCAGCGTTCTTTCAAGTTTGGGTCGAGCGCGTTGCGCTGCGCCAGCAACTGTTGCCGCAGCGCGTTGCGCCCGGTCTGCGCCGGCGCAAGCGCGGCCGGGGATGCGGCCTTGTCGGACGTCATCACGTGCTATCCTTGAATCGCTTCGGATTCGATAAACAAGTCGGGAAAGTCATGTTTTTCAAGAATTACCTGGTTGTCGTTACGCTTGCCGTTGCCGTGCTTGGTGCGACAGCGCCGTTTGTCCGGGCTCAGACAAGCGCCGCCAGTTCCGCCGCCGACGAAGCTTTTCTGGCGCTGCGCGAGGCGTCTCGCAAGAAGGACCTGAACAAGGTGGAAGCGCTGGCGGCGCGCCTGCAGGATTATGACATTCCTTCCTACGTCGATTACTACCGGCTGAAACCGCGCATTGCAGATTTCCCGGATGGCGAAATTCGTGCCTACCTGCAGCGCTATGACGGTAGCGCGATTGCCGACCGCCTGCGCAACGACTGGCTGCTGGAACTGGGCAGGGCGCGCAACTGGAGCACCTTTGACGAGCAGTTTCCGCTGTTTGTGCTGCAAGACGACACTCAACTGAAATGCTATGCGCTGCTGTCGGCTGCGGCGAAAGGGCAGAACGTCGCCGAGCCGGCGCGCGCGCTACTGGACACGCCGAAGGACTATGGCGAAGGCTGCGTGGCGCTGATCGCGGCGCTGGCGCAAAACGGCCAGTTCAGCCAGTCCGACCTCTGGGCTCAGGTGCGGCTGGCGTCGGAGGCGAATTACCTGGCGATTGGCAAGCGGGTTGCGGCGCTGGCCGGAGCCGCCGACAAGCTGATTGCGGAAGCCTTCGACAAGCCGGCGCTGACGCTGGCCCGTGGCGTTCCGCAAAGTGCCGGCCGCGGAGCTGTCGCCCATCAACTGTATCTGATTGCGCTTGGACGCGTGGCGCGCAACGATCCGCAGCAGGCTGCGGCCGCGCTGGCTGCCGAAGCGCCGCGCCTGGGAGGCGCCGATCAGGCGTTGGGCTGGGCCCAGATCGCGCTGCAGGCGGCACTGAAGCTGGCGCCGGAGGCGGGCGACTACTGGCGCCGCGCCAAAGACGCTCCGCTGTCGGCAGATGGCTATCAGTGGAAGGTACGCTCCGCCTTGCGCGATGGCGACTGGAAACTGGTCAAGGCCGGGATCGACGCGATGCCGCCTGCCTTGCGCAACGACCCAAGCTGGGTCTACTGGGATGGCCGGGCCCTGCAGAGCGAGGGCAAGGGCGAGCAAGCCGCGGCGCGCTTTGCGGCGATCGCCGAGCGCACCGGCTTTTACGGCCAGTTGGCGCGCGAAGAACTGGGGCGCGAGATCCTGCCGCCGCCGCGCGCCACCCCGCCTTCCGCCGACGAAGTGGCGCCGATGGCGCAGAACCAGGGATTTCGTCGCGCGCTGCGTTTCTTCGACATGGGCTTGCGCTTCGAGGGCGTGCGCGAATGGAACTGGGAATTGCGTCAGATGGACGAGCGCGCGCATCTGGCGGCGGCCGAGTTCGCGCGGCAAAAGGATGTGCTGGACCGGATGGTGAACACCTCCGACCGCACCCGGGTTGAAGTCGATTTCACGCAGCGCTTTCCGACCCCGTTCCGCAGCGTCATGCTGGCCAACACGCAGGCGCTCGGACTCGACATGGCTTGGGTGTATGGCCTGATCCGGCAGGAATCGCGCTTCATCATGCATGCGCGTTCGCATGTCGGCGCCTCCGGCCTGATGCAGATCATGCCGGCCACCGCGCGGCTGGTGGCGCGCAAGATCGGCTTCGATGGCTTCAACCCGAGCCAGGTTAACGACATCGACACCAATATCCTGCTCGGCACCAACTATCTGAACATGGTGCTGGGCCAACTGGATGGCTCGCAGACGCTGGCTTCCGCCGCCTACAACGCTGGTCCGAACCGGCCGCGCGCCTGGCGCTCGACCCTGAAGGGACCGGTGGAGGGCGCGATCTTTGCCGAATCGATTCCGTTTGCGGAGACGCGCGGTTACGTCAAGAACGTGCTGTCGAACGCCACCTGGTACGCGGCGCTGTTCGAAAATCGCGCGCAATCGCTGAAGGCGCGGCTAGGTACCGTCACGCCTTGAGATGATCCGGCAAATCGCCCGGCGGGATGCGGTCGGTTGCCTTTGATGGAGTACCTGGACATGGCTTATCGCACTATTCTGGTGATCGGCGCTTCCGGCTTCGTCGGCTCGCACCTGGTGGCGCAACTGGCGGCGCGCGGCGGCTGCGACATCGTGGTGCCGACCCGGCGCTACATGCGGGCGCGCCATTTGCTGCCGTTGCCGACGGTCAGCATCGTCGAGACCGATGTCGGGCGCGACGATGCGCTGGCGGCGCTGCTGCCCGGCGTCGATGTCGTGATCAATCTGGCCGGCGTGCTGCATTCGAAGCCCGGCTCGCCGTTCGGTCCGGCCTTCGCCCATACCCATGTCGAGCTGCCGCGCCGCATCGTCGCCGCCTGCGTGGCGCAGGGCGTGCCGCGCTACCTGCATATGAGCGCGCTGGGAGCGGCAGCCGACGCGCCCTCGATGTACCTGCGCTCGAAGGCGGCCGGCGAACGGGAGGCGCAGTCGAATCCGGCGCTGGCAAGCACAATTTTCCGTCCCTCGGTCATCTTCGGGCAGGATGATCATTTCATGAACCGTTTTGCCAGTCTGCAGAAACTCTTTCCGGTGATGCCGCTGGGTGCTGCCAACGCCCGTTTTCAGCCGGTCTGGGTGGAAGATGTGGCGCGCGCCTTCATCAACGCGCTGGACGCCCACGCCACCATCGGCCATACCTACGAGCTGGCTGGGCCCAAGGTGTACACGCTGCGCGAGTTGGTGCGGCTGGCCGGCGTCTGGTCCGGCCATCCGCGCCCGGTCATCGGCTTGCCGCCGGCGCTGGCGCGGCTGCAGGTAGGGCTGCTGGAATGCCTGCCGGGCGAGCCGCTGATGTCCCGCGACAATCTCGATTCGATGCAGGTCGATAACGTTGCCGCCGGGCCGATCGCGCCGGTGCTGGGCATCGATCCGGTCGCGCTGGAAGCGGTGGCGCCGTATTATTTGTCGGGACAGGCGCCGCGCAACGCCATTCCACCATTGACCGGATAGCGCCGGCCTTCCTCCGCATCCAATTCAAAAAACCAAGCCAAAGATCAAGGAGCAGCATGCAAACCACTGAACTGGAGCCGACGCGCCCCCAAACAGCCATAACGCCGCGCCGTGCGTTCGATGAAACCGGCCTGAAACTGGTAATCGGCAACAAGAATTACTCGTCCTGGTCAATGCGGCCGTGGCTGGTACTGACCGCGTTCGGCATTGCCTTCGAGGAAATCCGGATCACGCTGGACCGCCCCGATACCGCCGCCCGGATTGCCGCTTATTCGGCCTCCGGCCGGGTGCCGGCGCTGATCGACGGTAATCTGACGGTGTGGGATTCGCTGGCGATCTGCGAATATCTGGCCGAGCAATTCGCGCCCCTGCCGCTGTGGCCGCAGGATGCCGCCGCGCGTGCGGTGGCGCGCAGCATTTCTGCCGAAATGCATTCCGGTTTCCCCGATTTGCGCAGCCAGATGGGCATGAATATCCGCGCCAGCCTGCCGGGCCAGGGCCATACGCCGGCGGCCCAGGCCGATGTCGGCCGCATTTGCGAAATCTGGGAAACCTGCCTGGCGAATTTTGGCCATCGGCAATTCCTATTCGGTGATTTCTCGATCGCCGACGCCTTCTACGCGCCGGTGGTGATGCGCTTTCGCACCTATGCGGTGTCGCTGGCGCCGGCGCTGCAGGCCTATGCCGATCGCGTCGCCGCGCATCCGGCGGTGGCGCGCTGGATGCGCGATGCCCTGGCCGAAACGGAAGTGATTCCGAAATACGAACCGGGCGGTCATTGATTTGCGGCACAGCGCGGCGCAGGAAGATGGCAGCGGCATGAAGATCTATACCGTCGGCGGCGCGGTGCGCGACGAACTGCTCGGCTTGCCGGTGCAGGATCGCGATTACGTGGTGGTCGGCGCCACGCCCGAGCAGATGGTCGCGCACGGCTTTCGCCCGGTCGGCAAGGATTTCCCGGTATTTCTGCACCCGGCCACGCATGAGGAATACGCGCTGGCGCGCACCGAGCGCAAGACCGCGCCCGGCTATTCCGGCTTCGTGTTCCACACCGATCCCGGCGTTACGCTGGAGCAGGACTTGATCCGGCGCGACCTGACCGTGAATGCCATCGCCAAGTCCGAGGACGGTGCGCTGATCGACCCGTTCGGCGGCCGCCGCGACCTGCGGGATCGCGTCTTGCGCCACGTGTCGCCGGCGTTCGCCGAAGACCCGGTGCGTATCCTGCGTATCGCCCGTTTCGCCGCGCGCTTTGCCGACTTCACGGTGGCGCCGGAAACCAATGAACTGATGCGACAGATGGTGGCCGCCGGCGAGGTCGACGCGCTGGTGCCGGAGCGCGTCTGGCAGGAGCTGGCGCGCGGGCTGATGGAAGCCAAGCCGTCGCGCATGTTTGAGGTACTGCGCGCCTGCGGCGCGCTGGCGCGCATCCTGCCCGAACTGGACGCGCTGTGGGGCGTGCCGCAGCCGCCGCAGCACCATCCGGAAATCGATACCGGCGTGCACGTGATGCTGGTGATCGACCTCGCCGCCAGTATGAACCATGCGCTGCCGATCCGCTTTGCGGCCCTGACCCACGATCTGGGCAAGGGCGCCACCCCGCCGGCCGAGTGGCCACGCCACCACGGCCACGAAGGGCGCGGCGTTGCGCTGGTGAAGACGGTTTGCCAGCGCCTGAAAATTCCCAATGAATGCCAGGATCTGGCACAAATGACGGCACGCGAGCACGGCAACGTCGCGCGCGCACTGGAGTTGCGCGCCGACACCGTGCTCGACCTGCTGGAGCGCTGCGACGCCTTCCGCAAGCCGCAGCGCTTCATCGACATGCTGCGCGCGGCCGAGTGCGACTACTGCGGTCGCCCTGGTTTCGAGCAGCGGCCGTTCCCGCAGGCACCATATCTGGAGGCGCTATTGGCCGCGGCACAATCGGTCAAGGCGGGCGTAATCGCCGCCATGTTTGCACAAGAGCCGCAGCGCATCCCGGAGGCGATCCGGGCGGCGCGCGTCGAGTTGGTACGCGAACGGATGGACGCCTGGCGCGCCGCCGAGCCAGCCGCAGCCTGGGCGCCGGAGCGGCCGTAACGAGATCGCGGGGTCTGGGACGCCGCCGGCACGCGCGGCTTGCGGAAAAGCTCGCTCAGCGGCGCGTGGTTTTGGCCCGCCTGCGAGCGTTTCCCGGTTGGGCCGGTCCAATGTGCGGCACCGCAAATATCGCCCCGCCTCCAGGCGGGAGCAACATGATTGCGGCCTGACACGGTGGCAGCAGTTCCGAAACAGACCGTTTGTTGAGTTCGCTCAAGGACGGCAGCTTGCGGCGCTATCAAATGGATACTGATGCCAGATCGCCAGCCATTCCGATGACGCCCCCGGCGCTGCCGCCATATCCGATCGAGGAGATTGAGCGATAGCGCGAATCAGGTTGAGCGGGAGTCGGCAGCTGGCGTACCCCCTGGACCGGTCGAGTGATGAAACATTCATCCCCTCAGCAACAACAATGGCGCTGGATATTGGGGCTCTGCCTGTTGCTGATGCTGGCTGTGACAGCCGGCTTGATTCGACTTTCCTGGCTGGAACCGGCGTCAACCACCACGACCAGGTCGGGGGGAGGCGAGATGACAAACGAGGAATTGCCGCCGCCTGACAGTCGGCCGCCTGCGATAAATGGGCGCCCACCGCCAGATGCCGCAGCCGCCGGTGCGGCAGCGGTCGATGCACCGGTTCAACCGATGGCGGCTGCCACCAACAAGAGCGCCGCTCGTCGTGCATCGAATCCGATCGCTGCCAAGAGCCCGGCGAGCGATGCCAGCCCCGCGCCGTCCTGCAGCGCCGCCGCGCGGGCAATGGCTTTATGCGACGTCAGGAGTCGTTGATCGAATCGAAATACAGCCGAGGAATATGATGAACAAGTCCCGCACCATGCTTGCCCAAGTCCTGGTCTGGTTGGTCATGCTGGCGCTGCCGCCGTCGTCGCAGGCGCTGCCCAACATCGACTACAAGATCGTCACCGCGTCCGAACGTGGGACCTATATCCAGATCGGACGCGACATCGCGAAATGGGTGGCGGCGCCGGCCGACATCACGCTCGAAGTGCTGCCATCCAAGGGCTCGGCCGAGAACGTGCAGCGGCTGCGTTATGAGCCCGGCGTCAAGCTGGCGCTGGTGCAATCGGACGTGTATCAGGCGATGCTCGACCAGGCCGCAGCCGGCAACCGCGCGGCCGGCCAATTGATTCAGCCGTTGCGCGTGGTGCTGCCGCTGTATGACGAAGAAATCTATTTCGTCACGCGGGCCGATACGCCGCTCGAATTCATCCACCAGATCAAGGACAAGAAAATCAACGTCGGCCCGGTCGGCAGCGGCACCGCGCTGTCTGCGACCACCCTGTACAAGCTGATGTTCGGCCAGGCTTTGCCGGAGGCGAATGCCAGTTATCTGTCGAACGAAGAGGCGCTGATCAAGCTGACCAGCGACAAGTCGATCGATGTGGTCGTGATCGTCGCCGGCCAGCCGGCCAAACTGTTTGCCGACATGACGCCGGAGGCGCGCAACTTCATCAAGCTACTGCGGCTCGACGACAAGGCGGCCGAAAGCCTGCGCGCGACCAAGACGTATTTTCCGGCCACCATCCGTCCCAGCAGCTATCCGAACTGGCTCAGCGAAGGCGTGCCGACGCTGACGGTCAAGGCTTTCCTGGTCACCTACGACTACCGCATGGCGCATACGCAGGCTTATTTGAACCGCTTCGCCCAAGCGCTATGCGCCAATTTCGACAATCTGCAAAGCCAGGGACACGCCAAGTGGCAGCAGGTGAAGCTGGAGTTGCCGCCGCTCGGCAAGGGCTGGACTTATTACCCGCCAATGGAGAAGGTATTACGCACCTGCATCGCGCGCCGCAGCGGCATCGCGAATGCGGGCGGGGGGCCGTCCGGACAGTTGCCGGGGCCGGCGAAAACCTGCAGCCAGCAAGAAAAAGTGCTGGGCTTGTGTGGTCTATAGTTGTCGCGCCGCCTAACGCACAAAACGGCCGTTGCGGCCGATCATGGTCAGTTCGACGAATTCGCTGCCGGTGTGATCGTTCGGGCCGTAGCTGATCATCAATCCGCCCAGATCCATCTGGTGGATCGACTCCAGGCCGCGCACGAAACTCTCGCGCGTCAGGTTGCGGCCGGCGCGGCGCAAGCCCTCCACCAGCACCTTGGCCGAAACGAAGCCATCCATCGCCGCATAGGACCGGGTGGCGCCGCCGGCCTTGGCGGCGAGCTGAAATTCCTGGCCGAGGATGGAGGACACCAGGTCGGCCGCCGGCGTGATCTGCGACACGATCAGGCCGACCCCGGCCGGCCCCAGGTCTTTGACGAAGGAATCCGAGGAATTGTTGGACAGCGTCATGATCTGCATGCTGCCGCCCTGGGCGCGGATCGCCTTGATCACGTCCACCGTATTTTTCGACGAACTGACGATGATAAGCGCCTTCGGGTCGGCCTTGATCAGTTGCGCCGCGGCGGCGCTGACGTCGGGCTTCTCGCGCGCGAAGCTGGCGATGATGGCCGGCTCCAGCTTGTGCGCCGCCATCCCCTTCTGGAAGCCTTCCAGGCCGTCGCGGCCAAACGAATCGTCGACGTGCAACAGGCCGATGCGCTTGAAGCCGACCGTGGTGAAATGCTCGATGCCCTTGATCACCTCTTCCTGGTAAGGCGCGCGGACGTTGAAGATCAGGCGGTTGACCGGCTTGTGAAAAAGCGCGGCACCACTGCTGGGCGCCACCAGCGGCACGCCGTTGGCGGCCAGGATCGGCGCCACCGCTTCGGTATGCGGCGTGCCGCGCGTCTGGAACAGTGCGAACACGCGCTCCTGCTTGATCAATTGTTCGGCGTTGGCGGCGGCCTTGGCCGGCACGAAGCCGTCGTCCAGGATGCGCAGTTCGATCTTGCGGCCGTTGACGCCGCCGGCACGGTTGACGCTGTCGATATATGCTTTGGCACCCTGGTTCATTTCCTTGACCGGGGCGGCGACGGTGCCGGTGATGCCGATGGTCTGGCCGATCAGGATGCTGGTGTCGGTGACGCCGTCTTCCGCGCCGGCTGGAAGGATGGCGGCGCTCAGCAACGCGACGAAAATGGCGATAAATCGATGCATCTTCATGGTATTTCCTCGATTGTGGGCGGAGAAAGGACGGCAAGAATGTTGCCCGAGGAAAATGATCATACAAGGAGTTAACAATTCCAGCATTACGTAGATACACGTAGCCGAGAACCGGAGCGGCTCTGCGGCCTCTACTTCCAGAGGAGGCGCCAGCGCTGGCAGTGCCAGGCATCATCGCCTACAATTTGATGGTGCAGTGCACAAATCGTTTTGCAGGAGGTAAGTCATGAATCCATCGAAACCGGACCCGGCGCCGACCCCGGAGCGCAGGGCCAAGCCGTGGGTACTGGTCAAGGAATTGTCCAAGCGCGCGCACTGGCGCCTGCGCAAGCATTTCCTGGCGCTGGATGAGCACGACCGGCTGTTGCGCTTCGGCAGCGTACTGCCGGATGAGTTGATCATCAAGTATGTCGAAGGCATCGATTTCGAGCGTGACACCGTGTTCGGCGTCTATGACGGCCATTTGAAGCTGGTTGGCGTCGGCCACCTGGCGTTTGCGCCGCGCGAAGCGCTGCCGAACCTGGCGGCGCATACCACCCGGGAACGCATAGCCGAATTCGGCGTTTCGGTTTCGGCTGCGGCGCGCGGCATGGGAGTCGGCAGCAAGCTGTTCGAACGCGCCGCGATCCGCTGCCGCAACGCCGACGTCGACACGCTATACATGCATTGCCTGTCGTCAAACCAGGTAATGATGCACATCGCCAAGAAAGCCGGCATGGAAATCCAGCGCGACTACGGCGAAGCGGATGCCTATCTGCGGCTGCCGCCGGCCAACCCGGCCAGCATGCTGCAGGAGGCGGTGGACGAACAGGTGGCGACCTTCGACTATGCGTTGAAAGCCAATGCGCGTGCCGCGGTGAAATGGCTGGAAAACCTGACGGGGTCCGGCAAGGACGGTAGTTGAACTGCCGCCGGGTTCAAAATCACCGCACATTCCTATATACCGAATATAGTATTTTTCAATCCCGTCATATTCAGGGCGGAATTCGGCCATTTTTTGGCATACTCCTTCATAACCTGGTGGCGGCCTAGCTTTCCCTCACGCCAGAGGCAACGCCGTCGTGTCTTTCACGCGTTGCAGGGCAAAGCTGGACTTCACATCCTGCACCGCCGGATGGCGCAACAGCGTTTCCATCGTGAAGCGCGAGAAATGCTCCATGTCCTCGACATGCACGCGCAACAGGTAATCCATGTCGCCGGTCATCGCATAACAGGCCACCACTTCAGGCCACTGCGCCACCGCGGCGGCGAAATCGGCGCGCGGCGAGCGCATGCCGCTGGCGGGGTCGTTTTGCCGCGCCAGGCGCACGTTGACATAGGCCAGCAAACCCAGCCCGATCTTTTCCGGCGCCAGCAGCGCCACGTATTGGCGGATCACGCCGGCCCGTTCCAGCCGGTTGATGCGGCGCAGGCAGGGAGAGGGCGAGAGGTTGACGCGCTCGGCGATCTCCTGGTTGGACAGGCGGCCGTCGGTCTGCAGGATCGCCAGGATTTTGCGATCGGTTTGATCCAATTCGATGATTGGCATGATTAACCTTGGATTGACATTTAAAGGCTATAGTATTGCGCAAGGCTGGAGTTTTACGCATTCATTTGCAATTTTATGCCATGCCCTATTGTCTATACTGATGCGCCGGACATAATTCGCATCGAGGAGACAACAATGGATTTCACCCCCTGGGACAACCCGATGGGCACCGACGGCTTCGAATTCATCGAATATGCCGCGCCCGATCCGAAAGCGCTGGGCGCGCTGTTCGAACAGATGGGTTTCGCCGCCATTGCCCGCCATCGCCACAAGGACGTGACGCTGTATCGCCAAGGCGAGATCAACTTCATCATCAACGCCGAGCCGGATTCGTTCGCGCAGCGCTTCGCGCGCCTGCACGGACCGTCGATCTGCGCCATCGCGTTTCGGGTGCGGGACGCTGCCCATGCCTACCGGCGCGCTCTGGACCTGGGCGCCTGGGGCTTCGACAACCGGACCGGGCCGATGGAACTGAACATCCCGGCGATCAAGGGCATCGGCGATTCGCTGATCTATTTCGTCGACCGCTGGCGCGGCAAGCATGCCGCCAACGGCGCTGCCGGCGGCATTGGCGACATCAGCATCTACGACGTCGATTTCGTCGCGATCCCGGGCGCCGAGGCCAATCCGAAGGGCTGCGGCCTGACCTACATCGACCACCTGACGCACAACGTGCATCGCGGCCGCATGAAGGAGTGGGCCGAGTTCTATGAAAACCTGTTCAACTTCCGCGAGGTGCGCTACTTCGACATCGAAGGCAAGCTGACCGGCCTGAAATCGAAGGCGATGACTTCGCCCTGCGGCAAGATCCGCATCCCGATCAACGAATCGTCCGACGACAAGTCGCAGATCGCCGAATACCTCGACCTGTACCACGGCGAAGGCATCCAGCACATCGCGCTCGGCACCGGCGACGTGTATGCCACGGTGGAGGCGATGAAGGCGCGCCAGGTCGTGTTCCAGGACACCATCGACACCTACTACGACCTGGTCGACAAGCGCCTGCCGGGGCACGGCGAACCGCTGGAAGAATTGCGCCGGCTGCGCATCCTGATCGACGGCAACAGCAATGCCAGTACGCCGGAACTGCTGCTGCAGATCTTCACCCAGACCGTGATCGGGCCGATCTTTTTCGAGATCATCCAGCGCAAGGGCGACCAGGGTTTTGGCGAGGGCAATTTCCGCGCGCTGTTCGAATCGATCGAGTTGGATCAGATCCGGCGCGGTGTATTGAAAGACGACAGCGCGCTCGCCTGAGCCCGGCTGCCATCTGAATGGAGGTCAGCGAACATGAATACCGCGATCGCAACCGAAGAATTTTTTGCCACCGTCGCCGACAAATCCGCAAGCGGCGCGCTGCGCGGCGATTACAGCCGCGCTGATGCGCAATACGTGGTGACGCAGGATTGGGCCGCGTATACGCCGGCTCAGCATGAACTATGGCGCCGCCTGTATCAGCGCCAGGCGCAACTGATTCCGGGGCGCGCCTGCGACGCGTTCATCGACAGCCTGGCGCGGCTAGAGATCGGTGCCGGGATTCCCGATTTTTCCCGCACTTCCGACGCCCTGGAGAAGGCCACCGGCTGGCGCCTGGTGGCGGTGCCCGGGCTGGTGCCGGAGCAGGTGTTTTTCGAGCATCTGGCGAATCGTCGTTTTCCGGTCACGGTCTGGCTGCGCGAACCGGCGGAATTCGACTACATTGTCGAGCCCGACGTGTTCCACGATTTTTTCGGCCATGTGCCGCTCTTGTTCAACCCGATCTTCGCCGACCACATGCAGGAATATGGCAAGGGCGGCCTGAAAGCATTGCGGCTGGGCGGGCTGGAGCTGCTGGCGCGGCTGTACTGGTACACCATCGAATTCGGCCTGATCAAGAGTCCGCAAGGCTTGCGTGCCTATGGCGCGGGCATCCTGTCGTCCGGCGGCGAGATCGGCTATTGCCTTTCGAGTCCAACCCCGCTCCGCATCCCGTTCAACGTCGAGCGCGTGATGCGCACCCTGTACAAGATCGATTCGTACCAGGAAACCTATTTTGTCATTGACGATTTCCAGCAACTGTTTGATGACACCGCGCCCGATTTCGCGCCGCTGTACGCGCGTCTGAAGCAATTGCCGCCGCTGGCCGCGAACACGCTGTTGGCGGGTGAGGTGAATTTGCCGGTCGCATAAAAAAAAGCGGACTGCAGCAGCGCTGCAGTCCGCCTGGCGCGAGTGCTGGCGGCGCTCAACTGCGTTTGTGCCGGCTCATCATGAAGGCGCGTACTTCCTCGCGCGTTGCCTTGCCGTCCTGGTTGGCATCGATCGCATCGAAATTTTTGACGATCCAGTCGAGCTTGCCGGTTTCCGCTTCAGCCTTCGTCAATGCGCCGTCGCCATTGGCGTCGGCCGCCTTGAATGCCGTCTCGAATCTCGCCGGTCGTTCGCCGCGCTTCGCATATGGTCCGCCGTGTGCCTGCCACTGTGCACGCAGTTCGTCGCGGGTCAGCTTGCCGTCCTTGTTGGCATCCATCTGGTCGAACCACTTGCCGGCCGCCGTTTCCACTTCCGCTTTCGTCAGCGCGCCGTCGCCATCCAGATCGGCGGCCTTGAATGTTGCATCGAAGCGTTCCGAGCGCCGGCCCTCTCTCGCGTGCCGCTCGCTTCGTGGATGCATGACGGGGTCTTGTGCGCGCAGCTCGTCCTTGTCGAGTTTGCCATCCCTGTTGCTGTCGATGGCGTCGAAGTCCTTCGCCAGCCGCGGGTTCCGGGCCGCTTCTGCGCGGCTGATGGTGCCGTCACCATCTTGGTCCAACTGGACAAAAAACCGGGCGAAGCGCTCCGGTATCCTGGCGGCACGATCGGTGCTGGACGATCCCGCCGCTGCACTTGGAGCCGCGGCAGGCGCCGGAGTCAGCGGGGTTGCCGGGGCGGGGCCGGTTTGCGCCAGGACGCCGCCGCTGGCGAACAAGCTACTGACGACCGTCAGTAAGAATTTCGATTGCATGTGAATCTCCTTGGCAAGTTGCGAGGCCGGTTGACTTGTTCCCATTTAAAGTCAGGCGGCTGCGCTGCAACATCGCATTTACCCGTTGTTACAGGTGTTACGTTCGAGCGCGGCATGCTGCGCCGCGCATTGAGCGGCAGGGGGCGCTATGCTACGCTGACGTGCGTCAAGACAAGTACGGTCAGCCCACAAGGTGAATCCGTTTGACGGCGCACCATGGAATGGCGCAAGCAATCCAAAGACACAATTTTTGGCCTGGAGACTGAATGAACGCACCCCTCGCTTCCGCCCTGCCGCTGCCGCAGGAACCCATGGCGGATCGAATTTCCCTCGACGATAAATTCACGCTGCAGCGCGGTCGCGCTTTCATGACCGGCACCCAAGCGATCGTCCGCCTGCCGATGCTGCAGCGTCAGCGCGACCTGGCCGCCGGCCTGAATACCGCCGGCTACATCAGCGGCTATCGCGGTTCGCCGCTGGGCGGCATCGACCTGACAGCGGCCAAGGCGAAGAAGCATCTGGATGCGCATCATGTGAAGTTTCATCCCGGCGTCAACGAAGACCTGGCGGCCACCAGCATCTGGGGCACGCAGCAGGTCAACCTGTTTCCCGGCGCGCAATACGACGGCGTGTTTGGACTGTGGTACGGCAAGGGCCCGGGCGTCGACCGCTGCGGCGACGTCTTCAAGCACGCCAACATGGCCGGCAGCGCGCCGCACGGCGGCGTGCTGGTACTGGCCGGCGACGACCACGCGGCCAAGTCCTCGACCACCGCGCACCAGAGCGAACACATCCTGAAAGCCTGCGGCATCCCGGTGCTGTATCCGTCCAACGTGCAGGAATACCTCGACTATGGCCTGCACGGCTGGGCGATCTCGCGCTACACCGGCCTGTGGGTGGCGATGAAATGCGTGACCGACATCGTCGAATCCGGCGCCGCGGTCGAACTCGATCCGGAGCGTGTGCGGATCGCGTTGCCGGACGATTTCGAGTTGCCGCCCGGCGGCCTCAACATCCGCTGGCCGGATGCCGTGCTGGAGCAGGAAGCGCGGATGAACAATTACAAGTGGTACGCGGCGCTGGCCTATGCGCGCGCCAACCGCCTGAACCGCATCGTCTGGGACAGCCCGCGCGCGAAGATCGGCATCATCACCGCCGGCAAGTCGTATCTGGATACGCGCCAGGCGCTGGCCGACCTCGGCATCGACGAGCAGATCGCACGCGACATCGGTATCCGCCTGTACAAGATCGGCATGACCTGGCCGCTGGAGGCCGAGGGCGTGCACCAGTTTGCGCACGGCTTGGAAGAAATCCTGGTGGTCGAGGAGAAGCGCCAGATCCTCGAATACCAGTTGAAGGAAGAGCTGTACAACCTGAAGGATGCGGAGCGGCCGCGCGTGGTCGGCAAGTTCGACGACACCGGCGAATGGAGCAATCCCGACCGCAGCGGCCACGGCGATTGGCTGCTGCCGGCGACCTATGAATTGAATCCGGCACAGATCGCGCGCGCGATCGCCGCGCGCATCGGCAAATACTTCGGCGGCCATCCGGTGGCGCAGCGGGTGCAGGAACGCATCGCCTACCTGGAGGCGAAGGAAGCGATCCTGAAGGTGAGCAGCCGGCCAGACCCGGCCAAGGACCGGATTCCGCATTTCTGCTCCGGCTGCCCGCACAACACGTCGACCAAGGTGCCCGCCGGTAGCCGCGCGCTGGCCGGCATCGGCTGCCACTACATGGCGCTGTGGATGGATCGGGAAACCGCGACCTTCACCCACATGGGTGCGGAAGGCGTGACCTGGGTCGGGCAGGCGCCGTTCACCAGCGAAAAGCATGTGTTCGCGAATCTGGGCGACGGCACCTATTTCCATTCCGGCCTGCTGGCGATCCGCGCCGCGGTCGCGGCCAAGGTCAACCTCACCTACAAGATCCTGTACAACGACGCAGTGGCGATGACCGGCGGCCAGCCGTTCGACGGCCCACTCGATCCGGGCATGATCTCGCGCCAGATCGCCGCCGAAGGGGTGCGCCCGATCATCGTCGTCACCGACGAGCCGGACAAGTACCCGGCCGGCTATGCCTGGGCCGAGGGCGTGACGGTGCGCCACCGCAGCGAACTGGACGCGGTGCAGCGCGAGCTGCGCGAAGTCGTCGGCGTGTCGGCCATGATCTACGACCAGACCTGCGCCTCGGAAAAACGGCGGCGCCGGAAAAGGAACGAATACCCGGACCCGGCCAAGCGCGTGGTGATCAACGAGGCGGTGTGCGAAGGCTGCGGCGATTGCAGCGTGGCCTCGAACTGCCTGTCGGTCGAACCGCTGGAAACCGAGTTCGGGCGCAAGCGGCAGATCAACCAGTCGTCCTGCAACAAGGATTTTTCCTGTGTCAACGGTTTTTGCCCAAGTTTCGTCACGGTCGAGGGCGGCCAATTGAAAAAACCGAAGAAAGCGGCGGCAGCAAGCTTCACGCAGGCTGGGGTTGCCGCAGCGCCGCTGTCGGCGCCGGTTTTGCCGATCATTGAAGAGCCGTACGGCATTCTGGTGACTGGCATTGGCGGCACCGGCGTCGTCACCGTCGGCCAGATCCTGGCGATGGCCGCGCACGTCGAGGGCAAGGGCTGCTCGGTGCTGGACATGAGCGGGCTGGCGCAAAAGGGCGGGCCGGTAATGTCGCACGTGCGGCTGGCCGCTCGTCCGGAACAGATTCATTCGACCCGGGTCGGTACCGGTGCCGCCGATCTGGTCATCGGCTGCGACCTGATCGTCAGCGCCAGCAGCGATGCGCTGTCGCGCATGGGCGAGGGGCGCACGCGGGCGGCGGTGAATGCCGGCCGCACGCCGACCGCCGCCTTCGTCAGGAATCCGGACTGGCAATTTCCCGGTACCACCGCCGAGCACAATATCGGTGGCGCCTGCGGCAGCGAGCGGGTCGACTTCATCGATGCCGGCAGGATCGCCACCGCGCTGATGGGGGACGCCATCGCCACCAACATGTTCATGCTCGGCTACGCCTGGCAAAAGGGCTGGGTACCCCTGTCCGAGGCGGCCATTCTGCGCGCGATCGAGTTGAACGGCGTATCGGTTGCTTTCAACCAGCAGGCATTCTCCTGGGGCCGGCGTGGTGCGCACGACTTGGCCGCGCTCGAAAAGCTGGTCGCGGAGCAGGCGAATCCGGCGCAAGTGATCGAATTCAAGCGCGCGCCGACCTTGGATGAGGTGATCGCGCGCCGCGTCGAATTCCTGGGCGGCTACCAGAACGCCGCGTATGCGGAGCACTATCGCGCCTTTGTCGAGCGGGTGCGCCAGGCCGAAGCAGGGGTCGCGGGCACGACCAAATTGCGCCTGACCGAAGCAGTGGCGCGTTACCTGTTCAAGCTGATGGCCTACAAGGACGAATACGAAGTGGCGCGGCTGTACGCCAGCGCCGCGGCCGGTTCGAAATTCGCCGGCAAGGTAGCCGCCATGTTCGAAGGCGATTACAAGCTGAAATTCCACCTGGCGCCACCGCTGTTTGCCAGGCGCGACGCCAACGGCCACCTGATCAAGCAGGAGTTCGGGCCGTGGATGATGCAGGCGTTTGGTCTTTTGGCGAAACTGAAGTTCCTGCGCGGGACTGCGCTGGATATCTTCGGCTACAGCGCCGAACGGCGCGTCGAGCGACAACTGATCGGGCTATACCGCGACACCATCACGACCTTGCTGCCGCAACTGACCGCTGAAAACCTGCCGCAGGCGGCGGCGATTGCCGCCATTCCGGAAGAAATCCGCGGCTATGGACATGTCAAGGAGCGACACTTGAAGACGGCGCGGGAAAAAGAAGCGCGGCTGCTGGTCGAGTTTGGCGCGCGCTCATCCGCTGTCGGGGCAGTGGGCGGGCGTTCGGTGGCTGCCTGAGGAAGGTCGTCCAAACAAGAACGTGGCCGGCGATCTGCCGGCCATTTTTTGGTTGGGACGCTCAGGTTGCCAGAAGTCTGGCCGCTTTCCTGTGCTCGCGATAGAGCGCCACAATGACGCCCAGACCCAAACCCAGTATCGCCGCCACCGCCAGGAATAGCGGCAGTTTGGGGAAGGAAGGCCTTGGCTCTACGTACACCGGATCGATGATGCGGGTCGGATAAGTACGTGAAGAAGCCATCGCGTCTTGCAGTTCGGCGCGTTCGGCGATGATTTTTCGGATCTGCTCATCTGTGTTTGCCAACTGGTTGATCGCGACGATGTTCGGTGCGAATTCGATTTTCGAATTGGCTTTCTCCGCATTATTCAAGAGCTCTGTCAACCGGGTACGTTCGGCCTGGGCGTCAGCCATCTTTTTCGCATTGTCCTCCAGTTGCGCCATCATGCGCCCGACGATCGGAATCATCAATCGGTTATGGGTTTCCATCAACGCGCGCGCGGCGGCCGCCAGATTATCGCGTGCTTCGTCCGGCGAGTAGCCGGCGACGGCGACCTGGATGAAGTTGGTATTCTTGACCACCGTTCCCTTCAGGGTGTGTCGAAACAAAGATGCCCGCGCTTCATCCTACTGGTCAGTCGGAATCTCGAGACTGGTCAGCGTTATGTTCATCAATTCGCGTTGCTTCAATCGTTCGACCACCTGCGTGGATGGTTCGATCAGAGCGGACCCACGCGATCCGCTTACAGGCGTTCCCAACGGTACTTGCCCGATCTCAATCGTGGTCAGTGCCTGCCAGCGTGACGGCAGTGCCGCAAACAGCGCCGCGCCGCACGCCAGCGCCAGCAACACGCAGATGACCAGCGTGCCCCAATTGCGTTGCACAAATCCTGCTATTCGCGCCAGATCGATGGAATCATCCTGATAGTCGGAGTTGGCATCGGCGCGCTGCGGCGAGGTAATTGCTTGGTTGGGCGGAATGTTTGGCATGAGAGATTATGAGCGTGGGGGCGGCGCACGATCTGAAAACAGGCGGCAAGCGCAACCGTCGACATTATCCGACAAACCGCCGATACCCGCGAGCCCGCAATGCGCAAGCCGGGCAAGTGCCGCAGCCGTAGCCCCAGTCATGCAGCGCCCCGCGCTCGCCGAGGTAGCAGGTATGCGTGTCTTCGCGGATCAGGTCGATCAGCGCCGTGCCGCCCAGATCTTGCGCCAGCCGCCAGGTGGCTGCCTTGTCCAGCCACATCAGCGGCGTCTCCAGTTTCAGGCGCGTGGCCATACCGAGGTTGAGCGCGACTTGCAGCGCTTTCATCGTGTCGTCGCGGCAATCCGGATAGCCGGAAAAATCGGTTTCGCACATGCCGCCGACCAGGACATCGAGGCCGCGGCGGTAGGCAACGGTGGCGGCGACCGTCATGAACAACAGGTTGCGCCCGGGGACGAAGGTGTTGGGCAAGCCGTTTTCCTGCGTCACGATTTCGATTTCCTGCGTCATCGCGGTATCGGAAATCTGCGCGATCAGCGACAGGTCGATCATATGGTCGGGGCCGAGGCGTGTCGCCCAGGCCGGCGATACGGACGGCAGTTTTTGCCGCAGCGCCGGCCGCACTGAAAGTTCGATTGCATGCCGCTGGCCGTAATCGAAGCCGATGGTTTCGACATGGGCATAGCGCGCCAAGGCCCAGGCCAGGCAGGTGGTGGAATCCTGGCCGCCGCTGAACAGGACCAGCGCGCGGCTGGCGGATAGTGATTCGCTCATCGTGATTGGCTCTTGATACTGGTAGTAGTGTTTTTAAATCCGTAGAAAATATTTACGGAAATCAGGTGTTTATCTGCATACTCCCGCAAATATCGGAAGGTGTCGAGGTTATGGCTTGCGGTATTCCTGCAGCGTCTGTTCGATGTATTCGCCGTCGGCATCAGTGAAGCGCAGCTTGACTGGATACCATTCCAGTCCCGGTGCCAGCCACAGGTCCAGCTTCTGGCTCTGATCGCCGGGCGGCGGCGCGCGCACGATGTGCAGGGCCGGCAGTTCGCCGGCCGGGGTGCGGATTTTTTCCTGGCGGATGACCTCGAATGACCAGCGCTCGGCGTCGCGCTGGCCGGCGACGAAAAACGGCCATTCGGAGCCGGGCGTGAGTTTTTTCGGCTGCGCGCGCGCGATTGCGACCAGTTGCCAGGTGATACTGGTGCGATCCTGCTCGCCGCCGATCAGCGGGTAGCTCGCGTCCGATTGCGCGAACGTGATGGTGCGGGCGGCGCGGTCGAAGGTGGTGCTGGTGGCGCCCTTGCGAAAGCGTTTTTCGGTAAAGCTGGCGGGCGCCAGGCCATAGGCGTCGATTGCGCCCTCGCTTTTGGCCTCGAGGATTTTTCCCACCAGCATGGCGCGCGTTTCCGCCGCCACGCTGTAATGCTGACCGCCATTCCGCCATTGCACCAGGGCGCTGCCCTGGATCCGCAATCCGCCCTGGCGGGCATCGATCACATAGACCAGATCGACCGATGGCGGCAGGTTGAACTTGCGCTTGGGTGCTGGGTGTCCGGCATCGGTTGCGCCCAGCGCCGGCAGCGCGGCCAGCAGCAGAGTGGCGATGCTGGTGGATAACAGGAAACGAAGCATCAATTGATCCATTCCGGGCTTGGCGCCGGGTTGTCAGCCGCCGGCGTTTCGGCCGCGGTCGCTGGTGGTTGCGACGGCTTGAGATTGGACAGCAGCAAATCGAGATAATCGCCGCTGGTTTCGGTATAGCGCAACTTTACCGGATACCACTGCTGCCCGGGCGCCAGCCAGATGTCGATGCGCTGGTCGTAAGAACCGGGACGCGGCGCCCGCACCACATGCCAAGCCGGCGTCAACTGGCCGTCGATCTCGATTTGCTCCTGGCCGACGACATGGATGCGCCAGGTTTCGGCATCGCGCACGCCGGCCACGAACAGGTCGATGTCGGCGCCGGCTACGAAGCGGCCGCCGTCGCCGCGGCCGATGCCGGCCAGTTGCCAGATCACGCTGGCGCGATCCTGTTCGCCGCCCTGGCGCGGGTAGGACGCGGTGGAGGCAGAAAAGCTGATCAGATTGCGTTCGCGCTGGAAATGGGTATTGGTGGCTGACTTGCGGAAGCGCTTTTCGTTGTATAGCACCGGCGCCACGCCGAAGGCGTCGATCATGCCTTCGCTGGTGAAACTCAGCACCGAGAAGAACAGGATACCGGCATCGCCGCGGATGCGGTAACTGCCGCCGTCGGTGTCCCAGGCGATGCTGCCGTGGCCATACACGCGCTGCCCCTGGCGCCAGGCTTCGACATCGTATTTCAGCGTGACCGAGGGCGGCGGGTCGACCAGGTAGTGCGGCTCGGCGGAGGTTTCGGCGGGGTTGGTTGCCGGCTGTTCCGGCGTGGCGCTGCCTATATGAGATGTTGGCAGCACTGGCAATGGCCCGTCTGGCACGCTGTAAGCGCGGTCCGGAGCAGTTGCGGGTTCGGCCTCGGCCGGGGGCGCGATTGCCGTAGTAGCCGGCGCCGGGATTGGCGGCCTGGGTCGCGCTTGCGCGGCGGCAGCCGGCCGAGCGGGTGCCGCCACCGGCGGTGTTGGCGGGATCACCGGCGCCGGCGGCACCAGCAAGGCGGCTTCCAGGAGCGGCTCCGGTGCCGCATGCGGCACCGGAATCCGCAGGCTATCCGAACCCCAGCCCAGCACCAGCAGATGTAGCAGGATCGACAGTGCCAGCACCACGATCCAGCGCCTGGAGGCGGGTGGCGTGGCGCGAGGCGACGAACGGGCAGCAGGTGGAAAATCGGTCATCAGACTGAGGCTGGGCTCGGTGGCCGCCGCTGGCACGATGTCGGCGGCTCTGTTCATTGTAAACCGGGCTTGCCGGGCCAGCGGCGGCCGGCTTGCGCTGGCTTGCATGGATTGCTGGGCGGGTTGGTGCGGTGTGCGTCCGGCGCGGTGCAAAGCGTGGCATCATGACCCTCTGCGGCGTGCGCCAGCACGGCAGGCAATGGCTGGGATCCCGGTCTGGCACGGCGCACGGCAATGGCTGGCAGGAATCATCCTTTCACGGAGGAGCGCATGGAAAACCCGAACCCGCCCGGAATCGCCGCTCTTGGGGCGATGACCGATACGCTGGATTTCGTCAAGAAAATGTGGGGCAATCTGGGTGTGCCCGGCATGGTCGTGCCGACGCTGTCGATCGATGAGATCAACAAGAAAATTTCCGATCTGAAGGCGGTCGAATCCTGGCTGGCCCTGAACATGAACATGCTGCGCGGGACGATTCAGGCGCTTGAAGTACAAAGCGGCACGATTGCGGCGCTGCAATCGATGAGTGCGGCAATCGGCATCCCGGGCACGCCGCAAGGCGAGTCGGCGCCGCCGTTCGAATCGCCGTTCGCGGCGCCGGCGCAGGGTGCAACGGAGCAAGCTGCGGCGCCCGCCAAGCCGGCCTTCGAAATCCCGGCCTGGAGTGGGCCGGCAGCAACCCCCAGTGCCTCCGAGGCCAAGCCCGGCATGCCGGATTTCGCTTCCGCATCGGCCAATCCATCGGCCTGGTGGAACCTGTTGCAGGAGCAATTCCAGCAAGCGGTCATGCATGCGCTCAGCGATCAGACAACCGGCAGCGCGCCGGCCGCGGCCCAGCCGAAATCGCCGCCGGCAGCAAAAACCAAGCCCGCCGCCGCGCGCAAGCGCAAGCCATCCTGAGTGCCGGCGCTGCGCATGGGATGGCGGCGCAAGCGCGCCGTATAATCGGGGCCGCAAGGTCTGCTTGCGTTTTTAATCGGTTGTGCGATGCCCTCCTTTGAACAGAAAATCTGCGACCGTGCCAGCCTCGTCGCGCGTGTCGCCGGCTTGCCGCAGCCGGTGGTGCTGACCAATGGCGTCTTCGATATCCTGCATCGCGGCCATGTCAGCTATCTGGCGCAGGCGCGCGCGCTCGGCGCTTCGCTGGTGGTGGCGGTGAATACCGATGCTTCGGTCAAGCGCCTGGGCAAGGGCGACGACCGGCCGTTGAATTCCTGCGCCGATCGTATGGCGGTGCTGGCGGCACTGGAAGCGGTCAGCCTGGTGGTGCCGTTCGACGAGGACACGGCGCTGGAAGTGGTGCGGCAGGTGCGCCCGGCGGTATATGCCAAAGGCGGTGACTACGACATGGCGGCGATTCCGGAGGGGCGGGCAGTGCAGGCGTACGGGGGCCGGGTGGTGGCGATCGCCTTCGAGCACGATCGCTCGACCAGCAAGCTGCTGGCCAAGGCCCGGCGACAGGGCTGATGGCGGTTCGGCGTATGCGCGCATCGCGCTCCCACCCCCCCGTTAAGATAGGGTATGCGTCAATATTGGAGCGTGGACGGGTGGAATCTGCCGTCACACGCTGGAGTATATGAAAATGCCGGCACGTTGACACGCTGGCGCGAAAGGAAGTCGATATGCAGTACGTGCCATTGGTGGAAGTTACGCGCGGTCAGGAAGTCGAGTGCATCCACGCCGGGTCGGTGGCGGTGGTCGATCTGCACGGCAAGCTGCTGTGCCAGGCCGGCGATCCGCATTTCCTGACTTTCACCCGTTCCACCATCAAGCCGTTCCAGGCGGCGCCGTTCATGCGCGACGGCGGCCCGGCGCGGTTCGGCTACACGCAGGCGGAAGTGGCGCTGCTGTGCGCCAGCCATTCCGGCGAAGCGATGCACATCGACGCGGTGCAGTCGATGCTGCACAAGGCCGACTGCGACGAGCATCACCTGCGCTGCGGCTGCCACATTCCGATGCGCTACGGCGCCAACGACCGGGTGCCGGCCGAGGAAGTGTTCAACCAGTTGCACAACAACTGCAGCGGCAAGCATGCCGGTTTTCTGGCGGCTTGCGTGCAGCACGACTATCCGCTCGACAGTTACCTGGCGCCGTCGCACCCGCTGCAGCAGGAGGTGCGCGCCGCCGTCGCCCATTTCGCCGGCCTGCCGGCAGCGCAACTGAAGATGGGCATCGACGGCTGCTCGGCGCCGAACTATGCGATGCCGTTGTCGCACCTGGCGCTGGCGTACGCGCGGCTGGCGCAGGGCGCGCCGGATGACGAGTACGGCGACGCGCTCGGCGCGCTGTATCGGGCCATGACCGGCCATCCGGAACTGGTGTCGGGCAGCGGCCGCAACGACCTGGCGTTCATGCAAACCGGCGCCGGCGACTGGGTCGCCAAGATCGGCGCTGACGGCGTGCAAGTGATCGGCGTGCGTTCGGCCGGACTCGGGATCGCGATCAAGGTGGTCGACGGCAACATGCGCGCGCTCTATACGGCGGCGGTCGCGGTATTGCAGCAACTGGGGCTGGTCGCAGACCCGGAACATTCGCCGCTGGCGCCGTGGCTGCGGCCGCAGCTCCGCAACTTCATGGGCTTGCACACCGGCGAAGTGCGGCCGGTGCTGCAAATCGGCAAGGCCTAGCGTCCAGCGTCCTTGCCGTCGCCCGCGGCCGCGCCGCCCGTCACTGGTGGCTGTGCTTCATCGGCTGCTTGACTTCCTGCACCTGCACCGAGACCTCGAGCTTGCCGGCTTTTTCAAAAGTCAGCGTCAGCGGCAGCGTATCGCCGATCTTCAATTGCTGCTTCAGGCCGAGCAGCATGATGTGGTAGCCGTCGCCCGGCTTCATCACGACCCTGGCCGCCGGCGCCAATTCGATGCCGTCCACCTGGCGCATTTTCATCACGTTGCCATCCATCGCCATGGTGTGGATTTCGGTTTTCTGGGCGGCCGGACTGGCGGCGGCGAGCAGCCGGTCGCCGTCCTTGCCGCTGTTTTCCAGCGTCATGTAGGCGGCGCCGGACGGCTGGCCGGGAACCGTGGCGCGCGCGTATGGGTGGTCGACATGGACAGCGCCGGCTTGATAGTCGTGAGCCGAGGCAGCGGCGCAAAACGCCAGCAGCGCAAACAAGGGAGCGAAAAAGCGAAATTGCATGATGATCCTTCAGGTGGTGGGTTCGAGTCATTGGCCGATGCGCGCCTTGGACGCGCCGGTCGGCCGGTATAGCGAATCAGGGAATATAAAGCGGCGCCGGCCTAGCGCCGGCACGCATCAGGCGTGCGGCGGCCCGCGCGGCCGCGCGCGCCGGTATGGTTGCGCGCCGGTCCGCGTGGCGGCTGCGGTTTGCGCCGGCTGCAATGCCGGCCGCACACCCACCGGTATCGCTGCGGTTGTCGCCGGCAGCGCCAGCAACTGGCCATGGTGGCAGCAAGCCAGGCAATGCGCCGCGGCGCCGTGCTGCTGATCCGGAGTGGTGGCGCCGGCGACGCTGCAGATCGCCATCTCGAGCGCCGGTGTTGCCGGCATCGCTTGCGCGACGCCCGGCAGCAGCCCGTTCAGCAGCAGGCTGAACGCTGCGAGCCAGGCAATCAATGAGCGCGAAACGGCACGTGGCATGGCAAGCGGAGCAAGACGTGTGGACCGCGCGATTATAGCAACCGTGCCAAGGCGGCAATTTTTTCTAGACGCCGCCGGCAAAACCGTTCTGGCGCCACGCCTCGAACACCACGATCGCCACCGCATTCGACAGATTCAGGCTGCGGTTGTCAGGCCGCATCGGCAGCCGGATACGGCGTTGCGGTGGAAACGATTCGCGCAGCGCCGCATCCAGGCCGCTGGTTTCGGAGCCGAACACGAACATGTCGCCCGGCTGGAACGCCAACTCGCCGATCGGGGTCGAGCCGTGCGTGGTGAGCGCAAACAGGCGCGCCGGATCGGGTCGTGCGGCCTGCAGGAAGGACGGCCAATCACGATGCACCTGCATGCGGGCGAATTCGTGGTAGTCCAGCCCGGCGCGCCGCATGCGGGCGTCATCCAGCGTAAATCCGAGCGGCTCGACCAGATGCAACTGGGCGCCGGCATTGGCGCACAGACGGATGATGTTGCCGGTATTGGGGGCGATCTTCGGTTCGACCAGAACGACATGAAACAAGTGATTTCTCCAGTAGCCGCTAATGCGGCGGGGTGCGTGCAAAGACGAAATTGGTGACGCGCGCGGCGCCGTAGCGCTTCAGGGTCGTCGCCAGTTCGCCTAGCGTGCCGCCGGTGGTGATGACGTCGTCCACCACGCCGACATGGCGGCCGGCGATGCGCCGCAGCGCGCTGCCGTCGACCATGAAGGCGTGGCGGACGTTTTGCTGCCGTTGCGCAGGCGGCAGCAGCGTCTGCGGCCGGGTTTCGCGCAGGCGTAGCGCCAGTTGCGGCGCCAGTTCGATGCCGAGCATGGCGGATAGCGGGCGCGCGATTTCCAGCGCCTGGTTGAAGCCGCGTTGCGCCAGCCGCTGCGGCCCGAGCGGCACCGCCGTCAGCAGCGTCGGCAGCGGCGCGCCGGCACCGTCCTGCAGCACCGCGTCGCGCAGCAGGCCGGCAAACAGCGGCGCCAGCGCCAGCCGGTGGCCGAACTTCAAACCTTGCACCAGTTGATCGATCGGCGCCGCATAATCGGCGGCAACCAGGGTGGCATCGAAGGCGGGCGGCGCTTTCAGGCAATTGCCGCAGATTTCGGCGGCGGCTGCCGCCGGCAGCCGGGTCGCGCACTGGCGGCAGCGCGGCTGCGATGGCTCGAAAAATTGCGCCTGGCAGGCGACACACAGTAATTCGCCGGAACGGCCGCACAGCGCGCAGGCCGACGGCAGCAACGCCGGCAGGCGCTGCCACCATTGGCGTGAGCAGCGGCGCAAGCCAGACAGCATCGCGACAAACCTTTTCAAGGTGTAAACTGGTCCGATTATCTCACCCCCCGCCAGCGACTTCCATGCAACCGAAAGCCCCTTCCAAAGCCAAGCACAGCGCGCCGATCGACCTGCGCCGCGTGCGCCATCTGTTTGCCCGCGCCGAGCGGGTCGCCGAATCGGCCTTCCTGCGGCGCGAAATTGCCGCCAGGATGCATGAGCGGCTGGAGTTGATCAAGATCGAGCCGCGGCAGATCCTGGATGCCGGCTGCGGTGAGGGAGCGGATCTGGCGCTGCTGCAACAGCGCTTTGGCGATGCGCACGTGCTGGGCCTGGATGCGTCGCCGGCCATGTTGGCGGCGGCGCGCGGCGGGCAGCAGGCGGCCAGCTCCGCATTGCAGCGGATGCTGAAGAAATGGCTGCCAACCAGGCCGGGCGTCGCGGCCGAGGCTGGGATTGGCCTGACGTGCGGCGATTTCGCGGCGCTGCCGCTGGGTGTCAAGGCGGTCGACGTCATCTGGTCGAATCTGGCGCTGCACTGGCATCCGCAGCCCGATCGCGTCTTCACTGAATGGCGGCGCGTGCTGCGTCTGAACGGCTTGCTGATGTTTTCCTGCTTTGGTCCGGATACGTTCAAGGAATTGCGCACCGCATTTGCCGCCGCCGACGCGGCGCCGCATGCGCTCACCTTTGTCGACATGCATGATTTTGGCGACATGTTGACCGGCAGCGGTTTTTCGACGCCGGTGATGGATATGGAAACGATCACCGTGACTTACGAAACCACCGACAAGCTGCTGGCCGATGTCCGCGCCTGGGGCGGCAACCCGCTCGACACGCGCGGCCGCGGGTTGGTGGGCCGCGCAGCCTGGACGCGCATGCTACGCGAACTGGAAGCCATGCGCCGGCCGGATGGCAGGATTCCACTCAGCTTTGAAATCATTTACGGCCATGCGTTCCGGCCGGCGCCGCGCTTCAAGCGTGCTGACGAGATGGTGGCCTCGCCTGGGCCGGCGTGAAGAACGGGAAAGCTGCGCGCCTCAATCCAATGTGATGCCGGATCGATGCCTGATTTTCATGTGCCGAGTGGGCGCGTACCGGTTTTGAGCAAGGTTGAATTTTCTTGATATAAATCATTGTTCGGTCTTATACTTCCTGCACTTCTTTTGGGAGGTACGCATTCGATTTGCCGCCGGAGCGTAATGCCATGGCCGCGCGCGAATGGATTTTAAGGCGCAATTGTTCTCTCTCGCCGCGCCAACTGGCGCTGTTCTACGCGAGTTTGTGCGTCGCGTCTTTCGCCATCGCGGGCATATGTGCGCTGCTTGGCGTGCACTACGTGTTCGGATTCGCGTTGCTGGAAATGTCGGTGATCGGGGCGGCATTTCTGACATATGCGCGCCATGTGGGCGACCGCGAGCGTATTGCGCTGATTGGCGATTGTTTGCTGGTGGAGTTGATAGAGGTGGGGCGGGCGCGGCAATTCCGCTTGAGGCGCGATCTGACGCGGATCGAATTGCCATCGTCCCGGCATGCGCTGATCACGCTGGAGGCCGTTGGCGTGCGCGTCGAAGTAGGGCGATTTCTTACCGAACACAAGCGGCGCGAGTTCGCGCAGGAGCTGAAACGGGAGCTGCGGCGCGGTCCGGCCGCAGGTGGTTAGACAGGATTCTTATTCAGGGCTGTTGGGGAAAACATGAAACATGCGAAGCGCCTTCTTTCGTTGATGCCAGGAGCCCCGCTGCTGGCAGCGGCTTTGCCGTCCTGGGCAGTGGTGGACAGTCCGGGCGGCCCGGCCGTGCTACAGCTTAATTTGCATAAGCCCGTCACCGAAATCGCGCAGCAGATCTATTCGCTGCATACGTTGATGCTGGTCATCTGCCTGGTGATTTTCATCGCCGTTTTCAGCGTGATGTTCTATTCGATCTTCAGGCATCGCAAATCGCTCGGGCACAAGCCGGCCACCTTCCACGAAAGTACCGCGGTCGAAATCGCCTGGACCGTGGTGCCGTTCCTGATCGTGATCGGCATGGCCTTGCCGGCCACCCGGACCATCATTGCGATGAAAGATACCTCGAACGCCGATTTGACGATCAAGGTTACCGGCATGCAATGGAAGTGGGGCTACGACTATCTGAAGGGCGGCGGTGAAGGAATTTCCTTCCTGTCCAGTCTGGCGACGCCGCGCGAACAGATCACGAATGCCGCTCTGACCAAGGACGACAATTATCTGCTGGACGTGGATAACCCGATGGTGGTGCCGGTCAACAAGAAGGTGCGCGTGGTTCTGACCGCCAATGACGTGATCCACTCGTGGACCGTGCCATCCTTCGGCGTCAAGCAGGATGCGATTCCCGGTTTCGTGCGCGATACCTGGTTCAAGGCCGATACGATCGGCACCTATCGCGGATCGTGCGTCGAGTTGTGCGGCAAGGAACACGCCTTCATGCCGATCGTGGTGCATGTGGTGAGCGATGAGGATTACGCCAAATGGGTCGATGGCAAGAAGAAGGAAATGGCCGCCAAGGCCGATGACCCGAACAAGGTCTGGACTATTGATGAGCTGAGCCAGCGCGGCGAAAAGGTTTATGCGGCGAACTGTGTGGCTTGCCATCAGGCCAACGGCAAAGGTGTGCCGGGGGCATTCGCGGCGCTCGATGGCTCGGCGGTGGTCAATGGGCCGAAAGCCGGGCAGATCAAGACTGTGATGGACGGCAAGAATGCGATGCCGGCATGGAAAGCGGTTTTGTCGGATACCGAGATTGCAGCCGTAATCACCTATACCCGTAATGCCTGGTCCAACAAGGCGCAAGAGAATATTGTGCAGCCATCTGAAGTGCTGGTTGCGCGCAAGTAGAGGAAGCCATTGATTGCGAGGCAGGGTTGGGCGCAGGCTGCCCTGTCGCAGCAGAGTGGAAATGGGAGCAGGGTAGGCGCTCTGCCCCCGGCATGATGGAAAGTGCGGGACAGGGCCGGGTCAGCCGTTGCTCTGTTTTTAATAAATTAGGAGTTTGAGATGAGCACAACCGCAGTCGAGCACGCACACGATCACGCTCACGATCATGCGCACGAGCAACCGCACGGCTGGCGTCGCTGGCTATACGCGACCAACCATAAAGACATCGGCACCCTCTACCTGATATTTTCGTTCACGATGTTCATGACCGGCGGCGTGCTGGCGCTGTTGATCCGGGCCGAATTGTTCCAGCCTGGCCTGCAGTTCTTCCACCCCGAGTTCTTCAACCAGTTGACCACCATGCACGGCCTGATCATGGTGTTCGGCGCGATCATGCCGGCCTTCGTCGGCTTCGCCAACTGGATGATCCCGCTGCAGATCGGCGCCTCGGACATGGCATTTGCGCGGATGAACAACTTTTCGTTCTGGCTGCTGCCGCCGGCCGCGCTGTTGCTGGCCGGTTCGTTCCTGGTACCGGGCGGCGCCACCGCCGCCGGCTGGACCTTGTACGCGCCGCTGTCGACCCAAATGGGCGTCGGCATGGACATGGCGATCTTCGCCTTGCACCTGATGGGCGCATCGTCGATCATGGGCGCCATCAATATCATCACCACCGTGCTGAACATGCGCGCGCCCGGCATGACGCTGATGAAGATGCCGATGTTTTGCTGGACTTGGCTGATCACCGCCTATCTGCTGATCGCGGTGATGCCGGTGCTGGCAGGCGCCATTACGATGACGCTGTCGGATCGCCACTTCGGCACCTCGTTCTTCAACGCCGCCGGCGGCGGCGACCCGGTGATGTACCAGCACGTATTCTGGTTCTTCGGCCATCCCGAGGTGTACATCATGATCCTGCCGGCGTTCGGCATTATCTCGCAGGTCATTCCTGCCTTCGCCCGCAAGCCGCTGTTCGGCTACGCATCGATGGTGTACGCAACTGCCTCGATTGCGATCCTGTCGTTCCTGGTATGGGCGCACCACATGTTCACTACCGGCATGCCGGTCACCGGACAGTTGTTCTTCATGTACGCGACGATGCTGATCGCGGTGCCGACCGGGGTCAAGATCTTCAACTGGATCGCCACCATGTGGCGCGGCTCGATGACGTTCGAGACGCCGATGCTGTTTGCAGTCGGCTTCATCTTCGTGTTCTCGATGGGCGGGTTCACCGGCCTGATCATGGCGGTGGCGCCGATCGACATCCAGATCCAGGATACCTACTACATCATCGCCCACTTCCATTACGTGCTGGTGGCCGGTTCGTTGTTCGCGCTGTTCGCCGGCTTCTACTACTGGGGCCCGAAATGGACCGGCTTCATGTATAACGAGACGCGCGGCAAGATCCATTTCTGGGCCTCGCTGATCACATTCAACATCACCTTCTTCCCGATGCACTTCCTCGGCCTGGCCGGCATGCCGCGCCGTTACGCCGACTACCCGGCGCAGTTCACCGATTTCAACATGATCGTTTCGATCGGTGCGCTCGGATTCGGCTTGAGCCAGGTGTATTTCCTGTTGGCGGTGGTGATCCCGTCGATCCGTGGTGGGCAGGAGGCGGCAGCCAAGCCGTGGGACGGCGCCGAAGGGCTGGAATGGACCGTGCCGAGCCCGGCGCCGTTCCATACCTTTGAAGTTCCGCCGGTGGTCAAATAACAGGGCGGCAGGCGGATGCCTGCCGATTTCGCATGCCTCGGAAGAATCCGAATAACCTCAAGACCGGGCTGATTTTAGCGTCGATTGCGCTGGCCTTTTTTCTCGGTCTGGTAGTCAAAAGGATGTGGTTTACCTGAGATGGAAAAACATGATTCCGGTGGCGGCGCCAGCGGCGAAACCGGAAAACTGAATTCGCAGATGCTGGGCAAGCTGCTGGTGGTGGCTGTGCTGATGTTTGGTTTTGGTTATGCGCTGGTTCCGGTCTACAAGAAAATTTGCGAGATCACCGGAATCAATGTGTTGGCATTGAAAGATGGCACGGCGCCGCCGGTCGAGAATACCCAGGTCGATCGCAGCCGCACCGTGACGATCGAATTTGACGCCAATTCGCATGGACCGTGGAGATTCCGGCCTACCGTCAATAGCATGCAGGTGCATCCGGGCGAAATGGCCCAGGTGGTTTATGAGGTGGTGAATACGCAGGCGCACAGCGTCAACGCGCAAGCGATCCCGAGCTACGCGCCGCAACAGGCGTCGCCGCACTTCAAGAAGGTGGAATGCTTCTGTTTCCAGCAGCAGACCTTGGGGCCGAACGAGGCGAAACAAATGCCGGTGGTGTTTTTCATCGATCCGGCACTACCGAAGGATATCAAGACGATCACTTTGTCTTATACCTTTTTCGAGATTGGCGGCCCGGACAAGAAATCGGGTTGAGGTGTGGATATGCAAGACCCAGGCAAGCGCGAAGGTGACAGGCTGTCCTTTGTAGCGGCGATGAAAGCGGTATTCTGGTCTTTTTTCGGAGTCAGAAAGAGAAGCGCCTACGAAAAAGATGCGGTACACCTGAACCCGGTTCATGTGATTATTGCGGCACTGATTGGCGTCTCGATTTTTATCGGTGTGCTGGTGATGCTGGTCAAAATCGCGGTCGCGGCATAACAATAAGCAACTTACTTTGAAATCGTATCGGGAGAAATGAAGATGGCTTCTCAACACGCTAGTGCGCCGTATTATTTTGTGCCGGGGCCATCCAGGTGGCCGGTGCTGGCCGGCGCCGCGCTGTTCCTGACCATGGTGGGCGGCACCGCCTGGCTGAACGGCTATGGCTGGGGTCCGTACGCCAACCTGCTGGGAATATTCTCCCTGCTGGTGGTGCTGTACAACTGGTTTGGGGATTCGATTGCCGAGTCTGAGGGTGGCCTGTACAGCGCCCGGATCGACGTCTCCTATCGCTGGAGCATGGCCTGGTTCATTTTTTCTGAGGTCATGTTTTTCGGCAGCTTCTTTGGCGGCCTGTACTACCTGCGCAGCGTGTCGATGCCGTGGCTGGGCGATCTGGATCACAAGATCCTGTGGCCCGATTTCGTCGCGCACTGGGGTAATGTCGGGCCGGCCGGCACGGTCGAGCAATTCCAGACCATGGGACCGTTTCCGATCCCGACCATCAACACTGCGCTGCTCCTGACTTCCGGTGTCACCCTGACGATTGCGCACCACGCCTTGCGCGCCGGCGCGCGCGCCAAGACGGCTTTCTGGCTGTTCTTGACGATTTTGCTGGGCGCCACCTTCATGGGCTTCCAGGTTTATGAATACATTCACGCCTACACCGAACTGAACCTGAAGTTGACCTCGGGAGCGTATGGCTCGACCTTCTTCCTGTTGACCGGCTTTCACGGCTTCCACGTGACGGTCGGCGCCATCATGCTGTCGGTGGTGCTGTACCGGGTATTGAAGGGGCATTTCACGCCCGAGAATCATTTCGCGTTCGAAGGAGCCGCCTGGTACTGGCACTTCGTGGACGTGGTCTGGCTCGGTTTGTACGTGGTGATCTACTGGCTGTAAGCTGGCCTGGTTCCAGTTCCAGTCATGAAAAAGCCGCACTTCGGTGCGGCTTTTTTGCTGATGACGCCTATCGGCGGCTGCTTCGGATCATGCTTCAGTAGCGAATGCCGGTTGGTGCAATCCAGCCGAGCCGGTAGCCGATCAGCAGCAGCAGGAACAAGGCGATTGAAAATCCGACCCGCAACGCCAGCGCATGTAGGGTACGATCGCTCTTTCCGCGGTCCTTCATCAGGAATACCAGCGCCGAACCGAGGCTGGCGATGATCAGGACAAACGCGACGACGACAACGATTTTCAAGGGAGTTCCCGCGCCGCTCCGGCGTGCGGCGGTAGCCAGCAGATAAAGCGACATTGTAATGCGAATCACATTCCGCTTCAGGGCAATTCCGCTGGTGGCAACGCTGATCGTGGTGTTGGCGGGTGTCGCCTTGGGCCAGTGGCAGACGCGGCGAGCCGCCGAAAAGCAGGCGATCGAGGCACAACTGGTGAGCCGGCAGGCGCTGCCGGCGCTGCGCTTGGGCGCTGCGCCGCTGGCGCCGGAGGAAGTCGAATTTCGTCGTGTCGTGGCGCGCGGCGAATTCGTTGCCGACTGGCCGGTCTATCTGGACAACCGGCCGCTGCACGGGGTGGCCGGTTTTTACCTGCTGATGCCGTTTCACCTCGCCGGCAGTGGGCGCTACGTATTGGTGGCGCGAGGCTGGCTGCCGCGCGATGCGGCCGACCGCACCCGACTGCCGGCGCTGACGACACCGCCCGGGACGATCGAGATCGAGGGCGTGGCGCGCCGCAATCCGGGTCGCCTGCTGAGCCTGGGTCGGGCCGACGTGGTGCGGCCGTGGGCAATCGTGCAAAATCTCGACATCGCCGAATTCGGCGAGGCCAGCAAATTGGCATTCCAGCCCTTCCTGCTGGAGCAGGCGAGCGACACGCATGACGGCCTGGAGCGTGACTGGCCACGGCCGTCCTCCGGCGTCGAGACGCATCGCGGCTATGCCTTCCAGTGGTATGCGCTGGCCCTGATGGCGGTGTTATTTTTTATTGCAACGGGATTTCGGAATGGAAAGAAATAAGCAAGCACGCGGCCGCTGGAAGCTCCTGGCGATTCTCGCGGTCTGCGCTTCGCCGCTGATCGCCTCCTATTTCACCTACTATGTACTGAAGCCGCAGGCGCGCACCAATTACGGCACCCTGCTCGACCCGCGTAATCATCCGATGCCGGCGCTCGATACGACGGCGCTGGACGGCACCCCGGCCGGACTCGATGCCTACCAGGGCAAATGGATCATGCTGCAAGTCGATCGTGCCGAATGCGCGCAGGCCTGCCGCACCAAGCTGTTTGAAATGCGGCAGTTGCGCCTAACCCAGGGGCGGGACCGCAACAGGGTCGAGCGGGTCTGGCTGATCACCGACCGGGAGCCGGTCGAAACCATGCTGTTGCGCGAATATGACGGCACCCATCTGCTGCGCGTCAAGCCCGAGGCGCTGAAAGACTGGCTGCCGACCGAGGCCGGAACTAGCCCCGCCGATCATATCTACATGATCGACCCACTCGGCAACCTGATGATGCGTTTTCCGAAGGACGCCGACCCCAACAAGATCAAGAAAGACCTGACGCGGCTGTTGAAAGCGTCGAGCATAGGATAGTCACATGCTGATTCAACTTGCGCTGATGGGCGTGCTGGTGGCATTGCTGCCGCTGACCGTGGTCTGGGCCTCGGGCGATGCCGACAAATACCGGAAGTTAGGCTGGATCACGCTGTTTTTAACCTTCGACCTGATCATGTTCGGCGCCTTTACCCGCCTGACCGACTCCGGCCTCGGCTGCCCCGACTGGCCGGGCTGCTACGGGCACGCCAATCCGCTGCAAGCCCATGCGCATATCAGCGCCGCCGAAACCCTACTGCCGGATGGCCCGGTGACGGTGATGAAGGCCTGGATCGAGATGATCCATCGCTATCTGGCGATGGCGGTTGGCGTCCTGATCATCGCGCTGGTGGTGATCGCCTGGCGCATGTGGCTGAAGTCGGAACGGCGCGACCGCAAGTTTTCCCCGGCGCTGCCCAGCGTGCTGCTGGTCTTCGTCTGCCTGCAGGGCGCATTCGGCGCTTGGACCGTGACCATGAAGCTGCAGCCGATCATCGTCACCACTCATCTGATGTTGGGCCTGGGCCTGTTGGCGCTGTTGACCTGGTTCGGCGTGCGCCAGAACGACCCGCTGGCGCAGCGCGCGGCGGCGCCGGTCCTGGCCGGCGCCGCCGGCTTCGGGCTGTTGCTGCTTGCGGTGCAAATCGCGCTGGGTGGCTGGGTCAGCACCAATTACGCGGCCGTGGCGTGCACCGATTTCCCGCTGTGCCACGGCGCGTTGGTGCCGCAGATGGATTTTACCCACGGCTTTTCCGCCTGGCGCGAACTGGGCAAGACGGTGGACGGCGAATACCTGCCGTTCCCGGCTCTGACCGCGATTCACTGGACCCATCGCAGCTTTGCCTTCGTGGTCTTCGCCTATCTGGCCTGGCTCGGCTGGCGCGCGCTTGGCATCGGGCATGTGCGCCAGCTTGGGAGCTGGCTGCTGGCGGCGCTGGCGCTGCAGCTCGCGACCGGGCTGGCCACCGTATTCCTGAACTGGCCGTTGGCGATCGCGGTCGTGCACAATGGCGGCGCCGCGCTGCTGGTGTTGCTGCTGGTCATGCTAAACTTCAGGACCAGATATCTGCCCTTGCACGCGCCGGCTTCCGTGCATAGTGGCCAGTCGGCGCCGGGCTATCTGCGGAACCCTCACTCATGACTACCCTGACCATTTCCCCCAATCGCCTGGCCCAGTACTGGGCCCTGACCAAGCCGCGCGTGACACAGCTGGCGGTGTTCTGCGCGGTGATCGGCATGTTCCTGGCGACGCCGGAGCTGCCCGACTGGCGCCGGGTGGTGGCCGCGACCATCGGCATCTGGCTGCTGGCCGGCGCCGCCTTCGCGGTCAATTGCCTGGTCGAGCGCGAAATCGATTCGCGCATGGCGCGCACCGCGCGCCGGCCGATGGCGCGCGGCGAAATCACGGTGGCGCAGACGCTGGCGTTTTCCGGCATGATCGGCGGCATCGGCATGTGGGTGCTGTACAACTTCGTCAATCCGCTCACCATGTGGCTGACCTTTGCCACCTTCGTCGGCTATGCGGTGATCTATACCATCGTGCTGAAGCCGGCCACGCCGCAAAACATCGTCATCGGCGGCCTGGCCGGCGCCATGCCGCCGGCGTTGGGCTGGGCCGCGATCGCCAACGACGTGCCGATGCAGGCCTGGTTGCTGGTGTTGATCATCTTTATCTGGACGCCACCGCATTTCTGGGCGCTGGCGCTGTACCGGCGCGACGATTACGTCAAGTCGGGCCTGCCGATGCTGCCGGTCACGCACGGCCTGGCATTCACCCAGTTTCATGTGCTGCTGTACACGATCGCGCTGGTGGCGACCACCTTGCTGCCGTTCGCGGTCGGCATGAGCGGCGGGCTGTATCTGGCCGGCGCGCTGGTGCTGGACGCGATTTTCCTCTGGTACGCATGGCAGATCTACCGCCATTACAGCGACCGGATCGCGCGCAAGACCTTCGCCTATTCGATCGTCTACTTGTCCTTGCTGTTTGCCGCCTTGCTGGTGGATCACTATTTGAGGTTTGTGGAATGGTCATGAACATGAACCTGCGGCGCGCCTTGTTCGCGCTGCTGATGCTGCTGGCGCTGGCCGCCTGCGGCGATAAGGGCGCGGGCGGTTCGGCGCCGGCGCAAAGTACCGGCAAGTTCAAGAATACCGACGTCACCGGGCTCGACTATGCGCGCGATTTTGCGCTGACCGACCACAATGGCAAGCCGCGTACGCTGGCCGACTTCAAGGGCAAGGCGGTGGTGGTGTTCTTCGGCTATACCCAATGTCCGGATGTCTGCCCGACCACGATGGCCGAGATGGCCGGCGTGATGCAGGAACTGGGGCCGCTGGCCGAGCGCGTGCAGGTCTTGTTCGTGACCGTCGATCCAGCGCGCGACACGCAGGAATTGCTGGCGAAATACGTGCCGGCCTTCGATTCCCGTTTCCTCGGCCTGTACGGCGACCAGGCGGCGACCGAGAAGGTGGCCAAGGAATTCAAGGTGTTCTTCCAGAAAGTGCCGGGCAAGGAGCCGGGCAGCTATACGATGGATCACACCGCCGGCAGCTATGTGTTCGACCCGCAGGGCCGCATCCGCCTGTTCATCCGGCACGGGCAGGGTGCCGAGCCGATCGTGCATGACTTGAAGCTGCTGCTGTCCTGATCGCTGGAGTATGTTGTAAAATCCACCATTTTCAGGGCGGATTCGGCTGTTTCATTCTAGAGTATATGTTTATCCCGGGCGCGCTCCGGCACTACGTCCGGCGGCCGCTGCCCAGAAAAAAAGCGCCCCTGCGGGCGCTTTTCGTTTTCAGCCTGGCTCGGCCTGGCTTCAAGCGTATTCGGCCAGCGAACCCTTCATCTTCTTCAAGGCCACCGCCTCGATCTGGCGGATGCGTTCGGCCGACACGCCGAACTCGCCGGCCAGTTCGTGCAACGTGGCGCCCGAGCCGTCGTCGTTGGCCAGCCAGCGCGCCTCGACGATGCGGCGCGAGCGGTCATCCAGCTTGCCGAGCGCGCTTTCCAGGCCTTCCGACTGCAGGCGGTCGTATTGCTGCGCTTCCAGCACGCTGGTCGGCTCATGCAGCTCGGACGATAGGTAGCCGATCGGCGCGAATTTCTCGTCATCGTCGTCGGTCGGCGCTTCCAGTGCGATGTCGCGCCCGGTCAGGCGCGTTTCCATCTCGATCACTTCCTCGCGCTTGACGTTCAGGGTCTGCGCCAGGGCGTCGACCTGGGCCGGCGTCATCGTGTCCAGCCCTTCCTTGTGGCTGCGCAGGTTGAAGAACAGCTTGCGCTGCGCCTTGGTGGTCGCGACCTTGACCAGGCGCCAGTTTTTCAGGATGTATTCGTGCATCTCGGCCTTGATCCAATGCATCGCATACGACACCAGGCGCACGCCCTGGTCCGGATCGAAGCGCTTGACCGCCTTCATCAGGCCGATGTTGCCTTCCTGGATCAGGTCCGCATGCGGCAAGCCATAGCCCAGGTAGCCGCGCGCAATCGACACCACCAGCCGCAGGTGCGACAGCACCAGCTCTTGCGCGGCGGCCAGGTCGTTGCTGTCGCGCAGGCGGCGTGCCAGCGAGACTTCCTCGTCGTGGGTCAGCATCGGCAGCCGGTTGACGGCCGAGATGTAGGCATCGATATTGCCCAGGCCTCCGGTAAAACCGAGCGCCAAGGCAGTGTTGTTCACTGGAATCAGTGCAGCTTGCGCAGAGCGTGATTTCATCGTTTCTCCCAATAATGTGCGGCGTTGCTTTGCTTCTGGAACAGCCATCAAGCAATTCATTGATCAATTTTAGCACTCCTACCTGTCGAGTGCTAATTGCGGCAATTGAACGACGCTATAGCTGACAGCTATGAATCAAACTGGATTGATTGCTCTTCAAATCAAGAGATTAGAATGAATCGAAGGCCGAAAGTTGCGTTACCACAAAGGAAAGCGCGACAGAATCAATCAATCCCCATCGGAAATTGATGTTGGTCAGGGTATGTTGTAAAACAGGTGAATTTCGCTGATATATAGGGCGGCATTGAAAATACGGCGGGTAGTATGTTGTCAGCCGCAGGAAAGTGAATTCAGCTTAGCCGGGCCAGATGGCGCCTGACCGATAGCAGCGCACCCGCCAGCCCCAGCAGCGCGCCTACCGCCAGCAGGCTGAGCGTGGTCGACAATCCGAGCGGCGCCAGGCGGAAGTCCGATGCGTACAGCCGGGCGAATTCGGTAATCGCCTGGTTCAACGGTTGCAGCGCCAGCGCCACGCCGCCCATCGCCACGCCGCCGGCGCACAGGCCAAGCAGCACGCCGCTGTAGTAAAACGGCCGGTGGATGAAGGCATCGGTGGCGCCGACCAGCCGCGAGACCTCGATTTCCTCGCGCTGCGTCATCACCTGCAGGCGGATCGTGTTGAAGATCACGGCGATCACCACCACCGCCAGCGTCGCTCCCAGCAGCAGCAAGGACAGGCGCAGAATGCGCAGCAGCGCCGCCAGCTGCTTGACCCAGGCGGAATCGACCTGCACCGCTTCCACTCCCGGCAGCGCCTGCAAGCGGGTCGCCAGGGTATCGATGCCGGCGGCGTCGGCGGCATCCTGAAAACCCGGCAGTTTCAGCACATAGCCGTCCGGCAACGGGTTGGAGCCGAGGGTGGCCAGCGCATCCGACAGGCCGCTCTTGTCCTTCAGCGCGTCCAGCGCCTGCTCGCGCGGCACGAATTCCAGCTTGGCGGCGCCCTGCGCCTGCTGCTGCAACACGCGCCGGATCGCCGGCGCCAGCGCCTTGGCCTGCTCGCGTGAGGTGTCCATGTTGAGGAAAATGCTGATTTCCGGCTCCACCGCCAGTTGCGCCGACACCGGCCGGATATTCTCCAGCAGGGTCAGGCCGGCGATCGGTAGCGCGAAGGCGATCGCTACCACCAGCACGTTCAGCGCGAAGCTGGCCGGCGACTTCAGCAAATGGGCGCAAGCCACCGCCAGCGCGAAGCGATGCTGCCGCAGCCAGCCTTTCATGCGCCCGCCTCCGCCGGCTCTTGCCGGCGCCAGGTTTCGGTTACCTGGCCGTGATCCAGGAACACCACGCGGTTGGCCGAATCGAGGAATTGCTCGTCGTGGGTGGAAATCAGGCAAGTGACACCGACCGCGTGAAACGATTTCAGCGCATCCAGTACCTGGTTGGCGCTGGCGCGGTCAAGGTTGGCGGTCGGCTCGTCGGCCAGGATAATCTGCGGCCGGTTGACGATCGCGCGCGCGATCGCCACCCGCTGCTGCTCGCCGCCGGACAGCGCCAGCGGCTCGGCCGCCGCCTTGTCCAGCAGGCCCAGCTTGTCGAGCGCGGCGCGCGCGCGCTTTTCGGCTTCGGCGCGGGCGGCGCCGCAGACCAGCAGCGGCAGCATCACGTTGGCCAGCACCGGGCGGTCGTTCAACAGCGACTGCTGCTGGAAGATCAGGCCCAGCTTGCGCCGCAGCCACGGCAGGCCGGCGCTTTTCAGGCGCCCGATGTCCTGCCCCTGCACCAGCACCGTGCCGGAACTCGGGCGTTCGATGCCGGCGATCAATTTCAAGAGCGTCGATTTGCCGGCGCCGGACGGCCCGGCCAGAAACACCAACTCGCCGCGTTCCACGGCCAGCGAAACCTCGCGCAGGGCCACCGCATCGGCCGCATAGCGCTTGCCGACCCGCTGGAATTCGATCATGGCGGTCATCGTGCTCGCTTCCGCTCAGCCCAGCAGTGCATCGACGAATTCGGCCGCATCGAAGGGTTGCAGGTCTTCGATCTTTTCGCCGACGCCGATGAAATACACCGGCACCGGGTTGCTGCGCGCAATCGCCGCCAGCACGCCGCCCTTGGCGGTACCGTCCAGCTTGGTGATCACTAGCCCGGTCAGTTCCAGCGCGGCATCGAAAGCCTTGACCTGGGCCAGCGCGTTCTGGCCGGTGTTGCCGTCGATCACCAGCAGCACTTCGTGCGGGGCGCCTTCCATGCCTTTGCCGATCACGCGCTTGATCTTCTTCAGCTCGTCCATCAGGTGCAACTGGGTCGGCAGGCGGCCGGCAGTATCGACCATCACGACGCTGGTGCCGCGCGCGCGCGCCGACTGCACCGCGTCGAAGGCGACCGCGGCCGGGTCGCCCGATTCCTGCGCGATCACGGCCACATTGTTGCGTTCGCCCCAAATCGTTAGTTGTTCGCGCGCGGCCGCGCGGAAAGTGTCGCCAGCCGCCAGCAGCACGGATTGTCGATGCGCCTGCAAATGCTTGGCCAGCTTGCCGATGGTGGTGGTCTTGCCGGCGCCGTTGACGCCGGCGATCATCATCACCAGCGGCTGATGGCGGCCCAGCACCAGCGGCTTTTGCAACGGGGACAGCAATTCGGTCAGCAGCGCGCGCAAGGCTTGCTTGACTTGCTGCGCCTCGGTCAACTTCTCGTCCTTGACCTTCTTCTTCAGTGCGCCAAGCAGGAACTGGGTGGCATCGACCCCGGCATCCGCCATCAGCAGCGCCGCTTCCAGCTCTTCGTACAGCGCGTCGTCGATGCGGGCGCCGACGAAAATCATGGTCAGGCTGGACGAAGTCTTGGCCAGCCCGGTTTTCAGGCGCGCGATCCAGGATTTTTTCTGTTCCGGGTTGGCGGCGGCCGGGATCACGACCCCGTCATCGGTGGCCGCCAGGGTGGTTGGTGCCGGAGCGGGCGCCGCGGCATTCGGGGCGGGCGCCGGAATCGGCAGCGCTGGCTCGGGCGCGACGGTGGTTTCGGGTTTGGGTTTTTTCTTGAAGAAACTAAACATCGGCAGCCAGGCGAGAATGCCCACAGCGGGGTAGCGGGCAAGGATATACAATCACCCGCATTCTAACAGAGCACCGACCATGAAATTTTCGATTCGCGCAATCGCGCTGGCCTGGCTTTGGCTGGGCTGGTGCCTGCTGGCGCAGGCGGCGCCGGCCCAGGAATTCATGCTGGCCAACGGCATGAAGATCATCGTCCAGGAAGACCATCGGGCGCCCACCGTGGCGCACATGATCTGGTACCGGGTTGGCTCGATCGACGAATTCAACGGCACCACCGGCGTCGCCCATGCGCTGGAGCACATGATGTTCAAGGGCACCAAGACGCTGAAGCCGGGCGAATTCAGCCGCCGCGTGGCGGCGCTGGGCGGGCGCGAAAATGCCTTCACCAGCAAGGACTACACCGCTTATTTCGAGCAAATCGAGAAATCGAAGCTGGAGGCGGTGATGGCGCTGGAAGCCGACCGCCTGGCCAACCTGGTGTTCGATCCGGCCGAGTTCGCGCAGGAAATCAAGGTGGTGATGGAAGAGCGACGGCTGCGCACCGACGACCAGCCGGGCGCGCAGGTGGACGAGGCGCTGAATGCGGCCGCCTTCGTCGCCCATCCGTACCGCCGCCCGGTGATCGGCTGGATGGACGACCTGCAAAACATGACGGTGGACGATGCCAAGGCCTGGCACGATCGCTGGTATGCGCCGAACAACGCCACCATGGTCGTGGCCGGCGATGTCGACGCGCAAGCGGTGCATGCGCTGGCGCAAAAATACTTCGGCGCCATCCCGGCCAAGACGCTGCCGGTGCGCAAGCCGCAGGACGAGCCGGCACAGAAGGGGATGCGGCGCGTCACGGTCAAGGCGCCGGCGGAAAACCCGAACGTGGCGCTGGCGTTCAAGGCGCCGCGCCTGACGGATGTCGAACGCGATGACGACGTGTTCGCGCTGCAGGTGCTGGCGGCGGTGCTCGACGGCTACGACAATGCGCGCCTGAATGCGACGTTGGTGCGCACCGAGCGCGTTGCCAACGCGGTCGGCGCCAGTTATTCCGGCACCGCGCGCGGCCCGGTCCTGTTCACGCTGGAAGGCGAGCCGGTGGCCGGCGTTTCCACTGAACAACTGGAACAGAAGCTGCGCGCCGAAGTGCAGCGCGTCGCCCGGGACGGAGTGGCCGCAGCCGAGCTGGAGCGGGTCAAGACGCAGTTGGTGGCAAGCCAGATCTACAAGCGCGATTCGATTTTCGGCCAGGCAATGGAGATCGGAATGCTGGAAATGAGCGGCATTTCGCAGCGCCTGAACGATCGCATCATCGAGCGCCTGAAAGCGGTCAGCGCGCAGCAGGTGCAGGCGGTGGCGCAAAAATATTTCGGCGACGACAGCCTGACGGTCGCAACCCTGGTGCCGTTGCCGCTGGCGGACAAGAAGCCGGCGCCGGCGGCGGCCGGCCTGCTGCGCTAACTCCGATATCGCGGCGCGGCCAGATGCGCCGCCCCTGTTCCCCATAACCGGCTACCCCGATGAAAAAACTGATCCTCGTCATTGCCGCCAGTTTCGTCGCCTGCTTCAGCTTCAGCGCGCAGGCGGCGCTGCAGATCCAGAACTGGACGCTGGCCAACGGCGCGCGCGTGCTGTTCGTCGAAAACCATTCGATCCCGATCGTCGACGTCAATCTCGATTTCGATGCCGGCAACCGGCGCGATCCGGCCGACAAGGCCGGCCTGGCGGCGCTGACCAATGCGATGCTGGCGCGCGGCGTGCGCGAGGAGCGCTTCGGCGATGGTGAGCGCGGTCCGGCCGACCCGGCGTACATGACGCTGGAGCCGGCGCTGTCCGAGGCGCAGATTTCCGATGCCTTCGCCGACATCGCCGCCCAGCGCAGCGGCGGCGCCGATGCCGAGCGCGGCAGCCTGTCCCTGCGTAGTCTGTCGAGCCAGGCGGAGCGCGAGCGGGCGGTCAAGCTGCTGGCGCGCATCGTGGCGCAGCCGAGCTTTCCCGAAGACTTGCTGGCGCGCGACAAGGCGCGCACCATCGCCGCCATCAAGGAAGACCTGACGCGGCCCGAGGCGATCGCCGGCAAGGCCTTCTGGCGCCTGCTGTACGGCAATCATCCATACGCCAACGAGGCGACGGTGGCCTCGGTCGAAGCCATCACGCGCGACGACCTGGCGCTGTTTCACCGCACGCACTACGTCGCCAATCGCGCGGTGATCGCGATCATCGGCGACGTCACGCGCGCCGAGGCCGAGGAAATCGCGCGCCAACTGACGCTGCGCCTGCCGCAGGGCGCGCCCTTGCCGGCGATGCCGCCGGTGCCGGAAGCGCGCGCGCAGCAGCAGCGCATTCCGCACCCGGCCTCGCAGGCGCACATCCTGCTCGGCATGCCGGCCGAAGTGCGCGGCGACCCGGATTATTTCGCGCTGATGGTCGGCAATTACATCCTTGGCGGCGGCGGTTTCGTCTCGCGCCTGACCGCCGAGGTGCGCGAAAAGCGCGGCTTGACCTATGGCGTCTACAGCAGCTTCATGCCGATGGCGCAAAAAGGACCGTTCCGGATCGGCTTGCAGACCAAGAAGGAAAACGCCGAGCAGGCCTTGCAACTGGTGAACCAGACGCTGGCGGCCTTCCTGCGCGACGGCCCGACCGCGGATGAACTGCAGGCGGCCAAGGACAACCTGATCGGCGGCTTTGCGCTGCGCATCGACAACAACCGCAAGATCCTCGCCAACATCGCGCTGATCGGCTTTTACAACCTGCCGCTGGATTACCTCGATACCTGGACCGACCAGGTGGCCAAGGTCGGCATCGCCGACATCCGCGCCGCCTTTGCGCGCAAGGTGGTGCAGCAGCAGTTGTCGACCGTGATCGTCGGCGCCGAGAATCCCGGGAAATAACCGGCTTATTCATCTTATTCGCCAGTATTTTAAAAACCGCCCATCTGACGGGCGGAATCGGCCGATTTGAACGCATACTCCTGGTAAATGCAAAAACGACAGAAAACTCCGGCACGGGGCCGGCCGGCGGTGCCGCATCAGGTGCGCATCATCGGCGGCCAGTGGAAGCGCACGCCGCTCCCGGTCTTGGACGCGGAGGGCTTGCGGCCGACGCCGGATCGGGTGCGCGAAACGGTGTTCAACTGGCTCGGCCACCTGCTGGATGGCGACTGGGCGCGGGTGCGCTGTCTGGACCTGTTCGCCGGCAGCGGCGCGCTCGGCTTCGAGGCCGCCAGCCGCGGCGCGGCCCAGGTGACGCTGGTCGAACAGAGCACGCCGGCGGCGCGGCAACTGGAGGCAACCAAGGCCAAGTTACAGGCGCAGCAAGTGACGATCCTGCGTGCCGACGGCTTGCGCCTGGCGCAAGCCTGGGCCGCGGAGGGGGTGCCCGATGCTCCGCGCTTCGACCTGATTTTCATCGACCCGCCGTATCACCGCGAATGGCTGGAGAAGGTGCTGCCGCTGTGTGCGCGGCTGCTGACGGAACGCGCTATCGTATATGTCGAAAACGAGGCCGCACTGGAAGGCGATGCGGTGCCGGCCTGGATGGACGACTGGGAAATTGTGCGCGCCGATCGGGCCGGCTTGGTGTTTTATCATTTGCTGCAACGCAAAAGCGGGCAGCAGTAGGGCATAATGCGCGTTTCACAGGTCACGCCGAGAGGAAGCTGCGATGGTCACAGCCGTTTATCCGGGAACATTCGATCCGCTCACGCGCGGTCATGAAGATCTGGTGCGCCGTGCTTCCGGCCTGTTCGATGGTCTGGTGGTTGGCGTTGCCGACAGCCAGAACAAGAGGCCGTTCTTTTCGCTCGACGAGCGCCTGACGATCGCCAACGAAGTGCTGGGGCATTATCCCAACGTCAAGGTCGAGAGCTTTTCCGGCTTGCTGAAGGATTTCGTGCGGCGCCACGATGCGCGCGTGATCGTGCGCGGCCTGCGCGCGGTGTCCGACTTCGAATACGAATTCCAGATGGCCGGCATGAACCGCTACCTGCTGCCGGATGTCGAGACGCTGTTCCTGACGCCGTCCGATCAGTACCAGTTCATTTCCGGCACCATCGTGCGCGAGATCGCCACCCTGGGCGGCGACGTCTCGAAATTCGTCTTCCCCTCGGTCGAGCGCTGGCTGAAGCAGAAGCTGGCGGCGAATGCCGCCGCCGGCGACAACTGCACCGGCGCCAAATAACTCACAGCGCCAGTTCGACCTCGATTTCCTGGCCCACCCGCAGCACCTGTCCGGCGCCCGCCGTCACGATCGCATTCATGCCGAAGGCGATGCCGCCATCCAGCTTCGGGCTGGCGCGATAGCCGCGCAGGATATCCAGCGGATCGGGGCCGACTTCGCCGCTGGCCTGGTCGACCGACGGGATCGGGCAGCGCGGGCAGGGCTTGACCGGCTTGAGGCGCGCGTCGCCGATCGCGATCGAGGCCGCGAAATCCTCCTCGAACGCCTCCACCCCATCGATCACCAGGCTGGGCCGGAAACGGTTCATCGGCAGCGCCGCGCGTCCCTGCGCGGCCAGCTTGCGGTTCAGGTCGTCGAGCGAGGCCTGGCTGAGTACCAGCAGCGGAAAGCCGTCGGCGAACATGGTCGGCGCTTCGATGCCGCCGGTCCAGTCGAGGCTGGCGATGCGGCGCGCATCCGGATGAAAGCGCACCAGCCGGCACGGCACGCCAAGCGCACTGGAAAACCAGGCGGCGGTGAGATCGTCGCAATCCAGCGCTTCCAGCCTGTCATCCCAGACCCGCACGGCAATCGTGCGCGCCTCGTCCGGGTGCGGCAGGCCGAGTGGAATGTCCAGCCGCAGCATACCGGGCGCGCGCAACTCCAGGGTTTCGGTCCGGATGCGCGGCACGATGGTCGCCATCTTCGGGTGCTCGCGCTGGGTCAGGAAATTGCCTTCCAAATCGACCACCATCCATTCGCGGTTGTAAATTTGCTCGCTCATCAGGCCGGCTTCGGTCAGCGTCGCTTCGGAGAGCGCGATGCCGGCGCAGGATTTGATCGGATACAGCGTCAGTGCGGTCAGGGTTGGCATGAGTTGGCTGGAAATAAATGGGAACAGGCGAAAGTATGCCACGCCGACCGCCTGCAGCTAAGTCGACAGGAGGCGCGCCGGATGCTTGAGCGAGGTCATGCAATGAATGGAATCCCGGGCGCAACTCTTGCTGCGGCAGCAAGGTCGGCGCAGCATGAAGCACGATCGGCATCGACAGCCGGGCGAAAGGCGTGGCATGGCCGCACTATCGGAATGGGCCGCCGGACAGCAGGTGTTGGCCGCGTGGCTGCAGGCCATGGGAGTGGTGCTGGCGGCGCTATTGGCGCTGGCGATTTATGCGCTCTCGGCCTGGCAGGTACGGCGGCGCGACAAAAAGCGCGAGCGGCAATTCATCGACACCGCGCTGGCGCTCGGGCACGAGGCGCGCCGGCTGCTGTACGACGGTTCGCGCATGTTGGCGCCAGCCGAACTGGTGCCGCAGGCGCAGCAACTGGGTCTGGCGTTGCTGTACCTCCCTTTGGAGCGCGCGCCCGACGCCGGCCTGATCGCGCCGCTGTTGCAGTTGCGCCGCCACGCCGAACGCATCGCGCAGTCTGCGGCGCTTGACCCGGGCGCGCGCGCCACTCAATTGGAAAAACTGCGGCCAGAGGTTGATGCCGAAATCGCCCGCATCGAGGCAGTCGCCAGAACCGAACTGATGCCGCCAAGGCCCTCGCTGCGGCACCGCACCGGACGCGGCATGCCGACCACCACCGTCGACCGCTACTCCACCTTCAAATTCAGCGACGAACTGTATCCGGAGGAAGACGGCGTCGATTTCGAAGTCGTCGTCAACAACCAGAGCGTGCGCTGCACCATGCCCTACGCCGAGCTGAACCGGCTGGCGGCGGTGTACCGCATCCCCGGCCAGCATCACCGCGGCGCCTTCGAGCAGGGACGCGAAGCGATCCAGCGCGCGGCCGAAACCCTGATCCGGGAAGGAGCCAAGGCGCCGGTGATCGTGCGCTTCGGCGACCTTGAAGACTTGCCGGTTGCACCCGGCGCCGCACCGACGGCGGCAGCCGCTCAGCCGCGCCAGTAGCCGTTGGCGGCGGCGACGGTCTGGAAATTGGTGGCCACCACCTGCGACGAAGCGATCAGGCTGTCGGCGCTTTCGCCGTATTCCGGGCGCAGCTTGTCGCGCACTTCGGCCGACGGCTGGGTGTACTTGACGCCCATCCGGGCCAGCTTGATGGCCAGTTCAAAACCCTCTTGCGGGGTGGCGGTCTTCAGGGTGGTCAGCCAGGTGTCCATTTGGTTTCTCCTTTTTTATCTGGTGAGCGAATCGCAGTCGTCGGATGACGGACGACGCGCCGCTACCGGCGCGTCACCAGCAGGTATACCATGCCTGCCGTCGGACAGCGGTGACATGCGGCATTGACTTTCTGGCGTTTTTCGTTTTCGTAACGCTCGCGATCGGGGCGCTACAGAATCACCAGTCATCCTTGCGCTGTGGGGTTCAACTTGGCGAGCGCCTTCCAGGCACCTCCAGGCACCATCAGACGTTGAACAGGAAATTCAACACATCCCCATCCTTGACGATGTATTCCTTGCCTTCGGCGCGCATCTTGCCGGCTTCCTTTGCTCCTTGCTCGCCTTTGTAGGCGATGAAGTCTTCGTAGGCGATGGTCTGGGCGCGGATGAAGCCGCGCTCGAAGTCGGTGTGGATCACGCCGGCCGCCTGCGGTGCCGAATCGCCGGCGTGGATGGTCCAGGCGCGCACTTCCTTGACGCCGGCGGTGAAGTAGGTCTGCAGGCCGAGCAGCTTGTAGGCGGCGCGGATCAGGCGGTCCAGGCCCGGCTCTTCCATCCCCATGTCGGCCAGGAATTCGGCCTTGTCGGCATCGTCCAGGTCGGCGATTTCGGATTCGATGGCGGCGCAAATCGCCACGATCGGTGCGTTTTGCGAGGCGGCGTAGGCTGACAACTGGTCCAGCAGCGGGTTGTTGGTGAAGCCGTTATCGGCAACGTTGGCGACGTACATCGCCGGCTTGGCGGTGATCAGGCACAACGGCTTGATCAGCAGCATTTCCTCGGCGTCCAGGCCGAGCGCGCGCACCGGCTTGGCGTCGTTCAGCGCGGGCATGATGCGTTCCAGCAGCGCGACCAGCTTGGCGGCGTCCTTGTCGCCCGAGCGCGCCTTCTTGTTTTCGCGGTGGATCGCCTTTTCCACCGTGCCCATGTCGGCCAGCGCTAGCTCAGTCTGGATCACTTCGATGTCGTCCAGCGGGCTGATCTTGCCGGCCACGTGCACCACGTTGTCGTCCTCGAAGCAGCGCACGACGTTGACGATGGCGTCGGTTTCGCGAATGTGCGCGAGGAACTGGTTGCCCAGGCCTTCGCCCTTGGAGGCGCCGGCCACCAGCCCGGCGATGTCGACGAATTCGACCACCGCCGGTACCACGCGCTCGGGCTTGACGATCTCGGCCAGCGCCTTTAAGCGCGGGTCGGGTACTTCGACCACGCCGACGTTCGGTTCGATGGTGCAGAACGGGTAATTCTCGGCCGGGATGCCGGCCTTGGTCAGGGCGTTGAACAGGGTGGATTTGCCGACGTTAGGCAGGCCGACGATACCGCATTGGAGACTCATGGGAAGACTTTCTAAATGACTGGGTGAAGCGCGTGAAAAGGGTGCGACAGCGGACGCCAGCGGCGGCCGCGGCCGGATTTTCGGCAAACGGCAATTGTAACTCCCGGCGCCGTCCCGGCCGCCTATTTGGCCGGGTGCGCGGCCGAGTGCAGCCGCATCATCGCCGCCTCGAATTTCCCTTCGCACAAGAGCGGCAGCACCTCCAGGCTGCGGGCGACGGCTTCGTCGATCAGCAACTGCTCCTCGCGCCGCGGCCGGTGCAGCACGTAGTCGACCACCGGCTGTTGCACGCCGACGGTGCGTGGGTGGCCGATGCCGATGCGCAGGCGCCAGTAGTCTTGCGTGCCGAGCGCGGCCGTGATGTCCTTCAGGCCGTTGTGGCCGCCGGAGGAGCCGCCTTTCTTGATCTTGGCGGCGCCCGGCGGCAGGTCGAGTTCGTCGTGCACCACCAGGATTTCATCGGCGCCGATCTTGTAGAAGCGCGCCAGCGCGCCGACCGACTGGCCGGAGCGGTTCATGTAGGTTTGCGGCTGCAGCAGCCAGACCTCGGCGCCGCCGATGACGGTCTTGGCTGCCAACGCCTGGTAGCGCGCCTCGCGCTGCAGGCGGGCGCCGGTCTGGTCGGCCAGCGCGTCGACCAGCCAGAAACCGGCGTTGTGGCGGGTTTGTTCGTATTCCGGGCCGGGGTTGCCGAGGCCGACGATGAGGCGGATGGACATGGGCGTTGGGAAGGAAAATGGCGATTATCAGGGATGGACGGCGGATCGTCCAATGTGCTCTTCCCCTGGCTTCATTTCGCTACCGCAGTTTAGTGGGAGTATGTTTTATACGAGCAAATTTTATAAGTGGAATCGATGTTGAATTATGGGAGTATGTGATCTGGCAGGAAGTCTGGAATCTCAAGCCAATGCCAGCGGGCAGAAAAAAGCCCGCCGTTTGCACGGCGGGCTCTCTTTGTCCGGTGCCGGCCGCAAGGGCCGGCGGCCGGATTACTTCTTCTCGGCTGGCGCGGCAGCACCGGCCGCTGCTGCCGGTGCGGCGGCGGCTTCCGCTTCAGCTTCCACCTTGCCGGCCGGGATCGAGGCGTTGGCGACCGTCAGATCGTCTTCACCGGCGCGGGTGACGGCGGTGACGCCGGCCGGCAGCTTGAGTGCCGACAGGTGGATCGAATGGCCGACTTCCAGGCCGGACAGGTCGACTTCGATGAATTCCGGCAGGTCTTTCGGCAGGCACGAGACTTCGAGATCGACCAGCACGTGGTTGATGATGCCGCCCGACAGCTTGACGGCCGGCGAGGCTTCGGCATTCACGAAGTGCAGCGGCACCTTGACCGTGATCTTCTGGCTGGCATCGACGCGTTGGAAATCGACGTGCAGCACCAGTTGCTTGTAGGCGTGCATCTGGAAATCGCGCAGCAGGACCTGCTCCACCTTGCCGTCCATTTCGAGATCGAGGATCGAGGAGTGGATCGCTTCCTTCTTCAGCGCATGGTACAGCGCGTTGTGGTCAAGCGAGATCGAAACGGGTGCGGTCGTGCCGCCATAGATGATGCCCGGCGTCTGGCCCGCAGTGCGCTGGCGGCGGCTCGCTCCGGACCCCAGCTCAGTGCGTGGAAATGCAACGATTTTCATTTTGAAGCTCCAGTTAAGTAAGACCGGACTGCGTCTTACGGTGAAAATCCCCCGCGACCAGGGGATTTGAAAAACCGCTCCGGAAGGAACGGTGTGGTAATCATCTTTGCCTGTCGTTCCCGCGTAGGTGGGAACCCAGTGTCGTTCATGGTTGCTCGACCGGCGTTTCTGCGGGAGCCAACCTTGTGTGACCTTTTCTGATTTGTTGGGGACAGAGTAGCTCGGCGCGCTGCGGCGCCTCACAAACTCTGTCCCGCAATTGATAAGTTTTTAATCCGCAAACAGCATCATTACCGAATCGCCCGTGCTGATGCGCTTGAAGGTCTCGGCCAGCAGCTTGGCGCAGCTCAGCTGGCGAATCTTGCTGCAAGCTGCGGCAGCGGCGGACAGCGGGATGGTGTCGGTGACCACCAGTTCGTCCAGCGGCGAATTGGCGATGCGCTCGATCGCCGGGCCGGACAATACCGGGTGGGTACAGTAGGCGATGACTTTCTGCGCGCCGCGCTCCTTCAATACCTCGGCAGCCTTGGTCAGGGTGCCGGCGGTATCGACCATGTCATCCATGATCACGCAGTTGCGGCCTTCGACTTCGCCGATGATGTTCATCACTTCCGAGACGTTCGCTTTCGGGCGCCGCTTGTCGATGATCGCCAGGTCGCAATCGAGGCGCTTGGCGAGAGCCCGCGCGCGCACCACGCCGCCGACGTCGGGCGAAACCACCAGCAGATTGTCGTGGTGCTTGGCGACCAGGTCGTCCAGCAGGAGCGGCGAGGCGTAGACGTTGTCGACCGGAATGTCGAAAAAGCCCTGGATCTGGTCGGCGTGCAAGTCCATGATCATCACGCGGTCGACACCGGCTTCCTGCAGCATGTTGGCCACCACCTTGGCCGAGATCGCGACCCGCGCCGAGCGCGGCCGCCGATCCTGGCGCGCATAGCCGAAGTAGGGGATGGCGGCGGTGATGCGGCCGGCCGAGGCGCGTTTCAGCGCATCGACCATCAGCATCAGTTCCATCAGGTTGTCGTTGGTCGGCGCGCAGGTCGATTGCAGCACGAACACATCCTTGCCGCGCACGTTTTCATTGATTTCGACCATCACCTCGCCGTCCGAGAACTTGGAAACGAGGGCCTTGCCGAGCGGGATGCCGAGGTGCTTGACCACTCCCATCGCCAGTTCCGGATTGGCATTGCCGGTAAAAACCATCAGGTTTTCAATTGACATGGAGAGTCCTAAGCGGGGTCGTTGATCGAGGCGAGAGCGGCGGGCGGGGGATATGCGAAACGGTTCGTGTATCTGCCACTGGCTGATCTGCTAACTATTTGGGTCGTGACGTGAGATATGTTTGCCTGCTGCCTGACGTTGTCAAACCGGGGCGCGGCCGGGGCACGACTGACTTGCACTTGCAATTAATGGCAGGGGAACAAGGATTCGAACCTTGGAATGCTGGAATCAAAATCCAGTGCCTTAACCAGCTTGGCGATTCCCCTACACAACCGGGTGTTTGCCGCAGCCTGATGCCGCGTCAAACCAATTCAATTCTGTACTTCAAGTCCTTCTCTGCAAACCGTGCTACCGCGGCAGCCAGTCAGCCAGCGGATGGCGCTGCATGCTGCGTGCTTTCCATGCCTTCCAGCGCGACGGCACCTGCTTCAGTACCTGGTCTGCCTGCCGCTCGTTTTCAAACGGACAAAAAACGCAGGCGCCGGAGCCGGTCATTCTCGCATTTCCGTGCGCGGATAGCCATTCTATGGCTTCGGCGACAACCGGAAAGCGCTGGCTGGCCACGACTTGCAGGTCGTTTTTCCCGAAGCTTTCCGGGCTTCTGGAAAAGTCCGATATTCTGACCGGTTTGGAGTCCCTTGTCAATTCCGTTGCGCCAAATATTGCCGCGGTCGGAATTGTGACGCCCGGTTCGATCACCACGAACCAGCGTTCCGGGGTCTCCAGCACCTGCAGCGCCTCGCCGATTCCTTCCGCGAAGGCATTGCCGCCGCATAAGAAGAACGGCACGTCGGCGCCCAGCTGCAGCCCGAGCGCCATCAGCTCGGCGCGCGTCAGGCCGGTTTGCCACAGGCGATTCAGGGCGATCAGCGTGGTGGCGGCATCCGACGAGCCGCCGCCCAGGCCGCCGCCTTGCGGCAGGCGCTTGTCGAGCGCGATGCTGGCGCCGGGCACGGCCTGGCCGCGCGCAGCGGCTGCCGCTTGCAGCAGGCGCGCCGCGCGCATGCACAAATCGCTGTCCTCCGGCACGCCGGGCAAATCCGTGGTGCGACGAATGATGCCGTCGTCGCGCCGTTCGAAATGCAGCAGGTCGCCGTGGTCGAGCAACTGGAACACCGTTTGCAGCAAGTGGTAGCCGTCGGCGCGGCGGCCCACCACATGCAGGAACAGGTTCAGTTTGGCCGGCGCCGGGCAGTCGTTCAGCGCGGCCGGCATGCTGTGGGTGCTGACCGGCGTCATCGCGCTTGCCAACTGTCGATCAGGATGCGGATCATGACCGGGCCGGCGTTGTCCTCCGTCCCGCTGTCGTTGCGTTCGAGGTCGATGCGCCGGGGGTGGGCAGCACCGCTGCCGTTATGGTCCCAGTCGGCATACTCGATGCGCCAGCCGTTGCTGCGGACGGTCGCGCCCGGCGTGCGCGGCACCGCCTGGCGCTGGCCGCCGGGAGCCAGCACGAAACCCTGCAGCCAGTCGCGCATGCCGGCCACCGGCAGCGGCCAGCCCAGCGTCTGGCTGGCGAGCGCATCGACATCGGTCGCCACGCGCGGCGGCTGGTTGGCTTGGGTCAGGCTGGCGGCGAGCGGCGTAATGTCGAGGCGGGCGATGGTCTGGCCCAGCGGCGACAGCAGGATCAGTTCGGTGCGCTGCGGCGCCTGGTCCCAGGTAAAGCTGCCGTGCACCGCTTCGTCCTTGCCGTTCTGCTGGTAGCGCAGCGACAGCCGGCCGCCCAGTTCGATTGCATCCAGGTAGGTCGGCGCCGGGCCGCCGGCGACCGGCGGTGGCGGCGCCAGGCTGGCACAGCCGGCCAGCAGCAAGGTAGCCAGCAGAGCCGCGCCGCGCCGCAGGCGTGCGCCGGCGCAAATGAGAGCTGTCACGCTTCTGGATGGAATCGATACTTGAGGGGGTATGCCTGAAAATGCGCCATTTTCGCAGGATTTTCGAGCGGCATTAAAAATACCCATGTCAGTATGTGCTGTGATCGGGATTCGGCACTGGCGTCACCCAGCTACAGTTGCACGTGCAGCCGCGCCAGCGTGCTCTTCAGCGCATCATTTTGCGGGTCCTTGGCGCGCGCGTCGCGCCACAGTTTCTGCGCGGCCTCGCGCTGGCCCTTGACCCACAGCACTTCGCCCAGGTGCACGCCGATTTCGGCATCCGGTTGCAGCGCATAGGCGCGCCGCAGGTATTCTTCCGCCTCCTGCAGCTTGCCGAGCCGGTATTGCACCCAGCCCATGCTGTCCAGGATGAACGGATCGTCCGGCGCCAGTTGCAGCGCCTTTTCGATCAGTTGCAGCGCTTCCGGCAGGCGCAGGTTCCGATCCGCCAGCGAATAGCCAAGGGCGTTGTAGGCATGCTGGCTCTTGGGCGCCAGTTCGATCACCTTGCGCAGTGCGCCTTCCATGACGTCGAGCTTGTCGAGCTTTTCGGCCAGCATCGCATAGTCGTACAGCAGGTCGGTATTCTCCGGGGCGCGCTGCACCGCGTTTTGCAGCAGCGCCAGCGCTTCCGGCACGCGCCCGGCGTCGCGCAGGATCTGGCCTTCGGCCAGCGTCACCTGGGTTTGCTCGCGCTCGCCTTCGGTCGGGATTTCCTCCAGGATCTTGCGCGCCTCGTCGACGTCGCCGCGCGCCGCCACCAGTTGCGCGCGCCGGATCTGGGCGCCGACATAGGCCGGGCCGGGTTCGATCTGGCCCAGCCATTTGAGAGCGGCGTCGGTATCCTTGCGCTCCTGCGCGATCTGCGCCAGCAGCAGCAGCGCCTGGGTCGGGTCGCGCGCTTCATCCGGCTGTGCGGTCAGGATCTGGATATACGAAGTCAGGTAGCGCTCGGCGGCCAGGTAATCGTCAAGCTGGGTGCACAGCACCCCGAGCGCGAACAGGGTGGTCAAATCCTTGGGGTCGGATTTCAGCAGGGTGGCGAACTCGGCGCGCGCCTCGCGGTACAGTTTTTGTTCGGACAGCACGCGCGCATAGGCCATCCGTGCCTCGCGCGCCTTTGGGTAGCGCTGCAGGAAGGCCGCCAACTCGCGCGCGGCGGTGGCCTTGTCGGCGGCGACCTGGGCCAGCGTCAGAACCGCCAGTTCTGAGTCGGGTTTGGCCGCCAGCGCCAGTTGCGCCTCGTGCGTGGCGCGCGCGCCGTCGCCATTTGAAAAAGCGGCCTGGGCCAGCGCCAGGTGCGCTTCCGGCAGCACCAGGTAGGGCGTCACCAGTGCTTCCAGCATGGAAAACGCCGCCGCCTTGTCCTTGGCGCGTGACAGCGTGCGCTGCACCTGCAGGATCATCACGCCGCGGCTTTGCGGGCTGGCCTGCTGCAGCCGTGCGGCCAGGATCGGCTGCGCTTCTTCCGGGTTGTCGCTCAGGATCACGAAGCCCAGGTAGTATTGCGTCGCCTGCTCGGAGTCCGGCGCCAGTTCGCGCCACAGCCGTACCGCCGCCAGCGCCTCGGCCGGGCGGCGCGAACTCAGGGCCACTTCCGAGGCACGCTGCGCCAGGCGCGGGTCGCGCGTCTGCTGCGCCAGCGCCAGCAGAGTCACGTAGGCGGACTGCGAGTCGCCGCGCTGGAAGGCGAGTTCGGCGGAAAGCAGCTTGACCATGATATCCGGCGTCAGGGCCACGCTGGGCAGCTTGACCGGCGGCTTCCTGACTTCGGCCTTTGCCGCCTCCGGCGCCGGGCTGGGAGCGGCGGCGACCGGTGCTGCCGCGCTGGTGGCGGGCGGTTGTAACTGTGCGCAAGCCGGCAGCAAAAGCGAGAGCGTTACAATGGCGGCGATGTTTTTCAAGAGAAGTCCCGACTGTTCTGCGAAGATTGATTTTACGCTGAAGCCACCGCCCGGCCCAGCGGCAAAACGGGTGCACATGCCTGACGGCGGCGGCTATATTATGCCTGCAGCCATCGGTCGTTGGCGCCCGCTGCGCTGCCGTGCCAAGGGTGCCGTGGCGCACCGTCTTCGTTTCGTTTCCTGATTTTTCCCATGCCTGAATTGCCGGAAGTTGAAGTCACGCGGCGCGGTGTCGCGCCACATTTGCAGGGGCGGACCGTGAGTGCCGTGGTATTTCGCCACAGCGGCTTGCGCTGGCCGTTTCCGGCCGGGCTCGAGCACAGCTTGCGCGGACAGCCGATTCTCGGTACCGGCCGGCGCGGCAAATACCTGCTGATCCGGTTTGCGCATGGCACCCTGATCGTGCATCTGGGGATGTCGGGGCGGCTGCGCATCCTGGCGGCGCAAACGCCGCCGCAGAAGCATGATCATTTCGACCTGGTGATCGGCGCGCAACTGATGCGCCTGACCGACCCGCGGCGTTTTGGCGCGGTGCTGTGGCATCCGGCGGCGGCCGGGCCGGTGGAGGAGCACCCGCTGCTGTGCGAGCTGGGCGTCGAGCCGCTGGAAGACGGATTTTCTGCGCAACTGCTGTACCGGGAGACGCGTACGCGCAGCGCGCCGATCAAGCAGGTGTTGCTGGCAGGCGACATCGTGGTCGGCGTCGGCAACATCTACGCTTCGGAAAGCCTGTTTCGCGCGCGCATCGACCCGAAGACGCCGGCGCGGCGCATCGGCTTGGTGCGCTATGCGCGGCTGGAGCTGGCGATCCGGGAAATCCTGGCGGCGGCGATCGAACAGGGCGGCAGTACGCTGCGCGACTTCATCGGTGCCGATGGACAATCCGGCTATTTTCAGCAAAGCTACTTCGTGTACGATCGGGCCGGGCTGCCGTGCCGGGTATGCGGCGGCGCGGTGCGCCAGTTGAAACAGGGGCAGCGGTCGACGTTTTACTGCGCGCATTGCCAGACCTGAGGCGGCTGCAGCATCTGGCGCGAGGCAATCGCGGCACAGCGAATGGGGAAAAAGTGAGCGATCTGATTCAGCAGTTCCAGCAATACAGCGACTGGCGCGAGCAAGTGGCGGCGGCGTTGCGGCGCTACCAGGCCTGGGGCCGGCAAACGGAATTGACGGACGCGGCCGGCGATGCGCACATCGAACGCATGCTGGCGCGCCTGCAAAACGACAAGCTGACGATCGCCTTCGTCGCCGAGTTCTCGCGCGGCAAATCGGAGTTGATCAATGCCATCTTTTTTGCCGACTATGGCCAGCGCATCCTGCCCTCGGCCGCCGGCCGTACCACGATGTGTCCGACCGAACTGCTGTACGACGAAACCCTGCCGCCGTCGATCCGCCTGCTGCCGATCGAAACCCGCAGCGAAACGCAATCGACTTCCGACTTCAAGGCGCAAAGCCAGGCCTGGACCGTGCTGCCGCTGGATATCGCATCCGGCGACGGCATGCTGGAAGCATTCCTGCAAGTCAGCCTGACCAAGCGGGTGCCGGCCGACGAGGCGCAAAGCTACGGCCTGTACGATGCCGCCGACCCCGACCATGCGCAGGCGGCCGATGCCGACGGCATGGTCGAGATTTCGCAGTGGCGCCACGCGATCATCAATTTTCCGCATCCGCTCTTGAAGCAGGGCCTGGTGATCATCGATACGCCGGGCCTGAACGCGATCGGCACCGAGCCGGAACTGACGCTGAACCTGATTCCGAATGCGCATGCGGTGCTGTTCATCCTGGCCGCCGACACCGGAGTCACGAAGAGCGATATCGAAGTCTGGCGCGACCACATCGGCGGCGGCGCCGGCCGCATGGTGGTGCTGAACAAGATCGACAGCATGTGGGACGAGCTGCGCTCGGCGCAGGAAGTCGAGGCCCAGATCGAGCGCCAGGTCGTCAGCGTGGCGCAGACGCTGGATCTGTCGCCGTCGCAGATTTTCCCGGTGTCGGCGCAAAAAGGCCTGGTCGGCAAGATCAACCGCGACGCCGCACTGCTGCGTAAAAGCCGCCTGACCGCGTTGGAGAGCGCGCTGTCGGCCGAGCTGATTCCGCACACCTCGGACTTGATCCGCGCCCAGTTGGCTGCCGACTTCGCCGCCCTCGCCAGCGGCCGGCAGGCATTGCTGGCGGCGCGCGCGCGCAGCGTGCTGGAGCAGTTGCTGGAACTGAAAAGCCTGCGCGGCAAGAACCAGACCATCATCAACCACATGATGAAGCGCATCGAAGTCGAAAAAAGCGAGTTCGACGGCAGCCTGCTGAAACTGCAAGGCACGCGCACCGTGTTTTCGCGGCTGTCGACCGAGGTGTTCACCAGCCTCGGCATGGATATGCTGAAAGCCAACATCGCGCACACGCGCGACGCGATGAACCGCAGCCGCTTCACCTCCGGCTTTCGCGCCGCGGTCAGGGAATTCTTCGAGCAGATGCAGCACAACCTGACGCTGTCGGGCCAGAAAACCGATGAAATCGGCGAAATGATGAGCGTGATGTACCGCAAGTTCTCCACCGAACATGGCCTCGCCCTGTCGACACCGATGCCGTTTTCGCTCGACAAGTATCGCCAGGAAATCGCCATGATCGAAGGCGTGTACCAGCGCCAATTCGGCACCGCAGTGGTGATGACGACCCGGCAGGTGGTGCTGATGCAGAAGTTTTTCGATTCGATCGCGTCGCGCGTCAAGCAGAGTTTCCTGCAGGCCAACCGCGATGTCGAAGCCTGGCTGAAAGTGGTGATGGCGCCGCTCGAGACGCAGATCCGCGAGCATAAGAAACAGTTGAAGCAGCGCATGCAATCGATGGAGCGGATTCATCTGGCGACCGACAGCCTGGACGAAAAGGTGCAGGCGTTCGAGCAGATGCAAGCCGGCCTGGAACAGCACAAGAGGATGCTGGCGGCGCTGGAGACGGAGCTGAACCAAATCATCGGGGTCGCGCGCCAGCCCTCCAGAGCGGTCGCCTGATGCGACGGATGGCCGATGCGGCGGCCGCTTTGCCGGCTGCGGAGGAATTCGCCGATCCATCCTTTTCCAGCGCCATCGTTGCCTGGCAACGGCAGCATGGACGTCACGCGCTGCCGTGGCAAGACACGCGCGATGCCTACCGCATCTGGCTTTCCGAAATCATGCTGCAGCAAACCCAGGTGGCGGCGGTGATTCCGTACTACCAGCGCTTCCTGGCGCGTTTTCCCGATGTCGCCGCGCTGGCTGCGGCGCCAGTGGCAGAGGTGATGGCGCATTGGAGCGGCTTGGGCTATTACTCGCGCGCACGCAACCTGCATCAATGCGCGCAACGCGTGGTGCAGCAATACGGCGGCAAATTTCCTTCCGATCCGGCCTTGCTGGCCGAGCTGCCCGGTATCGGGCGCTCCACCGCGGCGGCGATCGCGGCATTCTCCTGCGGCGTGCGCGCGGCCATCCTGGACGGCAACGTCAAACGGGTATTCGCGCGGGTATTCGGGATCGACGGCTATCCCGGCGACAAACCGGTCGCGGACCTGATGTGGCAGCGCGCGCTGGCCTTGCTGCCGGAACACGGGATTGAAGCCTACACGCAGGGCTTGATGGATCTGGGAGCGACATGTTGCAAGCGCAGCAAGCCGTCGTGCGAGCGCTGCCCGCTGCGTTCGCGCTGCGTTGCGCTGGCCGCAGGGCGGGTCGATCAATTGCCGCAGCGTAAGCCGGCCAAAGTCCGTCCGGAAAAACGGGTGGCGATGCTGGTGGTGGTCGACCGCGCCCAGGTATTGCTGATGCAGCGGCCCGATAGCGGTATCTGGGGCGGCTTGCTGTCGCTGCCGGAGCTGGATGCGGAGCCAATCGCGGCTGCGGCCGTGCCGTCGCCGGCATTGATCCAGGCCCTGGCGCCGTTCGGCAGCATCGCCGGCTGGGAAGCGTTGGCGCCGTTTTCCCATGTCTTTACGCACTTCAAATTGCATGTGGTGCCGTACCGGATCAGCCTGCAGCGGCGCGCCGATATCGCCGGCCAGTTGCCGCATGTCTGGTATGACACGGATCGGCTGGCGCAGGCGCCGCTGCCGGCGCCGGTGAAGAAATTGCTGCTGCAAACGCTGGGCGGAGCCGCCTGATCGCCATCAGGCCTGCACTTCAGTCGATCCATTCGACCCGGTTGCGGCCCAACTGCTTGGCGCGGTACAAGGCCTTGTCGGCGCGCTGGATCAGGGTCGTGATGGGTTCGCCGTGACGATACTGGGCGGCGCCGATCGAGATCGAGATGCGCGGCTGCGCCAGCACATCCTGGCAATCCAGCTGCGACGCCAGCAGCCGCAGCCGTTCCGCGTGCACTATCGAGCCTGGCAAATCGGTATCCGGCAATATCTTCAGAAATTCGTCGCCGCCGTAGCGGCCGAAAATGTCGCTGCTGCGTATGCTGTCGCGCGCCAGGCGGGCGAATCGGCGCAACACCATGTCGCCTGCCAGATGGCCGCTCTTGTCGTTGATTTCCTTGAAATGATCAATGTCGATCAGGCACAGGCAAAACGGCACCGAGGAAAACACCGCGCGCAGTTTGGCCTGCTCCAGTTCGATCTGGAGCTGGCGCCGGTTGTAAAGGCCGGTCAGCTCGTCGCGCGACGCCTGCTTCTCGTAATGCGAAAGCTGGTGGCGCGTAATGTCGAGAATTTTCCGCAATTGCCGGATCTGGTTGCCAACCAGGATCACGCTCGGTAGCACCACCATCAGGACGAACCACTGCAACAGGTCGACAGGCAGATCTTCTGGCCCCGTGTCCAGTCCCCGTAGCAGGATCAGCGCCAGATAGGCGGCCAGGCAGGCCAGCGCCAACAGCGCCAGCGCGGTGGTGGAAAGGCGCGGCGCGCCGAACAGGAACACGGCCAGCACAAATGGCGCGAGCACCACCTGGCTGGAGCGGTCCAGCCAGGCGATGCAATACAGGATCGCGATGGCCGCCATGATTTGCGGAATGACGAGTTGCGGTTCGCGGCTGCGCACGTTCCATCCATAGTGAAAGAGCAGGTAAAAGCACGCGATATCGAAGGCGATCAGGAATGCGGCGGAAATCAGGGCTTGCCAGCGCAAGCTGCCTTCCCGGTAGAAAAACAGCAGGGTCAGCAGATACGCCAGCAGTAGCAGGCTGACGTGGGATATCTTCAGGAAATGCGCAGTGGCTTTGGCCCTTCTGCGATTCGGAGGTTGGGGCGGCATGGGTTGGCGTCATCGGTTGGCATTCCGCGTAACGCCTGCCGCGTCGCTGCGGGGCGTGGGTTATCCGCGAGGCTGATAGCGAGCCATTGCCGTTGTAAGCCAGCCGGCACCGGTCGGCCTTGCGTTAAAACAACAATCTGCAAGAAAATTTTGCCGGCTGGAATCGCCGCCACATCGCCAATCAATGGAGGATGTGGTGCTGCCGCAGGTATTGATCGACGATGGTGAGGCGGCTGGCGGCGTCATCCAGTTCCAGCAGTTTTTGCCTGGCCTTGAGCGGGATCGGCAGGATTTCGCACCAGCGATTGGCTACCCAGCCGGCATCGGAGAATTGCAAGGGGCGAGCGAACGGGCTGCAATAAGAGTTTCGATTCGCATCGGCGACCCGGCCTTTGCTCTCGATCTCGTCGATTATCCGCCGCAGCGTATCCGCGCACGCCTGATGCCGGTCCGGTATGGCGCGCGGCAATTCGGCTGGCAGCAACTCGATGCGCGCTTCCAGCAGTTGCCCCGACAGCTGCTGTTCGAGGATGCGAAAGCGCCGGCTGCCTTCGGCCCGCAGCGTCAACAGGCCATCGCCGTGCATATCCCATTGAACGATATGCGCCAGGCAGCCGACGGCTTCCGGCGTCGCCGCGCCGATTTCCTGGCCCTCCCGGATCAACACGACGCCGAATGGCCGGGCCTGTTTCATGCAGGAACTGACCATGTCGATATAGCGCGCCTCGAATATCTTGAGCGGCAGGATACCGTTCGGAAACAGCACCGCATGCAGGGGAAATAGCGGCAGCCAGGGCGGAAGATCGGGCATGGCGGATTTCAGGAGGAGGGGATGGTGGCGATTCGCAACGTTCCGGACCGGGTTGCGCTTCAGTCCAGCTCCCGATGGCGGCGCACAACCCGTTCGCGGTGCTGGAAATGCTGCGCCAGTTGCTCCACCATGTACACCGACCGGTGCTGGCCGCCGGTACAGCCGACGGCAACCGTCAAGTAGCTGCGATTGTCGTCCTTGAATGCCGGCAGCCATTTTTCGACAAAGCTGCGGATGTCGTTTTGCATCTCGGTCGTCATCGGCAGGGCCTCGAGAAACGCCTTCACCGGAGCATCGCGGCCGGTCATTGGGCGCAGCTTGGTGTCGTAGTAAGGGTTGGGCAGCATGCGCACGTCGAACACCAGGTCGGCATCCAGCGGCACACCGAACTTGAACGCGAACGAAACGAACAGCAAGGTCAGCGACGAGCGTTCGGCCGCAATGAATTCCTTGACCCAGCCGCGCAGCTTGTTGGCGGAAAGGCCGGAAGTGTCGACCACGTGTCCCAGCTCCTCGATCGAACTCAGCATTTCCCGTTCCTGCAGGATGTATTCGGACAGGGTCATGCGATCGGACGGATTCTGGCCCGGCAGCAAGCGGTGCGACAGCGGATGGCTGCGGCGGGTTTCCGAATAGCGATTGATCAGCGATTCGGTCTTGGCGGTCAAGAACAGCACCCGCACATCGTGTCCCTGTTCCTTCAGCCACTGGATGTCGGACGGCAGGCCGGCCAGCGAATCGGCGCTGCGGGCGTCGGTGGCCACCGCCAGCATCTGCGCCCCTTCGCGAATGCGGGTCGCGACCAGCTCGCGCAACAGGGTCGGCGGCAGGTTGTCGACACAGAAATAACCGGCGTCCTCCAGGACGTTCAAGGCGACCGTTTTTCCAGAGCCGGAAATGCCGGTGATGAGGATGATTCGCATGGGGGGATCATACCGCATGCGGGCCAGGCGCTCAGGCGAAATCCCGGCTCGACGTGTGCAGCTTGCCGAGCCAGGGCGAGAGGTCCACCAGCCGTTTCGCGACCAGGTGCCGCACGTTGTCTGTCGACTGCCAGACGCCGTACACGCCCAACAACAACGAAGCCAGCAATTCCTTGCGCTGGCGCTCGACCAGCGCCGGCCAGACGATCACGTTGACCGGCCCGGTTTCGTCCTCGAGCGTGACGAACACCGTGCCGTTCGCGGTCTGCGGCCGCTGGCGTCCGGTGACGATGCCGGCGGCGCGCGCGACCTGGCCGCTGGTAAATGTATTCAGTGTCGCGGCCGGCAGGAATCGCTGCGCCAAGAGCGCTTCCCGCAACAGCGCCAGCGGGTGGCGGCCCAGCGTCAGGCCGAGCGCGCGGTAGTCGCCGAGGATGTCTTCCGCTTCCGACGGCGGCGCCAGCGCCAGCGGCCGTTCACGGATCGGCGCCGGCTGCAGCAAACCCTGGTCGGGAGCGCCGGCCTGCGCCTGCCATAGCGCCTGCCGGCGGTGGCCGGCCAGTGGCTGCAGCGCATTGGCGGCGGCCAGCGCCTGCAGTTCGGCGCGCGTCAATTGCGCGCGCAGGCCGAGGTCGGCGACGTCGGCAAACGGCTGCTGTCGATCCCGCCCTGTGCGCGCCTGCTCGATGCGCATTGCCGCGGCGTGCGTTAGCCCGCCGACCATGTTGAAGCCCAGCCGCACTGCCGGCTGGGCGCCAAGAGCCGGTTCCAGCGCCGCCTCCCAGGCGCTGCCGTGGATGTCCACCGGCCGCACTTCGATGCCATGGCGGCGCGCATCCTGCACCAGTTGCGACGGCGAATAAAAGCCCATCGGCTGGCTGTTCAAGAGCGCCGCCAGAAAAGCGGCGGGTTCGTGGCGCTTGAGCCAGGCGCTGACGTATGCCAGCAGCGCAAAGCTGGCGGCGTGGCTTTCCGGGAAACCGTATTCGGCGAAGCCCTTGGTCTGCTCCACGATGGCGTTGATGAATTCCGGCTCGTAACCTTTTTTTGCCATGCCATCGACCAGCTTCTGGTGATATTTCTCCATGTTGCCCTTGCGCCGCCACGCGGCCATCGAACGGCGCAGGCCATCGGCCTCGGTGGCGGAAAAGCCGGCGGCAATCATCGCGATCTGCATCACCTGTTCCTGGAAAATCGGCACGCCGCAGGTGCGCTCCAGCGCCGGCCTGATTTCGTCCCTGGGGTAGGTTACCAAAGCCGGATTCTGCCGGCGCTGCAAATATGGATGCACCATGCCGCCCTGGATCGGCCCCGGCCGCACGATCGCCACCTGGATCACCAGGTCGTAGAATTCCTTCGGCTTCAGCCGCGGCAGCATGCTCATTTGCGCCCGGCTTTCGATCTGGAACACGCCGACGGTATCGGCTGCGGAAATCATCGCGTACGTGGCCGGATCTTCCTTCGGGATGTCCTGCATGCGGAACGGCGCGCCGCGCCGCGCGCTGACCAGGGCCAGCGCGCGGCGGATCATTGACAGCATGCCGAGCGCCAGCACGTCGATCTTCAGCAAGCCGAGCGCATCGAGGTCGTCCTTGTCCCATTGCACCACGCTGCGCTTTTCCATGGCGGCGTTTTCGATCGGCACCAGCCGCGACAGCTTGCCGCGCGCGATGACGAAGCCGCCCGGGTGCTGCGACAGATGGCGCGGAAATCCCATCAGCGTCAGCGCCAGCGCGGCCCATTGCTGCGCGAGCGGGGCAGCCGGGTCGATCCCGCATTCGGCGAAGCGCTCGGCCAGGTTGCTCTTGCCGTCCCACCAGTGATGCGACTTGGCCACCTGGTCGACGATCGATAGGTCAACCCCGAGCGCGCGGCCGACGTCGCGCAACACGCTGCGCGGCCGGTAGCTGATGACCACGGCCGTCAATGCCGCGCGCAGCCGGCCGTACTTTTCATAGATGTACTGGATCACTTCCTCGCGCCGCTGGTGCTCGAAATCGACGTCGATGTCGGGCGGCTCGTCGCGTTCGCGCGAGATGAAGCGCTCGAACAGCAGCGTGCCGCGCGAAGGGTCGACTTCAGTGATGCCCAGGCAATAGCAGATGGTGGAATTGGCCGCCGAGCCGCGGCCCTGGCACAGGATGCCGATGCTGCGCGCGTGGCGCACGATGTCGTACACCGTCAGGAAATACGGTTCATAGGATTTCTCGGCAATCAGTTGCAATTCATGTTCGAGCTGCTTGCGTATCGCAGCAGGTATTCCTGAAGGAAAGCGTTGCAGCGCGCCGGCATAGGCTTCCTTGCGCAGATAGCTGGCCGGCGTCTCACCCGGCGGCACCAGTTCTTCCGGATATTCGTAGCGTAATTCGTCGAGCGAGAAGCGACAGCGTTGCGCGATCCGCAGCGTTTCTGCCAGCGCAGCCGGCGGATACAGATTGGCCAGCCGCAGGCGCGAGCGCAGATGCTGTTCGGCATTCGGCGCCAGCTCGAATCCGCATTCCGCGATCGGCTTGCCGAGCCGGATCGCAGCAAGCGTGTCCTGCAGCGGCTTGCGCGAGCGCAGATGCATGCAGACATCGCCGGTGGCGACGAGCGGCAAGCCGGTTTGGTGCGCGGCTTGCTCGACCACGGCGCGATGCTGTTCATCGCCGGCGCGGTGCAAGAGCGTCAGCGCGATCCAGGCGCGTTGGGGGAATACGCGCCGCATCCATTCCGCCTGCGGGCGCAAATGCTCGAGGGCGACACCATGCGCCGGCGTCAGGATCGCCAGGCAATCCGGCATGCCACGCAGATGCGCATGGAGCGCTGCCGGTACCGCCAGATCGTCCGGCGTCAGGCGGTAGGCGCCTTTTTCGACGCGCATGCGCGCCAGCGTGATCAGTTCCGCCAGGTTGCCGTAGCCTTCCCGGCTTTGCGCCAGCAGGATCAGCGAAAACGCCGGACTGCCGTCCGCGTTTTCCAGGCGGAACTGGCTGCCGATCAGCAAGGGCAGTTTCAGCTCTTTGGCTTGCACGTGCGCGCGCACCACGCCGGCGAGTGAACACTCATCGGTGATCGCCAGCGCGCCATAGCCGAGCTGCGCCGCGCGTGCCGCCAGCTCCTCCGGGTGCGAGGCGCCGCGCAGGAAGCTGAAGTTGCTGGCGCATTGCAACTCGGCATAGGCGGGGAGGAAGTGGGGAATTGCCGTAGGCATGGCTGAATGAAAATGCTGTCGAAACAGGGGCGGTGCGCGCTTGGAGGAGCGTTTTCCGCACCCTGCATTCATTTTCATTATACTGTGTTTATATACAGTATTTAGGAGTGCCCAATGTCCGATCTGAAATGGGACGCGGGAGTGGAATCCCGGCTGCTCCAGCCGCCGCCCACAGCCCGCAAGGGGCGCGGCGCGGTGTCGAACCTGCAAGGCCGCTATGAATTGCTGGCGCGCGAAGCGTTCGACGACGGCTGGGGCGCCGATGATGATGGAGCCGAGGCGGCGGGCGCGGCGCCGGCCTGGAGAACCCGGGTCACCGAAGAGGACGCCAAGAGCATCCTCTCCCGCAACGCCTCGCCCGACATCCCGTTCAGCGTTTCGCTCAATCCCTATCGCGGCTGCGAGCACGGCTGTATCTACTGCTTCGCGCGACCCTCGCACAGCTACCTCGGCCTGTCGCCCGGACTCGACTTTGAAAGCCGGATTTTTGCCAAGCGCAACGCGCCGCAACTGCTGCGGCGGGAACTCGCGAAACCCTCCTATGTTCCCGAATCAATTGCGCTCGGCGTCAACACCGACGCCTATCAGCCGTGCGAGCGCGACTTGCGGCTGACGCGGCGCATCCTGGAAGTGCTGCACGAATGCGAGCACCCGGTGGCGCTGATCACCAAGTCCGCGCTGATCGAGCGCGACCTCGATTTGCTGGCGCCGATGGCGGCCAAGCGGCAGGCGGCGGTGGCAATCACCATCACCACGCTGGATGCGCACATCGCGCGCACGCTGGAGCCGCGCGCGGCCGCGCCGATGAGGCGGCTGCGCACGGTGCGCACCCTGAGCGAGGCCGGCGTCCCGGTCGGCGTCAGCATCGCGCCGGTGATCCCGTTCGTCACCGAACCCGACCTCGAACGCGTGCTGGCGGCCGCGGCCGACGCAGGCGCCGTCAATGCCAGCTACATCGTGCTGCGCCTGCCGTGGGAAGTGAGTCCGTTGTTCCAGCAATGGCTGCAGGCGCACTTTCCGGAGCGCGCGCAACGCGTGATGAACCGTATACGCGACATGCGCGGCGGCAAGGACTACGATGCCGGCTTCGGCAGCCGCATGCGCGGCGAAGGCGTATGGGCCGAGCTGATCCGGCAGCGCTTCGAAAAGGCGGCTGCCCGCTTCGGGCTGGGAGCGCGCGCGGAAAGTTTCCGCGGCCTGGATGGGTCGCGCTTTCGCCGGCCTGTGGCCGCAACTGGCGATGACAACGGCATGAACGGGCAGTTGGAATTGTTTTAGGCATCGGATGCGCGGACGGGTATTCGTCTCTCGAAGAGAGTATGCTCGTAGAACAATTGATTTACCGGCGGATAAGGTTGATGATTGACGGAGTATATTGGTAGGGCTGGCCCCCGCCGGTATCTTCGGCCGGCAGCTCAGGCAAACAATCCGTGCAGAAACCAGCACATGTCCTCGCTACTGCGCTGCCGGTAGATCCAGTAGCAGGCCGCCGTCTCGCTTTGGGCGACGAAATAATCACGCATGACCGGCATGCCGTCCCACCAGCCGCATTCGATCCGTTCCGGGCCACGCAGCAGCGTCAGCGGTGTGCCGTAAAACGGCCGCTGCCCGCGCAGCGGCAAGGCCAACGGCTCCTGCAGCAGCCAGAACGGCCGCTCGCCGGCGCCGGCCATCGGCGGCCGGGCGGGTACGGCGCTGCCGGCCGAAATCGAGCTCGCAATCGAAGCAGGAGCCCAGCCGTTGCGCACTTCGGGCCGATGGTCGGCGCGCGGTGCCGGCGTCAGCACGCAATCGGCGCCGAGCCGCGCGGTCAGCAGTTCCAGCAGCCGGCGGTAATCGGCCGGCGTGCCGCCCGGTTCCGGAAACAGCGTGTCCGAGCCTGGAGCCAGCGGCCGCGTCTCGTGCGCCTGCAGCCGTAACGCGATCACCGCCGCTGGCAGTTCGGTACGCCCCAGCCGTTCCCGCAACAGCCGCAGCAGATGCTCTTCGCGCCAGGCGGGCTCGGCCAGCGCGATCTCGATCGCGGTCGGCGCGATCGCCATCCGCCCGCGCTCGTGTTCCAGCAACAACACGCAGCGCGCCACCGCCAGTTGCCGCGCCACCAGCCAGCCGCACAGTTGCAGCAGCAGACGGCGCGCCGCGAACAGCAGCGCTTCCGCATGTTCGATGCGATCCGGCAATTCGAGCCGGACCGAAAACGCCGGCGGCGCTGCCACCCATTCGAACAGTTCGGCGGCATCGCCGTAGGCCCGGTCCAGTGTTGCCAGCACGGCCGGGCCGCAGCGTCTTTGCAGTCCGGCGCGCGGCAGCCGGCGCAGGTCGGCCAGGGTGCGGCAGCCGATGCCGCGCAGCCAGTCGGCATGCGGGCGCGCGGCGGGCAGTATGGCTAGCGGCAAGGCATCCAGCCGGCGCGCCAGGCTGGTCGGCTGCACGGTGCGGCGCCGCCTGCCGCCCTGGCGCGCCAGCAGCCAGGCGCCCTGCGCGGTCGGCGCCATGCCGATCCGTGCGGTGAATCCGAGCGCCGCCAGGCTGGCGCCGACCTGCCGGTACAGCGCGCGGCGGCCGCCGAACGCCGACAGGCTGGCGCCGACGTCGAGCAGCAAGGAGCTCTCTTCGGCCAGCGCCACTTCCGGCGTATAGCGCAGCATGGCCAGCGCCGCTTCGTGCAGCGCCGCCTGCTCGCGCCGTACATCGCGTTCATGCAGCACGGCCTGCGGACACAGGCTCAGCACGCCGCCACGCCGCATGCCCGGACGCACGCCAACCGCCGCTGCCGGCGCACTGGCCGCCACCACCCGCGCCTGCTCGACGACCACATGCGAGCCCGGCTCACACCAGCGCGGGCGCAGACTTTCCAGCGACAACAAGGGCAGGTGTACACCGATCCACAGGCGCATCATGGTTCCGGGTCCTGGCAAGGGCGCGCGCCGCCGGCGCTGCGGCCAGCGGCACAAAGAGTTCGCCGTCGTGCGGCGGCCCGCGGCGTTTCACCAGCGCGATGCGGATGCCGCCAGGCGCCGCGCGCAAGGCGAGCCGTAGCGGCGCCGGCGATGCATCCTGCGCTTGCGCCAGCGGCCGCATCATCCACAGCGTGGTGTCGCAGGCCTGCGCCGCCAAGTGCAGCCGGCGCAACGCTTCCGGCCGGATCTGCGATTGCCAGAACAGCAGCGCGCCGCAACTGCCGTTGCGCAATATCTGCTCGGCGCTCCACAGCGCATCGGCGCTGCGCGCGGTCTTGACCCACAGCAGGCGTTCATGCGGCAAGCCCCAGGCCAACCACGCGGCTGCCTGCGGCGCATACGGCGGCTGCAGCAGCGCGATCCGGTGCTGGCGCACGAGCACGGCCAAGGCTGGGCGCAGCAACTGCATTTCGCCGATGCCGGGCTGCGGCAACAGCAGCTCGATCAGCGCCGAACGCGGCCAGCCACCACCCGGCAATTCGCGGTCGAGCGCGGCGGCGCCGGACGGCGTCACCGCCGAGCGGGGCGCCGCCATCTGGCTGGCGCGCCACAAGGCGTGTGGCATGCGGGCAACCACCGCATCGGCAGCGGCTATACTGCAACGGCTGGAGGGGAGGGCGGACATCGGTGAATTCGGAGTTGTTGGCAGTCCGGAAAGTCCCGATGAACTTGCCATCAGGCAATTAATGAGTCTGTAAAATAACTGTATATATGTACAGTATAAGGGTGGCCCCGAATTAGTCAAACCCCGATTCGTCCGTTTGCTTCAACAGTCTTATCCGCTCGTTATCTTTTGAATTCCGCTTTGCATGCCAGTACGTCTCACTTCGGCCGGATTGCTGATCGGGCCTAATCCGGCCGATCTGTTCGAATACCCGGCGCATATCGACCGCGCCAGCCTGGACGCGCTGCCGCGGCACGCCGGCGTCTACATCTTTCGCGATGAAAACGACGCGCCGCTGTATATCGGCAAGAGCGTCAATCTGCGCAGCCGCGTGCTGTCCCACCTGCGCACGCCGGAAGAAGCGCGGATGCTGAAGCACAGCCGCCGCGTCGAATTTTTCCGCACCGCCGGCGAGATCGGCGCGCTGCTGCTGGAGTCGCGCCTGATCAAGGAACTGCAACCGGTGCACAACAAGAAGCTGCGCCGCACGCGCGACATGTGCACGCTGCGCCTGACTGGTGAGGCCGGTTCCGCGCCGGAAATCGTGCATGCGCGCGAGCTGGATTTTTCACGCACCGCAGGCTTGTACGGTCTGTTTGCGACGCGCCGCGCGGCGCTGGAAAAACTGCGCGAACTGGTCGATTTGCATCAGCTATGCTCGGCCCTGGTCGGGCTGGAAAAGCTCGCGCCCGGGCGCCCCTGTTTCGCGCGGCAACTGGCGCGTTGCCACGGCGCCTGCGTCGGCGCCGAATCGGCCGCGGCGCATGCCGGCCGCTTGCGCGGTGCGCTGGAGACGCTGCGCGTGATCGTCTGGCCGTACCCGGGAGCGGTCGGCATCGTCGAACAATCGGCAAACTGGAAGCAGACCCACGTGGTCGACCACTGGTTCTATCTCGGCTCGATCGACGGCGCCGGTGGCGCCGGCAAGCTGAAGCGGCCGGCGCGGCGCGTCTTCGATGCCGACAGCTACAAAATCCTGGTGAAGCCGATCATCGAGCGCAGCCTGCACATCATTCCAATCGCCCTTTGACATATCCACCCGGCTTGGCGCCGGCAAATTCTGCGACAATTCCTCCGACCATGACCATCCCCGCCAATACCGTGGCGCCCTGCACCGCACCGCAGCCGAACCCGCCGCTGTTCCACATTGCGTTCTATCAGTTCGTCGCACTGCCCGATCCGGACGCGGTGGCGGCGCGCCTGCGCGAACTCACGTGCGAGCTGCTCGGCAGCATCCTGGTGGCGGAAGAGGGCATCAATGGCGTGCTGGCCGGCAGCGCGGCGGCGCTGGATGAGTTCCAGCAAGCCTTGCTCGACGATTCGCTGTTCGAAAACCGCTTCGCCAGCATCACTTTCAAGCGCAGCGGTTGCAAGAGCGTGCCGTTTCGCCGCATCAAGGTGCACCGCAAATCTGAAATCGTCGCGCTCGGCGTCGGCCCATCTCCCGGCAACACCGCCGGCGCCGGCATCGACGTCAGCCCGGCCGACTGGCGCCGCCTGATCGCCGAACCCGATGTGGTGCTGATCGACAACCGCAACAGCTTCGAATACCGCCTCGGCCGCTTCAAGTCGGCGCTCGACCCGCAGGTGGCCAACTTCCGCGACTTCCCAGCCTATGTCGCGGCCCAAGCGCCGGCCTGGAAAGAGCAAGGCAAGCGCGTCGCCATGTATTGCACCGGCGGCATCCGCTGCGAAAAAACCAGCGCCGCCCTGACCGATCTCGGCATCGACATCTACCAACTGGAAGGCGGCATCCTGAATTATTTTCAGGCCATGCCGGATGCGGAACGGGACTGGGAAGGCGAGTGCTTCGTGTTCGACAACCGCATCGCGCTCGATACCAAACTGCAGGAAACCGCCACCACCGCCGAAGACGTGTATCGCGACGAGCCGGACGGCGCCTGGCGCCTGCAGCGGGCCAAACGGCTGGATGCGGCAGACTAAGACAACCCCGCCTGCCAGGGACGGCGTCGGCGCCAGTTGCGTCGCGCTGCCGCCCGGCACCTGGCCGACCATCCTCGATTTTCTGGCACAGCGCTTCCCGAACGTGGCGCGCGTGGAATGGAGCGCGCGCATGCTGCGCGGCGACGTGCTCGGCGCCCACGGCGAAAGGATCTCGCCCGACAGCTCCTACCGGCCACACGCAAAAATCCATTACTACCGCAGCCTGCCGGCGGAGACGCCGATTCCGTTCGCAGCCACGGTGCTGTACCAGGACGACTATCTGGTGGTGGCCGACAAGCCGCACTTTCTGCCGGTGACGCCGGCTGGCCGCTACCTGCAGGAAACCCTGCTGGTGCGCCTGAAGCGCCAGCTCGGCATCGACACCCTGGCGCCGATGCACCGCCTTGACCGCGAAACCGCCGGCCTGGTGCTGTTCACGATCCGGCCAGAAACCCGCGACCGCTACCAGGCGCTGTTTCGCGAGCGCGCCGTGGTCAAGCGCTATCAAGCGATTGCGCCATGGCGTCCTGAGCTGGAATTGCCACTGGTGTATCGCAGCCGGCTCGCGCAAAGCGCGGCCTTCATGCAGATGGAGGAAGTTGCCGGTGAGCCAAATGCGGAGACCGCGATCGAGTTGCTGGAAGTGCGAGGCAAGCTGGCGCGCTACGCGCTGCGGCCCACGACGGGACAGAAGCATCAGTTGCGCGCGCACATGAATGGGCTCGGCATTCCGATCTTGAACGACTGCATCTATCCGCTGCATTTGCCGCAAGCGGCCGATGGCGCCGAGGATTTCAGCCGGCCGCTGCAATTGCTGGCGCAATCACTGGAATTTATCGATCCGATTTCCGGCCAGTTGCGGCAATTCGAGAGCCACCTGCGACTGGAGTTTTGACAGCATCGCGGTGAGTTGTCACATCTGCGCTGGCCGATTTTTTTCTCGCGTTGCAGTGTTGCCGCAATCAAGCGACTCCTTGGCAATCATATACTCCAAACATGGGCAGTTAATATCCGTTTTGAAATCGCAATTTGTTAAGCATACCCCTATCATTGGTTTGGCGGATCAATCTGTTATCTTATCGAAAGACAAATCAAGCCATACGGATATCCAGAATGCCGAGCGCAACGATCAAAATTTTTCTCGTTCATGGCGATCCGAAGCGCCTGCGAACCGCAGAAATTTCCAACTGGACAGGAAAAGCTATCGCAGGGCCACGTACTGAATTTGACAGTATTCTGGCGCGGGATGAATGTGGAAGCCCAGGCGTTTACTTTTTGTCTGGCAACGATCCAGATACAGGATCACCCGCTGTTTACATCGGAGAATCTGAATGCATTCGTGATCGCGTCAAGAATCATGTTGACAGGGATTTTTGGAACCACATCGTCTTCTTCATTAGTAAAGACGAAAATCTCACCAAATCTCACATCCGCTATTTAGAAGGTAGATTGATCGAGCAAGCCAAACAAGCAGGCCGCGCCACGGTTCAAAACGGTCAAGGCAGTGGCTCCAAACTACCCGAGTCCGATCGTCAAGATATGGAGATATATTTAGAAAAAATCCATCAACTTCTGCCTGCACTTGGTGTTGAAGTTTTGGTCCCCACGTCATCCAAGCCGGAAGTTAAGGCAGAGCAGGAAATCTTATCGTGCGAAATACATGGTTTGCGGGCGACTGGACACCTGACACCGAATGGAATTGTTGTATTGAAGGGCTCCCAAGCCGTCTTGGAGCCACGCGCCTCTGCGCAGCAATATCCCTGGGTCATCAATGCGCGCCAGCGGCTTATGGATGAAGGCGTTCTTCGTGCTGGCTCGGACGCTCTTTGCTTCACGAAGGACACAGAATTTTCTAGCCCAAGTGCGGCGGCGGCCGTTGTCCATGGAGGCACAGCGAATGGGCGCACAGCCTGGAAAAACCAAGCTGGCAGGACGCTAAAGGATTTGGAATCCGTATAACAAATTATTCAAGCCGAACCCGCTTCGCGACCCGGCTCAATTCAGGCGTTAGGAATTCCTAATCCCCTATCGCTCCACCGCCAATGCCACACCCATCCCGCCGCCAATGCACAGGCTGGCCAAGCCGCGCTTGGCGTCGCGCCGCACCATCTCATGCAGCAGCGTCACCAGAATCCGGCAGCCGGACGCACCGATCGGATGGCCGATCGCGATCGCGCCGCCGTTGACGTTGATCCTGCTGGTGTCCCAGCCCATCTGCCGATTCACCGCCAGTGCCTGCGCGGCAAAGGCTTCGTTGATTTCCATCAGGTCGAGGTCTTGCGCGCTCCAGCCGGCTTTTTTCAGGCACAGCTGCGACGCCGGCACCGGGCCCATGCCCATGATGGTCGGGTCGACGCCCGCTGACGAATAAGCCTTGATTTTCGCCAGCGGCGTTAGGCCGAGTTCCTTCGCCAGCGTGGCCGACATCAGCACCACCGCGGCAGCGCCGTCGTTGATGCCGGAGGCATTGCCGGCGGTGACGCTGCCGGCCTTGTCGAAGGCCGGGCGCAGCGCCGCCAGCGATTCCAGCGTGGCGCCGTGCTTGATGAATTCATCGCTGTCGAACACCACCGATCCCTTCTTCGATGGGATCTCGATCGGCACGATTTCATCCTTGAACTTGCCGGCTTTCTGCGCCGCCTCGGCCTTGTTTTGCGAGGCCAGCGCGAACTCGTCCTGCTGCGCGCGCGAGATGTCGTATTTCCTGGCAACGTTTTCGGCGGTGATGCCCATGTGGTACTGGTTGTAGACGTCCCACAGGCCGTCGACGATCATGCTGTCGATCATCTTCCAGTCGCCCATGCGCTGGCCTTCGCGCGAACCGTTCAGCACGTGCGGCGCGGCGCTCATGTTTTCCTGGCCGCCAGCGATCACGATCTGGGCGTCGCCGCACTTGATCGCCTGCGCCGCCAGATGTACTGCCTTCAGGCCGCTGCCGCACACCTTGTTGATGGTCATGCCGGGCACCATGTCGGGCAGGCCGGACTTGATCACGGCCTGGCGCGCCGGATTCTGGCCGACGCCCGCGGTCAATACCTGGCCCAGGATCACTTCGCTGATCTGCTCCGGCTTGAGGCCTGTTTTCGCCAGCAGCGCGCGGATCACTTGCGCGCCCAGTTCGGACGCCGGAATTTTTGCCAGCGAACCGCCAAACTTGCCTACTGCCGTGCGTTGCGCGGCAACGATGACGACGTCGTCCATTTTTGTTTCCTTTCAGTAGCGTGGAAAGAGTTGCAACTTTGCAGAAATTCATCTTACTGCAAGTTAGTCGGAATGATGGTTCGCGACAAGTCGTAAAAATACGCATGGCAGATTTTCATGGCGCCAGGGATTGCACCCTGCGCCGATTGTTGCTGTAATGAACGGCACCGTCAGACGCCGTCAACTCTTTCGCCCCGCCGATCCCGCTTGCACGCCCTGGCTCGTTTCCCCGCATAAATATTAAAACAGGAGCACGCCATGTCGACCGACAATCAATTGCTATGGACCCCGTCGCAGCAGCGCATCCAAAACAGCCGCCTGCACGACTACATGCGCTGGCTGGAGCGCGAAAAAGCGCTGGCTTTCGGCGACTACCATGCGCTGTGGCAATGGTCGGTCGAGCACCTGGAGGATTTCTGGGAATCGGTCTGGCAATACTTCGAAGTGCGCAGTTCGGCGCCGTACCGGCAGGTGTTGGACGCGCACAAGATGCCGGGCGCCACATGGTTCGATGGCGCGCGGCTGAATTTCGCCGAGCAGCTGTTCCGCTTTCACGAGGGGGAGGAGGGTGGGCGGCCGGCGATCATCGCGCAATCGGAACTGCGGCCGCTGACGCAACTGTCCTGGCGCGAACTGCGGCAACAGGTTACGGTGGTGGCGCACAGCCTGCGCGCGCTCGGCGTCCAGCCCGGCGACCGCGTCGCCGCCTATCTGCCGAACATCCCGGAAGCGGCAGTGGCGTTCTTCGCCTGCGCCTCGATCGGCGCGGTCTGGTCCAGTTGTTCGCCCGATATGGGGAGTGCTGGCGTGCTCGACCGCTTCCGCCAGATCGATCCGAAACTCTTGATCGCGGTCGACGGTTACCGCTACGGCGGGCGCGATTTCGACCGGCTGCCGGTGCTGGAGGAAATGCGGCGCGCGTTGCCGACGCTGCAGCACACGGTGCTGCTGCCGTACCTGAACCAGGCCGCCAGCCTGCCGGATGCGCTGGCCTGGGACAGCCTGCTGCGGCCGACCGACGAAGCGATCCGCTTCGAGCAATTGCCGTTCGATCACCCGCTGTGGATTTTGTATTCGTCCGGCACCACCGGCATGCCGAAGCCGATCGTGCACGGCCACGGCGGCGCGCTGCTGGAAACGCTGAAAGGCCATGCACTGCAGCTCGACCTCGGGCCGCAGGATCATTTCCACTGGTATTCGACCACCGGCTGGATCATGTGGAATTCGCAGGTGACCGGCCTGTTGGTCGGTGCCACCATCTGCATCTACGATGGCAACCCCGGCACGCCCGACCTCGGCACCTTGTGGAAATTCGCCGAGCGCGCCGGTGTCACTTTCTTTGGCGCCGGTGCCGCCTACTACGCCAGTTGCATGAAGGCCGGCATCGTGCCGAATCGGGTGGCCGACCTGCAACGCCTGCGCTCGGTCGGCTCGACCGGCTCGCCGTTGCCGCAGGAAGGCTATGCATGGATCTATGCCAACGTCGGCCGCGACATCCTGCTGGCCTCGATCTCCGGCGGCACCGACATCGCCGCCGCCTTCGTCGGCGCCTGCCCGATCTTGCCGCTGTATTCGGGCGAGATGCAGGCGCGCGGCCTGGGGATTGCCGCCTATGCCTTCGACGAGCAGGGCCGGTCGGTAATCGACCAGGTCGGTGAGCTGGTGGTGACCGAGCCGATGCCGTCGATGCCGCTGTATTTCTGGAACGATCCGGACGGCTTGCGCTACCACGACAGCTATTTCGACGTCTACCCGGGCCTGTGGCGGCACGGCGACTGGATCCGCATCACGTCGCGCGGCGGCGCCGTCATCTACGGCCGCTCCGACACCACCATCAACCGTCACGGTATCCGCATGGGTACCAGCGAAATCTACCGCGCGGTGGAGGAGGTGCCCGAAGTGCTGGACAGCCTGGTGGTCGACCTGGAATATCTCGGCCGCGAGTCCTACATGCCGCTGTTCGTCGTCTTGCGCGAAGGCGTCGAGCTGGACCAGGTTCTGGTCAAACGCATCAAGGACAACATCCGCGATGCCTTGTCGGCGCGCCACGTGCCGAACGAGATCTTCACGGTGCCGGAAATCCCGCGCACGCTGTCGGGCAAGAAGATGGAATTGCCGATCAAGAAGCTGCTGCTCGGCATGCCGATCGAAAAGATCGCCAACCGCGACGCGATGAGCAATCCCGGCTCGCTCGATTATTTCATCGACTTTGCGCGCCGGCGGCAGCAGGCGATGGGCGCCTGATCCCTCAGGCCATGCTGCCCAGCGCGCGGCGAAAGCGCGCCAGCGAGAGTGCGAACAGGGTGGCGCCGATCGCCACCAGCGCCAGCATCTGCGGCCAGACGATCTCCAGGCCGGCGCCGCGATACAGCACGGCCTGCGCCAAGATCACGAAGTGCGTGGTGGGCGCCGCCAGCATCAGGTCCTGCACCAGCGCCGGCATCGACTCGCGCGGCGTCATGCCGCCCGACAGCATTTCCAGCGGCAGCAGCACCAGCATCAGCAGCAGCCCGAACTGCGGCATCGAGCGCGCCACGGTGCCGAGAAAGATGCCCATCGAAGTGGTGGCGAACAACAGCAGCGCGGTGCCGGCCATGAACAGGGCCAGCGAACCCTCGATCGGCATCGCCAGCAATCCCCGGATCACGAAGGTCAGCGACAGTGCGGAGGCGATCAGCACCACCAGCCCCATCGCGCAGATCTTGCTGATCATGATTTCCAGCGGCGTCACCGGCATCACCAGCAGGTGTTCGATGGTGCCGTGCTCGCGTTCGCGGAGCAGGGCTGCGCCGGTCAGCACGATCGACAGCATCGTGACGTTGTTGATCAGCTCCATCGCACCGCCAAACCAGGATTTGTCGAGCGTCGGGTTGAAGCGGGTGCGCAGCGCCAGATCGACCGGCGGTGCGGCGGCGCGCCGGTCGGCGTGCAGGAAGGCCCGGACTTCGCCGGCGACGATCGCCTGGATGTAGCCGGCGCCGGAAAACGCCTGGTTCATCTGGGTGGCGTCGACGTTCAGCTGCAGGCCGGGCTGGCGGCCGGCCAGCAGATCGCGCTGAAAGCCGGCCGGGATGTCGAGCGTGAAGGTGTAGCGGCCGGCGTCCATGCCGGCGTCCATCTGCTGCCGGCTGATCACGGCCGGCGGCATGAATTGCGGCGGATAGAAGGCGTCGACGATGCGCGCCGACAACGGCGAGCCGTCCTCGTCGACCACCGCCAGCGGCGCCTTGTTGAGTGTGTCCGGCATGCCGCTGGCGGCGGTGTAGATCGCTACCGTGAAGGCGAACGCGATCAGCACCAGCATGCCCGGATCGCGCCGCAGGCTGCGCAATTCCTTGATGCCGAGCTGGACGATGTTGGCGAGGCGCATCGTCAGCGCTCCTGCTTCTTCAGCAGCACGGTGCACAGCACCAGCAACAGCGGCACCGCCAGCACGAGCGGCAGGAACGAGGCATGCAGGTCGGAAAACTGCAGCGCCTTGGAAAACACGCCGCGCGAGATGGTCAGGAAGTGCGTGGTCGGATAGACCGTTCCGATCGCCGCCGGGATGCCTTCCAGCGACGACACCGGCGTGGTCAGCCCGGAGAATTGTGCGGCCGGTAGAATCGTCAACAAGGCGGTGGCGAACACGGCGGCGATCTGGCTGCGCATGAAGGTCGAGATCAGCAGGCCGATCGCGGTGGCGGCGAGCACGTACAGCAGCGCGCCGGCGGTCAGCGTCGGCAGGCTGCCTTTCAGCGGCACGCCGAAGGCGGTGACCGCCAGCAGCGTCAGCAGGAAAAAATTCAGCATCGCCAGCAGCACGTAGGGGATCTGCTTGCCGAGCAGGAATTCGAGCCGCGTGACCGGCGTCACGTACAGGTTGACGATCGAGCCCAGCTCCTTTTCGCGCACCACCGACAGCGCGGTCAGCATCGCCGGGATCAGCATCAACAGCAGCGGGATCACCGCCGGCACCATCGCGATGATGCTTTTTACGTCCGGGTTGTAGCGAAAGCGGGTCTCGATGTCGATGTTGTCGAAGCGGGCCCGGGAGCCGAGCGCCCGGCGCGCCTGTGCCGCGAGCCATTCGGCGTGCATGCCCTGCACGTAGCCCAGCACGGTTTCGGCGCGCATCGGCATCGCGCCGTCGATCCAGCCGCCGATCGTTACCGGCGTGCCGCGCGCCAGGTCGCGCGCGAAACCGGGCGGTATCTCCAGCGCCAGGCTGAGCTTGCCGGCACGCATGCGGCGATCCATATCGTCGTAGTCGGCGATGGCCGGCTGCTGGATGAAGTAGCGCGAGCCGGCCAGGTTCAGCGTGTAGTCCCGGCTGGTGGCGGTCTGATCGCGGTCGAGCACGGCGAAGCTCAAGTCCTCGACATCGCTGTTGATACCGAAACCCATCACGAACAGCAGCAGGATGCTGCCCAACAGCGCCAGCGTCAGGCGGATCGGATCGCGCCGCAACCCCAGCACTTCGCAGCGCAGGTAGGCGAATAGCCGGCGCAGGCTGAAGCCGGCCGCCGGCCGGCGCGCGTCACTGTCGTCCGGAGGCGCCGCGATCGCGCCTGCCGCGAGCGGTGCGGCGCCCGGCTCGACCGCTTCCTTTAGGTAGGCGACGAAGGCATCGTCCAGCGTGGCTGCGCCGCGCCCGGTCTTCAGTGCGGCCGGCGTGTCGGTCACCAGCACCTTGCCGGCATGCATCAGCGAAATGCGGTCGCAGCGCTCGGCCTCGTTCATGAAGTGGGTCGAAATGAAGATCGTCACCTGGTCGCGGCGCGCCAGCTCGACCATGATGCGCCAGAACTCGTCGCGCGCGACCGGATCGACTCCCGAGGTCGGTTCGTCGAGGATCAGCAGCTCCGGCCCGTGGATCATCGCCACCGCCAGCGACAGCCGCTGGCGCACGCCGAGCGGCAGCGCCGGCGGCAGCGCGTCCATTACTTCGCCCAGGCCGAAGCGCTCGCCCATCTCGTGCACGCGGGCGGCGATGCCCTCGGACGGCAGGCGGAACAGGCGCGCATGCAGCTCCAGGTTCTGGCGCACCGTGAGTTCGGTGTACAGCGAGAACGACTGCGACATGTAGCCGACGCGCCGCCGCGTATCGAGATCGTGCGGGTTGACCTGGTGGCCGAACAGCCAGGCTTGGCCGGCCGAGGCCGGCAACAGGCCGGTCAGCATCTTCATCGTGGTGGTCTTGCCGCAGCCGTTGGAGCCGAGAAAGCCGAAGATTTCGCCGCGCTCGATGCGAAAGCTGACATGATCGACCGCGACGAAATCGCCAAAGCGCAGGCACAGCTCACGCGCCTCGATCGCGATTTCGCCGCTGGCCGCGCGCGGCGGGATGGCGATCGCGTTATGTGAGGCGTTGGCGCTGCCCGGCAATAGGCGCACGAACGCCTCCTCCAGCGAGGCGGCGCCGGTGCGCTGCAACAGTTGCGCCGGCGTGCCGGCGGCCAGTACCCGGCCCTGGTTCATTGCGATCAGAGAATCGAAGCCGAGCGCCTCTTCCATGTAGGCGGTGGCGACCAGCACGCCCATGTGGGGCCGGTCGGCGCGGATCTGCCGGATCAGCTCCCAGAACTGGCGGCGCGATAGCGGATCGACGCCGGTGGTCGGCTCGTCCAGGATCAGCAGGTCGGGGTCGTGGATCAGTGCGCAGCACAGACCCAGCTTTTGCTTCATGCCGCCCGACAGCTTGCCGGCCGGGCGCGTCGCGAACGGCGCCAGGCCGGTGGCTTGCAGCAGGATGGCGCTGCGGCGTTCGCGTTCGCCGCGGCCATGGCCGAACAGGCGGGCGAAGAAATCGATGTTTTCCTGGACCGACAGGGTCGGGTAGAGATTCTTCCCCAGGCCTTGCGGCATGTAGGCGATGCGCGGGCAGACCGCGCGGCGGTGGCGCGCATTTCGCATGTCGCCGCCGAGGACTTCGACCTGCCCCTGGCTGATTGCGCGGGCGCCGGCGATTTGCGCCAGGAGGCTCGACTTGCCGACGCCGTCCGGGCCGATCAGCCCGCTCATGCGGCCGGCCGGCAAATCCAGCGTGACCTCGTCCAGCGCCAGCGTCTTGCCGTAGCGTAGGCCAAGCCGGGTCACCCGCACCAGCGGTGCCGTTGCGCTGGCAATTGCGCTGTCGGGATTCATGGCGGCAATTTCACCTGCAGACGATCAGGCCAGGGCAGCCGCGCATCCAGCCGCACGTAGGCGGTGCCGGGCAGACCGGACTTGACCTGGTGGATGTGGGCGCGCAACAGTTCGGGCGGCAATTGCGCCTTGACGCGGAACATCAGTTTCTCGCGCTCGCTGGCGGTCTCCACCGTCTTCGGCGTGAACTGGGCGACATCGGCGACGAACGATACCCGCGCCGGAATCACATACTCGGGCGCCGCATCCAGCACCAGCCGGACTTCCGCACCGAGCGCCACGCGACCGACCGCCGCCGTCGGCAGGAAGAAGCTCATGTAGACGTCGGCCAGGTCGATCATGTTCAGCACCCGGCCGCCGATGCCGATCACTTCGCCGGGCTGGGCCACGCGGTACTGGATCCGGCCGTCGCGCGGCGCCTTCAACTGGTTGTCGGCCAGATCGACGCGAACCCGCTCGACCGTGGCGCCGGCGGCTGCGGCGCCCGCCTCGGCGCCCTGCACCTGCGCGCGCCCGGTGGCGATCGCGGCATCGGCCGCCGCCACCTGCGCCCTGGCCGCGGCAATCGCCGCTTCGGCGCTGCGCAGCCGGGTCAGGTCGTCGTCGGCTTCCTGGCGCGACGACGCGCCGGCCTCCACCAGCGTCGCCGAGCGCGCCGAGCGGCTGCGCGCCGCGGCCAGTTCGGCCTCGCGCTGCGCCACCACGGCTTGCGCCGCCTGTTTCTCGCTAATGCGTTGCGCCAGCTGGCTTTGGGCGGTGGTAATCGCGTTTTGCGCCTGCTGCGCCTGCGCCTCGGCCTGGCGCAATTGGGCATCGATGGCGTCGGAATCGATGCGCGCCAGCACCTGCCCGGCCTGCACGTAGTCGCCCTCGTTGACCAATATCTCCTTGATGCGGCCGGCGGCGCGCGCCGCGACGTCGATCTCGGTGGCCTCGATGCGGCCGTTGCCGCTGACGATGTTGTCGCTGTTCTGGTCGCGGCCCAGGTATTGGCGTCCCAGCAGGCCGGCCGCTGCCGCCAGCACCAAGCCGCTGGCGATCCACGGCAGCCACTTCCGGTTCAGGTTGGTCATCGCTTCGCTCCTCGCTCGCGTCCGCCTTCTCCGGCTTGGCCGGATGGTGTTTTCAATGATAACTCGGCAAGCAGGACGCAAGGCTTGACCAAAGTGGACTGCGCGGCCGGAGGCGGCTGAGGGTGGAACGTTTGCGATAGAGCCCGTGCCGCCTATCGCGGCAGCAGCCGGGCTTGCCGTTCAACCAAAGCCGCTTTTTTCGCCATTGTCGGCAACTCCACGGCTAACGAGCCGTACCCGGGGCGGCAATGTATCGCCTTGGAAACATGATACCGAAAATAAATACGACACAAAAAATGATTGACACAAATAAAAAGCAGTATCATGATTGGGACGTTCTATGAACGCACCGATGCAACGCCTACGAGCTTCTCAACGCTGGTCTATGCCCGGCCGGCATCACATTCTTTGAAGGAGACGCAGCATGTCGAACCAAGAAAAAATCGCTCACTTGATGGAATACCCGCCAGCCACGGAACAGCCGAACGTGTATCCGCTGTCCTGGCACCGGCAGACCTCGAAACTGGAGGAGGTGTGGAGCGCGTCGCTGCGCGAGGCGTGGGATCCGCAGGCGCTGCCGTGGGACACCTTCGATGTCAGCAGCTACACCTGGGAGGAGCGCGAGGCGATTGCATACTGGTGGACCCTGCTCTCGGTGTTTGATGCATCCGCGCCGCCGGTCTTCGCCGAAGCCTTTATCAAGACGTATGAAGTGCATGAGGAAGATGCGGTGCGCCGCTGCTTCTTCTCGGTCACGCGCGACGAGCAGAACCATGAACAGATGTGCGGCCTGGCCATCACCAAGCTGCTAGAACATACCGATCCGCTGACTTACGAGCCGAAGACCGAGCTTGGCAAGCAGCTCAAGCGCAACACCGCCTGGCTGTATTACAACGGCGGCCGCTACTGGACCGGCTACAAGGCGGCCGTGCCGAAATACAGCCTCGCCGTGCTGTTCAGTTCCTTCCTGATGGGCGAGATTGCCGCCGCGACGATCTTCCACCAGATGGCGGCGGGCTGCACCGAGCCGGTATTCAAGGAAGGCTTCCGCAACATCGGCCGCGACGAAGGCCGCCACATGGCGATCTGCATGGCGCTGATGGAGCGCGACTATCCAAGGATGAAGATGGAAGACCGCGCGATCATCACCAAGCAGGTGCGCGCCGGCTACCTGTTCCTGTCGGCCGTGCTGTTCGAGCCGCCGGCGGATTTCTGGGATCTGCCCGCCAATTTCATCGAAGTCCAGCGCAAGGGGGAAGCGGTGGCACGCGAAGCTGGCTTCCATATCCCCGGCTATGAGCAGAAAAAGGAAAACTGGAAGGCCGCGATGCTTAACCTCAAAGGTGTGCTCGACAAGTACGACATTCCGTTTCCAGCGATTCCGGAAGTCGGCATTTCGGGCGAGGAAGTCACCGACATCGACATGAAGGACATCATTCCGGTGTTCTGATGTTCCTGGCGGATGGTGCGGGCGCCGCAAGGCCTTCGCGCCATCCGTATTTGCGTATCATGAATTTGTTGAAGGATGACAAGTGAGCCGAATCAAACTGCATCCATCGGGCCATGAAATTGTCTGTCAGCACGGAGATACTGTCCTGACGGCGGTCGAGCGTGCGGGTTACGCTCTGCCCAACAATTGCCGCGCCGGTGCGTGCGGCGAATGCAAGGTAAAAGTGCTGCGGGGCGAGTTCGATCAGGGGATGGTGCTGGATATGGCCTTGTCGCCGGAGGAGCGCGCGCAGGGCTACGGGTTGATGTGCATGGCCAAGCCCTTGTCGGACGAACTGGTGATCGAATGGGGTACGGAAGACGCCAAGCCCAAGCTGTTTCCGCCGCGCGAGAACATGCTGCACGTGGTCACCGACAAGATCCGGCGCACGCCGCGCATCACCGAATTCCGCCTGCGCCCGTTGGGCAACCCGGTGCGCTACTGGCCCGGCCAGTATGTAATGGTCGGCGATGCGAACACTGGTGCGCCGCCGCGCTGCTATTCGATCGCCGCCGCGCCGAGGCCGGACGGCGAAATCGTGCTGCACATTACGCGCGATGAAAACGGCGCCACCAGCCGCTGGCTGCACGACCAGGTGCAGGTGGGTGACATGGTCAAACTATCCGGCGCCTATGGCACCTTTATTGGCGATCCCTCAGTCGAGACACCGGTGCTGTGCCTGGCAGCCGGCTCCGGGCTGGCGCCGATCCTGTCGCTGACGGAAGCCGCTTTGCGGCGCGGTTTCAGGCAGCCGGTGAAGCTGATGTTTTCCGCGCGCACAGCCCAAGATCTGTACGACCAAGGTTTGATGGCCTTCCTGCAGGCAAAGAACCGGCGCTTCAAGTTCATGCCGACACTGACCCGCGAAAAACATGACGGCATGCTGCATGGCCGCATCCCCGACATTCTGTCGACGCAGTTCGCCGATCTGTCGGGATATAGCGTTTTCATCGCCGGCACGCCGGAATTCGTCGAAAGTTGCACGGAGGCGGCGAAGCGTCTTGGCGCGAAGGACGAACTGATCCATGTCGAGGGATATTTCCAGCAGCAGCAGCCGCAGACCGCGCCGGCATCCAAGCTGGCGGCGGTCTGAGACTGGGTGTGCGGCGGCGTCAGCCTCTTTTCTTCGCGATCAGCGGCTGCACGTCGGGCGCCTGCAAGCGCGGACGATTTGCTTCGATCGCGGTCAGAGGCGCCACTTCGGTCATGGTCGCCAGGCAGCGCTTGGTCAGGTCCTGATAGGTGAGGGTGCCTTCCAGCTTCCACGCGATTTCTTCTGCGCTAAGTTCGCGCAACACTTTCGCGGGCACGCCGGCGACCAGAGAACGCGGCGGGACCTTCATGCCGGCGCGGACGAAGGCACTGGCAGCCACGATCGCTTGCTCGCCAATCTCGGCTTCGTCCATCACCACCGCGTTCATGCCGACCAATGCATCGCGCCGGACGACACAGCTATGGAGCACCGCGCCGTGGCCGATATGGCCGTTTTCCTCCACCACCGTGTCCGATGCGGGAAAGCCGTGGATGACGCAGGTGTCTTGCACGTTCGCGCCGCGTTGCAACACGATGCGCCCGAAGTCGCCGCGCAAGGCTGCGCAGGGACCGATATAGCAGTTCGGACCGACGATGACATCGCCGATCAGTACGGCGGTCGGATGCACGTAGGCGCTCGGATCGACAACAGGAATGACGCCTTCAAGGGAATAGTAGGGCATGCGAAACTCCTCCGGGGGGATGCCGGAGCGGATACGCACACGGCGAAATAGCTAAAAGATGATGTGGGAAGGCGGACGATTAATGCAGTTTGAGGTGGTTGATCTCTGGCTGGCACTTCAATATAATTTAAACCGACCGGTCGGTCAATAATGTTTTTGGTGGCGGCAGGCCATTATTAAGGCTTACATCTCATGGCAAGAGGACGCTCACCCGCCTACGAAGAGCAGCGCGAAATGATCCTGTCGCGCGCGGCGCAGCTCTTCGCCGAGCGCGGATTCGCTGCGACCTCGATGAACGAAGTCGCGGAAGCCTGCGGCGTGTCCAAACCGTCGCTGTACCACTATTTCCGCGACAAGTACGCGCTGTTGGTGAACATCGCCGAAGGCCACGTGACGCGCCTCGAATCCGTCGTCGACCACGTGCGGCGGGAGCCGCTCGATCCGAAAGCGCGGCTGGAGCGGCTGATCCGGCGTTTCGTCGAGGAATACGCGGGCGCGCGGCATGCGCATCAGGTGTTGACCAGCGACGTGCGCTTCCTGAACGACGACGACCGCGAACGCGTTCTCGCCGGGGAGCGCCGCGTCGTCGTCGGCTTCGCCGACACCATTGCCGAGCTGCGCCCCGAGTTGGATACGGCGCGCATGGCCAAGCCGCTGGCCATGCTGCTGTTCGGCATGATCAACTGGATGTTCACCTGGCTCAAGCCGGATGGCGAACTGACTTACGAAGCGATGGCGCCGGTCGTTGCCGACCTTTTCTTCGGTGGCATCCCGGCCGTGCGCGTGCCGCCGAGGCCAGAATCGCCGGAGCCGGCCTGAGCCGCCTCCGCTCTTTCATTCATTCAAGATCAACCAGGAGAACACACATGGCCAACGCGCCTACCCTACAAAGTTTCATCGGCGGACGCTGGTTTGGCCAGCAGGCGGCGCAGGCGCTCGCCAGCGCGGTCGATGGGCGCATCGTCGCCCACACCCACGCCGAGGCACCGGATTTCGCCGAAGCGGTTGCATTTGCGCGCGGCAAGGGCGTGCCGGCGCTGATGGCGATGGATTTCCAGGAGCGCGCCGCGCGCCTGAAAGCGCTGGCCGCCTACCTTTCCGAACGCAAGGAGCAGCTGTATGCCGTGTCCTACCATACCGGCGCGACCCGCGCCGATAGTTGGATCGACATCGAAGGCGGCAACGGCACCTTGTTCGCCTATGCAAGCATGGGGTCGAACGAGCTTCCTTCCGGCAACGTGGTGCATGAAGGGCCGGCAATCCAGATCGGCAAGCAGGGCAAGTTCTTCGGTTCCCACATCCTGGTGCCGCGCGGCGGCGTCGCGGTCCACATCAACGCGTTCAACTTCCCGATCTGGGGCCTGCTCGAAAAATTCGCGCCGACCTTCCTCGCCGGCATGCCATGCATCGCCAAGCCCGCAACCGCGACCAGCTATTTGACCGAGGCGATGGTGCGCATGGCGAACGAGTCCGGCCTGCTGCCGGAAGGCGCGCTGCAACTGGTCATCGGCGGCACCGGCGACCTGCTGGAGCGGCTCGATGGTTTCGACGTCGTCACTTTCACCGGTTCCGCCGACACCGCGGCGAAGCTACGCGCGCATCCGAACCTGATCCGCCAGGCGGTCCCGTTCAACGCCGAGGCCGATTCGCTCAATTGCGCGATCCTCGCACCGGATGTCACGCCGGACGATGAAGAGTTCGACCTGTTCGTCAAGGAAGTGGCGCGCGAAATGACCACCAAGGCCGGCCAGAAATGCACCGCCGTGCGCCGCGCGATCGTACCGCGCAAGCATCTCGACGCGGTCGCGCAGCGCCTGCGCGACCGTCTGGCGAAGACCGTGGTTGGCGATCCGGCACGCGAAGGCGTGAAAATGGGGGCCCTGGCCTCGCATGCGCAGCAGGCCGACGTGGCCGAGCGCGTCGCGCAACTGGCGCAGGGCAATGAAGTCGTCTATGGCGAGCGCGACGGCTTCGCGCCGGTGGGCGATAACGTCGGCAACGGCGCGTTCTTCTCGCCGACACTGCTGCTGTGCCGCGATCCGCTGCGCGACGAGCGCGTGCACGACATCGAAGCCTTCGGCCCGGTCAGCACGCTGATGCCGTACGATGACATCGACGAAGCGCTGGCATTGGCCGCGAAAGGCAAGGGCAGCCTGGTCGGTTCGCTGGTTACGCGCGATCCGAAGATCGCCGCCAAGGCGATTCCGGTTGCCGCGATGCGCCATGGTCGCCTGCTGGTACTGGACCGCGAAGCGGCGGTCGAATCGACTGGCCACGGCTCGCCGCTGCCGATGCTCAAGCACGGCGGCCCGGGTCGTGCCGGCGGCGGTGAGGAACTGGGTGGGATCCGCGCGGTCAAGCATTATCTGCAGCGCGCCGCGGTACAGGGTTCGCCGACGATGCTGACCGCGGTCACCGGCGAATATGTACGCGGCGCCGCGCTCAACGAATCCGACGTGCATCCGTTCCGCCGCCATTTCGACGACCTGCAAGTCGGCGATTCGCTGCTGACTCACCGCCGCACCGTCAGCGAAGCCGATATCGTCGCCTTCGGGGGCCTGTCGGGCGATTACTTTTACATGCATTTCGACGAGATCGCCGCGAAGCAAACGCAATTCGGCAAGCGCATCGCGCACGGCTACTTCGTGCTGTCGGCTGCTGCCGGCCTGTTCGTGTCGCCCGCGCCGGGGCCGGTGCTCGCGAACTATGGCCTCGACACGCTGCGCTTCGTCAAGCCGGTCGGCATTGGCGACACGATCCAGGCGCGCCTGACCTGCAAGCGAAAGATCGACCGCCGCAAGAAAGATCCGAAAGGCGTCGGGCAAGGCGTAGTCGCATGGGATGTGGCGGTGATCAATCAGGATGGTGAACTGGTCGCCAGCTACGACATCCTTACGCTGGTGGCCAAGCGCTCGTGATGTGAACGTGCGATGCGCACCACGCCGGCTTCGATGAATCGGGCCGGGGTGCGTTCTACGCACCGGAAATCGCGCCACGTTGATGGCGCCTTTGGCGCTCCGTGCCGTGTCCCCAACAAGCGATACGCTGCGACGGTGTCAGTGGAGGCCGTCGAAACGCTGGTAGAAATACGGCGCGGCCTCCGGCGCCGCTTCGTCTTCGCGGCGTAGCGTTGCCAGGACGTATTGTTCGGCGTTTTTCCAGGTGCCGCGATATACCTTGCGGCATAATTCATAGGCAATCATGCCTGGCCAGTTCTCGGGCAGCAATTCCAGCGGCAATTGCGGATCGTGCAGCTGCGCGCGCCGGTAGGCGTGAATCAGCAGCGTGCGGATCATGAACGCATGCTCGGGGTCGAGCGCGCTTCTTCCGTCCAGCAATTTCGGCACTGCCGCGAAGCGTTCGCTTAGGTGCGCATAATCGTCGACCACGCTGCCCAGTTCCCAGCACTGCCCGATCAGGTCCCTCAAGGGTCGCGTCGCGAACGCGGCGGAGTCGGCCGCGACGCAAACGAAGACATTTCCCTTCACGCCCACGCGTTGCAGGATTTCATCCAGCGTCTCCGGGTCGGCATTCGGGTGGCCGAACACGGAGGGCGCGATCATCCCGTACCCCTGCCATAGCAGCTCCTTGCGCAAGCCCGCACGCTGCTCGGCGGTAATCGTGCCGGAGGTCGCAAACAGCAGCGTCCATTCGCCACTCCATTCCCGTACCGACGGCGTGTAGATGCGCTGGTAGGCGCGCTCGAAACGGGGCGCCGCAGACGGATTCAGCGCGTACAGGCTGCGTCGCCCTTCGCGCTGCGCATCAAGCCAGCCTTCTTCCGCAAGTCGGAACACGCTGGTACGCACCAAGCGGTCGCTGATTCCAAATGGCGCCAGCAAGTCGATCAGGCTGCCCAGCCACACCTTTCCACCGTGCGGAGTGATCACATCGCCGAACAGCGTCATCACGAGGGATTTCGCGCGCGGCGGGTGATCGGTCATGTACTGGTCGATCCATTTCTTGAGGGCATGGCTTTTGGTTGATGACATGGGTTGATCAGGTTTCTACGTAAATATTCTTCAGGGGGAAAGATGATACATATGGAACACACGCTGGCGAAGGAAATCCAAAAACGATACAAATATTTTTAATGATACGCTTAAAACTATTTACATACCAATCTACGTATCATATTATGAGGGCGTGGCTAAACCTAAATAATTCTTGCGCAAATGATTCGCATCAAGAATTTCAAAATTCGGTTCTGCTTCCATGCGGTCGCACGTTACGGGCCGGAATGAAATGTTTCGAGCCGATTCAAGAGGGAGTAGGGGCGTGTACGCACAATTGGTCGATACCGGAAGCGGGAAAGTCCGATCGCTTGACGAAATGGCGCCGCAGGAGCGCGGGTTTCAGCAGCGCGTCGAGGCTGGCATCAAGATCGAGCCCAAGGACTGGATGCCAGAAGGCTATCGCAAGACGCTGATCCGTCAGATTTCGCAGCACGCGCATTCGGAGATTGTAGGCCAGCTCCCGGAGGGGAACTGGGTGACGCGTGCGCCGACGCTTAAGCGTAAGGCCATCCTGCTGGCGAAGATCCAGGACGAGGCCGGCCATGGCCTGTACCTGTATAGCGCGGTCGAAACACTGGGCGTGTCGCGCGATCAAGTGCTGGCCGACCTGCACTCCGGCAAGGCGAAATACTCCAGCATCTTCAATTACCCGACCCTGAGCTGGGCCGACATGGGTGCGATCGGCTGGCTGGTAGACGGCTCCGCGATCATCAACCAGATCCCGTTGTGCCGTTGCTCCTACGGGCCATATTCCCGCGCGATGATTCGTGTGTGCAAGGAAGAGTCTTTCCATGCACGCCAGGGCTACGACATCATGCTGTCGCTATGCAGGGGCACGCCCGAGCAGAAGCGGATGGCGCAGGACGCCCTCAACCGCTGGTGGTGGCCGGCGCTGATGATGTTCGGTCCGTCCGACGCAGACTCCGTCAACAGCGCGCAATCAGCCGCATGGCGCATCAAGCTGCATTCCAACGACGACTTGCGCCAGCGCATGGTCGACCAGACGGTACCGCAAGCCGAATACCTGGGCTTGACGATTCCCGACCCGAAGCTGAAGTGGAACGAGGAAACCGGGCACTACGACTTCGGTGCTATCGACTGGAGCGAATTCAACGACGTCATCAGGGGCAATGGCCCCTGCAACCGCGACCGCTTGCGCGCGCGCGTGAAGGCATACAAGGATGGCGAATGGTTTCGCGACGCACTGGTCGCGCATGCTGAAAAGCAGGAGCGCCGCAAGGCATCCAGGCAGACCGCCATCTGAATCAATGGAGACGGATATGAGCAAGGAATGGCCCCTCTGGGAAATCTTCATCCGCAGCCAGCACGGCTTGGCGCACAAGCATGTGGGCAGTCTGCACGCGCCCGACGCGGAGATGGCGATCAATAACGCACGCGACGTGTATACCCGCCGCAATGAAGGTATCAGCATTTGGGCAGTGAAAGCGGCCGATATTGCCGCCAGCAGCCCCGGCGACAAGGTGCCGCTGTTCGAGCCATCCAACAGCAAGGTCTATCGCCATCCGACCTTCTTCCCGATGCCCGAAGAAGTGAAGAACCTGTAGAGCCGGGATAGTCATGGTAGATCAAAAATTCGAATACCTGCTGCGTCTCGCCGACAATGCGCTGGTGCTTTCCCAGCGGCTGAGCGAATGGTGCGGCAAGGGGCCGGCACTGGAAGAAGACATGGCGCTCACCAACGTGGCGCTGGACCTGATCGGCCAGGCCCGATTCTGGTTTTCCTACGCGGGCGAGGTTGAAGGCAAAGGCCGCGACGAAGACCAACTGGCGTTCCTGCGCGACGCGCACGACTTCCGCAACCTGCTGCTGGTCGAGCAGCCCAACGGCAATTACGCCGACACGCTGGCGCGACAGTTTTATTTCGATGCATGGCATTTCCTGCTTCTGCAGCGGCTTTGCGCGTCCTGTGACACAGGCGTGGCAGCCATCGCTGAGAAGTCGCTGAAGGAGGTCAGTTACCACCTGCGTCGCAGCGGCGATCTGGTTGTGGGGCTGGGCGATGGCACCGACCACAGCCACGCGCTGATGCAGGCCGCGCTTGATGATTTTTGGATGTATACCGGCGAAATGTTCGAGGCCGATGAGATCGACCGTGCGATGGCCGGCCAGGGCGTGGCGCCGGATCTCGCCAGCCTGCGCGAGCCATGGCTGCGGCATGTGCGCGAAGTGCTCGAAGAGGCCACCTTGCGCATGCCGGCACCGGATGCATGGATGCAGCGAGGCGGCAAACGCGGCGTACATAGCGAATACCTTGGTTATCTGCTGGCGGAAATGCAGTTTCTGCAGCGCGCGTATCCGGGCGCCAACTGGTGAGCGCGATGACGGCCACCGTAGAGCAGGTCTGGCAATGGCTGGAGGAAGTCCCGGATCCGGAAATCCCGGCGATTTCGGTCGTCGATCTGGGCATCGTGCGCAAGGTGGAACAGGCGGGCGGCGAGGAGTTCGTCGTCACCATCACGCCGACCTATAGCGGCTGTCCGGCGATGCTGGCGATCGCCAGTGCGGTCGAAGCGGTTCTGCGCAGCCATGGTCTCAAAAGAGTGCGGCTGGAGACGCAGCTGTCGCCGGCGTGGACCACCGACTGGATGACGGAAAGCGGCAAGCAGAAGCTGAAGAGTTACGGCATCGCGCCGCCGACGCGAAAAGCAAGTAATCATCAGGTGATCGATATCAGCCGTCTACGCAGAAAGGAATCGATGGAGTCGGAGGTGGAGTGCCCGCGTTGCGGCTCGGTCAAAACGCGCCTGAGCAGCCGTTTCGGTTCGACAGCATGCAAGGCGCTGTACCGCTGCGACGACTGCCTGGAACCGTTCGATTATTTCAAAAGCCATTGAACAGGCAATCTCTGGCACGCGACGCCGGATGCCTGACAGGGTTGGGGGAGCAGTTTGATATGAGCAAGTTTCATGCGTTGACCGTCTCGCAGGTGAGGCGCGAGACACGCGACGCTGTCGCCGTCACTTTTGACGTGCCGTCCGAGCTACGTGATGCGTACCGCTATACGCAGGGGCAGCATCTGACGCTGCGGGTGGCGATCGGCGGGGAAGATGTGCGTCGCTCGTATTCGATTTGCTCGTCGGTGCGGGACGCCACGCTGCGCGTGGCGATCAAGCGCACGCCTGGCGGCCTGTTTTCGACCTGGGCCAACGATTCGCTGCAGGCCGGTGCGCAGCTCGATGTGATGCCGCCGATGGGCCACTTCCATGTACCGCTGTCTTCGGATAACTGCAAACATTATCTCGCGTTCGCTGCGGGCAGCGGCATCACTCCGATGCTGTCGATTATCAAGACCACGCTGCAGACGGAGCCAGGCAGCAGTTTCACATTGTTCTATGGCAACCGCGCATCGTCGTCGGTGATCTTCAAGGAAGAGCTGGCCGAACTGAAAGACCTCTATCTGGCCCGCTTCAAGCTGGTCTATGTGATGAGCCGCGAGCAGCAGGACATTGACCTGTTCAACGGCCGCATCGATGGGGACAAGTGCGCGCGCTTCTTCAAGAGCTGGGTCGTGCTCGACGACATCGATGCCGCCTTCATTTGTGGCCCGGAGCAGATGATGCACGAGGTGTCGAGGGCGCTGCGCGAACACGGCTTTCCAAAGGAAAAAATCAAGGTGGAACTATTCGCCGCCAGCGCGCCCCGGCGCGAGCACGTGCCTGGAGCGCGCCCGGTTCCCGGCGGCACGGAATGCGAGGTGACCTTAGTCATCGACGGCAACCATGTCAACTTCAGCATGGAAAAAGACAAGGAATCGGTGCTGGACGCGGCGCTCAGGCACGGTATCGACGTGCGCCATTCCTGCAAGGCGGGCGTGTGCTCGACCTGCCGCTGCAAGGTGGTGGAAGGGAAGGTCGACATGGATGTGAACTACGCGCTGGAGGATTACGAGATCGCGCGCGGTTTCGCGCTGTCATGCCAGAGCTTCCCGGTGACGGACAGGCTGGTGATGGATTTCGACCAGGATCACTAACACTTGGCGGCGCCAGACAAGAACAGATTTTTGGAGACATGCATGCCCACCTCTTTCCTTGAACGCCACCGGCCCTTGCTGGATAAGGCGACCGAATCGATCGTCACGCGCGGCTACTGGAGCGCCTACGCCGAAATGCCGAGCCCGAAGGCGTACGGCGAGACCGCCAATGACGACGGGAAGGCCGCCTTCGAGGCCTTGCTGGACAAGCCATTTGCGCTGGAACAGGCAGCGACCGTCGGTCGCGGCGGCCGGGAAGCCTCTCCATACGGTTTCGATCTCGGCATCACCTATCCGAAAGCCGATCTGGATGCCTTGTTCGCGGCGATCAAGGTGGCGTCGCCAGCCTGGCGCAAGGCCGGCCCGGAAGCCTGGGTCGGCGTGTCGCTGGAAATCCTGCAACGCCTGAACAAACGCAGCTTCGAGATCGCCTATGCGGTGATGCATACAACCGGCCAGGCCTTCATGATGGCGTTCCAGGCGGGCGGCCCGCATGCGCAGGATCGCGGCCTCGAAGCCGTCGCCTATGCGTGGGACCAGATGCGCCGCATTCCCGAGACCGCTTGCTGGGAAAAGCCGCAAGGCAAGAACGAGCCGCTGAGGATGGAAAAGCGTTACGCCGTCGTGCCGCGCGGCGTGAGCCTGGTGATCGGCTGCTGCACCTTCCCGACCTGGAACAGCTATCCGGGCCTGTTTGCCAGCCTTGCCACCGGCAATGCAGTGATCGTCAAGCCGCATCCCGGCGCGATCCTGCCGCTCGCGATCACCGTCCAGATCGCGCGCGAGGTGCTGCAGGAAGCGGGATTCGATCCGAACATCGTCACGTTGGCCGCGCATGACCAGGGCGACGATACCGCCGCCACGCTTGCGACCCGTCCCGAAGTGCGCCTGATCGATTTCACCGGCAGCAGCGCCAACGGCAACTGGCTGGAGCGCAACGCGCATCAGGCGCAGGTGTATACCGAGAAGGCCGGCGTGAACCAGATCATCATCGACTCGACCGACGACCTGAAAGGCATGGCGCGCAACATCGCGTTCTCGCTCACGCTGTATTCCGGGCAGATGTGCACCGCGCCGCAAAACATCTACATCCCGGCCGAAGGCATCGACACGCCGGATGGCCGCGTCGGCTTCGACGAGGTAGTGCAGGCAATCGCCGATGGCATCGCCAAATTGACCGGTGATGCCGCCAAGGCGGTGGAGATAACCGGCGCGATCCAGAACAGCGCGGTGATCGACCGTATCGAAGCCGCGCGGGCACTAGGCGAAGTGGTGGCCGACAGCCGGCCGCTGGCGCATCCGCAATTTCCGGCCGCACGTACCCGCACGCCGCTGCTGCTGAAGATCAAGACTTTCGACGAAGACAGGATCATGCAGGAATTCTTCGGCCCGATCTCGTTCGGCGTCGCGACCAAAGGCACCGCGCACAGCCTCGCGCTGGCGGATAAAGGCGTGCGCGAACAGGGAGCGCTGACGCTGTCCGTGTATGCGCGCGATCCGCAAGTGATCGAGCAGGCGCGTGACCTGGCGGAGGAGACGGGCGTCGCACTGTCGATCAACCTGACCGGCGGCGTGTTCGTGAACCAGTCGGCGGCCTTCAGCGACTTCCATGGGACCGGCGCCAACCCGGCCGCCAATGCGGCGCTGTGCGACGCCGCCTTCGTCGCAAACCGTTTTCGTGTCGTGCAAAGCCGCGCGCATATCTAGCCCTGATTGAAAGCAAGCGATGACATATCAAAATATCCTGTTCGAGATCGGCCAAGGGATTGCCCGGCTAACGCTCAATCGGCCCGACAAGCTCAATAGCTTCACCGCCGCGATGCATCTCGAAGTACGTGAAGCGCTGGAAAAGGTGAAGGCCGATCCGTCCGTGCGCGTGCTGGTGCTGACCGGCGCGGGCCGCGGCTTCTGCGCTGGCCAGGATCTGGCGGACCGCGCGGTCGCGCCCGGCGCCGCCGCGGTTGATCTCGGCGAATCGGTGGAAAAATATTACGCCCCTCTGGTGCTGGCGCTGCGCAATCTGCCGCTGCCGGTAATCTGCGCGGTCAACGGCGTCGCGGCCGGCGCCGGCGCCAATCTGGCGCTCGCGGCCGACATCGTGATCGCGGCGAAATCCGCTTCCTTCGTCGAAGCGTTTTGCCGCCTCGGTCTGATTCCCGATACTGGCGGCACCTATTTCCTGCCGCGCGCGATCGGCACACCGCGCGCGATGGGGCTGGCGATGCTGGGCGACAAGCTCAGCGCGGAACGCGCGGAAAGCTGGGGCCTGATCTGGAAATGCGTCGACGACGACGCACTGGCGGGTGAAGTCGATGCGCTGGCGAAACATTTCGCCGCCGCGCCGACCAAGGGACTGGCGCGCACCAAGCAGGCGATCTACGCCAGCCCCGGCAACACGCTCGAACAACAGTTGAACCTGGAGCGCGACTTCATGCGCGAACTCGGCAACAGCCACGATTACCGCGAAGGCGTGAACGCTTTCATGGAAAAGCGCGCGCCGCGCTTCACCGGAGCCTGAAGCATGGTCTCGGCACTCGATCCGTCGGTCACGGTCGCGGTTGTCGGCAGCGGCGCTATGGGCGCGGGCATCGCGCAGGTCGCGGCCGCCGCCGGTCATCCGGTCAAGCTGTATGACGCCCGCGCCGAAGCGGCGGAGCAGGCGATCGCCAATATCCGCCGGAATTTCGGCAAGCTCGTCGAGAAGGGCAGGATGAACGCCGCCGATGCCGAGACCGCCGGCGCGCGACTGCAAGCGGTGGCGTCGATCGACCGGCTCGGCGATGCCGGCCTGGTGGTGGAAGCCATCGTCGAAAACCTGGAGGCCAAGCGCAAGCTGTTTGCCGAACTCGAAGCGATTGTTGGCGAGCGCTGCATTCTCGCCACCAACACCTCGTCGATTTCGGTCACCGCCATCGGCGCCGGCCTGCGTTTTCCGCAGCGCCTGGTCGGCATGCATTTTTTCAACCCGGTGCCCTTGATGGCGCTGGTGGAAGTGGTCAGCGGACTGGCCAGCGAGCGGAAAGTGGCCGACGTCGTTTATGCCACCGCGGCCGCCTGGGGCAAGAGCCCGGTGCATACCGCGTCGACGCCCGGCTTCATCGTCAACCGCGTCGCCCGCCCGTACTATGCCGAAGCGCTGCGCATCGCCACCGAGCAGGCGGCGGCCCCGGCTACGCTCGATGCCATCCTGCGCGAAGCGGGCGGCTTCCGCATGGGGCCGTTCGAACTGATGGACTTGATCGGCCACGATGTCAATTTCGCGGTGACGAAGTCGGTATTCGAAGCCTACTTCAACGACCCGCGTTTCACGCCGTCGCTGATGCAGCAGGAATTGGTCAATGCGGGTTTCCTCGGCCGCAAGACCGGACGCGGGTTTTACCAATACGGCAACCAAGCGCCGGCGCCGCAGCCACAGGATGAAGCTGTGCAGCCCGCTCCGGCCGGCGTGACGGTCTTTGGCGCCGATGCCTTCGCACAGGCGCTGGCGGCGCGGATCGCGGCCGGCGGCCTGCAGGTGGAGCGCGTCGCCGCCGCCAGCAGCGACGCCTTGCTGCAATGCGGCGCCGCCACCGTGTATCTGACCGACGGCCGCAGCGCCACGCGGCGCGCGCGCGACAACGGCGTGTGCAACACCGTGCTGCTGGATCTGGCGCTAGACTGGAGCACCGCCAGCCGGGCCGCGCTGACGTGCGCCGATCAGTGCGACGAGGCTGCCTACCGCGCCGTGGTCGGTACTTTCCAGGCGGCCGGTTATACGGTGTCGCGCCTGGATGACGTGCCCGGCATGGCGGTCATGCGCACGGTCGCGATGCTGGCCAACGAAGCCGCGGATGCAGTGAATCAGGGAGTGTGCAGCGTGCAGGCGGTCGACACCGCGATGCAGAAAGGTGTCAACTATCCGCGCGGGCCACTGGCCTGGGCCGATGCGATCGGCATCGCCAGAGTGATGGCGGTGCTCGAAAACATCGCGGGAAGCTATGGCGAGGACCGTTACCGCGTGTCGCCGCTGATTCGCAGGAAAGTCGCAACGGGAGCCTTGTTCCATGCATGAAGTACTCAAACAATCGGATGCGCAGGAGCTGGCCGAAGCCACGGCGAAAGCCATGTATGCGCGCGACGAAGCCACCAGGACGCTCGGCATGGAAATCCTTGCCGTCGGCCCCGGCACCGCGCGCATCAGCATGAAGGTAAGGCCGGACATGCTCAACGGGCACCAAACCTGTCATGGCGGCTTCATCTTCGCGCTCGCCGACAGCACCTTCGCGTTCGCCTGCAACAGCTACAACCTCAACACGGTGGCCGCCGGCTGTTCGATCGAATACCTCGCGCCCGGCAGGGCGGGGGACGTACTGACGGCACAAGCGGTCGAGCAGGCCAGGGTGGGGCGCAGCGGCGTGTACGACATCAGCGTGACGAACCAGGAAGGTACCCGCATTGCTTTGTTCCGCGGCAAGTCCCATCAGATCAAGGGCGAAGTCATCGGCGCCGGCTCCTGAAACCTGGCGCCGGAAAAATTCATCGGAGGAGACACCATGCTACAAGCTACACAAAATCCGGGCGAGCTTGAGCCCATCGAAAAGGCCAGCCGGGACGAGTTGCAGGCATTGCAACTGAAGCGCCTGAAGTGGACTTTGAGCCACGCGTATGACCATGTGCCGCATTACCGCGCGTCATTCGATGCCGCCGGTGTGCACCCAGACGACCTGAAAACGCTGGCCGACCTGGCCAAGTTTCCGTTCACCGGCAAGAAGGACTTGCGCGATAACTACCCATTCGGCCTGTTCGCAGTGCCGCGCGAAAAGGTGGTGCGCCTGCATGCCTCCAGTGGAACCACTGGCAAGCCGACCGTGGTCGGCTATACGCAGAACGACATCGACACCTGGGCCAACGTGGTGGCGCGCTCGATCCGTGCAGCTGGCGGCCGCCCCGGCGACATAGTACATGTGTCCTACGGCTATGGCCTGTTCACCGGCGGCCTGGGCGCGCATTACGGCGCGGAGCGGCTTGGCTGCACCGTGATCCCGATGTCTGGCGGGCAGACGGAAAAGCAGGTGCAGCTGATTCAGGACTTCAAGCCCAAAATCATCATGGTGACGCCGTCCTACATGCTCAACATCATTGAAGAGTTTTATCGCCAGGGGCTGGACGCGGCCGAGTGTTCGCTCAAGGTCGGCATTTTTGGCGCCGAGCCATGGACCGATGCGATGCGGGCCGAAATCGAGGCGCGCGCAGGCATCGACGCGGTCGACATCTACGGCCTGTCCGAAGTGATGGGGCCAGGCGTGGCCAGCGAGTGCATTGAAAGCAAGGACGGTCCGGTGATCTGGGAAGACCATTTCTATCCGGAGATCATCAATCCGGACACCGGTGAAGTGGTGCCGGACGGCGAGGAAGGTGAGCTGGTGTTCACCTCGCTGACCAAGGAGGCGCTGCCCATCATCCGCTACCGGACGCGCGACCTGACGCGCCTCTTGCCGCCGACCTCGCGCTCGATGCGGCGCATCGGCAAGATCACCGGCCGCTCGGACGACATGCTGATCATCCGCGGCGTCAACGTATTCCCGTCGCAGATCGAGGAACTGATCCTGAAGCAGGCGGGCCTGGCGCCGCAATACCAGTTGATCGTGACGCGCGAGGGGCATCTCGACAAGCTGGACGTGCTGACGGAATTGCGTCCGGAAATCTCCGGCAAGCTGTCCGAACTTGAAATGGAAGCCATCTGCCGCGAACTGCAGCACCACATCAAGACCCATGTCGGCGTCACTACCCGCGTGCGCGTGATGGCATCCAACACCATTGAACGCACCGCCACCGGCAAGGCGCGCCGTGTGGTTGACAAGCGGCCCAAGGTCGCACCCTGATCCGACAGCCTTCCATAGAACCATAGAACGGAGCATCCAACGTGACTGAGGCTTTCATCTGCGACGCCATCCGTACGCCCTTCGGCCGTTACGGCGGCACGCTGTCGACGGTGCGCGCCGACGACCTCGCGGCCTTGCCGATCAAGGCACTGATCGAGCGCAACCCGGGCGTCGACTGGGCGCGCGTCGACGACGTGCTATATGGCTGCGCCAACCAGGCCGGCGAGGACAATCGCAACGTCGGCCGCATGGCGGCGCTGCTGGCGGGCTTGCCGGTCGATGTGCCGGCCAACACTATCAATCGCCTTTGCGGCTCGAGCCTGGATGCGATCGGCACGGCCGCGCGCGCCATCAGGTCGGGCGAGGCGGAGTTGGTGATCGCGGGCGGCGTGGAAAGCATGAGCCGCGCGCCCTTCGTGATGGGCAAGGCCGACAGCGCGTTTTCGCGCTCGGCGAAGATCGAGGATACGACCATCGGCTGGCGCTTCGTCAATCCGCTGATGAAGGCGAAGTACGGCATCGATTCGATGCCGGAAACCGCCGAAAACGTGGCGGTCGACTTCAGGATCAGCCGCGCCGACCAGGATGCATTCGCGCTGCGCAGCCAGCAGCGCTGGGCGGCCGCGCGGGCGGCAGGCGTCTTCGACGCCGAGATCGTGCCGGTCATCATCCCGCAGAAGAAGGGCGAGCCGAAGATGTTTTCGACCGACGAGCATCCACGTCCGGATGCGACGCTCGAGATGCTGGCCAGGCTGAAGGGCGTGGTTTACCCCGATGGCAGCGTCACGGCGGGCAATGCGTCCGGCGTCAATGACGGCGCATGCGCGGTGCTGCTGGCGTCGGCGGCGGCAGCCGACCGGCACGGGTTGAAGCCGCGCGCCCGCGTGCTCGGCATGGCGGTCGCCGGACTGGCACCGCGCATCATGGGCTTCGGCCCGGCGCCGGCGACGCGCAAGGTACTGGCGCTGGCCGGGCTGAAGCTGGAGCAGGTGGACGTGATCGAATTGAACGAAGCGTTCGCCGCGCAGGCGCTGGCGGTGACGCGCGACCTCGGCCTGCCGGACGATGCGCCGCATGTGAATCCGAACGGTGGCGCCATCGCCATCGGCCATCCGCTCGGCGCCTCCGGCGCGCGGCTGGTCACGACCGCGTTGAATCAGCTGGAGCGTGGCGGCGGTCGTTACGCGCTGTGCACGATGTGCATCGGCGTCGGGCAAGGCATCGCGCTCGTCATCGAGCGCGTATAAGAATGCGGCCGATGAAGGGCGGCAGGCGCCTGAGTGAAAGCGGGCGAAAAAAGAGTAGTTCAACCATTTCATAAAAATTTATCGAAAGGTGGAGGTAGACATGATTGGAAAAATGTTTGGCAAGGCGCTGGTGCTCGGGTCCCTGGTGTCGGCGGCGATCGGCGCGATCGCGGCCGAACCGATCAAGATCGGTTCCGTGCTGTCGGTTACCGGGCCGGCCGCGTTCCTCGGCGACCCCGAACTGAAAACCTTGCAGACTTATGTCGAGAAGATCAACGCAGAAGGGGGCGTGCTCGGACGCAAGCTGGAATTGGTGCATTACGACGACGGTAGCGAGTCGGGCAAGGCCAACAGCTTCGCCAAGCGCCTGATCGAATCCGACAACGTCGACGTGCTGATCGGCGGCACCACTACCGGCGCTACCATGGCAATGGTGCCGCTGGTCGAGAAAGCAGGCGTGCCGTTCATTTCGCTGGCCGGCGCGGTGGTGATCGTCGAGCCCGCGAAGAAGTGGGTGTTCAAGACGCCGCACACCGATCGCATGGCGGCGGAAAAAGTGTTCGAGGACATGAAGAAGCGCGGTATCAGCAAGGTCGGCCTGCTGTCCGAAACCAGCGGCTTCGGCCAGTCGGGCCGCAAGGAATCCCACACCGTCGCCGGCAAGTACGGCATCACGCTGGTAGCCGATGAAACTTACGGCCCGAAGGATACCGACATGACCGCACAGATCACCAAGATCAAGAACACGCCCGGCGTGCAGGCGATCTTCGTGTTTGGTCTCGGCCAGGGTCCGGCCGTCGTGACCAAGAACTACGGTCAGCTGGGCAGCGGGCTGCCGTTGTACCAGTCGCACGGCGTGGCATCGGACGAGTTCATCAAGCTCGCCGGCAAGGCCGCTGAAGGCATCCGTCTGCCGACTCCAGCGATGCTGGTTGCCGACGCGCTGCCGGCCAACGACCCGCAAAAGACGATGGTGACCGGGTACAACAAGACCTACCGCGACAAGTTCAAGACGGAGCCGTCGACCTTCGGTGGCTATGCGTACGACGCGTTGTTGCTGGCGGTTGACGCGATGAAGCGCGCCAACTCGACCGACAAGGAAAAAATCCGCGCCGCCATCGAACAGACTAAGGGGTTTGTCGCCACCACCGGCGCCTTCAACATGAGCCCGACCGACCACATGGGCCTGGATCTGAGCGCCTTCCGCATGGTGGAAGTCAAGAACGGCGACTGGCAGCTGCTGAAGTAAGGCCGATGCATCGGCAGCCAGAACGCTGCTGCCAATGAACGATGGCCAGCGGTCCTCCCCTTTTGCTGGAGGGGAGGGCTGCACGCATTCTGAAAGTCCCCTCTAGGAGACACCCATGTTGGCGCAATTTTTGCAGTTTCTGTTTTCGGGGATCACGGTCGGCGCCGCGTATGCGCTGGCAGCGCTCGGATTCACGATCATTTACAACACCAGCGGCGTGATCAATTTCGCGCAAGGCGAATTCATCATGCTGGGCGGGATGCTGTCGGCGGCGCTGCTGACAGTCGGCCTGCCGCTGCCGCTGGCGATCGCGCTGGCGATCGTCGCCACCGGCCTGATCGGTCTCGTGGTCGAGAAGCTGGCGATCGAGCCGGCGAAGAACGCGGAAGTGGTGACGCTCATTATCATTACCATCGGCGCATCGCTGACGCTGCGCGGACTGGTGCAGGTGTGGCTGGGCAAGGGAAACCACGCATTGCCGGCCTTTTCCGGCGAGACGCCGATCCAGATCCTCGGCGCCAGCCTGCTGCCGCAAAGCCTTTGGGTGCTCGGCGTGGCGCTGGTCATCGTGCTCCTGCTCGGCTGGTTCTTCGGCCGGACGACGCTGGGCAAGGCGATGCTCGCGACCTCGCACAACAAGCTGGCCGCGCAACTGGTCGGCATCAATACCAAGGTGATCCTGCTGCTGTCGTTCGGCCTGTCGGCGGTGCTGGGCGCGGTCGGCGGCATCATCCTCGCGCCCATCACCTATACCTCGTATGACATCGGCATCATGCTCGGCCTGAAAGGCTTCGTTGCCGCCGTGCTCGGCGGGCTGGGCGGTGGTGCCGGCGCGATTGCCGGCGGCCTGATCCTCGGCATCGCCGAAGCGATGGCCGCCGGCTATATCTCGTCCGCGTACAAGGATGCAGTGCCGTTCGTGCTGATCCTGTTGATCCTGTTCTTCAGGCCGGACGGATTGTTCGGCTCCAAACTGGCGGAGCGCGTATGAAGACTTCCACCCCGATTGCTGCGCCTAGCGGCACAAGCCCCTTGCTCGGACTGGCCGGGCGCGGATTGGCACGCTACAAGGGCCTGGCCGTACTGGTGGCGGTGCTGGCGCTGCTGCCGCTGCTGCTCCCGAACAGCTTCTACTATGACGTCGTCATCCGCATTGCCATCAATGCCATCGTCGTCATCGGATTGAACCTGCTGATGGGCTACACGGGGCAGATCAGCCTTGGCCACGCCGGCTTTTTCGGCATCGGCGCGTATTCGTCCGGTGTGCTGACCACGCACTTCAGCTGGTCGCCGGTGGCGGCGCTGGTCGCGGGCATACTTGCCAACGGCATCCTGGCCTTCCTGGTTGCGCGTCCGATCCTGAAACTGAAAGGCCATACGCTGGCGATGGCGACGCTGGGACTGGGCATCATCATCTCGATCATCATCAGCAACGAAGCGCAGTACACCGGCGGGCCGGACGGCATTTCCGTGCCGGCGTTCGAACTGTTCGGCTGGGCCCTCTCCGGCGAGAAAACCTGGTACGCGGTGATCGCGGTGCTGCTGGTGCTGGTCACCTGGGCTGCGCTCAACCTGATCGACTCCCCTGGCGGGCGCGCGCTGCAGGCGATCCACGGCTCCGAAGTCGCGGCCCGCGTTGCCGGCGTCGACACCACGCGCTTCAAGGTGCGCATTTTCGTGCTATCGGCGGTCGTGGCCAGCCTGGCGGGTAGCCTGAGCGCCCACTATGTCGGCTTTCTGACTCCCGGCATCGCCGGCTTCTTTCACTCGATCGAGCTGGTGACGATGGTGGTCACTGGCGGCATGGCGTCGGTGTTCGGCTCGATCGTCGGCGCGGCCTTGCTGACCCTGCTGCCGCAAGTGCTGTCGACCTTCGAAGGCTGGGAGACGGTGGTGTTCGGCGTGATCCTGATGGCGACCATGATATTCATGCCCAAAGGCTTGGTGCCTACGCTGGCGCGCCGCTTCGGCAAGCAGGGAAGCTGATCATGTTGAGCGTACGCAATCTCAGCAAGACCTTCGGCGGCGTCAAGGCGGTGCAGGACGTCAGCATCGACATCAAGCAAGGCGCGATCCACTCGGTGATCGGCCCCAACGGTGCCGGCAAGACCACACTGTTCAATCTGATCACCGGCGTCTACACACCCACTTCTGGCGAAATCCTGTTCTGCGACGAGAACGTCGCCGGCAAGTCGCCGGACGAGCTGGCGCGACGCGGCATGAGCCGCACCTTCCAGAACCTGCAGGTGTGCATGAACATGAGTGCGCTGGAAAACGTGATGGTCGGCGCCCACCTGCGCCTGAACCAGGGCCTGATTGCCGGCATGCTGCGATTGCCGGGCATCAGGCGCGCCGACAGCGCCTGCCGCGAAGAAGCGGCCGAGCTGATGCATTTCGTCGGTGTTGGTAAATATCTCGGCCATGCGGCCAGCCAGATGCCGTACGGTGCGTTGAAGCGGCTGGAAATCGCGCGCGCGCTCGCCGCCCGCCCGCAAATCCTGCTGCTCGACGAGCCGGCCGCCGGCTTGAACCATACCGAAACCGGCGAGATCGAAGCGTTGATTCGCAAGGTCGCCGAGTCCGGCGTGACGGTGGTGCTGGTGGAGCACGACATGAAGCTGGTGATGAACCTGTCCAATCACATTTCGGTGCTCGATTACGGCAAGAAGCTGGCCGAAGGCTCACCCGCCGAGGTGCGCGCCAATCCCGACGTGATCGCCGCCTATCTCGGCGCGTCGGCATAAGGAGACATACATGCAAGCCCTCAATATCATCAGCGCGGAGCACAGCGGGATGTGGCGGCTGACGACGGCGCTCGACAGCATCGGCCAGGAAATGCGCAACAGTGGCGCGCATGCGCCGGCGCAGGTGGTGGCGCTGATGCTGGACTACCTGAGTTCGTATATCGACCGCATGCATCACCCAAAGGAAGATGAGTACCTGTTTCGTCTGCTGCGTCTGCGCTCTCCGGAAGCCGGTGCCGACATCGACCGCCTGCGGGCCGAACATGTGCAAGGGCCGGAGCAGCTGGCGGCGCTGCGCGAGTTGACCGTCGCGGTCGCGCAAGGCCGGGCGGAAGCCAGGTCGGCATTCTTCGAGCATCTGGCGCGCTTTACCGGCAGCCTGCGCGAGCACATCCGTTTCGAGGAAACCCGGGTGATGCCGCTGGCAAAAAAAATGCTCACCGCCGCCGACTGGGAAGAAATCGACGCCGCGTTCCTGAACAACGACGATCCGCTGTTCGGCGCCAATGCCAAAACCGAATTCGCGGAACTGCGCTCGCGCCTGGTAACGCTGGCACCGGAGCCGGTCGGCCTCGGCGGCACCCCGCCGGCAGCGTCGGCGTCGGCTGGAACAGCCAAGGTGCTCGAGATCAAGGGCCTGACCAGCCACTATGGGCGTATCCAGGCGCTGCATGGCGTTGATATCGAGGTCGGCGAAGGCCAATTGGTGGCCCTGGTGGGCGCGAATGGCGCCGGCAAGACGACGCTGCTGCGCACCTTGTCCGGAGTGCAGCCGGCCAGCGGCGGCAGCATCCGCCTGCAGGGCGCGGACATCACGCGCATGAGCGCCGACAAGCGCGTGCGTGCCGGCATCTGCCAGGTGCCGGAAGGCAGGCAGGTGTTCGGCCCGATGTCGATCGAGGACAACCTGCGGCTGGGCGCGTTCACGCGGCCCAAGGGCGAGATCGACGCCGAGATTGAAGAGATGTACGCGCTGTTTCCCATCCTCAAGGAAAAGCGGCATCTGCTGGCGGGCACGCTGTCTGGCGGGCAGCAGCAGATGCTGGCGATGGCGCGCGCGCTGATGGGCAAGCCGCGGCTGCTGTTGCTGGACGAACCAAGCATGGGACTGGCGCCCCTGCTGGTCGAGGAAATATTCCGCATCGTCAAGAGCCTGAAGGCGCAAGGCATCACCATCCTGCTGGTGGAGCAGAACGCGCATGCCGCGCTGGCGATCGCAGACGTCGGCTACGTGATCGAAACCGGCAGCATCGCGCTTTCCGGCCCAGGGCGCGAACTGCTGGAAAACGAGCGGGTGAAGGCGGCCTACCTCGGCATGTGATTTTTGCACGCGGGTATGGAACAAGAGCCGGCATGACCGGACGGAGGAGAGAGTGAAATGAACCTGCGCGATTGGCGCATAGGCACGAGATTGGGCGTCGGATTCGGGGCGAGCCTGCTGATCCTGATTTCAACCGTAGTCCTGATGAACGCGACCAATGTCGCGGGCCGGGAAGCGCTGATCGCACAGGTCGAAGCTTCCAACCACAAGAGCGCGCTGGTCGCTTCGATGAAATCGGGGCTGCTGGAAGCCGCGCTGGCGATGTTCGATGCCGGCGCGGCCCGCGAGGCGGAAGCATATCTGGCACGCCATGCGGAAGCACGCGCCAAGTTCGCGGCCAGTGGCCTGCACGAGGAAGAAAAGGCTCGCTTGGCCGGCATCGAGGTGGCCGTGGCCGGGCTGCGTCAGGCATACCGAAAACTAAGCACGCAAGGACAGGAGGGCGACGCCAGCACGGCAGTCGCGCTCAGGGCAGCCGGCACGCAAGCGGTCGCCGCAGTGGATCGCCTTGCCGAACTGCAACAGGGCGAGAGCCGCCGATTGTTTGACGCCGCGGCCGAGCGCGATCGCCAGTTGCTGTCCCTGCTGGCGGCGATCTGCGCGGTCACCGTTGCTTGCGGCGGATTGATTTCCTGGCGCTTGACGCTCAGCATCACGCGTCCGCTGCAGACGGCGGTTTCGATCGCACGCCGGGTCGCCATTGGCGACCTGTCATCGCAGCCGATCGTGGCCGGCCGCGATGAAGTCAGCGACCTCCTGCATTCGCTCAAGACCATGAACGATCACCTGCTGAAGCTGGTGGCGGAAGTGCGGCGCGGTACTGATTCGATCGAAACCGCGTCTGGGGAAATCGCATCCGGTAATGCGGATCTGTCGGTACGCACCGAGGCGCAGGCAGGCTCGCTGGAAGCAACGGCTTCCTCGATGAAGCAATTGACCGAGAAGGTCGGGCAGAACGCCGATAGCGCACGCAATGCCGACCAACTGGTTGCCGGCTCTTCCGAGGTGGCGGGACGGGGCGGGCAGGCGATGCGCGAAGTGGTCGTGATGATGGAGGAAATCAGGAACAGTTCGCGCCAGATCGCCGACATCATCGGCGTCATCGACGCGATCGCATTCCAGACCAATATCCTGGCCCTGAATGCCGCGGTGGAGGCGGCACGGGCCGGCGAGGGCGGCAAGGGCTTTGCGGTGGTCGCGGCCGAAGTACGAAATCTGGCGCAGCGTTCCGCCGGCGCGGCGCGCGAAATCAGGGAATTGATCGTCGGTTCGGTGCAGAGGGTCAATTCAGGCAGCGCCTTGGTCGAGAATGCCGGCCAGACCATGGACGAGATCGTGACCTCGATTGGCTCGGTGGCGCGTATCATGGGCGAGATTGCGCAGGCCAGCCAGGAGCAGCGCGCCGGCATCGAGGAAATCAATCGCGCGATCCTGCAAATGGATGAGATGACGCAGCAGAACGCCGCGCTGGTGGAGCAGGCTTCCGCTGCCACCGAAGGGATGCGTATGCAGGCCGCGGCGCTGGCGCGCTCGGTCAGCGTGTTCCGGCTCGAAAGCAATACCGACGAAGCAGTCGGGATGGTGCGTCGCGCCGCCGCCTGCATTCGGGAAAAGGGCATGCAAACCGCGCTGGCCGCATTCAATCTGCCCGATCCGGCGTTCAAGAAAAACGATCTGTACATCAATGTCATCGACATGAACGGCAATACGTTTGCGCACGGCGAAAACGCCAAGCTGGTGGGCAAGAACCTGATCGACCTGAAGGATGCCGACGGCAAGGGTTTCATCAGGGAGTTCGTGCGTGTTGCTGGCGCCCACGGAAAAGGCTGGATCGATTACCGCTGGCCCAATCCCGTCACTGGCGTGGTCGAAGCGAAATCGACCTATGTCGAAAAGGTGGACGACATGATCGTGGGGTGCGGCATCTACAAATGACGGCCTGTGGATGACCGCGCGATAAGTCCTTTTCCGGCCAGCCTTCGCTTGCCTGGACGTGGGGTGGCTACCGCGTGATGAAGGTTCGCGGTGGCGCTGCGTCGCCCTGATCTGGCGGGGTCAGAATTGCCTCGTTTCGGGCCGCCGCGCCGGTGTTTGCTAGAAGTCGGCGCGCAGGGTTGCGTACAGCGTGCGGCCGCGTTCCGCATAGGTGAAATTCGGCGATTTTTCAGCCAGCCGCAAGTCGCCGATGTTGTTCATGCCGGCGCGCAGTGTCAGGTTCTTGCCGAGTTGTTTGGCGACGCTGGCGTTCCACAGCGTATAGGACGGCAAGTTCGTCGTGCCGCCGGTGGCGATCTGCGAGCCGACCAGTTCGAAACCGCCGCGCCAGCTCCAGCCGCCATCGTTGCGCCAGTCAAGATGCGAAGCCAGCGTGACGTTGGGCCGGTTTTCCAGCCGCTGTCCGGTGTCGCGGTCGCGGGTCTTCAGCAAAGTCAGGGCGCCGCTCCAGTCGAGGCGCGGGTGGAGGGACCAGTTGAAGCCGCTCTCCAGGCCGGTAATGCTCGCCCGGTTGATATTGTCGAAGAGATAGGTCGTGGGTCGCGGCCCCACCCACGCCACAGGACGCTGAAAGATCAGGTTCTGCACTTCATTATGGAACAGCGCGACTCTGAGCGCCAACGGGCCACGCTTCCAGTCGGCGCCGATTTCGATCGAATCCGATTTTTCCGGCTGGATCGCGGGGTTGCCGAGGAAGGTAAACTGGAGCTCGGTGCTGACATAGTTGGGCGAAATCTGCTTTAGCGTCGGCGCCTTGAAAGCGTGGCCGTAGCCACCCTTAATCGCCAACTCCGGCGTGGCTTCCCAGACCAGGTACAGACGCGGGCTGAGCTCCCTGCCAAACAATTCGTGCCAGTCGGCGCGCACGCCGGCAGTCAGCAGCAACCGGTTGTCGATCGCCCATTCATCCTGGATGAAGAGCGCCCGGTGCTGCGCCGAATCGCTGCCGTTTTTCAAGCCATCATTAACCAGCGTTTCCCGACGAAATTCGCCGCCTGCGGTCAGCGCGTGAGCGCCCGCCGAGGCTGCCACGAAACCGTCAAAGACCTGATTGCTCATGTTTTGCGGGCGGGTTGGCGCAACCCCATTGGTCGGCAGGTTTGCGATGTCAAATTCGCTGCGATAAGCGCGCAGTTGACCGCGCCAGTCGCGAAATTCGCCGTTCCATGCCAGGCTGGCGTGCGAACGGCGCAGGTCATAGCGGTTTGTATACGGCCGTCCGGCCTTGGTGACATCGTCAAAAAAGCGCTGTTCGGTGCCGCCGACCCAGTCGGCCTCCAGCCGTTGTTCGCGCGTCAACTGCAGACTCGCGCCGAGGCTGCCGATGGTGGAATCCCGCCCCTCGATTTCCGAATAGCGCGGGTCTTCCTTGCGCGGCACCGGACTGCTGCGGATACGCTCGCCGGCAACGCGCAGGCTGAGGCTGTCATTGATCGGGCCACCGGCGAAGACCGATACGCTGCCACCGTTGCCGCCCGCGTCATTCGCGCTGCTGACGGCGGCCCGGCCGGATGCAGCAACCGAGCCGGTCCAGCGCTCCTTTGGCTGGCGCGTGATCAGGTTGATGACGCCGCCCAGCGCTTCCGAACCGTATAGCGTCGACATCGGGCCGCGGATGATTTCGATCCGTTCGATCGCCGCCATCGGCAGCCAGCCGTACTGGAAATCGGAGTGGCCGACGACGTCATCGGATGGCGAGATGCGGCGGCCGTCGATCAGCGTTAACGTGTGTTTGCCGTCCATGCCGCGTAGTGCCAGCGCCTTGCGCCCACCCACCGTGCTGCGGGGAGTCAAGGTGATGCCGGGGGTGCCGCGCACGGCGTCCAGCAGGTCGGCGGCGTTGCGCGCTTCCAGTTCTTCACGCGGCAACAGCGTGACCGAGGCCGGCGCGGTGCGCGTATCGTGTGCCGACAGGGTCGCCGATACCACGATGTCGGGTAGCGTTGTCTCTTCAGCGCCGGCGGTGCCACAAAGAAGCGCAATGGTGACCCTCAGGATTTTTTTCCTTGGCATGTCCAACCTTTGAAAATCGTTCTGATGTCTGTTCTTGGTTGCCTGCATCGATCTGGAGACGGGCTTCATTTCGACTGGCGCTGAATATTACAGATAGTTGGACAAACCGGGTGATTTCCCACGGTTCGATACCTCTCTTCAGGGGAACGAGGCCGTCCCGCACGGCCGCCGGCACGCATCAGGACTCTCCGAACGGAGCGGCGGCTGGCTAATCGGATGATTGCCCGCTTTGCTTTGCCACCGGGAGCATACGTTCGGCGATGATTTCCGATTGTCAGGACAATTGCTGGCCGGTCGCACACAGCACCTGCGCCAGTACCGGAAGGGCAGCCAGGGTTTTCAGGTTGCGTCCGTGATTACCGCCAGCCGGGCGCAAACGCAGTTTTCGCGGCTGCTGACCGTCTAGTGCGACATCGGATGCGAGGCCGCCGACACCATCAACTCGGGATGTTGAGCGCATTCTTCATCGATTTCGGGAAACATCGGGTCGTTCGTCTCGGCTACCTCCAGCCTGCTGGCCTTGATGGCAGGGGTGATCGCCGGCGTCCTGGTTGCGCGCCGCAAGGCTTTGGCGCACTGGCGATTGACGCAGTCGCTACAATGGGGGCTGACTTTGTTGCGCAGCCATCCGATGACCGAAACCGTCCGCCTTGCCAAACGCCTCGCCGAAATGCTCCCTTGCTCGCGCGGCGAGGCCGAGCGCTATATCGCCGGCGGCTGGGTGCTGGTGGATGGCCAGGTGGTGGAAGAGCCAGGTTTGCGGGTGCTGCCGCAGCAACGGGTGGAGTTGCTGCCGCAGGCGAGCGCGGCGGCACTGGAGCCCATCACGCTGCTGCTGCATAAACCGGCTGGCACGCGTGCTGACAGCGCGGCGCTGCTGCCACTCCTTACCCAGGCGGCGCATGCCGCCGACGACCACACCCGCATCCGTTTCCTGAAGCGGCATCTGGACAACTTGATGCCGGTTGCGCCGCTGGAGGCGGAGGCCAGCGGCCTGCAGGTCTTGACGCAGGATTGGCGGGTAGCGCGCAAGCTGGTGGATGACCTCGCCGGCATCGAACAGGAATATATTGTCGAGGTGGCTGGAGCCGGAGATGCGGCGGCGGATAGTCTGGCCCGGCTGAATCAGGGCTTGCGCTGGAACGGCAAGCTGCTGGCGCCGGCCAAGGTCAGCTGGCAGAACGAAACCCGGCTGCGCTTCGCCATCAAGACGCCGCAGGCAGGTCAGATCGCCGCCATCTGCCGGCAGGCTGGCCTCGATGCGCTGAGCGTCAAGCGCATCCGCATCGGCCGCGTGCCGATGGCCGGCTTGCCGCCCGGGCAATGGCGTTATCTGGCGGGATATCAGCGATTCTGAGGCTTGACCCGAGGAGGGCGGCGATGCGCTACGAACTGTATTACTGGCCAACGATCCAGGGCCGCGGCGAGTTCATCCGGCTGGCGCTGGAGCAGGCTGGCGCCGAGTATGTCGATGTCGCGCGCCGCTCGGCCAAGAGTGGCTTGGGAATGCCGGCCCTGATGCATTTTCTCGAAGACGAAGCCGTCGTCCGGCCGCCGTTCGCGCCGCCCTACCTGAAGGCCGGCGATCTGCTGATCGGCCAGACCGCCAACATCCTGCTGTTTCTCGGCCCGCGCCTGGGGCTGGCGCCGGAAGACGAGGCGGGCCGCCTGTGGGCGCATCAATTGCAGTTGACCATCGCCGATCTGGTCACGGAAATCCACGACAGCCATCATCCGATTGCTGGAGGCCTGTATTACGAAGAGCAAAAGGCCGAAGCGCTGCGGCGCGCTGCCGACCTGACTGCGGAACGGCTGCCGAAATTCCTCGGCTATTTCGAACAGGTCCTGCGGCGCAATCCGGAAGGTGAGCGGCATGCGGTGGGGGCTGCGCTGACGACTGTCGATCTGTCGCTGTTCCAGATCATCGCCGGCTTGCGCTATGCGTATCCAAAAGCCCTGCGCCGGCTGGCGCCTGATTGTCCATTGCTGCTGGCGCTGCACGAGCGGGTCGCGGCCGAGCCACGGGTGGCAAAATACCTGGCTTCGCGCCGCCGCCTGCCGTTCAACCAGAGCGGCATCTTCCGCCACTACCCGGCGCTGGACCGATAGCGACTGCGACTCAGTCGTAGCGGCCCCAGGAAACCAGGCGGATCGCCGCCCGGTACAGCACGAAGATGGTGCCGTTGCGCAAACGCCTGAGCCAGCCGATATGGGAAAAATCGGCTGGCCGCACCGGCACTGCCTCGGCCACGGCGCTTTCGAGGCGGCGCCGCAGGTTTTCGGCAAAGGCGTGATCCTGCACCACCACGTTGGCCTCGTGATTGACGAACAGCGAGAGGCCGTCGTAGTTGCTGGAGCCGACCGTGGCCCATTCGTCGTCCACCACTGCGACTTTCGCGTGCAGATCGGTCTTGCGGTACTCGAAGATGCGCACGCCGGAGGCCAGCAGTTTCGGGTAGAACGAGTGCGCGATCGCATCCTGCAGGTGGAATTGGCCGACCCCGAGCAGCAGCGTGACGGCCACCCCGCGCTGCGCGGCCGATTCCAGCGCCCGCCGCAGCTTGCGCCCCGGCGCGAAATACGGATTGGCCAAGAACGCGCTTTTGCGTGCACGGCCCAGCGCCTGCAGATAGGCGCGCTGGATCGTGCGGCGGTCGCGCAGGTTGTCGCGCAGCACCAGCCCGGCCTGGGCCGGCCCGCCGCCGGCCGCCGGCAGCAAGGCGCGGCTGCGGCGGAAGTTTTCCCAGCGCGCCAGCAGTTTCATGTTGCCGAGCCGGGTCCATTGCGCCGTCATCTCCAGGTACACGTTGGCCACCAGCGTGCCGCGGATGCGGATCGCGAAATCCCAGCGCGGCGCCGGCAGCACGATCTCGGGCCGGCGGTCGGAGACCAGGTCGTCGTTGATGTTGAGGCCGCCGACGAACGCGTAGTCGCGGTCGGTGACGCAGATCTTGCGATGCGTGCGTGCGATGCCGCGCCTAAACCACGGATTGAAGCTGCGGAACTGGACGCCGGCGGCGCCCAGTTGCTGGCGCAGCAGGTTGCAGGTGGCGCGCCCGGTGCCGAGCCAGTCGACCACCACGTACACTGCCACCCCGCGCGCTGCCGCGCGCTGCAAGGCGTCGCGCACCAACACGCCGATGGCGTCCAGCGCGAAGATGTAGGTTTCCAGGAAAATTTCGTGGCGCGCCCGATCGATGGCGTCGATCAGGGATGGGAAATATTGCGCGCCCGATTGCAGCAGCGTGATGTCGTTATCGCCGGTGAAGCTTACCGTGCGCATGGAAAAGTCGGCATCTGTGGCAAATCTCCGTTTGCGTTCTGTCGATGACCGTGGCGGCATGCGTGCTGCGCAGCCTGCTCCCTGTACCTGGCTACATCAGCTCCAGCGTTGCCACGATCGGCGCGTGATCCGATAGTTTAGCCCATGACATGCCGCGCAAGACCTCGGCCGATTGCACCTTGAAGCCGCGCACGTAGATGCGGTCCAGCCGCAGCCACGGCAGCGCCGCCGGAAAGGTGCGGGCCGGCTGCAGGATTTTCTGCTGGCGGCCGCTCAATTGCCGCAGGTAGGAGCCGAAGCCGGCGGCGCTGACCCGCTCGTCGAATACTTCGGAGACGCCCAGGTCCTTGCGCAGCGAGTCGCTCAATTGATCGCCCCAGTCGTTGAAGTCGCCGGCGATGATGATCGGCGAACCGCTGGGCGAGGTGTCGCCAACCGCCTCGATCAAGGCTTCGGTCTGGCGCTTGCGGCCGCCGCCGAACAAGCCCAGGTGCACCACGTAGCAGTGCACTTCGGTGGTCGGCGCCTGGATCACGCAATGCAGGATGCCGCGCGATTCATAGGCATGGTCGGAGACGTTCTTGTTGTCCCAGGAGGCGATCGGGAATGCGCTCAGGAGCGCATTGCCGTGATGCCCGTGGTTGTATACCGCGTTCATGCCGTAGGCCGCGTGGTGCGACTCGCCGGCCAGGAAATCGTATTGCGGCTGCTGCGGCCAGACCGCCGCATGGCGTTCCGCCAGCCGGTCGTGCCGGCCCTGGACTTCCTGCAGGAACACCACATCGGCATCCATCGAGGTCAAGGCCTGTTTCAGACCCAGCACGCGTGGGCGGGTGCCGATCGAGGTCACGCCTTTGTGGATGTTGTAAGTGGCCACACGCAGTTTCATGAATGACTTTGTTTAGTATCGGTGGTGCGGCAATTGCAGGATCGCTTCGGCGTTGGAGGGCGAAAAACACTTGTCCGCCGCTTCCCGGTACGGCAGCCAGCAATAGCGCAGGTGCTCGCGCGGTGCCAGCGTCACCGGCACATCCGGCGTCACCAGCAAGCCGAACACGTGTTCGATGTTACGGGTCACACCGGGCGCATAACGGGCGCGCCACACAGGGTAGATTTCGTAGGTGTTGGAAAGTTGCCAGTTTCGAAGATTGCGCGCCGGAATCCCGACGCCGGCCGGCTGCCGGCCGGCCACGGCGACCCGGATTCCGGTTTCCTCCAGCACCTCGCGCGCCGCAGTCAGTTCCAGCGGTTCTTCCAGCGTGTCTTTCGAGCCGGTTACGGATTGCCAGAATCCCGGCTGGTCGGCGCGTTCCAGCAGCAACACGTCCAGCTCCGCGGTATGGATCACGACCAGTACCGATTCGGGAATTTTATAGCGGGGTTCCATGTTGACAGGATATGCGTCCGAAGCCTGGCTTTTCAAGCAGCAATGATACTACCGGTCCTTGCCCCGGACTGCGCTTGCCGCCATATACTCCTAATTGGAAACATCATTTCCGTATATAAAATGGCCGTTCCAACAACATACTCCTGTTAAACAAGACGGTGGCCGAATAAAAAAGCGCGGTCGCCCGCGCTTTTCATTATGCTCCGAAACGGCGCTGCGTCGCCTATGCTTTTGGCGTCGGCTCGACGTTGCGCAAGCGGATATGGAGTTCGCGCAATTGCTTTTCGTCCACCGGTGACGGCGCGTGCGTCAGCAAGCACTGCGCGCGCTGGGTCTTGGGGAAGGCGATCACGTCGCGGATCGAGTCGGCACCGGCCATCATGGTGATGATCCGGTCCAGGCCGAAGGCGATGCCGCCGTGCGGCGGGGCGCCGTACTGCAGCGCGTCGAGCAGGAAGCCGAACTTCAGTTGCGCTTCCTCGTCGTTGATGTTGAGCGCGCGGAATACCTTGCTCTGGACCTCGGCGCGGTGGATCCGCACCGAGCCGCCGCCCAGTTCCCAGCCGTTCAGCACCATGTCGTAGGCCTTGGCGATGCAGCGGCCGGGATCGGTTTCCAGGTAGTCTTCGTGGCCGTCTTTCGGCGCCGTGAACGGATGGTGGCAGGCGCTCCAGCGCTGCGCTTCCTCATCGTATTCGAACATCGGGAAGTCGATCACCCACAGCGGCTTCCAGACGTCGTCGAACAGGCCGTTCTTGCGGCCGAACTCGGAATGGCCGATCTTCACGCGCAGCGCGCCGATCGCATCGTTGACCACTTTCGCCTTGTCGGCGCCAAAGAAGATCAGGTCGCCGTCCTGCGCGCCGGTCTGCTCGACGATCTGCGCCAGGGCGGCGTCGTGCAGGTTCTTGACGATCGGCGACTGCAAGCCGTCGCGGCCCTTGGCTTTCTCGTTGACCTTGATGTAGGCCAGGCCCTTGGCGCCATAGATGGCGACGAACTGGGTATAGGCGTCGATCTCGGAACGCGGCATGGCGCCGCCGCCCGGCACGCGCAAGCCGACCACGCGCCCGCCGTCCATGTTGGCCGCGCCACTGAACACCTTGAAGTCGACGTCCTTCATCACCGCAGTGAGGTCGGTGAACTGCAGCTTGACGCGCAGATCCGGCTTGTCGGAGCCGTACAGGCCCATCGCGCTGGCGTAGTCCATGACCGGGAACGGATTCGGCAGGTCGACCTCGAGCGCCTTTTTGAACACCAGCCGCATCATGTTTTCAAACAGGTCGCGGATTTCCTGTTCATTCAGGAACGAGGTTTCGCAGTCGATCTGGGTGAATTCCGGCTGGCGGTCGGCGCGCAGGTCTTCGTCGCGGAAGCATTTGGTGATCTGGTAGTAGCGGTCGAAGTTGGCGATCATCAGCAATTGCTTGAACAATTGCGGCGACTGCGGCAGCGCGAAGAATTCGCCGGCGTTCACGCGCGACGGCACCAGGTAGTCGCGTGCGCCTTCGGGCGTCGATTTGGTCAGCATCGGCGTCTCGATATCGATGAAGCCGTGTTCATCGAGGTACTTGCGCACTTCCATTGCCACTTTGTAACGCAGGCGCAGGTTGTTCTGCATTTGCGGGCGGCGCAGGTCGAGCACGCGATGCGTCAGGCGCGTGGTTTCCGACAGGTTGTCGTCGTCCAGCTGGAACGGCGGCGTCACCGACGGATTCAGCACTTCCAGTTGCTGACACAGCACTTCGATCTGGCCCGACTTCAGGTTGGCGTTGCCGGTGCCTTCCGGGCGGCTGCGTACCAGGCCGGTGATGCGCAGGCAGAATTCGTTGCGCACCGCCTCGGCCTGCTTGAAGACGTCGGCGCGATCCGGGTCGCACACGATCTGCACCAGGCCTTCGCGATCGCGCAGGTCGATGAAGATGACACCGCCGTGGTCGCGCCGCCGGTGCACCCAGCCGCACAGGCTGACGGTTTGGCCGAGCAGCGCTTCGGTGACGAGGCCGCAGTAGTGAGTACGCATTGACATGTTGATTTCCAGTTCGGTTTCTATGGCGCCAGGCGATGGGGCGTAATCGGCCCCGGCAAGCCGGCTTGATTTACATTTTGGGCGGGTTGATGACGGCTTTGTCCCTGGCTTGTTCCGGCGCCACCACGCCCATCGAGATGATGTATTTGAGGGCCGCGTCGACGCTCATGTCGAGCTCGATCACGTCGCTGCGCGGCACCATCAGGAAGAAGCCGGAAGTCGGGTTGGGCGTGGTCGGGACGTAGATGCTGATGTAGTCGCCCTGCAGGTGATTGCGCACATCGCCGCCAGGCGCTCCGGTCAAAAAGGCGATGGTCCAACTGCCGTGGCGCGGATACTGTACCAGCAGCGCCTTGCGAAAGGCGTTGCCGGACGACGAAAACAGCGTGTCGGACACCTGCTTGACGCTGGAATAGATCGAATTGACGACCGGAATCCGGGTCAGCATCGATTCCCACATCAGCACCACCCGGTTGCCGACGAAATTGCGCGTCGCCAGGCCGGTCAGGAAGATCACCAGCAGGGTCAGGATCGTGCCCAGGCCGGGAATCCGGAAGCCGAACAGCGCCTCCGGCCGCCAGCGTTCCGGCAGTAGCAGCAGCGATTGATCCATGGTGCCGATGATCAGGTTCAGCACCCACAGGGTGATCGCCAGCGGAACCAGTACCAGCAAGCCGGTGATGAAATATTTACGCATTTTTTTGGTTTGGTTGGGCATCGCAGCGCCGGCCGCCCGGGTTTGCCGTCAGGTGGCTGGGGCCGCGTCGGCGGGGGTGCTGGCCGGCTGCTCGGCGGCCGGCGCGCTGGCGCTGTTGCCGCCGCCGCGGAAGTCGGTCGCGTACCAGCCGGTTCCCTTCAGTTGGAACCCGGCCGCCGTCAACTGCTTCTTGAACGTCGGCTGGCCGCAGGACGAGCATTGCGTCAGCGGCGCATCGGATAATTTTTGCAGTACATCCCTGGTGAAGCCGCAGGATTCGCAGCGGTAAGCATAAATCGGCATCGCACCTCCCAACCGGAAAACGTCGAAAACCGTCTATTATAGTAGCTTTCCAGCCATCATCAGGATACCCTGCGGCAGCGGCGCGGGCTCAGGCGGGCGCCGAGCGCGCCGTCCACTGCGGCGCCAGCGAACCGACCACCATGCCGCCAAAGCTGACCAGCAGGCCGGCCAGTTGCGGCGGCCAGATCGAGTCAGGGGCCAGCAATTCCATCCCGACCCATGTCAACAGGCCGCCGATGGCGGAACACAAGGCGCCCTGGGTCGAGGCTTTCTTCCAGTACAGGCCCATCACCAGCGGCACGAATGCCGCCACCAGCGTCACCTTGTAGGCGTTGCCAACCATTTCGTAAATTGACTTGCCCTGCGACAACAATGCAAACACGGTCACCGCGACCGTAAAGCACAGCACGGCGATGCGCGTCGCGCGCAGCAACTGGCGGTCGGTCATCGGCACGAAGCCGCGCAGGATGTTTTCGGTGACGGTGATGGAAGGTGCCAGCAGCGTGCCGCTGGCGGTGGACATGATGGCCGACAGCAGCGCGCCAAAGAACATCACCTGCGCAAACAGCGGCGTGTTGTGCAGGATCAGCGTCGGCAGGATCATCTGGGCGTCGCTGTCGATCAGGGAAGCCACCATCTTGGGATCGATCAGCGAGGCCGAGTAGGCGAGGTAGATCGGCACGAAGGCGAAGGCGATGTACAGCGCGCCGCCCGCCACCGCGCCGATGGCGCCGATGTTGCCGCTCTTGGCCGAGGTCACGCGCTGGAACACGTCCTGCTGCGGAATCGAGCCGAACATCATGGTCACCCAGGCGGCGGCGAAGGCCAGGACGTCGCGCGAGTTCAGCTTCGGCAGGAACTCGAATTTGCCGGCGGCGGCGGCGTGACTGATCACGGTGGTCGCGCCGCCCGCCAGGCCGGACAGCACATAGGCGATGTACAGGAGGCCGACGATGATGATCGACATCTGGAACAGATCGGTCAGCGCCACCGACCACATGCCACCGAACAGCGTATACAGCAGGACGACTCCGGCTCCGAGCACCATGCCGACCGGGACCGAGATCGCGCCTTGCGAGAGCACGTTGAACACCAGGCCAAGCGCGGTGATCTGGGCCGAGACCCAGCCCAGGTAGGAAATCACGATGCACAGCGAGACAATGACTTCGACGCTGCGGCTGTAGCGTTGCCGATAGTAGTCGCCGATGGTCAGCAGGTTCAGGCGGTACAGCTTGCGCGCGAAGAACAGCCCGACCAGGATCAGGCACATGCCGGCGCCAAACGGGTCCTCGACGATGCCGCCCAGGCCGTCGCGCACGAAGGTGGCCGGAATCCCCAGCACCGCTTCCGAGCCGAACCAGGTGGCGAACACGGTGGCGATCACGATATACAGCGGCAGCGAACGGCCGGCATTTGCATAGTCGCGCGTGTTCTTGACGCGGGTCGCCGCAAACAGGCCGATCGCAATCGACACCAGCAAATAGAGGACAACGAAACCGATCAGGGTGCCCACATCCAGCCTCCGTACAAAAATTTCACGGCATTATAGACGGCACCGCCGCTTGCGGATCATATGGGCCGCGGGACTAGCGCCGACGCCACACTTGCCAGCGTTCCTTGCCGCGAAACGGCAGGATCGAATCGGTTACCGCAGCGTCCTCGACGCGCTCGAAGGCGGGTTCCAGCAAGGCCTGCAACTGCTCCGCGGTGGCACCGAACGGCGGCCCCTTGGGTGCCTGATCGAAGTAGAAAAAACCGGCCAGCAAGCCGCCCGCCGGCAGCAGCCCGGCCCAGCGCGCCGCCAGCGCCGGCCACATGTGGCGCGGCAATGCGCACAGGAAGGCGCGTTCGTAAATCATTTGCAGCGGCGCGGCCGGCTGGTAGGTGAAGAAATCGGCTTGCTGCACGCGCCCGGCCCACGGCCCCAGCGCCGCGCGCGCGGCGGCCACCGCGGCGGCGGAAAAATCGATGGCGCTGACCTCCCATCCGGCCTCGGATAAATAGGCGACCTCGTGGCCGACGCCGCAGCCCGGGATCAGCACGTGCCGCGGCTGTGGCTCGCGCGCGACGTAATCGCGCAGGGCCAACGGTACCGCGCCGCGATCCCAGGGCGTGAAGTGTTGTTCGAAGCGTTCGCTCCAAAAGTCGGGCGACGAGGGATCGCGCGTTTGCAAGTTCATGGTTCGGCCTGTGGCGGGTTTTATATACTCCAAGATACGACGCTTGTTTCCGTCCTACAAACGGACTTCTAAGAAATATACTCCGCTTTTACCGGCCTGGCGCTAGAACGGCAGGCGCTGCCAGTGCAGCAGCAGTTGCGCCAGCAGCACCCCGCCCAACAGGCCGCCGCCGAAATAGACCGCCAGGGCGAGCAGCAGGTTGGTGCGCTTTTGCTCGGCCAGCAGCCGTTGCAGCAAGTCGGCGTTGTGTTGCGGGACATTGGCCTGCGTCAGCGCCTGGTGCGCCAGGCGCGGTAATTGCGGGATCAGGTGGCTGTAGCGCGGCGCCTCGGCGCGCAGCCGCTCCATCAGGCCGCGCCAGCCCACTTGCTCCTTCATCCAGCGTTCCAGGTACGGTTTCGCGGTCTTCCACAAGTCCAGCTCGGGATCGAGCTGGCGCCCGAGGCCCTCGATATTCAGCAGCGTCTTTTGCAGCAGTACCAGTTGCGGCTGTACCTCGACATTGAAGCGGCGCGAAGTCTGGAACAGGCGCAGCAGGATCTGGCCGAACGAAATATCCTTCAGCGGGCGGTCGAAGATCGGCTCGCAGCAGGCGCGCACCGCCGATTCCAGCTCGTCGACCCGGGTTTCGGGCGGCGCCCAGCCGGATTCGATGTGCGCTTCCGCCACCCGCTTGTAATCGCGGCGGAAGAAGGCCAGGAAATTCTGCGACAGGTAATCCTTGTCGAAGTCGGTCAGCGTGCCGACGATGCCGAAGTCGAGCGCGATGTAGCGGCCGAAGGTTGCCGGCGCCACCGATACCAGGATATTGCCCGGGTGCATGTCGGCGTGGAAGAAGCCGTCGCGAAACACCTGGGTGAAGAAAATCTCGACGCCGTCGCGCGACAGTTTTTCCAGGTCGACGCCTTCGGCGCGCAGGCGCTCGGTCTGGGAAATCGGAATGCCGTGCATGCGCTCCATCACGATCACCGATTCCGAGCAATAGTCCCAGTGCATCTCGGGCACGATCAGCAATTCGGAGTTGGCGAAATTGCGCCGCAACTGGCTGGCGTTGGCGGCTTCCCGCATCAGGTCCAGCTCGTCGTGCAGGTACTTGTCGAATTCGGCCACCACCTGGCGCGGCTTGAGCCGCTTGCCGTCGGCCCACAGCCGTTCGACCCAGCCGGCGGCGATGTGCATCAGCGCCACGTCCTTGCCGATGGTTTTCTTCATGCCGGGGCGCAGCACCTTGACCGCGACTTCGGTGCCGTTTTTCAGGCAGGCGAAATGCACCTGCGCGATCGAGGCGGAAGCCACCGGCGTGCGCTCGAAACTGGCGAACAACTGGTCTGGATGGGCGCCCAGCGATTTCTCGATTTGCGCGATCGCCAGGCCGGAATCGAAGGGCGGCACGCGATCCTGCAGGCGCGCCAGTTCGTCGGCGATGTCGGGCGGCATCAGGTCGCGCCGGGTCGACAGCACCTGGCCGAACTTGACGAAGATCGGCCCCAGGTCTTCCAGCGCGCGGCGCAGGCGTACACCGCGCGGCGCCGAGATGTCGCGCCAGAAGATCAGTGTGTCGATCAGCTTGGCGGTGCGCGGAATCGCCAGGTTGGAGATGGCGATTTCATCCAACCCGTAGCGTACCGCCACGCGCAGGATTTTCAGCACGCGCAGGAATTTCAGGATCATTTCAAGCCTTTTTTTTTGCGGCTGCTTTCCAGCCGTTCGATGCGCTTGGACAGGCGCTCCAGATCGTTGCGTAGGGTGGTCACCTGATCGGCGAATTCGCGCACCGCCAGCGGCCGCATCAGCATCGGCTGTTCTTCGACCAGGTATTCCGCCACGTTCTCGGCCAGCTTGCGGCTGCCGCTGCTGGCGCGCTCGAGAATGCCCCTGGCGCCACCGACGATGCGCGCGGCGGCGATGTCGCCCACCAGCCGGGCCAGGTCGTCTTCGGCTTCCCAGCGCAGGTTTTGGCTGAGCAGCGAAATCACGTTGGCGAACTCGGCGTCGCCCTCGACCTTGACGTAGGAAAATGCGCGCTCGCGATGCTGCGCAATCAGCGGCAGATCGGCCGCCTGGATGCGGATCGTGACGGCGGCCACAGCGTCCGCCGGCGCCGCCTGCAGCAAGCCGTCGGCGGTCACCAGCAGCGCCACCGTGGCCAGGCCGGCGTCGATGCAGGCCACCTTGCCGGCATGCGGCGCCAGCCGGCGCCGGGCCCAGGGTTCGGTGCCCAGCAAGTGGTTGATCGCGGCCGGGATCGGGAAAATTCGGGAAGGAGTCATCGTCACAAAATAAAACCGCCCGGGATGATCCTCGGGCGGTTTCCAGTTTAACAGCTTGCGCTAGCGCATCAGCCGGATGGTAGTGGCTGAGGGCATCGGCTTACGAGATTTGCTGGATCCCGGCCAGAGCCCAGCCGCCCGCACCCGAAACCGGCTTCGACAGATTCCAGACTTCGGTGAAGGGTTCGGCCGGCGCGCCGGCGGCTTCGCTGATCCTGCCGCTGAACCTGACGCTGGCCAGATATTCGTCGCCGACGGTTTCGATCCCCAGCAATTCGGCATCGAGGCTGACGACGTCGGTATTGTTCGGATTGGCGCCGCGTTCCTGGATCTGCATTTTCAGTTCGGCAAACATTTCCGGCGTGGTGAATTCGCGCAGATCATTGATGTCGGCCTTGTCCCATGCTGCCTGCAACCGGATGAAATAGGTCTTGGCGCTGCGCAGGAAGGCCGGGGTGTCGAAATCGGCGGGCACGCCCCACGGCGCACTGGCCGCCAGGCCGGCGCCGGAAGCCAGCGGTACCGACTGCAGGGCGGCCGGCTGGGACTCGATGCGCGAGCCGATTTCCGGCGTGTAGGCCGATTTTTCGTAGCCGCCGGCATAGGCAGCTTGCGGACCGTTGGCCGCGCTCTTGCGGCGGATCATGCGGAAGATGAACATCGCCGCGAATGCCAGCAGGGCGACCATCAGGAGCGTGCTGATCATGCTGGCCATGGCGCCGCCCAGGCCCAGGTGCGACAACAGGGCGCCGAGGCCGAGGCCGAGCAGCGCGCCACCGAGGATGCCTTTCCACGGCGAAGCCGGTTTCGGCGGCGTGCCTTGCGGTGCGCTATTCGGCGCGGCCGCCGGCTTGGCGGTGTTGGTGGCGTTTTGCGAGGACTGCGAAGGCGCCGAGCGGCTGACGCCTTGCGACTGCTTGCCGAAGGAGCCGCCGCCGCCCATGCGCCTGGCTTCGGCTTCCGGCATCACCAGCGTCATCGTGGTCAACACCAGCGCCAAAGTCATCAATAATTTCTTCATGCAACCTCCTAAAGTTTGATTCCGGTATGAAGTGCGGCTACACCAGCCGTTAAGTTGAAATACTCGACCCGCTCCAGACCTGCATCCTGCATCATGTTCTTCAGCGTTTCCTGGTCCGGGTGCATTCTAATCGACTCCGCCAGATAACGGTAACTGTCGGCGTCGCCGGCAATCTTGCGGCCCAGCCACGGCAGCACCGAAAACGAATAGGTATCGTACGGTTTTTGCAGCGGCTGCCACACTTTTGAGAATTCCAGCACCAGCAGCTTGCCGCCGGGTTTCAGCACGCGCCGCATTTCCGCCAGCGCCGCTTCCTTGTGCGTCATGTTGCGCAGGCCGAAGGCGACGCTGACGCGGTCGAAATAATTGTCGGGAAACGGCAGCTTTTCGGCGTCACACAGCAAGGTGGGGGTGATCAGGCCGCTATTCAATAGCCGGTCGCGGCCGACGCGCAGCATCGATTCGTTGATGTCGGTCAGCCACACTTCGCCGGTCGGACCAGCCTGCTTGGCGAAGGCCTTGGCCAGGTCGCCGGTGCCGCCGGCGATATCGAGCACCTTGAAGCCGGGCCGCACCCCGGCGCGCGCGATGGTGAACATTTTCCACAGACGGTGCAGGCCGCCCGACATGACATCGTTCATCACGTCGTATTTGGCGGCTACCGAGTGGAACACGCCGGCTACCTTGTGCGCCTTGTCTTCCTCGGCCACGGTCTGGTAGCCGAAATGGGTGGTGTTGGTCATTGCTGGATTCGCCTGTCTGTCTGCATGGTCAGCGGCCATTATATACAAGCGCAAGCGCGCCGCTCACCCGATCCGGCGCGGCAGTTCAGGGCCGGCAAATCAGGATTGGTGCTGGTCCCGCTCCTGCTTGGCCTTGGCGGCGCGATGCAGGTCGGCCATCGTGATCGGCATCCGCTTGTCGCGCCCGGATTCGCGCGTGAAGCCGGCGGCTTCCAGCCGCTGCAGATAGGCTTCCCACAGTTCCTCCTGGTTGCTGCCCAGCCACATCAGGTAATCCCAGGAATAAATGCCGGTGTTGTGGCTGTCGGAAAAATGCGGCTGCACGGCGTAGTTGCCGACCGGCTCGAGTGCGGTCAGGGTCACCTCGCGCTTGCCAGTCTGCAATACCTCCTGCCCGGGTCCATGGCCGCGCACCTCGGCCGAGGGCGAATACACGCGCAGGAATTCGAACGGCAGCGAAAACTGCAGGCCGTTGTCGAAGCTGACTTCCAGCGTGCGCGATTGCATGCGCACCGTCAGGTCGCTTGGTACCGGCGCGGCCGGCGTCTGTTTCGAGCTCGTTGCCATGATGTCCTCCTTGGTCTGTCCGCCGTCTTGGAAACGGAATTACATGACCGGCGTCAGCCGGCGCCGGATCGCTTGCTGCAGTGCCGGCAGCAGCGCCGCGCGCTGTGCCAGGCTGGATGGCTCGGCAGCGCGCCGGGCGGGCGCCCACACCGGATCGGGAAAATGGCGGTCGTCCGTATGGCGCGGGATCACGTGCCAATGCAGGTGCGGCGTCATGTTGCCCAGGCTTGCCAGGTTGATCTTGTGCGGCTGCATGACTTCGCGCAGCGCCGCTTCCACCTGCCACACGGCGGCCATTAGGCGCGCGCGCTGTTCGGCCGGCAGATCGGTCATGTCGCGCATGTGCGCATTCCAGATCACGCGGCAAAAGCCGGGGTAGTCGGCATCCGCCACCAGCACCACGTGCAGGAAGTCGTCGCGATGCACGACCGCACCGCCGTCCGTCGCGCACAGTTCGCAGGCAGTGCTCATGCTCATACCAGGATGCGCTCGATGCCGCCGTTGTTGGCCTGCGCCACGTAGTCCGGCAGCCAGTTCTCGCCCAGCAGGTGGCGCGCCATCTCCACCACGATGTAGTCGGCCTGGGTGCCGCTGTCGTCGTTGTAGCGCGACAGGCCCTGCAGGCAGGACGGGCAGGAAGTCAGGATCTTGACCTCGCCGGCGAAGCCGTCGGCGCGCAGCTTGTCCGCGCCCTTGCTCATTTCCTCTTCCTTACGGAAGCGCACCTGGGTCGAGATGTCCGGGCGGCCGACTGCCAGCGTGCCGGACTCGCCGCAGCAGCGCTCGTTCTTTTCGATTTTGACATGGTCGGCGGTGGCAATCAGCGCATTGATGGTCTTGCCCGATTCCTGCAGCTTCATCGGGTTGTGGCACGGCTCGTGGTACATGTAGCGGGTGCCGGTCACGCCTTCCAGCTTGACGCCTTTTTCCATCAGGTATTCGTGGATGTCGAGAATGCGGCAGTCGGGGAAGATCTTGTCGAATTCATAGCCCTGCAACTGGTCGTAGCAGGTGCCGCAGGAAACGATCACGGTCTTGATGTCGAGATAGTTCAGCGTGGTCGCCATGCGGTGGAACAGCACCCGGTTGTCGGTGATGATCTTCTCCGCCTTGTCGTATTCGCCGTTGCCGCGCTGCGGATAGCCGCAGCACAGGTAGCCCGGCGGCAGCACGGTCTGCACGCCGACCTGCCACAGCATCGCCTGCGTCGCCAGCCCGACCTGCGAGAACAGCCGCTCCGAACCGCAGCCGGGGAAGTAGAACACCGCCTCGGTATCGGCCGTGGTCGCCTGCGGGTTGCGGATGATCGGCACGATCTTGTCGTCTTCGATGTCGAGCAGCGCGCGCGCGGTTTTCTTCGGCAGGTTGCCCGGCATCTTCTTGTTGATGAAGTGGATCACCTGCTCGCGCACCGGCGCCTTGCCGTGCGTCGCCGGCGGCGCCTTGGTCTGCTTCTTCGCGAACTTCTGCAGCACCTCGTGGCCCAGCCGCTGCGCCTTGTAGCCCCAGTCGATCATGACCTTGCGGGTGGCGTTGATGGTGGCCGGATCGGTCGCGTTCAGGAAGAACATCGAAGCCGCGGTGCCGGGCTTGAAGGATTTCTTGCCCATCTTGCGCAAGAGGTTGCGCATGTTCATCGAGACGTCGCCGAAGTCGATGTCGACCGGGCACGGCGTGACGCATTTGTGGCACACCGTGCAGTGGTCGGCCACGTCCTCGAACTCTTCCCAGTGCTTGATCGAGATCCCGCGCCGGGTCTGCTCTTCGTACAGGAAGGCTTCCACCAGCAGCGAAGTGGCGAGGATCTTGTTGCGCGGCGAGTACAGCAGGTTGGCGCGCGGCACGTGGGTGGCGCACACCGGTTTGCACTTGCCGCAGCGTAGGCAATCCTTGACGCTGTTAGCGATGGCGCCGATGTCGCTTTGTCGCATGATCAGCGATTCGTGTCCCATCAGGCCGAACGACGGAGTGTAGGCGTTGCGCAAATCGGCTGGCATGGCCGGGTCGTTCAAGAGCTTGCCCTTGTTGAAACGGCCTTCCGGGTCGACGCGCAGCTTGTAGCTGCGGAAATCCTTGATTTCATCTTCGGTCAGGTATTCCAGCTTGGTGATGCCGATCCCGTGTTCGCCGGAAATCACGCCATCCAGCGAACGCGCCAGCGCCATGATGCGCGCTACCGCCGCATGCGCATCCTGCAGCATTTCATAGTGGTCGGAATTGACCGGGATGTTGGTGTGGACGTTGCCGTCGCCGGCGTGCATGTGCAGCGCCACGAACACCCGTCCGCGCAAGACCCGCTTGTGGATCGCGCTGCATTCCTCCAGCACCGGGCGGAACGCCGCGCCGTTGAAAATCTGGCGCAGCGGTGCGCGCACTTCCTGCTTCCACGAGACGCGCACCGTGCGGTCCTGCACCAGGTGGAACAGGGTGGCGTCGGGCTGTCGCTGCAGGCGTTCGTCGAATACCGCCATCGCCTGGCCGAAGCCAAGCGCCGCCAGCTCGGGCAGCGCCGTGGCGAGCGGCGTGTCCAAATGCAGCAGCAGATACGACCAGCGCGCATGGGTGGCGTCCAGCAGGTCCTCGGCCTGGTGCGCGCGGTCTTCCAGCATTTCGGCGTCGGGTATGTCTTCGCCGTCGGCGTCTTCGATCTTGCCCAGCGGCAGGCTGCCGCGCGCGAAGAAGCTGCCCAGCTCGGCCAGGAATTGCAGCTTGTTCTTGATCGACAGTTCGATGTTGATGCGTTCGATGCCGTCGGTGTATTCGCCCATCCGGTTCAGCGGAATCACCACGTCTTCGTTGATCTTGAAGGCGTTGGTGTGTTTCGCGATCGCGGCGGTGCGGGCGCGGTCGAGCCAGAATTTCTTGCGCGTCTCCGGGCTGACCGCGATGAAGCCTTCGCCGACGTGCTTGTTGGCCATGCGCACCACTTCCGAGGCGGCCTGCGCCACCGCGTTTTCGTCGTCGCCGACGATGTCGCCGAACAATGCCATCTTCGGCAGCACGCCGCGTTTCGACTTGGTGGCGTAGCCGACCGCGCGCAGGTAGCGCTCGTCCAGATGTTCCAGGCCGGCCAGGATCGCGCCGCCTTTTCTGGTTTCGGCTTCGAGGTAATCCTTGATCTCGACGATCGACGGAATCGCCTCGCGCGCCTGGCCGAAGAATTCCAGGCAGACCGTGCGCGTGACCTTCGGCATCTTGTGCAAAATCCAGCGTGCCGAGGTGATCAGGCCGTCGCAGCCTTCCTTCTGGATGCCGGGCAGGCCGGACAAAAACTTGTCGGTGACGTCCTTGCCCAGGCCTTCCTTGCGAAAAGTCCGGCCCGGGATTTCCAGGATTTCAGTCTTGAACGGCGTGCCCGGCTTGCCGCTTTTCCCGTTTTGCGCCGGGTGCGTCCATTCCAGCTTGAAGCGGGCCAGTTCGACGTCGTGGATCTTGCCCAGGTTGTGATCGAGGCGGGTGACTTCCAGCCAGTCGCCGTTCGGATCGACCATGCGCCACGAGGCCAGGTTGTCGAGCGCGGTGCCCCACAGCACGGCCTTCTTGCCGCCGGCGTTCATCGCGACGTTGCCGCCGACGCAGGAGGCGTCGGCCGAGGTCGGGTCGACCGCGAATACGAAGCCGGCGCGCTCGGCGGCATCGGCCACGCGCCGCGTGACCACGCCGGCGCCCGAGTGGATCGTCGCGAACGGCGTCTCCAGCCCCGGCAGCGCGGTCATTTCGACTTCGCCCAGCGCTTCCAGCTTTTCGGTGTTGATCACCGCCGACAGCGGCGTCAGCGGCACCGCGCCGCCGGTGTAGCCGGTGCCGCCGCCGCGCGGAATGATGGTCAGGCCGAGTTCGATACAGGCCTTGACCAGCCCGGCCATTTCGTCTTCGGAATCGGGCGTCAGCACCACGAACGGGTATTCGACGCGCCAGTCGGTGGCGTCGGTCACGTGCGACACGCGCGAGAGGCCGTCGAACTTGATGTTGTCCCTGGCGGTATGGCGCCCCAGTATGCGAGTGGCGCGTTTGCGCAAATCGTAGGTCTGGCGGAATTCCTGCGAAAAATCGGCGACCGCCTGCTTGGCTGCGCGCAGCAGCGCCTCGACGCTGGCGCTGCGCGCCTTGGCCAGTGGGTCGCCGCTGTCGCCGAGATCGGTCAGCAGGCGCCGCTTGTCGACTTCCGCCAGCCGGTGGTTCAAGGCATCGATCAAGGCCTGGCGCCGCTTCGGATTGTCCAGCAGGTCATCCTGCAGGTAGGGATTGCGCCGCACCACCCAGATGTCGCCCAGTACCTCGAACAGCATGCGCGCCGAGCGGCCGGTCTGGCGCTTGCCGCGCAGTTCGTCCAGCAGGCGCCACGCGTCCTTGCCCAGCAGGCGCATGACGATTTCGCGGTCGGAAAACGAGGTGTAGTTGTACGGGATTTCGCGCAGGCGCGTGGCGCCTACGTCGTCCGATGCGGCGGCAAGCGGGGAATCGAGCAGGGTGGGAGCGTTCATCGGCAGAAGGAAAGGAGGGGCGTACGTCAAGCGGGCATTTTAGCTGATTGCCACGGGCGACGCCCCCGCCCGAAGCCGGTGTTGCTGCCGCCGCCGCATATCTGCGATCGAAAACACGTGAAGCTGGAGTATGCCAAAAAAACGGTCGATTGCGCTCGCGATCCGGGCGATCTAAAAAATACCGTCTATAGTATGCCGCAAGCAGAACTCACAGCCATGCCAGCATCTGATGCCAGAATCCGTCCGGCACCTTCAGCAGCAGCCAGGTCATGGTCAGATAGCGCAAGAACTTGCCGAGCGCCATGTAGCCGACGCTGGCCCAGAACGGCAGCTTGAGCCAGCCGGCCAGCGTGCACAGCGGATCGCCGACGACCGGCAGCCAGGCCAGCAGCAGGGTTTTCGGGCCGAAGCGCTGCAGCCAGCCGAGCCAGCGGTGTTCGCGCTCGCGCAGCCAGATTTTTTGCGCGCCATAGCCGATGCCGTAGCCGATTGCGCCGCCGATCGTGTTGCCAAGCGTGCCGACCGCCAACGCCGGCCAGAACAGCGCCGGATTGGCCTTGATCACGGCAAATACCGCCGGTTCCGAGCCGAGCGGCAGCAGCGTGGCCGATACCAGGCTGATCAGGAATACCGAGCCGAGACCGACAGCCGGCAGCGCCAGAACGCCCAGCAGCCAGGCAATCGCGGTTTCGATCATCGTGGACATGAAAACTGGGACAAGATCGGTTTTCCTTGGCAGTGGCGCGTACGTTGCGGGCGGCCTGCGCAGGCTTGGGCGCCAGCGTGCGGCGGGGGCTCCATTATAATTACCGTCAAACCATCCAGCGCCAACCACGCATTCCCGCCCTCAAACCCCTCTCTTCTTCATGACCACCGACTATCTGCAAAAGATCCTGACCGCGCGCGTCTACGATGTCGCCATCGAAACCCCGCTTGAACTGGCGCCCGCGCTGTCGCGACGGCTAGGCAACCGGATTTATTTCAAGCGCGAAGACATGCAAAGCGTGTTCAGCTTCAAGCTGCGCGGTGCCTACAACAAGATGGCGCATCTGACGCCGAGCCAGTTGAAGCATGGCGTGATTTGCGCCTCGGCCGGCAACCATGCGCAGGGCGTGGCGCTGTCGGCGGCGCGCATGGGTTGCCGCGCCGTGATCGTGATGCCGACCACCACGCCGCCGGTGAAGATCGACGCGGTCAAGGCGCGCGGCGGCGAAGTGGTGCTGTTCGGCGATTCCTACACCGATGCCTACAACCATGCGCTGACGCTGGAAAAGAAACTGAAGCTGACTTTCGTGCATCCGTTTGACGACCCGCACGTGATCGCCGGCCAGGGCACGATCGGCATGGAAATTCTGCGCCAGCATCCGGATCCGATCCATGCGATTTTCGTCGCCATCGGCGGCGGCGGGCTGATCAGCGGCATCGCCGCCTACGTCAAGGCGGTGCGCCCCGACATCCGGATCATCGGCGTCCAGACCACCGATTCGGATGCGATGGCGCGCAGCCTGAAAGCCGGGCGCCGCGTGACCCTGAACGACGTCGGTCTGTTTTCCGACGGCACCGCGGTCAAGCTGGTGGGCGAGGAAACCTTCCGCCTGGCCAAGCAATACGTGGATGACATCATCCTGGTCGACAGCGACGCCGTCTGCGCCGCGATCAAGGATGTGTTTACCGACACCCGCAGCATCCTGGAGCCGGCCGGCGCACTGGCGATTGCCGGCGCCAAGGCCTACGTCGAGCGCGCGGCGGCCGACAAGAAGCCGATCAAGAATGAGACGCTGGTGACCATCGCCTGCGGCGCCAACATGAACTTCGACCGCCTGCGCTTCGTCGCCGAACGCGCCGACGTCGGCGAGGCGCGCGAAGCGTTGTTCGCGGTGACGATGCCGGAGGAGCGCGGCAGCTTCAAGCGCTTTTGCGGGCTGGTCGGGCCGCGCAACGTGACCGAGTTCAACTACCGCATCAACGACGAAAAGGAAGCGCACGTCTTCGTCGGCGTTCAAATCTCGAATCGCGACGAGTCGGGCAAGATCACGAAGAATTTCGAAAAGCACGGTTTTCCGACGCTCGACCTGACGCACGACGAGCTGGCCAAGCTGCACATCCGCCACCTGGCCGGCGGCAAGAGCCGGTTGGCGCCGGACGAACTGTTGTACCGCTTCGAATTCCCGGAGCGGCCGGGCGCCCTGATGCGCTTTCTGGACAGCATGGCGCCGAACTGGAATATCTCGCTGTTCCATTACCGCAACGAGGGCGGCGACGTTGGCCACATCCTGGTCGGCCTGCAGGTGCCGAAGAAGGAGATGAAGGGATTCCGCGAATTCCTGGCGACGCTCGGTTACCCGCATCTGGACGAAAGCGCCAATCCGGCCTACAAGCTGTTTCTGGGCTGACTGTTCCTGGGCCGCCAAGCGCCGCAGGCGAGGGCGAAAAAAAACGCAGCGGCCGGCCGCTGCGTTTTTTTGCTCGGACCTGGTTAGTACGTGCCCTGCGCCAGCATGGCGTCGGCCAGCTTGACGAAGCCGGCGATGTTGGCGCCATCCACATAATTGACGCTGCCGTCTCTGGCCTTGCCGTGGTTCACGCAGTTCTCATGGATGTCCTTCATGATCGCGTGCAGGCGCTCATCCACTTCCGCGTGGCGCCATGACAGCCGCAGCGAATTCTGCGACATTTCCAGACCCGAGGTGGCGACGCCGCCGGCGTTGCTGGCCTTGCCCGGCGCGTACAGCGTGCCGGCCTTCAGGAACACGTCCACCGCGTCCAGCGTCGACGGCATGTTGGCACCTTCCGCCACGCACACCACGCCATTCTTGACCAGCGTTTGCGCATCCTTGCCGTCCAGCTCGTTTTGCGTCGCGCACGGCAGCGCGATCTGCGCCGGGATGTGCCACGGATTCTTGCCGGCTTCGTAATGCAGGTCGAACTGGCGCGCGAACTGGTCGAGCCGGCCGCGCTGCACGTTCTTCAATTCGAGCAGCGCTTCCAGTTTTTCCTGGTTGAAGCCGTGGCGGTCGTAGACGGTACCGCCGGAATCCGACACCGTGACCACCTTGGCGCCCATTTCCATCGCCTTCGCCACCGCGTACTGGGCGACGTTGCCGGAGCCGGACACCGACACCGTCATGCCGTTGAACGACTTGCCGACCCGGCGCAGCATTTGTTCGGCGAAATATACGGTGCCGTAACCGGTCGCTTCCGGCCGCATCAGGCTGCCGCCGTAGGCGATGCCCTTGCCGGTGAACACGCAGGAAGCGTCGTTGGAAAGTTTTTTCATCATGCCGGCCATGAAGCCGACTTCGCGCGCGCCGACGCCGATGTCGCCGGCCGGCACGTCGGTGTTCGATCCCAGGTGGCGGAACAGTTCCAGCATCAGTGCCTGGCAGAAGCGCATCACTTCACCGTCGCTCTTGCCCTTCGGGTCGAAATCCGAGCCGCCCTTGCCGCCGCCCATCGGCAGCGTGGTCAGCGCGTTCTTGAAGGTTTGCTCGAAGCCGAGGAATTTCAGGATCGACAGATTGACCGATGGATGAAAGCGCATGCCGCCCTTGAACGGACCGATCGCCGAATTGTGCTGGACGCGGAAGGCGCGGTTGACCTGGGTCTGGCCGCGGTCGTCGACCCAGGATACGCGGAACTGGATCACGCGCTCCGGTTCCACCAGGCGCTCCAGCAACCCATGCTCGGCATATTGCGGATTGGCGCGAATGAACGGCCACAGGCTGGTCATCACTTCCTTGACCGCTTGCAGGAATTCGGGTTGATTGGGGTCGCGCTTGGCGACCATGACGAGAAAGTCATCCAGACTGGCGTATTTCAAGATCATTCCTTTAACAAATAGGGGGAGACTGCGAGCGCGCTTCTGGGGCCAGGATCGCTGGGGGGCAGGGGGCTCGCGCCGACGCTAGCGGCCAAGCCTTGGATCAACAGGCGCAAGTCGGGACGACGGGCCGTAAATGCTATCATTTTTTCTTGCCGCGATGAACGCTTTTTGTAATCCGGCCGCAGCTTGCCGCACGCAGGGGGACACCGCCCGGGCGCACGGATGGGATGCGGCGAACTCTGTCAAAATACGCGTTTCACGCCTGTTTTTGCCATGACCAGTTTCCCCACGCCGCACGGCTCGCCGCTGGGCCGGCCGGCCGCCTATGTCAGCCAGTATGACCCGTCGCTGCTGTTTCCGATCGCACGTCGACCCAAGCGCGAGGAACTCGGGATCGGCGCCAGCCTGCCGTTTTTCGGCCTCGATCTGTGGAATGCCTACGAAATCTCGTGGCTGAACCTGCGCGGCAAGCCGCAGGTGGCGATCGCCACGCTCACGGTGCCGGCCGACTCGCCCAACATCATCGAATCGAAATCCTTCAAGCTGTACCTGAATTCGTTCAACCAGACCCGGCTCGGCGGCCCAGAGGCCTTGCTGGAACTGCTGCGCGCGGACTTGTCGGCCGGCTTCGGCGCGCCGATCCAGATCGAGCTGATTCTGCCCGAGCATTTTTCCAGCCTGGAAATGGGCGAGCTGGACGGCTTGCTGCTGGACCGGCTGGACATCGAGGTCGACCGCTACCAACCGGACCCGGCACTGTTGCGCACCGAGGATGGGCCGCCGATCGAGCAAACGCTGGTATCGCACCTGCTGAAGTCGAACTGCCTGGTGACCGGCCAGCCGGATTGGGGCGGCGTGCAGATCCATTACGTCGGTGCGCCGATCGAACAGGAGGGCCTGTTGCGCTACCTGATCGGTTTTCGCGAACACAACGAATTTCACGAGCAATGCGTGGAACGGATCTTCGTCGACATCCTGCGCCAGTGCCGGCCGTACAAGCTGTCGGTGTATGCGCGCTACACGCGGCGCGGCGGACTCGACATCAATCCCTGGCGCAGCAATTTCAGCAGCAGCGTGCGCCCGTCCAACCGGCGCAACGCGCGCCAGTAGGCGCCTCGCCGGGAATCCCGCTGAAATTCTCTATATCCGGGAGTATGCTGGAGATTTGGTCATTTCCGCTTTATTTATGGTCAAGTTAAAAAATACTCCCAGGTAGGCTGGAAATTGGCGGGCGCCGCGCCAAGCCCGGAGCGGGACTCGCCGCGCTGAATTCCGGCGTAGAATCAAAAGCGCGCCGAGTATGGCTTGCGCCGGCTGCCAAGTGGCCTATAATCTGCCTCGAATATTCATTTTGTGCGCTGCACCATTTGCGCCAATGCCATGACCAATCTTGCCAACATCCTGACCGTGGACAACGTCGTGCTGGACCTGGAAGTCTCCAGCAAAAAGCGCGCGTTCGAACAGGCCGGGCTGATCTTCGAAAACAATTGCGGCATTGCCCGCTCGACCGTATCGGACAACCTGTTTGCGCGCGAACGGCTCGGCTCGACTGGATTGGGACATGGCGTCGCCGTGCCGCATGGCCGCATCAAGGGCTTGAAAACGCCGCTGGCCGCCTTTGTGCGCCTGCGCGAACCGATCCCGTTCGAGTCGCCGGACGGCTTGCCGGTCAGCCTGCTGGTCTTTCTGCTGATCCCCGACCACGTGACCCAGCATCATCTGGAAATCCTGTCGGAGATAGCCGAAATGTTTTCCGATGAGGCGTTCCGTACCGGTCTGGCCAAGGAAACCGATCCGGCCGCGGCCTACCAGCGCATCGTGCGCTGGCAGCCCAACCTGCTGAAATTCGGCTAGCCGCCGCCGCGTCCGGCAGCGGTGCTGCCTTGTCCCGGTTTTCTTGCCACCGTCCGCCGGAGCCACGATGCCCGCCACCACTTCCCTGTCGATCCAGCAGTTGTATGACGACAACCGCGAAACGCTGGAACTCGGCTGGTTTGCCGGTTTTTCCGGTGGCGAGCGGCTGATCCTGGGCGATGCCGCCTCGGCCGCCGATCAGGTTGGCCACCTGAACCTGATCCATCCCGGCCGCATCCAGGTGTTTGGCCACCAGGAAACCGAGTATTACCAGCGGCTGTCGCCGGCTTCGCGCGCCTACCAGACCGCGGAGCTGGTGGCCGGCGAGCCGCCCGCCTTCATCATCGCGCAGGGGCTGGCGACGCCGACCGACATCCTGGCGGTGGCCGATGAAAAAAACATCGCGCTGTTTTCGACGCCGCTGCCGGCGGCGCAGGTGATCGACTTCCTGCGCGTCTACCTGTCGAAGAAGCTGGCGCAGCGGGTCACCATGCACGGCGTGTTCATGGACGTGCTGGGCGTGGGCGTGCTGATCACCGGCGAATCGGGGCTGGGCAAGAGCGAGCTGGGGCTGGAGCTGATTTCGCGCAGCCACGGCCTGGTGGCCGACGACGCGGTCGAATTCGCGCGCATCGCGCCCAACATGATCGAAGGGCGCTGCCCGCCGCTGCTGCAAAACCTGCTGGAAGTGCGCGGCTTGGGCCTGCTCGACATCAAGACCATCTTCGGCGAGACGGCGGTGCGCCGCAAGATGCGGCTGAACCTGATCGTGCACCTGGTGCGGCGCGGCACGCTGGACGAAAACTACGAGCGCCTGCCGATCGACGCCCAGACCCAGGACGTGCTGGGGCTGCCGATGCGCAAGGTGGTGATCCCGGTGGCGGCCGGCCGCAACCTGGCAGTGCTGCTGGAAGCCGCGGTGCGCAACACCATCCTGCAACTGCGCGGCATTGATACTTTGGCCGATTTCATGGAGCGCCAGCGCAAGGAAATGGACCGCGGCTAGTCCCCGGCCTTCAGACTTTCAGGAATTCCTCGCGCTGCCCGAGCCAGCGCGCCAGATGGGCGCGCACCGTCTCCGGCTCGTGCTCCAGCAGCTCCTGCGCCAATTGGCGTGCCGGTTCCACCAGCCATTGATCGCTTTCCAGGTCGGCGAAGCGCAGCATCGCCTGCCCCGATTGCCGGGCCCCGAGGAATTCGCCGGGGCCGCGCAGCGCCAGGTCGCGCCGCGCGATCTCAAAGCCGTCGGCGGTTTCGCGCATGGTCAGCAGGCGCTGTTTGGCGGTGCCGCCCAGCGGGCCTTGATACAGCAACAGGCAGACCGAAGCGGCGCTGCCGCGCCCGACCCGGCCGCGCAACTGGTGCAGTTGCGACAGGCCGAAGCGCTCCGCGTGCTCGATCACCATCAGCGAGGCATTCGGCACATCGACCCCGACCTCGATCACGGTGGTGGCCACCAGCAACTGGATTTCGCCGCGCGCGAAGGCGTCCATCACCTGCTGTTTTTCGTTTGGTTTCAGGCGCCCGTGCACCAGGCCGACCCGCAGGTCGGGCAGCGCCGCCGAGAGCATCGCGTGGGTCTCGGTCGCGGTCTGCAATTGCAACGCCTCCGATTCCTCGATCAGCGGACAGACCCAGTACACCTGGCGGCCTTCGAGCGCGGCCGCGTACACCCGTTCGATCACTTCGTCGCGCCGGTTCTGGTCGATCGCGCGCGTGAGCACCGGCGTGCGGCCGGGCGGCAACTGGTCGATTACCGAAACTTCGAGATCGGCGTAATAGGTCATCGCCAGCGTGCGCGGGATCGGCGTGGCCGACATCATCAACTGGTGCGGCACCATCTCCCCCGGCGCCGGCAATGCCGCCGGCGCGCCTGGCGACAAGCCCTTGTTGCGCAGCGCCAGGCGCTGGCCGACGCCGAAACGGTGCTGCTCGTCGACGATCACCAGCCCCAGCTTCGGAAAGCGCACGCCGTCCTGGATCAGCGCATGGGTGCCGATCACCAGTTGCGCGGCCCCGGCTTCGATCGCCGCCTGCGCCGCCGCCTTTTCCTTTTTCTTCAGGCTGCCGGTCAGCCACGCGACCGATACCCCGAGCGGCTCGATCCAGGCCGCAATCTTGCGGAAATGCTGGTCCGCCAGGATTTCGGTCGGCGCCATCAGCGCCGCCTGGAAGCCGTTGTCGATCGCCTGCGCCGCCGCCAGCGCCGCCACCACGGTCTTGCCGCTGCCGACATCGCCCTGCAGCAGGCGCTGCATCGGGTGGCTTTGCCCGAGGTCGGCCCGGATCTCGGCCAACACCCGCTCCTGGGCGGCGGTCAGCGCAAACGGCAGGTTGACGCGTAGCGCGGCGCACAGCGGTCCGACCAGCGGCAGGGCGGCGGCATTGCGCGTGCGGCGCGCCTGCTGGGCGCGCTTCAGCGACAGTTGCTGCGCCAGTAACTCGTCGAACTTCATGCGGATCCAGGCCGGGTGCGAGCGCTCCAGCAAGCCGGCTTGATCGACCTCGGGCGGCGGATTGTGCAGCAACCGCACCGACTGCTCGAACGGCGCCAATTGCAGTGCCGCCAGCCATTCCGGCGCCAGCGTGTCGCGCCAGTCGACGCGCGCCATTGCACTGGCGATGGCGCGCCGCAGATAAGCCTGCGGCAAGCCTTCGCCGGCCGGGTAGACCGGCGTCAGCGCGGCCGCCAGCGGTGTGTCCGGCGTGACGATTTTGTAGGTCGGGTGCACCATCTCGGCGCCGAAAAAGCCGATGCGGATTTCGCCGCGCACGCGCAGCCGGTTGCCGATGGCCAGCTGCTTGACCTGGCTGCCGTAAAAATTCAGGAAGCGTAGCGTTAGGTGCGCCTCGCTTGCCGCGCCATCGGCATTCGTATCGGCAGCGACCAGCGTCACTACCAGTTGCCGTCGCGGCCGGTACTGGATGTCGCAGGCGCTGACCACGCCTTCCACCTGCACCGGCTGGGCGCCGATCCGGCCCGCCGACTGCAGCGCCGCCGCCAGCGGCACGATCTGCGTCTCATCTTCGTAGCGCAGCGGTAGGTGCAGCACCAGATCCATGTCGGTGTGCAGCCCGAGTGCGGCCAGCTTGTGCGCGCTGCGGGCCGCGCGGCTGGCGGCCGGTTTGGCGGGCGGGATGCTGTTCGACGGGTTTTGTTTGGCGGTCGGCATATCGGGCCGTAACAGAAGCGGCAGCGCGTAAAATAGCAGGTTTATCGAGGGCCGGGCCTGCTTGCGGGTCGCTTGCCATTGTAAGCCGTGCCGTCCATTTTCCCCTTTACCTTTGCTTCATGTATTCGCTTTCCGATTTCGATTTCACGCTGCCGCCGGACCTGATCGCGCAAACGCCATTGGCCGAGCGTAGCGCCTCGCGCCTGCTGCAACTGGAGGGCGAGGTGCTGACGGACCGCAGTTTTGTCGACATCGTCGACTTGCTGCAGGCCGGCGACGTGCTGGTATTCAACGATACGCGGGTGCTGAAGGCGCGCTTTTTCGGTGTCAAGGAGACCGGCGGCAAGGTCGAGGTATTGGTCGAGCGGGTGCTCGACGCCCGCACCGTGCATGCGCAGGTGCGGGCCTCGAAGTCGCCGGCGCCGGGCAGCACGATCCGGCTGGCGGATGCGTTCGAGGTCGAGGTCGGACCGCGTAGCGGCGAGTTTTACACCCTGCGCTTTCCCGGTGACGTGCTGGAGCTGATCGACGCGCACGGCCGGCTGCCGTTGCCGCCGTATATCGAACACGCAGCCACCGCCGTCGACGAAAACCGCTACCAGACGGTGTACGCGCAGGCGCCGGGCGCGGTGGCCGCGCCCACCGCTGGCCTGCATTTCGACCAGGCGCTGCTGGCGCAACTGCGAGCCAAGGGCGTGCAACTTGCATTCGTCACGCTGCACGTCGGTGCCGGCACCTTCCAGCCAGTGCGCACCGAAAACCTGGCCGAACACCAGATGCATAGCGAGTGGTACACCATCGGTCAGCAGACGGTGGAAGTGGTGCGCGCGGCGCAGGCGGCCGGGCGCGACGTGATCGCGGTCGGCACCACCAGCCTGCGGGCGCTGGAATCGGCGTCGCAAGGCGGAACCTTGCAGGCCGGCAGCGCCGACACCGCGCTGTTCATCACGCCGGGCTATCGCTTTCGCACCGTAACGCGGCTGATCACCAATTTCCATTTGCCGAAATCAACCCTCTTGATGCTGGTATCGGCATTTGCCGGCTATCCGCAAATCCGCGCCGCCTACGCGCACGCGGTGGCGCAACGCTATCGTTTCTTCAGCTATGGCGACGCCATGCTTCTTACCGGTGTCAACCATGCTTGAATTCCAACTCCTGAAAACTGATGACAGCGGCCAGACCAGCGCTCGGCGCGGCCGCCTGCGCCTGAATCATGGCGTGGTAGAAACGCCGATCTTCATGCCGGTCGGCACCTACGGCAGCGTCAAGGCGATGTCGCCGCTCGAGCTGAAGGAAGTCGGCGCCCAGATCATTCTCGGCAATACCTTCCACCTGTGGCTGCGGCCCGGGACCAAGGTACTGGACAAGTTCGCCGGCCTGCACCGTTTCATGGGCTGGGACCAGCCGATCCTGACCGATTCCGGCGGCTTCCAGGTGTTTTCGCTGGGCGCGATGCGCAAGATCACGGAAGAGGGCGTCCAGTTCGCTTCGCCGGTGAATGGTGACAAGCTGTTCCTGTCGCCCGAGGTGTCGATGCGGATCCAGCGCGCGCTGAATTCCGACATCGTGATGCAGTTCGACGAATGCACGCCGTACCAGATCGATGGCCGCCCCGCGACCGAGGCGGAGGCCGCGCGCTCGATGCGCATGTCGCTGCGCTGGGCCAAGCGTTCGACCGATGAATTTGCCAAACTGGACAATCCGAACGCGCTGTTCGGCATCGTCCAGGGCGGCATGTTCGAGCATCTGCGCGACGAATCGCTGGCCGGGCTGGAGGAATTGCCGTTTCATGGCATCGCGATCGGCGGCCTCTCGGTCGGCGAACCGAAGGAAGAAATGCTGCGCGTGCTGGCGCATATCGGCCCGCGCCTGCCGGCGGCCAAGCCGCACTACCTGATGGGAGTCGGGACGCCGGAAGACCTAGTGGCGGGGGTGGCGGCCGGGATTGACATGTTCGATTGCGTGATGCCCACGCGCAACGCCCGCAACGGCTGGCTGTTTACCCGCTTCGGCGACATCAAGATCAAGAATGCGCGCCATATCGAGGATGAACAGCCGCTGGACGAGACTTGCGATTGTTATACCTGCCGCAATTTTTCACGCGCCTACCTGCACCATTTGCACCGTACCGGCGAAATCCTCGGCGCCCGCCTGAACACGATCCACAACCTGCACTATTACCTGCGGCTGATGGCTGACATCAGAAGCGCGCTCGACGAAGGTCGTTTCCCGGCTTTCGTGCTGCAATTCCGGGCCGAGCGGGCGCGCGGCGTGTAGTCGGCCGCCTGCCGCGAGCGGCACAGAAGTTGGCGAGTCGGGCGGCTCCCAATGCTAAAATGCAGAGTTGTTTCGAACCAACCAACGGGAGTCCTTCGTGTTTATTTCCAATGCCTATGCCCAAGCCGCCGGTGACGCTGCGGGATTGAGTGGCAGCCTGACCAGCTTTTTGCCGATCATCCTGATGTTCGTGGTGCTGTATTTCCTGATGATCCGGCCGCAGATGAAGCGTCAGAAAGAGCAGAAAGCGATGATGGAGGCGCTCGCCAAGGGCGATGAAGTGGCAACCGTCGGCGGCATGCTCGGCAAGATCACCAAGGTGGCGGACAATTTTGTCACGCTGGAAGTGGCGAATGGCACCGAAGTAGTTGTCCAGAAAGCCGCCGTCACCACCCTGCTGCCGAAGGGCACGATCAAGGCTTCACTGTAAGCACACGGAATCGGACGCCGGCCCCTGGCCGGCGCTCCGCTATCTGCCGTATCCGGCCGGCCCCTCGCCGCGCAACAATGAACGCTGACTCGCTATGAATCGTTACCCCCTCTGGAAATATATCCTGATCGCCATCGCGCTGCTGTTCGGTGCGCTGTACACCTTGCCGAATTTTTTTGGCGAATCGCCGGCGGTACAGATTGCCAGCGCCAAGGCGACGATCAAGGTGGAAGCCGGCCTGATGCCGCGCATCGAACAGATCCTGCAGGAAGGTGGCCTGAAGCCGGATGGCGTATTTTTCGAAATGAGCGGCACGCAAGGATCGGTGCGGGCGCGCTTTCTCAACACCGACACGCAGTTCAAGGCCAAGTCGCTGCTGGAAAGCAAGCTGAATCCGGACCAGACCGATCCCGCCTATAGCGTCGCCTTCAACCTGGTGCCGAATACACCGCAGTGGCTGCAAAGCCTGCATGCGTTCCCGATGTATCTCGGGCTCGACTTGCGCGGCGGCGTGCATTTCCTGATGCAGGTCGATACCAAGGCCTTGCTGAACAAGCGCCTGCAGGGTTTGCTGGCCGGCGCGCGCGGCGTCTTGCGCGACAAGAATATCCGCCATGCCGGCATCACGCGCGCCGGCGACCAGATCGAAATCAGCTTTCGCGATGCTGATACCCGCAGCAAGGCGAGCAGCGTACTGGCCAGCGAGCTGCCGGACGTATTGCTGGCCGATGCCGGCAATGCCAACAGCCTGAAGTTGATCGTCACGCTCAAGCCTGAAGCGCTGAAAGCCGCGCAGCAGGACGGCGTGCAGCAAAACATCACGACCCTCTCCAAGCGCGTCAACGAACTGGGCGTCGCGGAGCCGGTGATCCAGCGCCAGGGCGCCGACCGCATCGTGGTGCAGCTGCCGGGCGTGCAGGACGTGTCCCGCGCCAAGGATATCATCGGCCGCACCGCGACGCTGGAGGTGCGCATGGTGGATGAATCGGTGGCGCGCGGCACCGAGGAAACCGCGGCAATCCCGTTCAACTCGGAACTGTTCAAGGTCGGCAAGGGCGCGCCGGTGGTGCTGTACAAGGAGCCGATCATCACCGGCGACTACATCTCGAATGCCAGCGCCAGTTTCGACCAGAACCAGCAACCTTCGGTCAGCATCGACCTGAATGGCGATGGCGGGCGCAAGATGCGCAGCGCCACGCGCGACAAGATCGGCAAGGCGATGGCGATCGTGCTGTTTGAAAAGGGCAAAGGCGAGGTGCTGACCGTGGCCACGATCCGCGACGAACTGGGCTCGCGCTTCCAGATCACCGGCATGGGCTCGTCCGAAGCGGCCAGCGACTTGGCCCTGCTGCTGCGCGCCGGCTCGCTGGCGGCGCCGATGGAAATCATCGAGGAACGCACCATCGGCCCGCAGCTCGGCGCGGCCAACATCAACAAGGGTTTCGATTCGGTGCTGTACGGATTCATCGCGATCTCGATCTTCATGATCGTGTACTACCACCTGTTCGGCTTCTTCAGCGTGTTTGCACTGACGGTCAACCTGCTGTTGCTGGTCGCCGTGCTGTCGACGCTGCAGGCGACCCTGACCTTGCCCGGCATCGCCGCCATCGCGCTGACGCTGGGCATGGCGATCGACGCCAACGTGCTGATCAACGAGCGGGTGCGCGAGGAATTGCGGGCCGGCATGTCGCCGCAGATGGCAATCAGCCACGGCTTCGAGCGCGCCTGGGCGACGATTCTGGATTCCAACGTGACCACGCTGATCGCCGGCCTGGCGCTGTTGATTTTCGGTTCCGGCGCGATTCGCGGCTTCGCGGTGGTGCACTGCCTTGGCATCCTGACCTCGATCTTCTCGTCGGTGTTCGTCTCGCGCGGCGTGGTCAACTTGTGGTACGGGCGCCAGAAGAAACTGAATTCGGTATCGATTGGGCACGTCTGGAAACCGACTGCCTGAGCCCTCGACACAAGACCGCAGCACGGCCGCTGCTGCTTCGCCGCCGTGATGCCTGTTGGCTGATATTCCCGGGCTGCTCGAAGCCTGGACAGAAAGGGATGTGATGGAGTTTTTCCGCATCAAAAAAGACATACCGTTCATGCGCCATGCGTTGGTTTTCAACGTCATCTCGGCCGTGACCTTTGTGCTGGCGGTGTTTTTCCTGTTCCATCGCGGGCTGCACCTGTCGATCGAATTCACCGGTGGTACGGTGATGGAAGTCACCTATTCGCAGCCGGCCGACCTGGACAGCATTCGCAAGACGGTCGAGAGCCTGGGCTATACCGATAACCAGGTGCAGAGCTTCGGCACTGCGCGCGACGTGATGATTCGGCTACCAACCCGCAAGGACATTGGTTCGGCCCAGCAAAGCGAGAATGTGCTGGCGGCCTTGACGCGGCAAAACCCCGACGTCAAGCTGCAACGGGTCGAGTTCGTCGGGCCGCAGGTCGGGGATGAACTGACCCACGACGGCCTGATGGCGCTGGCCTTCGTGGTGATCGGCATCATGATCTATCTGGCGTTCCGTTTCGAATGGAAGTATTCGGTCGCCGCGATCATCGCCAACCTGCACGACGTGATCATCATCATGGGCTTTTTCGCCTTCTTCCAATGGGAGTTTTCACTGACGGTGCTGGCTGCGGTGCTGGCGGTGCTCGGCTATTCGGTCAACGAATCGGTGGTGGTGTTCGACCGCGTGCGCGAGACTTTCCGCGACCGCCGCTGCAACCGGATGACGACACCCGAGGTATTGAACCACGGCATCACGGGCACCATTTCGCGTACCGTGATCACCCACGGCTCGACCCAGGTGATGGTGCTGTCGATGTTCTTTTTCGGCGGCCCGGCACTGCACTATTTTGCGATGGCGCTGACCATCGGCATCATGTTCGGCATCTATTCGTCGGTGTTCGTGGCCTCCACCATCGCCATGTGGCTGGGCGTCAAGCGCGAAGACCTGATCAAGCCGGTCAAGGAAAAAGACGAGACTGACGGCGCGGTAGTTTGATACGGTGTCAGATCCATGAAAAAAGCCAGCTTCGATGCTGGCTTTTTGATGGATGGCGCTGCCGTTTTTATTCCGCCATGCTGGCCGGGCACCTCTCCAGGCTGGCCTTCAGTTTGCCCAGTTCCTTCTCCAGCGCGGCGAAGTCTTCCTTGCAGTAGTGCGCGAAGGGCGACTTGCAAAACTGGACGTGCGGCGCGAAGATGCGCTGGAATTCGTGTTCGCCGGCCACTGTCAGCCCCACGATGGTACTGCGCCGGTCCTCCTGGCTGGCCGTCCGCTCGACCAGCCCCTTGGCCTCCAGCCGGTCGATCACGCCGGTCAGGGTGCCCTTGGTGATGAGCGTCTTTTCTCCCAGTTCCTTGAACGACATGCCCGGTGTGTTGCCGAGGGTCGCGATGATGTCGAACTGCGGCGGCGTCAGGTTGAGCGTGCGGATGTGCGCGCCCGACATGCGCTCGAAAGCGTGATAGCACTCCACCATCAGGCGGATGCTGCGCAGGTATCGTTCCCCCATGATTTCGAGTTCCGTTCCGGTGTAAAGAAAGAGCCGGCGCCGCCGGGCGCGCGCTTAATCCGCCTTGACGGCTTCGACCTGGATGGCCAGCTTGACTTCCGGTGAGAAGCCCATCGGCACCCCGTAGCTCAGGCCGAAGTCGGTGCGGTTGAATTGCGCGCTGGCGTCGGCGCCGCAGACTTCGCGCTTCAGCATCGGATGCGGGATGCATTTGAACTTGGTGATCGCCAGCGTCACCGGCTTGGTCACGCCGAGCAAGGTCAGTTCGCCTTCGACCGCGACCGGCTGGTCGCCGTCGAACCTGATCGACTTGCCCTTGTAGGTGATGGTCGGGAATTTCTCGACATGGAACATATCCTTGGTCTTGGCATGCTCGTTCATCTTGGCGTGGCCGAAATCCAGGGAATTGGCGTCGATCGTGATGTCCAGCGCGCCGGTCTTGGCGGCGCGGTCGAGCATGACGGTGCCGCTGGTTTTGGTGAACTTGCCGCGCCAGGAGGAGATGCCCATATGGTCGGCTTCGAAGCTCGGGTAGGTATGACTGGGGTCGATGTTATAGGTGTTGGCGAAGGCCGAGGCCGAAGCGGCCGCCAGCAGGGCGGCGACCAGATGCTTGATTTGCATGTGCGATTCCTTGTTGAGTGAGTGGGTTGAACGGTTATTGCGCCGCGACGATGCGGAACCTGATGACGACTTCATCGGCGACCATGCTGGTATCCTTCCATTCCCCTTCGCCGATATTGAAGACGAGCCGCTTGATCGGCAGCGACCCTTCGAAAACCTGGTTTGGGCCTTCCTTTTTCACCGTCAGCGGAAAGCTGACATCGGTGGTCTTGCCCTTGATGGTGAGCTTGCCGGCAACCGCCAGCTTGCCAGCCCCGGCCGGCTTGATCGCGCTGGAAACGAAGCTGGCCTTCGGGAATTCGGCGGCATTGAACCATTCCTTCTTCAGCACTTCCTTGCTGTACTCGGGATCGCCGAGGTCGAAGCTGGGGATGTCGATTTCCACGCTGGCCTTCGAGGCTTCCGGCCTGGTGCCGTCGTAGCTGATCCGGGCATCGAACTTCTTGAATTTCGCTTCGACCGGCACGCTCAATTGCTTGAAGACCGCGCTCACGCTGCTCTTTTCCGGGGCGGTCTTGAGCGCGGAAGCGAGCGCGGGCAAGGCCAGCAACAGCGCCAATGTGGCGGCGCCGGCCGCGGCCAGGCGCATCAGGGAGGTTCTGGACATGGATGAAAATCCTTTCATATGAAAACGGCGGAATCAGGGCAGCATGCGCTTGAGCACGTCGTCCTTGTCGATGAATTGGTGCTTGAGCGCCGCCGCCACATGCAGCGCGAATGTAACGAGCAGGGCCATGTTCAACGCGTAATGGACCTGTTTCAGGGCGGCCTTCCATTCCGGATCGGGAGCGATCAGTACCGGCAAGGGCAGAACGCCGAGATAGACCACCGGCACACCGGCCGCCAGGCTGTAGCAATAGCCGGAGACGGGGATCGCGAACATCAGCGCGTAGAGCAGGCCGTGCAGGCCATGGGCGGCACGCTTTTGCCAGACCGGCATCACGGCCGGATAGGCCGGTGCCGCATGGATCAAGCGCCACAGCAGGCGCAGCGCGACCAGGGCCAACACGGTGACGCCGAGCCATTTGTGCCAGGAAAAGTATTTCAGCTTGGTCGGCGTCAGGCCTGGGATGTCCACCATGACCGTGCCGAGCGCGAAGGTCGAGACGATCAATACCGCGACCAGCCAGTGCAGCAGGATCGCGGTTTTCGTAAAGCGGGGCATGAAATTCACTTTTGGAAATTAGTCTTAACTAGGACTAATATGATAGCAGTCTTTTGTTTCGGCGGTGCAAGTGGGCGCTTACCGCGAAAGGGGAACGGCATTCCGGCGGCGCGGGGCCGTGGAATGCCGGGCGGCGCGGAAGCGGGCTAGATTGCGCGGGCGAGCCGGACGGCGTCGCCGGTGTAGCTGGCCGGCGTTAGAGCGAGCAAGCGCTGTTTGGCGTCGTCTGGGATCGCCAGCGTGCGGATGAAGTCTTGCAGCGCCTGCTGCGAAATGCCCTTGCCGCGCGTCAGTTCCTTCAACTGTTCATACGGATTTTCAATGCCGTAGCGACGCATCACGGTTTGCACCGGCTCGGCCAGCACTTCCCAGTTGGCGTCGAGGTCGGCCGCCAGCCGTTGCGGATTGACCTCCAGCTTGTTCAGGCCGCGCAGGCAGCTGTCGTAGGCCAATAGCGCATAGCCGAAACCGACGCCGAGGTTGCGCAGCACGGTGGAATCGGTCAGGTCGCGCTGCCAGCGCGAGATCGGCAGCTTTTCCGCCATGTGCTTCAGGATAGCGTTGGCCAGGCCCAGGTTGCCTTCGGAATTCTCGAAGTCGATCGGGTTGACCTTGTGCGGCATGGTCGAGGAGCCGATTTCGCCCGCTTTGGTGCGCTGCTTGAAATAGCCGACTGAAATATAACCCCAGATGTCACGGTTCAGGTCGAGCAGGATGGTGTTGGCGCCGGCGACGGCATCGAACAGCTCGGCCATGTAGTCGTGCGGCTCGATCTGGATCGTGTATGGATTGAACGTGAGTCCCAGGCGCTGTTCCACCACGTTTTGGGCAAACGCCTGCCAGTCGAACTCCGGGTAAGCCGCCAGGTGGGCGTTGTAGTTGCCGACTGCGCCGTTCATCTTGCCCAAGATTTCGACCGCCTCGATGCGCTTCAAGGCCCGTTGCAGGCGCGCTACGACGTTGGCGATTTCCTTGCCGAGCGTAGTCGGGCTGGCCGGCTGGCCATGGGTGCGCGCCAGCATCGGCAGCGCCGCGTGTTCCTGCGCCAGCGCGCTCAGTGCCGCCACCACGCGGCGCAGCGCCGGCAGCAGCACGTCGTCGCGCGCCGCCTTCAGCATCATGCCGTGCGAGGTGTTGTTGATGTCTTCCGAGGTGCAGGCGAAGTGGATGAACTCGGCCGCGCGCAGCAGTTCGGGAGTGTCCTTGAAACGCTCCTTGAGCCAGTATTCGACCGCCTTGACGTCGTGGTTGGTGACGGCTTCGATCTGTTTGATCTGGCTCGCATCGGCTTCGGTGAAACCGTCCGATAATTGCTGCAGGCGGGCATTGGCGGCGGCGGAAAATGGCTGGATCTCAGCAAAGCCGGCTTCCGACAGCGCCTGCAGCCAGGCGATTTCGACCTTGACCCGGTGGTGCATGAAACCGGCTTCGGACAACAGCGGGCGCAGCGGATCGGTTTTGCCGGCGTAGCGGCCGTCGAGCGGGGAGAGGGCGGAGAGCGGTGTAAGTGACGTCATAAAGCGGTAGCGGTGAGGGTGAGGCGGCGGCGCGCGGCGCCAGCGCGGGTGGGGAGCCGCGGGCTGCGGCGAGCGGCAATTTTACCATCGGCGCCAGCGTCTGGCCGCCGTCCTCCGCGCCGCCGAGGCTGTGCCACGGGGCAAGTCGGGCCGGAGCCGATGCTATAATCGGCGCCGCCCTTTTTACCATGAGCGTCTATGAAATTAATTGGTTCCCTTGCCAGTCCTTATGTTCGCAAAGTGCGTGTCGTGCTGGCGGAGAAGAAGCTCGATTGCGAATTCGTGCTGGAGGACGTCTGGTCCGCCGACAGCACGCTGCAGCAGTCGAACCCGCTGGGGAAAGTGCCGTGCCTGGTGATGGAGGACGGCGGCGCGATGTTCGATTCCGCCGTGATCGCCGAATACCTGGATACGCTGACTCCGGTCGGCAAGCTGCTGCCGGCCAACAGCAGCCGCGAGCGGGCCGCGGTCAAGTGCTGGGAAGCGCTGGCTGACGGCGTGCTGGACGCGGCCGTCTTGGTGCGGCTGGAAAAAACCTGGCGCCCGCCGGAGCAGCAAAGCCCGGCCTGGATCGAACGCCAGATGGGCAAGGTGCGGGCCGGCCTGAAGGCGATGTCCGCCGGCCTGGGCGAGACGCCATTCTGTGCCGGCAATCATTTCACGCTGGCCGATATCGCGGTCGGCTGCGCGCTCGGCTGGCTGGCCTTCCGCTTCCCGGAAATTGACTGGCGCGGCGAATATCCGAACCTGGCCAAGTTGTACGACAAGCTCACCGAGCGGCCCTCGTTCCAGGATACCGTTCCGCGCTGAGCCGGCGCGGCACACCGAAATGGGCGTATGCGGCGGTTGGCCGGATGCGCCCATTTTCATATACTCCACGGCTAAACCGTTAATTTCGCCCTGAAATCGGCTGATTTGCCGGCATACTCCGCTAATCGTTGGGGCGGTTTCAAACACGAAGTGCAACATAGGCTAAATCCAGAGGAAGTGTAGCAAGGTTGTAAAAGACCTCATGCGGGGTTCTGTAACCAAGGCATTTGCGGGGGCGGTGGTTGAGTTTGTCGACGGCGGCCTGGAGCGCTTGCTGGCTGACGGTTTTCAGATTGGTGTTCTTCGGGAAATACTGCCGGAGCAAGCCATTGGTGTTTTCATTCAGGCCGCGCTCCCAGGAATGATAGGGGCGGGCAAAGTAGACATCGGCCCGCAGGCGGGCACTGATCAAGGCGTGGTCGGCGAATTCCGATCCGTTGTCGAAGGTGATGGTGTGGCACACCCGCCGATGCGGGCTGAGCAAATCGACCACCACCGCACCCACGCCCTCGGCCTGCTTGCTGTTGGCTGGGGCGGCCAGGGTGAAGCGCGACCGCCGTTCCACCAGCGTCACCAGCACCCCTTGCTGGCCTTTGCCAATCACGGTGTCGCCTTCCCAATCGCCCAGCCGCAGGCGTTGCTCGACCATCAGGGGACGATGCTCGATGCCGATCCGGCCCGGCAGGATTCCCCGACGCCGCCGGCCGCTGCCGTGGCGCTGGCGCCGGGGTTTCTGGCTGCGCAAGTGCCGGATCAAATCGCCGCCGCCACGCCGATCGGCGTAGATCCGTTGATAGACGCTCTCATGACTGATGCCGATCGGGCTGCCCCGTTCCAGCGTCAGGCGGTGGATCGCTTGTTCGGGCGACAGGTCCAGGCGGATATAGGCCTGAACCGCCAACCAGGCGGCGTCGGCAACCCGGCTCGCATTACGACTGTTCTGTTGCCGTGCCAAGGCTTTATCGTGTGCCTGGCCAGGCCGCCATTGATGCACGCCCCGGTTGCGCCGCAGTTCGCGACTGATCGTCGAGCGATGCCGCCCCAGCCGGCGCGCAATCTCGCTGACTGAATGATCGTCTGCCTGCAGTTCGTGAATTTGGTATCGTTCGTCTCGGGTGAGGTGCGTATAGCGCATATTCGGCAACTTTCGACTGGCTGGTCAAAGGGTTCGAATGCTAGCGCATCTCGCCCTCCTTCCGTTGATCGGTGTTGCACTTCGTGTTTGAAACCGCCTGGTTGTGGATGCGGCCAGATTATTCCATCTGGCTTTGCAGATAATTCTGCAGGCCGAGCTTGGCGATCAGGTCGATCTGGGTTTCCAGCCAGTCGATGTGTTCCTCGGTATCGTCCAGGATGGCCTGGAAGATTTCGCGCGAGACGTAGTCGCCGGCCAACTCGCAGGCGGCGATGCCGTCCTTCACCGTCTTTTGCGACAGCAACTCCAGCTTGTGGTCGCATTCCAGCATCTCGGGCGTCGATTCGCCGATCATCAGCTTGTGCAGCGCCTGCAGGTTGGGCAAGCCGCCCAGCATCAGGATGCGGTTGATCAGCTTGTCGGCGTGCTTCATTTCGCCGATCGATTCTTCGTATTCCTTGTTCGCGATTTTTTCCAGGCCCCAGTGCTTGTACATGCGGGCATGCAGGAAATACTGGTTGATCGCGGACAGTTCGTTGGTCAACTGGGCATTCAACAGCTTGATGATATTGGCGTCGCCTTGCATGGTGGCCTCGTTGGTGGGTGGAAGGACGACTTCGCGCCCGGGTCGGAGCCGGCGCGCTGCCGGCGGCCCAGGGGGAAGGGGCGAGGACATGATAGCGTAGGCCGCACGCTTTTTCAGCGCGCGGCGCCGGTCGTCAGGTGTCGGCCCACATGCGCAGCAGGTTGTGATAGCAGCCGGTCAGCTTGACCACCGGCTCGCTATCGCCGTCGCTGCCGGCGGCGCCGCGCAATGCCAGGATCGCCATGTCGAGGTCGAACAGCAGCCGACGCCGGCTGTCGTCGCGCACCATGCTTTCGATCCAGAAAAAGGAGGCCAGCCGGCAGCCGCGCGTGACCGGCTCGACCCGGTGCACGCTGGAGGACGGATACAGGATCAGGTCGCCTGCGGCCAGCTTGACCGATTGCGTGCCGAAGGTGTCCTCGATCACCAATTCGCCGCCGTCGTACTCGTCCGGCTGCGACAGGAACAGGGTGCAGGACAGGTCGGTGCGCACCCACAGGCCGGTGGCCTTGGAGGTGCGTACCGCATTGTCGATATGGTTGCCGAAGGCGTTGCTGGCACCCTCGTAACGGTTGAACAGCGGCGGGAAGGTTTTCTTGGGCAGCGCTCCGGTGATGAACAGCGCGCTCTTGCTCAAGGCCTCCAGCACGATCGCGCGCGCCACCCGCGATGCTTCCGAATCCTCGGGCAACTGGCGGTTGTTCTTCACCTGCTCGGACTGGGTGCCGGCGGTAATCTTGCCATCGCCCCAGTCGGCCGTTTCGATCAGTTGGCGGCAGCGTTGCACCGCTTCTGCCGACAGTACTTCCGGTACGCGCAACAGCATTTTGCTTTTCCAGTCTTTGGTTGGAGTTTGTCGCTCAGAACTTGTAATTCAAGCTGACTTGCGCGGCACGGTCGGTGCCGGGCATGTACATGCCCGGATACAGGCCATCCGCGTACTCCTTGTTGAACAGGTTGAACAGATTCAGCTTGATCGTGTATTTGCCGTGCGCGTACTCCACCAGCGCATCCCAGCGGGTGTAGCCAGGGGCGGTAAAGGTATTTCCGCCGCGATACATGATGCGCTGGCCGATGCTGTTGAAGCCGCCGCCGACGCGCCAGCCGCCGGCCAGCCGGTAGGTGGTCCACAGGTTGGCAGTGTATTTCGGCGTGTTGTCCGGCCATAAGCCCTGGTTGCCGGCATTCGAGACGTCGACATTGGCCTTCATCGGCGAGTAGCCGGCGAAGACTTCCCAGTCCGGCGTCAGGCGGCCGGCTATTTCGAATTCGATGCCGTCGGTGTGGCGTTTACCGGACAGCAGATATTGATCCGGGCTGGCATCGAGATCGGTGTTGCGCTCATTGGTCTTTTCGGTGCGGAAGAGCGCGGTGCGTAGCGTCAGGTTGCCGTCCAGCAGATCCCATTTGGCGCCGACTTCAATGTTGCGGCTCTTTTCCGGTGGCGTGTTGCTGCCTCGCGGGTCGAGCGAATAGGTATCGGCCGAGGGGTTGAAGGAAGTGCCGTATGACGCATAGTAGGACTGGGTATCGGTCGGCTGGTAGAGAATCCCGGTGCGATAGCTCCAGACGTTGTCCTTGCGGGCGGTGTCATAGGTGGCGGTATGGTAGTCGGCGTCCATGCTGTCGAAGCGGGCGCCGGCCAGCAGTTTCCAGCGCGGCGTCAGCGCGATCATGTCTTGCGCATACAGGCTGACGGTGTTGGCGCCGAAGTTGACGCGACTGCTGTCGACGATGGTGGACGCCGGAAAGCCGGGCGGCAGCGTCTGGTTCGGATCCGGGTTGTTGAGCGTAGTGGTTGGAATCTGCGCCGCGGCCGGTTTCAGGTAGTTGTAGCGCTCGACCTTTTCATGGATCAGTTCCATCCCGGCCAGCAGTTCGTGCCTGATGGCGCCGGTTTCCAGCCTGGTCGTGAAATCCGATTGCAGCGTCGTGTTTTTCTCGTTGGCGCCGCGCGCCTGGAAATTTCTCCTGATCGGGCTGCTGGCCAGCAGCGGCACCGGATTGCCCAAAATCGGTTGCGTCGCCCACAGATCACGCTTGAAGTCGCCTGCGCGCAACACGGTCTTGAGCGAGCTGTCATTATCGAAACGGTGCAGCCAGCTCGCGGTGAAGATGTCGGCGCTGTCGTTCTGGTAATCGCTGTTGAGGCCATAGAAGCGTGTTACCGGCACCTTCAGGCTGGAATCGTGGACTGGCCGCTGCTGGTACCACGGCATGCCGAGGTCCGGCGTGTCCTGGTAATTCAGGTGGTAGTAGGAAAGATTGAATTCGTCTTCCGAATCGATGCCCCAGGTAAACGATGGCGCGATGCCAAAGCGGTTGGTGGAGGCGCCGTCGCGGAAGCTGCCGGCGTTGGTTTTCATGACGTTGAGACGGAACGCGGCGTTCTGGCCGACCACCCGGTTCAGATCAGCCGTGGCGCGCTTGTAGTCGCTGCTGCCGTAGGTCAGGTCGAGCTCGCTCCGTTCGCCCAGGAACGGCATCTTGCTGCTCTGGTTGATGACGCCGCCGGTCGAGCCGCGCCCGAACAGCATCGAGGCCGAGCCGCGCAGCACGTCGATCTGCTCGATGTTGAAGGTGTCGCGGTTGTATTGGGCGACGTCGCGCATGCCGTCCAGGTAGATGTCGCCGTAGGCGGAAAAGCCGCGCAGGTTGATGTTGTCGCCGATGCGGCCGCCTTCGCCGGCGTTGAACGAGAGGTTGGAGACGTTACGCAGCGCTTCTTTCAGCGTATCGGCGTTCTGGTCGTGGATCAACTGGTGGGTGACCACCGTTACCGATTGCGGGATATCGCGTAATTCCTGCTTGCCTTTGCCGATCGTGGTTTTTTGCGCCTGGTAGCCCGGTTCGTCCCGCTGGCCCTTGACGTCGATGGTCGGCAAGGTCTCGCCGTCCGCCATCTTGGCGGCCGGTGCAGACGGCGCCGTCTGCGCCCAGGCGTTGCCGCCGAATGCAATTGCCGCCACCATCACGCCAAGCGGCAGCAGGGGCGGGTGGCGCATCGCGCTGCTGGTGGGAACGGCGGGAAATGGAATCGAATCGGGCGTGGCGGCCGATGGTCGGCGGGACGGCGGGTAGGGCATCTTCAAAGTCTCCTATTTCGAACAAAAAGCCATCAGGGTGGCTGGCTATCCGAAGGAAACGATGGAATTGCTGGCTGGAGATGTGCGGGGGGATTGCTTGCGGCCGACGGCAGTCGCAGGCACTGATGATAATAATTCTCATTTAGAATTGCAAGCAAAAATTTTTGCTCGGCAAGATGGCGTGGCTGCCAAGCCGTGGTGCTGCCAGGCTCATGCCTGCAACCGATGGAGAGTGCGTGCTCCTTATATACTCCATACCGTCAAGTGGGATTTCGCCCTTATACCCTATGCTCTGGCAATATACTCATCTTGTTATCGCCTTCCTTCGGCTGGTGCCAGGTAGTAGAACAGCAGCAGAGGAGGCGCTCCGCGACTAGTGCAGCGCCAGCATCAGGAACGATGCCGCCTCTCGGGAGGTGGCTGAATTGACGGCCGCCGCGCCGACGGCGCGGGCGGGGAGGCCGGTTTTGCCGGCTATCTGGCTGGTGGTTCGGTGACGAAACCGATTTTCGTCAGACCGCCGGCTTGCGCCGCCGCCATCACTTGCGCCACCTTTTCATACTGGGTGGTGCGTTCGGCGCGCAAGTGCAGCTCCGGTTGCGGGGTTTTTTGCGCGGCAGCGGCAATCCGCAAGTCGAGCTCGGCCGGGGTGACGGCGGTGTCGTTCCAATACACGGTGCCGACGGCGTCGATCGCCAGGTTGATGTTGTCCGGCTTGATCTGCTCCGGCTGGCTGGCGGTGCGCGGCAAGTCGATCGGAATCTGGTTGTTCATCACCGGAATCGTGATGATGAAGATGATCAGCAGCACCAGCATGACGTCGACCAGCGGCGTGGTGTTGATCTCCGGGTTGAAATCGTCGTCCGCATCGGACAGCGTGCCCATCGCCATCATGCGCCCCCGACCGCGATCAGTCGGGCGCCGTTGGCAGCCGGCTTGCCGTCATCATCGGCGCCGTCGGCGCGGGCGCCGGTGACGAACAGCGCATGCAGATCGAAGCCGAACTTGTTGAGCTTGGCCAGGGTAGACTTGTTGCCGCGCACCAGCGCGTTGTAGCCAAAGGTGGCCGGAATCGCCACCGCCAGCCCGAGCGCGGTCATGATCAACGCCTCGCCGACCGGGCCGGCGACCTTGTCGATACTGGCCTGGCCGGAGGTGCCGATCGACACCAGCGCGTGATAGATGCCCCACACCGTGCCGAACAGGCCGACGAACGGCGCGGTGGAACCGACCGAGGCCAGTACCGCCATGCCGGACTGCAGCCGCGCCGCGGTTTCATCGATCGCCTGCCGCAGCGACAGCGTGATCCAGTCGCTGCATGAGAGCTGGTCGTGCAGGTGGCCCTTGTGTGCGGCGTGATGGCGCATGGCGTTGACGCCGGCCTGGGCCAGCGAGGCGAACGGGTTGTCGCGGCCGAGGGTGGCCATGCCGTCGTCCAGGCTGGTGGTGTCCCAGAACTGGTGGCCGGCGGCCCATGACGGTCGCCGCAACAGCCATACCTGCAGCGCCTTGGTCAGCATCACATACCACGACGCCAGCGACATCGCCACCAGCAATACCGCCACCGCGCGCGTGACCAAGTCACCCTGCAGCCACATGCTTTGCAATCCATACGGATTCAGTTCCATCGTCACTCCCTGTCTTGAATGTAATCAGCCGCTTCGCGCTAGCGATCCAGCTGGAATTTGATCGGCACGATGGCGTACACCATGACCGGTTTGCCGTCTTCCAGGTGCGGCTTGAAGACGGCGCGCAATACCGCCTGGCGCGCCGCTTCATCCAGTCGGGGCGAGCCGGACGAAGTCTGGATCTCGACCTGTTCCGGGCGCCCCTTGAGGTTGATCAGCGCGCGCAGCACGACCTTGCCTTCCTCGCCTCTGCGGCGCGCCAGCAGTGGATATTCGGGCTGCGGTGCTTGCAGATATTCGACTCCGGAAGAAATGGTTTTGGGCAGCGCCGGCGCCGGTGCGGCCGGGGCTGCTTCGCGCGCTGTGCTGGCCGATGGTTCCGCCGCCACCGGCTGCGGCTCGGCGGCTGGCAGCGTGATCGCCTGTTCCGCCGGCGCCGGCGCCGGAATCACGGCCGGGGCCGGGGTGGGCTTTACTGCCGGCCGAGGGACCGGTTTTTTGATGACCGGCAATGTTTTGGGAGCTGGTTTGGGCGCCGGCGCCGGGGCCGGCTGCGGCGCCGGGACGGCCGCGATCAGCCGTACCAGCACCTCACTCTGAGCGGTCTGCGGCGGCGGCTGCAACAAACCGATTTGCAGCGCGTAGAAGAAGCCGGCGTGCAGCAGCAGGATCAGCGTCAGCGGTATCAGCCGCCTGGCATATGGCCACGACCTGGGGCGCGATACGTGCATCGGTAGCGAAAGGGTGGCGTTCATCTCGTAGATCAGGCCGGCATCCAGTCGGGCTGAAAACCGGCGCTAGGCGTCTGTTGCCGGCTTTGCGCGAGGGATTCGCGCAGTACCTGCCGGGCGCAAGCATTGCATTTGCCGCAACAGGTGGCAACTCCGAGATTGTCGCGCAATTCGCGCATGGTGCTCATGCCGGCGTCAACCGCCTGGCGGATATCCCGATCCGATACGTTATTGCAAATGCAGACGATCATGATAATCCTTGCGGCTGCTTCCAGCCAGATCGGCACTGCTTGTGCCGAGCGATGCTTGTCGTGGAGATGCGGCCATGCATGTCCGGGCTCAGGCCGTCAGGATCAGCTTGTTGAGCTGGGTCAGGCGCAAACGGTAAATTCGTCCCTCATGATCAATCTCGATTTCCCGTCCCTGGCCGAACAACTCGCGGCTCGTGATGCGTACCGCCGCCGGCCTTGCGGCCGCTTTCGCGGCGGCGGCAAGCACTGGTTCGGGTGGCTTTACCTGCTGCATGGGGACATGCCTTTTTTGTAAATGAGAACAATTCGTATTTAGATTATTCCCGATTTACGTGCGCTTGGCAAGGTGTTTTATTGCGCCGCGAAACGCTGTGCATGCCCCCGTGGCCGATGACTTCTCGATAACTATCGTTGCTTGCGCCGCAAATGCTAGGCCGGAGAGGCTGCTTCGGCGGCCTCGATCACGCCGCCGCCGAGGCAGATTGCGCCGTCATACAGCACCGCAGACTGGCCGGGCGTCACTGCCCATTGCGGGTCGTCGAACGCCAGCCGGAACGATGCACCATCGCTGGCGGCAAAGCGGCAGCCGACATCGGCCTGCCGATAGCGGGTCTTGGCCGCGAATCGCCCCGGCGCCGGCGGAGTGCCGGCGATCCAGCTCGCCTGGCGCGCACTCAAGGCGGAGGACAACAGCCACGGATGGTCATGCCCTTGCACCACATACAGCGTGTTGTCGGCCATGTCTTTCATGGCGACATACCAGGGCGCGCTGTCGCCGGACGCGTCGCGGTGCGACTTCAGGCCGCCGATGCCGATGCCCTTGCGCTGGCCCAGCGTATAGAAGGATAGGCCTACGTGCTGGCCCACCGTTTCGCCGTCCGCGGTCTTCATCGGGCCGGCCTGATACGACAGATAGCGATTCAGGAATTCACGAAACGGCCGCTCGCCGATGAAGCAGATGCCGGTTGAATCCTTCTTGCGCGCATTCGGCAGGTTCAGCTGCTCGGCGATCTGGCGCACTTCGGTCTTGTGAATTTCCCCGAGCGGGAACAGGGTTTTCGATAGTTGGGCCTGATTCAGCCGGTGCAGGAAATAGCTTTGGTCCTTGCTGGCGTCGACCGCCTTCAACAGCTGGAAAGCGCCGTCGACCTCGCGCACACGCGCATAGTGGCCGGTGGCGATGTGGTCGGCGCCAAGCTGCATCGCATGGTCGAGAAAGGCCTTGAACTTGATTTCGGCGTTGCACAGCACGTCCGGATTGGGCGTGCGGCCGGCCTGGTATTCGCGCAGGAATTCCGCGAATACCCGGTCCTTGTATTCGGCGGCGAAGTTGACCGCCTCGATATCAATGCCGAGCACGTCGGCCACGCTGACCGCGTCGATCCAGTCCTGGCGCGTCGAGCAATATTCGTCGTCGTCGTCGTCTTCCCAGTTCTTCATGAATAGGCCGACCACCTCGTAGCCCTGCTGCTTCAACAGCCAGGCCGACACCGAGGAATCGACACCGCCCGACATGCCGATGACCACCTTTTTTCTGGAACTCATTTGAACATCGCAAGGAGATTGGGAACAGCGCTTGCCGCGGGCAGCGGGCCGATGACATCTGGATGGGTGTACAGCAAGGACAGCGGCGCCCGCTTGCCGGCCAGGTAGTCGTCCACGCAGCGCAAGACCAGCGCGCTGCGATGCCTCTCTTCGCAAGCCAGCAATTCCTCGCGCGTCATCCATACGGTGCGCAGGATGCCATCATCGAGCGGCCGGTCATAGGCGGCGCCCAGCTCGCCGGCGAAGGCGAAGCGCAAATAAGTCACTTCCTGGCCGGTGCGCGAAGACAGGTAGCGCGATAGGTACATGCCCACCAGCGCGGTCGGCGTGAAGTCGTGCGCGGCTTCTTCCATGGTTTCGCGCGTCACCGCCTGTTCGAGCGATTCCTGGGGATCGAGATGGCCGGCGGGCTGATTGAAGCGTATGCCGTCGCTGGTTTCTTCCTCGACCAGCAGGAAGCGGCCATCGTGTTCGATGATGGCGGCGACCGTGACCGAAGGTGTCCAAACTTGAGAGCTCATGGCTGTCGCGCTGTGCGATCCATCACGGCGCCTAGGCGGGCGATGTGTCGGCGGGGTTTCTTGAGAGAGCGCCATTTTACCGTGGCAGCCACATTGGGGCGGCAAGTGGCCTCGTGCTGCAACGCCAACGGCATCCCGTGATTGTTCCAGCGAATCGGCCGCTGCGATTGATCAATGCCAAGCGCCAGCGAACTATGGGGAAATTTAAAGGAATCACTGCTGATTTTGCTGGATTTTCTGAAATTTTGGGTTCGGGAAGACGATGCGTTGCCGTTTTTTTGGGCTTTTGGGGTTCGATTCCGGCTTGTGACGGAGTAAGTTTGCTGTAAGATTCCGCAGGCACTGTTTTTGGGGGGAAGTACATGCAACGCATCATGCTGCGCGCAAAGATCCATCGCGCGTCCGTTACTCAATGCGACTTGAATTACGAAGGTTCCTGCGGGATCGACGAAGATTTGCTGGAAGCGGCCGATATCCGGCCTTTCGAAAAAATCGAACTATACAATGTGAACAATGGCGAGCGCTTCTCGACCTATGCAATCAAGGGCAAGCGCGGCAGCGGCGAGATTTCGCTCAACGGCGCGGCGGCACGCCTGGCGCACTTGGGCGATCTGCTGATCATCTGCACTTACGCACCGATGAGTGAGGAAGAGGTGGAAAGCTATCAGCCAAAGATCGTTTTCGTCGATGACAAGAACAGGATGACGGGTCTGAAGAAATAAGGGATCCACGGCCTTGTACAAGACCGCGACGCATATCGAACCCGGAAATCCGATCCCGCTGCGTCCATCAGGGCACAGCGGGATTGCTGCCTTTACGGACAAGCCTCATGCCCATGCCGGATATGCGGAAAAAATGAAATCAACCGAAGGGGGAACACCTATGGCTTTAGTGATTGGCATTCCCCGGGAAATCTATCCCGGAGAAAAGAGAGTGGCAACCGTGCCGGACGTGGTGGAAAAGCTCATCAAGCTGGGCTTTGCCGTCGCAGTCGAATCCGGTGCGGGAGACGCGGCGAATTTCGGTGACGATGCCTATCGCGCCGCGGGCGCGAGTATCGTCGATGGCGCCGCGAAATTGTGGGCCGGCGCGGATATCGTGTTCAAGGTGCGCGCGCCGGATGCGGAAGAAATAGGCTTCATGCGCGAGGGCACGACGCTGATTTCCTTCATCTGGCCGGCACAGAATCCGGAACTGATGCAGCAGCTCGCCGCGAAGAAGGTGACCGTGCTGGCCATCGACTCGCTGCCGCGCCAGCTCTCCCGCGCTCAGAAGATGGACGCGCTGACTTCCATGGCCGGTATCAGCGGCTATCGCGCCGTCATCGAGGCCGCCAATGCCTTCGGCCGTTTCTTCAATGGCCAGATCACTGCCGCCGGCAAGGTCCCGCCGGCCAAGGTCTTCATCGCCGGCGCCGGCGTGGCCGGCCTGGCTGCCATCGGCACCGCCGCCAACCTGGGCGCGATCGTGCGCGCCAACGACACCCGGCCGGAAGTGGCGGACCAGGTCAAGTCGCTGGGCGGCGAGTTCGTGAAAGTTGATTACGAAGAGGAAGGTTCCGGCGGCGGCGGCTATGCCAAAGTGATGTCGGAAGGCTTCCAGCAAGCCCAGCGCGAAATGTACGCCAAGCAGGCCAGGGAAGTGGACATCATCATCACCACCGCCCTGATCCCCGGCAAGCCGGCGCCGAAACTGATCACTGCCGAGATGGTGCAATCGATGAAGCCGGGCAGCGTGATCGTCGACATGGCAGGCGAGCAGGGCGGCAATTGCGAATTGACCGAGCCGGGCAAGGCCGTGGTCAAGCATGGCGTGACCATCATCGGTTACACCGATTTGGCGAGCCGTCTGGCCAAGCAATCGAGCACGCTGTACGCCAGCAATCTGTTGCGCCTGACCGAAGAACTGTGCAAGACCAAGGATGGCAATATCAACGTCAACATGGAAGACGATGCCATTCGCGGGCTAACCGTCATCAAGAATGGCGAAGTCACCTGGCCGCCACCGGCGCTCAAGCTGCCGGCTGCAGCGCCGGCAGCCGGCAAGCCGGCTACTGCGCCGGCGCCGAAAGCTCATGGCCACGGCGCGCCCAGCGCGCCGATGTCTGGTAGCTCGCTTGCGATCGTGTTCGGCATCGCCGCCGCGCTGTTCTGGCTGATCGGCGCTTTTGCACCGGCGGCCTTCATCGGCCACTTCACGGTCTTCGTGCTGGCCTGCTTCGTCGGCTACATGGTGGTGTGGAACGTCACGCCCGCCTTGCACACGCCCTTGATGAGCGTGACCAATGCGATTTCGAGCATCATTGCCATCGGCGCCCTGGTGCAGATCGCGCCGCCGCTGCAGGCAGGTGTGGGGCGGCCGGATGACTGGATCCGCTGGCTGGCGGTGATCGGCATCGTGCTGACCGCAATCAATATGTTCGGCGGCTTCGCCGTGACCCGCCGCATGCTGGCGATGTTCCGCAAATAAGAAGAAAGGCGATATAAAAATGTCTGACAGCCTTACCATCGTCGCCTATCTGGGCGCGGCAATCCTGTTCATTCTCAGCCTGGGTGGCTTGTCCAACCCGGAAACTTCGCGGCGCGGCAACCTGTACGGCATCATCGGCATGACGATCGCCGTGCTGGCCACCGTGTTTGGTTCGCGCGTGGCGGCCGCCGGCATCCCCTGGATCGTCGGTGCCATGGTGGTCGGCGGCGCCATCGGCCTGTACGCGGCGCGCGTCGTCAAGATGACGCAGATGCCGGAACTGGTCGCATTGATGCATAGCCTGGTCGGCCTGGCCGCAGCGCTGGTCGGCTTTGCCAGCTACATCGATCCCGCGGCGTCGTCGCATTACAGCGGCGCCGAAAAGACCATCCACGATATCGAAATCTATGTCGGCATCCTGATTGGTGCTGTGACCTTCTCCGGTTCGCTGATCGCCTTCGGCAAGCTGTCGGCCCGCATCGGCGGCAAGCCGCTGCTGCTGCCGGCGCGCCATTGGCTCAACCTGACCGGCCTGCTGGTCGTCATCTATTACGGCGTGCAATTCGTGCGCGCTGGGTCGATCGAAGCCGGCATGGTGGCTCTGGTCGTCATGACGGTCATCGCGCTGCTGTTCGGCATCCACATGGTGATGGCGATCGGTGGCGCCGACATGCCGGTGGTGGTGTCGATGCTGAACAGCTATTCCGGCTGGGCGGCGGCGGCCACCGGCTTCATGCTGTCGAACGATCTCTTGATCGTGACCGGTGCGCTGGTGGGTTCTTCCGGCGCCATCCTGTCCTACATCATGTGCCGCGCGATGAACCGCAACTTCATCAGCGTCATCGCCGGCGGATTCGGCGGCGGCGCGGCCAAGCCGAAGGCCAAGGGCGAGGCCGAGCAGCCGCAGGGTGAAGTGGTGGCCATCAGCGCCCAGGACACCGCCGAGCTGCTGCGCGAGGCGAAGAGCGTCATCATCGTGCCCGGCTATGGCATGGCAGTGGCGCAGGCACAGCACATCGTCAACGAGATCACGCAGAACCTGCGCGAGAAGGGCGTCAACGTGCGCTTCGGCATCCACCCGGTGGCGGGCCGCATGCCCGGCCACATGAACGTGCTGCTGGCCGAAGCCAGGGTGCCCTACGATATCGTCATGGAGATGGACGAGATCAACGAGGATTTCCCGGACACCGATGTGGCGATGGTGATCGGCGCCAACGACATCGTCAATCCGTCGGCGGCGGAAGATCCTACCAGTCCGATCGCCGGCATGCCGGTGCTGGAAGTGTGGAAGGCGAAGACCTCGATCGTCATGAAGCGCAGCATGGCCTCGGGTTATGCGGGGGTGGACAATCCGCTGTTCTACAAGGACAACAACCGCATGTTGTTCGGCGACGCCAAGAAGATGCTGGACGAAGTGCTGGGAGCGCTGGCCAAGTCCTGATTTCCCGCCTGCCGAAAAAAAACCGCGTGCGACCCACGCGGTTTTTTTGTGCGCGGCGGAACGGATCAGCGGCGGCCGAACGTCATTTGCTCGGCGAGAAGCTTTTTTGCCGGGCGCACCACGTCGGTCAGACGGGTGGTCAGGTCGCGGTCGGCGTTCTGCTGTGCCGCGAACCGTTCCAGCATGGCCGGCGTTGCTGCCTGTGCCAACCAGCATGGCTTGCGCTTGCCCATGGTCAAGTAAGCGGTATTGATCAGGTTTCTCCCCTTCGGGGGAGTGCTGGATCATTGTGGACGCCTTGTCGCGAGCTTTTAAATAAGCAGGGCTTCAAGTCAAAAGGAACGGCACAGTCCACTAGCGGAGGAGGGAAATCGGAAATTACACTTCCATCTAGGTATGTGATAGCTTGCTTGCTGAAATTCACAAGGCATTGAATTTTTCGCAGAAATTCGGTCATCACGTCCGAGTGCAAAACAACGGATGAAGGGCGCGGAAAAATGCAATTTCTGGAGAGATTTTTCAAGCTGAGCGAACATCAGACCGATGTCCGCACCGAGTTGCTGGCCGGCCTGACGACCTTCCTGACGATGGCCTACATCGTCTTCGTCAACCCGTCGATCCTGGGCGATGCCGGCATGCCGAAGGATTCGGTATTCGTCGCCACCTGCCTGATCGCCGCGATCGGCACGCTGGTGATGGGGCTATACGCGAATTACCCGATCGCGCTGGCGCCCGGCATGGGTCTGAATGCGTACTTTTCCTACGTCGTGGTGCTGGGCATGGGCTATACGTGGCAGGTGGCGCTCGGCGCGGTGTTCATCTCCGGCTGCCTGTTCGTGTTGGTGACCGCGGTGCGCCTGCGCGAAGTGATCGTCAACGGCATTCCGCGTTCGATCCGCAACGCGATCACGGCCGGCATCGGCCTGTTCCTCGGCCTGATCGCGCTCAAGAATGCCGGCATCGTGGCCGCCAATCCCGCCACCTTCATCACGCTGGGCGACTTGCACCAGGCGCCGCCGGTGCTGGCCGGCATCGGCTTTTTCATCATCGTCGCGCTCGACCACCTAAGGGTGCGCGGCGCGATCCTGATCGGCATCCTGCTGATGACCGCCCTGAGTTTCGTGTTCGGCGGCAACCAGTTTGCCGGAATCGTCTCGGCCCCGCCCTCGATTGATCCGACCCTATTCAAGCTCGACATCATGGGCGCGCTTTCGACCGGCCTCTTGAACGTGGTGCTGGTATTTTTCCTGGTTGAATTGTTCGATGCCACCGGCACGCTGATGGGGGTGGCGAACCGTGCCGGCCTGTTGAAGGAAGGCAAGATGGATCGGCTGAACAAGGCGCTGATGGCCGACAGCACGGCGATTGTGGCCGGCTCGCTGCTCGGCACCTCGAGCGCCACCGCGTATATCGAAAGCGCGGCCGGGGTGCAGGCGGGCGGGCGCACCGGCCTGACCGCGCTGATGGTGGCGCTGCTGTTTCTGGCCTGCCTGTTCATCGCGCCGCTGGCCGGCGTGGTGCCGGCGTACGCGACCGCGCCGGCCTTGCTGTACGTGGCCTGCCTGATGCTGCGCGAACTGGTAAACATCGATTGGGAAGACGCCACCGAAAGCGTGCCGGCGATTGTCACGCTGCTGATGATGCCGTTCACCTATTCGATTGCGAACGGCCTGGCCTTCGGTTTCATCAGCTACGCGGTGCTGAAGCTGCTGACCGGCCGCGCACGCCAGGTGCCGTGGATCATCTGGGTCATTGCCGGCCTGTTTCTGTTCAAATTCATCTATCTCGGCAGCGATTGATCTGACGGATTGATCCGATAATTGGCAGGTGCTGTATCAAACCTAATGGATGCGAATGATGAACGACGAACTACGCCGCCTGCTGCAGCAGATGCCGAAGGCCGAACTGCATATCCACATCGAGGGCTCGCTGGAACCGGAGCTGATCTTTGCCTTGGCCGAACGCAACCGTGTGCAGCTTGCCTATTCCTCGGTCGAGGGGCTGCGCGCGGCCTATGCGTTCAAAGACCTGCAGTCCTTCCTCGATATCTACTACGCCGGCGCCAGCGTCTTGCTGACCGAGCAGGATTTCTACGACATGGCCTGGGCCTATCTGCAGCGCGCCCGTCGGGACAAGGTGCGCCATGTCGAAATGTTCTTTGATCCGCAAACCCATACCGCGCGCGGCGTGCCGTTCGCGGCCGTGATCGGCGGCATTCATCGCGCCCTGGGCGACGCGCGCGCGCAATGGGACATGAGCGGCGGCCTGATCATGTGTTTCCTGCGCCATCTGTCGGAGGAAGATGCCTTCGCAACGCTACAGCAGGCCATGCCGCACCGCGACAAGATTATCGGTGTCGGCCTCGATTCGTCGGAACGCGGAAATCCGCCGGAAAAATTCGCGCAAGTGTTTGCGCGCTGCCGCGAACTGGGCTTGCGCCTGGTTGCGCATGCTGGCGAAGAAGGGCCGCCGGCCTACATCCAGGCCGCGCTCGATGTCTTGCACGTGGAGCGGATCGACCATGGCGTGCGCTGCCTGGATGATGCGGAGCTGACGCGACGGCTGGCGCGCGAACAGGTTCCGCTGACCGTCTGCCCACTGTCGAACGTCAAGCTGCGCGTGTTCGACCGCATGGCCGACCACAATCTGCTGCAACTGCTGGATGCCGGCCTGTGTGCGACCGTCAATTCCGACGACCCGGCGTATTTCGGCGGCTATATCAACGACAACTTCATCGCCGCATTTGAAGCGCTGCCGCTGCAGCGGCTGCATGCCCAGCTACTGGCGCGCAACAGCTTTACCGCCGCCTTTCTGGATACTGCCGCCAAACAGGCATATCTGGACGAGGTGGATGCCTTCTTCCACTAGCGCTGTTGGCTAGCGGTGGCCGAACATCATCTGTTCGGCCAGCAGACGCCGCGCCGGATCGAGGATGTCAATCGCACCCAGCCCCAAGCCCAGCAAGGTTTGCGACAGCGCGCCGTCCGGCGCGCTGGCAAAGATGCGCGCCATGGTGTCAGTGATGCGGATCGTCAGACTGCGGTCGGCCTGGCGCGCTTGCAGAAATTCCTGCAGCACGCCTGGCTTGGCCGGCGGCGCCAGCAGGCGCGCCAGCACCGTGGCGTCGCGCAAACCCAGGTTCAAGCCCTGGCCGGCAACCGGGTGCAGCGTTTGCGCGGCATTGCCGATTGCCACCGTGCGTGCGCTGGCCGCCGGTTGCGCGTTCAGGCCGAGCGGAAAGGCGTTGCGCGCGCTGCTGCTGACGAAGCGCCCGAGGCGCGTGCCGAATGCCGCTCCCAACTCCTGCAGGAAGGCGTCTTCCGGCAGTTGCAGCAGGCGTTCGGCGTTTTCCGGCCGCATGCACCAGACCAGTGCGTAACTGTTCTCCGGCCCAGGCGCGCCACGCTGCGGCAACAAGGCCAGCGGGCCTTCCGCGGTGAAGCGCTCGAAGGCACGCTGCGGTAACGGCGCGCTGACGCTGATTTCAGCCACGATCGCAATTTGCCGGTAATCGCGGTGCTGGCTGCGCGCGCCCTGGTCGGAAAACACGCCGCCCTCGGCTTGCACCAGGATCGGCGCGCGGATGCCGTTGCGGCCCTCCAGTTCGAGCTGCACCGCGTCATCCCGTTCGTCGACGCCGGCGATGCGGGCCGGCCGGATCGGCGTCACGCCGGCGCGTTCAACCGCCGCCGCCAGCGCCGCCACCAGCGTGCCGTAGCGGCTGACGTAGCCGAGCGCCGGCAAGGCGTAGTCGGCGCGGTCGATCAACGTGCGGCCGAAATGGCCGCGGCGCGACACGTGGATTTGATGGATTTCGCCAGCCGCCAGCGGCCAGGCGCCGACCGCCTCCAGGATCTGCCGGCTGCCGTAGGACAGCGCGATCGAGCGCGGGTCGTGCACGGCCTGCTCCAGCGTACGGGCGTCGATCAGGCCGATACGCGCCGGAGCCATGCCATGCCGCGCCAGCAAGGCCGCCAGGCACAGGCCGACCGGGCCGGCGCCGCAGATGGCGATGTCGAAGTCGGTGCTCATTGGCTGTTGCGTTTGGCGCTCAGCGCTGCATCAGCGCTTCGATTTCGGCGGCGCCGCTGGGCACACCGGCGGTCAGGATCTGGCAGCCGTCAGGCGTGACCAGCGCGTCGTCCTCGATCCGGATGCCGATGTTCCAGTATTGTTCGGGCACTCCTTCGGCCGGCCGCACATAGATGCCGGGTTCCACCGTCAGCACCATGCCGGGCTGCAGCGCGCGCCACGGGCGATCCTCGCCGCTGCCGCCGGGTTTGCCAGGTTCGCGATAGTCGCCGACGTCGTGCACGTCCATCCCCAGCCAGTGGCCGGTGCGGTGCATGTAGAACTGGCGGTAGGCGCCTTTCTCGATCACATCGTCCAGCGTGCCGACTTTGTTCGCGTCCAGCAAGCCGGTATCCAGCATGCCTTGTGCAAGCACCCGCAGCGCAGCGTCGTGGCCGGCCAGGAAGCTGTAGCCGGGGCGGGTATGGGTGATCGCCGCAGCCTGCGCCGCCAGCACGATTTCATACAGCGTTCTTTGCGGTGTGGAAAAGCGGCCGTTGGCGGGGAAGGTACGCGTGATGTCGGCAGCGTAGCTGTCGAGCTCGCAGGCAGCGTCGATCAGCACCAGGTCGCCGTCCTTCAGTTCGGCGTCGCCGGCGCGGTAGTGCAGCACGCAGGCATTGGCGCCGGTGGCGACGATCGAGCCGTAGGCCGGGGCTTGCGCGCCGCTGTGGCGGAATTCGTGCAGCAATTCCGCTTCCAGTTGGTACTCGCGCAGGCCGGGGCGCGCAACCCGCATCGCGCGACAATGGGCGGCGGCGGAAATCGCGCCGGCGCGCTGCATCAGCGCGATCTCGCCGGCGTCCTTGAACAGCCGCATCTCGTCCAGCAGCAGGTGCACGTCATGCAGCGCCGCTGGCGCCGTGACGCCGGCGCGCCCCTGCAGCCGCACCTGATGCAGCCAGGCTTGCACCTGGGTGTCGAGGCGGGCGTCGCTGCCGAGCGCGTAAAACAGCGCCGGCGCATTGGCCAGCAGTTTCGGCATTTCCACATTCAGCGCCTCGACTGCGAAGGCGGCATCGAAGCCGAACTGCTCGCGCGCCGCCTCCGGCCCGTGCCGGTAGCCATCCCAGATTTCGCGCTCCGGGTTCTTGTCGCGGCAGAACAGGATGCTGCGGCCGGCGCTGCCGGTTGCCACCATCACCAGCACCGCTTCCGGTTCGGTGAAGCCGGACAGGTAGTAGAAGTAGCTGTCGTGCCGATACGGATAATCGGCGTCGCGGTTGCGCATCACTTCCGGCGCGGTCGGGATGATGGCGACGCCGCCGCCCTTGGCCTGCATTTGCGCGATCAGCGCCGCGCGCCGGCTTGCATACGATTTCATCGGAAGTTCCTTGATAAGGGTGCGTTCAGTTGCGCCAGCCGTTCGGCGGTGCCGACGTCGGTCCAGTCGCCGCGCCAGACTTCGCCGCCGACCTGGCCGCGCGCCGCGTATTCGCGCAGCAGCGGCGCCAGCTTGGCGGATTCGCCGGGCGCGACGGCGTCGAACAGTTGCGGCCGGTAGACGCCGATGCCGGAAAAGGTGTAGCGCTGCTCGCCTTCATTTGCCACCGAAAAGCTGTGCAGCGCGAAGTCGCCCTGCGGGTGATGCGGCGGGTTTTTCACCAGGTACAACCAGGCGACGTCGCGCTGATCGAGCGGATACGGATTGCCCCACGGATCGGCATCCTGCAGCACGTCCTTGACCTGCTCGAAGTCGAAATGCGGACAGTAGATGTCGGCCGCCAGCGCCACGAACGGCGCCTCGCCCAGCAGATGGCGCGCGCGGGCGACGCCGCCCGCGGTTTCCAGCGCCGTGCCTTCGGCCGAATAGGCGATGCGGGCGCCGAATTGCGCGCCGTCGCCCAGCGCGTCTTCGATCATCTGCCCCAGATGGGCGTGGTTGATGACGATTTCGGTGATGCCGGCGCGCACCAGGTTGCCGATGTGCCAGACGATCAGCGGCCGCCCGCGCACCGTCAACAGCGGCTTGGGGCAGGTGTCGGTCAGCGGCCGCAGCCGTTCGCCGCGTCCGGCGCCAAAGATCATCGCTTTCATGCTGCGCCAGAATTAACGGGAGTATTTTTTAATTCGTGCGTGTTTGTTGCGATAAATGCCATGTTTTTTGTCATACTCCTTGGGTGCTAAAACGTGTAGCCGACTTGCGGCGTTTTTTCTTCCAGCGTGTCGAGCAGTCGCAGCAGTGGCGTCAGGACGCGGTAGCGCTGCGCGGTCTTGCGTGTGTATTCCATCACCAGCGGCAAATCCTTCAGGTAGGCATCCTTGCCGTCGCGATGGTATAGCCGCGCGAAAATACCGAGCACTTTCAGGTGGCGCTGCAGGCCCATGAATTCGAAATCGCGATAGAACGCATCGATGTCGGGATTGACCGGCAAGCCGGCGCGGCGCGCCCGTTCCCAGTAGCGGATTGCCCAGTCCAGCACCATTTCCTCGTCCCAGCGGATATACGCATCGCGCAACAGCGACACCAGGTCGTAGGTGATCGGCCCGTACACCGCATCCTGAAAATCGAGAATGCCGGGATTGCCCGCCGCCAATACCATCAGGTTGCGCGAGTGGTAGTCGCGATGCACGGTGACCTGCGGCTGCGCCAAGTTGTTGGCCAGCAGTGCGTCGAACACCTGCTGCAGTTGCGTCGCCTGTTTTTCATCCAGCGTCGCGCCCAGGTGGCGGCCGACGTACCACTCCGGAAACAGCGCCAGCTCGCGCTGCAGCAAGGCGCGGTCGTATTCCGGCAGCACCCCGGGTTGGCTGTGCAGTTGCAGTTGCACCAGCGCATCGATTGCGTCCAGGTATAGCCGGTGTGCGCTGTCGGCATTCAACTGGTGCAGGTAAGTGGTGCTGCCAAGGTCGGACAGCAGCAGGAAACCCTGGGCCGCGTCTTGCGCCAGCACCTGCGGCACCGAGACGCCGGCGGCGGCGAACAATTGCGCCACGTGGACGAACGGACGCACGTCTTCCTGCGGCGGTGGCGCGTCCATCGCGATCAGCGTGCCGCCGGCTGCGGTATCGAGGCGGAAATAGCGGCGGAAACTGGCGTCGGCCGAGGCCGGCCGCAACGAGTCGGGCAGGAGTACCGGGAGCTCCGCGCTGGTGTCCAGCGTGACGAGCCATTGCCGGAGTTGCGTCAGGCGCGGGTCGGCGGCGGAAGAGGATGCGGAATGAGCGGAAGAAGAGGAAGCGGCAGAAGACATGGAAGGCCAGGCAATGACAATCACGGTGCGGGGAAGCCGGTAGCGGCGGACAGTTCCCATATAATAAGGGATTCGCCCCGAAAAATCGCCCGCCATGGTTGTCAATCGCCCGTTTACATGACCCGGTTCCGCCCCATTTCCGCCTTGCAGCACCTGCTTTGCGCAAGCGCCGCCGTGGCGGCCGCGGCGGCCGGAGCGTGGCCGGGCACCGCCGCAGCGCAGGGCGCGCGTGGCGACCAGGATGCCCCGACCACGGTGCGCGCCGAGGAACTGACCGGGCGCCCGGATCGCGAAGTCAACGCCCGCCACGACGTGGAAATCGTGCGCGGCGCGACCGTCATCAACGCCGACTCCGGCACTTACCACATCGTCGAAGACGAAGTCGAGGGCAGCGGCGATGTGCGCATGCGGCGCTATGGCGACCGCTATACCGGCGACGAGGTGAAGCTGAACCTGGAGTCGGGCCAGGGCTATGTGCTGCATCCGACCTACCAGTTGCAGAAAAACAATGCGCGCGGGGCCGCCGAGCGCATCGATTTCGAATCGAAAGAGGTAGCCGACATCACGGACGGCACCTACAGCACCTGCGAAGGCCCGGACCCGGACTGGTACCTGAAAACCGACACCATGCGCCTCGACCAGGGGCGCGATCTCGGCACCTCGCGCAAGACGATCGTGTATTTCAAGGGGGTGCCGATCCTGGGCACGCCGGCGATGTCGTTTCCGTTGTCGGATGCGCGCAAGTCGGGCGTGCTGCCGCCCACCTTTGGCACCACCAGCACCGGCGGTTTCGAAGTGATGGTGCCGTACTATTTCAATATCGCGCCGAATCGCGACCTGACGCTGTTTCCGAAGCTCATCGCGCGGCGCGGGCTGCAACTGGGCGCCAATGCGCGCTATCTGGGCAGCGGCTATTCCGGCACCACCACCGCCGAAATGCTGCCCAACGACCGGGTGACGAATACGACGCGCTATTCGATTTCATCCATCCATACCCAGGCCTTTGCCTCCGGAGTGGGTTTGAACTGGAACCTCAACGGCGCCTCCGACGACAATTATCCGAGCGATTTTGCCAGCTCGCTGACCGCCAGCACCCAGCGCCTGCTGCTGCGTGACGTGAATCTGACCTATGGCGGCGCCTTCTGGGCCGCCAGCGCACGGGTGTCGAACTACCAGGTGCTGCAAGACCCGCTGAACCCGATCGGGCGCCCATATGATCGCCTGCCGCAGTTCAATTTGAATGCCGCGCAACTCGATGTGGGTGGATTTGACTGGACCACCAGCACCGAATTCACGCGGTTTTGGCATCCGGACCTGTCGGTGGTCGGGGTGCGCGGCGACCGCGCCTACCTCAATTCCAGCGTTTCGTACCCGATCATTCGTTCCGGTTATTTCATCACGCCCAAGGTATCGTTCGACGCCACCACTTATCGGCTGGAAAATTTGAATGCTGGTGCGCCCACCAGCCTGACCCGGACGCTACCGACTTTCTCGCTGGATAGCGGCCTGGTGTTCGAGCGCGACGCGATGTTTTTTGGCAATTCGATGACGCAAACGCTGGAGCCGCGGCTTTTTTACGTCAAGACGCCATTCCGCGACCAGAGCCGGTTCCCGGTATTCGACACCGGCCTGGCCGATTTGAATTTCGCCCAGATATTTAGTGAAAACCGCTACGCCGGCCATGACCGCATCGGCGACGCCAATCAGTTGACCGCGGCACTGGTGACGCGCTATATCGAGCCGTCCGGCGCTGAACGCATGCGGCTGGCAATCGGCCAGCGCTTTTCCTTTTCCGATCAGCGCGTGACGCTGGGTGGCGAAACCACCGAGAGCCGTTCCGACCTGCTGCTGGCGGCGACCGGCAAGCTGTTGCCGAGCTTGACCGTGGACGGCAACCTGCAGTACAGCCAAACCTTGCGCCAGAGCACGCGCAGCAGCTATGCGCTGCGTTGGGAGCCGGCGCCGAAGAAATTGTTGAACCTGCAATATCGCTTCGACCGCAAAGATCCGACCAATCCGCTGAACGAATTGAAGCAGGTCGATGTATCCGGCCAGTGGCCGATTGCGCAACGGTGGTACGGTGTGGGGCGGATCAATTATTCCCTGCCCGACAGGAGAGTGGCCGAAGGCTTGCTGGGTCTCGAATACAAGGCGGACTGCTGGATTTTCCGGGTCGTCGCGCAGCGGATTCCGACCGCAACCCAGACCGCCACCTCGGCATTTTTTATCCAGCTGGAATTGAATGGTTTGTCCCGAATCGGATCGAATCCGCTGGAAGCCATTCGTGCCAACGTACCTGGTTATCAGATGATCAATTAATAAGCGATTTGCCCACCCCATTCACTTGCCATTTATCCATTCCATGAACGCTCTTCATTTTATGCGCACACTGCACAACCCGATCAAGAGTGCCGGCATGGCGCTCGTGATGTTGATGACGCTGGCTGGCCTGGCGTCCGAAGCCGTTGCCCAATCAAAATTGCCGAACGCCGGCGCGCAAAAGCCGGCGGCGGCACCTGCGGCAACGACCGCCACCGCCGCCGGGCAACCGCAACTGGTGGATGCGATCGTCGCCGTGGTCAACAATGAAGTGATTACTCGGCGCGAATTGGTCAGCCGTTCCGCCCTCATCGAACGACGGCTGGCCGGCCAGGGCGGCACGCCGCCGCCGCGCGCCGAATTGCAGCGCCAGATTCTCGAGCGCATGATCGTCGAGCGCGCGCAGATGCAGCTGGCCGCCGAGCAGGGCATCAAGGTCGACGACATGATGCTGGACCGCGCGCTGGCCCGCATCGCCGAACAAAACAAGTTGTCGCTGCAGGATTTTCGTAATCGGCTGGAGCGCGAAGGCACCCCGTTCGGGCAGTTCCGCGAAGAGGTACGGCGCGAAATCACGATGCAGCGCTTGCGCGAGCGCGAAGTGGACAACAAGATCCAGATTTCCGATAGCGAAATCGACAATTACCTGGCGGCAGAAATGGGCAGCGCCGGCACCCATCAGGAATTGAAACTGGCCCACATCCTGGTGCGCACGCCGGAGAACGCCTCGCCGGAACAGATTGCGCAGCGCCAGCAGCGCGCCGAGGAAGCCTATCGGCAATTGAAATCGGGAGGCGATTTTGCCAAGGTGGCGGCGGTCTTTTCCGATGCCGAGGAGGCGTTGAAGGGCGGCGAACTGGGGTGGCGCGGCGCAGACCGCCTGCCGCAACTGTTCCTGGATGCGATCGCCGACCTGAAGCCGGGCGGCATTTCGGCGATCGTCAAAAGCGCGAACGGCTTTCATATCCTGAAGCTGGTCGATCAACGCAGCGTCAATGCGGCTGCGGCCAATGTGCCATCGGTAACGCAGACGCATGCGCGGCATATCCTGATCAAGGTCAATCAACTGGTGTCGGCAACCGACGCCCAGCGCAAGCTGACCGAACTGAAGCAGCGGCTGGACAATAAGGCGGCCACCTTCGACGAACTGGCCAAGCTGTATTCGAATGATCTCTCCGCCTCCAAGGGCGGCGACCTCGGCTGGCTCTACCCCGGCGATACCGTGCCCGAATTCGAACGCGCGATGAACGCGCTGCAGCCGGGCCAGGTCAGCGATCCGATCGAGTCGCCATTCGGCTATCACCTGATTCAGGTGCTGGAGCGCAAGACCGACGACGTCTCGCGCGAGCGACTGCGGCTGGCGGCACGGCAGGCGATCCGCGAACGCAAGCTGGAAGAGGCGACGGTGGAGTGGCTGCGCGTGCTGCGCGATCGTGCCTACGTCGAATACCGCTTCGATGACGCTGCCAGCTAAGGTGCGGCGGCCGGTGCTGGCCGTCACCTGCGGCGAACCGGCCGGCATCGGCCCCGAAATTGCGCTGAAGGCGGCCTGGCAAGTGCGCGCGCATACCGCGTGCGTGCTGATCGGCGATGCCGCCTTTTTGGCGTTGACTGCGTCCGCGATCGATCCGGCGATTCGGCTGGCGGCGATTTCGGCGGCGGCATGGCGCCATGACGGCTTGCCGGATTTTCCCGTCGACCGCATCGCGGTCATCGATTGCCCGCTGGCAGCGCACGTGGTGCCGGGCCGGCTGGATGCGAAGAACGGCCGCTCCGTGCTGCAGACGCTGGATCTGGCGATTGAAGGCGCGCAGCGCGGTCGCTTTGACGGCATCGTCACCGCGCCGCTGCAGAAAAGCACGATCAATGATGCCGGCATTCCGTTCACCGGCCATACCGAATATCTGGCACAGCAAACCGGCACCGAACAGGTGGTGATGATGCTGGCCGGTGCCGTCGGGCCATCGTCAACCTTGCGGGTGGCGCTGGCCACCACCCATCTGGCGCTGAAGGAGGTGCCGGCGGCGATCACCTTTGATGGTCTGCTGCGTACGCTGCGGATTGTGCACGGCGATTTGCGGCGCAAGTTCGGCCTGGCGCAGCCGCGCATCCTGGTCACCGGCCTGAATCCGCACGCGGGCGAGGGCGGCTATCTGGGGCGGGAGGAAATCGACGTCATTGCGCCGGCGCTGCAGGCGGCGCAGGCGGAGGGCATCGATGCGCGTGGCCCGTACCCGGCCGACACGCTGTTCCAGCCGAAATACCTGGGAGAGGCCGATTGCGTGCTGGCCATGTATCACGACCAGGGCCTGCCGGTCTTGAAGTACGCCACCTTCGGCCACGGCGTCAACATCACGCTCGGCCTGCCGATCATCCGTACTTCGGTCGACCACGGCACCGCGCTCGACCTGGCGGCGGCCGGCGTCGGCGCGGCCGATCATGGCAGCATGCTGGCGGCGATCCAGATGGCGACGCAGATGGCCGCCAGCGCCGGTGCGGCGCAACCCGCTTGATCAAACTCCCGAATCGATGAAACACATTCCGCGCAAACGCTTCGGCCAGAACTTCCTGACCGACCAGGCCGTGCTGCACGCCATCATCCGTGCCATCGATCCGCAGCCCGATGATGTCATGGTCGAGATCGGCCCCGGCCTGGGCGCGATGACGCGCCTGCTGCTGGAGTCGCTGCGGCATCTGCACGTGGTGGAGCTGGACCGCGACCTGGTGGCGCACCTGCGGAAAAGCTTCACTCCTGCGCAGTTGACCATCCATGCCGGCGACGCGCTACAGTTTGATTTCGCCGCGATTCCGGCGCCGCCGGCGCACAAGCTGCGCGTGGTCGGCAACCTGCCATACAACATTTCCAGCCCCTTGCTGTTTCACCTGGCCGGCATCGCGCCGCAAGTCCACGACCAGCATTTCATGCTGCAAAAGGAAGTGGTGGAGCGCATGGTGGCGCAACCCGGCGGCAAGGAGTTCGGCCGGCTGTCGGTGATGCTGCAATGGCGCTACCACATGGAACTGCTGTTCGTGGTGCCGCCGACCGCATTCGAGCCGCCGCCGCGGGTCGAGTCGGCCATCGTGCGCATGATCCCGATCGCGCAGCCGCTGGCCTGCGACCAGGGCCTGCTGGAGCAGGTGGTGCAGAAGGCGTTTGCGCAGCGGCGCAAGGTGATCCGCAACTGCCTGGCCGGCATGCTGGCCGAAAACGATCTGATCGACGCCGGCGTCGATCCGCAGGCGCGGCCGGAAGCGGTGCCGATGGAACAATTCGTGGCGCTGGCGAATCGCCTGGCCGCGCTGCGGCAACCCGCCGAGCCGTCGACAGCCATAAAATAGCAGTGCGTTGGCTGGCGCCGAAGGCCGCCAGCGCCAGCTTCATTTCCAGCCATGGCTACCTCACCCGTCAACGATCCGCGTCCGCTGCCACCGCCTCGCCCGGCCAGCACCGACTGCTGCCGCGGCGGTTGCGACCCTTGCATATTCGAGCTGTACCAGGACGCGCTGGAGCGTTACCGCCAGCAGTTGCGGGCCTGGGAGCAACGCCAGGCCGCAGGCGGGAACAGCGGCTCCGGCGCGCAGCCGAACTAGCCCCGGCCGATGGCCGCGCGTGCCGGTCACGCCGATCTTTATTTGCTAGAGTGGGGGCGCGGCTGCCGGCAAACCGGAGTCGTCGCTGTTCATTGCCCTGGGAGATTTTCCTGAAAGGAAGCATGATGAAAAAACTGACTACTGCGGCCGGTGCGCCCGTCGTCGACAACCAGAACATCCAGACCGCCGGTCCGCGCGGCCCGGCCTTGCTGCAGGACGTATGGCATCTGGAGAAACTGGCGCATTTCGATCGCGAAGTGATTCCCGAGCGGCGCATGCACGCCAAGGGCTCGGGCGCGTTCGGCAGCTTCACCGTGACGCACGACATCACGCGCTACACCAAGGCCAAATTGTTCTCGGCAATCGGCAAGCAGACCGATCTGTTCATGCGCTTTTCCACCGTCGCCGGCGAACGCGGTGCGGCCGATGCCGAACGCGACATCCGCGGCTTTGCGGTCAAGTTCTATACCGAGCAAGGCAACTGGGATCTGGTTGGCAACAATACGCCGGTCTTCTTCTTCCGCGATCCGCTCAAATTTCCGGACCTGAACCATGCGGTCAAGCGCGATCCGAAAACCAATTTGCGCAGCGCCGAAAACAACTGGGACTTCTGGACCCTGCTGCCGGAAGCGCTGCACCAGATCACGATCGTAATGAGCGAGCGCGGCATCCCGCGCTCGTACCGTCACATGCACGGCTTCGGCAGTCACACCTTCAGCTTCATCAATGCACAAAACGAGCGCTTCTGGGTCAAGTTCCACCTGCCGACCCAGCAGGGCATCGAAAACCTGAGCGATGCCGAGGCCGTCGAACTGATCGGGCGCGACCGCGAAAGCGCGCAGCGCGACCTGTTCGAGGCAATCGAGCGCCGGGAATTCCCGCGCTGGAAGCTGTGCGTGCAGATCATGCCCGAAAGGGATGCCGGCAGCTACCGCCTGAATCCGTTCGATCTGACCAAGGTCTGGCCGCACAGGGATTACCCGCTGATCGAGGTCGGCGTGCTGGAGCTGAACCGCAATCCCGAAAATTATTTCGCCGACGTCGAGCAGGCCGCGTTCAGTCCGGCCAACGTGGTGCCCGGCATCAGCTTTTCGCCGGACAGGATGCTGCAGTCGCGCCTGTTTTCCTATGGCGATGCGCAGCGCTACCGGCTTGGCGTCAATCATCATCAGATTCCGGTGAACGCGCCGAAATGCCCGTATCACAGCTTTCATCGGGATGGCGCGATGCGGGTCGACGGCAACTACGGCGCCGCTACCTCGTATGAGCCGAACAGCCGCGGCGAGTGGCAGGAGCAGCCGGACTTTTCCGAGCCGCCGCTGGCGATCGAAGGCGCGGCCGACCACTGGAACCACCGCGTCGATGACGACTACTATTCGCAGCCGGGCGACCTGTTCCGCCTGATGACGCCGCCGCAGCAGCAAGCGCTGTTCGACAACACCGCGCGTGCCATGCGCGGTACCTCACAGCAGGTGCGGCAACGCCATATCGAGAACTGCAGCCGGGCCGACCCGGGCTATGGCGCCGGCGTCGCCAAGGCGCTGCAGCAACTCGCTTAGCCGGTTCTTGATTCGGGGCTTCATCTTGTACCGTACCTGTGCTGTCGCCAGAAGAATCAAGGGAGTATGTTATTTAAAGCGCCATTTAATGTTCGAATATTACCATTGTAATTGGGGGTATATAATTTTTATGCATCCCCCGAGATTGCCGCAAGAAGCCCGAACGGCGAGCCGCAAGGCGATCCGGTTCTTGGCCTTGATCCTGGCCTGCTTGTGGCCGATGGCCGCCGGCGCCGAGCGCCTGGCGGTCGGTAGCTTTGCCGCTCGCGACTTCAGTGGTTGGGAGGAAAAGAGTTTCAAGGGCAAGACTTCGTATCAACTCACGCTCGATGCGCAACTTGGCAAGACCGTGCTTGGCGCCGCCACCCAGGGCGCGGCGTCCGGGCGCATCAAGAAAATCCAGGTCGATCTGCGCAAGACGCCCTACCTCAACTGGTCCTGGAAGATCGACAAGCCGTATGCCGGGCTGGATGAGAGCACCAAGGGCGGCGACGATTTTCCGGTGCGCGTGTATGTGGTGGCGCAGCGCGGCGTATTCGGCCTGGCGACGCGGGCGCTGAATTACGTCTGGGCCAGTAGCAAGCCGCTCGGCCAGATCTGGCCCAATCCGTTCACCGCCAATGCGCGCATGATCGCGCAGGACAGCGGCACTACCGGCGCCGGCCAGTGGGTGACGCACAAGCGCAACGTGCGTGCCGACTGGCAAGCGGCGTTCGGCGACGGCATCGAGCAGATCGACGCCGTAGCGATCATGACCGACGGCGATAACAGCGGCCTTGACGCCCGCGCCTGGTACGGCGACATCTTTTTTTCCGACCAATGAGAATGGCTGCCCGTGAGCTCAACTAAGCGCCTGTTGCTGATCGGCGGCGGCCACTCGCACCTGTTCGTGCTGGAGGCGCTGCGCCGGCGCCGCGCCGAGTGGCGCGGCCGGCTGCAGGTGACTCTGGTTTCGCGCGACTTGCACACACCGTATTCCGGCATGCTGCCCGGGCTGATTGCCGGCCATTACCGGCCGCGCGAATGCCATGTCGATTTGCAGCCGCTGGCGGCCAGCGCCGATGTCGCGCTGGTGCAGGCCGACATCCGGCAGATCGATTTGGCCGCGCGCATCGCCCATGCCGATAGCGGGGCCTGGCCGTTCGACCTGGTCTCGCTCGACATCGGCTCGGCGCCGGCGCTGGCGGCGGTGCCGGGCGCGGCCCGGCATGCCTGCGGCATCAAGCCGATCCCGGCTTTTCTCGAGTACTGGCAGCAATTCCAGGCGCAACTGCAGCGCCAGCAAGGCGAGCCGGTGCGCACCCAGCATCTGGTGGTGGTCGGCGGCGGCGCCGGCGGGGCCGAAGCGGCGCTGGCGCTGGCCGCCCGCCTGGCGCCCTGGCGCGCGCAGGTGAAGTGTTCGCTGGTGACCGCCGGCGAGCTGCTGCCCGGTTATCCGCGCCGCGCGGCACGGCTGCTGGCGCGCCAACTGGCCCAGGCCGGGGTGGCGCTGCGCCTGCATGCCAGGGTGGTAACGGTGGAGGATGGACGGCTCCTGTTCGCCGACGGCAGCGCCGCCGCCTTCGATCGCTTGCTGTGGGCCACCGGCTCGGCGCCGCAAACCTGGCCGGCGGCATCCGGGCTGGCTTGCGATGCGGCCGGCTTTGTCGCCATCAATCGTCACCTGCAGTCGATCAGCCATCCCGACGTATTCGCTGCCGGCGACATCGCCAGTTGCGCGCAAGACCCGCGGTCGAAGGCGGGCGTGTTCGCGGTGCGCCAGGGGCCGTTCCTGGCCGAGAACCTGTTGCGCTGCGCGCTGCAGCCACAGCGCCCATTGCTGTCATACCGGCCGCAGCGCGATTACCTGTCGCTGCTGTCGACCGGCGCGCGCCATGCGGTGGCCTCCTGGTATGGCCTGGTGTGGCAGGGCGACTGGGTCTGGCGCTGGAAGGATCGCATCGACCGTCGCTTCATGCAGCGTTTTTCGGCACCGTTCAAGGCCGACGTGCCGGACTGAGTCCGCCGGGCGAATCTCCTGCCGAGCCGGCTTCCGATAAAATGGACGGCTGAAGCGACTGCATGGCGGCGTCTTCGCGTCTGGTCGAACAGTCGTTTTTTTTCAGGAAATTACATGGCAGAAAAACAGATAAGTGAATCGATGCAGGAACAATTGTTTCGCGCCAACCGTCAATGGGCCGAAGAAATTTCCACCTCCCACCCGGGCTTTTTCGAGAAACTGGCAGCACAGCAGTCGCCCGAATATCTATGGATAGGCTGCTCGGACAGCCGCATTCCACCGAATGAATTGCTGGGGCTGTTGCCCGGCGAAATGTTTGTCCATCGCAACATCGCCAACGTCGTGGTGCATACCGATTTGAATTGCCTGACGGTGTTGCAGTTCGCGGTCGATGTATTGCGCGTCAAGCATGTGATCGTCTGCGGCCATTACGGTTGCGGCGGCGTGCATGCGGTGCTGATGCGGCGCCGCCTCGGCCTGGTCGATAACTGGCTGCATCATGTCGAAGACGTGCAGCACAAGCACGCGCGCTACCTGGGCGAAGTGTTGCCCACCGAAACCCGGCTCGACCGCCTGTGCGAGTTGAATGTGATGGAACAGGTGGCCAACCTGGCGCACACCTCGATCGTGCGCGACGCCTGGGAGCGCGGCCAGGAATTGACGCTGCACAGCTGGGTGTATGGCTTGAAGGATGGGCTGTTGCGCAACCTGGGCGTGACCGTCAGCAAGCCCGAAGACCTGGAAGCCGGGATGGCGAGCAGCCTGGCGCGCTACCAGGAAAGCAGCTAACGCAAGTGCAGGCGGCCGTCGCGCAGCTTCAGGCGCCGCACACCGGGCAGGCCGATCAGGTCGCGGTCGTGGCAGGCAATCACGATGCTGCTGCCTTCGCGGATCAGCGCCGGAATCAGCGCGATCACCTGTTCGCGCGCGGCGCCGTCCAGGTTCGCGGTCGGTTCGTCCAGCAGCAGTAATTTCGGTGCCAGCACCCGCGCGCGCGCCAGCGCGATGCGTTGCTTTTCGCCGCCGGACAGCGTCGCCGGCCGACTGTGGCGCAGATGCGCGATGCCGGCCCATTCCATCGCCGCCTCGACCCGGCGCCCGATTTCGGCCGTAGCGATACCGCGCGCCGCGAGGCCATAGCCGATATTGGCCGGCACGCTGCTGGCAAACATCACCGGATGCTGGTGAACATAGACGATGGTGTCGCGCAGGATGCGCGGATACGGGTGCAGCAAGAGTGGCTGGCCATCAAACTCGAGTTGCGCGCACTGCGCCTGCTCCAGTCCGCACAACACGCGCAACAGCGTGCTCTTGCCGGCGCCGTTGATGCCGGTCAGCACGTAGGCGCTGGCGGCTTCGATTTCCAGCAGGTCGATCTCGAACAGCGGCCGCGCGCCGAATTGCTTTTGCAGTCCGCGCACCGACAGCAGCGCGCTCATGAAACCACTCCCGCGCTGCGCGCGTCGCCTTGCAGCAGCACCAGCACCGCATTGATCACCAGCGCGATCGCGATCAGCACGATGCCCAGTGCAATGCCCTGCGCGAATTCGCCCTTGCTGGTTTCCAGCGCGATGGCGGTCGTGATGGTGCGCGTTTCACCGGCGATATTGCCGCCGATCATGAGCGCCGAGCCGACTTCGGAAATCACCCGGCCAAAGCCGGTGATCAGCGCCGCCATGACGCCGAAACGCACTTCATGCAGCACCGTAAACATCACCCGCAGGCGCGAAGCGCCGAGCGTGATCGCGGTTTCCGCCAGGCGCGGATCGCAGGCCTGCACCGCCGCCAGCGTGAACGCGATCAACACCGGCAGCGCGATCAGGGCCTGGCCGGCGATCAGGCCGGGTTGCGAAAACAGCCATTGCAGCCCGCCCAGCAACCCCTGGCGCGACAGCAGCAGATACAGCAACAGGCCGATCAGCACCGTCGGCAGCGATAGCGCCGCCTGCGCCAGCCAGATCAGGATGCGTCGTCCCGGGAAACGATGGCTGCCGATCGCGTAGCCGATCGCCACCGCCAGCGGCGTGGCCGCCAGCAGGCCGACGACCGAGGTTTTCAGCGACACCCAGATGATCTGCCATAGGACGTGGTCCCCCGAAAACAGCAGGATGAAGGCATCGCGGATGGCTGCGGTCAACTGCATCGGAAAACCGCGAAGGCGCTAGAAGCAGTGTTCCGGCGCCGGGAATGAAGCGTCCCGCACCGCTGCGACATAGGCGCGCAGCGCGCCCTCGATGCTGCTCTGGCCTTGCATGAAATCCTTCACGAAGCGCGCCTTGCGGCCGGGGAAAACACCGAGCAGATCGTGCATTACCAGCACCTGGCCGGAGCAGTCGGGGCCGGCGCCGATACCGATGGTCGGAATCGCCAGCAAGTCGGTGGTTTCCTTGGCCAGCGCCGCCGGAATCGCTTCCAGTACCAGCAGCGACGCGCCCGCCTCCTGTAGCGTCAGCGCATCGGACTTCAGTTTGCCGGCGGCGGTGGCGGTCTTGCCCTGCACCTTGTAGCCGCCCATCTGGTGCACCGATTGCGGCGTCAAGCCGAGGTGGGCACAGACCGGCACCGCGCGCTCGGTCAGGAAGCGGATGGTGTCGGCCAGCCAGTGGCCGCCTTCCAGCTTGACCATCTGGGCCCCGGCCTGCATCAGTTGTACCGCATGCTCGAAAGCTTCTTGCGGCGTGGCGTAGCTGCCGAACGGCATGTCGGCCACCAGCAGCGCGCCCTGGTTGCCGCGCGCCACGCTGGCGGTGTGGTAGGCGACGTCGGCCATCGATACTGGCAGCGTCGATGCATGGCCCTGGCACACCATGCCGAGCGAATCGCCGACCAGCAGCACATCGACGCCGCAGCGGTCCATCAATGCCGCGAAGCTGGCGTCATAGCAGGTCAGCATGGCGATCTTCTGCCCTTGCTGGCGCATGGCCGACAGCGATGGGATGGTGACCGGCTGGCGCTGCGCGCTATCCGGGTCCTGCAAATAATTGGCCATGCCTACTCTCCACGATTGAAAAATTCGCGCCGGCCGCGCATCTGCTCGATGCGCGCCAGCAACAATTCAAAATCCTGCTCCTGTTGCAGCGGGTTCAAATGCTCATTGTTGATGATCAGGAGCGGCGCCGCATCGTAGTGATGAAAGAAGCGGCTGTAACTTTCGCACAATTGATATAGATACGTTTCGGAGATCGCGGCTTCCATCGGAATCCCGCGTTGCTCGATACGGGTCAGCAGCGTGTCCGGGTCGGCCTGCAGGTAAATCACCAGATCCGGCGTTGGCGCCTGCGGGCGCAACTGATCGTACAGTTGGCGGTACAGGTTCAGCTCGTCGTCGGAGAGCGTCAGTTGCGCGAAGATTCTATCCTTGTCGAGCAAGAAATCGGACACGATGCGGGCGTCGAACAAGTCGCCTTGCGCCAGGTCGCGCAGTTGGCCGATGCGCTGGAACAGGAAAAACAACTGGGTCGGCAGCGCATGGCGTGCGGCGTCCCGATAGAATTTTTCCAGGAACGGGTTTTCCTGCGGCTGCTCCAGCAGCGTCTGCGCGCCGAGGTGCTCGGCGATCTTGCGTGCGAGCGAAGTCTTGCCGGCGCCGATCGGCCCCTCGACCACGATGTATCGATATTTTTCCAGGTTCATGTGCGGAAAATGAAGTAAACCGCGCCCATCAGGCACAGCCCGGCCCAGACATAATCGAGCTTGAATGGCTGGTTCATGTACAGCATCGCAAACGGCACAAACACCGTGAGTGTAATCGCTTCCTGCAGGATCTTGAGCTGTGCCAGGCTGTATTCGCTATAGCCGATCCGGTTGGCCGGCACCTGCAGCAGATATTCGAACAGCGCGATGCTCCAACTGATCAGGGCCGCCAGCCACCAGGCCTTGCTGGAGAGATTCTTCAGATGGCCATACCAGGCCACCGTCATGAAGATGTTGGACAGGCTCAAGAGGCCGACGGTCTGGACGATGACGGGAATCTGCATGGTGTTCTATTTGCGTGCGCAAAAAATCAGGAGAGTCAGTCGTTCCCGCGGCCGCGGGCGGGAGGTGCCGTCGCCTGCATCGTGCAAGGCCGAATCAGATCTTGCGGATCACCTGCGCCGCCACTCCCGGCGCAAACGCATGCGCCGGCCCGGCGCCCGGAATGGCGATCAGCGGCTCGATCTGCAGCAGCGGAAGCAGGACGAATGCGCGCTCGGTCAGGCGCGGATGCGGCACCGTCAGCGAATCGCTCTGAATCCGGGTATCGCCATACAGCAGCAGGTCCAGGTCCAGCGTGCGCGGCGCGTTGCGGTAGCTGCGTACGCGGCCGAATTCCTGCTCCAGTTCCTGCAGTTCACGTAGCAATTGCACAGGCGCCAGTTCGGTCTCGAGCCGCGCCACCGCGTTCACATAATCGTCGCCGTCGGCATCCAGCGGTGCGCTGCGAAACAGGCTGGACTGCGCCGTCAGCCGGCTGTGCGGCAGGCCGGCCAGCCGCAGCAGTGCGCGCCGTACGGTATCGGCGGCGTCGCCCAGATTGGCGCCAAGGCCGACATAGGCGGCCACTGCAACCGGCGCGTCGGTGTTCAAGATGATTCCTGATCTGGCTGTGATTGCGGCGCGCTGCCCGCTGCCGGCTTGCGTGCGCCGCGCCGCCGTGGCCGCTTTTTGGCGGGGCCGCCGCTGCCGCCCTTCGGTTTTTGCGCCAGCAATTCCTCGCGCCCGGCGCCATCGGCGGCGATGAACGCGGTCCACCAGTCGCCCAGCTCGGCATCGATTTCGCCGGATGCGCAGCGCAGCAGCAGGAAGTCGTAGCCGGCGCGCAGGCGCTCGCTTTCCAGCAGCCGGTACGGCGCCTTGCCGGTGCGCCGCTCGAAGCGCGGCTGCATGGACCAGATGTCACGCATGTCGGAGGCGATGCGGCGCTGCAGTGCCAGCGCGTCGGTCTGTGCGTGCAGCACGTCGTCGGCAGCCAGGTGCAGCGCCGGAATCGGGTGTTCGCCGGCGGCCTGATAGGCATTCCATTTGCCCAGCACCTGGTACCACAGGAGCGAGGCGAACAGGAAGCCCGGCGACACCGGTTTGCCGGCGCGCACGCGGGCGTCGGTATTGGCCAGCGCCAGCGTCACGAATTTCTCGCCCATCGGCTGCTCCAGCACCACGTCCAGCAGCGGCAGCAAGCCGTGATGCAAGCCTTCCTTGCGCAATTGCTGCAGGCAGGCCAGCGCCTGTCCGCTCATCAAGAGCTTCAGCATTTCATCGAACACGCGCGGCGTCGGCACGTTGTTGATTAGCGGCGCCATAACCGCGATCGGCGCCGCCGTTTCCGGGTCGATCGTGAAGTTCAGCTTGGCTGCAAAGCGCACCACGCGCAGCATGCGCACCGGGTCTTCGCGGTAGCGCACTTCCGGCACGCCGATCATGCGCAAGGTGCCGCTGCGGATGTCGTCCATGCCGCCGTGGTAGTCGAGCACGGTCTGCGTCGCCGGGTCGTAATACATGGCGTTGATGGTGAAGTCGCGCCGTACCGCGTCTTCGTGTTGCAGTCCGAACGTGTTGTCGCGCAGCACGCGGCCGAATTCGTCCTTGGGCGCTTCGTCGGGCGACGCGCCGCGATAGGTGGTGACTTCGATCAGGTCGGCGCCGAACATCACGTGCACGATGCGAAAGCGCTTGCCGATGATGAAGGCGCGCTTGAACAGCCGCTTGACCTGTTCCGGTGTGGCGTTGGTGGCGACGTCAAAATCCTTCGGCTTGACGTTCAGCAGCAGGTCGCGCACCGCGCCGCCGACGATGAAGGCGGTGAAGCCAGCTTGCTGCAGGGTGTGCGTAACGCGGATCGCATTGGCCGAGACCAGCGCCGGATCGATGCCGTGTTGTTTCGGCCCCAGCACCACAGGCTGGGTCGGGTCGCGCTCGGCGTCGTTCTTCTTCTTGCCCAGAATGCGCCGGATCAATTGTTTAATCATCGAGATGGGTTGGTTTTATTGGGGTTCATCGAACAAATGCAGCAGCGGCCAATGCTGCTGTTCGGCATGCGCGCGCAACAGCGGGTTGGGATTGGTGGCGACCGGGTGCGTGACTGCCGACAGCAGCGGGATGTCGTTTTGCGAATCGCTGTAGAAATAGCTGCGCTCGAAACTGTCGAGCGAGCGGTTCAGCGTCGCCAGCCAGTTGCGCGTGTTGACCACCTTGCCGGCGCCATACGGCGGTGTGCCGCGCAGGCGGCCGCTGAACTCGCCGGCCTCGTCCACCTCGGCGTCGGCGGCGATCAGGTGGGATACGCCGAAGGCGGCGGCGATCGGCGCCGTGATGAAGCGGTTGGTGGCGGTCACGATCGCTACCAGGTCACCGGCATCCTGGTGCTGCTGTACCAGCGCGCGCGGCGCCGGCAACAGCGCCGGCGTGATCACTTCCTGCATGAACTGGCGGTGCCACGCGTCCAGTTGGCGGCGCGGAAATTGGGCCAGCGTGCCGAACACGAATTCCAGGTATTGCACCGGATCGAGCGTGCCGGCCTGGTACTGCTGATAGAAGCCGGCGTTGCGGCGCTCGAATTCTTCGGCGTCGACGGCGCCGATGCGCGTCAGGAATTGACCCCACTCGTAATCGGAGTCGAGCGGCAGCAGCGTGTGATCGAGATCGAACAGGGCGAGATTCATGAAATCGGGTTTTCGGTTGCGTGTTGATTTTCCTGCTGCAGCAGATGGCGCAGCAAGGGCAGCGTGATCGGGCGCCGGGTTTCCAGTGAATATAGGTCCAGCGCATCCAGCATGGCCGACAGCGAGCGCATGTCGCGCCGGAAATGCGTGATCAGGTACGGCAAGACCCCAGCCGACAACGTCAGGCCGCGGCTGGCGGCGGCCTGGCTCAAGGCCGCGATCTTGTCCTCGTCGGACAGGCCGTGCACCTGATAAATCAGGCCCCAGCCGAGCCGGGTGCGCAAGTCCTCGCGCAGCGCCAGTTGCGCCGGCGGCAGCGCCCCGGCCGAGACCAATATCGCGCCGTGTTCGCGGATCTGGTTGAACAGGGCGAAGGCGGCGATTTGCGCATCGGCCGGCAGCGCGTCGCAATCGTCCAGCAGGTATAGGCGGATCGCGGGGGAAAACAGGAAGGCCGCGGCATCATCGGTTGGCGCGATATAGCGCGCCGCACTGCCGGCTGCCAGCGCCTTCAGCAAGTGCGTCTTGCCGGAACCGGGTTCGCCCCACAGGTAGACGAAGCGCTCTTTTGGCGGGTTGTCGGCATGGCCGGCGAACTGCGCCAGCAACTGCGCCAGCTCGCGATTTTGGCTGACCACGAAATTGGCCAGCGTTTGCGGCTTGTCGGGTTCCAGGCCGAGCAGCAACTGTCTCATGGCTGGTTGTAGAAAGTGCTGTTGCGGTACAGCACGTGCAGATGCCGCACCGCAACCGAGAGGATGGCGGAAGCCGGCAAGGCCAGCAGCACGCCGACAAAGCCGAACAACTGGCCGAAGGCCAGCAAGGCGAAAATCACCACGATCGGATGCAGGCCGATCCGTTCGCCGACCAGGTAGGGCGTCAGGATGAAGCTTTCCACCACTTGCCCGATCGAATACACGATCGCCACCGCGATCAGCCCGTACAGGCCGGTGAACTGCAGGATCGCCGCCAGCAGCGCCAGGGTCAGGCCGAGGCCGAAACCGAGGTAGGGGATGAAGGCCAGAAAGCCGGTGATGATGCCGACCGGCAGCGCGATCTCGAAGCCGGCGATCGCCAGCGCCGACGAGTAATACACGGCCAGGATCAGCATCACCAGCAACTGGCCGCGCAGGTATTGCGCCAACAGGCTGTCTGCTTCGTGGGCCAGGCCGCCGACGCGGGCGACCCAACTGCGCGGCAGCGCATCCTCGATTCTTGCCAGCAATCCATGCCAGTCGAGCAGCAGGTAAAACAACACCACCGGGATCAGGAACACAGTGCCGAGCCAGCCGATGACGGCGCTGCCGCCACTCTTGGCCGAGGCCCACAGCGTGCCGGCGAGCGCTTCGCCGCTGCCTGCCAAGTGTTCGGCCAGGAGTTTCTTGATGCCGGCGATATCGACGTTGACGTCGAAGCCGAGCGCCTGCAGCCGGGGCGCCACCGCAGCGTTCAGTTTTTCCAGCAGCGCCGGGATTTGCTGCTGCAGGGCTGGGATTTCCTTTTGCACGACCGGCACCACGACCAGCAACAGCGCCAGAATTGCCGCCAGCAGCAGCAGCATTACGATCAGCACCGCCAACGCGCGCGGTACGTGAAACCGGCCGACCAGACGGCGTGCGGCAAGCCAGTCGACGCCCGGGTTCAGCGCATACGCCAGGATGGCGGCGGCGATGAAAGGCGTCAGGATCGGCGACAGCAACACCAGCAGGGCCGCCAGTGCCAAGCCGACGGCAAGCCACAACCAACCCTGTTTTTGATCCGAAGCGAAAGAAAATGGCATGTAAGAGGGGGGCGCGGCGATCGGTTTGATAAAATGGCGAATTGGCTGCGGCGTGCGCTGCGGCTTTGATCCTAACCGCGTATTTTACCGCCTCTGCTGCTCATTTCATCATGACTACCCCTTCCCAAGTTTCCCTCTCCTACCGCGACGCCGGTGTGGATATCGACGCCGGCGATGCGTTAGTCGATGCGATCAAGCCGTTTGCCAAACGCACCATGCGCGAAGGCGTGCTGGGCGGCATCGGCGGCTTCGGCGCGCTGTTTGAAATCAGCAAGAAATTCAAGGAACCGGTGCTGGTCTCCGGCACCGACGGCGTCGGCACCAAGCTGAAGCTGGCGTTCGACTTGAAGCGCCATGACACGGTCGGCATCGACCTGGTGGCGATGAGCGTCAACGATATCCTGGTGCAGGGCGCGGAACCGCTGTTTTTTCTCGATTATTTCGCTTGCGGCAAGCTCGACGTCGCCACCGCCACCGATGTCGTCAAGGGCATCGCCTACGGTTGCGAACTGGCTGGCTGCGCGCTGATTGGTGGTGAAACCGCCGAGATGCCGGGCATGTACCCGGAAGGCGAATATGACCTGGCTGGCTTCGCGGTCGGCGCGGTGGAAAAGGCCGACATCATCGACGGCAAGAAGATCGCGCCGGGCGACGTGGTGCTGGGGCTGGCTTCGTCCGGCGTGCATTCCAACGGCTATTCGCTGGTGCGCAAGATCCTGTCGGTGGCCAAGCCCGACCTGAACGCCGATTTTCACGGCCGGCCGCTGGCCGACGTGCTGATGGAGCCGACGCGGATCTATGTCAAGCCGCTCTTGGCGCTGATGGCGGTGCTGGAAGTCAAGGGCATGGTGCATATCACCGGCGGTGGCTTGCTGGAAAACATCCCGCGCGTGTTGCAGGATCATTTGACCGCCGAATTGCGGCGCGACGGCTGGGTGATGCCGCCGCTGTTTGGTTGGTTGCAGCAGCATGGTGGCGTGGCGGATGGCGAGATGCATCGGGTGTTCAACTGCGGGATTGGGATGGCGGTGATCGTGTCGGCGGAGAACGCGGACGCGGCGGTGGCGCAATTGACGGCGGCGGGAGAGCAGGTCAGCCGGATTGGGGTGATTCGTCAGCGTGCCGAGGGTGAGGCGCAGACCATCGTGGTGTGAGTTGCATATACTCCTGGTTGTACCAATCAATGCCGGGCTTCAGCATTGGTGAATTTCGATATACTCAATCATGCGTCGTTCCCGAGGGTTTAGGTGGGAACCTAGTGAGGTTTTGGGCTAAGCGATCAGGTTGCTACTTCGTGGTGATTAGCCGGGGGTAGCCCGGCGGCTACTTACTTTTCTTGTCTCGCCAAGAAAAGTAAGCATAAGAAGGCGACCGCAAGGACGCTGGCCTTCGGCTTCCCGCCGCTGCGGCGCCAAAATCGGGAAACGAAACCAACTCGCTGCGCTCAGACATGTTTCGTTTCTGATCCGATTTCGGCGCCGCAGCAGCGGCAGCGCCCAAGCGGGATCACGTCAAAAGCAACGTCAAAAACCACTTCAAAAGCAACGGCAGCGCCGCGCCGCTCACGGTCCCCGGATATGATCCACCAGCGCCAGCGCGCGCGCCTCTGGCGCCGGCGTCAGCAGGCTGACCACGATCAAGGCCAGCATGCCGGCTGGCACGCCGAAGATTCCCGCCGAGATCGGCGCGATGTGGAACCATTGGTTCTGCACCGCGCCGCCCAAGGCCGGGTGCGTGTGCAGCATGTAGTAGGCGCAGACGCAAAACCCGGTGACGATGCCGGCCAGTGCGCCTTGCTGATTGGCTCGCTTCCAGAAGGCGCCGAACGCCAGGGCGGGAAACAGCGCCGAGGCGCCCAGCGAAAATGCGGCGCCGACCAGCGACAGGATGTCGGCCGGCTTCAACGACGCCACATACGCTGCCAGGAGCGCCATCACCAGCAGCAGCAGCTTCGAAATCGTCACCCGCTTCTGGGTCGAGGTGGCCGGATTCAGGATTTTGTAATAGATGTCGTTCGACAGCGTATTGGAAATCGTCATCAGCAGGCTGTCGGCGGTGGAGAGCGCGGCCGCCAGGCCACCGGCCGCGATCAGACCGGAAATGACGTAGGGCAGGCCGGCGATCTCTGGCGTCGCCAGCACTACGATGTCGCCGTCCATCACGATCTCGGCCAGTTGCACGACACCGTCGTGATTGATGTCGGTAATGCTCACCAGCGGATTGAGCTTGTCGATGCCGGCCCAGTACGACACCCACGACGGCAGTTGCGAAAACTCGGTGCCGACCAGCGAAGTGTAGATATCGAATTTGACCAGCACTGCCAGCGCCGGGATCGTGATGTACAGCAGGCTGATGAAAAACAGCGTCCAGGCCACCGAACTGCGCGCCTCGGCCACCGATGGCGCGGTGTAGTAGCGGCCGAGGATGTGCGGCAGCGCGGCGGTACCCAGCATCAGGCAAAACACCAGCGCCAGGAAATTGTTGCGCTTGATGTCGGATGCTTCCTGATCCTTGCCGGGAAATGGCGTCGCGTGCGGCGTCGGCGGCTCGGCACGTGCCAGATTGGCGGCCCGGGCTTCGAGCCAGACGCGCTCGGCGTCGGTTGCGGTCTCGGGATAGGCAGCCAGTTCCCGCCCGGCCGCCTTGATCTCGATTAATGAGGCATCGTTGCTGCGCAGCCGTTCGATCTTGCGCTGCGCCGCGGCCAGCCCATCCTGCCAGGATTGCGGCAGGTGGTTGAGCTTGCTGTCGTACTCGCCGGCGCGCTGGCGGAATACCTCGCGTACCTGCTGCTCTCCAGGGTCGGCAGCCAGTGCCCGTTCGCGCTCGGCCAGCTTGGCCGAGGCTGCGCCGTAGGCGACGGGGGGAATCGGCACGCTGGTATGCTTGGCCGACAGCCAGATCACCGGAATCAGGTAGGCAATCAGCAACACGATGTATTGCGCGACCTGGGTCCAGGTCACCGCGCGCATGCCGCCCAGGAAGGAACACACCAGGATGCTGGCCAGGCCGAGAAAGATGCCGACCGAAAAATCGACGCCGGTGAAGCGCGAGGTGATCAGGCCGACGCCATAAATCTGCGCCACGACATAGGTGAACGACACCGCCACGGTGGCCATCACCGCGCAAATCCGTACCAGGTTGCCGCCATAGCGGCCGCTGTAGCGCACCGCCAGGAAATCCGGAATCGTGTACCGGCCGAACTTGCGCAGGTAGGGTGCGATGAACAGCGCCACCAGGCAAAAGCCGCCGGTCCAGCCCATGATGAAGGCCAGGCCGTCGAAGCCGAGCAGGTACAGGCCGCCGGCCAGGCTGATGAAGCTGGCGGCAGAGATCCAGTCGGCGGCGGTCGCCATACCGTTGAACAAGGCCGGTACGCGCCGCCCGGCGACGTAGTACTCGGAGATGTCGGAAGTGCGGCTCATGACGCCGATGCCGGCGTACAGGATGATGGTGGCGAGCATGAACAGGTAGCCGATCCAGGTGCGCGGAAAACCTTCGCGCTCCAGGATTGCCAGCACCAGCAGCAGCAGCATGAAGCCGGCTGTATACCAGGAGTAGTAACGCTTCAGCTTGCGGAAAAAGACCTTATTCGTCATCGGTGCCGCCACCTTCCAGCATGCGATCGAGGCGCCGCATGCGCCAGGCATATCCGGCCACCAGCGCCAGATACAGCAGCGTTGCGCCCTGTGCCGCCAGATAGAACGGCAGGGTCCAGCCGAAGAAGCTGATTTGCGCCAGTTCGCGCGCGAAAAAAATCGTGCAAAAAGTCAGCGCGAACCAGGCCAGCGCCAGCCATAGCGTCAAGCGCCGAGTGCGGCGCCAGTGTTCCGCCCGCCGTGCGGCGCCGGGTGCATTCGTCGAGTTCATGTCAGCCGATGTCTTCCATCAAGGTCGCGGCTTGCCGCAAGGGCAGCGTCACGCGCACCAGGCAGCCGGGGAATTTGGGATCCTGGCAATGCGGGTTACTGAAGATATCCACCTCGGCCTCATGCCGCTGGGCGATTTCACGCACGATCGCCAGTCCGAGCCCGCTGCCTTCGGTGTTGCTGCCCAGGATCCGGTAAAACCGTTCGAATACGTGGCTGCGCTCCGCCGGCGGAATGCCGGCACCGGTGTCTTCGACTTCCAGCATCGCGCGCCGCGCCTCTTCATCGCTGCGCACCCGCACCGTGACGCTGCCGCTGGGCGCGGAATAGCGCACGGCGTTGTCGATCAGGTTATTCAGCAGTTCGCGCAGCATGACCGGATTGGCCGCCACCATCACTGTATGCCCGGGCTGTTCAAAGCCGAGGTCGATGCCCTGCGCCAGCGAAGCCTGGACCCATTCCTGCACCACGTCGCGCGCCAGGTCCGACAATTCGGTCAAGAGCAGCGGCTGCGCCTGCGGCGACGGGTTTTCGGCGCGCGCCAGCGCCAGCAACTGGTTCACCAGGCGGGTCGCCGATTGCGAGCTTTTCGACAATTGCTCCAGTGAGCGGTGAATTTCATCCTGGCTGGTCTGGCGCAAGGCCAGTTCGGACTGCATCCGCATGCCGGCCAGCGGCGTTTTCATCTGATGCGCAGCGTCCGCGATGAAGCGCTTTTGCATCTGGATGGATTGCGACAGCCGTTCCAGCATCTCGTTCAGCGAGCGCACCAGCGGTGAAATTTCCTCCGGCACCTGGCCCGATTCGATCGGCGACAGATCGTCCGGGCGCCGCGCGCGGATGCGGCGCTGCAATTCGGCCAGCGGCGACAGCCCGCGCGAGAGCGCGAACCAGATCAGCGCCAGCGCGATCGGCAGGATCACGAATTCGGGCAGGATCACGCCCTTGATGATCTGGTTTGACAGTTGCGTTCGCTTGTCCAGGGTTTCGCCGACCTGCACCAGCGCGCGCCGCGGCTCGGTCGCGAGCGGCCCGCGATCGGCGGCCGGGCCCAACTGCAGATACAGCCACGCGACCCGGACTTCGGCGGCACGCATGTAGTCATAGCGAAACTGCACCGACCACGGCTGCACCGGCGTATCCGGGGACGGCGGCGGCAGCGGCAGATCGGGGTCGCCGGCCAGCAATTCATCATCCGGCCCGCTGATGCGGAAATACACATTGTCGATGTCGTCGGCGCGCAATACATGCTGCGCGGTCTCCGGCAGCCGCACTTGCGGCTTGCCCTTGTTTTCCTTGACCTGCTGCGCCAGCACCAGCACGCGATCTTCCAGGGCGCGGTCGAACGGCTGATTGGCAATCGATTTCGCCGCCAGGTAGGTCACGCCGATGGAAAGCGGCCACAGCAGCAACAGCGGCACCAGCATCCAGTCGAGAATTTCGCCGAACAGCGAACGCTGAACGCGTTCTTCCGGTGGGTCGGCCAGCAAGCCATCCAGGGCATCCGCACTCGGCGTCGGATCGCGAAGCGGCGCATGGGGTGACGAGGGCATGCCGGTCTTTAGCGCGCCGGCGCGCCACCGTTGCGGGCACCGGCGTCGGAGAATTTTTCCAGGCAGTAGCCCAGGCCGCGCACGGTGGCGATGCGCACGCCGCCAACTTCAATTTTCTTGCGCAGCCGGTGCACATAGACTTCGATGGCGTTATTGCTGACTTCCTCGCCCCATTCGCACAAATGGTCGACCAGTTGCTCTTTGGACACCAGGCGCCCGCAGCGCAGCAGCAAGACTTCCAGCAAGCCCAGTTCACGCGCCGACAACTCCAGCATCTGCTCGTCGATATAGGCGATGCGACCGACCTGGTCGTAGCACAGCGGCCCGTGCCGGATTACGCTTGGGCCGCCGCCGGCGCCGCGCCGCGTCAGCGCCCGCACGCGTGCCTCCAGTTCCGACAGTGCAAATGGCTTAGCCATGTAGTCGTCAGCTCCGAGGTCGAGCGCAGTCACCCGTTGCTCGATTGAGTCGCCGGCGGTCAGGATCAGTACCGGCAAGTGCGAATTGCGCGCGCGCAGCCGGCGCAGCACTTCCAGGCCCGGCATTTTCGGCAAGCCGAGGTCGAGGATCAGCAGATCGAAATCCTGGGCCGCCAGCGCCAGATCCGCTTCGGCACCGTCCTTGACGCAGTCGATCGCGTAACCGGAGTGACGCAGCGAGCGCGTCAGGCCATCTGCCAGTACATTGTCATCCTCGGCAAGTAATATGCGCATGGTGGGCTGTGGCAGGTGGGAAGTCCGAATCCGGGAGCCGGTAGTCTATTGTGTTTCCGCAATAGGGACAAGGCAAGCCGCAGCCCGGGAAAATAATTGTGTGCTTGCATAAAGCACTGTTATTTTATACAGTGCTGCTTTGGTTCGAGAATTCACAGCATCGCGCACCTACTGTTCAACCTCCTTTCGCTGAAAGACACTCTTATGGATGACAAGAAATCCGCCTCCGCTACCGAAAAGGGCAAGGCATTGGCCGCCGCGCTGGCGCAGATCGAAAAACAGTTCGGCAAAGGTTCGGTCATGCGCATGGAAGACGGCGCCGTGGTGGAAGAGGTGGCGACGGTGTCCACCGGCTCGCTTGGCCTCGATATCGCGCTCGGCGTCGGCGGCTTGCCGCGTGGCCGCGTGGTTGAAATCTACGGTCCGGAATCATCCGGCAAGACCACGCTGACGCTGCAGACGATTGCGGAAATGCAAAAGCTGGGCGGTACCTGCGCCTTCATCGACGCCGAGCATGCGCTTGATGTCGGCTATGCGCAAAAGCTCGGTATCAACCTGTCCGACCTGCTGATTTCGCAGCCGGATACCGGCGAACAGGCACTGGAAATTACCGATGCGCTGGTACGCTCCGGCGGGGTCGACCTGGTCGTGATCGACTCGGTGGCAGCGCTCACGCCACGCGCGGAAATCGAAGGCGACATGGGCGATTCTCTGCCGGGGCTGCAGGCGCGGCTGATGTCGCAGGCGCTGCGCAAGCTGACCGGCTCGATTAACCGCACCAATACGCTGGTGATTTTCATCAACCAGATCCGCATGAAAATCGGCGTCATGTTCGGGAATCCGGAAACCACGACCGGCGGTAACGCGCTGAAGTTCTACGCCTCGGTGCGCCTGGATATCCGCCGCACTGGCTCGATCAAGTCGGGCGATGAAGTGATTGGTAACGAAACCCGGGTCAAGGTGGTCAAGAACAAGATCGCGCCGCCGTTCAAGGAAGCGCATTTCGACATCCTGTACGGCGAAGGCACCTCGCGCGAAGGGGAAATCCTCGACCTCGGAGTCGAAGCCAAGATCGTCGAGAAATCCGGCGCCTGGTACAGCTATAACGGCGAACGTATCGGCCAGGGCAAGGACAATGCGCGCAACTACCTGAAAGAGCGGCCGGAACTGGCGCGCGAAATCGAAAACAAGGTGCGCGCCGCGCTCGGCGTGCCGGAACTCGGCGCGGTCAAGGGTGCGGGGCAGGTTGCCGCAGCGGCGGCCGGCAAGAAAGCCGCGGCCAAGGAAGTGGAATAAGGCGCCCGTGGGAAGATCGGCCCGTGCGGCAATCCCGTTTAGTTTTAGTTAATGCGAAATACTTCTTCGGGTCGTCCCCGCGCAGGCGGGGACCCAGTGACGTTCGTTCAACGCGTCGCTGGATTCCCGCCTGCGCGGGCATGACAGTTTCCTGGAAACTTGTTTCGCCGAACAACATTGCCGCCCACGCGGGCCTTCATCGACTTGCTGAATCCGCGCCATGCCCGCACCCAAAATCAGTTTGAAAGCGCGCGCGCTGCGCTACCTGTCGGCGCGCGAGCACAGCCGGCTCGAACTGGCGCGCAAACTGTCGCGCTACGCGCAGGAGGGCGACGATATCGACGCCCTGCTCGATGCGCTGGAAGCCGCCAACCTGCTGTCCCAATCCCGCTTTTCCGAATCCCTGATCCATCGCCGCGCCGCCCGCTTCGGCAATAACCGCATCCTGTCCGAACTGCAAAGCCACGGCATCGTCGCCGAGGAATTGGGCGCGCTCAAGGCCGGGCTGGCGCAGGATGAAGCGGCGCGCGCCCGCGCAGTCTGGCGCCGCAAATTTCCCGAACCGGCGGCTGATGCGACGCAGCATGCGAAGCAGGTGCGCTTCCTGCTGCAGCGCGGTTTCTCGCAGCAGGCGATCCGGGCGGCCATGCGCAAGGATGACGCCGACGATTGAGCGCGGAGGGCGCGGCGTCGACCGTCGCCCGGTAGCCGGCCAAGCGGCGCATCTCCCGGCTGTGCTACACTTTCACGGTTTTTTTGCAGCGCCGCAGGAGCGGCTGTTGCCGCAGAAACTGCGACGACAACACGCAAATGCGGCGATTATTATTTCGCCGTTCGCCGGCATTGGTCTTTATGCCACTATCGCCACCCGCATCGGGCCGCACGCTGAAACACACCCGCAGCATACAAGTTGCGGCCTTTGCGCGCGACGATGGTCTGTGGGATCTGGACGCCCGCATCACGGACATCAAGACGCGCGACATGCCGCTGGCAGCCGGCACCATGCGTCCGGCCAACACGCCGGTGCATGACTTATGGTTGCGGCTGACGGTCGATACACAATTGACGATACTCGATGCCGAGGCGGTCTCCGACGCGGTACCGTATCCCGGTTTTTGCGACACCATCGGCCCGGCCTACAAGCGGCTGGTCGGCCTGAATTTGCTCAAGGGTTTTCGCAGGCAAGCGGCCGAGCGTCTTGGTGGCGTTCTGGGCTGCACCCATCTGAGCGAACTGGCGCAAGTGCTGCCAACGGCGGCGATCCAGGCCTTTGCCGGCGATGTCTTCGATACCAGCGGCAACGATGAGCGCGAGGTCAAACCGTTCCAGCTGGACCGCTGCCACGCGCTGCGTACCGATGGCGCCGCGGTGGCGCAATACTATCCGCGCTGGGCGGTGCGGGCCGAATCGGAACCCGGTTAAACGGACCATAACGGACCATCCTAGATTTTTTACCTGGCAGTTTTTTTCAATAAGTTTCAGAAGGGAAGCTCGCATGAAAATTCATGAGTATCAGGGCAAGGAAATTCTCCGCAAATTCGGAGTGACGGTGCCGCGCGGCATCCCTTGCAATTCGGTGGACGACGCGGTCAAGGCAGCGGAAACGCTGGGCGGCCCGGTCTGGGTGGTCAAGGCCCAGATCCACGCCGGTGGCCGCGGCAAGGGCGGTGGCGTCAAGGTCGCCAAGTCGCTGGAACAGGTGCGCGAATACGCCAACCAGATCCTCGGCATGCAACTGGTCACGCACCAGACCGGCCCCGAAGGCCAGAAAGTGCGCCGCCTGTTGATCGAGGAAGGCGCCGACATCAAGAAAGAGCTGTACGTTTCCATGGTCACCGACCGCGTCAGCCAGCGCGTGGTGCTGATGGCGTCTTCCGAAGGCGGCATGGACATCGAGGAAGTGGCCGACAAGCATCCGGAACTGATCCACAAGGTCGCGATCGATCCCGCCACCGGCCTGACCGACGCCGACGCCGACGCGATCGCCGCCAAGATCGGCATTCCGGCCGCGTCGATTGCCGATGCCCGGGTCCAGTTGCAAGGCTTGTACCAGGCCTATTGGGAAACCGACGCCTCGCTGGCTGAAATCAACCCGCTGATCCTGACCGGCTCCGGCCGCGTGATCGCGCTCGACGCCAAGTTCAATTTCGATTCCAACGCACTGTTCCGCCATCCGGAAATCGTTGCCTACCGCGACCTGGATGAAGAAGACCCGGCGGAAATCGAAGCGTCCAAATTCGACCTCGCCTACATTTCCCTGGACGGCAACATTGGCTGCCTGGTCAACGGCGCCGGCCTGGCGATGGCCACCATGGACACCATCAAGCTGTTCGGCGGCGAACCGGCCAACTTCCTCGACGTCGGTGGCGGCGCCACTGCCGAGAAAGTCACCGAAGCCTTCAAGATCATGCTGAAAAACCCGGGTCTGAAGGCGATCCTGGTCAACATTTTCGGCGGCATTATGCGCTGCGACGTCATCGCCGAAGGCGTGATCACCGCGTCCAAGGCCGTCTCGCTGAAAGTACCGCTGGTAGTGCGCATGAAAGGCACCAACGAGGATATCGGCAAGAAGATGCTGGCCGAATCCGGTCTGCCGATCATCTCGGCCGACACCATGGAAGATGCGGCCAAGCAGGTGGTGGCTGCGGCTAACGGCAAGTAATCAATACAGCGACCGTTCCCGCGCGATCGGCAAGTAAAAAGGAAAGATTAAATGAGCATCCTGATCAACAAAGACACCAAGGTCATCACCCAGGGCATCACCGGCAAGACCGGCCAGTTCCATACCCGCATGTGCCGCGATTATGCGAACGGCAAGAACTGCTTCGTCGCTGGCGTCAATCCGAAAAAAGCCGGCGAGGATTTCGAGGGCATCCCGATCTTCGCCAATGTCAGCGAAGCAAAAAAGGAAACCGGCGCCACCGTGTCAGTCATCTACGTGCCGCCAGCCGGCGCCGCGGCCGCCATCTGGGAAGCGGTGGAAGCCGAGCTGGATCTGGCGATCTGCATCACCGAAGGTATCCCGGTGCGCGACATGCTGGCATTGAAGGACCGCATGGCCAAGGCCGGCAGCAAGACCCTGCTGCTCGGGCCGAACTGCCCGGGATTGATCACGCCGGACGAAATCAAGATCGGCATCATGCCCGGCCATATTCACATGAAAGGCCGCATCGGCGTGGTTTCGCGTTCCGGCACGCTTACCTATGAAGCGGTGGGCCAGTTGACCGCGCTCGGCCTCGGCCAGTCGTCGGCAGTCGGCATCGGCGGCGATCCGATCAACGGCTTGAAACACATCGACATCATGAAAATGTTCAACGATGACCCGGATACCGACGCCGTCATCATGATCGGTGAAATCGGCGGCCCGGACGAAGCCAACGCCGCCTACTGGATCCGCGACAACATGAAAAAGCCGGTGGTCGGCTTCATCGCCGGCGTTACCGCGCCGGCCGGCAAACGCATGGGCCACGCCGGTGCGCTGATCTCGGGCGGCGCCGACACCGCCGAAGCCAAGCTGGAAATCATGGCCGCCTGCGGCATCACCGTGACCCGTAATCCGTCGGAAATGGGGCGGCTGCTGAAAGCAGCCCTGAAATAAACAGCCGTACGTCTTCTCGTACCCGTATGGAGAGCCGCGGCTCTCCATATTATTTTCCAGCATCATATTTTCTCGGAACGGACGATGGATTTTTTGCTGACGCTGAACTGGGTTGCCGTCGGTCAGATCATCCTGATCGACATCCTCCTGGGCGGCGACAATGCGATCGTGATTGCGCTCGCCTGCCGCAATCTGCCGCCGCATCTGCGCTTGCGCGGCATCCTCTGGGGCACCGCCGGCGCCATCGTGCTGCGCATTGCGCTGATCGCGTTTGCCGTCACGCTGCTCGAAATGCCCTACATCAAGCTGGCCGGCGGCCTATTGCTGCTATGGATCGGCGTCAAGCTGCTGGCCGATAACGGCCAGGACCATACCGCCATTGCCGCCAGCGACCGTCTGCTGGCCGCCATCAAAACCATCGTCGTCGCCGATCTGGCGATGAGCATCGACAACGTCATCGCGGTCGCCAGCGCCGCCAGCCAGGCGGCGGACGAGCATCAATTGCTGCTGGTGATATTCGGCATTCTGGTCAGCATCCCGATCATCATCTGGGGCAGTACCGTCGTCTTGAAGCTGATGACGCGTTTCCCGGTCATCGTCACCTTTGGCGCCGGACTGCTCGGCTATCTGGCTGGCGGCATGATCTTTACCGACGTCGGCCTCGCGCCGTGGCTGCCGCCGCATCAATTTCTGGTTCCCGGCACTGATTTGCTGATCAGCGTGCCGGCCCTGATCGGCGCGGTCGCGGTGGTGGTGGCCGGCTCCTGGCGCGCGCGGAAAAAAACCGCGCAAAATGCGCCGTGAGATAACCAAACACGGCGAATGTCACTACAATCGTGCTGTGAAAATCAGAACGATCCACTTGCCGACCAGGGTGATTAATTGTTTGCCTGTCGTTCCCGCGGATGCGGGAACCCAGCGAGGTGCGTCACCGCTGAATATCCTGTTTCGCCGGGTCGGATGCCAAAAGCGCCGCTGGGTTGCTGTTCCCGACTCAAACATTCGGCGACAGGCTCTACCCCGGCTCGCTGCCGGCAACGGCCGGGCGGTCGTCCGATGACCCCCCGCTTCGAACTCGAGTTCGCCGCCCGCACCGACACCGGGCTGATGCGCGCGCACAACGAGGATGCGGTCGCCGTCAGCGCCGTGCACGGACTGGCGGTGCTGGCTGACGGCATGGGTGGCTATTCGGCTGGCGAAGTCGCCAGCAACATCGCCACCACCGTGATCCGCCAGAGCGTCGAAAGGCGGCTCGGCAAGCGTAGTTGGCAGCGCGCACCGCGTGCCGGCGCCGCGCGCCAACTGCTGGCGGCCGCGGCCGAATTTGCCAACAGCGCGATACTCGCCAGCGCCCAGCGCCAGCCGGAATACGCCGGCATGGGCACGACCCTGGTCACTGCGCTATTCCACCATGACCAGGTCGCGATCGCCCACGTCGGCGATTCGCGCGCCTACCGCATCCGCCACGGCCGCCTCGAGCAATTGACGCATGATCACTCGCTGCTGCAGGACGAACTGGATGCCGGCCTGATCAGCCCCGAGCAAGCGCGCTTCGTCGACCACAAGAACCTGGTGACGCGCGCAGTCGGCGTCGGACCGGCGCTCGAAGTCGAAATCCACGAACATCAAATTGCCGCCGACGATCTCTATCTGCTCTGCTCGGACGGCCTGTCCGACATGCTGTCGCAAGCGGAAATCGCTGAGCTGGCCCAGGCCGCCGATCTGCAGGGCGCTGCCGATGCGCTGGTGCAGCGCGCCAACCAGCACGGCGGGCGCGATAACATCTCCGTCATCCTGGTCCGGGTGCTGTCCCGGCCGCAATCGCAACCGGAGGCCGAATCCGGCAGGACGGCGCTGCCCGGGCTGCTGGGCCGCGTCGCCCATTGGATCAAATAACATGAGCGCAGGAAAAAAAACCGCCGGCATCACGCTGACTCTCGGCGCGGCCGAATTGCAGCACCTGACGCTGGACCGAGAGCGCGTCACCATCGGCCGCCGCCCCCATAACGACATGGTGCTCGATCACCCGGCCGTCAGCGGCGAGCATGCCGTCATCGTCACCATTGCCAACGATTCCTTCCTGGAGGACTTGAACAGCACCAACGGCACCCTGGTCAACGGCCAGCCGATCAAGAAGCATTTTCTGCAACACGGCGACACCATCGAGATCGCCAAATACGTAATCCGCTACCGCGCCGAGGCGCAGGGGCCGGCCGGCGCCGCGCGCGCGCCGCGCCCGCGCGCCCGCCTCAAGGTGTTGGCCGGTCCCGGCGCTGGCCGCGAACTGGTGCTCGCCAAGCCGCTCACCAGCATCGGCCGCCCGGGCGTGCAAGTCGCCGTCATCCTCGAACGGCCGCATGACTATTGCATTGCCCACATCGAAGGCGAGGCTCACCCGCTCCTGAACGGCAAATCGGTCGGCACCTCGGCCACACCGCTGGCTTCGGGTGACATCATCGAATTGTCCGGGGCACAGTTGCTGTTTGCACTGGAGTGAATCACGTGCCATTTTAGCAACATGACGAAAGAAGAAATTTGACAATTTTTTACCTTGTGACAAATACTGTCATGATCACGGCCAACAAACTGACGAAAAATTCACATATTCATAACATCCGTGTGACATTTCGCCATAACGCCGCCTGGCACGCCAATTGCTCATAAGAAATTGGCGAGTGCCCAATTTATCCAAGGAGGACAAGAAATGAAATCGACGAAAATGATGCAATCCGCCCAGCGCGGCTTCACCCTGATTGAATTGATGATCGTGGTGGCAATTGTTGGTATCTTGGCGGCGGTGGCGCTGCCGGCGTATCAGGATTACACAGTTCGAGCCAAGGTGACGGAAGTCGTATTGGCCGCTTCAGCCTCTAAGGTTGCTATTGCTGAATGGGCACAGACCAAAAATGCGTTACCAGCAGCGGCGGATTACGTGCCTGTTTGGACAGCAACACCAAAGGTTTCGGGCGTGACTTGGGATGGCACAAAAGTGGACGCAGCTGCGGTGGCGGCCGAGATTCCAGGCGGTGGAAATATTACCTTGACACCAACTTTACTGGCTGATGGGAAAGTTACTTGGGTATGCACTGGCACCATTGCGGCCAAATATCTGCCAGCAAGCTGCAAATAAAGCCGGGTAGGGTGGGTGCGTTGTTGTCCCCACGTAGTATCTCCGAAACACCCCATTCGTGGGGTGTTTTTTTGTTTGCAGCTTATTAGTCCGCCGCCAATTTATATTGCGGGTGTGCACGAACCTCCTGTCTTGAACGAATCGCGCGCCGCCAGACCATAGGCTGCGCCGGGATGTAATGCATGACGATAGGCGTCGATAATGTGCTGGCGCAGCAAATACTTAATTAATCATATACTCATTTATATGGCGCCAAATTCCACGCATAAAATTTATGTTTTGACAATATGCTCCTGATATTGTGCAGTGTTTGGCGAATTGCTTCGACTGCAAAATACCCTGCAAGGCGCTTGGCTTGCCGCTACCGCGCCGCGCCCTTGAAGCCCTTCGGATTCTGACTCTGCCAGTGCCAGTAGTCGGCGCACATGTCGGCCAGCCCCAGTTGCGCCTGCCAGCCCAGCAGCGTTTTCGCCTGGCTGGGATCGGCGTAGCACGCAGCGACGTCGCCGCGGCGGCGCGGCGCGAGCTGGTAGGGGATGGCGCGGCCGCTAGCAGTTTCGAAGGCGCGCACGATGTCCAGCACGCTGTAACCCTGGCCGGTGCCGAGGTTGACGGTGAAGCATTGTTGGGATGCAAACAGATGATCGAGCGCGGCCACATGGCCGCGCGCCAGGTCCATCACGTGCACGTAGTCGCGCACGCCGGTGCCGTCCGGAGTCGGGTAGTCGTGGCCGAAGATCGACAGTCGCGGCAGGCGGCCTACCGCGACTTGGGCGACGAAGGGCATCAGGTTGTTCGGCACCCCATGCGGGTCTTCGCCGATCAGGCCGGAGGGGTGCGCGCCGACCGGGTTGAAGTAGCGCAGGGTGCCGATCGCCCAGCCAGGGTCGGATTGCGCTAGATCCTCCAACACCTGCTCGACCAGCAGCTTCGAGCGGCCATACGGATTGGTGGTGGACAGGCGCGCCGATTCTGCGATCGGCACCGATTGGGGGTCACCGTAGACGGTGGCCGAGGAACTGAACACGAAGCGCTTGACGCCGGCTGCCTGCAGCGCCTGCAGCAGGGTGATGGTGCCGGACAGGTTGTTGTCGAAATATGCCAGTGGCTGCGCCACCGATTCGCCCACCGACTTCAGGCCGGCGAAGTGGATCACGGCGGCGACCGGATGCGCCTGCAGGATTGCATCGAGTGCCGCGCGGTCGCGCACATCGACCTCGAAAAAGGGGATGCTGCGGTCGATGATTTGTTCCACTCGTCGCAAAGCCGTACGCGAGCTATTGGACAGATTGTCCAGGGCCACCAGCGAATACCCGGCCTCGGCCAGCGCCACGCAGGTGTGCGAGCCGATGTAGCCGCAGGCGCCGGTGACCAGGATGGTTTCGTTATTCGGCATGGGGCGAAGTCGTGAATGAGGTGAAATACCGGCGGCAGGAAATGCTGCCGGGAAAAACTACGCCACCGCTCGTTGTTCATTTTTCAGCCGTGTGCCCCGTGCCTTTGCTGCCGCGTTGGTTTCAAGTGGGATAGGCGCGGTACGAAGCCTTCAGCGTCGATATACGATAGGCATCTTCCGCACTGCCTGGCTTGCGCACCCTCAAACCTCGCGCATCGCTCGCGCCGTAAACAACACGAACAGGTGCATGCGTGGCAACGTCGAGCCAGCCGACTGTGTTGTGCCGTTATAAGCATTCAAGAAATTTGTATTTGGGAAAACGCCGGATGCTCGGCATACTCGCCATCATCCGAATTTCCCTGCGAGACGTTCATGAAAAAAATCTGGTTCTTGTTGTTGGCGCTGGCCGCCGCTGGCACGGCTCTGGCCGCGCAACCGTTGCTGTCGCCGGCCGAGCTGCAAGCACGGCTGAAGGATGCCAGCCTGCGCGTGATCGATATCCGCGACGCCAAGTCGTACGCCGAGCAGCATATTCCGGGAGCCGTCTCGGCTCCTTATGGCAGTTGGCGCGGCCCGGCTTCCAATCCCGGCGAACTGCCGGAATTGCCGAAACTGACCGCGCTGGTGCAAAGCCTGGGTCTGACGCCGGCGACACATGCGGTGGTGGTCTCGAGCGGCGCTGACGCCACGGATTTCGGCGCCGCCGCCCGCGTCTACTGGACGCTGAAGGTGCTGGGCCTGAAACAGTTGTCGATCCTGAACGGCGGCATCAAGGGCTGGGCGCAACCCGGCTTGCCGCTGGATGCGGCGCCAGTCAAGGTCGCGGCCAGCAGCTACGCGCCGCAACTCGACCACAGCCTGATCGTGACCCGCGACGAGTTGGCGCCGCAAATCTCGACCGGCAAGCTGAACCTGGTCGACGCCCGTCCCGCCGATTTCTTCCGCGGCGAAACCCGCCACGCCGCCGCCAAGCTGCCCGGCACACTCAAGGGCGCGGTGAATCTGGAGCACGACAAGTGGTTCGTGCCCGGTACCGCGACCTTCGTTTCGACCGAAGATGCGAAGAAAATCGCCGCTGTCGCGCCGCTCGATCCGCAGCACGAAACGGTTTCCTTCTGCAACACCGGCCACTGGGCGGCCACCGACTGGTTCGCGCTGTCGGAAGTGGTAGGGCAGAAAAACGTCAAGCTGTACCCGGGTTCGATGGTGGATTGGACCCAGGCGGCGAACAGCCTGCCGATGGAGAACGTGCCGGGGCGCGCCACCCAGTTGCTGATCGATGCCAAGCTGTGGGCCGCAAAAAACGCCAAGTGACATGATGAAACGTTTTCCACTGGCGGCCTTGCTGGCCGCCTTTTTTGTGTTGCTGCTCTGGAACGTCTCGGTGCGTCAGGCAGTGTTGTTCCTGGTCGGCATCGGCATGGGCGCGGCTCTGGCCGGCGCCCGCTTCGGCTTCACCACCGGCTGGCGCCAACTGGTGGAGCAGCGCGATCCGCGCGGCGCGCTCGGGCAACTGCTGCTGCTGGGACTGGCGGCGACCTTGTCGATGCCCTTGCTCGGCGCCTTTCCCGAATTGCACGCGGCGCTCGGTCCGCCCAGCATCAGCCTGCTGGTGGGCGCCTTTGTGTTTGGCCTGGCAATGCAGATCGCCGACGGCTGCGGTTCCGGCACGCTGTACAAGGCTGGACTCGGCGTGCCGCTGAACATGGGCATCCTGCCGCTGTTTGCGCTCGGCAGCTTTCTCGGTTCGGCCCATCTGGATGCCTGGCTCAGCCTGGGCCAGTTGGCGCCGGTCGGTTTCGTCGAGCAGTGGGGCGTCGGCACCGCGCTGCTGGTGACCTGGCTGCTGCTGGGTGTGGTCGCGCTGGCGGTGCGCGCCTGGGTCGGCGGGGGCAAGGCATGGTTGGAATCGCGCTGGATCTGGGGTGCGCTGGCGCTTGGCGTGCTGGCTGCGCTGAACCTGATCATCGCCGGCCAGCCGTGGGGCGTGGTCTACGGCTTCGGTCTGTGGGCGGCCAAGGTGGCGCACGCGGTCGGCTGGTTTGACCCGGCCATCAACCCGTTCTGGAGCCAGGCCGGCAACCTGCAGCGGCTGTCGCAGTCGTTGCTGCTGGATGTGACCTCGATTACCAACATCGGCATCCTCGGTGGCGCGCTCTGGATTTCGGCGCGGACCCCGGCATCCGCCAAACCCTTGAGCGCCAAGCAATGGCTGGTGGGGCTGGTGGCCGGCTTCGTGCTCGGCTATAGCTCGCGCCTGGCGTTCGGCTGCAACATCGGCGCCATGCTGAGCGGAATCGCCACCGGCAGCCTGCACGGCTGGATCTGGATGCCGGTGGCATTCGCCGGCACCCTGATTGGCGTGCGCGTGCGGCGCCATTATCAGTTCTGAACCGGGACCGGATTGCTATGCAACGAACTTCCACATTACGCATCGTCTTCTGGGCCGGGCTGCTGGCTTTCCTGGCCTGGGATTGGACCCATTCGGCGCCGATCGATCTGCGCCAGGAGCCGCCGCTGATCGCGGCCGGCTCCGGCCAGGAGGTCAGCGGCGGCCACTGCTCGATGGCCAAGTAGCGCGCCAGGTAGGCCTACTCGGGGTTCACCTCGATGCGGTCGCGGCCGCCCGCCTTGGCGCGGTACAGCGCCTGGTCGCTGCGCGTCAGGGCCGCCTCGACACTGGCATCGCTCTCATGGATGCGCGCAATGCCGATGCTGACGGTAATCGGGATCAGGTGCGCGCCGTCGCGCAGCGGCGCCTCGCGCAAGCGCGCCTGGATCCGTTTTGCAAAGATCGTGGCGTCATCGATGTCGGCATCGGGCAGCACCACTGCGAATTCCTCGCCGCCAACCCGGCCCACCGTATCGTGCTTGCGCAAACCATCGCGCAAGATGCTGGCGAAATGCTTCAGTACCAGATCGCCAGTGGCATGGCCGTAGCTGTCGTTGATCGCCTTGAAATGATCCAGGTCGCACATCAGCACTGCTGCGCGCGCACCCGGCAGGCGCTGGTTTCGGCGCAGAATTTCCCCCATGCACCCCATGAAGCAGCGCCGGTTCGGCAGTTGCGTCAGGAAATCGATGGTGGCGAATTCGTGCAGTTCAAGCTCGCTGTGCTTGCGGTCGGTGATGTCGGTGACGAAGCCATGCCAGAGCGTGCCGCCGTCCTCCAGCCGCCGTGGCCGGGCGTCGCCGCGCCGCCAGCGCAACCCCTGTCGCGGCAACACCACGCGATACTCGAGATGCCAGGGCGTCAGGCTGGCCGCCGAGGCTTGCAGCGAGGCGCGGTAATTCTCGAGGTCGTCCGGGTAAATCAGGGCGTGCACCAGGCCGATGTTCCCGGTGGCCTGTTCCGGAGTCAGTTCGTAAATGTCGCGGATGCCGTCGCTGACATAGGTCAGGAAGCCGCGCTGGTTGGGCGGTAGGCGGTATTGGAATACCAGCCCAGGCACTTCGTTGGTGAGGCAGGTGATCAGGTCGACGGTTTGCTGCAGCCGTTCCGACAGCGTCCGCGTCGCGGTAATGTCGGTGGTCGTGCCGATCATGCGTAGCGGCTGGCCGTGCTGGTCGCGGCTCACCACCTTGCCGCGGCTCAGGATCCATTTGTAGCTGCCATCCTTGCAGCGGATTCTGTGTTCGACCTTGTAGGTTGGGGTCTTGCGATCGAAGTGCGCCTGGATGGTCGCCTTGACATACTCCACATCGTCCGGATGCACCCGCGCGTAGCTGTCCTCGATCCGGTTGCTGACCTCCGACTCGGTGTAGCCCAGCATGGCCTTCCAGGTGGTGGAGTAATAAATCTCGCCGCCAGGGATATTTCGATCCCAGATCCCGGTGCCGCTACCCTCGATCGCCAGTGCCATCAGGGTTTCGCTTTCATGCAGCGTATGCTCGGCCCTTTGTATTTTTTCCTGGTCATGGTTGCGCTCGATCGCGATCACCGTCAGCGGCACCAGATCCAGCAGCGTCTGCCGATTCTCGCGCCGATTTTCGGCGGGATCGGGACTGCGCGAATAAGCGACAAAAATTCCGAGCAGGTAGTGGCCGGCGGACAAGATCGGTATTGCCGCGTCGGCATGCAGCCCGTGTTGCAAAGCCATGTGGCGAAAGTCCTGCCAGAAGCGGCTGGCTTCGATCTGCTCAATCGCTGTGTGGAATGGAGTGTCCGCCGCGACTTGGCGCTGGACGCCGCCGGCACCGAGCGCGATTGCGTCCAGGGCGCGACGGTAATCCGGATGCAGGCTGGGCGCCGCGCCCAGGCGCAGGTAATCCCCATCCTCATCCAGCAACAAAATGGCGCCCGCAATTTCAGGAGCTTGTTGTTCGGCAATCCGCACGATGCAGCTCAGCGTTTCGGCCAGCGGGGCCGCCTGCGCGATGCGTTGCAGGACCATGCTGTTTGTTTCCAGCACCCTCTGGTTGCGCCTGGTATCGTCGCCGTGCTGCAATTTGTCTGATGTCATCTGTCTCAGTGATACGGTTGCGCCGCAGTCGTTGCAGGGCAGGCGTTCATCTGAAAAGCACGATCCGTCTGCTACGAACTCGCCACCCAATCGCCCGATTTGCCGCCATGTTTTTCCAGCACCCGCACATCGGTCATCACCATGCCGCGATCAACCGCCTTGCACATGTCGTAGATGGTCAGAAGGCCGACCTGCACCGCCGTCAGAGCTTCCATCTCGACCCCGGTCTTGCCGACCGTCTCGACCTGCGCGGTACAGTCCACGCAAGATGCCTCCGGCACGATCTGGAACTCGACTGCGACGCGAGTGATCGCCAGCGGATGGCACAGCGGGATCAGATCGCTGGTGCGCTTGGCCGCCATGATCGCGGCGGTGCGGGCAATCCCCAGTACGTCGCCTTTTTTGGCGGTGCCGGATTGAATCAGTGCCAGCGTTTCCGGCCGCATCCGGATGCGGCCGGCGGCGCGCGCGATGCGGTGGGTTTCCTGCTTGGCGCCGACATCGACCATGTGCGCCTGGCCGGCAGCGTCGAAGTGGGTCAAACCGGGCGCCGGTGTGGCGCGAGCGGGAGGGATCGGATTGCTCTCGGGCTTCACCTGGGACGCGGGTGGCGAGACGGTCGGCTGGTTCATGATCGGGTTCGTTGGCTTGTTGCAGGGTCGTCGCTGCCATTACTGGTTGTAACGGCAGCCGAACGATTTTCCTTTGCTAGTATCATAGTATCGTGAAATCTTTCCTCGCATCATTCAACGCTTCGTCGGCGGCCGCCTGGCGTTTGGCGACGGTTGCCGCGCGCCGGGCGGTGGCCGTTCTGTGCGCCGCCTGCATCGCCGCCGGCGCCGCTCCTATCCCTCCCGTTTTCGCCGCCGATGGCCTGCCAACCCTAGGCGATGCCGCTGGCAGCGAATTGTCGCCACTGATGGAGCGCAAGCTGGGCGAGGAAATCATGCACGACATCCGGCGCGATCCGGATTACCTGAGCGACGCGCCAGTCCTGGAATACCTGAACGACTTTGGCGCCACACTGGTGGCGGCGCGGCCGGATGTGCGCGGTCAGGCGGCTTTCGATTTTTCCTTTTTCGCGGTGCGCGACCCGCGCATCAACGCCTTTGCACTGCCGGGCGGCTTCATCGGCGTGCATTCGGCGCTAATCCTGGCGGCGCAGACCGAGTCGCAACTGGCCTCGGTGCTGGCGCACGAGGTCGGCCACGTGGCGCAGCGCCACATCGCGCGCATGATCGGCAGCCAGAAGCAGGATGCGCTGATTCCGCTGGCCTCGGTGCTGCTGGCAGCGTTGGCGGCGCGTTCTTCCGGCGATGCGGCGGTCGGCATGCTGATGGGCGGTACCGGCCTGGCCATGCAGCGCCAGCTGAACTTCAGCCGCGATGCGGAGCGCGAGGCCGACCGCATCGGCCTGCAGATTCTGCAGGACGGCGGCTTCGACACCAGCGGCATGGTGGCTTTCTTTGGCCGGATGCAGAACGCGACCCGCAACTATTCCGATGCCGTGCCGCCTTACCTGCTGTCGCATCCGCTGACCACCGAGCGCATCGCCGACATCGAGGCCCGCATTCGCGGCCAGCGCTACAAGCAGCGTGCCGACAGCCTGGATTTCTACCTGATCCGGGCGCGCGTGCGGGTGCTGCAGGACGGCTCGGTGCAGGGCCTGCGCGACGCCACTGCGTTCTTTGAAAATCAATTGCAGCAGAAAACCGCAATGGATGTCGCCGCCGCCAACTATGGGCTGGCCGTCATCGCGCATCGACGCGGCCAGCCGGAGCAAGCCGAAAAACTGCTGCAGCAGGCGCGCCGCGCGCTACCGGCAAATACCCGCAGTCCGGTGCTGGCCGCCTTTGGCATCGAACTCAAGCTGGCTGCGCGCCAGCCCGAGCAAGCGGTGACGTTGGCCGACGCCGCGCGCGCCCAGTTTCCGCTGTCGCGCGGCATCGCGCGCCAGTACGCCGAGGCGCTGATCGAAGCCGGCCGCGCCGACGACGCCACGCGCTACCTGCGCGACCAGGTGCAGTTGTACCGGCAGGAACCGGAGTTGCAGGCGCTGTTGGCGAAATCCTACGCGGCGCAGGGCAAGCAGGTGTTGCAGCATCTGGCACTGGCCGAATCGTATGCGCTCTCGGGCACCCTGCCGAGCGCGCTGGAGCAGTTGAAGATCGCACGCCGCGCGCCGGATGGCAGCTTTTACGAACAGGCGATGATCGACGCCCGCGAACGCGAACTGCAGGCGCAGTGGCGCCAGCAACTGGAAGAGAGTAAGAAGAACCGCTAGCTGCGCGATCTCCTTTCGTTCATATACTCCTTGATGCACAACTCACTTCCGTACGTATTCCGGTCGGGAAATTAATATACCCCTAGATCGAATATCCGGCGCGCCGTACCGGCACTCATGCCGGGTCCGGCTGCGGCGCTGGCACGAAGCCGAAGTGAGTGGCCAGGTCCGCGCGCGCGATGCGCTGCAGCGGCAGCCGCTGACCGGCGTAGTGCAGCGTCAGCCGGCCGTCGGCTGCGCCGCTAAGCCAGTCGAGCAGGCGTTCGTCGCCGGCCGGGGCGCCGTCGATGCGCAAGGCGGTCAGGCATTCGGCCAGGTCGCGGTCGTCGAGCGCCGCCACCTTGGCGCCGGCTTGCAGGATCAGTTGCCCGTTTTCCGTCATCCATGCCGAGTCGATCGGCGTCAGCGCCTCGCCGTGCTGCAGGACAAAGCCCTGGGCCGGATCGGTATGCGCGATGTAAGGCGTGATTTCCAGGTTCACGTAGACGCGCTGCGGACCGTTCTGGAAGTACCAGCGGCCTTGTTCGTCGTGGGTGTAATTGCGGTGGATGAAGCCGAGCAGCGCCGCGTTGCTGATCCTGTCGCCCGGCAATTTCAGCGCCTGTGCCCGTTCGTCGCGCATGCGCCAGCTGCCGCGCGCATCCAGCGCCAGCCAGCCATAGCAATGGGGCACGTTGGGCCACTTGGCGAGCGCCTGTTGCACGATAGGATCCATGCGCATCCTTCCTCGATAGATGTGGGTTTGCCGATGGGGGTACTGTAGCGTGTCCTGCAGCCTGCGGCCACCCGCCGGTGCAGCGAAGCCGGTGGCAGTGCGGCTGCCGTCTGGTACCGCTGTCGTCAAGCCTCGTTGTCGTCCTCCAGAAAACGCATGATGCGCCGCGGCAGCCAGTCCAGCCGTCCCGGCGGCACGCCGGTGGCGAAGCCGACGTGGCCGCCCTCGCGCGGATATTCCAGCGTCACACTGCGCGCGGCGCTGCGCGGCAAGAACCGGGCCGGCAGGAAAGGGTCGTTCTGCGCATTCAGCACCAGCGTCGGCAGCGTGATGTCGGCCAGCACGTGCTTGGCGCTGGCGCGGTTCCAGTAATCGTCGGTGCCGCGGTAACCATGCAGCGGCGCGGTGACGATATTGTCGAACGCATACAGGTCGCGTGCGCGCAGCATTTGCTCGCGGTCGAACAGGGCGGGGAATTGCTCCAGCTTCTGCAGGCTCTTCGACTTCATGGTGTGCAGGAACATGCAGCCGTAAATCCGGTTGAAGCCGCGCGTCAGCGCGGCGCCACCGCCGGCCAGGTCAAGCGGCGCCGAAATCGCGCAGGCGGCGTCGACGAACTCGGCCTGGTGCTGCGCTTCGCCCAGCCAGCGCAACAGCGCATTACCGCCAAGCGAGGCGCCGGCTGCGTAGAACTTCGACGCGGCGCCGGCGTGCGCCGCCAGCCGGCGCAAAATCCAGTCCACTTCCGCGGCATCGCCGGAATGGTAAAAGCGCGGTGCCCGGTTGATCTGGCCCGAGCAGCCGCGAAAATGCGGCACCGCGCCCGACCAGCCGCGCGCTGCTACGGCCGCCATCAGTGCGCGGCAGTAATGGCTCTGCGACGATCCTTCCAGGCCGTGAAACAGTACCAGGAACGGCTGGCCCGGACGGCCGTCGACAAAATCGATGTCGATGAAATCGCCGTCCGGCGCATCCCAGCGCTCGCGCCGGTACGCCACCGCTGGCCTGGCGATGCAGGTCGCGGGATAGATCGTTTGCAGATGGCCGCCAGGCAGCCAGCGTGGCGCGGGGAAATCCATGAGGTTCAATGTTGTGGCCGGATGCGCGGGTGCCTGTTGCGCGGCCTCAAAGGCGGATGAAAATCACCAGAACCGTCGCCTGCAAGGCGGGCCCGCGGCCGCCCAATCAGTGCAGCAGCGTGGCTCCGGCCGGTTCCGGCGGCGCCTTGCCGGGCGCCACCGAAGCGTGGTGCAGAACGATGCGCCAGCCGTGTACGGTCTTGACATAGACATTGGTGGCCAGTACGTGCACCTCCTGGCTGCCGGCTCCGGGCCGGTTGATTTCCTCCAGCACGCTGTGCACCTCGGTCATCGGGTTGCGTACCGTGTGCAGCTGACGCGGCCGGATGTGTACGCCGCCCTGTTCGAACACCGCTTCCCATGAAGCCCGGATTGCCGCGTAGCCGACCAGGCGCGGCGCGTTCGGATGAATGCAGACGATCTCGTCTTCCTCCGCCCACAGCGCCATCAGGGCCTCGATGTCGGCCCGCGCCAGCGCGTCGTAGAACGCGCTTTCGATATCATCGGCCGAGCCGGCCACCAGTTTGGGGCGTGACATGGGAAATCGGGCGAATGCGCAGGGCGCCGGACCGGCTCAATGGCGATGGGTGTGTACGCCCGCTTTCAACTGATACACGGTGCTGCAATACGGGCATTTGGTGCGGCCGCTGGCATCGAAGGTCAGATACACGCGCGGGTGCGCCGACCACAGCGGCATTTTTGGATTCGGGCAGTAGGCCGACAGGTAGCTGGCGTCGTCCAGTTCCACCGGAATGACTTCAACGGTTGGCATCATCTGATTTTCCATGGCGGGTTCGTTTGCGGTGCGGGTTACGGGTTCGGCTGGCATCAAACTGCCGTTAGCCAGTGCCGGTATTGCGGGGCGCGGCCTGCAACGATTTCAAAGAACAGCGACTGCAATTTTTCGGTGATCGGACCGCGGTGGCCGGGGCCGATCTGGCGGTTGTCGAGTTCGCGGATCGGCGTGACTTCGGCCGCGGTGCCGGTGAAGAAGGCTTCGTCGCAGCAGTACATCTCGTCGCGCGTGATGCGTTTTTCGATCACTTCGATGCCGAGGTCGCGCGCCATGGTAATCACCGAGTCGCGCGTGATGCCGTCCAGGCAGGAGGCGAGATCGGGCGTATACAGCTTGCCGTTCTTGACGATGAAGACGTTCTCGCCGGAACCTTCGGAGACGAAGCCTTCGGTGTCCAGCAGCAGCGCTTCGTCGTAGCCGTCGGCCAGCGCTTCCTGGTTGGCCAGGATCGAGTTGATGTAGTAGCCGGAAGCCTTGGCACGCACCAGCGAGATGTTGACGTGGTGCCGAGTGAACGACGACACCTTGACGCGGATGCCGCGGCTCATGCCGTCTTCGCCCAGGTAGGCGCCCCAAGGCCAGGCGGCGATGGCGACGTGGATCGTGTTGCCCTGGGCCGAGACGCCGAGCTTCTCGTCGCCGATCCAGGCCAGCGGCCGGATGTAGCAGGATTCCAGGCGGTTTTCGCGCACCACCTGCTTTTGTGCCTCGATGATGGTTTCCATGTCGAACGGAATTTTCATCTGGAAGATCTTGGCCGAATTGAACAGCCGCTGCGTGTGCTCCCGCAGCCGGAAAATCGCCGTGCCGTCCTGCGTCTTGTAGGCGCGCACGCCCTCGAAGACGCCCATGCCGTAGTGCAGGCTGTGGGTCAGCACGTGGATCGTGGCGTCGCGCCAGTCGATCAGCTTGCCGTCTTTCCAAATTTTTCCGTCGCGGTCGGACATGGACATCTCGAAATCTCCGTAAATTGAAGCGAAACGCCAATTCTAACGGATTCGGGCGGTGGCAAAAAATCGCCGGTAGAATACGCCTTCCCGAAAATCGGAGCGCCGTGCAGCGGCTTTCCGGCCGGATTCCAGTCGGCTTGCAACATTGGCAAGCGGCACCCGTACCAACCTCCACCGGCGACGCCCACGGCAAACATGGATAGCGATTTCAGCGGCACGCGGGCGGCAAACCCGGCGGCCATCGATGCGGTGGAGCGCAGCGCCTACCGCGAAGCGTTCAAGCTGTGCGCCGCCGCCATGCCCGGCATCGGCGCCTGGGGCATGGTCACCGGCATGGCGATGGTGAAGTCCGGCCTGACAGTGTGGCAGGCGCTGGGCATGACGCTGGCCGCGTTTGCCGGTTCGGCGCAACTGGCGTCGTTGCCGCTGATCGCCGCCAACGCGCCGATCTGGATCGTGTTTGCGACGGCAATGGTGGTGAACCTGCGCTTCGTGATTTTTTCGGCCGCGATCGGGCCGCATTTCGCGCATCTGCCGTGGTATCGGCGTATCTGGCACGGCTACTTCACCGGCGACCTGACGATGGGCTTCTTCCCGCAGCGGTTCCCGGCCTCGAGCGTGCACCTGCCGGCCGGCAAGCTTGGTTTTTTCAACGGCATCGCCTATCCCAACTGGTTTGCGTGGCAGGTTGGATCGATCGCCGGCATCCTGCTCGGCAGCCAGATTCCAGAGAGCTGGAATATTGGTTTTGCCGGTACGCTGGCCCTGTTGGCGGTGCTGATCCCGCTGACTGTGAATCTGGCCGCGCTGGCAGGCGTCGCGGTGGCCGGCGCGGTGGCGGTGCTGGCGATCGACCTGCCGTTTCGGCTCGGGCTGTTGCTGGCGGTGATTCTCGGCATGGTAGCGGCGATGCTGGTAGATGGGATTTTGTACAAGGAAAAAGCATGAGCGCGAGCGATGTCTGGCTCACCATCGGTTTTCTGACGCTGGCGACCATCCTGACCAGGAGCTCGCTGTTCCTGTTTGGCCATGCGGTCAAGTTTCCCCCCAGGGTGCAGCACGCGCTGCGCTATGCGCCGGCGGCGGCGCTGGCGGCGATTGTGATTCCCGATCTGTGGCTGGCGAATGGCGCGGCCAGTTTCGCCTGGTTCAACCCGAAACTCTGGGCCGGGATCGGCGCCACGCTGTTTTTCCTCGCCACGCGCCATCTGTTGGGCACCATCATCGTCGGCATGGGCCTGTTTTCGGTGCTGCGCCTGGCGTTCTAGCGCCCGCCCGCCGGGGCGGCGTGGCCGGTTTTTGCCCGGACGGTAGGGTAAAATGGCGGATTCTCGTCCATCCCGTTTTTTGCCCGCGATGAAATTCAATCGACTCTCCGACCTGATCGCCGCCCGCCAGTTGCAAGGTAAGCGGGTATTTATCCGTGCCGACCTGAACGTGCCGCAAGACGACACCGGCAAGATCACTGAAGATACCCGCATCCGCGCCTCGGTGCCGGCGATCCGCCAGGCGCTGGACGCCGGTGCCGCGGTGATGGTGACTTCGCATCTGGGGCGCCCGACCGAGGGTGAATTGACGCCGCAGGACACGCTGGCGCCGGTGGCCGAGCGCTTGGCGGAACTGCTGGGCCAGCCGGTGCCGCTGAAGCAGGACTGGCTCGACGGCGGCGCGACCGCCGATCTGGCGCCGGGTCAGGTGATGCTGCTGGAAAACTGCCGCGTCAACCGCGGCGAGAAAAAGAACGACGAGCAGCTGGCGCGCAAGATGGCGGCGCTGTGCGACATCTACGTCAACGACGCCTTCGGCACCGCGCACCGCGCCGAAGCCACCACTTACGGTATCGCCCAGTTTGCGCCGGTGGCCTGCGCCGGCCCGCTGTTGGCGGCCGAGCTGGACGCGCTGGGTAAGGCGCTGCACCAGCCGGCGCGCCCGCTGTTGGCGATCGTCGCCGGCTCCAAGGTCTCGTCGAAGCTAACCATCCTGAAGGCGCTGGCGGACAAGGTCGATCATCTGATCGTCGGCGGCGGCATCGCCAATACCTTCATGCTGGCTTCCGGTTTGAGGATCGGCAAGTCGCTGGCCGAACCAGACCTGGTGGCCGAGGCGCGCGCGATCATCGAGCTGATGGCGGCGCGCGGCGCTTCAGTGCCGATTCCGACCGACGTCGTGTGCGCCAAGGCGTTTGCCGCCGATGCGGCCGCAACCGTCAAGCCGGTAGCGGCGGTGGAAGACGACGACCTGATCCTCGACATCGGCCCCGACACCGCGGCGCGGCTGGCGGCACAGATCGCCGGCGCCGGTACCATCGTCTGGAACGGTCCGGTCGGCGTGTTCGAATTCGACCAGTTCGCTAACGGCACGAAGACGCTGGCGCAGGCGATCGCGGCCTCGAAGGCTTTTTCGATTGCCGGCGGCGGTGATACGCTGGCGGCGATCGCCAAGTACGGTATCGCCGACCGGATCGGTTATATCTCCACCGGCGGCGGCGCCTTCCTTGAGTTCCTGGAAGGCAAGACCTTGCCTGCGGTCGAAATTTTGATGCGGCGCGCCGCCCAGCCGTAAAAGGTCGACATGCCCAGATCCACCAAAATCGTCGCCACCATCGGCCCCGCTTCCAGCGATTCCGAAACCCTGACGCAAATGATCGAGGCCGGCGTCGACGTCGTGCGGCTGAATTTTTCGCATGGCAAGGCCCAGGATCATATCGAGCGCGCGCAACTGGTGCGCCAAGTGGCGGCTGCCTGCGGGCGCGAAGTGGCGATCATGGCCGATATGCAGGGCCCGAAAATCCGAGTCGGCAAGTTTGTTGATGGCAAGATTCAGTTGGAAAAGGGTGCCCAGTTCATTCTGGACGCTGATTGCGAGTTGGGCGACCAGCAGCGCGTCGGCCTCGATTACCGGGATTTGCCGCGTGACGTCCGGCGCGGCGACGTGCTGCTCCTGAACGATGGCTTGATCGTGCTGGTGGTGGACCGGGTAGCGGGCGGTGAAATCCACACCACGGTGCGGGTCGGCGGCGAGCTGTCCAACAACAAGGGTATCAACCGCCAAGGCGGCGGCTTGACGGCGCCGGCGCTGACCGCCAAGGACATGGACGACATCAAGACTGCAATGAGTTTCCAGGCCGACTATCTGGCGATCTCGTTTCCGAAAAGCGCGACCGACATGGAAATGGCGCGCCAGTTGGCGAATATTGCCGGCGAGCCGTACAAGCACAAGCCGATGCTGATTGCCAAGATTGAGCGCGCGGAAGCAATTCCGGTCCTGCAGGAAATCCTCGATGCCTCGGACGGCATCATGGTGGCGCGCGGCGACCTGGCGGTGGAAGTCGGCAACGCCGCGGTGCCGGCCTTGCAAAAGCGCATGATCCGCATGGCGCGTGCCTCCAACAAGCTGGCAATCACCGCCACCCAGATGATGGAATCGATGATCGTCAACGCGGTGCCGACCCGGGCCGAAGTGTCGGACGTGGCCAACGCCGTGCTGGACGGCACCGACGCCGTGATGACCTCGGCCGAGACCGCCGCCGGAAAATATCCGGTGGAGACGGTCGAAGCGATGGCGGCGATCTGCCTGGAGGCAGAGAATTCCGAAAACTACAAGCTGGACGGCGATTTCCTGAATGTCGAATTTACTCGCATCGACCAGTCGATCGCCTATGGCGCCTTGTTTACCGCCTACCACCTGAAAGTGAAAGCGATCGCCGCCCTGACCGATTCCGGCTCGACCGCGCTGTGGATGAGTCGCCACAACACCGATACGCCGATTTATGCGATGACGCCCAAACGCTCGACGCAGCGCAAAGCGGCCTTGTTTCGCAACGTCCATACTTTTGAATTGGCCGCATCGAGCGATCGGGATGCCGTTTTGAAGGCTGCGCAGGATTTGCTGTTGGCCAAAGGCGTGGTGCAGCGCGGGGACATGATCGTGCTGACCTGGGGTGAGCCGATGGGGCAGGTCGGCGGCACCAACGCCCTGAAGATCATGCGGATTGGTGATTGAAGCCCGCGATTTCCGGTTTTTGATATTTTTTATTTGGAGAACCATCATGCCTCTCGTATCCATGCGTCAACTGCTCGACCACGCAGCCGAAAACGGCTACGGTTTGCCGGCTTTCAACGTCAATAACCTGGAACAGGTGCAGGCGATCATGGCCGCGGCTGATGCGGTCGGCGCGCCGGTCATCATGCAGGCCTCGGCCGGCGCCCGCAAATATGCCGGCGAAGCCTTCCTGCGGCACCTGATCGAAGCGGCGGTCGAAGCCTATCCGCACATCCCGGTGGTGATGCACCAGGACCACGGCCAGTCGCCGGCGGTGTGCATGACCGCGATCCGCTCCGGCTTCACCTCGGTGATGATGGACGGTTCGCTACAGGCCGACGGCAAGACGGTGGCCGACTACGCCTACAACGTCGAGGTGTCGCGCAAGGTGGTCGAGTTTTCGCATGCGATCGGCGTCACGGTCGAAGCTGAGCTGGGCGTGCTCGGGTCGCTGGAAACCATGAAGGGCGACAAGGAGGACGGCCACGGTGCGGAAGGCACGATGACGCGCGAGCAGCTCCTGACCGACGTCGCGCAAGCCGCCGATTTCGTCAAGCTGACCCAGTGCGACGCGCTGGCGATCGCGATCGGCACCTCGCACGGCGCCTACAAATTTTCACGCAAGCCGACCGGCGACATTTTGGCAATCGACCGCATCAAGGAAATTCACGCCCGCATCCCGAACACGCACCTGGTGATGCACGGCTCCAGCTCGGTGCCGCAGGAACTGCTGGCCGAGATCCGCGAATTCGGCGGCGACATGAAGGAAACCTACGGCGTGCCGGTGGAAGAGATCCAGGAAGGTATCAAGCACGGCGTGCGCAAGATCAATATCGACACCGACATCCGGTTGGCGATGACCGGCGCGATCCGCCGCTATTTTGTGGAAAACCCATCCAAGTTCGATCCGCGCGACTACCTGAAGCCGGCGCGCGAAGCGGCGATGAACATCTGCAAGGCGCGCTATTTGGCGTTCGGCTGCGAAGGCCAGGCGGCCCGGATCAAGCCGGTGACGCTGGAAAAGATGGCCGAGCGCTACAAGAACGGCGAGCTGAAACAGGTGGTGCAGTAATCGGCGCTTCGCTTCCCGTGAAACGGGGGCCATTGTCTTCCTGTTGTTCCCGCGTGGCTGGGAACAACAGGGAAGACGTGCACATCTTTGAAGTAATGAACAGCCCTGCTCCGTGAAACCGAAGGGGCGAGAGAATCACTAACGCAGCATCCGGAATTTCCATGAACAGCCTCTATCAATCCTCCATCAGCTCGCTGTCACTGCTCGGCCGTGGCAAGGTGCGTGACAACTATGCAGTCGGCGACGACAAGCTCCTGATCGTCACCACCGATCGCCTGTCTGCCTTCGATGTCGTGATGAATGAACCGATCCCCGGCAAGGGCAAGGTCTTGAACCAGATGTCGAATTTTTGGTTTGGTAAGCTGGCCGGCATCGTGCCGAACCATCTGACCGGCATCGCGCCGGAGAGCGTCGTGCGCGAGGACGAGGCGGATCAGGTCAAGGGCAGGGCGGTGGTCGCCAAGCGCCTGCAGCCGATCCTGGTGGAGGCGGTGGTGCGCGGCTACATCATCGGTTCCGGCTGGAAGGATTATCAGGCGACTGGCGCCATCTGCGGTATCGCCTTGCCGGCGGGTCTGCGCCAGGCCGACAAGCTGGCGCAGCCGATCTTCACCCCGGCCGCCAAGGCCGAGCTGGGTGAGCATGACGAAAATATCAGCTTCGAGGAAATGGAGCGGCGCATCGGCAAGGAACTGGCGGCCAGCATGCGCGACATCAGCATCAGGTTGTACCAGACCGCCGCCGATTATGCGGCGACGCGCGGCATCATCATCGCCGACACCAAGTTCGAGTTCGGCCTCGACGAGAACGGCGTGCTGCATCTGATGGATGAAGTGCTGACTGCCGATTCCTCGCGCTTCTGGCCAGCGGATTCCTATGCGCCCGGCATGTCGCCGCCATCGTTCGACAAGCAGTTCGTGCGCGACTATCTGGAAACCCTCTCCGACTGGCACAAGACGGCACCGGCGCCGGCGCTGCCGGCCGACGTGATCGAGAAGACCGGCGCCAAATACCGCGAGGCATTGGAGCGCCTGACCGGCGCCACGCTGCAAGATTGAAGAGGACCGAGATGACGATAGAAGCGCAGGCAGGCGCGCCCCTGGTGGGCGTGGTGATGGGGTCTTCTTCCGACTGGGAAGTGATGCAGCACGCAGTGGCGCTGCTGAAGGAGTTTGGCGTGGCGCACGAGGCACGCGTGATTTCGGCGCACCGGATGCCCGACCAGATGTTTGCCTATGCGGAAAGCGCGCGCGAGCGCGGCCTGCGCGCCATCATCGCCGGCGCTGGCGGCGCCGCCCATCTGCCCGGGATGCTGGCTGCCAAGACCATCGTTCCGGTGCTGGGCGTGCCGGTACCGTCGAAGTATCTGCGCGGCGAGGATTCGCTGCTGTCGATCGTGCAAATGCCAAAGGGCATCCCGGTCGCCACCTTCGCCATCGGCGAAGCCGGCGCCGCCAATGCCGCCTTGATGGCGGTCGCGATGCTGGCGGCAGGTGATCAGGCGCTGGCTGCGCGCCTGCAGGAATTCCGCATCGCCCAAACCGCGCAGGCGCAAGCCATGACCTTGCCGGCATGAGATTCGTATGAGCCTGCAATTGAGTGACCCAGCTTTCAATCCGACGGCAGCGCCCGCCACCTGGCTGGGCGTGATGGGGGGCGGCCAGCTCGGCCGCATGTTTGTCCATGCCGCGCAGGCGATGGGCTACAAGGTCGCGGTGCTGGAGCCGGCGCTCGACTGCCCGGCGGGCCATGCTGCCGACCATTTGCTGGCGGCCGGCTACGAGGATCGCGCGGCGCTGGCGGAACTGGCGCAACAATGCTCGGCGGTGACCACCGAATTCGAGAACGTACCGGCCGCGAGCCTGGCATTCCTGGCGCGGGACAGCTTTGTCGCGCCTGCCGCCGCCTGCGTCTCGATCGCGCAGGATCGCGCCGCCGAAAAGCGCTTCTTCACCGAATGCGCGCCGCTCTCCGGGGTGCTGCCGGCACCGCATTGTCTGGTCGCGTCGGCGGCGGACATCGACGCTGCGGACGAAGCCTTGCTGTCCGGCATCCTGAAAACCGTGCGGCTCGGCTACGACGGCAAGGGCCAGGCGCGCGTGGCGACCCGCGCCGAACTGCGCGCCGCGTTTGCCTCCATGGGCGAGGTGCCGTGCGTGCTGGAAAAGATGCTGCCGCTGGCCTATGAAATCTCGGTGCTGGCCGTGCGCGGTGCAGACGGCCAGTCAGTGGTCTACCCGATCGCCGAAAACGTGCACCGCGACGGCATCCTGTTCACCACCATCGTGCCTAGCCCGAATGTCAGCGCCGATTGCGCACAACGGGCGCAGGCGGCAGCGCTGGCAATCATCGACCGGCTCGACTATGTCGGCGTGCTGTGCATCGAATTCTTCGTGCTGCAGGATGGTTCGCTGGTGGTCAACGAAATGGCGCCGCGCCCGCACAACAGCGGCCACTACACGATCGACGCCTGCGTCACCAGCCAGTTCGCGCAGCAGGTGCGGGCGATGGCGCGCCTGCCGCTGGGCGATGCGCGCCAGCATTCGCCGGCTGTGATGCTGAATATTCTCGGCGACATCTGGTTCGAAGGCGAAGGCGCTGCCGACGCGCGCGAACCGGCATGGGACCAGGTGCTGGCGTTGCCGGGCGCCAACCTGCATCTCTACGGCAAGCGCGAAGCGCGGCGCGGCCGCAAGATGGGGCATGTCACCTTCGTTGCGCCGACGCTGGGAGAGGCGCAGGACAACCTGCGGCGGGCGTGCCGGGTGCTGGGCATCGCGCTGGAATCTACTGAGGAAGTGGTTGCAGCTACCGGGTGTGGCGAGACCGAAGGCAGCAAGAATGGCGGCGAACAGCGCATACCATGAGGCCTCCGTATTTACATACTCCACGACATTGATCACGCAGTGGCATGTCAATTAATGCGATTTTGAACATACTCCGCCCATGACCCAAGCTCGCAAAGGCATCATCCTGGCCGGCGGTTCCGGCACCCGGCTCTACCCGGTGACGATGTCGGTCTCCAAGCAATTACTGCCGGTGTACGACAAGCCGATGATCTACTATCCGCTGACCACGCTGATGCTGGCCGGTATCCGCGAGATCCTGATCATCTCGACGCCGCAAGACACCCCGCGCTTCCAGGAACTGCTGGGTGACGGCCGGCAGTGGGGGCTGAGCCTCTCCTACGCGGTGCAGCCGAGCCCGGATGGCCTGGCGCAAGCCTTCATCATCGGCCGTGATTTCGTCGGTGCGGCGCCGTCGGCGCTGATCCTGGGGGACAACATTTACTACGGCCACGACTTCGAGCGCCAGTTGCGCGCCGCGTCCGAGCGCGATGCGGGCTCGACCGTGTTTGCCTACCATGTGCTGGATCCGGAGCGATATGGTGTGGTCGAATTCGATGCTGCGCGGCGCGCCGTCAGCATCGAGGAAAAGCCGGCCAGGCCGAAATCCAATTACGCGGTTACCGGACTGTATTTCTACGACAACCAGGTATGCGATATCGCCGCCGGCATCCAGCCATCCGCGCGCGGCGAACTGGAAATCACCGACGTCAACCGTGCCTATCTGCAACGCAACCAGTTGAACGTCGAATTGATGGGACGCGGCATGGCCTGGCTCGATACCGGCACGCATGAATCCCTGCTGGATGCCGGCCAGTTCATCGCTACCATAGAAAATCGCCAGGGTTTGAAAATCGCCTGCCCGGAAGAAATTGCCTATCGCAAAGGCTATATCGGCGCGGAACAATTGCAGGAACTGGCGCAGCCGCTACAGAAGAACGGTTACGGCCGCTACCTGCTGCAACTGCTTGAAGGCAAGGTGTTTTGAGCCCTGCAGCGATCACTTCGCACAACAGCACGACAGGCGAGCCGATTCCATGACCCGCATTCTCCTCACCGGCAAAACCGGCCAGGTCGGTTACGAACTGGAGCGCAGCCTGCAAGGCCTGGGCGACATCATCGCCCTCGATCGCGCGCAAATGGATCTAGCCAATCTGGCCCAGGTACGCGCCGTCATTCGCGACATCCAACCGACGCTGATCGTCAATCCGGCCGCCTATACCGCGGTCGACCAGGCCGAGCGCGAGCAGGAGCTGGTCATGCGCATCAACGGCGAAGCGCCCGGCGTCATGGCGGAAGAAGCGCGCAAGCTCGGCGCGCTGATGATCCATTACTCGACCGACTACGTATTTGACGGCACCAAGGCCGGCCCGTACACGGAAACCGACCGGCCATCGCCAGTCAATGTATATGGCGCCAGCAAACTGGCCGGCGAGCAGGCGATCCAAGCTACCGGCATCCCGCACCTGATCCTGCGCACCAGTTGGGTGTATGGCAATCGGGGCAAGAATTTCCTGCAGACCGTGCTGGGGCTGGCGCAGGAGCGCGATGAGTTGCGCATCGTTTCCGATCAGCATGGCGCACCGACCTGGTGCCGCACCATTGCCGACATCACTGCGCATATCGTGGCCCAAGGCCATGCGGCGAAGCAGGCGTGCGACTGGTGGCAGGAGCGAAGCGGCATTTATCATCTGAGCGCTCGCGGGCAGACCACCTGGCATGGCTTCGCCAAGGAAATTCTGGATCATGCCGGCGTCGTCAAGCGGCCAGTGCTGATGCCGATCCGGACCGAAGACTACCCCTTGCCGGCCAAGCGTCCCGCGAACTCCATCCTCTGTACCGAACGCCTGAGAAATACGTTTTGCGACCTGCCGCAGTGGCCGGAGGCGTTGCGCCTGTGCATGGGTGCGGCGGAATAAATGGCTTTCCCTCGGTTCGCTGTCCGATACAACTGGTTCAATGTAGAACCGGTCCGTCAGCTTGCTGATTTGACCAAGACAATGCCGTGTTCGATGTGTTAACATTGGTGTTCATTAATTGAACAACCCGAGTTTCCATTTGTTCGGCTCTAGCAGCCAATCGTTATCTCGGGCGGCTTGGATCTCGAATACCAAAAACCGACATCGAACAAGATGTTAACTCCCTCCCTCCAAGAAGAAAATCACCTCAAGGTCTTGCGTCTTCTGGAGGCCAACCCGCACATGAATCAGCGCGATCTGGCCAACGCACTGGGAATAAGTCTGGGTAAGGCCAACTATTGCATTAAGGCATTGCTGGACAAGGGATGGATCAAGATACAGAGCTTCAGCAAAAGCCCGAAGAAACTGGCTTATGCCTACCTGCTTACACCCGCCGGCATCGCCGAAAAAACCGGTCTCACGGTTCGCTTCCTGGAGCGGAAGATGGCCGAATACGAGAGTTTGAGACAGGAAATTGAGGCGTTGAAATCCGAAGTAAAAAGTCCAGCCGTGGCCATGGCCAATCAAAAAAACACGCTATGAGCGGCGACTCGCTCAAACGTTCGTGTCTGTTTTCGGTAGGAGCTTGACCAACCAGTTCGCGCTGGAGTTTCTCAGTTGCGCGTGTGAGGCGTTACCTGAGGTTGTAATTTTAGTATTCCGGTTGCGAGGTTATTTTTAGTATTTTTCCAATTATATGTAGACAGCATGGATATCCGTAATAAAGTGGAATCACAAGAGTTACGCCAGCTTCAATCGCGCCTGAATGATGGGTCCGCGGTTATTGGAATCGTCGGCCTTGGTTACGTTGGATTGCCGCTGATGCTCCGGTTCGTTCATGTTGGCTTTAAGGTGTTGGGAATCGATATTGATCTTGATAAGGTCGATAAACTAAACCAGGGGCAAAGCTATATTGAGCATATATCCGGTGAATCGATTGCAGCGGCCCGGGCGAAAGGCTTCGAGGCAACCACGGATTTTTCGAGGGCATCGGAACCGGACGCGCTGATTATTTGCGTACCAACTCCGTTGAACGCTTATCGCGAGCCGGATCTGAGTTTTGTACTCAATACGGTTGATGCGTTGGTGCCATACATCCGTGCGGGCCAAATCATATCCTTGGAAAGTACGACTTATCCAGGTACCACCGATGAAGAGTTGAGGCCGCGACTTGAATCGCGCGGCTTCAAGGTCGGTGAAACCGTATTTCTTGTGTACTCGCCGGAGCGTGAAGATCCCGGTAATCCAGATTTCGAAACACGTACAATCCCAAAGATATGCGGCGGAACTACTCCTGGCTGTCAGCAAGCGGGCATTGCCCTGTATAGCGTGGCGATTGACAAAGTCGTGCCGGTCAGTTCCACGCGGGCCGCGGAATTGACCAAGCTGCTGGAAAATATTCATCGGGCGGTGAATATCGGCTTGGTCAACGAAATGAAAATCATCGCGGACAAGATGGATATCGATATTCACGAGGTCATCCGCGCCGCAGCGACCAAACCGTTTGGTTTTACCGCGTATTATCCCGGCCCGGGGCTGGGTGGGCATTGCATCCCGATCGATCCGTTTTACCTGACTTGGAAGGCGCGTGAATACGGGGTTCACACCCGTTTCATCGAATTGGCCGGCGAGATCAACAGCGATATGCCGCGCTGGGTAATTGGCAAGGTGGCGGATGCACTGAACGACCGTGGCCGCGCGGTCAAGGGCAGCAAGGTGTTGGTGCTCGGCATCGCATACAAGAAAAATGTCGACGACATGCGGGAATCGCCGTCGGTCGAATTGATGGAGATTCTGCGTGATAAAGGCGCCGCAGTCAGTTATTCAGATCCGCATGTACCGGTATTTCCGAAAATGCGCGAACACCATTTCGACCTGCAGAGCGTGGCGCTGACCGCCGGCTCGATCGCTTCCTATGATGTGGTGTTGTTGGCAACAAACCATAAGGCATTTGACTACGAGCTGATCCAGCAGCACGCAAAGCTGATCGTCGACACGCGCGGCGTATATTTGAAACCGTTGCCCAACGTAGTAAAAGCTTAAGAACTTGGAAGACAATTCAATGCGTTCCTTTCCTCCCGCGATTACCGATCGCAAAATCCGTTTCGCTCTAGTCGGCTGCGGCCGCATCGCCAAAAATCATTTTGCCGCGATGAAGCAACATGAAGAGCGCTGCGAGTTGGTCGGCGTCTGCGACATCAATCCGCAAGCCTTGGAAGAGGCCGCAGGCGCGACGGGCGCCAGGCCTTTCAAGAATTTAAAAGACATGCTCGAAGGTTGCGATGCCGATGCCTTCATTCTGACTACGCCATCTGGCTTGCATTCAGAGCAGGCAATTCAGATTGCCCAGGCTGGTCGCCATGTGATTACTGAAAAGCCGATGGCGACGCGCTGGGACGATGCCAAGCGCATGGTTGCGGCCTGCGATGCGGCCAGAGTACGTCTGTTCGTCGTCAAGCAAAATCGCCGTAACGCCACGTTGCAATTGCTGAAGCGGGCAGTCGAAAAAAACCGTTTCGGCCGTATTTACATGGTCAACCTGAATGTCTTCTGGACACGACCACAGGAATACTACGACAGCGCCAAGTGGCGGGGGACCTGGGAGTTTGACGGCGGCGCCTTCATGAACCAGGCCAGCCATTACGTCGACCTGATCGACTGGATCATCGGCCCGGTCGAAAGCCTGCACGCGTACACGGCCACGCTGGCGCGCGACATCGAGGTGGAAGATAGCGGCGTCGTTAGTGTGCGTTGGCGCAACGGCGCGCTCGGTTCGATGAACGTAACCATGTTGACCTACCCCAAGAACCTGGAGGGCAGCATTACCATTCTTGGCGAGAAAGGTACTGTCCGTATCGGCGGGGTCGCGGTTAATGAGGTGCAGCACTGGGAGTTCGCCGAGGCGGACGAGGACGACCAGAAAATCAAGGATGCCAGCTATCAGACCACCTCTGTCTATGGGTTTGGCCATCCGCTCTACTACGACAACGTCATCCGGGTACTGCGCGGAGAGTCCGAACCCGAGACCGACGGCCGCGAGGGCTTGAAATCGATGGAAGTCCTGATTGCCGCGTATCTGTCGGCGCGCGACGGCAAGCGGGTCGCGCTGCCGCTGGAGTACTGAGATGGCAGCCACGATTCATCCGAGTGCGATTGTCGACGATGGAGCGATTATCGGCGACGGCAGCCGGATCTGGCATTTCGTGCATGTCTGCGGTGGCGCACGTATCGGTGCCGGTTGCTCGCTGGGCCAAAACGTCTTTGTCGGCAGCGACGTCGTCATTGGCGACAACGTCAAGATTCAGAACAACGTCTCGGTTTATGACGCAGTAACGATCGAGGATGACGTATTTTGTGGCCCGAGCATGGTGTTCACCAACGTCTACAATCCGCGTTCGGCGGTGACGCGCAAGAACGAATACCGCAAGACGCTGGTCAGGCGCGGCGCAACCCTGGGAGCCAATTGCACCATCGTGTGCGGTACCACCATCGGCGAACATGCGTTTATCGGCGCCGGAGCAGTCGTGAATCGCGATGTGCCTGATTTTGCCCTGATGGCTGGCGTGCCGGCGCGCCAGATTGGCTGGATGAGCCGGTTTGGCGAGCGTCTCAAGTTGCCGCTCAAAGGTACTGGTGAAGCTACCTGCGCTCATACTGGCGAGCGCTACGAATTAAAAGAAAATGTTTGTACCCTGATCTCCAATCAATAAAAGGGCAAATTCATGCAATTCATTGATCTCAAGGCTCAATACAATGCCTTGCGCGACAACATCAATGGGCGTATCCAGACAGTGCTGGACCACGGCCAGTACATCATGGGCCCGGAAGTCAAGGAACTGGAAGAAAAGCTTGCTGCATATACTGGCGCCAAGCACTGTATTACTGTTGCCTCCGGCACGGAAGCCTTGCTGATCGCGCTGATGGCGCTGGATGTGGGACCTGGTGACGAAGTCATCACCACGCCATTTTCATTTATCGCCACGGCGGAAGTGATCGTCCTGCTCGGTGCCAAGCCGGTCTTCATCGATATCGAACCGGATACCTGTAACATCAACGCCGCCCTGATTGAATCGAAAATCACCGCACGTACTAAAGCGATCATACCGGTCTCACTCTACGGCCAGCCGGCTGACCTGGATGAGATTAACGCGATCGCAGCCAAGCACGGTCTGACCGTGGTTGAAGACGCCGCGCAAAGTTTTGGTGCGACCTACAAAGGCAAGAAAAGCTGCAACCTTTCCACCATCGGCTGTACCAGCTTTTTCCCCAGTAAGCCGCTGGGTTGTTATGGTGATGGTGGCGCTCTCTTTACCAGCGATGACGCATTAGCGCAAGCCATGCGTGAGATTCGCGTGCACGGTCAGTCCAAACGCTACGTTCATACTCGCGTCGGTGTGGGTGGTCGTATGGATACCATTCAATGCGCCATTGTCTTGGCCAAGCTCGAACGCTTTGATTGGGAAGTTGAACGACGTCTAAAAATTGGCGCTCGCTACAACGAATTATTTTCAAATAAGGTTGAAACTATCGCGCAGGGTTCCGACCGCACCAGCGTTTTCGCTCAATATACCGTCAAAGTAGCAGGCCGCGAGAAGATACAGGCAGCCTTAAAGGACGCGGGTATTCCTACAGCGGTTCATTATCCTGTTCCTATGCATCTGCAATCTGCTTATGCACATCTATGCTGCGCCGAGTGTTGCCCGGTATCGGTCGAGATGGCGAAAATGGTGTTGAGTTTGCCGATGGGTGCAGACCTTGAAGTGGAAGAACAGAAAAAAATCATATCGGCACTGGTGAGCGCTAATCAAAGTGAGAACTGAACTTTCCGATCGCCCGGCTTACCGACCAGATATCGACGGCCTTCGGGCTGTTAATGTTTTGTATGACGTGGTTTTTATACATAGGTCACCATATTATCGAGTTTTTGATACAGGTATTTTTTTGTAATTTTTCGATTTATTTAATTTTAAATATCATTTAAGAGACGATTGAATAAGAAATCTTACCTTTACGGATTTTTATTTAAAGAGTATTAAAATATTTTTCCCGGTACTTGTTTTGGTAAGGGGGGATTCTTATTGGTAGGTTCGTCTTATATGTTTATGAGTATCATGACTTATTTGAGCATATCGGTCAAAAGATTATCTCAGTTTGAAATCGGGAAATAATTTGCAATTTCGATTTTTATTTGCTGCTTATGGTGCCGCCGGAATTTCATTTTTGGCTTCTCTGCTGAGAGATTATGCCATTATCAATTTTTCCGTTCAAGATAAACATTTCTTCCAACTGTTTTATGTCGTTTCCATGGCCGCCAGTTTTGGTGTGAACGCTATTGCACTGGGGAGCGGCTCCTTGGGAAAAGTCGGGTTAACTTTTCTCTCACTGCTGGGTGTGTTTGTCATATTTGTCATGTTGCCCATGTCAAGTGCGACACCCCACACCTTAACCTTACTCAGCTTGATTCTACTGATGTGGATCGCGGGTGCGCAATGGTCGCGCGTGTTGATAGAGCGGGGATGGGTTTTTTCAGGAAGAATTCGTGAAGCTATCTCTTCCGTTATTTTGGCCGGATTGGTGATTGGGGGGCTGGGCGTAGAGTCCTCATTTCTTATGGCCGTGGCAGTAGGTACTGTGTTTTCGTGGAGCATGTGGCGGGTAATTCGATTAACCCCTACCAGTTCTTTGCGCTCTGATAGTTCCTTCATGGAATTTAAAAAGCTAATTCAAAGCATTTTCCTAACCAATGTTGCAACTTATTCAATTACCTATTGGGCATTTATTCAAACAGGCGAGCCAGGTGAAATTTACGGGTATACCATCTCTACGGCCGTACGGTTCAGTATGTATCTTTACCAGATACTAACTATCGGGTCTGTTATACTGGTCTCGCTCAAAAATAGTTTGATATATCACTATGAACATTTGCGATTGTTAATCTTAGCGGCAATCTTTTTTTTCTTCGTTTCATTATTGGCCCCTCTTCAAGTGGCGCTTGTTCTGGTTCCATTTTTTGCGGCAGTGACGCATTACGGCATCATACTATCTTTGCAAAAAGTCGCTAAATCGCAGGTTTAAATAAAATGTTAAAGCCTTCAAATGTGCTTGCGGGACGGTTCCCAATTGACCGGTATTCAGGAAAATTCCTGCTTTTTTGTAGTGCGTTGTCAATCTACGCGGCAACGTTTGTGGGTAGATTTCCGATTTCAAGAGTCTTCCCAAAAATATCACCAGAATGGTTTGTGTTGGGCGAAGTCAGGACATGGGCAGTGTTGTTCGCGGCGATCTTGGTTTCTATCGGCTGGAAGTCGCGCAACAGCGCGAGATATCCTGCCAATAAGCAGCAGGTCTGGAGATGTGTGGGTCTAGTGGTTGGAGTTCAATTTGCGGTGATGAGTCATACGCTTTTTTATATGCCTAATGCACACTCTAATTACCTTGCTTGGGAGTTGACAACCATTATTTTGATTGCCGGCATTCTGGGTGTCGCATTTCAAGTGTGGGGTACGCGGCTGGTCAATGTATTGATGTGGATTGCTTTGTTTGTTGCACTTCTATTGGCCGCGTGGATGCTATTGGCGTCACTTGGTACAAAATCTAGCGGTGAGGACAGGCCGCTCGCGACGACATTCACGTTCTACAGACTTCAGATCTTCGGCGGGTTTGCAGCCCTTGTTGTACTTTTCCAATTCAAAAAATTAGCTAGGGGATGGTTATTGGGGCTTTGCTCAGTCCTTTGTTTTGTCGCAGCCTATATGTCTCTGTCGAAAGCGGCTTTGCTCGCAGGAACTGGCGGGCTGCTGCTTCTGGCTGGCGTCCATGTCACTTGGTTTGAAAAACGTCGGGCGGTGGCTGTGGTTGCCGTTTCCCTTGCTGCTACCATTCTGTTCATTATTGTGTCCGGTGGAATGTTCACCGCCAGGATTACCGAGGGCGTACTCGGAGTTGGGTATTCGCTGAGTACGGAATCAGTCACACCGCCGACAGGCGAAGAATTGGTAGCAGTTGGTCCTTCCCTTGATGCGACCTCGACGGCTTGCCTGTTAAAACAGAGCAATTCAAATTTTGAGGCGCAACGGCGGTTGGCTGCCATAGTAGCCTGCACTGCTGGAAAATACTCTTGTGGGTTCAAAGTAGAGCGTTGGGAGCAGGATATTGCCGATACCATGTTGCGATTTCGCGTGTACATCCCTGATTTTTCATTCCGTATTCGTCTCTTGATGCATGGTTTGAGCGGAATTTCCCAAGCTCCTTGGGTGGGCAATGGGTTTGGCAGTTTCCATGCCGTAGCGACCAATCTGTATACAGGAATGCCTGAACCTTACTCACACCCTCATAACATTGTAGTCGAGCTTCTTTACGCGGTTGGTGTGCTCGGAACCTTGTTAATTGCTGGTGTTCTTTTGATTTTGACCTGGGAAGTGTTGCGCACAAAAGAAAAAATTAAGCCTGGCTTGCCGCTCATTGCCTTCGTCGCGGCTATGTGTATTGGGTCTGTATTCGGGGGAGATTACGTGGACTTTCGATTGGTCTGGATTGGGCTTCTCCTGAGTGCGATGCTTTGCGAAGTGCCGACGCCCAGGAAGTCGTCTTTTAACGGGGCTAAGGCGTGACATTGTTTGACAGGCACGGCGCTCAAATTGATTCCATTGTGGAATTTGCGCCGTCATTGGGATGGCTGTGTTTGATGCTATTGCCTCTTGTTTTCCAATATTCGGATCTACACCCGACGGCGCGGGGCATGCAGCTCACTTTGGTCACCGCAATTGCCGTATTTTTGTTTTTGGCCGATTTTTTATGTTTCAGTAAAGCCACAAAGAGGTTGCCCGCCATAGCCCAGAGCTCGACAAAGCTGTGGATGACCTTGGCCGGGTTTTTCTTCTTGCTACCTGCGGCCGCGCACTTATATTTGATGCCGAAGATTCCATTACTGATAGCGGTATTTGACAGCGATGTCACCCAAAGTTCGTTGATGTTGCTACGGGATGACTCAGCAAAATTTCTGGACATACCGCCGCTTGTCAAATATTTGTTTACCTGGGCGTTGGCAGTTTTCGCGCCGATCTATATCATGGTTGCATTTTTTACGGGGCATAAATTTCTGGCCATATTGGGTTTGATAATGGCGAGTTTGTATGCGGCAGCTACATTGGCCAAACTTCCATTGGTGCTGCTGCTAATTACCTGTCTGTTCGTTTCATGTGTCATGCCTTCGCGGTTCAGGAGGTGCTTGTCTTTGGGCTTGGCAGTATCTGTATTGCTAGGGGTGGCTTTCATTGGAATTATGTTATTTTCAAGCTCACAGTATTTCAATAAAATCAGACTGTCCTATCTGCCACCTTCTGTGTTTGGACAAATGAATGCTGATGACCCTCGGCGTGCCCTAACCCTTGGTGATTACATTAGGCTCGAGCCTCCCGATGACAGTCTGCAGCGCTCCAAAGTATCGAATATTGCGGAATATATTTTGTACCGAACATGGTTAACGCCTGCGGATGTTTCCAATAGGTGGTATCAATATTTTAGCTACGTTAAAAAAACGTCCATGGGCTTTCACAATTTTTTACCCACGCGGCGGACAACAACTGGGGATGCTCCGAGTCGGGAGGTTGGTATTTGGGCGTACCAGGCGAGATTCCCTGACAAGTATTCGAGGACGGTCAGTGCCTACGCTTCTTTTGACGCCGATTCGTTTGCCCGCGGGGGGGTGGCGGGGGTTGCGGTCGCGACGATTTTGTTGTTGGTTGCCAGAGTTGGCGCAGCCTTTCTTTTTACCTCGCATCCGGTAGGGCTGGCTAGTTATGGCGTATTGTTGTGCGGGTTGGCTATATTACCGTCCTCGGCTTCGTTGCAGGCGGTATTTGGTGCACATGGTCTTTTTATCGTTTTGATTGTGCTGCTGATTATTCGTCTGTTAGCATATTGGTCTGGTAGCATAGGTAGAACAGCCAGGGTAGTGCGATAAATGTACAGGATGTTATGTAGGTATTTTGTCGTATGCATACCGGATAGATTGAGATATTTGAAGATATACTTCACCTATATGTAGATGAAATAGCCTTTATATAAAATTACAACCATATTGTTTGCGGCATTTAATGTCGCGGCGAATTTTCATAATATACATTATTCCCTTTAAATACACTGCAAGATGAACAAGCCGTTAACGGTCTGGTTGTTGCAAACTGGTGAACCGCTTCATAGCGATCAAGGAAATCCCAGGCCCATGCGGGCGATGAATTTGGCTAATGCGCTGGTCGCTGCTGGACACAAGGTGGTGTTGTGGAGTTCATCGTTTTATCACCAAGAAAAGCGTCACAGGGTACAGGGCACCCAGCGTATTGTTGTCTCATCGGCATTGGAGATAAGGCTCATCGCAAGTCCGGGTTACCAGCGCAATATTGGTCTCGGCAGGTTGTGGGATCACGCCGTACTGGCTCGCAATCTGGCGAAAGAACTGAATGCAGAGACTAATGCGCCGGACGTTGCCTTCATTGGATATCCTCCTATTGAAACGACTACTACTATGGTGCAATGGCTCGTAACGCGCAAAATTCCTTGCATGGTTGATGTCAAAGACCAGTGGCCAACTATTTTTATTGCTGCGTTGCCTTCGCCTCTTAAGCTCCTTGGTCGTATCATACTTACGCCATATTTTTATTATGGGCGACGCGCCATGCGGGATGCAACCGCCTTATCAGCTATGGCTGATAGTTTTTTGCGGTGGGCGGTAGACTTTGCCGGGCGTACGGTTGGCCAGCTTGATCTAGTGGCTCCGCTAACGTCGCCGACTGGGCAGGTATCTGCAGTCGAGCTTGAGAATGCAGGTCATTGGTGGGATCGACAAGGAATTAAAGCTGACGGGACCCAGCGCGTTATTTTTGTAGGTAGCCATTCTCCAACTTTTGACATCGATCCGGTATGCGAAGCCGCCAATTCAATGGCGCGGGCAGGGAGCGCGTGCCAATTTGTCCTTTGCGGCGATGGAGCCAATTCATCTGCTTGGCGGGAAAAGATGGCTGGTCTTACAAACGTTTATTTCCCGGGCTGGATTGATCGAACCAGGATCGAGGCGTTGGCGCTTCGTTCCAGCGCGGCACTCGCGCCTTACCACAACAGTGAAGACTTTGTAATGAGTATTCCGAACAAAGTGATTGACGCGTTGGCCTCGGGGTTGCCAGTGTTGAGCCCGTTGGATGGTGAGGTTAAACGTTTGATTTCTGATTCCGGTATTGGGATGTCGTATGGCGCCGCGACCGGTAAAACGCTGGCGCAGTGTATTGAAGATCTTATGACCACGCCCGGTTTGCGCGATGAACTTTCTGGTAACGCGTTGCAGCTCTTTCAGAAGCGGTTTTCTTTCGAAACGGTTTATGGCGATCTGGTCAGGCATCTGGAAATGCTGGCTCGGAGCAGGCGATCGTCATGATGGAGCGTGACAAGCAGGTCGAGAGAGAACGCTACGACGCGCGTGCCAAATCGCAAATGGCTGCGGCCATGGTTGCAGAGGCTCCCTTGGGCTCGCAAACAATGGCTTCTTATTTGCGGACGCCCTATATCCTCTATGAGCAGAAAATTGCCGAACTGATCCGACCAGGTCACCGTGTGCTGGAGTTGGGCGCCGGCTCTGGCTTGCATACCCGGATATTGCTGGAATCCGGGGCGCAGGTCACTGCAAGCGATATTTCGCCGAACTCCCTGAGCCTACTCAAGCAGCGCTTTCAGAACACCTCTGGCATCCTCAAGACTGAGGTCGCCGACATGGAACGTCTCCCTTATGAAGCTTCCTCATTCGACGCGATTGCATGCGCGGGCAGCTTGAGTTACGGTGAACCTCATGTGGTCGATGCCGAAATCAGGCGTGTATTGCGGCCAGGCGGCATGCTGATTTGCGTTGATTCGCTCAACCATAATCCGATCTATCGCGCCAACCGTTGGCTACACTATCGACGCGGCGAGCGAACCAAGAGCACTTTGCAACACATGCCTGACCTTGCACGCATTGAGTCACTTAGCTGTGGCTTTGCAACTGTGGATGTGCATTATTTTGGCGCGCTGACTTTCGCAATGCCGATTGTAGCGCGGCTTTTCGGAGACAAGCGGGCCGGATCGGTATCTGATTTTTTTGATCGGGTAATCCGGATTAAGCGTTCTGGATTCAAATTTGTGCTGGTCGCAAAGGGGTTTGGCCAAAAGCAATTCTAGTTGATGATTTTTTATAAAAATTGATGTGAGATTTTTTAAGCAGTATTGCAATACTGCTTGCCCACTTGGATAATTTCATCCGAATTTGTTAAGCAATAACCTAATTAAGACGTGGAGGTAGTATGACGAAGACCCGCAATATTCCATTTTTTAACTATCAAGCGTTGTTTGCTTCCCAGGAAAAAGAACTGACCGACGTAATGCTAGGCGTATGCCGTCGCGGTGCGTACATCATGCAAAAGGAAGTGTTCGAGTTCGAAAAGAACCTTGCCAGCTATATGGGCGTAAAGCATGCGTTCGGTGTGGCAAATGGGACCGACGCGATCTGGATTGGTCTGATGGCCGTGGGGATTGGTCCGGGCGATGAAGTGATTTTGCCATCGCATACTTATATCGCGACCGCCGCTTCGGTCCATTTCGTCGGCGCCACGCCAGTGCTGGCCGATATCGGCCCAGACCACATGCTGGATGCCGCCTCGGTCGAGAAGCTGATTACGCCGCGTACCAAGGCGATCATGCCGGTCCAGGTAAATGGACGGACCTGCGACATGGATGCGCTGCAAGCGGTTGCCGATAAGCATGGTCTGATGATCGTCGAAGATGCGGCCCAAGGTCTGGGATCGAAATTCAGAGGCAGGAGCGCCGGCACGTTCGGCAAATTCGGCACGATCAGCTTCTATCCGGCGAAATTGCTCGGTTGCTTTGGTGATGGCGGCGCAATTGTGACCAACGACGATGCGGTCGCCGAGCGCGTGTCGCTGCTGCGTGATCATGGCCGCAATGCCGAAGGTCGTGTGGTAGCCTGGGGTTTCAACTCGCGCCTGGATAATCTGCAGGCGGCCGTGCTCGATTTCAAGCTGAAGACATTCGAACAGGATACGGCGCGCCGCCGTGCGATCGCTGCGCACTATCAGGAACGGCTCGGCAAATTGCCGCAACTAACGTTGCCGCCGGCGCCTGACGCGGATCAGCGTCATTATGATGTATACCAAAATTATGAGCTGGAAGGGGATCGTCGCGACGAGTTACGTGCTTATCTCGAGGAGCGCGGCGTGCGCTCAATCATTCAGTGGGCAGGAACGCCAGTTCATCAGTTTTCCGATCTGGGGTTCAAGAATGTGAGCGTGCCAAGGACAGACCATTTCTTCGAGCGCTGCTTCATGTTGCCTATGAATACGACACTCACCGATGATGACGTGGATTACATCTGTGATCTGATCGCTGCGTTCTATGGTGCGTGACGGCGCCAATTCACCCACGCTTGAACAAGGTCGTTACATGCAGGATTTATTAGGTGATTTGGCTCGGGCGGATGCCTACCATCAGGCACTCGATATCAAAAATTGCGATGTCGGGCTGCTAGCGAGGCAGCTACGCGACATGCTATTGATCCGGTTAGCAGAAGAAAAAATCGGCGATATGGTGACTGCCGGTATGATCAAATGCCCCGTGCATCTGGGTATCGGTCAGGAGGCGGTTGCAGTAGGTGTCGCCGCCCATCTTCGCAAAACCGATCGTGTATTTGGGTGTCATCGATCACATTCGCACTACTTTGCGCTTGGCGGCTCACTCGACGGCATTTTTGCGGAAGTTTTGGGCAAGGTGACCGGTTGTTCCCGCGGTATGGGCGGCTCGATGCATCTGGTCGACCAAGCTAATGGTTTCTTGGGTTCGGTGCCGATCGTTGCAGGCACGGTACCTCTTGCCGTGGGCGCAGGTTTCGCTGCCAAATTCGATGGTAACGGCGACGTAGGCGTGGCCTATTTTGGTGATGGAGCAACGGAAGAAGGCGTGGTGCACGAGTCGTTGAACCTGGCAAGCGTATTCAAGCTACCTGTACTTTTTGTCGTTGAAAACAATCTTTTTTCCAGCCATCTTCATATTAGTCTGCGCCAGTCCGCCAATAGCGTTGCACGCTTTGCACAGGCTCATGGCGTGGCGTCCGAAGTTGTGGATGGCAATGATGTTGTTGCGGTTGCCAAGGCTACTGCTCGTTTGCTCGAGCGCGCGCGAGCTGGAGATGGTCCGGGCTTTCTGGAGGCAGTGACTTATCGTTGGCGTGGGCACGTTGGCCCGCGCGATGATATGGATGTTGGCGTAAATCGCGGCAACGATTTGGTTATTTGGAAGCGGCGGGATCCGGTGCGCCGTTTGTTTGACGCGCTACACGTCGCAGGCACAATGACGGAAAGCGATCTGGAGGATATTCTCCAGTCGTTACGGACGGAAATCGAAGCTGCTTGGCAACGTGCCGAAGAGGCCGACTACCCACCCCTTTCCGCATTGCTGGATTGCGTCTATGTCTAACTTCCGTTGAATTCATGAAAAATAGCATTCTGACTTACGGCGATGCGATCCGTATCGGTTTTGAACATTTGCTGTCGAGGCATCCAAACGTATTCGTAATTGGCCAAGGCTTATGGAGTCCCTGGTACGTTGGTAATACGATGACAGATCTGGACAAGAAATTTGGCAAGCAAAGAATAATCGATACTCCAGTATCCGAACTGGCATGTACCGGCGCGGCGGTGGGAGCTTCGCTATGCGGTTATCGCCCGATCATGGTCCATCCCCGGATTGATTTTTTGTTATATGGTATGGACGCGATCGTCAACCAGGCCGCCAAGTGGTCTCACATGCTGGGTGGCCAAGCGCATCCAGCAGTTGTGATCCGTGCTATCGTGAACCGAGGTGGAGAACAAGGTGCCCAACACTCCCAGGCACTGCATGCCTGGTTTGCTCACATACCGGGGTTGCGTGTGGTGATGCCGTATTCTCCGCAGGACGCGCGCGATCTTCTGATCGCCGCTACGCTATGTGACGATCCTGTCGTGTACATCGACGACCGCTGGCTGTACGACCAGTCAGAAATCATCGATCCGGCGGCGCCCATCATAGAGCAGGACTTGCGAACCATAGGCCCGCGCGTCATACGTGCCGGCAAAGATATCACTTTGGTCGCCGCAAGCCATTCCACGATGTGTTCCATGGAAGCTGCCGGAATACTTGCCGAGCAGGGGATCGATGCAGAGGTGGTCGATTTACGCGTAATCAACCCGCTAGATGTAACCGAGATCATTAAATCAGTCCGTAAAACCGGGCGTCTGATCGCAGTCGATGGCGGGTGGGCCAACTGTGGGCTGGCAGGAGAAGTGCTTGCCCGCGTGGTGGAGGCGATCGAGCCGTCGCAATTGCGCAGCGCTCCACGTCGCATTACCTTGCCCGATGCACCGGCACCTACTAGCAAGCCGCTGGAAGCGGCGTACTATCCTACCGCGCGGGCCATTGTTGAATTGGCACAGCACCTGGTCCTTTCTAGCTCCTGAATAAGACGATATACGTGATGAAACGCTTATTTGATTTTTTCGCTTCATTGTTTGGCCTGATACTTGCATCTATAGTGCTTGTACCCACTATGATCGCCGTGTGGCTTCAGGATTATCATTCGCCGTTTTACGTTGCTCCGCGTGTCGGTAAGAACGGACGCCAATTTCGCATGATCAAATTGCGGTCCATGACTGTCAATGCGGATAAAAGCGGAGTTGATTCCACTGGTGCCAATGATACGCGTATTACTGCTGTTGGGCATTTCATCCGGCGCTATAAGCTTGATGAATTAACGCAGTTATGGAATGTTCTTATTGGCGACATGAGCTTGGTTGGGCCGCGTCCGAATGTTAAAAGAGAAACTGATTTATATACACCGCTTGAAAAAGAGCTTTTGTCGGTAAAACCAGGGATTACCGATTTTTCTTCGATCGTTTTTTCAGACGAGGGTGAAATTCTGAAAGACAAGGCGGATCCGGATATTGCGTATAATCAACTGATTCGCCCCTGGAAAGGATGGCTTGGTCTTTTTTATGTTCGGAATACTTCCATATTGATAGATATTAAAATTATATTTTTTACGATTGTCGCAATTGCGAATCGAGAGAAAGCATTGGTGGCGGTCAGTAAATTGCTATCTCAAATGGGTGCAGAGAAAAAATTGTGTCAAATCGCCCTTAGAAGGGACGTGCTGGTACCGACCCCTCCACCTGGATCCACTGAAATCGTAACCAGCCGAGACTCATAATAAATTATATATTTAATAAAGCCCCCGGTTGGTTTTATTAAATTGGGAAGGTTGCGTACCTATCCTGTTTTTCAATCGTGATTTTTCAGCAAATTGTTTTGTTGAAATATCATGGGCTGCATAAATATTGCTTGATTCCAATGGTCGTGTAGCTATGGCATGACGGGATATTGTTACACATCATGCATTTGGTTATTCATGGACGAGATATGCTAGTGTTGCCTGATAATTTTTTCATCGTGATACATGATGGGATCGTTTTTGGATAATCCAAACAGCCCAAGGCTAAAGTGGGTTTGAGGAACAAAGGGGAAAGTAATTGTTGGAATAGGGTATCTGGCAAATTTCGTAAGGCTGTTTACATGAGCTTCGGTGGGAGTCTCTAAAAGAACTAGCTCAAGCGGGCTCGGCAGTGCGATGTGTGCGGTCTGGAGGGGGCGCCGCAACCGCGTTTGATCAAGAGAAAATTTTAGCTCTTATAGCTTATTTTTTGATGATTCGCGGGCATTTCGAATTTCTACTTTGATTAAATGGTTCGTTCCGTCGATATTTGAAATTTTCTTGTTAATTATCAATAAACAGCGCTCAGGCTATCTTTGAGGGGCGAACAGGACGTGTCAAATGAAGTCTGACTGGATTAAATGAAATCATTCCTGAAACTGCCGCGCCTCTATAAGCAGTTGACCGCAGCGACGGTTGATCTGCTTATGCTGCCGCTGGTTTTTTATATGGCAATTTCGCTTCGTTACGACGGTGTGACGGCAGCGTTGTTCGCGCAGTATCTTTTGTTGATTATCGCTGCGCCCATTGTTTCGATCCCGATTTTCATTCGGCTCGGGCTGTACCGCGCCGTGGTTCGTTTCATAGATCAAAAGATTGTATACATCGTCTTCGTTGGGGTGACGCTCTCCGTGTTGGCGCTGGTTGTGTTAGCAGCGTTGACCAAGCAAATGATCGGTATGTCGCGCGGCGTATTCGGTATCTACTGGGCTGGCGCGATCATGTACATCATTGCCAGCCGTTTTGTCGCACGTGGCTATTTCTTGCGCGCGACTGCTGCCAGCGGCGCGGTACGGCTGGCAATTTATGGTGCCGGACAGGCGGGGATTCAACTGGTCAGTGCCTTGCGCAATGTGCGCGACTACGTGCCGGTCGCCTTTATCGACGATAAGCGGGAATTGCAAGGCGCGACGATTGGTGGCATCAAGGTTTATTCGCTGGATCGACTGCCCGCTTTGATCGAAAGGGAGAAGATCACGGAAATCCTGCTTGCTCTGCCGTCCCAGAGCAAGCAGCGACAAAAGCAGATTCTTGAAAAACTGGAGCCGCTCAAGCTCAAGATCAAAGTCACGCCTCCGATCGAGAGTCTGATCAATGGCGAATTGCGGCTGCAGGATGTACGGGATATCGAAATCGAAGACTTGCTGGGACGGGATGCGGTCACGCCGGATACGAAATTGCTCTCTACTTGCATTACTGGCAAGGCGGTGCTGGTCACTGGTGCCGGCGGGTCTATCGGGTCAGAACTGTGTCGCCAGATTATTGCATTGCGACCGACTCGAATTGTTTTGCTGGAAATGTCGGAATACGCGTTGTATTCGATTAAAAGTGAATTACTGCTGCTGCGTAGCGCCTTGGGTATTGAGGTAGAGGTGATACCCTTCCTCGGTTCGGTGTTGGAACACGAGAAATGCCTAAAAATATTGCGCACGTTCATGGTGGATACGGTATACCACGCGGCTGCCTATAAGCACGTGCCGCTGGTCGAGCATAACCCGATCGAGGGTATTCGCAATAACGTGTTTGGAACCTTAGGTATTGCGCAGGCGGCGCTGAGCGCCGGTGTGAAGGATTTTGTACTGATCTCGACCGACAAGGCGGTACGCCCGACCAATGTGATGGGCTCGACCAAGCGGCTGGCGGAGTTGATTTTGCAGGCATTTGCGCACCAGCAGGCGGCGACGCGTTTCTGCATGGTGCGCTTCGGCAATGTGTTGGGGTCGTCCGGTTCGGTGGTGCCCTTGTTTCGCAAGCAGATTATGGCCGGCGGCCCGATCACCGTGACGCACCCGGAGATCACGCGCTATTTCATGACGATTCCGGAGGCAGCGCAACTGGTCCTGCAGGCGGGAGGCATGGCGGAAGGTGGCGATGTATTTGTGCTGGATATGGGTGAGCCGGTCAGGATCGTGGATCTGGCGCGGCGCATGGTGCATCTGAGCGGGCTGGAGGTCAGGGGCGAGACGAAGGCCGATGACGGGATCGAAATCCAGTATGTGGGCTTGCGTCCGGGAGAGAAGCTTTATGAGGAACTGTTGATTGGGGAAGACGTGGAGGGAACTGCGCATCCATTGATCATGCGGGCGCAGGAGGTTGAAATACCCTGGGCCAGACTGCAGGAACTGTTGACGGAATTAAGGCTCGCCTGCGACCGCTTCGATTATGAGGGAGTCCGGGCGTTGCTGTTGCGCGCGGTTGCCGGCTATACGCCCCAATGCGATATCGAGGATTTTATCTGGCTGGCGCAGGGCAAGAAGACAAAATTGGCGGTAGTGCAAGCGGGGCCGATCGTGCACTGATGTCATCGAAGGCATGACGACAGTAATGTGGCGATGCTTGTGGTGTTTGCGAATGTTTCAATAATCTTTGGGAGCAGTAATGGACCTGTCAAAACTGTCAATTGCGGAACTGCATAATTTGCAGGAAAAAATCAAGCAAACCTTGAAGGAGCGCGAGCAAACCGAGCGCGCCCAAGCGCGCGCGCAGATTCTGGCCATCGCCCAAAAGGCCGGAATTTCGCTGAAGGATCTGATCGGTGCCGCGAAGCCGCGCAGCGGCAAGGGCAGCGTCGCGGTGCGTTACCGCCATCCGTCGAATCCCGCTTTGGAATGGACCGGGCGCGGGCGGCAGCCGAAGTGGATTCAGGAGTGGGTGGCCTCAGGGCAGTCGCTGGATGCCTTGCGCGTATAGTTGGCGTAGTCATTTTTTCCCGCCATTCTGTCATGCAGGCGGTAGGCGGGGAGCCAGTGCCATTCATTGTCCATTGATGATGCCGTTCTGACGGTGCGCTCAGTACAAGGCCACTGGGGGGCGAAGGCATGCATTCCCGCTGAAGGCCGCGGGAACGACAACACTGCGCCGCGCCGGAATACGCTGTAAATTCTGCATAATCAATCCTTCCAAGTGTATTTCCGAGGCGGGCCCCGACGCTCGCTCGATAATATTCACCGTCACTTCAGCATCCCATGACCCAACCACTGACTCTGACTCCCAGTATTTTTAAGGCCTATGACGTCCGCGGCGTGGTAGGCAAGACCCTGGACGCGGCAATTGCGCACCAGATTGGCCGGGCTTTTGGCACGGCGGCGCGCGCCAGGGGCGAGCAGGCCGTGGTCGTTGGCCGGGACGGCCGGCTCTCGGGGCCGGAATTGCTGGCGGCGCTGGCCGAGGGTTTGCAGGCGGCTGGCGTTGATGTGATTGACCTGGGCGTGGTGGCGACGCCGATGGTGTATTTCGCCACCAATGTGCTGGATGCACGCTCCGGTGTGATGGTCACCGGTAGCCACAACCCGCCGGATTACAACGGCTTCAAGATGGTGCTGGCGGGCGAGGCGATTTATGGCGAGGCGATTGCGGCGCTGTATCGGACCATCGTCGCCGGTGAGTTTGCCAGTGGCGCCGGCAGTTATCGCAAGCATGACATCAAGGATGCCTACCTGCAGCGCATCGCCGGCGGCGTCAAGCTGGCGCGGCCGATGAAGGTCGCGGTCGATTGCGGCAACGGCGTGGCCGGCGCGTTTGCCGGCGAGCTGTACCGCGCGTTGGGTTGCGCAGTGACCGAGCTGTTTTGCGAGGTCGATGGCACCTTTCCAAATCACCACCCGGACCCGGCGCATCCGGAAAACCTGCAGGACCTGATCGCCTGCCTGCGCCAGACGGATGCCGAAATCGGCCTCGCGTTTGACGGCGACGGCGATCGGCTCGGGGTGGTGACCAAGGACGGCCAGATTATCTACCCGGACCGGCAATTGATGCTGTTTGCGCAGGATGTGCTGACGCGCCATCCGGGGCAGCAGATCCTGTACGACGTCAAATGCACGCGCCACTTGGCGCCGTGGATCGAGGCGCATGGCGGCGTGCCGCTGATGTGGAAGACCGGCCATTCGTTGGTGAAAGCCAAGATGCGCGAAACCGGAGCGCCGCTCGGCGGTGAGATGAGCGGGCATGTATTTTTCAAGGACCGCTGGTATGGCTTTGATGACGGCCTGTATGCCGGCGCGCGCCTGCTGGAACTGGTAAGCCGGGTAGCCGATCCGGCGGCATTGCTGAATGCCTTGCCGCAATCGATCAGCACGCCGGAGTTGCAGTTGTGGCTGGGCGAGGGCGAGAATTTCGCCTTGATCGACGCGATGCAGCGCGAAGCGGTTTTCCCGGGTTCGGAGCAGGTGATCACGGTGGACGGCTTGCGGGTCGAATATGCAGAGGGCTTTGGGCTGATGCGCGCCTCGAATACCACACCGGTCGTGGTGTTGCGCTTCGAGGCCGAGACCCGGCAGGCGCTGGCGCGAATCCAGGCGGAATTCCGGCGTGTGATCCTGGCGGTCAGGGCCGACGCGGCGCTGCCGTTTTGAGCGCGCTGCGTCGAACCTTGCCGCAGCGGAGAGCGAGCGCTTGAAGATCCTGATCGTGCGTGTCTCGTCGCTGGGCGACGTGGTGCACAACATGCCAATGCTGGCCGACATCGCGCGCCACTGTCCCGCCGCACAGATCGACTGGGTGGTGGAAGAATCCTATGCCGACCTGGTGCGCCTGAATACCCATGTGCGCCACATCATCCCGATCGCCTTGCGGCGTTGGCGCCGCAGTTTGCTGTCGGCCGCCACACGCGCCGAAATGCGCGTGTTTTATCGGCGCTTGCGGCAGGAATCCTACGATTTCGTCTTCGACACCCAGGGCTTGCTGAAAACCGGCGTCGTGATGGGCCTGGCGCAGCTGGCCGCGGGCGGGCGTCGGGTCGGTCTGGCGAATGGCACCGAAGGTTCGGGCTATGAGCCCTTGTCGCGGCTGTTTCATGCGCACAGCGTGGCGGTTGGACGGCACACCCATGCGGTACAGCGTGGGCGCCTGGTGGCCGCCGTGGCGCTGGGGTACCAAGTCGACGACCGGGCCGATTTCAGCCTGCAGGCGCCGCCTGCCGCTTCCGGCGCGCCAGCCTGGCTGCCGCCGCGGCCGTATGCGGTTTTTTTTCACGCCAGCGCGCGCGCCGCCAAGCAATGGCCGGCGGCAGGCTGGTTGCGCATCGCGCAGTTGCTGGCCGCGCGCGGTCTACCGGTGCTGCTGCCGTGGGGCAGCCAAGCCGAACGGCAGGACGCCCAGCGCCTGGCGGCGCAGATGCCGAATGCGCAAGTGCTGCCACAGCTGTCGATGATGGAGGCGGTGACGCTGGCGCAGCGCGCGGCGCTGGTGATCGGCGTCGATACCGGGTTGACGCATATCGCGGCCGCGTACGAGCGTCCGACCATCGAGCTGTATTGCGATTCGCCGCGCTGGAAAACCGAGGGCAACTGGTCGCCGAACATCATCAATCTGGGCGATTGCGGGACGCCGCCCTCGGTGGAGGAGGTGGCGGCGGCGCTGGATGCGTTGTCGGAAATCGGGCTGCCAGCGGCCGGTGCAGGCTGCACTTGAAGAACGGTGCCATCGCCGGGGGAGTGGCGGCGACGACAAGCCTCTTGGTATCCACCGTAAGATACCTCAACAACCACCCTGGCTCGGCGCGGCATAATATCGCCTATGGAACAGCAAATCCTTGAAATTGAGTGTGCCGACTGGCAGGCCGTGCCGTCGAACCAGGAATGGATTAACGCGCTGGAGGCGGGCAAGGTGCTGTATTTTCCACATCTGGCGTTTGAGCTGTTGCCGGATGAGCGGCGTTTCCTGACACCGGCGGTGCACGACCCGAAGGCCCGCAACATCAGCCTGGACGAGCACGGCCACTTGAAAGGCGCGCGCGGCGATACCGCGCAGCTACTGGAATTGGCCATCATGATCGGGCGTTTTCGCACCCAGGCACAGGCCTTGATCCATGCGTTGTTGCCGCGCTATGCCGGCGCCTTGCGGCTGGCGCCCACCAGCTACCGCCCGGAGCAGGTGGAGACCCGGGCGCAGCATTGGCGCGCCGACGATCGACGGCTGCATGTCGATGCCTTCCCATCCCGGCCCGACCACGGCGAGCGCATCCTGCGCGTATTTGCCAACATCAACCCGAACGGCGTGCCGCGCGTGTGGCGCATCGGCGAGCCGTTCGAGGCGGTGGCGCGCCATTTCCTGCCGCGGGCGAAACCCTATGTGCGCTGGCAGGCGCGGCTGCTGTTCGCCTTGCATGTCACCAAGTCGCTGCGCAGCGAATATGATCACCTGATGCTGCAACTGCACGACGGCATGAAAGCCGATCTCGACTATCAGCAGGATGCCCGGCAGATCAGCATGCTGTTTCCGGCCGGCAGCGTCTGGGTCTGCTTTTCCGACCAGACTTCGCACGCGGCGATGTCGGGCCAATACCTGCTGGAACAGACGCTGCACCTGCCGGCCACGCAGCAATACGATCCATCCGCCAGCCCGCTGGCGATCCTGACCCGCCTTGTTGGCCGGCCCCTGATTTGAGCCGCCTTCTTTATTCCATTGCCTGGTGGCTGGCGTTGCCGCTGGCGCTGGCGCGGCTCTGGTGGCGCGGGCATGCCGAACCTGGCTATCGGCAACACGTGGCCGAGCGGCTCGGGTTTTATCCGCCGTTGACTGCCGGCGCGGCGCCGCTGATCTGGGTGCACGCGGTATCGGTCGGCGAAACGCGTGCCGCCCAGCCGCTGGTGGAAGCGCTGCTGGCGGCCTATCCGCGCCACAGCATCCTGCTGACGCACATGACCGCGACCGGCCGCGCCACCGGCGCCGCGCTGTTTGCGCGCCACGGCAAGCGCGTGTTGCAAAGCTGGCTGCCATACGATACCGGCTGGATGACCGGCCGCTTCCTCGCGCATTTTGCGCCGCGCCTGGGGCTGCTGATGGAAACCGAGGTGTGGCCGAACCTGGTGGCGCAATGCGCGCGCCACCAGGTGCCGCTGGCACTGGTCAATGCGCGCCTGTCGCCACGCTCGCTGGTCCGCGGGCAGCGCTTTTCCGACTTAGTTGGCGCTGCGGTGCGCAGCATTTCATGCGTTGCCGCCCAGACTGCCGCCGATGCCGAGCGCATCGTCCAGCTTGGCGCCCCCAACGTGCACGTCACTGGCAGCCTGAAATTCGATGTCGCGCCGCCGCCCGAGGCTGCCGCCCTGGGCGCGTCCTTGCGCCGGCAGATCGGCGCGCGTCCGGTACTGCTGTGCGCCAGCACGCGCGAGGGCGAGGAAGCGCTGATCCTGGCGGCCATGCGCACCTGCGAGTTGGGCGATGCGCTGCTGTTGCTGGTACCGCGCCATCCGCAGCGTTTCGAGCAGGTGGCGCAACTGGTGGCGGCCGAAGGGTTGCCGCTGGCGCGCCGTTCCACGTTAGGGGCGGAGGCCTTGCGGCCCGAGGTGCGGGTTCTGCTGGGCGACTCGATGGGGGAAATGTTTACCTACTATGCAGCGTCCGACCTCGCTTTCATCGGCGGCAGCCTGCTGCCGCTCGGCGGACAGAATCTGATCGAGGCTTGCGCGATGGGCAAGCCGGTATTAATCGGGCCGCATACCTTCAACTTCAGCGCGGTCAGCGAGGACGCGGTCGCGGCCGGGGCGGCGCTGCGGGTGGCCGATGCGGCGGCGCTGCTGGCCACCGGGCTGCGCCTGCTGCATGCCGATGCCGAGCGCGACGCAATGGGCCAGGCGGCGCAAGGATTTGCGTTGCAACACCGGGGCGCGACGCGACGGACCATGGCCTTGCTCAAGCCGTTGCTTCATTGAGGCAGGTACGGCAGGGCGCTGCCGGGTTCTATGCGTTGCAACATACTCTCAAAGCATGCGGCCATTTCCGATCTAAAAATGGTGTTCTAACAAATATACTCCTCGTTTTATGGTGGCGGTCGCAGTTATCTGTTGAGCGCCATCGGACATCGGAGTTAGTGGGGTCGGAGTTTTTTCGCAATGCTTCATCGCGAAAATTACTCAGACCCCAGTAACGGCCTACAGGGATGAGACTCCAAATCACGCGGGTTTTGAGGCCGCTCCGTCTGATCCGTGAAAGCAGGGTCAGAGTGTTACGCCATGAGGCCGGCGTAAAAAAACTCTGACCCTGGTTTCACTCCGCCTCGCTTGGCATTGGCCTGAAGTTCAACAGATAACTGCGACAGAGCCCAAAGCCGCGCCTGTCGGCGGCGCCATCAACTGCTGCCCCTTCCTGGTTCGTTCCCGCTAAAAACTGCGCGAATGAGAGGCGAAATGCAGCTCAAACAGATGCGGCCCCGCTATTGCACGCTGGCCGCCACCGTAGTTTCCTGCAAGCCGCCGCCCAGCGAGCGATACAGGTCGATCGCATTCGTCAGCCGCAGCAATCTGGCCTGCACCAGCGCCTGCTGCGCGCTAAACAGTTCGCGTTGCGCATCCAGCACGTCAAGCGAGCTGGCGACGCCGTTCTGGAAACGTAGTTCGGACAGCTTCAGGCGCTCCGCCTGCGCCCGTAAAAACTTGTCTTGGGCATCGATCTGCTCGTCGAACGTGGCGCGCGCCATCAGAGCGTCGGCGACTTCCCGAAACGCGGTTTGAATCGTCTTTTCGTAGTCGGCAACCGCCAGGTTCTTGCGTACCTCGGCCAGTTCCAGATTGCCGCGATTACGGCCAGCGTCGAAAATCGGCAGCAGCAATTGCGGCCCGAAGCTCCAGGCATGCGAATCGGCATCGAACAGGCCGGATAGCGCCGGGCTGGCGGTGCCGAGCGCGGCGGTCAGCGAAATGCGTGGAAAGAACGCCGCGCGGGCGGCGCCGATGTTGGCGTTGGCCGCGCGCAGCCGCTGCTCGGCGGCGCGGATGTCGGGGCGGCGCGTCAACAGCTCGGACGGCAGGCCGGCCGGGATATCGGTCACCAGGTTTTGCTCGCTCAGGGTCGGTGCCGCCGGCGCGGCGGCCAGCGGCGTGCCGACCAGGAGACTCAACGCGTTCTCGGCCTGCGCATGTTGCCGTGCCAGGGTGACGTAGGCTACGCGCGCCGATTGCACCAGGGTTTCGGAGAGGCGCAGATCAAGGGCGGAGGAGGCGCCGACCTCGAAGCGCTTTTGCGCCAGTTCGTAGGCGCTGCGCCGGCCGTCCAGCGTCTGCTGCGCCAGCGTCTGCTGCTCGGCCAGGGCGCGCTCAGCCAGATAGGCCTGGGCCACGGCGGCCACCAGGCTGATATGGGCGCTGCGCTGCGCTTCCTCGGTCGCTAGGTATTGCGCCAGCGCGGCGTCATTCAGGCTGCGTACGTGGCCGAAAAAATCCAGCTCGAACGCGGCCGGGTTGAACCCGACCTGGTAGCTGCTGGTGACAGAACTACGTCCGCTCGAAGACAGCGCGGCCGGCGTGCGGGCACGGGCGGCGGAAGCGCCGGCGTACACGGTCGGCAGCAAATCTGCCGACTGGATGTTGTATAGCGCGCGCGCTTCCTGGATGCGCAGGGCGGCGCTGCGCAAGTCGCGGTTGTTTTGCAGCGCGGTGGCAATCAGATCCTGCAAGCGCTGGTCGGGGAAGAACTGGCGCCAGCCGAGCGCGCTCGGATCGACCGCGTCCGGGTTGATCGGGGCGGCGGCAGCGGCGGGATAGGTTGCCGCTACCGGCGCCTCGGGGCGCACGAACTGCGGCGCCAGCGAACAGGCGCCAAGGACGCCCGCCGCCAGCATGGCAACGGCGATTCCTTTCGGTGAAAACCTAGACATTCTGCTCCTCCGGGCTTGCCTTGATATGCGATGCGTACATCTTGCGCTGCCTCTCGTTGCCCTTGAAGATGGACCGCACGACGACGAAGAAGACCGGCACGAAGAACACCGCCAGCACCGTGGCAGTGATCATGCCGCTCATCACGCCGGTACCGATCGCGCGCTGCGCGGCGGAACCGGCGCCGCTGGCTAGCACCAGCGGCAGCACGCCGAGGATGAAGGCCAGCGAAGTCATGATGATCGGTCTAAAGCGCATGTGGGCCGCCTCCAGCGTGGCTTCGATCAGGCCCTTGCCCTGCGCGTGCAAGTCCTTGGCGAATTCGATGATCAGGATTGCATTCTTGGCCGACAGGCCGATCACCGCGATCATCCCGACCTTGAAGTAAACGTCGTTCGGCATGCCGCGCAAGGTCACGCCCAGCAGCGAACCGAGTACGCCAAGCGGCACCACCAGCATTACCGCCACCGGAATCGAGGTGCTTTCATACAGTGCCGCCAGCACCAGGAACACCGCGATCAGGGATAGTGCATACAGCGCCGGCGCCTGGGCGCCCGAACTCTTCTCTTCCAGTGACTGGCCCGTCCATTCATAGCCGAAGCCCTCCGGCAGCTTGGCCACCAGCGCTTCCATTTCGGTCATGGCGTCGCCTGTGCTGTAGCCCGGAGCGGCGTTGCCGGAAATCTTCATCGCCGGATAGCCGTTATAGCGCACCATCTGCACCGCGCCCTTGGTCCACTGCGAACTGCTGAACGACGAGAAACGCACCATGTCGCCCTTTGCATTGCGCACATAGAGCCGTGCCAGGTCTTCCGGCTGCAGCCGCATTGGCGCGTCGGCCTGGACAATGACGCGCTGCTGCCGGCCCTGGTTCGGGAAGTCATTGACATAGGTCGAGCCGAGCGCGGTTGATAGCACGCTATTGATATCGGCAAACGATACGCCGAGCGCATTTGCCTTGTCGCGGTCGATATCCAGTTGCAGTTGCGGCGCATCCTCCAGTCCTTCCGGGCGCACGCCGGCCAGCACCTTGCTTTGCGCCGCAAAGCCGAGCAACTGGTTGCGCGCGGCGGTCAACGCGTCGTGCCCGAGGCCGGCGCGATCCTGCAGGCGGAAGGTGAAGCCGGTGGAGTTACCCAGCTCCCGGATCGGCGGCGGATTCAGCGGATAGATGATGGCATCCTTGACCTGCGAGAGGGCGGCGAAAGCCCTGGTGGCGATGGCATCGGCCGAATCTTCCTTGCCGCGTTGGCTCCATTCCTTCAACGGGATGAAGGCCAATGCGGCATTCTGGCCATTGCCGGAAAAGCTGAAGCCGGTGACCGCGACCACATGTGCCACTCCCGGCTGTTTCAGGTAGTAGTCCTCCACCTGCTTCACCACTTCCAGCGCCCGGCTCTGGCTGGCGCCCGGCGCCAACTGGATATTGGTGATGATGTTGCCCTGGTCTTCGCTGGGCAGGAAGGACGAGGGCAGGCGCACATACAACAAGCCGACCACCACCAGCACCAGTCCGTAGACCAGCATGGTGCGACCGGTTTTTTGCAGCAGGCGCGCCACCGTGCCCTGATAGCCGGCCGAGGTGCGGTTGAACTTGCGGTTGAACCAGCCATAGAAGCCTTTCCTTTCCAGGTGCGCGCCCTGCTTGATCGGTTTCAGGATGGTCGCCGCCAGCGCCGGCGTCAGCGAAAACGCCATCAGGATCGAGAACAGGATCGAGGCCACCATCGACAGCGTGAATTGCCGGTAAATGGCTCCCACTGCGCCGGCGAAGAAAGCCATCGGAATGAATACCGATACCAGCACCAGCGTGATGCCGACCAGTGCGCCGGAAATCTGGCCCATCGCCTTCCTGGTCGCATCGCGCGGCGATAGACCTTCCTCGCTCATGATGCGTTCGACGTTTTCGACTACCACGATGGCATCGTCGACCAGAATGCCGATCGCCAGCACCAGGCCGAACATGGTCAGCACGTTGATCGAAAATCCGAGCGCATACATGGTGGCGAAGGTGCCCATCAACGCCACCGGCACCACCACGGTCGGAATCAGCGTGTAGCGGATGTTTTGCAGGAACAGGAAGATCACTAGGAACACCAGCACGATCGCTTCCAGCAGCGTCTTGACCACCTCCTGGATCGAAATCTTGACGAATTCCGAGGTGTCGTAAGGCACCGTGTACTTGACGTTGGGCGGGAAATACTTCTGCAGTTCATCCATCTTGGCGTATACCGCGGTGGCGGTGCCAAGCGCATTGGCGGTCGGCGACAATTGCACGCCGATGGCGGAAATCGGCTTGCCATCGATGCGCGCCGCAGTGGCGTAAGCCTGCCCCCCCAGCTCGATTCGTGCCACATCGCGCAGTCGTACCACCGAGCCGTCCGGGTTGGCGCGCAACACGATCGCGCCGAACTGCTCGGGCGTCGACAACTGGCCGTTGACCACCACTGTAGCGGCGATCTGCTGGGTGGCCGGGCTGGGCAATTCGCCCAGCGTGCCGGAGGCGACCTGCGCGTTTTGCGAGCGGATCGCATTGCTGACGTCGGCCGGGGTCAGCCGGTAACCCATCAGCCGGGCCGGGTCGATCCAGATCCGCATCGCCCGTTCGCTGCCGAACAGCTGCGCCTGGCCGACGCCGGGGATGCGCTTGATTTCATTCAGCACGTTGCGCGACAGATAGTCGCCAAGCGCAATCGGATCCAGCCGGTTGTCTTCGGACGACAGGGTGATGAACAGCAGGAAGTTGCTGCGCGCCTTGTTGACCTGTACGCCTTGCTGCGTGACCGCCTGCGGCAGCCGCGACTCGACCCGCTTCAGGCGGTTCTGGACGTCGACCGCGGCCAGGTCCGGGTTGGTGTTGGTGGAAAACGTCAGCGTGATCTGGGCCTGGCCGTTGGCCTGGCTTTGCGACTCCATGTACTGCAGGCCGTCGGCGCCGTTCATCTCCTGTTCGATCAGGCTGGTGACGCTGTCTTCCAGGGTTTGCGCGGTGGCACCGGGATAGACCGCCGTGACCACGATGGTGGGCGGCGCGATGGTCGGGTATTGCGAAACCGGCAGCTTGGTGATTGATAGCGCGCCGGCCAGAATAATGAATAACGCAATCACCCACGCAAAAACCGGTCTATCGATAAAAAACTGTCCCATCTGCGGCCCCCTTATTGTGCCGCCGGTTTTTTATCCGCAGCCGCTTGCTCGCCGGCGGCATCCGCTGGCGCTTGCCCGACCGGCCCTTTCCAGGACACCGCCTTGACGGCGACGCCGGGCCGAACCTTCTGCAGGCCTTCAACGATGACCTGCTCGCCGGCTTTCAAGCCTTCACTGACGATCGAGGAATTGCCCTGTACCCGGTCGGCCTTGACCGTGCGTGCCGTCACCTTGCCGTCGCTGCCCACTACCATTACCGTCGAGCTGTCGGTTCCGCGCATCACCGCTTGCTGCGGCACCGTGAGCGCCTGTTCATCGATTGCCTGCTCGAGCCGCGCGCGTACATACATGCCGGGCAGCAGAAAACGGTCCGGATTGGGAAACTCGGCGCGCAGCGTGATCGCGCCCGAGCTTTCATCTACCGTCAAGTCGGAAAACAGCAGCTTGCCGGCATGCCCATAGAGCTGGCCGTCTTCGGTGACCAGTGTGACTTTCGCCTGGCCAGCGCCAGCTCTGGCCAGCTTGCCGGCTGCCAGTGCGCGCCGTAGTTGCAGCACTTCGGTGCTGGACTGGGTCAGGTTGACGTAGATCGGGTCGATCTGCTGGATGGTGGCCAACGGTGTCGCCTCGCCCTGTCCGACCAGCGCGCCCTCGGTAACTTGGGCGCGGCCGATGCGGCCCGCGATCGGCGCGGTGACGGTGGCGTAGCCCAGGTTCAGGCTTGCGGTCTGACGCGCCGCCCTGGCGGTTGCGAGATCGGCGGCCGCTTGTTTCTGTGCGGTCAGCGCATCATCGTATTCCTGCTTGCTGACCGCGTTCTGCTCGACCAGCGGTTTGTAGCGCTGCACTTTCAGGCTGGCCTGGGCCAGGTTCGCTTCAGCCTTGGCAACTGCGGCTTCGGTACTGGAAAACACCGCCTCGAACGGCGCCGGATCGATGCGGAACAGCACGTCGCCAGCCTTGACGTCGCTGCCTTCGCGGAATACCTGCTTTTGCACGATACCGGCGGCGCGCGCCCGCACCTGCGCGGTCCGGGTTGCTGCCAGCCGGCCCGGCAGTTCATTGATGACCGCCAGCCGTTGCGGCTCGACCGTGATGACCGCGACTTCCGGCGGCATACCGGCGCTCTGGGTTGGCGTCGTGGCCGTCTTGTTGCCGCAACCGGACACGGCAAACAGAGTCATCAGGGCCAGCGCGCAACCAGGCAGGAGTCGCGGAAAGACCCGGGTACGGCGAGTGTAATCAACTGGGCTCATGAATCTCTCATACGGTGATTGGGGAATGGCGCCAGCGCTCCGGACGGCTGTTGCCGATACGCATACAAAAGCGGTAAGCGCAAGAATAACGCAGGACGCACTGCTGCGTATAAATGAGATGCCGAAAAGCAAAAGAACTTTCGAAGAGTAGCCAGCATCATTTTCTTGAAACGCCGGCTAACGTCTTTCTTTTTCCGATTTCGCGTCGCCTTTGAAGGTTTTTTGGTGGAGCCGTGCCGATTGTCGCCCCAGCGGCGCCAAGGGCCTGACCAGTGGGTTCGCAGGAAAAGGACGGGAGAAGAAATAGTGTATGTGATATCTATCTTTTATGAAAAATCAATCTATGGGAACGATTGTCATTCCCGCATGGTAATTCGCGCAATGGGCTGAAAACCCGCGCCATTGCTTGCGATCTTGTGTTTCACCATGAATTTTTGGGCGCGTTGACTGGGTAAAACATGCGGGGTAGCGTTTGCCAAGGCTTGCTCGAATGAAATTCAATCCACGTCTGGAGGGGAAACATGGTACAGCGAACCATCGATATCACGCTGGCGGCGTTTGCCAGCGCCGCCGCTTTCCTGTTGTCATGGCCATTCTGGCGCGACTTCCAGTATTGGCCGGAGTCGCACACGATGTGGCAGCTTTACTTTGCAGTTGGTTTCATCTTGTCGGTGTATGTCTTTTACGTGTTCCTGGGGAGCCTGCGCACGCTGTTCGAGCACGATGCGCTGGAACATGCCGCGGCCCAGGCGCCCAATGCGAATCCCGATGTCAACGATGAAGGAGACCGGCCATGAGCTGCGGCGCTGACGGAAAATGCGAGGAGCCGCGCAAGCGCCGAATCGCGATCGGCGTGCTGGGCCTGATGGCACTGCTGTTCGCAGCCCTGTCCGTATTCTCTTTCCTGAAGGAGCGGGGCCAAGTGACGCCGGACAAGGTAGCCTTTGGCAGCTACAACGCGGTGGAAGGCAAGCGCGTATTCCAGTCGTACAACTGCATGGGCTGCCACACGATCGTCGGCAACGGCGCCTATTTCGGCCCTGACCTGACCAAGGTGTATGAGCGCGCCGGCCCGGCCTGGCTGGCGGCATTTTTGCCTTCGGCGGCAAGCTGGCCTACCAGCGCCGCGGTGCGCACGCAATTGCAAAACGTGGCAGCAGCGGCGGAGCCGGAGAGCGAATCGGCGGAAGCTTATTTCAAGCGCTATCCGGGCGCTGCCGAGCGGGTCGAGCGGCGCGGCGGCGGCACGAGCTTCATGCCGAATTTGCCGCTCAGCAAGGATGAGGTCGGTCATCTGGTGGCCTTCCTGAAATACACGTCTTTGATGAACAACGAAGGCTGGCCGCCGAAGCCGAAGGTGGACGGGCTCAAGTTTGCCCAGGCTGCACATTCGGCCAAGCCGCTGGGGACCGCCCTGGTCGCACCGGCGGCAGCCGCCGCGGCACCGGCTGCCGCCGATGCGGCTGCACATGGCGTCAGGGTCGCGCAGGAGTATGGCTGCATGTCGTGCCATTCCAGCGCCCAGCAACGGTTGGTGGGCCCGGGTTGGGGCGGCCTGTATGGCGCCCGGGTGAGCCTGGCTTCCGGCGCCGCGGTGACCGCGGACGACGCCTATCTGGCGGAATCGATCCGCGAGCCGGACAGCAAGGTCGTCGCCGGCTATCCGGCCGGCGTCATGCCGGCCTATGCCAGCCTGCTCAAGGCAGACGAGGTGGACGCCATCGTCGCCTATATCCGCAGCTTGAAGGGAGAATGACGATGATCAAGATCCAGTATGAAACCCAGCGCCTGAGCCTGCGCTTTTTCCTGCTGATGCTGGTGCTGTTCCTGGTCCAGGTCGGTTTTGGCTTGATGCTGGCGGCGCAGCAGGTCGACCCGACGCTGCTGTCGGGCGTCCTGAATTTCAACGTGATGCGCTCCGAGCATCTGAATCTCGGCATTGTCTGGATTCTGGCCGGCTTCATCGGCACCATCCTGTTTGTCGGACCGCTGCTGTCCGAGCGCGAGTTGGCGGCGCCGTGGTTGATCAAGTTCCTGTTCGTGGCGCTGGTGGCGGTGGTGATCTGGAACGTTATCGCGCAGGCCATGGCGCAGTATGGGATTGCCGGCTGGTGGCTCGGGCAGCCGTGGTTCCAGGAAGGGCTGGAATACCTGGAAGCCGGCCGCATCGCCGATATCGTGATCCTGATCGGCTTCGCCATCCTGACCTATGTGGTGCTGAGGACCTTCCCGCCGCTGCGCAAGTGGAATGAAATCCATTGGGGCCTGGGACTGGGCGTCCTGGCGCTGACGCTGGTTTGGGTGTTCGGCCTGTTCTTCATCGAGCGCTTGGATGTGAGCGAATACTTCCGCTGGTATGTGGTGCACTATTGGGTCGAGGGTGTATGGGAAGTGATCCACATCAGCCTGGTCGGCTTCCTGCTGGTGCTGATGTTCCGGGCCGACGTCAAGACCGTGGGCTATGCCGTGTTCTGGGGTGTGACCATGGTGTGGCTGTCCGGCCTGCTGGGTAACGCTCATCATTATTTCTGGATCGGCACGCCCGAATTCTGGCAGTTCTGGGGTTCGCTATTTTCGGCGCTGGAGCCGTTGCCACTGATCTTCTGCTTCTGGCATATCTATCTGGATGCGCACCACGACCGACGGCCGCTGGAAAACGCGCCTGCGTTCTACTTCATCCTCGGTTCGGTGATTCTGGAGCAGGTCGGCGCCGGCATTCTCGGTTTTACCATGACGTTTGCGCTGACCAACGTCTGGTCGCACGGCACCTGGGTGACGCCAAGCCACGCCCACCTGGCGCTGTTCGGAACCTTTGGCATGCTGGGAATTGCCGCCGCCTATTATGCGATTCCGCTGCTGCGCAAGGTGCCGGCTTTCGACCAGCGCATGGGACGGCTGGCCTTCTGGCTGGTGTTCATCGGCATGCTGGGCATGGCGTTCGCGTTTGCCATCGGCGGCACGGTCCAGGTCTTTGTCTACCGTACACTGGGACTGGACTGGTTCGGCGGCGACGTGTTCCCGGCCATGGGCCTGTTCAAGCTGCTGGTGCCGCTATTCGGCATGGTGTTCGCGATCGGCACCGGGGTACTGGTGTTCGATCTGGTGACGCTGGGGCGTGGCGCCAGGGCCGTCGCCGCGGCCAAGGTGTCGGCGGTGGGCGGCCAAGCCGACATCGACCGGCATGCGGAATCTGTGGTGCCGGCAAGCGGCTGGTCGCGGCCGCTGAGCGGCTACGAAACCGGTATCTGGCTGCTGGGGATGTGGCTGTTTGGCGCGGTCATCACGTTCGGCCTGCTCAGCTTCAACTTGCCGCGGGTGCAGGCAGGCGATCCGACGCTGCCATACCTGATGGCCGGGATAGGCTATCCGGGGCTGCTGCTGGTGACGCTGCTGTTTGTCTGGCGCTTCCTGAGTTCGCTGGAAGCGCGCGGCTTGGCAGCGGCGCCAACTGCCGAAGGCACTGCAGCGATCGGCGCGCCGGTAGCAGTGGGTTCGTAAGGCAGCGCGAGATACGCAGGGCGGTTCGGCTCGATGAGTCGAACCCCCGGTGCCGCGTAGGGCGCAGCGCGGCCCGATCACCCTCGGCAAGGTAGGACGGATGCTCAGTAGGCAGCCGGCGCCAGCAACTGGTTGACCTGCGCCAGGTCCTCTTCCCGCAATGAGCCGACTGCCGCTTTCAGGCGCAAGCCGTTCATCACTGTGTCGTAGCGCGCCTTCGCCAGGTCGCGCCGGGTGGAATACAGTTGTTGCTCGGCGTTCAGTACATCGATGTTGATGCGCACGCCGACCTGGTAGCCGAGCTTGTTCGATTCGAGAGCCGACTGGCTGGACACTTCGGCCGCTTCCAGCGCGCGCACTTGCGCCAGACCGTTGTTGACGCCGGCGAATGCCTGCCGTGCCGCCTGCGCCGAAGTCCGTTGCGTAAACAGCAGGTCGTTGCGCGCCTTGTCTTCCAGCGCGATCGCTTCGCGCACCTTGCTGTCGACCGCAAAGCCGGAAAACAGCGGGATCGACCATTGCACGCCAATCGAATTCGAATTCACGGTGCCGCCGTTCGGGCTCAGAACGCTCGACTGATTGCTATTGCTGTGGCTGCGGCTGGCGATCAGATCGACGGTCGGATAATGGCCGGCGCGGTTGCGCTTGATTTCGCGTTTGGCGATTTCCAGCGCCAGTTGCTGGCGCAGCACTTCGTAGTTCTGGTTTTCGGCGCTGGTGACCCACAGGTTGAGTTGCGCCGGTTCCGGTGCCGAGAGCTTGACTCCCGGGCGCAGCGGTGCCAGTTCGGCCGGCGCGTCGCCGACGATTTGCTGCAATGCCGCGCGCTTGACTTCGAGATCGCTTTGCGCCGCGATCTGCTGCGCCAGGCTCAGGTCGAAGCGCGCCTGCGCCTCGTTGGTGTCGGTGATAGTGGCCGTTCCGACTTCGAAATTGCGTTTGGCGGAAGCCAGTTGCTCGCTGATGAATGCTTGCTGTTGCCGGAGGAAGAGCAGCGTGTCCTGCGCCGTCAGCACATCGAAATAGGCTTGCGACACGCGAACGATCAGGTCTTGCTGCGCTTGCGCGAACTGGGTATCGGCCAGTACTACCGCCAGCTTGCTTTGCTGATAGCTCTCCCAGTTGCCGAGGTTGAGCAGCGGTTGCGTCAGGGATAAACGGTAGCTGTTGGCGGAATAATCGGCGCTGCCAGTGGCGTCGCTGCTATTCCGGGTGTAGCTGCCGCCGAGTCCGATGCCGGGCAGCAGGTTGGCGCGGCCTTGTACCGCCTTTTCCTGGCCCGCGACTTGGGCCGAGCGTGCGCTGGCGTAGACCGCGTCGTTGGCCAGCGCCTGGCTGTAGATCTGCAGCAGATCGGCCGCTTCCGCGTTCCACGCGAGCAGCGGGCTGGAAAATAGCGCGGCGATCAGCGGGACCAGGCGCGGGATGGCTAAGCGGTTGCGCATGCAATTCTCCGGAGATGAAACACACTCATGAAAGTCAGTAGGTGGGCATCGCAGGATCGACCTGCAATGCCCAGGCATGCACGCCACCGGTCAAGTTGCCGACGTCGGCAAAGCCGTTCCGCTCCAGGAACGCCGCCACTTGCAGGCTGCGCGCGCCGTGATGGCAGATGCAGACGATGGGTGCGGGCGGATCGAGTTGCGCCAGATGTTGCGGGATGGTGCGCATCGGCAGTAGCCGCGCGCCGTCGATATGGCAGGTCTCGAACTCCCAGGGTTCCCTGACATCCAGCAAGAATGGCGGCGGCCGTGAGGCATCGTCGAGCCAGGCGGCCAGTTGCGGCGCGCTGATGTCCCACATGGGTTTTCCTTAGAATTTAAAGGCTGACGGCAGCGTTGCGTCGCGCAGCGGCTTGATGTCGGTTTCAAACAGGGTCAGCGTGTTGTATGCGGTTTCGGTGCTGCGCGTGATCAATTGGGCGGTCATGGCCGGGGCCTGACCCAGCACGGCCAGCAGCCGGCCGCCGACCTTCAATTGCTGCAGGAACCGGTCCGGCAAGACCGGCAGGGAGCCAGAAATCACGATCACGTCCCATAGCGGTTGCGCCTGCCCGGCCGCCGGCCAGCCCTGGGCGCCATTGCCCAGCGCCACCTCGACATTGGAAATGCCGTTGGCGGCCAGGTTTTTTTCCGCCAGGGCCTTGAGCTCCGGTTCGATTTCGACGCTGGTCACCTGCCGTCCCATATACGCCAGCAGCGCCGCCATATAGCCGGAGCCGGCGCCGATTTCGAGCACCGTCTCATGCTTCTTCAGCGCCGCTTCCTGCAGGATGCGCGCCTCGAATTTGGGTGTCAGCATGTTGGCGCCGCACGGCAGCGGAATTTCGCAGTCGGCGAACGCCAGGCTGCGGTAGGCCGCAGGCACGAATTCCTCGCGTCGCACTACCTGCAGCAAGTCAAGCACATCCTGATTCAGCACGTCCCAGGGACGGATCTGCTGTTCGATCATATTGAAGCGGGCTTGTTCGATATTCATGTCAGTGTTTGCCGGAAGAAGGGAACCGTCATTCTATCAAAGGGGGGTATCGATTTCGACCGCATGCGGCCGGCTGCCTACCCCTTGCCGACGCCGCCGGGCCCAGGCTGCCAGATCATCCAGATAGGTATAGATCACCGGTACCACCACCAGCGTCAACAGCGAAGACGTGATGATGCCGCCGATCACTGCCTGCCCCATCGGCGCCCGCTGCTCCGAGCCTTCCGCCATGCCGAAGGCGAGCGGCACCATGCCGAACACCATCGCCAGCGTGGTCATCAGGATCGGTCGCAGCCGCACATGCGCCGCCTCCAGCAACGCGGCGCCGCGTTCGGCCCCGGCGCGGCGCGCCTGGTTGGCGAAATCGACCAGCAGGATCGCGTTCTTGGTGACCAGCCCCATCAGCATGATGAAGCCGATGATCGAGAAAATGTTCAGGGTCGAGCGGAACAGCATCAGCGCCAGGAATACGCCGATCAGCGTCATCGGCAGCGCCGACATGATGGCCAGCGGCTGCAGGAAGCTGGCGAATTGCGAGGCCAGGATCATGTAGATGAAGATGATCGCCAGCCCCAGCGCTGACAGCGCATAGCCGAACGATTCCTGCATGTTCTTGGTGGCGCCGCCGATCTGGTAGCGATAGCCGGGCGGCCAGTGGATGCTGTCCAGTGCGTGCTTGACGTCGGCATTGACCTCCCCGGCCGAGCGCTGCGCGACGTTGGCCGACAGTTCCACCTCGCGGTTCAGGTCGCGCCGGTTGATCTGGTTGGCGCCGGTCGAGGGGATGATGTCAGCCACCTGGCGTAGCGGCACCATCTTCGGCGAGCCGTCGGCATTGCTTTGGCTGGAAGCCAGCATCAAGCGCGACAAATCTTCGGTGGCGTTGCGGTCATCCGGCGCCAGGCGCACGTTGACGTCGTAGTTTTCGTCATCCGCAGCACGCCAGCTGCTGGCAGCTTCCCCCGCCAGGAGCGGGCGCAGCGTGCCGCCGATCTGCGCTACACCAATACCGAGGTCGGCTGCCAGATCGCGCTTGGGTTGCACCGAGATGGTCGGCTTTTCCGCCTTCAGGTTGGAATCGAGGTCGACCAAGCCGGGAATCGCCAGCATCCTGGCTTGCGCCTGCTCCGACAGCGACGCCAACTGCTTCAGGTCGCTGCCGAGCAGCGACAGCCGCAACTGCTTGTTGTCGCCGCCCACACCATCCATGGCGCCAATGTGGGTTACCGTGATGCCGGCAATCTGCGTCAGCCGCTCGCGCAGCAGCGGGATCATCTGGGTGGTGCTGCGCGCGCGCTGTTCGCGCGGCACCAGCCGTACATAGACGCTGGCGTAGCTCTTGCCTTGGGAAGTGCCGGTATTCACGGTACTGTAGATGTCGCGCACTTCCGGAAATTCGCGCAGCACCGCCTCCACCTGGTGCGTCTTCGATTCGGTGAATTCCAGCGAGGAGCCGACCGGGGTGTAGAAGGTCACGCCGGTTTCCGAGTAATCGGCCTGCGGCACGAATTCGGTGCCGATCAGGCCTACCGCCGGGATCGCTAGGCCGGCGACGAAAGTGAGGAAGGCGATCGCCAGCGTCAACAGCCGATGCCGCAACGACCATTTCAGCAGATACTGGTAGGCGTCGGAAAACCGCTGCACCAGCCGTTCGAACTGTTCCAGTACGCGGCCGACGGTGTTGGCGTACCAGCCGCGCCTCTCGCCGCTGTGGCCATGGACCACCGGGTCGTGCCAGACCGAAGACAGCATCGGGTCGAGCGTGAACGACACGAACATCGAGATCAGCACCGCAGCTGCCACCGTGACGCCGAACTGGTGGAAAAAGCGGCCGATGATGCCGCCCATGAAACCGACCGGCAGGAACACCGCCACGATCGACAGCGTGGTGGCCAAGACTGCCAGCCCGATTTCGGCGGTACCTTCCAGCGCCGCCGTCTTGTGATCCTTGAAGCGGCCATTTACGCGCATCCCGGCATGGCGCACGATGTTTTCGCGCACCACGATCGCATCGTCGATCAGGAGGCCGACGCAGAGCGACAGCGCCATCAGCGTCAGCATGTTGATCGTGAAGCCGAACATTTGCATGAACAGGAAGGTGCCGATCAGCGCCACCGGCAAAGTCAGGCCGGTGATCACCGTCGAGCGCCAGGAATTCAGGAACAGGAACACGATCAGGATGGTCAGCGCGGCACCCTCCAGCAAGGTGCTGCGCACGTTCTGCACGCCGACCCGGATCTGGCGCGAGCCGTCGCGGATGACCTCGGTCTTGACGCCCGGATACAGCATCTGCATGCGCGGCTCCAATTCTTTCAATGCCGCGTTCAGCCCATCCGCAACCTCGATCGTGTTCTGGCCCTGCGCCTTCACGATATTGAGTGCCATGGTGCGCTGCCCGTTGTATAGCGCCAGGCTGTCTTGTTCTTCCTGGCCGTCGATCACGCGCGCAACCTGCGCCAGCGTCACCGGCTGGCCGCCGCGGCGGGCGACGATGATGTTGCCGAAATCCTGGGGATTGCGGATGCGTCCCTGCACCTGGACAATTTTCTCGTTGGCCAGCGAGCGGATGGCGCCAGTCGGCAACTCCTGGTTTTCGTTGCGTACCGCGTTGATGATCTGATCGACGCCAATGCCGAGCGCTTCCATCGCGATCGGGTTGACGTAGATGTCGATTTCACGCTTGACGCCGCCCACCAGCGAAACCGAACCGACCCCACGCACGTTTTCCAGCCGCTTCTTGACTACCTGGTCGGCGATCGTAGTCAGTTCGCGCAGGCTGCGCTGCTGGGCCGCGCCCGGATCGTTGCTGACGGCAACCGAAAAAATCGGCTGGTCGGCCGGGTCGTAGCGGGTGATGCGCGGCTCCTTGACCTCCTTGCGGAAAGCGGAGCGGATCAGCGCCACCTTTTCCCGCACGTCCTGCGCCGCCTGCGCCGGATCGACGGTCAGCACGAATTCGATGATGACCACCGACGAACCCTCATAGGAGCGCGAGGTCAGCGCATTGATGCCGTTGACGGTATTGACCGCTTCCTCGATCTTGCGCGTGATGTCGGACTCGACCGTTTCCGGCGAGGCGCCCGGATAGTCGGTCTGCACCACCACCACCGGGAAGGTGACGTCGGGGAATTGATCGACGCGCAGGTTCTTGTAGGAAAACAGGCCAAGCACCACGAATGCCAACATCATCATGGTTGCCAGCACGGGATTACCGATACTGATGCGGGTGAACCACATGCGTCAGCTCCGTTTGGCGGTGGTTGCGATGGGTGTCGCGCGGCCGGCGACGCCGGGCTTGGACTTCGGGCGGCGCGCCATCATTGCGCCTCTACCGTGCTGGCAGCAGCAGCGGCCGGAGTCGCATCCGTGGCCGCTTGCAACAGGCGGATCGGCGTGCCGAGCGGCAGGTTGCCGAGGTTGGTCTTGACGATTTGCGCGCCGCGCTCCAGGCCGCTGGTGACTTCAACCGCAATGCCGTCAGCATCGCGTCCGCGCATGCCGAGCGTTACCATTTTCTGCACCAGCTTGCCGTTTTCAATCGCATACACCCACGGTTTTCCGGCCGTACTTTGCAGCGCCGATTGCGGCACGGTAAGCGCGCCAGTCTTGTCGGCCAGCGTCAACTGGGCTTCGGCAAACATGCCGGCGCGCAGTACCCCGGTTGGATTGTCGACTCGGATAAAAGTCATGATCGAGCGCGAGCCGGACTCGGTCGCCGGGTTGATGCGCACCACCGTGCCCGGCACTGGAGCGGCCAAGCCTTCAACGCCGACCTGGACCTTTTGACCCACCGCGATGCGCATGATCTCGGCTGCCGGCACTGCGGCCGCCAATTCCAGTTGGCGCAGGTCGACGATATCCAGCAGCCGATTGTCCGGCGCCACTTTTTCGCCCGGCTGCACCGTGCGGCTGCTGACTTGGCCGGACAGCGGGGCCCGGATCACAGTGTCGTTCAGTGATTTGCGCGCCGCATCCAGCGCACCGCGCGCCGAATCGAGATTGGCGCGCGCGATGTCATACTGGCTGGCGGCGGTGGTATAGGCGTTTTGCGAAATGAAACCCTTGGCCAGCAAGGCCTGGTTGTTGTCGCGCGTCTTGCTGGCGATGTCGACTTGGCCACGGGCGGCTTCCAGCGCACCCTGTGCCTGATGGACGCGCGCTTGGTATTCGCTCGGATCCATGCTGAGCAGCACCTGGCCGCTCTTCACCGCTTCGCCTTCGCGCGCCATGACTTCGCGTACCTGGCCGGCTACGCGAGCCTTAACCGTGACCTGGTTCAGGGCGCGCAGCGAGCCGGTCAGCGCCATGGTCTGGCGCAGATCACGCGCCTCCACTACGATCAGGTCGCCCGGCAGAAATTCCAGCGTGGCCGGCGCGGCGGCGCTGATGGCAACGGCCGGCGCCGGCCGGGTGCGCTTTTTAAGCGTTACGGCGCCTGCCGCGGCAGCGGCGACAATCAGCAGGACGATCCAGAAGGTACGGCGTTTCAGCATGAAGAGTCCATTATTGTTTGGCAGTGGGAGGGGCAGAGAGCTTGTTTTCCAGCAGGCCACGCAGGCATAGATCAATGAAACTGTTCAGGTATTCCTGCGGGGGCAGCGGTTGCGCCTGACAGGCATTAAGTGAGTGTTTCGACAGCATCAGCATCAGCATCGGCGCCATCACCACGCTGGCAAGCATATGTGGGTTGCCCGGGCGAAATTCCCCGCGCGCGATGCCGCGTTCCAGCATGCGCACCACGATGGCGCTGCCACGCGCGATGACTTCTTCCTGGTAAAAGCGCGCCAGCCCCGGAAAATTGCCGGATTCGGCGATCATCAGCTTGCTAATGCCGGACAGCGGCGTGTCGCCGATGCGTTGCCACCAGCCGAGCATGATTTCGCGGAACAAGGTGGCGCTATCGCCGGCATAGCCATCGATCGCCTGTTCCGCTTCGCCGATCACCGGCACGATGTTTTCGCGCACCACTGCCTTGAATAATTCTTCCTTGTTGGCGAAATACAGATACAGGGTGCCTTTCGACACGCCCGCCTGCCTTGCTACGTCTTCCAGCCGGGTTGCCGCATAGCCGCGTTCGACGAACTGCTCCAGGGCAGCCCCTAGCAGTTCCTGCGGGCGCGCTTCCTTGCGGCGTGCCCAGCGGGGCTTGTCATGGAACGGGCAGGTCATCTTGGAGGCAGCCTGGAGAATAACTTACTTTTGGGTCAGTAATGTAATCGGCATTACGGATGCCGTCAAGGCAGGTTGATTTGCCACCAATTTTCCGTATCCCATGCGGGGAATGATTGGACGGTTGCGCTCTCCCGATCACGTGTGCGTAACAGCAAAACGCCGCATCAGGAATCGGCAGAAAACGCATCCCGCTGGCCCATTCATCTCTGCCATGCGGAACCAGTGCCAACCCCCGGGGCACGGTGGCCGGCGTACGCCTCCCTCTGTACAAAGCGGGGAGCGAGTGAGCTGGCAAATGGGGTGAATGCGAACAAGACGGTTCAACCCATGGCAGAGCATGCTGCCGGCCGCGGCTTCGTTGCCTTGCTACCTGCAAGCGGCATCAACGTGCAGTTGACGCGAGCTTGCAGGAGGCTTCGATGGTCGGCTGGGTTGACGGTTATGAAAGGTTTTTCAGGCGGGGGCCGCCGAGGCGGATTGCCGGAATTCCTCGGCCAGCGTCTGCACGATCGCCGCGGCCGGCTCAACGGTATGTATTGCGCCCACTGCATGGCCGGCACTCCAGATGTCCCGCCAGCGCTTGCCCTCGCTTTCCCCAGTCGGTATTTGAAAAGCTTGGTCGGCGCCGCCCGTCCGATGCAAACCATAGCGCTCCAGGCTTTGGCGCAGGAAATTCCCGGGCAACCCGCTGACCGCCGTGGTTAACACGATGTCGTCAGCACCGCTGACGGCGAGGGCAGCCTTATAGTCTTCCGAGGCCAGGCTTTCGCTGGCTGCCAGGAACCGTGTTCCCATATAGACACCATCGGCGCCGAGTATTTGTGCGGCGCGGATCGCCTGGCCGTTCGCGATTCCCCCGGCCAATACGATCGGGCCACCGAAAAAGTCGCGCACCTCCCGCAGGAATGCGAACGGGTTGAGCCATCCGGAATGTCCGCCGGCACCAGCGCATAGCAGGATCAAGCCATCCACGCCAGCCTCGAGGGCGCGGCGCGCATGCCTGACCGTGGCCACATCGCAAAATACCTGGCCGCCGTAACCGCGTACCGTACCGACGGCCGGTGCTGGATTGCCGACGCTGGCAATCACCAACGGCACGCGATAGCGCGCGAGGATGGCGAGGTCGATATCGCGCCGGCCATTGGTCGGATGCATGATGAGGTTGACCGCGTAGGGCGCCACCGGTTTTTCCGGCGCCGTTGCGCGGGCATCGGCGAGCGCTGCCTCGATCTCTTGGAGCCAGTGTTCGAATAGTTCCGGAGTGCGTGCATTGATGGAGGGGAATGAGCCAATCACGCCGGCTTTGCAACAGGCGTTGACCAGTTTAGGGCCGGAAACAAGAAACATTGGCGCCACGATCACAGGTAGCACATTCGGACCAGGGATTCGACAGAAGCGGTTACAAGTCATGGTGTGAAGTGGGGCAATTAATCTGTGGACAGACGGCAGTTGCTGTTCAGCCGCCTCCGAGGCTGCGGCCGTGTATTTTGGAGTGCGCTATGCGTGCCGGCGACTATAAGAGCATAATTTACTTGTTGTTTAATAATATTACCGTATGGTTGAATTCGCGTCGAATGAAGAAACGGTAAATGGTGGGATGTGTCTCTGGACACCATGAAAAGGCAGCTTCCGGTCGAGTGCAAGCGCTCCTTCTGCTTTGGCGCATGGAGAGCAGGTCTTATAATCGATCCTTGGGTAAAAAGTTTTATTGGCAAGTAGACTGTGCGCGCACAGGGACGAGGAAAATAAATTGAGAAAAGCAGAAAGCGTTAGCGAAAGCGCCGAAGCGAAGAAGACGGCTCCCAAGAAAAAGCCGGCCGCGCCTAGGCGCTGGAACAATCTGGTCAAGAGCCAGGATGAGCAATACCAACTGAAGCGGCAAGCGGTGATCGCGGAAGCGTCGCGGGCGTTCGGGCACAGCGGATATCAAAATGTCTCGCTCGACGACATCGCGAAAAGCCTGAATGTCACCAAGCCGGCGTTGTACCACTACATCAAGAGCAAGCAGGAGCTGTTGTATGAGTGTCACAGCCTGTCGATGGAAATCGGTGACGAGGCGTTCGAGCAGGCGATGGCGACCGGTAAAACCGGTCTCGAAAAATTGAAAAGCTTCCTTTCGATCTATATTCAAGACTTTGCCAGCGAGCTCGGAGCTTCCGCAGTCCTGCATGAATACAATGCCATGACGCCGAGCGACCGCAAACGGATCATGGCGCGCCGCCGGCAGTTCGACCTGCGCCTGCGCAGCCTGATTCAGGAAGGGATAGACGACAAAACCATCGTCCAGTGCAATCCGAAGCTCGCGGTATTCTGGTTCATGGGGGCGATCACCGGCATTCCGCGCTGGTTCAGGATCGACGGCGAACTCTCCGGTACCGAAATCGCCGAAGCCTTCGTGCAATTCCTGGTGCAGGGCATTCAAAGTCAGAAGTGACAAAAACTTCATAAAAATCTTTCCCGCTACATCCGGCTGCCTCGCATCCCACTGCGGCTGGCGGCCGCTTCCCTTTGTCTTGCGTTCGACTCCCCCCGAAGCGTGCCCGGCCATCCGGGAGTCGTCCGGGCAGCAGCATCCACTCGCCGATCCCGAATTGACGCGGCGGCAGCGGTTTCTCGATAACTATCCAGCTCCCCGGTAAAGTGGTTCTGCCTCGTCTTTTCTTGTGGACGCGGAGAGGGCTGCCGTCTCATCGAAGATCCAAGGCATGATTGACATACAAATGCGCCGAGAACATAATTGACTTTAGAGTAGAATTTATTTTCAATAGGTAAAATAATTTTCCTAAGGGTCGAATTTGTCTGAGGGACGGTGCTCCCTGAAAGCAGGAAAAGACAAGGTTTGCGTCGACCGGGACAACAATGCGCCTCCAAGCGGCGCGATTCAGAGGAGATACGATGTCCGATACTTCCACAATATTCCTGAGCGAACAGGAAGTCATGATCCGCGACTCCGCCAGAAAAGTGGCGAACGAAGTCGTTGGGCCGACGGCAGCCGCGCGGGACAAATCGCAAGCGTGGCCGCACGATGAGTTGAAAGCCGCCGGCGCGCTTGGTTTTCTCGGCATGCTGGTGCCGGAAGAATACGGCGGATCGGGAGCGAGCTTCGTTGACTACTGCCTTGCCATCGAAGAGTTCGCGGCCGCGGATGCCGGTTTCGCGACCATCGTCCATGTCCACAACAGCCTCGGCCTGACGCTGCTGTGGTCGGGTAGCGAGGAGCAAAAACGCAAGCATTTGCCGCAACTTGCAAGCGGCATGCATATCGGCGCCTTCCTGCTGACCGAACCGCATGCCGGCTCCGATACCGCGGCGTTTCGCACCTCCGCGCGGCGCGATGGCGCCCACTATGTCCTGAACGGCAGCAAGCAGTTCATCTCGAACGGCAGCGAGGCCGGCTTGGCGATCGCGCTGGCGGTCACCGACCCGGCCGCCGGCAAGCGCGGAAAAAGCCTGTTCCTGATCGATCCGAAGCAGCCTGGATACAACATTGCGCGCGTCGAAAGCAAATATGGCCAGCACACGGCGCATCTCGCGCAGATCGAATTGACCGATTGCCGGGTGCCGGCGGAAAACCTTCTCGGCGCCGAAGGCGCCGGCTATCAGCAAACGATGACGCTGCTGTCGCACGGCCGGGTCGCGATTGCGGCGCAGGCGGTCGGCGTCGCGCGCGCCGCGCTGGAGGCTGCCTTGCGCTACGCCAAGGATCGGGAAGCCTATGGCGAACCGATCATCAAGCTGCAGGCGGTCAGCTTCGATCTGGCGGAGATGGCGATGCAGGTCGATGTCGCGCACCAGTATGTGCTGCATGCGGCCCGGCTGGTCGAGGCGAACATTCCGTGCGCGAAGGAAGCCTCGATGGCCAAGCTGTTCGCCAGCGAGATGGCGGAGAAGGTGTGCTCGACCGCCCTGCAGCTTCATGGCGGATACGGCTATATCAAGGATTTCCCGGTCGAGCGTTATTGCCGCGACGTCCGGGTTTGCAAGATTTATGAAGGCACCAGCCACATCCAGAAGCTGATCATCGCACGCAGCCTGGTCTGAGGCTTTCCTGCCGATCGGATGACACGGCCGGTGCGCAACGGGAGTTCGTCATGAGTACGGAAAACGAGGGCGGGGCGGTCGACAAATCCGGATTGAGTTACCCGTACGGAGCGGCGCCGGCAGCCGGCAGTGCCAAGGAAATTGCACCAGGGGTGCTGTGGATACGCATGCACTTGCCGTTTCAGCTCGACCACATCAATGTGTGGGCGCTTCGGGACGGCGACGGCTGGGCGCTGGTGGATACCGGCATCTGGTCGCCCGACACGGCGGCGGCATGGCGCGGGTTGTTTTCCGGGGCGCTCGACGCTCCGCTGACGCGCGTCTTCGTCACCCACATGCATCCCGACCATATCGGCATGGCCGGCTGGCTGACCAGGAAGTTCGGCTGCCGGCTATGGATCAGCCGTCTGGAATACCTGAGCTGCCGCGTGCTCGGCGCCGATACCGGCCGCGAGGCGCCGGAGGAGGCGGTGCAATTTTTCCGCAGGGCCGGCTGGGACGAGGACGGCATCGAAAATTACCGTACCCGTTTTGGCGGTTTCGGCAAGATGATTTATGCCCTGCCCGACAGCTACCGCCGCTTGCACGACGGCGAGGAGTTTCAGATCGGTGCGCGGCGCTGGCGCGTCGTGGTTGGGAACGGCCATTCGCCCGAACATGCCTGCCTGTATTGCCCCGAACTGAAGCTGCTGATTTCCGGCGACCAGGTATTGCCGCGCATTTCTTCCAATATCTCGGTTTTTCCGACCGAACCGGATGCCAATCCGCTGGCCGATTGGCTCGATTCGCTCGGCAAGCTGAAGCGGGAAGTGCCGGACGATGTGCTGGTGTTGCCGTCCCATAACGAGCCGTTCCGAGGCTTGCATCGCCGGCTCGATGCGCTCGATCAGAGCCAGCATCGGGCGCTCGACCGGCTGCGCCAGGCTTTGCGCGAGCCGCGGCGCGCGATCGACGTGTACGGAGCCCTGTTCGCGCGGCCGATCACGTCGGAGCACCATCTGATGAGCATGGCGACCGGGGAAAGCCTGGCGCATCTCAACTATCTGGTGGCGCGCGGCGAAGTCTCGGTGCAGATCGAAAAAGACGGCTGCGCCTGGTACCGGATGATCTTCTAGGCGCCGCCCTTTCGGTCCACGACCAGCGCGCTTTCCGCCGCCAGGGCGTCGATCGCCAGCAATTCGACGTGGTCGGGCTTGAGCCGCGACAATTTCTGGAATTCCTGCGCCGCCGCCAATTCCAGCGATTCGCGTTCTGCTGTCGGGTCGATCGCGAGGCGCAGCGTGACTTCCTCGCGATTGCCGGGACGGGTGACTACCGCCTGGGCAGCCTTTACGCCCGGGACGCGGATCGCCAACTCCTCCAACTGCCTGGGGTAAATGAAAATTTCCCTGGCCTTGACCGCCTGCCCGACCCGCCCCTGTATCGGGCCAATCCGGGCTGCGAATCCATCGGCGTCGGTTTCGAGGGCGCAGGCGACGTCGCCGGTGCCGAAGCGGATCAACGGCCAGCCGGGTGCCAGGGTGGTGACGACGATCTGGCCGGGTGTGCCTTCCGCGACCGGTAGCCCGGTGATCGGGTCGCAAATCTGGAGCAGCCGGTCTTCGTGGATCGCGTAACCCTCCCTGCCTTCCTGTTCATAGCCGATCAGTCCGAAATCGCCGGTGGCATAGGCGGAGAAGGTCTGGATGCGGTACCGCTCCTCCAGGCGGCGGCGCTTGCCCATCCAGTCGCCCATCTCGCCGCCGAGCATGGCGGCACGGACCTTCCAGTCCTGCGGCAATCCGTGTCCCAGATTCTCCAGGGTTTCGATCAAGGTCATGAAAAATGCGGTCGAAGCGCAGATGCAGGTGATGCCGAGGTCGAGCACGATTTTCGCCTGCAGCTCGGCACCGCCGGTGCCTGCCGGAATCACCGTGGCGCCGCAGGAGGCAATCCCTTGATCGAGCAGCAGGCCGGCGGGAACCAGGTGATAAGACCAGGTGTTCAGCACGCGGTCGCCGGGTCCGATGCCGGCCGCCTGGAATACCCGCGCAAAGCCGTGCCCATCGCAGTCCGATCGCAGTTGGGGTTCATGCAGGGGGCCGGGCGAAACGAAGATCCGCGCGATATCCTGCTCGCGCGCGGCGAGAAATCCGCCGAACGGCGGGTGGGACTGCTGCAGCGCGAGCAGTTCGTCCTTGCTTGTGATCGGCAGCCGTGTCAGGTCCGCCGCGGTCCGAATGTCGGCAGGGGTCATCCAGGTTCGTTCATAAATGGCACGGATGGCCGGCGCCATCCGCCAGGCGGTTTCCTGCACGGTGCGCAAACGGGAAAATCGGTCACTGGATGTCACTTGGGTCTCCTCGCAAATAATCGCTAATGGCCGATAAACACCGGCGCTCTCTTTTCGTTGAACGCGGCCAGTCCTTCCTTCATGTCGGCGCTGTGGGCATGCACCTCGGACGCCAGCAACTCCAGCCGCAGGGCGGACTCGATCGGTTGGGCCAGGCCATCGTCGACCAGTGCCTTCATCCGGCGCAGGCCGACGGGGCTCTTGTTGGCAAGCTTGGCGACCAGTTTTTCGGTAGCCGCGGGCAATTCCGCGTCGTCCACCACCAGGTTCACCAGGCCGGCTGCCACCAGTTCCTCGGCCGCGACGAACTCTCCCGTATAGAGCAGGTATTTGGCGCGCGTCGGGCCGATCTTGCGCGGCAGCCGCACCGACCCGCCGCCGCCCGGAAGCAGGCCGTAGTTGGCGTGTGCGTCGCCCAGCTTGGCCGAGCGCGCCGCAATCACCAGGTCGCAGCACAGCACCAACTCCAAGCCGCCCGCGAGCGCCAGTCCGTTTACGGCGGCGATCACCGGTAGTGGGAAGCTCTCCAGGCGATTCATCGTCGCCAGGACGTCGCCCAAAAAGCGTTTCGTTCCGTCACCGGAATCATTGGTCTGGCTTTGCACGTATTTCAGATCGGCGCCCGCGCAAAAGGCGCGCCCGGTACCGGTCAGTACCACGGCTCGGACGTCTTTTTCGGCTTGCGCCCGGTCCAGGGCGCGGGAGATGCCGGTCAACACCTGCGGCGTGATCGAATTCATCGCGGCAGGACGGTTCATCGTGATCCACAGCGCGCCGCCGCGTACCTCGGAAATGATTTCAGCGTCATTCATCGGATATTCCTCATCAGTTGGATTCTGTGCACCATTATTAGCCTAATTCTTCTAATTGGAAATAAAAATAATTATATGGTAAATTATTTGACTGTCGAGTAGAATTGATTCCGGTATGTGGCTTTCGAAATACCGAATCGATTGGTGTCCTGGTTTCGTATAGGAAAAAATCATGGCTCTCCCGCTTGAAGGCGTGCGCGTCCTTACATTGGCCGAGCAGTATCCGGGTCCGTTCGCGACCTTGGTGGCGGCCGATCTCGGCGCCGAAGTGATCATTGTCGAACGGGGTGCCGGCGATCCGGCGCGCCAGTTCCCAGGCTTTCATGCCTCCTTGAACCGGAACAAGAAATCGGTGGTGCTCGATCTGAAATCGGAGCAGGGGAAGGACGCGTTGCGCCGCCTGATCCGCGATGCCGATGTCCTGATGGAGGGCTTTCGCCCTGGCACCATGGCGCGCCTGGGCTTCGATTATTCCTCCGTGGCGGCCATCAATCCGCGCATCGTGTACCTGTCGATCTCCGGATTCGGGCAAACCGGCCCCTATCGGGATCGTCCGGCGCACGACCTTTCCTATCAGGCGCTGGCCGGCCTCCTGTTCCGCCAGGCTGACAGCGGACATATCGAGGCGGCGCCGGAAATGGCGATCGGCGACCTTTCGTCCGCCATGTTCACGTTGGTAGCGATGTTGTCGGCCTTGCTGCAGCGCGGGAGAACCGGTAAGGGAACCTACATCGACGTTTCGATGACGGATTGCCTGGTTTCCTGGATGACGACACTCCTGGCTCCGCGCATGAATGGCGTCGATTCGGTATCGGTCAACGACGAGCCGGCGTACGGCACCTTCAAATGCGGCGATGGCAAGTTGCTGACCTTATCGATTGCGCACGAGGATTGGTTCTGGGAACCGTTGTGCGCGCTGCTCGACATGGACGAGGCGGCATCGTTGAAGCGCCCGCAGAGGATCGCGGAGCGGGACCGCTTGCGCGAGCGGATCGCCGCCTGCCTGGCGCGCCAGCCACGCCAGGCCTGGGGCGTGCAGTTTGATCAGGCCGGCATCCCCTGGGGGCCGGTGAATTCCCTGGACGAAGTGCTGTCGGACCCCCATTTTCGCCAGCGCGGATTGTTTCGTCAGGTCGCAGGCGCGGGCGGTGGCGCTTCCTGGCATGTGGCGCAGCCGCTAGTTTTCGGCGGCGATCATCCGGGGCCGAGGTCGGACGTCGCTGCGCTCGGGGCGGACACGCAATCCGTAATGGCCGGCCTCAAAAATTAGATTTTTTGGTAATTTAAATTACTTATTAGGCTTTTATCTTACTAACGAGTAAATCTTGTGTATGGTTGCCTGCAGGCGGGCTCATGCCGGCAGGACGCCGACCTGGATGAGGGAGAGAAAAGGGATGGAGCAGATTTACGTGGTGGGTGTGGGGATGACGCCATTCGGACGCCATCTGGAAACCAGCATGAAGGCCCTGACTCGGCAGGCGGTCGAAGCCGCGCTGGCGGATGCCGGCCTGGGCAAGGATGCGCTGGAAGCGGCGTTCTTTGCCAATGCGTCGCAAGGCCATATGGAGGGGCAGCACATGATCCGCGGCCAGGTCACCCTGCGCTCGATGGGGGTGGGCGGTATTCCGGTGGTGAACGTGGAAAATGCCTGCGCCAGCGGCAGCAGCGCGTTTACCCTTGCCGTCAACCACTTGCGCGCCGGCGCAGCCGATGTGGCGCTGGCGGTCGGTGCGGAAAAGATGTATTCCGCCGACCGCGCCCGCATGTTCTCGGTGTTCGACAGCGCCTGGGATGTGCACGAGGCCGAGCAAATTCGCGATCGCCTGCTGCAACTCGGACAGGGTGTGGAAGTTCCGGAGGGCAGCATATCGTCCAAGCCGTATAGCGTCTTCATGGACGTCTACGCCGCATTTTCGCGCGCGCACATGAAGCGCTTCGGCACCACCCAGCGACAGTTGGCCGCGGTCGCGGCAAAGAATCACGCGCATTCGGTCCACAACCCCCTGTCGCAATACCGGAACGCGTACACGACCGACGAGATCCTCGCCGCGCCGCCGATCACCTACCCGCTGACATTGCCGATGTGCTCGCCGATCTCGGACGGGGCGGCCGCCGCCGTGGTCTGCACCGCCGCCGGCCTGAAGCGCTGGAACATCGATCCATCGCGCGCCATCCGCGTGCTGGCGTCGATCGTCCATACCGGATCGGATCGGACCGAGGCCGATTACCGCCAGCACTGCACGGCGCTGGCGGCGCGCCGCGCATACGACCTGGCCGGCGTTGGACCGCAAGACATCTCGGTGGCCGAAGTCCATGACGCGACCGCGATGGGGGAAATCATTCAGATCGAAAATCTCGGGTTTTGCGAATTCGGCGACGGTGGTCCGTTCTCGGAGCGCGGTGAAACCAGTATTGGCGGCAGCATTCCGGTCAATCCCTCCGGTGGCCTGGAATCCAAGGGACATCCGGTCGGTGCCACCGGCATCGCCCAGGTGCACGAGCTGGTGACCCAGTTGCGCAACGAGGCAGGCGTGCGGCAGGTGATGGGCGCACGCTTGGCGCTGGCGGAGAACGGCGGTGGCCTGCAAGGCATCGAAGAGGCGGTCGCCTGCATCACCATCCTTGGCCGCTAGTGGATTGCGCATCGGCGCAGCAGCGTTGAATCAGGAGAAGAAAATTGCGTTTGGCAGATTATTTTGACGCGACAGCCGCGCGCTTCCCGCGGTACGAAGCCTTCGTCGACGGCGCAACGCGCCTGACGTATGGCGAGGCGCGGGAAGTCGTGCACGCCACGGCGCACGCACTGACCAGCGAACCTGGCTTGGGCCGCGGTGCCCATGTCGCGATTTACGCGCCCAACGATTACCGCATCAGCTTGCTGCAGATCGCGGCCAACCGGGCGGAAATGGTCTGGGTCGCGTTGCATACCCGGAATGCGCCGGCCACTAACCTGGCAATGCTCGATTATGCGGATTGCGATCTGATTTTTTTCCACAGCAGTTTCGAGCACATCGTCCCGAGCTTGAAAGCCGGGTTGCCCCGGGTGCGACGCTTCATCTGCATCGATCGGCCGTCCGAGCACGGAGAATTTCTGGAAACCTGGATCGCGCCGCATCGCAAGCCATATGTCGCGCTGCCGGAAGATCCCGAGCATGCCAGCGTGCTGCAGCCGACTGGCGGAACGACCGGTCCATCGAAGGGCGCATTGCATTCCAACCGGTCGCTGGAAATGACGCTGATTTCCATTTTCAGCACGTTGCGGATCGATTCCAGCTCGCGCATCCTGGCGGTCGCGCCGCTGACCCACGCCGCCGCCTTCATCACTCTGACAGGCGCTGCCCGTGGCGCCTGCACGGTCGTACTGCCGGGCTTCGATGCGCAGGCGGTACTGGCCACCATCGAGCGTGAGCGCATCAGTCATCTGTTCATGCCGCCCACCATCGTGTATGCCCTGCTTGCCGCCCCTGCGATTGCGGCGACGGATCTGACATCGCTGCGCTGCCTGGCGGTGGGGGCCGCGCCGATCGCGCCGGAAAAGCTGAAAGAGGCGGTGCGGGTGTTCGGGCCGGTGATCTACGAAGTGTACGGGCAAAGCGAATGCCTCTTTCCGGTGGTGGCCAAACAACCGGAGGATTACATCCACGCCGACGGCGGTTTCGACGAGGAAGCGCTGCGCTCGGCCGGCCGCGCAGTTCCCTATGCCCGTGTCGAGATCATGGACGACGATGGCAACATCCTTCCCCCCGGCGAGAAAGGGGAAATCGTGGTGCGCTCGTCGATGGTGATGAAGGGTTATTACAAAAAACCGGCGGAAACCGCGGAAGTGTCCGGCTACGGCTGGCATCACACGACTGACGTCGGCATCCTGGATGCGCGGGGCCTGATCACCATCGTCGACCGCAAGAAAGACATGATCGTCAGCGGCGGGTTCAACGTTTTTCCGAGCGAAATCGAGGCGGTGCTGAATACCCATCCGGCCGTGCTGGATTGTGCCGTCGTCGGCGTGCCGGATGAAAAGTGGGGCGAGGCGGTGAAGGCGGTGATCCAGCTGAAACCCGGCTGCCAAGCCGCCGCCGACGAGCTGATTTCTCTCTGCAAACAGGAACTCGGCAGCGTCAAGACACCGAAAAGTATCGAGTTCTGGGACGAATTACCGCGTAGCGCGGTGGGCAAGGTGCTCAAGCGCGACATACGAGAAAAATACTGGAAAGGCGAATGGCGTTCGGTGTGACGCAACAGGATACCGGCACCGCGCCAAAAGGAAATGCCGAGCGAGCCCTGGCGGCCGCTTGGCCGAGATTTACCACAGACAAATTGGAAACCCGCAAATGAACCTCAACAACAAAGTCGCCGTCGTTACCGGCGCCGCCTCCGGTCTTGGATTGGCTACCTGCAAGGCGCTGTTTGCCGCCGGCGCCAGGGTGGTCGGTTTCGACCTCGATGCCGAGGCCGTGCAAACCGCGCTGGGGCCTGATATGAAGGGGCTGGCGGTGGATGTCTCCGATGAAGCCGGCATCAAGGCCGGCATCGATGCCGTCGTGGAATTGCACGGCGCCATCCACGTCGTGGTCAACTGCGCCGGCATCCTTGGTCCGTGCAAGACCCTGTCGAGAGGCGAACTGTTCCCGATCGACCTGTGGAATCGTGTCATCGCGGTGAACTTGAGCGGTACTTTCCACATGATCCGGCATGCGGCGCTTGCCATGTCCCGCAATGAACCGGACGCGAGCGGCGAGCGCGGCGTGGTCCTCAACACCGCATCCGGCGCCGCCTGGCAAGGCCAGATGGGGCAGGCCGCATATAGCGCCAGCAAGGCCGGCGTGATCGGCATGACGCTGCCGATCGCCCGCGATCTGGCCGAGCACGGCATCCGCGTGGTAGCGATCGCGCCCGGCCTGTTCGAGACCGGCATGGCGGCGGGCATGCCGCCCAAAGTGGCGGACAAGCTGATCAATAACATGGTGCTGTATCCGGGGCGCATGGGCCAACCGGACGAATTCGCCGGCCTGGTGCGCCATATCGCGGAAAACCCCTACATCAACGCTACCACCATCAGTATCGACGGCGGCGGCCGCGTCGGCACGCGCTAGCTGGCGCACCAAGCCGTAGGCGCCGCAAGGAGCGCCGGCCGGGAAGTAAGCGCGGCGCGCGGGCCACGAGCCGGTGCCGCGTGAGAAAAAAACGACAGGAGACGAGATGAGACAAGGTATCAGCGCAGCGGGGAGCGGCATGAGTACGCCGCGACCGGCGGCGCAAGGCGCGCAGGCGGTGCTGGCGGCGGAGGGAATCCGCATGGCGTTCGGCGGCATCGTCGCGCTCGACAATGTATCGGTCGAAGTTTGCGCCGACGAGCTGCTCGCCATCATCGGCCCGAACGGCGCCGGCAAGACTTCCCTGATGAACTGCCTGAGCGGATTCTATCGTCCGCAGCAGGGCCGCATTCTGCTTAACCAGGAAGACATCAAGGGCAGGCCGGTGCATCAGATCGCCCGCTCCGGCCTGGCCCGCACCTTTCAGGGTACGCACATCTTTTCCGGCATGAGCGTGGTGGAAAACATCATGGTGGGCCGCCATATCCACATGCGGGCCACGCTGCCGGAAGCGTTCTTTTATTTCAACCGCAGCCGGCGCGAAGAATTCCAGCACCGCGAAGCGGTCGAGGAAATCATCGAGCTGCTCGAAATCCAGTCGATCCGGCATCAGCCGGTGGGCAGCCTCGGCTATGGCCTGCGCAAGCGGGTCGACCTCGGCCGGGCCCTGGCCCAGGAACCGAAGATCCTCCTGATGGACGAGCCGATGGCGGGCATGAACTCGGAAGAAAAGGAAGACCTGGCCCGCTTCATCCTCGACGTGCGGGAAGCACGGCGCATTCCCGTCGTGCTGGTCGAGCATGACATGGGGGTGGTGATGGACCTGGCCGATCGCATCGCAGTGCTCGATTTCGGCCGCAAGATTGCCGACGGTACGCCCGCCCAGATCCAGGTTGATCCGGCGGTTCTGAAAGCCTATCTCGGTGACGGAGGACACTGATGCTACCCATGTCAACGCTTCCGCAGTTGCTCCAGCAACACGCGGACAAGACGCCCGAGCGTCTGTCCCAGCGGCACAAATATCGCGGCATCTGGCGCGAATTCAGCTTCGCCCGGGTCCAGGAAAACGTGCGCGCTCTGGCGCTCGGCCTGCATCGACTCGGCCTGCAGCGCGGCGAGACGGTCGCCATTCTCGGCGAAAACGAACCGGAACACTTCTGGGCCGAATTCGCGGCCCAGGCGCTGGGCTGCAAGGTGGTCTCCCTCTACCCAGATTTGACGGCGGACGAGGTCGCCTACCTGCTGGAGGACAGCGAGGCGGTGTACCTGTTCGCACAGGATCAGGAGCAGGTCGACAAAGGTCTGGCAACCATGGAGCGCCTGCCGCTGCTGCGCAAGATCGTCTATTGGGACGATACCGGCATGTGGTCCTATCGGCATGACGCGCTGCGCACGGTAGCCGCGTTGCAGGAAGACGGCCGGCGCCTGCATGGCGAGCAACCCGAGCTGTACCGCGCCTTTCTGCTGCAAGGAAAGCCCGACGATATCGCAGTGCTGTCGTATACCTCGGGGACGACCGGCAAGCCCAAGGGCGTGATTCTGACCCACAAGTACCTGATCGACAATGCGCAGCGCGTGATCGACGCCACCGGCGCCGAACCGGGCATGGAGTACCTTACCTATATCGCTCCGGCCTGGGCGACCGAGCAGATCATCGGCATCACGCTCGGCGTCGGCTTGCCGTTCGTGGTGAATTTTCCGGAGGGGCCGGAGCAGGTCTTGAACAATATCCGCGAGCTGGCGGTGGAAGCGATGGTATTCGCGCCGCGCCAGTGGGAAAGCCTGGCATCCACAGTGCAGGCACGCATGCTCGATGCCGGCAAGATCAGCCGCCGCGTGTACGAGTGGGGCCTGGCCATTGGCCACGAAGTCAACGTCGCCCGCCTCGAAGGCCGGCCGGTCAGCACGCGCGCACGGCTGGCGTTTCCGCTGGCGGAAGCGCTGGTATTGCGGCCCTTGCGCGACCAACTGGGACTGACCCGGCTTCGGGTTGCCGGCTGCGGCGGTTCCACCATGGCGCCGGATGTGTTCCGGATGTTCCATGCGATCGGTGTGCCCTTGCGCAACATCTACGGCTCGACCGAGACCGGCTTGCTGACCATGCATCAGGGGGACCGCTACGATCTGGAAACGGTCGGGCACTGGCTGCGCGCGCATCCGGAGGCGGGTGCGCCGCTCGAATGGCGCCTGACTGCCGATGGCGAGCTGCATATAAGCGGCGGCACGCATTTCCAGGGCTACTACCGGCGCCCCGACGCCAGCGCCGAAAAGCTGGTTGACGGCTGGTTCTGCACCGGCGACGCGGTCACCCGCAGCGAGCGGGACGAACTGGTGTTCCTGGAGCGCATGGCCGATCTGCGGCGCCTGAGGTCGGGAGAAAGCTTCCCGCCGCAGTTCGTCGAAACCCGCCTGCGCTTCAGCCCGTTCATCAAGGACATCATGACGGTTGGCGACGCCACGCGCGATTTCGTCGCGGCCCTGATCAATATCGACATGAGCGTGGTGTCGCGCTGGGCCGAGGAACAAAACCTCAGCTTCTCCACCTTCACCGATCTGTCGCAAAAACCCGAGGTGGCGGAATTGCTGCGCGGTGAAATTCAGCGAGTCAATTCCTTTCTGCCGGCCCATGCGCGGGTGCGCCGTTTCGCCAATTTCCCGAAGGAGCTCGATCCGGACGAGGGCGAGCTGACGCGCACGCGCAAACTGCGGCGCGAGTTCCTGGAGCAGCGCTATGCGGCCGTAATCGATGGTTTGTACGCGGCGGCCGATGTAGTCGACATCCGGATTCCCGTCACCTATCAGGATGGGCGCCAGGGCAGCCTGGCGGCCCGGGTCGCGATTTACGACAGCGAACCGGCCGCGGCGCGGCACGGGGCGGTCTCAGCCGAACGGAGGGTAGCATGATCGAGTTTCCGAATTATCTGATCAACGGCGCGCTGATCGGTTTGCTGTACGCACTGATCGCGATGGGTTTCGTGGTGATATACCGCGCCTCCAAGGTGTTCAATTTCGCCCAGGGCGAACTGGTGGTGTTCGGCGGCTTCCTGGTCTGGTGGATGATCATGCAGATGGGCTTGCCGATGTGGGCCGGCTTGCCGCTGGCATTCGCCGCTGCGGCGGTATTCGGGCTGTTGATCGAACGGCTGTTTTTCTCCCGCCTGGTCGGCGAATCGGTTTTCTCGATGGTGATGGTGACCATCGGCCTGCTGATCCTGATCCGCGGCGTCATCCTGGTCGCGTTCGGCCCGCAGGTGCGGCCATTCCCGATCGTGTTTCCGCTGGCGCCGATCCTGGTCGGCGAGCTGCTGATTCCGCGCTCGCTGTTCTATGGCGGACTCCTGACCATCGTCATCGGGTTCGGCTTGTCATGGTTCTTCAACCGGACTCGGGCCGGCCTGCGCATGACCGCGGTGGCGGAAGACCATCAGGTCGCGATGTCGTTGGGGATTTCGGTGCGGCGCTCGGTGGCCTTCGCCTGGGCGCTGGGTTCGGTGCTCTCGACTTTGGGCGCAATCGTCTACCTGAGCGGGAAATCGCTCAATCTGCTGACCTCGGAAATCGGTATGGCGGCGCTGCCGGTCGCGCTGCTGGCGGGCCTCGAATCGATTGGCGGCCTGCTGCTGGCCGGGCTGCTGGTGGGCATCGTCCAGGCGCTGACCATGGCCTATCTCGATCCGCTGGTCGGCGGCGCGGTAGGCTCGGTGCTGCCATTCATCATCATGCTTTTAGTACTGCTGATCAGGCCGACCGGCATGTTCGGCTGGAAGACTATCGAGAGGGTATAAATCATGGATCCAGCAGGCGTATTCGCAACCAGCTTTGCCCAGGATCAGGCGTTGATCCGCACTTCCAAGCAGCGCTGGACCCTAGCCTTGTTCGGGTTGTTCATGGCGATCCTGCCGCTGCTGTTCGAGCCGCGCATCGTCGCCATCGTGACCGCGATGCTGATCACGGCGGTGGTGGTGCTCGGCCTCCAGATCAACACCGGCCTGGCGGGGCAGATCAACCTCGGGCAAGCCGCGTTCATGGGAGCCGGCGCCTACACCACGGCGATCCTGGCCAGCAAGGCCGGTTGGCCGATCTGGGCGGCGCTGCCGGCGGGCGGCATGGCGGCCGCCATATTCGGCTTCGTTTTTGGCATGTCGGCGGTCCGCATCAAGGGTTTCTATCTGGCCCTGACCACGATCGCGGCCCAGATCCTGTTCCACTTCCTGGTGCTGAATCTGCCCGCCTCCTGGCTCGGCGGCTCGAACGGCATCACGGTAAAGCCGGCCGAAATCCTGGGATTCCACTTCGACTCGGACCGCTCGATCTATTACCTCTGCCTGGCAGTGGCGGCGCTGATGCTGTTCGGCGCCTACAGTGTGGCGCGCAGCCGGCACGGGCGCGCTTTCCTGGCAGTGCGTGACGACGACGTTGCTTCCGGGATGATGGGAATCAACGTGGTCCGCACCAAGGCCGTGGCCTTCCTGCTGGGCGCGTTCTATGCCGGCATCGGCGGCGGCCTGTGGGCATATTACGTGCGTTTCGTTGCCGTCGACCAGTTCACGCTGTTCCACTCGATCTGGTTGATCGCCATGATCATCGTCGGCGGCGTCGGCTCGATCACGGGTGCCCTGATCGGCGTGTTCGTGATCAAGCTGGCGCAAGAGATGATCAGTTCGGCCGGCTCCACGATCGTCGAGCATGTTTCGTTCCTGAGCGGCGACATCGTGTTTGCCGCGATGAATATCTTCCTGGGAGCGATGATTGCCGGCTTCCTGATTTTCGAGCCGCGCGGCCTGATGCACAGGTGGCAGATCATGAAGCGCTCCTACCGCTTGTGGCCTTTCCCGTATTGAAGTTGAAAAAAAACGGAAGCGGCCGAAGGCGGCGCTTCCTCTTGTCGGTGCGTTCGATAACTACCAAGGAGATGAAAATGGGTTTTTTTGAAGCAAAATTTGACCAACGGCCGGCCCCGGCTCCGGCTCGGACGCATGCCTGGCTGCTCGGCGCGGCGGGCGGCTTGAGCATGCTGCTGGCTGGCGCCGGCGCGCAAGCCCAGACCACCTACAACCTCGCCGGCCTGGCCGATTTCACCGGCCCCTATGCCGACATCATGAAGGACGTCACGGGCTGCCGCCGCGGGGTCGTCGACTGGTGGAATGCCGAGGTCGGCAAGGATCTTGGCGTGGTACTGAAAATCAAGGACTATGACACCCGCTACGACGTGGCGCAGGTGGCCAGCCTGTGGCCGGGCGCCAAATCGGAACTGAATCCGATCCTGGTGTTCGGTATCGGCGGCCCGGATGCCGCCGCGCTGCAGGAGCGCTTGCCGGCTGACAAGGTGCCGATGATCATGGCCACCGCCGGCTATGGTTATGGCTGGAAGCCGAACCCCTGGGTGTTCAATGCGCGCCCGACCTACCCGCACGAGGCGAGCGCCTTCATGGAATGGTTCCGCAAGAAACGCGGCGGCGATGCGCCGCTGAAGCTGGGCATCATTTCTTCGGAAGCTTCGCCCGCCTATGTGGATATCCATAAGGGCATGGAAAAATACGCCAAGGAAAATCCGAAATTGCTGGAAGTGGTCGAGACCATCTATACCGAGGTGCAGCCGACCGACCTGACGCAGCAGGTGGCACGCCTGGTGCGCAAGGGAGGCGAGGTGATCCAGATCCAGACCAACACCGCAGCCGTGGTCGCGACCCGGCGCGCGCTGCAAAGCCTGGGCAAGACCAATATCCCCATCATGATGAGCGCGCACAACAGCCTGCAGGCATCCGGCAAGGCGATCGGCGGGCTGGCGCAAATGGAAGGGAACTACGAAGCCTACGGCATGGCGATCCCGACCGAGGACAAGACCACGGCGCGCGGCTTCTACGAGAAACTGCGCGACAAGTACAAGGTCACGGCCGGCTACAACGTCCCCTGCCTGATGGGCTTGAATCAGGCGATTGTCGCCGTGCGCACGGTGGAGAACGCCGCAAAGGCGGTGGGCCCGACCAAGCTGAGCGGCGAGATCGTTCGCAAGACGCTGGTGACGACGCCGATTTCGACTGAACAAAGCTTTGGCGTGCTGCCGACGCTGACCTATTCCGAAGATGCGCCGTTCCCGACGCGCGGCCTGACGGTGAATATCGGTTCGGTGCAAGGCGGAAAGTACACGATCGTCGACCAGAACGTCGCCGTTCCCGTATTGAACAAGTGGTGATATGAACCTGACGCGCCCCGCCCCGGCGGGGCGCGTGAATTGCCTTGGGAGAGACACTTGCTTGAACTGAATAACGTGGAAGCGCTGTATAGCGACGTGATTCTCGCGGTCAAGGGGATTTCGGTAAATATCCCGAAAGGGAAATGCGTGGCCTTGCTGGGAGCCAATGGAGCCGGCAAGAGCACCACCTTGAAGGCGATTTCCAACCTGATCAGTTGCGAGGATGGACGGGTTTCGGGAGGCGGCATTTCCTTCGACGGCGCGCCGCTGACCAACCAGGAGCCGGCGCATATCGTCCGGCGCGGCATCGTGCACGTGGTCGAAGGGCGGCAAGTGCTGCGGCACATGACGGTCGAACAGAACCTGGTGGTCGGCGGCCACATGGTGGGCGGAGCCGAGGCGCGCCGGCGCCTGGAGCACGTGTACCAGCGCATCGGCCGCCTGGCCGCCCTGCGCGGCCGCACCGCCGGTTACCTGTCGGGCGGCGAGCAGCAGCTACTGGTGATCGGCCGCGCCCTGATGTCGGACCCGAAACTGATGATGATCGACGAACCCTCGCTCGGCCTGGCGCCGCTGATGATCGAGGAAGTATATGGTTTGCTGGCGCAACTGAAAGCGAGCGGCCTGACGCTCCTGATCGTCGAGCAGAACACGCGCGTGGCGCTCGATCTCGCCGACTACGGCTACGTGATGGAAAACGGCCGCATCGTGCTGGAGGGCGCCGCCGCCGACCTCAAGTCCAACGAGGACGTGCGCGAGTTCTACCTCGGGCTGACGATGGATGGCGAGCGCAAGAGCTATCGGGAAATGAAGCACTATCGGCGGCGCAAGCGCTGGCTCGGCTGATACCGGCCGGCAAAGGAGAGAGCCATGACGAATCCGCAGGAAAACCTGGTTACGCGCCTGGACCGTGGCCCGGTAAGTTATCTGGCCCTGAACCGCCCGCAGCGCGGCAACAGCCTGTCGCTGGCGATGATCGATGCATTGCATCGGCGCCTGCTCGAGCTGCGTTCCGAAACCGGCATCGGTGTGATCGTGCTGAGCGGCGTCGGGCAAAAAATCTTTTGTGCCGGGCATGACCTGAACGAGTTCAGCGCCGAAACCGATCCGGAATTCTTCAAGGCCGTCTCGGTGCGCTGTTCGGCCATGATGCAGGCGCTGCGCGAGCAGCCGCAAATCGTGATCGCGCGCGTGGAGGGTGTCGCGACCGCCGCCGGTTGCCAACTGGTGGCCAGCGCCGATCTGGCGATCGCCGCCAGCGATGCGCAATTCGCCACGCCGGGGGTAAACATCGGCCTGTGGTGCCTGACGCCGATGGTGGCGCTCGGGCGCAGCGTGCTGCCCAAGCATGCGATGCAGATGCTTGCCACCGGCCGCCTGCAGGATGCCGAGTTCGCGCTGCGCGCCGGGCTGGTCAACCAGGTGGTACCGGCCGCCGAACTGGATGTGGCGGTAGCGGCGCTGGCAAACGAGATCGGCAGCAAGTCTACCTACACGCTGGCGCTCGGCAAGCAGGCGTTTTATCGCCAGTTGCCGATGCCGCTGGCGGATGCCTACGAGTATTGCGGCGAAGTGGTGGTGCGGAATATGGCGCATGCCGATGCCAGGGAGGGTATCCGGGCCTTTGTCGAAAAGCGCCGCCCCGAGTGGGTCGGCCGCCAGTCCTGAGCGTGCGCCGCGCCGGTCGCGGCACATGCCGGGATTCCAGTGCCGGCGCGCCGACATCCGAAGGATGACACGATGGATAATTTGTTCGGCCTGAGCGCCAGGACGGCGCTGATCACCGGGGCTTCGAGCGGTATCGGCCTGCATATCGCAGGCGTGTTCGCGCGTGCCGGCGCCACCGTGGTGCTGGCGGCGCGGCGCATGGAGCGTATCGAGGCGGCGGTCGCGGCTCTGCGCGAGCAGGGCCATACGGCCCATGGCGTCTATCTCGACGTTACGCGAACGGAAACGATCGCGGCGGCATTCGAGAGCGCGGAACGGCAGTGCGGCGCGCCGATCGACATCCTCTACAACAATTCGGGCGTGATCTATGCCAGCCCGTTCGTCGAGCAGAAAGAAGAGGAAATCGCGCGCATCTTCGATACCAACCTGAAGGGTGCGATGCTGGTCGCCCAGGAGGCGGCGCGTCGCATGCTGCCGCGGCGCTCGGGTGCGATCATCAATATCGCCTCGGTCGCCGGCCTGCGCGCCGGCGGCTGGCTGGCGAGCTATGCGGCATCGAAGGCGGCCCTGATCCATCTGAGCAAGGTGATGGCGCTCGAACTCGGGGGCAAGGGAATCCGCGTCAATGCAATCTGCCCGGGCACGATCGAAAGCGACATGCACGACGCCTTGCACGATTTCCAGGATGGTTTGTTGAAGCGCACGCCGCTGCGGCGCTTCGGCAGACGGGAAGACCTGGATGGTGTGTCGCTGTTGCTGGCGTCCGATGCCGGCAGCTACATCGTTGGCGCGGCGATTCCGGTGGATGGCGGACAGGCGTTGGCCTGGATGTGAAATTGGTCGTCTGCCGTCGGCATGGCGATCTCGCGCAGGCTCAGCCCATGCCATTGCGCCGAACCAGCTTGAGTACCTCGATCCACAGCACGCTGGCGATACCGATGCCGCACGCTGCCGCCAGTTCGGCGGCGCTCAGCGGCGCGAAGCGGAACACGTCCGCCAGCAACGGCAGGTATAGCGCCAGCGCCAGCAATGCCAGTGTGGTGCCGGTGACGACCCACAGAATCGGGTTGGGCGCGCGCCAGGCTTCGACGATGGTGCGCGTGCGCGAGCGGTTTGAAAAAATCAGCGCCAGATTGGCAATGATCAGCGTCGCGAAACCAAAGGCGCGCGCCTCCGGTTCTGGTAGGACATGCGTCGCCCAGGTGTAAGCCGCCAGCGTCGCGGCCAGCGCTCCCAGCCCTTGCAGTGCCGCCATGGCCAGCGTCCAGCCACCAAACAGCGGCGCAGCCGGGTTGCGTGGGGGTGACTGCATGCTGTCCGGTTCCGCCGGCTCATTCTCGAACGCCAGCGAACAGGCCGGATCGATGATCAGCTCCAGGAACACGATGTGCATCGGATACAGCATGACCGGCCAGCCCAGCACCACCGGCAGCAATGCCATGCCGGCGATCGGCACATGCATCGCCAGCACGTAGGTCATCGATTTCTGCATATTGGTGAAGATGCGGCGTCCAAGCCGGACCGCATGCACGATCGACAGGAAGCGATCGTCGAGCAGCACCAGCGACGCCGCCTCGCGCGCCACGTCGGTGCCCCGTTGCCCCATGGCGATGCCGACATGCGCCGCCTTCAGCGCGGGCGCGTCATTCACGCCGTCGCCAGTCATGGCGACTACGCCGCCGTTCGCTTTCAGTGCCTGCACGATATGCAGTTTTTGTTCGGGCGCGATGCGGGCGCAGACATTCGCGGTCTGGATGCGCTGACGCAGTTCCGCTTCACCCAGGCTTGCCAGGTCGTCACCGGTGAGTGTCTCTCCGGCCGGAATGCCGGCCTGGCGCGCAATGGTGCGGGCGGTGAGCGGATAGTCGCCGGTGATCATGATGACCCGGATGCCGGCCTGGCGGCATTGTTGCATCGCGTCCGGAATGTCCGCACGCAGCGGGTCGGCCAGCCCCATCAGGCCCAGGAAAATGAAGTCGAACTCATGTTTGCTCTGAGGCCAGGCGCCACCCGAGAAACGCGCTTGCGCCACGGCCAGTACCCGCAAACCCTGGCGCGCCATCGCGTCCGCCGCTGCTGAAATCGACTCCTGGCTGACGCGGTCCAGATGGCACAGATCGACGATCGCTTCCGACGCGCCCTTGGCGGCAATCACGTACTCGTCCGTGCCAACGGCTTTCCAGGCATGCGCCATGGCGCGCAACTCGGGCGTGAGCGGATATTCCTGCACCAGGCTCCAGTCGTTGTGCAGGTGCTCGGTGTGCGCCAGAAAATGCTGGCCGAGCCGGTGAAACGCCTTCTCCATCGGATCAACCGGAGCAATTGCGCTGCCGAGGATCGAAAATTCCACCAGCGCGTGAAACGACTCCGGCAACTCGGCCTGTGCGCTGTAGTCCACCGCAAGCTGTCCGCCGCCGGCATACAAGCAGGCCACCGTCATCCGGTTCTCGGTCAGCGTTCCGGTTTTATCGACGCACAGCACTGAGGTCGCGCCCAGGGTTTCGATGGCTGCCAGACGCCGCGTCAGCACTTGCTGGCGCGCCAGGCGCCACGCGCCCAGCGCCGGAAACACAGTCAGCACCACCGGGAATTCTTCCGGCAGCATCGACATCGCCAGTGCAATGCCGGCCAGCAAGGCTTGCAGCCAGTCGTCGTGCAGCAGGCCGTAGACAATCACCAACAGCAGACTGAGGCCGAGTCCCAGCAGCGCAAATAACGTGACCATGCGCGCCGTCTGTTTTTGCAGCGGCGACGCTTCAGACTTTAGTTTCTGCAGGGCGGAGCCAATCCGCCCGATTTCGCTGCGCGGTCCGGTCCCGGTCACGCGTAGCATGCCGTGGCCTTGCACCACCAGCGTGCCGGAATAAACGAACGGCTGGTCGTCGCCACCGAGGTGGGCAGGCGCGACGGCAGCATCGGTCTCGGCTCCCGCGATCTTGCGCACCGGCACCGATTCTCCGGTGAGCAGCGATTCGTCGACCTGCATGTCGTTGCCGGAAATCAGGATGCCGTCGGCCGGCACCCGATCTCCTTCCGACAGCACGATGAGGTCGCCGGCCACCACTTCGCGGCTGTCGATTTGCTGGCGCTGGCGGTCGCGAATGACCCAGGCTCGCGGGCTGCTGATATCGCGCAAGGCTTCCAGCGCGCGCTCGGTTTTTCCTTCCTGATAGAGCGTCAGGCCCACCATCAGGAGGACCATGGCAAATAAAAACACGCCCTCGTGCGGTTCGCCCAAAATCAGGTACAGCAGGCCAGCTGCGAACAGCAGTATAAACATCGGCTCATGCGCAGCTTCCCACATGATATGTATCAATGTGCGCCGGCGCGCGCTGGGCAATGCGTTCGGGCCTTGCTCGGCCAGCCTGCGGGCTGCCTCTGCCGTAGTGAGGCCGTCACTGGTGCGCGCGTCGTCTGGAAGAGTCATGAGCTGACCTGGCTCCGGTTGTGCAACCTCGCGAAATTTCGGAAAGCGTCGTCGTGTACCGCTATTTTGCCGGTAAATCGTGGCAGCTTGAGATCGCAGTGGCGCGGTGTTGATAAATAGCGCATCGCTCGTGAAAGCTTGCGGGATCGAAACAAGTTCTTACAAAGGCTCGGCCGGGTCAGCGTTGATTGCCGGTAGAATCGCCACATCCTTGATTGATTGGGTAGATCGTCTATGCGCTGGATGCAAAAATGGCAGGTTTGGCTGCTGGCCGCGCTGTTGCTGGCGGCGGGCGGTATCGGCTACCGATATTGGTCGGAGAAAAATTCCGACCCGCAATACAAGACCGTGAAAATCGAAAAGGGCGCGATCACCGCCACCGTGGCGGCGTCGGGCACCTTGAATCCAGTGGTCTCGGTGCAGGTCGGATCGCAAGTATCCGGCCAGTTGAAGGAAATTCTGGTCGATTTCAACAGCGAGGTGAAACAGGGCCAGTTGATCGCCCGTATCGATCCCGAAACCTTCGAATACAAGGTGCGGCAGGCGCAGGCCGATCTGGATGCCGCGCGCGCCCAGGTGCAGACCCAGCAAGCCATGATCGCCGCTCAGCGTTCGGAAGTAGCGCGCAATGAAATCACGGTCCTGGATGCCAAGAGCGATTTCGAGCGCAAGCAGCAGTTGCTGGAGAAAGGTTTTATTTCGGCCGCCGACCGCGACAAGGCGCGCGCCGTGTATAACGCGGCGGCGGCGCAACTGGCCACGGCGCGCGCGCAAGTCACCGTCGCTGAAGCCAACCTGCGCAACGGCGAGGCAGCGGTACGGCAGCGCAGCGCAGTGCTGGCGCAGGCCAATGTCGATCTCGGACGCACCGCGATCAAGGCGCCGGTGGATGGCGTCGTCATCAAGCGCAGCGTGGACGCCGGCCAGACCGTGGCCGCCAGCCTGCAGGCACCCGAATTATTCATCATCGCCGGCGACCTGACCGACATGCGGGTCGATACCGCGATCGACGAATCGGAAATCGGCCGTATCCGCCAAGGACAGAAGGCGACCTTCACGGTGGATGCCTTTCCCGGCCGCACTTTCGAGGGTGAAGTGCGGCAAATTCGCAAGGCGGCGCAAAACGTCTCGAACGTGATCACCTACATGGTCGAAGTCAGCGCCGACAACCCGAAGAAGGAATTGCTGCCGGGGATGACTGCCAACGTGCGGATCGCCACCGACAGCCGGCGGGAGGTGTTGAAAGTGGCGAACGCCGCGCTGCGCTTCAAGCCAAGCGGCGCCGGTGCGTCCAACGCGGCGCCGGCAGAACGCCCGGCTGCTGCCACCGGAAGTGGCGGCAGCGGCGGCCAAAGCCAGCAACTGCGGCAGCGGCTGGAAAGCGAGCTGCAGTTGAGCGATGCGCAAAAAACCCGGCTGGATGCGATTTTCAGCGGCTTGCGTGAAAAAATGGCGGCAGCCAGAGGCGCCTCGCCGGAGGAGCGGCAAAAGCTGCTGGAGCGCAATCGGGCCGAGATGCGGACGCAGATCGTCGAAATCCTGACGCCGGAGCAGGCGCGCAAATTTGACGCGATCAGCGCCGAAAGCCAGGGCGGGCGCGGCGGCCGTAGCAGCAGTGGCCGCATTTATACGCTGGATGGCGCCGGCCAGCCGCGGGAGTTGAACGTGCGGCTGGGGCTGACCGACGGCACGATGACCGAAGTGATGGCGCCTGATCTCAAGGAAGGGGCCGAGATTATCGTCGGCATCGCGCAGCCGCAAAGCGGCGCGGCGCGGCCCGGCGCCGCGCCGCGCGGTGGTCCGCGCATGTTCTGATCGGAATAACGCGTGCCGCAACTGATCGAAACCCGCAATCTGGTCAAGGAATACGTGATGGGCGCCAATCGCGTATGCGCCTTGCGCAGCGTCTCGATCGCGATCGGCGAGGGCGAATTCGTGGCCATCATGGGCGCTTCCGGCTCCGGTAAATCGACCTTCATGAATTTGCTTGGCTGCCTTGATTCGCCGACTGCCGGCACTTACCTGCTGGCGGGCGAGGATGTGTCGGTGCTGTCCGGCGACCAGCTGGCGGCGATTCGCAACCGGCGCATCGGTTTCGTGTTCCAGCAATTCAACCTGTTGCCGCGCACCAGTGCGCAAGATAATGTCGAATTGCCTCTGCTATACACGTCGTTGCCGGCCGCCGAGCGTCGCACTCGGGCCATCGCGCGCCTGACCGAGGTTGGGTTGGAGGCCCGGCTCGACCATCACCCGGCGCAACTGTCCGGCGGCCAGCAGCAGCGGGTGGCGATCGCGCGTGCGCTGGTGAACAACCCGTCGCTGATCCTGGCCGACGAGCCGACCGGCGCGCTCGATTCGCGCACCAGCATCGAAATCATGGCGCTGCTGCAAAAACTGAACCGGCAGGGCATGACTATCGTGGTCGTCACGCACGAACTGGAAATCGCCCGCTTCGCGTCGCGCATCATCACGTTTCGCGACGGCTGCGTGGTCAGCGACCAGGCCCACCCGGCGCAGGATGCGCAGGCGCAACTGGCCGATCTGGACCAATTGGGGGCGGTCGCATGAACCTGCTGGCGACCCTGCGCATTGCGCTCAATGCCTTGCGCGTCAACCTGCTGCGCTCGATGCTGACCATGCTCGGCATCATCATCGGCGTGGCGGCGGTGATCACCATGATCGCGGTCGGCGGTGGCGCGCAGGCGCGCATCCAGGACCAGATCAAGAGCCTGGGCTCGAATTCGATGATCATCATCCCCGGCTCGACCACCGCTTCCGGTGTGCGGCTGGGTGCCGGCGCCAACCAGAACCTGACCGAGGACGACGCGCTCGCGATCGCCAACGAAGTGCCGGAAGTGCAGGTGGCGGCGCCGTCCTCGCGCAGCTCGGGCCAACTGATCGCCGCCAACAACAACTGGGCCACGCAAATCTATGGCGTCACGCCGGACTATCTGGAGGCGCGCGACTGGTCGCTGGCCGCCGGCCGCAATTTCGAACCGGCGGAGCTGGCCGGTTCGGCCAAGGTGGCGTTGATCGGACAGACGGTGGCGACGCAACTGTTCGGCGACATGGATCCGCTGGACCAGAGCATGCGCGTCAAGAACGTGCCGTTTACGGTGGTCGGCTTGCTGGCTCCCAAAGGCCAGAGCATGCTGGGAACCGACCAGGACGACCTCATTCTGGTGCCGCTGTCGACTGCGCGCAACCGCCTGTTCGGCACTAGCCAGGGCAAGCTGCGGCGGGTCGGCACGATCCAGGTCAAGGTGCTGGAAGGGGCCAGCATGCAGGACGCGGAAGACAAGATCCGCGCCCTGATGCGGCAGCGCCAGCGCACCCCGCAGGGACAGGACGACGCCTTTACCGTGCGCAACCTGACCGAGATGCTGCAGGCGCAGGAGGAGTCGTCGCGCGTGATGGCCCTGCTGCTGGCGGCGGTGGCCTCGGTGTCATTGCTGGTGGGCGGCATCGGCATCATGAACATCATGCTGGTGTCGGTGACCGAGCGCACGCGCGAAATCGGGCTGCGCATGGCGGTCGGAGCCCGAAGCTCGGACATCCTGACCCAGTTCCTGGTCGAGGCCATCACGCTGTCCCTGATCGGCGGCTTCGTCGGCATCCTGCTGGGGGTTGCCGGCTCCTACGCGATCGGCGCCTTCGCCGGCTGGGCGACGCGGCTGTCGCCGGAGTCGATCGTGCTGGCGGTCGGTTTTTCGGCCGGCATCGGGGTGTTTTTCGGTTTTTACCCGGCGCGCAAGGCGTCCCGGCTGCTGCCGATCCAGGCGCTACGCTATGAATGAGCGCAGGGCGCTGCCCACGATACTGCTGCGGCTGGCACTGCTGGCACTGCTGGTGCTCGGCAGCGGCTGCTCGCTGCTGTCGGGGCCGCGCGACCTGGTGCTGCCATTGCCGCGACTGCAGCAGGAACTGGAGAAGCATTTCCCGTATGACAACCGTTATCTGGCGCTGTTTGACGTCACGCTATCCGAGCCGCACCTGGTGCTGCATCCCGATTCGGGACGCGTCGAAGTGCAATTGGCCGCCCGCATCGTGCCGGTGCTTGGCAATCAGCCCACATATGGCAGTCTGGCCGTTTCCGGCAGCCTGCGGATCGACCCCGCCCAGCGCGCCCTGGTGCTGGCACAGCCACGTATCGAGCGCTTCGTGCTGGATGGCGTTGACGACTATTACGCGGCCCAGCTCGGTCGCATCGGTGCCTTGCTGTTGCAGCAGATGCTGGCCGAGTTGCCGCTGTACCGCCTCGAGGCGGGCGATTTCCGCCATCTGGGGGTCGACTTCACACCAGTCGGGATCGCGGTCAGGCCGAATGCGCTCGTGCTTACCTTCGAGCCGGTAAAATAGCGACGCCCCGTTTGCGCGCTTTCCTTATGTTGCCCGCACTGCCAGCAGCGCGGGCTTTTTGTTGATTTTTCAGTCTTCGAGCTTGCCAAACATGGATCCTATTCTCGCATTCAAAGCGCTCATCATGGGCATCGTCGAAGGTTTGACGGAATTCCTGCCGATTTCGTCCACCGGCCACCTGATCCTGGCCGGCAGCCTGCTGAATTTCACCGGCGAGAAAATCAAGGTGTTCGAGATCGTGATCCAGGCCGGCGCCATCTTCGCGGTCTGCTGGGAATACCGGGTGCGCCTCGGGCGCGTGCTGGGCGGCTTGTTTTCCGACCGCAAGGCACAGAAGTTCGTGTTGAATCTGCTGATTGCCTTTATGCCAGCGGCGCTGCTCGGTTTTCTTTTCAACAAGAGCATCAAGGCAGTGCTGTTCGCGCCGGTGCCGGTGGCGATCGCCTTCATCGTCGGCGGCCTGGTGATTCTCTGGGTCGAGCGCCGGAACGGCGCCAAGCCGGTCGCCGCCCGCATCGAGTCGGTGGACGACATGAGCGCGCTGGACGCCTTCAAGGTCGGCTGCGCGCAAGGGTTTGCGCTGATCCCGGGTACCAGCCGCTCGGGCGCCACCATCATCGGCGGCATGCTGTTCGGGCTGTCGCGCAAGGCCGCCACCGAGTTTTCATTCTTCCTGGCGATTCCGACCTTGTTGGCAGCCACCGTGTATTCGCTGTACAAGGAGCGTGCGCTGCTGTCGATGGCCGACGTCCCGGTGTTCGGCATCGGTACCATCGCCGCCTTCGTCTCCGCCTTCTTGTGCGTGCGCTGGCTGCTGCGCTACATCAGCACGCACGATTTCACCTTTTTTGCCTGGTACCGGATTGCCTTCGGCCTCTTGGTGCTGGTCAGCGCCCATGGCGGCTGGGTGGTGTGGGCAGATTGAGATGAGCGAATCCAGCGGCGCGCGCGCGCTGCATCTGCTGCAAACGGTATTCGGCTATCCGTCGTTTCGCGGCCAGCAAGCGGAAATCGTCGAGCACGTTGCCGGCGGTGGCGATGCGTTGGTGCTGATGCCGACCGGCGGCGGCAAGTCGCTGTGCTACCAGATCCCGGCCTTGTTGCGCGACGGCGTCGGCGTCGTGGTGTCGCCGCTGATCGCGCTGATGCAGGACCAGGTCGATGCGCTGGCTGAAGTTGGCGTGCGCGCTGCCTTCCTGAATTCGACCCAGAGCTATGAAGAGGCGGCGCGCATCGAGCGCATGGCGCGCCGCGGCGAACTCGATCTGCTGTACGTCGCGCCGGAACGCTTGCTGACCCCGCGCTGCCTCGACCTGCTGCAGGCATCGAAGATCGCGCTGTTCGCGATCGACGAGGCGCATTGCGTGTCGCAATGGGGCCACGATTTCCGCCCCGAATACATCAAGCTATCAGTGCTGCACGAGCAGTTCCCGGCGGTGCCGCGCATCGCGCTGACTGCCACCGCCGACCGCCAGACCCGCGCTGAAATCGCGCAGCGCCTGCAACTCGACGAGGCGCCGCAGTTCGTCTCTTCGTTCGATCGCCCCAACATCCGCTACCAGATCGTCGAAAAGGGCAACGGCCGCAAGCAGTTGCTGGATTTCATCGAGGGGCAGCATGCGGGCGATGCCGGCATCGTGTATTGCCTGTCGCGCAAGAAGGTCGAGGAAACCGCCGAATTCCTGTGCGAAAACGGCATCGCGGCGCTACCGTATCACGCCGGCATGGAGCACGCCGCGCGCAGTGCCAACCAGGCGCGTTTCCTGCGCGAGGACGGGATCGTGATGGTTGCCACCATTGCCTTCGGCATGGGCATCGACAAGCCCGACGTGCGCTTCGTCGCCCACCTCGATCTGCCGAAAAGCATCGAAGGCTATTACCAGGAAACCGGCCGCGCCGGGCGCGACGGCCTGCCGGCCAATGCCTGGATGGCCTACGGCTTGCAGGACGTGGTGCAGCAACGGCGCATGATCGACGAATCGGACGCGGACGAGACGTTCAAGCGGGTGCAGGGAGTCAAGCTGGACGCCATGCTCGGCCTGTGCGAAACGCTCTCTTGCCGGCGCATGCGGCTGCTGGAATATTTCGGCCAAGGGGCGACGCCGTGCGGCAACTGCGATACCTGCCTGTCGCCGCCGGTCTCGTTCGACGCCACGGTGGCGGTGCAAAAGCTGCTGTCGGCGGTGTACCGGGTCGAGCAGCGCTTCGGCGCAGTGCACGTGATCGACGTGCTGCGCGGCGTCGAATCCGACAAGGTCAAGCAATGGCGGCACGATCAGCTCTCCACCTTCGGCATCGGCGCCGCCACCAGCGAGGCCGAATGGCGCGCGATCCTGCGGCAGTCGATCGCGCTCGGGTTGGTGACGGTCGACCATGAAGCCTACAGCGCACTGAAGCTGACCGACGCCGCCAAACCGGTGCTGCGCGGCGCGCAGAACATCCAGTTGCGGCAATACCAGAAACCGGCGAAGACGCGGCGCGAGGCCGGCAAGGCGAAAGGCTATGTCGAAGCCGGCCTGTCGGCGCCGGAACAGGCCATCTTCGACAAGCTGCGCTGGTGGCGCGTCGAGACCGCGCGCAAGCACAACGTTCCGGCTTACGTGATTTTCAACGATGCGACGCTACGCGAGATCGCCAAGCTCCAGCCATCCAGCTTGCATGAGCTGCGCGGCGTGAGCGGCGTCGGCGAAAAGAAGCTGGAGAGTTATGGCGCCGATATTATCGCGTTGATCGCGGACATGGCCTGAATTGTATCCGGTAGATCGGCGGAGTATGTATAAATTCCGCTTTAACAGCAGGCGGAAAAAGGCCTTGGATGTTGGAGTATAGGGGAAACGCGGATCAGCCGCGCTTGCGGAATACCAGATCCCACACCCCATGCCCGAGCCGCAGGCCGCGGTTCTCGAACTTGGTCACCGGCCGGTAATCGGGGCGCGGCGCGTAGCCGTCGGCGCTGTTTTGCAGTGCGGGCTCGGCGCTCAATACTTCCAGCATCTGCTGCGCATAATCTTCCCAATCGGTGGCGCAATGCAGGTAGCCACCCGCTGTCAAGCGCGAGGCCAGCAGGGCCACCAGCGGCGGCTGGATCAGGCGCCGCTTGTTGTGGCGCGCCTTGTGCCACGGATCGGGGAAAAATACGTGCACGCCGGCCAGCGAGGCCGGCGCGATCATGTGCGTCAGCACCTCGACCGCATCGTGCTGGATCAGCCGCAGGTTGGAGAGGCCCTGTTCGCCGATCAGCTTCAGCAGGCTGCCGACTCCCGGTGTGTGGACTTCGACGCCGAGGAAATTTTTTTCCGGCATGCCGGCCGCAATTTTCGCGCTGGTCTCGCCCATGCCGAAGCCGATTTCCAGAATCGTCGGCGCTTGCCGGCCGAACGCCTGCTCCAGATCGAGGAGATTCTTGGTGTAGGGGATGCAGAAGCGCGGCCCCAGTTCCTCCAGCGCCCGCGCCTGCGCCGTCGACAGGCGCCCGGCGCGGGTGACGAAGCTGCGAATGCGGTGCTCGGTCGGATCGTAGAACAGCGGCTTTCCGGATTTGTTTTCAGACATGCGCAGGAGACGGTTGGACGGGGGCGAAACGATGAAAAAAGGCACCGGACTGCGGGTGCCTTGATCTGAACTGGAGCGGGTGAAGGGAATCGAACCCTCGTCGTAAGCTTGGGAAGCTTCTGCTCTACCATTGAGCTACACCCGCGCTGCCCGCATTTTACGCGCGTTCGGGGTGGCTGGCAAAACCGGCGCGCGATCCGGCGAACGCTACAGGAACGCTTGCAGCGCCGCCACGGTCGATGCCGGATCTTCCTCCTGCGGCACATGGCCCAGATTCTCGAACATCACCAGCTTCGAGCCGGCAATGTCGGCGTGGAAGCGTTCCGCATAGGCCGGCGGGATCAAGCGGTCCTGGCCGCCCCACAGGATCAGCGTCGGCAGCTTGAGGTCGCGGATATCCTGCTCGCGCCCGGTCTGGGCCTGCGTCATGCGTATGCCGAGCGCCTCGCGGTTGCCGGCGCGGCGCGCCATGTCCGTGTACAGATCGATCAACTCGGGAGTCACGCGCGACGGATCGCCGTAGACATTGCGCAGCGACTTTTCGATCATGCCCGGTGGCAGCAGATAGGTCATCACGCGGCGCAAACCGGGCGTGCGCGCGATGCGAAAGCCGATCGGCACCGAAGCCGATTCGAATCGGTATCCGGCCGCATCCACCAGAATCAGCTTTGCCACGCGCTGCGGGTACGCGTGCGCGGTCGCCCAGGCCACTTCGCCGCCCAGGGAATTGCCGCCGATCACGTAGCGCGCAACGCCAAGCTGGTCGAGCAGGGCGGCGACAAAACGGACATAGGCGGCCATCGAATAATCGTTGCTGGCGTTCGGCCCGGTCAGACCGAAGCCCGGCAGATCGAAGCGGATCACGCGCCGGCTGCCGCGCAAGGCCGCGGTCCAGCCATCCCAGGTATGCAGGCTGGACGAAGTGCCATGGATCAGCACCAGCGGCAGCGGGTCGTCGCGCGGGCCTTCGTCGCGCACGTGCACCTGCATGCCGTCCAGCGCGATGAATTGCGAAGGCGGCTGCGCCCAGCGGGCCTTCAGGTCGGCGACCGGGATATCGGGTGCCCAGCTCCATGTGGTGAAACCGGCAACGGCCAACAGCGCGGCGATCAAGAGAAATCGGGGCCAGCGTCGGGATATTCTCATTTTTGGCAGCGTGAGGAGGGGGAAACGCATTCTGGTCGCCATGAGCGCTGGTTGTCCAGTCTATTCACGTTGGCAGGCGCGTGGCTGGCGTACACGGGCAACCGGTCGGTTGCTCGGGGTGCATATCGACGTTGCGCGGAAACGCTTTCCCGGACCTGGCGCAACTCTGCTTCCTGATGAATGTCAGGCTGGGTGTGGTCAGGGAATTTGTCTCGAATTTTCTGATGCGATGACGATCGGGAATTGGCGAAGTCATCATGCGGTAGCTTTGACCCGGCACTATTCGACGCATCTCCTTTTTCCCAAGAGTTGGAGTTTTGCCCGCTGGCCGCAAGGTGAGCGGGCTTTTTTATATGCGATCGGCCATGCCAACCCGGGGCTCCGCATGTTCAGTACTCTGTGGCACCGGCGCGACAGCGCGCCCGATTTCATGAAGTTGTCACATGCCGGCCCTAGACTCGGTTTCGATTTACTTCACGCTGGAAAGTAAACACAACGGGCCGGTTGGATGCCGGCGGCGCGGGAGCCGACGCAAATCAGCGAACTTCCCGAACGCCGATCATTCCTGGCCTATCACTTCAGGAAAATATGTAAATGAAAAAATCGCTTCTTGCACTTTCAGTTCTGGGCGCCATCGCCGGCGCCGCTTCCGCGCAAACCAGCGTCAGCATCTACGGCGTGGTCGACGCCGGCATCGGCTATTCCGACAACGGCGCTGCGACCAATTCCAAGACATGGGCGCTGGGCAGCGGCCAGCAGTCCGGTAGCCGCCTCGGCTTCAAGGGCAGCGAAGATCTGGGCAACGGCCTGTCAGCCATCTTCACGCTGGAAAACGGTTTCAACCTCGATGACGGCACCCAGGGCCAGGGCGCCCTGTTTGGCCGCCAAGCCTTCGTCGGCCTCAATGGTGGTTTCGGTAGCGTCAAGCTGGGCCGTCAATACAACCCGATTCGTGTGTCCGCCGAAGCGATCGATCCATTCGGTCTCGGTCTGGCCGGCAATCTCAAGAACATCTTCAACGTGTACGGCGAGCGCGCCAACAACACGATCAATTACGCGACGCCGAAGCTGTCGGGTTTTTCCGGCCAGCTTGCCTACGGTTTCGGTGAAGTGGCAGGCAGCACTTCGGCCAGCCGCCAGTTGGGTTTGGCCGCGAATTATGCCAACGGCCCGGTCTATATCACCCTGGCCTACCACAATCAGGACAAGTCGACCGATGCCATTACGAATAAAGGCAGCGCCAAGAGCACGCTGCTGGGTGGCACCTACAACTTTGGCGTAGCCAAACTACACGGCGGCTTTGCCTGGAACAAGGGCGACAGCGGTGTTGTCGACAATGTCGACAGCCGCGACTGGATGGTGGGTGTCAGCGCGCCATTCGGCGCCAGCACCATCCTTGCTTCGTACATCCAGCACAAGGACAAGCTGGCTGCCCAATCCGACGCCAAGCAATGGGCGCTCGGTTATACCTACAGCCTGTCCAAGCGCACCAACCTCTACACGTCCTACGCGAAAATCAGCAATGATGCCCAGGGCACGATCGGCACCAAGACCGCCGGCGCCAGCGCTTCGACCTTCAACGCAGGCATTCGCCACAGGTTTTAAAGCGCGAGCCAGGTCTCCGGTTTGAGGCTTGACATACAAGACCGGTCGCGCTTTTTGCGGCCGGTTTTTTTGTGCGGTCGGCCCTAACGTGCAATGCCGCACTAGCGCCGCTTGCGGGAGAAATAAGTGACCGGCAGGTCGAAGCGGGCGTTGGGGAAAGCGCCGGCGACCTGGTTGCGGACCGTCTCCAGTTGTTCAAAGCGCGCGGTCGTGACGACTAGCAGTTGCAGCTTCGGGTAAGCGTGGGTTTGCGCGCCCGACAACTGCAGGCCGGCAACTTTCGCTGCGACTGCATCCAGGTTGGCTTCGATGACCACCAGTTCGTTATTGCTGACGCCGACTAGATTGTCGCTCTCGCGCACCACTAGCGTGCGGCCTTCGGCGGCTGCCGCCATTGCGCCATTCGCATGCTTGCCGGCGAGCGTCGCTGGCGGCAGGGCGCGCACCCTTTGCGAGCCGATTCGGGTAAGCGGCGCATCCTTGATCTGCTCGATTACTGCCGGCGGCGCCGGCCGACCCGCCTCGCCGGTTTGCGCCATGGCGATACCGCAGGCCAGCGTCAGGGCCATCCCAAACACCGATGTTTTCATCTCCTGTCCTTTCATATCGAGTGGTCCAAGCGCGGGCTCACCGGCCGTATATGCGCAATGCCCAGTTGGCCAGAATCGCCTCGTCGCCGCCAAGCGAGCGGCGCCCATTCGCGTCGACCACACGCAGCGCCCACTTGCCGTTCGCCTTTTCTTCGTTGAAAGCATTCGACATCAGCAGCAGGTTATTCGCGGTCCTCGATTTCTGAAATGCGTTATGCGCGTTCATCAGCACGCTGCGCGTACCTTGCGGCGAAATCAGTTCGATGCCCAGATCGCCCAGGATCGCAGTGCCATCGATCGACACCATCACTTGCACCGCCTCGACCGTATGCGCCGCGGCGTAATCGATATGGCTGGCAGGGGCATCCGGATTCTCCAAGGGTATTGACAAATCCAAGCCGTCCGGATCCATGCTCGCCGGCAGCCAGCCGCTATCGCCGATCGGGCCGCTCAGGTAATTGCCGTAGGTTTTTGCCATTGCCACCGCGGCCGCCGCATCCACCAGCCCATAGCCGTACCAGTTGTGAAACGACAGTCCGGCCTGGTTGATGACCCATGCATCTGCGGCGACGTAGTCGCCATGCGTTAGGGATACCACCTTGGCTGGACGGCCGCCGTCGATCTTGCGTGCAGTTTTTGCCAGGATCAGGCGCAAGTCGCGCCAGGTCAGGTTCGGATTCGCGCCCAGCATCAATGCCACCACGCCGGTCACGGTCGGGGCCGCGGCCGAGGTGCCGTTCATGGCCGAGGTGTAGTCACAGCGCGGATTGAATTCGCGGGCCAGTTGGCTGGCCGGATTTTCAAACGCATTCTTGTACGGCGTATTGCCGTTACGGGCGTAGCCGTGTTCGCAGCCGGCCAGGTCGGTGGTCACCAGCGCCGGACCGGCCGAGTCTGGCGTGCCCGGGTTTGCCATGCCATATTCCCCGCCCAGGCCGGCCAGCAGTAGGTTGGAGCCGGCGGTGGAGTAGCTGGACTTGACTCCGCGCGCGTTGACCGCACCGACCGTCACCACTTGCGGCATTGTCGATTCGGGGTCGAAGGCCGCGTTTTGGCAGCTTAGGCCGTGCCATTGGGCGGCGTCGCATTGGTCAGACCATTCACCGTCTTCCAATTGGAAATTACTGAATTCATTGCCGGCGCTCTTGATCATGACGGTGCCCTTGCCGTCGCGCATGTCGGCAAATCCCCGGATCGCACGAGCTCCAGGGTGGGTGTCAATGTCGATTTCTTCCGGCGCGGCCGGCTCGCTGCCGTACGAGGCATTGATGACCCAGGCTCCCTGGCTATAGGGCGCGCCGCCATAGGCGGCCAGCAGATTCGGCAAGGATTTGCAGTCGTCGCATAGGAAGTTGATGCTGCCGAGCGACGTTGAGGGCGCTATGCCGCGGCCGCCGACGCCGTTGTTGGCGGCCGCGCCGATGATGCCAGCCACCGCGATGCCATGTGCATCGCCGATTCCGAGCGGCATCGGATCATTGACGTCTTTCGCTCCCGGGTCGAAGTTGCGCAACATCGAATGGTCGACGTTGGCAGCCAGATCTTCGTGCCGGATGTCGATGCCGTCGTCCAGCACCAGCACCTTGACGCCGCTGCCGGTTACGCCAGCCTGGAACAGGCTCTCGATGTTTAGGTCAATTCCGGCGATGCCGCCTTCCGACGCAAAGCTGGCTTGCCCAGTGTTTTTCAGGTGCCACTGATGCTGATACAGCGGATCGGTCTTGACTACCGGCGGCGGCGCTGGATCGCTTCCGCCGCCGCAGCCGCTCACGAGCAACGCGCTTGCGATGAGCCAGGATGGAAGGACGGTGCGAGGAGTTTTGGTCATGGATATCCCTCGTTGCAGATGATGGAAGGGTGCCGACTGGCGCACAGTATCCGGGCTGGATGAGTGTGTGCGATCAGCGGCGCCGCTCATATAGCCCGAATGAGCCATATGGTAGGGTGTGGCGCCGCCAGGGATCGCACCACGAACGGATCGGTCGGTCTGTATCCTGCAATGGTGGCCATCGAACCTTACAGCAGGGGTATGAGTGGCGGTCGGCTCCGGTCAGACATCAGCGCGGCTTGTGCGGAAAATAGGTAACCGGCAGATCGAATCGGGCGTCGGGGAAGGCGGCGGCGATCTGGCCGCGGACCGTCTCCAGTTGTTCAAAGCGCGCGGTTTTGACGACCAGCAGTTGCAGCTTCGGGTAGGCGTTGGTTTGCGCGCCCGGCAACTGCAGGCTGGCGACCTTGGCGGCGATTGCATCCAGGTCGGGACTGACGATGACCAGTTCGTTGGCGCTGACGCCGACCAGGTTGTCGGGCTCGCGCACTACCAGCGTACGGCCTCCCCCGGTGGCTGGTAGCGCACCATTCGCGTGCTTGCCGGCGAGCGCCGCGGGCGGCAGGGCGCGCACGGTTTGCGAGCCGATGCGGGTTGCCGGCGCATCCTTGATCTGCTCGACCACTGCCGGCGGCGCCGGCCGGCCTTGCTGCAGGGTTTGCGCCGACGCGCCGCTGGCGGCCGTTAGTAGCGCGATTGCATAGAGTGCCTGTTTCATCGGATTCTCTCGAGGTTGATGGGGCAGGTAACGGCAGCCGGGGCGCCGTCAGCGGCCAAGGATGCGCAGCGACCATGTGCGCAGTATCGCCTGCGCGCCTGCGTCCTGCCGGCCATTGACGTCCACCACGCGCAGGGTCCATGTACCCTCGGCCGGTTCTTCGTTGAAGGCATTCGACATCAGCGGCAGATCGACGACTGTCTCGCTGGTCTGGAACACGTTGTGCGGGGTCATCAGCACGCTGCTGGTGCCGCTTGGCGACACCAGCTCGATGCCGAGATCGCCCAGGCGCCCATCGCCGTCGATCGTCACGCGGATTTGCACCGCTTCGATGGTGCGCTTGTCGGCAAAAACGATGCTGTTCGTGACCCCGGCAGGATTTCCCACCGGAACCGCGCCACCGCTGTTGAAGTCAATCCAGTCGCTATCGATCAGTTGGCCGCCGGGCAGGTAATTGGCATAGGTCTTGGCCATGGCCACCGCGGCTGCCGCATCCACCAGTCCGTAGCCGTACCAGTTGTGGAACCACAGGCCGGCTGCGTTCCTGGTCCAGCCGGGCTCGGCAACATAGGTGCCGCCGGTCAGCGCCAGCCGGATCGGTTGATGGTTCTCATCGATCTTGCGTGAGGTCTTGGCCAGAATCAGGCGCAGGTCGCGCCAGGTCAGCTTTGGATTGGCCTCCAGCATCAGCGCGACGACGCCGGTGACGGTCGGTGCGGCCGATGATGTTCCGCCCATCAGCGACGTGTAGTGGCAGTCCGGATTGAATTTCTTGCCGGTTTCGGAGTCGGGGTTTTCGAAATCGTTCTCATAGGGGTCGGCCGGATTGCGGCGCGACTCGCCGCGGTCGCAGCCTGGGAGATCGGTGGTGATGATCGCGGGTCCAGCATCTGCCGGATTCTTCGGCATGGTCTTGCCGCTCTCGCCGCCCAGACCCGCCACCAGGATACTGGCGCCGGCGCTGGAGTAGCTGGACTTGACGCCGCGCGCATTGACGGCGGCGACTGTGACCACTTGCGGCATCACGGATTCTTCATCGAAAGCGGGGATCTCGCAGCTCAGCCCATGCTGGCGTGCCGGGCCGCACTGATCTTCTTCGATCCCGCCCTCTTCGGGGCCGATTCTGAGAAATTCGTTGCCGGCACTTTTCACCATGACGATGCCCTTCCCGTCGCGCATGTTGGCGAAGCCACGAATCGCCCGCATTTTGGCATCGGTATCGATGTTGACCGGGATCGGCGCCGTGGGGTTTGTCCCATACGAGGCATTGATGACCCAGGCGTCGGCACTGTACGGGGCGCCGCCATAGGCCAGGATGGTTTTCTCGGTCGACATGCATTCCGAGCACAGATAGTTGATGCTGCCGAGCGCAACCTTGGGGGCGACGCCGCGACCGCCGAGGCCATTGTCGGCCACCGCGCCGATGATGCCGGCCACCGCGACGCCGTGCGAATCGTGGGCGCCGAGTGGTGTCGGATCGTTGACGTCCTTCGCGTTCGGATCGAAGTTCTGCAACATCGACTGGTCGACATTGGCCGCCAGATCCTCATGGCGGATGTCGATGCCGTCGTCCAGTACCAGCACCCTGACGCCGCTACCGTGGCTGCCGGCGTTGAACAGCGATTCCACGTTCAGATCGAAGCCGGCAATCCCGGCCGCCGAGGAAAAGCTGGTTTGCCCGGTGTTTTTCAGGTGCCATTGAAATTCATACAGCGGATCGCCCTTGGCAGCCGGTGGCGGCGAGTTGTCCTTGCCGCCGCCGCAGCCGGCCAACGCCAGCGCGGCAGCCGCCAGCAGCGCCCGGTGGGCGTGAAATCTCTTGCTATTCATCGGCGCTCATCTCCATTAACGTAAGAAAACGATTCGTAACACCGCAGAAACCGGCCGCTGATCGGTGCCGGTGGCGCTTCGTGCGGCGTCTACTGTCGCGGCGCCTTAGCGGGCCTGCTGTGGAAAGTAAGTCACTGGCAGGTCGAAGCGGGCCGCGGGGAAGGCGGCCGCGACCTCGCCGCGCACCGTTTCCAGTTGCTCGAAGCGTGGGGTTTTGACGATCAGCAGTTGCAGCTTCGGGTAGGCATGGGTGCGCGCGCCCGGCAACTGCAGGCTGGCCACCTTGGCGGCGATCGCATCCAGCGCGGGGCTGACGATGACCAGCTCGTTGGCACTGATGCCGACCAGATTGTCGGGCTCGCGTACCACCAGCGTCTGGCCAACATCGCCGGCGCCGGCCTGCTTGCCGCCGATCGGCGCGGCCGGGATGGCGCGCACGCTTTGGCTGCCGATTCTGGTGAGCGGTGCGTGCTTGATCTGATCCAGCACCGTTGCCGGCGCCGGCTGTCCCTGGATGGCGCTTTGGGCGAAGGCGCAGCTGCACGTCAGCATGGCGGCAAAAGCAAGTAATGAGCGTTTCATCGGACCATCTTTCAAAGAGAGGAATCAGCGGCCATATACACGCAGCGACCAGTTGACCAGGGTTGCCTGTTGCGCGGGGTCGGTGGCTTCACGGCCGTTGACGTCAACGATGCGCAGCGTCCAGTTGCCGCCCGCCTCTTCTTCGTTGAAGGCGTTGGACAGCAACAGCAGAGTGTCGGCCTGTTGTGATTTCTGCAGCACGTTGTGGGCGTTGAGCAGCACACTGCGCGTGCCTTTCGGCGAGATCAGCTCTATCCCCAAATCGCCCAGCCTGCCGTTGCCGCGGATCATGACCCGTACCTGTACCGCTTCGATCGTGCGCTTGACGGCGGTAGGCAGCGTGATTGAGCTGCTGGCGCCGTTTGGATCCGCCAGCGGCACATCCAGCTCCAGGCCGTCCGGATCAGGGCTGGCATCGCGCCAGCCGCTGTCGGCAATCGGGCCGGTCAGATGGGCGGTAGTGGATTTGGCCATGGCCACCGCGGCGGCGGCGTCGACCAGGCCAAAGCCGTACCAGTTATGGAATTTCAGACCGGCGGCGTTGGTGGTCCAGGCTGGTTCGGCAATGTAGTCGCCGCCCGCCAGCTTCAGCGTGTTCGGCGCGATATTGGCGTCGATCTGGCGCGCGGTCTTGGCCAGGATCAGGCGCAGGTCGCGCCAGGTCAGCTTTGGATTGGCTTCCAGCATCAGCGCCACGACACCGGTCACGGTCGGCGCCGCCGACGAGGTACCGTTCATGACCGAGTTGTAATTGCAGTCGGGATTAAGTTGTTTGGCGAGGTAGCTGGACGGATCGACGAACACGTTGCGGTACGGGGGATTGTTTTGCCGCGCATAGCCGCGCGTGCAGCCGGACAAATCGGTGGTGACGATCGCTGGTCCGGCTTCCGGATGATTGGTTAGCTGGCCATCTCCATACTCGCCACCCAGGCCCGCGACCAGCAGGCTGGAGCCGGCGGTCGAGTAGCTGGATTTGACGCCGCGCGCATTCACGGCGCCGACCGTGACCACTTGCGGCATCGCATTCGCGGGGTCGAGCGCCGCATTCAGGCAGCTCAGTTTGTGTTGGCGGGCGGGGCCGCAGTAGCTGTTCGGTTCGTCCCGGTTTTCACCCTTGAAGCCGTCGAAATCGTTGCCAGAACTCTTGACCATGACGATCCCCTTGCCCGCGCGCATGCCGGTGAAGCCGCGAATTGCCAGCAAGACGGGGTCGGTATCGACGTCCCTGGCCTCCGGCGCAGTTGCGGTGGTCCCGTACGAGGCATTGATGACCCAGGCGTTGCCGCTATAGCTGTCGTTGCCGTAAGCCGCCACCATGTTGGGAATGGTTACGCAGCCCGGACAGAGGAAATTGACGCTGCCCAGCGAGGCTTGCGGCGCTACGCCGCGCCCGCCGAGGCCGTTGTTGGCGACCGCGGCGATGATGCCGGCCACCGACGTCCCGTGGGCATCGTCGATCCCGAGCGGGGTTGGGTCGTTTTCATCCGGCGCGTTGCGGTCGAAGTTGCGCAACATGTCGTGATCGATGTTGGCCGCCAGGTCTTCATGCCGGATATCGACGCCTTCATCCAGTACCAGCACCTTGACCCCGCTGCCGCGATGGCCGGCCTGGAACAGCTCTTCCATATTCAGGTCGATGCCGGCGATGCCGCCTTCCGCCGCGAAGGCGGGCTGGCCGACATTCTTCAGATGCCACTGGAATTCGTGGAACGGGTCGCTTTTGGCAAGCGGCGGCGGGGTGTCGTTGCCGCCGCTACAACCGGCCAGCGCGGCAACCAGGATCGAGAGAAAGAATATGCGGTGAAATTGATTCTTGTTCATCGAAATCCGGGCGCGGAGGAGAGGAAAGGGATGAAATGCTGATATAAGGCAAATATGGTCGGATATAACCATATTGGAATGTCAAGTATATGACTAAAACGTGCCGCAGAACAACAAATATTGGTGGGATGTAAATGCCATCGAATGCGCGCGCCGTCTGCTTTTTCGGTTTGCGCAAAGCGGCGCATTCCGGCCGGATGCTAGCCGGGAGTGTTTTCGACGTTTTGCCAGGCATTCGGCTGGCGCCGCAGCCGCATCTGGTGATATGAGCCGCGCCCCAGCCACAGCGCCAGCGCGATCAGGGCAAATGCCAGTTGTCCGAGCGCCAGCCACAGCGCCGAATGCCACAGCAAGGGCGCGATCACGCCCGCCACCAGCGCCGCCAGCATGGTCATCGTGAACGACTGACAGGAGGCGACGATGCCGCGAATCTGCGGGAACAGGTCCAGCACCAGCAGTGTCGCGCCCGGCGCCACGATTGACATGCCGAAGGTATAGAAAAACAGCGGCGCTACCGACCACGGCAGCGCCGGCGGAAAGAACAGGTGATAGCCGACGTTGAACAGGCCGGAGCCGACCAGCAGCACGAAACCGATCAGCACCTGCCTCGCAATCGGCAGCCTGCCGGCCATTCGGTTTGCGCTCAGCGCGCCGAGAAAGATGCCGGCCACCCCCGGGATGAATTGCCAGCCGAACTGATCCGGCCCCAGTCCGAGGTGCTGGGTCAGGAACACCGGCGCCGCCGCCACGTACAGGAACAGACCGGCGAAATTGAAGGCGACGGTGCCGGCCTTCAGATGGAACAGTGGCGAGCGGAAAATCGAGTGATAGCTGCGCATCAAAAAGCGCGCATTGAACGGCTGCCGTTGCGCCGGCGCCAGGGTCTCCGGCAGCCGCTTGTAGCAGACCCACAGCAGCAGCACGGTGTAGGCGAACAGGAACAGGAAGATCGTTCGCCAGTCGAACAGCTTGACGATCCAGCCGCCCAGGATCGGTGCGATCGCCGGCGCGATCGAAAAGATCATTGTCACCAGCGACAGCAGGCGCGAGGCCGCCGCATCGGCATACAGGTCGCGGATGATCGCGCGCCCGATGACGACGCCGGCGCCGGCCGAGATTCCCTGCAGTATGCGGAACGCCCACAGGTAGCCGACGCTGTGCGAGGCCGCGCAGCCGAGCGAGGCCAGCGCGAACAGCGCCAGCGAGCCGAGGATGATGTTGCGGCGGCCGAAGGCGTCGGACAGCGCGCCGTGCCACAGGATCATCACCGCAAACGACAGCATGTAGGCAGTCAGCGTCTGCTGCACTTCGAGTGGGCTGGCGCCCAGCGTGGCCTGGATGTTGGGGAAAGCCGGCAGATAGGTGTCGACCGCGAACGGGCCGAGCATCGCCAGCCCGGCCAGGATCAGCGCCAGCAGGTTGCTGCTGATGAATAGCGCCGGCAGGCTTGGCTGCGGGAGCGGCTTATCGTTGTCAGAGGGCATGGTCAGATATGGAGTATTGGTCAATTCCGACCGTTACATGCCCGGAAATCGATGTTGCTATTGGGAGTATGTGGGCGGCCGGGGTTGCCGCCGGTTTCAGGCGCGGACTTCGGTATCCGGCAGCACCACGTTCACATCCAGCACTTCGAGGTTGCCCTGGCGGTCGAGCGAGATCTTGATGTCGTCGGCATTGACCTTGGTGTACTTGGAAATGACGGCGATCAATTCCTGGTGCAGCGCCGGCAGGAAGTCGTTGCCGCCGCGGCTGCCGCGTTCGCGCGCGATGATGATTTGCAGACGTTCCTTCGCGGCGGCCGCGCTTTTCGGCTCGCGGTTGAATAAAAACGAGAGCAGGGCCATGTCATTTCCCCCCAAAGATGCGCTTGAATAATCCCGGCTTTTCATGTGTGGCGAAACGCAGCGGCAGGTCCTGGCCGAGGAAGCGTCCCACCACGTCTTCATAGGCTTCGGCAACGTCGCTGCCTTTCAGGTGGATCGCCGGGCTGCCCTGGTTCGAGGCATGCAGCACCGATTCCGATTCCGGAATGATGCCGATCAGCGGGATGCGCAGGATTTCCTGCACATCGGTGTGCGACAGCATCTCGCCGGCTTCCACCCGCTTGGGCGAATAGCGCGTGATCAGCAGGTGCTCCTTGACCGGCTCGCCGCCATTCTTCGCGCGGCGCGACTTGGCCTGCAGGATGCCGAGGATGCGGTCGGAGTCGCGCACCGAGGATACTTCCGGATTGGTGACCACGATCGCCTCGTCGGCGAAGGTGAGCGACATCAGCGCGCCGTGCTCGATGCCGGCCGGCGAATCGCAGATGATGTATTCGAAGCCCATCGCCGCCAGGTCGGTCAGCACGCGTTCGACGCCGTCCTCGGTCAGCGCATCCTTGTCGCGCGTCTGCGAGGCCGGCAGGATGAACAGCTGGTCGCAGTGCTTGTCCTTGATCAGCGCCTGGTTCAGCGTCGCGTCGCGATTGATGACGTTGATCAGGTCGTACACCACGCGCCGCTCGCAGCCCATGATCAGATCGAGGTTGCGCAGGCCGACATCGAAATCGATGACCGCGGTCTTGTGGCCGCGCATTGCCAGGCCGGTGGCGAAACTGGCGCTGGAGGTGGTCTTGCCGACGCCGCCCTTGCCGGAGGTGACTACGATGATTTTTGCCACAAAAAGGCTCCTTCAAAAAATGAGATTCATGCCCGTGCGTGGCGTTCGACCGCCGCCACTTCCAGCGTGTCATTCTGCAGACGGACCTGTACCGCCTTGTGCGCCAGCCCCTTCGGGAACCCGTCCTCGAAGGTGCGATAGACGCCGGCGATCGACACCAGTTCCGCTTCCATGTCGAGCGCGAAGATGCGTGCTTCGAGATTGCCGGAAGCGCCGGCCAGCGCGCGCCCGCGCAGCGGTGCGTAGACGTGGATGCTGCCGTCGGCGATGATTTCGGCGCCGTTGTTGACGGCGGCAGTGACGATCAGGTCGCCGTGCGCGTAAATGCGCTGGCCGGCGCGCACCGGCGTGTCGACGATCATGGCCGCGACCGGAGCTGCAGCAGCGGGGGCAGCCGCGGGCGGCGGAGTTGCGCGTGCCGGCGCCGCAGCGGGCTCTGCTGCGCGCGGCTTGACTTCGCTGTCGAGGGAGAGGCCGTGCGCGACGACCGCCGCTTCCATCTCCGGCGTGGCGTTGCGCACCGCCACCGGATTCAGCCGCACCGCGCGCAGCAACCCGATCAGCGCCGGCCAGTCGAGCGCGGCAAGCGCGTTCCGATCCAGCGCACCGACGTCGATCACCGTGAATTCATGGTCGAAAAAATCGGCGACGCCGCCGGTCATCTGGCGCAGCGCGGCCTCCAGCTTGGCCGGCTCGGCATCGTGCAGGATGGCGCAGACGGCCACCACGGTGGAGATTTTGATTTCGATCGGCTTGCTGGACGGTTTTTTGGGCATGACAACCAAGTGGGCGCAACGCTGTCGCGCGGTATGCCGGCGCGCCTCGGACGGGCCGCAAGCCGTCGCCGGCATACTGCATTTTCGGGGGTGGAGCCACGGCCGGCGCGCCTTTGCGCGCTGCGGCCACAAGCTGGCGATTATACCGTGCCGGGTGCCGCAGTTGGCGGCCGCAAGCCGTTTCGTGATGGCTTTTTATGTCGCATACGGCGGTGCGGCCGGTGTTGTCATTCAGACCCCGCCCATGCACAGATACTTGATTTCCAGGTATTCGTCGATGCCGTATTTCGAGCCTTCGCGCCCGAGGCCGGACTGCTTGACGCCGCCGAACGGCGCCACTTCGTTGGAAATGATGCCGGTGTTGATGCCGACCATGCCATAGTCAAGCTGCTCGGCGACGCGCCAGACGCGGCCGATGTCGCGCGAATAGAAATAGCTGGCCAGCCCGAACTCGGTGTCGTTGGCGGCCGCCACCGCTTCCGCTTCGGTCTTGAACTTGATCACCGCCGCCACCGGGCCGAAGGTTTCCTCGCGCATGATCTGCATCTCGGCGCTGACGTTCGACAGCACGGTCGGCTCATAGAAACGGCCGCCCAGCGCGTGCTTCTTGCCGCCGCTTTCGATCTTCGCGCCCTTGGCCAGTGCGTCGGCCACATGCTGCTCGACCTTCGCCACCGCCTGCTCGTCGATCAGCGGGCCCTGCGCCACGCCCGGCTCGAAGCCGTTGCCGACCTTGATCTGTGCGGCGCCGGCCGCTAGCTTGGCGACGAAGGCATCGTAGATCGATTCGTGCGCATAGAAGCGGTTGGTGCAGACGCAGGTCTGGCCGGCGTTGCGGTATTTGGAGGCCAGCGCACCTTCCACCGCGGCGTCGAGGTCGGCATCCTCGAACACGATGAACGGCGCATGGCCGCCCAGTTCCAGGCCCAGCTTCTTGACGGTGGGCGCGCACTGCTGCATCAGGATGCGGCCGACCGGGGTCGAGCCGGTGAACGACAGATGGCGCACGATCGGGCTGCTGCAGAGCACCTGGCCAACTTCGATCGAATGCTCGGCGTCGGCGGTGACGACGTTCAGGACGCCGGCCGGGATGCCGGCGCGCTGCGCCAGTTCGGCCAGCGCCAGCGCCGACAGCGGCGTCTGCTCGGCCGGCTTGATGACGATGGTGCAGCCGGCCGCCATGGCCGGCGCCACCTTGCGCGTGATCATCGCGATCGGGAAATTCCACGGCGTGATCGAGGCACAGACGCCGATCGGCTGCTTCAGGACCACCATCCGTTTGTCGCGCCAGGTCGAGGCCAGCACGTCGCCGGCGACGCGCTTGGCCTCTTCCGCGAACCATTCGATGAAGCTGGCGCCATACAGCACTTCGCCCTTGGCCTCGGCCAGCGGCTTGCCCTGTTCCGCGGTCATGAGCGCCGCCAGGTCGTCGGCATGGGCCAGCATCAGGTCGAACCATTTGCGCATGATGGCGGCGCGTTCCTTGCCGGTTTTCGCGGCCCACACCGGGAAAGCCGCGTGCGCGGCGTCGATTGCCGTCTGCGCCTCGGCCGCGCCCAGGTTCGGCACGGTGCCGAGGCGGCTGCCGTCGGCCGGATTGGTGACCTCGAAGCTGGCGCTGCCGTCGATCCAGGCGCCGTTCACATAAGACTGATGGCGCAGCAGCGCTGGTTCGTTCAGCTTGAGTTGGTTTTTGACGGCTTGCAACATGAAGGTCTCCGGCGATGTTGGGTAAAAAATCAAGAATAGCGCAATCGGCTATGACATGCTGCAACGTCTGCCGAGCTGCCGCTGCGCCAGCTCAGTCTGGCTGCGGCTTGGCCGGTTTTGCCTGCTCGCGCCGGTTGAAGCCGGCCACCATGTCGAAGCGGAACAGCCGGCATTCGAGCGCGCCGTTGAAGAATGGCGTCTTGCGCGATTCCTTCAGGCGCAACAGTTTCGGCAAGCCGAAATCGGCCGAGAACAGGAACACCCGCCAGCCAGCGAAGCGCTGCTTCAGCATGGTGCCGAAGGCGCTGAAGAAGGCCGCGATCAGTTCGTCGGTCGGCAGCGCGGCATCGCCGCGCACGCCGATCCGCTCGCCATACGGCGGGTTGGTGACGATCAGGCCCGGCTGCGCATTGGGCGGCAACTCCGGCGGCTTGATTTCCTGCGCCTCGATCTGCTTCAGCGGTACTTCGAACGGGATACCGGCCTTGTTCAGGTTGTTGCGGGTGATGGTTACCATGTCGCCGGAAATGTCGCTGCCGAAAATGGTCGGCGCCGCCGGCAGCGGCTGCGGCTTGACCTCGGCCTTAATCGCGCGCCACTGGTCGGCATCAAAGCCAAGAAATTTCTCGAATGCGAATTCGCGCTTGGCGCCGGGCGGAATCCCGGCCAGCATCTGCGCGGCCTCGATCAGGATGGTGCCGGAGCCGCACATCGGGTCCAGCAACACCGTTCCTGGCTTCCAGCCGGCCACCCGCAGCAGGCCGGCCGCCAGGTTTTCGCGCAGTGGCGCGTCGCCGGTTTCCAGCCGCCAGCCGCGCTTGAACAGCGCCTCGCCCGAGGTGTCGAGGTAGAGCGTGAAATTATGCGCGTCGAGAAAACCGACGATGCGCATGTCCGGCGTCTTGGTATCGACCGACGGCCGTTGCGAGCAGATGTCGCGGAAGCGGTCGCAGATCGCGTCCTTGATCTTCAGCGTGGTGAATTCCAGGCTTTTCAGCGGCGACTTGATCGCGGTGACGTCGATGCGGATCGTGTGCTGCACGCCGAACCAGTCTTCCCACGGCTGCGCCAGCGCCAGGTCGTAGACGTCGTTTTCGTTGCGGTAGCCGGCGTGCGCCATGCGCAACAGCACGCGCGAGGCGATGCGCGAATGCAGGTTGATGCGCATGGCGTCGGCCAGCGTGCCGGAGCAGTGGACGCCGCCCGGCACCTGGTTGTGCACTTTCAACGTCTTGCCGGACTGTGCGATCTCGCCCAGTTCTTCGGCCAGCGCCGCTTCCAGGCCGCGCGGGCAGGGGCAGAAAAAGGAATGCGAATGTGACAGGGGGGAGTGAGACATGGGGAACTCTTTATCCGTATGGGCGCGCTGCCGATGGAGCGTTCGCGCGACCGAAAAACATGATTGAAAAACCGGCGTCGCGGCAGGCCTTACTTCGCCAGCGCGCGCTCGACGAAATCGAGCCGGTCCTGGCCCCAGAAGCCTTCGCCGTCGACCACATACCAGGGCGAGCCGAACACACTGGCGGCGATGGCTTCGTCGGTGAAGCGCTGGTATTCGGCTTCGACGCTGGCGGTTTCGGCGGATTTCAACAGCGCGCGGCCGTCGTGCTCGAGGCTGGCCGCGATCGCCTCCAGCGTGGCGGCGTCGGCAATATTTTTCTCTTCCGCCCATACCGCGCGCATGATGGCGCCGGTCAGGGCCAGCGCGGCATCGGTGCCGTGCGCCAGTTGGGCGGCGATGATGGTTTTGGCTGCCAGATCGGGCTGCACCGGGAAGAACTTTGGTTGCAGGTTCAGCGGTAGTTGCAGGAACTCCGACCAGCGTTTCATTTCGGCCAGACGGTATGCCTGCCGTTGCGGCGGTCGCGACGCCAGCGGCAAGCCGCCGGAAACGCTGAACACCTTACCCAGGTTGCACGGTTTGAGTTCAACCTGCGCGTCGTATTTTGCAGCCAGGGAGACGAAACGTTGATGCCCGATATACGCCCAGGTCGACTGGGGTGCGAAAAAATACTCACATTTCTTGGTCACGCTTATCTCCTCAGAAGGGTTTGACGACCACCAGCACCACGATCGCCAGCAGCAGGATCACCGGCACCTCATTGAACCAGCGCAGCCATTTGCCGCTGCGCGTATTGCGCCCGTGCTCGAATTTTTTCAACAGCGAACCGCAGGCGTGGTGATAGCCGATCACCAGCAATACCAGCAGCAGCTTGGCGTGCAGCCAGCCATTGCCGGGGCCCTTGCCGATGCCGTTGACCAGCCAGAGCCACAGCCCGAACGCCACCGCCGGCACCGCCAGCAGCGACATGAAGCGATACAGCCGGCGCCCCATCAGGATCAGGCGTTCAATCGCCGTGGCGTCAGCTTCCTCGGCCAGGTTGACCAGGATGCGCGGCAAATAAAACAAGCCGGCGAACCAGGAGATGACGAAGACGATGTGCAGCGATTTGATCCAGAGCATCCGGTATTCCTTTGTGATGATATTGAGCGGCCTTGATTTATTGTCGCACCTGGCCGTGGTGGAGCAGGGATTTCGCGAAGCGTGTTGCCTTGCAAGGCAACACTTCGTTGCATGGCAAACTTATTCACGCACCTCACCATGCCCGAGCACGATGTACTTCAGCGAAGTCAGCCCTTCCAGTCCGACCGGACCGCGCGCGTGCAGCTTGTCGTTGGAGATGCCGATCTCGGCGCCGAGGCCGAATTCGAAGCCGTCGGCGAAGCGGGTCGAGGCGTTCACCATCACCGAGGCGGAATCGACTTCGCGCAGGAAACGCAGCGCGCGCGAGTAGTTTTCGGTGACGATGGTATCGGTGTGGTGCGAAGACCAGGTATTGATGTGCTCGATCGCTTCCTCGATGCCGGCGACGATCTTCACTGCCAGGATCGGCGCCAGGTATTCGGTTTGCCAGTCTTCCTCGGTGGCGGCGGCCAGGTGCGGATAGCCGGCCAGGATCTGCCGCGCTTCGGCGTCGGCGCGCAATTCGACTTCCTTTTCCGCGTACAGCTTCGCCAGTTGCGGCAGCACCTGCGGCGCGATGGCGCGCGCCACCAGCAGGGTTTCCATCGTATTGCAGGTGCCGTAGCGGTGGCACTTGGCGTTGAAGGCGACCGGCAACGCGCGGGCCAGGTCGGCGTTGTCGTCGATGTAGACATGGCAGATGCCGTCCAGGTGCTTGATCATCGGCACCGTCGATTCTCGCATCAGGCGTTCGATCAAGCCCTTGCCGCCGCGCGGCACGATCACGTCGACGTATTGCGGCATCGTGATCAGCGCGCCAACCGCGGCGCGGTCGGTGGTCTCGACGATCTGCACCGCGTCGGCGGGCAGGCCGGCGCCCTCCAGCCCTTCCTTGACCAGCTTGGCCAGCGCCTGGTTGCAGTGGATCGCCTCCGAGCCGCCGCGCAGGATGGTGGCGTTGCCGCTCTTGATGCACAGGCCGGCGGCGTCCACCGTGACGTTCGGGCGCGCTTCGTAGATGATGCCGATCACGCCCAGCGGCACGCGCATCTGGCCGACCTGGATGCCGCTCGGGCGGTATTTCATGTTGGAGATTTCGCCGATCGGATCCGGCAGCGCGACGATCTGTTCCAGGCCTTCGGCCATGGTGGCGATCGCCTGCTCGGACAGTGTCAGGCGGTCCAGCAATGCCGGCGCCAGGCCGTTGGCGCGCGCGGCTTCCAGGTCTTGCTGATTGGCACGGCGCAAGGCGTCGGCATCGCGCCGGATGGCGGCGGCGATCAGAAGCAGCGCGCGATTCTTGGCGGCGGTGTCGGCGCGGGCCATGGAGCGCGAGGCGGCGCGGGCGCGTTGGCCGAGGTCGGTGATGTATTGTTCGATGTTCATGGTGTGCTCGGTTGCGGTTGATGCGATGGCTGATGGTAGCGCCCGGGCGCTATGCTGATGTTTCATATACTCCCATGATATGGCGCTTATCTCGGGCGTAAAAATTATTAAATTTCCACATACTCCATGCCTTGTCGTTCCCGCGGGTTTAGGCGGGAATCCCGCGGCGTTCATCGCTTACTGATTCGGTTGCTACTCCGTGGTGACTGGCCGGGGGTGGCCCGGCAGCCACCTACTTTTCTTGTCTCGCCAAGAAAAGTAGGCAAAAGAAGGCGACCGCAAGGACGCTGGCCTTCGGCTTCCCGTTTGTGCGGGGGCACGTCAAAAGCAACGGCAAAGTCAACAGCGGCGGCGTCAGCTTCCGCGCGCGACTTTCAATCCCAACTGCAACATCGCATCCCACGCATCGCCGGCGAATTTCGGCGCCCGCAGGCCCTTGATCATCTTATCGATTTGCGCGGCATCGCGCAGCGCGGCCTGCAGGTTGGCCAGTTGCAGGCGTTGCAGCGCCGGCGCCATCAGGCGCTCGCGCGGGCCCCAGATGCGGTATTGCTTGATCAGCGCGCCGAGCGCATGGCCTTGCGCGGTGGCCGCTTTCAGCTTCAGCAAGGTGCGGATTTCCTCGCTCATCGCCCATAGCACCAGCGGCAGCGCCTCGCCTTCGCCTTTCAGGCCGTCCAGCATGCGCACCAGGCGCGCGCTGTCGCCCGCCAGCATCGCTTCGTTCAGCTTGAAGACATCGTAGCGCGCCACGTTCAGCACCGCGTCCTGCACTTGCGCAAAGCTCAGCTTGCCAGCCGGGTACAGCAGCGCCAGTTTCTGGATTTCCTGGTGCGCGGCCAGCAGGTTGCCTTCGACCCGCTCGCAGATGAAATCGATCGCCTGCCGTTCCGCGCTTTGCTGCTGGACAGCCAGGCGGGCGCCGATCCACGCTGGCAACTGCGCGCGCTCCACCAGCGGAATTTCGATGTACACGCTGGCTTGCTGCAGGCTGGCGACCCAGGCCGCTTTTTGCGTGGCCCAGTCCAGTTTGGGCAGCGTGATTAACGTCACATTGTCCGGCCCCAGGCTTGCCGCATAGCTTTGCAGCGCCTGGCCGCCATCCTTGCCCGGCTTGCCGGTCGGGATGCGCAGTTCGATCAGTTTCTTGTCGCCGAACAGCGATTGCGACTGATTGGCGGCCAGCAGTTCACCCCATTTGAAGCTGCGGTCAACCTGCAGCACCTCGCGTTCGGCAATGCCTTGCGCGCGGGCCGCCTTGCGGATCGCATCGGCCGCCTCCAGCGCCAGCAGATGCTCGTCGCTGCAAATCACATACAGCGCAGCCAGCGGCTTGCTCAGGTGCGACGGCAGGGCGTCGGGCCGTAGTTGCATTGCCTATCCCGTCGGCGCCGATTTCAGCGCCGCCAGGCGGCGCAGGATTTGCTGCACCAGATCGCTTTGCATGTCGCGGTACAGCGACGCTTCCTCGGCTTCCTTCGACAACACCAGCGCTTCGTTGAAGCTGATATCGCGCTTTAACGTGATGTTGGTCGGTGCCAGGAAAATCTTGCCGCCGTTGTTGCGAACCCGAAAATTGAATTTGTAGTACAGCGCATATTCGCGCACCCGACCCTGGCTGTTCAACGACAGGATGACTTTTTCCCGGGTCTCCGACAGCACGTCGAGGATGGCCTCTGCTTCCTGCGCGGTCTTGACCACGGCCGTGCTGCCGCCGGCCCGGATGTAGCGCCGCAATTCGGTGCCGAGCGGCGAGTTGTCGGGAAAGCCGAGATAAATGGTCTTGAATGGCAGCGCGGTCTGGCTGGCCCCGCGCAACTGAAAGCCGCAGGCGCCCAGCAGGCTGGCGGCACCGGTGGTGAGTGTCCAGCGAAGAGCGGTGCGGCGGTCGATGCGCATGAGGAAATCCGTGGCAGGGTTAGACAACGATGTTGACCAGCTTGCCGGGGACGACGATGATTTTCTTCGGCGCGCCGCTGACGAATTTCTGTACGTGCTGGTCGGCCAGCGCCGCCACTTCGATCGCAGCCTTGTCGGCCTCCTTCGGCACGGTGATGCTGCCGCGCAGTTTGCCGTTGACCTGGATCATCAGCTCGATTTCGTTTTGCACCAGCGCGGCGGCGTCCACCTGCGGCCACGGCGCATCCAGGATTTCGCCCTGTGACTTGGCGTAGCCGAGCTCCTGCCACAGCACGTGCGTGATGTGCGGCGCGACCGGATACAGCACGCGCAGGAAGATCGACAGGCCTTCGGCCGCCAGTGCCGATTCAATCTCAGCATCTTTGCTTCTGTCGATATGTTCGCTCCCAATGGCGGCCGGAGCGCTGGCTGCAGTTTTCAGATCGGATTCAAGTAGGTTCAGCATCTTCATACACGCCGATACCACCGTGTTGTATTGAATCCGCTTTAAATCATGGTCTGCCTGTTGCAGGATTAAATACAGTTGACGACGAAAGTCTTTCTGATACTTGTTTTTCAGGCCCGAGAAATCAAACTTGAGCAGAGTGTCAAGCGACAGGTTTCTGTTCGTTAAATCTTGCGAAAATCCATAGCAACGCGCCCACACCCGGCGCAGGAAGCGGTTGGCGCCTTCGACGCCGGCGCCCGACCATTCCAGCGTCTGCTCCGGCGGCGAGGCGAACATCGTGAACAGGCGCGCGGTATCGGCGCCGTACTGATCGATCTGGGCTTGCGGATCGATGCCGTTGTTCTTCGACTTCGCCATTTTTTCGATGCCGCCGATTTCCACTGGCTGGCCGTCGGCCTTCAGCAATGCCGTATGCGGCCGGCCCTTGTCGTCGAAAGTCAGTTCGACTTCGGCCGGGTTGAACCAGGTTTTTTTGCCGCTGCCGTCTTCGCGGTAATAGGTTTCGTTCAGCACCATGCCCTGCGTCAGCAGGTTGACGAAGGGTTCGTCGAATTTGACCAGGCCGAAGTCGCGCATCACCTTGGTCCAGAAGCGCGCGTACAGCAGATGCAGCACTGCGTGCTCGATGCCGCCGATGTACTGGTCCATCGGCATCCAGTAATCGTTGCGCGCATCGACCATCGCGTTGGCGCCGGGGACGCAGTAGCGCATGTAGTACCAGGACGAATCGACGAAGGTGTCCATGGTGTCGGTTTCACGCCGCGCCGGTTGGCCGCATTTCGGGCAATCGACGTGCAGAAAGCCTTCATGCTTGTTGAGCGGATTGCCGCTGCCGTCCGGCACGCAATCTTCCGGCAGCACCACCGGCAAGTCCTGTTCCGGCACCGGCACGTCGCCACAGTCCGCGCAATGGATGATCGGGATCGGCGTGCCCCAGTAGCGCTGGCGCGAAATGCCCCAGTCGCGCAGGCGATAAGTGACTTTCTTTTCGCCCAGGCCGAGCGCGGCGAGGTCGGCCGCGATCGCATCGACCGCCTGCTGGTACGTCATGCCGTCGTATTTGCCGGAATTGACGCAGCGGCCGTTTTCCTTGTCGCCATACCAGTCGTGCCAGGCTTCCGGCGAGAATGTCTTGCCTTCGATCGCGATCACCGGTTCGATCGGCAGCTTGTATTTCAGGGCAAACGCGAAGTCGCGCTCGTCGTGCGCCGGCACCCCCATCACGGCGCCGTCGCCGTAGGTAATCAGCACGTAATTGCCGACCCAGACTTCGACCTGGCGGCCGGTCAAGGGATGGCTGACGAACAATCCGGTCGGCATGCCTTTCTTTTCCATCGTCGCCATGTCGGCTTCGATCACGCTGCCTTTCTTGCATTCGGCGATGAAGGCGGCCAGTCCCGGATTCGACTGCGCGGCATGCGCGGCCAATGCATGTTCCGGCGCCACCGCGCAGAAGGTGACGCCCTTGATGGTGTCGGCGCGCGTGGTGAACACCCACAGCTTGCCGTCGTTGATCAGCGTACCGGTCTCGTCCTTGATCTCGTGCGAGAAGGCGAAGCGCACCCCGGTCGATTTGCCGATCCAGTTGGCCTGCATCAGGCGCACGCGCTCCGGCCAGCCGGGCAGCTTGTGCTCGACGTGATCGAGCAGTTCCTCGGCGTAGTCGGTGATCCTGGCGTAGTACATCGGGATTTCGCGCTTTTCGATCAGCGCGCCGGAGCGCCAGCCGCGGCCGTCGATCACCTGCTCGTTGGCCAGCACGGTCTGGTCCACCGGGTCCCAGTTGACGGTGCCAGTCTTCTTGTAGACGATGCCTTTTTCCAGCATCTTCAGGAACATCCACTGGTTCCAGCGGTAGTACTCCGGCTTGCAGGCGGTCATTTCGCGCGACCAGTCGATCGCCAGTCCCATCGCCTGCATCTGCTGCTTCATGTGCGCGATGTTGGCATAGGTCCATTGCGCCGGTGGCACGTTGTTGGCCATCGCTGCATTCTCGGCCGGCATGCCGAACGCATCCCAGCCCATCGGCATCAGCACGTTGTAGCCGTTCATGCGCAGGTAGCGGTACATCACGTCGTTGATCGTGTAGTTGCGCACGTGCCCCATGTGCAGCTTGCCGGACGGGTAGGGCAGCATCGAACAGGCGTAGAACTTGCCTTTCGGGAAGCGCGGATCGTTTTCCACCGCCTTGTAGGCGTCGATCGCTTGCCAATGATCCTGTGCCGATTTTTCGACAATGGCGGGGCTGTATTTTTCTTGCATGACGGATGCGGCCAAAAAGTAATTACGAACCGGACATTATACTGGCTCGCATCCTTGCCTTGCGCGGGCGTGGTGGCGGCTTTCGTGGGAGTCCAATTGAGGCCGGCCAGCCCTTGAGCCGGCATCCAGTACCGCCCCGCCTTACCTGGCGCCGGCGAATTCCCCGAAGGCGGCAACCGCATTCGGCGAGTACATCAGCAATGGGCCGCCGCCCAGGTACACGGCCATGCCGAGCGCTTCTTCCAGTTCCGCCTTGCTCGCGCCTATCGCGCCGCGGCCATCATTTTTTCGCCTTGGCGGCTCTTCTTGTCTGCATGAACGGATGCCGCGCCAGCGCGGTTTGCTCGAACTGGCGCGCAATGCTGCCGCACACCAGGTCGCACAGCGCATACACCGACTCGTCGGCGATGCGGTAATACACGCTGGTGCCGCGACTGCTGCGCGCCACCAGGCCGTGCTTGCCGAGGATTGCCAGGTGGCGGGAAATGTTGGCGGAGGTGAAGTCGCACAACTGCGCCAGCTCGCCGACATTCCGTTCGCCGTCTTGCAGCAGGGTAAGGATGCGCAGTCGGGTCGGGTCCGACAGCGCCTGAAAATAATTCGCCACCTGCGCCAGCGCTTCTACCGGTAGGTCGTCCATGCCGAAATTCCAATTCGCACCAAAGGCTCACAGTCTGCCCGAAACCTACCTGGATGTACACAATTAACTAATCAAGCACTTGCGTAATTAAATAAATAGTTACAGAATGGATTGGGAACTGCCCGTCCGGCGGGCCAGTGAAAATGGAGAAATGGCTGTTCGTTCAACATCTGGAGGAAGCATGGCTCATATCGTCATACTGGGTGCGGGAATCGGCGGCATGCCGATGGCTTACGAACTGAAGCCGCTGCTGCGTCCCGGCGATCGCATCACCGTGGTGTCGAATACCGGCACCTTTCACTTCGTTCCGTCCAATCCCTGGGTCGCGGTCAACTGGCGCCAGCGCAGTGCCATCGAACTGGAGCTGGCGCCGTACCTGGAACGGCGCGGCATTGCGTTCGATGGTGCCGGCGCGAAACGCCTGCATCCGGCGCGCAACCAGGTCGAACTGGGCGACGGCCGGATGCTGGACTATGATTTCCTGGTGATCGCTACCGGGCCGAAGCTGGCCTTTGACGAGATCGAGGGCCTGGGTCCGGCCGGATATACCCAATCGATCTGCCACGTCGAGCACGCGGCCGCCGCCGGCCAGGCATGGGACAAATTCGTGGCGGCGCCGGGACCGGTGGTGGTTGGTGCGGCCCAAGGCGCGTCCTGCTTCGGGCCGGGCTATGAATTCGCCTTCATCATGGATACCGACTTGCGTCGGCGCAAGATCCGCGACCGGGTGCCGATGACTTACGTGACGCCGGAGCCGTACATCGGCCATCTCGGGCTGGGCGGGGTTGGCGCCTCCAAGGGCATTCTGGAGTCGGCGCTGCGCGAACGCCATATCAAGTGGATCTGCAACGCCAAGGTGTTGAAGGTGGAAGAGGGCAAGATGTTGGTGGCCGAGCATGACGAAAATGGCGCAGTCAAGAAACAGCACGAGTTGCCGTTCGCTTATTCGATGATGCTGCCGGCCTTCAAGGGCGTCGACGCCGTGTTCGGCATCGAGGGCTTGACCAACCCGCGCGGCTTCATCCTGATCGACGAGCATCAGCGCAATCCCAAATACACAAACATCTACGCGGTCGGCGTCTGTGTCGCGATCCCGCCGGTCGAGGCGACGCCGGTGCCGACCGGCGCGCCCAAGACCGGCTACATGATCGAGTCGATGGTGACTGCCACCGCGCGCAACATCCAGCAGCAATTGCAGGGGCGCGAGCCGGATGCCAAGGCGACCTGGAACGCGATTTGTCTGGCCGATTTTGGCGACACCGGGGTGGCCTTCGTCGCCTTGCCGCAGATTCCGCCGCGCAACGTCAACTGGTTCGCCGAAGGGAAGTGGGTGCACCTGGCGAAGGTCGCGTTTGAAAAATATTTCATGCGCAAGATGAAAAAGGGTACGTCGGAGCCGATTTACGAGAAATATGTGCTGAAGGCGCTCGGCATCCTGAAGCTGAAGGACCGGTAGCCACGGCTAGTTCGTGGCGGCAGCCTTGCTGGCGATCAAAACACCGGTCCGCTCCTCGAGTACAATTAAGCTGTTTGCTTATTTAAGCAAATAGTTACATAATGTGCCGGAATGGCGCGAGCGATGCAGCGCGGTCGGCAAATTGATTCGGGAGGGGTGGCATGCGGAGGAAATACCTGTTCGGCGCAGTAATGCTTGGTGCGGTATGGTGCGCGTCGCTATCGGCGACAGCGGCGGAGTTGGCCAGTGCCGAGGTCCAGGTTTCCGGCGAGGCCGAGCATGCCGGCTACGACGGCGTGGTCGAAGCATTGCGGCAAACCGCGTTGGCGGCCCAGGTATCCGGAGCGGTGGTCGCGGTCAACGTCAAGGCTGGCGACCGGGTAGCGGCGAACCAGGTCTTGCTGCGCATCGATGCCCGCGCCGCCAATCAGAGTGCGGCCGCCAGCGAAGCCCAGGTGCAGGCCGCGCGTTCCTCGCTGGCGCTGGCCAGTTCCGAGCTGGAACGTCAGCGCCGCCTGTACCAGAAGCAATACATCAGCCAGGCCGCGCTCGAGCGCGCCGAGGCCCAGTTTCGCGCCACTTCCGCCGAGGTGGCGGCGCAACTGGCGCAAGCCAGCGCGGCCCACACGCAATCCGGGTTTTTCGTGCTGAAGGCGCCGTATGCCGGCGTGGTTGCCGATGTGCCGGTGGTGCTGGGCGACATGGCGATGCCGGGGCGGCCGTTGCTCACGCTGTATGATCCGGCCGCGCTGCGAGTGACTGTCGCGGTGCCGCAAACGGTGGTGGCGCGCTTGGGGCCGGCGCCAGCCGTCAGGCTGGAACTGCCCGGCCTGCCGGAGCAGCGCCGCTGGCCGGCGTCGGGGAAAGTGCAGTTGCTGCCGACGGTGGACGCGGCCACGCACACGGCGCAGATCCGGGTCGATCTGCCGCCCGCGGCCGATCTGGCGCCGGGCATGTTCGCGCGCGTCTGGCTGCCGCTGCCGGCGAACGGCGCGCAACGCCTGTTCGTGCCGGCCAGCGCGGTCGTGCGCCGCGCCGAACTGAGCGGCGTGTATGTCATCGGCCAGAGCGGCCAGCCCTTGCTGCGCCAGGTGCGCCTGGGCGCCGCGCGTGGCGAGGCGATCGAGATACTGGCCGGCGTTGCGGCTGGGGAGCGCGTGGCGCTCGATCCGCAAGCGGCTGCGCGTTCGCGCTGAGGTCCGACGATGAGCAAGTCACTCGGAATTTCCGGCCGCATCGCCGCCTTCTTCCAGCGCGCGCAGATCACGCCGCTCTTGGCGCTGGCGGCGCTGCTGCTGGGCGCCTTCGCCGTGCTGGTGACGCCGCGCGAAGAGGAGCCGCAGATCAACGTCACGATGGCCAACGTGCTGGTGCCGTTTCCCGGCGCCTCGGTGCGCGATGTCGAGCAGATGGTGGCGACGCCGGCCGAGCAGGTGCTGTCGCGCATGGCCGGCGTCGAGCATGTGATGTCGGTGTCGCAGCCGGGCTTGGCGGTGATGACGGTCCAGTTCAAGGTCGGGGTGCCGCGCACCGAGGCGCTGGTGCGGCTGTACGACGCGGTCAACTCGAACGCCGACTGGCTGCCGAAAGGCCTGGGCGTGCTCGATCCGCTGATCAAGCCGAAAGGCATCGACGACGTGCCGGTGGTCAGCCTGACCCTGTACGACCAGAGCCAAGCTGGCGGCGCCTACGATCTGGAGCGGGTCGCGCACAGCATCGAGGCCGAACTCAAGCGCGTGCCCGGCGTGCGCGACGTGCATACCATCGGCGGCCCGGGACGGGCGCTGCTGGTGGAGCTCGATCCGGCGCGCATGGCCGGCTCCGGCGTGACCGTCGCCGATCTGCGGGCGGCATTGCAGTCGGCCAATCTCGGCTTGCCGGTGGGGGAGCTGCTGGTCGCCAACCAGGCGATTGCGATCGAATCCGGGCCGTTCCTGCAGAATGCGCGCGAGCTGGCCGAATTGGTGGTCGGTGTACGAAACAACAAGCCAGTATTCCTGAAAGACGTAGCATTTGTGAGCGACGGCGCATTGCCGCCTAGCCAGTATGTATGGCACGGCGTGGCTGGCAAGGAAGGTGGCGCGCGTGCGGCGGAATATCCGGCGGTGACCATCGCGATCACCAAGAAGCCGGGCGAGAACGCAATCGACGTCGCCAATGCGCTGATGCGGCGCGTCGAAGCGCTGAAAAACACGGTGATTCCGGACGGCGTGCAGGTGGCGGAAACGCGCAACTACGGCGCCACCGCCAACGACAAGGCGCAGAAGCTGATCCAGAAACTGCTGTTCGCGACGCTCTCGGTGGTGGCGCTGGTATTTATCGCGCTCGGCCGGCGCGAGGCGGCGATCGTCGGCGCCGCCGTCATCCTGACGCTGACCGTGACCCTGTTCGCCTCCTGGGCCTGGGGCTTCACCTTGAACCGAGTGTCGCTGTTCGCGCTGATTTTTTCGATCGGCATCCTGGTCGATGACGCCATCGTGGTGGTGGAAAACATCCATCGCCACCAGCAGCTCTTTCCGGAAAAATCGCTGGCCCAGATCATTCCTGGCGCGGTGGATGAAGTCGGCGGCCCGACCATCCTGGCGACCTTGACCGTGATCGCGGCGCTGCTGCCGATGGCCTTCGTCTCCGGCCTGATGGGGCCGTACATGAGCCCGATCCCGATCAATGCCAGCATGGGCATGCTGCTGTCGCTGGCGATCGCCTTTTCGGTCACGCCGTGGCTGGCGCGCCTGTGGATGAAGAGTGCCGCGCCGGCCGCCGCCAATGCTGCCGGACACGGCCTGGCGGCGCGCCTGGCGCCGCTATTCGAGCGCATTTTCCGGCCCTTTTTGGACGATGCGCGCGGCACGCGCAACCGGCGCCTGCTGGGGCTGGGGGTGGCGGTGCTGATCGCGCTGTCGCTGCTGTTGCCGGCCACCGGCCTGGTGTTGCTGAAGATGCTGCCGTTCGATAACAAGTCCGAATTCCAGGTGGTGGTCGACATGCCGGCCGGCACGCCGGTTGAGCAAACCGCCGCCGTGCTGCGCGAACTGGGCGCCTATCTCGGCACCGTGCCGGAAGTCACCGATTACCAGGCGTATGCCGGCACCGCGGCGCCGATCAACTTCAACGGCCTGGTGCGCCAGTATTACCTGCGCAGCGGCGGCAACGTTGGCGACCTGCAGGTCAACCTGGTCGACAAGCACCTGCGCGCCGAGCAAAGCCATGCGATCGCGATGCGGCTGCGCCCGGCGCTGCAGGAAATCGGCCGCCGCTTCGGCGCCAACGTCAAGCTGGCCGAGGTGCCGCCCGGACCGCCGGTGCAAGCGCCGATCGTCGCCGAAATCTACGGTGCCGACGCGGCCGGGCGGCTCCAGGTGGCGCAGGCGGTGCGCGCGACGTTTGCCAAAACCGCCGGCGTGGTGGACATCGACGATAGCAGCATCGCCGACGCCCCGCGCAGCGTGCTACTGGTGGATCGGCGCAAGGCGGCGCTGTTGGGCGTGCCGCAGCAGGCCATTGTGAGTACGCTGCGCGCCGGCCTGGCCGGCGAAGCCGTGACTTACCTGCACGACCAGAGCAAGTATCCGGCGGCCGCGGTATTGCAACTCCCGGCCGAGCGCCAGGGCGACCTCGATGCGCTGCTGCAACTGGCGGTGCGCTCGGCCTCCGGCAAGCTGGTGCCGATCCGCGAACTGGTGACGGTCAGCGATACGCTGCGCGAACAGCCGATCTACCACAAGGACTTGCTGCCGGTGAATTACGTGGTCGGCGACATGGCCGGCAAGGTCGACAGCCCGCTGTACGGCATGTTCCAGATGCGCTCGGCGCTGGCCAAGGTCGCGGTGCCGGGCGGCGGCCAGTTTCGCGAATACTTCATCCGCCAGCCGGACGATCCGTATCGGGAATACGCGCTCAAGTGGGACGGCGAATGGCAGATCACTTACGAAACCTTCCGCGACATGGGCGCCGCCTATGCGGTCGGGCTGGTGCTGATCTACCTGCTGGTGGTGGCGCAGTTCGGTTCCTACCTGACGCCGCTGATCATCATGGCGCCGATCCCGCTGACCATCATCGGCGTCATGCCGGGCCACGCCCTGCTGGGCGCGCAATATACCGCCACCAGCATGATCGGGATGATCGCGCTGGCCGGCATCATCGTGCGCAATTCGATCCTGCTGGTCGATTTCATTAACCTGCAGGTGCGCGCCGGCGTGCCATTCAAGCAGGCGGTGGTGCACTCCGCGATCACGCGCGCGCAGCCGATCATGCTGACCGGGCTGGCGGCAATGCTGGGCGCCTTCTTCATCCTGGACGACCCGATCTTCAACGGGCTGGCGATCTCGCTGATCTTCGGCATCCTGGTCTCGACCATGCTGACGCTGGTCGTGATTCCGCTGCTGTACTTCGTCGCCTACCGCAACCGTCTCGATTCACTCACCCACAAAGGAGAAACACCATGAGTTCCTGGCAAATCGTTCATGTCGTCGCCGGCATCTTCATCCTGGCTTCGCTGGCCCTGGGCATCCCCGGCAGCCCGGTTTTCGTCAGCCAGTGGTGGCTGGCGTTTACCGCTTTCGTCGGCGCCAACCTGCTGCAAAGCGGGTTCACCAAATGGTGTCTGATGGAAACCATCCTGCGCAAGCTGGGTGCCCGTCCCGGCACCAGCTGCGGCTAAGGAAGGCAGCATGCAGCGAATCCGCTCCGGCGTCCTGCTTGGTGCCGCCTTGTTGTGGTCGGCCGCCGCTCCGGTATCGGCGGCCGACCTGATGCAGGCCTGGCGCGCGGCGCAACAGCACGATCCGGAATTCGCCGCGGCCCAGGCCGCGCGCCAGTCCGGCGCCGCGCAACGGCGCCAGTCCGGCGCGCTGTGGCGGCCGTCGGTCGAACTCACTGCCGGCGCCGGCCTGGCCAGCAGCGACAGCGCCACGCGCGGTGCCAGTTTTTCTGCGCCGGGCATGGGGTCGTCGAACGGCGTCTCGTTCGATACCTCGGTCAACAACGGCACCATGCAGCGCTGGGCGCTCTCCGCCCGCCAGCCGCTGCTCAGCGGCGAGCGCAGCGCCCAGGCGCGCCAACTGGAACTGGCGGCGGATATCGCCGAAATCGAGTGGAGCAACGCCAGTCAGGCGCTGATGCTGCGCGTCGCCGAGCGCTATTTCGACGTCGTGCTGGCGGCCGACACGCTGCGCGTGCTGCGCCGGCAACAGGCGGCGGTGGAGCGGGCCTTGGCTGAAACCCGCGAGCGCTTTCAACTGGGCGACGTCAAGGTCACCGATACCCACGAGGCGGCGGCGCGCGCCGAAGCGGTCAAGGCCCAGGTGCTGGCGGCCGACGCCGATCTGCAGGTCAAGCAGGCGGCCTTGGCGGATCTGACCGGGCTGCCCGCCGGCCAGGCGCCGCTGCGCCGTCCAAGCGACGCGGCGGCGCCGTCGACCGGAGGCAGCCTGGAGCAATGGCTGGCCAGGGCGCAGCAGCGCAACCCGAATCTGCAGATGCGCATCGCCGGTATCGCGGTGGCGAAACAGGAGGCGGCCAAATTCAGCGCGCAAGCCTCGCCTTCGCTCGACCTGGTGCTGCAGGTCGGGCGCAACCGGCTGGCCGGCAACGGCGATTTCGGCAGTGCCAGCAATACCGGCAACGAGCGCATGATTGGGGTGCAGTTGACGATCCCGCTATATACCGGCGGCTACCGCAGTGCGCGCCAGGACCAGGCGCTGGCCCTGGCTACCAAGGCCGACGCCGATGCCAGCCATACGCGGCAGCAGGTGACATTGCAGGTGCGTTCACTGTGGCTGGGCCTGACGGTGGGCGCCGGCCGCGTGCAGGCGCTGGCCGAATCGTCCAAAGCCAGCCAGGCGCGGCTGGACGCCACCCGCCTCGGCAACGAGGTCGGCGACCGCACCACGCTCGATTTGCTGAATGCGGAAAACGATGCGGCGAATGCCGAGTTGATGCTGTTGCAGGCGCGCATCGGCCTGCTGCTGGATCGGCTGCGGCTGGCGGCGCTGGGGGGCGAGCTGGATGAGGCGCAACTGGAGTCGGTGAATGTGGCCTTGCAGGACGATGCTGTGAACTAACGCAACATCAGTTCCAGCGCCGGCTTTTCGCCGTAATCGGCATAGCGCTCGTTGATCGCGGCGACGCAGAATTCCAGTTCGGCCAGGATTTCCGGCGCCCGCTGGCGCAGCAGATCGGCGTGCAGCACCTTGATTTGCAGCACTTCGTCCGGTTGCAGCCGGAATGACGACATGGCGTCGTCATCGCGCAGGTAGGACAGGCAATCGACCCAGGCGTCCATGTTGCGGCCGTAAAAATCGGGAAAGCCGAATGCCGCCTTCGATGCCGCATGGAACGCATCCCAGTCGGTCAGCGCGGCGCCATCCAGTCGCACTTGCGCCATCGCTATTCCTTGTTCGACGGCGCGGCGGCGGCCGCCTTGGGCTCGGTGACGAAGCCGATCTTGGTCAGGCCGCTGCTCTGCGCGGCCGACATCACTTCGGCGATCACTTCATAGCGCGTGCTCTTGTCGGCGCGCAAGTGCAGTTCCGGCTGCGGCGTTTTTTTGGCGGCCGCCGCCATCCGGGCATCCAGCTGGGAACTGTCGAGCGCGGCATCGTCCCAGAAAATCCGGCCCTGGGCGTCGATCGAGAGCGAAATGGTTTCCGGTTTTTCCGGCGCCGGCGCCGATTGCGCGGTCGGCAGGTCGAGCTTGATCGCGTGCGTAAACAGTGGCGCGGTAATGATGAAAATCACCAGCAGCACCAGCATCACGTCCACCATCGGCGTGACGTTGATGTCGGCCATCGGCGCCGCCTGCTGGTTGTGGTTGAAGCCGCCGAAAGTCATGGCTATTCCGCTTTGGCGACGCGGGCGCCGACCGTCAGGTGCGCGTGCAGGTCATGCGCAAAGCCGTCCAGTTCGGCCAGCGTCAGCCGGTTGAGGCGGGTGAAGGCGTTGTAGGCGAGCACCGCCGGGATCGCCACCACCAATCCGAGCGCGGTCATGATCAGTGCTTCGCCGACCGGGCCGGCGACCTTGTCGATCTGCACCGTGCCAGCGGTCGAGACCGCCAGCAGCGCGTGGTAGATGCCCCAGACCGTGCCGAACAGGCCGACGAAGGGCGCGGTGGCGCCGACCGAGGCGAGCGCGGTCAGGCCATTTTCCAGACGCGCCGAGACGCGGTTGATCTCGCGCCGCAGCGTGCGCGTGATCAGTTCGCTCTGGTCGGAAGCGGCGTTCAATGACCCGCCCTGGGCGCTGGCGTTGGCCGCCTGCACGCTCTGCGCGGCAAGCGGCGTGTAAATGCTTTCGCGGTCGATCGGCAGCAGCAGCGCAATGGCGTCGGCCAGCGTCGGCGCCTGCCAGAAGGCTTCCAGCGCACCGGTGCTGCGCCGCATGCGCCAAGCGCTCCAGCTCTTGGTCAGGATGTAGTACCAGGACAGGATCGACATCAGCAACAGCACATAGGCGACCGCGTGCGACACCGCATCGCCCTGCGCCCAGTAGTGGGCGAAACCGGAAGCTGGATTGGCAAGAGTCTGGTTCATGATGGTCCGTCAAGATCGATCGGCCGCTTAGCCGGCTGCCCGGCCAAGGGCGCCGGCTCAGCGCAGGCCGAGCACGTCCTGCATGTCGAACAGTCCGCTCGCCTGGTCGCGCAGGAAGCGCGCGGCGCGCAGGCTGCCGTGCGCATAGGTGACGCGGCTGGCCGACTTGTGGGTGATTTCGATGCGTTCGCCAATGCCGGCGAACAATACCGTGTGGTCGCCGACGATGTCGCCGCCGCGGATCGTCGCAAAGCCGATCGAGGACGGATCGCGCTCGCCGGTCACACCGTGCCGCTCGTACACAGCGACTTCATCCAGCTTGCGCCCGAGCGCGCCGGCGATCACTTCGCCCATCTGCAGCGCGGTGCCGGACGGCGCATCGACCTTGTGCCGGTGGTGTGCCTCGATGATCTCGATGTCGTAGCCTTCGGCAAAATTGCGCGCCGCCATTTCCAGGAGCTTCATCGTGACGTTGACGCCGACGCTCATGTTGGGCGCGAACACGATCGCGGTGCGCTGGGCGGCGGCGGCGATCGCCGCCTTGCCGGCGGCATCGAAACCGGTGGTGCCGATGATCATCTTGATGCCGTGCTCGGCGCAATACTGCAGATGATGCAGGGTGCCCTCGGGGCGCGTGAAATCGATCAGGAATTCGGCCTGCGCCAATCCGGTCGCCAGTTCGGATTCGATCGGCACCCCGGCCGGCCGGCCGAGAAAGGCGGCGGCATCGGTGCCTAGGCTGGGCGCGCCGGCCACGTCCAGCGCGCCCACCAGGCAGGCGTCGGTGGCGTTGCCGATGGCTTCGATCAACATGCGGCCCATGCGGCCGGAGGCGCCGGCGACGGCGATTTTCATTGGATTCATAGGATTGTTTGCAGCGGAATCATTGCTTGGCGGCCGCCGGTGCCTGCGGCGCGCTGGACTCGGCGGTCGATTTGGGCGGGGTGCCGGCGATGCGCGCCAGGTAGTCCTGCTCGCTCGGCAGGTTGCCGCCTTCATAGCGCACCATGCGCTGGTTCTCGAAAATCACCGTCACCCGGCTGGTGGTGACGTCGCCATTGCTTTTTTGCAGGCGGAACAGATAATCCCAGCGATTGGCGTGGAACATGTCGTTCAGCAATGGCGTGCCGAGCACGAAGCGCACCTGCTCCTGCGTCATCCCGGGCTTCAACTGGGCCAGCATTTCCTGGGAAACGAAATTACCCTGCTGGATATCGACCCGGTAGGGCGAAAAAATCCCCAGGAAGCGGCGGTTGTGCGTGGTTTGCACGCCGGAATTCGCGCTTGCCGTGGCATTTTTGGCGCCGGTGCCGGCGCCACTCGCGCTCGCCGGCGCGCTTGGTGCGGCAACCTGCGGTGCGGCGCTCGCGGTGGCCGCTGCCGGCGCTTGCGCGACGGCCGGTGCATCATCCATCAGCGGATTTTTCGACGCGCAGCCGGCCAGGGTGAGGCCCGCCGCCAGCAGGCAGAACGTCAGCGCGGCGCGGGCGGCGCGAGGAGAAGCGGGACGCGGCATTCGCATAGGAAATCCAAAGTTAAGCGTTTATGCTAAAACGCTATATGATAAAGCAAGATACCTGGAACCGAGTGAGCGATGACCAACAATCCTTCTGAACTGAAAGCCAGCGGCCTGAAAGCGACCTTGCCGCGTTTGAAGATCCTGGAGATTTTCCAGAGCAGCCCGGTGCGCCATCTGAGCGCAGAAGACGTCTACAAGACCTTGCTGGCGGAAAGCATGGATGTCGGGCTGGCCACCGTGTATCGCGTCCTGACCCAGTTCGAACAGGCCGGTTTGCTGCAACGGAATCACTTTGAAACCGGCAAGGCGGTGTTCGAGCTGAACGAGGGTACGCACCACGATCACCTGGTGTGCCTGGATTGCGGCCATGTCGAAGAGTTCTATGACGACGAGATTGAAAAACGCCAGCAGCAGATCGCCGCCGAGCGCGGATTTCGTATCGCCGATCATGCGCTGGCGCTGTATTGCAATTGCATCAAGCCCGATTGCCCATATCGCGAGAGCGCTCCCGGTGGCAACCGCTGATGTTCAAAATCAGGGAGTATCTGAAAAAAACGGCAATTTTCACCCAGTTTACGACCGAGCCGAAAAATACACAACCCGGTATAGGATGATTACGGCTGGCTGAGGGCGTTCGACAAGACCTTGGCGGTGATGTCGACGATCGGAATCACGCGCTCGTACGCCATGCGCGTCGGGCCGATCACGCCCAGCGTGCCGACGATCTGGCCGTCCACCTGATATGGCGCGGTCACCACGCTCATCTGTTCCAGCGGCACCAGTTGCGACTCGCCGCCGATGAATATCTGCACCCCGGTGGCCTTGCTCGACAGGTCGAGCAACTGCATCAGGCTGGTCTTGTGCTCAAACAGGTCGAACAGTTCGCGTAGCGACGTCATGTTGGACGACAGGTCGGACACCGACAGCAGGTTGCGCTCGCCGGAAATCACGACTTCTTCTCCCTGGTCCGCCATGGCGTCGCTGCCGGCCTCGACCGCGGCCTGCATCAGGCGCGCCATGTCGTCGCGCAACTGGCGCAGTTCGCCTTGCAGGCGGCGCCGCACCTCATCGAAATGCAAGCCGCCGTAATGCTGGTTGATGTAATTTGCCGATTCGATCAGTTGCGCCGGCGTGTAATCGACCTCGGTCAGCAGCAGGCGGTTCTGGACGTCGCCGTTCGGGCTGACGATCACCAGCAGGATGCGGCGCGCCGACAGCCGCAGGAACTCGATCTGCTGGAACACCGATTCGTGCCGCGGCGTCAGCACCACGCCGGCGAACTGCGACAGCGACGACAGCATCTGCGCCGCGCTGGCGATGATTTTTTGCGGCGAACCGGCTTGCTGGCGCGAGGGCAGGCGGGTGTTGACCGCGCCTTCGTCCAGTGCCTGCACCGTCAGCAGGGTGTCGACGAACATCCGGTAGCCGCGTGGCGTCGGCACCCGTCCGGCCGAAGTATGCGGGCTGCAGACGAAGCCCATCTGCTCCAGATCGGCCATCACATGCCGAATCGTCGCCGGCGACAGGTCGAGCCCGGAAATCTGCGACAGCGCGCGCGAGCCCACCGGCTGGCCGTCGGCGATATAACGCTCGACCAGGGCTTTGAGCAGGGTTTGAGCGCGGGTATCGAGTTGCATGGCGTTATTCTAGCGGCCGGCGGATGCTGCCGCCAGCGCCGTGCGCGGCGCCAGCCACTGCCGCAACTGGTGCAGGTCGGTGCACTGCGCGTCCGGCACCACATGCGGTGGCAATTCCCGCCCGAAACGGTTGATCCACATGGTCTGCAGGCCGGCGCGTTGCGCGCCTTCGATGTCCAGCCGCGGATCGTCGCCGACATACAGCGCCTGCGCCGGCGCCACGCCCAGCGCGTCGCATGCCAGGTGAAAGATGGCGGCTCCCGGTTTGGCACAGCCCAGGCGCGGCGCCGACAACGTGGCCTGGAAGTAATGCGCGAGGCCGATCACTTCCAAGTCGGCGGTGCCGTTCGTGACCGCCCCCAGCGGCACCTGCCCGCGCAACTGCGCCAGCACCGGATGGACATCGTCGAACGGCGTCACCGCGTTGCGCGCCGCCGAAAATACCGCCATCGCCTGGTCCACCTTGGCCAGTTCCTCGCCGGCGCTGGCGAACGCGCGGCACAGCGCCGCATGGCGCAGCGCCCAGAGGTCGATCTGGTAGCGCGGATCGGTGGCCATCAACTGGAGGCGCTGCTGGCGCAGGACGTCGATCGAGAAGCGCTCGGCCACCGCCGGCGCATGGGCCGCCAGCCAGTCGTGCAGCACGATTTCGGCTTGCGCAATCACCGGCATGATCGACCACAGCGTATCGTCGAGATCGAACAGCACTGCCTTGATCGGGGAAGTCTTCATAGTCTGTACATCGGTTCGTTTCCGTCTCTTTCAAGTTGCATCTGAATTATGGTCTAATCGCCGGCATGCAGCCCCTCAAATCCACCGGCGCCCCATTCTTACCGAAAACCATTGCGATCATCGGCAAGTATCTGGCCGCCGGCATTTCCCAGCCGCTATCGGAAATCGCCGATTTCCTGAAGAGCAACGGCCATACGGTGGTGTTCGAGACCGAAACCGCGCGCAATATCCCTCTGTCGACGCCCCTGACCATGACGCCGGCGGAGATCGGCCAGCACGCGGACGCCGCCATCGTGCTTGGCGGCGACGGTACCATGCTCGGCATCGCGCGCCAACTGGCGCCGTACGATGTGCCGCTGATCGGTATCAACCAGGGCCGGCTGGGCTTCATGACCGACATCCCGCTGGAACGCATGATTCCGGTGCTGGCCGACATGCTGCAAGGCAAGGTGGAATCGGAGCGGCGCACATTGCTGGAAGGCTCGGTCTGGCGCGAAGGCCGGCAGATTTTCAGCGGCCTGGCGTTCAACGACGTGGTGGTGTCGCGCGGCGCCACTTCCGGCATGGTTGAATTGGCAGTCGAAGTCGACGGCTGTTTCATGTACAACCAACGCTCGGACGGTTTGATCGTCGCCACGCCGACCGGTTCCACCGCCTACTCGCTGTCGGCCGGCGGCCCGCTCCTGCATCCGACCCTGCACGGCATCGTGCTGGTGCCGATCGCGCCGCATGCCTTGTCGAACCGGCCGATCGTGCTGCCGGATTCCTGCGAAATCGAAATCGAAGTGGTCAGCGGGCGCGAAATGAGCGTCAATTTCGACATGCAGTCGCTGGCCAGCCTGGCCCACCACGACCGCATCCGGATTCGCCGCTCGCCGCACACGATCACCTTCCTGCACCCGCAGGGCTGGAGCTATTACGCCACGCTGCGGCAAAAGTTGCACTGGCACGAGTACCCGGCGGTAGAGGGTCAGTTAAAATAATTGCCGCTGCGCCAGCAGGCCGTACTGCTGGCGCCGCTGTTCCTCCAACCAGCTTCGTGTCCGAGGCGAATGCCTGAAACGCAATCCAGATGCTGCGCACACTTTCGATTCGCGACTTTGTCATCGTTGATTCCCTCGAGTTGGAGTTCGGCCGCGGTTTTTCGGTCCTGACCGGCGAAACCGGCGCCGGCAAGTCGATCCTGATCGATGCGCTGATGCTGGCGCTGGGCGGGCGCGGTGACGCCAGCGTGGTGCGCGAAGGCGCGGCCCGGGCCGACATCAGCGCCGATTTCGCCGCTGGCCCGGCGCTCGACGCCTGGCTCGCGGCCAACGAATTCCAGGGCGAGGAAGGCGGCGTGCTGCTGCGCCGCGTGATCGACAACGCCGGTCGTTCGCGCGCCTTCATTAACGGCAGCGCCGCCACCGCCGCCCAGTTGCGCGAGCTGGGCGAGATGCTGGTCGACATCCACGGCCAGCATGCTCACCAATCGTTGCTGCGCGCCGATGCGCAACGGCTGCTGCTGGATACCCAGGCCGGCCTGCAGCCGCAGGCACTGGCGGTGGCGCAGGCCTGGCGCGACTGGCAGGCGGTGCGGCGCCAGCGGCTCGAGTTCGAGCGCAATGCCAAGAACGTGCTGGCCGAGCGCGAGCGGCTCGAGTGGCAGGTCGGCGAGCTGGAAAAGCTGGCGGTCAAGCCGGGCGAATGGGCCGAGATCAGCAACGAGCATAGCCGGCTGTCGCACGCCGCCAGCCTGATCGAAGGCGCGCAGGAGGCGCTGAACCTGATTTCGGAAGCGGAGCAGCCGCTGCTGTCGCAACTGGCGGCGCTGAACCAGAGGCTGGGCAAGCTGGCTGGGATCGACGCCGCCTTGAAGCCGGTGACCGAGGCGCTGGAGCCGGCCTGTATCCAGTTGCAGGAAGCGGTGTATGCGTTGAACGATTACCTGGGCCGGGTCGAGCTCGATCCGGAGCGCCTGCGCACGGTCGAGGCGCGGCTGGAAGCGATCCACTCGAGCGCGCGCAAGTTCCGCGTCGCGCCGGAAGAGCTGCCGCAGGAATTCGAGTCGCTGGCGGCGCAGTTGCGGCAATTGGCCAACGTCAGCGATCTCGATTCACTGCGCGCGCAAGAGGACAAGCTGGAAGCCGACTACCAGGCACTCGCGCGCAAGCTGTCGAAGGCCCGCGCCAAGGCCGGTGCGGCTTTGGGCGAGGCGGTGAGTGCCGCGATGCAGGAGCTTTCGATGAGCGGCGGCCGCTTCGCGGTCGCGCTGAATCCGTGCGAAGCGGCCAGTTACGGGCTGGAGCAGGTCGAGTTCCTGGTGGCCGGGCATGCCGGCGTGGCGCCGCGCGCACTGGCGCGGGTCGCTTCCGGCGGCGAACTGGCGCGCATCGCGCTGGCGATTTCAGTCATCACGTCGACCGCCAGCGTCAACGGCAGCAAGGCTGAAACCCTGATCTTCGATGAAGTCGACAGCGGCATCGGCGGCGCCGTGGCGGAAGTGGTCGGGCGCCTGCTGAAGCGGCTGGGGCGGGAGCGCCAGGTGCTGTGCGTGACGCACCTGCCGCAAGTGGCGAGCCAGGCCAACCAGCATTTTCAGGTCAGCAAGAGCAGCGACGGCGGCAAGACCACCTCGCATATCGCGCTGCTGGACAGCAAGGCGCGCGTGGAGGAAATCGCGCGCATGCTGGGCGGGCTGGAAATTACCGCCACCACCCGCAAGCATGCGCGCGAATTGCTGGCGCTGTAGTTGAACCCGCGATCGGCGCCCGTTGATCGGCGCCCGCACCCCTCATTGATCGATCGCATCCCCATGTCCTTTCGCCCAGAACCTCCCTATACCCACGGCACCCCGGCCAAAACCGGGCTGGTGCTGATCAATCTCGGCACGCCCGATGCGCCGACCGCGGGCGCCCTGCGCCGCTATCTGAAGGAATTCCTGTCCGACCCGCGCGTGGTCGAAATCCCGCGCGTGCTCTGGTGGCTGATTCTGCACGGTTTCATCCTGCCGCTGCGGCCGGCGCGCTCGGCGGCCAAGTACCAGTTGATCTGGAGCGCGGAAGGCTCGCCGCTGAAGGTGCATACCGAAAAGCAGGCGCAGTTGCTGCGCGGTTACCTGGGCGAGCGCGGCCATCAGTTGCAAGTCGCCTACGCCATGCGCTATGCCGAACCGGCGTTGCCGACGGTGCTGGCCAGGCTGCAGGCCGAAGGCTGCCAACGCATCCTGATCCTGCCGGCCTACCCGCAATATTCGGGCGCCACCACCGGCTCCACCTACGACGCCGTGTTCCGCCACTACGCAACGGTGCGCAACGTGCCGGAACTGCGTCTGGTCAAGCACTACCATGACCATCCCGGCTATCTGCGCGCCCTGAAACAATCAGTGCTGGCGCACTGGCAGCAACATGGCAGGGCGGAAAAGCTGGTGATGAGCTTTCACGGTGTGCCGAAGCGCACGCTGCTGCTGGGCGATCCCTACCATTGCGAATGCCAGAAAACGGCGCGCCTGCTGGCGCAGGAGTTGGGTCTTGCCGAAGATCAATACGTGGTCACCTTCCAGTCGCGTTTCGGCAAGGCCGAGTGGCTGCAGCCGTATACCAGTGCCACCGTGCAGGCGTTGGCTAGGCAAGGGGTGCGGCGCCTGGACGTGATCTGCCCCGGCTTCGTCGCCGATTGCCTGGAAACGCTGGAAGAAATCGGCATGGAAGTCAAGGGCGAGTTCCTGCAGGCCGGCGGCAGCGAATTTCACTACATTGGGGCCTTGAACGAGTCGCCGGAGTGGATTGCCGCCCTGGCGGACATTGCCGAACAGCATCTGCAGGGCTGGCCGAGCGAAACCGCGCAAGATGCCGGCAGCCGGATGGCGGAGCGGGCCACCAGCCGTGCAGCGGCCTTGCGTCTGGGCGCAGACAAATAGCATACTTGTAAGGGTATTTTCAGGTCCGCCCTGTTTTTAAGCCCAACAGGTCGCTTTTAAGGCATACCCCGATTTTTCTGGATTAACGCCAAAGGCCGCCGAAGGCTGAGAAGGGGGTTTGCTAGAATGGCGGGCTGCATCTCAGTAGAGCGCGACCAGTTCCGCATAGCAGATCCAGATCGTGGCTAGCACGGTGTAGAGAAAGACCGCGGCGGAAATCAGGGACAGTTTCAAGGGTTTCACCCCGACAGTACGGTATGGGGAAGGGCATTTCCATTTTTTCCAGCATGCCGCCGATCTGACCTGAATACCCGCTCGCTCCCGTAACTTGTGTAACCGAACGTGACAATCTTGCAAGTGATGCCCGTCTGGCGATCCCTTGAAAATACCGGGGGCTAGCCCCATTTATTTTTTTGGTATGAATTCCGTGACTGACCGTGGGAGATTTTTGAATGCAAGACAAGGATAATCAGTTGGAACCGACCGTGGCTGAAGAAAGCGCCGCGATTGACGCCGCCCCGCCCGCCGCCGACGAACTGACGGACAAGCTGGCCAAGGCGGAAGCCAAGGCGGCCGAGATGGAAGATGCCTTCATGCGCGCCAAGGCCGAAGTTGAAAACGGTCGCCGGCGCGCCCAGGACGAGGTTGCCCGCGCGCGCAAGTTCGCCATCGAAAGTTTCGCCGAAGCCTTGCTGCCGGTCCGCGACAACCTGGAAACGGCCCTGAAAATCGATACGCCGTCTGTCGAGTCGTTGAAGGCCGGGGTTGAAATGACGCTGAAACAGTTGAATACGGCATTTGAAAAACACAAGCTGCTGGAGGTCAACCCGCCAGCTGGCGAGAAGCTGGACCCGATGAAACACCAAGCCTTGTCGCTGGTGGCGGCCGAGCAGGAACCGAATACCGTGGTCGAAGTGCTGCAAAAAGGCTATACCATCGCCGATCGCCTGCTGCGCCCGGCACTGGTGACTGTGGCCCAGGAAAAAACCGGCTAAAAATTCTCCAAAACGGTGCTTGAAAGCGCTCTTCTTTTCCGCATATTAAAAACATCCGAGCTTTAGTTATCCGTCATATCAAGGAATAAAGGAATAAAAATCATGGGCAAAATCATCGGCATCGATTTGGGTACCACCAATTCCTGCGTCGCCATCATGGAAGGCGGCCAGCCGAAAGTCATCGAAAACTCCGAAGGCGCGCGCACCACGCCGTCCGTGATCGCCTATCAGGAGGACGGCGAGATCCTGGTCGGGGCACCGGCCAAGCGGCAGGCGGTGACCAATCCGAAGAACACGCTGTACGCGGTCAAGCGCCTGATCGGCCGCAAGTTCGACGAAAAGGAAGTGCAGAAGGACATCAACCTGATGCCGTTTTCGATCATCAAGGCCGACAACGGTGACGCCTGGGTCTCGGTGCGCGACAAGAAGCTGGCGCCGCCGCAGATTTCGGCCGAAGTGCTGCGCAAGATGAAGAAAACCGCGGAAGACTATCTTGGTGAAGAAGTCACCGAAGCCGTGATCACGGTGCCGGCCTACTTCAACGACAGCCAGCGTCAGGCCACCAAGGACGCCGGCCGCATCGCCGGCCTGGATGTCAAGCGCATCATCAACGAACCGACCGCTGCGGCGCTGGCGTTCGGCCTCGACAAGAGCGGCAAGGGTGACCGCAAGATCGCGGTGTATGACCTGGGCGGCGGCACTTTTGACATCTCGATCATCGAGATCGCCGATGTCGACGGCGAAATGCAGTTCGAAGTGCTGTCCACCAACGGCGACACCTTCCTGGGCGGCGAAGACTTCGACCAGCGCATGATCGATTACATCCTGGACGAGTTCAAGAAGATCAACGGCCTCGACCTGTCGAAGGACGCGATCGCGCTGCAGCGGATCAAGGCCTCGGCCGAGCGCGCCAAGATCGAATTGTCGTCCTCGCAGCAGACCGAGATCAACGAGCCGTACATTGCGATGGCGAACGGCGCGCCCTTGCACCTGAATCTGAAAATGACGCGCGCCAAGCTGGAATCGCTGGTCGAGGAACTGATTTCCAAGACCATCGACCCGGTGCGGATCGCGATCAAGGACGCCGGCATCAAGGTCACCGACATCGACGACATCATCCTGGTCGGCGGCATGACGCGGATGCCGAAGGTGCAGGAAACGGTCAAGGAATTCTTCGGCAAGGAGCCGCGCAAGGACGTCAACCCGGACGAAGCTGTGGCGGTCGGCGCCGCGATCCAGGGCTCGGTTTTGTCCGGCGACCGCAAGGACTTGCTGCTGCTGGACGTTACGCCCTTGTCGCTCGGTATCGAGACGCTGGGCGGCGTGATGACCAAGATGATCCAGAAGAACACGACGATTCCGACCAAGTTTTCCCAGGTGTTCTCGACCGCAGACGACAACCAGCCGGCGGTCACCATCAAGGTCTACCAGGGCGAGCGCGAGATGGCGGTCGGCAACAAGGCATTGGGCGAATTCAACCTGGAAGGTATTCCGCCGGCTGCGCGCGGCACGCCGCAGATCGAGGTCACCTTCGACATCGACGCCAACGGCATCCTGCACGTCGGCGCCAAGGACAAGGCGACCGGCAAGGAAAACAAGATCACGATCAAGGCCAACTCCGGCTTGACCGAAGATGAAATCCAGAAGATGGTGCGCGACGCCGAAGCCAACGCCGAAGAAGACAAGCGCCTGAAGGAACTGGCCGAAGCGCACAACCAGGGCGACGCGCTGGTGCACTCGACCAGGAAGGCTCTCGCCGAACACGGCGACAAGCTGGAAGGCGGCGAAAAGGACAAGATCGAGGCCGCGATCAAGGAACTGGAAGAAGCCCTGAAAGGCAACGACAAGGCGGCGATCGATGCCAAGTCGGCCGCGGTTTCCACTGCTGCGCAAAAGCTGGGCGAGAAGATGTATGCCGACATGCAGGCGCAGCAGCAGGCAGCCGGCGCGGCGGGTGCTGGCACGGGCGCCGGCGGCGCGGATGCCGGCGAGGGCCGGGCCAAGGAAGACGACGTGGTGGATGCCGACTTCAAGGAAGTCAAGGACAACAAGTAAGGTGTCCATGGTCGGGCGGCCGCAGGAATTTGGCGGCCGTCTTGACGCGCCGGGTCGAAGCGAAATGCTTCCGCTCGGCTTTTTTGCTTAGACAGACAAGGTGCCGAAACGATGGCGAAGCGCGATTTTTACGAAGTATTGGGCGTGGCGAAAAATGCCTCCGACGACGAGATCAAGAAGGCGTATCGCAAGCTCGCGATGAAGCATCATCCGGACCGCAATCCGGATAGCAAGGGCGCGGAAGACAAGTTCAAGGAGGCCAAGGAAGCCTACGAAATGCTGTCCGATCCGCAAAAGCGGGAAGCGTATGACCGCTATGGCCATGCCGGCGTCGATCCCAACATGGGCGGCGGCGGTTTCGGCGCCAACGGCGCCGGCGGCTTTGCCGATGCCTTCGGCGACATCTTCGGCGATATCTTTGGCGGCGGCAGCGGTCGCGGCCGCAGCGGGCCGCAGGTGTATCGCGGCGCCGATCTGCGCTACAACCTGGAAATCACGCTGGAGCAGGCAGCGCACGGCTTCGACACCACGATCCGGGTGCCGTCCTGGGACAGTTGCGACACCTGCCACGGTTCCGGCGCCAAGCCCGGCACCTCTCCCACCACCTGCAGCACCTGCGGCGGCCACGGCCAGGTGCGCATGCAGCAAGGCTTTTTCAGCATCCAGCAAACCTGCCCGAAATGCCACGGCAGCGGCAAGATGATCGCCGATCCCTGCAACGCCTGCAGCGGCGCCGGGCGCATCAAGCGCAACAAGACGCTGGAAGTCAAGATCCCGGCCGGGATCGATGACGGCATGCGCATCCGCTCTTCCGGCAATGGCGAACCGGGCCTGAACAACGGCCCAGCCGGCGACCTGTATGTGGAAATCCACATCAAACCGCACCCGGTATTCCAGCGCGAAGGCGACGATCTGCATTGCGAAATGCCGATCTCGTTCGCGCGCGCGGCGCTCGGCGGCGAGATCGAAGTGCCGACTTTGAACGGCAAGGCGTCCTTCACGATTCCGGAGGGCACCCAGTCCGGCAAGATATTCCGCCTGCGCGGCAAAGGCATCAAGGGCGTACGTTCAGGCTATGCCGGCGACCTGTTCTGCCACGTGGCGGTGGAAACCCCGGTCAAGCTGACCGAGCAGCAGAAAGATTTGCTGCGCGAATTCGAGCGCTCAACCACCGAAGGCGGCGCACGCCACAGTCCACAGAGCAAATCGTGGAAGGACAAGGTCAAGGAGTTTTTCGAATAGCGGACGGTTTTCTCTTGCAGTCCGATTTTTGGCAGGCCGCCGGTTTTTTGACCGGCGGCTTTTTTATCGTCGATCGGAAATCGTCAGGGGGCAATTTACCAGTTGCACTATAGACATTTCTTCACTATGCTGAACCCCATAAAAATAAAACGACCGTTCCTTTATTGACTGCCCTCGGGCGCCGTGGCTACATGGGAGTAAAAATGAAAAGAGACATTCTGGGCAAACGGCTTTTGGTATTTGCTTCGCTGCTTGGCGCGCTGGCTTTGGTGCCGGGTGTGCAGGCGGCGGAAGTCGCCGGCGTCAAGCTGGACGACAGCGTGCGCGTGGCCAACCAGGAATTGAAGCTGAACGGCGCCGGCGTGCGCTTCAAGGTCGTCTTCAAGGTATATGCCGCCGGCCTGTATCTGGCCGAAAAGAAGACTACGGTGGCCGACGTACTGGCGGCGCCGGGCGCCAAACGGGTGACCCTGGTGATGATGCGCGATCTGACCAACGAAGAACTCGGCCAGTCCTTCATGGCCGGCATCAAGAAAAACTCGACGCTGCAGGAGCGGACCAAAATCGTGACGCAAATGATGCAGTTCGGGGAAATGTTTGCGACGATCCCGGAATTGAAAAAAGGCGATGTGATCGGGGTCGACTGGATACCCGGCGTCGGCACCGTTTCGACCCACAATGGCAAGAAAATCTCCGAGCCGCTTCCGGACATCGCGTTTTACAACGCGCTGCTGAAAATCTGGCTTGGTGATAACCCGGCGGACGCCCAGTTGAAGCTGAATCTGCTCGGCGAAAAATTCGTCGGGAACTGACGCTGCATGCGGCTGCGGTGGGGTTGAAAAAGGCGACGCTGTCCGGTATCGGTTCGGCACCATCATTTTCGGCAGTTCAGTGCTTTGCGCCGCACCTGGGCGGAGATATCGTCTCCGTGTGCGGCCCAACTGCCCGTTGGTCAGCGTAGTTCCTCCAACATGGGTGACAACGCCCCGCAGCGCCGGGACCGGCATGGCTGCATGCGGCGGTTTCCGGAGCGAGGGCGGCTGCCGCAGTGCGCTGCGATCACCCGATTTTCGAGCACTCCCTCTATTCCAGGAAGAAGGCCAAAAGTTGTTTTGAAGAAAGCTATAATCAATCGGCCATTGGGTGCCCGGGCCCGGAGACACTGCCGATTCGCCAAGGCAGCAATAGAAGGAATGAAAAATGAAACTGAACCGCTTGCGCATCGGCCAGCGTTTGGCACTGGGGTTTAGCGTTGTCACTGCCCTCCTTATTTTGCTGGCCAGCCTCGCGTATTTGCGTATCGCGGATCTGAGCGCGGAAGTCAATCTGATGGTGCAGGACAGGTACCCGAAGACGGTGATCGTCAACACCATCAAGGCCGATCTCAATGAGAGTACCCGCAGCATGCTGAACGTGCTGATCATGACCGACGACGCGCAGATCAAAAAAGAATTGGCCAACATTGCCGCGCGCAACAAGCAGGTCGACGACGCCATTACCAAGCTGAACACCATCATCGCCGACGCCAAGGGGCGCGAACACGTCAAGGCGATTGCCGAGTTGCGCGACAAATTCGTGCCGGCGCAAGACAAGTTTGTTTCGCTGATCAATGAAAACAACAAAGACGACGCGATGATCAAGCTGATGTTTTCCGTGCGCCCCCTGCAAGGGAAGTATTTCGAGCAGCTCGACGGATTCATCAAGTACGAAGACAGTGAAATGGCGCTGGCGGGGGAAAATTCGAGCGCCGCCGCCGCGCGTACCGGAATGTTCATCCTGGCCCTGGCGCTGGGCGCCGTGCTGCTGAGCGTGATCGTCGGCTTCCTTACCACGCGCCGCATCACGCGGCCGCTGCGCGAAGCGGTCGGGGTTGCCAAGCGGGTTGCCGCCGGCGACCTCACCAGCGAGATCCGGGTCAGCACGCATGACGAAACCGGAGAGCTGATGGAAGCGTTGCGCAACATGAACGAGAGCCTGTCGAGATTGGTAGGCGAGGTGCGTATCGGCACCGACACGATTGCCTCCGCGTCGGAAGAGATCGCGAGCGGCAATATGGAGTTTTCCAAACGCACCCAGGAGCAGGCGGGCGCCCTGCAGCAGACCGTGGCCTCGACCGAACTGCTGATGCAGACGGTGCGGCAGAATGCCGAGAATGCGCACCAGGCCAATCAACTGGCCGGCTCCGCTTCGCAAATCGCGGAGAAAGGCGGCACGGTGATGGCGCAGGTGGTGCAGACGATGGATTCGATCAACAAGTCCTCCAGGAAGATCGTCGACATCATCGGCGTCATCGACGGCATCGCCTTCCAGACCAACATCCTGGCGTTGAATGCGGCAGTGGAGGCGGCCCGTGCCGGCGAACAGGGAAAAGGATTTGCGGTAGTCGCCTCCGAGGTGCGCAGCCTGGCGCAGCGCTCGGCTGCGGCGGCCAAGGAAATCAAGACCCTGATCGGCGACTCGACCGAAAAAGTCGGTGCCGGCGCCAAGCTGGTCGACGAGGCCGGCACCACCATGGAAGAAGTGGTGACCAGCGCCAAGCGCGTCACCGACATCATGATGGAGATCACCGCCGCCAACCAGGGGCAGAACGAAGGCATCGCTCAACTCAACACCGCGATTGGCCAGGTCGAGCAGGTAACGCAGCAAAACTCCGCGCTGGTGGAAGAAGCTGCGGCGTCGGCCGAGGCCATGCAGAAGCAGGCCGCCAGCCTGGCGCAACTGGTCAGCGTCTTCAAGCTGAACAATCTGGTGGGGCGGACGCCGCCGGCAGCCGTGCCGGACGCGCCGGCGGTGCGGCCGCGCCCGGCAATCGCGGCGCAAGCGGTCGCTGGCAGACAAGCCGCCGCCGTTCCGGTGGCGGTGGCCCATGGCGGCGAGGAGTGGCAGGAGTTTTAATCGGTATCGGAAGTGTTCATTTAGACGTGGAGGCAGGATGAAAGTACAGAAGCACTGGAAGCGCATCGTCCTCGTGGCGGGTTTCATGATGGCATTCGGCGCCGGACCCCAGGCCGCCGAGGTGGGTGGCGTCAAGCTGGATGACAGTGTGCGGGTCGCCAATCAGGAACTGAAACTGAATGGTGCCGGCATCCGTTACTGGGCGGTGTTCAAAGTGTATGCCGCTGGCCTGTACCTGCAGGAAAAGAAGAAGACCGTGGCCGACATCCTGGCCTCGAGTGGTCCGCGCCGCATGCGGCTGGTGTTGATGCGCGACGTCAACAGCGAGGAATTGGGGCAGGCGTTCATGGATGGCTTGAACGCGAATACCGAGAAGACGGAAAAATCGAAATTCGTCAACCAAACGGTCAAGATGGGTGAAATCTTTGCGTCGATTCAGAAGCTCGGCAAGGGTGACTCGATTACCTGCGACTGGATCCCGAATTCCGGCATGAAAATCTATGTCAACGACAAGCAGGTCGGCGAAACCCTGCCGGATCTGGCGTTCTATAACGCTTTTCTGCGCATCTGGCTGGGCGAGAAGCCGGCCGGGGCCGAACTGAAGACCGCGCTGATCGGCAGTTGACGGTCGTCGCGGCAGGGTGATGCAGGGCGGCAATTTCAGGCCGCCCTTTTTGCATGGGCGGCAAACGGGCCGCGCGCGCCGCGGATACAATCATCGCCTGGACCACTTTCCGCGACAGGATTCCCATGCGCATTTTGCACACCATGCTGCGGGTCGGCGACCTGCAACGCTCGATCGACTTTTATACCAGGGTGCTTGGCATGAAATTGCTGCGCACTTCCGAAAATACCGAATACAAATATACGCTGGCCTTCCTCGGTTACGGCAGCAATCCCGAGCATGCCGAACTTGAGCTGACCTATAACCACGGCGTCCACCAGTACGAACTCGGCAGCGCCTACGGCCACATCGCGATTGCGGTGGATGACGCGCGCCAGGCCTGCGCGGCGGTCAAGGCGGCAGGCGGCAATGTGACGCGCGAAGCCGGCCCGGTCAAGGGCGGCACCACCGTGATCGCCTTCGTGACGGACCCGGATGGCTACAAGATCGAATTGATCGAACGCAAGGAGCAAGCGGCCTGATGGCGCCGGCAGAATAGCGCGCCGGTTACCGGGAAATTTTCGGAAGTCATGGAGTATGTAGTAGAAGTATCCATTTTACGACCGGAATTGATCGATTTTTCTGGGAGTATCTGTTTTTTTGCGCGCTAGAAAATCGGTAGCGTGTCCGGCGCTTGCTCGCGCAAGGCTTTTCTGGCGGTTTCGAACTCCGGGAAAATCGACTGCACCGTGGCCCAGAAGCGCGGGCTGTGATTCATTTCGCGCAAGTGCGATAGTTCGTGCGCGATCACGTAATCGATCAGCGGCAGGGAAAAATGGATCAGTCGCCAGTTGAGCCGGATGCGGCCGTCGGCGGTGCAGGAACCCCACTGCGTGGCGGCCGACGATAGCGTCAGGCTGCGGTAGCCGACCCCCAATTTTGCCGCATACAACGGCAGGCGCTCGCTAAAAATCTGCCTGGCCTGCGCTTGCAGCCAGGCTTGCACCCGGTCCTTCAATTGCTGCTGGTCGGCGTCGGGTGGCAGGCTCAGCGTCAGCGTGCCGACGGCGGCGTCATGGCTGACCGCGCCATGCTGCGCCGCGTGCAGGCGCAGTGTCAGGTCGCGGCCGAGAAAGGGCAGGCTGGCGCCGTCGCGCCACTGCATGTGCGGCAGCAGGCGGCGTGCCGAGCGCTCGCGCCGCTCGGCCAGCTTGGCGAAGATCCAGCGCTGGCGCGCGCGCAGGGCGTGCTCGATTTCGGCCAGCGCCAGCCAGCGGGGCGCGGTCACGCGCAGGCCGTCGTCGTCGATGACGAAACCGATCGAGCGGCGCTTGGAGCGCAGCAGCACGTAGTCCAGGTCATGCGGTTCGAGGCGGATGCGGCGTCGGCCGGGTGCCGTCGGTAGCGCAGGCGATGGCGCGGCAGTGACAGAAGGCGGGCTGACGGCCGCATCCGGCGTGCGTGGCGGCGGCACCGGGTCGACGCCAAACAGGTCAAGCTGCAGTTCAAGCTGGTTGGGGTCGGACGAGCGTCGGCGCAGCAGTTTCAAGGCATCGGGCGAGACGTTATTGGTCGGGATAGGCGTGCGGTGAAATCACGCGCATTTCGGATTCTATCCAGTTTTCAACTTGCTGCATCAGGGCCACGGCGTTCGTGCCTTGCGGCGAGATCGGCGGACCGATCGATACCGTGATCAGGCCCGGCTTTTTGATGAACGAATTCTTCGGCCAGCATTCGCCCGAGTTGAGCGCGATCGGGATCACCGGCGTATTGGTTTCGATCGCCAGCCGCGCGCCGCCGCCCTTGTAGTTGCCCTGCTTGCCCACTGCGGTGCGCGTGCCTTCCGGGAACATGATGATCCACTGGCCGTCGGCCAGCCGTTTCTTGCCGCGCTCGACCACGCTGGCAAAGGCATCGCGTCCCTTGCTGCGGTCGATCGGGATCATCCGCAGCAAGGCCATGCCCCAGCCGAAAAACGGGATGTAGAGAATTTCCTTCTTGAAGACGAAAACCAGCGGGCGGCGCATGTTCGGCAACAAGAAAATCGTTTCCCAGGCCGATTGATGCTTGGAGAGCAGGATCGCCGGCCCATCCGGCAGGTTTTCATAACCCTTGAACTGGTAGCGGATGCCGCACAACACGCGCGCCAGCCAGATCACGAACACATTCCAGCGTCCGGTCACGTAATAGCGCTGGTTGTAGGGCAGCGGCGCCGCCAGCAGGCAGGCCCAGACCCAGATCACGGTGGCAGCCAGCATCAGCAACACAAACAGTAGCGAACGCAGGAACAAAGTGATGCGCAACATGCAATCTCCGGGAAAAACGGGGGGAAGGCTTCAGGCTGGAACGGGCGCGGGGGTTTTCAGCACTTGATCGACCACCGCTGCCAGATTCGGAAAGACCATTGTACCGGGCGGCAAACCGCCGGCGGCGCGGGTTTTTTCGCCCTTGCCGGTCAGCACCAGGTAGGGCTGGCAACCGGCCTCGACCCCGGCTTGCAGATCGCGCAGCGAATCGCCGACGCTTGGCACACCTTGCAGGCTGGTATCGAAACGGCGCGCAATTTCCTGCAACAAGCCGGCTTTCGGCTTGCGGCAGCCGCAATCGTCGTCGGCTGCGTGCGGGCAATAAAAAATCGCATCGATGCGGGCGCCCACGTGCTGCGCGCGCACGTGCAGTTTCTGGTGGATCGCATTCAGCGTCACCATGTCGAACAGGCGGCGCGCAATGCCAGACTGGTTGGTGGCGACGGCCACGCGGTAGCCGGCCTGGTTCAGGCGCGCGATCGCTTCCAGCGAACCTTCGATCGGAGTCCACTCCGCCGGCGACTTGATGAATTCGTCGGAATCATGATTGATGACGCCGTCGCGGTCCAGAATGATCAGCTTCATGAGTGCGGTCGGTCGAGGTTGGAAAGTTCAGGCCGCCAGCTTGGAAATGTCGGCCACCTGATTCATCATCCGGTGCAGATTCGACAGCAGCGCCAGCCGGTTGTTGCGCAATTGTTCGTCCTCGGTCAGCACCATGACGTCGTTGAAGAAGGTGTCGACGTTGCTGCGCAGCCGCGCCAGCGCCTTCAGCGCGCCGGCAAAGTCGCCGGCGGCAAAAGCGCTATCGACCTGCGGTTTCAATAGCGTCATGGCCGAATGCAGCGCTTCTTCCGCCACCTCGCGCAGCAGGCCGTTGTGCACGCTGGTGCTGGCGAGCTCGGTTTTCTTCAGGATATTGGTGATGCGCTTGTTGGCAGCTGCCAGCGCCTCGGCGTCCGGCAGGAGGGCGAAGGCTTGCACCGCTTCCAGCCGTTCGATCAAGTTGGTCAGCGTATCCGGCTGCCCGGCCACCACCGCCTCGATTTCGTTCGGATGGTAGCCGCGCTCGCGCAGCAATCCGCGCAGGCGGTCGTACAGGAAATGCTTGAGCGCCGCGCTCGGATCGGTGAAATGCGGATTGCCGGCAAACAGTCGCACGCCGTGCGCCAGCAAGGCGTCCAGCGACAACGGCAGTTTCTTTTCCAGCAGCATGCGCAGCACGCCCAGCGCATGGCGGCGCAGCGCGAATGGATCGCGGTCGCCGGTCGGGTGCAGGCCGATGCCCCAGATGCCGACCAGGGTTTCCAGCTTGTCGGCCAGCGCCACCACGGTGCCGGTCATGCTCGCCGGCAGGGCGTCGCCGGCGAAACGCGGCTGGTAATGCTCGGAAGCGGCCAGCGCGACTTCTTCCGGCTCGCCGTCATGCCGTGCATAGTAGGTGCCCATGATGCCTTGCAGCTCGGGGAATTCGCCCACCATGTCGGTCAGGAGGTCGGCCTTGGCCAGCAGCGCGCCGCGCTCGGCCAGCGCGATGTCGGCATCCAGCTTTGCCTCCCGCAGCGCGCGGGCGATCGCGCCGGCCAGCGTCTTCACCCGTTCGGTGCGCTGCGCCTGGGTGCCGAGCTTGTTGTGGTACACCACGCTGGCCAGGCCGGGCACGCGCTCTGCCAGTTTCTTCTTCTGGTCCTGCTCGAAAAAGAATTTCGCGTCCGACAGCCGCGGGCGCACCACGCGCTCGTTGCCGCCGATGATGTGCTGCGGGTCGGCGCTTTCGATGTTGGAGACGATCAAAAAGCGCGAGCGCAGGCGGCCGTTGCCATCGGTCAGCGCAAAGTACTTCTGGTTGGTCTGCATCGTCAGAATCAGGCATTCTTGCGGCACTGCCAGGAATTCATCCTCGAAGTTGCAGGCATACACCACCGGCCATTCGACCAGCGCCGTGACTTCGTCAAGCAGCGCCTCCGGCATCAGCACCTGGTCGTCGCCGGCGCGGTCGAGCAGCGCGGCGCGGATTTTTTCCTTGCGCGCCGAGGTGCCGGCGATCACCTTGCCGTGCGCTTCCAGCGTGGTGGCATAGCTGTCGGCATCGGAAATCGTCAATTCGCCCGGTGCCAGGAAGCGGTGGCCGAGCGTGGTGTGGCCGGCGGCCAGGCCGAGGATCGCCACCGGCACCACGTTGCCGCCGTGCAGCGCAATCAGCCGGTGCGCCGGGCGCACGAACTGCACGGTGGTGCCGTCCGGGCGCTGATAGCTCATCAGCTTCGGGATCGGCAGCTTGCCCAGGGTTTCTTCCAGCGCCGCCTGCAGTCCGTCGTGCAGCGCCGCACCGGGCGCGGTATGGGTGTAGAAGAAGCTCTCGGCCTTGCCGTCGGCGGCGCGCTCCAGCGCCGACAGTGGCAGATCGGGGAAGCCGAGCGCCGCCAGCTTTTTCGCCAGCGGCGCGGTCGGCTGGCCTTCCTGGTCGAGCGCGACCGATACTGGGAGCACCTTTTCCCGGATCGATTTATCGGGCGACATCGGGCGCACCTGGCTGATCGCGACCGCCAGGCGGCGCGGCGTGGCGTAGGCGGTGGCGACCGCGTCGGCGGCGACGAAATCGCGCGCCTTCAGGCCGTTGAAAATGCCGGCGGCAAAGGCCTCGCCCAGGTTGGCGAGCGCCTTCGGCGGTAGTTCTTCGGTCAGCAATTCGACTAACAGTGTTTGGTTCATCTTCTTTTATCGCTGTCATTCCCGCGCAGGCGGGAATCCAGTGGCTTGGCAAAATTAGTTAACGACGCGGGGTCCCGCCGGCGCGGGAACGATCAGCTATGCGGCAACACGCCCATCCCCGCACATCGGGAAGCCCAGCTTTTCGCGCGATTCGTAATACGCCTGCGCCACCGCGCGCGACAGGTTGCGGATGCGGCCGATGTAGGCGGCGCGCTCGGTGACCGAAATCGCGCCGCGCGCATCCAGCAGGTTGAAGGTGTGCGCCGCCTTCAGGATCATTTCGTAGGCCGGCAGCGCCAGCGGCACCTCGAGCAGGCGTTTGGCTTCCGCCTCATAGTTGTTGAACAGCGAAAACAGGAACTCGGCGTTCGAGTATTCGAAATTGAACGTCGATTGCTCGACTTCATTCTGGTGAAACACGTCGCCGTAGCTGAGTTTTCGGTTGACGCCGCGCTCCTCCCATTCGGTCCAGGTCAGGTCGTAGACGTTTTCCACGCCCTGCAGGTACATCGCCAGGCGCTCGATGCCGTAGGTGATTTCGCCCAGCACTGGCTTGCAGTCGAGGCCGCCGACCTGCTGGAAATAGGTGAATTGGGTGACTTCCATGCCGTTCAGCCAGACTTCCCAGCCCAGGCCCCAGGCGCCCAGCGTCGGGTTTTCCCAGTCGTCCTCGACGAAGCGCACGTCGTTCTGCTTCAGGTCCAGCCCCAGCGCCTGCAGCGAGCCGAGATACAGGTCGAGGATGTTTTCCGGCGCCGGCTTCAAGACCACCTGGTATTGATAGTAATGCTGCAGGCGGTTCGGGTTGTTGCCGTAGCGGCCGTCCTTGGGCCGGCGCGACGGTTGCACATAGGCGGCGCGCCACGGTTCCGGTCCGATCGCGCGCAGGAAGGTGGCGGTGTGCGAGGTGCCGGCGCCGACTTCCATGTCGTATGGCTGCAGCAGCGCGCAGCCTTGGGCGTCCCAGTAGTCCTGCAGCTTGAGAATGATTTGTTGAAATGTGAGCATCGTGATGGGCGCCGCGGCCGCAGGGCGTAGCGGGCCGTGCTGTAGTGCCAAAGCTTGCGATTTTAGCGGTTTTGAGGCTCGCCCGGGCGCTTATCCGTGCGCGCCGGCCGCAATCCACCCTTTCCGTGCCAGCAGCCAGGCGCTGGCCAGAGCCAGCAAAATCAGTCCCAGCACCAGCTTGTTGCCGAACCGGATATACGGCGTGGCGCCGCTGCTGCCCTGGACCGTGGCCGCCAGCGTGGCGCGCGTGTAAGGCTGCAGTTGCGCGCTGACGCGGCCATGGCGATCGATCACCGCGGTGGCGCCGGTATTGGTGGCGCGCAGCATCGGCCGCCCGGTTTCCAGCGCCCGCAGTTGTGAAATCTGCAAATGCTGCGGCAGCGCGATGGTGTCGCCGAACCAGGCGATGTTGGACATGTTCAGCAGCAGCGTTGCCGCGGTGCCGGAAGCCAGGCCGGCCGCCAGTTGGGCGGCGATTTCCTCGCCGAACAGATCTTCGTAGCAGATGTTGGGCAGCACCCGCTGGTCGCGCACCGCGAACGCCGGCTGCAGCAGCGGGCCGCGCGCGAAATCGCCGAGCGGAATGTGCATCATGTCGACGAACCAGCGAAAGCCGAACGGAATGAATTCGCCGAAGGGCACCAGGTGGTGCTTGTCGTAGCGGTAGTTGTAGTTGGGCGTCGGCGCGCCGGCGGCCGGCGCGATGCCGACCGCGCTATTGGTGTAGTGCAGCGGCGAGTCGCCGATCGGGGCGCCGAGCAGCAGATGGCTTCCGGTTTGCCGGGCGAAACCCCGCAACTGTTCCAGGTAGGAGGGCGCCAGCCGTTCCAGCAGCACCGGAATCGCGGTTTCCGGCGTCACCACCAGATCGGCCGGCTGGGCGCTGATCATGTCGCGATACAGGCCGAGCGAAGCCTCCAGTTGTGCCCGCTCGAACTTCATCTCCTGCGGCACCGCGCCTTGCAGCAGGCGCACCGTCAATGGCTGGCCGTGGTCCTCGGTCCAGGGCAGCGCGCGCAGTCCGGCGCCGGCCAGCAGCAGCGCCAGCGCGATTCCGAGTGGGAGTCTCTTGGCCGGCAGCAGCGCCAGCGCGCCGGCGCCGAAGGCCGCCACCAGGGCCACCCCATACACGCCCAGCAGCGGCGCATAGCCCGCCAGCGGGCTGTCGCTATGGGCGTAGCCGGAAGCCAGCCACGGGAAGCCGGTCAACACCCAGCCACGCAGCCATTCGCTCAGGCTCCAGCAGGCCGGCAGCAGCAACAGCAGCGAGAGGGCCGGGGTGGCGCGCCAGCGGCGCCCGAGCCAGAGCGCGGCGCCGATCGCCAGCGCGCTCCAGGCGCCGAGATAAGCTGCCAGCAGCAGCACCGCCAGCACTGCCATCGGTGCCGGCATGCCGCCGTAATCATGCAGGCTGACATACAGCCAGTGCACGCCGCATACCGACAACGCAAAGCCGTACAGCCAGCCCAGCAGCGCACCCTGTTTGACGGTGGCGCTGCGCGCCAGCCAGAACAGCAGCGCCAGCGTGGCGATCTGCAGCGGCCACAGGCCGAATGGCGCGAAGGCCAGCAACGCCCCGGCGCCGGCGGCCAGCGCTGCCAGCACCCGCGTCGGCGCCAGGCGCGGACGGTCAGGCAGCGCCGCCGGCGTCACACCGCATCCGCAGCATTCGACGGCAATTTCTCCACCAGCAGCACGTGCACCTGGCGCGCGTCGGCGCGCAGCACTTCGAAGTGCAGCCGGTCGAGGTCGAAGCGATCGCCCTTGTGCGGCACGCGCCCTAGGTGGTTGGCCACCAGGCCGCCGATGGTATCGACGTCTTCGTCCGGGAAATCGGTGTGCAGGACTTCGTTGAACTGGCCGATTTCGGTCAGCGCCTTGACCCGCCAGCGCGGGCCGTGGCGGCCTTCCTTGAGCGGCAGGATGTTGTCTTCGGCCTCGTCGTAATCGTACTCGTCCTCGATGTCGCCGACGATCTGTTCCAGCACGTCTTCGATCGTGATCAGGCCGCCGACGCCGCCATACTCGTCGACCACGATCGCCATGTGGTTGTGGTTGGCGCGGAAATCGCGCAGCAGCACGTTCAGCCGCTTCGATTCCGGGATGAACACGGCCGGGCGCAGCATGTCGCGCACATCGAACGATTCTTCCGCGTAGTAGCGCAGCAAGTCCTTCGCCAGCAGGATCCCGATCACCTTGTCGCGCTCGCCGGCTACCGCCGGAAAGCGCGAGTGCGCGGTTTCCAGCACCATCGGCAGCCAGTCCTCGATCGGCTTGTTGATGTCGACCATGTCCACCTGCGAGCGCGGAATCATGATGTCGGCCGCGCACAGGTCGGACACCTGGAACACGCCTTCGATCATCGACAAGGCGTCGGCGTCGATCAGGTTGCGCGCATGCGCGTCCTGCAGGATTTCCAGCAGTTCGGCGCGGTTCTCGGGTTCGGGGGAAATCAGTGCGGTCAGACGTTCGAATAATGACCGGTGGGGTTTGGCGTCAGAGGATCTGGCGTCACTAGGATAGTCGGGCATATGGCGCGAGCCGGGCTTGGGAAGTTGTTGCGAAGCGTACAGGATACAACAAATGGTTTGCAAATCCGAACGGCGGCAGCCGCGTCAGCGTCCGCCGGCTGTCGAAAAATTCCTGTTCAATCCCCCGACAATAAATAAAATTTTGCGAGTATGTTGTAAAAACCGTTATTTTATGTGCGATAAAATGCTTCGAGTGTTGGAGTATATAATCCGTTACGGGCGGCCGCGCGCTCCGATCACTGCGCTGGCGATCTGCGGCGGGGTGGCCGCGTAGTGCTTGAATTCCATCGTATAGGTGGCGCGGCCCTGGGTCAGCGAGCGCAGCGTGGTCGAATAGCCGAACATCTCGGCCAGCGGCACCTCGGCCTTGACCACCTTGATGTTGCCGGCCAGGTCGTCCATGCCGTGGATGCTGCCGCGCCGCCCGGACAGATCGCCGGCGACGTTGCCCATGAACTCTTCAGGCGTCTCGACTTCGACCGCCATCACCGGCTCCAGCAAGACCGGATCGGCGCGCCGCATGCCGTCCTTGAAGCCGATCGAGGCGGCCATGCGGAACGCGTTTTCATTGGAATCGACGTCGTGGTAGGAGCCGAAGGTCAGCGTCACCTTGACATCCACCACCGGATAGCCGGCCAAGACGCCAGCGTTCAGGGTTTCGCGGATGCCCTTGTCCACCGCCGGGATGAATTCGCGCGGCACCACGCCGCCCTTGATGGCGTCGACGAATTCATAGCCCGTGCCGGGCGGTTGCGGCTCCAGCTTCAGCACCACGTGGCCGTACTGGCCGCGCCCGCCGGACTGCTTGATGAACTTGCCTTCGACCTCGTCGCAGGTCTTGCGGATGGTTTCGCGGTAGGCCACCTGCGGCTTGCCGACCGTGGCTTCGACGCCGAACTCGCGCCGCAGCCGATCGACCAGGATTTCCAGGTGCAGCTCGCCCATGCCGGCGATGATGGTCTGGCCCGATTCGGGGTCGGTGGAAACGCGGAACGACGGATCCTCCTGCGCCAGGCGGTTGAAGGCCAGGCCCATCTTTTCTTGGTCGGCGCGGGTTTTCGGCTCCACCGCCTGCGAAATCACCGGCTCCGGAAATACCATGCGTTCCAGCGTGATCGGCGCATCCGGCGCGCACAGCGTGTCGCCGGTGGTGGCGTCCTTCAGGCCGACCGCGGCGGCGATGTCGCCGGCGCGCACCACCTTCAATTCCTCGCGGTGGTTGGCGTGCATCTGCAGCAGGCGGCCGACCCGCTCGCGGCTGCCCTTGATCGGGTTGTAGACGGTATCGCCCGATTGCAGCACGCCGGAATACACGCGCAGGAAAATCAGTTGGCCGACGAAGGGATCGGTCATGATCTTGAACGCCAGCGCCGAGAATTTCTCGTCGTCGGCGGCGCGCCGCAGCACCGTCTCGCCGTGTTCGTCGTGGCCGGCAACGGCCGGGATGTCGAGCGGCGACGGCAGGTAATCGATGATCGCGTCCAGGACCGCCTGGATCCCCTTGTTCTTGAAGGCGGAGCCGCACAGCACCGGCACGATCTGGCCGGCCACCGTGCGCTGGCGCAGCGCCGCCTTGATTTCGGCCACCATCAGGGTTTCGCCGTTCAGGTACTTGTCGGTCAGCGCGTCGGAGGCTTCGGCCACAGCCTCCAGCAGCCGCTCGCGCGCCCTGGCTGCGGCCGGCAACAGGGCGGCGGGGATTTCTTCATAGCGGAACTGCATCCCGCGCGACTCTTCGTCCCAGACGATGGCCTGCATCTCGACCAGGTCGATCACGCCGACAAAGGCGTCCTCGGACCCGAACGGAAGCTGGATCGGCACCGGGTTGGCGCCCAGCCGCTCGCGCATCTGCTGTACCACGCGCGGGAAATTGGCGCCGACGCGATCCATCTTGTTGACGAATGCCAGCCGCGGCACATGGTACTTGTTGGCCTGGCGCCAGACGGTTTCCGACTGCGGCTGCACGCCGCCGACCGCGTCGTACACCATCAGCGCACCATCCAGCACCCGCATCGAACGTTCGACTTCGATCGTGAAATCGACGTGGCCCGGGGTGTCGATGATGTTGATCCGGTGCAAGGGCTGATCGTGGTGCATGCCGCTCCAGAACGCGGTGGTGGCGGCCGAGGTGATGGTGATGCCGCGCTCCTGCTCCTGCTCCATCCAGTCCATGATGGCGGCGCCCTCGTGTACCTCGCCCAGCTTGTGGCTGACGCCGGTGTAGAACAGGATGCGCTCGGTGGTCGTGGTTTTTCCGGCGTCGATGTGAGCCGAAATGCCGATGTTGCGGTAGCGCTCGATTGGTGTGGTGCGGGCCATGAAATGTCCCCTGGCAAGTGCGACTGTTGGCTGGCGAAGCACCGGCTCGGTCGCCCGGCAATTTTAGGACAAGTCGCGACTACGTGCCTTTTTGGCATCGAAAAAAGACATGATGCGCCGCAAGCCGGCGTGTAAAAAAATGGATGGCGCTAGGCGTCGCGGCCCGGCTGCTTTATAGCCGGCGGGGGCGGAGAATCAGCGCGTTTGGTAGGGATCGGGATAGCCGAGGCCGGCTAGGATCTCGGTTTCGAGCCGCTCCATTTCCAGCGCTTCGGCGTCGGTTTCGTGGTCGTAGCCCTGCGCATGCAGCACACCGTGCACTACCAGGTGCGCGGTGTGCTCTTCGATCGATTTCCGCTGCTGGGCGGCTTCCTGCTGCAGTACGTCGGTGCACAGGATCAGGTCGGCTTGCGTCGGCAGCTCGCTGCCGGCCGCGCCGGCCAGTTCCACGTCCTCGCTGTAGGCGAAGGTGAGGACATTAGTGGCGTAGTCCTTGCCGCGGTAGTCGCGGTTCAGCGCCCGGCCTTCGGCGGCATCGACGAAGCGGATCGCCAGTTCGGCCGGCGCCAGCAGCGCGGCATGGACCCAGCGCCGCAGCAGCGGGCGCGTGATCTGCGCTTTCAGACGCGGGTCGGGATATTGCACCGACAGCGACAGCTTATTTTCTCGTCGCATGCCTGGCCGGTTTCTTCAGCGTCAGGGGCGCGGACGGCTGCGCATCGTCGCCGGCCGCCTGGTAGGCATCGACGATGCGCGCCACCAGCGGATGGCGCACCACGTCGCTGCTGGAAAAACGCGTGAAGGCGATGCCACGCACCTCCTGCAGGACGTCGAGCGCGTCGATCAGGCCGCTTTTCTGGTGGCGCTGCAAGTCGATCTGGGTGATGTCGCCGGTGACCACCGCCTTGCTGCCGAAGCCGATCCGGGTCAGGAACATTTTCATCTGTTCCGGCGTCGTGTTTTGCGCCTCGTCCAGAATGATGAAGGCGTGGTTCAGCGTGCGTCCGCGCATGTAGGCCAGCGGCGCCACTTCGATCGCCTGCTTTTCGAACATCTTCTGGGTGCGGTCGAAGCCGAGCAGGTCGTACAGCGCGTCGTACAGCGGGCGCAGGTAGGGATCGACCTTTTGCGCCAGGTCGCCCGGCAAAAAGCCGAGCCGTTCGCCGGCTTCCACCGCCGGCCGCGTCAGGACGATGCGCTTGACCGCGTCGCGTTCCAGCGCATCGACCGCGCAGGCCACCGCCAGATAGGTCTTGCCGGTGCCGGCCGGGCCGACGCCGAAGGTGACGTCGTGCTCCAGGATGGCGCGGATATACTGGCTCTGGTGCGGCGTGCGGCCGCGCAGGTCGCTGCGCCGGGTTTTCAGGATCGGCGATTCGGTCTCGGCCGGCATCGCCTCCACCGCCTGTTCGGGCCGGCTCTTGCGTGCCGGCGGGCGCGGCGCCCGTGCGGCACGCTGTTCGACCAGCGCCAACTGGATGTCCTCGACCGAAATCGGCTTGCCGGCCAGCTCGTAGAATCGCGCCAGCAATTCCACCGCCTGCGCCGCCTGCGTGCCGCTGACGATGAATTTCTCGCCGCGCCGGAACATCGTGACGTCAAGCGCGGCGGCAATCTGCCGCAGGTTTTCATCCATCGGCCCGCACAGGTGCGCGAGCCGGGTATTGTCGACCGGTTCCGGAGTGAAATGCAGCGGCTGGATAGGTGATTTTTTCAAGCGTGGGATACCGTTGGGTGGGCAGCCAACTCGCCGCGCAGCGAATTCGGGTTGGCTTGCACGATCCTGACGTCGATCAATTGCCCGATCAGGCTGGCGGCGTCGCTGCCGGCAGGGAAGTTGACGACGCGGTTGTTTTCGGTACGCCCCTGCAGTTCGCTCGGGTCCTTGCGCGAGCGGCCTTCGACCAGGATGCGCTGCACCGTGCCGACCATCGCCTGGCTGAATTTTTGCGCGTTCGCCTGCACCACCGCCTGCAGATGCTGCAGCCGTTTCAGCTTGACCTCCTGCGGCGTGGTGTCCGGCAGGTTCGCCGCCGGCGTGCCGGGGCGGGCGCTGAACACGAAGGAAAAGCTGCTGTCGTAGCCGATGTCGTCGATCAGCTTCATCAGGGCCGCGAAATCTTCCTCGGTCTCGCCCGGGAAGCCGACGATGAAGTCGCTTGAAATCGCGATCTCGGGTCGTACCTGGCGCAGCCGGCTGATGATCGACTTGTACTCCAGCACCGTGTAGCCACGCTTCATCGCCGCCAGGATCTTGTCCGAACCGTGCTGCGCCGGCAGGTACAGGTGATTCACCAGTTTCGGCACGCGGGCGTAGGTGTCGATCAGGCGCTGGGTGAATTCCTTCGGGTGGCTGGTGACGAAGCGGATGCGCTCGATGCCGGGGATGTCGGCGATGTATTCGATCAGCAACGCAAAATCAGCCACTTCGCCATCCGCCATCGCCCCGCGAAACGCGTTCACGTTCTGTCCCAGCAGCGTGACTTCCTTCACGCCCTGCTCGGCGAGGCCGGCGATCTCGGTCAGCACGTCGTCGAAGCGGCGCGAGACTTCTTCGCCACGGGTATAGGGCACCACGCAATAGCTGCAGTATTTGCTGCAGCCTTCCATGATCGACACGAACGCGGTCGGGCCTTCGACCCGGGCTGGCGGCAAGTGGTCGAATTTCTCGATCTCCGGGAAGCTGATGTCGACCTGCGAGCGGCCGCTGCTGCGCCGCTTTTCGATCATCTGTGGTAGCCGGTGCAGTGTCTGCGGCCCGAACACCAGGTCGACGTAGGGCGCCCGGCTGACGATCGCCGCTCCTTCCTGCGAGGCGACGCAGCCGCCGACGCCGATCACCAGATCCGGCTTGTGCTGCTTCAGCTCGCGCAGCCGGCCAAGGTCGGAAAACACCTTTTCCTGCGATTTTTCGCGGATCGAGCAAGTATTCAGCAGGATCACGTCGGCGTCTTCGGGGCGCTCGGTCCGGGTCATGCCGTCGGACACGCGCAGCACGTCGGCCATCTTGGCCGAATCGTACTCGTTCATCTGGCAGCCGAAGGTCTTGATGAATAGTTTCTTGGGCATGGCTTATCGGATCAAATTGGAGGGCTGATTTTGCGAATTCGGGTTCGGCGCCGGCGCGCTGGCTTCGGTCGGGGTCAGGATCCAGATCCGGTCGACTTCGCCCTGATTGGTCTGCGTGTAATTCACCGGCAGATTCTGGCCGCGCAGCGCCGCCGGCATTTCGATCAGGTTGTCCTGGTTCCAGATGCGGGCGCCGGCCGAGAGCGTCAACTGCTGGTTGTTGATGATGATCGCCGGATAGGGCGCCGGCGTCATCGTTCCGCGCCTCGCGCTCGGCGGAAACGGCCGCTCGAAGGCCTGCGCCGGCAGGCTGCCGAGCAGCAGGCAGAAGACGGTGAACAGGCGGGAAGCCCACATGGCAAACTCCGTTTCGTGTACGAGGGTATCGGCGTCGCAGTCTGGGCGGCCGGAAGGCGCGATGCTCGCGCCCTCGATGCGAATCAAGCGTGCCGGGAAATGACGGGTATCGGGGGCAAACAGGCGCCGCGCGCAAGGGGCAGATTATACCATCCGGTGCTGTCCGCCTCGGCGCCGGGCGACCCCGCCAAGGCTGGGTTTTATCCACGTCCGGGCGGCGCAAACAGGCCGCCATGCGGCGCTTCCAGGATCGCCGCCACCGCCGGATGGCGGATCTTGCGCTCGCTGGAAATCGCGTATACCGGTTCGCGCAACTGGGCGATGATGCCCACCGGCAGCGCGCCGAGCTGCTCCTTGACCTCGCGCGCCATCGCGGCCGGCGCGAAAAACAGGCCGAGGCCGCTGTGGCCAAAGGTATTCAATAGCGCGTTGTCTTCGAATTCGCCGGTGATTTCCGGCTGCAGGCCGTTGGCCTCGAACCATTGCTCGATGCGGCCGCGCATCGCATTGTTGCGGGTCGGCAGCAGAAGCGGTGCGCCCTGCAGGCTGGCTGGAAAGCCGGGGCGAAAGCGCCGCGCCAGTTCCGGCGTGCCGAACAGCGTCAGCTCGCTCTCGCCCAGCAGGTGAGAAAAGACGCGCAGCGCGGCGCCCGGGCTGACCGGGCGATCGGCCAGCACCACGTCCAGCTTGTGCAGGGCCAGGTCGGCCAGCAGCGACTCGAACTGATCTTCATAACACACCAGCCGAATCGCCTGCGGCAGCCGCAGCGCTGCCTGCAGCAGCCGATGGGCGATCAGTTTCGGCAGCGAATTCGAAATGCCGACGGTCAGGCGCACCGCATTCACATCATCGTCGGCCAGCGCTTCCTGCATCTGTTCGCCCAGCAAGAAAATCTGGTCGGCGTACGCCAGCGCGGTGCGCCCGGCGGCGGTCGGCGCCAGGCGCCGGCCTTGCGGCGCCAGCAGCGATTTCCCCAGCGCTTTTTCCAGCAAGCCGAGCTGGGTGCTGATGGTCTGCACCGCCACCCCCAGCCGCTCGGCGGCGCGCGTGACGCTGCCTTCCTGGGCCACGACCCAGAAGTAATACAGATGGCGAAAATTCAACCCGCTGGATTTCATGAGATTCTGTTTTTCGGAAGTAATATTTCCATTATCTTCGCTTTTACTAGAGCTTGGAAAACGCTAGCATGTCGGTTTCACTCATTGATTAGCAAGGTTTTTATGCTGGAACTGTTGACCGATCCACAGGTGTGGATGGCATTCGCAACCCTGACCGCACTGGAACTGGTGCTGGGCATCGACAACATCATCTTCATCTCGATCCTGGTCGACAAGCTGCCGCCGCATCAGCGCGAGATGGCGCGTCGGCTTGGCCTGTTTGCGGCGATGTTCATGCGCATCGGCCTGCTGCTGACGCTGTCCTGGATCATCGGCTTTACCGCGCCGCTGTTTACCATATGGGGGCAGGAAATTTCCGGGCGGGCGCTGATCCTGATTGCCGGCGGCCTGTTCCTGCTGTGGAAGAGCGTCGGCGAAATTCATCAGACGCTGGAAGGCGGCGGCGAGCACGCCGGCGGCAAGGTGGCGGCGACATTTACCGCGGTGATTCTGCAGATCATGCTGATCGACATCGTATTTTCGCTGGATTCGATCATTACCGCGGTCGGTATGGCCGACCAGATCGAGGTGATGATCGCGGCGGTGGTGGTTTCGGTCGGCTTGATGATGCTGTTCGCGGCGCCGATCGGGCGCTTCGTATCCGAGCATCCGACCATCAAGATGCTGGCGCTGGCGTTCCTGGTGGTGGTGGCGGTGGTGCTGATTGCGGACGGTTTCGGCCATCACGTGCCGAAGGGCTACGTCTATTCAGCGATGGCGTTCTCGGTGCTGGTGGAGGCGCTCAACCTGCGGCTGCGCAAGCGCAATACCGGGGCGGCCATCCCGCTCGCCAAGGATGAACAGGGACGGCACTAGGCCGAAGTTGGAAGCGACTTACAGCTGGCGCGCATAGCGTTCCAGATGCCAGTCGGTGCTGCCGAACTGCAGCTCGATCGCCAGCAGCCGCTTGAAATAATGGCTGACGTCGAGTTCGTCCGAGACGCCCATGCCGCCATGCAGCTGTACCGCCTGCTGGCCGACGAAGCGGCAGGCCTGGCCGATCACCACCTTGGCCGCCGACAGCGCCGCGCTGCGCGTCGCCGCATCCCGGTCCTGGCAGCGCACCGCCGCCAGATAGCTCATCGAGCGCGCCTGTTCGATGTGCAGCGCCATGTTCGCCATCCGATGCTGCAGCGCCTGGAAGCTGGCGATCGGCACGCCGAACTGCTGGCGAGTGCGGGTGTATTCGACGGTCGCCGCCAGTACCCGGTCCAGCGCGCCGACCGCTTCGGCGCAGATGGCGGCCAGGCCGGCGTCGAGGATCTCCGCCAGTGCGCTGGTGGCATCGGCGGCGCCGTCCAGGCGGGCGCCGGCCGGCAGCGCAACCTGGTCGAGCCGGATCTCGCTGGCGGGGATGCCGTCCACCGTGGCGTAGGCGCCCTGATGCAGGCCGGCGGCGTCGCGCGGCACCGCGAACAGCGCCAGTTCTTCCGTATTCGCCAGGCGCGCCGTCACCAGCAAGGTGTCGGCCGACGGCCCGTGCACGATCACGCTCTTGTGGCCGTTCAGCACGTAGCCTCCGTCGTGTGGCTGCGCGTGCGTGGCCACCGCCCGCCAGTCGAAGCGGGTGGCCGCCTCGTCATGCGCCAGTACTGCGATCGTTTCGCCGGCGGCCAGCGTCGGCAGCAGCGCGGCGCGCTGCTCGGCGTTGCCGAGCGCGGCGATGGCGCGGGTGGCCAGCACCGCGCTCGCCAGATAAGGTTCCGGCACCAACCCTTCGCCCAGCGCGCCCATCACCAGCATGGTCTCGATCGCGCCGCCGCCGAGGCCGCCATCGGCTTCCGGCACCTGCAAGGCCAGCAGGCCAAGGTCGGCGAAACCCTGCCAGGCGGCGCGGGACAAGCCGTCCGCCGATTGCGCGCCATTCCGGCGCCGGGCTTCGAAGCCGATGTCCTTGGCGATGAAGCGGCGGGTGGTTTCCAGCAGCATCTGCTGTTCTGCGCTGAAGGTGAAATCCATGGTGGTTCCTGGTGTCGTTCTATTGGCGCGGAGTACGGCTGTGTTCAGTGCTGTTATCTGTCGGGGGCAGGGTGCCGCTTCGCTAAGCTCGGTCTAGCAACGCTTTAGATCCCCAGGATCATTTTCGCAATGATGTTTTTCTGAATCTCGTTCGAGCCGCCGTAAATCGACAGCTTGCGCATGTTCAGGTAATTCGCCGCCAGAGAGACGGCGTAGTCGGGGCCGACTTGCTCGCCCTGGTAGCCGGCGGCCATCGCCTCGCGCCGCAAGGGTAGCGCGTAGGGGCCGACCGCCTGCACCAGCAGTTCGCTGATCGCCTGCTGGATTTCGGTGCCCTTGATCTTCAGGATCGAGGCTTCCGGCCCCGGTGCGCGCCGCTCGGCCTCGGCCGAGAGCACGCGCAGGTTGGTGATTTCCAGCGCCGTCAGATCGATCTCGATCTGCGCGATGCGCGCCGCGAACAGCGGGTCGCGCAACAGCGGCGCACCGTTCTTGGTCTCCTGCGCGGCGATCCGCTTCAGGCGCGCCAGCTCGCGCTTGGCGATGCCGATACCGGCGATGTTGGTGCGCTCGTGGCCGAGCAGGAACTTGGCGTAGGTCCAGCCGGCGTTTTCCTCGCCGATCAGGTTTGCCGCCGGCACCCGCACGTTCTCCAGCCAGACTTCATTGACTTCGTGCGCGCCGTCCATCGTGATGATCGGCCGTACCGTGACGCCGGGCGACTTCATGTCGATCAGCAAAAACGAAATCCCGCGCTGCGCCTTGGCCGCCGGGTCGGTGCGCACCAGGCAGAAGATCCAGTCGGCGTACTGGCCGAGCGTGGTCCAGGTTTTTTGGCCGTTGACCAGGTAGAACGCGCCGTCGTCGGTGCGGATTTTTTCGGCGCGGGTCTTGACCGAAGCCAGGTCGGAGCCGGCACCCGGTTCGGAATAGCCCTGGCACCACCATTCGTCGGCGGCCAGGATCTTCGGCAGGAAGCGCTCTTGCTGCGCCTTCGAGCCGAAGGCCATGATCACCGGCGCCACCATCTTCAGGCCGAACGGAATCGTGCGCGGGCAGCCGGCGGCCGCGCATTCTTCCTCGAAGATGTATTGCTGCACGACGCTCCAGCCGGGACCGCCGAATTCCACCGGCCAGGCCGGGCCGCCCCAGCCCTGCGCGTGCAGGATGCGTTGCCAGCGCACGTAATCGTCGCGCTCGAGGATCAGGCCGTTGTGCACCTTGTGGCTGATGTCGGCCGGCAGCGCTTGCGCCAGGAAATTCCGCACCTGCTGGCGGAAGGCAAGTTCGGTGGCGGTGAAATTCAGGTCCATAACGTCCTCATTGTGTCCTTGTTCTTCTCGGCTTGCCGGCGCGCAGGCGGGGCCCTTGCCGACTTTCAGATATAAGGAGTATGCCTAAAAATATTCGATTTCCGCCCGTAATTCATGCGGTATCAAAAATACTCCGGTGTTTTATGACGTGCCGACGACGGTCTGGGCGCGTCCCGTTAGTAGCGCGGAGTAGGGCTCGTCTCGTGGTCCTGTTCGTGGGAATGCCGGTGATATCGACTCGGAACGGCATTTGTTCTGCAAAGTGGAATGGAGATCCTAAAGTAAAACTGTATTTGCTTTGCTGTCCGTGTGTCAATGAACCAGGAATTGGCGGTATAAATGCGTAAATCTGGACCGAATATGGACTAAGTTCTGTGAATTTGATTGTTGTCGGCTGGATTTGCGCGAGGCTTTATTGGTGAGATCAATATTCTGCACAGCGGAATATTAATTTAAAATACGGGAGATTTTTCCTCTTTCCAACATGAGCCGATGGCTGAACACGAACGCAATACCGCGCCCGGGCAGGTGCAGCCGGCGGCGCAGACGGCCAACATCAAGGAAGACCGCCACTTCGTGACGGCGCTGGCGCGCGGGCTGGAACTCTTGTCCTGCTTTCGTTCCGGTGATCGCCTGCTGGGCAACCAGGAACTGGCCGAGCGCTGCAAGCTGCCGAAGTCGACCGTCTCGCGCTTGACCTATACGCTGACCAAGGCCGGTTATCTGCAATACGAGGCGGCCAGCGGCAAGTACCGACTCGGCAGCGCCACCCTGGCGCTGTCGTCGGCAATGCTGGCCAAGCTGGATATCCGCCAGTTGGCGCGGCCGCTGATGCAGGAACTGGCCGATTTTTCGCGCAGCATGGTGTCGCTCGGCATGCGCGACCGGCTCAGCATGATCTACATCGAAAACCGCCGCAGCCAGACCGCGCTGACCCTGAGCCTGGACGTCGGCTCGCGCATCCCGATCGCCAGCACCGCAATGGGGCGCGCCTACCTGGCAATCCTTTCGGATAGCGAGCGCAACGACATCCTGGAGCGGGTGCGCGAACTGGATGAAATGGCGTGGCCGGCGCTTTACGACGGCATCATGCGCTCGTTGGAGGAATCGGCGCGGCTCGGTTGCAGCACTTCGTTCGGCTGCTGGCAGCCGGACGTCAATGCGATCGCGATCGCGTTCCGGCCGGCCGACGGCAGCGCGCCGCTCTCCATCAACTGCGGCGGCCCGGCGTTCCACCTGTCGCCCGATTACCTGCTGCACGAAGTGCAGCCGCGGCTGGCGGCGCTGGTGGAGCGGCTGCGCCAGCCGTAGCCGTAATCCAGCGAGGCGGGAGCGTGGTACGCCATCAAATAAAGGAGTATGTGCCGAAAGTCGCCGTTTTACAGGCGGAATTCGGAGTAGATTGATCGAGTATATGAGTCGCTGCCGGCGTGCCAGCCGGCAGCGACTTCGCCGTCATTGCGGGCGCAACTGGAGGGAGGCGCCTTGCTGGCGGCGCACCCAGGCCGTGGCCAGCGCAATCAGGCCGAAGGTGGCGGCATAGAACAGCAATTGCATGCCGCTCGGGCGGGCGTCGTAGCCGATCAACACGTGCAGCGCAATCCCCGGTAGCGAGCCGGTGGACAGCAGCGCCGAGGTGTCCCACACCGGCGACGCCAGCGCCGGAATGAAATCACCCTGGATCAGGAATTTCGCCATCTGGCTCGCCAGCCCGGCCGCCAATAGCAGCAGCAGTGCGCTGGTGACCGAGAAGAACCAGCGTAGCGGAATCCGCAGCAAGCCGCGGTAGACGATCACACCCAGCGCGGCGCCGGCCAACAGCCCGATGGCGCCGCCGGCCAGGATCGAGGCGCCGCTATCGGTGGCGGCGGCGCTCATGCCTTCCAGGAACAGCACGCTTTCCGAGCCCTCGCGCAACACCGCCAGTGCCACCACCACCGCAATTGCCGACAAGTCCTGGCGGCCGCTGCGGATGTCGGCGCCAACCTGCTTCGCCTTGCCGGCCATTTCCTTGCCGTGCGAAGCCATCCAGACGTTGTGCCAGCCGATCATCAGCACCGCGACGCCGAGGATTGCCGCATTGAACAGCTCTTGGCCGCTGCCGTCGGCCAGGTTGGCGATCGATTGCGTGGCCGCCGCCACCAAGAGCGATCCGGCCAGCCCGGCGCCGATGCCGAGCGCCAGCCAGCGGTCGCGCTGCGCCAAGCCGCGCGTCGAGGCGGCGATGATGCCGATCAACAGCGCCGCTTCCAGCGACTCCCGAAAGACGATGATCGAAGCGCCAAACATAAGTGCTTACTCCGCGATCACCGCGCCCTGCGCAGTGGCCTGGTTGAATTCGCCGTAGAACTTGTAGGTGCCGGCCTTCAACGGGCCGATGAAGATCGTGGCCTTCGATTTTGGCGCGATCACCTTTTCGCGGTTCAGGTCGTGGCTTTCGAATTCTTCGGCGGTCGCGTCCTGGTTTTCCACCACCAGCTTGATTTTCTTGCCAGCCGGCACCTTCAACTCGGTCGGCACGAAACGGTGGTCCTTGATTGTCAGCACCACCTCGTCGGCGGCAAAGGCTGCGGACGACAACAGCAAGAGAGACAGAAAGAGCGAGCGCAATAGCATCATGGTTCCCGGTTAATATCGACGATACAAATGATAATCATTATCATTGAAAATATCAACGAGGATTTTAGTTTGGATGGGTGAGGCGGTCGAAATTCCCCGCAAGGCATGCAAGAAAGGTACCGATGGGCAATGCCGGCGTCGGATGCGACAATGCAACGGTCTTTATTCCGAGCGGCACACCGATATCATGCAGGCATCCAGCGAATGGTTTTACTGGGCAATCTTCTCCGCCATCTTTGCCGCCCTGACGGCGATCTTCGCCAAGATCGGGCTGGAGGGAATCGACTCCGATCTGGCGACGCTGGTGCGCACCTTCATCATCATCATCGTCCTGTCCCTGTTCGTGCTATTCACCGGCAAATGGAGCAATCCATTCGCATTGAGCGGCAAGACCTGGCTGTTCCTGACGCTCTCGGGCCTGGCCACCGGCGCGTCCTGGGTGTGCTACTTCCGGGCGCTGAAAATCGGCGACGCCTCGAAGGTGGCGCCGGTGGACAAGCTGAGCCTGGTGCTGGTGGCGATCTTCGCCGTGCTGTTCCTCGGCGAGCGGCCTAATTGGCGCGAATGGCTGGGCATCGGCCTGGTCGCGCTGGGCGTGTTCGTGCTGGGTTTTAGGCGCTGATGTCGGCGGCAGTGGAAACCCTCAAATGCCCCAGGGCACTGCCTTCACGCCGAACAGCAGGCGATGGAAGCCCATCACCAGCAAGGCCAGCAGTATGCCGGCGGCCACCGCGATGGCGTCCTGCCTGGCGACCGGCTGGAACGGCTTGACCGCATGGCGCGCGGCGGCGGAAATGATGTCGATCAGCGCATACGCCAGGAAAGCGCCGAATAGCAAGGTCGACCTGGTTTGGCCGGTGGCCAGCAGATGCACCGCCGCCCAGATGCCGAGGCCGATCAGCATCGGGTGCCTGAGCGCACGGCGTATGTACGTCCTCATGTTGGCCGCGGCCAGCAGGATGAAAGCGATAGTGACGGCAAGCGGTGCGATCGCGATCGCGCCGGCAACCGGATCGAACAGGCGCGCATCAGCCGGCGCGCGGGCGTAACCGATGACGATCAATGCCAGGCCCAGTGCGGAAATCAACGAAAACATCCCCTTGTAAGGCTTCTCGCCGAAGCTTGCAAACAGGCGGTTTCGCATGCGGGGCAGCGTCGGCAGCAGGTGAATGCCGAGGAAAAGGATCAGGCCGAGAACCAGGATTGCCATGGATGCCACTCCTCAAGGAAGACGTTCAGCTTCGAGCCGATCGGCGGTACAGCTGGATCCGGTTCCGATACTCCGCGCCGCTGCGGGCGGGTTGCGGCAAATATTCGGCCTGACCGGTTGCCAATTGTAGCCCATTCCCATAGCGCACTTGTTGGTCCGGCAATGCCGGCGCTTTGGGCGGATAAAGAAAAAGCCAGCGCGAGGCTGGCTTCGAGATTCTGGTGGGATAGGTTCCCTTTAACAGTTAGGGTAATCCCGCTTGATGATGGTTTTCTGATCTACAATTGTTTCGTAACGTGGTGGAAAGTTGTCCTCCGAATACCGGAAATTTCAGGAGAAAGAGTGTTCCAGAATGTCACGCTGATCATCTCAGCCGTTGCGCTTGTGGGTTGTGCTGCTGGCGTGAAGCAAATCACAACGCCGGATGGGAAGCAGGGGTTCCTAATCTCCTGCGATGGCTCGGCTGATGACTGGTCGACCTGCTATGCCGAGGCGACAAAACGATGCGGGAAATACAATGTGCTTGACCGGAACGAGACTAGTACTTCTACCGCCTACGGTCCCTTGGTGCGTCGTCACATGATCGCGGAGTGCAAGTAAAGCCCTTGGGCAATCACCAGGACGGCAACTCATGAACTCACCCCAAATTTGTGCTCTGGCGTCAGCGGCCTTCGCTGGTGCATTGGTTGCCTACGTCCCTACGGCACGTCAAAAAGGTTGGCCGGTTGGACGCCTCTTTGCCGCATCCGTAGTGCCAATTTTTCTTTATCTCGGCGTTATGGCGCTCCTCTTAGGCGCGGTCGGAACATGGCCTACGCTGGCCGGATGTCTTGGCTCTGGCTCGTTTGGATCATTCTGGCATCGCTCATCGGGGCGGCCTTCATCATCAGCATCTTCCGCTCATGGAGTGGTGCAATTGCACTTGTTGCAGCTCCTACCCTTGCCCTTGCTGCTTTGTTGCTACGGTCCTGAGATGCCTAGACCGAGAAGTGTACAGGAGGCAAGTGCACCAAGCGGGACGCCCCACGAGGGAAGCAGCAGCGGAACGACATGATCGTAAGGGTTACACCTGCCATTTCGGGTTCAACTTACACACCGAGGTGAGCATAGCCGGCGGTAATAGTTGAGACTTGCGGATCAAATTTTGATGGAGATTTTTGTCGAGATACCCAACGTTGGGATGATTTTCAGAACTGCCGTCATCCATATTTTGCAATTGCAAGCGATCGACCGGCTGAATGTCGGCCCTTTCGCCGTCCCGGCGACGCAGTACCTGTTCGGTGTCCCGGAATGGTGACATCCGTGCTTTTAATCCTGTCGTACATCAGAGACCATAAAAATATGGGCAGGATAATCTGCTCAACTCCGTCTCAACGACAGGGGTAAATTAGTTGAGCAGTATGCGGGGCGGAAACGAAAAAACCGACCCTTTGAGAGTCGGCTTTTAACGTAAGTCTTTGATTGTTAAGACTAAATTTGGTGGTGATAGGTGGACTTGAACCACCGACCCCAGCATTATGAGTGCTGTGCTCTAACCAACTGAGCTATATCACCAAAGAGCCCGAGATTATCGGGTTTCCGCTGTCGGCTGTCAACGAAAAGAAATGATCAGACTACCGGCTTGATCATATACATATGACAGTATTTATTGACTCGAAGTGAAATCGGGCGAAATCAGGCAGAAAATTCCTATACTCCCGTTTTTTCCGATATTTTTGAAAATTCCCCGGCCTCGGCGATCGCCTGCCGCACCAGCGTTGCGGCGTCCGGCCGCAGGCAATCGATGCTGTGCCGTTGCGGCATCGAGCGCAGCCAGGTCAGTTGGCGCTTGACCAGTTGGCGGGTGGCGATGATCGCCTTTTCGCGCATCTGCGCATGATCGTCGAGGCCTTCCAGGTAGTTCCAGACCTGGCGGTAGCCGACGCAGCGCATCGCCGGTAGGCCGGGGCGCAGGTCGCCGCGCGCGCGCAGTGCAATCACTTCGTCGATCAACCCGGCCGCCAGCATGGCGTCGAAGCGGGCCGCGATGCGCTGGTGCAGCACGGCGCGCTCGGAAGGTTCCAGCGCCAGCGGCAGCAGCCGGAATGGCAGTTCGGTGGCAGTTTTTTGCGCCAGCAGCGCCGACATCGGTTGCCCGCTGAGTTCGATGATTTCCAAGGCGCGGCCGATGCGCTGGCTGTCGTTCGGCGCCAGGCGCGCGGCGGTGGCCGGGTCGAGCGCCGCCAGTCGTGCATGCAGCGCCGGCATGCCGAGCGTGGCGGCTTCCCGCTCCAGCCGCGCGCGCACTTGCGCATCGGCTGCAGGCAGATCGTCCAGGCCGTCCTGCAGCGCCTTGAAATACAGCATGGTGCCGCCGACTAGCAGCGGCAGCCGTCCGCGCGCGACGATGTCTGCCACCAGCCGCAGCGCGTCCTGGCGGAATTGCATTGCTGAATAGGCTTCGCTCGGTTCGATGATGTCGATCAGGTGGTGCGGCACCTCGGCCCGCTCGGCGGCGCTCGGCTTGGCGCTGCCGATGTCCATGCCGCGATACACCAGCGCCGAATCGACCGAGATGATTTCGCTCGGGATATGGCGCGCGATTTCGAGTGCGGCGGCGGTTTTGCCGGACGCGGTCGGGCCCATCAGGGCGACCGCCAAAGGCTTGCCGGTGGTGTTCATTGTCCGCGCAGAAACAGCCGGTCGAGATCGGCAATCGCCAGTTGCACCCAGGTCGGGCGGCCGTGATTGCACTGGTCGGCGCGCTCGGTGGCTTCCATCTGGCGCAGCAGCGCATTCATTTCTGGCACGCTTAGGCTGCGGTTGGCGCGCACCGCGCTGTGGCAGGCCAGGGTACCGAGCAATTCGTTGCGCCGCTCGACCAGCACGCGCGAGCCGCCGAATTCGCGCACGTCGCGCAGCACGTCGCGCGCTAGCGCCTGGGCGTCGGCGCCTTTCAATAGCGCCGGTAGCGCGCGCACCGCCAGCGTGGTCGGCGACAGCGGGTTGATGTCGAAGCCGAGCGCCTGCAACACTTCCCGGTGTTCGGTGGCGCTGCCGATTTCGACCGCATCGGCGAAGAACGTGACCGGAATCAACAGCGGCTGCACCTGCAGCGCATTGGCGTCCAAGCCTTCCTTCAACTGCTCATACACGATGCGTTCGTGCGCCGCATGCATGTCGACCAGCACCAGCCCGCGCGCGTTTTGCGCCAGGATGTAAATGCCGTGCAACTGCGCCAGCGCGAAGCCGAGCGGGAATTCATCCTGCGCCAAGGCTGGCGGCGCCGGGTTTGGCTGCGGCACGGCCGGTGTATGTGGCCCGCCATCGGCGTCGGCGGCAGAGTCGGCGGCAAACAGCGCGCCATAATTCGCCGTGCTTTGGGCGACGCCGCTGGCGGCGAAGCGGGCGCCGAAGCTGGCCTGCTGCGGCGGCGTGATCCAGCGTAGTGCGGAGGGCTGGGCCGGTTGCGGCGCCGGCGCCGCGCCATGGGCGGTGGCCGAGGTCTGCGCCAAGGCGCGCTGCACCGCATGGAACACGAATTGATGCACGGCGCGGCTGTCGCGAAAGCGCACCTCGGTCTTGGCCGGATGGACGTTGACGTCGACCAGGGCCGGGTCGAGTTCCAGTTGCAGCAGGTAGGACGGAAAGCGATCGCCGTGCAACACGTCCTGGTAGGCGGCGCGCACCGCATGCGTCAGCAGCTTGTCGCGCACGAAACGGCGGTTGACGTAGAAATACTGCGCATCGGCGCGCGCTTTCGATGCGGTCGGCAGACCGACGAAGCCGGACAGGCGCAGCGGCCCGGCGGCCTGCTCCAGCGCCAGGCTGGCCTGCGCGAATTCGTCGCCGAGGATCTGCGCGCTGCGTTTCGCAGTGTCGGCGCTGTTCCAGTGCGCCACCGCGCGGCCGTTGTGCGACAGCGAAAACGCGACATCCGGGCGCGCCAGCGCAATGCGCCGCACCACTTCGGCGCAGTGACCGAATTCGGTCTGCTCCGACTTCAGGAACTTGCGCCGCGCCGGCGTGTTGAAATACAGATCCTGCACGTCCAGCGTGGTGCCGGGCGCGCCCGAGGCCGGCACCACGTCACCGTCGCCGGTGATTTCGGACGCGTGGGCGGCGTCGGCGGTGCGCGACGTCAGCCGCAACTGGGCGACCGCCGCGATCGAAGCCAGCGCCTCGCCGCGGAAGCCGAGCGTGGCGACGTTTTCCAGTTCATCCAGCGAGGCGATCTTGGAAGTGGCGTGGCGCGCCAACGCCAGCGGCAATTGCTCGGCGGCGATGCCGCGCCCGTTGTCGGTGATCGCGATGCGCTTGACGCCGCCTTGTTCCAGCCGCACCGTGATCTGCGTGGCGCCGGCGTCGAGCGCGTTTTCCAGCAATTCCTTGACCACCGCCGCCGGCCGTTCGACCACTTCGCCGGCGGCAATTTGCGAGATCAACTGGTCGGGCAGGGGCTGGATCGGGCGGACGGCGGTCGGGGCAGGATTCATGCGCAGATTATAACTGCGCGGGCGCCGTGCTTCGCGCCGCCAAGCCGGGCGGTGGTGTATGATTCCGCCGGGCTATCATTGGGAACATCATGGATTTTATGCAATTGCTCGACATGATCCTGCATGTCGACAAATCACTTGGTACGTTGATTGCGAATTACGGCACGATGATTTATGCGGTGCTGTTTTTGATCGTGTTTTGCGAAACCGGCCTGGTGGTGCTGCCGTTTTTGCCCGGCGATACGCTGCTGTTCGTGGCGGGCGCCTTTTGCGCCACCGGCGAAATCAACATCTGGTGGCTGATGGGCTTGCTGGTGACTGCTGCGGTCACCGGCAACACGGTCAATTACTGGATCGGCAACGCCATTGGCCAGAAGGTGTTTACGCACAATTACCGCTGGCTGGACAAGGCGGCGCTGCACCGGACCCATGTCTTTTACGAAAAGCACGGCGGCAAGACCATCGTGTTGTCGCGCTTCGTGCCGATCGTGCGCACCTTCGCGCCGTTCGTTGCCGGCGTCTCGAAAATGACGCCGTCGAAATTCCAGTTCTATAACATCAGCGGCGCGCTGCTGTGGGTGGTCGGCCTGGTCGGCGCCGGCTATTTCTTCGGCAATATCCCGATCATCCGCGATCATCTGAATACCATCGTACTGATCGGTGTCGGTGCCGCCGTGGTACCGCTGATGCTGGGCGGCCTGTGGAAGTTCTACAAGAAATTCGCCAGCTAACAGCGCCGGCGTTGGCCGCCGGCGCCTGACCCCGCTTAAAACTCTTCCCAACCCTCCGCCGCGGCCGTCGCGGTGGACGGTGCGCGCAGCCTTGGCGCCGGCGCCGGTGCCAGTTTGCGTGCGGGGGCGGGGGCCGGCAATGAAACCACGGCGTCGGCCGCCGACACCTGGAATACACCGACCACCTGCAACAGCGTTGCCGCCTGTTCCTGCATGCTGGTGGCGGCCGCCGCGGCCTGTTCCACCAGCGCCGCATTCTGTTGCGTGACCTGGTCCATCTGCGAGATGGCCTGGTTGACCTGTTCGATACCCGATGTCTGTTCTTCGCTGGCGGCGGTGATTTCCGCCATGATGTCGGTCACCCGCTGGATGCTGCTGACGATCTCGCCCATGGTGGCGCCGGCCTGATCCACCAGCCGCGTGCCGCACTCGACCTTCTCGACCGAGTCGTCAATCAGGGTCTTGATTTCCTTGGCCGCGGCTGCACTGCGCTGCGCCAGGTTCCTGACTTCGGCTGCCACCACCGCAAAGCCCCGACCCTGTTCGCCGGCGCGCGCCGCTTCCACCGCCGCATTCAACGCCAGGATGTTGGTCTGGAAGGCGATGCCGTCGATGACGCCGATGATGTCGACGATCTTTTTCGACGAGGCGTTGATCGAGCCCATCGTCTGCACCACTTGCGAGACCACGCCGCCGCCTTGCAGCGCGACGGTGGAAGCAGAGGCCGCCAGTTGGTTGGCCTGACGCGCGTTGTCGGCGTTTTGCTTGACGGTGGAGGTCAGCTCTTCCATCGAGGACGCGGTCTCTTCCAGCGAGCCGGCCTGTTCCTCGGTACGCGAAGACAAATCCATGTTGCCGGCGGCAATTTCGGCGGAGGCGGTGGCGATGGTGTCGGTGCCCAATCGTACCCGGCCGACGATGTCGGCCAGGCTGGCGTTCATGTCGTGCAGCGCTTTCAGGAGCTGGGCGGTTTCGTCCTTACCGCTGACCTCGATGCGGGAAGTCAGGTTGCCGGCCGCGACCTGGCTTGCCAGCCCGACCGCATGCTGCAATGGCCGGGTGATGCTGCGTGTCAGCGCCCATGCCAGCAGGGCGCCGAGCGCCAGCGCCAGCGCGCCCAGTGCGATCAACAGCAGCCGGCCGGTACGGAAATGTTCGTCGATGCCGGCCGATGCCTGGTTGATCAGTTGCTTTTGATGGTCTTTCAGCGCCGTGATGCTGTTGACGTAATCTCGCAATGCCGGAGCCAGGTGGGAGTCGACCCTGGCCCTGGCATCGGAGTACTCATAATTGGCCTTGAGCTGTAGCACGACATCGCGCTCTTTCTGGTAGACGACGCGCTTTTGCTGGATATTCGCCAGCAGTTGTTTGGCTTTGGCTCCCTGCACCAGCTTTTCGAGCTGCTGTTGAACTTCGGCGATTTGTTTTTGGGTTTCGCTGATTTCGGCCAGGTATTCCTTTTCCAGACTCGGCTCCGAAGTCTTGGCCAGTGCATACGTGCGCACGCTATTGATGGTGGCAACCTGGCCCAATTCCGACGCCAGCCGTTCCTCCACCAGGGTTTTATCGGTCATGGTTCGGGTTGCCGCTCCGATTTCATTCAGACGCCAGATGCCGATGACACTCATCAATGCCATGAGCGCCAATAGCAGTGCGAAACCGAGCCCCAGGCGCATGCCGATTTTCAAGTTTTTCATGTTTTTCTATCAATTTCCGAAGTGGAGTTGTTGCTTCGTTTTGTTACAGCCGCCGCGCTGTATCGCACGGGGTGAGGCGGGTGGATGAGGAATCGAAGCCGATGTCATTTGCTACCGCGAGGAGTCGGGGCCGGACGAAGGGACAGGCCAATCCGAATAATGCTTAACGGCAATATTTTCGGAAACTGTAGGGCTGTGGCAAACGTTCTGAGCGCGGCGCGGGCTGCCGCGCATCAGGTCATGCGGCCCTTGGACAGCGGCGGATTCTTGGCGAAATACTTGCGGATGCCGTTCAAGATCGCGGCGGCCATCTGTTCCTGGTAGGCGTTGTCGGTCAGCTTGGCTTCTTCTTCCGGGTTGGAGATGAAGGCGGTTTCGATCAGGATGCTGGGAATGTCGGGTGCCTTCAGCACCGCGAAGCCGGCCTGTTCCACCGCACCCTTGTGCAGGCGGTTGATGCCGCCGATTTCATTCAGGACAGCGCGGCCCAGCTTCAGGCTGTCGCTGATTTGCGCGGTGGTCGACAAGTCCAGCAGCACGCTCGCCAGTTGCCGGTCCTTGGTCTGGATGTTGACACCGCCGATCAGGTCGGCGGCGTTTTCCTTCCTCGCCAGCCAGCGCGCGGCGGTCGAGCTGGCGCCTTTCTCGGACAGCGCGAAGACCGAGGCGCCGCGCGCGGTCGGTTCGACGAAGGCGTCGGCATGGATCGAGACGAACAGGTCGGCCTGCACCTTGCGCGCCTTTTGCACCCGCACCTGCAGCGGTACGAAATAATCGGCGTCGCGCGTCAGCATCACGCGCATGTTGGGCTGCTCTTCGATCTTGTGTTTCAGGCGCTTGGCGATCGCCAGCACCACGTCCTTTTCGCGGCTGCCACCGCGCCCGATTGCGCCCGGGTCCTCGCCGCCGTGGCCGGGGTCGAGTGCGATCGTGATCATGCGCGTGGTTTGCCCGCGCGCCTTGCCGTCTTTCGGGTCAGCCGCCGCCGGGGCGGCCTGGCTGCCGGCGTCCGCCAGCGGCGGCTGCGCCATTTCGTCGGACCACTGGCCCTTCCTGATCAGTTGCGCGATCGGGTCCGGTTCCTGCACCGGGTGCAGATCGAACACCAGCCGGTGCTGGTACTGGCCGGCCGGCGCCAGCGTGAACACCTGCGGCCGCACCTCTTCCTTCAGGTCGAATACCAACCGCACCACGCCCGGGCGGTTCTGGCCGACCCGCACCTGGCGGATGTAGGGATCGTTCGGCTGGATTTTGGCCACCAGCTCTTTCAACGTCGGGTTCAGGTCGAGATCTTCGATGTCGACCACCAGCCGCTCGGGATTGTTGATGGTGAAGTGGCTGACCTTCAGATTGCTGTCGTTTTCCAGCGTGACGCGGGTGTATTCCTCGGCTGGCCAGACCCGCACGGCGAGGATTTGGGCGGCGCGCGCCGGTAGCGGGGCCAGCACCGAGATCAGCAGCGTGCCGCCGGCTTGCAGCAGGGCGCGGCGGCGCTTGAAACCTTGCGGTGTCACAGGTTCGGTGCGAATTTCAGGCGGTCGAGGCATTGCAGACCCTTGGCGGACAACGCCCGCAATTCTACATCACGGGCGCTGCCGCAGACGGCCAGCGCAACCTCGAGATCGGCCGGCGGCAACACGCCGGCGCCACGTTCCGGCCATTCGACCAGGCACACGCCGTGGCCGTTGAAGTGCTCACGGAAGCCGGCGTCGAGGAATTCTTCGGCGCTGCCCAGGCGGTACAGGTCGAAGTGGATGACTTCGGTGGGGCGGCCGTCGATCGTCACCTGATACGGTTCGGCCAGCGTGTAGGTCGGGCTCTTGACGTGGCCGGCGTGGCCGGCGGCATGCAGCAGCGCGCGCGCCAGCGCGGTCTTGCCGGCGCCCAGTTCGCCATGCAGATAAATCGCCATGCCGGGCAGCAGCGCGCGCGCCAGCGCGGCGCCGAGAGCGGCGGTGCCGGCTTCGTCCTGCAGTCGGGTCTTGAAATGGCGCATCGAATAAAATGCCGGTGATGGATTTTCCTGGTCGTCAGCCGGTTTTGCCGCCCGTATGACGTTTGTTTGCTGTGACACTGCGATTGCTTTCAAGTGATTCCTGAATCCCCGCTTGCCGCATCCCGTCTGGCCCAGTTGGCGCTGGAGATCAAGGCCTGGGGCCGCGAACTGGGCCTGGCCGAGGTCCGCATCACCGATACCGAACTGGCCGAAGCCGAAACCGGCTTGCAGGCCTGGCTGCAGCAGGGCTTCCACGGCGAGATGGATTATATGGCAGCGCACGGCACCAAGCGCACCCGTCCGGCCGAACTGGTGCCGGGAACGGTGCGCGTGATCATGGCGCGCCTCGATTATCTGCCGGATGAAACCGCGCCGGAGTGGCGGGCGCGGGAACGCGCGCGGCTGGACGATCCGGCGGCGGCGGTGGTCTCGGTGTATGCGCGCGGCCGCGACTATCACAAGGTATTGCGGGGACGCCTGCAGCAGCTGGCCAGCCGCATCGAGGCGGCTGTAGGCCCGTTCGGCTATCGCGCATTTTCCGATTCGGCGCCGGTGATGGAGGGCGCGCTGGCGGCCAAGGCCGGCCTTGGCTGGCGCGGCAAGCACACGCTGCTGTTGAACCAGGACGCCGGCTCGATGTTCTTCCTCGGCGAAATCTATACCGATCTGCCGTTGCCGGTCGATGGCGCGGTCGAGGATCACTGCGGCAGTTGCAGCGCCTGCATCGACGCCTGCCCGACCCAGGCCATCCTCGGGCCCTACCGGCTGGATGCACGGCGCTGCATCTCGTACCTGACGATCGAGCTGAAGGACAGCATTCCGGAAGAGATGCGGCCGCTGATCGGCAATCGCGTGTATGGCTGCGACGATTGCCAGGTGGCCTGCCCGTGGAACAAGTTTGCGCAGCGCGCGGTGGTGCCGGACTTTGCGGTGCGCAATGGACTCGATCGCGCCACGCTGGTGGAACTGTTTGCGTGGGATGAAGCGGCCTTCAATCGCAAGCTGGAAGGCAGCCCGATCCGTCGCATCGGCCATGAGCGCTGGCTGCGCAATCTGGCGGTCGGCTTGGGGAACGCGGCCCGCAGTGCCAAGGGGGAGCCGGGGATCGTGGCGGCGCTAAGGAGCAGGGTCGATGATCCGTCGGCGATGGTGCGCGAGCATGTGGCGTGGGCGTTGGGGCAGCATGGGGTTGAGTAGGGAAACGGCGCGGCGCGGTGGTTGCCGGATCACATACTCCAATTGCATGCACCTAATTCCGGCCTTATTTATTATTAATTTATAACATACTGCCTATTTTGTCGTTCCCGCGGTTTTAGGCGGGAACCCAGTGTCGTTTGTAGCTAAGCGATACGGTTGCTACTCCGTGGTGACTTGCCGGGGGTAGCCCGGCGGCTACTTACTTTCTTTGTCTCGCCAAAGAAAGTAAGCAAAGAAAGGCGACCGCAAGGACGCTGCCCTTCGGGTTCCCGCCAAAGTGCCTGGCAAATCGGGAAACGAAACCAACTCGCTGCGCTCAGACATGTTTCGTTTCTGATCCGATTTGCCAGGCACTTTGGCGGCAGCGTCCAAGCGGGAGGCACGTCAAAGTCAAAAGCAACGGCAACTTCACCGGCCACTTCAAAAGCGGTTTACTGCGTCAGCGCCAGCCAGAACGGCAGTGTCGCCACCGACAGCAAGGTACCGCCGGAAATCAGGAACGCCACCACCGGGCCGTTGCCGCCCATGCGGGTGGCCAGTACGTAGGCGGAAGAGGCGGTCGGCAACGCGCAAAACATCACCGCGATCTGCAACTGCAAGCCGGCCAGGCCGACCCAGCGCCCCAGGCCATAGGCCAGCGCCGGCAGCGCCAGTAGCTTGACGGCCAAGAACCAGACGCTGATGCCCTTGGCTTCGTGCAGTCCCGACAGGCGCAGGCCGGCGCCGACCATTAGCAGCCCGAGGGCGATCGACGAATTGCCCAGCCGCGCCAGGATCGCGCCCGCCAGTTCCGGCACCTGCAACCCGGCCAGGTTGAACAGGATGCCGGCAGAGGTGGCCAGCAGCAGCGGATTTTGCAGCAAGCCCTTGGCCAGCCCGCCGCTGCGATGCACCAGCGCATGCACTGCCGCCGCATTGCACAACGGTACCGTGAAGCCGACCACCAGCGCCATCAACGAGGTGGCCTGTTCGCCGCCCAGGCGCTGCGCCACCGCAAACGCGATGTAGGAATTGAAGCGGAATGCGGTTTGCACGCCCGATTCGAAAATCATCCGCCCCGGCTTGAACAGCGGCTTGGCCAGCCAGCCAAGCAGGATGCCGGCAAAGGTGGCAGTCAGCGCCACCAGCAGCAAATTGCCGGTGCTGGAAAATTCGAGCGGCGCGCGCGCGGTCGCGTAAAACAGCAGCGCCGGAAATAGCACGTAGTACACCAGTTTCTCCAGCCCGGTCCAGAATTGGGCGCCCCAGTTGGTGGCGCGATACAGCAGGAAGCCCAGCAGGATCAGGGAAAAATCGGGAAACAGGATGGTGGCGATCGACATGCGGGAATCTTGTTTCTATGAGGCGAGATCGGAAGGGTGGCGCGCACGCCGCCGCGTTATGGGGCGAGCCGTTCTGGAATCGGGTGCGGCATTTTCACGAGTTGCGCCAAGATATAAAAACCGGCCCGCAAGGGCCAGTTGGGAGCCAGTAAGTTTGCGCCGCGATCGCGTCCGAAGCCGGCGCGCGCAGCAGGCTACCGGCGAAGCGGTCGCTCGGCAATCCGCTTGCCCTGCCATCCGCTTGCCGTGGCAGTGAGTTTAGCGGCTATTGGAAGTTGTTAGCGAGAATTTCGCGGTTGTGGGCACCAGCGGTCGATGCGGCAACGATGCCGAGTTGCGCCGCCGCCGCGGTCAGCCGTCCCGCATCGTCGGAAACTATTCGAGCTTGATGTCGCCGCTGAACGTGGTTTTGAGTTTCAGGCCCGCGATTTCAAGCGTCATGATCGCTGGAAACGACTCGTTGCCGGCGATGCTCTTGTCAGCGCTGGCCCTGGCGACCGCTTTCTCGATTTCAGCTTGCGAGCTGACGCCGACCATTTTCAGAAACTTGCGCATGCTGAGGTTAAACGTTTCTTCGTTCATGGCGATCTCCAGTGTGTGGTTGATGGTGGGCGACAGGCATGTGCCGGGCTCATACCTTACCACTCCCGCATGCGATTTTCCGGGCGCGTTCCCGCCCCGCCGCCGTTGCCGCGCAACAGCAAGGCAAACAGCGCTGTTTTCCAAGCGGCAAGACGACTTTGTCAGCGCGCAATCCCAGGCGTTTTTTCGCATCAAAACAGCCGTTTCCCGGCTTGGAGTGCGACCCGTTTGGACTAGAATAAATCGCGTACCCGACCTCGATCGGTTCGCCGGTTGCAACCAGAATCCTGTGCACCAAGGAGCATCGTCATGCCGCAAGCCAGCAAGGAAAACGAGCAACGCGTCAAGCGCAGACAGCGCGCACCGCTGCTCACGCCGACCGATCTGAAAGCGGCCGCCACCAAGGACATCAGCGGCGCCATGAATGCGATCCTGGCCGACGTGTTTGCGCTCTACCTGAAAACCAAGAATTTCCACTGGCATATGAGCGGGCCGCACTTTCGCGACTATCATTTGCTGCTGGACGAGCAGGGCGAGCAGTTGTATGCGATGACCGATCCGATCGCCGAGCGCATCCGCAAGCTGGGCGGCACCACGCTGCGCTCGATCGGCCATATCGCGCGTACCCAGCGCATCCTCGACAACGACGCCGAGTACGTCGAGCCGGAAGACATGCTGGGCGAACTGTGCGAGGACAACCAGTCGCTGGCGACCGCACTGCGCGAGGCGCATGGCGTCTGTGAAGAGCACGACGACATTGCCACCACCAGCCTGATCGAAGTCTGGATCGACGAGACCGAGCGCCGCACCTGGTTCCTGTTCGAGGCCAGCCGCCGCGGAGACTCCACCGGGCATTAGCGGTTGATCGCGGCAGCCGCAACAGTGGCCGTTGCGCCGCCTGCTTTCAGTTGCCTGCCGCTGGGCGCCGGCCCGGCTTTCCGCGGGCGCCAAATCGGCCTGCCGCTTCGCTGATCATGCGCAATCGCAGCGCTTGGCGAAGGCGTACAGTGGATCGTAAACGGGGGCGCCGGAAAACCGGATTTCAGGCAGAGGAGTCAATCATGCATGAGGCGATCAAACAGGGGTTCATGGTGTTCGTCTCCGACGGCGAGACGGGGATCGGTTCGGTGCGCCAGGTGGCGCCGGCAGGCCGCCCGGAACTGGTGATCTATGTCGAGAACGCGGGAGATTTCGTCGTGCCGTTCGGCGCGATCGAGGCGGTCCATGCCGACAAGGTCATCCTGAACCGCGAGCGCATCACGCCCGACTTGCGGACCGCGATTGGCCGGGCGCACGATGCCGAGGATCCGGATTTCGTGGCCGATTCCTCCACCGGCGATGATTCGGGCACGTTCAGTTCCGATTTCATCGAGCAGCAGCGCGAGCGCCTGCTGGCCTTGCGGGCACAACTGCTGGGCGGCGAGCTGGCGGGCAGCGCCAGCGCGCGCGATTACCAGGAACAGCATGGGGAAGAGGCGCAGGAATTCGAAGACCGGGCGCAGGAGATGGTGCAGAACGAAATCCGCCAGGCGTTGCATGACGTCGATTTGCGGCGCTTGAGCAATATCAATCGGGCGCTGCGCAAGATCGAGGAAGGCACGTATGGCCGTTCGGATGCGAGCGGTGAGCGCATACCGCTGGCCCGTCTGGCCATTACGCCGGAGGCGCTGCTGACCGTCGAGGAGGAGGAGGCACGCGAAAAAACAATAAAATAATGAGAGTATGCTACAAAAATGACCGTTTCAATTACGGACTTGGGTATCAATCATGGGAGTATATTGAATTTTGCGGCTCCGGAAGCGAGGCATGGGTAGCGGATTCCGTGCCAGCAGCGGCTTTGTTTTGCGCCTTGATATGCGGTAAACAGCAGCGGCGCCGTCCGCTCGGGCGGGCCGCTGCCGACTGTTTGCCGCAGCTTATTTCAGCAGGCGCGCCAGTTCCACTGCGGTCTTGACATTCATCTTGGCGAAGATGTGCGCTCGGTGCACTTCCACCGTGCGCATGCTGATGCCGAGCTGGTCGGCGATGATCTTGTTCATCTTGCCTTCCAGGATCAGATCCAGCACTTCGCGTTCGCGCTGCGACAGCGAGGCCAGCCGCGACTGTACGCCGGCTGCCGCGCTGGCGGCGCGCGAGGATGCCAGTGCCTCCTGCACGCGATCCATCAGCTTGTTGTCATTGAACGGTTTTTCGAAAAAATCGAAGGCGCCGTTTTTCAGCATGTCGACCGCCATCGGCACATCGCCGTGCCCGGTCAGGAAGATCACCGGCAGCCGTTGGGTCAGGCCGCGCGCGGCCAGCAGGTTGAACAGGGCGACGCCGGACAGGCCCGGCATGCGCACGTCGAGCAGCAGGCATTCGCCGTCGCTGTCGACTGCATCCGGATTTTCCAGGGCCGCCAGAAAGGCGCTGCCGCTGTCATAGGTAATGGCCGGCGTACCGCGCGTCTGCGCCAGCCAGGCCAGCGAATCGCGGATCACTTCTTCATCGTCGACAATATGCAGCATGCGGGATTAGCTCCGTGAGAGAACCGATAAGGAAAAGCTGAATATGGTGCCGCCGGCCGGATTGTCGGTGTGGGATAGCGTGCCGCCATGGAATTCGATCGCGGTGCGGCAGATGTTCAGGCCCATGCCCATGCCTTCCGCTTTGGTGGAAAAGAAGGACGAAAACAGGCGTTCCTTGAGCTCTTGCGGAATGCCGTGGCCGCGGTCGATGACCGCCACCTTGATCTGGTGCGCGCCGGTTGCCGCCGCCTCCAGCGTCGCGACGACGCGCAGGATGCGGCGCTCCGGCGCCACGTTCTGCATTGCCTCGATCGCGTTGCGGGTCAGGTTCAGCAGCACCTGCTCCAGCAGCACGCGATCGGCCGAGACCGGCGGCAAGCGCGGCGCAATCTCGGTCTGAATGGCGACGAAGAACTGGCTGGCCTGGAGTTCGACCAGTGGGATGATGTTCTTGATCAGTTCGGCGATCTGCACCGGCTCGCGCTGCGGTTTGCGCTGCTTGACGAACTCGTGCACGCTGCGAATGATGTGGCCGGCGCGCTGCGCCTGGGCGTTGGCCTTTTCCAGCGCCGGCTGCAGGAGTGCCGGATTAGTGCTGCCGTTCTGCAGCATGTTGATGGCGCCGGTGGTGTAGCTGGAAATCGCCGCCAGCGGCTGGTTCAGTTCGTGCGCCAGGGTCGATGCCAGCTCGCCCATGCTGGCCAGGCGCGCGCTGGCCTGCAGCTTTTCCTGCTGCATCCGGTTCAGCTCCTCGACTTTCTTGCGATCGGAAATGTCGAGAATCGACGCCATCCAGCCGGTCTGGCGGCCGGCCTCGTCCACCAGCGGCGATTCGAATACCAGTACCGGCACGCGCACGCCATCGGCGCGCAGGAACACGGTTTCAAACTGCGGCGTATTGGTGCCGGCCAGCACCAGTTCAAAGCGATCCTCGAATTCGTCCATGGCTTCCGGCGCCCAGTACGGCATTGGCGGCACGCGGCCGACCAATTGTTCCTGGGGGAATCCGACCATGCGGCAAAACGCCGGATTGACATAGGTGACGCGGCCTTTCAGGTCGCGCGCGCGCATCCCGGTGACCAGCGAATTTTCCATCGCGGCGCGAAACGTCGCCTGCTGGCGCAGCGCCCCCTCGGCCGCGAGGCGGCGGTTGATGTCGCGCCACAGCGCCAGCAAGCTCCACAGCAGGCCGAGAGAGAGCGCAATGACCGAACCGACCAGCAGGTTCGGCAGCAATTCCGGTGCGCTCTTGACGCTGTTGGTGCTCAGGTTCAGGGTCAGTCCGGGCAGTTCCAGGTCGCGGCTGTAGGTGTAGACGCTGCGCCCGGCGCCGCCCGAACTGCGCCGGGTGATCAGGTTTTCCTGGCTGTCGGTAAGAGTGATTTCATTGTCCTGGGCAAACCACCACGGCACCATTTCGTCCAGGATGCCGTTGACGGTATAGCTGGCGACCAGGCTGCCGATGTAATGGTCGTCGTGCAACAGCGGTACGTGGTAATCGAGCAGGATCGGAGTGGAGAGGCCGGGCGGCGGCGCGGTCGGCGCATACAGCGGCTTGCGGATCTTGCGGGCGTGCAGGCCGGCCGTACGCGATGCCGCTGACAACTCATCCGGCGTCGTTGCTGCCTGCCGGCTAGAGGAGACGGGGCGATCGTTGGCGTCCAGCCAGATGAAGCGATAAAACTCGTGGTTGTTGCGCAACAGCGATGCAGCCCGCTCCGCGAACTGGGCGCGGCTTAACTGGCCGCTGCTGATTTCGCTGCCGATCAGTTGAATGCTGGCTTCATTCCGCCCCAACTGGAAGCGGATCGTCTGCTCGACCCACAGGGTGTCGGCAATCAACTGCTCGCGCCGCTCGCTGGCCTCCATCTGGCGCGCCTGCCACGGCAGCCAGAGCAGGATCGCCAGAAACAGCAGGACCAGCAGGATCGGCAGCAGCCAGCGCCAGGCCTGCTTGCGGCGCGGCGTGTCAGATCCGGGTTTTTGACGCAAGGCGAACATGGGCGTGAGTGTACCCGAGCACCGGCCGAATTGTGGTTATCCACAGTTGCCGGCTTGCATCGGCCTGCGCACAATACACGGCGGCTCATTCCAGCCTAATCCGTTGCTAATTTGATCATCCATCAGGAGACATGCATGAAACTCAAGACCTTGTTGCTTGCCTTGTCGGCAGCCGCCCTCATTACACCGCTCGCCTATGCGCAAGCGCCGATCGTGATCAAGTTCAGCCACGTGGTGGCAGTCGACACGCCGAAGGGCAAGGCCGCCGAGCGCTTCAAGGAACTGGCCGAAAAAGCCACCAAGGGCCGCGTCAAGGTCGAGGTCTACCCGAACAGCACGCTATACAAGGACAAGGAAGAAATGGAAGCGCTGCAATTGGGCGCGGTCCAGATGCTGGCGCCGTCGCTGGCCAAGTTCGGGCCGCTGGGCGTGAAGGAATTCGAAGTGTTCGATCTGCCGTACATCTTCCCGGACAAGGCGGTGCTGTACCGCGTGACCGAAGGCCCGATCGGCAAGAGCCTGTTCCAGAAGCTGGAAACCAAGGGCGTGACCGGCTTGGCCTACTGGGACAACGGCTTCAAGGTGATGTCGGCCAACAAGCCGCTGCACCATCCGGCCGATTTCAAGGGCCTGAAGATGCGCATCCAGTCGTCCAAGGTGCTCGACGCGCAAATGCGCGCGCTGGGCGCCAACCCGCAGGTGATGGCGTTCTCCGAGGTGTACCAGGCGCTGCAGACCGGCGTCGTGGATGGCACCGAGAACCCGCCGTCCAACCTGTACACGCAGAAGATGAACGAGGTGCAAAGCCACGTCACGATGTCGAATCACGGCTATCTGGGCTATGCGGTGATCACCAACAAGAAGTTCTGGGATGGCCTGCCGGCTGACATCCGCGCCGAGCTGGAGGGCGCGATGAAGGAAGCCACCAAGTACGCCAACGCCATCGCCCAGCAGGAAAACGATCGCTCGATGGAAGCGGTCAAGAAGACCGGCAAGACCACGATCTATAACCTGGCTGACAAGGAAAAGGCCGAGTGGCGCAAGGCCCTGGCGCCGGTGCAAAAGCAGATGGAAGACCGCATCGGCAAGGATTTGATCCAGGCGGTCAACAAGGAATCCGCCGCGTTGGGTTATTGATCCAGTACCCGTGAGCATTTCGGAAGCGGCGACACCTGGTGTCGCCGGCTTTCAGCACGGGAAGCAACATATGACGCTGAAGGCCGGTGAAAACCGGCCTTTTTTGAACCAGAGGGACTCATGAAAGTTCTTGATCATTTGGAGGAGTGGCTGATCGCGTTCCTGATGGGCGCGGCCACCCTCGTGGTATTTGTCGCCGTGGTGCACCGCTACGCATCCGGCATCGAGATCCATTGGCTGCAGGATGAGCTGATCAAGCTCAATACCAGCTGGGCCCAGGAATTGTGCATCTACATGTTCGTGTGGATGGCGAAATTCGGCGCCGCCTACGGCGTGCGAACCGGTATTCACGTTGGCGTCGACGTCGCCATCAATCAGATGAACACCCCGTGGCGCAATAAATTCATCGTGTTCGGTCTGCTGGCCGGCGCGCTGTTTACCGGCGTCATCGGCACGCTCGGCGCCAACTTCGTGTATGGGCTAAGTGCGACCGATACCCACTCGCCGGACATGGAAGTGCCGATGTGGATCGTGTATCTGGCGGTGCCGCTCGGCTCCTACCTGATGTGCTTCCGCTTCCTGCAGGTGGCGTGGATCTTCGTCAAGACCGGCGCGCTGCCGAAACACGACCACGGCCATGTCGAAGGCCTGGAAGAAGAAACCGCGGGAGGAAAAGCATGAATGCGTTAATTATCTTCGCCTTGCTGCTGGCACTGATGCTGAGCGGCATGCCGATCTCGATCGCGCTCGGCCTGACGGTGCTGACCTTCCTGTTTACGATGACCGAAGTGCCGGTCACCGCGGTGGCCCTGAAGCTGTTCACCGGCATCGAGAACTTCGAGATCATGGCGATCCCTTTCTTCATCCTGGCCGGGAATTTCCTGACGCATGGCGGGGTGGCGCGACGCATGATCAATTTCGCCACCACCATGGTCGGCCACTGGCATGGCGGCCTGGCCTTATCCGGCGTGGTGGCGTGCGCGCTGTTCGCCGCGGTGTCCGGCTCGTCGCCGGCGACGGTGGTGGCGATCGGCTCGATCATCCTGCCGGCGATGGTGGCGCAGGGTTATCCGAAGCGCTTCGGCGCCGGCGTGGTCACCACCTCCGGTGCGCTCGGCATCCTGATCCCGCCGTCGATCGTGATGGTGATGTATTCGGTGTCGACCAACACTTCGGTCGGCAAGTTGTTCATGGCCGGCGTGATCCCCGGCATCATGCTAGCCACCATGCTTGGGCTGACCACCTGGTACCTGGCGCGCAAGAACAACTATCCGCGCATGAAGAAAGCCACCTGGGGCGAGCGGTTCGTCGCCTTCCGCAAGAGTGCCTGGGGTCTGCTCTTGATCGTGATCGTGATGGGCGGCATCTACACCGGCATGTTCACGCCGACCGAGGCGGCCGCGATGTCGGCGGTTTATGCGTTCGTGGTGGCGGTGTTCATCTACAAGGACATGCCGCTCTCGAAAGTGACGAAGGTGCTGCTCGATTCGGCTTCGATGTCGGCGATGCTGCTGTACATCATCACCAATGCGGTGCTGTTTTCGTTCCTGATGACCAGCGAAAACATCCCGCAGGCGATGGCTGGCTGGATTCTCGACCACGGCTTCGGCGTGATCGGCTTCCTGCTGGTGGTCAACGTGTTGTTGTTGCTGGCCGGAAACGTCATGGAGCCGTCCTCGATTGTGCTGATCATGGCGCCGATCCTGTTCCCGGTGGCGATGAAGCTCGGCATCGATCCGATCCACTTCGGCATCATGATGGTGGTCAACATGGAAGTCGGCATGTGCCATCCGCCGGTCGGGCTCAACCTGTATGTGGCGTCCGGGATTACCAAGATGGGGATTACCGAGTTGACGATCGCGGTCTGGCCGTGGCTGTTGACGATGCTGGTGTTCCTGGGCCTGGTGACCTACATTCCGGAAATCTCGACTTTCCTGCCCAACCTGGTTTTCGGCAAGTAAGATGCTGGCCGCCGCCGGGCACAGGGTGGCGGCCACAAAAAATTTTGGCAAGTGCCAGCGATGCTGTTAGAGTGGCGCATTCTTGACCGGCGGCACGGTCGGAGCTGAATTTTGGAGTAGTGGGAGCAAGGCAAAACAACGGTATGGATGCCGGAGCAGCCAAGGAGACCGGTGTTTCAGACGAGCCGCAAGAATGGCCACGACACCGCAGGAGCATTTGAAGGCGCATCGTCAGATGCGCCTTTTTTATTTTATGATGGCGGCTGGCAATCCAGGAGACGGCGGCTGGCTCCGCTTTCCGTATGACAGAATTCGACAGCGGACAATTGTTTGCGGCGGTGGTGGCGGCGCCATTTGGCGCGGTCGGCATCCGGACCGAAGCCGGCCTGCTGCGCGAACTGGTGTATCTGCCACCCAGCTTCCAGGAACAGGCGCCGCGTGATCGGCTGTCGGCGCGCGCCGCGCGCCAGATCGAGCGCTATCTGCGGCAGCCGGATTGCCGTTTCAACCTGCCGCTGGCGCCGGCCGGAACTCCTTTTCAGCAGCGCGTCTGGGCGGCAATCGCGGCGATTCCGCGCGGCCAGGTACTGACCTATGGCGCGCTCGCCAAGCGCCTGCGTTCGGCCCCGCGCGCGGTTGGCCAGGCTTGCGGCGCCAACTGGTTCCCGCTGGTGATTCCCTGCCATCGGGTGACGGCGGCGGGCGGGCTGGGCGGTTTTTCCAATCATGCCGACGCCGCCGGCTTTCATGTCGGCGTCAAGCGCTGGCTGCTGGCGCATGAAGGTGTCACCGGTCTCTAGCCGGCGCCAGGCGCCGCCTCCATATCAAGCCACGGTCGACGAATTTTGCGATGCGCTGTGGCTGGAAGACGGCCTGGCGCAAAACTCGCTGCAGGCCTACCGACGCGACCTGAGCCAGTTTGCGGCTTGGCTGCTGGCGGCGCGCGGCACAGCCTTGTACGAGGCGTTGGCCGCCGATCTGGAAGCCTATGTCGCGGCGCGTTTCGCCAGTTCCAAAGCGACCTCCGCCAACCGCCGGCTGTCGGTGCTGAAGCGCTTTTATCAATGGGCGCTGCGGCAAAATCGGATCGGCGCCGATCCCTGCCTGAGGATGAAATCGGCGCGGCAGGCGCCACGCTATCCGCATGCCTTGTCGGAGGCGCAGGTGGAGGCGCTGTTGGCGGCGCCGGATGTGGCGACGCCACTCGGCCTGCGCGACCGCACCATGCTGGAACTGATGTACGCCAGCGGCTTGCGGGTGTCCGAGCTGGTGCTGCTGAAATCGCTTGAAGTCGGCATGAACGAAGGCGTACTGCGCATTACCGGCAAGGGCGACAAGACGCGCCTGGTACCGTTCGGCGAGGAAGCGCGGCTCTGGATCGAGCGCTACCTGCGAGAGGCGCGCGCGCAGATCCTGAATGGCCAGATTGCCGACGCCTTGTTCGTCACCGCGCGCGGCGGGCCGATGACGCGCCAGATGTTCTGGATCCTGGTCAAGCGCTATGCGCGCCAGGCCGAGATCCACGCGCCGCTGTCGCCGCACACGCTGCGCCATGCGTTTGCCACCCATTTGCTGAACCATGGCGCCGACTTGCGGGTGGTGCAATTGCTGCTGGGCCATGCCGATATTTCCACCACGCAGATCTACACGCATGTGGCGCGCGAACGACTCAAGCTGTTGCACGCGAAGCATCATCCCCGCGGTTGAAACGGGAGCCGGCCGGCACGTGATTCTTGCCAATAGCGGGCTTGTGCGCCTAACATGATGCTCGAGCACCAAACCCATCCGAAGAGGCTGACCCATTGGCAAGAGTAAACTTTCAATACGAAAAGCGGCAAAAAGAACTCGAAAAGAAAAAGAAGAAAGAGGAGAAGCTGCAGCGCAAGCTGGAAAAAAAGAACCCGGCAGGCGATGCCGTCGAGCCGCAGCCGGAAGCGCCAGCCTCCGCGCCGCAGCAGGAGCCGAACGACTGAAGCCGTCGCCCGCACGGCGCCGCTCGAGTGCGCCGCGCACCGGGGCGCCACGCATATCCCTGAATCATGAGCAAAAAAGAACACGTCTCGGAAACGCCGGCAACGCAGTTCCTGACGCGGCACGGCGTCCACTTTTCCGAGCATCCGTACCGCTATGAAGAACACGGCGGCACCGCGGTTTCGGCACGCGAACTGGGTGTTCCCGAGCATGCGGTAGTGAAGACGCTGGTCATGCAGGATGAGGCCGGCAAGCCGTTGATCGTGCTGATGCATGGCGATCGCACGGTATCCACCAAGAATCTGGCGCGCCAGATCGGCCGCAAGTCGGTGGCGCCCTGCGCGCCCGAGGTCGCCAGCCGCCATTCCGGCTACCTGATTGGCGGCACCTCGCCATTCGGAACCCGCAAGAGCATGCCGGTGTATGTCGAGCACAGCATCCTGGAGCTTGAAAAAATCTACATCAATGGCGGCCGCCGAGGCTATTTGGTCGGCCTCGACCCGGCGCTCCTGGCCGGTTTGTTGCCGGCGACCTTGGTACAATGCGCACTCGCCCCCTGATATTCATAGGGAGTATCACTAAAAAACGCCATTTTCCGCAGGGATATAGGGCGAAATAAAAAATACAATAGGCAGTATGCTTTGTCATCAATCCTGGCGAGGCAGACAACTCAGGGAAAAATCAATGAATACAGTGTTATCCGTGCTGGCGGCCTATCTACTCGGCTCGATTTCATTTGCGGTGGTGGTCAGCAAGCTGTTCGGCCTGGCCGATCCGCGCAGCTACGGCTCGAAGAACCCCGGCGCCACCAACGTCCTGCGCAGCGGCAACAAGGCGGCGGCGCTGCTGACGCTATTCGGCGATGGCGCCAAGGGCTGGCTGGCGGTATGGCTGGCGCAAGAGTACGGCGCGCGCTACGGGGTCGGCGCCACCGGCGTCGCGCTGGTGGCGCTGGCGGTGTTTCTCGGTCACCTGTGGCCGGTGTTTTTTCGCTTCGTCGGCGGCAAGGGAGTGGCCACCGCGCTGGGGGTGCTGCTCGGCTTGAGTCCGTGGCTGGGGCTGGCGACACTGGCCACCTGGCTGATCATTGCCTATGCGTTTCGCTACTCGTCGCTGGCGGCGCTGGTGGCAGCGGTATTCGCGCCGTTCTATTACGGCTTCATGTTCGGCACCGACGCCATCCTGCTGGCGGTGCTGGCAATGGCTTATCTGCTGGTGTATCGCCACAAGGAGAATATCGGCAAGCTGATCGCAGGCAAGGAAAGCCGGATCGGCGGCAAGAAGCCCGCAGCCAAAAGTGCATCGCCCAAGAGTCCAGCCAAAAAATGAAGTCGGCGACGGTGGTTCAGCGTCCCATCCACAATTTGCTTTGCTGGCGCACCACGTCGTTCAGCGAGCCGCTTTCCTGATAAGCGACGCGCAGCCAGTCGGCGTTGGATTGGCCTGCCAGCACCTGCTTGCGCAAGTAGGCGATCGCGTTGCTGGTCCCCAGTTCCCGTGCCACCTCCGCCAGGGCTTCGAAGGTGGAGAGGATGTCTTCCTTGATGCTCGGCTGCTCGCCCGTCAGCGGATTGATCAGCACCCCGCCCAAGCCGAAGCGGCAGGCCTGGAAGCGATTGTAGGAATACGTGAGATACACGTCCTGCGCCGGCTGCAGCGCGCGCTCCGCGAAAAAATGCTTCGAGAGCGTCTGCGCGTAAGCCGCCAGCGCGACCGCGGTTTCGATCGTCAGCGGCGTGTCGCAGACGCGAATCTCGACCGTGCCATACTCCGGCTTGGGCCGGATGTCCCAATAAAAATCCTTCATGCTGGCGACGATGCCGAGCTTTGCCATCTTGTTGAAATAGGCATTGAAGCCGTCCCAGTCGGTGACGAACGGCATATAGCCGGACAGCGGGAAGGCATTGATGCTGGTGAGGCGCGACGACTGGAAGGTGGTGTCGATGCCCTGGTAAAACGGCGACGAAGCCGAGAGCGCGATGAAATGCGGGATGTAGCGCGCCAGCAGGTGCGACAGCCGGATCGCTTCGTCGCCGTTGGGGCAGCCGATGTGGATATGCTGGCCGTAGACGGTGAACTGCTTGGCCAGGTAGCCATATAGCTCGGATACCAGCCGGTAGCGCTCGGCGGGGAAGATGCGCTGGTCTTCCCAGTGCTGGAACGGATGAGCGCCGCCGCCGGCCAGCGAGAGATTCAGCTTGTCGGCGGCAGCCACCAGCAGCTTGCGCATCGCGTCCAGCTCGGCCAGCATCGGGCCGTGCTCGGTATGCACCGAGGTCGCGATTTCGATCATGCTCTCGGTGATTTCCGGCTTGATGTCGTAGCCGTGCTGCTGCTTGTCGAGCAGCGCCATCAGGTCGCTGGAGCCGCGCGTCAGGTTGTAATCGCGGCGGTTGACGATCTGCAGTTCCAGCTCCACTCCCATCGTCAGCGGGGTGGAAGAGTTGAATGTCAGCATCGGGAAATTCTCCTGTGTCAGCGCTTCAGGTCTTGGCTTCACCGGACCGGATCAGCGCGTAACGGGTGCAGATCGGGCCGATGATTTCCAGGATCACCAGGATCGACACCGTGAGCGTGGTCATCTGGACGCCGAAATCCGGATATGCCCCGGCCGCCTGCTGCACCATGATAATCTTGAAGCCGGATAGCGGCAGCAAGGCCACGCCCAGCAATCCGCCCTTCTTCAGCGTCATGCCGTTGAAGCCCGCCAGGGAGGTGGTCAGCAGGGCAGTGACGCCGAAACGCACCGCGACGAAAGCCAGCACCAGCGGCGCCAGCTCGCGCAGATGCGACAGTTCCAGCCGGGCGCCGGCAAACACGAACAGCACCACATACAGCAGGGCGTTGAACTGGCTGAAATCGACCTCCACCAGCGCGTGGCGGCGGTCCTCGCTGCGGCTGGCGATGCCGAACGCCAGCAGCGCGATCAGCGCCGACAGATTGAACATCGCCGCCATGCCGACCGTGGCCGCCACCAGCGCCAGCACCAGGATCAACTGCGCCTGCCGATCGCGCCCGAGCCAGTGGCCGATCCAGATCAGCAGCCGGCTCACCAGCCAGCCCAACGCGATCGAGCCGCCCAGCAGGTAGAGCGGATGCAGCACGTAACTGCGCCATCCGGCCTGGAATTCGACGTGCAGCGCCGCCAGCCCCATCGAAAACACCACGAAGGCCAGCGAGTTGCCGATGGCCACGATGTTCAGCATGCGTTCCGTCAACTGTCCCTCCGCATGTACTTCATTGACGACATTCATCGCCACCGCCGGCGAAGTTGCCATGCCGATCGCCGCCACCATGCTGGCGATCAGCTTGCCGACGCCAAACAGGGTCAGCACTTCGAACAGCGCCAGGAAGGTGCCGACGCTGATGATGATGCCGGTCAGCAGCAGGCGCTTTTCGCGCAGCAGCCAGCGATAATCGACCCGCCGGCCGAGTTCGAACAGCACCAGGCCGAGCGCCAGATCCACCAGCAAGCCGAGCCGGTTCAGAGTGTCGCCGTCGATCAGATTGAATCCGGCCGGCCCGATCAAGAGCCCGGTCAGCACATAACCGGTAATCACCGGCACCGGCAGTGCGCGCGCCACCAGCCTTGCGCCGAGGATGCCGGCAATCAGGATCAGGCCGGTGGCAGTCAACAGGTTGAGTCCGTCCGGCAGCGCCGGCAAGAAATGTAGTGATGTCATCGCGTTCCCGTTTTGAGTAGATGCGGTACAGACCGGGTGCCGCGGCAGCAAGCCGCCAGCATTTCAGAAAACTGTGCCGCCGGCGCGGGCGGCATGCAAGTCGGCACGCATTCGTGCCTGTGGTTTTGTGCTAGGGCGACAGCGAACAATCCGGCGCGGTTACGCTGTCGGCTTGGGCGCAGCGAGGTTGCGGCAGTGCTGATTTTCCGCCAGCAAGACCACGATCAGCACAACAGGGCCGAAGAATAACATAGCGGAAAAGCATTCCAGCGTGCAAATGTGCGCGGGAGTTGTCGGGAATCAATGGTGTGGCCCGGCGTCTGCTGACGCGCGCACCGTCCGGCGGCCTCGGTGGGCGGGCCCTGCCTACACGCGCTGCAAGGTTTCCAGCGGCCAGCGTGGCCGCACATCGAAGGAGTACTCGCAGCGCGCGGCCTGCGGATTGGCCTGCAGGCGCAGCGCGCCGGCGAAGGCGATCATGGCGCCGTTATCGGTGCAGAATTGAAGCTCCGGGTAATACACGCGGAATTTCTGTTTCCCCGCGGCAGTGTCGAGCGCCTCGCGCAATTGTGCGTTGGCGCCCACGCCGCCGGCCACCACCAACCGCTGCAGGCCGGTCTGCCTGATGGCCGCAATGCATTTGGCGGTCAGCACTTCCACCACGGCATCGACGAAGGCGCGCGCGACGTTGGCCTTGTCCTGTTCGCAGATATTCGTGATCTGGTGCTTGACCAGGGTCAGCACCGCCGTCTTCAGTCCGGAAAAACTGAAATCCAGATTTTTTGAATGCAGCATGGGACGCGGCAACTGGTACGCGGTCGGGTCGCCAAACTCGGCCATGCGCGAAATTGCCGGCCCGCCCGGATAGCCTAATCCCAGCAGCTTGGCCGACTTGTCGAAGGCTTCGCCGGCGGCGTCGTCCAGGGTTTCGCCCAGCAGCGTGTACTGGCCGATGCCGTCGACCCGCATCAATTGCGTGTGCCCGCCCGACACCAGCAAGGCGACGAATGGAAACTGCGGTGGATCGCTGGCCAACAACGGCGACAGCAAGTGTCCTTCCAGGTGATGAATCCCGATCAGCGGTCGTCCCAATGCGAAAGCCAGGCTGCTGGCGATGGCGGCGCCGACCAGCAGCGCACCGGCCAGCCCCGGTCCCTGCGTGTAGGCGATGGCGTCGATCTCACCGCGTGTCGCGCCGCTTTGGTCCAGCACTTGTTGCAGCAGCGGCAGCGCGCGCTGGATGTGGTCGCGCGAAGCCAGTTCGGGCACCACGCCACCGTATTCCTGGTGCATCGCGACCTGCGAATGCAGCGCGTGGCCGCGCAGGCCGCGCTGGGTGTCGTACAACGCGATGCCGGTTTCATCGCAGGATGATTCAATACCGAGGACGAGCATGGAAATCTTTGATGGGATGAGGGGCGGATGTAGCGCATTGTATTCCACACCCGCCGCTGCCTGCCGGCAGTGGGTTGCCCCGGATTAACGGATCAGAACCAGCACCAGTGCGGCGGCGGCAAGGATGGTCGTCATGGTCAGCATGCCGGTCAGCCAGACGGCGCGCCGACGCAGGGTCTGGATGCCTTGAATCAGTTGCGTATTCTGCTCCGCCAGCGCCTTGATCAATTCGGACGAGGTCGCCATTTGACTCTGCAATTCGATGCCGGCAGCCTCCAGCTCCGAGATTTTTTTCTCGAGTGTGGCGACCGGGTCGGCAGCCGGGGCGGGCATCGTGTCCGCGGCTTCAGCCGATGGCGCCGCCGGTTTCCGGGCGGCGATCTTCCATAGCTTGCGCGCACCATCGGCCACCAACGGTGCATTGCTGACAACGTCAGCCCAGGGAACGCTTTTCAGTACAGCTAACCAACCAATTGCCATTGATAAATCTCTCCCGGGAAAATCACGAAATCGCCTGTATGCAGACGGCTGCCGGATCAAGCATACCCGAATCGGAGCCGGCAGCCGTCCGGCGCCGGGCAGTTGGCGAGAATCGAATTTTCGAAGCGCCGGCCTCGTTTACAATCGCGGCTTCTTTTTCCGGAATCAGCCATGACTGCAAAATTCGACGTCGCCGTGATCGGCGCGGGCGCGGCCGGCATGATGTGCGCCGCCGTCGCCGGCCAGCGCGGGCGGCGCGTGGTTTTGATCGATCATGCGGCCAAACTGGCGGAAAAAATCCGCATCTCGGGCGGCGGGCGCTGCAACTTCACCAACCTGCATGCCGGCCCGCAAAATTACCTGTCGCACAATCCGCATTTCTGCAAGAGCGCGCTGTCGCGCTATACGCCGCAGGATTTCCTGGATTTGCTGAAGCGCCACCGGATCGCGTATCACGAAAAGCATAAGGGCCAGTTGTTTTGCGACGACTCGGCGGAAGACATCATCGCCATGCTGAAGGCGGAGTGCGCGCTGGGCAACGTGCAGTGGCGCATGCCGAGCCGAGTCAAGAGTCTGGGCAAGGCGGGTGAGCAGTTCCGGCTCGACACCGATGGCGGGGAACTGACCGCCGCCAGCGTGGTGATTGCCACCGGCGGCCTGTCGATTCCGAAAATCGGCGCTACCGATTTCGCCTACCGCATCGCGCGCCAGTTCGAACTCGGGGTCTGCGAGCTGCGCCCCGGCCTGGTGCCGCTCACCTTCGACCCGGCTGTCTGGCAGCCGTTTGTGCCGTTGGCCGGCATCGCGCTGCCGGTCGAGATCGAAACCGGCGTAAAAGCCGGGCGCGGCTTTTTTTCCGAGGATCTGCTATTTACCCACCGCGGGCTGTCGGGGCCGGCGGTGCTGCAAATCTCGAATTTCTGGCGCCCCGGCACCGATCTGCTGCTGGATCTGTTGCCCGGAATTGACGTCGCTCAAACCCTGAGCGACGGCAAGACAGCGCGCAGGAAAAATCTCGGCAATACGCTGGCCCAGTGGCTGCCAGCACGCCTGGCGCAAGGCTGGCTGTCGGCCACCGGCTTGCATCCCGAGATGCGGCCGGCCGACATGCCGGACCGCGAACTGGCGCGGTTGGGCGCTTCGCTCAACCAGTGGCGTATCCGGCCGGATGGCACCGAAGGCTATCGCAAGGCGGAAGTGACGCTCGGCGGCGTCGATACGCGCGAGTTGTCGCAGCAAACCATGATGGCGCACAAGGTGCCGGGCCTGCATTTCATCGGCGAGGCAGTCGATGTGACGGGCTGGCTGGGCGGCTATAACTTCCAGTGGGCTTGGGCTTCCGCGATGGCGGCGGGTCGGTCGCTTTGATGCATTGCGCCGCTGGCTATCGCGAGGCTTTCATCGCGCTTGCGGTTCTGCTATAATTCCGCTCTTTCCCTAAACCTCGGTTTGAATTTCACATGACCACAATTCGCCTTAAAGAAAACGAGCCATTCGAAGTCGCCATGCGCCGCTTCAAGCGGACGATCGAAAAAACCGGTTTGTTGACCGAATTGCGTGCGCGCGAGTTCTACGAAAAACCGACTGCTGAACGCAAGCGCAAGCTTGCCGCTGCGGTGAAGCGCCACTACAAGCGCATTCGCAGCCAGCAATTGCCAAAAAAGCTGTACTGATTTCCTGTCGCACCTGGTGCGACAACCGTCAGCCGTTGCAAACCCGCTCCGGAAGGTCCGCAGCGGGTTTTGGCGTTTAACGATCACATTTCGATCATTTATCGATGCCGGAGGTTGGTTTGAGCCTGAAACAGAAAATTACCGATGACATGAAGGCCGCGATGCGCGCCAAGGACGCCGCCAGGCTGGGCACGATCCGGCTGCTGACGGCGGCGATCAAGCAAAAGGAAGTCGACGAACGCATCGAGGTGAACGATGCCCAGGTGCTTGCGATCATTGAAAAAATGATCAAGCAGCGCAAGGATTCGATCAGCCAGTATGAAGCGGGCGGGCGCCAGGATCTGGCGGACATCGAAAAGGCCGAGCTGGCGATCCTGGCGGCCTACATGCCGGCCTCGCTGTCGGACGCCGAAGTGCAGGCGGAAGTGGCTGCCGCGGTCGCGGAAGCGGGCGCCAGCGGTCCGCAGGACATGGGCAAGGTGATGGCGCTGCTGAAGCCACGCCTGGCGGGACGCGCCGACATGGGGGTTGCCTCCGCCTTCGTCAAGGCGGCGCTGGCGAAGTCATAAGTGCCCGCATTGTCGACATGACTGCATCCAGTTGATCCCGCATTCGTTCATTCAGGATTTGCTGAACCGGATCGACATTGTCGAGCTGGTGGGGCGCTACGTGCCGCTGAAAAAAGGCGGCGCCAATTTCATGGGTCTGTGCCCTTTTCATAATGAAAAATCGCCCAGCTTCACGGTCAGTCCCACCAAGCAGTTCTACCATTGCTTCGGCTGCGGCGCGCACGGCAGCGCGATCGGTTTCCTGATCGAGTACTCCGGCTTCGGTTTCGTCGATGCGGTCAAGGAGCTGGCGCAAAGCGTCGGCATGCCGGTGCCGGAAAACGACGATCGCCTGCCGCCGGCGCAGCGCGCCGAATACCAGGCGAAAACCCTGGCCCTATCCGACGTCATGACGCGTGCCGGCGAGTTTTATCGCAGCCAGTTGCGGGCCCATCAGCGGCCCAAGGATTATCTGATCGGGCGCGGCTTGAGCGGCGAAATCGCGGTGCGCTACGGCATCGGTTATGCGCCGGACGGCTGGGACGGCCTGCGCGCGGTGTTCCCGGATTATCGGCAGGAAGCCTTGGTCGAAGCCGGATTGGTGGTCGATCGCGATGAAGGCGGCGACCACAAGCGCTACGACCGTTTTCGCGACCGCATCATGTTTCCGATCCGCAACCAGAAGGGCCAGATCATCGGTTTTGGCGGGCGGGTGCTGGATCGCGGTGAGCCGAAATACCTGAATTCGCCGGAGACACCACTGTTTCAAAAAGGCAGCGAACTGTACGGACTGTTCGAGGCGCGTCAGGCCATTCGCAGTGCCGGCTATGTGCTGGTTACCGAAGGCTATATGGATGTGGTGGCGTTGGCGCAGCTTGGCTTTCCGCAGGCGGTGGCGACGCTTGGCACCGCCTGCACGACGATCCACGTGCAAAAGCTGATGCGGCAGGCTGACCACATCGTATTCAGCTTTGACGGCGACCGCGCCGGGCGCGGCGCGGCGCGGCGCGCGCTGGATGCGTGCTTGCCGCATGCGAGCGACAACAAGACGATCAAGTTCCTGTTTCTGCCGGCCGAGCACGATCCGGACAGCTACGTGCGTACGCTCGGAGCCGAGGCCTTTGAGCAGCAGATCCGCGACGCTATGCCGCTGTCGCGCTTCCTGTTGGCGCAGGTGTGCGGCGACGGCGAGTTGGCGAGCGCGGAAGAGCGGGCGCGGGCGCAGTTCGAGGCCAAGTCCTTGCTGCAGCTGATGCCGCCGACCGCGTTACGGCTGCAGATCGTGCGCGAACTGGCGCAGGCAACACAATCCAGCGCCGCCGAAATCGAAAGTTTGTGCGAGCTGAATCAGCCCGTACTGCGCGGCCGCCAAGCGCCGCCGCGCAGCAAGCGCATGGCGCCGATGGGGCTGGAGCGGCAGATCATGCGTCTGCTGCTGGCCCATCCGGCGCTGGGCTTGGCGCTGGACGCCGCTGCCATGGCGGTGATCGATTTCCTGGCGCCCGAGGAAGATATGATGCGGCAATTGATCACCGCCATCCGCGCCGCCGATGGCGAGGTCGGCTTCGCTGCGCTGTCGGAACAATTGCGGCATGAAAACCCGGAATTTGATACGCTCATTTCTGAAATTTCGGGCCAACCCGAATCCGAATTGGCGGCGGCGCGACGCGAATTATCAGGGGCGTTGCGGCAGGTGGAGATGCGCATGTTGAAAGCCGAGATGGAGCGTTTGGCCGAGGCCGGATTGACGCTTGAGGAAAGCCGCGTTCGCTATCGGGAATTGATGGCGCGGCAAGATGCGTTGAGGCGAGCGGCGGAGGCCGAAATCGGCTAGATTTGGCGCCGGGCGTGACTGGGGAGGGCTAGGCGCTATGCTACAATTAAAGGCTTTTGATTGGAGGTCTTGGGGAATCGTTTCTTGCCGCAAACGCTGTTTTTAGCGTCAAAGGGAAGGCAGAAGTTCCCGCATTGGAGGTAACGTCGGCAGCAGGATGCGACTTTTTCCTTGTTGATGCCGCACGCCGTCATCTAAAACCTGGACAGTTGGTATTGATCCCATGGCGAACGCAATGAAGAAACCAGCGAAAACCCTGACATCTTCGGCAAAAAAAGCAAAATCGGCCGTGATCAGATCGGCTCCGGTCAAGGCAATAGTGACTGCCGGAAAGGTCGCTGCCAGGACGGCGGCCAAGGAAAGTGGCGCGGTTACCGCAAAAGTCGCAGCCAAGGCCGCGCCCAAAACAGCCACAAAAAAAATCGAAACTGCGGGTGCCCGGCTTGCCTCCAAACAGGTATCCGCCTCTCGAGTAAAATCTGCGCCACGGGCCGCCAGCAAGCAGGCTTCCGGGCAATTGAAAGTATCCGTGACAAACAAGAAATCCGACATTAAAGCAGTGGCCAAACCAGGTAAAAGCGCCATCGGCAACGATGGAAAGCCAGCCGTTAGCGCGACGGCTGGATCAGGTGTCAGCCAGACCACCGATGCCGCCGTCTTGGCGGCAATCGATACCTCCGGCTATGTCTTGCCGACGGTCAAGGTTCCGGGCCGCCGCGGCCGCAAACCAAAAGAATTCCAGCCGGAAAATGACGAAGTGGCGGCGCTGAACGCAGTCGAGCGGGCGGAACTGAAGGCGGTCGACAAGGCCCGCGCGCGCGATCGCAAGGCGAAAGAAAAAGCCTTGCTGAAGGATGCGTTTTCTTCCGATACCGAAGCGACCGAAGAGGAACTGGAGCGTCGTCGGCAGAAGCTGAAAACCCTGATCAAGCTCGGTAAGGAGCGCGGCTTCCTGACGTATTCGGAAATCAACGACCACCTGCCCGAGAATATCGTCGATCCGGAAGCGATCGAAGGCATCATCGGCACCTTCAATGACATGGGCATTGCGGTGTACGAACATGCGCCGGATGCCGAGTCGCTGCTGCTGTCGGACAACGTTGCCAACGTTGCCAGCGATGACGATGCGGAAGCCGCGGCGGAAGCGGCGTTGTCCACGGTCGACTCCGATTTCGGCCGCACTACCGATCCGGTCCGCATGTACATGCGTGAAATGGGTTCGGTCGAACTGCTGACACGGGAAGGCGAAATTGAAATCGCCAAGCGCATCGAGGATGGCTTGAAGGACATGATCCAGGCGATTTCCGCTTGCCCCACCACGATTGCCGAAATCCTGGCCAGCGCCGAGCGCATCAGCAACGATGAAATCAAGATTGACGAGATTGTCGATGGCCTGGTGGACCTGAATGCCACTTCCGACCAGCCCGCGGCGAGCAGCGCGGCGCCAGTCGCCGCGGCCGATGAGGAAGAGGAAGAGGAAGAAGGCGACGAGGACGAAGAAGAGGAAGAAGACGGCACTGCCGCTTCCGGTGCTGCCGGTTTTTCGCAGGAGCAGCTCGAACAATTGAAGCGCGACGCGCTGGCGAAGTTCGCCACGATCGCCGTCCAGTTCGACAAGATGCGCAAGGCCTACGAGAAGGAAGGTTACAAATCGAAGCCCTATATCAAGGCGCAAGAAGCGATCTCGAACGAATTGCTCGGTATCCGCTTCACCGCCAAGGTGGTGGAAAAGCTGTGCGATACCTTGCGTGGGCAGGTGGACGAGGTGCGCCACATCGAGAAACAGATCCTGGACGTCGCGGTCAACAAATGCGGCATGCCGCGCGCCCATTTCATCAAGGTTTTTCCGGGCAATGAAACCAATCTCGACTGGATCGACCGCGAAGTCCGGGCCGGCAAGGAATACAGCACGGTGCTGGCGCGCAACGTGCCGAGCATCAAGGAATTGCAGCAAAAACTGATCGACCTTCAGGCGCGGGTGGTGCTGCCGTTGCCGGACCTGCGCGGCATCAACAAGAAAATGTCGGCCGGTGAAATGAAGGCGCGCAAGGCCAAGCGCGAAATGACCGAGGCCAACCTGCGGCTGGTGATTTCGATTGCGAAAAAATATACCAACCGCGGCCTGCAATTTCTCGACCTGATCCAGGAAGGCAATATCGGCTTGATGAAGGCGGTCGATAAATTCGAATATCGGCGTGGCTACAAATTCTCGACCTACGCCACCTGGTGGATCCGGCAAGCGATCACGCGCTCGATCGCGGATCAGGCGCGCACCATCCGCATCCCGGTGCACATGATCGAAACCATCAACAAGATGAACCGCATCTCGCGCCAGATCCTGCAGGAAACTGGCGCCGAACCCGATCCGGCGACGCTGGCGATCAAGATGGAAATGCCGGAAGACAAGATCCGCAAGATCATGAAGATTGCCAAGGAGCCGATCTCGATGGAAACGCCGATCGGTGACGACGACGATTCCCATCTGGGCGACTTCATCGAGGACAACAACACGCTGGCGCCGGCCGACGCCGCGCTGCATGCATCGATGCGCGGCGTGGTCAAGGACGTGCTCGATTCGCTGACGCCGCGCGAGGCCAAGGTGCTGCGCATGCGTTTCGGTATCGAAATGTCGACCGACCACACGCTGGAAGAAGTCGGCAAGCAATTCGACGTCACGCGCGAACGGATCCGCCAGATCGAGGCCAAGGCGCTGCGCAAGCTGCGCCATCCATCCCGCTCCGACAAGCTCAAAAGCTTCCTGGAAGGCAACTAGGAATCCAGGTAAGGTCGTTTGTCGGTACCCGATGGAAGCAGGGATCGGGCGGGACGGCGAAGGTGCAAGATTGGGCCCCTAGCTCATGCTTGGTTAGAGCAGCGGACTCATAATCCGTTGGTGCCGTGTTCGACTCACGGGGGGCCCACCAGTCGAAAAATGGGTTAGCGATTGAGAAATCGCTAACCCATTTTATTTCGAAGGGTATGTGCATTTACCGCATGATTCATGCGCCGTATCGGTCGTCGACATCTGGAGTATGTCGATAAATTGAGGCCTGTGGCAACTTGAGGGCGCGAGCCGCAGAACGGCACCACCGGGTTTATCGCGAACGGAAGCGACTAGCGCTTCCTTTATAATAAAGCGGTGCGCGCGGCGGGCTGCCGGCTACGCGAGTGCTCTGTCCGTATCGACATCAGCATCGCATCGGTGGCATTCGGGATTGCTGCCATGCCCCCTTTTCACTTGCACGCCGTCCGCCATGGTCGGCGCGTCCGATTCTCCTTTTACCGATACAGACTATTGATTCGATTTTTCCAACTATCATTTTGTCCCGGGATGCGGGCCGTGATAACCGCGCGAGGAAATTCGCGCCTGGGTTTAAACACTTGAGAGAATTATGTCGCTTCTCTGGATAGTGATTCTTCCATTCGCAGGCAGCCTTTGTGCCGCTTTCCTGCCGTCCAATGCGCGCAATGCCGAAGCCTGGCTGGCCGGGCTGGTGGCGCTGGCCTGCGCCGCGCTGACGGTGCAGCATTATCCCGAGGTGGCCGCCGGCACCGTGGTGCGCACCGTGCTGCCCTGGGCGCCGACGCTGGGCCTGGATTTCAGCTTGCGCATGGATGGCTACGCCTGGTTGTTCGCGTTGCTAATCACGGTGATGGGCGCACTGGTGGTGCTGTATGCGCGCTACTACATGTCGCCGCAGGACCCGGTACCGCGCTTCTTTTCCTTTTTCCTGGCCTTCATGGGCTCGATGCTGGGCGTCGTGCTGTCCGGCAATCTGATTCAGTTGGTGCTGTTCTGGGAGTTGACCAGCCTCAGTTCGTTCATGCTGATTGCCTATTGGCATCACCGGATCGACGCCCGGCGCGGCGCCCGCATGGCGCTGACGGTCACCGCCGGCGGCGGCCTGTGCCTGTTGGCCGGAGTGCTGCTGCTGGGGCAGATCGTCGGCAGCTATGATCTGGACGCGGTATTGGCGGCCGGCGCCCAGGTGCGTGCGCATAATTGGTATCCGGCGGTGCTTATCCTGATCGCCCTTGGCGCGCTCACCAAGAGTGCGCAGTTCCCGTTTCATTTCTGGCTGCCGCATGCAATGGCGGCGCCGACACCGGTGTCGGCCTATCTGCATTCGGCGACGATGGTCAAGGCTGGCGTGTTCCTGCTGGTGCGCCTGTGGCCGGTTTTGGCCGGTACCGAAGCCTGGTTCTGGATCATCGGCGGCGCCGGCCTGTGTTCGCTGGTGCTGGGCGCCTATGCGGCGACCTTTCAATTGGATATGAAAGGGGTGCTGGCGTATTCCACCATCAGCCATCTCGGGCTGATCACCTTGCTGCTCGGCTTGAATAGCGAGCTGGCGCTGGTGGCCGCCATCTTCCACATCATGAATCATGCGACGTTCAAGGCCTCTTTGTTCATGGCGGCCGGCATGGTCGATCATGAAAGCGGCACGCGCGATTTGACCCGGCTCTCGGGCCTGTACCGGATGATGCCGATTACCGCCACGCTGGCGGTGGTGGCGGCGGCGGCGATGGCTGGCGTGCCGTTGCTGAACGGTTTTATTTCGAAGGAGATGTTTTTTACGGAAACCGTTTTCATCAGCGGCAATCTGGTGATGCGCTACGGCCTGCCGCTGGTGGCGGTGGTGTATGGCCTGTTCAGCGTGGCGTATTCGCTGCGCTTCATCCTGCAGGTATTCTTCGGGCCGCCGCCGCACGATTTGCCGCGCATGCCGCACGAGCCGCCGGGCTGGATGCTGGTACCGAGCGCGTTGCTGGTGCTGGCTTGCCTGGTGGTCGGCGTCCTGCCGTCGCTGACGGTCGGGCCCTTGCTGGCTGTGGCGGCGGCATCGGTATTGGGCGCCGAATTGCCGCCCTATAGCCTGGCGGTCTGGCATGGCCTGAACCTGCCGCTCATGATGAGCCTGATCGCGATGGCGGGCGGCGTCGCGTTGTATCTGGTGCTGGGCAAGTATCAGCAGCGCGCGCCCGGCGTGGTGCCGCTGATCTACCCGGTCAATGGCAAGCGTCTGTTCGAGTACCTGCTGGATAACGTCACGCGCCTGGCCGGTGCGCTGACCCGGGCCTTGTCGCCGGAACGCCTGCAAACCCAATTGCTGTTGCTGGTGGGCGTGGCCTTCGGCGCGGCGCTGATTCCGTTATGGCGCGACGGCTTGCCGGCTGGCGACATGGCGCTGACCAAGCTCGACCCGGTGTTTGCGTTGTTGTGGCTGATCGGTGCCGCCTGTGCGCTGGGTGCAGCCGGCCAGGCGAAATATCATCGGCTAGCGGCCTTGGCCCTGGCGGGCGGCGCCGGCCTGGTTACCAGCGTGACCTTCGCCTGGTTTTCCGCTCCCGACTTGGCCTTGACCCAGTTGGCGGTGGAGGTGGTGACGGTGGTGCTGATCCTGCTCGGCTTGCGCTGGCTGCCGCCGCGCTTTCGCGCCGACGACGAACAGGAGCCGCTGGCGCAGCGCGTGCGCGCGCGCAGCCGGCGCCTGCGCGACCTGTTGCTGGCCGCCGTGGTCGGGGCCGGTATGGCGGGGCTGGCCTATGCGGTGCTGACGCGCCAGGCCGGCGCCGGCATCGCGCCGTTTTTTATCGAAAATGCGTTGACGCTGGGCGGCGGCGCCAACGTCATCAATGTGATCCTGGTCGATTTCCGCGGCTTCGATACGCTGGGGGAAATCACCGTGCTGGGCATCGTCGCGCTGACTGTCTACGCGCTGCTGCGGCGCTTCCGCCCGGCACCGGAAAGCATTGGACAGACCAGCCAGCAGCGCGACCAGGACGGTCACGACGGCCAGGATGGCCACAGTGAGCCGGATCCGCACGCGCCGCTGCCGGCCGGACCGCTCAGATTGCCGGCAGTGCTGGTACGGCTGTTGCTGCCGGTGGCGCTGCTGGTCTCGGTATTTTTCCTGTTGCGCGGGCATAACGCGCCCGGCGGCGGCTTCGTCGGCGGCCTGGTGCTGGCGACCGCGGTGATCCTGCAATACCTGGCGGGCGGTACCGTCTGGGCCGAATCGCGCACCCGGATCCATCCGCAATACTGGATTGGGCTGGGGCTGCTATGCGCGGTCGGCGCCGGTGCACTGGCGTGGCTGGCCGGTCGCCCGTTCCTGTCGGCGCTGAGTTGGGATATACCGCTGCCCCTGCTGGGCGGTTTGCATGTGCCGAGCGTACTGCTGTTCGACCTTGGCGTCTATCTACTGGTGGTCGGCGCGACCGTCCTGATCCTGGTGGCGCTGGCGCACCAGTCGCTGCGCAGCCATCGCCAGCGCGCCGCCGTGCAGTCGATGCCGGCGCCGACGCTGGCGCATGTGGTGCGGCAGGCGACGCCATCCGGGGGGCAGCGCTGATGGAGCTGATTTACGCCCTGGCGATTGGCGTGCTGACCGGCTCCGGCGTCTGGCTGCTGCTGCGGCCGCGGACCTTCCAGGTCATCATGGGGCTGTCGCTGTTGTCGTATGCGGTCAACCTGTTCATTTTCGGCATGGGGCGACTGGCCGTGGGACAGGCGCCGATTGTCGGCTCGGCTGATGCCGCCGATGCCGCGCTGGTTGCCGATCCGCTGCCGCAGGCGCTGGTATTGACTGCGATCGTGATCGGCTTCGCCACCACCGCACTATTCCTGGTGGTGCTGCTGGCGGCACGTGGCCTGACCGGCACCGACCACGTCGATGGCCAGGAGGCCGAATCGTGAGCGGCTGGCTGGCGCAGTTGCTGATGCACTTGCCGATACTTCCGATCCTGCTGCCGTTGCTGGCCGGAGCCGCCATGCTGCTGCTGGGCGACAGTCGCCGCAGCGCGCGCAGCCTGATCGGATTGGGCGCGACCGCGGCGCAACTGGCGGTGGCGCTGGCCTTGCTGGCGCAAGCCGGCGGCCAGTTGCCGGAAGCGGGTACGGATGCGATCGCGGTGTACCGGCTCGGCGCCTGGAATGCACCGTTCGGCATCGTGCTGGTGGCGGACCGGCTGGCGGCGATCATGCTGACGCTGAGCGCGGTGCTGGCCCTGGCGGCGCTGGTGTACGGCATGGCGCGCTGGGACCGCCTGGGGGCACATTACAAGCCGCTGTTCCAGTTTCTGCTGATGGGCGTCAATGGCGCCTTCTTGACCGGCGACCTGTTCAATCTGTTCGTCTTCGTCGAGGTACTGCTGGCCGCATCCTACGGCTTGCTGCTGCACGGGTCGGGCGCGCCGCGGGTGAAGGCAGGCCTGCAGTACCTGGCGATCAACCTGGTGGCGTCGCTGCTGTTCCTGATCGGGACCGCGTTGATCTACGGCATCGCCGGTACCCTGAACATGGCGGATCTGGCACAGCGGCTGCCGGCGCTGGGCGCGGACGACCGGGCCCTGTTCGACACCGGCGCCGCGATCCTGGGCGTCGCATTCCTGGTCAAGGCCGGAGTCTGGCCGTTGAATTTCTGGCTGCCGGGCGCCTATGGCGCGGCTGCGGCACCGGTCGCGGCGCTGTTTTCGATTCTGACCAAGGTCGGGATCTACGCCTTGCTGCGGCTGGGCTCGCTGTTTGCCGTCGCCGGTGCGCCGGCGCCGTTTGGCGGCACCTGGCTGTTCGGCATCGGCCTGGTCACGCTGTTCTTCGGCAGCGCCGGCATGCTGAGCGCGCAGCAACCGCAGCGCATGAGCGCGTATTGCGTGATCGTCTCGGCCGGCACCTTGCTGGCCGCGCTCGGCCTGGGCGGCGCCGCACTGGCCGGGTCGGCGCTGTTTTACCTGATCAGCTCGGTGCTGGCCACCGGCGCCTTCTTCATGCTGGCCGAGATGATTGAACGCAGCCGCGCATTCGGCGCCAACGTGCTGGCGGTGTCGTTCGAATCGTTTGGCGTCGATGATCCTTTCGATCCGGAGCGGCCGGACGAAGTGGTGGGAATCGTGATTCCAGCGGCGATGGCGTTTCTGGGTCTCGGCTTCATCCTCTGCGCGTTGCTGGTTAGCGGTTTGCCGCCGCTGTCCGGTTTCGTCGCCAAGTTTTCGATCCTGGCCACGGCGCTGGCCGCCCCGACGACCGGCATGTGGTCGGCCACGCTGCTGCTGATCGCCATCCTCGGCTCCGGCCTGGCGGGCGTGATGGCGCTGTCCAGGATGGGGATGCGGATATTCTGGAGTTCGGATGGCCGCATTGTGCCGCGCCTGCGGCTGATCGAAGCCGGCCCGGTCGCCTTCCTGATCTTGCTGTGCGTTGCGCTGACGGTGGGCGCCGGCCCGGTGGCCGCATATCTGGACACCGCCGCACGATCGCTTGCCACGCCGCAAATTTATGTCGATGCCGTGCTGGCGCCGGCAAAATCATCTGCGTGGGGGAGACCGTGATGAAAGTGCGCTTGATCATGTCGCGCCTGACGCTGTTTTTACTGCTGATCTGGCTGTTGCTGAACGATAGCCTGCAGGCCGGCCAGATCGTGTTTGGCCTGCTGCTGGCGATTCTGGTGGTATTGCTGAATGCCAGCAGCCAGCCGCTGCAGGCGCAGCCGCGGCGCGTGCTGCTGGTGCTGTCGCTGCTGGCGCATGTCGCGGTGGATGTGGTGCGTTCGAATTTTGCCGTGGCCATGTTGATTTTCGGTTCCAAGGCGCGCCGCTCGAACTCGGATTTCATGCAAATTCCGATCGAGCTGCGCGATCCGCACGGCCTTGCCATGCTGGCCTGCATCATTACCGCCACCCCCGGCACGGTCTGGGCCGGATTGTCCGCGGATGGCGCCACACTGACCATTCATGTGCTCGATTTGCAGGACCGGGAAATCTGGATTCGCACCATCAAGGATCGTTACGAGCAGCCATTGAAGGAGATATTCGAATGAACCTGATACTGCCTTGGGCGGTCACCTTCGCCCTGATTGCCTTGGCGCTCGGCATGTGCTGCGCGATGCTGCGCCTGCTGCGCGGGCCGGCTGCGCACGACCGCGTGCTGGCGCTGGATACGCTGTATGTCAATGGCATGCTGCTGCTACTGACGCTCGGCATCCGCTTCGGTTCGCGCGTGTATTTCGATATCGCGCTGCTGATGGCACTGTTCGGTTTCGTCGGTTCGGCGGCGATGGCAAAATTCCTGCTGCGCGGCGAGGTGATCGAGCCATGACGATGCTTGAGGTCCCGCTGTGGGCAGCGCTGCCGGCCGCGCTGCTATTGGTTGGCGGCAGCGTGCTGGCATTGATCGGTTCTGCCGGCCTGTTGCGTCTGCCGAATTTTCAGGCCCGCATGCACGCCCCGACCATGGGCAATACGCTGGGCCTGGCCTGCGTGCTGATGGCGTCGATGCTGGTGGCTTCGGGCCACGGGCAGCGCATGGTGGTGCAGGAAATCCTGATTGTCGTGTTCGTGCTGTTGACTTCGCCGGTGACCGCCTTGCTGCTGATGCAGGCCTCGCTGTATCGCGAGCGGGTGGAACGGCGCACCGCGGATCGGAAATGAGTCTCGGCGCTGCGCGGGCATTGACGAGAAAGCTTGATTTACATCATTTGGAACATTTGCTGATTACAATTAGGATTTGCTCGGGCCAGGCGCAGTGGGGCGATGCCGACAATCGGGGCCGTGGACGGGAGTGTGGCAAGCACTCCCTTTTGCGCGGTCCGGGTTGGTGTCATACGAGATCCCACGCGTAGCACTGGCGACGATATCGAGCATCCAATTCAGGAGAAACAACCATGTCTTTGCCGCTGTCGTCTGAACAGAACACCTTGCGCATCATCCACGATGAGCACGGGAACCTGGCTTCCATCATTCGCGGCATGCAGTATTTCGTGCGCGAGATCGACCAGGGCAAGCATGCGCCGGATCTGAGGGTGTTTCGCGCCATGCTTTTCTATATCAATGAATTCCCGGATCGCATACATCATCCGAAAGAAGATCATCACCTGTTTGCGCGCCTGCGCGGGCGTAACGACGAGCTGGACGAGACCATTGCCGACCTGGAACGACAACACCGTAAAGGCACGGAGCTGGTGCATCGCCTGAACAATGCGCTGAGCCACTATGAGTTCATCGGTGCGACTGCATTCCCGGCGTTTCGTACCCTGGTTTCCGATTACGCCGGGTTCTATTTCAGCCACATGCGGCAGGAAGAGGAAATCATATTGCCGGCGGCTTCCCGGCTGCTGCAGGCGGAAGAATGGCAGGAAATCGAAACGGCGTTTGCCAGCAATCGCGACGCGTTGACCGGAGTCGACATGAAGGGCGACTTCGAAAAACTGTTCTCATTGATCGTCAACATCACGCCGGCGCCGATGGGCGTGGGCGATGCGCTGAAAGAGTGAACATCCGGTGCGCCCCGCCTTGAAAAAGGGCAGCCATGGCTGCCCTTTTTTGATTACGCTTGCCTGCGTGCCGATCTAATTCGGCGCCGCCTTGAGCTTAGCCGGTTCGTCCATCACCCGCATCGGCAGCAATGCCAGCTTCCTGGCGGCCAGCTTGCGCTCCAGGCTGCGTTGCAGATTGGCATAGCTGATGCGGCGCGGATCGAAGGCGACCGACAGCGCCGCCGATTCCAGCGAGACGCGTGTGCTGCCCTTGTCGATTCCCGCAATGTCGCGGGTGATGGCCTCTATTTCACGACGTGAATTCTCGCCCATCATCAGCGGGCCGTCGATGCCGAAAAAAGCGACCTGGTGCTTCTGGCTGAAGGCTTGGCTGGCGACCGCGTAGTCATACACGGCCGCCACCTTGTCCTCCACACAGTGGCCGCAGGCGCTGGCCGCCGAGGCGCACAGTGCCAGCAGGATTCCCGCTGCGCAGAAAACGGCGCGCATGGTCAGTGGCTGCCTTCCGCGCTGTGTATCACGCCTGGCGGCTGCGCGTCGACCCAGTGGAAGTACTTCAGATACTGGTCGATTTCAGTATCGCTCAAGTTCTGGTTCGGCATCGGAATATTGTTGTATTCCTTCAGCAGGGCCTTGGCGTCGGCATCGGTTTCCAGCATCTTCTCCGGCGATTTCAACCACTTCCTCAGCCATTCGTCGCTGCGCAGCTTGGTCACGCCGAGCAGGTCGGGGCCAAGTTTCTTGCCGCGCCCGATCGAGTGGCAGGCCAGGCATTTGCTCTCGAAATCGAGTTTGCCCTGGACCGCCGCCGGCTCGCTCGGTGTCGAAGTGGCCGGCATGTTGTGGTGTTCGAGGTCATTTTTATCCGCCGGTTTCGCGGTGCCGGCATCGACCAGGCCGATTGCCCCCTGCGAGGCATTGGCGAAGTGATGGTCGACCATGATGTACTGGCCGGCTTCCGGAATCATGAATTCGACGATCGCGCTGTTGGAGGACCCGAGCAGGACGGTTTGCATGCCGCGGAACTGATTGTCGGGATTGCCGTCCATCCAGACGCGATCGAAGATGGTGCCGACCACGTGGAAGCTGGAAGTCTTGCTGGGGCCGACGTTCAGCACGAACAGGCGTACGCGCTCGCCGGGCTTGGCCGGCAAGGGTTTCTTGACCATGCCGTTATGTTCGCCGTTGAACACTGTATAGCTGGGCAATGCCTTTTTCAGGTTGTCGCCATCCAGCACATACAGCGGCTGGCCGTCGACCTTACGCTTCTGCGGATCCGGCTTGACGTAAAACTCGCTCTGGGTCACCACGTATTCGCGATCGGCCTTGGTCGGGTAACCGGCGCGCGGCTCGACGATCAGCGCACCGTACATGCCCGAGGCGATATGCTCAAGGATCATTGGCGTGCCGCAATGGAACATGAACACGCCCGGGTAATTCAGCGTGAACTCGAATTCGATCGTCTGCCCGGGAGCAATCGAGCGGTATTTGTCCTGCGGAGACACCATCGCCGCGTGGAAATCCATCGAATGCATCATTGGTGCGGCGATAAACTGCACGCCGGGCATGACTTCGTCGCTGCGATTGGTCATGCTGAACTTGATCTTGTCGCCGACGCGGGCGCGGATGGTCGGTCCCGGCACCTGGTCGCCGAAGGTCCAGGCGCTGAACTTCACGCCGGGGGCGATTTCAATGATCTTGTGGGTGGTGTCCAGGCGTATCGTTTTTACCGGTGAGGGATCGAGCGGCTTCAATTCGCTGCCCATGCTGAGCGCGGCGCCTTCGGCAAACGGGCCGGTGTGGCGCTCCGAAGTGACTTTGGCCGGTGTCGGCTTCAGGTCCATCTTGCTGACGTCATATGGATCGTCCGCCGCAGCGGCGGGCTTCGGCGCACTCTGGTTGCACGCGGCCAGCAACAGCGCGGCCGTGCATAAGGCAAGGGCTTGGGTCACTCTGGATATGATCACTCGGTTCTCCTGATGGCGTGGATACGGAACTGCGAAGCGGCTGAATGTGACGAAATGCTGCATGTACATGTTACAGGATTGCAATCAAGCAAGGATTGCCACGGGCTGGAAAATATCGGCTGGATCGCGCTGCCACGAGCCGGCGAGAATGCAATATTGCCATCGGAATTTTGGCAGCAACCGGCAATATCGGAAGCCGATCCGGGTTCGCCGTGGACAACCCGAGTAAAATCCGGTATTTGATCAATCCGTATCGATATTCTTTTTGGAAGGAAATGGGCCGAGCAGCCGACTTCCAGCCGGATGCCAGGCTGGAGTTGCGCAAGCACGATCCGCCATGCCGCAGGCATGGGCCAGGCCCGCCACACATCATGTCCGACAATCAGCCCGCATCGACTCCCGCCAGCGCTCCCATGATTCGTTTTGAAGATTTTGGATTGTCCGCCGATATCTTGCGCGCGCTTGCAGAGCAGGGTTACGAGCACCCGACGCCAATCCAGGCCGAGGCGATCCCGGTGGTGTTGCAGGGGCGCGACGTGATGGGCGCGGCGCAAACCGGGACCGGCAAGACCGCCGGCTTTTCGCTGCCGATCATTCAATTGCTGCTGGCGCACGCCAGCCACAGCGCCTCGCCGGCGCGACACCCGGTGCGGGCGCTGATCCTGACGCCGACGCGCGAGCTGGCCGACCAGGTGGCCGACAACGTCAAGGCCTATTCGCGCCATACGCCGCTGCGCTCGACCGTGGTCTTCGGCGGCATGGACATGGCGCCGCAGACCGCCGCCTTGCGCGCCGGGGTGGAAATTTTGATCGCCACGCCAGGCCGCCTGCTGGATCACGTGCAGCAAAAAACACTGAACCTGTCGCAGACGCAGATCCTGGTGATGGACGAGGCCGATCGCATGCTGGACATGGGCTTTTTGCCCGATCTGCAGCGCATCATCAACCTGTTGCCGAAACAGCGACAGAACCTGATGTTTTCCGCGACCTTCTCCGGCGAAATCAAGAAGCTGGCGGCCAGCTTTCTCAACCAGCCGGTCACGATCGAGGTGGCACGCAGCAATGCCACCGCCGATACCGTCACGCAGGTGGTATACAAGGTCGACGAGTCGACCAAGCGCGATGCGGTGGTGCACCTGATCCGCGGGCGCGACCTGAAGCAGGTGCTGGTGTTTTCCAATACCAAGATCGGCGCCTCGCGCCTGGCGCGTCAACTGGAGCAGGAAGGTATCAAGGCGTCGGCAATCCACGGCGACAAGAGCCAGAGCGAACGCATGGCGGCGCTGGAGGCCTTCAAGCAGGGCAGCATCGACGTGCTGGTGGCGACCGACGTCGCCGCGCGCGGGCTGGACATTGCCGAACTGCCGTGCGTGATCAACTTCGACCTGCCCTACAACGCCGAGGATTATGTGCACCGCATCGGCCGCACCGGGCGCGCCGGCGCGTCCGGCGACGCCATCTCGCTGTATTCGGAGAAGGACGAGCGCTTGCTGGCCGATATCGAGAAGCTGATCAAGCACAAGTTTGCGCCGGCCGATTTGTCCGGCTTCGTGCCGCGCCCGGCGTCGGCGGCAGAACGGCACTCGTATCGCGACAGCCGCCATGGCCATGGCCATGGCCATTTGGCCGCCCGCCCGCCGGCGCCGGAACGCGCCGTCCGCGCGCCGGCGGCGCGCAAGGAAAAGATCGATCCGTGGTTCCTGAAGCCATACGAGCCGGCGGTCATCGCCGGCCCGGGTGTGGACAGCGTGCAACCGGTCGCGGTGAAATCCCCGGCCAAGCCGCAGAAAACCAAGATGGCGTTCCTGCTCGGCGGTTCCTCCAAGCGCTGACGCCGGCGCGGTTTCAGGCGGCCGTGGTTGCCGCCGCCTGCATGGTCAGGCGCCGGCACCACGCCGCCGGCGCGGCGCGCCAGAAGTCGTCCAGCGAGCGCACCGCTCCCGGCTCCAATTCCAAGCCCAGAAAATCGGCGGCCCGCAGCAGTTCGCGCAGCGGTTGCGCCAGATCGAGCGCCTGGGCGCCGGTCTGCTTCGACAGTTTGTCGCCGTCCGCATTGGCCACCAGCGGCACATGCAGGTAGCGCGGCGTCGGCAGCCCCAGCAGGCGCTGCAGGTAAATCTGGCGCGCGGTCGAATCCAGCAGATCGGCGCCGCGCACCACGTGCGTGATGCCCTGCGCGGCGTCGTCCACCACCACAGCCAACTGATAGGCCCAGATGCCGTCGGCGCGTTTCAGCACGAAATCGCCGACTTGCGCCGACAGGCATTGGCGCATCGGCCCCATCCAGCGGTCGTCGAACGCGATGCAGTCGTCCGCCGCGCCGGCATCCGGCACGCGCAGGCGCCAGGCGCGTGCCGTCCTGCCGGCTGCCAGGCCATGGCGGCAGGTGCCGGGATAGACTGCCGCGCCGTCGGCGGCCGTGCCGCTGTTGGTGCGCGAATCGGCGATTTCGCGCCGGCTGCAGGCGCAGGGATAGACCAGGCCCTGCAGCCGCGCCAGCGCCGCCTCGTAGAGCGCGTGGCGCCGGCTTTGCCACACCACTTCGCCGTCGTTCTGCATGCCGCACGCGGCCAGCGCTTGCAGGATCGCCTCGGCGGCGCCGGGAACCGTGCGCGGCGTGTCCAGGTCTTCGATGCGGATCAGCCATTGGCCATGATGCGCGCGGGCATCCAGATAGCTGGCCAGCGCCGCCACCAGCGATCCGGCATGCAGCGGACCGCTGGGAGAGGGTGCGAAACGGCCGATGTAGGGAAGAGCGGGCATACGATTTACCGGCTGCAATTATTCAAAATCCTGCAACGAATGATCGAGATTTCCAGGCTGCCGCCAAGCGGCGGCAAGGGTTATAGTGGTTCAGGCAAAAATATATCCCAATCAGGAGCAAGCAAATGATCGAACTGCGAAAAAGCGAAGCGCGCGGCCACGCTCAGCATGGCTGGCTGGATTCCTACCACAGCTTTTCCTTCGCCGATTACTACGACCCGCAGCACATGGGTTTCGGGCCGCTGCGCGTGATCAACGAAGACCGCGTCGCGCCCGGCACCGGTTTCGGCACGCATGGCCATCGCGACATGGAAATCATCACCTATGTGCTGGAAGGCGAACTGGCGCATAAGGACAGCATGGGCAACGGCAGCGTGATCCGCCCGGGCGACGTGCAGCGCATGAGCGCCGGGCGCGGCGTGCAGCATTCGGAATTCAATCATTCCGAGCAGAACGGTGTGCACCTGCTGCAAATCTGGATCCAGCCCAACGTGATCGGGATCGTGCCAAGCTACGAGGAAAAGAAATTTGACTGCGCGGAAAAAGAGGGGCGTCTGCGCCTGGTGGCATCGCCGGACGGCGTCGACGGTTCGGTCCGCATGCATCAGGATGCGCGGCTGTATGCCGGCCTGTTCGATGCCGGACAGGGCGTGCGCCTGGCGCTGGCGCCGGAGCGGCTGGCCTATGTGCATGCGGTGCGCGGCCAGGTGACGGTCAACGGCCAGCGCCTGGTGGCCGGCGATGCGGCCAAGCTCTCCGGCGAGGCCGAAGTGCGGATCGAGGATGGCGAGCGGGCGGAAGTGCTGGTGTTCGATTTGCCGGGTAGCGCGGGGTAGGCGGCCGAGCGGCTTTTTGTCTCACGCTGGCAACATACTCCTTTACATGACCGTTAATTCCGCCCGCAAAAAATATTAAAAGTCAACATACTCCTGTGTTTGTTGATTTGCGCCGGCTTGTGTTGAAGTCCCTGCGCAATGCGGGCAGGATTTCGCGGCGGCATGCAGCGGCGACAGTTGCTCACGCGGCGTCAGCGTCGCGCCGCAGGCGGCGCAGGGCAGCGGCGCGCCTGCGGGTTCCAGCGTCGGCTTCAGCGCCGTACGCTGGTCGAACACGAAGCAGTCGCCGTGGTAGTGGGCACCGCCGACTTCCTCGAAGTATTTCAGGATGCCCCCATCCAGTTGGTACACGCTGTCAAAGCCGCTGTTGCGCATGTGGATCGCGGCTTTTTCACAGCGGATGCCGCCGGTACAGAAGGTGACGATGGTCTTGCCGGCCAGTTGCTGCCGGTGCTGCGCCACGACGTCGGGGAAGTCGCTGAACTTGTCGATGCGGTAATCGATGGTGTTGGCGAAGGTGCCGACATCGACTTCGAAGGCGTTGCGGGTATCCATCATCACCACCGGCTGGCCGGCGTCGTCAAAGCCGCAATCGAGCCAGCGCTTCACGGTGCGGGCGTCGACTGCCGGTGCCCGCCCTTGCTCGGGCTGGATCTGCGGTCGCTTCATGGTGATGATTTCGGCTTTCAGCTTGACCAGCATGCGGCCGAACGGTTGCGTTTCCGAATGGCTTTCCTTGGTTGCCAGGTCGGCGAAGCGCGGATCGCTACGCAGCCAGGCCAGGAACTGGTCGATTTGCCCGCGCAAACCGGCAAGGAACAGGTTGATCCCTTCCGGGCTCAGCAGGATCGTGCCTTTTAGCTCAAGTTGATTACATAAAGCGAGGAATTGCGGGCGTTTTTCGATCGTATCGTCCAGGCTGACGAATTTGTAGGCGGCGATGTTGACGTACGGGAATAGGGGCGGATTCACTGCGATTTTCTCTAAGTCATTGATTCGTCGGTATTATAAACTTGCCGCCGCAGCCAATCCTTGGGGGCCCGTTCCGGCACGGTAAAATGACGGCCATGACTTCCCCGCAATTCGTTCACCTGCGCCTGCATTCCGAATATTCGATCGTCGATGGACTGGTGCGCATCGACGATGCGGTGCGCGCCGCCGCCGCCGACGGCCAGCCGGCGTTGGCCATCACCGACCTGGCCAACCTGTTCGGCATGGTCAAATTCTACAAGGCGGCGCGCGGCAAGGGCGTCAAGCCGATCGTCGGCTGCGATGCCTGGATCAGCAACGACGAAGACCGTGACAAGGCGTCGCGCCTGCTATTGCTGGTGAAAAATCGTGCCGGCTACCTGCAACTGTGCGAATTGCTGACCAAGGCATGGCTGACCAACCAGCATCGCGGGCGCGCCGAAATCCGCGCCGAATGGCTGGAAGACTTGCAGCGGCAAGGCGCTCCGAGCGGCTTGATCGCACTGTCGGGCGCGCAATTCGGCGACATCGGCATGGCGCTCGGCAATGGCAATATGGCCGCCGCCGAACGTTGCGCGCGGCGCTGGGCGGCGCTTTTCCCCGGGCATTTCTACATCGAGGTGCAGCGCGCCGGTCAGCCGGAAGCGGAACTGCGGCAGGCAGTCGCGCTGGCGGCGCAAGTTGGACTACCGGTGGTGGCGACGCATCCGGTGCAGTTCCTGAACGGCGAGGAATTCGCCGCGCACGAAGCGCGCACCTGCATTGCGGCCGGCGAGATCCTGGCCAATCCGCGCCGCACCAGACGTTTTAACGAGCAGCAATGCTTCAAGTCCCAGGCCGAGATGGCGGAATTGTTCGCCGATCTGCCAGCAGCCTTGCAAAACACGGTGGAAATCGCCAAGCGCTGCAACCTGACGCTGGAACTGGGTAAGCCGAAGCTGCCCGATTTCCCGACGCCCGAGGGCGTGACGATTGACGAGTTCCTGGTGCTGCAGTCGCACGAAGGCTTGGAACAGCGCCTGCTGCAACTGTATCCGGACCAAGAGGAACGCGAAAGGCAGCGGCCGCGCTACGAGGCGCGGCTGAAGTTCGAGACCGGCACCATCGTCAAGATGGGTTTCCCCGGCTACTTCCTGATCGTCGCCGACTTCATCCAGTGGGCCAAGAACAACGGCGTGCCGGTTGGTCCCGGCCGCGGTTCCGGCGCCGGTTCGCTGGTCGCCTATTCGCTGAAGATCACCGATCTCGATCCGCTTGAATACAACCTGCTGTTCGAGCGCTTCCTGAACCCGGAGCGGGTCTCGATGCCCGACTTCGATATCGACTTTTGTCAGGAAGGGCGCGACCGCGTGATCCAGTACGTCAAGGATCGCTATGGCAAGGATGCGGTGTCGCAGATCGCCACCTTCGGCACCATGGCGGCCAAGGGCGCGGTGCGCGATGTCGGTCGCGTGCTGGACATGAGCTACAACTTTTGCGACGGCATTTCCAAGCTGATTCCGTTCAAGCCGGGCAAGCTGGTGACGATTGCCGATGCGCTCAAGGAAGAGCCGCTGCTGGCGGAGCGCCAGGAAAACGAGGAAGAGGTGCGGCAACTGCTGGCGCTGGCGCAGCAGGTCGAGGGCATCACGCGCAGCGTCGGCATGCACGCCGGCGGCGTGCTGATCGCGCCCGGCAAGCTGACCGATTTTTGCCCACTGTACACCCAGGGCGGCGATTCCGGCGTGGTGTCGCAATACGACAAGGACGACGTCGAGGCGGTCGGCCTGGTCAAGTTCGACTTCCTGGGACTGACCACGCTGACGATCCTGGATCGCGCGGTGCGCTACATCCGCCAGCTGGATCCGGCCATGGCCGATTTCAGCCTGGAAAAACTGCCGCTGAACGACAAGGCGTCCTACGAGCTGCTGACCCAGGCCAAGACCGTCGCCGTGTTCCAGCTCGAAAGCCGCGGCATGCAGGGCATGCTGAAGGACGCCCGGCCGGATCGCTTCGAGGACATCATCGCGCTGGTGGCGCTGTACCGGCCGGGGCCGATGGACCTGATCCCGGATTTCTGCAAGCGCAAGCATGGCGAACGCTTTGAATATCCCGATCCGCGCACCGAGGGCATCCTGTCCGAAACCTACGGCATCATGGTGTATCAGGAGCAGGTGATGCAGATGGCGCAGGTGGTCGGCGGCTATTCGCTGGGCGGCGCCGATCTGCTGCGGCGCGCGATGGGCAAGAAAAAAGCGGAAGAGATGGCCGAGCACCGCCAGATTTTCCGCGACGGCGCCGCCAAGGACGGCCTGAGCCAGGAAAAGGCCGACGAGATTTTCGACTTGATGGAAAAGTTCGCCGGCTACGGCTTCAACAAGTCGCACGCGGCCGCCTACGCGCTGCTGTCGTACCACACCGCCTACCTGAAGGCGCATCATCCGGCGGCATTCATGGCGGCCAACTTGTCGCTGGCGATGGACGACACCGACAAGATCAAGATCCTGGTCGAGGATGCGCTCGACGTTTGCGGACTCTCCTTGCTGCCGCCCGACATCAACCTGTCCGATTACCGCTTCACGCCGGTCGGCGCAGCCGGCAAGAAAGCCACGCAAATCCGCTACGGCCTGGGCGCGGTCAAGGGTTCCGGCCAGGCTGCGATCGAGGCGATCATCGAGGCCAGGCGGGAAAAGCCGTTTACCGATCTGTTCGATTTCGCCAAACGCGTCGACAAGCGCCAGATCAACCGCCGCACGATCGAGTCGCTGATTCGCGCCGGTGCCTTCGACTGCTTCGGCGTTGACCGCGCGATCCTCTTGGCCAGTGTCGGGCGCGCGATGGAGGGTGCGGAACAGGCGGCGGCGGCGGCCAACCAGGTCAGCCTGTTCGGCGACGACAGCGAACTGGAGGCGACTCCGGAATACGTCAAGGTCGCGCCGTGGAGCGACAAGCAGAAGCTGACCGAAGAAAAGGCCGCGCTCGGTTTCTACCTGTCCGGTCACTTGTTCCATGCGTATGCGGAGGAAGCGCGCCGATTTGCCCGCACCAAGCTCTCTAGCCTGGAGCCGGCGCGCGACCCCAAACTGATCGCCGGTGTGATTACCGCGGTGCGCACCCAGATGACGCAGCGCGGCAAAATGGTGATCGTGACGCTGGACGACGCCAGCGCCACGGTCGACGTCACCGTCTACAACGAACTGTATGATGCCAACAAGCGCCTGTTCAAGGAAGATGAATTTCTGGCGGTGCAGGGCAAGGTGTCGGAAGACCGGTTTTTCGGCGGCCTGCGGATTACCGCCGACAAGGTGATGGATATCGCGCAGGCACGCGCCGCCTTCAGCAAGGGCTTGCGGCTGGTGCTGAACGGCCAGGCCGATGCCAAAAGGCTGCGCGAACTGATCCAGCCCCACCAGCAGGACCAAGCCGCGTGTCCGATCGTGCTGGAATATACCCGGGATGGAGCGGCCGGCGACATCCTGCTGTCCGACGCGTGGCGGGTACACGCCGACGAAGCCCTGTACCTGAAATTGTGCGAGTGGCTGCAGGCGGAAAATGTCCGGTTCGAGTATTGAGGACGCCGTGTCCATAGCCGCCCGCGATGCCGCCACCCGCAGCCAGGCCTTGCCGCTGAGCGTGATCATCATTACCCGCAACGAAGAATTGAACATCGCCGACTGCCTGGCGTCGCTGGCCGGCATCGCCAGCGAAATCGTGGTGGTCGACAGTGGCAGCGCCGACCGCACAGTGGCGCTGGCGCGCGCGGCTGGCGCCAGAGTCATCCAGACCGCGAGCTGGCCCGGTTTCGGCCCGCAAAAGAACGTCGCGCTGGATGCCGCCAGTTGCGACTGGGTGCTGTCGCTGGATGCCGACGAACGCCTTACGCCAGCCCTGCGCGAGCAGATCCGCGCGGCCTTGCGGACGGCCGCCTGGGACGGCTACGAAATGCCGCGCCTATCGTATTTCTGCGGCAAGCCGGTGCGGCATGGCGGCTGGTATCCGGACCATATCGTGCGCCTGGTGCGGCGCGGCACCGCGCGCTTTTCGGACCACCTGGTGCACGAGAGCCTGATCGCGCAGGGGCCTGTCGGCCGGCTCGGCGCGCCGCTGCTGCATTACAGCTATCGCACAATGGACGATGTGCGGCGCAAGGTCGACAGTTATTCGCTGGCCGGGGCGCGGCAACTACATGCGCGCGGCAAGCGCAGCAGCCGCATGCAAGCCGTGCTGCACGGCGCCTGGGCCTTTGTGCGCACTTACGTGTTCAAGCTCGGGGTGCTGGATGGCTCTACCGGCTGGCGCATCGCTTGCATGAACATGCGGGCCAGCTACCTGAAGTATGCGCGGCTGCTGGACTTGCAAAAAAATCGCTCCGGCTAGAAAAACCGGCGCTTGAGGGCGCTGCGCAAATGCGCGCCGCGCGCCGCCAGGCTGGTCTCGGGCTCCGGCAATACGATGCCTGCGGCAGGTTGACCGCGGCGCAGATAGTAGCGATCGAAGGTGGACTGGGTGATGCCCCATTTGTTCAGGAATTGGCGGCCGCCATTGTTCTTGACGATCTTGGCGGTGGTCTTCGACTGGAAATGGTAGACCAGCGCGTCGCCGACGCCGAGGAAGATGCGGCAACCGGCGTCCCACAGTTTCATCGCAAAGTCGTTGTCGCTACTCATGCCGGGCGACAGTTCGCTGCTGTAGCCGCCGACCTTGAACCACCAGTCGCGGTGCACCACGGTCGGCGGCCAGGTGGCCCCGTACCAGTCCGGCTTGGCCAGCGCCGGCAGGTTTTCCAGCAAACCCCGCTCGTCGAAGCCGGCCGGATCGCTGCCATAGTCGGCGACCGTCACGCATGGATTGCCGGAGCCGCGCGGCTCGATCATGGTGCCGGACAGCAGGAACAGGCTGGTATCCAGGGAGTCGATGCGCTCCCGCAGGCGGCGGTCCCAATCGGGGCAGCAGTACATGTCGTCGTTCAGATAGACGATGTAGTCATGTCGGGCCAGGGTAGCTGTCAGATTGACCGCGTGGCAAATGCCGATATTGGCCGGAGAATGGGTGTAGTCGAGTCCCTGCTGGCGCACCCAGTCCAGCGAGCCATCGCTGCCGTCGTTGACATGCACGATGATTTGCAGTGGAAGCGTCGAATTCTTGCGGATGCTGTCGACGCACAGCTTGAGGAATTCGAGATTGTTCCAGGTGGGCAGCAGGATGGAAAACATGATGTGGGAAGTTGGAGATGGTGGATAGCGGCCCGGCGCCGGATGGTGGCGGGCAGTGTGCATTGTCTAACGCGGCCCGCCTGTATGGCAATGAAATATAATGCGGCCTGACGTCGTGACCGCGGCACAGAATCACGTAGGCCTCCTTCCCGGATGCTGGCGCAGAAGGATACAGCGAAAGTTCATGAATTTCCCCCCCAATTTGCTGCGGGTATTCCGCATGCTCGGACCGTACAAGCGCCGGCTGGGGCTGGCCTTCGTGGGCATGATCCTGACGGCATTGACCGAACCGATGCTCCCGGCCCTGCTGAAAACGCTGCTTGACAAGGGTTTCGTCGGCGAGCTGCCTTTTCCGGTATGGGCAGTACCGATGGTATTGATCGCGATCTTCCTGTTGCGCGGCTTTTCCACCTTCCTGACCGGCTACATGATGAGTTGGGCATCGACCCATCTGCAGAACGATCTGCGGAAACTGATCTTTGATCGCATGCTGGATGTGCCGTCCGGATTTTTTATGCGTTATTCCGTGGGCAAGGTGATCAATTCCGTCATGTTCGAGGTGCAGCAGATCATCGACATGATCCGCAACGTCATGAGTTCGCTGATCCGCGATGCGCTCACCGTGATCGTGCTGCTTGGCTATTTGTTGTGGCTGAACTGGCGCCTGACGCTGATTGCGCTGATTTTATTGCCGTTGATCGCAGTGGTGGTGCGCGCCACCGGCAAGCGTGCCAGGAAGCTGTCGCGGGAATATCTCGAAGTCAATGCGGAACTGACGCAAGTGATCGAGGAAACCACCCGGGCACACCAGGTGATCAAGATCTTCGGCGGCCAGCAACATGAAAAGAGGCGCTTCAATCAACGCGCCGCCAATCTGCGCGGCTACATGATGCGCATGACGATCGTCGCCGCCTCGACGGTGCCGATCACGCAGATACTTGCTGCCTGTGCGGTCGGCGTGGTGATCATGATCGCGCTGCTGCAGTCGCAGCAGGGGCAGGCAACCGTCGGCGGTTTCGTTTCCTTCATCACCGCCATGTTGATGTTGTTGACGCCGCTTAAGCGCTTGGCCGACATCAACGGCCCGTTGCAGCGCGGCTTGGCGGCGGCCGATGCGGTGTTCGAGTTGATCGACGCGCCGCCGGAGCGGACCAATGGACAAGTGCTCGCGGCGCGCGCCGCTGGGCGGCTGGAATTCGATCGGGTCGATTTTGTTTATCCCTTGCAGGAACAGCAGGCGCTGGCGCAGTTCAGCCTGGCCATCGAACCCGGCGAGACGGTGGCCTTTGTCGGCACCTCCGGCGGCGGCAAGACCACGCTGGTCAGCCTGGTGCCGGGTTTCTATAGCCCGACGGCAGGAGAGGTGCGACTGGACGGCACGCCGCTGGAGCAGATTGCCCTGTCCAGCCTGCGCCAGCAGATCGCGATGGTTAGCCAGAATGTGGTGTTGTTCGACGACAGCATTGCCGCCAATATCGCCTATGGCGACGCCAGTCCCGACCCGGCGCGCGTTGCAGCCGCAGCCCGCGCCGCTCACTTGGCGGACGTCATCGATGCCTTGCCGCAGGGCATGCAAACCATGATTGGCGACAATGGTGCGCGCCTCTCTGGCGGCCAGCGTCAGCGCCTGGCGATTGCGCGCGCAATCTACAAGGATACGCCTATCCTGATTCTGGACGAGGCGACTTCCGCCCTCGATTCGGAATCCGAGCGTGCGGTGCAGGCCGCTCTGGACGAACTGATGCGCGGCAGGACAACGCTGGTGATTGCCCATCGCCTGTCTACCATCGAGCGCGCCGACCGCATCGTCGTGCTGGAGGCCGGCAGGATCGCCGAAACCGGCACTCACGTCGAGTTGCTGGCCAAGGGCGGCGTCTATGCCAACCTTTACCACCTGCAGTTTGCCGGCAAGGCTTGACCACGCGGTGAGCATGAATCTTCATCAATCGCCGTTGGGGCAGGGGCGGGGACCAAGCGCCATACTCCGGCCGCGCATTCTAGTGATTTCCCCCAACTGGATCGGCGATGCGGTGATCGCGCAGCCGCTGCTGTACCTGCTCAAGCAGCGCCATCCGGACTGGCCGATCGACGTACTGGCACCGCCCTGGGTGGCGCCGGTCTGGCGCGCGGTGGCGGAAGTCGACACGGTGCTGGAAGCGCCGTTCCGGCATGGCGCGCTGCAATTGCGCGAACGCTGGACATTCGCCCGCCACCTGCGACAGCGCGGCTATGCCGAAGCCTATGTGCTACCCAATACACTCAAGTTTGCGCTGATTCCCTGGTTGGCTGGAATTCCGCGCCGCATCGGCTATCGCGGCGAGATGCGCTACGGTCTGCTGAATGTGGTGCATCACAATCCGCCCGGCGCGCGGCGGGCCATGCTGCCGTTTTATGCGGCACTGGCCGATGCGCCGGCGTTGCATGCGCCGCCATCCTCGGGCTTGCCGCGCCCGCGGCTGGCGCTCACGGCGGAGCAGGCCGACCAGGAGGTGGCGCAGATCGGCCTGCGGTCCGGCAAGCCGTTGATCGCCTTCGCGCCGGGCGCCGAATTCGGCCCGGCCAAACGCTGGCCGGCGCGCCATTTCGCCGAATTGGCGCGCATCATTCGCGATGCCTATCCGGAGGCGCAGATCGCGCTGCTCGGCTCCGGTAAGGACAAGGAGGCGTGCGACGAAATCACCGCCGTCGCGCCCTGGGTGCAGAATCTGGCCGGCGTCACCACACTGGGCCAGGCGGTCGCCGTCCTGGCCAAAGCGGCGGCGGTGGTCAGCAACGATTCCGGCCTGATGAATATTGCCTCGGCGCTGAATCGCCCGATCGTGGTGATGTACGGGCCGACCGACATGAAGCATACGCCGCCTTTCTCCGACGTGGCGCAGGCGGTGTCGCTGCACCTGGACTGCTCGCCGTGCCATCAGCGCGAATGCCCGCTGGGCCATCACGATTGCATGAACAAGCTGTCGGCGGACATGGTCTGGCAGCTGCTGCGCGCAATGCTGGACGGCCGCTGGCCATGATCGCCCAACTGATGAAAACCGCAGAGGTATTTTGAACAAGCAACTCTTTCAAGCCGGATCAAGCCGGGAGATATTGTCCGCGGACAGGCTGGTGGCGCTTTGCCTCGCCGCCTTCCCGTTGTTCGCCCTGACCTTGCGCGGCTGGATCAACGCCTGTCTGCTGGTTACCTTGCTGCTGTCCACGTATGTACTGCTCCGGGGCGACAGGAAGCAGGTGGGAGCTGTTTCCGCTGAAGGCACGCAACTCTGGGTGCGGATATTTTCCCTTGCGCTGGCCGCTCCCGTGGCGGCGGTTTTCCTGGGGCAGTTGTTCCGGGGCGAATTCGTCTGGTCGTATTACGACAGCGCCTCCAAATTTCTGTTCGCGATTCCGCTACTGCTGGTGATCCTGCGCAAGCGGATCAATGTCATCAGGCTCCTCGAATATGCGGTTCCCGCCGCCCTTTTCATTACCGGCCTCAGCATGCTGATTCATCCGAACCTGCAATGGGGGCCGGACCGGCTGACCACCTCGTTCGTCGATCCGCTGACATTCGGCAGCATCTGCATGACGCTGGCGCTGATCAGCCTCATGTCCATCGACCTGCACAAGCCGGATCTGGCCTGGGTACGGTTTTACAAGCTTGGCGGGTTCGCGATCGGCCTGTACCTGTCCTTTCTCTCCGGCAGCCGTACCGGCTGGCTGGCGCTGCCGATCGTGCTTTGGCTATGGCTGCGCTTCAAAAGGAATGTCCCGCACTGGATGATCTTCGTGGCGGTCGCGCTTTTCTGCGGAGCGGTGTATTTTTCGGTACCGATTGTCAAGCTCCGGATCGATGCCGGAATTGAGGAATTGATGCATTACCGATGGGATGAGATGAATCGCGAGACTTCCGTTGGAGAGCGCATCTCGTTTTACCGGATAGGCTGGTATTTGTTCTGCCAGAACCCCTTGGGCGGCTGGGGCGACCATGGCTTCAAGCTGCTGTTGTTGGCGCCGGAACTGCGGAAATTCGCTTCCGACGCTACGATCGGGCTCACCTTGAGCGCCGGCTTCCATAACGAAGTCGTCACCAACGTGGTCAGATCGGGCGCGTGGGGATTGATTTCCAGCCTCGGCCTGTTCCTGGCGCCGCTGGCTTTGTTCGTGCGCGGCTTGCGCTCGCCCTCGGCCGCAGTCAGAAACCATGCCTTGCCGGCCCTTGGCTATCTTGTTTGCGTGCTGGTCAGCGGCATGAGCACCGAGGTCTTCAACCTGAAATACACAGCGTCGTTTCACGCCATGATGCTGGCTGGTTTCGCCGGCACGCTGTTGATGCTGATGCGCAGCGAGCACTCTCCGCACAAATCATGAATCCGCAAAAATATTCGATTACCTTCGCCTGCTATAACCAGGTTGATTACACCCGGCAATGCGTCGAGAGCATGGTCCGGCACGGCCTAGATCTGGGGCGGCTGGTGGCGGTCGACAACGGCTCCACCGACGCGACACGCGACTATCTGCGCAGCCTGCCGCTGGGAGGAGCGATCTTCAATCATGCCAATCTGGGCTGCGGCGTGGCCTGGAACCAGGGCGCGCTGGCGCAGCAGGCGGAATGGACGATCGTCATGAACAACGATGTCCTGGTGTCGGCTGGATGGATCGAAAACATGATTGAAACCGCCGAACGGCGTGGCTTGAAAGTGATTTCGCCGGCACTGGTCGAGGGTGAGTTGGATTATGATTTCGACGCGTTTGCGGCGACCGCTTCAAGCGAGATGAAAGACGTTTTGCGCGTCGGAACTTGTCATGCGGTGTGCATGGCGATCCATCATTCGGTCTGGATGGAAATCGGCTATTTTGCGCCGGTGCCGAAATTGCTGGGCTTTGAAGACACCCTGTTTTTCCATACCGCCGAAAAAGCCGGGATTGCGATGGGTATCACCGGCTCATCCTGGCTGCACCACTATGGCTCGATCACCCAAAACGCCATGAAGCAGGAAAGAGGATTGTCCGAAAAAGACGGCCTGGCCAATCGGTATAACTATCGCCTGTTGCAGCAAGGCTGGCTGGAACGTAAACTGAAAAAGATGCGCCGGAACCGGCAGCGACGGGCATGGCGAGAGCAAGAGGTGTCACGCCATCGCATGTCGCTGCATGGCGTGAGAGCGCGCGGGGATTTCGTCTGGATTTGATCTCGTCATACGCGAAGAGCGGCAATCGGGCTGCGTGCACCGGCCGCTCACGGCCGTTGGTCGGACAAGAATTGCGACAATTTTTCGCCCATCAGGAGATAGCCGGCGACGCCAAGGTGAGTATCGTTCGGCAGGTATAAATCGATGGTTTTATCGGCGTTCTCCCTGAAGGCGCTCAGCAGGTCGGGAGTGTGCACGCCCGCGGCGATGAACGAAGCCGTGATGTCCCTGCCGTTGCCCGCGCCGAAATCTTCCGGGTTCGACAGGCACTTGCGATAGGTCGTCAGTTTGTCGGGTACGACCATCAAGATAAATTGCTTGCCATGCTCCCGTGCTGCTTTCTGGATGTACAGGATGTTTGCAATGGCGCTGGCCAGATCGTCATGCTTCCATCCGAATTTTTCTTCATCCTGGGAAAAATACAGCATGCGATCCGGGCGGCGATTCGAGAATTTGGCACAACGAGTGTCGATCGGCGCATTCACAACCGTATCGTCGCGGATTGCGGAGTCCGCATGCATCCGCATTGACAATGTATTAAGGCTGACCCGCAGGGTGCGATAGATATGCCATTCCGGCGGCCAAGTGCTCCGATTGGCGGCAGTGGTCCAAGGACCGCTCTCGAAGGGCGCCGGCGTGGCGGATTTGCAGGATGGCAGATCGCCGAAATTGGCCAAGACGGATCTTTCGACCGTCTCGATGATGATGGTTTGTACAGACGGATGAGCCAGTGCGTATGCAAGCCAGTTCCGGATGCAGCCCACTTGGGCGAATTCAAAGCTCTGGATTTTTTTATTGGATTTTCCGCCTACGACCGATTGCCAGAGATTACTCCTGGAAAACGAATCTCCCAATACCAGAATTTCGGGATCGGACATGAATTTGCCGTTGCCCGCAACTTCGATTACCGGTTGCGGCGCGCTCCATCCGAAATCCTTTTCGGCGTAACCGCCGACGCGGGTCAGGTCACCCACCAATGGCTCGAAGGGCTCAAAAATCAGGCCGAGACCGGCCGTCAGTCCGAGCGCGAGGGAAACCGTCGCGCCAAAGATAAGCAGGTAGTTGCGCATAGTCAAAACCTGAAATAAAGGAACTCGCTCACTTTGGTCAAGCTATTGAGACAAAAGATGAACAAGAGGGCGAGCGCGATGGCATGCATAGCATCGATTTTCCAGGCCAGCCGTGTCGCCAGGCGTCCTGATGAGAAGCTTGACGGCGTTTTTACTCCCGCCATGTCTTCCCAGGTGGGCTTGTAACGGGCCAGCATTTGCCGCACGTTTGGCATCAACCAGGCCAGTGCCAAAGATGGAATGATGATTTTCAAGGCTTCGCGCGACGGCACCCATGCCTCGGGCATGAACGCATGCGCGCCGAACATGCTTGCCAGCATCGACTGCGCCGCGGCGAGATTGTCCGCCCGGAAGAAGACCCAGGCGACTACCACAGCGACAAAGGTCAATGTGCCGCCGGTCAGTCGTTCAATGGAGCTGCTGCGGGTCCAGCCGAGACGGGTTTTGATTTCCCGCCAGCCATGGTTGATCATCAAATACAGGCCGTGCAGGCCGCCCCAGATGATGAAGGTCCAGCCGGCGCCATGCCACAAGCCGCCCAGCAGCATGGTGATGCTCAAATTCATGTAACGGCGCGTTTTCCCGCGGCGGTTTCCGCCGAGGGAAACGTACAGATAGTCGCGCAGGAAGCTCGACAGCGTGATGTGCCAGCGGCGCCAGAAATCGATGATGCTGGTGGCTTTGTAGGGAGAATCGAAGTTCAGCGGCAAGCGTATGTTGAACAGGAGCGACAGCCCGATCGCCATGTCCGAGTAGCCGGAAAAATCGAAATAAATTTGCAGGGTGTAGGCAAGCGCGCCAACCCAGCTCTCCAGCAGCGTGAGAATTTGTCCGTCCCTGACGGCGCTGAAAAGCGGAGTCGCGTGCGTGGCCAGACTGTCGGCGATCAGTACCTTCTTTGCCAGGCCCAGCACGAATATCGTGATGCCGATGGCGACGTGTTCGCGGTTGATGCGATAGGTCGCAGGATTGGAAAACTGCGGCATCATCTGCTTGTGATGCAATACCGGCCCGGCGATCAAGTGCGGGAAATAGGTAACGAACAGCAGATAGTGGGTGAAGTTGTATTCGCGGCTGATGCCGCGATGGACATCCATCAGGAAAGCGATTTGCGTGAACGTAAAAAAGGAAATGCCCAGCGGCAGGATAATGTCGAATACCGGAAACGGTTGCTCCAACAGCGGGTTCACGGCGGCGATGAAGAAATTCGCATACTTGAAATATCCGAGCAGCGCCAAGTTGGCGGCAATCGCGATCGCCAGCGAATATTTGGCTCGACGATGTTCGCCGGCGGCGTGGCACAGGCCTAGCCAGTAGCCGGCGCCATAGTTGAACACGATGGAGGCGACGAGCAGCGCGACGAAGCGCACATCCCACATCGCATAGAAGCCGAGCGAAGCCACCCCCAGCCACATTGCAGCCAGGCGATGGCTATACCGCCCCAGGTAAAACATGCCGAAAAATACGATGGGCAAGTACAGGAAGATGAAGCTATAGGAATTGAATAGCATCCTGCACCGGGAAAATGAGGGAGTCAATGGCAGCGCGGGCCCGTGTGCCGCATGGTTGACCGCGAGCCAGGCCTGAAGTCTTCATGAATGGCGTCGCCGGCGCGCTGCGATCGCTCGGATTCCGGTTCACGCCGGCGCTCCGCCATTGATCGGAGCGGACGTGACTGCGGCGCGTTCGCCAAGCAGCGTGCGGGCCGCAGCGACGAGGCTGGCGACCGTAATCCGCTGCAGGCACAAGCTGCTGCTGCCAGGGTGTCGGTCGCAGCCTTCCTGCAGGCAGGGCACGCAGTCGCCCGGCCCCTGGATCAGCCAGACGTTGCCGCGCCGCCCGCCGCCGCGCCATGGCCAAGGGCTGTCCGGCCCCCGCCAGTCCTTGGGCCAGGGCCCCCACTTGACCGGATTGGAGGGGCCGAACAAGGCGATCGTGGGGCTGCCGACGGCTGCCGCGAGATGGGTGACGGCGGTGTCGGGGCCGGCGAACAGGTTGGCGCGGCCGAGCAGTTCCGCGGTCTCCGCCAGCGACAATTTCCCGGCGAAATCAAGGGCTTGCGTTTGGCGCGCGATGGCGGCGACATAGTTGCGCTCGTCCGGATCCGGGCCGCCGGTCAGGACCACTTGCAAGCCCTGCTCCTGTAGCCAGTGCGCAAAGACGACCCAGCCGTCCTGGCGCCACATCTTGTAGGCGAATTTGGGAGACGGGTGCAGCACCACATACCGCTTGCCCTCCAGCGCAGCGAACCGGGTGTGCAAGGCATCGCGCTGTTCGGGCGCCAGCGCCGGCGGTACCACCTGGTAGCAGGGGGGGACGCCGAGCAGCTCGGCCAGCTGTAAGTTCAAGCTTACGGTGTGGGTATGCAGGTCGTCGAAGGTCTGCCAGCGGTCGAGCAGCAACGTCTTGCCGGTTTCCCATTCGTTGACGAAGCCGACCCGGAAGCGGGCGCCGACCCAGCCATACAGGCGCGTACGGTCGGAGGCCTGGGTGCCGAGCGCCAGGTCGTAGCGCCGCCACAATTCGCGCAGTTGCGCTAGCGTGCCGCGCCAGCCGGTACGTTGCGGATAGGCGATGATCCTGTCGATGTCCGGGTTGCCGGCAAGCACGCCTTCGGTGCCCTGGAATGCCAGGAAATGCAGTTCCGCCTGCGGCCAAGCCTGCTTCAGCGAGCGCGCCAGCGGCGTCGCCAGCAGCACGTCGCCGATGCGTTGCGTGCAGACCAGCAGAATGCGGCGCGGTGGGCTGCGATCGAAAGGCGGGAGCGGCATGAAGCGCGGATGCGGCAGGATGTCGTTGGCTAAAGGGTGCGGCGTGCCTAGGCGGCGGCTTGCAGCATCTGCTGCACGTAACGGGCGACGCCTTGCTCGACGCTGAGGAAGTAATCGGTATAGCCGGCACTGCGCAAGGCGCCGATGTCGGCCTGGGTATAGCTCTGGTACTTGCCGCGCAATTGCTCGGGGAACGGGATGTAGCTGATCGCGCCCTCTTGTTGCAGTTGCTCCAGGCTGGTGGTTTGCGCGCCTTCGGCAGCGCGCAGCGCGTTGATGGTGGCCGCAGCCATATCGTTGAAACTCTGCGCCCGTCCGGTGCCGAGATTGAAGATGCCCGACTGCGCCGGATGGTCGAGAAAATGCATGTTTACCTTGACCACGTCCTCGACCGAGACAAAATCGCGCAACTGCCCGCCGTCGGCATAGCCGTCGCAGCCTTCGAACAGCTTCACCCGGCCTTCGGCGCGGTACTGGTGAAAGAAATGGTGGGCGACCGAAGCCATGCGCCCCTTGTGTGCCTCGCGTGGGCCATAGACGTTGAAATAGCGCAGCCCGACCACCTGAGCGCCGAGCGTCTGCCAGCGCCGCCGCATGACTTGGTCGAACAGGAGCTTGGAGTAGGCGTAGACATTCAGCGGCGCTTCGCATTCCCGGCTCTCGCGAAACACGCTGCCGCCGCCGTATACCGAGGCGGACGAGGCATACAGGAACGGCACCCGCTCGCGCTGGCAATGTTCGAACAAGGCCAGCGTGTAGCGGTAATTGTTTTCCATCATGTAGCGGCCGTCGGTTTCCATGGTGTCGGAGCACGCGCCCTGATGCAGCACTGCGCGCAGCTTGCCGTCGAAGGAACCGTCGCGCACTTTTACCAGGAAATCTTCCTTGTCCAGATAGTCGGCGATTTCACAATCGGCCAGATTTCTGAACTTGTCGGCCTTCTTCAGGTTGTCGACCGCGACGATGTTGTACTCGCCGCGCTGGTTCAACGCCTTGACCAGGTTGGAGCCGATGAAGCCGGCGGCGCCGGTGACGATATAAAGCATGTTATTGCACTCCGTTTGTGCGCGTTTGTTCCATCTCGCGCACGATTTCCGCCCGGGTGATCGAGGCTGTGCCCAGCTTCCCCACCACGATGCCGGCGGCGCGATTGGCGATGCGCATGGCCTCCGGCAACGCCGCGCCGGAAGCCAGCATGACTGCCAACGTGGCGACCACGGTATCGCCGGCGCCACTAACGTCGAATACTTCGCGCGTTCTGGCCGGCTCGTGCAACGCCTGTTGAGCATGAAACAGACTCATGCCATCTTCGCTGCGCGTGACCAGCAAGGCATCGAGCCCCAGTTCGGCGCGCAGCTTTTCCGCCTTCGCGCCGAAGTCCGCTTCGTCTTTCCAGCTTCCCGCCGCTTCGCGGAACTCGGCCAGATTCGGCGTCAGCAGGGTGGCGCCGCGATAGCGCTGGTAGTCGCCCCCCTTGGGATCGACCAGCACCGGCTTTCCTGCCGCGCGCGCCAGCCGGATCATCTCGCCAATGTGCGCCAGCCCGCCCTTGCCGTAATCGGACAGGATCACCACATCGGCCAGCGGCAACTGCATGCGGAAATCGGCGAGGACGGCGTGCAGCACTTCGTGACTGGGCGCGGTTTCAAAGTCCACCCTCAGCAATTGCTGATGCCGGGCGACGGCGCGCAATTTGATGGTGGTCGAAATGCTGTCGTCCCGATGCAACTGCGCAGCCAGGTTGCCGGGTTGGTTGAGCAGTCGTTCCAGTGCGTCGCCGGCCTCGTCGGCGCCGACCACCGACAGCAACGTTGCCTGCGCGCCGAGCGCGGCGATGTTGTTCGCCACATTGGCCGCACCGCCGGGGCGCTCCTCCACGCGCGTGACCCGCAGGACGGGAACCGGCGCTTCCGGTGAAATGCGCCTGACGTCACCGAACCAGTAGCGATCCAGCATCACGTCGCCGATCACCAGTATTTTCGCGCCATCAAATATCGGCAACACACCCATGCTTGCTTTCGCTTTCCTCTGACTAAGCTTGCTTGTCTGTAAAAATATGCAGTTCACATTCCCGTTGCCGAAGGTTTTCACTTCGAATCGCGCGGCGTGACGCAACATTCATTGGCAAATCGTACATATCGCGCCCTGTGGGCGGGTACCTACCCCGAGCAGTTTACTTGACTTTGCCGTAAATTCCCGCGGGTCGTACCGCTGGCTGGCCCAATATTTCTCCGGCAGTCGGGTGGCTTGGTCCCGCAGAGTCTGTTTCAAGGCGATATTATGAGACATAGTCCGCTCGTGCCTTGAGTGGCTACTTCCGTCGTTGTGTCCACGGCGGCCTTGTCATGGCCGCCGTCAATCGAAAAGGAAATCACCGATGCCTGTTGATCAAGCGATCTCCCGTTTCCCAGCCCCAGAACTGACGAGCTTGCCGGACGACATCCGGCAAACCATTCTGGCGGTACAGGAAAAGGCCGGTTTCGTGCCGAACGTGTTTCTGACGTTGGCGCACCGGCCAGCCGAATTCCGCGCGTTTTTTGCCTATCACGATGCGCTGATGCAAAAGGAGAGCGGCAGCCTGACCAAGGCCGACCGCGAAATGATCGTGACCGCCACCAGCGCCAGGAACGGTTGCCTGTACTGCGTGGTGGCGCACGGCGCGCTGCTGCGGATCTACGCCAAAAATCCGCTGGTGGCGGACCAAGTTGCGGTCAACCACCGGAAAGCCGACATCACGCCGCGCCAGCGCGCGATGCTGGATTTTGCGTTGAAGGTCTGCCTGCATTCGGAGCAGGTGGACGAGGGCGACTACGTGGCGCTGCGCGCGCACGGCTTCGACGACGAGGACATCTGGGACATCTCCGCCATCACCGCGTTTTTTGGGATGTCGAACCGGATCGCGAATGCGATCTCGATGCGGCCGAACGACGAATTTTTCCTGATGGGGCGCGTGCCGCGCAGCTAGCCTCGCAATCCGCGCCGGCCGTCAGACCAGCGGCGCGCGCGGCACGCCGGCGTTGACCACCTGGCGGCAGGGATTGCCGCCGATCGCATAGGCCAGATCACCGGGCCGATCGATTTCCCACAGCGCGAAATCGGCGATCTTGCCCACCTCCAGGCTGCCCAGCGTGTTCGCCATGCCGAGCGCGCGTGCAGCGTGGATCGTGGCGCCGGCCAGCGCTTCCTGCGGCGTCATGCGGAACAGCGTGCATGCCATGTTCATCGCCAGCAGCAGCGAAGTCATCGGCGAGGTGCCCGGATTGCAGTCGGTGGAAATGGCGATCGGTACGCCGGTATCGCGCAAACCCTGGAGCGGCGGGTATTTGGTTTCGCGCAGAAAATAGAACGCGCCCGGCAGCAGCACGGCGACCGTGCCGGCCGCCGCCATCGCGGCGATGCCTTGTTCCGACAGGTGTTCCAGGTGGTCGGCCGACAGCCCGCGGTAGCGCGCGGTGAGCGCGGCGCCGCCTTGATCCGACAATTGCTCCGCATGCAGCTTGACCGGCAGCCTGTGCTTTTGCGCGGCCTGGAACACGCGTTCGGTCTGGGCGTTGGAAAAGCCGATGTTTTCGCAGAAGGCATCGACCGCATCGACCAGCCCTAGCGCCGCCAGCTTCGGCAGCATGTCATCGCACACCAGATCGACATAGGCGTCGGCCTGGCCGGCATATTCTGGCGGCAGCGCGTGGGCGCCGAGGAAAGTAGTCTTGACGCGCACCGGCAGGGTGGCGCCGATCTGGCGCGCCACCTGCAGCATCTTGGTCTCGGACGCCAGGTCGAGCCCGTAGCCGGATTTGATTTCCAGCGTGGTCACGCCTTCGGCCAGAAGGTTGCGCACGCGCGGCAGGGAGGCACTGTACAAGCCGTCCTCGGAGGCGGCCCGTGTCGCCCGCACCGTCGACAGGATGCCGCCGCCGCGGCGGGAGATGGCTTCATAGGCGACGCCGTTCAAGCGATCCTCGAATTCATCGCTGCGATTTCCCGCATACACGACATGGGTATGGCAGTCGATCAGGCCCGGCGTTAGCCAGCAGCCGGCGCCATCCTGTTCGTCTTTTGCGCGATAGCCGGCGGGCAGTGCTGCGCGCCGGCCGAGCCAGGCGATGCGGCCATCCTTGACGGCGATCGCGCCGTCGTGGATTTCGCCGTAGCCCTCGCCGGCCAGCGTCGCCAGGTGGACATTGGTCAGCAGCAGGTCCCAGGAGGGAGCGGTAGCGTGCGTGGTCGGGTCAGTCATCTTGAATTTCCATCAAATCGACCGCGAACACGATTGCGGCCTCGGTGGTTTGCAATCGCCATTCGGCAGCGTCCTCGGCGCTGATCAGCACGCCGTCGAAGCGCCCCAGGGTGAGCTGGGCGCCATCCTCGCACCGGCAATCCAGCCGTTCGCCGGCCGCGAGGAACAGCAGCAGCGCGCTGGACTGGCGTACCACGGTCTTCGTCCCGGAAAAGCTCAGGCGCTCGAACCGGTGCCGATAGCGCGAGCGGCGGCTCATGACATTGAAGTCGGTGGTGGCGCCGCCGACGATGGTGGCGTGCACCACGGATTCGCCGGCAAAGACGACGGTAGGATGCTCGGCCGACAGGTCAACCGACTGACCGTCGATCTGCAAGGCCACGCCGGCGCCTTCGACCAGGGTCAGGGTGCGGTCGATACCGGGAAACGAGGAGAACGCGCCACTCTGGGCTATCGTCGCCAGGCTGATGCGCCAGTCGAAGCTATCCAGCGTCGCGCTGGCCGGGGCGATGGCGATTTCGGTAGTCTGGCCGCCGCCGTTCTTCCAGGGCGTGATGAGATGGTTTTCCTTGCACAACAAGTGCGGCACGAGAACTCCCTGTCGATTGGGTCAATGTTGGATCAATGCTGCCGCAGGTCCGCCAGCGCTTGCTTGAAGCGCTCGGCAATCGCCTCCTGCGCCACGTGGCGCTGCTCGCGCACCACCCAGCGGCCGCCGACCATCACGTCGCGCACCAGGTTGTCGTTGCCGCAGAAGACGAAGGTATTCAGCACGTCTTCCTCAGCCCGGCCGTACAGGTTCGGGTGGTCGCCGTCGAGTACCAGCAGGTCGGCCCGCTTGCCGGGTGCCAGCGCGCCCAGCGGCCGACCCGAGGCTTGCGCGCCGCCGGTCAGCGCGGCGTTCCATAGGAAGTCGCCGACATTGCGCTGCTGCGGCGAGGCCGCGATGTTGCGCCGGCCGTGCAGATTGCGCTGGCCGTATTCGAGCCAGCGCAATTCCTCGATGGGGCTATGCGAAATATGGCTGTCGCTGCCGACGCCGAAGCGGCCGTTGGCGGCCAGGAAATCGGCCAGCGGGAAATGGCCGTCGCCCAGGTTGCCTTCGGTGGTCAGGCACAGGCCGGCCACCGCGCCGCTGGCGGCGATCTGCTGGACTTCGTCGGCGGCGAGGTGGGTCGCATGCACCAGGCACCAGCGCGCGTCAACCGGCAGGCGCTCATACAGCCATTGCACCGGCCGCCGGCCGCTCCAGGCGACGCAGTCGTCGACTTCCTTGCGCTGCTCTGCGATATGCAGGTGCAATGGCCGCTCGACCGGCAGCGTCGCTAGCAGTTCGGCTATCTGCTCGGTCGAAGCGGCGCGCAGCGAATGCGGGGCGACCCCGACTTCGGTCTGGCCGTCGCGTTGGCGCTCCAGTTCGCCCACCAGCCGCAGGATGTCGTCGGCATCGGTGCGGAAGCGCTTCTGGCCTTCGTTCAGCGGTAGTTGGCCGAAATTGGAATAGCTGTACAGCACCGGAAGCATGGTGATGCCGATCCCGGTCGCGCGCGCCGCCGCGATCACGCGTTCGGCGGTTTCCGCCGGGCGCGCATAGAACGAACCGTCCGGCGCCCGGTGCACGTAATGGAATTCGCAGACCGCGGTGTAGCCGTAGCGCAGGCATTCGGCAAACAGTTGGGCCGCGATCGCCTCGATATGCTCGGGCGTGATGTGGCGCGCAAAGCGGTACATCAGGTCGCGCCAGGTCCAGAAGCTGTCCGGGCCGTCTCCGGCCTTTTCGGTCAAGCCGCCCAGCGCGCGCTGGAAGGTGTGCGAGTGCAGGTTGACCATGCCCGGCAATACATACTCGGCACTGGCTTCGCCGGCGATAAAGGTGCTGTCCGGCTGGACGCCGGTCAGCTCGCCGTCCTGGTTCCAGGCGAGCCGGACGTTGCGGCGCCAGCCTTCTGGCAACAGCGCGTGGCGCGCAAAAAGGGAATTGTCTTTCATCGATGCAGTAGTCCTGTGATTGATCTTGCCGCGGTGCGCTTCAACGCGCCTGTGCTTGCGCCCAGGCGATGGTCGCTTCCAGCATCTGGCGTAACAACGGCTGCACGCCTTGCGCCAGATCGCTGCGATAGTCGTAGGGCGCGGCTTCGTTCATGTAAATGCATTGCGCCATTTCCAGCTGGATCGCGTGCACCCGGTCCTGCGGCTGGCCGTACTGGCGCGTGATGTAGCCGCCCTTGAAGCGGCCGTTCAGCACGTGGCTGTAAGTCGATTGGGCCGCGGCCAGGCCCAGGATGGCGTCGCTCATGGCCGGCGCGCACGACTTGCCGGCGGCGGTGCCGAAGTTCAGGTCGGGCAGCTTGCCCTCGAAAAAGCGCGGCAGCACCGAGGCGATCGAGTGCGCATCCCATACCACCGCCACGCCATGCGCCTGCACCAGGCGCGCCACTTCGCTTTGCAACTGCTGGTGATACGGCTGCCAGTAAGTAGTCAGGCGCTGCTGGATTTCCGCGTCGTCCGGCTCTTCGCCAGGCAGGTACAAGGGCGTCTTGTGGAAGGTGTCGACCGGGCACAGCCCGGTGGTGTCCTGGCCCGGATACAGGTTGGCGTTTTCCGGCGGCCGGTTGAGGTCGATCACATAGCGCGACCAGCGGGCGGAGAGGGTGGAGGCGCCGATTTCTTCGGCAAAGTCGTACAGCCGCGTCAGATGCCAGTCGGTGTCGGGCTTGTCGCGGCCGTCGGCGCTCAGCCGCTTGGCGATGTCATCGGGGATGTCGGTGCCGACGTGCGGCATCGACACCAAGAGCGGCGTCGAGCCTGGTTTGAAATGAAAATTCATGAACTTGTCCTTCCTTGTTTATGCGGAATAGAGGTTGGCAAACAGCGCCGGGCAGGATGCGCTGACCTTGCCGCGCATGACCAATTGTTTGGCGGCTTCGATGTCCGGGGCGAACAGGCGGTCGCGCGCATAGAACGGCACTTGCGCGCGCAAGCGTTGATGGACTGCGGCCAGCGCCGGCGAGGTTTGCAACGGCGCATGGAAATCCACCCCTTGCGCCGCCGCCAGCAATTCGATGCCGATGATGGCGGCAGTGTTGTGCGCCATCTGGTGCAGGCGGCGGCCGGCGAAGGTGGCCATGCTGACGTGGTCTTCCTGGTTGGCCGAGGTCGGCAGGCTGTCGACCGAGGCCGGGTGCGCCAGCGACTTGTTTTCCGAGGCCAGCGCGGCGGCCGTGACGTGGGCGATCATGAAGCCGGAATTGACGCCCGGCTCGTCCACCAGGAACGGCGGCAGGCCCGACAGCGAGGCGTCGATCAGCAAGGCGATGCGGCGCTCGGCCAGCGCGCCGATTTCGGCAATCGCCAGCGCCAAGGTGTCGGCGGCGAAGGCGACCGGTTCTGCGTGGAAGTTGCCGCCCGACAGCACGTCGCCCTGGTCGGCAAACACCAGCGGATTGTCGGTCACCGCGTTGGCTTCGATCAGCAGGGTGCGCGCGGCATTGCCGATCAAATCGAGGCAGGCGCCCATCACCTGCGGCTGGCAGCGCAGGCTGTACGGGTCTTGGACCCGTTCGTCGTGTTCCAAGTGAGAGCGGCGGATCGCGCTGCCGGCCAACAGCTCGCGGTAGATCCTGGCCAGCGCGATCTGGCCCGGCTGGCCGCGCACTTCATGCACGCGCGGATCGAACGGCGCGTCGCTGCCCTTGGCGGCATCGACCGCCAGCGCGCCGCTGACGGTGGCCGCCTGCAGCAGGCGCTCGGCCATGAACAGTCCATGCAGCGCCAGCGCGGTCGAGACCTGGGTGCCGTTGATCAGCGCCAGTCCTTCCTTGGCCGCCAGCACCACCGGCGCGATGCCGGCCTGTTCCAAGGCGGTGCGTGCCGCCACCAGTTGGCCGTTGACGCGCACCTCGCCTTCGCCCAGCAGCGCCAGCGTCATGTGCGCCAGCGGCGCCAGGTCGCCGGAGGCGCCGACCGAGCCTTGTTGGGGGATGCACGGCAGGATGCCGGCGTTGTACAGCGCCAGCAGGGCGTCGATTACCTGCGGCCGGATGCCGGAGTAGCCGCGCGCCAGGCTGCCGATCTTCAATGCCAGCACCAGCCGCGTCACGGCGTCGTCCAGCAGCGCGCCGGTGCCGACCGAATGTGACAGGATCAGGTTGCGCTGCAGCAGTTCCAGCTGTTCGTCGGGGATGCGCGTTTTCGCCAGCTTGCCGAAGCCGGTGTTGATGCCGTAGGCGGCGTCGCCCTTGGCCACGATCCGGCCGATCAGCGTCGCCGAGGCGGCGATTGCCGGGTAGGCCTCGGGTGTCAGCGTCAACGGCACCGCGCCGGCCCAGATTGCGCGCAAATCGGAGAGGGCGAATCGTCCCGGCTGGATCGTCAAAGTCTCTGTCTCTGGCTTCATGATCGGAGTATGTTAGAAATTATATTTATTTATAACCGGAAATAGGTGTAACTTATGGGAGTATCTGGGGCGGCTGGTCAGCGATAGGCGCCATCGGCGCCGGCCTTCCACAGCAACGGGAACAGCGCATGCTCCATCGCCGCGCCGGCCGGCAGTTCTTGCGCCAGGCCGGGAAATTCCGGCGACGTCACCCACGGCCGCGGCGCATGGCGGATGTCGTCGCCCAGGAAGCGCACCGAGAACACGCGCCGGCGGCGGTCGCCATCGACGCCGCCGGCCGCGTGCAAGGCCAGCATGTGGAAGCAGACCACGTCGCCCGGCGCGATTTCCCAGCCGATGATCGGGAACTGGGAGGGGTCGGCTTCGATGTCCGGCAGGTCGGCCAGGCTGCCTTCCGGAAACCATTTGGCTTCGTTCTGCATGAACGAGCGTGGCATCAGCCACGGCCCCAGGTGCGAGCCGGCGACGAATTCCAGCGTCGAGTGGCGGCGCACCGGATCGACCGGAATCCACATGCTGACGTTCTGCCGGCCTTCGATGTTGTAATAAGGCTGGTCCTGATGCCACGGCGTGCGCTGACGCGTGCCAGGCTCCTTGACCAGCATGTGGTCGTGATACAGGCGCGCGGTCGTACTCTGCATCAGAAGGCCGGCGGCGGCGCCAAGCGGGCCGTCCATGATCACGCGCCGGTAGCCATCGTTTTCCTGCCAGTTGCAGAAATCTTCCAGGAAGAAGCCCGGATCGCCGGGCTGACTGGCGACCTTGGCGCGCGGGCTGGGCGCGGCGATGTTGGCGTCGATGCCGGTGCGCAGCAACTCGACTTCTTCCGCATTCAACAGCTGGCGCAGGCAGATCGCGCCGTCGCGCTGGAAGTCGGCCACGAGCGCATCGGTCACGCGCTCGCGCAGGCGGCGCTGCAATTCGGCGGAAAGGACGGAGGACACGGCGGTCATGGCAGTCTTTCTTCCACGGGAGTGGGTGCAGTTGCCAAAGCTGCCCATGCCGCCTAGTGGCGCGGCGCGAGCGGGCTTGGGTGTGGAATCATGTACGCGTCAGCACGGCCTGCAGGAACGAGCGCGTGCGCTCCTGGCTCGGGTTGGTGAAGATGGTGGCGGGAGGACCGGCTTCGATGATGCCGCCGCCGTCCATGACCACGACCACGTCACCGACTTCACGTGCGAAGTCCATCTCGTGAGTCACGACCATCATGGTCATGCCTTCGCCGGCCAGCAGCTTCATGACCTGCAGCACTTCACCCACCAGTTCGGGATCGAGCGCCGAGGTGGGTTCGTCGAACAGCATCACGCGTGGCTTCATGGCCAGCGCACGCGCAATCGCCACCCGCTGTTTCTGGCCGCCCGACAGACTGGCCGGCATGGCCTCGGCCTTGTGTGCGAGGCCGACTTTTTCGAGCAGTGCCCGTGCTTCGATCTCGGCCTCGGCGCGCGATAGGCCGCGCAGCTTGCGCGGGCCCAGCGTCACGTTTTCCAGCACCGACAGGTGAGGGAACAGGTTGAACGACTGGAATACCATGCCCACTTCCTGGCGCAGCGCGTTGAGGTCGGCCTCGGCCAGCACCTTCCCGGCGTTCACCAGGGTATGGCCGCAGATATCGATGCGCCCGCCTTCTGGCAATTCCAGGCCGTTGCAGCAGCGCAGGAAGGTGCTCTTTCCCGATCCGCTCGGGCCGATCACGACCACTACCTGCGAGGGCTGGACATCGAAGTCGATGCCATTGAGCACCACGTGGTTGCCGAAGGACTTGCGCAGCCCGCGTATGGATACGATGGGTGTAGCGGTGTGGGTGTCGGGGTTGACAGCGGTGTTCATTGCACCATTCCTCCAGCGCGCAGGCGCAGTTCGATGCGGCGCAAGGCCAGGGTGGTCAGGCCGGTCAGTACGAAGTAGACGACGGCGATTGCGAGGTAGACTTCCAGCGAGCGGTAGGACACGCTGATGATCTTTTGCCCTTCGTGCATGATGTCGTGGATGGTCAGCAGCGACACCAGCGCGGAGTTCTTGATCAGTGCGATGAACTCGTTGCCCAGCGGCGGGATCATGCGGACTAGCGCTTGCGGCAATACGACGTTGCGCATGGCCTGGCCCGACGACATGCCGAGCGAGCGCGCTGCTTCCATCTGGCCGCGGTCGACCGACTGGATCGCGCCGCGCACGATCTCGGATACATATGCACCCGAGTAGATGCCCAGGCCCAACATGCCGCAGAGAAAGGCTGGCAGCAGGAGACCGAACTGGGGCAGGCCGAAGAACAGGATGAACAACTGCACCAGCAGCGGCGTGCCACGGATCGCGGCCACGTACGCGGTGCAGAAGCCATACACCAGCCGGCGTTGCGGGCGCAGCCGGCCGATGCCGATCAACAGTCCCAGCACGCAGCCCAGCAGCAGCGACACCGAGGTGATCTCCACGGTCACCAGTGTGCCGGAAAGTAGCTGGCTCCAGCCCGTCCAGACGGGCGAAAAATCAAGTTCCATAGTTTATGCCGGTGCGCGATTATTTGGCGGTATCGCCGCTGAACCACTTCTTGACGATGGCTGCGTAGGTGCCATTGGCCTTGAGCGTGGCGAGCGCCGCGTTGACTTGCTTGGTCAGTTCGGGCGTGTCCTTGCGTAGCGCCATGCCGTATTCCTCGGTCGTGAACTGCTCCTCGAGCACGCGCAAGCCCGGACGGGTGCGCACGTACTGGTAGGCGGCGGGCTTGCCGGTGACGGCGGCGTCGGCGCGGCCGATGTCGACCAGATTGAACATTTCCTGGTTCTTCTCGACTTCGATGCGCTGTATCTTGGGGTGCTTCTCGGTCAGGTAGCCGACCGACTTGGTGCCCACCTGCACCGCGACCTTCTTGCCGTCGAGGTCCGCCAGTTTCTTGATGCTGGTGTTGTTGTCCTTGACCAGCGCGACCAGGCCGCCGGCGTAGTAGGTGTCACTGAAGTCGACGACTTTCTTGCGCTCGTCGGTGATGTAGATGGCCGAGACAGCGACGTCGAAACGCCTGGAGATCAGGCCCGGGATCAGGCCCTTGAAGTCGATGTCGACCCATTCGACCTGCTTGCCCATGGTCTTGGCCATGGCCTCGACCAGTTCGATATCGAAGCCGGTGCGCTTGCCGTTCTCGACGAATTCCATCGGGGGGAACGTGGCGTCGGTGCCCACGCGCAGAACCTTGTCCTGGGCGTGCGCGGCGCCGGTGGCCAGTGCGACGGCAGTGGCAGCAAGCAGGAAGTAGCGGCGGAAGTTCATCGGAAAGTCTCCTGTGGTTGGGGGAAGGGAATCAAGAAGCGCTGAGCAGGCGCGAAATACGTGCAGCGGCCACGACCGTCATCCGCGTCAGGGACGTTTCCTGTCCCTGGGCACGTGAGATCGGGGCCATCAGCGTGATGGCGCCCGCCGCATGGCGGGGCGCCGCGAACACCGGGGCGCTTACGCCCCAGACCCCGGCATCGACCTCGCCCGCGCTGGCTGCAAAGCCGGCCTGGCGAATCGAGTCGAGTTCCTGCCTGGCGGCCGCCCATTCAGGGCTGCCGGCCGCGTAATGCACGTCCAGTACCGCGTGCCGCGTCGTCTCGGGCAAGTGCGCCAGCACGCACTTGGCCGATGCGCCCGCGCGTAGCGGCACGCTGCGGCCTTTTTCGAACGAGCAGCGCAGCGATTGCGAACTCTCCACCATGTCCAGGCAAACCGCACGGTCATTGACCGCGACGATCAGCCCCACACTTTCGTTCGACTGGCGCGATAGCGCCTCCATCTCGGGCCGGGCGACGCGCATGACGTTGGAAGCCATGTCGAATCCCAACGCCAGCTGCAGGCTCAGCGGACCCGGGGCGTAGTTCGCGTCGATTTCCGACACGAAACCCCAGTCCTTGAGCCGTCCAAGCTGCCGGTACAGCGTGCTGCGCGCCAGCCCGGTGCACTGCATCAGTTCGGCCGCGCTCATGGCACGCCCGTGCTGGGCCAGTACCGCCAGTATCTGCAGGACCCGGTCGGTGGAAGCTACGGAAGTGGAGGCGTTGGTCAACATGTCCGCAGTATCAAAGGGTTCGGCCACTCTTGAAACCCTAAAAATCCCAATCAGTGGGAATTGAATTCCCTTTTTTCTCAGCGAATCATCGGCAGCTTCAATCCGTTGCGTTGGGCACAAGCAATTGCCGTTTCGTAGCCGGCATCCGCATGCCGCATCACGCCCGAGCCGCAATCGTTGACCAGCACGCGGGCCAGGCGCTGGGCGGCGGCCTCGCTGCCGTCGGCCACGATCACCATGCCGGCATGCTGCGAATAACCCATGCCGACGCCGCCGCCGTGGTGCAGCGAAACCCAGCTGGCGCCGCCGGCGGTGTTCAGCAAGGCATTCAGCAGCGGCCAGTCGGACACCGCATCGGTGCCGTCGCGCATGCTTTCGGTCTCGCGGTTCGGGCTGGCGACGGAGCCGGTATCCAGATGGTCGCGCCCGATCACGATCGGCGCCTTCAACTCCCCATTTCTCACCATTTCATTGAAGGCCAGGCCCGCCAGGTGGCGCTCGCCCAGGCCAAGCCAGCAGATGCGCGCCGGCAAGCCCTGGAACGCGATCCGTTCGCGCGCCATGTCCAGCCAGTGGTGCGCATGCTTGTTATCCGGAAACAATTCCTTGATCTTGGCGTCGGTCTTGTAAATGTCTTCCGGGTCGCCCGACAAGGCGACCCAGCGGAACGGCCCCTTGCCGTCGCAAAACAGCGGGCGGATGTAGGCCGGCACGAAGCCCGGGAAGTCGAAGGCGTTCTTGACACCCTGGTCGAAGGCAACCTGGCGGATGTTGTTGCCGTAGTCCACGGTCGGGATCCCCATCGCATGGAAGTCCAGCATCGCCTGCACGTGCTGTGCGCAGGAGCGGGCGGCGTCGGCGGCCAGTTGGGCGTGCTGGCTCGGGTCGTGCTGCGCCGCCTTCCATTGCGCCACGCTCCAGCCGGTGGGCAGGTAGCCGTTGATCAAGTCGTGCGCCGAGGTCTGGTCGGTCACCAGGTCCGGACGGACGCCGCCGGCCTTCGCGCGCTGGACCAGTTGCGGCAGGATTTCGGCGGCGTTGCCCAAGAGCGCGATCGAGACCGCTTCTTTCTTTGCGGTGTGATGCTGGATCAGGGCGATGGCGTCATCCAGGTCCCTGGCTTGCTTGTCGACATAGCGCGTGCGCAGGCGGAAGTCGATGCTCGACTGCTGGCATTCGATGTTCAGCGACACCGCGCCGGCCAGCGTGGCCGCCAGCGGTTGGGCGCCGCCCATGCCGCCCAGGCCGGCGGTGACGATCCAGCGCCCGGTCCAGTCGCCGTTGAAGTGCCGACGCCCGGCTTCGACGAAGGTTTCATAGGTGCCCTGCACGATGCCCTGGCTGCCGATGTAGATCCAGGAACCGGCGGTCATCTGGCCGTACATGAACAAGCCCTTGCGGTCGAGTTCGTTGAAGTGTTCCCAGTTGGCCCACTTCGGCACCAGGTTCGAATTCGCGATCAGCACGCGCGGCGCGTCCGCATGGGTCTTGAAGATACCGACCGGCTTGCCGGACTGGATCAGCAGCGACTCGTCCTCGTTCAAGTCTTTCAGGCTGGCCAGGATCTGGTCGTAGCAGGCCCAGTCGCGCGCGGCGCGGCCGATGCCGCCGTACACCACCAGGTGCTGGGGGTTTTCCGCGACTTCGGGGTCGAGGTTGTTTTGCAGCATGCGGTAGGCGGCTTCGGTCACCCAGTTCTTGCAGGTCAGAGCGCTGCCGCGCGGGGCGCGAATTTCGCGGCTGGCGTCGAAGCGCGGGTCGGCGGAGAGCGGGGTGGGGGCGATTGCGGTGTTCATGTCGAGTTCCTTCAAGTTGAATGAAGATTTGTAGCGGAGATCATGTATTTATGTTTGTCGTTCCCAACGAAGCGCGAATTGAGAGGCCTTTCTTCATCAGGTTAACGATGAACAGTATCGCCGTCGACCAGCGCCAGCGTGCGGTTGACCCCGGGAAAGATGGAAAAAACGCCTGAGTGGGCAATCGTCTCCGGCGAGTGCCGCGCAGGAATCACGTTTTGCCTGGATATTTTCCTTGCCGATTACGACGAAAACGGGCAATCAAGCGGCCAACACCCGACGCATCGTCTCTCGATAGTCACGCAAGATCGCATCTTCATTCTCATGCACTCCATTACGTACCATCCAGTCGCCCGCAACCATCACGTCCCGCACCGGATTGCCGGTTGCCGATAATATCCAGGCGTCGAGGACGGTTTCGATCGTATGTCCGAGTATGGTTGGATGGTCTGAGTCCAGCACCACCAGATCCGCGCGCTGTCCGGGAGCGATGCTGCCCACAGGCATCCCCAGGGATTGCCTGCCGCCCGCCAGAGACAAATCGAAAAGGCGGCGACCGCTTCGTCTGGTCAATGAACTCTCGGGCGTGACCAGCATGTTTCTCCGGCCTGCCTGAAGCCGCAATCCGCACTCCAGGATGCGTAACTCCTCCGCGGTTGAGGTCGTGTAATGGCTGTCGGTTCCGATTCCCCAGCGTCCACCTTCCTGTTGATATTCGACCAACGGGAAAATTCCGTCTCCCAATGTCGCTTCAGTGACGGGGCAGATACCGGCAACGACGCCGCTTGCAGCCATTCCTTTGCGCTCGTACTCGTTGATATGGGTTGCGTGAATCAGCGACCATTTGTCGTCCAATCCGACATTGTCGAGCAACCACTCGACAGGTCTGGCGCCGAGTCCGGCGACAACCTCCTCGACTTCTCGAGGCTGTTCCGAAACGTGAATGTGAATCCGGGTATCAGCATCCATCTGCAACACGCCCTGGACGGCCTGCCGCAATTCGGCTGGTGCCACAGCCCTCAAGCTATGCAAGGCCATGCCTACCGCCTGTTTGCTGTTGCCATGTCTTGCCTTTTTGAGCTGATTCACGAGGTTCAGATAGTCGTCCACATCCGTGTGCACGAAGCGCCTCTGCTGCTCGGTGGGAGGCAATCCGATGCCTGCATGAGCGTACAGAACGGGTAGCATCGTGATTGCTATCCCCGCTCTCTCCGCCGCCGCAAACAGCTGATCCGACATTTCAGCATGATTGGCGTACCTTTTCCCCTTGCTGTCATGGTGCACGTAATGGAATTCGGCCACCGATGTCATACCGAATTTGACCATTTCAAGGTAGACGAATGCCGCAATCGCCGCATAGTCGTGCGGTTCCAGGCGGGACACGAAATCGTACATGAACGTGCGCCATGTCCAGAACGTGTCGGCAACGCCGTCGGATATGCATTCGGTACGGCCGGCCAGCGCACGCTGAAAGGCATGCGAGTGGAGATTTGGCAAGCCGGGAATGCAATAGCCGGATAATTCCTCGTGAACCGACATCCCGGCAGGCAGTTCGGAATCAACGGCCTCGATCTGTCCATCGTGGCCAATCGTTATGTATCCAGGAGATAACCAGCCGTCGGGCTGATGCAGATGTTCGATCTTGTAGGTTCTAGACATGGTGTCCTTCTTCAATAGCGGCTGGGCGATGCTCTCGAATTTCATGGCTTATCGGCGATTCGGGCCGCCACCAGTTTTTCGGAACGGATTAACGCTGACAGCTTCACCAGATCCGGGGTCAGCTCTCGGTCCACATCGACCGTTTTCACATGCTTCCTGATGAGTTCATAAGCCGCCTTGGTGCCTCTCCCAAGCCGCATCGGACCTCGATCGCGTAAATCGATACCTTGCGCCGCTGTCAGCAATTCAATCGCGATGACGTCCCTGACATTGTCTATAACTTCGAGGGCGTGGCGAGCGCCGTTTGCACCCATGCTGACATGGTCTTCCTGATTGCCGCTGGACGGAATGGAATCGACGCTATCCGGATGGCATAGCGTTTTATTGTCCGAAACCAGAGCCGCGGCGGTGTATTGAGGCATCATCAGTCCGCTATTGAGTCCCGGCCTGGATACCAGCATGGATGGCAGGCCGTTGCTCAATTCGGGAGTGACCAGACGGAAAATGCGCCGCTCTGCCAGGCTCGCAACTTCCGCAATCGCGATGCTTAGAAAATCGAGCCACAGCGCAGGGCCTTCGCCGTGGAAATTACCCCCAGAAACGGAGATGTATCCTTCCTTCTCGTCCTCTATGATCAGCGGGTTGTCCGTTGCACCGTTCAGCGCCCTGGAAAAATTGGCGCGCACGAAGGCGATGGTTTCACGAACGGGACCCAGGACTTGTGGAATGCAGCGAATGCTGTATGCGTCCTGCACGCGGCCTGCAATTGAATCCACCAAATCACTGCCCTCCATCAGCTTGAGCATGTTGGCGGCGACTTCGGCCTGCCCCTGCATGCCGTTGGCATGTTGAATGGACGGATGGAATGCCGAGGAGAGGCCAGTGAGCGCTTCCATGCTCAGCGCCGCTGAAATTTCCGCGTGAGAGAGCAATTTTTCTGCATCATGGACTGCGATTGCGCCAGCGGCAACCATGAAGGTTGTGCCATTGGTCAGTGCCAGCCCCTCTTTAGCCTGCGGGGTGACCCTTTCAATTCCGGCCTCGGCCATGGCTTGCGCGCCCGAAACCAGTCGATCTTGGTACCAGGCTTGCCCACTGTAGCCGCCGTCGCCCGTGGCATCTCGGGTGAGTACCACGGCCAAATGCGCCAATGGAGCCAAGTCACCGCTGGCGCCTAGCGATCCTTTGCAGGGAATATGAGGGGTTACTCCAGCGTTCAGCATGTCAATCAATGTCTGAACCAATAGAGGGCGAATCCCGGAAAACCCTTTTGCCAGGGCATTGGCCCGGACCAGCATCAGCGCCCGCGCCACTTCCTGGCTGAGCGGTGCACCGACGCCGACAATACAGGCCAGAATGACGTTGCGCGACAGTTGGCTCGCTTCATCCGCCTTGATCGTTGTCGTCGCCAGAGGTCCGAAACCGGTATTAATACCGTAGATGACCTTATTTTCGCGTATCGCCGATTCGACCCAGTGATAACTTTTCATCATGCGATGGCGCACTTCTTCGGATAGCGGCGCGACTTTCTCTCCATGCCTGGCCACGGCTATAACTTGCTCGATAGTCAGGGAATTCCCGTTAATCTCAATCATCTCAAAAACCCTTATCTTTCCAGTATCAAGGAATCATCTACAGTGAATATGCCGCTCCGACCAGCTCTACCGTAGATGTACGCGCCCTGCGGCCCAACACATGGGTCTGCTCCGCTCAGAAACAGACAATCCCGCCTTTAATAACGCTGTCCACTACATTTCTGTCGAGCCGATAGATAACGTCCTCGAACGTCGGTATGTCCCATATCTGTATATCGGCGAGTTTTCCCGCCTCCAGGCTTCCCCGATCGCCACCGAGTGCCAGGGCTTTGGCGCCCCCAAGTGTCGTTGCGACCATCGCCTCTTCCGGCGACATTCCATATGATCTGCACGCAAGGACCATGACAAAATGTTGGGACTCGGTCCAGCAGCCGGGACAGAGGTCGGTTGCCAGCGCAAGCGTCATGCCTTGATCGATCATTGCCCGGGCATCGAACGGGCGAGAGTGTGCGACCGCAAAATCCAGGGCGGGCATGATGACTCCCACCACCCCGGCTTCCGCCAGCTTTCTCATTTGGGACGGATTGCAGTAATTTAAATGGTCGGCGGAGATCATCCTCATTTCCGCCGCCAGTTCCGAGCCGCCTACGTTTGAATAGGCCTCGGTATGTATCTTGGGCTTTAGGCCCAAGTCCAATCCGGCTCCCAAGATTCTCCTGGACTCTTCGACGGTGTAATAGCCGGTGTCGCAATACACATCGCAAAACGTGGCGATACCCTGGTCGGCAATCGCCGGCAACTGCTGGTTGATGATGTTTTCGACATAGTCGTCTCGGGGCATGTCGGGCGGAAAATCGTGAGCTCCTAGGAAGGTGCTGACGATATCGATGGGCTGCTGCTCCTGCAGCAGCTTATTGACCCTTAACATTTTCAGCTCTTCGCCAAGGCTCAATCCATAGCCGCTCTTGATTTCGACCGTGGTACTTCCGGACCGAAGCATATGGTCAAGCCGATCCAACGCACTTGCGGCGAGCATCGGCTCGCTTTCTGCCCGAGTCATTAGCACCGTCGATGGTATGCCACACGGTATACCCATAGCTGCCGTTTCCGCGGCGGTATGGGTCATGCGGGCGGCATACTCCTTGACGCGTGATCCGCCAAAAACAAGGTGTGTGTGACAATCCACGAAGCCAGGCGCCACCACTTTGCCGCTGGCGTTGATTACCTTGGCATGGCTGGTGTCGACCTGCTGACGAACCCGGGCAGTTTGTCCGACAGCAATAATATGCTTGCCCGCTACCGCCACGGCGCCGTCATAGATACGTCCTATGAGATCGCTGGAACCCTCGGCGCATGTGATCAGTTCTGCGGCATGTTCAATCAACAGGTCTGCGCGTAGCTTCATGTCTTGCCCCTTAGTCTTTGGAGTGTGAAACGCGGCGGTCTGCACCACCGCCATCGGGTCCGAAGGTAACTTCGGACGCCGGTTTCCACCACAATGGGATCTTGATCCCTTCGCTGGTCAGCTTGCCTTTGCCGTTGGCCACATCGCGCGCAATTTCGTAACCGGCCTGCGCATGGCGAACCACGCCGATACCAGAATCGACCGTCATGCAAGCATCGAGACGCAGGTCCGCTTCCTCGCTGCCATCGGCAACCATGGTCACGCCGGTATGAACGGCCTCGCCCATGGAATAATTTGCCTGAATCGCGATCAGATCGCACATGCCGGCACAATTCAGCAGGGCGTTCAGGTACGGCCAGTCGGAAATCAGATCCGAACCATCCTTCATGTTTTCGGATTCGAAAGTCGGGTTGACGATCGAGCCGGAGTCCAGGTTGTCGCGGGAGAAGCCGACCGGTCCTTTTAGCTCGCCATTCCTGATCAATTCATTCACCTTCAAGGCAAATGCTTTACGCTCGCCGAATCCGAGATAACAGATACGGGCCGGCAAACCTTCGATCGGTAAAGCCTTGCGCGCGAGCGTGATCCATTTGACCGCCAACTTGTCGTGGGGGAACATTTCAAGGACAAGATCGTCCAGCCGGGCCAGATCCGATGCCTCGCCAGACAGGCATGTCCAACGGAAGGGACCACGGCCCTCGCAGAATAACGGACGAATGTACTTGGATACGAAACCGGGAATCTGCATTGCTTCCGCTTCCGGCATGCCGGCATCGCGCGCTTCTTTCCGGATGGAGGTGCCGTACTCGAATACTTCAACCCCTTTCTTGGAGTAGGCAATCATGGTGCGCAGCTGTTTTTTCATCGATTCGCCCGCCGCTTTCAGGTAGCCTTCGCGGTCCCGGACGCGGAAGCCTTCCGCCTCATAGGCATCGTATCCTTCGGGGATATACGAGATAGGATCGTGGCAGGGACACATCTCGGTAAGGATGTCGGGCATAAAGCCCTTGTCGTACGCTTCCTGGAACACGGTTGCGGCATTGCCTACGAGACCGATGCCCAGAGGCTTCTTGGCGGCAGCGGCTTGCTTGGCAAGTTCAATCGCATGATCGAGGTTGTCGGCTTTGACGTCGGTAAAGCCGATCTCGATCCGCTTGTCGATGGTGCCTTCATTAACATCGACGTCGATGCAGACGCCACCATGCATTGCCATCGCTCGAGGCTGGTTGGCGCCCATACCGCCTTGACCGGCAGTCAGAAGGATGCGTCCCACCAGAGAGCCGTTGAAACGCTGCTCGGCGATTGCGCCGAGGGTTTCGAAGGTGCCTTGAATCACTCCCTGGGTGCCGATGTATTCCCACGGCGCGGCAGTGTAGTTCGCAAAAATGGTGAGATTCTTGTCCTGCAGATCATAGAAGGTAGGCCAGTTGGCCTTCATGATATTGGTGGTCGCCATGACGACCCGGGGAGCCAGCTTGTGGGTCTTGAAGATAGCCACCGGCATGCCGGATTGGACTACTAGCGTTTCATTGTTTTCCAGATTTTTCAGAGAGTCCACGATCGCATGGTAAGACTCCCAGTTGCGCGCCGCCTTGCCGATTCCGCCATAGACCACCAGACGTTCGCAACACTCGGATACATCCATATTGTTCTCAAGCATACGCAAGATGGATTCCTGCTTCCAGCCCTTGCAGCGCAAGGTATTGCCACGCTGAGCCTGGATGGAATAGAGGACGTCGTTCTTTACGGTTCCAGCTTCATTCTGTTTCATAAAAAAACCTCATTTGTCTATTTTTAATATCGAGAAAAATCTCTCACCTAGTTTTAGTCCAATGCTAGTTTGTGCACTCAGTTTGTCCTGAGGAAGCCAAAACATAGAAATAGCTAATTACTATTTCTGCTATAATTGTTCATCTATATCTGATCTTCCTCCTCCTTCTAACCATACGTAGTTCGGGGCTTGTTTGCGTCATTTTTATGAGCCTGACGCACCGGCTCCCTCTTGAACATGCGAGGCAATTTCAGCTTCAAAGTAGATTGCGAAAAGCTTCATGAAGATGCATGAGGCATTCACAATTGGAGCATTCCTGTGTTTCATTGCTGATCTGTTCCTATTGCTCTCAAATGGCAGTGGTATGGCAGAAGGCTTGCGCAGTACCAATCCGTATCGGCGGAGTGGTGGGATTTTCAAGGCAATACTTCCCCCTCCGGGGGCATAAGCCACAAGCCGGATTACAGATTCAAAAAAATTTCAACTTCGACTACGAATCAATTGGAAGAATCGCTTCAAATTGATCCTTGAGGCCCGGCAATCTGGCTCAATGCAATCCCAGATACGCCGCCGCCAGCGCCGGATCGTCACGCGCGGCAGCGGCACTGCCTTGCCAGACGGTGCGGCCGGATTCCAGAACGCAGACGTCATCGGCCACTGCCAGTACGCGGTCGGTGTTTTGCTCGACCAGCAGGATCGTCATGCCTTCTGCGCGCAACTGCTGTAGTGCGCGGTAGCAGAGATCGATCACCTTCGGCATCAGGCCGAGCGACAGTTCGTCGATCATGACCAGTTTCGGCCGCGTCATCAGCGCGCGGCCGATCGCCAACATTTGCTGCTCGCCGCCGGAGAGATTGGCAGCCAGCGAGTCCAGCCGTTCTCCCAGGCGTGGAAATAGCTCCAGCACGTAATCGCGATCGCGGGTGAAGTCAGCTGCGGGGCGGATCAGGCCGCCGACGCGCAGGTTGTCTTCGACGCTCAAGTCCTTGAATAGGCGTCGGCCTTCCGGTGAAATCGCGATGCCGCGCCGTACCCGTTCATTTGGCGGCATGCGGCCGATGTCCTGGCCCTCGAACAGGACCTGGCCGCCTTGCAGTGCGACGTGGCCAGCCAGGCACATCAGGGTCGAGGATTTACCGGCGCCATTGGCGCCCAACAGGCCAGTGATGGTGCCGGGCCGCAGCGTCAACGACAGGTCACCGACCGCATGGAAGGCGCCGTAGCCACAGGACAGGTTTTTGAGTTCAAGCATGGATATCCCCCACGTTTGTGGTTCCATCTGCCGTGCCGTTGCCTCCCGCTTCGGCGATGGTGTCGTTGCCGAGATAGGCGGCGCGCACCGCAGGCTGTTCCATCACTTCGCGCGGCGCGCCGCTGGCGATCTTGCGGCCGTTATCGAGCACCACCAGCCTTTGGCAGATGCGCATCACTTCACCCAGGTTGTGTTCGATCAGGATGATGGTCATCCCCTGGCGGTTGATGTCGGCGATGGTGGTCGCCAGAGCATGGGCTTCCCTCGAATTCAGCCCGGCCAGCGGCTCGTCCAGCAGCAGCAGCTTGGGTTTCAGCGCCAGCGCACGCGCCATCTCCATTCGCTTCAGGATGCCGAGTGGTTGGATACCAGGCATCTGATCGGCGTAGTCGGCGATGCCAACCCGTGCCAGCATGTCGTTGCCGATCTCATTTTCGTCGCGTTGCGAGACGTGCATCAGCGCCTTCAGTGGCGAGCGGGTGCGCTCGGCGCCGGCCGCCAGCGCGACGTTTTCAAGCACCGAGATTTCGCGAAACGGCTTGACAAGCTGTTGCGACAGCGCCAGGCCTTTTTGAATCCGCTTGTGGATTGGCAGCTCGTTCAGATTTTCTCCGGCCAGATGCACGCTGCCTTCAGTCGGCCGCACCACGCCGGTGATCGAACGCATCAGCGTGGTCTTGCCGGCGCCGTTGGGACCGATCAGGCCCAGCAGTTCGCCCGATTCCACTTCGAACGAGACATTGCTGACCGCAGACAGGCCGCCGAACCGAACCGTGACGCCGGACACTTGCAGCAAGGCAGTGGAGGTCGTCATGGCCGTGCTCCTTCGACAGCCGGTTTGGCGTTGCTCGTCTTACGCTGGAACACACCGCGCACGATGCCGGCTACGCCGGTCGGAGAGAAGCGCATCATCAGGAACAGCAGTCCGCCGTAAACCAGCAGTTTGTAGTCGCCGATGAACTGGAACCAGGCTGGCAGCGCCGACAGCACTGCGGCGCCAAACACCACGCCGGCGACCGAACCGATACCGCCGAACACCACCATCGACAGTACCGTGATCGATTCGATGAAGCCGAAGCTGTCGGGGCCGATGAACTTGAAGTGCTGCGCGTACAGCGCACCTGCCAGGCCGGCCAAGGCGGTGCCGATGGCAAATGCCGCCAGCTTGTAGCGCGGGACGTCGATACCGAGCACGCGCATGGTGTCCTCGTCTTCGGCGATGCCGTTGAAGACGCGACCCATCCATGACTTGCGGATGTAAATGCAGAGCGCCGCGGTGGCTGCAGCCATGCCCAGCGTCAGCCACATGAAAGCAGGTTTCTCGAGGCCGGAGCCGGGGAAACCGGATACCCCGAGCTCGCCGCCGAGCCAGCCCTGCTGCCGTACTACGCCGACGAACAGGAATACCACGCCCATGGTCGTGATGGCGAGGAAGTCGGCGCGCACGCGCAGGCTGGCGATGCCGACGATCACGCCCAGTACGCCGGCCGCCAGCATCGCCAGCGGCATGGTGGCGAAGAACGGCACACCGGCCTTGCACAGCAGCGCCGAGGTATAGGCGCCGACGCCGAGGAAGGCAGCATGGCCGAGACTGATCTGGCCGCAAAAACCGGTGATCAAGTTGAGCGAGAGCGCGAACAGGACGCTGATGCCCATCGCGGTCAGAAGGGAAATCTCATAAGCCATTGCAAGTCCTCAGCGGGTTTTCAATGTTTCGCGAACAGTCCTTGCGGACGGAACATCAGTACCAGGATTAGAAACGCAAAGGCGATTGCGTTACGGTCCAGGAATTGACCGAGATAAATGGTGCCGAACGATTCGACGATGCCGAGTACCAGTGCCGCCAGCAAGGTGCCGCGCACCGAGCCCATGCCGCCCAGCACGATGATCGCCAGCCCTTTGTACGAGGGGACACTGCCCATGGTCGGCTCCACCAGGTTGTTCAAGAGTGCAACCCAGACGCCGGCGAAACCGGCCAGTGCCGAGCCGATGAAGAAATTCAGGTCGCGTACCGTGCGCAGCTTGATGCCGAACGACTCGGCCATCTGCGGATCGGACACGGTGGCCTGGCAGGCGACACCGATCCGGGTCTTGGTTTGCAGATAGCCGAGGGCGGCGATGATGATGACGGTGCCGGCCATCACCATCAGCTCCGCCTGCTTGAAACGCAAGCCGAATAGCTCGATCTGCTCCTGCAGTGGCGGCGCCTGATAGGACAAGCCGGAAGCGCCGAAGATGATACGAAATAATTCTTCAAATGCGATATACAGGCCGATCGAGGCGATCAGCGCGACGAACGGCGGCTGCTTCAGGATGGGTTCGTAGCACAGCCGGTACATGGCCACGCCCATTGCGCCGGCGGCCAGCATCGCCAGCAGCATCGCCAGCGGCAGGCTGCCGCTTGCGTTCGTGACCAGCACGCCGACGTAACCGCCGAGCGTGAAGAGTGCCGCATGCGCCACGTGCAGGATGCGCAGCAGCCCGTATACCAGCGTCAGGCCCAGTGCGATCAAGGCGTAGATACTGCCTTGCACCAGCCCTTGCGCTATCAGCTCCAGAAAAAGCATGCGGTTTCCTTGGTCGATCAGAAAAGGGAATCTGTGCGCAGGCCGCGTTGCGCCGCCTGCGGTTCCTTATTCGCCGGCAAATTTGCCGGCGTGTTTCGAGCTGCGGATTACTTGTTGGCCTTGGTGGGGGCAGCTAGCAAGACCGGATCGGAAATTACCGAATGCCGGTGCCAGGCTTTGTCTTTGACCACCTGTACCTGGATGTCCTTGTTCACCTCGTGGAGGTCATTGAAGACTAATTTCCCGATGGGCATTTCATAGCTGCCGGCCGCGATTGCATTTTTCAGGGCTTCGCCGCCTTTGCCGCCGGTTTTGCGCAAGCCGTCGATCATAATGGTGGTGGCGCTGAAGGACGATGCCGCGACCATGTCAGCGCCGAAACCGGCCGACTTGCGGAAATCGGTCAGGAATGCATGCGTCACAGGATTGGTCGAGTCGCGGTCCAGCGATGTCGTGATTAGTGTGCCTTCCGCTGCGGGCCCGGCGATTTCAATGAATTTATCGCCGTCGTAGCCTTCCTGACCGATCACCGGAACGGTGATGCCGGCTGCCCGTAACTGCGAAATCAGGGGACCGGCATTGAAATAGTAGCCGGACGCATAGATCAGCTCGGGGTTGTCGGATTTGATCTTGGCGACGAGTGCGCCAAACTGGCGGTCCTGCAAGCCATACTCATACTCGTTGGCGATCTGGATACCGAACTTGGGTGCCGCATCCTTGAAGCCGGCCGCAAGGGTCTGGCCGAAGTCGTTTTTCAGCGTCACGATAACCACGCGTTTTTTGCCCAGATTGCTGACCAGCTTGGCACCGCCGCGCCCCTGTACCTCGCCCATTGCGGATACGCGGAACATGTAGTCGCCGGTCTGTGTGATGCTGGGGTCGATCGCGTATGCCACCAGGTAGGGGGTTTTTGCGCTCTGAAAAATACCTGCTGCAGCCCGCGTCGATGCCGAGTATGAACCTGAAACCGCGCCGACCACTTGATCTTTTTCGACCAGCTTGGTCGCTACCGGGGTAGCTTCTTTCGGGGATGCCTGATCGTCATAGACGACCAGTTCGATTTTTTCGCCATTGACGCCACCCTTGGCATTGGCCTGGGCGACCGCCAACTTGGCGCCCTCCAGCGCCGATCTGCCGTCGTAGGCAGCAAAGCCGGTCAACGGTACATTGAAACCGATTTTGATATCGGCAAAAGCAGCCGAAGTGGACAACGCTCCGCAGACCAGCAATGCGGCGACCAATTTTTTCTGATTGAACTGAATCATGACTCCTCCTAATTACATCTAAAGGCCAGGCGCTCCAGCTGGCCGGCCGTTAAATCGAGGCCGGTCGTCAAGCGCGCATGGTGCGTAAAATGCTGATCGACAACCAATAAACAACGGGTGCGATTAATTGTTCTTGTTCGCTTATAATAAGCTGTATATACAACTTTAGCAAAGAAAATTTTTGCTGGCAAGCGGGTTGTCGGCTGGCCGTATTCCGTGAATTTTTGCGCCGTAAATAGTGCGCTGGCGGCGATATCTGGAGGAGAGCGATTTGGGTGTGGCAGAAAATTTGGATGCAGCGGAACAGGGCGAAATTCCGATTTACCAGCGCATCAAGGATTACCTGCTGGCGGAAATCCATGCCGGGCATTGGAAGGAAGGCGAGGCGATCCCGTCCGAGCACATGCTGGCGCGTCAGTTTGGCGTGTCACGCATGACGGTCAACCGTGCCGTGCGTGAACTGACCGCGGAGCAGATACTGAAACGGGTCCAGGGTTCCGGCACCTATGTCGCGCAACAGAAATACCAGACCACGCTGGTGGCGCTCAAGAGCATCGCCGACGAGGTGCGTGCGCGGGGCCACCGGCATCATAGCAAGCTGCATCTGCTGGAGCGCGAGAAAGCGCACGAGCCGCTGACTGGTCAATTCGAGGTTCGCGCCGGTCACCCGCTGTTTCACTCGATTATTGTCCACTACGACAACAATCTTCCAATCCAGGTCGAGGATCGCTGGGTCAATTCGTCGTTTGCACCGGATTACCTGCAGCAGGATTTCTCGGCGTTGACACCAAATGAGTACTTGATGGTGGCGGGGCCGCTGCAAGGTGTGAGTTACCGCATCGAAGCGCTCAATGCGCCAGGCGAAATCGCGGCCATGCTGCAAATGCGCACCGGCGAACCCTGCCTGGTCCTGCACCGGAAAACCCTGTCGCAAGGCCAGATCGCGTCCATCGTCACCATGTGGCACCCGGGCGACCGCTATCAGTTCGCCGGCAATTTCTGATGCAGCAATCGAAGGAGCTCGGCGCCTAGGCCTGGGCGAGGTGCATGAAGGGCGGCATTGCCGCCCGCATCAAAACGATGAATGCCTAATGTAATTGCTGCTTCAGCGATGACAATTCGCTATGCGCCTGCATCACTGCGCTCTTCAATTCATCGTTCACATTGTTGCCAGACTTTTGGCACGCCATCTTGGCGCGGTCGCCCAATTCTTCCATTTGATCGATGCACTGCCGAATCCGGGATTCATCCTGAGATTGCATGACCTGCTTAGCCTTCGAGGATTCCTGATCGAGCTGCGTCACGCATTGCTTCAAATCCTTCGGAACGCTGCTATCCGACGCACACGCTTGCGCAGCCTGGTGAATGCTGCGTTCGATATGGTCAAAACGCTGCCTGATTTCGTTGGTTTGCATCATGGTGAGATTCCTTTGCGAACATTGTTGCGTGAATGAACGGACGGAACTGAACCGAAGTCAACTCCGGGCAAGGTGCGCGGCGGGGCGCTTGAAGCAGGAATAAAGGACGTGCCCGTACTGGTTCAGCACGGAGTTGGAGCGATGCGAAAACGCTAAGTTCCGACGATAGTCAGCAGGGCGTTGCGCCGTTTTATATCAAGATGATGTCGTATTGTTCCTGCTGATAAACCGTCTCCACCTGCAACGAGATTGGCTTGCCGATGAAGTCGCCCAGCATCGCCAGATGCTGTGATTCTTCCTCGAGGAACATGTCGACCACCACTTGCGAGGCAAGGATGCGGAATTCGCGCGGGTTGAACTGCTTGGCTTCGCGCAGCAGTTCGCGCAGGATTTCGTAGCAGATGGTGCGCGCGGTTTTCACCTGGCCGCGGCCAGCGCAGGCCGGACAGGGTTCGCACAGGATGTGCGCCAGCGATTCGCGGGTGCGCTTGCGCGTCATTTCCACCAGCCCCAGCGCAGAGAAGCCGGAGATGGAAATCTTGGTGCGGTCGCGCGCCAGCGCCTTGTTCAATTCGGTCAGCACCGCATTCTGGTGCTCGACGTTCTCCATGTCGATGAAATCGAGGATGATGATGCCGCCCAGGTTACGCAGCCGCAGTTGGCGCGCGATCGCATGCGCCGCCTCGAGGTTGGTCTTGAAGATGGTGTCGTCGAAATTGCGGCCGGTGACGAAGCTGCCGGTATTGACGTCGACTGTGGTCATCGCCTCGGTCTGGTCGACGATCAGGTAGCCGCCGGACTTGAGATCGACACGACGCCCCAGCGCGCGCTGGATTTCTTCTTCGACGCCGTACAGGTCGAACAGCGGGCGCTCGCCGGTGTAGTGCACCAGTCGCGGCAGCACCGACGGCGTATACAGCGCGCCGAACTCCTGCAGCCGGTTGAAGTTTTCACGCGAATCGATCTGGATGCTGGCGGTCTCGACGCTGACGAAGTCGCGCAGCACGCGCTGCGCCAGGTTCAGGTCCTGGTACAGCAGCGTCGGCGCCGGCTTCTGCTTGGCTTGCTGGGTGACTGCGGCCCAGGTCTTGCGCAGGTATTCGATATCCATTTCCAGGTCGGCGTCGGACGCATCTTCGGCCATGGTGCGGATGATGAATCCGCCTTTTTCTTCGGCCGGAAGCAGGCGCTGCACCCGGCTTTTGAGCTGTTCGCGCCCGGCTTCATTCTCGATCCGCTGCGAAATGCCGATGTGCGGATCCTGCGGCAGGTAGACCAGCATGCGGCCGGCGATCGAGATCTGGGTCGACAGCCGCGCACCCTTGGTGCCGATCGGGTCCTTGATCACCTGCACCGTCAGCGCCTGGCCATCGAACAGCAGTTTCTCGATCGGCAGTGCCGGCGCCGAGCTGTCGTGCGTGCGCGCGGTCCAGATGTCGGCCACGTGCAAGAATGCTGCGCGTTCCAGGCCGATGTCGATGAAGGCCGACTGCATGCCGGGCAGCACGCGCACTACCTTGCCCAGGTAAACGTTGCCGGCCAGCCCGCGCGACAGCGTGCGTTCGATGTGCAGTTCCTGCACCGCGCCTTGCAGCATCAGCGCCACCCGGGTTTCCTGCGGCGTGACGTTGATCAGGATGTCTTCGCTCATAGGATGCGGACTCCGGCCTGTTGTAGTAATTGTGCGGTCTCGAACAGCGGCAGGCCCATGATGCTGGAATAGCTGCCGGAAATTTCCTGAACGAATACTGCGGCCAGGCCCTGGATGCCGTAGCCGCCCGCCTTGTCGTATGGCTCGGGGCTGGCGCAATAGGCCCTGATCGTGTCCTCCGACAGGTTGCAGAAGGCGACTTCGGAAGTTTGCGTGAGTTGCCAGATTTGCTGCTCATGGCAGACGCAGACCGACGTTAGAACCTGGTGCGTGCGTCCGGATAGTGCTTGCAGCATCGCTGCCGCCTCGGTCGGGCCGGCCGGCTTGCCGAGTATCCTGCCGTCGATGGCGACGGTGGTGTCGGCGGCCAGGATCGGATGTATCGGCAGCGTGCGCAGCAGCATCGTCTGTTGCGCGCAAACCGCTTTTTCGCGGGCCACGCGCCATACATAATCCCCCGGAACTTCACCCGGTAACTCGGCTTCCGTCACTTCAGGGCCATGTGCGCTCCGCTCGCGCAGCATCAGCAGCGAAAACTCGACCCCGATCTGACGCAGCAGCTCGCGCCGGCGTGGGCTCTTGGATGCCAGGTAGATTTTGTTTGACGGTGATTTCATGGCGGCTCAGGCCCGGTGGTAAGGATGGTTGTGCGTGATCGACCAGGCCCGGTACAGTTGTTCGGCCAGCAGCACGCGCACCATGCCGTGCGGCAGGGTCAGGCTGGAAATGCGCAACAGCGTATCGGCGCCGGCCTTGAAGCCGGGGTCGAGGCCATCGGCGCCGCCGATTACGAAGGCGACATCACGCCCATCCTGCTGCCAGCGCACCAGGCACTCGGCCAGTTGTATGCTGGTGAGGTCGCGCCCGCGCTCGTCAAGGGCGACGATACGCGCGCCTTTGGGCAGCACCGCCTCGATGCGGTTGCGTTCCTGCTGCATCACGGTTTCCGCGTTCTTGCTGCCGGCGCGTTCGATCGGCTTGATTTCCTTCAAGTGAATCCGGCTTTCGGGCGGCATGCGCTTCGCGTATTCATCGAAGCCGGCTTCAATCCAGGCCGGCATCCGGTGGCCGACGGCGGCGATGATCAGTTGCATGGCCAGGTTCGGGGGCGTGTTGCCGACCAGCGCATTTATTCGGTGGGCTTGGCTTTGGCCGGCGCGCGCTTGGCCGGTGTTTTTTTTGCTGCGCCCGCCGCGCTTCCGGTGCTGGCCGCGGCGCTCTTGCCGGCCGCGGGTTTTTTGGCGGCGGGGGTTTTGGGCGCCGCTTTCTTGGCCGCAGGGGCTTTCGGCACAGCTTTCCTGGCGCGCGGTGCCACTTCGCCGCTGTCGGCCGCCGGTTTTTTGGCGACCCGCTTCTTCGGTGCTTCGTCGCTCGCAGTCTGGGTGACGGTCAAATGCCGGCCCGCTTTCTTCGGCGCCGCGCCATCGGGCGCCGCGCTGCGCTTGGCGAGCCGCTTGGCAGCGCCCAGCTTGACTTCCTTGTCGCCCCAGATTTCTTCCAGCCGGTAGTACTCGCGGATCGCCGGCTGCATGATGTGGACGATCATGTCGCCCAGATCGACCAGCACCCATTCCCCGGTGTCTTCGCCTTCAACGCTGAGGACGGCACCGCCCTGTTCCTTGACCTTGTCACGCACCGACGCGGCCAGCGCCTTGGTTTGCCGATTCGAGGTGCCGGAAGCGATCGCGATGCGGTCGAACAGGCTGGTCAGATGGACGGTGTCGTACACGCGAATGTCTTGCGCCTTGATGTCTTCCAGCGCGGCGACGACGGTGCTTTGCAGTTTTTTGATGTCCATTTAGTTTCGATAGAGGTAATGTTGTTGAATATAGTCTAGCACTGTGTCCGGCACCAGTAATGTTGGCCGCTCGCCGTGTTGCAGGGCGGTGCGGATGGCGGTGGAGGAGATGTCCACCGCCAGGTTGGGGGCCAGATACGCCAGCCCGTGGGCGGCGCCGCGAATCTGCTCCGGGCTTGCGCGGCGGCGGGCGAATTCGGCGGCGACCGCGGCCGGCACTTGCGCCGCATCGACCGCGAAGCCGGGACGGGAAGCCGCGCACAGATGGGCGTAATCGAACAACTCGCGCCAGCCCTGCCAGGTATCCAGTTGCTGCAATTGATCCGCGCCCATCAGGAACAGCAGGCAGACTTCCGGGCCCAACTCGGCGCGCACCGCGCGCAGGGTGTCGATGGTGTAGGTAGCGCCGGCTCGTTCGATTTCCTGGGTGTCGATCAGGACCGGCACGGCCTGGCGGTCGAAGGCGCGCCGCACCATTTCAACGCGGTGCGCGGCCGAGGCCTGCAATCCGTGTTTTTGCCAGGGGTTGCCGGCCGGGATGATGCGCAACAGGTCAGGCGCGAACAGCTTGACGAAGTACTCGGCGAGCGCCACGTGGCCGTTATGCACGGGATCGAAACTGCCGCCCAGCAGCGCAATACAAGGCCTGCGCCCGGGTTGAAGCCGAACTTCAGGCCGCACTCTGGATCCAGTCGCGCGGCGGCAGGAAATCGGAATACAGCAGCGCCTCGGCACTGCCGGCCGGTGGTTGCCAGTCGTAGCGCCATTTGACGACCGGCGGCAGCGACATCAGGATTGACTCGGTGCGCCCGCCCGACTGCAGCCCGAACAGGGTGCCGCGGTCGTAGACCAGGTTGAACTCGACATAGCGGCCACGCCGGTAAGCCTGGAAATCGCGTTCGCGCTCGCCGTAGGCAGCATCCTTGCGGCGGCGCAGGATCGGCAGGTAGGCATCCAGAAAATGGTCGCCGACGCTTTGGGTCATGGCGAAGCTGCGCTCGAAGCCGAGGCGGTTGAAGTCGTCGAAGAAGATGCCGCCGATGCCGCGTGCTTCCTTCCGGTGCTTCAGGTAAAAATACTCGTCGCACCACTGCTTGAAGCCGGGGTAGAGGTCGGCGCCGAAGGGGGTCAGCGCGGCATCGCAAGTGTGATGGAAATGTACCGCGTCTTCGACGAAACCGTAGTATGGCGTCAGGTCCATGCCGCCGCCAAACCACCAGACCGGTTCCTGGCCTTCGGCATGTGCCGTGAAAAAGCGCACGTTCATGTGCACCGTCGGCGCATATGGGTTACGCGGATGCAGCACCAGCGACACGCCCATCGCCTGCCACGTGCGGCCGGCGATCTCCGGCCGGTTGGCGGCGGCCGAGGGTGGCAAGCTGCTGCCCAGAACGTGCGAAAAACCGACGCCGCCGCGCTCGAACACATGGCCTTCCTCCAACAGGCGCGAAATGCCGCCGCCGCCTTCCGGGCGTTGCCAGGCGTCGCTGGAAAACGGCTTGCCGTCGACCTCTTCCAGTCCAGCGACGATGCGGGCGTGCAATTCCAGTAACCAGGCTTTAACGGCTGCGGGGTTGGGGGAGGCGGGCATGGCGTTCTATGGGGTCAAGGGCGAGAGGGGACGAGGGAATTGTAGCCTGCGGATCGTGCCTGCCGGCATCATCCGCGGGCAGCCGGGGTTAGTGCCGCTTCAGGGCCCGCCAGCCGATGTCGCGCCGGTATTGGACGCCATCGAAATGGATCATGTCGGCCGTGGCATAGGCGCGATTCTGCGCCATCCTGACGCTGTCGCCCAGTCCGACCACGCACAGCACGCGGCCGCCGGCGGTGACCAGCTTGCCGTCGGCCAGCGCGGTGCCGGCATGGAAGGTGACGCAGTCGGCGCTTTCGGCCGGGATGCCGGAAATCACGTCGCCTTTTTTTGGTGCATCTGGATAGCCGGCGGCTGCCATCACCACGCCCAGCGCGGTGCGCCGGTCCCATTCCAGTTCGACCTGATCCAGCGTGCCATTCACCGCGTGTTCCAGCACGTCGGCGAGATCGGTTTTCAGGCGCGCCAGGATCGGCTGCGTCTCCGGGTCGCCCATGCGGCAGTTGAATTCCAGCGTCTTCGGGTTGCCCTGCTCGTCGATCATCAGGCCGGCGTACAAAAAGCCGGTAAACGCAATACCGTCGCTGGCCATGCCGCGCACGGTGGGGTCGATGATTTCGCGCATGACACGCGCGTGCAGCGCTGGTGTCACGATCGGCGCCGGCGAATAGGCGCCCATGCCGCCGGTGTTCGGCCCCTCGTCGTTGTTCTTCAGGCGCTTGTGATCCTGGCTGGTGGCCAGCGCCAGGATGTTGCGGCCGTCCACCATGACGATGAAGCTGGCTTCCTCGCCGGTCAGGAATTCCTCGACCACCACGCGCGCGCCGGCGTCGCCCAATTTGTTGTCGGACAGCATCATGTCAACCGCAGCATGCGCTTCGTCGAGGCTCAGCGCCACCACCACGCCCTTGCCGGCCGCCAGGCCGTCGGCCTTGATCACTATCGGCGCACCCTGGGCGTCGATATAGTCGTGCGCGGCGCGGCTGTCGGTGAAGGTCTGGTAGCGCGCGGTCGGAATGCCGTGGCGCTGCATGAAGGCCTTGGCGAAGTCCTTCGAGCTTTCCAGTTGCGCCGCCTCCCGCGTCGGGCCGAAAATCTTCAGGCCGCGTTCGCGAAACAGGTTGACGATACCAGCCGCCAGCGGCGTCTCCGGGCCGACCACGGTCAGTTCGATCTGTTCCTGCGCGGCGAAATCGGCCAGCGCCGCCGGCTCGGTCAGCGCGATGTTCTGCATCCGTGTGTCAAGCGCGGTACCGCCGTTGCCGGGGGCGACAAATACCGTCTGTACCCGCTCGGACTGGGCGATTTTCCAGGCTAGCGCGTGTTCGCGACCGCCTGAGCCGATGACCAGAATTTTCATGAAAAGTATCGAGATGGGTTGGGCGCCGCGCTGGCTTTGGCCACGGCGGCGCCGGGGATTAGTCGTTGATGACGGCGTTGGTGAAAACCTCTTGCACGTCGTCCAGGTTTTCCAGCGCATCCAGCAGTTTCTGCATTTTCAGCGCGTCATCGCCGGAAAATGCGATTTCAGTCGCCGGCTTCATCACGATTTCCGCCATCTCGGCCTTGAAGCCGGCTTTTTCCAGGGTTTCCTTGATCGTGGCGAAATCGTGCGGTGAACAAATCACTTCAAAGCCGCCTTCGTCGTCGGCGATCACGTCTTCGGCGCCGGCCTCCAGCGCTGCTTCCATCAGCGCATCCTCGTTGGTCCCAGGCGCGAAGAACAGTTGGCCGCAATGCTTGAACAGGAAAGCTACCGAGCCTTCGCTGCCCATGTTGCCGCCGAACTTGGAGAATGCGTGGCGCACTTCGGCCACGGTGCGCACCCGGTTGTCGGTCATGCACTCGACGATTACCGCCGCGCCGTTGATGCCGTAGCCTTCGTAGCGCACTTCCTCATAGGTCGCGCCTTCCAGGCTGCCGGTGCCGCGCGCGATCGCGCGCGCAACATTTTCTTTCGGCATGTTGGCGTCGGCCGCTTTTTCCACCGCCAGCCGCAGGCGCGGGTTGGTGGCGATGTCGCCGCCGCCCATACGGGTGCCGACCGTGATTTCCTTGATCAGGCGGGTCCAGATTTTGCCGCGCTTGGCGTCGGTCGCAGCCTTCTTATGCTTGATGTTGGCCCATTTACTGTGTCCAGCCATGATGAGTCTTCCGTCTGCGGGTTCGCTATAATCAAGCGGGCAATTTTAACATATCGCCACCCCCTCAAATCCCTCCAGAAACGGCTTCCAATCATGGCAAATCCAATGCTGATCGCGAAAAACCAGGAGCATGAACTGGCCATCCTGCCGGCGCTGGCAAATCGCCACGGCTGCATTACCGGCGCCACCGGCACCGGCAAGACGGTGACCCTGCAGGTGCTGGCGCAGGCGCTGTCGGGAATTGGCGTGCCGGTGTTCATGGCCGACGTCAAGGGCGACCTGTCCGGCATTGCCAAGGCCGGCGCCCCGAATCCGAAGCTGAAAGCGCGGCTGGATTCCCTGGGGCTACCGGAACCGGCCTGGGCTGGTTGCCCGGTGACGTTCTGGGATGTCTACGGCGAAAAGGGGCATCCGGTGCGCGCCACGATCTCGGACCTCGGGCCACTGTTGCTCTCGCGCATGCTGAATCTGAACGAAACCCAGGAAGGGGTGCTGCAACTGGTGTTCAAGATCGCCGACGACCACGGCTTGCTGCTGCTCGATACCAAGGATTTGCGGGCGATGCTGCAAGCGGTCGGCGATAGTGCGGCCGACTACCGTACGCAGTACGGCAATATCTCGGCCGCCAGCATCGGCGCGATCCAGCGCGGCCTGATCAATATCGAGCAGCAGGGCGGCGACAAATTCTTCGGTGAGCCGATGCTGAACATCGACGATTTCATGCAGACCGACGGCAGCGGGCAGGGCGTGATCAATATTCTGGCGGCCGACCGCCTGCTGAATGCGCCCAAGCTGTATTCGACCTTCCTCTTGTGGCTGCTGTCCGAACTGTTCGAGCGCCTGCCGGAAGTGGGCGATCCGGACCAGCCGAAGCTGGCGTTTTTTTTCGACGAGGCGCACCTGCTGTTCGACGAGGCGCCGAAGCAATTGCTGCAGAAGATCGAACAGGTGGTGCGGCTGGTGCGCTCGAAGGGTGTCGGCGTGTATTTCGTCACCCAAAATCCGCTCGATATTCCCGACACCGTGCTGGGCCAGCTCGGCAATCGCGTGCAGCACGCTTTGCGCGCCTACACGCCGCGCGACCAGAAGGCGGTGCAGGCGGCGGCCGAAACCTTCCGCGCCAATCCGAAGCTGGATACTGCGAGCGCGATCATGGAGCTCGGGGTGGGCGAGGCGCTGGTGTCGTTCCTGGATGAAAAAGGGCGGCCCAACGTGGTCGAACGCGCCTTCATCCTGCCGCCGGCGTCGCAGATCGGGCCGATCACCGATGCCGAGCGCAGCGCCATCATCGCCGGTTCGGTGGTGGCTGGCGTTTACGAAAAGACCATCGATCGCGATTCCGCATACGAAAAGCTGAGCGGGCGGGTGGCGGCAACCCAGCCGGCGCCCGGCAATGGTGGCGCGGCCAAGGCGTCGGCGAACGGATCGGCGGGCGCCGAATCGGGCGGCGGGTTTGGCGACATGCTGGGCGGATTGTTTGGCGGTTCCGGGATTGCGCGGCGCAAGGATACGGTGGTGGAGGCGATGGTGAAGTCGGCGGCGCGGACGATGGGGTCGACGGTGGGGAGGGAGATTATTCGGGGGGTGTTGGGGTCGTTGTTGAAAAAGAAGTAGGGGTAAGGGGATAATATACTCCCATCATGTAGTGCCTATCTCGGGCGTAAATATTGTAAAAATATAACATACTCTCATTTTTGTCGTTCCCGCGTAGGCGGGAACCCAGTGCCGTTTGTAGTTAAGTGATGCGGTCGCTACTGTGTGGTGACTAGCCGGGGGTAGCCCGGCGGCTACTTACTTTCTTTGTCTCGCCAAAGAAAGTAAGCAAAGAAAGGCGACCGCAAGACGCTGGCCTGCGGCTTCCCGTTTGCGCGGATTGGAAAACGGGAAACGAAACCAACTCGCTGCGCTCAAACATGTTTCGTTTCTGATCCATTTTCCAATCCGCGCAAACGGCAGCGTCCAAGCGGGGGCACGTCAAAAACAACGGCAACTTCAAAAGCGCCTTCCGACGCTTTCCTTATTCAAACGCCGACTCCGGCGGCCGGTCGGCGAATTGCTGCATCAGCCAGCGGCTGGCTTCGCCCGGCGCGGAGTCGGTGCGCTGGATCAGGTACAGCGGGAACGGCGTTTCGGTTTGTTCGGCGAGCCGCAACCGCACCAGATGGCCGCTGGCCAAGTCTTCGCGTACCAGCGGTTCCGGCATGTTGCCCCAGCCGAGGCCGGCGCGCAGCAGCGCGTGCTTGGCGCCGAGGTCGCCCAGGCGCCAGTCGCGCACGGCATAGACGCCGAAGTCGCGGTCGGCAGTCAGCGCGGTGCGGTCGGTCAGCACCAGTTGCGTCTGTTCGCGCAGCACCGTGGTTGGAATCGGGCCGGCATATTGCGCCAGCGGGTGGCCGGGGGCCGCCACCGGGATCAGCAGCACGTGGCCAATTTGCTGGCGTTCGATGGCGTCCGGCGTTTCGACGATCCAGCCGCTGACGCCGATGCCGCAACTCCGGTCCAGCACCAGTTGCAGGACGCCGCCCAGCGCCTCGATGCGCAGCCGCAGGGCGACGGTCGGGAATTGTTGCTGAAACGCATCGAGAATCCGCACTAGCGTGCAGGCCGGAAACATCACGTCGACCGCCAGCGCCACTTCCGCTTCCAGCCCCTCCGCCAGGCTCTTGGCGCGGGCGCGCATCGCGTCCACCTTCAGCGCCACGGTGCGGGCATCGGCCAGCAACATCTTGCCGGCTTCGGTCAGTTCCGGCTTGCGCTTGCCGCGGTCGAACAAGGCTACGTTCAACTGCGCTTCGAGGTTGGCGATGGTGTAGCTGACCACCGATTGCGTGCGGTGCAACTGGCGCGCCGCGCGCGAAAAGCTGCCGGCGTCGACGACGGCGACGAACACGCGTAACTGGTCCAGCGTCGGGTTTCCGGGATCTCTCATATCGATTTAATGGATGCTATCAAGTTAAATAATGTGGCTTCCGTCGATATTAATCGCAGCCTATCATTTCCTCAACCGATCTCGAATGAAAGGAAACGATCATGGCCAATGTTCTTCACATCAATAGCAGCGTCCGTACCGAGGGCTCTTTGTCGCGCCAGTTGAGCGCCGAATTCCTCGACCAGTGGCGCGCGAGCCACCCGGCCGACACCATCGTCGAACGCGACCTGGCGACGCAGCCGGTGCCGCACCTGGACGAGGAATTGCTGGGCGCCTTCTTCACCCCGGCCGCCAACCGTACGCCGGAGCAGAACCAGGCCGCGCAACTGTCGGAGCAACTGATCGCCGAACTGTTCGCCGCCGACGTCATCGTGATCGGCGCGCCGATGTACAACTTTTCGATCAGCTCCGGCCTGAAGGCATGGATCGACCATGTCGCGCGCGCCGGCCTGACCTTCAAATATACCGAAGCTGGCCCGGTCGGCCTGGTCACCGGGAAGAAAGTGTATGTGTTTACCTCGCGCGGCGGCGTCTATAGCTCAGGCCCGGGCAAGGCGATGGATTTCCATGAAACCTATCTGCGCGCGGTGCTCGGCTTCATCGGCCTGTCCGACATCACCTTCGTCCATACCGAAGGCGTGGCCTTGGGCGAGGATGCGGTCGGCGCCGCGCTGAGCCAGACGCGGGATGCGATCATTGAATTGGCCGCGGCCTGAACTGCTCGCAGCCGGTTGGCCGTAAAATGCGGCATGGGCGGAGTTTCCGCCCATGCCGCTTGTACATTTCGTATGCGTTTTTGCCACCGCCTGCCCGTATTGCCGAGATTTTTCATGCCCTTGAACCCGAACGCCGATTCCACCGCAGCCGTCGAGCCGGACACCCTGCAGTACGTCACCAGTTGCGACCTGCCGACGCCGTGGGCGACGTTTCGCCTGCACGCGTTTCTCGACCCGGCCAGCGGCAAGGAGCATCTGGCGCTGACGCTGGGCGACGTCGGCGACGGCGCGCCGGTGCTGGCGCGCATCCATTCCGAATGCCTGACCGGCGACGCGCTGTTTTCGCAGCGCTGCGATTGCGGCCCGCAACTGGAGGCCGCGCTGCGGAAGATCGCCGCCGAACGGCGCGGCGTGCTGCTGTATCTGCGCCAGGAAGGGCGCGGCATCGGCCTCTTGGCCAAGCTGCAGGCCTACCGCTTGCAGGACGCCGGCGCCGATACGGTGGAAGCCAATGTCGAACTCGGTTTCCTGCCGGATCAGCGCAATTACCATTTTTGCCAGCCGATCCTGCGCCACCTGGGCATCCGCTCGCTGCGGCTGATGACCAATAACCCGCGCAAGGTCGACGCCATGCGCCAGCTCGGCGTCGAGGTGGTCGAGCGGCTGCCGCTGGTCATCAAGCGCAACCCGCACAATGCGCGCTACCTGTCCACCAAGGCTGACAAGCTGGGACATTTGTTTCCGTCTGAGTGAGGCCGCGGCGCACTGCGGACCGGACGCCGCAGAAGCCGGAGGTTTTCGCCGCCCGGTGCGATTCACTCCCAGCACTTACAATTCCGGCATGACGGCAACCCCCTCCCATTCCGCCGCCCGCAAGACGTTCCTGGGCGGCCTCGCGATTGCCATTTGCGGCGCCATCCTGTTCTCCTTCAAGGCCATCGTGGCCAAACTGCTGTACCGCTACCACATCGATGCGGTCACGGTAATCGGCTTTCGCATGATGTTTTCGTTCCCGGTCTTCGCCGCAGTGGCGTTCTGGCAGATGCGGATCGGGGCGCCGCTGTCGAACGCCGACCGGCTGCAACTGGTGGTGCTGGGCGTGATCGGTTACTACCTGTCGAGTTTTCTCGATTTTCTCGGTCTGCAATACATCACGGCCGGGCTGGAGCGGCTGATCCTGTTCCTGACGCCGTCCTTCGTGCTGCTGATTTCGGTGCTGTTCTACAAGAAGAAGATCGGCCCCTTCGAATGGGCCGCGCTGCTGACTTCCTACCTCGGTACGGTGCTGGTGTTCCTGCACGACGTCCAGATCGGCGGCGAGGATGTCGGCCTCGGCAGCGCGCTGGTACTGGCTTCGGCCATTTCATACGCGCTGTACCTGCTGTTCTCCGGCGAGCTGGTGCGCCGCGTCGGCAGCATGCGGCTGGTGGCGTATGCGATGTGCGTTTCCAGCGTCTGCTGCATCGGCCAGTTTTTCCTGCTGCGGCCGGCATCGATGCTGATCCAGCCGGCGCCGGTATACTGGTACTCGATCATCAACGCGATCTTCTGCACGGTGCTGCCGGTGTACATGACGATGCTGGCGGTGGAGCGCATCGGCGCCACCAGCGCCTCGCAGGCCGGCATGGTGGGTCCGGTGTCGACGCTGTTCCTGGCGGCGCTGATCCTGGGCGAGCCGGTCACCGGCATCCAGTTGCTGGGTACCGCGCTGGTGTTGTTCGGCATCTACCTGCTGTCGAAGAAGCGCAGGTAGTCATTCATACGGGGAGTGGGCATGGATTTCGGGATTGCAGGCAAACGGGCGCTGGTGTGCGGCGCCAGCAAGGGGCTCGGGCGCGCTTGCGCCGAGGCGCTGGCGGCAGAAGGGGTCGTGGTGACGATCGTCGCCCGCCATGCCGATGCGCTGCAGGCGGCGGCGGCTGAAATCCGTAGCAGCGGCGGCATGGTAACCGCGGTGGCGGCCGACATCACGACCGCAGAAGGGCGCGCGCTGGCGCTGGCGGCCTGCCCGCAGCCGGACATCCTGGTGACCAATGCCGGCGGCCCGCCGCCCGGCGACTTCCGCAACTGGGGACGCGCCGAGTGGCTGGCAGCGCTGGACGCCAACATGCTGACCCCGATCGAGCTGATCAAGGCCACCGTCGACGGCATGATCGAACGCCGCTTCGGCCGCATCGTCAACATCACCTCGGGCGCGGTGAAGGCGCCGATTGACATCCTCGGCCTGTCGAACGGCGCCAGGTCGGGGCTGACCGGCTTCGTCGCCGGCCTGGCGCGGCAGACGGTGCGGCACAACGTCACCATCAACAACCTGCTGCCCGGCGCCTTCGAGACCGAGCGGCTGGCGGCAACGCTGGCGGCCGGCGCCAGGAGCAGCGGCAAGACGCTGCAGGAAGTGCGCGCCGCGCGCCTCGCGCAAACGCCGGCTGGGCGCTTCGGCAGCGCCGCGGAGTTCGGCGCCTTCTGCGCCTTCATCTGCAGCAGCCACGCCGGCTATCTGACCGGGCAGAATCTGCTGCTCGACGGCGGCGCCTACCCCGGCACCTTCTAACCAATATTTTTTAGCGGTATTCCGATTCGACTTCAGTGCCTTGAAAGGAAAAAACCATGACCAAAGCAATCAGGATGTTCCGTACCGGCGGCCCGGAAGTAATGGAGTACGTCGAGGTTGAAGTCGGCGAACCCGGCCCCGGCGAGGCGCGCGTGCGGCACGCCGCCTGCGGCCTGAATTACATCGACGTCTACTTCCGCACCGGCGAGTATCCGCAGCCGCTGCCGGGCGGGCTGGGCATGGAAGGCGCCGGCGTGGTGGAAGCGGTGGGTGCCGGCGTCAGCCACGTGCAGCCGGGCGACCGCGTCGCCTATGCCAGCCGTCCGCCGGGCGCCTACGCCGAGGCGCGCGTGATGCCGGCGGCGATGCTGGTCCGGCTTCCGGACGCGATCGGCTTCGATACTGCGGCGGCGATGATGCTGCAGGGGCTGACCGTGCAATACCTGTTCCGCCGCACCTTTCCGTTGCAGGGTGGCGAAACCATCCTGTTTCACGCCGCGGCCGGCGGCGTCGGCCTGATCGCCTGCCAGTGGGCCAGGGCGCTAGGCGTGACGATGATCGGTACCGTCGGTTCCGATGAAAAGGCGGCGCTGGCCAAGGCCCACGGCTGCGCCCACACCATCAACTACAACAGGGAAAATTTCGTCGAGCGGGTCAAGGAAATCACCGGCGGCAAGGGCGTGCCGGTGGTGTACGACTCGATCGGCAAGGACACCTTCACCGGCTCGCTGGATTGCCTGGCGCCGTTCGGCATGCTGGTCTCCTTCGGCAGCGCCTCCGGCCCCGTGCCGCCGTTCGGCCTGTATGAACTGGCGTCGCGTGGCTCGCTGTACGTTACGCGGCCGACGCTGTTTACCCATATCGCCCAGCGCGCCGACCTGGAGCGCATGGCGGCTGATTTGTTCGGCATGGTGGAAAGCGGCAAGGTCAAGATCGAGATCAACCAGCGCTATCCCCTGCAGGACGTGGCGCAGGCGCACCGTGACCTGGAAGCGCGCAAGACCACCGGCTCGACCATCCTGATTCCCTGACCCGGAGCGACCGATGAAAGACCAGCGAACTTCGTCCGACATGCAGCACCCCGACGAGCAAGCGTCCGGCAGCGATGGCACGCCGAAATTCGGCCGCCTGCTGCTGGTGCTGATCCTGGTGGTGCTGCTGGTGGGCGTGATTACCTACGCCTCGCAAGCGCTGTATTCCTGAGCGCGGCCCTCCCTCTCCATATACTCAAGCTATGGGGTAATGAATCCGCCAGTAATCTGGTTGTGTTTTCAATATACCCCTGAATCCGGGCGGAAGGGCGGGGCGCGCGTGGTGGCCGGTGCAGGTGTCGCGCGGCGTTTTTTTGGTATCTGGACGGCAATAGTTCGATTACCATAAGCGTTCTTCTTGCTCTTGCCGCCGTGCCGCCATGCAGGCTTCCATCGCCGCCGCCCTCGGACAACACCCGCTCCTGACCGACTGTACGCCGCTGGAGCGGGCGCGCCTGCTGTCCGGCACCGTGCAGTGCGAGATCGCCGCCGGCAGCGAGATTTTCCAGGCCGGCAGCACGGCCGACTACTACTACTGGCTGCTGGCCGGAGAAGTCGAGCTGGCCGCCGCCGGCCAGAGCTGGCAGGTCGCGCCCGGCCAGGGTTTCGGCGCCGAGGCATTCGCCGACGTCGCGCGCTATCTGGTCGGCGCGCGCGCGCTGACGGCGCTCTCGGTGCTGCGCATTGCGCGCGCCACGGTACGCGAACTGGCGGCCGGCAATCCGGATCTGAAATCGGCCGCCCTGGTCGACTTGGCCGCGCGCATGGGCCGACTGGAGGCACCCGCGCCGCCGCCGGTGGAAGCCAGGGCGGCGACGATGCCGCTCAAACAGCGCCTCGGCTGGATCGCGACCCTGGTGCTGCCGCCGCTGGCCTATCTGGCGGCCGCCGGCGCCGGACTGCCGCAGCACAGCGCGATCTATCTCGGCCTGTTCACGATGACGGCGGTGATGTGGCTGTTCGCGGTGGTGGACGAATACATCCCGCCGCTGATCGCGATCGTGGCGATGCTGTTCATCGACCTGGTGCCGGCGCGGGTAGCGCTGCACGGCTTCTATTCGCGCGCCTTCCTGCTGCTGCTCGGGGTGTACGCCTTGTCCGCGGTGCTGGTCAGTTCCGGCCTGGCCTACCGCTTCATGCTGTGGGTGCTGCTGAAGTCGCCCGACAAGCCGTTCTGGCACCGCGCCGCGCTGACCGCGTTCGGCGGCGTGCTGTCGATCGTGATGCCATCCTCCAACGCCCGCCTGGCGCTGCTGTTGCCGCTGTATCGCGAAATGGACGGCAGCCTTGGCGCCCGCTCGCAGAGCCGCGAAGCGACCGCACTGATGGTCGCCACCTTCACCGGCGCGACGCTGTTTTCGCCGCTGCTGTTGACCTCGAAATCGGCCAACCTGGCGGCCTACACCATGCTGCCGATCCAGGTGCGGCTGGAATTCCAGGGCGCTTGGTGGCTGGTTGCGGCCGGCGTCGTGGCCGCCGGTGTGCTGCTGTTTCACCTGCTGGCGATGGGTTTTTTCTTGCGGGCGGAACGCGCCCGGCCATTGCCGCGCGCGCGCATCGCCGGCCAGTTGGCGCTGCTCGGCCCGCTGCGCGCGCGCGAGTGGGTCGCCTTGCTGGCTTTCGCGGTGTTCCTGCTGGGGGCGGCGCTGCCGCAATGGCACCAGACCCAGATCGGCTGGCTGGCGGCCTTCGTGCTGATCAGTCTGTTGGCGCTGGGCATGTTCGACAAGCAGGCGTTCCAGAACAAGATCGACTGGCCGATCATTTTCTTCCTGCTGGCGCTGGACGGCTTCACCGAAGCGATCAACTACCTCGGCCTGCGCGACGTCATGGTCGGCGCCATTGGCCACCGGCTGGACTGGATCAACGGCGAACTCGGCTGGTTCATCCTGCTGGCGCTGCTGGTGACGGTGCTGCTGCGGCTGATTTTGCCGGTCACCGCCGGCATGGTGCTGGCGGTCACGCTGCTGTTGCCGATCGGCATGGAGCAGGGCATCCATCCGTGGCTGGTGGTGTTCCTGGCCTCGCTGTTCTCCGACATCTGGTTCTTCCCGCACCAGAATTCGTCTTATGCGCAAGCGCTCGCCGGCGGCCTGCGGCAACGCTGCAACGAAGCGCTGTTCCTGCAGTACGCCTGGTGGCTGAACCCGCTGCGGGTGCTGCTGGCGTATGCGTCGATTCCTTACTGGCGCTGGCTCGGCCTGTATTGATGCCATCATGAAAAACCGCCTCACGCTCATCTTCGCCGGCAGCTTCGTGCTGCTGTTGCTGGCGCTGCTGGTCGCCTTCAACCACCAGAAGCCGCGGCTGATGATCCTGCACAGCTTCGCCGAGGATGGCCCGTGGGAGACCGCGGTTGACGGCGGCATCCGGCGCGAGCTGGCACGCAACCGCCAGCCGATCGCCACGCGCTGGCATTACATGTCGTTCTCGAGCCAGATGGGCGCCCGGCAATGGGCTGCGGCCAGCCAGAACAGCCGCGGCGTGATCGACGCCTGGCAGCCCGACGTGCTGGTGGCGATCGGCGAGGAAGCGCAGGACTATGTCGGCCGCTATTACGTCAACCGGAGCGATCTGCGCGTGGTGTATGCGATGGGGGAGGACCCGGCCAGCTTCGGCTACCCGCCGGCGAATAACGTCACCGGCGTGCGCGAAGTGTTGCCGCTGGCGCAGATCGTCGAAGTGCTGCGCCACCTGAACCGGCCGGGGTTGCGCATCCGCGCGCTCGGGATGGACGATGCCACCGGCCAGGCCGAGCGGCAGCAAGTCCAGGATTTCGCCTGGGCTCCGCATCAGTTGGTGGCGGTGCAACTGGTGCCGGATTACGGCGCCTGGCAGGAGGCGGTGCGCGCCGCTGCGCGCCGCTGCGCGCGATGCCGACGTGCTGCTGGTGCTGAGTTTTCACGGCTTGCCGCAAAATGCCGGCGATGCGCGTGCAGTCGACGATCGCGTGCTGTCCGACTGGACCGAGCGCAATTCGAAGCCATTGCCGATCGCGGTGCGCGAAAGCTATGTTGCCGGCGGCGGCGCGCTGGCGGTGGTACCGGCGCCGGAAGGTATCGGCGAGCAAGTGACGCGCAAGGCACTGGTCACGCTGGCAGAGGCGCGCCGCGGCGGTCCGCTGCCGCCGCCGGAAGCCAGCGTCGACTTCCAGATCGCGCTGCGGCCGCATCGTCTCGCCGCGCGACAACTGACGCTGCCGACCATCTACATGCAGGCCGCGCGCGCCTCGCACACGCTGTATCTGCAGCCGCAACGTACGGCGCCCGGCAATTAGCCGGGAAGGCCCTGCGGCCATTCGCGGCGAACTTCCCTCCTTCACATACTCTTGCATGCCGGCGCCGTTTGCGTTTAAAAATAAACGTGAGTATGAGAATACTCCTGCTTTCGGCGTGGTGGCAGCGCTTACGGCAATGCCAGATCGATCTGGCGCGGTACGCCGTTTGGCCCGGGAAATTCGGCAAAGGCGGCGCGAATCATGGTTGGCATGACGGCGGCCAGCGAACCGATCCGGCCTTCGCTGCGTACCGTGACCTCGTACAGCTTACGGCCGTCGGCCGCGCGTGCCATCGTGATCTTCAGGTGGCGCGTGAACACTTCGTAATTGGTCTCGCGCGGCACCACCAGCGGCGGCGAAAACCAGAACGGATCGTAGAACGGGCCATAGTGGCCGCGGCGCCATGGACGGCCGAAATACGGATCGTAAAACGGCGGCCCATACCGGCCGGGGTCGACCGGCACCGATTCCACCACCCGCACCTCGCGGCTGTCGATGCCATAGGCGAGCGCCACCTTGAGTTGCGCCGCCTGCGGTGTTTCGGCATCGGCAAAACCCAGCCGCAGCAATTGCTCGCGCACCAGGTTTTCGTAGCGGCGATATTCGAGGTCATTGTCTTGTGCCGCATCACCCTCGAATATGAAGCTCTTGTCCGGCAGCGCGGCCGGCCATTCGTGGAACGCGGTGACTTCGTTGCGTATCGTCGTCGCGCAGCCCGCCAGCAACAAGCTGGCGCCGATCAGCAACAGGATGATCCGGTGTCTCATGATGTGCTCCGCGATACCGCCAGCAAGGGCGCCTTGCCGGCGCTGGATTGGTAAAATGAGCCTTCACCTATTATCCGGTTTTCTCCGATCCCATGCGCACCGATACCGCCCCCGCCATCTATCGCCAGAATTACACCGCGCCCGCTTATCTGGTGCAGACCGTGGAACTGGGTTTCGACCTCGACCCGGCCGCGACCCGCGTCGCCAACCGCCTGACGCTGCAACGCAATCCGGCGGCCGCCGGCGGTGAACTGGTGCTGTACGGGGAGGCGCTGGAACTGGTGGCGCTGCGCATGAACGGCAAGGTCTTGCCGAAGCGCGCCTACCATCTGGCAGCCGGCGCGTTGCGCATCGCCGACGCACCGGAGCAGGTGACGCTGGAAATCGAGACCATCACCCATCCCGGGCAGAACACCTCGCTGATGGGCTTGTACGTCTCGAACGGCAACTTCTTCACCCAATGCGAGGCCGAGGGTTTCCGCAAGATCACCTATTTCCCCGACCGCCCGGACGTGATGGCGAAATACACGGTGATGCTGCGCGCCGACAAGAAAAAATACCCGGTGCTGCTGGCCAACGGCAACCTGGTCGAGCAGGGTAACTTGGGCGACGGCCGCCACTACGCCAAGTGGGAAGACCCGTTCAAGAAACCGTCCTATTTGTTCGCGCTGGTGGCCGGCGACCTGGTGTGCCAGCAGGAAAAATTCCGCCTGCAGTCCGGGCGCGAAGTGCTGCTGCAGGTGTGGGTCGAGGAAGGTAACCTGGACAAGACCCAGCATGCGATGGATTCGCTGAAGAACAGCATCCGCTGGGACGAACAGCGCTTCGGCCTGGAACTCGATCTGGATCGCTTCATGATCGTCGCCGTCAGCGATTTCAACATGGGCGCGATGGAAAACAAGGGCCTGAACATCTTCAACACCAAGTATGTGGTGGCCAATTCGAAGATCGCCACCGACGCCGATTATGCCGGTATCGAATCGGTGGTGGGCCACGAGTATTTCCACAACTGGACCGGCAACCGCGTCACCTGCCGCGACTGGTTCCAGCTGTCGCTGAAGGAAGGCTTGACGGTGTTCCGCGACCAGGAATTTTCGGCCGACATGGTCGGCAGCGAATCGGGGCGCGCGGTCAAGCGTATCGACGACGTGCGCGTGCTGCGCCAGGCGCAGTTCCCGGAAGACGGCGGGCCGATGGCGCATCCGGTGCGGCCCGATTCCTACGTCGAGATCAACAATTTCTACACCGTCACCGTGTATGAAAAAGGCGCGGAAGTGGTGCGGATGTACCAGACCTTGCTCGGCCGCGACGGCTTTCGGCGCGGGCTGGATCTGTACTTCGCGCGGCATGACGGCCAGGCTGTCACCTGCGACGATTTCCGCGCCGCGATGGCGGACGCCAACGGCCGCGACCTGTCCCAGTTCGAGCGCTGGTATAGCCAGGCCGGCACGCCGCGGGTGGCGGTGGCGGCGCACTATGATGCCGCCCAGCAAACCTACGAGCTGACGCTGACGCAAAGCTGCCCGCCGACGCCGGGCCAGCCGAACAAGCTGCCGTTCCATATCCCGGTCGCGGTTGGCCTGCTGGATGCCGCCGGGCGCGATCTGCCGCTGCACCTGGAAGGCGCCGCCGGCGGCGGCGCGCCAGCCACGCGCGTGCTGGAGCTGACCGCGGCGCGACAGACCTTCCGCTTCACGCAAGTCGCGGAAAAGCCGCTGCCGTCGCTGTTGCGCGATTTTTCGGCGCCGGTGATCCTGGAATTCGAATACAGCGACCCCGAGCTGGCGTTCCTGATGGCGCACGACAGCGACCCGTTCAACCGCTGGGAAGCCGGGCAGAGGCTGGCGATGCGGCAATTGCTGGCGCTCACCAAAAAAGAGCAAAGCGGTGCGACTTTGGATGCCGCCGATGCGGCCCATGCCGGTGCGCTGGCCGAGGCCTTGCGCAGCACCCTGAATGACGCCGCGCTCGACCCGGCGTTTCGTGAACTGGCGCTGGCGCTGCCGTCCGAAACCATGCTGGCCGAGCAAGTCGAGGTGATCGACCCGCAGGCGATCCACGCCGCGCGCCAGTTCCTGCGCCGCACGCTGGGTGCCGCGCTGCGCGCCGATTTCCGGCGCGCGTATCAGGAACACCAGACGCCGGGCGCCTACCGGCCGGACGCGGCCTCGGCCGGCCGCCGCGCCTTGAAAAACAGCGCGCTGGCCTATCTGACCGAGGCCGACGACGCCGAATCCCATGCGCTGGCGCAAGCACAGTATGAGCAAGCCGGAAACATGAGCGACCGCCTGGCCGCGCTGTCGGCGCTGGTCAACAGTACAGCGCCGGGGCGCGCCGCCGCGCTGGCGCAGTTCTATGCCGATTTCGAGTCGGAAGCGCTGGTGATCGACAAGTGGTTCACGCTGCAGGCGCTGGCGCGCACCACCGACGTCGCCACGGTGCGCGCGCTGATGCGGCATCCGGCGTTCACGCTGCACAACCCGAACCGCGCGCGCAGCCTGATCTTCAGTTTCTGCAATGGCAACCCGTCCGCCTTCCATGCGAACGACGGCAGCGGCTATGCCTTCTGGGCTGAGCAGGTGCTGGCGCTGAATGCGATGAACCCGCAGCTTGCCGCGCGGCTGGCGCGCAGCCTCGACCGCTGGCGCAAATTCGCCCCGCCGCAGCAGCAGGCGATGCGCGCCGCGCTGCAGCGCGTCGCCGCCGCACCCAAGTTGTCCAAGGATGTGCTGGAAGTCGTCACCAAATCCCTTGCCAATTAATTTTCTTGTTATTGAAGGAATCCATGAGCAATCACACCAAGCGCATCAGCCTGACCCAGCACCTGGTCGAGCAGCAACGGCTGCACAACAGCATCCCGGCCGAATTGCGGCTCTTGATCGAAGTGGTCGCACGCGCCTGCAAGACCATCAGCCACGCGGTCGGCAAGGGCGCGCTGGGCGAAGTGCTGGGCAGCGCCGGCAGTGAAAACGTGCAGGGCGAAGTGCAGAAAAAGCTGGACGTGATCTCGAACGAAATCCTGCTCGAAGCCAATGAATGGGGCGGCCATCTGGCGGCGATGGCATCGGAGGAAATGGAGAGCATCCATCCGATTCCGAACCGCTATCCGAAGGGTGAATACATGCTGCTGTTCGATCCGCTCGACGGATCAAGCAACATCGACGTCAACGTTTCGATCGGCACCATTTTCTCGGTGCTGAAGGCGCCGGAAGGCATGACCGCGCCGAGCGAACAGGATTTCCTGCAGCCGGGCACCAAGCAGGTCGCCGCCGGCTATGCGGTGTATGGCCCGCAAACCGTGTTGGTGCTGACCACCGGCAACGGCGTGCATTGCTTCACGCTGGATCGCGAGATGGGTTCCTGGGTGCTGACCCAGCGCGACATGCAGATCCCGGTGGAGACGCGCGAATACGCGATCAACGCTTCCAACGCGCGTCACTGGCAGCCGCCGGTTACGCGTTATGTCAACGAACTGCTGGCCGGCAGCACCGGCCCGCGCGGTGCGAATTTCAATATGCGCTGGATCGCTTCGATGGTGGCCGACGTACATCGCATTCTGAACCGCGGCGGCATTTTCATGTACCCGGCCGACGCCCGCGAACCGGGCAAGCCCGGCAAGCTGCGCCTGATGTATGAAGCCAACCCGATGGCCTTCATTGTCGAGCAGGCCGGCGGCGGCGCCACCAATGGCCACCAGCGCATCCTGGACATCCAGCCGGAAAAGCTGCACCAGCGGGTGGCGGTGTTCCTCGGGTCGAAATCGGAAGTCGAGCGCGTGACCGCTTATCACGCGGACTGAGGAAGCCGCGCCAGTTCATTGAAAATGCGCGTTGATATGGCGGGAAGCACGAATATTTTGATAGAATACGCGCTTTCGCTGATGTAGCTCAGTCGGTAGAGCAACTGATTCGTAATCAGTAGGTCGCCAGTTCGATTCCGGCCATCAGCACCAAGAAATCAAAGGGTTAGCATCACTGCTAACCCTTTTTTCATTCCGGTTGTGCCAAATTTGTGCCATTTAGCATCCCATCGACCACAGACGCGTGTTGTACAAATTGTTCCGGTGCCAGGTGAGCATACCGTTTCACCATCTCCGAAGATTCCCACGCGCCCATTTCCTGAATTACGTTCAGCGGTACACCGTTTTGCGTCAACCAACTGGCCCAGGTGTGCCGCAGGTCGTGCCAGCGGAAATTTTCGATTCCCGCACGCTCCAATGCTTTGTACCAAGCCTTGGTGTTGACCTGGGTGACCGGTTTGCCCTTGTAGGTAAAAACCGCCTTCGGGTGTTTGCCAATCTGTTTGGTCAGCACATCGATGGCCGTAGCGTTCAACGTAACGTGAATCGGCTTTCCCGCCTTGGCCTGGTCGCCGTGAATCCATGCAACCCGCCGCGCAATATCCACTTGTGACCATTCCAGCTTTGTTACATTCGCTCGCCTTAACCCCGTCGCCAGCGAGAACTTCACCATGTCCGCCAGATGTTCCGGCAACTCCTGGAGAAGCGTATTCGCCTGTAATGGTGTCAAGTAACGCACCCGCCTTTTCGATTCGCGATACAGCTTGATGACTGGAGGCTTGTCGAGCCACTCCCAATCAAGGGCTGCCTTGCGCAAGATGGCGCGAATCAAAGCAAGTAGACGGTTGGCCGTGGCCGGACTCGTTTCGTTAAACTTCAATTCGCCCACCTTGGCGATCACGTCCCGCGTCAGGGCATCGAGATACTTGCCTCTAAAGTAGGGCTGGAGCCAGCTTATTTTTGACACATCTTCGCGATGTGACTTTTTAAGCTGGGATTCCATCAACCATTTATAGGCAGCTTGATCCCAGGTACGCTTCGGCTTGTCCCCCAGTTTTGCAATGCGCCACGATTCGGCTTTCAGCTTGTCGTGGAGTTCTTGCGCCTGGATTTTGTCTTCTGTTTCAGCAGAGCGTCTAATTCGCTCGCCGCTTGTTGTGGTGAAACTGATCCACCACGTCTTACCGCGTTTCGAGAGTGACATATTTGAATCTCCTTATGCCCCACTTGCAACGCTTGCCGAGGTTGAGCATATAACGAACGCATGTAGCCGACAAGGTCGTCTTCGAGGAACGCCCACCGCTTGCCGAGTTTTGCCCCTGGCAGATATCCCGCTTTGGCGCGGCGACGGACTTCTTCGAAGTGCAGTTTTAGGAATTGCGCGGCCTCCTTCAGATCGAGTGTTTTCACAGGCCGATCCCCCTGTCGGACATGGCTTCCAGATTGTCCTGGTAAGGCTCAAGGCGCTTCGGTACGCCCTGCCGGCGCAAAAGGTCAGCTTCGGTCTGTTGTGCGCTCATCGAGTGCTTTCGTTTCGAGTAGTATCGCGAGAAGTCAACGACTTCTCTAATTTATAACCTACACGATCCGTCAAAAAACCGCTACTTGAGGAGTCCGAGGACCGACCGCGGGCTTAGGCGTTTGCGGGGGGGCCTGGTCCTAGGTAGAGGAGGTGCCGAGCGGTTTGATTCCAGGGGGCTCGAACTCACGCTCAAATCATAGGATACGTACTGGCCGGCGGCCCGACATGCTGGCGTCGTCGGCTTGAGGCGTTGGACATAATGTATTGGATTACCCAATATGGCCCAGCGCGGCACTGTCCATATATATTATTGGAATAGGGGGCGCAATTCTCTACCGGCCGAACGGCGTCGGTTTTAATCCGGCTCGTGACGTTGGCGCCTTTGTCTGGCCACCGTTATACGGTTTTCTGATTTTCACTTTATCGGTCGCCCTGACCGTAACCGGCGTCACCGCACCCGCGCGTTTCCCGGCCCCGCCATAATAACTCGCGCTCTCGGTAGAAACGTGGCCCATCGCCATCGCGATTTGCACCGGCGAACGTTTATCCGCCTTCAGGTCAGCCTTGAAAGCGTGCCGCGCGCTATAAGCACTTGTACGAGCCGCACCGCGTCGGTTCGGGAACGCCTTTTTGCAGTAATAGGCCACCAGGGACCGGTAGGCATTGGCATTCCGGTCGGCACCGATTTCCGAAGTTTCGGCATCTAGCAACCCTAACAGCGCCCGCGCCATACCAGAATCCGCGTCAAAGACCAGTTCGCGCTTTCTTTGTCCAGCGTGGCCTTTTCTCACTTTGGCACCGGCTACCAGCAGTATCAGTCTGCCGGCTTTGACCGTGACCTGCACGCCTTTCGCAATCTCCGCCGGACGGGCTCCGGTCAAGCATTGCGTTAGCCAGCAAATCCTTAATGGTGTCGGCATCAATTCAGCAACGGCTTCCCGCCAGTTGTCCGGCAAGCGGCGCAAACTGCGTGCCTTGGATTGGTACTGCCGTTTCATTTTTCCGTCACCGGAAAGGGCGCCAGGCAATCCTCTTTCCGGCATCGCTTTCAGGTGATTTGCAGAGTCAACCAGCACGGCCAACGCGGGCCCGTGTTCGGCAATCAGCTCCGGCGTGTCCTTGCCGAGCCGGATCGCACGCGTCAGTACGTCGATGCGCTGTTTCGATTTCCTGATACGGGCGACCAAGATGTGTTGCAGCGCAGCCCGGTTCTTGTACCAGGCACCTGTCGACGACGATTTTTTGGCAGCCCATGTCCACACATCGGTGCCAGGAGGGGCGTTTTTCAGAAGCCGATTGGCGGTTTTCCGGTATTCGCGCGCTGTTGCTTCCGATGGGGCGCCTGCCATCTGCTTTCTTTGCTCAGGGTCCTTGACCCTGGATGGCTCGATGCCTTTCGCTTGCAGGCGTCGATTCATCATCGCTTCCGAATACGCATTGAGCATGTTGGTGGTCTCAATTTGGAGCGCGTAGATTTCCTGCTCCGAGGTTGGAATCCGAAAGGTTGGCATCTTGTCTTCCCGGTCGCGTTGGTCGTTGATGGGTTTCATTTTCGTTTGGGTACCATGTCCAGCTGCCGTGGCCGCTGGTGTTTCTCCGGCCCTTGTGAGGGCCTGCGCGTCGCCCTACGGACTCCTTGCAAATCGTCCCGGATGAAGCTTCCCGGGACATACTCGCAAAAGATTTAGCAAGCTAAATCTTGTGCGAGTATGGGAGACGCCGCGGCGCAGTTGGCTCCATCTTTTGGCTCTGTCAAGGTCTCCTAAATAGGACCCGAGTTGGCGCCATTATTTCGAATCGTCAAGGTGGCCTGATGTGCGATGGGCTCATAAATAGCCTACACGATGGTTTCTAGAGTGCCAAATACGGCAGCCTGAATGTGTGGGCCACCGCGAGCCATAACTTGGCCTTCGCGCCTTGCACGTAGCCTGTTCGTGCGAGCCCCAGGAAATCGGCTGGAACAATGCGTGACGTCGGCTCGGACTCTTTCGGTATCACGACAGGGTTGGGCCGCGACTGTGCCAGCGATGCCGGGATTCCCATCAAATTGCATGGCACGGCCACAGGTGGTGTACAGGTGGTGTACAGATGTGGTCTGCACGGTGGCCGAATGTGGGCAAACGGTGCGATCGTCACCAGGCGTGCCTCTTTGGGCGCCAAATGGAGTTCAATCGGTACCGATTTGGAGTGCGAATATCGTACAAGTAAAGGCGATCGCTATGGAGGGCCTTCGAATCTGCCCTAATCGAACCTTTCACACTTGGCTTATCGACGCAAAGCGAAGGTACCTGTTCGTGGTGAATCACATATTTCCAGCACTGGACCTCGCGCCAGTCCGCTTCCCGAACCTGTATAGGCCTGCCTGCCAGCCGCCTTCGACTTCATGTCCCGCAGATTCGGGAGCCAAAACGTCTTTGTAACGCGTCCACGCAGATTCAAATCCGGAAACCAGCGTGCCGACGAGGCTCATGACGGTTTCCTGCTGCCAAGGCCGACAGGCGTCGTATAGGTAGGGGTACCTTCGGCCAAGGCGGGAAGGCCGGCGTGGTCAAAGGTGCGGCGGAGGATGTGATCGCAAAGCGGATACATGTAATTCTGCTCTGGACGCAGGCTGTAATGCATGTACCGCAGGCGCTCTCGCAGCTGGTCCAACAGGCGGGTGGAGTTCAGACCCAGCTTGCGTGGTTTGTCAGTTTTGTTAATACTGTGCATAAATACAGTATATGGACGGCAGCACCTGTTATCAAGCGGCTTGCAGCCGTATCCAAGCTTGGTGTTAGATCGCAACGTCCCATGTTAAATTGCCATTTTGCGATTTATAACAAGTTAGGCCCCTAGCCCATAAATCCATATGAACAAAGAAACGCTGCTGTTACCGCCATATTTGCAGTCGCTCGGCTATGCAGCGTTCCCGCAGGTTCGCGAGCTATCAGATCGAGCCATAGCTATCACCTCTGAGGCCATTCAGCACGACGTAGTCTGGTCGCCTTGGCGCGGAATATTCGAATATGTTTGCTGCGTTGAGTACGCACGCGAAATGCTTAAAGGACTGCCCACAGGCCGCGCTATTGGGTCGGTCAACGTGGTTCCAGCTCGGTACCATTCCGCATCGCTCGTGTTCTTCGCTCAAGCGACACTAGACAATGTCGCAGTCTGGGCATCTAGGCGCCTCAACCTTGATGTGAAAGGCAGCGACTGCGCGTTCCACAAGACAAAATTCAATCAAGCGCTCACGGCAAGTACCCCATCGGTTGCAGCCTCTGTGCAAGATCACGCTGCATTCATTGCGAAACTTGAGAGTTACCGGCAAGAGTGGATACACCGACTCTCAGGTGGCGCACAAGTGTTTAGCAACAGATCTCCTTCCGAGCCGGACGCAAAGATCGAGATTTTGGTTCCACTAAATCCTTCCGTCGGCCAGTTCGAGCATGACCCAAAGGCATATGTCAGAGCCGTCGAAAGAACGCGCACAAAGAATGGAGGTAGATGGCTATACCCAGTGGGGGAGTTCGCGGACGAGTTAACCAACGGATTAAGGAGCTTCTTACTCGCCTTCCTGGCTGCGGCACTTGCCGATAAAATCTTCTCAGCCAATGAACCCGCAACCGCGCCGTTGTGTGCCGCTCAGGTCAAACACTGAAGGTCTGCTTGTGAAGTCGGCTGTGTCAGCTTCGGGTCAACTCCAGCCATTTACTGGATAGAAAGAACAACAATCCATTGCCCAGATTTGTCTGATTCGGAAGCCGATGCCTGCTCGAATCGGTGTGCCAAATTTGTGCCAACCTGAAAAATGAATGACGTAGTTTGCCCCTGCGGGGCACAGTTTTTTGCTTTGGCAAGCGTTGTAAGTGATTGATTAATATACGTATTTAAACTTCAAGGCAAGGTTCGTAATCAGTAGGTCGCCAGTTCGATTCCGGCCATCAGCACCAAGAAATCAAAGGGTTAGCGTAAAAGCTGACCCTTTTTTCATTTCTGTTGTGCCATTTAGCATCCCATCGACCACGAACGCGTGTTGTGCAAACTGTTCCGGTGTCAGGCGAGCGTACCTTTTCACCATCTCCGAAGACTCCCACACGCCCATTTTCTGAGCGCGTCCAACTCGGATTGATTCAGGCAACTTGCCCGGATGTGCCGCAGATCGTATCAGAGGGAACCCCCCGTCGTCAGGCCCACGAACCGGTCCTTTGATCCCCAATAAATCATCCCCTTTCTGGAAATAATAGTATTTTGTTTTCATAGCTCCTTTAAAAAGAGGCATGGGGAAAGTTCATGACAACCTTGACGCTGAAAGCGCCGATGATGTTATCGCTGCTCGCGGCGTTGCTGAGTGCGGCCGCCAATGCACAGCCACCCGATCGGAGCCACTTAAGGGCAGTTTCGGTGGCGGAACTCAAAGCGATTTACCTTGAATGTGATCGGGCAGCATCGACAATGGTGTTGGATTTCAGCACGGCCGCCGAATGTTCGATGGTTTCGGAGGACCTTCTCCAACGTGGCTTCGCTGGCAGCTTCAGACAAATGTTGGAGTGGTGGTGCAGCGTCCGGAACGTCGGGAAAGGACGCGCGCAGGATGCCGGTTGCGAAACGCCATGATCGATATTCGGAAATCCCTTTTTTCATTCCTGCTCGAAAAAACTGGTTGGCGAGCAATGCCTGTGCTGGCTTCGGGAAACATCGGGCGATAGGATCTTACCGATGTCCCCCGGCGTGACCGGCGCCGTGGCCTCGGCCGCTGCCGCCGATGTATAGCGGATTGGGCGCGATATACGCTTCGACCCGGTGCTCGAATAGGCCGGCCGGAGCGACTTGGCGCAAATCAAAGTTGCTGACCGTCGGCGAATTATTGAAATTCCAGGTGAATGTATTGTCAGCCACGACAAACCTGATGATTTCGCCGCCTGTCACATTCACCCATCTGGTGTCGGGAGTGACGACAATGCTGCGTGTGGCTACCGTCGGCGGAGCCGGCGAACCCAAGAGATTGGGATCAATGGTGGTCGGAAAAGTACAGGCGGCGGTAAGGGCGCTGGCAACGATGATTACGGAAAATGATTTCATGTTCATGGCGCGCCTCGATTCACCGGTTCGTTGTCGTTAGAGATGCCGCGCCGATCACGGTTCCTGCCTCGACCCAGTCCTGGCGAACGGCACGAGCGGGAGACTTGCTCGGCATGGTCGCCATTCACTCCTTGCAGCATCCTGCGCATCAGATTTGAGCTGCGTCATAATCTTGCTAAATATCAATGAGATAGAGAATAATGAGTATGCTTATCCACAGGGTTGCCAACGGGTTCTGTGGGTAAGTCGCATCGAGCCGGCGCGCCATCGCCTCGCTCCCATGTCGCCGGGTCGCCGGGTCGGCGGGTGTTGAACCAGGATTCTTCCGACGATATTTTTCGGGCGGCCAAATCCTGAAGGGCAAGGCAGCAGGGTTTTCGTTTTCTTTCGCCACCGACGAAAATGATTAAAATCGTGTCAGCATGACAGGTCCAAGCACGCATGCATGGCGGGTGTTCCACTTGTATTGATGGGTTTCCTATGCCGGAGTCCGAACCGATTATCGATGCCGAGCAGGGGAGGTTCATGCAGGGCGGGGTGTCGATCGCCGTCGGCAGTTGCGATGCGCAAAATATACCGAGCGTGGTGCGGGGCTTGGGATGCTGGATTGCGCCGGATCGGCGCCTGGTCAAGGTTTTTGTGGCAAGAAGCCAGGCATCCACGGTACTGGCCGATATTGCGGAATGTGGTGCGGTCGCCGTCGTATTCAACAGGCCGACCACCCATCGCACGATTCAGGTGAAGGGCTTGAACGCGGTGCTGACCACGGTTGCGGAGTCCGATCTGGTGCTGATTGCGAGGCACGAAGACCAATTCACGTGCGAACTGCAAGTGCTCGGTTTTTCGGAGGTGTTCGTGCGAACCGTGCTCGCGTATTCGTCGCCGGAGCTGGTTGCCGTGGAGTTCAATCCGATCGCCGCATTCTCGCAAACGCCGGGGCCGCATGCGGGCGAACCGTTAAGGGCCGGCGCATGAGATTCCGGCTGGATGCGATTCGTGAGTGCTTCGAAGGCGTGATTCCGGCAATCATGGCCACCGCGGGCGTGGACGGCATGCCCAATGTCGCCTATCTGTCGCAAGTGCAATTCATCGATGCGCAGCGGATTGCATTGTCCTATCAGTTTTTCAATAAGACGCGGCAGAACATCCTCGCCAATCCGTCGGCAACGTTGCTGGTCACGAATCCGGTGACCGCCGCCCAGTATCGACTGTCCTTGCGCTATTCGCATACCGAGACGTCCGGCCAGGTGTTTGAAGAAATGAAGGCCAAGCTGGCCGGGATTGCGTCGCATACCGGTATGAGCGGCGTGTTCCGGCTGCTTGGCTCCGATATCTTCCACGTGCTTGAGATCACGGTCGTCGCGGGTGCAAGCTTGCCGGCGCCGCCGCCTGCTCGCAATCTGTTGTCGGCTCTACGCATATGCACGCAACGTATCTCCGCCTGCACCGATCTGGAGCGATTGCTGAGTGAAACCTTGTTCTGCCTGAATCGCTATCTGGATATCGAGCACGCGATGCTGCTGATGGCGGACGCGTCCTGCAAGCGGTTGTATACCGTGGGCAGTCACGGCTACCAGGAGTCCGGCATCGGGTCCGAAATTGCTTTCGGCAGCGGCGTGATCGGTGTCGCCGCGCGTGAGATGACGCCGATCCGCATCGGCCACATGAATTCCGAGTATGCCTATAGTCGTGCGGTGAAGCAAAGCACCAGAATGAGCGGCGACGAGGGTGGATTCGAGCCTGAAATACCGATGCCTGGATTAAGCGAGTCGCGCAGCCAGTGCGCGGTGCCGATCATTGCCTTTCGCAAGCTGGTCGGTATTCTATATGTTGAAAGTCCGCGGGATTTGCGTTTCAGCTATGACGACGAGGATGCGCTGCTGGCGCTTTCCGGGCAACTGGGCATGGCGATTCATGCGCTGCAGCGTGCGACCGAGGAGGCGGAAGAAGGTGCTTCCGAGGAATCGACGCCGCAACTGCCGAGCGGGGAGATCCTGTTGGTTCGTCATTTCGCGGAAAACGACAGCATTTTCCTGGATGACGAATATCTGATCAAGGGTGTTGCCGGTTCCATCTTCTGGACCTTGATACGCGACTATGTCGAACAGCATCGGGTTGCCTTCACCAACCGCGAGTTGCGCCTGGATGCCAGGATTCGCCTGCCCGATATCAGCGACAACCTCGAAGCACGCCTGATTCTACTGGCGCGCCGCCTGAGCGAGCGCGGGAAGTGCGTGCGCATCGAAAAAACCGGGCGCGGGCGCTTTCGGCTGAGCGTTAGCCGCCCGGTGCAACTGGTCGAGCTGCCAGCTTAGCGGCCGCACAGCTTCATGCCACCAGGCGTTCGGGCTGTGCCAATGCGGTCACCAGCTTGCTCCAGTCGCGCGCGCCCAGGCAGTCGCGTGCCAGTTCGCGGGCGCCCTCAAATACCAGTGCGGGCGCGGTTTGCCGTATGCCAGCCAGGAGTTCCGCGCGCTCTGCTGGATTCATCCCGGGGATCATCCAGCGCAGGCAAACCGCCATTTCTTCCGGGGAGAGCGAGGCGACGATTGCCTGTTCGATGGCAATCAGTTCGGCATCCGAATGCGTTTCCCATAACACCGCGTTGTTCCAGGTTTCTTCGACATTCATGTGTGTCAGGTTTTCGGCGACGAACTGCGCCAGGAATTGCTGCACCTCCGCCAGGGCGCAGGCACGGGAAGTGCCGGATTCCTGTTCCAGCGCGGTGGCCAGCGCATGGATTTTTTCGAGCGCCTCGACATGGTGGGAATGATCTCCTGCCGTCACGCCGGACGATCCGGGGCGGCGCGCCTCCATGGACGGATGAACAAACTGGTTTTCATGTGCCAGGTGCCCCGCGCAAAATACCGCCAGGCCGCGGACCTGGGTTACTGCCGCCACGACGTCCTGCTCGTCGTTGATATCCAGTCGCCCCACCATGGTCAGCGTATCGCACATAAAGGCGCGCACCGCCTTGTGAATGCCACGGTAAATATCCACGCGCGAGCCAGTGGCCGAGCCGGAGCGTTGCATTTCCGAATTGATGTGATCCATATCCATTCCTGTTCATTGAAAATCAACATTGGATGCCGCGTGTAGCCACGCGATCAATGGCACCAATGATAGGGAAGGCTGGTTCGGGGTTTTCTTAATACTTTATTCAATAAATCCTAAAAAAACCTTAAAGGACATGCTTCATTGCCGATCGGGATTTTCTTTGCATGATGGCAATTGCAGGAACAATGTCACAGCCTCGTCATGCAGGATGAGTAATATCGCGTTGCTGCGGTGAGCAACTGCAGATATTTTCTTCGTGAGTTATCCAGACATCTGGATTTGCCCGTTTCGTCGCAAGATGTGCGGGCTTTTTTACGTTTCAAGCGGATCAGGCGAGAATTGCATGAAGAGGATGGAGTAACTAAGATATATAAAATAAGAATATCTGCTATCACAATAAACAAGCAGACTATTATGCTGCGGCGCAGTAAGATGCTCCTGTCTCCTCCAATCTCCTCCTAAAGAATTGGATTTAGCCCGTAGCCGCAAGGTTCGCGGGCTTTTTTTTTATGCAACAACAGGTTATGTTGCGCCGCATAATGACGAGCGATTAAAACTGGCTCAAAATTGGCGCGTGGATAAAAGTCCACACAGGAGGAACAAGGAGACTAGGGCCCGCTGAACGTTAGTTCAGCGGGCCTTTCAGTTCATGCGGCCGTGCTACGGTAGGTGCAGTCGAGGGAAATGGCTGTCGGAGTTGCGGAACTGGCGGGTGCGCGGCATATCTGCGCGGACGCGAATCCATAAGGCAGCCGCCTGATTGTCGGCGCAATCGTGTTAGAAGAAAATTCACTGCAGATCTGCGCCAGCCGAAAGCAAGATCGGCGATGCACGGTGTAATTTCCTGTAAGAAATTAAATCTAGTGTATATTTTGCCATTGCTGTGTCTCGACTGGTCAATTTTGAGGAGAGTCATGCATGGTAAAGCAAGAACAAATAGGGGCGGATAACAAATCCTGGCTGGCCGGGCTTGCCCGTTCGATGACCGAAGAGCACGATTATTTACCGCAGGTGGAGGGCACTGTCCCGCCCGCGTTGCGAGGAACCCTGTATCGGAACGGTCCTGGACGTTTTGATCTAGGCGGCATGCGCAAGACCCATTTGCTGGACGGCGACGGCATGATCCAGGCGTTCGACTTCGGTGGAGGCAAGGTGCGTTATCGCAACCGCTTTGTCCGCACTGAAAAATACGTCGCCGAAGAGCAGGCCAGGCGTGTGCTGCTGCCAACCTGGACCACGCGTGCGCCGGGCGGGATGTTGCGCAACATGGGCAACCGCATCAAGTCGCAGGCGGGCGTCACGACCCAGGTCAAGAACGGCTGCCTGTTCGCCTTCGATGAGGTGAGCCTGCCTTACGGCCTCGATCCCGATACGCTGGAAACCCGCGGCGAACAGCAGGTGGGTCCGCCGGACTGCGGCGCGGACTACAAGGCGCACACCAAGACGGACGCCAAAACCGGGGAATGGCTGCTGCTCGGAATGGAGTATGGCCCGCGCACGTACTTGCATCTGGTCGTGCGCACCGCGGGTGGAGAGCTACGCCATCATCAGCGCCTGACGGCTCCGCGTGCATCTTATATTCACGACTGGTTCATCACCGAGCGTTACGCCCTGGTGCTGTTGCATCCGCTTGAGCTATCGCTGTTCCGTTACCTGAGCGGTGTGGCCAGCTTTACCGACAGCCTGCAGTGGAAGCCGGAGCAGGGCAACCTGCTGATGGTGATCGACCGTAGCGGCGCGGCACAGCCGGTGCTGCTGGAGACGTCGGCCTGTTTCATGTGGCATAGCCTGAATGCGTTCGAAACGGCGGATTCGATTGTTGCCGATTTCGTCGGTTATCAGGAACCAGACCACTTTATCGGTGAAAAGGCCGCGTTCCGGCTCATCATGGAGGGCCGGCAGGGGCTGCAGCAGTATGCGGGGACGGTGCGGCGCTACGTGATCAACCTGCGACAGGGAAAAATCGTCGAGGAAGCTGTGAGTTCGGAAAATCATGAGTTTCCGATGGTCGATGCTCGCGTTGCCGGGTATCGCCACCGTTTCGGCTACTTTACGACCGCGCCGGGGGCGACGGTTTTTCATAACGGGCTGGCGCGTCTGGATATGGAGAGCGGCAAGCGCGATTTCCTGTATCTGGACGATACTCACCTGGGCGAACCGATTTTCGTGCCGGACGAGACTGCCGCCGGTGAGCAGGGCTGGTTACTCACCATGGGGTTGGACGGGGGCAGCGGTAATTCATTCCTCGGCATCTTCCGCGCTGACCGCCTGGCAGACGGGCCGACTGCGCGCGTCTGGCTGCGGCATTCCACCCCACTCAGTTTCCACGGGTACTGGCATTCCCGCGCCAGTTGAATTGCAGGAGATTACTTCCATGAACATGTTTTCGAAATCCAATCGCTCGCTGGCATCGCTTCGGCTGCTGCCGCTGATCGCCCTGCTCGCATGCGTCACGCATGTGGCGGCGGCGACGCTGACCGTCGTCGTCTCGGGAGTGAAAGACGCGAGCGGGCAGGTCGCGGTTGCGGTATTTGCCGGGCCGGACCATTTTGCCAAAGATGACACCAAGGCTATCCGCCGAATCATGGTGCCGATAGACGGTTCGACCAACTCCGCCACGGCCGTGGTGACGGACCTGCCCGCCGGAAGCTATGCGATCGCCGCCTTCCACGACCACGACAACAGCGGCAAACTCGAGACAAATTTCCTTGGCATGCCAACCAAGGGTTACGGTTTTTCAAATAATCCGAAACCGAAAATGCGTGCAGCACGCTATGACGAGGCGCGCTTCGAGCTGCCGGACAGTGGGGTGACGATGCAGATACAACTGGTTTACTAGCTTACTAGCGCAACGGCGGAGTCGAGCGTCGCCTCGACAGGTGCCAACGACGGGATATACCAAATATCTATTTCCGCTATCACGAGAAATGAGCAGACGTCGATGCTGCGCCGCAGTATGATTCGTCTGTCTCCTCCAATTTCCTCCTAAAGAATTGGATTTAGCCCGCAACCGCAAGGTTCGCGGGCTTTTTTTTGTGCTGCCAGAGAGCGGGCGTGTGGCGCCGCATGTTGCCGTGCCACGAGTTTTGGCTCGGAATCGGCGCGTGGATACAAGCTCGCGAGGAAGATCCAGGAAAACCAAGGCCCGCTGAACGCTGGTTCAGCGGGCCTTTTGCATGAGCGGGTCGCAAGTTTGCGAAGTCGCCGCAAGGCGCCGATCAGGCGGTCGATTGCGCCTCGGTGACGGGCGTATCGGCACTCGGCAACGGCAACTTCCAGTCGCGTGCCGGGTGGCGGCCGGTACTGCGGCTTCCGGTAGCCAGCGGTGGCCAGTTGTGCTCGATGCGGCTGGCGATATGTGCCAGCGCGGCTTCCACCTGGTCGATCAGAATCAGGCACAGGTCGCCCGGATGCAGGCCGCTTAGCGCGCGGTCGATGGCTGGAAATTCGCCGTGGATTTCCTGAATCGACTTGGTGCGCGGTGCGCCGGTCAGACCCTGGCGCAAGAGTGCGATCACTTCGCCGTCAGCGCGGCCGCGCTGGCACTGATCTTCGTACAGAATGACCTGATCGAAGGCGGCGCCCAGAATCTCGGTCTGACGGCGGATGTCGATATCGCGGCGGTCACCGGCGGCGCTGATGACGGCTACCCGACGCTGTGCCGGCATCTTCTCGATGGCCTGCGTCAGTGCCAGAATCGCATCTGGATTGTGACCATAATCGGCAATCAGCGTCGCGCCACGATAGGCGAACACATTGAAGCGGCCGGGAGCGGTCTCGGCGTCGCTGACGAAGCTGGAGAGCGCGGCACGGATCGTGCGCCAATCGATACCCAGCCCCCAGGCGGCGGCGATTGCCGCCATCGCATTCTCCACCTGGAAGCTGATGACGCCGTTGCTGGTGAGCGGAATGCGGGACAGGCTGATTTCCTGGCTGTGGCCGTTTTCGAAGGCGACGATGCGTTCGCCGTCGCGATAGATCACGCGTTGCCCTTTGGCGCGATGGGTGGCGATCAGCGGATGGTCGCGTTCCATGGCAAAAAATGTCACCGAGCCCGGGCAATCCTGCGCCATGCTGGCCACCAGCGGGTCGGCCGCATTTAGCACGGCAACGCCGCTTGGGGCGACGTTTTGCACGATGACGCGCTTGACGACCGCCAGGTCTTCGACGGTGCTGATGAAGTTCAGGCCCAGATGGTCGCCGAGGCCGATATTGGTGACCACTGCGACATCGCAGCGATCGAAGCCGAGGCCTTCGCGCAGCACGCCACCGCGCGCGGTTTCGAACACGGCGGCATCGACGTCCGGGTGCATCAGCACGTTGCGGGCGCTGCGCGGGCCGCTGCAGTCGCCGCTGTCGATGCGCTGGTTCTGGATGTACACGCCGTCGGTGCTGGTCAGGCCGACCCGCAATTCGTCGCAGGCAAGAATGTGCGCAATCAGGCGTGCGGTCGTGGTCTTGCCGTTGGTGCCGGAGACGGCGACCACTGGAATCCGGCCGTCGTCGTCGGCGTCATACATGGAACCGATGATGGCTTCGCCGACGTCGCGTCCGACCCCAAAGGATGGCTGGATGTGCATGCGCAAGCCGGGTGCGGCATTGACTTCGACGATCCCGCCGCCTTGCGCCTCCAGCGGCGTGATGACGTTTTCGCAAACCACATCGACGCCGCAGATGTCGAGCCCGACCATGCGCGCTGCTTCCACTGCGCGCGCCGCCATTTCCGGATGGACGTCGTCGGTGACGTCGGTGGCGGTGCCGCCGGTCGAGAGGTTGGCATTGTTGCGCAGCACTACGCGCGCGCCCTTGGGCGGAACGGTGTCGACGGTGTAGCCACGCTTGGCCAGCGTCGCCAGCGCGATATCGTCGAGCCGGATCTTGGTCAGCGAAGTGGCGTGGCCGTCGCCGCGCAGCGGGTCGAGGTTGATCTGCCGTACCAGCTCGGCGATCGTGTGCACGCCGTCACCGGTGACTTGCGGCGGCGTGCGACGGGCCGCGGCCACCAGCTTGTCGCCGACCACCAGCAGCCGGTAGTCGTGTCCGGCCAGATGGCGTTCGACGATCACGTCCGAGCTGATTTCGCAGGCCGCGGCGTAGGCGGCGAGGATTTCTTCGCGCGTGCTGATGTTGCAGGCGACACCCTTGCCCTGATTGCCGTCGCGCGGCTTGACCACTACCGGCGCACCGACCTCCTGCGCCGCGCGCCAGGCGTCTTCGGCGTCCGCCACCGAACGGCCATGCGGCACCGGGACGCCGGCGGTGGCCAGCAGGAATTTGGTCAGTTCCTTGTCTTGTGCGATCGATTCGCCAATGGCGCTGGTGCGATCGGTTTCCGCGGCCTGGATGCGGCGCTGGCGGCTACCCCAGCCAAACTGCACCATGCTGCCTTCGGTCAGGCGGCGGAACGGAATGCCGCGCTTGACGGCGGCCTGCACGATGGCGCCGGTGCTGGGGCCGAGCCGCACATCCTCGTCCAGTTCGCGCAATTGCGCCAGCGCGGATTCAAGGTCGAATGGCTGGTCATCGAGCGCGCTTTGGCATAGCGTCAGCGCCAGTTCGAAGGCGAGGCGGCCGACCGCTTCCTCGGTGTATTCGACCACCACCTGGTAGGTGCCGCTTTGCACGGTTTCGACCGTGCGCGAAAAGGAAATCGGGCACCCGGCCTGCGCTTGCAGGCCGAAGGCCGCGTATTCCAGCACGTGCGCCAGCGAGAAGGTGGGTTCCTGGTCGTGCGGGTGCAGGAAGCTGATTTGCGGAAAACGCGCGCACAGCCGGGCTTCAAACCCGGGAATGTCGGCGGCCGAGCGCTCGGCGTCGGAACAGGAGACGATGGCTTCGATGGCGGTGCGCCGGCTCCAGAGGTTGGGCCCGCGCAGCGCCCGTATCCGCGAAATGTCCATGGACAGGTTTCCTTGTTGAACCGTTTCTTGTCAGTGCAGAACGGTGGATTGGTGATTGCCGGAGAAGGCCGCCGATGACGCGCTGGCGGTCGGTTTTTCCCGCGGTGTTTCAAGGCCGGCGCGAATCACGTCAGTCGGCATGTCGAGCGCCCAGGCGGCTGCCGTTGCGGCCAGAATGGTTTCCAGTTGCGCCGCGGCATTCGGCGCAAACAGCACTTCCGCGCCCAGCGTGGCCAGCGCCGTTTGCTTGCTGCCGGTGGCCAGTACCACGCGGGCGCCGTCGATGAATACTGCGCGCCCGCCATCCTTGCGGTGTTGCGCCAGTGCCGGCAAGGCCGCGCTGCGGCCGAACAGCATCACTTCGCCGTCGCACAGCGGCGCTAGCGCCAGCACCGCCGGATCGGCCGCGTTCAATACCGCGACGCCATCGGACAGCACGACATCGACCTGGGTGCGCAGCACGTTGGCCAGTTGTTCGCAGTCATGGATGTGATATTCCGGCAGCAGTGCCTCGGTATCGAGGTTGGTGACGACGCCGACCTGGCAGCGGTCGTAGGCCAGCCCTTCGCCCAGAATCGCCGGCAAGCCGCTCTCGAACACCCCGACTTCGACCGCATGGTTCAGCAGGATGCGCTGGGCGGATTGGCCGTTGGCGCAATCGCCGGCCTTGATGCAGCGCTGATCCAGGAACAAGCCGTCGCTGCAAGCCAGGCCGGCATATACCCCTTGCAGATGCAACAGCCGTGCCAGCAGACGTGCTACCGCGTTCATGCCACGGCTGCCGCTGATGCCGACCAGCGGAATCCGGCCGTTGGCATCGGCTGCAAACAGGTGATCGATGATGGCGCGGCCGACAGGGCGCGGGGAACCTTCGGCTGGTTTCAGGTGCATCAACAGGCCCGGACCGGCATTGACTTCAACGATGGCGCCGTGCTGCTCTTCCAGCGGCCGACTGATGTCCTCTGCCACCAGGTCGACGCCGGCAATGTCCAGTCCAACGATGCGCGCAGCCAGCGATGCCGCTGCCGCCACCGCCGGATGCACCTGATCGGTGACATCGAAGGCGACATTGCCGTTGCGCTGTACCAGAATTTTTTCGCCGGCAGCCGGAACGGATTCCGTCGTATAGCCCTGACGTGCCAGTTCCAGCAGCACGACGCCCGGGTCGTCCGCCTCGTCGATCAGGATCAGATTGAGCGGGCAGTCCTCGCTGCTGCCGCGGCGCGGATCGCTGTTGAGCTGGCTATTGATCAGTTCGGCAACGCTGGATTTGCCGTCGGCAATCACAGTGGCCTCTTCGCCGCGAGCGGTAGCCACCAGTTTGCCGCCGATGATCAGCAGACGGTGTTCGTGGCCGCGGATGAAACGCTCAACGATGACGTCACTGCTTTCCTGTTCCGCCAGCAGAAAGGCGGCTTCGATATCGGCGGCTGAATTCAGATTCGTCGAAACTCCGCGACCGTGGTTGCCATCCAGCGGCTTGATGACGACCGGCAGGCCGATGCTTTCGGCGGCTTCCCATGCCTCGGCGGCGCTGTTGACGATGCGGCCTTCCGGCACCGGGACGCCGCAGGATTGCAGCAGGGTCTTGGTCAATTCCTTGTCGCTGGAAATGGTTTCGGCAATCGCGCTGGTCTGATCGGTTTCGGCGGTCCAGATGCGGCGCTGGCGCGCGCCGTAGCCAAACTGCACCAGATTACCTGCATTCAGGCGAAAGAACGGGATGCGTCGTTCGGCGGCGGCATCGACAATGCAGGCGGTGCTGGGGCCGAGGCACAGCGTATCGACCATCTTGTGCAATGCTTTGACCGTGGCGCCGACGTCGTAGGGCTGGTCTTCAATCGCTGCCATTACCAAGTCGCGCGCGGCATACAGCGCGCTGCGGCTGACCCGTTCGTCGCGGGTGCGCACCACGACCTTGTACAGGCCGCGGGTGGCGGTGCTGCGTGCCTTGCCGAAACCGGTTTGCATGCCGGCCAGGTTTTGCAACTCGATCATCACGTGTTCGAGGATGTGGGCGGGCCAGGTACCATCGCGCAAGCGTTGCAGGAAACCGCCGCGCTCGCCGATGCCGCAGCGGTGCTCGATCAAACCGGGCAGCCAGGCAGTGAGGCGCTCATAAAAGCCGGGGATGGTGTTCGAGGGCGAATCTTCGAGGGCGCCGATATCGACCCACGCTTCCAGGGCAGGACGATAAGTCCAGATATTCGGGCCGCGTAAAGTGATTACATTGACAATTTCAATGGTCTTTTTAGTCATGACTCTCGGGTCCGGTGGGGCATGGTCAAGCAAAAATCGGCAAAAACTGTGAAATTCATAGCTACCGATAACGCGCGCACCGCGCAAATGGTTTACAGGTTGGCCAAATAAATATTTGGCGTGTCAACAGAATCGGTCCCTGGCGCGTTCAAGGATGACGGGTTCGGTCGATCGCCTGTATGATCCGACCCGGCCGTGATTCGGCTATAGTGCGGCTGCATTGCGACCGAGCCGCATACCGGGCGACGCTGCGCCGCCAAGGCCGCAGCGCGAATCTCCTGCTGCCTCCACCAAAATCGAGTACCGAATGTCGTCAACGAGTGAGCCACTGCCGGTTTCCTGGCGGGCCGATCTGCAATCCCGTCTGGAACAGCAAGAAACCGTGCTCGCCATCCTGGAACTGGATCTGGACGCGCGCCTGCGTTTTCGTCCCGGCCTGCTGGTGCTGACGGGGCACCGGCTGCTGGCCGGTAACGGTGCTGCGGACGGCTGGAGCGAGTGGCCGCTGACTCCCGGACTGGGATTGCTGCTGCATGACCATGCCGGTGTCGGCACGCTCGAATTGCATGATGGCGGCGTGCGCCTGGCGCGCTGGCGCTTTACGCTCGGCCGCAATGCGGTAGCGCTGCAACTGGTGCGCAGTTTTGATCGGCTCCGGGCGGCAGCAGCCGGCGGTCCGGCGGCAAGCGCGCCGCTGACGCTATCCTGCCCGAATTGCTCGGCGCCGCTGGAACCGGGCCGGCAGTGCGCGGCCTGCAGCCCGCCGCCACCGACGCCGCCCTCGACCTCGACCCTGTTCCGCCTGTGGCGCTTCGCCAAACCATATCAGTGGCAATTGCTGGCCGGGTTCCTGCTGACATTGATCGCGACCGCCGCCAACCTGGTGCCGCCGTACCTGACCATGCCACTGATGGACAATGTGCTGATCCCGTATCAGAACGGCAAGCCGATCGATGTCGGCTTGGCCGGGCTGTACCTGGGCGGACTGCTGGCGTCGGCCTTGTTCGCCTGGGGCCTGAGTTGGGCCAAGACCTACATCCTGGCGCTGGTATCGGAACGGATCGGCGCCGACCTGCGTACCGCCACCTATGAACACCTGATGCGGCTGTCGCTCGAATATTTCGGCGGCAAGCGCACCGGCGACCTGATCGCGCGCATCGGCTCGGAAACCGACCGCATCTGCGTGTTTCTTTCACTGCATTTGCTGGATTTCGCCACCGACGTCCTGATGATCGCCATGACCGCGGTGATCCTGGTGTCGATCAATCCATGGCTGGCGCTGGTGACCTTGCTGCCGCTGCCGTTCATCATCTGGATGATCCATGTGGTGCGCGACCGCTTGCGGCACGGTTTCGAAAAGATCGACCGCATCTGGTCGGAAGTGACCAACGTGCTGGCCGATACCATTCCCGGCATCCGCGTGGTCAAGGCGTTCGCGCAGGAAAAGCGCGAGGCGGCGCGCTTTCGCGAAGCCAACCAGCACAACCTGGCGGTCAACGACCGTGTCAACAAGGTATGGTCGCTGTTTTCGCCGACCGTCACGCTGCTGACCGAAATCGGCCTGCTGGTGGTGTGGGCGGTCGGCATCTGGCAGGTCGGGCATGGCGACATCACGGTCGGCGTGCTGACCGCGTTCATCGCCTACATCAGCCGCTTCTACACGCGGCTCGATTCGATGAGCCGCATCGTCTCGGTGACGCAGAAAGCGGCCGCTGGCGCCAAACGCATCTTCGATATCCTGGATCACGTCTCGAACGTGCCGGAGGCGGCGCGTCCACTGCCGGTCGAGCGGCTGCAGGGCCGGATCGAGTTGCGCCAGGTCGGTTTCCGCTACGGCAATCAGGCGGTGATTCGCGGCCTCGATCTGTCGATTGCGCCGGGCGAGATGATCGGCCTGGTCGGCCACAGCGGCTCCGGCAAGAGCACGCTGGTCAACCTGATCTGCCGTTTCTACGACGTCTCGGAAGGCTCGATCCGGGTCGACGGCACTGACATCCGGCAGTTTTCGATCGCCGGCTATCGGCGCAATATCGGCCTGGTGCTGCAGGAGCCGTTCCTGTTCTTCGGCACCATTGCCGAGAACATCGCCTACGGCAAGCCGGATGCGACGCGCGCCGAGATCGTCGCCGCCGCCCGCGCTGCGCACGCGCACGAATTCATTTTGCGGCTGCCGCACGGCTACGACTCGCTGGTAGGGGAGCGCGGCCAGACCTTGTCCGGTGGCGAGCGCCAGCGCATCTCGATTGCGCGCGCGCTGTTGATCGATCCGCATATCCTGATCCTGGACGAAGCCACGTCCTCGGTCGATACCACCACCGAGCGCGAAATCCAGACGGCGCTCGACAACCTGGTGCGCGGCCGCACCACGATCGCGATTGCGCACCGGCTCTCGACCTTGCGCCGCGCCAGCCGCATCGTGGTGCTGGATCGCGGCCAGATCGTCGAAGTCGGGCCGCACGACGAGCTGCTGGCGCGCGAAGGCGCCTACTTCAAGCTGCATCAGGCGCAGGCGCGGCTGACCGAGGCCGATCTGGCGCAATCCTCGCCCGAAAGCGAGGAGAGGCTGGAGCGCATCGCATGAATCCGTTTGAATTGAGTCGCAATGCCGCCGGGCGGCTGGTGTACCGGGCACCGGGTGAGGACATCAGCCATGAAGGCGTGGTGCCGGTGCGCGCATTTCCGATTGCCGCGCCCGACGAGAGCCTGGCGCTGGTGGCGGCCGATGGCCGCGAACTGTGCTGGATCGACAACTTGGCCGCGCTACCGCAGCAAGCCCGGGATTTAATCGTCGAAGAGCTGGAAAGCCGCGAATTTCTGCCGCAAATCCGGCGCATTGTGGGTGTTTCCAGCTTTGCCACGCCCAGCACCTGGAGCGTCGAGACCGACCGCGGCGATGCCCGCTTCGTGCTGAAGGGCGAGGAAGACATTCGCCGCATCGGCGAGAGCCGGCTGCTGATCGCTGACAGTCACGGAATCCAGTTTCTGATTCGTGACGTGGCGGCGCTGGACAAGGCCAGCCGCAAGTTGCTGGACCGGTTCTTATAGAATTTTCCAGCGCGATCTGGAGTATGAAGTCCAGACGGCCGGTTAATGCCCGTAAATAGCTACCTATCGTAGGAGTATCAATCCTTCTCACGCGCCAGTGCCAGGAATTCGGTGCGCAATCCGAGGTTGGTCTGCAACTCGCCCAGCATCGCCGATGTCACGGTTTCTTCGCCCGGAGTGCGAATGCCGCGGCTTTCCATGCATAAATGCCGGCAGCGGATGACGACTCCGACCGACAGCGGCTGCATCTCGGTCATCAGCGCTTCGGCGATCTGAATCGTCAGCCGCTCCTGCACTTGCAGTCGCTTGGCGAAGCAATCCACCAGCCGGGTCAGCTTGGATAACCCGACGATCTTGCCATTGGGCGTATAGCCGATCGTGGCCATGCCGAAAAACGGCGCCAGATGATGCTCGCAATGGCTGTAGACCGGAATCCCGCGCACCACGATCAGTTCGTTGTATTGCTCGGCGCCATCCTCGAATACCTTCAGCACCTCGGCCGGATTCTGGTGGTAGCCGGAAGTCCAGTGCTTCCAGGCCGTCGCTACGCGCTGCGGCGTTTCGCGCAGGCCGCTGCGCTCGGTGTCCTCGCCGATGCTCTGCAGGAAGCGGCGCCAGTCGTCTACGCCAAATTGTTGCTCGTCCATTATGGGGTTCCTTTCCTGGGTGCTGCCGCGCGTCGATCGGGCGCACGCAACGCTGCCCGTTTCTGCAAATGCTCGCCATTATGCCGTCTATGGCGCACGCGCGCTGCCGCAGCATGCGGCGAGAATTGCCATCCGAAGAAATACCCGGGCCGGTAAAATGGTGCGCAGACAAGCAGCATGCCGCTACCTCGGCAGCATTTTCCCCACATACGCCCTTGCATCTCCATGGACTATACCGTCGTCGATACCCAGATTTCCCCCGAAGGCCGGATGGACGTGCTGTCCCGCGCCGAAGTTCACCAGTTGCGCGATACCAGCCAGGGCGGCCTGTACCGCCTGTTTCGCAACTGTTCGCTGGCGGTGCTGAATTGCGACAGCCGTATCGATGACGGCAAGCAATTGCTGGAACGGCATCCCGATTTTTCGATCAGCGTGATCCAGCGCGAGCGCGGCATCAAGCTGGAGGTGCGCAACGCGCCGGCTTCCGCCTTTGTCGACGGCAAGATGATCAAGGGCATCCAGGAGCATCTGTTTTCGGTATTGCGCGACGTCATCTACGCCAGCGCGGAAATCAAGCGCAATCCGAAGTTCGATCTCGGCACCTCGGCCGGGCTCACCAACTCGGTGTTCCATATCCTGCGCAATGCCAATCTGCTGCATCCGCAGATCAGCCCGAACCTGGTGGTGTGCTGGGGCGGCCATTCGATCCCGGACCATGAATACCGCTACACCAAGGAAGTCGGCTATCAGCTCGGCTTGCGCGCGCTCGACATTTGCACCGGCTGCGGCCCGGGCGCGATGAAGGGGCCGATGAAGGGCGCCACCATCGGCCACGCCAAGCAGCGCCTGCCCGGCGGCCGCTATCTCGGCATTTCCGAGCCGGGCATCATCGCCGCCGAAGCGCCCAACCCGATCGTCAACGACCTGGTGATCCTGCCTGACATCGAAAAGCGGTTGGAGGCATTCGTGCGCCTCGGCCATGGCATCGTCGTGTTTCCCGGCGGCGCCGGCACGGCCGAAGAGGTTCTGTACATCCTCGGCATCCTGCTGCATCCGGACAATCGCGAGATTCCATTTCCGCTGATTTTTACCGGCCCGGCTTCCGCCGCCGATTATTTTGACCAGATCGACCAGTTCGTGGCCGACACGCTGGGCGACGAGGCGCGGCGCCATTACCGGATCATCGTCAACGATCCGGTGCAGGTGGCGCGTGAAATGGAAGCCGGCATCAAGCGCGTGCGGGCCTTCCGCAAGGAACGCGGCGACGCCTACTACTTCAACTGGCTGCTGAAAATAGACCATGAGTTGCAACAGCCGTTCGTGCCGACGCACACCACCATGCGCGACCTGAAGCTGCACCAGGGCCAGCCGACCAACGTGCTGGCGGCCAATCTGCGGCGTGCGTTTTCCGGCGTGGTGGCTGGCAACGTCAAGGAACAGGGGATACGCGCGATCGAGCAATTCGGGCCGTTCGAACTGCACGGCGATCGCGCCGTCATGCAATCGATGGATGCGCTGCTGCGCGCCTTCGTCGAGCAGGGGCGGATGAAATTGCCCGGCAGCGTCTACACGCCGTGCTATCGCATCATGCGGTAAGCGTGCCCGCGGCTGGCTGGCAGCCGATGGTCAGGACCTGCCACTGCGGGTGCGCCTGCGGCGCGCACCAGACGTCGAAATGCAGTTGCGCCAGCGCCAGCGGGTCCTGCAGCAGCAGATCCGCCTGTGTCGCCGTCAGCGCGCCGGGGCCGTGCTGCAGCGCGCTTTGCGCCAGTTCCGCGTGCCGGGCGCGGGTCGCGGCCGGTAAACCGGGATGCGCCCTGGCGCAGGCGCACACCAGCGCGTTCAGCAAAGGGTCGGCTACCGCGCGGGAAAAATCCGGCATCGGCGGTGTTTCTTGCAGATAGCCGCTGGTGGCCCGCAGTTCCGGCGGCGGCTGTATTTCTTCCGGAATCAGGAACAATTGCCGCTGCCGCAGGCGGCGGCCGAGCCCAACACGGCTGGACAGCACCGAGAGCGGTATCGACAGCACCAGGGCGCCGACGATCGGCAGCAGCCACCACAGGAATGACGGGTTGAGCCAAAACACGCCGGCGCCCCATGCCAGCCCGAGCAGCGTATGGCCGCCATGCTTGCGCAGGGCTTCGCCCCAGCTGGTTTCGGCGTCGTCGCGCGGCGGCGATTTCCAGCGGACTTCCCAGCCGAGGAAGGCGGCCGCCACGAAGCGCGAATGAAACAGCATGCGCACCGGCGCCAGCAGAGCGGAGAACACCAGCTCCAGCAGCATGCTGGCGGCAAGCCGCAGGCAGCCGCCAAAGGCGCGTGCGCCCTGCGCACAAATCAGCCCCACGCTCAATATCTTGGGCAGGAACAAGAGCGTGGCGGTGGCCGAGAATAGCGCCAGTGCCTTTTCCGGGTGCCACTCGGGCCAGATCGGAAACAACTGGAACGGTTGGGTGAAGTATTGCGGAACGGAAAGCGTATGCGAAGCCAGCATGCCGGTCGACAGCGCCAGGAACAGCAACCACAGTGGCGCTGACAGGTAGGCCATGACGCCGGTGGCGAACACCGCGCGATGCACCGGATGCATGCCGTGCGCGGTAAACAGCCGGAAATTCATCAGGTTGCCGTGGCACCAGCGGCGGTCGCGCTTCAGCTCGTCCAGCAGGTTGGGCGGCATTTCCTCGTAGCTGCCGTCGAGGTCGTAGGCGATCCACACCGCCCAGCCGGCGCGCCGCATCAACGCCGCCTCGACGAAGTCGTGCGACAGGATGTCGCCGGCCAGCGCGCCGCGCCCCGGCAGCGGCGCCAGCGCGCAATGGCGGATGAAGGGTGCCATGCGGATGATGGCGTTGTGACCCCAGTAGTGCGACTCTCCCAGTTGCCAGTAGTGCAGGCCGGCGGTAAACAGCGGGCCGTAGACGCGCGTGGAGAACTGCTGGATGCGTGCATACAGCGTGTCGCGCCCGGAAGCGCGCGGCGCGGTCTGGATGATGCCGGTGCCGGGGTTGGCTTCCATCAGCCGCAGCAGCGTCGCCAGGCACTCGCCGCTCATCACGCTGTCGGCATCCAGCACCACCATATAGCGGTAGTTACCGCCCCAGCGGCGGCAGAAATTGTCGATGTTGCCGCTCTTGCGCTTGACCCGGCGCCGCCGGCGCCGGTAGAAGATGCGGCCGAAGCCGTCGACCGCCCGGCACAACCGGTCCCAGGCCGCCAGCTCGGCCACGTACAGGTCAGGCTGGCTGCTGTCGCTCAGCACGAAGAAATCGAAATGCGCCAGGGTACCGCTGCGCTGCACCGATTCATAGGTTGCGCGCAGCCCGGCGAAGACGCGTGCCACGTCTTCATTGCAGATCGGCATCACGATTGCGGTGCGAGCAGCGGCGGCAATCGGCCGGCCGGCCAGATCGCCGGCGGCGGAAGCGGAGATCATGTAGCGGTCGCCGCCGCGCAGCAGTACCAGCAAGCCGGCCATGGCAGTCCAGAAGCCGGCCGAGACCCAGCAAAACAGGATGGCGAACAAGGCCAGCGTCACCATCTCCAACGGCTTGGTGCCGTGATAGGGCAATACCGCGCTCATGAAGTACGCGGCCAGCGCGGTTTGTCCGAACATCAGCAACAGCAGGGTCAGCCGCCGCCAGCCGCCGCTGCGCTGCCAGTTGTCGTACGCGGGCGGTGCCTCCGCTGGCGGTGCTGCGCCGCGCGTGCCGTGGCCGCGCAGCGCGCGCCACCAGCGGTGTAACGGGTTTAATCCGCCCCAAGGTTGCGGCACCATCGAGATGCGCCGGATTGGCGGCGTGGTGGCGCCGGCTTGGGACAGGCAGGCAGCGGCTTGGTCAGCGGCCGCTCCGCGGCGCAGCCGCAGGCGGGCGGCGACCGAGGCATAGGCGGGGTTGCCGTCCTCCGCATGCGACCCGGTCAGCGCCTGGTGCAGCGCCCGCATCGCCTGTTGCGGGCTGGCGCCATTTGCCTCGCCGGGGCGCAGCAGCGCTTGCCGCTGCGCCGCCGTCAGCGGCAGTCGAGCCAGGTACGCGGCGCAGGGCGCCGACCGGCCTGCCGCTTGCGTGTCCGGGGCGCGGGTTAGTTGGGCGGTAATATGTAACTCCAGGTTTCGGATAGGGTGTCGCCGCCGTTGCGCAGGTAGCCGCGCAACTCGACCGGCTTGGCGTCGTCGTTGCGGCGCAGGCGCACGGTCATGCGCCAGCCGCCGCTGACGTCGTTGCGGTAGGTGTTGGTTTCCAGCAGCTTGCCGTTGGCATCGCTGCTGACGATCGCCTCCAGTTTCGTGTCCGGCGCCAGCCTGGCCAGGGCTGGCCCTTCGAAATCGACCACCAGCGCCAGGCTGTCGTCGACCTTGCGCAGGTAGCCATGGCCGCGCCGGGTCTGCGTCACCCAGGATAGCGGCGGCCGCGTTTCGCTGTCCTTTTGCCACAGCATGCGGTATTCGATCTGGTACGGCTTGCCCGGCGTCGGCATCACTTCCGGCACCCAGAAGGCGACCGCGTTGTCGTTGGTTTCATCCGGCGTCGGCAGTTGCACCAGTTCGATGCGGCCGGCGCCCCAGTTGCCGATCGGCTCGATCCAGACGCTCGGCCGCATTTCGTAGTGGGCCTCCAGATCCTGGAAGCTGGCGAATGCACGGTCGCGCTGCATCATGCCGAAGCCTTGCGGGTTGGTCAGTGCGTATGAGGTCACCAGCAGGCGCTTCGGATTGACCAGCGGGCGCCAGATCCATTCCCCAGTGCCGGATTGCACCGACAGACCGTCGGAATCGTGCACTTCGGGCCGGTAATCCTCGACCGCCGAGCGCTGGTTTTCACCAAAAAAATACATGCTGGTGAGCGGCGCGATGCCGAGGATCGTGACGTTTTCGCGCAGGTATAGCTGGGACTTGACCTCGATGGCGGTGGTTTCGCCCGGCTTCAGCACGAAGCGATAGGCGCCACTGACGCGGGACGAATCGAGCAGCGCATAAATCGTCAGGTCCTTGTCGCGCGCCTGCGGCCGCTGCAGCCAGAACTCGGTGAACTGCGGGAATTCCTCGCCCGAGTTGAGCGCCGTGTCGACTGCCAGTCCACGCGCCGAAATGCCGTACAACTGGCCTTTGCCGAGCGCGCGCAGATAGCTGGCGCCAAGAAACACCAGCACCTCGTCCTTGTATTTCTGCGTATTGACCGGGTAGTGCACACGAAAACCGGCGAAGCCGAGGTGCTGCAACTGTCTGGGGTCGAGCCGGTTTTTGCCGTAGTCGAACAGGGCCGGCTTGAACTTGATCTCATGCACGCCGCGGCTGCTGATTTCGTTGATCTTCACCGGGTGATCGTAAAACAGGCCCTGGTGGAAAAACGCCACTTCGAACGGCAGCCTGGCGCTGCGCCACAGCGATTGTTCCGGGTTGAAGCGGATGTCGCGATACTGATCGTAGCTCAGGTTCTGGATTGCCTTGGGCAGGTTGGCAGCCGGTTTTCTGTAGGGAGTTTGCGCCAACTGCTGCGCGCGCAGCGAGATGTCGTTAAAGTCGAACGCAAAGGCGCGATGCGGGAGAAGAGCCGTACACCAGGCCAGCGCCAAGAGCAGCAGATAGCGGCGAGCGATGGCACCTGGGACGGGGTTCGGAGGCATCGGATTCCTGTTCCAATGAAGGTTATTAACTGGATTGATCGGCAAGATGCGCTTTTCGTTCCCGAATGAAACGAGGCGCTCGGGTCACATCGCTGTTTGATTGATACTGACTATAGTATTTTTTTAAAATCCATAAAAATAGGCGAAAATAACGCTGTTTTTTTGCATACTCCATGTTATGAATGTTGGCGGAAGGTACTGAGTGCGTGATGAAATTCGGCCGACAACTGCGACAGCCTGCCTTCGGCGGCACGGAGGATAAGCGGCGGCGCCTGCGCCGCATGCAGTGGCTGGCCAATGGCTTGCTGCTGTTGGTGGCGCTGGTATTTGCGGCGGCAACCTATTTCCAGCCGCACCACCCGCTGCTGGCCTACGTTGCGGCATTTGCCGAAGCGGCCATGGTCGGCGCGCTGGCCGACTGGTTCGCGGTGGTGGCGCTGTTTCGCCATCCACTCGGATTACGCTTTATCCCGCATACCGCGGTCATCCCCGCCAATAAGGAGCGTATCGCCGCCAATCTCGGTGCATTCGTGCAGGGAGAATTCTTCGCCACCGAGCGCGTGCTGAACGTGATTCGGGAATTTGATCCGGCCGGCAAAGTCGCCGCCTGGCTCGCCAGCCCGATCCACGCCGAGCGTTTTGGCGATGTCGTGCTGCGCGCGGTTTCCTACGGCCTGAATGCGCTGGACGACGACCAGGTGAAAAACTTTCTGCGGCGCACGGTGGCTGCGCATATCGGACGCTTCGACTTGGCGCAACTGGCCGGCGACATCCTGGACTTGCTGACGCTGGACGAGCGCCATCAGGCGCTGCTCGACCAATTGCTGGAGGCAATCGAGTCGGGGCTGGCCAAGCCCTCGGTGCGCGGACGCATCGAGCAATTGCTGGCCGACCAGTTGCCCTTGTATTTCGAACGGCTGAAACTGGCAGGCGGCCGTGTGGCGGCGGAAAGAGTCGTGCTTGGCATCCTGGAATTGCTGCATGAAATCAATGCCGATCCACAGCATCCGCTGCGCCTGGACTTCAACCGCATGGTGGCGGATCTGATCCACAAGCTGAAGCACGACCCGGCCAGCCGTTTTCACATCGAGCAGCTGCAGCAAAAGCTGGCCGCCGATCCACGCCTGACCGAATACCTGCACGGCCTGTGGCAGGATTTGCGGCAGTGGCTGCAGCGAGATTTGCAGCGCCCCGACTCCAGCGCTCGCGCGCGCATCGTTGCCGTGACCCACCATCTGGCACAAGGCTTGCGCGACGATCAGCCGATGCGCGACTGGATCAATCGCCAGATCCTGCTGGCGGCGCCGGCCTTGATCGAGGAATACCGGCCGCGCGTGGGCCACTTCATTGCCGACCGCATGCGCGACTGGAAGGACGAGGAAATCGTCGACAAGCTGGAATTGAACATCGGCCGCGATTTGCAGTTCATTCGCGTCAATGGCACGCTGGTCGGCGGCATGGTCGGCCTGCTGATCCATGTGTTCCGCCAGTGGGCCGGCGCCTAGCCGGCTGGCACGTCAACCGGCAGCGGCCGGCACGGAATGCCGCAGGCGCGGCGTGATCTGTTCCGGCGGCAAGGCCGGGCTGTACAGGAATCCCTGCATCTGGTCGCAGCCAAACGCCCTCAGCAATTGCGCCTGCTCCGGCGTTTCCACACCTTCGGCTACTACCGTCAGCTTGAGCGAGTGGGCCAGCGAGATGATGGTCGAGACGATCGCCTTGTGATTGCCGCTGATGGCCATGTCGGTGACGAACGATCGATCGACCTTCAGCGTGTCGATCGGCAGGTTGGCGATGTAGCTGAGCGAGGAATAGCCGGTACCGAAATCATCCACGGCAACCGTCATGCCGGCCTGACGCAAGACAGCCAGTTTGGCACAGGCGGCATCGCGCTCCTGGCCGTCCATGAACAGGCTTTCGGTGATTTCAATTTCCAGCGCCTGTGCGCCATCGGTGCCGGCCAGTTGCAGCATGTGTTCGACGAAATTTTCCTGCCGCAGTTGTCGTTGCGAGACGTTGACCGCGATGCGCGGCGGCCGCAAGCCTCGCGCCCGCCACTCGCGGTACTGCTGGCGGGCGCGCTGGATCACCCAGTCACCGACTTCAACGATCAGGCCGGTTTCTTCCAGGATCGGAATGAAGGGGCCCGGCAGGACCAGGCCGATGCCAGGTTCCTGCCAGCGCAGCAGCGCTTCCAGGCCGACGATCTCGCCGCTGGCCAGATCCACCTTCGGTTGGTAGTGCAGCACGAACTGCTGCCGGTCGAAGGCGCGCCGCAAACGGTTCTCCATCGAGAATTTCTTTGCGGTGCGCACGTTCATTTCCGCCGTGTAGAACAGGTAGTGCGCCTTCGAGTCCTTGGCGTTCTTCAGCGCCGCCTCGGCATTGCGCAACAGGAGGTCGGCCGCCATGCCATCCGACGGAAAGAGCGCGATTCCAGCCTTGACGAATACCTGCAGTTCCCTGCCATGCGTCGGAATCGGTTGCGACAACTGGGTCGTCAACCTGCGTTCGAGCAGGTTTGCCACTTCGGTCACGCTGGCATTTTCGCGCACGACGAAGGCGAAGCAATCGGCGCTGATGCGCGCCAGGTAGTTGGAATCGGGAACGATTTCGCGCAAGCGCCTGGCTACCGTGCGCAGGATGTCGTCGCCGGCGGCGCGTCCAAGCGTGTCGTTGACGTCGCGAAAGCGTTCGATGTCGATCAGAACGATCGCCACTTTTTCCGGTGTGCCGCCCACTCCCTCGGCCACCAGTTGCTCGGTCCGATCCTGGAACAGCGCGCGGTTGGGCAAGCCGGTGAGGGCGTCGAAATAGGCCAGGTAATTGAGCTGCTCGCTCTTGGCGATGTAGTCGAGGGCAAAGGAAATGTCGGCCGCCAGCGCGGTCAGCAATTGCTGTTCTTCGTGGTTGAAGGCGTCCGGCCTGACGCTGAATAGCACCAGCACGCCGATCGCCTGGTCGCCCGCCAGCAGCGGCACCACGAAGGTCGAGCGGATGCCGCGTTTCAGCATCGCCGCCGGCCATAGCGCCAGCTCGCGGTTTTTCAGCAGGTCGTGCGCCACCTGGCTCTGTCCGGTGCGCATCGCGGTGCCGACCATGCCGGTGCCATCGGCCCGGCTCGGATCGGCGCTGACCGGGACTTCCTGCAGGAAATCGGTATCGATGCCGGCCCATGCCTGCGGTGTCACGATCAAGGTCGTCTGGTCCAGCAGGCCGATCGCGGCGCCGACGAAGCGGCCTTCCTCGACCGCGATCCGGCATGCTTCCTGCAGCAGGCTCTTGCGATCGCGAATGCGCAGCAAGGCGCCATTGATGCTGCCGAGGATGGTGTGGATGCGGGTCATCCGCGCCAGCCGCTCTTCCTGCTCCTTGCGCTCGGAGATATCGCGGATCACGCCTGAAATCCACAGGCCGCCTTCACCCTTCAGCGGGGAGAGGCTGACCTCGGCCGGAAACTCGGAACCATCGGCGCGGCACATCGGCACCTCAAACGGCGCGCCGAGCGACTCCAGTGCACGCGCCATCGCGCGCTCGCCGTTCAGCAGATCGTCCCATTCGGTGAGATGGGCCGGAACCAGGCTGCGGCTGCAGGCGCCGATCAGTTGCGAGCGCGGGCAGCCGAACAGGAGCTCCATTTGCCGGTTGACGGTCTCGATCTTGCCATGCTGGTTGATCAGCACGATCGCATCCGGCGCGAATTCGATCAGATCACGAAAGCGTGATTCGGCGTACCGGCGGGCGGTGCGTTCGCGCCTTTCATCGAGCGCGCGCCGCACCGCGGGCGCCAGCCGTTGCAGGTTGGTTTTCAGGACGTAATCGGCGGCGCCGTTGCGCAGCGCTTCGATCGCCACTTCCTCGCCGATTGTGCCGGAGACGAAAATGAATGGAATTCCCGGACATTGCGTGCGGGCGATGCCGAGCGCTGAAAAACCGTCGAAGCCGGGCAGCGAGTAGTCGGACAGGATGATGTCGGGCTGGAGCCGAATCAGCGCCTGGTTAAAGGCGTCCCGGGTTTCGACCCGCTGCAGGTCAACGCGTAGGCCGTCGCGCTGCAAGGCGCGCAGCGCCAACTCGGCCTCGGTCGCGACATCCTCCAGCATCAAAATCCTGATTGGCTGATCCATGGCTTTTATTATGGGCAGTCGGGGAATCGCATTAGCCGGGCAATTTATTGACCAGCATCCAGTACATGCCGATGTCGCTGACCACGCGATCGAAATCTTCGCTGTCCACCGGCTTGACGATGTAGCTGTTGGCGCCCAGACGATAGCTTTCCACCATGTCGCGCTCTTCCGCCGACGAGGTCAGCATCACCACCGGAATCGTGCGCAGCAGATCTTTCTGCGTCATTTTGCGCAAGACGTCGATGCCGTCGACCTTCGGCATCTTGACGTCGAGCAGAACCAGTTTCGGACGGCTGTCGTCGCGTCCGGCATAGGCGCCCTGGCGAAACAGGAAGTCGAGCGCCTCGCTGCCGTCGCGCACCCATGCCAGCTGGTTTGCCAAGCCGCGCCGGCGCAGCGCGCGAATCGTCATTTCGGCGTCGGTGGCGGTATCTTCCACCAGCAGGATGTCGACTTGGGAGAAATTATCCATGGACGGTTCCATCGTTTGGCAGGGCAAAGAAAAAGGTCGCGCCCTGATCCGGTGTCGCCTCGGCCCAGACGCGCCCGCCGTGGCGCGTCACGATCCGCTGGACGATCGCCAGGCCGACGCCGCTGCCGGGAAATTCATCCGCGCCATGCAGGCGCTGAAATACGCCGAACAGCTTGTCGTAGTATTGCATGTCGAAGCCGACCCCATTATCACTGACCGCATAGACGTTTTCGTCGGCGCCGCGTTGTGAGGAAATGCGAATCACCGGATGCGGCCGCTTGCCGCTGTACTTGACGGCATTCGCAATCAGGTTGAGCCAGACTTGCTGCAGCAGGGTGCGGTCGCCGCTGATCGGCGCCAGTCTGCCGATCTCGAATTGCGGTGTGCTGCCGTTGCTGTCGGCTTGCGCCTGCGCCGCCAGCGGCTCCACCAGCTCGTTCATGTCGATTTCGGTGGCCTGGAGCTGTTTGCGGCCGAGCCGGGAAAACGCCAACAGATCGTCGATCAATTTCCCCATGCGATGGCCATTGTCGCGAATCACCTGCAGCAGCCGCTGACCTTCGGCATCCAGTTGGGCGCCATAATCCTCCTCCAGCATGCGGGCGTAACCGCTGACGGCCCGCAACGGGATGCGCAAATCATGCGAAATCGAATAGCTGAAGCTCTCCAGTTCCAGATTGGAGGTCTTCAGTTGATCGGCGCGCCGCTGCAGCGCCCGGTTCGTTTTGTGCAGCGCCTGTTCGGCGCGCCGGCGGTGCCGGATTTCACGCTTCAGCAACCAGAAGGCGCTCGCCAGCAGCAGATAGGTGAAGACGGTGCTCAGCACGACCAAAGCCTTCATCGAAGGCGCGCTCAGCGTGGCGCCCGGCTCGCGCTCCGCCAGCCAGTTCTTTTGCTGTTCCTCGATCAGCGCGATCTGCCGCCGCACCTGTTCCACGGCCTGCTCGCTTTGACCGCCGCCGACGTAGTTCGCGGCGGCTCGGTGATCGAAGTCATCGTTGCGTAGACGCACGGCCCGTTGCAGATACTGCAGGCTGTTGTCGATCTGCGATTGCAGTTCTGCCAGTCTCTGCGCCAGTTCATGCGGTTGGTCGCCACTGCCGGCGCTATCGCGCAATGCACGCAGGATGGGCGCAATGCGCTCGCCGGCAGTGGCATATGGCTCGAGAAAATCGCGCTGGCCGGAAATGACGAAGCCGCGCACCCCGGCCTGGGCGTCGCGCAGCAGGAGGAAAATCTGCTTGAGCTGGGTAACCGTGCGCTCCACTTGCCCGGACTGGGTGCGGTGCAGTTGCGCGCGGTCGATGCTGATGATGAAGACTGCCGCGCTCAGCGTGACCGTGAGTGCTGCCGCCAGCACTCCGAACCATGGCAACTGGGCCTGCCAGTACGGAAGTTGGAGTGATTTCATAAGCACGTGACCGGTTGGTGGGCTGGTCGGTACGAACCGTCTGGAGATCGATTGCTCGATCGTCGGATGGTGCTTTGCCAATCTTGTTGAAGAGTAACATAAACCGCGGGGAAGCTCTTCGTACCGGGTACGCGCGCAATGTTCGCGACGCGACCGCCGCCGTCCGGCTGGTCGCTGGCAGTAAAAAAACGGGGGAAAGGCTGCGGCGCCTATTGGCCGATCAGCGCCTGGATCCGCTCGACCAGGGTTGCGGTGCGGGTAAAGCCGGAACTGACCAGGTCGAGTTGGCCGTCGTGTTCCAGCACCAGCGTCGGAAACCCGGAGATGCCCCAGCGCTGGGTCTGGATGAATTCGTCGCGGGTGGCGGCGACGGTCGCTTCCTCGGCCCACAGCGCCCGGAAGGCGGCTGGCTCGACGCTGGCGCCGCAGCGTTGCAGTGCCGCGGCAGCCACCCGCGCCAGCACCGCGCCATCAGTGGCTTCCTGGCCTTCGGCATAGAACGCGTGCTGGATCGCGAGGAAAACCTCGAGATTGGCTTGCGGCGCCAACTGGCGCGCCGCCACCACGGCACGGCAGGCTGGTTCGGTGTCGTAAATGAAACCGGGGCGCGACAACGCTTCGTAATTGAACGGCAGGCCGGTCGCATCCTGCACCCGGCGCCAGTGGGACAGGATGTTGTCCTTGTCGGCCTCGGTCATGACTTCGGTGTTGTAGGCGCGCAGGCCGCCGACCACGATGTCCAGCGGCGTGTCGGGTAAGACGGCCAGCAGCCCCTTGAGTTGCAGGCCGAAGCCATAGCACCAGGAGCAAAGCGGATCGGCGACGTAAATCAGGCTGGCCATGGAGCGGCTCCTTGTGCGGTGGTTGATGGCATGCGCGGCGCGGTCGCGCCGTCGCATTTTATTTGTTCCTGACCCAGGTGTTGGGCCGCGCCTGCGAGGAAACCCGGATCTCGATATTGGTAATGCCGACCGCGCCGGCCGGGCCGGCCACGAAATCGAATCCGCTCTTGACCGGAAACAGGAAATTGTCGCGCAGGAAGATATCGGTCTGGCAGTCGGCGTGCGGATGATAGAGCTGCGGCTTGATTTCGTCCCAGACGCCGGCGCCGATCCAGCCGTACAGAAACAACTGGTTTGGATACAGCGGGCTGTCCGCGTGCAGATAGCCTTTCTGCTCCGGCGCCAGCGCCGGGTGCGGCGGCGGCCGCGGGCCGACGAACAGATCGATCCAGCCGTCACCGAGCTGATACGCCTGCTCGTTCTGATAGGCCGGGTACTTCAGCAGCAGACGCCAGTCGCAGCGGAATTCGATGCGTTTTTCAAGGCCGCCGCAGGCGCTCCACATCGACTGGCCATCGCACACGGTCAACTGGCTGCCGACTACGTGGCCAACCAGCGTCGGTTCGAGCTTGCGCAGTTCGTCCAGGTTTTCATGCAGGTTCCAGATGAACCATTTGGCGATTTCCGCCTGCGTCATCAGCGCCAGATCGGAAATCAGCCGCAAGCCATACGGCTCCAGCGCGCGCACCACTTCGCGGCGCTGCCTTTCCTCCAATTCGCCGGGCTCAGCGGCGGTTTTCAATCCATCCTGATCGTTCATCGGTGACTCCTTTCCAATCGTCGGATCGGAGCAGATCATTCTAGTAGCTTCATGCCCGCTTGACCACGTTGCATGCAGGCAAAGCGCCGCGGTGGCTTCAGAACGATGAATGCGGCCCCGCCAGGAACTCCAGTTCAGCCGCGCTCGAATTGCGGCCAAGCAGCGCGTTGCGATGCGGGAAGTGGCCGAAGCGCGCGATGATGGCCTGGTGCTGCAGCGCATAGTCGAGATAGCCGCGGTAGATGTCCTGTCGGTCGGCCGGGGCGTCTTGCACCAGTGCGCGAAACAGCGCCACCGCCGCCTGCTGATCGGCCAATGCCTCGGAATGCTCCAGCGGCAGGTAGACGAACACGCGCTCGATCGGCCGCAGCGCGCGGTCGAACTGGCGCTCCAGCGCCTGCCGGCACCAGCGCAGCGCCTGCGCATCGAATGCAAATGAGCGGCCTTCGCCGCGGTACATGTTGCGCGGGAACTGGTCGGTCAGCAGGATCAGCGCCAGCATGCCGTCGGCGCTGTCGGCCCAGTGGTCGAGCCGGCCCTGCGCAGCGGCGGCCAGCGTCGGCTCGAAGCGCAGCCGTAATTGCCGGTCTTGCACTCCGTTTTTCGACCACCAGAGCGCGGCTTGCTGCTGGCTGGTGATGCGGTCATCGGCGCTGCCGCCGAACCAGAATTGCCGGATCGATGGCGCGCTTTCGAGATTGCCTTCGATGTTCATTGCTTGCTCAGGTTGATTGTATGTCCAGGGGTATATTGAAAAATATGCCGATTCCGCCCAATTTAATTGTGGTTGTGAAAAATACCCTATGCGGTATGTTCTTAGTGACAGGCTTGAGCGGCTCAGGCGGAGACGATCTCGACGCGTATTTGGCCGACCTGCACCGTTTGCCCGGTGCGCAGCTTGCAGGTCTTGCGCAACTCGACCTGACCATCGACGCGCACCGCGCCGCTGGCGACCAGCGCCTTGCCGGCACCGCCACTGTCGCACACGCCGATCAGCTTCAGCAATTGATTCAGTTCGACATACTCGCCGCGTAGCGTGAAGGTTTGCGTGGCCGCGCTCATCGTGCCCGCTCCAGCCAGCGGCCGAAGTTGGCCAGCAGGCCGCCTTGGTCCAGGGTGCAACCGCAATGCTCGCCAAATGGCGCCGCCGATTCGAGCCGCCCCGGCAGGTCTTCCAGCGCTTCCCGGTAGTGCGCCGGCAGCGCCTCCAGCAGTGCGCTTTGGGAGCACCACGCATGGCAAAAATCAGGCAGCGCGCTTTGCCGGCGCTGCCAGTCGGCGAGCGCCTGGCGCAGGGTGTGGAGGGTGGTGTCGTGTGTCATCGGAAAAAGCAAGGTGGCCGTCGTCCCGGCGCAAATGGCAATGGTGAATAAGCGGTGAATGCGAGCGATATTACCGCAAGCCGATCGCGCGGCCTCGGGTTGCAGGGCTGGCTCATCCCAACATGGCGCGGGCGGCGCCGCCGAAGCGCCGCCCGCGCCGATTGCAATGATTTACGGGAAAACGAAATCGATGCCGGTTTTATCGGCTGCCGTGATGTCGGCGATCTGCGTCTGGCTGGCGAAGCCGGCTACCGACGCCTGCACCGCATACTTGCCGGTGCCGGGAACGGTATTCGTTTGGGTGCTCAGCTTGATCGGCAGGATCGTGCTGTACGGGCCGAGTTGCGGCGCCGCCGTCGGCAAATTCGACAACGCGTAGGAGCCGTCCGCCGTCACATCCACGCCCTGGTACTTGATCGTGACTTTCGGGCCGGATGCAAAGCTTTGCTGTGCCGCGACATACGCGGCGTCGGTGAAGCTTGCCGGAAGCGTCACGGTGCCGCTGATGGTGCCGGTCGCCGATGGCGCCAGCGCGATTGGCGCAGTGGCGGTGCTGACGTTCACGATGCTGGTGGTGCTGGCGACCGGAACGGTGGCGATGACGGCGCTGGCATGGCCGTTTGCGGTGATGACGACGTCATAGTTGCCGGGAGCCAGGCGGGCCAGGAAAAATTCGCCCTTGGCATTCGGTACCGTGGAGCGCACGACGGTGCCATCCTGTTGCGCCGACACCAGCACATCGCTGCCTGCCAGGGCTGGGTCGATAAAGCCGTCGATGCCGTTCAAGACCGTCGGGATCACATTCACCACCGGCTTCAATCCATAGCCGCCGCTGTTGCCGCGCTTGACAATCGACTTGCAGGCATCGAAATCCAGCACCAGGTCGACACGCTGGCCGGCGGCAACGTCGAACCCATGAACCAGCTTGATGCCGCTTTGCACCGCGCTTGGCGTGGCAAGTGAAATCTCGATGGTATTTGGCGGGCTGCTTGTCAGGACTATCGAGTTGGCCATGCCCGATCCGGTGTTGGGATCCAGTACCAGGCGCACCTGCGTGTAATGGCCGGCCGCCAGCGGCGTCTCTCCCAACGGCTCCAGAACGCCATTGGTGAGATCGAGGAGATTGATCTTGCGCGCCGGATTCAGGGTAATGTCGGTCCAGCCGGCGTCCTGGTCGCCCGCCGTTGCGCTTTGATGCACGCGAATCTTGTTGACCGTGATGTTAACGGCATCGTAGCCGCAGGCCGGGGCATCGGTCATCGCCACGCCGAGAGTGCCCGGCGCCTGCGTGCTGCCGCCGCCACCACCGCAGGCGGCCAGCAAGCCGGCCAGGCAAAGGCTGGCCATCAGGGAAATGTTGCGGGTAATGGCAATCATGTGATTTCCTTTCATGTTGACGCGACAAAATTCACCCTGTTTGAATCCGAGTGGGATGCACTGCGCGTCCGGCCTCAGAGCTGGCCGGACGCGAATGTATTGCAGTCGCCGATCTTGCCGCTGCCGATGCCGCGCCTGAACCAGCGGGCGCGCTGCGCCGACGTCCCATGCGTAAAGGAATCCGGCACCGCATAACCCTGCGCCTGCTTTTGCAAGGCGTCATCGCCGATCGCGCTGGCTGCGTTCAGCGCTTCGTCGATATCCCCGGTTTCGAGGATGCTGCGCGCCTGGTTGGCATGAAAAGCCCAGACCCCGGCGAAACAATCGGCCTGCAATTCCAGCCGCACCGAGAGGGCATTGGCCTGGCCCGCAGACGCGTGCCGGCGCACGATGTCGGCCTTTTGCATGATGCCCATCAGATTTTGCACGTGATGCCCGACTTCGTGCGCGATCACGTAGGCCTGGGCGAAATCTCCGGAGACGCCAAAGCGCTGCTGCATCAACTGGTAGAAGCTGAGGTCGATATAGAGCTTTTGGTCGCCAGGGCAATAAAACGGCCCGCTGGCGCTATCGCCGCTGCCGCATGCGGTCGGCGTCTGGCCGGAAAACAGCACCAGTTTCGGCTGCACGTAATTGGCGCCGTTGGCGCGGAACAGTTCGCTCCAGGTATCTTCGGTATCGGCCAGTACGGTGGAGACGAAGCGCGTCATTTGGTCGCGTGCCGGTGTCCCCGCCGGCGCCGATTCCTGCATCTGGGTCGCCGGCCCGCCGCTCAACAGGCTCAGCACGGTGCCGGGATCGATGCCCAAGAAGTATGACGCCAGCAGCGCCACCACGATGGTGCCAATGCCGATTGAGCCGCCGCCCAAACCGGACCAGCCGCCGCGCCGGTCTTCGATATTGTCGCTTTCGCGGTTTCCTTCCCATTTCATTGAGCGTCCTTTCGTCGCTGTCGGCGCCGGAAAAATCGGTTTGGCACGGGCGCCGGGGTAGATGGCCAATTCGACCGCAGCGGCAGCGTGGCGTTCTCCCTAGCTCAACCGCACCAATGGAACTTGAACAATTAGCAATGCTCCAACAAATTGTGGTGTCCGCTTTGATCCACGGCAACAAACCTTGCGCGCGTTGCGTCAACCCGGCGCTGCGCTGCACACTTTATGGGAGAAACCATGGCTGCTACCAAGCTGGAAGATGCAATCGATTTGCTGACGGCAGATCACAAGAAAGTACGAAACCTGTTCAAGGATTATGGAAAACTGAAGGACAAGGGCAGCAAGGCCAAGAAAAGCGACCTCGTGACCAACATCTGTCTGGAACTGACCGTGCACAGCATGCTGGAGGAAGAAATTTTTTATCCGGCGGTACGCAAGGCGATCCAAGAAGACGACTTGATGGACGAAGCGCTGGTGGAGCATGCCGGCGCCAGGAATTTGATTGACCAGTTGCAGGATATGGAGCCGGAGGAGGACTTGTACGACGCCAAGGTTACCGTGCTGGGCGAGGAAGTCGAGCATCACATGACGGAGGAAGAGAAGGAGATGTTTCCGAAAGTAAAAAAATCGAAACTCGACACGGCCGCCCTGGGTGTGAAAATGCACGAACGCAAGCTGGTACTCATGGAAGAATTGGGTGGCAGCGCGGTTGCCAAATAGGGCGGCTTACCTGGGGCTTACCTGGCTCGCGCGGGCAATTTCCGCCCGCGGCGATGACTTGGCGCTATAGTGGCGGTTGTTGCAGGCCTTGCCATGGCGCGTGATCTTCTAGGTTTTTTTCAGACTATCAGGAGATGGACATGCATATTGTTCGCAACGGAGTATTGGTGATCGCTGCGGCGGTCGGCCTTGGCGCCGGCCTGGCGCACGCCAAGCTGCCAGCACCGACGCCGCAGGAGCAGGAAGCCGCGCTGCAGAAAAAAGCACAGGCTGCGGCGGAAGCCGAACAACAAAAGGCGGCGTTGGCCAAGGTCCAGGATCAGGTCGCGGCGCGCTACATCGCCGAGCAGAAAGCCAAGGGCATCACCGTGACGCCAACGCCATTGTCGGCCGCAGCGCCAAGCCAGGAAATTCCGGCCGCAGCCATGAGTTCGCGCCCGACCGAAAAGGCCGGTGCGTACAGTCAGGGCGAAACCACGCAGTCGGCCCAGACCTCGGCGGTGGGCGGCTCAAGCGCGGATGGGGCGCGCCCCACCGATCAGAAGAAATAGCCGCGCTCCGCGCTCCGCCTGTGCGCATGATTGGTTTGGCGCGGAGCTAACTGCCTGAGTTCCGCCGCTGGGTTTCTGTGGCCGCCAGCGGCAACGTCGCCTTTCCCGGGAGCCAGATGAAATACAAGGATTACTATCAAATTCTCGGGCTGGAGCGCACCGCCACGGCGGCCCAGATCAAGGCCGCTTACCGCAAGCTGGCGCACAAGTATCACCCCGACGTTTCCAAGGACCCGGCCGGCGAGGAGCGCTTCAAGGAAGTGGCGGAAGCCTATGCGACGCTGAAGGACCCGGAAAAGCGCGCCGAATACGACCAGCTCGGGCAGCGCCGGCCGGGCGAGAATTTCGAGCCGCCGCGCGACTGGCAGAACCAGTTTCACGAATCGGGATCGGCATTCGACGATGTCGACCTGTCGGATCTGCTGGCGGCGATGGCGGCGGCCCGGCACGGGCGCGGCAGACGGGCGGGCGAACCATTGAAACGAGCCGGACAAGACTACGAAGCGAAAACCGAGGTCAGCCTCGAACAGGTGTATGAAGGCGCCGAGGTGGACGTCACGCTGGCGGTGCCCGAATACGATGCCCAGGGTCTGGCGCACCGGGTCAGCCGCACCTTCCGCGTGCGGGTGCCGAAAGGACTGCAGGACGGCCAGCGCCTGCGGCTGGCGGGCAAGGGCGGCCCCGGCATCGGCGGCGGCAAGAACGGCGACCTGTACATCATGATGACGCTGGCGCCGCATCCGCGCTATCGCGTCAGCGGCCGCGACCTGTACACCGATCTGCCGCTGGCGCCGTGGGAAGCGGTACTGGGCGGGGCCGTCCAGGTGCCTACGCTGGGCGGCACGGTGGAACTGACGATCCCGCCCGCCACCATGGCGGCGCGCCGCTTCCGCCTGGCGCGGCGCGGCTTGCCCGGCGCCGATGGCGAACACGGCGACCTGTATGCGGTGGTACGCATCGAAGTGCCGAAGACGGTGGATGCGGAAGAGCGCAAGCTGTTCCAGCAACTGGCCGCGCACTCGCGCTTCAATCCGCGCCGGTCGCACTGAGCAAGGAGTCAACGATGCATATTCATGCCGACGATCCGGTGTGGCTGAACGAAGCGGCGCTGTGTTCGTTCGACGATCTGGTCGAGTTGTCCGGGTTGACGCCGGACGAATTGACGATGCTGGTGGAAAGCGGCGTGCTGCCGCCGGCGCAAGCCGAACCCGAAGAACCGGCCGCGCGCAGCGTCTTCCATGCCAGTTGCATCGTCCAGGTGCGCAGCGCCCGCCGCCTGCGCGATGACTTTGAACTGGACGCGGCCGGGCTGGCGGTGGCGGTGAATTTGCTGGGCCGGATTCAGGAGCTGGAGCGGCAATTGAATGCGCTGACCGCGCGCCAGCCGTGAGCGCCGGGCGCTTGGCGCCCGCTTCCTAGCCTGCAGGATCTTGCGCCGGGGCGATGGCCTCGGCGTAGTCGTACAGCGCGCCCAGTATTTCCTCTTCCTTCTCGCCGGCGCTTTGCGCCAGGCCGTCGATCGCGTCGAACAGGGCGGCCAGCGTGCGGGCGCCGCCGGCGCCGTCGAACAGGCGCGCGCGCCGGTGCTCTTCCCAGCGCAGCGCTTCGTCGGCCGAGAGCGTGTCTGGAAAATTGCGTGCGCGGTAGCGGAACAGCAGTTCGTCCAGTCGCGGGTCGTCGAACGACGAGGTGTGCGCCGCCAGTTGCTGCGGCGTTTGCGTGCGCAAACGGGCCAGCGTGCGGCGGTCGCCGTTGCCGACGAAGCCGCCGTACAAGTCTTCATCGACGTCGGCGGCGGCGCCAGCCGGGCGCTGGAACACCGCTTCCCAGAGCGCGCGCATCCTGCCGTCGGCAGCCAGCCCGGCGGCGGCCTGCGCATGCCGCAAGGCGCGGTCGAGATCGATGCCCCAATGCTGGGCGCGCTCCGCCGACAGTGTCTTCAGGTTGCCGATCACGACCGGCGACTTGTTGATGTGAATGCTCTTGATCGGCAGCCGCGCGACGCCGGCCGGCAATGCGTCGGCGGCGGTAAACAAACGGTTGCGGATCGCCTCGGCATCCAGCGTGGCGAGTTCGGCCGGATCGAAGGCCAGGTCCCAGGCGATGATTTCATTCCTGTTGGTCGGATGCTGCGCCAGCGGCCACATCAGCGCCAGGCAGCCGCGCTCGGCCGCAAACATGCCGGACACATGCAAAAACGGGCGCGGCGCGGACAGGCTGATTTCCTCGGCGGCGCGCTCCTTCTTGCGCAGCTCGAAACAGAAATCGAACAGGCGCGGCTGGCGCGCACGGATCAGGCGCGCCAGCGCGATGGTGGCGCGGACGTCGGACAGCGCGTCGTGCGCGGCAGCGTGTTCGAGGCTGTTGGCGGCGGAAAGATGTTCGAGCTTGAAGCTTGGCCGACCATCCTCGTGGCGCGGCCAGACGATGCCGTCCGGGCGCAGCGCGTACGTGGTGCGCACCAGGTCCAGGATGTCCCAGCGGCCGCAGCCGTTTTGCCATTCGCGCGCATAAGGGTCGATCAGGTTGCGCCAGAACAGGAAGCGCGTGAATTCGTCGTCGAAGCGAATCGTGTTGTAGCCGACACCGATCGTGCCGGGTGCGGAAAACGCCTGCTCGATGGCGGCCGCGAACTGGTGTTCCGGCAGCCCTTGTTGCAGGCACAACTGCGGCGTGATGCCGGTGATCAGGCAGGATTGCGGATCGGGCAGGTAATCCGGCGCCGGCTGGCAGTACAGCATGATCGGCTCGCCGATCGGATTCAGTTCGGCATCGGTGCGGATCGCCGCGAACTGCGCCGGGCGGTCGCGCCGCGGCGAAATGCCGAAGGTTTCGTAATCGTGCCAGAGGAAGGTGTGCGTGGACATCGGCTCGCGCGGACTCAGGGTTACAAAAGGGGGGAATGCGCAATAAAACGGGAGTATGTTTAAAATCCAGAAATTCTACGACCGAAATTTGACACTTATAATTGGAGTATATGATTTTCCCGCGGCAGATCAGTTGCCGGCCGGCGGCAAGTCGGCCAGCAGCGTGAAATGCTCGACCGCTGGCGGCGCCGCGAAATACGGGCCGACGATCGCGCGCCATTCCTGGAACGCCGCCGATTCGCGGAAATCGACCGTGTGGTTTTCCAGCGTCTCCCAGTAAATCGTCAGCACGTAACGCTCCGGCGTCTCGATGCCGTGTTGCACGCGGTAGCCACGAAAACCCTTGGCGTGGCTGATCACCTGCTGCACGCCGCGCACGATCGCGGCGTCGAATTCCTGCTGTTTTCCGGGATGGATGCGAATGTCGGCGAGTTCGAGGATCATGCTTGTGTCATTTCCAAAAGAGGGTTGGGCCGTTCGGCCGGAAGATGGTGCCGGCTTCGATCCCGTGGATCGGACGCATGGTGTGCGGCAATGATACACGGGCCGGCGAGGGCGATTCCCGCGCCGGGGCGACGCAGGAATAGGCCACTTAGTAGGCGCCCATGAAGTCGCGCTTGCCGATCTCGACGCCGTTGTGGCGCAGGATCGCGTAGGCGGTGGTGACGTGGAAAAAGAATTGCGGCAGCCCGTAGTGCAGCAGGTAGGCGTTGCCGTTCAGTTTCCTTTCCTTCGGCGTGCCGGGCCGCAGCACGATCTGACGCTGTTCGCTGCCATCGATCTGGTCGGGCCGGATGCCGTCGATGAACGCCAGCGTCTTCGCAATCCGCGCGCGCAGGTCGGCGAAGCTCTGCTCGTTATCCTCATAGGCCGGCATTTCGATGCCAGCCAGACGCGCCGGCACGCTCTTGGCGAAATCGGCCGCGATCTGCACCTGCTGGCGCAGCGGGAACATGTCGGGAAACAGGCGTGCCTGCAACAAGGCATCCGGCGCGATCGATTTTGCCGCGGCGTGCGCTTCGGCCTTGGCCAGCACCTCGCTCAAGGCGTTCAGCATTTGCCGAAAGACCGGAACCGAGGCGCAGTACATGGAGATATTCATGGCGTTTTCCTTCACAGTTGGCAACCGCCGATCATAGCACCGGGCCGCCATACGCCGCAGCGGTGGCGTGCGGCGCGTCCCGGCTGCTATGCTTGTCGGTGAACCCAGTCGGAATCCGCCGATGGCACGCCGCTACCACCACCACGTCTACGTCATTGAATTGTCGCCGGACGTCCTGTACGAACCGCGCTTCAAAAAGGCCAATCCGGATTACGTGACCGGCAAGCCGTGCGTCTACGTCGGCATGACCGGCTTGAACCCCGATCTGCGCTTCGACAAACACAAGGCCGGGATCCAGTCCAACCGCTTCGTCACCGTCTACGGCTTGCGGCTGCTGCCCGAGTTGTACGAATGCTACAACCCGATGCCGTATCACGGCGCCTGCGAGATGGAGGTGGAGTTGGCGGTCGGCCTGCGCGAAGCCGGCTACGGCGTCTGGCAGGCGTGAGATAGGATGATCGGTTGCGCAGATACATGACCCGGGTTAGCATTCCCGCTCCATTTTTCCGCTCATCGCGCCGATGCAGTTTCTGCATGATTGGCGCTCCAAATATGCATTGGCATCATTTTTCCCGGCACGCTAGTCTATTTATTCGGATCCGATTTTCCGTCCGCCACATGCACCGGGAAGCTTCGCCTTCACCTTGCACCGACGGCCAATCGGGCGGAGTTGCTGCTCCATTTCATGCCGAAAGCTCTTGCAGGCCAGCTGGTTTAGCGGTGAACCAAGTCCAACAGCGGACGCTCTGAACCTTGATGCTGGACCTGACTATTATTATTAAAAGTAAGGAGATAACGTGAATTATCGCAAGGGTTTCATCGCCGGCTTGACGGCTATGTTGGTCGGGACGATTTTTGGCGGCGCCGCGCTTGCACAGGATCGGCCGGTCAAGCGTGACCTGATCAAGGTCAACATCGGAGGCCCCAGCGCCGGATACTGGAACACGTATCTGGCCCAGGAACTGGGTATCTACCAAAAGCACGGACTGGATCCCCAGTTCCACTGGTTTACGAGCGGCGCGCCACTATTGGCCGCGCTGAAGAGCGGAAGCGTCGATCAGGCCGTCACCGGGCTGGCGACGGTCTTTGCTATCGGCCAGGGAATTCCGCTCAAGATCGTCTCCTGGGAGCTGGACAACGGCAAGGGAGAGGGGCTGATCGTCAGCGCCAAGAGCGGAATCCAGAGCTACAAGGACATTGCGAAGGCGAAGATGATCGCGGCCACGCCGGGCACCTGCTCCCAGGTGTCCCTGCGGCTGATGGCGAAGAAGGCCGGGGTCGACTACTCCAAGCTGAACGTCGTCAATCTGGCGCCGCCGCTCTTTGCCAATGCCTTTACGGGCGGCTCGATCGATGCCGCGATCGGCTGGGCGCCATACTCGATCATGCAATCTGGGGACGTCAAGGTCGTCAGCTGGGACGCCGAATACGGTGGAGTATGTCCAAGCGTCAATGCGTTCCGGCCGGCCTTCCTGGAGAAGTACCCTGACGTTCCGCTCAGAATGCTGCGGGTCCAGGCCGAGACGATGGAGCAGGTCCGGAAGAATCCGAAGCTGGCGATCGACGCATTGCAGAAATACCTGAAGATTCCGGAGGCAGTCGCCAAGGAATTCTATGAGCTCCACTCGGGCGACAAGCTGCCGACATTCGAACAGCAATTGGATGCGAACAGCCCATATTCGCTGGTCGCCAAAGAGGGCGGTCTGGCTGGGCAGCTGTATACCGCCAGCCAGATGTTGCATGAGGCGGGGACCATTCCGGCGCCGCTATCCCGCAGCAGCATAACCAATTCGATTGATGCATCGTATATGAGCGCGTTCGTGGCCGAACAGCGCGGCGCCAAGTAGGTGAACCATGGATACTTCATCTAATCGCAACGGCGCGCTGCCGCAGGTCTGGATCTCGGTTTTCGCGATATTCTCCCTGCTCGTCATCTGGGGGGCAGCCACCAACTTCGGACTTGTCAGTGCGACGTATCTGCCGTCGCCGCAGGCGCTCGTTTCCGTCACGTACGAGTTGATCGTCAACGGCTATCAGAGGGTTCCGCTTGCCGAGCATATCGGGATCAGTCTGTTCAGGGCGCTCGCCGGTTTTGCGCTGGGGGTGGCGCTTGGAATTCCGACCGGCCTGATAACCGGCTACAACCGCACCGCCGACGCGGTGATGTCGCCGATCATGGCGTTTGTCCGGCCGATCCCGCCGATTGCCTTCATTCCGATGGTGGTTCTCTACTTCGGTTTGGGCGAATTGGGCAAGGTGGTGCTGATATTCTTCACCGCGTTCAACTACGCCCATGTGAATGCCCACGCTGGCGCTGCTCACGTATCCATCGTGTATCTGCGCGCGGCGCAATCGCTTGGCCTGACCTCGTTCCAGTTGTTTCGGAAGGTCGTCTTGCCAGCCTCGCTGCCGCAGATCTTCACGGGCCTGAAAGTCGCGATGGCGCTGAGCTGGGCGGTAGTTGTCGCGGCAGAGTTGGTGGGGGCTCAGCGCGGGCTCGGTTTCATGATCTCGGACGCCGCGCAGCTGTTCCAGATTCCGGTCGTATTCGTCGGCATCGCCCTGATCGGACTGATTGGCTTGATTCTTAATCTGGCACTGGGAACCGCCGAGACGAAACTGGTTCACTGGAAAGGGCGCTAGGCGCAGTGGTTCACGGCAGTCCGGCTGGGGGTATCAGTCGATTTCAAATACCGGACTGCCGAATTTAATATAATTGACGGCCGCGAACGAGCGTCAACCATCGTTCCGGCCTCAGTCGCCCATAGATGGGCAGCTTGACTGCAAGGGCTATCGCCCATTTCCGTAATACGTTAACGCAACAGGCAGTGGAATCGGTCATGCCCGCATCAGATTTGAAACATCCGGCAAGCCATGACTGCTTCGTGCTTCTGGATGATTGCGAGGCGACTGCGGCCGATCCCAGATCGCGCCTGTACTCCGGATATGCGGGAACGCTGGCTTGCCGCCATGCGTCGGAATTGGAGGGCTTGTTCGACGCCATGCAGCAGGCGCTGCAGCGCGGGCTTTACGCAGTCGGCCTCCTGGCTTATGAATTAGGCGCCGAATTCCATCGAATAGAACCCCGTGTGACCACGCAGCCTTTGGCTGAAATACTTTTATTCGAGTACTGCGAGCGGCTTTCCGCATCCGAAGTTTCCGCATGGCTCGCCGCGCGCGAACAGGAAGCGCATGATGCGGAGAGTCCCGCCAGCGATCCTCCTGCCGGCATTGCGGGACTGCGTGCCGATGTGAGCCAGGCGGAATTTTGCGACGCGATCGAACGCGTCCACTCCTATCTGGAGAGCGGCGACACCTATCAGGTCAACTACACCTATCGCCTGAACTTCGAATCCTACGGCTCGGTTATTGGCCTGTACCGGCGCCTGCGCGCCCGCCAGGCAGTGCCATATGGCGCGCTGATCGCGTTGCCGGACGGCAGGGCGGTGTTGTCGTCGTCGCCGGAATTATTCATCCGGCACGAGCGCGGCGAACTGGTCGCGCGGCCGATGAAAGGCACAGCGGCCGCGAGTGGCGACGCCGCAATCGACCGCGCCCGCGCCGCGGAGTTGGCGGCGGATACAAAAAACCGTGCCGAGAACCTGATGATCGTCGACCTGCTGCGCAATGATATCGGCCGGGTCGCGACGATAGGGACGGTACGCGTGCCGCACTTGTTTGAGGTGAATGCATATGGTCCGGTGCTGCAGATGACCTCGACGGTAACCGCGCATTTGCGGCCCGATGCAAGCCTGGGAGGCCTATTTTCCGCACTGTATCCGTGCGGCTCCATTACCGGCGCGCCGAAGCGCCGCACGATGCAGATTATCCGCGAGCTGGAAGCCGCTCCCCGGGGCATCTACACGGGTGCGATCGGCTGGTTTGATAAACCGGTTGATGGCCGGAAAATCGGCGATTTCTGCCTTTCCGTGCCGATACGCACGATTGCGCTCGAGGCACCGGCGGCAGGCGGAATGCGCCAGGGCCAGATGGGAATCGGCGCAGGAATTGTGTACGACAGCGATGCCGCTTCCGAATACCAGGAGTGCCAGTTGAAGGCCCGTTTCCTGACCGGGCTGGCGGTCGATTTCAGCCTGTTCGAGACGATGTTCGCGACGCGGGCGGAAGGCTGCCGCCACCTCGATTTGCATTTGCAGCGGCTGCGTTCGTCAGCCGAATATTTCGGGTTTCGCTACGACGAAGCCCCCCTGCGCGAGGTCTTGCGGCAAGCGTGCGCCGATTTTGCGCAAGGGGTCGATTACCGCCTGCGCCTAAGCCTGGCGCATTCCGGCGCCTGTACCGTGCACAGCGCACCGCTGTCAACCTTGCCGTCGACAGTGCGGGTATTGGTGGCGCCGGAGCCGATCGGCCAGGCCGACCCATTCCTGCGCCACAAGACCACCGTGCGTGAACAGTACGATGCGGCATGGCGCGCGGCCGAGGAACGGGGCGCGTTCGACATGCTGTTCCTCAATCGCGCCGGAGAGTTGACGGAAGGCGCGCGCAGCAACGTATTCGTGCGCCTGGACGGCCGCTGGTACACGCCGCCATTATCGGCCGGCCTGTTGCCGGGAGTGATGCGCGGTGTGCTGCTTGCCGACCCTTCGTTCGGGGCAGTGGAACGGCGGCTGACCTTGGATGACTTGCGCGCGGCGCAGCAGGTATTGGTGTGCAATGCGTTGCGCGGTGCCTTGCCGGCGGTGGTGGAGTGGTAATCGGCGATTGCCGTGACGGCCGCCTGTCCAGTCGCGCCCCAGAAGAATAGCCGCGCATGGCGCCCGTGCGCCAGCGGCCGGTCAATTGGCACGCCCGCTTGGTGGCGTCGCCAGTGCTTCGATCGCCTCCCGATCCGTGGAGTAGAACGCCGATTCTCCAAACGCGCTCTGCACCCCGGTTCTCAGCAAGACTTCGCTGAGTTGCTTCTTGGCCGCCGATAACCGCAGGCTGATGCCCATGTTCGCGAGGTTGCGCTCCAATCGCCGCAAGCCTTCCACTCCGGTTGCGTCGATATGGTTGATTGGCGCGCAGCACAACAGGACCGTGCGCAGTCCGGCCGATCGTTGTGCGCGGCTGATGATGAAACGCTCGAGCAGCGGCGTGGTAATGAAAACGAGTGCCGAATCCATGCGGACCGCGAGCACGTCCGGCGCCAGCGGCGGCAACGCGTAATGCTGCCGGTCGCGCAAAGTGCCGTCGGCATGCAGGCCGACCTCGATCAGGCGTGGACGCGCAAGCCGGTAAAGGAAGCACAGCAGCGATACCACCAGTCCGGCCAGCACCCCCCAGTGCAAATACGGTGCCGACGCCAGCGTCGCCGCGAATGTCGTGACGGCGACCAGTCCGTCGTCGCGCGCGGAGCGCCACAGCGTGCGAAAAGCGCGGAGATCGACCAGCCCGATGACCGGCACGATGATGATCGCGGCCAGCACCGCTCGCGGCAGGTGATAGAGGTAGTCGGTGGCCCACAGCAGGCATGCCAGGACGCATACCGAGGTAAACAGGGCCGACCAGCCGCTGGTTGCGCCCACGTAAGCGTTCAGCGCCGAGCGCGAGAATGAGCCGCTTACCGGAAAAGCGCCGCTGGCGCCGCTGGCAATTTTTGCCAACCCTTGTCCGATCAACTCCTGGTTTTCGTCCCACACCTGGTTACTGTTGCGTGCCAGCGTGCGGCAGCTCGACATCGCTTCGGTGAAGCTGATGAGGGCGATGATCACCGCGGCCGGCAGAAGCGCCAGATGCTGTTCCACGGTGATGGCCGGCATCTTCCCGAATTGCGGAAACCCGCTTGGGATCTGGCCTACCACGTCGATCCCGTGCTGTGCCAGGCCCAGCGCCGCGCTCGCGGCAATGCCGCCCAGGCAGACCAGCAGGACGCCGGGCAGGCGCGGCGCCCAGCGGCGTTGCAGTATCAGCAATGCCAGCGCACCCACGCCAAAGGCAGCGGTCTGCAGCGTGTGCATCGGCGCTTCGCGCAGGGCGGCGGCGGCGAGATCCAGCCAGTGCGCGCTGAACTCGATACCGGGCAACCCCAACAGCGGCGGGACCTGGGAAAACATGATGATCAGCGCGGCTGCGTTGATGAAGCCGACGATCACCGGGTAGGAAACGAAATTCGCGATCGCGCCCAGCCGTAATCCGCCCAGCAGGAATTGAATCAGGCCCGAGTAAATCGCCAGCCAGATCGCGAGTTGGACCCATTCGGCGCTCTCGGGAGTGGCAAATGGCAGCAGCGACGCGAAGGTGAGCAGGCTGGTCAGTGCCACCGGGCCTACCGCAAGCAGCGGTGACGACCCCCACAGAATCCCTATCACCGCCGGCAACAGCGCCGCATACAACCCGGTTTCCGGCGGCATGCCGGCCAGAGTGGCATAGGCAAGTGACTGCGGTATCAGGACCAGGCCAACGCTCAGACCCGCCCAGGCATCCTTGCGTAATGCAGCCATTGTCGGACGTGGCCACTTCAGGAACGGGAACAGGCGGAGCATGATGATTTAAATGATGAGCTGTCAGTGGCGCCCGGCAACCCGGGTGCGTGCGGACCGGGATGCGGGCGGAATGGCGTTGCAAACAGGTTTGCGCGCCATCTCGCCGGTGTTGCACTTCCGGGTATTGCGCCTTATCCGTTCGCCGACGCGCGGCGAGCGGTGCGGGTCACGGTACGCTTTCCATTTGCGGCACCTGTCCGAGGAGCCGAAGCCGGGAGCAGGTTCTTTCGATCGAAACGCCGACAAACTTCGCACCCGGGATGACGCCGATCTTGGCTGCGCGCACCTTGACCCAGGGAGCGCGAAAATCGTCGATCAGCATGGTGGCAATCCGATCCGCGAAATGCTCGACCAGGGAATAGTGCTTGCTGACGCCCATCGTGGTGATGATAAGCGCCACTTCGCCATAGTCGATCGTGTCATCGATTGAATCGGTCTGGAACATTGCGGTGCCGGGCAGGCCGATTTCCAGGTCCAGCGACACCATTTGCGTGCCATGCTTTTCATGGGGGTAAACCCCGATTCGTACGGGAACGCGCAAGTCTTCGATCAGAATGCAGTCCATGGTTTAGTCCCTGCTTTTCAGGCGCGCGGCGCCGCAAGAGCCGTGCTGACGCGCTCTATCACCAGGCGGATGATTTCTTCCGTCGGTTGCAGCTTCATTTCGCGCAACACGGCAACTATGGCTTCGGACATCCCGGCGCCGGCAGTTTCTCCGGCAACCGGCCGGCGCGGGCTGGCCGGTGGCGCGGATGGCGGTGTGGCGGCGGGAGCGGAAGTTTTGGCCTTGACATCTCTGTATTGAACCGGGATGCCCAGCTTGAGCGCATGCTCGCGCGCCTCGTCGGTGATCGTGCAGTGTTCACCGACGGTGATGGATTGTTGGTGGCGCGCGGCAAGCGCATCGATGTCGGCGCGCGTGATGACCTCGCGGCGGCGAATCGGCAAGTCGCGATATCTGGCTGAGAAGGCGGTCATGGGGTCTGGTCTCCGTAGTCAAGCCAGCAATTGCCGTTGACGGCGCTTGACTGGTTGCCATTTGTTTCGTATTGCCCGCACCAGTTCCTGTACGAGCGGATGCTGGCCGGCGCCGGAATCGTGCTGCATCGCGAAAGCGGGAGGCGGTGAATTCAAGATTGGTGCAACGGCGCGGCTTGGCGTTTGCACCGCGGCCACAACCGGCTGCGGCGCGGCTGCCGGTACGTCTGCCTTGGGTTTGACGATCGACACGCCCAGGTCGTGCGCCGTTTCGCGGGCGGCGTCGGTGATGATCAGATCAGCCGTATGAACGATCTCGCGGCAGCCGCTGGCGGCCGCATCCTCGACGTCGCGTACCGTCAGGAAACGCTTGGTCTGGCGTGGTCGTTCTACAGGGGCACAGTAATATGACATGATATTTTCTAAGACAACGGTACGTTCGGAGCCTGGCCGCTCTTCAATCTGGCCAGAACTTGCTTGACGATCATGTCGATGTCCGGTTGCGGCGTGCCGGCCTTCGCGCTTGCTTCGTGCGATGGCAATGGCAGCCAGGGGGCGATTTCCCAGCCGACCCGTTTCTGGTTGATCAGGTGGGTGACGGTGATGTTGTCGCCGCTGATCGCTCCGCCGATGCCACCGGTGCCCAGGGTGAACGACGGCGCGAAACCGCAGGTATGGCCGACGCTGCCAAGTGTGGACATCGAGTTGACGACGATGCGGAATGCCGGCAGGCGTGCCGCCATGGCTTCGACCTGCTGCTCGTTTTGCGAATGGATCACGGCAGTATGGCCATCGCCGCCGAACTTGAGTATGGAAAGGCACAAATCCAATCCCTGTTCGGGAGTCGGTGCCGTAATGAAGCCGAGAACCGTGGTCAGTTTTTCGCGCGATAACGGATGATCTGCACCGATCCCGGCCAGCGGCGCGACCAGCACGCGCAGATTATCCGGCGCCGGGAGATCGATTGCGGCCGCCAGTTTGCGCGCGCTCTGGCCAACCTGCCGCGTATTCATCGAACCGTCTGGGTGGAACAGCAAGGCGGACAACCGGGCTGCTTGTTCGGCGCTCAGCCATAGCGCGCCTTCCTCTTCCATGTGCCGGCGCAGATCCTGCGCAATCGCCTCATCGGCGACCACGGTTTGTTCGGTAGCGCAAATGAGGCTGCAATCGAAAGACTTGCTCATCACCAGATCGCGCGCAGCCTTGCGCACATCGGCGGTTCGATCGACCCAGGCCGGCACGTTGCCCGGCCCAACCCCATACGCCGGCTTGCCGACGCTGTGTGCGGCCCGCACCATCGGACCACCGCCGGTGGCGAGGATCACGTTGACGGTGTGATGGCGCATGATTTCCTGGGTGCCGGCGAAGGCCGATTCTTCCAGGCACGCAATCAGGCCCTTCGGCGCACCGGCGCGCTCGGCGGCGGCGCTGACGGTGCGGACGGCCTCGAGCGTGCTGCGCGCGGCGGATGGATGCGGCGAGAAAACGATGCCATTACGCCCCTTGACGGCGATCAGCGACTTGAAGATCGCGGTCGAGGTCGGGTTGGTGCAAGGAGTCAGGGCCGCCACGACGCCCATCGGCTCGGCGATGGTCAGCATCTTTTGCTCGCTGTTTCTGGCGATGACGCCGACCGTCGGAATATCCTTGATCGAATTCCAGACGGCCCTGGATGCATGCTGGTTCTTGATGACTTTATGTTCCGCATTGCCGTAGCCGGTTTCTTCGTGAGCCATTTGTGCCAGCCGCGTGGAATCCTTGTAGGCAGCCTCGGCCATCGCTTCGCAGATATCGTTCACTTGCGAGGCAGTCGCGCTGGCGAACTGCCTTTGGGCAATCCTGCATTGGTCAAGCAGGCGTCGGGCCTGTTGAACGGACCGCAGGTCTTTATCGTATGGTGTTTGTGACACGGCGTTTCCTCTCCTGTTTGACGGTTACCGCCGTTTCGGCGGCGCTTCACCGGTTTTCGAGAACGTCAGCTTTCCGCCACCCGATGTGGAATCGATGATCCCGACGATGGTTGCGTCCACCGGAGCGCCGCGAGTCGTTTCGGTCTCCCGGGCGGCACTGCCGGTGACGACCAGCACCAGCTCGTCCTCCCCGGCGCCGACCGTATCGATGGCGACAAACGGTTCACCGGCGGCAGTGCCGTCCGAAGACGCGCGCTGCACGAGCAGGAGCTTGTTGCTGTGCAGGCGGTCTTCCTTGATGGTGGAAACCACCATTCCAATGGTTCGGCATATCAACATATATGTAAGCCAGTCGGTTGGTTGTTATTTGTCGACGCCGGTCAGATTCTCGATCGCGGCGGTCGACGCCAGTTGCGCAGTCCTGACCTCCGCCTCCGTGCCGGCCATGAACAGGCGGCCGAAGCGGCCCACGTCCTGCAGCCGGATCAGGCGCACGTTGGCGGATTTCTCCGCTTCGTTGGCGGCGAGGTCGATGTACGCGGCCGGCGTCACCTCCAGCACGTACAGCGCTTCGCCCGGCACCAGCATGTGGCCCCGGCGCGAGCGGTTGATCAACTGCGCCTGGTAGGGGGAGACGTTGGTGATCAACTGAACCGATGCCACTTTGGGGCGGATCCGGTCCTCCTCTTTCATGCCGAGGCGTTCCAGGATGACCCGTCCGGCTTCGCGCACCGATTCCTGCGAGTCCGAGTGCACTTCCAATACGCCGAACTCGCGCTCGACGATCTGGACCCCCGGCTTGACGTCAGTGGATTTGAGCGCCATGTCGACAATGCGAAACACCTCGTTGCCCGGGGCGAGCTCTACATACAACTGAGCCATCCCGGCAACCGGAATGTCGCCGGAGGTTACCGTGCCGAAGTACGCTGCGTATTGAGCCTGCATCCGGTCGATGTAGAAGAAGGCTCGCAGCTGCAAATTGCTGGAGTTATTGGTTGACATGGCGTTTACTTGCCCTGGGTTGCTTGCGCTGCGCGGCTCGGCAGAACGGAGTTCAGGTCGCCATGCGGGCGCGGGATCACGTGGACGGAAACCAGGTCGCCAACGCGTTTCGCAGCGGCGGCGCCGGCGTCGGTGGCTGCTTTCACAGCGCCGACGTCGCCACGAACCATGATCGTGACAAAACCGCCACCGATCATTTCCTTGCCGAGCAAAGTCACGTTGGCAGCCTTCACCATTGCGTCTGCGGCTTCGATTGCACCGACCAGGCCCCGTGTTTCGACCAGACCAAGAGCGATGTGTCCGTCATTTGCCATTTTTCTCTTCCTTAGGTTTGATTTAAAAAGAACATGACACGCGGGTCATGACCGTACTGCCACTGCTAAATGAGTTTCTACTAACCGTTGGTGGCGGCGCCATTACAGGCACCTTGCAACCGATGCAGCATGTTCGCCAGAACCTCGTCGCCAACCGCGACGGTGTGGCTGGGGCCGGGAAACTGCTTTTGTTCGACGCTGCCCTTGAACGAGCGGAAGCCGTCGATAGCGGAAGTTCCGAGCTGGGCGAACTGCTGAACGAACTTGGGCGTGAACTTGTCGAACAGCCCGAACATGTCCTGGGTAACCAGCCCTTGCCCGTCGCAATACGGGCCGGCCCCGATGCCGATGGTCGGCTCCTGCACAAGCTGGGTGATCACGGCCGCAATCCGGTCCGGTATGCATTCGAGAATCAGGGCGAAGGCGCCGGCGTCAGCGAGTGTAAGAGAATCTTCGATCACCGTCAGAGCGGATTCCACGTCCTTGCCCTGGGTCCGGTAGCTGCCGGTGCGCGCCGCGATTTTCTTGGTCAGGCCGACGTGCGCCACCACGGCGATGCCGCTGTCGCTGAGTGCATGAACGGTCGGGGCCAGATCGGCGCAGCCCTCGATTTCGACTGCGCAGGCACCGCCTTCCTTGATCAGGCGGCTGGCGCTGGCGATGGCGTCGCGTGGGTTCGAGTACGAAAGATAGGGCAGGGTGGCCAGCACCAGGCTGTCGCCGGCGCCGCTCTTGACCGCCTTGGTGTGGTAGATCATTTCATCGACCGTGACCGACAGCGTGTCGCGGCGGCCAAGGCCTACGCTGGCGAATGCGTCGCTGACGGAAATGATGTCAATCCCGGCGTGATCCGCGCAGCGTGCAAATGGATAGTCGTACGCTGAAACCAATGTAATTGGCGTTCCGCTGTTTTTGCGGCTGCGTATCGCATCTGGCGTCACGCGTTTCCGTTTTCCTGCGCTATTTTCAGTCATACGAAGAAGACCCCGTTTTTACTTCTGTGATGGTTGATGCGGATTTGGTGAACGAAGATTAGCATCGGCTTTTCCATACATCCAATGCATTCTATTCAGCATAACCATGCAGTGGCTGCAATCTATAAAATTCCCGATCAGCGGATCTACGAGACTGCGACCTGTGGCGGTGCAGCGGCTTTTCTAAGAGATAACTAAGAGATAACTATGGTTCAACATCGATCTGTCGGTGTACGAGTGACCAGCTACTAAGGCAATGGCATTCCTCAATTATTTCCAACGCAAATTTGGGAGCGTGGTTGCAATCGTGAGATTGCGTGGACCAGCTAAAAATGCGCCCCGCGGCTGGATGATTGCAGCCGCTTCTATGCGTAAGGGGACATGTCGATTGCGTTGCGTTGTCAATCACGTCAAGAATCGGCGTCTATCCGACACTGGCGTAAGGTCCGGCAAAACTCCGCTCTTTGGTAGTCTTAAAAAAATCGAATCAACTTGCCCTATATGAGTTTTCTATGAGCTCCATCCGCGTATCTCGAATTTTAGAAATAAGAACTTCCCAACTCGGGGCTTTTGATCCGAAACGCCTATAGCGGAATTCCACACCAATTGCACCAAATGCATTGGAACAGTCAATACAATGCATTGGAGGTATTGTTTTCGTGGTGCTAGTCTCCCGTCTAGTTTCACATTCCCAAAGACTCGCCAGAGTCAACTTAACTTCCGGAGGCTAGCAAAATGAGTGTCGAAAAGCGCAAAAAAGTGACCATCAAACATCTGCTCGATAAAAAGAAAAACAAGGAAATGATCGTCAGCCTCGGCGTCTACGATGCGCCGATGGCAGCCATTGCCGACGAAATCGGTTTCGATCTTTTGATCAATGGCAATGCCGGGCCGATGTCCCTTCTCGGACACCCGACTCCGCTGACCGTGCGCTTCGAAGAGCAACTGATCCTGACCCAGGCTGTGAGCCGCGTCACCAAGTACGGCATGGTGGTCGGGCATATGCCCTACATGACCTACAACGTGTCGGCAGAGGAGGCCATCCGCAACGCGGCGCGCTTCATCAGCGAAGGACGCGCGGACGCGGTCAAGTGCGAAGGCAACATCCATACCGCCAAACACGTTGCCGAAATCGTGCGCGCCGGCATTCCGGTAATGGGCCACATGGGCATGCAGGCTTCGCGCAAGCTGGAGCAGAGCGGATATGGCTTCAAGGGGCGCTCCGCCGAAGAGGCGTTCAAGATCGTCGAGGAAGCGCGCGCCTTTGTCGATGCGGGCGTGTTCGCCATGATCATCGAGTACGTGCCAGTGGAAATTACCGCCTATCTGGCGAAAACGCTCCCGGTTCCGATCATCAGCGTTGGTGGCGGCCCTTCGCCTGACGGCATCTACCTCATCAGCGGCGATGCGGTGGGTTATAGCGCATTCCCGCGTCCCAAGCACGAGGGTTCCTTCGTCGATGTCCGGCCTTTGATTCAGCAAGGGCTGCGCGCATACAAGGAACAGGTTCTGAATCGCAGTTATCCCAACCAGGAATTCACCCAACACATGACCGAGGACGAACACGCCAAGTTCATCGATCTCGTCAAGTGACCCGGCGAGTTGATTGTTGATTTATCCATATCGGTCGGGGGAATGAATCATGACAGGATCCACACGCAAGAAGGTCACCGTGAAAACGGTGCTCGCCAAGAAGCAGCGCGGCGAGCCGCTCGTCTGCATCGCCGCGTATGACGCGCCGATGGCGGCAATCGCAGACGAAATCGGCTTTGACCTCCTGATCAACGGCAACGCCGGGCCCATGTCCCTGCTAGGGCATCCGACACCGATGACGGTGCGTTTCGAAGAGCAGCTCATCCTGAGCCAGGCCGTGAGCCGCATGGCTCCATACGGCCTGATGGTGGCGCATATGCCCTACATGACCTACCAGGCGTCGGCGGCGGAGGCGGTGCGCAACGCTGCCAGGCTGATCAGCGAGGGCGGCGCCGATGCCGTCAAGTGCGAGGGTAACCGGCATACCGCCCGCAACGTGGCGGAAATCGTGCGCGCCGGCATACCGGTGGTAGGCCATATGGGGATGCAGGCGTCGCGCATGCTGGAACAGAGCGGGTACGGCTTCAAGGGTCGTAGCGCGGTTGAGGCCGCCGGCATCGTGGACGACACGCGCGCCTTTGTTGAAGCCGGCGCGTTCGCCATCATCCTCGAGTACGTCCCGGTTGAAATCACCGCCTACCTGGCCAGGACGCTTCCGGTGCCGATCATCAGCGTCAGCGCCGGCTGGTCACCGGACGGCATCTATATCGGCACCGGCGACGCTGTTGGATACAGCGCCTTTCGCCGGCCGAAAAATGCCAAGGCTTTCGTCGACATCACGCCGGTGATTGCCCGGGGGCTGACGGCATACAAGGAACAGGTGCTTTCCGGCCAGTACCCCCTGCCGGAACATACCCAGCACATGACGGCGCAGGAACACGAGCGGTTTCTTTCGATGGTGAACGCTTAGCGGCGAGCAAGGCGCCCGAGCGGGTTCCGACGCCGATGCGTCGCATTCATATCTTGATTGATCAAATTCATGGCTTACAAAAATGCGATCAGGGAAGGGCTGGCCAACGGCGACTTTCTCTACACCCTCGAACATGTTCCGGAACTTCGCGGCGCCGGCCGCGTGGCGCTGGACCGTCTGGCGCGCGACGCGGAACTGGTCGGGCGCGACCCGAGAATACGTGGCGTCAACATCGGCGACCGAGTCAAATCGACAGATTGCTTCAGCACCGTCGAGTGCGGGAAGATCGTCGCCGAGGCGAGCGGTCTGGTGCCGCTGCTGCACCTGGCCGGCAAGGACCGCGAGCCGCGGGAAGCGGTCGGCGTGATCCGACAGGCGCTGGACGCCGGGTTGAACAACATGCTGCTGGTTACTGGCGACCGGATCATGGAACCGACCCGGCCCGGCCGCACCCGCTACCATGAGTCGGTGGTGGCAATTCTGGATGCGAAGCGGCTCAATCCGGATTGCCTGGTGGCGGCAGCCATCTCCCCCTTCAAGTACCGGGAAGAGGAACTGGCAAACCAGTACCTGAAGATGGCCAAGAAAATCAGCGCCGGGGCGAATTATCTGATCACCAACTGTGGTTGGGACATGCGGAAGTTCGAGGAGCTGATCTGGTACCGGGACGCCCGGGGTTTTCAGATACCGGTGGTTGCCAATCTGCTCTTGCCGTCGCTCGGCTGGGCGCGCGGGATTCATTCGGGTCGCCTGCCCGGCGTGCACATGTCCGATGGCCTGTTTGGCAAGATACTGGAAGAAAGCAAACTCGGGAAACCGGAGGCGCGCGCATGCTACTACCGCCGGCTCGCCCTGCAGGTCATCGGGGTCAGGTTGATGGGCTATGCCGGCGTGCAGTTGAGCGGCGTGGAAACTTACGAAGCCTTGTGCGAGGTGATCGAGCTCGTCGACGATCTGGAAAAAACGATCACCAACCGTGAACAATGGGACCAGGCGTGGGCGGAAGCGCATCGGCTGCAGGATGGCAGCGCCGCCGATTTTGCGCCGCCGGGAGGCCTGTATCTGTTCGGAAGCGAGCAACCCGAGGCCAGAAGTTTGACGTCGCTTCCCGAGATCGGCACGGTACGGGCGGCGCCGGAAGAAATGAACAAATACCGGCGCATGTCTTCAGTGCATCACGCCATGTTCGACCAGGATTCGGTAGGGGCCAAGGTTCTGAAGCCGGTGCTGCAAACCGTGAACGCCACCGGCGTCGGCAAGCGCGCCCTGTTGAAACTGGAGCATTTGACCAAATCCGCGGCACTCGGGTGCGAGACCTGTGGCTTCTGCCGGATCGAGCATTTGCTATATACCTGCCCGGAGACCTGTCCCAAGGGGTTGGCCAATGGGCCTTGCTCGGGGACCGATGATAATGTTTGTGAATTCAAGGATCGGGAATGCATTCACAACAAGAAATATCGGATTGCCAAGGAGACCGGGCGTTTGAACGAACTGGAGGAGGTGATGGTGCCGGCGGTGGATGGGACACGCGGGACGTCTTCGTGGATCAATTACTTCAACGGCACGAATCCGACCGTGGTCCGGATTCCGATCAAGGACGCCACCAAACCGGGGCGTAAAACCTGAATGCGGCGATCCTCGATCGGGGGAGGGCAGGATACTTATTTTTTCTTGCGCGCTTTTCGTTGTGCAAGTTCCAGCGCAAGTTCTTCACTGGCGAATTGAATGAATAATTCCGCCGCCGGCGATAACATCCTGCCCTTCAGGGTTACGACCCCGAAATGAGTAAACAACTTGAGTGACGGGGTTACCTTGATTTCGACCAGTTCTTGCTCTTTTACCTGGGTTCTAAAGGCCGATTCGGGTCCGAGGATCACCACATCGGTGGCCACCGCAACCTGCTCGAGTACCAGCAGATTATCGCATTCGACGCTCCAGAGGGTGCGCGGGTCGCCTTTGAATTTGAACGCCTTCATCACCTCGGTCAGGGAAACGTCCGGAAACCGAAATGACGCGAGCGGGTATTCATGCAGATGTTCCACCGTGATTTGCGGATGCGCCAGGATCGGGTGGCCGGCGCGGCAGAAGCAGCTGATGGGCAGTTCGGGCAACGGAATGATCTCGAGCCGGTCGCTGGTCAACAGTTCGCGGGTATCGGCAATGAACAGGTCGAGCGCTTCCGCTTCAAGCAATCTCAGCAAATTGCGCCAGTGCGTGATTTCGACATGGGTGCGAATTTTCGGATGCAGACGCGCGAGCTTCGAAATTACCGGAATGAGGAGAACGGCGGCCGGGATCGGACCGACTCCAATCAATACTTCTCCGTACTCGTGGGCTTTCATCAGTTCAACGTCGCGGCGCAATCCCTTGGCTTCCTGCAGGATTTTTTCAGCCCGCGCGATCACCACTTTTCCATACGGAGTCGGGATGATTTTGCGCGTGCCGCGATGGAATAGCTTGACCCCGTATTCTTCTTCGATGGACTGTATGCTACGGCTGAAAGCCGGTTGGCTCAGGTGTACGGCGTCGGCCGCCAATGCGAAAGTTCCGGATTTCCCGAGTGCAACCACATGAACCAGCTTACGAAGATTTGCCATGTCCGTTCTCATTTGAAAAGAGCCGCGCACATGATCCGATAAATTCGCGGCAAAGTACACCTTGCAAAAACATATGAGTGAAGAATCCATTTAAATCGGAGGAGTGAAAGCAATGAACACGAATAATGTACGGAGCATGTACGACACCAATATGAAAATGGCCACCGAAATCGGCGAGCGGGAAGATAAGGTCGTTTTCGACAATGTTTCGAAGACATATCAACGCCTGGGGTCTTCGAACGAGCCGACGCTCGCGGTCGATTCCCTCAACGTCAAAATAAAAACGGCCGAGATCGTCAGCATTCTGGGGCCGACCGGGTGCGGAAAATCGACCGCCATGAACATGATCGCCGGCTTCGAATTTCCCAGTACCGGCCGGGTTCTTCTCGGCGGATCGCCGGTCACCGGGCCTGGCCCTGACCGCTCGATCGTGTTTCAGCAGGCATCGCTTTTTCCATGGCTGACGGTTCTGGAAAACGTCACGCTGGGCGTCAAATCCCGCGGCATGCCGGCTGATGAGTATCTGCACCGGGCCGAACAGTTGCTGGCTGCGGTGCGCCTGACCGGCTTCGAGAGCCACTACCCATACCAGCTTTCCGGAGGCATGCAGCAACGGGTGCAGATTGCCCGTGCGCTGATCTCGGAACCGGAAGTCATCCTGATGGATGAACCGTTTGGAGCGCTCGATTCCCAGACCCGGCTGATGATGCAGGAACTGGTGCTGCAGCTCTGGCAGGAATACCAGCCGACCATCATTTTCATTACCCACGACGTTGCGGAGGCCGTGTTCGTCTCGGACCGCGTGCTTCTGATGAGCCGCCGGCCCGGCAGGATCAAGCTGTCGGTCGACATCAAGGAGCCCAAGCCGCGTACCCAGGATTTCATCAGCAGTTCCCGTTTTGTCGAAACGCAAGGCGAACTGCTACGGGCGCTGCGCGCCGAAGTACAGGACGCCGTTTCCTCGCGCTGAACGGCAGCGGATTGGCAAAGAATAACCAAATGGCGACCGATACCATGGCAACGAATCCGGCTGAGCAGCAGTACCTCGATCAATTGGCGAACATCCTGCGCAACGGCACCCGCAAGACGGATCGCACCGGCACCGGAACGCTCTCGCTGTTCGGCCTGCAGATGCGCTTCCGGCTGGATCAGGATTTCCCGCTGCTGACCACCAAGAAGCTGCATCTGAAGTCGATCATTTACGAAATCCTGTGGTTCCTGCGCGGCGAAACCAATGCCCGCTGGCTGCAGGAGCGCGGCGTCACCATCTGGGACGAATGGGCTGCGGAAGACGGCGAACTGGGCCCGATCTACGGCCGCCAGTGGCGCCGTTGGAAGGCGGCCGACGGCCGCGAAATAGACCAGATCAGCCGGCTCGTCGAATCGATCCGGACCGACCCCGACTCCCGGCGCCACATGGTGGTTGCCTGGAACCCCGGGGAAATCGACAACATGGCGCTGCCGCCCTGCCACGCGCTGTTCCAGTTCTATGTCGCAAACGGCCGGCTCTCATGCCAGCTCTATCAGCGTAGCGGCGATTTTTTCCTCGGGATTCCGTTCAACATCGCGGGCTATGCGCTGCTGACCCTGATGGTGGCCCAGGTCACCGGCCTCAAGCCGGGAGAGTTCGTGCATACCGTCGGCGATGCCCATATCTACCTGAACCACCTTGAGCAAGTGCGGGTACAGCTGTCGCGTTCGCCGTGCCAATTCCCGACACTGCAGATCAATCCCGAGGTGCGGGATCTGTTCGCCTTCCGTTACGAGGACTTCACGTTGCAGGGCTATGACCCCTGCCCGAACATCGCGGCCCCGGTCGCGATATAGGCAGGCGCGGGGTTTCCGTCCCATGCTGACGGTGGCAAGCACCTTGACGGTGCTGGCTGCGGTACTGCTGGCTGGTGCGCTGATCGGCGCCAGCGGTATCGGCGGGGTGTTGCTGGTTCCGGTGCTGACCAAGCTCGGCGCGGTATCGTTGCCGGAGGCGATCGCTGCGTCGTCGCTGGGCTTTGCATTGCCGGCGCTGGTCGCTCTCGGGCCGTTGCGCCGGCAGCGGGAACTGGTCAGGAGCTGCGTTCCGCTGCTGCTGGCGGCGCTCCCCGGCGCGGCAGCCGGTGCCCTGGTGGTGCGCTGGCTGCCCGCCACGGTATTGATGCTCGGCGTCACGCTGCTGCTTCTGTTTGCCGGCTGGCGCGGGCTACGTTCGACCGGTCCCGGCGCGGAGCCGGTCGAGCCTCCGGGTACGAATACCTTGCTTGCGCTTGGCGCGCTGGTGGGATTCGGCTCGGCACTCACAGGTACTGGCGGTCCGGTATTGGTAATCCCGCTTCTGATATTAATGCGCCAGCCTGTCCTGTTCGCGGTGGTCGCCGGGCAGGCGATCCAGTTCCCGGTGGCGCTGACCAGTACCGCAGTGCATGTGGTGGAGGGGCGGCTCGATCTCCGGCTTGGGGCAATCTGCGGCCTGCTCATGCTGATCGGATCGATTGCGGGGCAGCGTGCCGCAGCCGGGTTGAACGTCCGGCAACTCCAGCGCCTGGTTTCGATTCTGCTGCTCACGGTGGGCGGCTGGTTCGCCTGGCTCTTGCTGGACTGAAGGGGGCAAGACCGGCTTTCGGTTCCGCGGTTGAATTGATATTTGAAGCGATTTTTCCCGGCAGTGCGGATTGGAATCTTTTCCTGGCGCGGATGATGAGGATGAGCTTGGAAATGATAGCGGGTGAGGATGCTTACCGGGGTTCGAGGCCGGGCAACCCCGCCATTTTCGATTCAGCCTAGCACCTGACTGATCGGAGTTCGCCAAGGCCTGCATAGCTTGCATCGATTGTCCCAACCCGCCTTTCCGAGATCGGCAACGGCGCCGCGTGTGAGAAGTGCCCCTGCCGGCGCTCCCGTTTCGTTGTCCATGCACTGCCTTGCCGCCACCTACGGAAAATTATTTTAAAAAATAGATCGATTCCGTATCAGGTTTTCAGAATTCCCGCCGTTATCCCGAGTGTTGTGGCGGCAGCCATTGTTTTGGCATGAGAAGGATGTGATCCGCCTGTCAGTTTCTTTCCGTCAAGGGGTATGCCATGAGTTTCGCCATTCCATCCATCAGCCCGGTTTCGGCACCGGTTCCCAACCCGGCGCGCGAAAACCCGCATAGGGCGGCTGACAAATCGCTCGCGGCCCAGGCAGACAAAGTCACGCTTGGCGCCAGACCAGCGGAGCAGGCGACCTATGCCAACCCGCGCGGCAGCGCTCCCGCGACGGGCGCCGAACTCGGCGCGATGCTGGAAGAGTCGAACCGCAAGGCGCAGGAAATCATCGACTTGCTGATGGGCTTGCTGGAGCAGCAAGGCTTGAACATCGCCAAAGTCGCCAGCGGCGAGCAAACCCTGCAAGCCGATCCGGCCACGATCGCGAAGGCCAAAGCGGCGATCGCGGAAGACGGCGAGTTCGGCGTGCAGCAGGTGGCTGAACGCATCCTGAGCTTCGCCAAGGTCGCCATCGGCGACGACCCATCCAAGCTGGCGGCAATCCGTGCCGCGGTCGAAAAGGGTTTTGCGCAAGCCAAGGAAATCCTCGGCGGCGCACTGCCTGAAATCAGCCAGAAAACCTACGCCACCATCATGGCCAGCTTCGACCGCTGGGCCAGCGACGGCATTCCGGGTGGCGCTGGCGTGACGGCGCCGCCAGATATTTGACCCTGCGTCGGATATTCCAGCCTATTTTTCCGTCAGCCGCTCGCCGAGGGCGCGCAGCAGCATTGCCCCGTCACCGCGCCAAGCGCTACCGTGCATGCACGCCAGGGTCGTGGGCGCTTCACGCGCGAGCTTTTCCAGCAGATATTGCGCATGAATCGAGTGTGAAAAGTAATCCAGCGATTTGCGGAACGCCTCGCTCGGGTCAAGGATGTCGTCTTTCGTCACGGCCTTCTCACCGAAACCGTTCTGGGTGAACAGATCGCCGCAGAACAAGGTCTGCGTCGTGCCATCCATCAGGTACCCGGTTTCCCAGCCGTGCGGCAGATGCGGGGTATCGAGCCACTTGACCGCATGCCGGCCCAGCGAAATTTGTTCGCCATCGGCCATCGCCCGTGCCGGGCGGTCGGCCACATCATCGACCGACACCATCGCCGCGATGCGGCCACACAGCGGCACCGACTGCGGCGCGGCTGCCAGCCACTGATTCAGCGCGCCGCACTCGTCTGCCTCGAAATGCGAAAACGCGATGAAGCTCAGGCGGCTGACCGGCATCACGCTTTCGACCGCTTCGCGCACCAGCGGAAACATCTTGCGCGGCCCGGTATGAAACAGCAGCGGCTGCTCGTCCAAGAGCAGATACTGATTGAAGGAAAAGCCGCCCGGGATCGCGTTGATCCCGGTGTTGATGCGATAAATGCCGTCGGCAATTTCCTGGATATTGGTTCCGGATGAAGTGTTGGTGATTGGCATGCTCGTCGTACCTCCGGGTGAAATGTTGCTCCAAAGCGGCGATGGAGGAATACGATAGGCTCGCTGTTTCTAATGCAGATAAGTCCTAGCAGCCCGGATAAAAATAGCAACCTGCCCAGTACGGACTCTGCTTGACACTCGATTGAGCGTAGCCGCCACCAGAGCTGGAACCGGAACTGCCGCTCATGCCACCACTACTGTTTGGTTCAGTTGCGCAGCCTGCCACCATGGCCAGTACTGCCACCGCGATCAGAAATTTCATCACACACCTCCAGGCGCCCGTTTCAGGGCAATGAAATCACAATTGTTGGAACACGCAATCACCTGCCCATGCGTCGACATGAATCTCGCCACGCTTGTTGCGTGCGTCGAGCTCCATCCGATTGCTTGCCATTCCCGAGCCGCTCATGTTTCGCACGTCCGGGCCGCCATTCGTGCAGGCCATTTTGGCGGGAGAATCATAAATTTCCCTGATGGCGAATACCATAACCCCGTTGCGTGGTTGCCCGCACTACCAGCCCTGGTACTCAAAACCATGCCGCACAGGCCCGGCTTTCTTTGCCGCTCTCGCGACAGGCCAAAGTCGTAACGCTCGACGCTCCGTTCGTATGGCTTCGACGCCATGACATGCGTGGCCAGTCGGGCTGAGAATTCAATATAGGGTGCGAGCTTTGACTAGTACAGGTCGGGGAGGGCAACATTGACGCTACTCAAAAGGAGTCGAAACGATCTGTGTGGGTGGGAACGCGCGCAACACAAGGCAGTCGCTTGGCGTTGTGGCATCGGGCCGGATTTTGGCGCGCTCAAGTCGGCGCTGCCCGCGTCAACTTGGTGCTATGCGTTGACGCCGAAAGCTTGGTCTGGGCGGGTGGAAAAAGACAGATCGGACTGCCCCGACTTTCCTCGCGGCGATCTCGATTTGTCGCGAAGGTGGCAAGATCAGTAAGTCGTGTTGCGGGCTGCAGACAGGTCCGGATATTTGACTCTGACCCCATTTTCAGTGCTGTTCCGCTCGGTCGCTGGTGGGCGAATTGGGGCTCGTGGTCCCGGCGCGATGAGGATGTCTTCAGGCACTCTAGGCCTGCCCGCCGTCCCTCGCATGGATGTCCGCCAGCGATTCCCGCCCGCGCTCGGTGAGCTCGAATCCATTCGCGTTCGGCGCGATCAGTCCTTTCCTGCTCAGGAAAGTGGCGACGTCCGCATCGATCGCAGCCGGTTTCGCGGCCACTGCGGCTGCGTTTGCGATGGCCCGTAGTGCGTCGATGCTGCGTTTGATAAACACCGTCTGCTCGCCTTTTTCAGTGAGCGCCAGCGTGCCGTCTTTTTTGCTCGTGAGGTATTTCAGTCCGATGAGTTTCTTGGCGTTCCGAGACACGCATGCGCTTGGCCGCACTCCCTTTTTCATCTGCCGGATCTGCACCAGCGCCTCGAATTCATCCTTCGTCAAATGGTCGTCCATGTCGGTTCTCTAAAAATCTGTCATTGGCGCTGCCGGCCAGCAGTGTGCCGTTAGCGGTGTGCCCAAGGCGCCGGCGAAGACTCGCGCATCTCCTGCATGCGCCGAACCCGCTCGTCCTGTTCTTTGAGGGCGAGCGTGATTTCACGCATCACGGCACCCACATCGGCGGGCCGATCGTCGGCCGCCACATGACCGGTCAGCACGGTTTCCGGGCGCAACAGGCCGGCGCTGTACAGCGCCCAGATTTCCTTGCCGTACCGGCTTGTCGCGAGTTGCGGCGCAAACTGGCTGAAAAACGTCGCCAGGTTGTCCACGTCACGCGCGAGCATCGCTTCGGCCTGCATATTGCTGGCCGCATCGACGGCTTGCGGCAGGTCGATGATGACCGGGCCCTCGGCATCGAGCAGGATGTTGTATTCGGATAGATCGCCGTGAATGACGCCGGCGCATAGCATCAGCACCACCTGATGCAGCAGGGTCGCGTGGTATGCCAGCGCCATCTCCTCCGTCAGCTCCACGTCACTGAGCCGCGGCGCGACGTGGCCGGCGGCATCCGTTACCAGATCCATCAGCAGCACGCCCTCGAAGCAGATATACGGCCTGGGCACACGCACGCCGGCGGCGGCAAGGCGGTACAAGGCATCCACTTCCGCGTTCTGCCACACCTCTTCCTGCATCTTGCGGCCGTAGCGGGAGCCTTTTTCCATCGCCCGTGCCTGCCGGCTGTTTCTTACCTTGCGGCCTTCCTGATACGAGGCCGCCTGGCGGAAGCTGCGCTGACTGGCCTCCTTGTAGACCTTTGCACAACGGATCTCGTCGCCACAGCGCACCACATAGACCGTCGCCTCCTTGCCGCTCATGAGCTGGCGGATGACCGCGTCAACCAGTCCCTCTTCGATGAGCGGCTGGATTCTTTTCGGGATTTTCATGGGGTGACGAGGCTCGGAAAGGAGGGCAGGGAAGGTGGAACGGCTTTCGCCATAACCGTGCGGGATGCAAAGTGTATCAGCATGCAGCCTGTTGTCAGGCGCATCGCAAGGGCCAGACCCGAATGCCAGGGCCCGCAGTGCGGCTTATTTCCCGCGCTCGTCCGTCAGCTTGCTCCGGGGCGGCGACGGGGCAGGGAGCCGGCCTGACTTGCCGTACGACGAAACGGGCAGGCGAAAGGAGCGTTCATGCGGCTGCGACGAAAAATCGCGGCAGTGATCCAGGCATTCAGGCGATTGCTGTGAACTCCATTTGCGGTTGACTGGCTCGGGCTCCTCCAGCCTGCGGCTACCGCTGCCTTGCTGGTACTCGGCGTGCCGATCGGCGCACTGTTCAATACGCCGGTTGGCGCGATGTAATCAAGCGTGCCGAGGTAAGCGTGGCGACCGTTGACAGGGCGATACAACTCCAGATCACCAGCGTGTAGCTGCCGCTGCGATCGAATACTGCGCCGGCGACCACCGGGCCGAGCAGGTTGCCGACCGCCGCGCCGGTGTAGAGCGTGCCGATGATGCCGGCCACCGCGCGCGCGCCGAAGAGGTCCATGCACAGCGCCGGCATCAGCGCGACGATGCCGCCGTAGCTGATGCCGAACCATACGGCGTAGAACGCCAGCGCCGGAAAGCCACCGGCGCCGAACCAGACCAGGTACGACAAGCCCATCGACGCCTGCATCAGGCTCAAGGCCAGCGTGCGGCCGATGCGGTCGGCCAGCGTGCCGATCACGAAGCGTCCCAGCAGGCTGCCGATGCCGATCAGGCCGACCAGGCCGACCGCGCGCGATTCGTCGATACCAAGGTCGCGTGCCGCCGCCGAGATATGGGCGAAGGGAATGAACATGACCGGGCCGGCCACCACGGCTCCCAGGTACAGCCACCAGAATCGGCAGTCGCGCAGGGCCTCCCCAACGCTGACGCCCGACACCTGGCCGGCGGCTGCCGATGCGGCTGGCGCACGCCGCAACAGATAGGCCGCGCCAATCCCGACCACGACCACGCCCGCCGCGATCGCCCGCAAGGCGTCGCGCCAGTCGAAGGCGACGATCGCCGCGGCGGCCAGCAGCGGAACCGCCACCGTGCCGGCGCCAATGCCGGCGCTGGCGATGCCGGCGGCCAGCCCGCGGCGCTGCGAGAACCAGGGTTGCACGCAGCCGATCGCCGGTGTGTAGACCAGCGCGATGCCAATTCCGACGCCGACGCCGTAGGACCAATAAATCATCGTCATCGAAGTCGCGAAACTGCTGGCAATCAAGGCGGCGGCGATGCACGCCATGCCGGCGCAGCAGACGACCCGCGGCCCGTAGCGATCGGCCAGCATGCCGGCGCCCGCGCCGAGCACGAAATAAACCAGTCCGGAGAGGCCGAAGATCAGTGAGACGTCGGCACGCTGCGCGTTGAATGCCGTGGAGAAGGATTCAAAAAATGCGGCGAACGAGTAGGCGACGCCGAAAATCACCGCCAGATTGACGAATGCCGCCCAGACAACAACCCAGGCGTAACGCGGTTCTTTCATCGGATTGCACTCCAAGTGAATAAGCTAAGCGGGTGAAGGAATCCGACCAAAAATCAGGTGAATCTGGATTCGTTAGCCAGTACGTCGTGCGTACTTTACAGCATGCCAATTTATATTCGCTCTCGATTCGGTGGTTTCGAGCACTGCGAGTAATAGGAGCAGATTGTTGACTATCTTATGTATTTAATTGACTCTGACACTTATTCCTCAACGCGTATGGAGGCAATCATGGAAATGAAAAAGATCAATGCCGGAAAACTCCGGGCGATCGGCTACGACAGGAGGGAAGGTGTCCTGCGGGTCGAGTTCGACGATGGCAGCGCCATCGATTATTCGGGCGTCAGCGAGGACGTGTGGCGCAAATTGTCGACTTCAGGCGCGGCCTGGAGCTACTACCGCGACAACATCGAAGAGGAATACGCGGGCCGCCGGGGGCGGGTACAGCCTCAAGGGAAATCGCAGGCGCTCGAGGATCTGTTCAAAGCGCCCAAGGATGATGCGGGCAGTTAAGGCAAGACCTGACCTGTTCGTTCATGCCTCGATGTTTCTTCATTTGATTTATATTGCTGCCTGCACTGAATCCCGAACCCCGAATCCTTCCTTTTAATACGAGAAAAGCCCCATGAAAATTGACAAGGACACTGCGGTCACCCTGCGTCTGACCGTTGCCGAAAGTACCGGCAAGGTCATCCAGAACGGCAAAACCCCGGTCGCGTATCTGCACGGCGGTTATGACAATGTGTTCCCGAAACTGGAAGCCGCCCTGCAAGGGCAGGAAGTCGGTTTCAAGGTCGCGATGAATCTCGCGCCGGAAGACGCGTTCGGCCTGCGCGATGAAAGCCTGATGCGTACGATTTCCAAGAAGGACTTTCCGCCGGGAGTCAAGGTGGGCGGCACGCTGCAAGGCTATACCGATGCGGGGCACGAGCAAGTTTTCACCGTACTCAAGATCAAGGGCGATCAGGTCATGCTCGACGGCAATCACCCGCTGGCCGGTAAATCCTTGCGCGTAGGAGCGGAAGTGTTAAGCGTGCGTGCCGCCACCGCGGAAGAGATCACGCATGGTCACGTGCATGGCGAGCATGGTCATCACCACTGAATCAAAGGTCGTTGCAACCAAAAAAGACAGCCTGGTTTTATTTTCAAAACGAAGCTGATCCTTCCTTCTTCTTATTCACGAGGAGCCATCATGAGCATTTCCATGTACGCGGCATCGGTGCCGCTGCTGAAACAACAATTGCGCAGCCTGGACGCCATTCTGGGCAAGGCAGAAGCGCATGCGCGCGAAAAAAAAATCGATCCGGCCGTGCTGCTGCAGGCCCGCCTGTATCCCGATATGCTTCCCTTGATCAAGCAGGTGCAGATCGCCAGCGACAATGCCAAGGGCATCGCCGCCCGGCTTGCGGGTATCGACATTCCCTCGTTTGCGGACACCGAGCAGACCTTCGAGGAACTCCATGCGCGCATCGCGAAAACGCTAGCCTTTCTCGACACCGTCAAGCCGGATCAGGTGAACGGCAGCGAAGAGCGGGAGGTCGTCGTCTACAAGGGCGCGCCCTACGAAATGCAGCTCCAGGGGCAGAACTACCTGGTCCATTTTGGTCTGCCCAATTTCCTGTTCCACGTAACGACCGCTTACGCCATCCTGCGCCACAACGGCGTCGCGATCGGCAAGGCCGACTTCATCGGCAAGTTCTGACGCGCGTCCGCGAGAGCGGATGCCTAAAAAAAACGCCACGCTTGTGCGTGGCGTTTTCATTTGCGGCCCGTATCCGGGTCACCGATAAAAGGCCTCGACCTGGCCTTTCAGCTTGATCAGCAGCGGATTGCCCTTGCGATCCTTGGCCTTGCCGGAGGCCACGGCAATCCATCCTTCGCTGATGCAATACTCTTCCACGCTCGTATGTTCCTTGCCGTTGAGCCTGATGCCGACCTCGTGCATCAGCACCTCTGGGTTGTGGTGGCAGCTCTGTGGATTGATGGAAAGGCGATCGGGAAGCGGCGGGAGTTGGGTCGTGTCGGTCATGGGCTTGGGCTATGCGTCGGTAAGGACGGGATGTAGGCGTGACCGGGATTGTATCTTGCCTCGCCAGGGATCAGCTTGGCATGAGCAGGCGAAAACGGATCAAGATCATCGAGGCGGGCAGCGCCTCTTGTCTGGCGAAGGGGTAGGGCTGGTCGGCCGGATCGCAGAGACAAATTGAGTCTGACCCCGTTTAATTCTATTGGTCAGCCGCTACTTCCGCCACTCCGGCGGCCACTCGTTAAAGTGGATGATTTCTCGCCCATCCACCACCAAGGTGTACAAAGGCTCGTCTGGAAAGTCGTTCAGCCTGATCTTCCAGACTTGAGATCCAACCATCGTTTGGAAGGCATAACGATCAGGAGCCTCCCGCAACCTCTTCCACGACAATGGCTTGCCGCCATACTCAGGCACGTCCGACCAGTTGTCTTGTATGCTGAAGTCCGTCATGGTTCCTTGGGCGGCGTAAGGCCCAGCGAGCGGTTTACCGAAGTCCTTGTACCCTGCGCCGCTGCAATTATCCGTTGCCACAATTCATCCCCGGAGTAGTCGGCCGAGTACTTTTGCACGACCTGATCCCATGTGAGATTCGGATTCGTGGCGCGAAGCATGTCCGCAGCCTCCTGGTCCAGCATTGCAGCGCGCGCCGCCGATCTGAACGCATTTCGTAGATCGACAGCTTGCCTGGCTTGCTGTTCAAGGGTCGCCGTCGAGTCAACCAATTGCGGAATCCGGGCTGCCTGATTCAGATACCACTGCCGAACGTCAAGGTTCGACATTGAAGCCGGTTCAGGCAAATCGACCGCTATTCCGCTCGGCGCGATCAGGGTTCGACTGGCGGTCCAGGCCGCCTCGCTCGCCGAGACCGATGGCGGCCACTGGGAGGCGCCGCTGCGCTCGGCGGGCGGCGCGGCAAAGGCCGCGGCAGTGCCCAAGGCGCAGGCGACGGCAGCCAGCCAGCTCGCGATTGTCCGCGCGCGCTTCAGGTCTGGAATCGGGGTCATGGGTGCTGCCGGCAGGGGTAGTGACATCTTGAAAATATTTGACTCTGACCCCTTTAATCGGGTTTGGCCGCTGGGCGAACGAATGGACTACAACTGAGTCACCGTGATGCTGGTGAGGCAAGACATGTGGTAATTGATGTGGTAGATATCTGACTATGACCCCTTTATTCCTTGATCGCATTATTCTCTATCGTTTTTACTTCTGAACCCGGCTAGCGGCCTCATATTTTTCAGGCTGACCGGGAACTAATATTGCCGTGTATGCACGCCGATCTATTATGCATAGAAAATCGTATTCGTGTCCAGCATCTGGTCCAATCATGGTGCCATCTTGATTTTGCACAATGACGATACCGAAACTCTGACACGCTGATTCAAGCAACCGTCTATCAATCAAATGAAGATCATCCCGCGAGCGAATAGCGGCTAATAATCTAGCTGAGCGCGGATGGCGGGTTGCGTAATCACTGATTCTAGTAATATCTAAAAATAAAACACTTTGGGAAATAGTGGCCGCATTGACGGCGGCAGCTCTTAGAATCTGCCCGGATACATTTGTGGTGAACTCAAAACCACTTGGTCGTAAGATGTAAATTGTTTGATCTGTTACCAAATAGTCGAAATCGTTATCTAGTCGGAAAACAGCCTCGCCCATTAATGTTAAGACCCCGCCGTTGAGAAACGCTAATTTTGATTTAGTTACACCTTTAAACTGGCTTGCACGGCGAAACGCGAATAATTTTCTATTGCGATTATCCGTGAATACGGCGTAGTAATACTCTAATTCAGAGACTGCGTTCAATGCGTTTGCATCACTCGGTAAATTTTGAAGCGCAACAGTTAATGCCAAGTCGCTGACATAAGGCGTCCCTAAGGGTAATTGGAGAGATTCTTCCGAACTGTATTTTTCAGCTGGATCGAAGATCGGTAGGTTTGGTGACGATGCCGGCAACTGCATTTTTTTCGCCGTAGCGGCCAACATGATCTTCAATTCCGCTTGAACTTGTGGGTGAATCGGGATCTGAATGTGTCTTGGATTTAGTGCGGACGTATCTTCAAAATATCCGATCAACGTAACTAGCCCTATATTATTGAAATCAAAATTCATGCAGCTCCCCCGTAATATTTTTGTTATTTGTCGAACAGTAAAAAATCCGTAACGCGCAGTGGGTTAATTTCCAGGCCAGTGGGTAATTTATCCCTGCGTGTAATTAAAACATGAGTAACAGAAAAATCGCCGCTGGCCGAATCAAGTTTTATAGACAGCACACGATATCTGAAGATGGCGAACCAAAAATTCATGTAATAAAGCTGCATATGCCAAAAAATGAAAATCACAAACAGAAGCGCACACAAGGCTGAATATAGGTCGTTTTCAGTGCTCACACTGGTTTGGTAAAGCGGGATCAGCAATGCAAAAATAAAAGTTAGCAAGTGTTCTTTATTGTCAGTGAACTCTCTGATGTGTATGCGCTTCCTATCGTTTAATCGCTTTGCTTGCCAAATTCTGAAAAGTAAATAAATATTTGGCAGAACTGCCAAAAATACGAACGATGGGAAGTAGATTTCGAACGGTATTATCCCGATCCCACGGATGGCCCATAAAATGAATAGAGGGGACATACAGGCAAGCACGAGAATAAACCGGATTCCATCCATTCTATTTTCCGTTCATGAAACCGAGCCAGGAGTGGCTTAAACATTCGACTTACGGATAAATACGTTTACTTCCCCCATGAATCCTTCAACGTCACCACCCGATTAAACACCGGCTTCCCCGGTTTCGAATCCACCCGATCCGCTACAAAATACCCATGCCGCTCGAACTGATAGCGGTCTTCCGGCAGCGCATGCTTCATCCCCGGCTCTAAATAAGCAGTCACCACTTCCTTCGCATTCGGATTCAGCACCTGCATGAAATCCTTGCCGCCGGCGTCCGGTTGCGGGTCGGTGAACAGGCGGTCGTATAGCCGCACTTCGGCTTCCAGCGCGTGGGTGGCGCTGACCCAGTGGATGTTGCCCTTGACCTTGTAGTTGGCGCTGCCTTCGGTGCCGGATTTGCTGTCGGGGAAGTAGTTGCAGTGCACTGCAATCACGTTGCCGTTTTCGTCCTTGTCGCAGCCCGTGCATTCGACCACGTAGCCGTAGCGCAGCCGCACCTTGTTGCCGGGGAACAGGCGGAAGTAGCCCTTGCTCGGCGTTTCCATGAAATCTTCCTGCTCGATCCACAGTTCGCGCGTGATCGGGAAGCTGCGATGGCCGCGTTCCGGGTGGTGCGGGTGGATCGGGGCCGTGCAGTCTTCCGACAGGTTTTCCGGGAAGTTGTCGATGATCAGTTTCAGCGGACGCAGCACGGCGACCGCGCGCGGCGCCTTGGGGTCGAGGTCTTCGCGCAAACAGCCTTCGAGCGTGCTCATGTCGATCCAGCCGTCGGACTTGGTGACGCCGATGCGTTCGCAGAACAGCTGGATCGATTCCGGCGTGTAGCCGCGGCGGCGGATGCCGACGATGGTCGGCATCCGCGGGTCGTCCCAGCCGTCGACGATGCCTTCTTCCACCAGCTGGCGCAGCTTGCGCTTGCTGGTGACGACATAGGTCAGGTTCAGGCGCGCGAATTCGTATTGGTAGGGCAGCGGCTTCTGGAAGAAGCCGCCTTCGGCCAGGCGCTCCAGCACCCAGTCGTAGAACGGCCGGTGGTCCTGGAACTCGAGCGTGCAGACCGAGTGCGTGACGTATTCGATCGCGTCCTCGATCGGGTGCGCGTAGTCGTACATCGGGTACACGCACCAGTCGTCGCCGGTGCGGTGGTGGTGCGCGTGGCGGATGCGGTAGATGGCCGGGTCGCGCATGTTCATGTTGGGCGAGGTCATGTCGATCTTGGCGCGCAGGACGTGCGTGCCGTCTTCGAATTCGCCGGCCTTCATGCGCCGGAACAGGTCGAGCGATTCGGCGGCGGGGCGGTCGCGGTAGGGCGAGTTCTTGCCGGGCTCGTTGAAGTTGCCGCGATGGGCGGCCATCTCGGCGGCGCTCTGGCTGTCGACATACGCATGGCCGGACGTGATTAGGTATTCGGCCATCGCATACAACTGGTCGAAGTAGTCGCTGGCGTAGTACAGGTGCTCGCGCCGCTCGGGGCCGTCGCCGTGCTGCCAGGAAAATCCGAGCCAGTGCACGCTGTCGATGATGGTGTCGACGTATTCCTGTTCTTCCTTCTCCGGGTTGGTGTCGTCGAAGCGCAAATGGCAGCGGCCGCCGTAGTCGCGCGCCAGGCCGAAGTTGAGGCAGATCGATTTGGCGTGGCCGATGTGCAGATAGCCGTTCGGCTCGGGCGGAAAGCGCGTGATGACCGTGGGCAGCGGATGCAGGTGTTGGTCGCGGCGGCCGGCGTGCTTGCCGCTGGCGAGGTCGGCGTCGATGATGGCGCGCAAGAAGTTGGAGACTGCCGGCGCTGGGGCGGCGTTTTTTGCGCCGTTTTTCGGTTCGTTGCTCATGGATTGGCGAGTCTTTTGATTCGGTATGGAGAGGATGGCGTTTCGGGGCATTTTACCGTAGCGGGCAGGCCCGAGGCCCTTGTCCCTCGCGGGCGCCGGATTGTCGGCCGTCGCCGGCGCGGGCGGGCTACAATTCCGGCGGCGGGCGCCGCGGTCGGCGCAGCGTCGGTGCATGGCCGACACAATGTGGAGCAGCGGATTCGGATGAGCAAGGGAACGAGCGGCGGCAGTGAACGGTTGCAAGGGGTATTGCTGATTGCGTTGTCGGCGATCGGTTTTGGCGCGATGGCGATTTTCACGCGCTTCGCGTATGCCGATGGCGCCGACGTGTATGGCGTGCTGCTGCCGCGCTTCGTGCTGGCGGGATTGATCCTGCTGGCGGTGGTGTTGCTGCGCCGGTTGCCCTGGCCGCCGCCGGCGACGCTGGCGTGGCTGGCGGTGATGGGCGGCATCGGTTACAACGGCATGTCCTGGTGTTATTTCGCCGCGCTGAATCATGCGCCTGCTTCGCTGGTGGCGCTGTTGCTGTATACCTATCCGACCCTCGTCACGCTGCTGGCGGCGGTTTTCTTGCGCGAGCGCATCACCATGCGCAAGCTCGGTGCGCTGCTGCTGTGCGGACTGGGCACGGTGCTGGTGATCGGGCCAAACCTGAGCGCGGGCGCCGGCGGCGCCAGCCTGACCGGGATCGGGCTCGGCTTGGCAGCGGCGGCGATCTATGCGCTGTATATCGTGGCCGGCACCCGCATCACGCGCGGCCTCGATCCGGTCATGACCACCACCGTGGTGTGCCTGGCCGCCGCCGTGGTGCTGAGCGGGCTGGTGCTGTTGCGCGGCATGAACGGCATGCCGCTGCGGCTGCCGCACTCGGCCGCCGGCTGGGGCGGCGTCGCCGGCGTCGCGCTGGTGTCGACGGTGGTGGCGGTGATTGCTTTTTTTGCCGGGCTGAAACGGCTGGGGGCGTCGCTGGCGTCGATGCTGTCGACGCTGGAGCCGGTGGTTACGGTCGGCCTGGCCGGCTGGCTGCTGGCCGAGTCGCTCGCCGGCTGGCAATGGCTGGGCGGCGCCCTGACGCTGGGCGGCGTGCTCTGGCTGGCGGCCGGCGGCAGCGCGCCGCCGGAAAAGCCGGCGGTCGCGGCGTCTTCCTCCAGCATGTAAAAAGCCCACTCGCCGGAGTGGGCTGGTTTCCGCCGCATTTCATGCAGCGGTTTACGCGTGCCGCAATCGCGGCGATATCAGTGATGGCGGCTGGTCGCGCTTTTGGTTTTGATCGCTTCCTTGACGTCGCCCATGGCTTTTTGCGCCTTGCCGGCCATTTGCCGGCCGAGCCCTTTGGCTTCCTGTTCACGGCTGCCGATCAATTTACCGGCGCTTTGCTGCACCTTCCCCGCGACCCTTTTGGCCGTGCCTTTGACTTGGTCCTTGTTCATGATGATTTCCTCATGACGATTTAAAAAAGACAACTGCAGAGATAAGAGCAGGGCGTCCACGGTAAGTTCAAGCCATTTTTTGCGGCTGCGGCAGGCGGGACGATGGGGAGGGATGGCAGTAGCATTTCCCCAAGTCTTGCCGGCGCCGCGGACCGGCCGTTCATACGGATTCGCACTCAAAGCGATAACTGTGTTGCTTCGCCTTGCCGTGCGCCAGCACTGTCTGCGGCTTCGCGCCTTGTTCTCACTTTGATTGCAAATCCGTATCAGCCGCCGAAGGCGGCCCGTATCCGTTCCAGCCGGGCGCGGTTGACGCCGAAATCGCCGCGTCCGAGGCGCGACGCCGAACGCATGTGGATCACGCCGTCTTGCGCGTCCAGCAGGAACTCGACGTCATCGACAAAGTGCAGCGTTCGCGTGCGGAACTCGGCATGCAGATAATCCGGCGTGACGCTGACGATGGTGACGTTGTCCATCTTGCGCAGCAGAGCCTGCAGGCGGCCGAAAGCGGCGGCCGGGTCACCCTGGAAACGAAGCGGCGCGATCAGGTTGCTGGCGTTGTGCGCTTGCGAGGCGGCCTGGCTCGAAACCACGTTGTGCGTATCGGCGCCAGGGGCCTTCAGCATGCCGTCATGGACGCCGATATCGTTTGGCCGGGTGCCGCTGAACAGGCCGAACTGGCCGGCAACCAATATGCCGACCGGCAGCATGACAAACAGGACGAGCGCCAACATTCTGATCATTCTTGCCACGATGCTCCCGAGGTTCCGCTGCCGTGATCTTGCATCATAGCAGCGGCCGGACGCGCTCCGGCGGCTTTACATCTGCCGGAACAGGTAGGCGAACACGCGGCTCACCGGCAACTGTTCGGGCCGGTCGCGCAGGCGCAGCGTCAGCTTGCCGGCGTCGTCGCGCACCGCCGCCTGCACCTGGCGCAGGTTGACCACGGTGCCGCGATGGATTTGCCAGAACTGGTCGGGGTCGAGCTGCGGCAGCAACTCCTTCAGGCTGGTGCGGATCAGCGCTTCGCCGCCGGCGGTCACCACGTTCAGGTACTTGTCGGCGGCTTCGAAGTAGACCACCTCGGCCACCGGGATCAGGCGCACCTGATTGCCGACGCCGGCGCGGATCATCGACAGCCGCTGGCCGCCCGGCGCTGCCGGCAGGATCGTGCGCAACTGCTGCAGGATGCGCTCCAGCTCGCCGTCGCGCTCGTGCTGGGTCGCCAGCCGCGCCTGTAGGCGCGCCACGGTCTGCGCCAGGCGGGCGTCGGTGACCGGTTTCAGCACGTAATCGGCGGCGGCCTGCTCGAACGCCTGCAGCGCGTATTCATCGTAGGCGGTGACGAATACGACCAGCGGAAACGGCACGTCTTCCGGCCAGTCCTCGGCCAGCTCTTGCGCCGCTTCGAGGCCGGTCTTGCCGGGCATCTTGATGTCCAGAAACAGCACGTCGGGGCGCTGCGCCAGCGCTTCGCGCACCGCCGCGACGCCATTCTCGACCGCGCCGGCAATTTGCAGCTCGGGCCACAGCCGCTGCAGCGATTGCAGCAGCGCCTGCGCCAGGATCGGTTCGTCTTCCGCGATCAGGGCGCGCATCGGTGCGGAAAGCGGGGACATGCCTGGCATCATGACGTAAAGGGCAGTTCGAGCCGCGCGACCACGCCGCCCGGCATGTTGGAAGAAAGCGAAAAATTTGCGTGGCTGCCATACAGCGCCTGCAGCCGTTCGCGCACATTGGCCACGCCGACCTGGGTGCCGCTGCTGCCGTTGGCGGCGGATGCTTCCAGGCCGAGGCCGGTATCGGCCACCGACAGGTGCAGCAGAGTGCCGTCGCGGCGCGCCTGCACCGTGATGCGGCCACCGTCGATCTTGGGTTCCAGCCCATGCTTGATGGCGTTTTCCACCAGCGGCTGCAGCAGCATTGGCGGCACCGGAATGTCGCGCAAGTCCGGCGGCAATTCCAGCGTGTACGACAGGCGTGCGCCCATGCGCACCGACATCAGGCCGAGATAGGCGTCCATCAGCGCGAATTCCTGCACCAGCGTGGTCTGTTCGGCGCGCGACGACGACAGCGTGGCGCGCAGATAGTGGATCAATTGCTCCAGCATCTGCTGCGCGCGCGGCGGGTCGAAGGCGATCAGGCTTTGCAGCGTCGCCAGGGTGTTGAACAGCATGTGCGGCTCGATCTGCGCCTGCAGCAGTTGCAGTTGCGCCTGCAGTGCCTGCTTTTCGACCGCGGCGGCGCGCGCCTTTTCAGTGGCGGCGGCGGTTTTCAGTTCCGCCACTTCGGCGCGGCTCCAGAAGAAGACGGTCATCAGCAAGCCGGCCAGCACGGTCAGGCTGATAAAGCCAACCGCATTTTCGGGCTGGCTCAGCGGCAGGCCTTCCGTGGGCAGGCCCAGAAGACGCATCGCCGCCGCATGCCCGAGGAAGTAGGCGAGCGGCGATGCCAGCGCCACCAGTGCGAAAAATGGCAGTTTCGGCGGTGCGCCCTCGCCCCACAGCATGACCCGGGAGCCATCGATCAGCAGGACCGCCAGCGTGCCGATGCACACCGAAAACACCAGGTTTTCCCAAAAACTGGAGCCGGTGCGCATAATGTACGTCACCACCACGGCGCAGGCGAGATTGACCAGGCTCACGACCGCGAAATCGAGCTGCAGGCGCCGCGCCAGCAGCCGGGCGCGCATTGCAAGCGGAGAAGAAAGATTCATGCGGAAGGTGGGTTCTTGTGCTTACTCAGTTCGTGCTCGATCAGGCGCTGTTTCCACGCCGCGCCCGGCGCATGCAGGAAAATCGCCAAGCCGTGAAATAGTAACCCGATTCCCCAGCCGAACAGCGGCGCCAGCGCCCACAAGCGCTGCGGCGTCAGCGTCAGGTTCAGCACGATCAAGCCGGTGTTGACCAGCGCATATACCGCCAGATGGGTGAAGAAACCGAGCTTGCGTTCGACATGCCGCTTGGCGTCTTGATAGTTGACAGGGTTTTCCATGCTGCTTCTCCTTAAGTGAGTCCGACCGAACCCCAGACCAGTTCGCCCAGCAGGCGGCTCGGCATCAGGGTAAACATGCCGGCGATCACCAGCCCCAGGTAGAGATTGGTCATCGCGCGCCGGTGCCACTGCACCTTTTTATGAACGATCGCAAAGATCGCCGCCGCAAGGCCGGCCAGCGTGCCGACCGACAACAAATGAATCCAGGACCAGTGTCCGCTGGTCTTGATCCAGAACGAGCTGAGCGCAACGAATGCCATCAGCAGCACCCAACCGCGGCCGAACAGGCGGTGCCGCGCGCTGCCCTTTTTCAGCAGGAACGTGATGCCGCCGACGATGACGGCTGCCAGTGCCGCCGCTACGTGGACCAGAATGATCGGTGTGAATCCCATGCTGCGCCTCCCGCGAATTGAACATGGAGCGCATTGTCGGGCGCGTCGCCGGCGGCCGCCAGCGGAATGCGATGAAGCGCCGGTTTCGTGGCGCGAGCCGCCAGAAAGCGGCGCCGGGTGCCGGCACGGCGCTGAGCTCTTAATGCAGTATTTTTACTACTGTTTTCTTGATGACAACTCAAATACACTGGATTTGCCCAGTGTCCCGAACGGGCCGCCCGTCAAAACATAACAATCGGGATGTCAGCCAGGAGGAGACCATGAAAACCTTGATCCGGATGTGGCTTGTCGCGCTCGGCTTTTCGCTGCATGCATCGGCACAGGATACGACGCCGATCAAGATCGGCACCAATTGCACCTTTGAAGGGCAGTCTGCGGAGATGGGCATTTCGGTGCGTTCCGCGCTGCGCATTGCGGTCAACGAAATCAACGCGGTGGGCGGCGTCGGCGGCCGCAAGCTGCAACTGGTGGAACGCGACGACAAGGCCGATCCGGCCATCGGCCGTGCGATCGCCGAAGAGCTGGTGCACCAGGAGAAAGTGGTGGCCACCATCGGCTACTGCAATTCCGGCGTCGCCGCGAAGGCGATCGACGTCTATCAGGAAGCCAGGGTACCGCTGATCATCCCGGTCGCGACCGGTACCGCGATCACCAGGAAATTCGCGCCACCAGCCGCCGCCGACAACTACATCTTCCGGGTTGCGATGGCGGACCAGCTGCAGGTCGATTTCATCCTGAAGGAAATGATCGACCGCCGTGGCCTGTCGAAGATCGCGGTGTTCGCCGACGATACCGGCTATGGCGAAGGCGGGCTGCAGGATGTCGAGCGGCTGCTGGCGCTGCGCCACATGAAGCCGGTGATCGTCGAACGCTTCAAGCAGGGCGTGGTCGACCTGACGCCGGCGCTGACCCGCGCGCGCGACGCCGGCGCCGACGTCGTGTTTACCTACGCGCTGGGACCGGACATCGCCACCATTTCCAGGGGGCGCCAGGCGCTGGGCTGGAAGGTGCAGCAGACTGGACCCTGGGGCGTGGGTTTTCGCAATCACATCGATCTCGCCGGCGCCGCCGCCGAAGGCGCGGTCATGCCCCAGACCTTCGTCCAGGACGGCGTGATGAACGAGCGCAGCACGGCCCTGGTGCTGCAATACGCCAAGATGAACAACGTCAGGAACATTCCGTGCGCGATGTGCGCGGCGCAAACCTACGATGCCATGTTCCTGCTGTTGAACGCATTGTTCCGCGCGCCCAACATGGACGGCCCCTCGATTAGGCACGCGCTGGAAAACCTCGACCGGCGCATCCCCGGCGTGATCGCGACCTATCAAAGGCCATTCTCGAAGGACGACCACGAGGCGCTCGACAGTTCGATCCTGCTGCTGGGGCAGGTCAAGCATGGTTTGGTGCAATACGCCAACCCGGCTGACGCCAAGCGTGCGGTGCTGTCGTCGCGCTCGAAATTAGCGAATAAATAAGCGCCCGCGGCCATCGCCCAGGATGGGGGAATTGGCGAGCGTGGAACGGATGACTACAACAGAGCCGCCGCCAGTAATCTTGGAGTATGTGGTAATTCCATAATATTGACGAACGGAAATGGTATCTTTGTGTGGGGGTATATGAATGCATTGATGCCGCCACCGGTTACAGCGCCTTTTGCCCGCGCAGCGTGGCGATGCGTTTGGCAGCGTAGCCCGGCAACTCGCATAAGACCCCGTTGGTTGCCGATTACCCCATGCGCCTATCATCTGCAGTATTCAATGGGGCGCGGCCCGCATGTGTGCCCGTTGATCCACCTCGCGCCGCTCAGGGTTCCAGACCCTGGCGAACCTGAAAGAAATCTAAATTCCGATGCCGTGCGACAATCGGCGCGAACCATGGGCGAGGGATGCGCCGTGCCGATTCGAGGCGGCTGGCCCGCGGGCCGATCGGCTTCCAGAGCAATTTTCTTCACATCATGTGGCCTTATCCGAAAATCATTGCCCATCGCGGCGGCGGCATTCTGGCGCCGGAAAATACCCTGGCCGGCATCCGCGCCGGCCTCGCGCTCGGATTCCACGCGATCGAGTTCGACGTCATGCTGGCGCGCGACGATGCGCCGATCCTGATGCACGATCCGCAGCTCGGCCGCACCGTGGCCGGCAGCGGCAACGTGTTCGACTACAGTGCCGCCGAACTGGCAGCGCTGGACGCCGGCTCCTGGCTCGGCCCGGAATTTCGCGGCGAGCCGGTGCCGGGCCTGCGCGAGGTGCTCGAATTCTGCATCGCCGAGCGTATCTGGATGAACATCGAAATCAAGCCGGCGCCGGGCTTCGAAGTGCAGACCGGGCGCGTCGCCGCGCGCCTGGTGCGCAGCCTGTTCGCACGGCGGATCGAATCCCCGCAGGCGGGCGATGGGCCGCTGCCGCTGTTTTCCTCCTTCGATTTCGAGACGCTGCTGGCGGCCCGGGAGGAGGCGCCGGAGATCCCGCGCGGCTTCCTGATGGACCAAGTCCCGCGCGACTGGCAGGAGCCGCTGCGGCAACTGCAGGCGGTGGCCCTGCACACCAATCACAAGCACCTGCTGCCGGCCCAGGCGCAGGCGGTGAAACGCGCCGGCTACGGCCTGATGTGCTACACGGTCAACGATCCGGAGCGGGTGCGGGAATTGTTTGCCTGGGGTGTCGATGCAATTTGCACCGACCGCATCGACCTGATCGGCGCGGATTTCCGCTAGGCGCGGCGGCTGCCGGTTACCGGCGGTTACATTGCTTACAGCACGGGCGTCATCCAATTCGCAGGCCGGGCGGTTAATGCGACATGAGCAAGCCGCTCATGGCCCAAACCTTGAAGGGATAGATGATGAAAAATGCGGAAAAACTGATCTCTGCGCTGGCCCTCGTGCTGCTGGCCGCCCCGGTATTTGCCCAGAATACGGCAACGCCCAGGGTCGACCAGCGCCAGCAAAACCAGCAGGAACGGATCGCCAACGGCGTGCAATCCGGGGCGCTGACTCCTACCGAAACCCGGCAACTCGAAAAGCGGGAAGGGAAGATCGCGGCCGACGAGCAGGTCGCCAAGGCCGACGGCAAGGTCACCGCGGCCGAGCGCAGCAAGCTGCGGCATGAGGAAAATCGCGCCAGCCGCAAGATTTATCAGAAAAAGCATAACGCACGCACAGCCTCGTAACCGCCACCATTCCCTATTCGCCCGCCGCCCGCCACGGCGGGCTTTTTCATGCCTGTCCGGCGCTGAATCGGCCAGGGGGATCACGTATAATCAGCGGTTTGCAACGCTTCGTTCCCTCTTGGCCAAAGAACATGAAATCCGCTGAAATCCGCGACAAGTTCCTGAAATATTTCGAATCGAAAGAGCACACCATCGTCCGCTCGGCGAGCCTGGTGCCGGGCAACGACCCGACGCTTCTATTCACGAACTCCGGCATGGTGCAATTCAAGGACGTGTTCCTGGGCCATGACCAGCGCCATTATTCGCGCGCGACCACCGCCCAGCGCTGCGTGCGCGCCGGCGGCAAGCACAACGACCTGGAAAACGTCGGCTATACCGCGCGCCACCATACTTTTTTTGAAATGCTCGGCAATTTCTCGTTTGGCGACTATTTCAAAAAAGACGCGATCCACTACGCCTGGGAATTGCTGACCGGCGTCTACGGCCTGCCCAAGGACAAGCTGTGGGTCACGGTGTACCAGGAAGACGACGAAGCCTACGACATCTGGCACCAGCAGATCGGCGTGCCCGCCGAGCGCATCGTGCGCATCGGCGACAACAAGGGCGCGCGCTACGCTTCCGACAACTTCTGGCAGATGGCCGACACCGGCCCTTGCGGCCCGTGCTCCGAGATTTTCTACGACCACGGCCCGGACGTCTGGGGCGGGCCGCCGGGCAGCCCGGAAGAAGACGGCGACCGCTACATCGAAATCTGGAACCTGGTGTTCATGCAGTTCAACCGCGACGAGGCCGGCGTGATGCACCCGCTGCCGCGCCCCTGCGTCGACACCGGCATGGGGCTGGAACGGATCGCGGCGGTGCTACAGCACGTGCATTCGAACTACGAGATCGACCTGTTCCAGAGCTTGATCAAGGCCGCCGCGCGCGAAACCAATACCAGCGATCTGGCCAGCAATTCGCTCAAAGTGATCGCCGACCACATCCGTGCCTGCTCGTTCCTGATCGTCGACGGCGTGATCCCCGGCAACGAAGGGCGCGGCTACGTGCTGCGCCGGATCATCCGCCGCGCGCTGCGGCACGGCCACAAGCTAGGCCAGGCCAAGCCGTTCTTCTACAGGCTGGTGCCGGACCTGGTCAAGGAAATGGGTGGCGCCTATCCGGAACTGGTGGAAGCGCAGGCGCGCGTGGCGCAGGTTCTGCAGCAGGAAGAGGAGCGCTTCGGCGAGACGCTGGAACACGGCATGAAAATTCTCGAAGGCGCGCTGGCCAAGGATGGCGGCAAGCTCGACGGCGAAACCGCCTTCACGCTGTACGACACCTACGGCTTCCCGCTCGACCTGACCGCCGACATCTGCCGCGAACGCGAGGTGGAGCTGGACGAAGCCGGCTTCGACGCTGCGATGGAACGGCAGAAGCAGCAGGCGCGCGCCGCCGGCAAGTTCAAGAGCCATGCCGGGCTCGACTACAGCGGCGAAAAAACCCGCTTCGTCGGCTACGACACCCTGGCGCAGGAAGGTAAGGTCGCCGCGCTGTATGTCGGCGGCAGCGCCGTGCAGAAAATCGACGCCGGGCAGGAGGCGATCGTGGTGCTGGACACCACGCCGTTCTACGCCGAATCGGGCGGCCAGGTCGGCGACTCGGGCGTGCTGAGCGCCGGCGGCGCGCGCTTTGCAGTGGCCGACACGCAAAAAATCCAGGCCGACGTATTCGGTCACCACGGCCGGCTCGCCGCCGGCACGCTGGCGGTCGGCGATACGGTCAGCGCGCAAGTCGATACGGCACTGCGCGCGCAAACCATGCGCAACCACTCGGCCACGCACCTGATGCACAAGGCGCTGCGCGAAGTGCTGGGCAGCCATGTGTCGCAAAAGGGTTCGCTGGTCGATGCCGAAAAGACCCGCTTCGACTTCAGCCACAACGCGCCGCTGTCCGCCGATGAAATCCGCCGGGTCGAGCAGATCGTCAACCGCGAAGTGCTGGCCAATGCTGCCACCGAGGCGCAGATCATGGCCTACGACGATGCGATCAAGTACGGCGCGATGGCGCTGTTCGGCGAGAAGTATGGCGACGAGGTGCGCGTGCTCGGCATCGGCAGCTCGAAGGAATTGTGCGGTGGCACGCACGTGAGCCGCACCGGCGACATCGGCCTGTTCAAGATCGTCTCCGAAGGCGGCGTCGCCGCCGGTATCCGCCGCGTCGAGGCGGTGACCGGCGAAGCGGCGCTGGCGCTGGTGCAGTCGCTGGCGGCGCGCGTCAACGAAGCGGCCGCGGCGCTGAAGACGCAGCCGGAAGAACTGGCGCAGCGCATCGGCCAGGTGCAGGATCAGGTCAAGTCGCTGGAGAAGGAACTGGCGACGCTGAAATCGAAGCTGGCCTCGAGCCAGGGCGACGAACTGGTGGCGCAGGCGGTCGACATCAACGGCATCAAGGTGCTGGCGGCGACGCTGGCCGGCGCCGACGTGCCGACCCTGCGCGAAACGATGGACAAGCTGAAGGACAAGCTGAAGTCGGCTGCTATCGTACTGGCCGCAGTCAACGACGGCAAGGTCAGCCTGATCGCCGGCGTCACCAAGGATGCGACCGCGAAGGTCAAGGCGGGAGAGCTGGTCAACTTCGTTGCCCAGCAGGTGGGCGGCAAGGGCGGCGGCCGGCCCGACATGGCGCAGGCCGGCGGTACCGATCCGGGCGGGCTGCCGAAGGCGCTGGACGGCGTCGCCGACTGGGTGCGCGAACGCGCGTAATGCCCGGCGTCATGGGTGTTTTGGGCCCTGTTGCAGTTGGCTGTTGACATTCAGGCCAATGCCAAGCGAGGCGGAGTGAAACCAGGGTCAGAGTTTTTTTACGCCGGCCTCACTGCGTAAATTACTCTGACCCTGCTTTCACGGATCAAGTGCAGCGGCGCCAAAACCCGCGTGGTTTGGGGTCTCATTCCTGTAGGCCGTTACTGGGGTCAGAGTAATTTTCGCGATGAAGCGCCGCGAAAAAAAACTCTGACCCCACTAACTCCGATGTTCGCGCGCGATTTCAACAGCCAACAGCCAACAGCCAACAGCCAACAGCCAACAGCAAAAGCAAAAGCAAAAGCAAAAGCAAAAGCAAAAGCAAAAGCAAAAGCAAAAGCAAAAGCAAAAGCAAAAGCAAAAGCAAAAGCAAAAGCAAAAGCAACAGATCCGCGGTTTCAAACACGAAGTGCAACATAGGCTAAATCCAGAGGAAGTGTAGCAAGGTTGTAAAAGACCTCATGCGGGGTTCTGTAACCAAGGCATTTGCGGGGGCGGTGGTTGAGTTTGTCGACGGCGGCCTGGAGCGCTTGCTGGCTGACGGTTTTCAGATTGGTGTTCTTCGGGAAATACTGCCGGAGCAAGCCATTGGTGTTTTCATTCAGGCCGCGCTCCCAGGAATGATAGGGGCGGGCAAAGTAGACATCGGCCCGCAGGCGGGCACTGATCAAGGCGTGGTCGGCGAATTCCGATCCGTTGTCGAAGGTGATGGTGTGGCACACCCGCCGATGCGGGCTGAGCAAATCGACCACCACCGCACCCACGCCCTCGGCCTGCTTGCTGTTGGCTGGGGCGGCCAGGGTGAAGCGCGACCGCCGTTCCACCAGCGTCACCAGCACCCCTTGCTGGCCTTTGCCAATCACGGTGTCGCCTTCCCAATCGCCCAGCCGCAGGCGTTGCTCGACCATCAGGGGACGATGCTCGATGCCGATCCGGCCCGGCAGGATTCCCCGACGCCGCCGGCCGCTGCCGTGGCGCTGGCGCCGGGGTTTCTGGCTGCGCAAGTGCCGGATCAAATCGCCGCCGCCACGCCGATCGGCGTAGATCCGTTGATAGACGCTCTCATGACTGATGCCGATCGGGCTGCCCCGTTCCAGCGTCAGGCGGTGGATCGCTTGTTCGGGCGACAGGTCCAGGCGGATATAGGCCTGAACCGCCAACCAGGCGGCGTCGGCAACCCGGCTCGCATTACGACTGTTCTGTTGCCGTGCCAAGGCTTTATCGTGTGCCTGGCCAGGCCGCCATTGATGCACGCCCCGGTTGCGCCGCAGTTCGCGACTGATCGTCGAGCGATGCCGCCCCAGCCGGCGCGCAATCTCGCTGACTGAATGATCGTCTGCCTGCAGTTCGTGAATTTGGTATCGTTCGTCTCGGGTGAGGTGCGTATAGCGCATATTCGGCAACTTTCGACTGGCTGGTCAAAGGGTTCGAATGCTAGCGCATCTCGCCCTCCTTCCGTTGATCGGTGTTGCACTTCGTCTTTGAAACCGCCATCCACGTTTGCGGAGTATGTTCCGAAAACGTTTATTTGTAATCCGAGATTGGCCTGCCTGTCAGGGGGTATCTTGGCTCGGCGGGCCGGCAAGACGCTGCGCGCCTCTTTCCCTACCCGGCGCGATTCAACTCATCCCAGCCAGAACTGCCAGCCAAAGAACATCGCCAGCCCGGCGCCGATCGTCAGCAACTGATGCCGGGTCGTCGCGCATACCAGCACCGCCAGGATCGCCGCCACCAGTTGCGGATTGCGCCACGTCAGTTCCAGTCCCGCGCCGTGCGGCGCCAGCACCATCGGTACGATGATCGCGGTCAGCACCGTCACCGGCACGAAGCCGAGCGCCTGCCTGGCCAGTGGCGAAAACGTCACGCGTTCGCCGAGGATGAAGATCAGGGCCTTGATCAACGCCGTGATCACGGCCATGCCGAGGATGGTGACGGTGGCGATCATGGCCGCACCTGTTTCAGATGACGCCGCGCCAGCCAGTGCGAGAGCGCAAGGCCGACGCCGATGCCGAACGCCACCGCTGCCAAGAGCCCCAGCTTGTAGGGCAGGTCCTTCAGCAGATAGCCGCAGATACCGGCCGCGACAGCCGCCGCCAACTGCGGCATGCGGAACAGTTGCGGCACGATGATGGCGATGAAGGTCGCCACCATCGCGAAGTCGAGGCCGAGCGTCTGCAGCTGCGGGAAGATGGCGCCGAACAGAATCCCGACCAGCGTCCAGCATTGCCAGTTGAGGTACATCGACAGCCCCGAGCCGAGAAAATACCAGTGGCCGAGCGGCGCCTGCGGATGGCGCCGGTAGTAGCCATCCATCACCGCAAAAGTTTCGTCGGTCAGCAGGAAACCGAGCAGCCAGCGCCAGCGGCGCGGCAGATGGTGCACGCGCGGCAACAGCGTGGCCGCATACAGCATATGGCGCAGGTTGACGATGAAGGTGGCGAACCAGATCACCAGCATGCCGGTGCCGGTCGCCATCAACCCGGCCGCGATGAACTGGCTGGAGCCGGCGAACACGCCGAGCGACATCAGCTGGCCCTGCCAGCCGGCCAGATGGGCCGGTGCCACCAGGGTGCCGAAGATCAGGCCGAACGGGGCGGCGCCGACCAGCATCGGCAGGGTATCGCGGGCGCCGGCGGCGAAGCTGGAGAGGCGGGGAGAAGACGACATGCGATCAGGGCGGCGGCGCGGGCCGCATCTTGGCGAGTTGAAGTGAATCTGGAAAAGCCAACCGGCCTGAACGCGGGTTGCGCATCAGGCCGGTGGTGGGCTTGGCTGCCTTATTTTACTTTGCGATCTGCAGCAGCATCTGGTTCAGCCGCTTCACAAATCCGGACGGATCGGCCAGCGTGCCGCCTTCGGCCAGCATGGCCTGGTCGAACAGGATGCGGGCCCAGTCGTCGAACCGGGCGTCTTCCTGCTTCAGGCGCTGCACCAGCGGATGATCCGGGTTGATTTCCAGGATCGGCTTGGATTCCGGCGCGTTCTGGCCGGCGGCTTTCAGCATGCGCACCAGGTTGCCGGACAATTCGTTTTCGTCGGCCACCAGGCAGGCCGGCGAATCGGTCAGGCGGAAGGTCACGCGCACGTCCTTGGCCTGCTCGGCCAGCGCGGTCTTCATCTTTTCGACCAGATCCTTGTACTGGCTCTCGGTTTCTTCGTGCTGCTTCTTCTCGGCTTCGTCTTCCAGCTTGCCCAGATCAAGGTCGCCTTTCGCCACCGACACCAGTTCCTTGCCTTCGAAATCCTGCAGGAAGGACAGCATCCATTCGTCGACGCGGTCGGTTAGCAGCAGCACTTCGATGCCTTTCTTGGCGAAGATTTCCAGGTGCGGGCTGTTCCTGGCGGCGGCGTAGGTTTCGCCGGTGACGTAGTAGATCTTGTCCTGGCCTTCCTTAATGCGGCCGATATAGTCGGCAAACGAGACGTTCTGGGCGTCGGAGTCGTTATGCGTGGAGGCGAAGCGCAAGAGCTTGGCGATGCGCTCCTTGTTGACGTGGTCTTCGCCGACGCCTTCCTTCAGCACCTGGCCGAATTCCTTCCAGAAGGTGGCGTACTTGTCCTTCTGTTCCTGCTCGTCGCCGTTGGCCAGTTCTTCCAGCATGCCCAGCACGCGCTTGGTCGAGCCTTCGCGGATCACCTTGACGTCGCGCGACTCCTGCAGGATTTCGCGCGAGACGTTCAAGGGCAGGTCGGCCGAATCGATCACGCCCTTCACAAACCGCAGGTAGACCGGCATCAGCTGTTCGGCGTCGTCCATGATGAACACACGCTTGACATACAGCCGGATGCCGCCGCGCTTGTTGCGGTCCCACAGGTCGAACGGCGCGTGCGCCGGAATGTACAGCAACTGGGTGTATTCGCTGCGGCCTTCGACCCGGTTGTGGGTATGGATCAGCGGGTCCTGGAAATCGTGCGAGACGTGCTTGTAGAACTCGTTGTACTGCTCCGGCGTGATGTCGGATTTGCTGCGCGCCCACAGCGCGCCGGCCTGGTTGACGGTCTCGAACTCGTCGCGCTTGACGGTTTCCTTCTTCTCTTCGTCCCACTCTTCCTTCTGCATCAGGATCGGCAGCGAGATATGGTCGGAATACTTGCGGATGATCGATTTCAGCTTCCACGCCGACAGGTATTCGTCCTCGCCTTCGCGCAGGTGCAGCGTGATGTCGGTGCCGCGCGCGGTTTTCTCGATCGCTTCCACCGTAAAGTCGCCGGCGCCTTCCGATTCCCAGCGCACGCCTTGGTTGGCGGCGACGCCGGCGCGGCGGCTCTCGACCGTGATGCGGTCGGCGACGATGAAGGCGGAATAGAAGCCGACCCCGAACTGGCCGATCAGCGCCGCGTCCTTTTGCTGGTCGCCCGAGAGTTTCGAGAAGAATTCCTTGGTGCCCGATTTGGCGATGGTACCGAGGTGCTCGACCGCCTCTTCGCGGCTCATGCCGATGCCGTTGTCGGAAATCGTGATGGTGCGTGCGGTCTGGTCGAAGGTGACGCGGATTTTCAGGTCGGGATCGCTTTCGTACAGCGCGGCGTTGTTGATCGCCTCGAAACGCAGTTTGTCGGCGGCGTCGGACGCGTTCGAGATCAGTTCACGCAGAAAAATTTCCTTGTTGGAATACAAGGAATGAATCATCAGGTGCAGCAGTTGTTTGACTTCAGCCTGAAAGCCCAGTGTTTGCTTGTCGTTCTTGCTGTCGGAAGCAGCCATGTTTACCTCGTTATTGAATGGACAATGAAGAATCGGTGATTATAAGTAAGGGTGGCGCCATCGATTTCAAGCCCGCCGGGCGTCGATCGCCTGTTCCAGGAAGCGCCACAGGCCGGGGTCCGACATCGCGGCGACGTTGATGCGCATGCGCGTGGACGGCAACTGGTGCGGCGAAAACAGGCTGCCCGGCGCCAGTAGATAGCCTTGCGCCATGGCCTGCTCGGTCAGCAGATTGGTATCGCAGCCGGCGTCGACCCAGACGAACATGCCGGCCGGGGTCGCGATGTCGGCGGTCAGGCCGGTGCGCTCCAGCTGACGGATGGTCTTTTCGCGCACCGCATCGAGCTTGCCGCGTAAGCGGTCGACGTGCTTGCGGTAGTGGCCGTCGGACAGGATCTTGTAGACCACCCGTTCACCGATTTCGCTGGTGGTCAGGGTCGACAGGATCTTGCGGTCGGCCAGGCGCTTGGCCAGCTCGGGCGAGGTGGCGATGAAGCCGACCCGCAGGTTGGCCGCCAGCGTCTTGGAAAAGCCGCCCAGGTAGATCACGCGCTGTAACTGGTCGAGTGCCGCGATCCGCGTGGCCGGCTGGACCGCCGTACCGGGGTGCATGTCGCAGTAAATGTCGTCTTCGACGATGGTGAAGCCATGCTGCTCGGCCAGCTTCAGGATCTGGAACGCCTTGGCGGCAGACAGCGAGGTCGAGGTCGGGTTGTGCAGCACCGAATTGATCACGTACAGCTTCGGCCGGTGCAGCGCCGCCAGCTGCGCCAGCGCCGCCACGTCCGGGCCGTCGGCCAGGCGCGGGATGCCGACCACCTTGGCGCCCAGCGTGGCAAACGAGCCGAACATCAGGAACCAGGCCGGATCGTCGACGAACACGGTATCGCCCGGCTGCAGGAAGTGGCGCGCCACCAGGTCCAGCGCCTGGGTCACGCCGGCGGTGGTGACCAGTTGTTCCGGCGCGGCGGCGATCTCGAGTTCGACCAGCTTCAGTTGCAGTTGCTGGCGCAGCGGCAGAAAGCCTTGCGGAGTGCCGTAGGCAACCAGCAGGTTGCCGTTCTGGCGGCTGATGGCGCGCAAGCCGTTGGCGACCAGCTCGCCGTCCAGCCAGCCCGGCGGCAGCAGTCCGGAACCGGGCATTTTCTGCGGCGGCAGTTGGCGGAACATGTTGCGGATCAACCAGACGACGTCGACGTTCTGGGACTGTTGCGCCGGCAGCTCGGCGCTACGCACCGGACTGCCGGCAATCGTCATCGGCGCGCGTTCGCGCACATAGAAACCGGAACCGCGCCGCGATTCCAGGAAGCCTTGCGCCACCAGCCGGTCATAGGCTTCGACCACGGTAAAGCGCGAGACGCCGTGCAGGTCGGCGAACTGGCGGATCGACGGCATGCGGCTGCCGGTGCGCAGCAGCTTGTCGTCGATCCGGGACTGGATCGAACGGGTGATCTGCAGCACCAGCGAATCGCCGGCCTGGCGCGACAACAGCATCGGAACCGCGGCCGAGGCGGGCTGGGCCACACTGGATGGGGCTTTGGCTGTATTGGTCATTTCACCGGCACACTGTACCCAAGTATTTCTTAAATTGTACTGGCACTGTACTGGCTTTGTCGATTAGCATCGGGTTTCAATTGCAAGGAGGGAGCATGTCGGAGGATTCCCTGGAGCGGTCCAGCTTGCCCAGCCGGGCCGAACTCGAAAGCGCGGCCGGCATCGTCTATCGCGCGATGCCGCCGACGCCGCAGTATTCCTGGCCGCTGTTGAATCAGGCGCTCGGCTGCGAAGCCTGGATCAAGCATGAAAACCACACGCCGGTCGGTGCCTTCAAGGTGCGCGGCGGGCTGGTTTACATGGAGCGCCTGCGCGAGCGCCTGCCGCAGGTACGCGGCGTGATTTCGGCGACGCGCGGCAATCACGGGCAATCGGTCGGCTTTGCCGCGCGCAAGCATGGGTTGGCGGCGACCATCGTGGTGCCGGAAGGGAATAGCCGCGAAAAAAATGCGGCGATGCGCGCGCTGGGGGTCGAACTGGTCGAGCACGGCGGCGACTTTCAGGAGAGCCGCGAGCACGCGCTGGTGCTGGCCGGGCAGCGCGCGCTGCACATGATTCCGTCGTACCACCACGACCTGGTGTGCGGCGTCGCCAGCTATTGGCTGGAGTTGTTTGCCGCGCAGCCGGACCTGGATGTCGTGCTGGTGCCGATCGGCCAGGGTTCCGGTATCTGCGCCGCGGTGGCGACGCGCAATGCGCTCGGCTTGCGCTGCCGCATCATCGGCGTGGTGTCGGCCCACGCGCCTGCTTATTTGCTTTCCTTCGCCAGCGGCACGAGCGTGGCCGCGCCGGTGACCACGGTGGTGGCGGACGGGCTGGCGTGCCGGGTGCCGGACGCTGCCTCGCTCGAGATCATTGTGCGGCAGGTGGACGAGATCGTGGCCGTGACCGACGACGAAGTGATGGCCGCGATGAAGCTGCTGTATGTCGCCAGCCATAATGCGGCGGAGGGTGCGGGCGCGGCGGCGCTGGCGGCGGCGCTGCAGATCAGGAGCAGACTGCGCCAGCGCAGGATCGGCCTGCCGCTCTCCGGTGCCAACGCCGATTCCGAGCAGTTCGCGCGCATCCTGGGCGGCTGAACAAGATGCAGGATGACAGGCGTAAATTGATGCGAGGACGGCGATGACGCAGGAAACCAGGGGCATGTGGCTGGGCTTGATCGGGGCGGCGATTTTTAGCCTGACCCTGCCGTTCACGCGGATGGCGGTGGCCGAACTGAACCCGATCTTTGTCGCCCTCGGGCGCGCGGTGGTGGCCGCCTTTTGTTCCGGTGCGCTGTTGTGGTATCTGGGCGCTTCCCGTCCCAGCCCGGCCCAATGGCGGGCGCTGGTCGTGGTGTCGCTGGGCGTGGTGGTCGGCTTCCCGGTGTTTGCCTCGGTGGCGATGGTCTACGTGCCGGCTTCGCATGGCGCCATCGTGCTCGGCATCCTGCCGCTGGCGACCGCCTTGTTCGGCGCGCTGCGCTTTGGCGAACGGCCTTCAATCGGATTCTGGCTGGCAGCGCTGGTGGGCAGCGCCATCGTGGTGGCATTCGCACTGATCGATGGCGAGGGTGCCGGCAACGGTCTGCACCCGGCCGACCTGGCCTTGTTCGCGGCGGTGATCGCGGCCGCGATGGGTTATGCCGAAGGCGCGCGGCTGTCGCAGACGATGGGCGGGCAACAGGTGATTTCCTGGGCGCTGGTGCTGGCGCTGCCGGTGCTGCTGCCGATCACCGCCTGGTATGGCTGGCGCTACGGCGTCACTGCCTCGCCGCAGGCCTGGGCCGGGTTCCTGTACGTGTCGCTGTTTTCGATGTTTATCGGTTTCTTTTTCTGGTACAAGGGACTGGCCCTGGGCGGCATCGCGCGTGTCGGCCAGACCCAGTTGCTGCAACCGTTCATGACGCTGGTGGGCGCGGCACTGATCGTCAACGAACCGCTGCAGTTGCGCCAGATCCTGTTCGCCTGCGCGGTGATTGCGGTGGTCGCGATCGGGCGCCGCATGCCGGTGCGGCGCTGAGGATGTTTACTCCGGACGCAGCGTATTTGAGATAATCGCGCGGCAAGCAACCCTGTTCAACCTGCCATCCGGCACTGTCCCGATGGCATTCTTTTTTGGAGCACCCATGTCGTACTACGAAAAACTGCGCGCACTGAATATTGAACTGCCGGCGGTGGCCACGCCTGCCGCTGCCTACGTGATGTACGTACAAACCGGCAACACGGTCTTCCTGTCCGGCCACATCGCGAAAAAGGACGGCAAACCCTGGGTTGGCCAGTTCGGACATGGCATGACGACCGAGGAAGGCAAGCTGGCTGCGCGCGCGGTGGCGATCGACCTGATGGCGACGCTGCAGGTGGCCTGCGGCGGCGACCTGAACCGGGTCAAGCGCATCGTCAAGGTGATGAGCCTGGTCAATTCCACCGGCGACTTCACCGAGCAGCACCTGGTGACCAACGGCGCTTCCGAACTGTTCGCCGAAGTGTTCGGCGAGGCCGGCAAGCATGCGCGTTCGGCTTTCGGCGTGGCGCAGATTCCGATGGGCGCCTGCGTCGAAATCGAATTGATTGCGGAAATCGCCTGAGCGCACCGACGTTGATCGGCGTGATGCGGCAAGTCACGCGAACCGGATCGGGGAGGGCGCCGGCGATCGCTGGCGGCCGCCCCGACAGGCAAGGCGGCACTTATCCAGTGCCGTTTTTATATGGGCTGTCACGAGCAGACCCGATAACCCGGTGACTGGCAGGCGTTGCAGTTGCCCTATAAAACCAGCGAGACGAACATGAAAATGGAAAACCCCAGTCCGATGCAATGGCATTTCTCCCGCCGCGCGCAGCAACTGCAAAGCTCGGTGATCCGCGACATCCTGAAAATCACCGCTCGCCCGGAAGTGATTTCGTTTGCCGGCGGCCTGCCGTCGCCGGCCACGTTTCCGGTCGCCCAGATGCGCGCCGCCTATGAGCGTGTGCTGAGCGGGCAGGGCAAGGTGGCGCTGCAGTATGGGCCGTCCGACGGCTACGCGCCGCTGCGCGCCTGGATCGCCGATTCGCTGTCGGCCGACGGCGCGCGCATCGCGCCGGAGCAGGTGCTGATGGTGTCCGGCTCGCAGCAGGGACTGGACTTGCTGGGCAAGGTGCTGATCGACGAAGGCGATCGGGTGCTGGTGGAAACCCCCAGCTATCTCGGCGCGCTGCAGGCATTTTCGGTGTACGGGCCCGAACTGGTGTCGGTGGCGAGCGACGACGACGGCTTGCTGCCGGACGCGGTGGCCGCCGCCGGGCAGGGCGCGCGCATGCTGTACGCGCTGCCGAATTTCCAGAACCCGACTGGCCGCACGCTGTCGCTCGAACGCCGCCATGCGCTGGTGGCGAACTGCGCCCGCCTCGGCCTGCCGCTGATCGAGGACGATCCGTATGGCGCCCTGAGCTACCGCCATGCGCCGTTGCCGAAAATGCTGGGCATGAATCCGGATGGCGTGATCTATATGGGGTCGTTTTCCAAGGTGCTGACGCCCGGTATCCGGCTCGGTTACGTGGTGGCGCCGCAGCCGCTGGTGCGCAAGCTGGAACAGGCCAAGCAGGCGGCCGACCTGCATACCGCGCAACTGACGCAGATGGTGGTGCATGAAGTGATCAAGGATGGCTTCCTCGAGCAGCACATTCCGACCATCCGCACGCTGTATGCCGATCAGTGCCAGGCGATGCTGGCGGCGCTGGACGAATTTTTTCCGGCAGGCGTGCGCTGGACCAGGCCGGAAGGCGGTATGTTCATCTGGGTCACGCTGCCGCCGCAGATCGACAGCATGGCCTTGCTGAACGAGGCGATCGCGCACAATGTCGCGTTCGTGCCGGGCGCTCCGTTCTATGCCGGCGCGCCGCAGTCGAATACGCTGCGCCTGTCGTTCGTGACCGTGCCGCCGGCGAAAATCCGCGAAGGTGTGGCGCTGCTCGCCAAACTGGTTGCGGCCAGGATGTAAGCCGCGGTGCCTGCGCCGGTGGCGCAGGCGCTAGCAGGCGCATTCCTTTTTCGCAAACTGCCGCACAGGCAGCGCTGCCAGCAGCCGCTGCAGTCCGTGCCCCCACGACGCTTCCTGCTCGACCCGCACCGTGCCGCGCCCGATTGGCTCCACCAGCGTCAGGCCATCGGTCGGCACCACGAACACCTGGCCCGGGCTGAGCTGGAAATCGGTGAGCTCGTTGTAGGCGGTTATCCAGATGGTGCCGGCCAGCGCCTCGATCTTGCGGCCGCGCGCGCCGCGCATCCGCAGCGGATGGTTTTCGTGCAGATCGAAGTCAATCCGGCTGCTTGCGCGGGCAATCACTTTCGGTTCCATCTCGTTCTCCTTCGGTTCGACAGGGCTTCAGAATAGGTGCCGGCCCAGGTTCCGAACAGATGCAGCAAACTGAAATTGTGACCATCACAGTTGGCATTGGATTAAACTGTACTGGTCGAAAAACGACGGCACTGTATCCTTGCCGCCGGACGTCATTCGCAGCACACTGCCGATATGTCCGCACAACTCAACCTCTATGAGAACCTGGCCGACGAACTGGGCGCGTTGATCGCCAGCCGGGTTCTGGCGCCAGGCGATCGCCTGCCCTCGATCCGCCACCTGGCGCAGCAGAAGCGGCTGTCGATCAGCACCGTGATGCAGGCGCTGCGCCTGCTGGAAGATCGCGGCTTGGTCGATGCCCGGCCGCAAGCCGGGTTTTACGTGCGGCAACGGGTGCGGACCTTGCACAGCATCGCCAGCACGCCAGCGCTGAAAGAGCCGATCTTCGTCGGCATCAACAACCTGCTGATGCAGGTTCTGGAAGCCAACAGCGCACCCGGGCTGGTCCAGCTCGGTTCCGCCTGGCCGTCCGATGAATTGCTGCCGGTCAAGCGCATCCAGCGCGCCATCAGCAGCATCGCGCGCCGCGCGCCGAGCCTGCTGACGCGGGAAAGCTGTTTCGATATCAACGAGCCGAACCTGGTGCGCCAGGTGACGCGGCGTGCGCTCGATTGGGGCAAGCTCGATCCGCGCGAGCTGATCGTCACCAATTCCTGTGCCGAGGCGATCAACCTGTGCCTGCGCGCGGTGGCCAAGCCGGGCGACACGATCGCGATCGAATCCTCGACCTACTTCGTGCTGCTGCAATTGATCGAAAGCCTGGGCATGAAGGCGCTCGAGATTCCGACCGACCCCAAGACCGGGCCCTCGATCGACGCCCTGGAACTGGCGCTGGGCGAAGGCCTGGTGCAGGCGTGCCTGTTCGTTCCGCATGCCAACAATCCGCTCGGCAGCGTGATGCCGGAGGCCAACAAGAAGCGCCTGGCGGCGCTGCTGGCGCGGCATCAGGTGCCGCTGATCGAGGACGACGTGTTCGGCGACCTCTGTTTTGGCGCGGAACGGCCGTGGCCGGTCAAGGCCTACGACACCTCCGGCAACGTGATGTTGTGCTCTTCGTTTTCGAAGGCGGTCAGCCCAGCGTTGCGGGTCGGCTATGTGGCGGCCGGCAAGTACGCGCGGCAGGTCGCGTTCCTGAAAACGGTGTCGAGCGGAACCACCAGCCATTTTTTCCAGGAAGTCATGGCCGACTTCCTGACCGGCAGCAGCTATGACAACCAGGTCCGCAAGATGCGGCGCGCCCTGGCGCAGCGCGCGGCGCAAATGTCGGACGCGGTGGCGCGCGCCTTTCCGGCGGAATGCGCGATTTCCGAACCGCAGGGCGGATTCGTGCTGTGGATCCAGTTGCCGCCCCACGTCGATGCGCTGGCGTTGCATGGCCGCGCGCTCAAGAACGGCATCGCCTTCATGCCCGGCCAACTGTTTTCCGCCTGCGGCCGACAGACCAACTACCTGCGGCTGAACTATGGCAACAGTTGGAGCCCGGCGATTGCGCAGGCGATTCGCGACCTTGGCGTGCTGGTGGCGCGGGCTGCCGACGCTGCCTGAGGCGTGCAGGCGAAGGCCGGCTCGAATCGGGCCCTGCCGGGACAGGCTTGATCACAGCCTGCCGCAGCCGAAAAAAGCCCTCACCAACTTTCTGCTCCTTCGATATACTCTAAACAGTGGTGCAATATTCTGCTTGTACCTCAAATGAGTTTTTCATATACTCCTTCCTATTGTAAATAATGACATGAACCGTCGGCTCCACCTTGGGCTCTGACCGGGTCGTTTTGCGATGGATGGATTGACCACCTTGTCCGGCTTCGATATAGAGTCGGGCGATGGTGCGGCAGGAGCAACCCGGGCAAGCGCCCCGATATCGGGAGCTCGCGAATCCTGCCGGGTACGGCTGGTTCAACAGGAAGGCAGTCATGAGCGCTTTTGGGTTTCCGGAAGGCGGCGGATTACCGTCCGTCGAGGCGGCGGCCAGCCCGAACGCCGGGCCACCGACAACTGCGGGCGAACCGCAGCCGGCGGCGCGTCAGGGCGCCGATGCCGATCTTCATCCGCGCTGGCTTGAAACCGCGCTGGCGGCAGTGTCCGATTTCCATTACGCGTTCGATCTGAACGGCCGTTTCTGTGACGTCGATCAGGCGTTTGCGGGATTGCTGCGACGGCCGGCGGCCGACATCCTCGGCAGGAATTTTTCCGAACTCGGCTATCCGCCCGAACTGGCGGCGACCTTGCAGCGGCTGATCATGCAGGCGATCGACAGCCGCCAGCCGGTGCGGCACGAAACCCCGTCTACCCTGGCGCTCGGGGCGGGCGGCTGTCACGAATACGTTTTTGCGCCGGTGCTGGCCGCCGACGGCACGGTCGAGGCGGTGGCCGGTGCGGCGCGCGACATCAGCGCCTGCCGCGACGTTGCGCAGGCGCTGCGAGTGGCGCATGACGAACTGGAACAACAGGTGCGCCGCCGCACCGCCGAATTGCTTGCGGCCAACCAGTTGCTGCGCGAATCGCAGCAATTGCTGCGTCATCTGGGCGCGCACCGGGAGCACGTCAAGGAAGAAGAACGCAAGCGCATCGCGCGCGAGATCCATGATGAACTGGGACAAAGCCTGCTGGCCTTGCGCATCGACGTTTCGCGCCTGCAGGCGCGTGCCGGCAATCCGCATTCCAGCCTCCGCCAGCGGACCGGTGCGGCGTTGCAGCAGATCGATCTGACCATCCAGTCGGTGCGCGGCATCATCAACAATCTGCGGCCGCCGGTGCTCGATCTCGGGCTGCACGCGGCCATCGAATGGCAGATCAAGGATTTCAAGCGGCGCAGCGGAATCGACTGCGAGCTGATCGGCGGCGGCGCCGATTTCGACGCCGCCGTGGGGGAGGAGCGCGCGATCGCCTTGTTCCGCGTCCTGCAGGAAGCCCTGGCGAATATCGTGCGCCATGCGCGGGCCGGCCGCGCCACCATCGAGTTACGCCGTGGCGATAGCATGCTGATCATGAAAATCGGCGACGATGGTGTCGGTATGGACACCGCCGCGGCGCGCAAGTCCGGTTCGTTCGGGCTGGTCGGGATGCGCGAACGGATCAGCTACCTGCAGGGACAATTGGCGATCGACAGCGCGCCCGGAAAGGGCACGGCGCTGACGGTATCGATCCCGCTGGTGGACGGACTGCAGCCGGCCACGGCTCAGCCGGCTATGCCACCGGCGCCAGCGTCTCCGGCTTGATTTTTGCCGTCGGCAGCCGGCCTTTGCGCGCGCGCTTGCCGATATGCGGTGCCAGCGCGGCAGCCGAGAGCGTCACCTCCTGCGCCTTGCCGCCGCGCCCGCTGCCGGCAACGAGCACGCCTTTCTGGCTGATCGGCTGCGCCGCCAGCAGCTTCTCGCCCGGTTCCAGATCCATCAGGATCACGCCGCGCCCGCCATTGGCCAGCGTCTTGATTTCCTGCAGGCCGAATACCAGCAGCCGTCCGCGTGCCGACAGGCAGGCGATGGCGCTGGCATCCTCGGCGAGTGGTGCCGGGGCCAGCGGCTTGTCGTCCGCATCCAGCGTGACGAAGGCCTTGCCGCCCCTGGTGCGGCTGGTCATGTCGCCGGCGCGGGCGGTGAAGCCATAGCCGGCGTCGGACGCCAACAGCAGCGTGCTGTTGGCGGGACCGGCGAAATAGTGCAGCAGGCTGGCGCCCGCCGCCAGATCGATCAGGGTCGTCACCGGCACGCCGTCGCCGCGGCCGTTCGGCAGCAGCGCCACCGAGACCGAATAAACGCGCCCGCCCGAATCGAAGGCCAGCAAATCGTCCACGCTGCGACACTCGAAGCTACGGTACATGCGGTCGCCGGCCTTGAACGAGAACTGGCTGGCGTCGTGCCCGTGGCCGCCGCGCGCGCGCACCCAGCCCTGCTGCGACACGATCACCGTCACCGGCTCGTCGACCACCTTCTGCTCGACCACCGCTTTTTCCGCTTCCTCGATTAGCGTGCGACGGGCGTCGCCGAACTGCCTGGCGTCGGCCTCGATTTCCTTGATCACGCGCCGCTTCAGCGCCGCCGGATTGTCCAGCAGCTCGTGCAGCGTTTCCTTCTCGCTGCGCAACTCGGCCAGTTCCTGCGCGATTCGGATCGCCTCCAGCCGCGCCAACTGGCGCAGGCGGATTTCCAGGATGTCCTCGGCCTGCCGCTCGGACAGGCGGAACGCGGCAATCAGCGCCGGCTTCGGCTCGTCCGATTGGCGGATGATGCGGATCACTTCATCGATGTTCAGCAGGACCGCTTCGCGCCCCTCCAGGATATGGATGCGGTCGTCGATCTTCTGCAGCCGGAACTGCGTGCGGCGGGTGACGGTGGCGAAGCGGAACTCGATCCATTCCTGCAGGATTTGGCTCAAGCCCTTCTGCCGTGGCCGGCCGTCGCCGCCGATCATCACCAGGTTGATCGAGGTGCTCGATTCGAGCGAGGTATGCGCCAGCAGCAGGTTGGCGAATTCGTCCCGATCGAGGTTTTTTGATTTCGGCTCGAACACCAGCCGCACCGGTGCCTCGCGGCCCGATTCGTCGCGCACCGCATCGAGTTGGGCCAGCATCAGCTGCTTGTTGGCCTGCTGTTCGGCGGACAGCGATTTCTTGCCGAGCCGGACTTTCGGGTTGGTCAGCTCCTCGATTTCCTCCAGCACCTTTTGCGACGAGGTGCCCGGTGGCAGCTCGGTCACCACCAACTGCCACTGGCCGCGCGCCAGGTCTTCGATCTTCCAGCGCGCGCGCACCTTGAGGCTGCCGCGCCCGCTCTGGTACATCTCGGCCAGCGCCGTCGCCGAGGTGATGATCTGGCCGCCGCCGGGAAAATCGGGGCCGGGCAAGAGGCTCATCAATTCCGCGTGCGGCAGCTTCGGATTGCGGATCAGCGCCACCGCCGCCTGCGCCACTTCCTGCAGGTTGTGCGACGGGATCTCGGTGGCCAGGCCGACCGCGATGCCGGAGGCGCCGTTCAACAGCGCGAACGGTAGCCGCGCCGGCAGCAGCTTCGGCTCCTCGGTCGAGCCGTCGTAGTTGGGCTGGAAATCGACCGTGCCCATGTCGATCTCGTCCAGCAGCAGTTTGGCGATCGGCGTCAGGCGCGCCTCGGTGTAACGCATGGCGGCGGCGCCGTCGCCGTCGCGCGAGCCGAAGTTGCCGTGGCCGTCGATCAGCGGATAGCGCAGCGAGAAATCCTGGGCCATGCGCACCAGCGCGTCGTATACCGACTGGTCGCCGTGCGGATGCAGCTTGCCCAGCACGTCGCCCACTACTGCCGCCGATTTGCGCGGTTTGGCGCCAGCATTCAGCGCCAACTGGTTCATCGCGTACAGGATGCGCCGCTGCACCGGCTTCTGGCCGTCGCAGACATCCGGCAACGCGCGCCCCTTGACCACCGAGATCGCATACTCGAGGTAGGCATGTTCGGCAAAAGAGGCAAGGGTCAGGGATTCGCCATCGGCGGCGGGGGCGTCAAACAGGTTGGCTTGTTCGGTCATCTTATTCGGCAAATGGATCGGGTAAGGACGGCGGGAGGCTGGGCAGCTCGGACAGTTCCGGCACTGGCTCCGGCAAATTCCGGCGTGCCGGAAGCGTCATGCGGATGCGCTGGAAGCGCGCCAGTTCGGGCGGCTGATACAACTGGTAGAACTCGGTCACCAGCTTCACGTAATTGCGGGTTTCCGGGTAGGGTGGAATCTTGTTGTCGTACTTCTGCACCGCGCCTTCGCCGGCGTTGTAGGAAGCCAGCACCAGGTCCGGGCGCTGTGGAAACAGCAGGTGCAAGTCGTGCAGGTAACGAGCGCCGAGGCGGATGTTGGTCTTGGGGTCGGTCAGCTTTTGCGCGATGCTTTTCTTCCTGTCGGCCTGCAGCCCATAGCGGGCGGCGGTCTCGGGCATCACCTGCATCAGGCCGACCGCGCCCTTGGGCGATACCGCACCGGGGTTGAAGCCGGATTCGGCTGCCATGATGGCTTTCAGCAGCGCCGGTTCGAGCTTGAATTCGCGCGCCGCCTGCTCCAGCAGCGCTTCGTATTTTTTCAGGTTCGGATGTTGCGCCAGCGCTTGCAGCAGCGGCGATGCCGGCGCGGCCGGTTGGCGCGTCAGCTTGCCGGGCGTCAGCAGGTCGGCTGCCTCGAACGGCTTGTCGCCGCCGCGCAGGAACAACTGATAACGGCCATCCAGCTTGACCGTGGAAAAATGCCCCATGCCCTGGTCGTCGACATAGCCATACACGTCGGCGTGCGCGGCTAGCGGCAGCACGCTGCACGCTGCCCAGCATAACGCCGCGAGATAGGCTTTTGGCTGCATCAGATATCGGCTTCCGCCTCGTTGCCGTGCTCTTCGAGCCAGGCGCGGCGCGCCGCTGCTTCGCCTTTGCCCATCAGCATGTTGAAGCGCAGCGCCGACGCCGCGGCGTCGAATTCACCCAGCGCCACCGGCAGCAGGCGCCGGGTATCCGGGTTCATCGTGGTTTCCCATAACTGCTCGGCATTCATTTCACCCAGTCCTTTGAAGCGTGAAATACTCCAGGCGCCGTCCTTCACGCCGTCCTTCGTCAGTTTGTCCTCGATCGCCGCCAGTTCGCCGTCGTCCAGCGCATACAGTTTTTGCGCCGGCTTCTTGCCGCGCGCCGGGGCGTCCACCCGATACAGTGGCGGCCGCGCCACGCAGACGTGGCCGCGTTCGATCAATTGCGGGAAGTGCTTGAAGAATAGCGTCAGCAGCAGCACCTGGATATGCGATCCGTCAACGTCGGCGTCGGAAAGGATGCAGACCTTGCCGTAGCGCAGGTTGCTGAAATCCGGCGCATCGTTCGGGCCGTGCGGGTCGACCCCGATTGCCACCGCGATGTCGTGGATTTCATTGTTGCCGAACAGGCGGTCGCGCTCGGTTTCCCAGGAATTCAACACCTTGCCGCGCAGCGGCAGGATCGCCTGGAATTCCTTGTCGCGCCCCATCTTGGCCGAGCCGCCGGCGGAATCGCCTTCCACCAGGAACAGTTCGTTGCGGGAAATGTCGTGCGACTCGCAATCGGTCAGCTTGCCCGGCAGCACCGCCACCCCGGACGATTTTTTCTTTTCCACCTTCTGCGCCGAACGCAGCCGGGTTTGCGCCTGCCGGATCACCAGCTCCGCCAGCTTCTTGCCGTACTCGATGTGCTGGTTGAGCCAGAACTCCAGCGCCGAGCGGGTGAAACCCGACACCAGCCGCACCGCATCGCGCGAATTCAGGCGTTCCTTGATCTGGCCCTGGAACTGCGGGTCCAGCACCTTGGCCGAGAGCACGAAGGAGGCGCGCGCAAAGACGTCTTCCGGCAGCAGCTTGACGCCTTTGGGCAGCAGCGAATGCATTTCGGCGAAGCTTTTCAGGGCCCCGAACAGGCCGTCGCGCAAGCCCGATTCATGCGTGCCGCCGTTTGGCGTCGGAATCAGGTTGACGTAGGATTCGCGCACCACGCTGCCTTCCTCGGTCCAGGCCACCACCCAGGCCGCGCCTTCGCCTTCGGCAAAGCCGTCGGTGTCGGCCGCCGCGTATTGTTCGCCCTCGAACAGCGGGATCAGCAAATCGCCGTGGCCGGCCTGGGTTAGCGCTTCCAGCAGATAGCCGCGCAAGCCGTGCTCGTAGTGCCAGGTCTGGCGCTGTTCTTCATTCTTGCCGGCCTTGGCGCTGACCAGCGTCACCACTACCCCCGGCAGCAAGACCGCCTTGGAGCGCAACAGGCGTTGCAACTCGGCTTGCGGAATCGCGGCCGAGTCGAAATATTTGGGGTTGGGCCAGACGGTGACGCGGGTGCCGGATTTCTTGTCGCCACGCGCGGCCGGTGCCGAGGAGAGCGGTTCGATTACTTCGCCGTCGGCGAACGCCATCCGGTGCACGCCGTTGCCATGCTCGTCGCGGCGCCAGACCGTGATCTCGAGGCGCGACGACAGCGCGTTGGTGACCGAGACCCCAACCCCGTGCAGGCCGCCGGAAAAGGCATAGGCGCCATCGGCGCCCTTGTTGAACTTGCCGCCGGCGTGCAGCCGGGAAAACACGATTTCCACCGTCGGCACCTGTTCTTCCGGGTGCAGGCCGACCGGAATGCCGCGCCCGTCATCCTCGACGCTGATGCTGCCGTCGGCATGCTGCGTCACCGTGATTTCCTTGCCGTAGCCGCCGAGCGCTTCGTCCGAGGCGTTGTCGATTACCTCGGCCAGGATGTGCAACGGATTTTCGGTGCGGGTATACATGCCCGGCCGCTGTTTGACCGGCTCCAGCCCCTTCAGGACACGGATCGAGGATTCGCTGTAATCGGATACGGAATTTTTTTTGGTGGCCATGCAATTCGGACGTGATGGAAAAAAGCGCGCTTGTATTCAACACGCGCCAAGGGCGGAAAACGTAAGATGCTGCATTCTAATGAAAAAAAGCGTGCGCTGCGGCAGCGGCAAAGCGCCTCGCGGCAGTGGCGTACAGAGATCGGGCGGCGCTGTGGCATTCGGAACAAGCGGCAGGCCCTGACGCCGTTTAGTTGTTAAAATGGCAAAACATTCCCCACTTTGCCCGGTCCATATGCCCGCTACCCAGCCGTCGATTGCACTGCGCTTCATCGGCTTTCCACCTCATGAAGCCAGCGTTCTGGCCGCCACCTTACCGATCGAGCAGGGCCGCCGCTATCGTTATTCCCGCTTGCCGGACGACAGCTTACAGGACGCCGACGCCTTCCTGGTGAATGGCGACGAGCTGGCGGCGCTGGCGACATTGTCCACCCTTGGCCCGAGCGTGCTGCGCCCGGCCTTGCTGATCGGCTCGCCCTCGGTCAAGTTGCCGCATCCCTCCGTGCCACGGCCGATACGCTGGAACCGCCTGTTCGAGGCGCTCGACGCGCTGCTCGACCAGCGCAGCGCGGCACTAGTCCGTCTGCAGGCGGCGCACCGGGTAGCGGTACCGGAACGGCGTCGCCGCAACCGGGTCGATTTCGACCTGACCGATCCGGCCGAGTACGAGCGCATGCGGGCCGCCCCGGCGGCCAACCACGGCGTGCTGCTGGTCGATCACTCCTCGGCCTTGCGCGATGTCCTGGCCGAGATTCTGGCGCCGCACCAGATCGACGTCGAGCAGGTGGCTAGCGCGGCGGCCGCGCTGGACGCCTGTGCGGTGCACGCCCGGGTGCTGGTCCTGATCAATACCGCCGCGCCCGAGGCCAATCCGTATCATCTGTGCGCTGAAATCAAGAAGCGCGTCGGCAGCTTGCGTCCAGCGGTGGTGTTTTTGACGGACGCGAGCTTCCACTACGATCGGGTTCAGGCGAAGGCAGCCGGCTGCGACGGTTTTCTGATGAAACCGCTGACGCGGCAGCAGTTGCTGCCGGTCCTGAACAGGTTTTTGCCGCTGACGCGCTAGCTGGCTTGGTTCGCCGATCTGCCTATTTGCTCAGCAGCCGCATGCCGCGTTCCAGGCCGTCGATGGTGACCGGGAACATGCGGTTGTTCATGATCTGGCGGATCACCGAAATCGACTGGCGGTACTGCCACAGCCCTTCCGGCTCCGGATTCAGCCAGATGAATTTCGGGAAGGCGCTGGTGAAGCGGGCCAGCCAGACCGCGCCGGCTTCCTCGTTGTTGTATTCGACCGAGCCGCCCGGCTGCAGGATTTCATACGGGCTCATGGTGGCGTCGCCGACGAAGATCAGCTTGGTGTCCGGCTTGTACTTGCGCAAGATGTCCCAGGTCGGGAAGCGCTCGGCGTGGCGGCGCCGGTTGTTCTTCCACATGTAGTCGTAGACGCAGTTGTGGAAGTAGTAGAACTCCATGTTCTTGAATTCGGTCTTCGATGCCGAGAACAATTCCTCGGTGCGCGCGATATGGTCGTCCATGGTGCCGCCGACGTCGAACAGCATCAGCACCTTGATGTTGTTCTTGCGCTCCGGCTGCATCTTGATGTCGAGGTAGCCAGCGTTGTTGGCGGTGGCGCGGATGGTATCGTCCAGCGCCAGTTCATCTTCGGCGCCTTCGCGCGCGAACTTGCGCAGGCGGCGCAGCGCCACCTTGATGTTGCGCGTGCCGAGTTCGCGCTCGTCGTCGTAGTCGCGGTAGGCGCGCGCCTCCCACACCTTGACCGCCGTGCGGTTGCCACCCTTGCCGCCGATGCGGATGCCTTCCGGGTTGGTGCCGCCGTGGCCGAAGGGCGAGGTGCCGCCGGTACCGATCCACTTGCTGCCGCCTTCGTGGCGTTCCTTCTGTTCTTCCATCAGCTGCTTCAGGCGGTCCATCAGCTTGTCGTAGCCGAATTTCTCCAGCTCGGCGATCTGTTCCGGCGTCAGCTCGCGCTTCATGCGCTGCACCAGCCAGTCGAGCGGGATCTCGCCGTTCTTGTCGAACACCGCCTCGATGCCCTTGAAGTAGTGGCCGAAGGCCTGGTCGAACTTGTCATAGTGCGCTTCGTCCTTGACCAGCGTCATGCGCGACAGGTAGTAGAAATCGTCGAGCGAGGGCGCGATCACGCTCTTTTGCATCGCCTCCAGCAGGATCAGGAATTCCTTGATCGAGACCGGGATCTTGGCGTCTTTCAGCGTGAAGAAGAAATCGATCAGCACGGCACTTCCTTGCGGTCGAGTTTGAATTGCAGATGGCGCCGAATCGTCGGCCATTCCGAGGCGATGATGGAAAACACCACGGTATCGCGCAAGGAACCGTCGGCCAGCCGCTGGTGGTTGCGCAGGATGCCGTCCTGTTTGGCGCCAAGGCGGGCGAGCGCCGCGCGCGATTGCTGGTTCATCCAGTGCGTGCGGAATTCGACCGCGATGCAGGCCAGCGTCTCGAACGCATGCGTCAACAGCAGCAGCTTGGCTTCGGTGTTGATCGCGGTGCGCTGTGCGCTTGCGGCGTACCAGGTCGAGCCGATTTCCAGGCGGTGGTTGGCGCTGTCGATATTCATGTAGGTGGTCATGCCGCACAGCGCGCCGGTGTCGAGCCGGCGTACCGCGAACGGCAGCATGCTGCCCTGCTTTTGCAGGCCGAGGCGGCGTTCGATCTCGGCCGCCATGCCCTCGGGCGCCGGCACCGAGGTGTACCAGAGCTTCCACAACTCGCCATCGGCTGCCGCCAGCGCCAGCGCGTCACGCTGCTGCAGCGTTAGCGGCTCCAGGCTTGCGTGGCGGCCGGCAAGGGTGAGCGGTTGCAGCTGCATCATGGCCGTGATCAGGAAATAAATTTCATACTTGTTGGAGTATTTTTCAAGTTCGCCGGAAAATCTGCGAAAAACGCATGGTTTTTAGGCATACTCCTGTTATCGATTAGCGCGCGACATGAACACCAGGCGCTCGAACAGGTGCACGTCCTGTTCGTTCTTCAGCAGCGCGCCGTGCAGCGGCGGCACCACGGTCTTGGCATCCTTGCTGCGCAGCGCCTCCGGCGGGATGTCTTCGGCCAGCAGCAGCTTCAGCCAGTCCAGCAGTTCCGAAGTCGATGGTTTTTTCTTCAGGCCCGGCACATCGCGCACTTCGTAGAAGGTCTGCAGGGCCTGCGCCAGCAAGTCCTTTTTCAGGTTCGGGAAATGGACGCCGACGATGTCCTGCATCGTGTCCTTGTCGGGAAACTTGATGTAGTGGAAGAAGCAGCGGCGCAGGAAGGCGTCCGGCAATTCCTTTTCATTGTTGGAGGTGATGATCACCAGCGGCCGGTGCTTGGCCGTCACCATTTCGCGCGTCTCATAGACGTAGAACTCCATGCGGTCGAGTTCGCGCAAGAGGTCGTTCGGAAACTCGATGTCGGCCTTGTCGATCTCGTCGATCAGCAGGACCACCTGTTCGCCGGCGGTGAAGGCCTGCCACAGCACGCCTTTGACGATGTAGTTGTGGATGTCCTTGACGCGTTCGTCGCCCAGCTGCGAATCGCGCAGGCGCGACACCGCGTCGTATTCGTACAGTCCCTGCTGCGCCTTGGTAGTGGACTTGACGTGCCATTGCAGCAGCGGCATACCGAGCGCCGCCGCCACTTCCTCGGCCAGCATGGTCTTGCCGGTGCCCGGTTCGCCCTTGATCAGGAGCGGGCGCTGCAGCCGCAGGGCGGCGTTGACGGCCAGTTTGAGGTCGTCGGTGGCAACATAAGTCTGGGAACCTTCGAAACGGGTGTCTGGTCGCATAGCGGTGTCATCGAGAAGAAAAAAATTATGCCCCAGTATAAGCGAGATCAGGATCGCCGCCGTGCGCCGCCGGGAATGCTCTCCGGCGGTGGCCGACCTGCAACAAACCACCCTTTCCACATGAAAATATTCTTGCTCAAGATCGGTGTATTCTGGCGCCGGTTGCACCGCGGTAGCCGTGCCCGGCACACGCCGCACCTGCATGACGAATCGCAGGTAGCGGCGCTGATGGGCCGCGCCAACCCGTTTGCCGGCTGGGATCAGCGCGCCAACTGGATGATCGACGTTGCCGAATGGCTGCGCAGCGAACAGGCGGCGGACGGGCGCTATCAGCGGGTGCATTTCCTACTGGACTGGCTGGATGGCCATCGCGACTTGCGCCGGCTGGTGCAGGCCACGCTGCAAAAAACCTTGCGCGAAGCGAGCGGCCCGGAATTGTTTTCCGCTACAGGCCTGCCGCGCGAGCCGGCCTTCTTCAGCGAGCTCGGCCAGCGCGTCGCCCGGAAAATGTTGCCGCGTGCGCCGGCCAACATGGATCTGTCGGCGTTGTTTACCGCGATGTTTCCCAGACCGGCCGATGCCGACTGGTTGCTGGGGATGGAGCGCCAGATGCTGCGGCGCATCTGGAAACTGGCGGCGGACGATGGCATTGCCCATGCCTATCGCAAGCAGATCGATGAAGCCCTGACTTACCTGGCGACGGTGGTGATTTCAGTCGGCATCAGCCCGGAATTCCGCCAGCGTCTGGGGGCCAGGCTGCCGTTGCAGGCGACGCCGTTCATGGCGCTGCGGCGTGAATTGGAGAAATTCCTGGTTGCCGGTGCGCATGACGTCGGCGCGCTGCGCAGTGTGCGCATGCTGATCGCGGTTTGCCAGGCGCAGACCGACAAGATCTATGCGCATCTGGATGAATACGGGGTGTCGCTCAGCCTGGTGTACAAGGTCGAGCGAATGCGGGCGCAACTGCTGCGCATCGGCTGCCTGATCGACTTGCGCGCCGCCGATGGCGACAGCGAGGGCGACGGGCAGGTGCAGGCACAGAAGCTGCTAGCAGAGTTGATTGCCGCCCATCATCACCGCTCGTCGATCCATAGCCTGGTGCAGCGCAGTTTCGCGTTGCGCGCGCGCAAGGCGGTCGAGCGCAATAGCGCGCACGGCGAGCGTTACCGCGTGCGTGACCGCCGGGAATACCGGGCACTGCTGAAGGCGGCGGCAATCGGCGGCGGTGTCGCTGGCTGTGCGGTGGTGGGAAAAATTTTCCTGAGTACCCCCGGCGCCGGTATGGCCGGATTTTTTGAAGGCGCTTTTGCGGCGCTCGGTTATGCCGCGATTTTTCTGGCGATGGTTGTCGTCGGCGGGCGGCTGGCCGGCTGCCAGCCGGCGGCGACCGCACCGGCACTGGCGGCCCGGACGGGCGCGCTGGATACGACATCCGGGTTGCGCCGCTTGCTGATCGAAATCGCCCATCTGTTGCGGGCGCAGAGCGCGGTGCTGGCAGGGAATGTGCTGGCCGTGCTGCCGACGGTGGGCGGGTTGGCGCTGGCACACGGCTGGCTGCGCGGCATACCGTTGATGAGCGCCGGCGAGGCTCATGCCGTCCTCGAGCAATTGTCGCTGGTGGGCGCAACGCCGCTGTTGGCCGCATCGACCGGCGTGCTGCTGTTTCTGGCCGGCTTGCTGGCCGGCTCTGCCGATAACTGGTTCGCGCTGCGCCGTTTGCGCCAGTCGCTGGCGCAGAACCGGCGCCTGGTGCGAGTTCTGGGCGCGGCCCGGGCCGAGCGCTGCGCCGACTGGCTGGAGCGCAATCTGGCGCGCATCGCCGGCTACCTGGCGCTGGCGACGCTGCTCGGCATCGTGCCGGTAGTGGCGGAATTTTTCGGCCTGCCGCTTGACGTGCGGCAAGTGACGCTGGCAACGGGGGCGCTGGTGGCGGCTGCCTCTAGTCTCGGCTGGAACGCCCTGACTTCACCGCAATTCTGGCTGGCGCTGGCCGGCGTCGGTGTTACCGGCTTGCTGAACATCGGCGTTGGTTTCGGCTGCGCGCTGATGCTGGCACTGCGCGCGCGCGAAGTGCCAGGGCGTGCGCGCCGGCTGGTGCTGCGCGCGCTGGCGCGGCGCATGCTGGCGGCACCGCGCTTTTTTCTGTTGCCCGGCAGGAATCGACAGAATTCCGACGCCGCGACGCTTGAAACCCTGGAGCGCGCCACACAGCGCAGGCGCCGGCAAGCCTGATCACACCGTCGCCACACCCCAAAACGAGTTTGGACGAAGCAATATTATTGAGTTAGAATTAGTCACTTTTTGTGCTACGGGGCAATGATTTGGATCAATTCTGCCGCGCATTGCGATAAAAACCGGTTCCGCTTCTTACTACTCCGCTCAATATGAAAAAAATATTCGCACTTCTCGCGCTGGCGGCGGCTGCCAATTTTGCCGTTGCTGCGGATCTGGTCGGCAACGCCAACGCAGCCAAGGAGAAAGACAAGGTCGCCATGTGCATCGGTTGCCACGGCATCCCCGGCTACAAGACCGCCTTCCCCGAAGTCTACGCGGTACCGATGCTAGGCGGCCAGAGCGCCAAATACATCGAGAGCGCGCTGCATGCGTACAAGAAGGGCGATCGCAAGCATCCGTCGATGCGCGGCATTGCCGAGGGCCTGTCGGATCAGGACATCGCCGATCTCGCAGCCTATTACGCACAACAAAAATAACGGGGACGCACATGAACAAGATTCTCACCTCGCTTGTGGCCGTATTCTGCGCGACCGCCGCCGCCGGCGCGCTGGCGGGCGGCAATGCCGAAGCCGGCAAGGCCGCCGCCACCAAGTTCAACTGTGCCGCTTGCCACGGCGCCGACTACAACACGCCGATCGATCCGAGCTACCCGAAGCTGGCCGGCCAGCACCAGGATTACCTGGAGCATGCGCTGCTGGGCTACCAGCGCGGCGCCAACGGCGCCAATGGCCGCGGTAACGCGATCATGGGCGGCCAGGCGAAGGCGCTGTCACGCCAGGACATCCAGAACATTGCGGCATACCTGCACAGCCTGCCGGGAACACTGGTGCTGCGCAAGTAATCACAGCAGGCTCTGAAACCAAAAAAAACCACGGCTGGCCGTGGTTTTTTTTATGATGGGGAGAATTCCGGTTTCAACGCCGCTGGACGCATTCGAGATAGGCCGCGCCATCCGGCGGCAGGCCGCTGCGCTGCGACGTCCAGATCATTTCGCCCAGGCATTCCATGATTTGATGATGCGCCTCGTGCTCGGAGCCCAGGCGTTGCGCCAGCGCCAGGAAGGCGGCGCGGATACCGGGCGGCTGATCGATTGACAGTTGTTCGGCGATCGACAGGTGCATTGCCAGGTGCAGGAAGGGATTGCTCTGGCCGTGCTCCACCGTGTAGTCGGCGGCCAGCGCCTGCTCGACATCGCTCAGTGCATCGTTATATTCGGGATGCTGCACGATCCAGTCGCGCGCAATCGCTTCCAGCGGGGTCAGGATTTGATTGTGGCGTTGCTTGCGCTGCACTTCGCAAAAAAATTGCCGGACTTCGTGCTGGGATGGATTGAACATCGGAGGTCGCGAAAACGGTGAAGGTTTCATTGTAGCGGCTTGGCGGCCCACAGGCGGACGCGCATTCGGCTACCATACGCAACGCTTTGTGCCGTAACCACGGCATTTTTTCATTTCACGATGGATTGTCATGTTGAACGATGCCGCACTCGATACGCTCTTTCGCCACGCCCGCAGCCACAACCGCTGGTCCGACCGGCCGGTGGACGATGCTCTGCTGGAGCAGATTTTTGAACTGATGAAATGGGGACCGACCTCGGCCAACTGCTCGCCGGCGCGCCTGGTGTTCGTCAAGTCGGCCGAGGCCAAGGAGCGGCTGGTGGCCTGCATGGACCCCGGCAACGTGGACAAGACGCGCAGCGCGCCGGTGATCGCAATCGTCGGCATGGATCTGGAGTTTTACGAAAAGCTGCCGCAGTTGTTTCCGCACACCGATGCCCGCTCCTGGTTTGCCGGCAATCCGGCCAAGATCGAGGAAACCGCGTTCCGCAATTCCTCGCTGCAGGGCGCCTACCTGATCGTCGCGACGCGCGCGCTCGGGCTCGATTGCGGCCCGATGTCCGGCTTCAGCCCGCAACGGGTGAACCAGGAATTTTTTGCCGGCACCTCGGTGCGCGCTAATTTCGTCTGCGGCCTCGGTTACGGCAATGGCGAGCATCTGCACGCGCGCTCGCCGCGGCTGTCGTTCGAACAGGCCTGCAAGGTTGTTTGATCGCGGGTCAGACGCCGCTGGCCGGCCGCGGCGTTTTCGCCTTGTACTCGCACAGGTCGGCGATCATGCAGTTCCAGCATTGCGGCTTGCGTGCCAGGCAGGTATAGCGCCCGTGCAGGATCAGCCAGTGGTGCGCGTTGAGCCGGAATTCGGGCGCCACCACCTTCATCAGCTTGTGTTCCACCGCATCCACGGTCTTGCCCGGGGCCAGGCCGGTGCGGTTGGCGACGCGGAAAATATGGGTGTCGACCGCGATCGCCGCTTCGCCGAAGGCGGTATTCAGTACCACGTTGGCGGTCTTGCGTCCGACCCCCGGCAGCGACTGCAAGGCTTCGCGCGAGCGCGGCACCTGGCCGTCGAAGTCAGCCAGCAGGCGGCGGCAGGTCTCAACCACGTTCTTGGCCTTGGTGCGATACAGGCCGATGCTCTGGATGTACGGCGTCAGCCCGTCGACCCCGAGCGCGGCTATCGCTGCCGGCGTATTGGCGACTGCATACAGGCGACGGGTCGCTTTGTTGACCGAGACGTCGGTGGCTTGCGCCGACAGGATTACCGCGACCAGCAATTCGAACGGCGTGGTGTATTCCAGCTCTGAGGTCGGATGTGGGTTGGCGGCCTGAAACCTCAGGAAAATCTCGCGTCGTTTGTCGTCATTCATGGTTGCTCTTGGTGTTGATCGCGGTCCGTCGCCGCCATTTGCTCCTTGCGCAAGCGTGCGCGCTCGATCGCCGCTTCGATGATCGCCTTCTTGCGCGCTGCCTCCTCCTGCTGCTGCGGGGTCTGCTGCGTTTCAGTACTCAATTCCTGCAGCTTGGCGGCCGCCTTGGCCGCCAGCCGGGCGTCGTTTTCGCGCGCTTCGCGCTGCAGCCGATCCTGGCGCAGTGCAAAGCGTTCCCGCGCCGTATCGGCCTGCGCCGGCGACCAGGCATCCCAGCCGGTGCGGCCGGGCGTGACCTCGACCATCGCAATGCAATCGACCGGGCACGGCGCCACGCACAAGTCGCAGCCGGTACACAGGTCCGGAATGACCGTGTGCATCTGCTTGGCGGCGCCAACGATCGCGTCCACCGGGCAAGCCTGGATGCACAGGGTGCAGCCGATGCACAGGGCTTCGTCGATCAGCGCCACCGCGCGCGGCCGTTCGGTGCCATTGGCTGGATTCAGCGCCAGGGGCGGTTGGCCGAGCAGCGCCGCCAGTCGGGCTACCCCGGCCGCGCCGCCGGGCGGGCACTGGTTGTAAGCGGCGCTGCCGGCGGCAACCGCTTCCGCGTACGGCCGGCATCCCGCAAAGCCACATTTGGTGCACTGCGTTTGCGGCAACAGGTCTTCGATGCGGTCCGCAAGCGCGGTGCCATGGGATGGGACTGGAGGATTCGACGACATGGGATGATTATCCCGGCAAATGCGTTCGGACGCCAACTGCGGCGCCAAATGAAAAGCCGTTTTCCGGCACCGGAAAACGGCTGTTGCAAACGGGCGGAAGCGACTGCTTCAGCGATGGGTGCTGATGAATTCGCCGATTTGCGGGCAAATGATCTCGCGCCAGCGGCGACCGGAAAAGATCCCGTAGTGGCCGCATTTCGGTGCGGTGAAATGCTTCTTTTTCGCTTTCGGTATGCCGCTGCACAATCCGTGCGCAGCTTCGGTCTGGCCGGAGCCGGAAATGTCGTCCAGCTCGCCCTCGATGGAAAACAGTGCGACCTCCCGGATGTCCTGCGGCCGCACCAGCTTGCCTTCGACTTCCCAGGTGCCCTGCGGCAGGCGGAATTCCTGGAACACGATCTTGATCGTCTCCAGATAGTATTCGGCCGGCATGTCGAGCACCGCGTTGTATTCGTCATAGAACTTGCGGTGCTCGTCGGCCGACGCATTGTCGCCCTTGACCAGGTGCTTGTAGAACTCCCAATGGCTTTGCGCGTGGCGGCGCGGGTTCATGGCGAGGAATCCGGCATGCTGCAGGAAACCGGGGTATACCTTGCGGCCGGCGCCGGGGAAGTTGGCCGGCACGCGGTCGATCACGGTGTTTTCAAACCAGGCATACGGCTTTTCAGTGGCCAGGTCGTTGACCTGGGTCGGCGATTCGCGCGGATCGATCGGGCCGCCCATCATGATCATGGTCTTCGGCAGCTTCGGATCATCGGCGCTGGCCATCAGCGAAATCGCCGCCAGCACCGGCACCGTCGGCTGGCACACCGAAATCACGTGCAGGTCGGGGCCGAGGCGGCGAATGAAGTCTTGCACGTAGTAAATGTAGTCGTGCAGATGGAACGCGCCGGCCGACAGCGGCACCATGCGCGCATCGCTCCAGTCGGTGATGTAGACGTCATGCAGCGGCAGCAGGGCGCTGACGGTATCGCGCAGCAGGGTGGCGTGGTGGCCGGACAGCGGCGCCACCAGCAGTACGGTCGGCTGCTTCAGGGCGGAAAACTCCTTAGCGCTCAAATCTTTCTTGAAATGCAGCAGGCTGCAGAACGGCCGCTTTTCGACGATTTCCTCGATGATGCCAACCGTCCGTGCGCCGAGCGCCACGTTATCTATATTGAAACGCGGCTTTTCATAGTCCTTGCCGAGCCGGTACAGCAATTCATACCCGGCTGCAATCCGCTGCGAATACGGCGTGTGCGCCAGCGGCGAGACCGGGTTCGAGAATAGCTCGGCCGACATCTCCGCCCAGTGCATCAGCGGGGTCAGCATGGTGCGGTTCATTTCGTGCAGTTGATAAAGCATGAGACTCCTCTTCAGATCAGATCCATGCCGGCTGAAAAACATGCTTTTCTGCGTTGCAGCATAAACCATTTTTCAATTTGCCATCGCAACCTGCGGTGATATTGCTGCTCCAATATCCGGCAGCACGATTCGGTAAACCAGATGGCGGGGTAGAAGGGAAGCGTCAGCCGCGACCTGCATTTCTGTGGCTGGCTTCCTGCCGGCAATCATGTCCCGCGCGTAGCAAGCGCTGCCCTGAATGCAATTTCAGGCGCACATTGCCACGCGGAATCTGTCAATCATAGCGAAAAGCCGTTGCGCGAGTACAGCAAAATTCCGGAAATTTCGTCAAAATTGACCAAATGTTCCGCTCTGCAGAATTGAATATGGTGCGGTGCACGAAAGACGCGCGAGTCTTTGTTGCCCTGACAAGCGGCGCCGGCGTGCTTAAAAATCGAATTGCGCCGACACGCGGAAGGTGCGCGGCGCGCCCGGGAACAGGTAGCCGCCCAGTTCCTGCGTGACATCGCGCCAGTAGAAGCGATCCAGCACGTTGTCGACCTGAAAGCGCAGCGTGGTGCGCTTGCCGGCAATCCGGGTCGCGTAGCGCGCGCCGAGATTCAACACATGGTAGCCGGGCACGGTGACGCTATTGTCCGGGCTGAACGCCTTGCTGCCCGCATATTGCCAACTGCCGTTCAGGTTCAGGCCGGTCAATTGCGGCACCGAATAATCCAGATACAGCACCGACTTGAAGCTCGGCACGTTGGTCACGCGCCGTCCGTCCAGTGTTGCGTCACCGGTGTTTTGCTGGGTGGCGTCGAGCGCGATCAGGCTTGCGCCCAGCACCAGGTTGCGCGTCGCTTGCCCCTGTGCCGCCAGTTCCAGGCCGCGGTGCACGGCGTCGCCGCGGCGCAGGTAGGTGTTGCTGCCGTCGATGATTTCCAGCGGCTTCTTGATCTGGAACAGCGCCGCGGAAATGGCGATGTCGGGCGCCAGTTCGGCCTTGACGCCGATTTCAAGCTGGTGCGAGACGCTCGGGTCCAGCATCTGGTTGGCATTGGCCGTGCCGAATGGCGCGATGCCGCCCTGTTCCAGGCCTTCGGAATAGGCGCCGTAGAGCGACCAATGGGGCGCGGGAGCGAATACCAGCGCCACGTTCGGCAGCAGATAGCCGCGGTCGTAGCGCGCGCTCAAGCTGCCGTCGGCGTCGAATTGATCGCGTTGCAGCCGCGTGTGGCGGGCGCCGAGATGCAGCCGGATCGCGTCCGACAGGCTCAGGATATCTTGCGCGAACAACGCGCTTTGCGTTTCCTTGCGGCGCAGCGAGACCGGGCCGGTGGAATTGGTCGAGGCCGGCACGATTTGTGGTTGGTAGATGTTGCTGCTGCCCATCCAGTCATAGACCGGCTCGCCGAATTCATCGCGGCGACCGGAGGCGGACAAGCCTATGGTCAGCGCATGGCGGATGCGTCCGGTGGCAAATTTACCTTGCAGCAGCGCCTGGCCGTTCAGCACGGTTTTCGCTTCGCCAGCGCTTTGATAGTCATAGACGTCGTAGTCGCCATTCGCGCAAAAACCGACGACCGGGTAGACCAGCGCCGAGCAACTGTACGGAAACGCGGTGTAGTCGTCGCGCCGGAAGGCATTCCGGTTGGCTGCCAGCGTCGCCTGCCAGTCGGCATTGAATCGGTATTCGAAACGCAGCCCGACATTGTTGCTGTCGGTTTTTACCGGCCTGGCCCATGGCTGGTCATTCAGCATGGTGGTGGGGTCGATCCCGGTTGGTAAGCGGACGCCATCGAACAACTGGAAGCCGGGCGCCGTCAGTTGCGCCTTGTGCTGGTAGTCGAGGTCCAATTGCAGCAGCGCCTGCGGGCTGATGCGCCAGTCGAAGGCGCCGGACAGGAATTGCCGTTCGCCGTCGGCGCCCTTGATATACGAGCGCAATTTTTCGGCGGCGGCGTTGATGCGGTAGCCGAAGCGCTGGTCGGCGAAGCGGCCGCCGAGATCGAGCGCGCCGTAGAGCGTGCCGCGCTCGCGCGCTTCCAGCGTGAGCGAGCGCAGCTCGGTCGCGGTCGGGCGCTTGGTGACGTAATTGACGATGCCGCCCGGCGTCGCGGCGCCGGCCTGTAGTCCGGCCAGGCCTTTCAGCACTTCGATCTGTTCCTTGTTTTCCAGCGGGATGGCGTCGTCGGCGGAAATCGTCAGCCCATCCTTGCGATAGCTGGACATATTGTCGAGCGCGAAACCGCGGATCGAAAACTGCTCGGCATAGCCGACCGCGTTGTAGGCATCGTTGACGCTGGCGTCGAACTTCATCGCGTCGGTGGCTTGGCGTATCCCGCGATTCTGCATCTGCTCCTGCGTGATGACTTGGATCGAGGCCGGGGTTTGCAGCAGCGGCGCATTGCCAAAGCCGCCGACGCTGGCGCTGTCGGCCCTGACCGGCGGCGCCGGTGGCGCATTGACCACTACTGCCGGCAGTGTCGGCTCGGTTTGCTGTGCGCCGACGGCTGATGCATACCAGGCGCAGGCGGCAAGAACCAGGACACGCGATGAAAGTGGAGTCGAAGGAAGGTGGTGGCTTGACATGTTTGCTATATCCCGCAGGGCGCGAGCGCCCGAAAAAAGCGCGGGAAAGCAAACAGGGGAAAACTGGTTGCGCTTCCCTGCGCTGGCATTATCCAGATCAGGTTCAGAGGGTATTTCTCACCCGGAACGTTGTCGTTCCAGGACCCCTAGCGAAAAGCGGATTCTAGGCCAAAACTGTCAGTGCCTGCTGGCAAGTTTTGAAAAATTTAATAAATGCAGGAGTATATTCAAAAATGGCCTATTTTCGATTGTAAAATAAGCGGTATTAAAAATACACCGTACAGTATGTGAGCTGGGTTAATCGAACACTGGGCTTTCCACGCCTAGTATCTTGTGCAGCTTGGGCGAAGTGGTGGTGTATTGCATGTGAATTTTCTTGTCGGGGAAGATGTACGGCGCGGCGCCGAAAGCAGCCAGAGCCGCTTCGTGAAAGCCGGACAGGATCAGCTTTTTCTTGCCCGGGTAGGTATTGATGTCGCCAACCGCGAAGATGCCGGGCACATTGGTCTCGAACTTTTCGGTATCGACTTTCAACTGACGCCGTTCGATGTCCAGTCCCCAATCGGCGATCGGCCCCAGTTTCGGCGACAAGCCGAAAAACACCAGCAAGTCGTCCAGCGGCAGGCGCCGCGTGACGCCGTCCGCGCCGGTGACCTTGATGTGCGCCAGCCGTTCGTCTTGCGTCTCGAAGCCGGTGACCTGGCCAATCAGCAACTGCATATCGTAGTTGTCGCACAAGGCTTTCATCTTCGCGACCGAGGCCGGCGCCGCGCGGAATTCCTCGCGCCGGTGCAGGAGCACGACCGATTCCGCCTTGCCGACCAGGTCCAGCGTCCAGTCCAGCGCCGAGTCGCCGCCGCCGCAGATCACCAGGTTCTTGCCGTGGAAGCGCGCCGGATCCTTGACTCGATAAAACAATTGGCTATCGGCGAAGCGCTCGATTCCGTCCACCTTCAGCGGGCGTGCCTGGAACGAGCCGACGCCGGCGGCGATGAAGATGGTCTTGCTGATGAAGCGCAGGCCGGCCGAGGTTTCGAGATTGAAGCGGCCGTCGTCGCGGCGTTCGACCACCGACACTTCCTGCCCGAGATGGAAGGTCGGACCGAATGGTTCGATCTGTTTCAGCAGGTTGTCGGTCAGTTCCTGGCCGGTGCAGACCGGTACCGCCGGGATGTCGTAGATAGGCTTGTCCGGATACAGTTCGACGCACTGGCCGCCCACCACCGGCAGCGAATCGATCACGTGCGCCTTGATTTCCAGGAGGCCCAGCTCGAATACCTGGAACAGCCCGACCGGTCCGGCGCCGATGATCACGGCATCGGTTTCGACGGGCGACTGGGTGCCGGAAGTGGCAGCAAGGGCGGCGCTGGGTTTCATACGGCTTTCAACTTCCTGTTTCATTGGGTGTCTGGCAAAGGTTGGGTGCCGCGGCAAGAGTGAATTCTCGGCGGCATGGCGGCTGGCGACGTCTGCGTCAGCGTTCCAGGTATTGCAGCTTGTCCTGCACGTCCTTCCAGTCTTCGGCGTCCGGCAGCGGTTCATGGGTCTTGGTAATGGCCGGCCAGTTGCGCGACAGGTCCGCGTTCAGCTTGATGAATTGCTGCTGATCGGCCGGCACGTCCTCTTCGGCAAAAATGGCGTTGACCGGGCATTCGGCGACGCACACCGCGCAATCGATGCACTCATCCGGGTCGATCGTCAGAAAATTCGGGCCTTCGCGAAAACAGTCCACCGGACACACATCAACGCAGTCGGTATAGCGGCAGCGGATGCACGATTCGGTTACAACGTGAGTCATAGGAATCCTATCGAAAAAATCCTGGAACGGCGGCCCGCCGCATGGCGTCAAGGGTTGCCCGCAAGCGGCCGCAAAGCCTTGTATTTTAAGGCAATATACTCCTTCCGCCAAACCGGGTGAGAGCCGCGGCGGGCTGGCGAGCGCCGCCGGCCACGAATACTTGCAGTGTCGCCAGACCGCCGCGGCCGGGAGGAAGTCGGGGCGGATTTCCACCTGCGTCACCCGCGTCCGCGCCAATTGTTTGCGCCAGGCGCGCGCTGCCAAGGCGCGTCGCCAAACGCTCGCGCCGGTACGACCGGCCTTGCTGAATCGGGCTAAAATACGCGCCACCAGAATAATCAACACTCGGGGAGAAGCAAAATTGGCAGCAAAATTCCTGGTCGGCCTGTTGGCCGCGATGCCGCTATGGTGCGGCGCGTCTGAACTGGATGGCAGCCAGTTGTCGGCTTGGTGGGCGTTGCCGTTCGTCGGCCTGCTGCTATCGATTGCCTTATGCCCGTTGTTGACGCCAACCTTCTGGCACCATCATTTCGGCAAGGTCAGCGCGGCCTGGGCGCTGGCGTTCCTGCTGCCGTGCGCCGCGCTGTTCGGTGGCGGCACTGCTGCCGCCGGCGCGATGCATGCGTTTGCTGCCGAATACTTCCCCTTCATCATGCTGGTGACCGCGCTGTTCGTGGTGGCTGGCGGTATTTGTGTGCGCGGCAACTTGCACGGCACGCCCGGCTTGAACACTGGCATCCTGGCGATCGGCACCGTACTTGCCAGTTTCATGGGCACCACCGGCGCCGCGATGCTGATGATCCGGCCGCTGATCCGTGCCAACGACAACCGCAAGCACGCCGCGCACATCGTGGTGTTTTTCATTTTCCTGGTGGCCAACGCCGGCGGTTCGCTGACGCCGCTGGGCGATCCGCCGCTGTTCTTGGGTTTCCTGAAGGGAGTCGATTTCTTCTGGACGGTGCGGAATATTTTTCCGGAGACGCTGTTTGTATGCTGCACGCTGCTGATCATTTTCTATCTGCTGGACAGCCATTACTACCGCAACCGCGAAGAGCAACTTCCGCCGGCACTGGACCCGACGCCGGACTCGAAACTCCGCTTTGAAGGCAAGGCCAATTTCTTCCTGCTGGCGGTCATCATCGGCCTGGTGCTGATGAGTGGCATCTGGCAAGGCGGCGTCGCCTTTACCGTGCTGGGGACCGCCGTCGAATGGCAAAATCTGTTGCGCGACCTGGCGCTGATCGGTGTCATCGTGGTGTCGTTGCGGATCACCCCGGCCAGTGCGCACCAGGGCAACGAGTTTGCCTGGGGGCCGATCCAGGAAGTGGCCAAGCTGTTCGCCGGGATTTTCGTGACCATCATTCCGGTGATCGCGATGCTGCGCGCCGGCGGCGAGGGCGCATTTGCGCCGATCGTGCATGCCGTCACCGATGGCAGCGGGCAGCCGATCAACGCCATGTATTTCTGGGCCACCGGCATCCTGTCCTCGTTCCTGGACAATGCGCCGACCTACCTGGTGTTCTTCAATACCGCCGGCGGCGACGCCGCGACGTTGATGACCAAGCTGGGGCCGACGCTGGCGGCGATTTCCTGCGGTGCCGTCTTCATGGGCGCCAACAGCTATATCGGCAATGCGCCGAACCTGATGGTGAAAGCGATCGCCGAGGATCGTGGCATCAAGATGCCGTCCTTCTTCGGTTACATGGCCTGGTCGGGTGCGATCCTGATCCCGCTGTTCATCGTCATGACCTTCATTTTCTTTTGATAGAGACGCTTCAATGAAACCGGAGATTCTGGTGACACGGGCGGTCTTTCCCGACGTCGTCGAGCGGCTGGCCACGCATTTCGAGGTCGAGTCGAACCAGGATGATCGGGTATTTTCGGCTGCCGAGCTGCAGCAGAAGGTGGTCGGCAAGGCCGGTCTGCTGACTACCGCCAGCGAGAGCATTGGCGCACAACTGATTGGTGTCGGGGCTCAGTCCGGACTGAAGGCGATTTGCAACATGGCGGTCGGCTATAACAATATCGACCTGGCGGCTGCCACCCATGCCGGCATCCTGGTGACCAATACGCCGGAGGTGCTGAATCAGACCACCGCCGATTTCGGCTGGGCGCTGCTGATGGCGGCCGCGCGCCGCGTGACCGAGGCGGAGCACTGGCTGCGTGCCGGCCACTGGGAAAAATGGCGTTACGACACCCTTCTCGGCGCCGACGTGCATGGTTCGACGCTCGGCATCATCGGCATGGGGCGCATCGGCCAGGCCATCGCCCGCCGCTCGCTCGGCTTTGACATGCGGGTGCTGTATCACAATCGTTCGCGCCTGGCGCCGGAACTGGAAGCGCGCTGCAATCACGCGCAATACGTCAGCAAGGAACAACTGCTGCGCGAGGCCGACCATGTGATGCTGGTACTGCCGTATTCGCCCGAGTCGCATCACACCATCGGTGCAGTCGAACTGGCACTGATGAAGCCGAGCGCCACCTTGGTCAACATCGCGCGCGGCGGCATCGTCGATGATGTGGCGCTGATTGCGGCACTGCGCGCGCGCCAAATCGCGGCGGCCGGGCTGGACGTGTTCGAGCACGAGCCAGCGTTCAATCCGGAGTTCCTGAGCCTGTCGAACGTGGTGCTGACACCGCATATCGCCAGCGCATCGGAGCCGACGCGGCGTGCGATGGCCAACTGCGCCGCCGACAACCTGATCGCAGCCCTCGGTGGCGCCATGCCGCCGAACCTGTTAAACCCGGAAGCTTTGCAAGGAGGTTGATCGTGCCGGATATTTCCATCCGCCAGGCGCACAAGCTGAGCCACAAAAAAGCCCATGCAGCGGCGCAGAAAGTGGTCGATCAACTGGTCGAGGAATATGAACTCGCCATACAGTGGGAGGGCAACGTGCTGTACTTCAAGCGCAGCGGCGTGTCCGGTACGCTGGCGCTGCACGAGAAGGAGGTACACCTGGAAATTACGCTGGGGTTCCTGCTGAAGGCGTTTGCGCCGAAGATCTCGGCGCAGGTCGAAAAAAACATGAAGAAGGTCTTTGGCGGCAAGGCCTGAGCGCTGCCGCAGCCGGGCTGCTTACCCTTTCAATTCGGCGATCAGGTCGACGTACTGCTGCATCGCCTCGTTCTTCGATAAGCCCTTCAGGCTGTCCCAGGCATCCCATTTTGCGCGTCCGACCATGTCGGTGAAGCCAGGTCGCTTGCCCTCGACATCGCCACTGGTGGCTTGCTTGAACAGCGCATAGATCTTCAGCAGGGTCGTGTTGTCGGGGCGCTCCGGCAGGTTCTTGGAGTCGGCTACGGCTTGGTCGAAGGTGGCTTGCAAGGTCATGGTGTTCTCCAGGTGGATCAAAAGAGGTCGCTGTGATAGTGTGCTGAAAAATCCGGCGCACATGTCAAATGGATCATGAGCGCCGCCAACATAGCACATAAAAATCATCCCCGACAGCGCGGGACTAGAGGAGATATTCGATGTCGCCAGCCGTTTCCCCAGCGCTGTATCGCGAAAAAATGTCGACCGTCGATACTGCGTGGCTGCGCATGGATTCGGCCACCAACCTGATGATGATCGTGGCGGTGCTGATGTTCGACCGGCCGATGGATATTGGCCGCTTCCGCCAGACCATGACCGAGCGCCTGCTGCCTTACGACCGCTTCCGTAGCCGTGTGGTGTACGAGATGGGCAGCGCCTGGTGGCAGGAGCAGGAAGTCGATCTGGATCAGCACATCCTGCACAGTCGCCTGAAAAAAGGCAGCCCGGACAACAAGGCGGCGCTGGAGCGGCTGGTCGCGACGCTGTCAGCGACGCCGCTGGACCCGCAGCGGCCGCTGTGGCAGATGCAGGTGGTCGACAACTGCATCGGCGCCGACGGCCGCACCCGGCAGGCGGTGATCATCCGCATCCACCACTGCATCGCCGACGGCATTGCGCTGGTCGGCGTGCTGTTATCGATGTTCGACACCGCACCCGACGCGCCGCCGCGGCCGGCGCCACAGGCCCAGCGCCTGGCGCAACTGGCACAGGAAAATCCGTGGCTGCAGATCATGCAACCGGTGACCCGCACCACGATCAAGGCAATCAACCTGTCGGGCCTGATGTGGAGCAAGTATCTGTGGATGCTGGCCGACCCGCAGAAATTCATCGCGCGCTTTGCCGGGGTGGCGCCGGCCACGACCCGGCTGACGCAGGACGCCACCCGGCTGGCCTTGATGACCGAGGATTCCCGCACTCGCCTGAAAGGAAAACCGCATGGCATCAAGCACGTGGCCTGGAGCGAGCCGTTGCCGCTGTCCGAAGTCAAGGCGATCGGCAAGGCGCTCGGCGCCTCGGTCAACGACGTGCTGATGGCGAGCGTGGCCGGCGCCATCGGTGCCTACCTGCGCGACAAGGGCGACACGGTAACGATCGATTGCGCGCTGCGCGCGATGGTGCCGGTCAATCTGCGCAAGTCGGGGCGCGAACAAAAACTCGGCAACGCGTTTGGGTTGGTGCCGCTGGTGCTTCCGGTCGGCCTGGAAGATCCGATCGGCCGTTTGCAGGAGGTGCGGCGCCGCATGAACGAGCTGAAGGACGGCTATCAGGCGCTGGTGGCGATGGCTCTGCTCGGCGTGCTGGGGGCGACGCCGAAGCAGATGCAAAACGAAATCCAGAACTACTTCGCCAGGAAGGCCACGGCCGTGATGAGCAACGTGCCGGGACCGCAGGCGCCGCTGTACCTGGCCGGCAGCCAGCTCGACCAGATCATGTTCTGGGTGCCGCAGTCAGGCGATATCGGGGTTGGCGTTTCGATCCTCAGCTACAACGGCGGGGTCCAGTTCGGCATTGTTACCGACGAGGCGGTCGCGCCCGATCCGCACCACATCATCCGGCGCTTTGCGCCGGAATTCGAAAAGCTGGTGATGCTGGCTTTGATGGCGGCATGAGCGCCCGAGGTCTGGTCGGGCGCCCAGCGAGCTAGCCGTCAGACGGCCAGTAATTCCACTTCGAAAATCAGCGTCGCGTTCGGCGGAATCACGCCGCCGGCGCCGCGCGCGCCATAACCGAGCGCAGCCGGGATGATCAGGCGCCGCACGCCGCCGATCTTCATCCCCTGCACGCCCTGGTCCCAGCCCTTGATTACATGGCCGGCGCCAAGCGGGAATTCGAACGGCTGGTTACGATCCTTGCTGGAGTCGAACTTGGCGCCGGCGCTGCCGTCGGCGTTGCGCAGCCAGCCGGTATAGTGCACGCTGACGTGATCGCCGGCCTTGGCTTCGGCGCCTTCGCCGACGGTGGTGTCTTCGTATTCGAGTCCGGAGGAGGTCATGATGCTGGTCATGTATGGTCTTTCAAGGTTGTTTATACTGGCCGCAGTGTAAACCAAAAACCGGACGTGCCATGACCGCCAGCAGCGCGCAGTTTCAATCCACCGATGTCCTGATCATCGGCGCCGGTATCGCCGGCGCCTCCGTCGCCTACCATTTGGCAGGCGAGGCGCGCGTGGTCTTGCTGGAGCGTGAGGCGCAGCCTGGTTATCACGCCACCGGCCGCTCGGCTGCGCTGTACTCGGAAACCTACGGCAATCCCTGCGTGCGGGCGATCAGCAGCGCCTCGCGCGCCTTCTATCTGAATCCGCCGGCCGGTTTTGCGGCGCAACCGCTCTTGACGCCGCGCGGCTCGATGATCATCGGCGGCCCGCAGCAGCGCGACAAAGTGCGACTTGCCTATGAAGAGGCGCGCGCGCTGGTGTCAAACATCGAGTGGCTGGATGCCGCGCAGATCGCGCAGCGCGTGCCGGTGTTGAATGCCGTGGCCGCAAGCTGGGCGATGCTGGAGCCGGACTCGATGGACATGGACGTGCATGCGATCCACCAGGGATTTTTGCGCGGCATGAAAGCCGGTGGCGGCCAACTGGTGTGTGACGCCGAGGTGCTGCGCATCGGCCGCGTCGGCGGCGTCTGGCAAATCGAGACGCCGGCTGGAAATTTCGCGGCGCCAATCGTGATCAACGCCGCCGGTGCCTGGTGCGATGTGGTTGCGACCATGGCGGGGGTGGCGCCGGTTGGTCTGGTGCCCAAGCGCCGCACCGCATTCACCTTTGCCGCTCCGGCCGGAGTCGACATCAGCACCTGGCCGCTGGTGATCGACATCGACGAACAGTTTTATTTCAAGCCGGACGCCGGCGTGTTGCTGGGTTCGCCGGCCAACGAAGATCCGGTGCCGGCGCAGGACGTGCAGCCGGAAGAACTGGACGTCGCGCTCGCCGCCGACCGCATCGAGCGCGCCAGTACGCTGCAGATCGGGCGCGTATTGCGCAAGTGGGCCGGGCTGCGCTCGTTCGTGGCCGACAAGACGCCGGTGGCCGGCTATGCGGCCGACGCCGATGGTTTTTTCTGGTTGGCGGGGCAGGGCGGCTACGGCATACAGACCGCGCCGGCGCTGGGCCGGATCGCCGCCGCGCTGGTGCAGCGGCGCCCGTTGCCATCCGACATCGCCGCATTCGGCGTGCATGCCGCCGACCTGTCGCCCGCGCGCAACGCTTGCCGCGCCGCCAACCCCATTTCATAGGAAAAATGCCAGGTTTTTACGGCCGGCGCACAACCCTGCGATTTAGCCGAATCGGGCCGATTGCGGCGCGGTAAAATGCACTTCCACTCCTTTGCAAACGACTTCCATGCACCGTTTTCCGTTCCCGTTCTTGCTGCGCTTCTGGCTTGCCCTGGCCTGCCTGCCGGTGGCTTCGCTGGCCCAGGCCAATGTTGTGGTGGTACTCAATTCGGCAGATGCCACCATCAGTTTGCTGGATCAGGCAACGTATCAGAAGATAGACAGCTTTTCGGTGGGGAAGGAGCCGCATCACCTGATGGCGACGCCAGACAACAAGTCGCTGATCGTGGCCAGCGCGGTCGGCAATGAACTGATTTTCCTCGACCCCAAAACCGGCGTCATTCAGCATCGCATCAAGGATGTCATCGATCCTTACCAGATCGGCTTTTCGCCGGACCAGAAATGGTTTGTCTCGGCCGCATTGCGGCTGGACCGGGTGGATATCTATAGCTATAACGGCAAGGATCTGAAGCTGACGGCGCGCCTGCCGCTTCCGAAACTGCCGAGCCACATTGCCTTCGATGCGGCCAGCACCACCGCCTTCATCACGCAGCAAGGCAGTGACCAGGTCAGCGCGATCGACCTTGCCACGCACCAGATCAAATGGACGATGCCGGTCGGCAAACTACCGGCTGGCATTGCCATGACGTCCGACGGCAATTATCTGCTGGTCGGCATCATGGGGCGCGATTATGTCGAAGTCATCGACTGGCGGGCCCAGAAGATCGTCAAGCGCATCCGGACCGGCGCCGGTGCGCATAATTTCCGTGCCTTGGGCGACGGCCGCTACACCTTCGTCTCGAACCGGGTCTCCAGCACCATCAACATCATCGACCAGCAGACCTTGACCAACATCGGTACGATCGACGTCCCGGGCGGCCCCGACGACATGGAAGTGAGCGCCGACGGCAAGACCTTGTGGACCACGCTGCGCTGGGTGCGCCAGGTGGCGGTGATCGACATTTCCGGCAGGAAGGTGATCAAGACGATTCCGGTCGGACGTTCGCCGCACGGCATCTATTTCGCCAATCATTCCCCCCGTTTGTAGTCGTGATGCGCGCCGCCGCCAAATACTGGCTGCCGGTGGCGATGCTGGCGGCCGGCAGCCTGATTTCCCCGGTCGCGGCATCGGCGCCGGCCGGCCAGTGCCGTGCTACCGTCTATCTCACCTTTGACACCGGCAACCACTCGCAGGCCGAGCTGATTGCGCAGATCCTGAAGCGGCACCGGATTCGCGCCACCTTTTTCCTGGCCAATGAAAAGACCGTGAACGGCGATTTTGCACTAGACCCGGCCTGGGCGCCGTACTGGAAGGCGCGCGTGGCCGAAGGGCATGCCTTCGGCAGCCATACTTTCGACCATGTGTATGTGGTGCGCGACCTGGCCGGCGGCCGCATGGAAATGAAACCGCAATTCGGCGCCGATGCCGGCAGGAAGGTGGTATGGGACGCCGGCCGCTATTGCGACGAAATCAAGCGCGTGGGGCAGCGCTTTCACGACCTGACCGGAGCCCGGCTCGAGCCATTGTGGCGCGCGCCGGGCGGACGCCTGACGCCCAACCTGCAGGCCGCCGGCGCCGCTTGCGGCTATGCTCACGTCGGCTGGGCCGCGGCCGGCTTTTCCGGTGATGAGCTGCCGAGCGATCAATGGCCGAACGAGGTGCTGCTGAAACGCGCGTTGGTCGCCTTGCAGGATGGCGATATCTTCATGGCCCACCTCGGCATCTGGTCGCGCCGCGAGCCGTGGGCGCCGGCGGTATTGGAACCGCTGATCGCAGGGCTGGAGCAAAAGGGTTTTTGTTTCGCTACCCTGCGCCAGCATCCGGCCTACCGTGCCGCGCTGGCGCGGGCTGCCGCCATTGCCGAGGAATGAGGATGGATGTTTTCAGCAGCGCCTTCGCCGCCGTCCAGGGCTGGCTGTTCCAGGAGGTAGTCTTGCCGTTCATGTACGCCACCGGGCTGGGCGCCTGGGCCGAAGATGCGTTTACCGGCACCGAATGGTTCATGATCGGCGTCCTTGAACTGGCGCTGCTATACCTGCTGCTGCGGCCGCTGGAAGCGTGGCTGCCGGTGCAGCCGAAGCTGGCGCCCGGTGCGCGCCGCATCGACTTCCTCTATACCTGCATCCACCGGCTCGGCATCTTCACCATCGCGGTGTTTTTCGTGCTCAATCCCGTGTACGACGCGCTGGCCGAACAATTGCGGTTGCAGGGCATCAGCCCGTTCAACCTGGAGCAATTGTGGCCGGGGGTGACCGACGTTCCGCTGGCGAGCTTTTTCCTGTACCTATTCGTGCTGGATTTTTTCGATTACTGGTATCACCGTGCCAGCCATCATTTCGGCTGGTGGTGGGGGTTGCACAGCCTGCACCACAGCCAGCGCGACCTGAATCTCTGGTCTGATAACCGCAATCATCTGCTGGACGACCTGCTGCGCGACATCTACATGGCGCTAGTGGCGCTGGCGATCGGCGTCGAGCCGGGCCAGTACGTGCTGCTGGTGGCGGCCTCGCGCATGCTGCAGAGCCTGCAGCATGCCAACGTGCGCATCCACTTCGGCGCGGTCGGCGAGCGCCTGCTGGTGTCGCCGCGCTACCACCGGCTGCACCACGCAATCGGCATCGGTCACGAATCGCAAGGCGAGGGCACCCTTGGCGGCCACAATTTCGCGGTGCTGTTTCCGGTGTGGGACATCCTGTTTCGCACGGCCCGTTTTGGCAAGACCTTCGTGGCGACCGGCATCCGCGACCAGTTGCCGCCACCCCAAGGCTGCGCACGCGACTATGGGAGCGGCTTCTGGGGGCAGCAGTGGCTGGGTTTGCAGCGCATGCTGGAATATGCGCGCAGGAAGCGTTCCTGATGGGCGCGGCCTTGCTCGCCTTTGGCCGTGCGCTCTGGTCGCAATTGCACCTGCGCATGCTGCTGCTGACCTTGATCCCGTTCCTGCTGTCGACCGCGCTCTGGGGGCTGGCGCTGTGGCTCGGCCTGCAGCCGATGATCGACTGGCTGCAGGCCTGGTTCGTCGAGCACCAGGGTTTTGGCGTGGCCGGGCGCGTGCTGGGCTGGGTCGGGCTGGGCGCGCTCAAGACCGTGATCGTGCCGCTGATCGCGATGTGGGTGTTGCTGCCGCTGATGATCCTGACCGCTTTGGTTTTCGTCGCCACGCTGGCGGTGCCGGTGGTGGTCAAACATGTCAGTTACCGTTACTACCCGGCGCTGGAACAGCGGCACGGCGGCACCTTTCTAGGCAGCCTGTGGACCTTCTGCTCGAGTTTCGTGATTTTCCTCGCGCTGTGGCTGCTGACCTTGCCGCTGGCGCTGATTCCGCCGTTCACGCTGTTGGTGCAGCCGCTCTTGTGGGGCTGGCTGACCTGTCGCGTGATGGCCTACGATGCGCTGGCGCAGCATGCCAGCGCCGCCGAGCGCGAGGCGATCCTGCGCCTGCATCGCTGGCCGCTACTCTGGATCGGCGCGATCAGCGGCGCCTTGGGCGCGGCGCCCGGCATGCTGTGGCTGGGAGGCGTGCTGTCGGTGATCTTCCTGCCGTTGCTGGCGGCGGGCGCGATCTGGCTGTACGTGCTGGTGTTTGTGTTCACCGGCTTGTGGTTCCAGCATTACTGTCTGGCCGCGCTGGCGCACTACCGGATGCAGCAGCAGGCGGCGCCGGGTGCCGAGGTGTCGCGGGAAGCGGCGACCCGTTTGCAAGACATCAATTAACGCACTGAAGGGCATCCAGATTCATGGCTATCGGACTGATCATCATCGGCGACGAAATCCTTTCCGGCAAACGGACCGACAAGCATTTCGGCAGGGTCGTCGAAATCCTGGCGGCGCGCGGCCTGCAACTGGGCTGGGCCGAGTTCGTCGGCGACGACCGCGCGCGGATCACTGCCACGCTGCGTCGCACGCTGGCTTCCGACGACATCGTCTTTTCCTGCGGCGGCATCGGCGCCACCCCGGATGACCATACCCGCCAATGCGCGGCGGCGGCGCTCGGGGTACCGCTGCAATTGCATCCGGAGGCGAAGCGCCTGATCGAGGAGCGCATCGCCGACATGGCGCGCGCCAGCGGCGTCCAGCCCGACGTGGCGGCGCCGGACAACCAGCATCGGTTGAAAATGGGCGAATTTCCGCAAGGCGCGGCAATCGTGCCGAATCCGTACAACAAGATTCCCGGCTTTTCGCTGCGCAACGGCAACGGCGGCGCCCATTATTTCGCGCCCGGCTTTCCGGTGATGGCCTGGCCGATGATCGAATGGGCGCTGGATACCTACCACGCCGACCTGTTCCACCGGGTCGTACGGCTGGAAAAATCGGTGCTGCTGTATGACACGATGGAATCGACGCTGACGCCGCTGATGGAAGCGGTGGAAAGCGAGTTTCCGGGTGTTAAGGTGTTCAGCCTGCCAACCGTTGGCGATGCCGCCACGCGCCGCCACATCGAGCTGGGCGTCAAGGGTGAGGCGATGCAGGTCGAACCGGCGTTCCAGCGGTTGCTGGCCGGCCTGGCCCAGCTCGGGGTTGCCGTCGAGTATCCGTAAGCGGCAGTGCGCGGCGCGCTTGCTATGATGGGCGCCTTTGGAATTTCATGCCTCGTGCAGCTTACCTTGTGGCCACCATGTTCGATTACCTTTTCAAGCGCCGCAAAGGCGCGCCGGCCGCGACTGCGCCGGCGTCAACTCCGACCCCGGCGCTGAAGGCCGATCCGCTGGCTGAGCTGCAGGCCGAGCGCAAACAGTCTGCGCTGGCGCAAGCCCGAGCACTGGCCGGCGATGAAGCGGCGGCGGTCGACTTCATCCTGCAATGCGAGTTCGCCGATGCCCGTGCGCTGGCCGCGCAGTGCGTGCAGTCGGAGCCGATGCTGGAGCGGTTGCTGCCGTCGATGCGCAAGCTCGACCGGCGGGTCGCGCGGCTATTGCAGCAGCGGCTGGAGACGCTGGCGCAGCAGAAACGGGCAGCGCAGCAGGCGCAAGCCTGTCTCGACAGCGCACAACAGTTATGCGACGAGCCGCAACTGCTGCCGAACCAGGTCGCCGATCTCGATCGCGCCTGGCAAGCCATCCAGGCGGTGGCGCCCGAGCAGCAGGAGCAGTATCGGCCGCTGCGTGCCGCCCTGGAGGCGCGCCTGTTGGCGCAGGCCGCGCTGCAACGCGCGGCACTGGATACGCTGGCGCGCTGGCGACAGTTGCAGGATACGCTGGCCACCCCGGAGCTGCCGCCGGCGCAAGAGATCGCGCGCGCGCTGGCGATACTCGAAAACGCGATGACGAATCATCTGGCGGCGCCGGAAGCTGCCTCATTGCCGCGCCATTTCCAGCGCGATTTCGAGCAGCAACGGGCGGCCTTTCGTGCCGGTTGGCAGCGCGCGCAAGAACGCCAGCAGGCGGCTGCCGCGCGCCGCCAGGCGCTGGCCGAATGGCAGGCGGCGGCGCCGGACACCTTGCTCGCGACCGAGTTGCGGAAGGCCTGGCAGGCGCTGCCGGCGCTGGCGCCGGAGTTGGATGAGGCAGCCGATCTGGAACGGCAATTCCAGGCCCTGCTGGCGCAACTGACCGCATCCGGCAAGGCACCGCCGCGCGCGCCGCGCCAGGATGATGCGAAGGCGCGGCAGCAGTTCGGGGAAGCGCTGCTGGCGCTGGAAGCGGCGCTGCAGCAAGGTGCGCTGCAGGAAGCGCTCGATTGCGACACTCGCCTGCGCGCGCCGGAACTGCAGGCGATTGCGCCGCCGGCCGCGGCCGGCGCGCGCCTGGCGGTGGCGCGTTCCGAACTGGCGCGGTTGCAGGACTGGGCGCGCTGGGGCGGCAACGTTTCGCGCGCGGAACTGCTCGGCAGCGCGCAGGAATTGCCGCGCCACGCGCTGCCGCCGCGCGAGCTGGCGCAACAGGTTGGCGCCTTGCGTGCGCGCTGGAAGGCGCTGGACGCCTCGGCTGGCGCCGCGCCCAAGGATTTGTGGCGGCAGTTCGACGCCGCCTGCAGCGCCGCCTATGCACCGGCCGCCGAATACTTCAGCCGCCAGGCCGACCAGCGGCGCGAACATTTGGCGCAGGCCGAGGCGTTGCTGACCCAGATTGCGCAATATTCAGCGGAGCTGGAACAGGCTGCGTCGCAAGCCGAGCCCGGCCCCGACTGGAAAGCCGCTGCGCTGTTTTGCGCGCGTATGCGGCAAGCCTGGCACGGCCTGGGTAGCCTCGATCGCAAGGATCACAAGCGGCTGCAGCGCGCATTCGACGCCGCGCTGCAAGGCGTGGCGCAGCCGCTGGCACGGCAGCAGGCGGCGGAGGCGAAGCGGCGCGAGGAATTGATCGCCGCCGCGCTGGAACTGGATCCAGGCGCGCGCGACACGCCGCAAGCCCTGCGCGCATTGCAACAGCGCTGGCAGGACATGGCGCAGGCGCTGCCACTCGAACGCCGGCAGGAACAACAGCTCTGGCAACGCTTTCGCGCCGCCTGCGACGCCGTGTTCGCGCAGCGCCAGCAGGCAAATTTCAGTGCCGACCAGGAACGGCGCCACCACCTGCAGCAAAAGCAGGCGCTGTGCCAGGCACTGGAAGAGGCGATTGGCGCGGCGCCGGCCGAGGTGCGCCGGTTGATCGGGCAGAACCAGGCCGCCTGGTCGCAAATCGGCCCGGTGCCGCGCGCGCAGGAAGAGCGCATCAACCGCCGCCGCGCCGCCGCGCTGGCGGCATTGCAGGCGCAACTGGAGCGCGCCCGGCACGGCGCGCTGGAAGCTGGCTACGCGGCGCTGCACGGCAAGCTGGGGTTGTGCCAGGAACTGGAACAACGGCTGGCCGATGGCCAGCCGTGGCTGGCGGCGGAGCGGGAACAGGCGCAGGCGCGCTGGCAAGCGCTGGCGCCACTGGCGGCCCCATTCGAACAGGCGCTGCGCGCCCGGCTGGATGCCGTCGACGCCGCGCTGCAAGGTGCCGACCGCGGCTATGCCGAGCGCCTGGAAAGCAACCGTGTGCCGCTGCTGCAGGACATTCTGCAACTGGAAATCCTGTGCGGCGTCGATAGCCCGCCGGCGCTGGCGCGCCAGCGCCTGCAACTGCAGGTCGAGGTGCTGGCGGCCAAGTTGAAAAACGGCGACCCGGCGCTGGCCGCACCGGCGTATCTGCTGGCGCTGTGCGGCCTGCCGGCTGTGTGCGATCAGGAGGCCGGCGCGCGCCTCGGCCGGCTGCTGGCGAAGTGCGCCGCGCTGCGCCTGCCCGGCATCGCGGCGCCCCCGGCTGGCGTTGCGTGAATTCGGTTATTCTTGGCAGCTATGGAGTATGTTAAAACTTCTTTTTATTTTCGGGCGGAATAATGGTGCTTGTGTGGGAGTACATGAAACCATGGGTCACCCTACCCAATTCACGTGGGGAAACCGGCCGTGAAAGCTGACCGGCATCGGCGCCACCCGCGAGTTTTTATAATCGAAAAAGATGAAGCCGGACTTGGCCATCGCCACCAGTTTCCGGTCGCTCGGACGGCTGATGCGAAACGTGATGTCGCCGCCGTACTTGTTGAAATCCATGACGCCGACTTCAAACAGCAATTGGTCGCGCGCGTGCGCCTCGGCCCGGTAGGTGGTGGCGAGGTCGGTGACGATGGTGCCGATGCCGTGGGCGCGCGTTTCGCGCACGCCGAACTGGAACAGGAAACGCTCGCGCGCTTCCGAAATCATCGAAATCATCGAGTCGTTGCCGAGATGGCCAGCGGCGTTGATGTCGGTCACGCGCACCGTCATCCGGGTCGAGTAGCAGTATTGTTCTTCGGGAAATTCGAGTTGCAGGCGGGCCATCGTCGATCTCGCTGGGCTGGTCATGCCGCGTACGGCGCAGCCGCGGATTTTACCGGTTCCGGATCACCCCTGGTTTTCGGGGATAATGCCGCCCATCCGAACAACGATCAACCCGAGGGAAGGCAAGTCAGGATATGAGTACGAAAACCAGAATCGGCATCGCCGGCTACGGCAACCTGGGCCGCGGCGTGGAAGCGGCGCTGGCGCAAAACCCCGACATGGAACTGGTCGGCGTCTTCACCCGGCGCGATCCGGCGCAGTTGACGTTGCTGAGCGCCGGGGTGCCGGTGCATCCGCTGGCGGCGATCGAAGCTTTCCGCCAGCAGATCGACGTCTTGATCCTGTGCGGCGGCTCGAAAAGCGATTTGCCGCAGCAAGGTCCGGCACTGGCGGCCTGGTTCAACACGGTCGACAGCTTTGACACGCATGCGAAGATTCCCGAGTATTTCGACGCGGTCGACCAGGCCGCGCGCCAGGGCGGCAAGACGGCGCTGATCGCGGTTGGCTGGGACCCGGGCCTGTTTTCATTGAATCGGCTGTACGGCGAGGCGGTGCTGCCGCAAGGGGCGACCTACACTTTCTGGGGCAAGGGCTTGAGCCAGGGCCATTCCGACGCCATCCGGCGCGTGCCGGGGGTGCGCGGCGCGGTGCAATACACGATCCCGGTGCCGGCCGCGGTCGAGCAGGTGCGTAGCGGCGCCTTGCCGCAACTGGCCACGCGCGACAAGCACACGCGCGAGTGCTACGTGGTGCTGGAGCCGCACGCCGATGCGGCGGCGGTGGAGCGTGCGATCGTCGGCATGCCGGATTATTTCGCCGATTACGACACCAGCGTGCATTTCATCACCGAACAGGAATTGCGGCGTGAGCACGGCGCCATGCCGCACGGCGGCTTCGTGATCCGCAGCGGCAAAAGCGGCGCGGATGGCGGTAGCCATAACCAGGTGATCGAGTATTCGCTGAAGCTCGACAGCAACCCGGAGTTCACCGCCAGCGTGCTGGTGGCGTATGCGCGCGCCGCGTTCCGGCTGCATCAGCAGGGCGAGGCCGGCGCCAGGACGGTGCTGGATGTGGCGCCCGGCCTGCTGTCGCCGAAAAGCGCGGCGCAATTACGTGAAGAACTGCTGTAGGGCGCAGCCGGCGGCACGGATCGGGTGCGGGCCAGTGGTTACCGGAAACGGCGCGGCACTTTATAATCGCCGGTTGCGCTAGCCGTGTGGCCCGCTGTCCCGTTATCCTTTTCGAATTGCCTACATGAGTGCTGCCGCAGCAACCGACGCCGGCGCGTCAAGAATCCCTCCCGGTCGCTGGGTCGCGGCCATGCCGCTGGTATTCGTGCTGATCTGGAGCACCGGCTTCATCGTCGCCAAGTACGGTTTGCCGTATGCGCCACCGCTGACCTTCCTGCTGCTGCGCTTTGTCGGCGTGCTGGCCATCCTGCTGCCGCTGGTGTTGCTGCTGCGCGCGCCGTGGCCGCTGGGCCGCATGCGCCATGTGGCGCTGGCTGGCGTGCTGATCCAGGCGGGCTACCTGGCCGGGGTCTGGTGCGCGATCAAGCTCGGCATGCCGGCCGGCCTGTCGGCGCTGATCGTCGGCCTGCAGCCGATCCTGACCGCGTTCTCGGCCGGCATGGTAGGCGAATCGGTGCAGCGCCGGCAGTGGCTGGGCTTGTTGATGGGACTGGCCGGGGTGGCGCTGGTGGTGGCCAACAAGATCAGCCTGTCCGGCCTGTCCGCCGCCAGCATCGGCTTGTGCGTGTTCGCGCTGTTGTCGATCACCTTCGGCACGCTGTACCAGAAAAAATACTGTGCCCACTTCGATTTGCGTACCGGCACCATCGTCCAGTTTGCTGCCTCGATCGTGGTGGTGTTGCCGTTCGCGATCTGGTTTGAACATTTTTCACTGGCGCTGGACACGGTGCAATGGACGCCGCGCCTGATCGGCGCGCTGCTGTGGTCGGTGCTGGCCTTGTCGATCGGCGCGATTTTCCTGCTGTATGCGCTGGTGCGCAAGAGCGCCGCCACCCGGGTTGCCAGCCTGATGTACCTGACGCCGCCGACCACCGCGCTGATGGCGTGGCTCATGTTTGGCGAGTCGTTCAGCCTGCTCGGGATGGCCGGCATGGTGCTGGCGGTGGCCGGGGTTGCCTTTGTGGTGAGGAAATAATGGGAGAACAGGCTAGGGAACAAGCGCACACGCGCGCCGCTTATCGGCATTTTCATCCGATCACCACGCGCTGGTCGGACAACGATGCGTATGGCCATGTCAATAACGTCGTGTATTACAGCTGGTTCGATACCGCGGTCAACCAGTTCCTGATCGCCGGCGGCGTGCTGGATGTCGAGACCAGTCCAGTGATCGGATTGGTGATTGAAAGCCGCTGCAATTATTTCCAACCGGTGGCGTTTCCGGAGCCGGTGATCGCCGGTCTGCGCGTGGCCCAACTGGGCAATTCGAGTGTGCGCTATGAAGTCGGGATTTTCCGCGCCGACCAGCAAACGGCGGCCGCGCAGGGGCATTTCGTGCACGTCTATGTGGATCGCGCCAGCCGCCGGCCGGCACCGATTCCGGCGCCGACGCGCGCGCTGCTGGAATCAATCTTGGGAATTGCGGGACAGAGTTAAGCGCAGCGAATTTCGATCCATTACGGGACAGAGTTAAGCGTAGCGAATTTCGATCCATTGTGGGACGGAGTTAAGCGTAGCGATACTCTGTCCCCAACTGATTTCAAAAAAAAAGAGATGGGTTCCAGCATGAGCATCGCCTTTCGTTCCGAAAAAAAACTGACCGCCTTGCTCGACCCGCGCCAGAATTTCGCCCGCGCCGGGATCGAAAGCGAAATCCGCTTCGACCCGCTGACCGGCGACAGCGCCCGCATCTGCCACTTCACCGGCATGACGCCACAAGCGCCGGACATGACGGCGCTGGCAGACAATACCCGCGCCGGCTGCCCGTTCTGCCCCGAGCAGGTGAACCGGGTCACGCCGCGCTTTGCGCCTGAATTCCTGCAGGATTTCGCGGCCGCCGGCAGCAGTGCGATTGACGGCCGATTGCGCCGCGGCGAAGCGACGCTGTTTCCCAACCTGTTTCCCTACGATGACATTTCGGCGATCGCCGCGATGTCGCAGGCGCACACGCTACCATCGCCACTGCCGACCAGGGTGGTGGCCGATACCGTCAAGCTGGCGCGCGATTTTTTTGCGCATTGCCTGCGCCGCGAACTGGCCGGCAGCGACAGCTACGGCTTGCTGACCTGGAACTACCTGCCGGCTGCCGGCGGCTCGCAACTGCACCCGCACATGCAGGTCGCGTTGACCGCACATCCCGGCAACCGGCTGGCGCGCGAACTGGCCGCCGAGGATGCGTATCGGCAGCGGCATGGACGCTGCTATGGCGCCGATCTGCTGGCGGCCGAGCGCGACGGCCCGCGCTGGCTGGCGGCGGACAATGCGGCGGCGTGGCTGGTGCCGTATGCGCCGACCGGCGTCATGGGCGATGCGCTGGCGCTGTTTCCTGGCAAGAGCCGGCTGACCGACCTGTCGGATGATGACATCGATGCCTTCGCTGCCATGCTGGTGCGAATCGTCGCCGCCTTTGGCGCCCAGGGCTTGGCCAGCTTCAACCTGACCTTTTTCCCCGACCACGCCGGAAACGATAGCGGCCGCCACTGGCTGGCGGCACGCCTGTTGCCACGTTTGTATCTGAACAACGCGCTGCACGTGACTGACGCCTCGTATCTGCAACTGCTGCTGCAGGAATCCTTTTGCATGCGGCATCCGGAGGCGGTCGCTCAGCAATTGCGGCAGCATGCCGCTGCCTGAACCCATTAATCAATACGGAGCAATGCCATGACACAACATCGGATCGCGGTACTCGCCGGCGACGGCATCGGCCAGGAAGTCATGCCGGAAGGCTTGCGCGTGCTGGAAGCAGCCGCCAGCCGCTACGGTATCGATCTTGTCTTTGATCATTTCGACTTCGCCAATTGCGATTACTTCGCCCGCCACGGGCAAATGATGCCGGACGACTGGAAAGACCGGATCGGCGGCCACGATGCGATTTTCTTCGGTGCGGTCGGCTGGCCGGCGATCGTGCCCGACCACATCTCGTTGTGGGGCTCGCTCCTGAAGTTCCGGCGCGAATTCGACCAGTACGTCAACCTGCGGCCGTGCCGCCTGATGCCGGGCATCCCGTCGCCGCTGGCGGGGCGCAAGCCGGGCGACATCGACTTTTACGTGGTGCGCGAAAATACCGAGGGCGAATATTCGTCGGTCGGCGGCAAGATGTATGAAGGCACCGAGCGCGAGGTGGTGTTCCAGGAGAGTGTGTTTTCGCGCCACGGCGTCGACCGCGTCCTGAAGTTCGCGTTCGAGCTGGCGCAGCGGCGGCCGAAGAAGCACCTGACCTCGGCCACCAAGTCGAACGGCATTTCAATCACGATGCCGTACTGGGATGAACGTGTGGTTGACATGGCGCAAAGCTTTCCCGATGTAAAGTGGGATAAATACCATATCGATATCCTGACCGCGCAGTTCGTGCTGCACCCGGATTGGTTCGACGTGGTGGTGGCGTCCAACCTGTTTGGCGACATCCTGTCTGACCTTGGCCCGGCATGCACCGGCACCATTGCGATTGCGCCGTCAGCCAACATCAATCCCGAGCGGCGCTACCCGTCGCTGTTCGAGCCGGTGCACGGTTCGGCGCCCGACATCGCCGGCAAGGGAGTCGCCAATCCGATCGGGCAGATCTGGTGTGGCGCGATGATGCTGGAACATCTCGGCCATCCGGATGCGGCGGCCGCGGTGGTGGCCGCGATCGAAGCGGTGCTGACGGCCGGGCCGCAGCACGCCCCGTTCACGCCGGATATGCGCGGCACGGCCGGCACCGCCGACCTCGGCCGCGCGATTGCCGCCGCACTGGCATGACGCGGCCTGCCGGGAAACCGGGGTCGTCAAGTAGAAAATTGTTTAAATGGTGGCCCTAACTATTTAATTTACTTGCGAATATTCAATCTTTTGCTACACTCCAATACGTTTATCGTACGCAAGAATCAGGGAGAATGCAGATGTTCAAATCCGCGCTGGCAGCGCTGTTTTCGCTAACAATTGTCCTGCATCTACCGGCACAAGCGAAAACGCCAACGAACGCCAGTGCGGATGCGAGCGAAGCGAGTGCCAGGAAGCCGGCCGCAGCCAAAAAATCCGCCGCCAAAACCAAGACCGTCAAACGGCGTAGCGCGAGTTCGTCCGGGACACAAGGAAAGCTGGTGCGAAAAGAGGTCACGGTGGGCGGCAAGCGCAAGATCGCCTATCAGCGCGTGACCGCCAAACCGGCGCTGGCAGCGGTGCCGGCTGTGCTGTCCGCCGGGGATCTGGCCGGCCTGAACCACACGCAAGACCCGCTGGAACTGAAATCGAATGTGGCGCTGGTGATCGATCCGGCTGACTCCAAGGTGTTGTTTGAAAAGAATTCCACGGTGGCGTTGCCGATCGCGTCGCTCACCAAGCTGATGACCAGCCTGATCGTGGTCGAAGCGAAACAAGACATGGACGAGGTGCTGGAGATTTCCGACGCCGACGTCGATCGGGAAAAAAATACCCATTCGCGCTTGCGGGTCGGGATGCGGATGACGCGCGCCGACCTGCTGCATATTGCACTGATGAGTTCCGAAAACCGGGCGGCGTCGGCGCTCGGCCGCAATTATCCGGGCGGCCTGCCGGCGTTTGTCGCAACGATGAACGCCAAGGCCAAGGCGCTTGGCATGAACGATACCCGCTATGTGGAACCGACTGGCTTGTCGAGCCACAATGTCTCCAGCGCGCACGACTTGGCCAAGCTGGTGCTGGCAGCCAGCCACCATCCGCTGATCCGCCAGTACTCAACCGATGAAAAATACATGGTCGACAGCGGCGGTCACACGCTCGCCTACGCCAATTCGAACCGGCTGGTGGCCAATCCGGACTGGGACATCGGTTTGCAGAAGACCGGCTACATCTCCGAAGCCGGGCGCTGCCTGGTGATGCTGACCAAGATCGATGGCCGCTCGATCGTGATGGTTTTCCTCGATTCCAAGGGCAAGTTTTCGCGACTGGCGGATGCCGGGCGGATCCGCAAATGGCTGAGCGACTTGCGGCCGCAGCACTTGTCGGGAGCCGCCCAAGCCAAGGGCGAGGGCTGAGCCGGCTGGCAGCGCAGAAATGAAAAAGCGAACCGAGGTTCGCTTTTTTTGGGGGCGCCTGTTCCCGGTATCAGTGCGGCTCCGATGGCTGGTAGCCGAGCACCGCCGAAATCAGGTTGGCGGTATTGACCAGGTCATCCAGCCATTCCTCCTGCAGGCGCTCGGCCGGTGCCGAGATGGACAGACCGGCCACCAGCTTGCCGCTGTCGTCGCGCACGCCGGCCGCCATACAGCGCACGCCGAGTTCCAGCTCTTCGTTGTCGCGCGCATAGCCGCGCGCGCGCACTTGCGCCAGTTCGCGCTCCAGCTTGGCCAGATCAGTGATCGAATTCTTATTGTGGCCGGCCAGGCCGGTACGGGTGGCATACATGCGTACCTGCTTCGGGTCATCCACCGATAGAAAGAGCTTGCCGGTCGAAGTCAGGTGCAGCGGCGCCCGGCCGCCGATGGCACGCACCACCTGCATCCCGGAGCGTTCGGAAAAGGCACGCTCGATATAGACGATTTCATCTCCCTGGCGCACCGCCAGGTTGATGGTCTGCACGGTCTTGCGGTGCAGCGCGCGCATGAAATCCTGCGCGGCCTCGCGCACGTTGAGCCGGCTCTTGACGATATTGCCCAATTCCAGGAGGCGCATGCCCAGGCGGTAGGTGCCGGGCTCGGCGCGATCGACAAAGCGCTTGACCACCATGTCGTTCAGGATACGGTGCGCGGTGGACGGGTGCAGACCGGTGATTTTTGACAGTTCTTTCAGGCTGACCGGATCCGGGTAATTGGCGAGGGTGTCAAGCAGCAGGATCATGCGTTCGATAACTTGAATCGAGATGTGACTGGTTTGAGACTCTGTATCGTTTTTCATATAGTGAAGACATATTGCAGAATCCTCTCTTTATATCACGATGTGAAAAATTGAAAAAGATATTTACGAATATTTTTTGTGCTTATTCGTGATTTATTTCATCCTGGTATCTTGCTGGGCTTGCCGTTTCCGGGGGGATAATAACGGCCGCAGCCGGCAGGGCGGCGTGAACATCATTCTGAAAGAGGAGTCCGGCCATGTCCGTCATCACCAATATCGAGGATCTGCGAGTTCTCGCCCAGAAGCGCGTACCGCGCATGTTTTACGATTACGCCGATTCCGGTTCCTGGACCGAATCCACCTACCGTGCCAACAGCGGTGATTTCGCCGGCATCAAGCTGCGCCAGCGGGTTGCGGTCAACATGGAAAACCGGACCCTGGCCAGTACCATGGTCGGGCTACCGGTGGCGATGCCGGTGGCGCTGGCGCCGACCGGCCTGACCGGATTGCAGCATGCGGATGGCGAAATCCTGGCGGCGCGCGCCGCCGAAAAATTCGGCGTGCCATTCACGCTGTCGACGATGAGCATCTGTTCCATCGAAGACATCGCCGCCCATACCACCAAGCCATTCTGGTTCCAGGTGTATTTCCTGCGCGACCGCGACTTCATGGCGCGTCTGATCGACCGCGCCAAGGCTACCAACTGCTCGGCGCTGGTGCTGACGCTGGATTTGCAGATTCTCGGCCAGCGCCACAAGGACCTGAAAAATGGCCTGTCGGCGCCACCCAAGCTGACCTTGCCGAACTTGATCAATATGATGACCAAGCCGCGCTGGTGCTGGGGCATGGCCAATACGCCGCGGCGCACGTTCGGTAACATCGTCGGCCATGCCCATAACGTGTCGAACACCTCCTCTTTGTCATCCTGGACCGCCGAGCAGTTCGATCAGGCGCTGTCGTGGGAAGAGGTGGAGTGGGTCAAGCGGCGCTGGGGCGGCAAGCTGATCCTGAAAGGCATCATGGACCCCGAGGATGCGCGGCTGGCGGTGGAAAGTGGAGCCGATGCGCTGATCGTCTCGAACCACGGCGGGCGCCAACTGGATGGCGCGCAATCGGCGATCACCGCCTTGCCGGCGATCGTCGAGGCGGTCGACAAGAAAATTGAAGTGCACATGGACAGCGGCATCCGTTCCGGCCAGGACGTGATCAAGGCGCTCGCGCTCGGCGCGCGCGGCGTGTATATTGGCCGCGCCTTCCTGTACGGACTGGGGGCGATGGGGGAAGCCGGCGTCACCAATTGCCTGCAAATCATCCGGAACGAACTGGATGTGACGATGGCGCTGTGCGGCTTGACCGACGTGCAGAAGGTCGACCGCAATATTTTGCTGCCTGGCACGTACTGACAGGACCATGCCGCACGAACCGGTCGCGGTCAGCGAATTCAAGAGCAAGAGCGGCTGGCGCCGGATTCTGGCGGCCTTCCGCTATTCCGCGGCGGGTTTGAGGGCGGCTTGGCATAACGAACATGCATTCCGCCAGGAACTGGCGGTCGTTGTGCCCGGCTGCATCATTGCCTTGCTGCTGCCGCTGCCGGCGCTGCACAAATTGCTGCTGATTGCCGTACTGGTGCTAGTGTTGATCGTCGAATTGCTGAATTCGGCGATCGAGGCGGCGGTCGACCGGGTTTCACTGGATCGCCATCCGCTGTCCAAGACGGCCAAGGATTTCGGCAGCGCGGCGGTGATGCTGGCCTTTGCGCTGGCGTTCGCTAGCTGGGCAGTGATCGTGCTGCCTCTGGTGGTCGCCTGAAACCAGGAAGGCAATTTTTTGTTGGCGTGCCGCAACCGGAGTAAGATGGCGGCTGGCAATTACTTTCCGGATGCCAGCGCCATGAAGAAATTTTCCGTCAACACCAACAAATTGCATGCGGCGCTGGCCATGCTGGCTTCCGCCGCCATCAGCATTGCGCTGATTGTGTGCGCGGTACAGGCGCTGGGCTCCTGATTTTCGACCTGGCAATCATGCTGGCGTGATCACGGCCACGCACTGACCGCCCGGCGCGTCATCTCTTCAAAGCGCTGGGTCGGCCCGGCTGCAAATTTCTCCGCTGCGTCCTTGTCTATGGTCGCAGTTTTCCGGTATGTTGCGGGCGACCTGGTGCTGCTCGCGCACCGTCCCGATTTTTTCAGCGTGTTTCCAACTCGTTCATGGCGCCGCCGCCGGTCCTGCACCCAGTCAGTCCGAATATGGACATGCAAATGTGGACCTTGTGTGGCGTGCTTTTCCCTTGAGCGGGCATCCTCCGCGCCGGCGGTATGATTGCGGCTGGCCGGTCCGCGCTGGAGCGAAAATCGGGATGGACAAAAAATTAGCGGCATAATGCGGTCGGTTGGAAGGAAAAACGTAGAAAACTCACTTATTTAGGGAGGATAAAAATGAATAAAAATAGCATGCGGCATTCGTCACTAATGCAATTTTCCGCCCTGCTGCTGGCCGCCGTGCTCGCCGGCTGCGCCCAGCAGCCGGTTCAGCAATCAGTCACGGCGACGCCGGTGATGACCAAGGCGCGCCAGGCTGCGATCAGCGCCGAGCAGGCTTTGCAGATGCTGAAGGACGGCAACGCCCGCTTCGTTGCCGGCAACATGGAACAACGCGACCTGCGGGTGCAAACCAAAGCCACCGGGCGCGACGGCCAGTATCCGTTGGCCAGCGTGGTCAGCTGCATCGATTCGCGCGCCGATCCGGCGCTGGTATTCGACCAGGGCATCGGCGACCTGTTCATCGCGCGCGTGGCCGGCAATATCGTCAACCCCGACATCCTCGGTAGCCTGGAGTACGCCTCGGCGGTGGCAGGCACCAAGCTGGTGGTGATCCTCGGCCACACCCATTGCGGCGCGGTCAAGGGCGCCTGCGACAGCGCGGTGCTGGGCAACCTGACGCAACTGGTGGACAAGATCCGGCCGGCGGTGAACGCCACGCCCGATACCCACGGCAGCGACCGCAGTTCGAAGAACCATCACTTCGTCGATGCGGTGGCGGAAACGAACGTCCATTTGACCGTCAAGGAATTGCTGGCCAAGAGCACGGTGCTGCGCCAGATGGCGGAAAAAGGGCAGATCAAGGTGGTGGGCGCGATGCTGGATGTGGAAACCGGCCAGGTGCGCTTCGATTGAGGCGGCGCGTGCTGCAGTGGGACCGGCGCATGCGCTGAAAAAGCAGGACGGCACTTGATGGCGGTGCCGGGATCGCTGTCGAAATCATATACTCCATGGTTGGCGCGTCGATCCCGGCCTTAAAATCGAATTTTTCGAGGCATACCCCTCGTTTTGCGTGCAGAGCGGCTTGTCCTTCAGCGGATTCCGCGCAAGGCCGCCGCGCACTCGCGCACTAGCGCCGGGCCGCGGTAGATCAGGCCGGTGTACAGCTGCACCAGCGCGGCGCCGGCCTCGATTTTTGCCCGCGCATCGGCGCCACACAGAATACCGCCGACGCCGATGATCGGCAGCGCATCGCCCAGTTCTGCCTTCAATTGCCGGATCACCCGGTTGGACGCTTCGAACACCGGCCGCCCCGACAGGCCGCCGCTTTCTTCCGCGTGCGGCAGGCCAGCCACCGCGTCGCGGGCGATGGTGGTGTTGGTGGCGATGACGCCATCCATCCGCTGCCGCAGCAACGTGTCGGCGATGATCTTGATCTGCTCGGCATCCACATCCGGTGCGATCTTCAGCGCGATCGGCACGTAGCGCGCGTGGCGCTCGGCCAGCGTTTGCTGCGCCTGTTTCAACTGCCGCAGCAGCGCGTCGAGCGCCTCGGCGTCCTGCAGCTGGCGCAAGTTCTTGGTGTTCGGCGACGAGATGTTGACGGTCACGTAACTGGCGTACGGATAGACCTTCTTCAGGCAGATCAGGTAATCGTCCGCCGCGCGCTCGATCGGCGTATCGGCATTCTTGCCGATGTTCAGCCCCAGCACCCCTTCCTTGTGCTGAAAGAAGCGCGAGGCCTGCACGTTGGAGACGAAGGCATCGACGCCGCCATTGTTGAAGCCCATGCGGTTGATGATCGCCTGCGCCTGCGGCAGCCGGAACATGCGCGGCTGCGGGTTGCCAGGCTGCGCGCGCGGTGTCACCGTGCCGACTTCGATGAAGCCGAAGCCGAGCGCCGCCAGGCCGTCGATGTAGGCGCCGTCCTTGTCCAGGCCGGCGGCCAGGCCGACCGGATTCGGAAATTCGATCCCCATCACGCTGCGCGGATCGGGCTGGGGTTTGGCGATGACGCGCCCCAGGCCGAAATCGGCGGCGCGCTTCAGCCAGGGCAGCGTCAGGTTGTGCGCGGCTTCGGCGTCCATCGAAAACAAGGCGGGGCGCGCGAACGCATACAGCAGTTTGTCGGGTACGGTCATGGAATCGGGACAGGGTTGAGAAATTCGGTGGCAGGCGCCGTGCGCCATCTGCGGCAGGCCAGGCGGTCCGCCGCGCGGCCGCCATTTTAGCCTGCCCGCACGCCCCTGCGGCCTGATGCGCTACAAGCGGTCCCAGCGCCCGCCGCGCAATGCTTCCAGCGGCCGGAAGTTGACCTTGTAGGCCATCTTCGGGCTTTCCTGTATCCAGTAGCCGAGATACACGTACGGCAAGCCCAGAGCCTTGGCCTGGGCCAGTTGCCACAGGACGTTGTAGGTACCGTAGGACGCGCTGGCGACGTCCGGATCGTAAAAGGTATAGACCGAGGACAGGCCGTCGTCCAGCACGTCGATGATGCTGACCATGCGCAGTGTGCCGTCATTTTCGCGGAACTCGACCAGGCGCGTATTGACCTTGCTCTGCAACAGGAATTGCGCATACTGCTCGCGGCTGTCCTGGTCCATGCCGCCGCCGGCGTGGCGAGTGGTCTGATAGCGCAGGTACAGTTCGTAGTGTTCCGGCACGTAAGCCAGGTTGGAGATGCGCGGCACCAAACCCTGATGCCGGCTCCAGGCGCGGCGCTGGCTGCGGTTGGCGACAAATTGGGCGGCCGGCACGCGCACCGGTATACAGGCCTGGCAGCCATCGCAGTACGGCCGGTAGGTGAAGATGCCGCTGCGCCGGAAGCCGCTTTTCACCAGTTGCGAATAGACGTCGGCGTTGATCAGGTGCGACGGCGTGGCGACTTGTGAGCGGGCCTGGCGCTCCGGCAGATAACTGCAGGGGTACGGTGCCGTGGCGTAAAACTGTAGCGTCGAAAAGGGCAGCTCGTTCAGGTGCGTCATGCGCGTTGGTCCGGCGACGAGGAAAACGGCTTCAATTTACACCGGATGCCGGCCGGCACGCAAAATTTTTGCGGTCGGGATCAGGACAGCGGCAACGGTTGCCAGTGCGCAATCGGCGGCTGTTCGATGGCGGCTGACAGATGGGCGATGAATTCCGCGCGCGGAATCGGGATCGCGCCGAGCGAGGCCAAATGCGCGGTTTCCTGCTGGCAGTCGATCAGCGCCACGCCATTCGCGCGCAGAAAATGCACCAAATAGGCGAGCGCCGCCTTGGAGCCGTCGGTGACCCGGGTAAACATCGATTCGCCATAGAACATGCGGCCGAGCGCCACGCCGTAGGCGCCCGCCACCAGTTCGCCCGCGCGCCACAGCTCGCAGGAATGCGCGTAGCCTTGCCGGTGCAAGGCGCCGTAGCCGGCAATGATCGGCTCGCTGATCCAGGTGCCGGCGAGCGTGCCGTCGCGCTCCTGGCGCGGTGCCGCGCAGGCGCGCATGACCGCCTCGAAAGCGCTGTCGAAGCGCACTTCCCAATAGCGGTCGTCGTGCATGCTCTGGTCAATTTTCCTGAGCATCCTGCCCAGGCTGTTCGAGCGTCGGAAGCGCTCGGTGTACAGCACCATGCGCGGATCAGGACTCCACCAGAGCACCGGCTGGCCATCCGAAAACCAGGGGAAGATGCCGTGCCGATAGGCATCCAGCAGGCGCTGCGGCGACAATTCGTCGCCGGCCGCCAGCAGGCCGGCGGCACCATCTGCCGCCGTCAGCGCCGTGCCGACCGGCGGAAACGGCATATCCGCTGTCAGCCATGGAATCATGCGCCCGTCCCCGGGCATGTGGATGCTGTCGTTGGCAGTTCAAAGTCCATGGAGGAATAACGCGAAACCTGGTGAATTTCGGACATGTCACATGGCTCGAGGTCAAGCTGGTCGCCGCATCGGCCGCACGATATCTTCGGTGTGAAAGCCGAAGGCACCGCCTTCGCGCCGGATGCGCGCCAGATCGGCAAAGAAGAATTTCAGGGTGTGGCCCACGGTCGCAAAGGCAATCTCGTCCCACGGAATCTGCGCTTCGGTAAACATTTGCACTTCCAGGCTTTCCGGACCGGGCGCATAATCGAGGTCAAGCAGGGTGGCGCGATAGTACATATGCACCTGGTGCACGCGCGTCACGTTCAGCAGCGAAAACAGTTCATGCAGATCGATCCGGGCGCCGGCTTCTTCCATCGTTTCGCGCGCCGCGGCATCGGTCGTGGTTTCGCCGTTTTCCATGAAGCCGGCAGGCAGCGTCCAGAACCCGTAACGCGGTTCGATCGCGCGCCGGCACAGCAGCACTTGCGTTTCGTCCTGCTGTTGCCAGACCGGAATCGATCCGATCACCATCTTTGGATTCTGGTAGTGAATCGTGCCGCAGTGCTGGCATACATGGCGTGGCCGATTATCACCTGGCGGGATCAGCAAAACGACGGGATGCGCGCAGTCGGAACAGTATTTCATGAGCGGAAAAGATGGTGAATGGGAAGTTGTTCTTGCATGCAGTTATTATTTTGCGGCGTGGCAGGCTGCGGCAACGGTATCTTTAAAGTGTATCACCCGATGCGGCAATTAGATTTGCAATGCGTGCGGATACCATGTATAGTTCAACTCTTCAGACGCGGGGTGGAGCAGTCTGGCAGCTCGTCGGGCTCATAACCCGAAGGTCACAGGTTCAAATCCTGTCCCCGCAACCAAGTCTTATATTCCCGCCCATCAATACACTTCCTCCAAATTGGGCGTCGGAACAGCAGCATCAACGGGTTCGTGCAGGTTCTAGAGCCGGATGGCGTCGACGGATGCCTGTCGTTGAATCCTATTTCTGCAAGAAGTTAATAAACACAAGCCGCACGCCACTCGTACATGAATACTCCTGAGGCCAGGAAAGTCCTCGAAACCGCATTACTCTGTGCGCACGAGCCGTTGTCGATCAACGAGCTGAAAAAGCTGTTCGTGGAAAATGGTGAGGGCGGTGAGGATGTCGGTGCCGATACCATCCGGCAATTGCTGGAAGAGTTGCGGGCCGAGTGGTCCGACAAGGGAATCGAGATCGTCAGTCTGTCCACCGGCTGGCGCTTTCAGAGTCGGCCCGAGATGAAGCGCTACCTGGATCGGCTGAATCCCGAAAAACCTCCCAAATATTCGCGCGCCACGCTGGAAACCCTGGCCATCATCGCCTACCGACAGCCGGTCACGCGCGGCGACATCGAGGAAATTCGCGGTGTTACGGTCAGTTCGAACACCGTCAAGATGCTCGAGGATCGCGGCTGGATTGAAGCGATCGGGCATCGTGACGTACCGGGGCGGCCGGCGCTGTTTGCCACCACGCGCCAGTTCCTGGACGATCTCGGGCTGTCGGCGCTGGACCAGCTGCCGCCCTTGCAAGAAGTATTGCAGGGCGATTTGCAGGATGGCATATTGCCGGCCTGGCAGCAGCCGGACGGCGCAGCGGAAACCGATGCGGATCAGACGGCCATCGATTTTGTCGTGGCCGAGAATGCCGACCGGCAGGCTGCGGCCGATGTCGAGATTGCCGGCGCAGCGATGAACGCAGCAGCGCCCGGCGTGGATATTTCTGATGCGGATTTTTCTCTCCATCGTGAGCTCGGTTCCGAGCAAGCCCCCGAATTCGCCGCGCAAGCGGCATCCGGCCAGTCCAACCAAGAATTGAATGATGACTCTTCCGATCTCCAGTAACGACGACTCGACTCCAGTGGACCAGGGCGCTGCGCCATCGGCACCGAAGCCGGTCAAGAAGCGCACGGCGCGTGCCAAGCCGAGAGTAGTTGACGAGGCGGCTGCCGTCGGTGCCGCGGCCTTGCCTCTCGCGCCGACTCATCGCGTTGACGGCGGCGGGCAACAGGGTGCCGCCGAGACCGTGGCGACGCCGGGTGCCGAAAACGCCGGAAAACCGGCGCGTCGCGGTCTGCGCGGACCGCGTAATCTGAAGAATCGGCGCGCGCGCGTCACTGAGCCGCAGGATGCTGGCGGCGCGCCCGCCGCCAATGCCGGTGGCACTCCGGACACCGACGCACCGCGGCAGCGGCGCCACCAGCAAGGTGCGAAAGGCCAGAAATCACCGCATGGCCCCGCGCGCAAGGCAGGCGCAGGCAAGGGGGTGAGGCCAGCGGCGAGCGACGCCGACGCCGTATTTTCATTCGTGATTTCCGAAGATTTCGATCATGACGCCGAGGCTGCGGATGCCGGCGGCAGCAGCCGGCGCCCGGTGGCACAGGGCAAGAATGTGCGGCGCGACCTGACCGCCGAGGACGATGCGCCGAAGCTGCACAAGGTGCTGGCCGAAGCCGGGCTGGGATCGCGCCGCGACATGGAAGATCTGATCATTGCCGGCCGGGTTTCGGTCAATGGCGAACCGGCTCATACCGGGCAACGGATATTGCCGACCGACCAAGTGCGCATCAATGGCAAGCTGCTGCAGCGCAAAGTCACGAAACGTCCGCCGCGCGTGCTGGTGTATCACAAGCCAGCCGGCGAAATCGTCAGCAACAGCGATCCCGAAGGGCGGCCGTCGGTGTTTGACCGCTTGCCGAGCATGAAAGCAGCCAAGTGGCTGGCGGTGGGCCGTCTTGATTTCAATACCGAAGGCTTGCTGCTGTTTACCACTTCCGGTGATCTGGCCAACCGCTTGATGCATCCGCGCTACGGCATTGAGCGCGAATATGCGGTGCGCACGCTGGGCGAGTTGGAAGAGGGCATGCGGCAAAAGTTGCTCGCAGGGGTTGAGTTGGGGGACGGGCTGGCTCAGTTTTCGAAAATCGTCGACGGCGGCGGCGAAGGCGTCAACAAGTGGTATCGGGTCGTCATCGGCGAAGGTCGCAATCGGGAGGTGCGTCGTATGTTCGAAGCAGTCGGCCTGACCGTTTCGCGCCTGATCCGCACCCGTTACGGCAGCATGACCCTGCCGCGCGGCTTGAAACGCGGGCGCTGGGAAGAGCTGGACGAGCATGCGGTGCGGGCACTGCTGAATGCCTGCGGCCTGGAAAAGGTAGCAGGCCAGGCCAAGCCGGCGAGCAAGCGCGGCGATGGCCAAGACCGTCAGAACGGTAACCGTATCGGTGTCAGCAACGGCAATCGCAACCCCTTTGAAAAAGACCCGCGGTCGGGCCATGGCGGGTCGGGGCCGTATGGGCGCAATGCGCCGAATCCGCAGCAAGGCCGGCGCGGCCAGCCGGCACGTAGCCGCCAGCCCGATCCATTGCAGACGGCGCTCGGTTTCCCGGACGCCGGACGCCGCAGCGTGCGGCAGCCGCGCGGATTGTCGGTGGTCCCGGGTGTGCCGCGCCGGCGTTCCAAGGGGTGATCCAAATGCCCCTTGCCGCAGATCAAGATTGCGACACCGCGCCGACTCGGTTATAATTTTTGAGTTAACAAGCCATTTCCCCAGATATTGTGGGTAGTTGTGGCGTTCGAACGACAAGAAGATGGGCGGATGCCCATTTTTTTTTTGTTGAGCAATTTGCCAGGGTGTTTTGCCGGGCGCGTGCTTTTTGGCTATCAGCGGAGACGGATGGTGCAGTTGCTGGATCTGATTGAAACGACTCTGGGCGGCATGGGCTACGAGCTGGTCGATTTCGAGCGCGGAGCGCGCGGCTTGCTGCGCGTGTTCATCGATTTTGCTCCGGAGCATCTGGAGCGCGGTTCGATTACCGTCGATGACTGCGAAAAGGCGACTCATCAGTTGCTGCATGTGCTGACGGTCGAGAATGTCGATTATGAACGGCTGGAAGTATCGTCGCCGGGACTGGATCGGCCGCTGAAAAAGATGGCCGATTACCTGCGCTTTGCAGGGCAGGAGGCGATTGTTAAACTACGTGTTCCAATGCCGGGCACGGCGCATCGCAAGTCGTTTCAAGGAATTTTGTGCATTCCGGACGGCGAGCGGCTGGCGCTGGAATTTGAAGGAAATGAGGGTCCGGCGAAGCTGGAGTTTACGCTCGCTGACGTGGACAAGGCACGCTTGGTGCCGCAAGTGAATTTTAGGAGTCGCAAAGCATGAGTCGCGAAATTTTGTTGTTGGTCGATGCGCTGGCGCGCGAAAAAAACGTCGACAAGGACGTCGTTTTTGGAGCGCTGGAGCATGCGCTTGCGCAGGCCACGAAAAAACGCTATGAAGGCGACGCCGACATTCGGGTGGCGATTGATCGCGAGACAGGCGAATTTGAATCGTTCCGCCGCTGGCGCGTGGTGCCAGACGAAGCCGGGCTGCAATTGCCGGACCAGGAGATACTGCAGTTCGAGGCGCGAGAGCGCGATCCCGACATCGAAGTTGATAGCTATATTGAAGAGCCGGTCGAATCGGTCGACCTCGGTCGCCGCTTTGCGCAAGACACCAAGCAGGTGGTGCTGCAGCGAATCCGGGATGCCGAGCGCGAGCAGATCCTGGCTGATTTCCTGGAGCGCGGCGACGCGCTGGTGACCGGCACCATCAAGCGCATGGAGCGCGGCGACGCCATTGTTGAATCGGGCAAGATCGAGGCGCGCCTGCCGCGCGATCAGACCATTCCGAAGGAAAACCTGCGCATTGGCGACCGCGTGCGTGCCTATATTTTGCGCATCGATCGCAACGCCCGCGGCCCGCAAGTGATTCTGTCGCGCACCGCGCCCGAATTCATCATGAAGCTGTTCGAACTGGAAGTGCCCGAGATCGAGCAGGGGCTGCTGGAGATCAAATCGGCGGCGCGCGACCCCGGTGTGCGGGCCAAGATTGCGGTATTCACCAACGATCGTCGCATCGATCCGATCGGCACCTGCGTTGGCATGCGCGGTTCGCGGGTGCAGGCGGTGACTGGCGAACTGGGCGGTGAGCGGGTGGATATCGTATTGTGGTCGGAAGACCCGGCGCAGTTCGTGATCGGTGCGCTGGCGCCGGCCAATGTGTCATCGATCGTGGTGGATGAAGAAAAGCACGCGATGGACGTGGTGGTCGACGAGGAAAACCTGGCGATAGCGATTGGCCGCGGTGGCCAGAACGTGCGCCTGGCATCCGAATTGACCGGCTGGCAGATCAACATCATGACGGCCGAGGAATCGGCCGACAAGTCGGCGCTGGAAATGACTGCGATCCGCACGCTGTTCATGGAAAAGCTGGACGTGGACCAGGAAGTGGCCGACATCCTGGCCGAAGAAGGTTTTTCCAGCATCGAGGAAATTGCCTATGTGCCGATCAACGAAATGCTGGAAATCGAATCGTTCGACGAGGATACCGTCAACGAATTGCGCACCCGCGCACGCGATGCCCTGCTGACCGAGGCGATTGCGTCGGAAGAGGGGATGGACGGCATGGAACCCGAGCTGGCCAACCTGGACGGCATGGATCGGGTCACCGCCGGCAAGCTCGGTTTGTGCGGCATCAAGACGCTGCAGGCGTTTGCCGGCCTGGCTTATGATGAGTTCGCTGCGATTCTGGCGCTGCCGACGGAGCGTGCGCGGCAATTGATCGCGAACGAATTTGAAGATGCGACCGACGATGAAATGAAGCTCATCGATGCCAAATATGATGAGCGTGCCAAGGCCCTGCAGGCGAGGGCATGGGATCTGGCCGAAGCAAAGTGATCTGGAGAATTCCATCGATCATCTGTCGCGCCACATAGAAAAGAGGACTGAATGGCGAGTAACAATGTAGCCCAATTTGCCACCGAGCTGAAAATGCCGGCGGATCTTCTGCTCAAGCAGTTACGCTCGGCCGGGGTCGAAAAGGACTCGGCGGAGGACGTATTGTCGAAACAGGACAAGGACAAGCTGCTCGAGCATCTGCGGCGCGCGCATGGCACCGGAGCCGAAGGCGAGAAGCGGAAAATCACCCTGACGCGCAAGGAAACCAGCGAGATCAAGCAGGCCGACGCCACTGGCAAGTCGCGCACGATTCAGGTCGAAGTGCGCAAGAAGCGCACCTTCATCAAACGCGATGAGCCGGTTGCCGAGGAGGCGCCGGTGGTTGCGGCCGCGCCGGTGATTGATGAGGCGGAACAGGAGCGGCGTGCCGAGGAGGCGCGCCGTCAGGCGGAACTGATCGCGCGTCAGGAAGCCGATTTGCGCGAGAAGCAGGAGCGCCTGGCAAAGCTGGAAGCGGAAAAACTGGCTCGGGCGCAGGAGGTCGAGAAGGCGGAAATCGCGGCGCAGCAGGCCGCTGCCGAGCCTCTGGGCGAGACCAAGGGAGTTGAGACTTCGGCCGAAGAGAAGAAGCGGATTGCTGCCGAGGAAAACAAGAAAAAATCCGCCCTGCTGGCCAAGGAAGCGGCGGAAAAGGCTGCGGCCACCGAGCGTGCGCGCAAGATGGTCGAGGACGAAGTTGCGCAGATCAAGCTGATGATGAGTACGCCGCGCAAGGTCATCAAGGCGCCCGAGCCGCCGGCACCGGCGGCTGCGGCCAAGGGGCCTGACGGCACCTTGCACCGGCCAGGCGACAAGAAACCCGGCGAGAAGAAGGACGAGAAAAAACCAGTGGTGGCCGACAAGAAGTCGATCAAATCGGCCAACGTCTCGTCTACCTGGCAGGACGACGCCAAGAAACGTGGCCTCGGCATCAAGACCCGCGGTAACGCGGGTGGCGGCCGCGAAGGCTGGCGCGCCGGTCCCAAGGGGCGCCGCGGCAGTCATCATGGCGAGGCCCATGAAAGCAATTTCCAGGCGCCGACCGAGGCCGTGGTCAAGGACGTGTACGTGCCGGAAACCATCGTGGTGGCCGAGCTCGCGCACAAGATGGCGGTCAAGGCATCCGAGGTCATCAAGCACCTGATGAAGCTGGGACAGATGGTCACCATCAACCAGGTGCTGGACCAGGAAACCGCGATGATCCTGGTGGAAGAAATGGGTCATGTCGCGCACGCGGCCAAGCTCGACGATCCGGAAGCCATGCTCGAGGAAGGGCAGGCGCACGCCGACGTGGAAGCGCTGCCGCGCGCACCGGTGGTGACCGTCATGGGTCACGTCGATCACGGCAAGACCTCGCTGCTGGACTATATCCGCCGCACCAAGGTTGCTTCCGGCGAGGCTGGCGGCATTACCCAGCATATCGGCGCCTATCACGTCAAGACGCCGCGCGGCATCGTTACCTTCCTCGATACGCCGGGACACGAAGCGTTCACCGCGATGCGCGCCCGCGGCGCGCAGGCGACCGACATCGTGATCCTGGTGGTGGCATCAGACGACGGCGTGATGCCGCAGACTAAGGAGGCGATCGCACACGCAAAGGCGGCTGGCGTGCCGCTGGTGGTGGCGATTACCAAAATCGACAAGCCGACCGCGAACCCGGATCGGGTCAAGCAGGAGCTGGTTGCGGAAAACGTGGTGCCGGAAGAATACGGCGGCGACTCGCCGTTCGTCCCGGTCTCGGCCAAAACCGGCGACGGGATCGACGCGCTGCTGGAGCAGGTGTTGCTGCAGGCTGAAGTGCTGGAACTGAAGGCGCCGGTCGATGCTCCGGCCAAGGGTCTGGTGATTGAAGCCAGGCTGGACAAGGGGCGTGGTCCGGTGGCGACCATCCTGGTGCAGTCCGGTACCTTGAAGCGCGGCGACGTCGTGCTGGCCGGCTCGTCCTACGGACGGGTGCGGGCGATGCTGGACGAAAATGGCAAGAACATCGCCGAAGCCGGCCCTTCGATCCCGGTCGAGATCCAGGGCCTGACCGAGGTGCCGGTGGCGGGCGAAGACGTGATGGTGATGGCCGACGAGCGCAAGGCGCGCGAGATCGGCTTGTTCCGCCAAGGCAAGTTCCGCGATGTCAAGCTGGCCAAGCAGCAGGCGGCCAAGCTGGAAAACATGTTCGAGCAGATGGCCGAAGGTGAAGTGCAGAACTTGCCGCTGATCATCAAGACCGACGTCCAGGGTTCGCAGGAAGCGCTGGTGCAATCCCTGCAGAAACTGTCCACCGCGGAAGTGCGGGTGCAGGTGGTACACGCCGGCGTCGGCGGCATCAGCGAATCCGATGTCAACCTCGCGGTGGCGTCGAAAGCGGTCATCATCGGCTTCAACACGCGCGCCGACGCGTCGGCGCGCAAGCTGGCCGAAGCGAGCGGCATCGACATCCGGTACTACAACATCATTTACGATGCGGTGGACGAGATCAAGGCCGCCCTGTCCGGCATGCTGGCGCCCGAGAAGCGCGAGCAGACCCTGGGGCTGGTCGAAATCCGCCAGGTGTTCCATGTCAGCAAGGTCGGGGCGATCGCCGGCTGCTATGTGCTGGACGGCCTGGTCAAGCGCGGCTCCTCGGTACGCCTGCTGCGCGACAATGTCGTACTCTGGACCGGCGAACTCGATTCGCTGAAGCGCTTCAAGGACGACGTCAAGGAAGTCAAGGCCGGTTTCGAGTGCGGTTTGTCGCTGAAGAATTTCAACGACATCAAGGAAGGCGATCAGCTGGAGATTTTCGAAGTTCAGGAAGTCGCCCGCACGCTGTAGGCCGCTTTTCGTAGACGGTCATGGCGGGCCGGTTGTTGCAGCCCGGATGGAGTGCCGCATACGGCCCCTTCGTCCGGGCTGCGTTGTTTAAGGTGACGAACATGGCGAAACACAGTAAATCGATTCCGCAGCGCGGCCTGCGCGTGGCCGAGCAGATCCAGCGCGATCTGTCGGAAATCATAGCCTTCGAGCTGAAAGACCCGCGCGTCGGGATGATTACCATCACCGAAGTGCAGGTGACGCCGGATTATGCGCACGCCAAGGTGTATTTCACGACGCTGGCGGACCAGCCGGCGGTAGTGAACAGCACCATCAACGGCTTGCGCCAGGCGGCCGGATTCCTGCGCATGCAACTGGGCCGCCGGCTGACGATTCATACCTTGCCGGAACTGCATTTCGTGCACGATACCTCGACCGTACGCGGCATTCAGATGGCGCGTCTGATCGACGAGGCGAACGCCACCCGCGCCAAGGATTCAAGCGATTAGCAATGCGGCGGCAGGTGACGCCGCATTGTCCATTCATCATGATGCAAATCTCCCGCAAAAATAGCAGGGACGCGATCGATGGCGTGCTGCTGCTGGACAAGGCCGCCGGCGGCTCCAGCAACGATGCGCTGATCAAGGCCAAGCGTTTGCTGAACGCCAGGAAAGCCGGCCACACCGGCACCCTGGATCCGTTTGCCACCGGCTTGCTGCCCTTGTGCTTCGGTGAAGCGACCAAGTTCGCCCAGGACCTGCTGGACGCGGACAAAACCTACGAAACGGTGGTGCAGCTTGGCGTGCGCACAGCCACCGGCGACACCGAAGGCGAGATATTGGCGAGTCGCCCGGTGACGGTTGGCGCCGCCGAGATCGAAGCGGTATTGGAGCGCTTTCGCGGTCCGATCAGGCAGATTCCGCCGATGCATTCAGCCTTGAAGCGCGACGGCAAGCCCTTGTACGAATATGCGCGCGCGGGCATCACGCTCGAGCGCGAGCCGCGCGAGGTCGTGATCCATCGCCTCGAATGCCTGGATTACCAGGCGCCACTGCTGAGCCTGCGCGTCACCTGCAGCAAGGGCACCTACATCCGCGTGCTGGGCGAAGACATCGGCGCCGCGCTCGGTTGCGGCGCCCATTTGCGGGCGCTGCGCCGGACCGCGGTCGGCGCGCTGACGGTGGCGCAGGCGATCACGCTGGAGCAGATGGCCGCGCAGTCGCCGGCCGAGCGGGTGCGGCTGTTGGCGCCGGCCGACACGTTGGTTGGCACGTTTCCGGCACTGCAACTGTCGGCCGCGCTGGCAACGCGTTTTCTGCACGGCCAGCGCTTGGCGTTGGGCAAGGAAGGGTTGCCGGTTCCAGCAACTGCCGGACGGATGCGCGTCTATGCCGAAGCAGGCGCGTTTCTCGGTACCGCGATCCTGGCTGAACACGGCGTGCTGTTGCCGGAACGACTGCTGGCGCTGCCGCCCGATGCTCCGGTATTGAGCGCAAGTGATTGATTTCATTTTCCTTTCCCGGCATGGTCGGGTACCGGAGCGGTAAAAGGATTTCGGGGTTTTGCGGCGCAACATGCTAGAATCTCAGGCTAACCGAATTTTCCCTGCCTATCATGTCAAACCCAATCCGCGCCGCCATTCGTAATATCGCCATCATTGCCCACGTCGATCACGGCAAGACCACCATGGTCGACCAGTTGCTGCGCCAGGCCGGTACTTTCCGCGACAACCAGCACGTCGACACGCGCGTGATGGATTCCGGCGACCTGGAAAAAGAGCGCGGCATCACGATCCTGTCGAAGAACTGCGCGGTCGAGTATGAAGGCACCCATATCAACATCGTCGATACCCCGGGCCACGCCGATTTTGGCGGCGAGGTCGAGCGCGTGCTGTCGATGGTCGATTCGGTGCTGCTGCTGGTGGATGCGGTCGAGGGGCCGATGCCGCAGACCCGTTTCGTCACGCGCAAGGCGCTGGCGCTGGGCCTGAAGCCGATCGTCGTGATCAACAAGATCGACCGCCCCGGCGCGCGTCCGGACTGGGTGATCAACGCCACTTTCGAATTGTTCGACAAGCTGGGCGCGACCGAGGAACAACTGGATTTCCCGGTGGTGTACGCCTCCGGCCTGAACGGCTACGCCGGCCTCAACGCCGAGGTGCGCAGCGGCGACCTGAAGCCGCTGTTCAACGCGATCCTGCAGCACGTGCCGGTGCGCGACGACGATCCGGACGGCCCGCTGCAATTGCAGATTTGCTCGCTCGATTATTCCTCCTACGTCGGCAAGATCGGCATCGGCCGCATCAGCCGCGGCCGCGCGCGTCCGCTGCAGGACGTGGTTATCATGAACGGCCCGGACGATACGCCGAGCAAGGCTCGTATCAACCAGGTGCTGACCTTCAAGGGCCTGGAGCGCAAGCTGGTGGACGAGGCGGTGGCGGGAGACATCGTGCTGATCAACGGCATCGAGGAGCTCGGCATCGGCACCACCGTGTGCGCCGCCGATACGCCGGACGCGCTGCCGATGCTGAAGGTGGACGAACCGACGCTGACCATGAATTTCATGGTCAACAGCTCGCCGCTGGCCGGCCGCGAAGGCAAGTTCGTCACCAGCCGCCAGTTGCGCGACCGCCTGGAGCGCGAGCTGAAGTCGAACGTCGCGCTGCGGGTGGCGCCGACCGATGACGACACCACGTTCGAGGTCTCCGGCCGCGGCGAGCTGCATCTGACGATCCTGATCGAAAACATGCGGCGCGAAGGCTTCGAACTGGCGGTATCGCGCCCGCGCGTGGTGTTCAAGATGGTCGATGGCGTGCGCCACGAGCCGTTCGAGCTACTCTCGATCGACGTCGAGGAAGCGCACCAGGGCGGGGTAATGGAAGAACTCGGACGGCGCCGCGGCGACCTGCAGGACATGCAGGCGGACGGCAAGGGCCGGGTGCGCCTGGAATACAAGATTCCGGCGCGCGGCCTGATCGGCTTCCAAGGCGAGTTCATGAACCTGACGCGCGGTACCGGTCTGATGAGCCACATTTTCGATGAATACGCGGTGGTCGATGCCAGCAAGGGCGATCTGGCCGGGCGCCGCAACGGCGTGCTGATTTCGCAGGAAGACGGGATGGCGGTGGCCTACGCGCTGTGGAAGCTGCAGGATCGCGGCCGCATGTTTGTGGTGCACAACGACCCGGTGTACGAAGGCATGATCATCGGCATCCACTCGCGCGACAACGACCTGGTGGTGAATCCGATCAAGGGTAAGCAATTGACCAACGTGCGCGCCTCCGGTACCGACGAGGCGGTGCGCCTGGTGCCGCCGATCCAGATGTCGCTGGAATACGCGGTCGAGTTCATCGAGGACGACGAACTGGTCGAGATCACGCCGAAAAGCATACGCCTGCGCAAGCGTCACCTGAAGGAACACGAACGCAAGAAGGCATCGCGCGAAGCGGCCTGACCGCTTTCCCCATCAGGTTTCTGTAAACCTGAGGGTATATTGAAAAATCATACGTTTTACGCCCGGTATTAACGGTCTATATCGGGAGTATCCGCGCCGGAACAGTGCTTGCATGCCGCTTTTAACACCGCATTCCCGTGCCGTTTTGCTGATGGTGTGCGCCGCCACCTTGTGGAGCATGGCCGGCGTGCTGACGCGTCACCTGGAAAATGCGCAGGGTTTTGAAGTCACATTCTGGCGTAGCGTGTTTGCCGCCCTGTTCGTGGCGGCGGCGCTGGCCTGGCAGCAGCGCGGCCGGGCGCTGACGGTGTTGCTTCGACTGGGCAAGCCGGGCCTGGTTTCCGGGCTGATGTGGTGCGTGATGTTTTGCTGCTTCATGATCGCTCTGACCATGACCACGGTCGCCAATACGCTGATCGTGATGAGCGTCTCTCCCTTGCTGACCGCATTGCTGGCATGGATATTCCTGCGCCAGCAGATTGCGCCGCGCACCTGGCTGGCGATCCTGGTGGCGCTGGTCGGTATGGTCTGGATGTTTGCCGGCAGCCTGGCGCAGGTCGGCGCGCGCGAGCTGGCCGGGATGACGATTGCGCTCGGCGTGCCGCTGGCGGCATCGATCAACGTCATCACGCTGAAAAAATCCGGGCAGGCGATCGACCTGATTCCGGCGGTGCTGCTCGGCGGCGTGTTCTCGGCGCTGCTGATGCTGCCGCTGGCATGGCCGCTGCAGGTGTCGGCGCACGATCTCGGCATCCTGGCCACGCTCGGCTTCTTCCAGCTTGGATTTCCCTGCATGCTGATGGTAATCGCGGCGCGCTCGCTGTCGGCGCCGGAGCTGTCGCTGCTGGCGCTGATCGAAGTCTTGCTGGGGCCGCTCTGGGCCTGGCTCGGGGCCGGCGAAACGCCACTGCAGCAAACCCTGGTCGGCGGCGCGATCGTGCTGACCGCATTGGTCGGCAATGAAATGGCGGCGCTGCGCGGCGGCAGTCGGGTGCTGGCCGGCAATTCCACCGTTTGAGCCCTGCGTCTGCGGAGTTTGCTGCCAACCGATAAAAAACCGCCGAACGGCGGTTTTTTGTTGAACCTCGGCGTGGTCGGGTCAGGCCAGCGCCGATTGCTTGGCGCCCACTGCGCTCTGCGTTTTCAGGATGTCGGCAATCGCCCCGAACAGTTGATCGATCTGGTTTTTTTCGATGATCAGCGGCGGCGACAGCGCGATGATGTCGCCGGTGGTGCGGATCAGCACGCCCTTGTCCCAGAAGCATTTGAGGAAGACATCGAAGGCGCGCGCGGTCGGCTGGCCCGGAATCGGCTCCAGCTCGATGCCGCACACCAGGCCCAGATTGCGGATGTCCTTCACATAGGGGAGGCCCTTCAGGCTGTGCGCCGCCTCTTCGAAATACGGCGCCATTGCCGCTGCGCGGTCGAACAGGTGTTCGCTCTTCAGAACGTCGATGGTCGCCACCGCCGCCGCCGCCGCCAGCGGATGGGCGCTGTAGGTGTAGCCGTGATAAAACTCGATCGCGTTTTCCGGCGCCGCCCCCATGAAGGTATCGTGGATGTCCTGGCGCACCAGCACTGCGCCCATCGGCACCGCGGCGTTGGTCAGGCCCTTGGCGCAGACGATCATGTCTGGCACCACGCCGAAATAATCGGCGGCGAACGGCGCGCCGAGGCGGCCGAAACCGGTGATCACTTCGTCGAAAATCAGCAGGATGCCGTACTTGTCGCAAATCGCGCGCAGCTTTTGCAGATAGCCCTTGGGCGGCAGGATGACGCCGGTCGAACCCTGCACCGGCTCCACGATCAGCGCCGCCACCGTGGCCGGATCGTGCAGCGCCAGCACGCGCTGCTCGAACTCATCGGCCATTTCCGCGCCGTGTTCCGGCAGTCCGCGCGTGAAGGCATTTTTCTGGATATTCAGCGGATGGCGCAGATGGTCGACCGCCGGCAGCGCCGGGCCGAAATGCTTGCGGTTGCCGGCGATGCCGCCGACCGAAATGCCGCCGAAGCCGACCCCGTGATAGCCGCGCTCGCGCCCGATCAGGCGTGTCTTCAGGCCGTCGCCGCGCACCCGGTGATAGGCCAGCGCAATCTTCAGCGCGGTATCGACCCCTTCCGAACCGTCGTTGCAGAAAAACACCCGGTTCAATCCCTCCGGCGCGATCGAGACCAGCGCGCTGGCGGCTTCGAAGGCCTTCGGATGGCCCATCTGGAAGGTCGGCGCAAAATCCATCGTCGCCGCCTGTTGCTGGATCGCGGCGACGATCTTTGGATGCCCGTGGCCGGCATTGACGCACCACAGGCCGGCGGTGCCGTCCAGAATCTGGCGCCCGTCGTCGCTGGTGTAGTGCATCCCGGACGCGGCCGCCAGCAGGCGCGGGGCGCGCTTGAACTGGCGATTGGCGGTGAACGGCATCCAGAAATGATCGGTATTCAGGCTGCTGGGATTCGGCATGGCTGCTCCTTTATTGGTGAAATGATGGATCAAGCACACCCCTATGGTAGACCGTTTGGCGCCGTTTCGGTAGGGCGTGGCGTAACCGATGCCGGTACAATATTGCTTTTGCCGCGACTCACCGCCTTGAATCCCACCAAGTTGCCCGCGCGCCGCCTTTCGGTGGCGCCGATGATGGATTGGACCGACCGCCATTGCCGCGTCTTCCATCGCCAGATCACCCGCCATACCTGGCTATACACCGAAATGGTGACCACCGGCGCCTTGCTGTATGGCGACTTGCCGCGCCACCTGGATTTCAATCAGGAGGAACATCCGGTCGCCCTGCAACTGGGGGGCAGCGAGCCGGCCGATCTGGCCAGGAGCGCCAAACTGGGCGAACAGTGGGGCTATGACGAGATCAACCTGAACTGCGGCTGCCCCTCCGAGCGCGTACAGAAAGGAGCCTTCGGCGCCTGCCTGATGGCGGAGCCGCAACTGGTTGCCGATTGTGTCAAGGCGATGCGCGATGCGGTCGCAATCGATATCACGGTCAAGCACCGGATCGGCATCGACGCGGTCGATTCCTATGATTTTGTGCGCGATTTCGTCGGCACGATTGCCGCTGCCGGCTGCACAACCTTCATCGTGCACGCCCGCAACGCGATCCTGAAAGGCCTGAGCCCGAAGGAAAACCGCGAGATTCCGCCGTTGCGCTACGAGTTCGCCTATCGCCTGAAGCGCGATTTCCCGCACCTGGAAATCATCATCAACGGCGGCATCAAGACGCTGGCCGAGATCGATGCCCATCTGCAGCATGTGGATGGCGTGATGCTGGGGCGCGAGGCGTATCACAACCCGTATCTGATGGCGGCCTTCGACCAGCGCTATTACGCCGACAGCGCAGAGCCGAAGTCGCGCGCCGAAGTGCTGCAGGCGCTGCTGCCTTACATCGAAAACCAGTTGCGGCGGGCGCGCCAGGGCGGCTCCGGCCCGAAGCTGAACAGCATCACCCGCCACATGCTGGGCTTGACCGCCGGCACGCCAGGCGCGCGCGCCTTCCGGCAGATGTTGTCCGACCCGAAACTGCTGGCCACGGCCGACCCCGGCCTGCTGCTGCGGGCGTGGGCGCACAGCCAGCGCTTGGCGGCCTGAAGCGCATTGGGTTCCGATGGCGCCAATACTTGCATAAGAACTAATGGAAAAGATCGCGGTCAAGATCAGGAGGCACTAAACGTGCCCACGATCTCTGAAAGGAACAAAAATGACTGTGCTATTCAGCAGAAACGCGAAATGCCTCCTGGCAATGACTGTCCTTGGCATGTTGCTCGCCGGCTGCCAGCGCAATACCGGCAGTGATGCCGCTCCAGGTGCCAACACCGGCGCGCCAGCCGCACCTGCTCCGGACGCCAGCGCGCCGCCGTCACCCGCTCCCGCCGCCGCACCGGAAAGCTCCACAGCCAGTCCCGGCAGCATGTCGTCGGCGGCTTCTGACATGGCGGCAGCGGCCGGCGGCGCAGTGGACGATACCGTGATTACTACCAAGGTCAAGGCTGCGCTGGTGGAAGACAGCGAGGTCAAGGGCACCGATATCCATGTCGAGACCTCGAAGGGCGACGTCACCTTGAGCGGCACGGTCGCTAGTCAGGCGCAGATCGACAAGGCGGTGGGGATTGCGCGCGGCATCGAAGGTGTCAAGAACGTCGACAACAAGTTGACCGCCAAGGCCGGCTGACGCCCACGGTTTTTCCGCTTCCGCGCACCGGGATGGCGGCGCGGATGGGGCCGCGTGGCGACGCAACCTGGGATAGGAAAGCATGCCGCATGTATTGATTGTGGACAATGATTCCGATACCCGCGAGCGGCTGGCGCGCGTGCCGCGCGCGGCCGGCTTGACAACTGAAGTCGGGGCGCTGCGCGGTGAACTATGCCGGCTTGGCCATTTTGGCGCGATGCGCGGGACCTCGCCGGCGATGCAAAAACTGTATGCGCAGATCGGCCGGGTGGCGCCAACCGAAGCTTCGGTATTGCTGCTCGGCGAAAGCGGTACCGGCAAGGAATTGGCGGCGCGGACGATACACGACCTGAGTCTGCGCCAAAAGCAGATTTTCCTGCCGGTGAATTGCGGCGCCATTTCGCCGCAGTTGATTGAAAGCGAAATTTTCGGGCACGAAAAAGGCAGCTTCACCGGCGCCGACCGGCAGCATAAGGGCTATTTCGAGCGCGCCAGCGGCGGCACGCTGTTCCTCGATGAGATCGCCGAGATGCCGATCGAGTTGCAGGTCAAGTTGCTGCGGGTGCTCGAGAGCGGTTCCTTCATGCGTATCGGCGGCCACCAGGAACTGGAAACCGATGTGCGGATCATCGCCGCCAGCAACCGCGACCCGCGCGAGGCAGTGGCGCTGGGTGCGCTGCGCCTCGACCTGTACCATCGGCTGAATGTATTTCCGCTGCAAATTCCACCCTTGCGCGAACGCGCAGACGATATCGAGTTGCTGGCGCAGTATTTCCTGGATCAGTTCAACGGCGCTCACGGCGCCGACAAATGCATGGCTCCGGGCGCCGCCGCGGCGTTGGCTGGCTATCACTGGCCGGGCAACGTGCGCGAACTGCGCAACCATATTCAGCGCGCATTCATCCTGGCCGACCGCACGATTGACAGTGTGCTGCTGACGCCGCTCGAGGCGACCGAACCGCCGCCCGGGCTGACGCTGTCGATTGCGGTCGGTGTCTCGCTGGCCGAGGCCGATCGCCGGCTGATTTTCGCCACGCTGGAAATGTGTGCCGGCGTCAAGAAAAGAGCCGCCGATATCTTGGGCATCAGCTTGAAAACCTTGTACAACCGGCTGGAAGAATATGGCCGTTCCAAGGCGGCACTGCCGCTTGCGGACGACGCCAGGGACTAGATCCCCGGGCTGTCCTCACCGCCCGGCGGCTCCCGGCGGTGAAGCAACGAATCAGGCCGCCTGCGCCACCGAGCCGCCGCTCCAGACCATGCGGCGGGTACCGCTGGCACCGAGTAGGCCGCCGCTCATGCCCAAGGCCAATGACAGCGCCATCGCGCCAAAGATCATCCAGGCGGTGCCGGAAGCCATTTGTACCGAGCGGTTTGCCGCAGCCCTTCCCTGCGGCGAGGCCTGCTCGGTCGAGCCGGCGGCGATCAAGGCCTGATCGACGATGCTGGCGGCGCGCTGCGGATCCATGTTGAGGGAGCCGATCAGCAACTGTATCGCGTCGTTGCGGTTGCCGGCCTGGATCTGGCGTTCAAAGCGTTCGGCGATGCCGGGATCGACATTGCCAAATTGCCGGCTCAGCAGGCTGCCCGCCGCGCCATTCGTGGCGGACTGGTTCATCGCTTCCCCCATGGTGCCGAAGATGCCGCCCAGCATGCTGCCGCCGGTCGATGCCGCCAGCATGACGAACAGCAGCGTGGTCACGGCCCAGGCGGTGGCACCATGCAGCAGACCGTCGCTCTTGCGTTTCAGGCCCGAGGCACGTGCCGCCACGTAGCCGCCGACGAAGGCGGCGACCAGCATACTGACGCCAGCCCAGACCAAGGGATAGGTGGTACTGGCCGCATCGGAGAGGCCGACATCCAGCGTGGACAAACCGGTAGCCACGCCGAGCAGCGTCAATGCCATCTGCAGGGCCACGCCAACCACCACCCCGGCCAGGACCGCGCCCCAGCGCAAGGCGGAAAAAAATGGACGCCTGCCGTTGGCGCTGCTATCCATAGGCGGGTTGCGATAGGCTCCGGTCAGATTCCGATCGGGTGTACTCATGAGATTTCTCCTTGACGCGAAAACAGGTTAAGAGCGCGGGCCAGCAGGTAATATCGGATATCCCCATTCAGTAATGCTGGACCACACCATTCACTACCTGCACCCGGTCGCCGACGCGAAAGCCGGGGTCGGTTTCGGTGGCAAATATCTGCTGGCTGCCGTCATCCATCCGCAACGTGACGCGATAAGCCCGACCGTCCTGGCGCATGCGCTGGCCCATGCCGGGGCCGACCACGACGCCAGTGATCGTGCCGACGCCAATGCCGGCATCCTGCTGGTCGACCCGCTCCACGGCCTGCACCGTGCCGGCGGCCGATGTCGCACCGCTCATCGCCATGCTGGCAGCGGAGGCGGACGACATCTCGGTGGGCTTCGGGGTGCTGCAGGCAGTCAGCGCTAGCAGGGTAAGCGTCGCGAGCATGCAGGGAAGAAATCTGTTCAGGGACAACATGGGAACTCCCGATAAGGTTGATGGTGACCCGTGTTTGCGCATGCAGTAAATGTGCCAGATCGATTGCGCGGCGATATCGCGCAGCGCTGGCGCCCGGCACGCAAGAATAGCCCGGTTAAGGCGGTAGTTTTTACGCGGGCTGGTAGTTATTACAAGGACAAACGGGCTGTGCCTGAGTCAGGCCGCCAGCGTGCCGGCAATCGGGCGATCCCGCTCGCTGGCCGCGAGCGTTGCGCGCAGGCTTTCGACGATCGCGCGCCGCATTGCCAGCCACCCGGCTTGGCCGCGCAGCACGTGGCGCTGGTTGATTTCAAGCTCGACGCCGACATACTGGGTGCCGTCAAAGTGGCGCCGCAGGAACGAGGTGAGGCCATCGGAGCTTCCCTTGTAAGGCGCATTGAGCCGTATTTTCAGACCCGGCAAGCCGGCTCTGAGGCCGACTTGCCAGTGTCGGCAAAACGTGGCTTCCTCCGCACGCGCCGGATCGTACAGCAGACCGAGATCGGCATCGCGCAGCTTGCCGTCCAGTACCGGCGTGAAGCTGTGGCAGGAGACGTGCAGCACCCGCAGGCCGGCGTCGATGGCGGTAGCAATCCGGCGCTGGACCGCACTACGGTACGGCAGATAGTATTGCTCGAAAATACCGCGCCGCTGCGCCGGCGCCAGGTGGCGGGTGGCCGTCGAATACAGGCGCGGATGCGCGGGTGAGCGATTCAGATCGATCAGCAGGCGGCTGATGGTGGCCGCGTACAGTGGCGCGTCCAGTGCTGCCGCCATCTCGCGCGCCAGACGCAAGGCGCCGGCGTCGTAACCGTAGTGGCTGCGCAGCCATGCCTGCCGGCCCTGGAACAGCGCGCGGTAGGGCGCCGGAATCCGGTAGCCACCGTGTTCGCAGCTAAGCAGCAGGAATCTGCCGGGCGCCATGACGCTAGCCGTTCAGGGCAGAAACTGCCGTCCGTGCTGCAGGCAATCGCACAGTTCCTGGTACACCATGCGCAACTGCTGCGGTCGGTAGTCGCCATTCAGCGCGTGCAGCAGGCGCCGCGCCAGCGGCCCATGGCGCTGTATCGCGCCCAGCGCGCTGCGGCTGGCAGCGCTGAGTTCGGCGGGCGCTACGGTTTCGATCAGGTATTGCCATAAGTCGCCGGCGCTGCAGCGCGCCGCCGGGAAGTCCAGCAAGGCCAGATAGCCAGCATCGTCGATCACCGCCGCTTCCGCACCGCGGATGCAGGCCTGCAGTATCTGCGCCAGGCGCCGGGTATCGAATTGCGCCTGCTCGGCGGCAGCCTGGTGGTAGAGCCTTCTCGTCAGTGCCACCACGATCTCGGCGATCGCCAGATCGGCGAGCGGACATTCCTGCACGTCGAGCACCCGAACCTCGATCGCATTGCGTTCGAAGCGTGCGATCGCGCCGCGCGAATTCAACCATTCGTGCCGCAGCACATGTTCGGGGTCGGCGGCGGCGATGGCGTCGTACATCGGTTGCAGAATGCGTCGCCGATAGTCTTGCCTGCCGGTGACCGGCTCCGGGATGAGGCTCCCGGTGATTGCCGGAAAGGCACTGGCATTGTGCCGGTAGACCTCCATCCGGGTGTCGAGCAGGCCGCTCGCTTCGCCCTCCATCAGCGGCGAACTGGCCGCCAGCGCCGGCAGCAGCGGTAGCAGCAGCCGCAGCGCCGCGTGCAGCCGCGCGAATTCGGCATCGCTGGCAAACGGCAGGTTGACGTGCATGCTTTGCAGGTTGGCCCAGCCGTGGCGGTGACAATCGAAAATGCGGTCGTAGGCTTGGTAGATTTCGGTCTGACCATGCGGCCATAGACGGGCCTCCAGTGCCGGCCGCATCCAAGGATGCATCGCGCCCGGCATCAATTGCGCCCCCGAGTCGCGCAGGCGGCGGTTCATTGCCTGGACCGCTTCCTGGAACGCGGCCGGCAGCAGCGCCAGCGCCTGCGGCTTCGGGTTCTTGACTTCGATCAGATGCAGCACCAACTCGTTCGACCATTCGAGCAACGGCGCCGGCTGGCCACCGGCCACCGCTTGCGTCAGGCAATGGTCGGCGATCGGCAGCACGTCGAGCGAATCGCGCGCCACGATCATGTATTCGAGTTCGATGCCGTAGGCGGAAAACAGCGGATAAGGAGTAGGTGCGTTCATGGCGGCGCGGCATCAATCCGCTGGCGGAACACCGCCATCACGGCACGATACAGTTGGTCCTGCAGCACATGGTCTTCGTGGCCCGCATCCACGTTCGGGTTGTCATTGATTTCCATCACGTAGCACTCGGCGCCAACCTGCTTGACGTCAACGCCGTAAAAGCCGGCCCCGATCAGGTTTGCCGCCTGCAGCGCGATGCGCACCACCGCGCGCGGCACGGATGCGATCGGCAAGGCTTCTGTTTTGCCCTCGATCAGTGTTTGTCGATCGTTCTTCACGATTTGCCAGTGCCCCGGCACCATGAAATATTTGCAGGCAAACAAAGGCCGGCGGTCGAGTATGCCGATGCGCCAGTCGAACGCGGTCGGCAGGTATTCCTGTGCCAGGATCAGCGCCGAGTCTTGCAGCAGGCGGCGGGCGCCAGCTTCCAGCGCGGAGGCCGTTTCGGCTTTCAGGATGCCGCGCGAGAAGGCACCGTCCGGCTGCTTCAGCACGCACGGCAGGCCGAGCGCTGCAATCACCTGCCGCAGCGTCCGTTCCAGGTTGTCGCCCTGCACCAGCATGCTGCGCGGCTGCCGGATATGGTGGTGCGCCAGCAGTTCAGCCAGATAAATCTTGTTGCAGCAGCGGATGATCGAGTCGGCATCGTCGATCACGATGGCGTCCTGCAGCGCGGCCTGGCGCGCCGCCTGGTAGGTGTAGTGGTTGACGTGGGTGGTGGCGCGTATGAACAGCGCATCGAATTCGGGTAGCCGCGCAAGGTCTTTCCGGGTAATCAGTTCGGCGTGCATCTGCAACTGTTCGGCGGCGCCGACGAATTTTTGCAAGGCCAGCGTATTCGATGGCTGTTCGCTGGCTGCCGGGTCGTGCAGGATGGCCAGCGCGGCGGTTTTCCGGCGCGCTCCCGGCATGCCTGAGGCTTGCAGCCAGCCAGCCGCTGCCTCGCGCATGAAAGCGCGCTGCGCGCCCGGCACGGCCTCGCAGTCGCAACATTCGACGCCGGCCAGATGCCAGCCGGCGGCGTCGAAGGCAAGGCTCACCTTGAGCAGCGGCGCCGGCAACAAGGCGAATATTTGCGCTGCCAGCGCGCACCAGCGTTTCTCGGGAGTGCGGCCAAAGTAGCTGTAAAACTCCAGTGTGCCGGTGCCGGCCGGCGTCGGTGCGCGCGCCAGCAGTGGCTGCAGCGCGGGCGTCAGCAGGCGGATCAAGGCCGGCGATGCCAGGTCGGCCAGCGTGCGCGGGTCGGGCAGCGGCTGCTGGCCGCGTGCCGCAGCCAATTGCGAGACGTACCAGGCGCGGTCCTGGTAAGCGCCGTTGGTGGCGAGATTGATGATCCTGGTGAGGCAAGGGTCGAATCGGCCCGGTTCGGTCAGATAGGCTTGCGCGGTCATGACGCGGGCGGCGGGGAAGGCGGGGCCGTCGAACATCCAGCAGCGCGCATGATTGACGACCAGCAGGCTGTTCATGATGCGGCCGGCGCCGGCTTTCGGGGTGGGTGGATGATCAGCAGGTTGGCGTCATGGGTGACGATGCCGAGCAGGATCGCGCAGATCACGCGGTCGATGCTGATCCAGTAGCCGCCCGAAGCCTGGCGGTAGGGATTGAGCTGATACGGATCCATCACCAGCACGGTGCGGTGTTGGTGGTTGTAGCCGGCGATGATGACGAAATGACCGGCCGGCAAGCCGCGGATGTCGTCCGGCATGTCGTTCGGGCCGAATTCGCGCGCGGTGCGGTACAGGTAGGTGGAACTCAGGCCAGTCAGGATCGGCAGTTGGCGGCGCAGGATGGCCTGGATCAGGCGGCGTGACAGATGCGTCATGCGCAAGCGCCCACCTAGCCGCAGGAAATCCTGGTAGCCCGCGGTCGCATATTGCAGGCGGTAATCAGCCTTCACCTCTTGCTGCAAGGCCAGGCGGGCACCGATATCGACGCTGAGGTCGGTAAACCAGGTCGGATCGAATACGGTCAGGTTGTAGGTGTAGATCGTGGCACGATAGCCGTGGCGCAAGGCATCGCAGGCGAGAAACACCGCCAGCGTGCCGCCGTGCTCGAATTTGCCGGTGCGGCCGATCACCGTCGCCAGCGCCTCATCGTGCTTCCAGTAGCGGTAAATCGCCTGCAGGCAGGTCGGTCCGCAGGTGGTTTCATCCGGTTGCGGCAGGATATCGACTGCAAGCCGGAACGCGGGGCCAGCGTTCATCGAAACGCACCGGGCGTACCGCCCGCGATACAACGGAATTTTTTCAGCATGCTGTTATCTGTTGGCAAGGCTGGTTGGCAATGGATAAGCCATAAATAGTCCTGTTTAGAACCACGTCGGTTGGTGAAAAGTTCAACCATCGGGCGTCGTGGATGATGATTTTTGCAAATTAGTCGGATTGTTTGTCATCTGGCGCTGTCCCATTGAAGTGGCTGTATCTGCCATGCAAGAACGGCGGGCGGCGTATTCTTTTTTCTGATGAAAGGAGGTTTGATCATGAAGGCAAGTGCACTCTTTCTGGCGCTGTGCACGCTGGCGTATACGGCGGCGGCCCAGCCCTCGGCCAGTCCAGAAACAACCGATATGCAGCCGAAAATTGAAAACGGCGTTACCTACCTGTGTGGCGGCGTCGGCCTGGATGAGTCGGCTGCGATGAAGCAGGCCGCCAGAAATTACGACCTGATGTCCACCTTCGCGGCGCAGGACGGCAGCTACCTGGCCGATGTCAATGTCGACATCCTGGGCAAGGGCGAGACGCCAATCCTGCAAACCACTTGCGACGGTCCGATGCTGCTGGTCAAAATGCCGCAAGCCGGTGCTTATCGCATCCGTGCATCCGTCAATGGTCATGCGCAGACCAAGAGCGTCCAGGCCGGCGGCGGGCGTGGTGTCAAGCGTCTGGTGTTTGTCTGGCCGGCGGTGCAGGCCGGACTCGATCAACCGCGCTCGATGCAGCGCGCCGCGCCGCCCGCCGACGCTGCGCCGGGTAGTTAGGAACTCCGCTGGCCAGGGCGGAAAACGATCGTTTGTAAAAATTACAAACGGTGGGCGCTACGCAGATAAATTGTTGCAAACCGCGAATTCTGCCGGTGTGCTCAACAAATCAACAATTAGTGGCGCTTCATCAGCCAGCCGGCCAGAAGGCCGCTTAGCGCGACGGCTGCCACCGATAGCAGCGGCCGCTGCCTGACACGGTCGCAGGCGGCTTGGTAGGCCGAAGGCAACTGCGGGCCGGCATCCTGCGCTGCCCCGCGGGCGCTGACGCTGGAGGCACCGAGTCGGGCCAGGATGCGGGCATAGGCTTCGCTCAACTCGCCATCCGACAAGGTGGCTTCATGCAACATCAACGCGTCCAGGTCATTTTTCAGATCCGCCAGTTCGGCGCGCAGGGCCATGCCGGCTAGATGGGCTGCCGACTCCGATTCGGTATTGCGCTCGGTCGATCCGGGATGCGGATCTTGCGGCGGGAATGTGTCCACGTATTGCTCCTCGAAAATGGCTTGGGCATCAACCGGCGGCGATGCGGCCGGCCGCCGCAGGCGCAACCCATGTCCGTTGAAACGCAAGCGGCGTGCCAGCCTGACCGGCCCGCTGGGTTCCCTGCTGGGCATGGGAGTACCCGACATCCTTACAACCGGTGTGTAAATATTCCCGATGCCGGCGCATCCAGCCCGTCGCCTTGGCCTTGCGAAAAACTTTGGAGCAGCGAAATCCATTAGAATGGCAGCCTGTTCAGGATCGTTACCATGTCTATTGCAACTACCCAAGAAATCATCACCGAACTGCGCGCTGGCCGCATGGTCATCCTGGTCGATGAAGAAGATCGCGAAAACGAAGGCGATCTGGTGCTGGCGGCCGATTTCGTTACCCCAGAAGCGATCAATTTCATGGCGCGCTACGGGCGCGGCCTGATCTGCCTGACCCTGACCGAGGAGCGCTGCCGGCAACTGAACCTGGGCTTGATGACGGCCAATAACGGCACCGCCTACGGTACCAATTTCACGCAATCGATCGAAGCCGCGGAAGGCGTGACCACCGGCATCTCGGCGGCCGACCGCGCGCGTACGGTGCAAACCGCGGTGGCGCGCAACGCCAAGCCTTCCGATATCGTGCAGCCGGGCCATGTATTCCCGATCAAGGCGCAGAAGGGCGGGGTGCTGATGCGCGCCGGCCATACCGAAGCCGGCTGCGATTTTGCCGAACTGGCCGGCCTGACGCCAGCCGCCGTCATCTGCGAAATCATGAAGGACGACGGCAGCATGGCGCGCCTGCCGGATCTGCTGGAATTCGCGCGCGAGCACGGCTTGAAGATCGGTACGATTGCCGACCTGATACATTACCGCAGCCAGCACGAAAGCATCGTCGAACGCATCGCCGAGCGCACCGTGCGCACCATCCACGGCCCGTTCCAGGCGATTGCCTACCGCGATACGCCAAGCGGCTGCGCCCACCTGGCGCTGGTGCGCGGCACCATCAGCGCCGACACCGAGACGCTGGTTCGGGTGCATCAGCCGGTGTCGATCCTGGATCTGCTGGAAACCCAGGCCACCACCCACTCGTGGAATCTGGCGGCGGCAATGGCTACCATCCAGGCTGCCGAGCGCGGCGTGGTGGTCTTGCTGAATTGCGACGAGGAATCGGCCGAGCAGCTGTTTGCCCAGTTCCAGGCGCTGGACGAGCCCGAGGCGCGTCCGCGTCCGCGCGCCAGCCGGATGGATTTGCGCACCTATGGCATCGGCGCCCAGATCCTGAAGGACCTGGGCGTGGGCAAGATGAAGCTGCTCGCCAGTCCGCGCAAGATGCCGTCGATGGCCGGCTTCAACCTGGAAGTGGTCGGCTACCAAAGCAGCCCGAACCAGTAAGCGTTTCCGCAGTCCGAATAGCATTTGCATTTTTAATCAGGCGCAGCCGCGCATAAAGGAAAGCCATGACCATTGGAACCTGTGAAACGAATCTGGATGGACAGGGCCTGCGCATCGGCATCGTGCAGGCGCGCTTCAATGCCGATATCGGCCACGGCCTGCTGGCCGCCTGCCTGGGTGAACTGACGCGCCTGGGCGTGGCGGATGAAGACATCCTGCGCGTCACCGTGCCGGGGGCGCTGGAAATCCCGCTGGCGCTGCAGAAAATGGCCGATACCCAGCAATTCGATGCGCTGATCGCGATCGGCGCCGTGATTCGCGGCGAGACCTACCATTTCGAACTGGTGGCGAACGAATCCGGCGCCGGCATCACCCGGGTCGGGCTGGATTTCGGCATCCCGATCGCGAATGCGGTGCTGACCACCGAAAACGACGGCCAGGCCGAGGCGCGTATGGCGCAAAAGGGCGCCGATGCGGCGCGGGTGGCGATCGAAATGGCAAATCTGACGATCACGCTGGAAGAACTGGCCGACGCTACCGAGGATGAGGACGAAGACGACTGACTGCCGTCGGCGGCACGCATCGTTTCGCCTTTGAGAAATTCATGACCAACAAAACGCTTCATGCCAACCCCAGCAAGAACCGCACGCCGCGCCACCGGGCGCGCGAATTCGCGCTGCAGGGCCTGTACCAGTGGCTGCTGAACAATGAAGATGCAGGCGCCATCGACGCCCACATCCGCCAGGCGCACGGCTTTGACAAGGCCGACGCCGCGCATTTCGATGCGCTGCTGCACGGCACGATCCGCGATGCCGCCGCCTTGCGCGATGGCCTGGCGCCCTTGATCGACCGTCCGCTGGCGCAGCTGTCGCCGGTCGAGCACGCGGCGCTGTTGATCGGCGCCTTCGAACTGAGGCAGCACCTGGAAATTCCATACCGGGTCGTAATCAACGAAGCAGTCGAACTGACCAAGTCGTTCGGCGGCGTCGATGGCCACAAGTACGTCAACGGCGTGCTGGACAAGTTCGCCGCCGGCGCCCGCCCGGTCGAGGTGGAGGCGGGCAAGCGCTAGGCGCTGCGGGCTCCGCCCTCGGAGCGGGGCAGTACGCGAGCGATCTTGCACCGCCTCCGCTCCCGGTGTTTAAACCGGGGGTATGTTAGTAAAGCTGCCATTTTTCCTGCGGAATTGATGGTTGGTATTGAGAGTATATGATTACCGCACACCGCTCTCGTCCCTGAATAGTACCGGCCGCCGGCAATCGCCGTGCGGCCCTTTCCTACCTTCCGCCATGCACCCCATTCAGCTCGCCTCCCGCCTCGACCGCATCGCGCCGTTCCATGTCATGGAACTGGCGAAAATGGCCGCCGACCTTGAACGCGAGGGCCGTCACATCATCCACATGGGGATCGGCGAGCCCGACTTTACCGCCGCGCCGGCGGTACTGGCCGCCGCCAGCCAGGCGATGGCCGACGGCAAGATGCAATACACCTCGGCCACCGGCCTGCCGCAGTTGCGCCAGGCGATCTCCGACCATTACCGGCAGGTGTACGGACTGGAGATCGCGCCTTCCCGCATCGTGGTGACCGCTGGCGCCTCGGCCGCGTTGCTGCTGGCCTGCGCGGCGCTGGTCGAACCGGGTGCGGAAGTGCTGATGCCGGACCCGTCCTACCCCTGCAACCGCCATTTCGTCGCCGCCTTCGAAGGTCGTGCGCGCATGATCGCCAGCGATCCCGAGCAGCGCTTCCAGTTGACTGATCAAATGGTGCGTGCGCACTGGAATGAAGCCACGCGCGGCGTGCTGCTGGCCTCGCCCTCGAACCCGACCGGCACCTCGATCGCGGCCGATGAATTGGGCCGGATCGTGGCCACCGTGCGCGAGCGCGGCGGCTTTACCATCGTCGATGAAATCTATCAGGGCCTCAGCTACGACGCGGCACCGTTTTCGGCGCTGTCCCTGGGCTCCGACGTGATCGTCATCAACAGCTTTTCCAAGTATTTCAACATGACCGGCTGGCGCCTCGGCTGGCTGGTGGTGCCGGAAGCGCTGGTGGCGCCGATCGAAAAACTGGCGCAGAACCTGTTCATCTGCGCCTCGGCGATTGCCCAGCATGCCGGCGTGGCCTGCTTCTTGCCCGAATCGCTGGCGCTGTACGAAGCGCGCAAGGATGAATTTCGGCGCCGCCGCGATTACCTGGTGCCGGCCTTGCGCGAACTGGGCTTCGCCGTGCCGGTGATGCCGGATGGCGCCTTCTACGTGTACGCCGATTGCAGTGCGCTGGCGGACGATGCCGACCGCTTCTCGATCGACATCCTGCATCAGGCCGGGGTGGTGCTGGTGCCGGGATTGGATTTCGGCCCGCATACCGCGCGCCAATATTTGCGCATCTCGTATGCGACCTCGATGGAGAACCTGCGGGAAGCTGTGCGCCGGCTGCGCGATTTCCTCGCCGCCAGGGCGTGAGCCGGCCGCTCGGCGCTGGCGACAATGCGTTCAGGAAGCAAAAAAGGAGCCGCTGGCTCCTTTTTGATGTGGCGACCCGGGACTGATGACGATTACAGCGCGGCGATTTGGTCGTTGCCCAGCTTCGATTGCTGCAGTTGCGGCGTCGCCCGGTTTTCCGCTTCCGCCGGAATATCGCCGGCGGCCGGGCGCGGCTTCGGCGCGGCACGCGCGGTGGTGATGGTCGGCACTTTCTTGCCGGCCGCTACATCCTTCAGGCGGCGGTATTCGGCCAGCACCTTCGAGCCGTAGCCGGCATCGCTATCGAAGGCCGCGGCGCCGACGTACATCTTCAAGCCGCCTTCGACCGAGCCGCTGCGGGCGACGTAGTCCTTCAGGATCAGTGCGCCGACCTTGATGTTGGCGACCGGGTTCAAGGCTGCCTTGACTCCACCGAGGTCCTGGAATTTCTCGTGATGCACTTTCGACATTACCTGCATCAATCCCTGTGCGCCCATCGGACTTTCGGCGAATGGATTAAGGCCGGATTCGATCGCCATCACCGCCAGGATCAGGAGCGGGTCGAACTTCATGTCGCGGGCCGTCGAGTAGGAGGCTGCGACCAGCATCTTGGTGGCATCCTGCGCCACCCGATAGCGGCGCGAGAGCCATTGCGTGACCCATTGCTGTTGCTGCTGATCGGCGCTGGCGGCGGTTTTGGCGCTACTGTCGGGCGCCGACGTAGCGGTTGGCGCCTGTTGCTGCTCGCTGGCGGCGACAACCAGTGGTAAATGGTCGGTGGCGTCGTCAGCTTCCGCGTCGGCGGCGACCTCGCTGCTGTAGGGGGAGAGCTGCTGGAGGTGATCGGCCAGTTCCGGTTTGATGAACATCAGCACCAGAATGCCGATGGCGAAGGCGCCGAGTACCAATAGCGCGTGATGGGTGATGGTGGCGCAGCCGCTTTTCAGGTCGCGCAGGAAGATTTTCCATGCCGGCTGGGCGGGATTTCGGGCACTGCCCTCGGTGCGTTCCAGCGGCACCATGATTGTTCCGTTTAACATACGAACCTCCTGAATCGTTGCGGTGCGCGCGCCGGCTCCCACTGCAGCTCGGCCAGACAGCAAAAAACGCATGCACCGTAATCAATATCGCCGGCCGCAGGGCACACACGCGGTCGACGTCGGAGTTGTCTGCCGATGCCTGAGAGGCTACCGCCATGGCGCGCAATCAGCTGCAAACAACTGGTCGGGGGACAAGGCTGACGCCTTTTGAAAACACTCCTTAAAATGTCGTTGGGACCCCGGTCCCATGGAAAGCTGAGCTGGGCGGATGGCCCGGTTTGCTCAAGTTGCGCGAATTGTAGGGACCTGTTTATGCCTAGTCAATACTAACAAAATACAAAATCATTACTTAAATATCTTAAAAATTCTATTGCGTTGCAACAAAAATCAACGAAATCAACATCTTGGCGGGAATTTCTCGATAATGGCATTCACCCCTAAAAAACCGTAAAAAAACATGAAATATTCGGATTTGCGCGATTTTCTTGCGCAGTTGCAACAATTTGGTGAGCTAAAGCACATTTCCATTCCGGTTTCTCCCTATCTGGAGATGACCGAGATTTGTGATCGTACCCTGCGTGCCGGCGGACCGGCATTGATGTTCGACAACCCGGATGGCCAAACCATTCCCGTGCTTGGCAATCTGTTCGGCACCCCGCGCCGGGTGGCGCTTGGCATGGGCGCCGAAGATGTCGGCGAATTGCGTCGCATCGGCCACCTGCTGGCGGCACTGAAGGAACCGGAACCGCCTAAAGGTTTGAGGGAGGCGCTGGGTTTGGGTTCCATGCTCAAATCCCTGTGGGATATGGCACCGAAGGAATCGCGCGGCGCTGCCTGCCAGGAAATCGTGTGGGAGGACGCCGATGTCGACCTGGCAAAATTGCCGATCCAGCATTGCTGGCCGGGCGACGTCGCGCCGTTGATCACCTGGGGCCTGGTGGTCACCAAGGGGCCGCACAAGAAGCGCCAGAACCTCGGCATCTACCGCCAGCAGGTGCTCGGCCGCAATAAAGTGATCATGCGCTGGCTGGCGCAGCGCGGCGGCGCGCTGGATTTCCGCGAGCATGGCGTGGCGCATCCGGGCCAGCCGTTTCCGATCGCCGTGGCCCTCGGCGCCGATCCGGCCACCATCCTGGGCGCGGTGACGCCGGTGCCGGACAGCCTGTCGGAATACCAGTTTGCCGGTTTGCTGCGCGGCAGCCGCACCCACGTTACCAAGGCGATCGGCAGCGAATTGCGGGTGCCGGCTGCGGCCGAGATCGTGCTGGAAGGGCACATCTACCCTGACGCGGCGCATCCGTCCGGCTACCAGCACGCGCTGGAAGGGCCATTTGGCGACCACACCGGCTATTACAACGAGCAGGACTGGTTCCCGGTATTCACGATCGACCGCATCACGATGCGGCGCGAACCCATCTATCACTCGACGTATACCGGCAAGCCGCCGGACGAGCCGGCGGTGCTGGGCGTGGCGCTGAATGAAGTGTTCATTCCGCTGCTGCAAAAGCAGTTTGCCGAAATCACCGATTTCTATCTGCCGCCGGAAGGCTGCAGCTACCGGATGGCGGTGGTGCAGATGAAAAAATCCTACCCGGGCCATGCCAAGCGTGTGATGTTCGGGGTCTGGAGTTTTTTGCGGCAGTTCATGTATACCAAGTTCATCGTGGTGGTGGATGAAGACGTGAATATCCGCGACTGGAAGGAAGTAATCTGGGCCATCACCACCCGCGTCGATCCGAGCCGCGACACCACGCTGGTGGAAAACACGCCGATCGACTACCTGGATTTCGCCTCGCCGGTTTCCGGCCTGGGCAGCAAGATGGGGATCGACGCCACCAACAAGTGGCCCGGCGAAACCAGCCGCGAGTGGGGCAGGACCATCGCCATGAGCGCCGAAGTGACGCAGAAGGTGGACCGCATCTGGCAGGAGCTGGGAATTTGAGCGCGCTCGCACCATTCCCGCATGCCCCGGGAATGGGCGGAAGGAGGCTTGCCGATGTCGTATCTGAATGATCCGCGCGTGTTCTTTGCCGCCGAGCGCACCTTGCTGGCGTGGCAGCGTACCGCCATCGCCCTGATCGGCCTCGGCTTTGTGATCGAACGCTTCGGACTATTCCTGGCGATGATCTCGGCCAGCGCCGGCGCCGGCGCGGCGTCCGGCCACGGCCGTGCCTCGCTGCTGTTCGGCATCATCTTCCTGCTGCTGGGCGCGGCGGTGGCGGCGGTGTCGGCGCTGCAGTTCCGCCGTTTCGTGCGCGAACTGGCGGCGCCCGAGATCCCGCGCGGCTACGCGGTCTGGTTCGGTCCGTTCATCAATCTGGCGCTGGCAGTGACGGCGCTCGGCTTGGCCGCCTGGTTCGTCGCCACCGCCTAGGTCCTTCATGGGGTATGCCTCAAAACCGAAGATTTCACGGCGCAAATCGGTATTTTTATCGAGGAGTATGTAATAACCGAGCTTAGCCAAGCTCCAGCGTCTTTCCCTGCCGCAGCAGTTCTTCCAAAGCGGGTGCCGCCAGCGGCTTGCTGAAGTAATAACCCTGGATCTGGTCGCAGTCGTTCTGACGCAGATAGGCCAGTTGTTCCGCCGTTTCCACCCCTTCGGCAATCACTTGCAGGCGCAGGCTATGCGCCAGCGAAATGATCGAGCTGACGATCGCCGCGCCGTCCGAATGCTGGGTGATGTCGCGCACGAAGGACTGGTCGATCTTCAGCACGTCGAGCGGGAAGCGTTTCAGGTAGGACAGGCTGGAATAGCCGGTGCCGAAGTCATCGATCGACAAATGCAGACCGGCTGCCTTCAACTGGCGCAGGATGCCGATGCTGCGCTCGACATCCTTCATCACCATGCTTTCGGTCAATTCGATTTCCAGATACTGCGCGGCCAGCCCGGTTTCGGCCAGGATGCCGATGATCGACGGTGCCAGATCGGGCTCGCCAAACTGGCGCGCCGACAGATTGACCGCGATGCGCAGCGCGCCCAGCCCGGCCTGCTGCCAGGCCAGGGTCTGGCCACAGGCAGTGCGCAGCACCCACTCGCCGATCGGCACGATCAGGCCGGTTTCCTCGGCCAGCCCGATGAAGCGGTTGGGCGCAATCATCCCCAGTTGCGGATGGTTCCAGCGGATCAGCGCTTCCATGCCGATCACGCGTCCGCTGCGCAGGCAGACTTGCGGCTGGTAGTGCAGCAGCAGTTCATTGCGATCGAGGGCCTGCCGCAAATCGGCTTCCAGCCGCAGCCGATCCAGCGCCCGCTCGTTCATCGCGGCGGTGAAGAACTGGAAGTTGTTGCGCCCGTTTTGTTTGGCATGGTACATCGCGACGTCCGCATGCCGGATCAGGGTCTCGGCGTCGCTGCCGTCGCCCGGATAGAGCGCGATACCGATGCTGCAGGTCGGATAGAAGTGGTGGTTGCCGATCTGCAGCGGCGCGGCGATGCTGCTCATGATGCGTTGCACGACTCCGATATTCGCCAACTGATCGTCGCATTCGGGCAGGATCAGTACGAATTCGTCGCCGCCCTGGCGCGCCACCGTGTCGCTGGCGCGCAGCGCGCCTTGCAGGCGGTGCGATATCTCCTGCAGCAGGGTATCGCCGGCGCCGTGCCCGAGGGTGTCGTTGATGAACTTGAAGTGATCCAGATCGAGGAACGCGACCCAGAACGAATGCTGCAGGCGCGCCGCCTGGGCGATCGCCTGGCCCAGGCGGTCGCCCAGCAGATTGCGGTTCGGCAGCCCGGTCAGCGCATCGTGATTGGCCTGGAATTCGAGTTGTTCCTGGTAACGCCGGGTTTCGGTGATGTCGTATTTGGCGGCGACGAAATGGGTAACGGTGCCGGCATCGTCGCGCACCGGCGCGATATACAGCCTGGTCCAGAACAGCGTGCCGTCCTTGCGGTAATTGCGCAGGGTAACATCGCCTTCGCGCTGCTCGGCCAGGATCGCGCGGATTTCCGCGATCCCCGGCTGGTCGCGGTCGCCCCGGTGCAGGATGGCCAGGCTGCGGCCCAGCATTTCCTCGGCGCTGTAGCCGGTCATCCGCTCGTATGCCGGGTTGACGTACTCGACCGGAAAGCCGGGCCGGCGCGCGCTGGTGATGACGATCGCGTTGGCGCTGGCTTCGATGGCGCGCTGGCGCAGGTATAGCGCCGCTTCCGCCGTCGCCCGCCCCGCCCGGTGGCGCAAGGCCTGCAGCGCCACCAGCACGCTGTACGCCAACCCTTCCAGCAAGGCCAGTTCCTCGCCGTCGAAGGCATCGGCTTCCGCCGCATAGACGTTGAAGACGCCGATCACGCTCTCATCCTGCACCAGCGGCAGCGCCACCTTGGCGTTGAAGCCATGGCGCAGCGCCTCGTCGCGCCACGGCAGATTCGCTTCCTGGCGGAAGTCGTTGGCTACCACCGGGCGGCCGCTCTTCAGCGCGGCGTCGATGGTGCGCAGGCGGCCCGGATCTTCGGCCAGCGGGCGCCGGATGCTGTCGATATATTCCTGGCTGTCGCCGGCGATGTTGGTCAGGGCAATGCCGCCGTCGGGGGTCAGCAGGCCGGTCCAGGCCATGCGGTAGCCGGCCTTGACCACCACTTCGCAGATCGCCTGCAACAGCGCCTGCTCGTCTTCGGCGGCGGCGATCTTGGTATCGCATTCATGGATGGCGCGCAGCGCGCGGTTGCTGCGCCGCAGCGATTCCTGCAGCAGGTATTCGTCGGTGACGTCGCTGCCGACGCTGTTGATGCGGCCGCTGCCGGGCACGTCGCCGGCGATGAAGCGCACCGCGTAGCGCAGCCAGCGCACCACGCCGTCAGGCCGCACGACGCGGTAGTGAATCGCCGACTGGCTGTTCCGCCCGCTGCGGCTGAGATCGGCTCCGAAGGCCAGCACCCGTTCGCGATCCTGTGGATGCACGCATTCCAGCCACAGGCGCGGATTCTGGTAAAAGGCGCTCGCCGGCCAGCCATACACGCGTTCGACCGCCGGGCTGACGTAGCTGATCGCGCCGCCCGGATATTCGGCGGTCCACAGCACCTCATCGATCGATTGCAGGATCTGCGCCAGTTGTTCATCCCTGGAATGAAGCGACCGCTCGGCCTGGCGCGCGCGCGCCTCGGCTGCCTGGCGCGCATAACGCAGCGTGCGCATGAACATAAATGCCAGCAGGCTCAGCAAGGCGCCGGCGAAGGCTGCCACCGGCGGCAGCCAGGATTGCGATTGGCGCGCGAATTTTGGCTGTGCGCTGACCTCCATCTGCCATACCGTGCTGGCTACCGGCAGCGCAAGCCGCCGCTGCAGTGCCGGGTCCGGCGCCGGTGCATTTGCCTCGACCGGAGAGGCGGTGCGATAGCGGCGGCTGTCGAAAATCAGGTTGTGCCAGCCGCTGCCGGCTGCGGCCTGGCCGAGTTCGGTTGCCGGCCGGTCCCGGATCTGCAGCGCCAGATCGTCCAGCAACTCCGGGCCGAATACGCTGCGCAGCATGTCGTCGACGCGAATTGCCAGAAATACCACGCCGGAAAAGCGCTGGCGCCGCTGTTCCAGCGTGGTCGGGATCCGGCCGTCTTCATACAGTGGCAGGAAGAACACGATGCCTTCGATGTTGCCGGGCGCGACGAACAAGCGCACCCGTGCGCTGACTGCCAGTTCGCCGCTGTCGCGCGCGCGCTCGATCGCCACGCGCCGCCTGGCCTCCGCGGTGTGGTCAAAACCGATCCCGGAGAGATTTTTCGCCAATGGTTCGATATAGCGCACCATCAGGGCGTCGCTGGCGGAACCTGTCGCATGCACGGCCGGCACGTCCGTTCCCGGCACGTCGGCATAGTCACGTTGCAGGGTCGAGGAAAATGCCAGGCGCTGGGCCGGCGTCACGCGCGGACTGAAGCCGATTGCCTGAATGCCGGGCAGGCGTTGCTCGAGGCCGAGCGATTCGGCGAAGCGCTGAAAGGCAGGGCGCGGCAGGCGCGGATTGACGGCGAACTGGGCCTGGAAACCGCGCAGGACCTCGGTGTACTCATTGACCTGCCGCATCAGGCTGTGCTCGGCGTCCCTGGCGCGTGCGTCGAGTTGCACCGATTGTTCCTGCTGTACCAGCTTGCTGCCGAGTTGCCAGGCAAGTCCGGTGGCCAGCAGGCCGGCCAGCAGGAACATCAATGAAAGCCAGCGTTCCTTGTCGTATTTGTTCTGCGTGGTCGCCATGTAGTTTCGGTCTTCCTGGTTGGGCGGACCGAATCATACCGAGATTCGTACCCCCGGCACAGGAGTTTTGACGCGCCGCACGGCGAATGACGGCGCCCCGCCATCCACGGCCGCTCAGGACATCAGGCCGGCAGTCGCGGAACGAAACGGGCTGGCGCCGCCTGCGCAGGTGGCGTGCCTCCGAGCCTGAAGACGCTGACCTGCAGCAGCAGTCTCTCGGCCTGCTCCCGCAGCGATCCCGACGCCGCCGCCGCTTCTTCCACCAGCGCCGCATTTTGCTGGGTGGTGCTGTCCATCTGCGTGATCGCCTGGTTCACCTGTTCGATGCCGGCGATCTGTTCGCGGCTGGCTGCGGCGATCTCGTTCATGATGTCGGTGACGCCGCGCACGCTGTCGACGATCTGGCTCATGGTGGCGCCGGCTTCATCGACCAGCCTGGCGCCGGTATCGACCTTGTCTACCGAATCGTCGATCAAAGTCTTGATTTCCTTGGCGGCGGCGGCCGAGCGCTGCGCCAGGTGCCGCACCTCGGCCGCGACCACGGCAAAGCCGCGCCCTTGCTCGCCAGCGCGTGCCGCCTCTACCGCCGCATTCAAGGCCAGGATATTGGTCTGGAAGGCGATACCGTCAATGACGTCGATGATATCGACGATTTTTTTCGACGAGGCGTTGATCGAGCCCATGGTGTCGACCACCTGGGCGACCACCGCCCCGCCCTTGCTGGCGATGCCGGAGGCGGACAGCGCCAACTGGCTGGCTTGCAGCGCATGCTCGGCATTCTGCTTGACGGTCGAGGTGAATTGTCCCATCGAGGAGGCGGTTTCTTCCAGCGAGCTGGCCTGTGCCTCGGTGCGCGCCGATAAATCGAGGTTGCCGGCAGCGATCTGATTGGATGCCGTGGCGATGCTGTCGGTACCGCTGTGCACTGAGCCGACGATCGTCATCAGGCTATGAGTCATGTTTTTCAGCGCCAGCATCAGCTGCCCGGTTTCATCCCTGGAGGCGACCTCGATCTGGCTGCCGAGATCGCCGGCGGCGACGGTATTGGCGATCCGCACCGCATGGTTCAGCGGCCGCGTGATGCTGCGCGTGACGAAATAGGCGAAACCGATCGCCAGCAGCGAGGCGACGGTCGCCAGCGCCAGCATGATGGCGACGCCGTAGCGATATTCGTGCGCCGCTTGCGGTCCTTCTTCGTCAATCAATTGATCGACCAGCCTGATCAGGTCCTTGATGTGGTTCATGTATTCTGTTTGGGCCTGCATCACGGTGGAAACCAGCAAGGCGCCGGCTTCCGGCTTTTTGCCGTCGGCCATCAGTTGCAGGAACTGGTTTTGCCCGGCGCGATAGGTGGCCAGACCGTCCATGATGCGCTTGAGAATGGCGCGGCCTTTGGCGGTGGACAGTTTCTGGTCGAGCTGGGCCAGATTTTTGTCGATGTTTTTGCGCGCCGCCGGAATCACCGCCAATTCGGCTCTGATCTTTTCCGGATCGTCGAGAATCATCGCATTGCGCATGGCGATTGCAATCAGGTTGATGTCGTCCAGCACATGGTTGGCCAGCGTGACCTTCGGATAGCGGTCGCTGATGATCAGATCGGCGCTTTGATGCAGGGCGACCAGCCGCACGATGCCAAGCCCGGTGATGCTGATCAGCAGCAGGACCACGATGCCGAAGGCTGCACCCAGGCGCTGGCCGATCTTTAAGTTTGCAAACGACATCGTCAATCTCCGGAGAGGGGTGAAACGGCATGTCCAGCCGGCATGGCGGGACTGGTGGCGCAGTGCGGGCGCACCTTCCGAAAACGGCACGTGCGGCCGGCTTCAACGAATATTTCTACCTGGAAATATCTAGCCGGCTGGAGTATAGAGGGCGGCCAGGCAGCTCTTGCTTGATGCGGATCAACCAATTCACAAGTCGCGTTGGGCCGGCGCCATGCGCCGCGGTCGCACCGTTCCGGCGCCGGGACAGACGCCGTGCTCGCGCGGGCCCGGAAAATCGCATCGCGCCGGCCCAATGCGGTACAATTCACCTCGGCGGGCCCCTGCGCATTGCGGCATGGTCAATCTGGTCAGGTCGGGAACGAAGCAGCCACAATCATTTCCCGCAAGTGCCGCAGACAAGGCTCGCCTTCTTCCGGTTGTTCCTGCTCAGATGCGATTCAGCGTTGCGTCACATTGCTGCGGACGCGCAGGATCAACTCCAGCCCCGCGTCGGTTTCGATTCCGAATCATCCTTGCGGTATCGAGAAATATTTCCAGATATCATGCTGTTTGCCGGTACGGCGATTCAATGTATCGGCGGGAATTCGCGTAGACTCTCCAGCAGCCAGCGAGCGCCCGTCCCGCCTGCTTCCCGGTTCACCATTCCATCCTGATTTTTGCCATGCGTCTGAGATCCCGGCATTTCCTTTTCATAATAGTGTTCCTGGCCGTTGCGCTGGGCGTATCTTTCAGCGTACGCGAGCGCCTTCATGGCGCGATGCCGAAAACGAGCAAGCCGGCGCAAGTCGTCAAAACCGCTCTGGCGCAGCAACAATCGATGCCGATCGTGCTGCAGGCGAACGGCTCGGTCTCCGCCATCAACAATGTCGATGTGCGGCCACAGATCCAGAATGTGGTGCGTGCGGTGCACGTGCGCGAAGGGCAGGAGGTGCAGGCCGGCCAACTGTTGTTTACGCTGGATGCGCGCGCCGACGAGTCGAACGTGGCCAAGGCGCAGGCGCAACTGGCCAGCCAGCGCGCCGACCTGGCCGATGCCGAGCAGGTGCTCAAGCGCAACCAGGAATTGCTGGCGAAAAATTTCGTCTCGCAAGCGGTGGTCGACAGTTCGCGCAACAAGGTCGATGCGCTGCGCAGCGCGCTGCAGGCCAATCAGGCCATGCTGCAGGCAAGCAATGTCGCCGCCGGCTACAACCAGATCCGCGCCAGCATCAGCGGCCGGCTGGGCGCCATCAGCGTGCATGTCGGTAGCCTGGCGCAGCCGGCCGGCGCGCCGATGCTGTCGATCGTCCAGATGGACCCGATCGCGGTCAGCTTCGCGGTGCCGGAACGCCAGTTGACGCATATCCGGGCCAGCTATCCACAAGGCGACGCGCCGATCATCGCGCAACTGGCCGACGGCAGCGAGCTCTCCGGCAAGCTGGTGTTCATCGACAATAGCGCGGATACGCAAAGCGGCACGGTCCTGATGAAGGCGCATTTCGCCAATACCGATCGCAAGCTCTGGCCCGGCACCTTTGTCAGCGTGCGCCTGACATCACGCACGCTGGCGAACGCGATTACAGTCCCGGCACAGGGCGTCATTACCGGCCCGACCGACACCTTCGTCTACGTGGTGCAGCCGGACGAAACCGTGAAGACGCAAAAGGTCGACGTGCTGGCGATCGCCGATGGGGCGGCGGCGGTCTCCGGCCTCCAGGCAGGTGCCCGCATCGTGGTCGAAGGCGCGCAAAACCTGCGCCCGGGCGCCAAGGTCCGGGAAGCGCGGGCTGCAGCGGCCGGCGCCGCCGGACAAAACCAGAACGCCTCGTAAATCCTCGTAAATGAATATTTCCGAACTTTGTATCCGCCGTCCGGTGATGACGGTGCTGCTTTCGATCGCGGTAGTGGTGCTGGGTTTTTTCGCCTATACCAAGCTGCCGATTGCGGCGCTGCCCAGCTACAACACGCCAGTCATCAATGTCACCGGCTCGCTGCCTGGCGCCAGTCCGGAAATCATGGCGTCGTCGGTGGCGACGCCGCTTGAGAAGCAGTTTTCGACGATTGCAGGCCTGGCCACCATCAGTTCCACCAACACCCTTGGCAGTACCTCGATCACGCTGGAATTTTCGCCCGACCGCGACATCGACGCCGCCGCGGTCGACGTGCAGGCGGCATTGTTGCGCGCGCAGCGTAGCCTGCCGCCGGAAATGACCAGCTTGCCGGCTTATCGCAAGGTCAATCCGGCCGATGCGGCGGTGCTGGTGGTGGCGCTGACTTCGCCGTCGCTGTCGCTGTCGGATTTGAATGATTACGCGGAAAACCTGATTTCGCCGTCGATTTCGACCATCGACGGCGTGGCGCAAGTGGTGGTGTACGGCCAGCGGCGCTATGCGGTGCGCATCAAGGTGAAGCCGGACCAACTGGCGGTGCGCAACATGACGCTGGACGAACTGGCCGGTGCGCTGCGTGCGGCCAATTCCAACAGCCCGGTGGGGGTGCTGGACGGCCCGCGCCAGACGCTGACCATCCAGGCAAACCGGCAATTGCTGAATGCGGCGGCGTTCGGTAACCTGGTGATCAACAGTCGCAATGGCTTGAGTACCCGGTTGCGCGATGTGGCCGACGTCGAAGACAGCGTGGAACAGGTCAAAAGCGGCAGTTGGGTCAACGGCGAGCCGTCAATCGTGCTGGCGATCCAGCGCCAGCCGGATGCGAATACGGTGGCGGTGGTGGATGCGGTAAAGGCGGCCTTGCCGCAATTCAAGGCGCAGATGCCGGAGTCGATCACCGTGCAGCAACTGAATGATCGCTCGACCTCGATTCGCGAAGCGATCCACGACGTCAAGCTGACGCTGCTGTTGACCATCGTCCTGGTGGTGCTGGTGATTTTCCTGTTTCTGAAACGGCTGTCGGCGACCGCGATTCCGGTGGTGTCGCTGCCGATTTCGCTGATCGGCTGCTTCGCACTGATGTATTGGCTGGGCTACAGCCTGGACAATATCTCGCTGCTCGGAATCACGATCGCGGTCGGCCTGGTGGTGGACGATGCCATCGTGATGCTGGAAAACATCGTGCGCTACATCGAGCAGGGCATGGAGCCACTGGCGGCGGCGCTGAAGGGTTCGCGCGAAGTCAGCTTCACCATCCTCTCGATTTCGATCTCTCTGGTGGCGGTGTTCATTCCGATCTTCTTCATGCCGGGCGTGATCGGCCTGATGTTCCACGAATTCGCGGCGGTGGTGTCGCTGGCGATCCTGGTTTCGGCCGTGGTGTCGCTGACGCTGGTGCCGATGCTGTGCAGCCGCTACCTGAAGCACGATACCGGTGCAAACGAAAGCTGGCTGGCGCGCCGGTTTGAAAAAATGTTCCAGTCAGTGCTGGCGTCCTATGCGCGCGGACTGGACTGGGCGCTGGCGCACGGCAAGACGGTGCTGGCAATTGCCGGCCTGACTTTTGTCTTGACCGTGTTGCTGTTCGTGACCATTCCGAAAGGTTTTTTCCCGAGTGAGGATATCGGCCAGATCAGTGTCACGGTCGAAGGCGCGCAAGATGTGTCATACCCGACCATGGTGAAGATCATCAACCGGACCGCCGACATAATCCAGAACGATCCGAATGTGTCGGACGTGACCTCGCGCGTCACCAGCGGCAACAGCGGCCGCCTGTTCGTCGGTCTCAAGCCGCGCAACGCGCGCCAGCCGATGGACAAGGTGCTGGAACAGTTGCGGCAGAAGCTGAACGGCCAGGCGGGCGTCGCGGTGTTCATGACGCCGGTGCAGAACCTGCGTCTGGGCGGGCGCGTCAGCAAGAGCCGTTTTCAGTATGTGCTGCAAAGCGTGCGCGCTGCCGAGTTGACCGATTGGGCGGAGAAAATGCAGGGCAAGATGCGCGCCGAACCGCTGTTTCGCGATGTCACCAGCGATTCGCAGTTGAACGGCCTGCAGGCGCAAGTCGAGATCGACCGCGACCGCGCGAATGCCGCCGGTGTGCAGGTGGCCGATATCCGCACCGCGCTATACAGTGCCTTCGGCGACCGCGAAGTGTCGACCATCTTTACCAGCAGCAACAGCTACTCGGTGATTCTGCAGGACAGCAACTCGGGCCAGCAGGATGAAGCCGACTTGAGCAAGATCCATGTGCGCAGCAAGACCGGCGCCCTGGTGCCGCTGATGGGGCTGGCAACCGTCGAACGCACCGCGGGCCCGGTTTCAGTCAACCATCAGGGCCAGTTGCAGGCGGTGACGATTTCCTTCAACCTGGCGCCGGATGCCTCGCTGGGCGACGCTACCAAAAAGATCGAGCAATTCAAGGCCGAGCTGAACTTGCCGCCCAGCATCATTACTTCGTATGCCGGCGACGCCGCGGTGTTCCAGTCCTCGCAATCGAGCCAGATCGCCTTGCTGGTGCTGGCGGTGATCGTGATCTACATCCTGCTCGGCGTGCTGTACGAAAGCTTCATCCACCCGATCACGATCCTGGCCGGCTTACCGTCGGCCGCAGTGGGCGCGCTGCTGACTCTGCATCTTTTCGGCTTCGAGTTGACGCTGATCGCCACCATCGGCATCCTGCTGCTGATCGGCATCGTCAAGAAAAACGCGATCATGATGATCGACTTTGCGCTGCATGCGCAGCGCAACGAGGGCCAGAACCCGGCACAGGCGATCCGCACCGCTTGCCTGCTGCGTTTCCGGCCGATCATGATGACTACGCTGGCGGCTGCGATGGGCGCGCTGCCGATCGCGCTGGGCCTGGGCGCCGGCGCCGAGTTGCGCCAGCCGCTGGGCTTGGCGGTGGTCGGCGGCATGCTGGTGTCGCAGGTGATCACGCTGTTCATCACGCCGGTGATTTTCGTGTATCTGGATCGCTTTTCCGGCGCCGGGCCACTACAGTTCGCGTCCGAATCGGAACCGGCCGCCGGCTAGACATCATCCGGCTGCGGCGGCACCCCGATTCATGCATTCAAATTAGTTATAGGATCCAATGAGCTATACCCCGGGCCGCCTGACGGCCTATGCTTTCCTGGGCCTCAGCATGTCGCTGGTCGGCTCTTACGTCGCGTTGTCCAAACCGCTGGCGGCGGCCTTGCCGGTATTTCTGCTGGCGTGGTTGCGCTTTGGGATCGGTGGCGTGGCGATGCTGCATTGGCTGAAGAAGCCCGCTGCCGAACTGCCGATGTCGTGGCACACCAGGAAACTGGTTTTCCTCGAATCCTTCTTCGGCAACTTCCTGTTTACCATCTGCATGGTTTTCGGAGTCAGCATGACCAGCGCGGTATCGGCCGGCGTCATCATGTCGGCGATTCCGGCAGTGGTGGCGCTGATGAGCTGGGTCTTCCTGCGCGAGCGCATCGGTTTGCGCGTCTGGGCGGCGGTCGCCTGCGGCGCGCTCGGGATTGGTCTGCTGGCATTCGCGAAGGAGGGGAGTGGTGCGGTGGCGGAGGGCACGGCGCACGGCCGCGAGTGGCTGGGTAATCTTCTGGTCATCGCCGCGGTGTTGTGCGAAGCTTTCTATTCGGTCATCGGCAAGAAATTGACTTCCGCGCTCTCTCCCAAACGGATCAGCGCCATCATCAATCTATGGGGCTTTGCGCTGATGACGCCGATGGGCCTCTATCTGGCGCTGCGCTTCGATTTCGTCGCGGTGAAACCGGAAATCTGGCTGCTGTTGCTGTTCTACGCGTTGGCCGCCAGCGTCTGGACCGTCTGGCTCTGGATGACCGCGCTGAAAGCCGTGCCGGCGGCGCAGGCCGGGGTTTTCACCGTGACGCTGCCGATTTCGGCGGCTCTGGTGGGCGTACTGGTGCTGGGCGAAACGCTCTCCGGCATTCAGATTCTGGCGTTTGCGATCGCGCTGGCCGGCGTGCTGCTGGCAACCCTGCCGGCCCGGCGTGCGGCGCCGATTTCGATGGTTGTCTGAAGCGGGTCGGCGCGCGATAAGATGAAGTCATCCGATTAACTCTGGTTGCCGAGGTTACCCGTGCTGCTTGCTCCCGAACAGTTTCTTGGCTTCTTGCTGGCCGCCATCCTGATCACCGCGTCACCCGGGCCGGACAACCTGATGGTGCTGGGTGTCGGCATCTCGCGCGGGCGCAAACAGGGGATCGCCTTTGGCCTCGGCTGTGCGCTCGGCTGCCTGAGCCATACGCTGCTGGCCACGCTGGGGGTCAGCGCCGTGATTGCGGCCTCGCCGCTGGCGTTCACTACGTTGAAAATTTGCGGCGGGCTGTACCTGGTCTGGCTCGGGGCGCAGGCCTGGCGCAGCAGTGGCGCCACCAAGGTGGAAAAACTGGCGGCCTCGAATGAATCCTTGCGCCGCCTGTTTGCGAAGGGCTTGTTCGCGAATGCGATCAATCCCAAGGTGGTGCTGTTCTTCCTGTCTTTCCTGCCGCAGTTCGTGCTCGTCGAGCGCGGCGCGGTGAACTGGCAGACGGCACAACTCGGACTGGTCTTCACCGCCCAGGCAGTACTGCTGTTCGGCCTGCTCGGCTACTTCTCGGGCGCGGTCGGGCAGTGGCTGGGCCGCAATCCGCGCGCCGGCTCCTGGATGGACCGGATTGCCGGCACCATCTTCGTCGGCCTTGGACTGCGCTTGATTGCCGCCCGCTGATGCGGGGACGAGCAGCCCTCAATGGCTGTGCGTGCGCAGCCCCGATGGTACCTGTGGACGGGCCAGACCGTCGCGAGCGAGCCAGCGCGCGGTCTGCTCGGCGGCGCGCTCGATCAACTCGCCGGCATGCGAAAAATCGTAGGGTGACGCCGTCAGCGGGCACAGCGGCGGTACCGTGATGATCTCGGCCTGTTCCCGACAGCGTTCGAATTCCATCACCAGTTGATGGGCGATCAGCAGGGTAACCGCGTGCAGCGCGCTGGCGATTGCGCTGCGCGGCGGCGCCTGGAGCGCGCAGGCGAATCCGGTCGGCAGCACGATGACGCGCCGCGCGCCGAGTTCGATGGCGACGCTGATTGGCGTATTGCTGGCGATTGCACCGTCGACCAGATATTGCTCGTCGATTCGCACCGGCGGAAATACGGCGGGAATGGCGCAACTCGCCAGGACCGCGTCGACTGCCGGCCCGTTCGACAGGCACACCGTACCGCCATGCAGCAAGTCGGTCGCCACCACATACAAGGGAATACTGGCCTGCTCAAGCATTGAATACGGCAGGCATTGTTCCAGCAGGCGGCGTAATCCTGCGGGATCGACGGCAAAGCCGCCGTGGCCGGGCATGCCCAGCAAGCCGCGCCAGGCCAGTGGAAACACCGTGCGGCGGCGCAGGCCATTCCAAATTGCTTCCAGACGGGCGACGCCGTTTGCGTTCGGTGCACCGGCAAAGTAGGCGCCGTTGATGGCGCCGACGGAAGCGCCGATCACGAAATCGGGTGCAAGGCCGTGCGCCACGAGCGCGCGCAGCATGCCGACCTGGATCGAGCCGAAACTGCCGCCGCCGGCCAGTACGAGTGCCGTTGGTTTGTCCCCGCGATCGTTCATCGTGGCAAATTTCCTCCGTTTCCCGGCTAGAGCAGTAACTCCGGCGTGTCCAAGAATCGGTCCGGGCTGCCCGCCATCATCAAGCACTTGTTGTGACTGTTCGGATAAGGCAAGAATGCGCCTATTTTCACCTGGCGTGATCGGGTTTAATGTTCTATTTTTGAATGGTAAGGCAATTCATGTCGCTTGCCTTCACCGGTGCACGCGGAACGGGGAATAACTTTGGCAGCGTAATGTCCCGATGGAATTTGCAGCGACGCAACCAGCAGAACACGGAGGCGGATCATGGCAACCCCAGCTTGGAAAGTCAGCGGCCAGTATTACGAGACGTGCAATTGCGACTTCGTTTGCCCTTGTGTACCGGGACGGATGGCGGTCACCCCGAGCAAGGGTTCGTGCGCTTTCGCGATGGCGTTTCAGGTCGATCGCGGCCAGTATGGGGCGGTATCGCTCGATGGCCTCGGCTTCATCATTCTCGGGCGGACGCCGGAAGCGATGGACAAGGGTAATTGGTCGGTCGGGATCGTTGTCGACGAGCAAGCCAGTGCCGAGCAGCGCGATGCGATCACCGCAATTTCCAGCGGTGCGGCAGGCGGACCGATGGCGGCGCTGGCGGGTTTGGTCGGATCGTTCGTTGGCGTCGATGTTGCCCCGATCCGCTTTGAGCGCGCCGGCGCGAAGTGGTCGGTGGCGGCGCCGACTCGCGTCGACATGGCGGCCGAGGGTGCGATGGGTCTGAATCCTGACGAGACCGAGCCGCTCCATTTCGAGCATACCGGCCATCCGGCTGCCGACCGCTTCGCGCTGGCCCGCGCCTCGCGCAGCCATATCCACGCGCTGGGATTCAACTGGGATGACGCCAGTGGCAAGAACAACGGACAATATGCGCCGTTTTCCTGGCAAAGCGCCTAGACCGGCGAGCGGTTCCGGCGTGTCCACGCGGGTGGCGCCGCTTGCCGGACTGGGCAGCTGCGATCGCGTCACTATCTGGAGCGCCCTGATCGCGATCACGGCCCTGGCATGGGCCTGCTTTCTTTATCTCGACCAACAAATACCCTCGGCCATGGGACAGGACGCGATGATGGCTGGAACGGATATGTCGATGGATAGGCCATGGGCTGCGATTGATGTCCTGATCGTATTCGCCATGTGGGTCGCCATGATGGTCGGCATGATGGTGCCCTCGGCAGTGCCGGTGATGCTGGTGTTCGCCGGAGCACAGGCCCGGCGGGGCGGACCGCGCCTGCCGCTGCCCGTGCTGTTTTTCGGATTTGGCTACCTGGCCGTATGGGTCGGTTTTAGTGTGTGCGCCACGCTTGCACAGTGGGCCTTGCACCATGCGGGACTGCTGTCGCCGGTGACGGCGATGTCAAGTTCGCGGGTGGCCAGTGCGATTCTGATCGCGGTCGGCGTGTACCAACTGACGCCGCTCAAACGCGCCTGCCTGATGCGCTGCCAAAGTCCGCTCGGGTTTCTGCTGGCGCGTTGGCGCGACGGCAAGCTTGGTGCGCTGGAAATGGGAATGCGGCATGGCGCCTATTGTCTCGGCTGCTGCTGGGCGTTGATGGGCATCCTGTTCGTCGTCGGCGTGATGAATCTTGTTTGGGTGGCCGGGTTGACGTTGTTCGTGCTTCTGGAAAAGCTCGGGCCAGTAGGCGCCGTGGTTGCCCGCGTGGCGGGCGTGGTAATGATGATCGCCGGTATCCTGTTCCTCGCCGGCGCGCAATGGGCATTCTTCGCTCCTTAAAGTCGTCTCAGGTGCCCCGCCTTGGGTTGACCTTTGGTGTGCGAAGAACGCCCCGCCTGATTCAGCTATTGATTCGGCCATGCACGATCAAGAATTTGCCGTTGCAAGGTTTCTGCGGAAAGCGTTCCATAGACACGTCCGCATTCGGCGTCGATCCGGCTGCCGATGAATGCCTCGGCGATCGCGCTTGGCGCCTGTTGCAGCATCAGGCTGCCTTGCACCGCCAGCACCAGCCGCTGCGCCAGCCGGCGCGCCGGCATTTCGCGCTGTTCCGGCGCTGCGCCGAAGTCGCGCCGGACGTCCTGTACCAGTTGCCGCAGGCCGGCATGGCCGGCGGTATCCTTTTCCAGCCGCTCCAGCAGCAGCGCGAAGCCTTCCGGTTCGCGTTCCACCGCGCGCAGCACGTCCAGGCACATGACATTGCCGGAGCCTTCCCAGATCGAATTCACCGGCGCCTCGCGATACAGGCGCGCCATCGGCCCGGTTTCGACGTAGCCGTTTCCGCCCCAGACTTCCATGCACTCGCCGGTGAATTCCAGCGCCCGCTTGCAAATCCAGAACTTGGCCGCCGGCGTCACGATGCGGCGCCAGGCACGTTCCAGCGGGTCTTGCGGCGCCTCCACCGCACGCGCCAGGCGCAGCATCAGCAGCGTCGCCGCTTCGGATTCCAGCGCCAGGTCGGCCAGCACGTTTTGCATCAGCGGCTGCTCGGCCAACTGCTTGCCGAAGGCGACCCGATGGCGGGCGTGGTGCGCGGCCTGAACGAAGGCGGCGCGCATGATGCCGGCGCTGCCGATCACGCAATCAAGCCGGGTGTAGTTCGCCATCTCGATGATGGTCGGGATGCCGCGACCTTCCTCGCCGATCATGAGGCCATAGGCGTCGAAGAATTCGACTTCGCTGCTGGAGTTGGAGCGGTTGCCAAGCTTGTCTTTCAGACGCTGGATCAGGATCGCGTTTTTGCTGCCGTCCGGGCGCCAGCGCGGCACGAAGAAGCACGACAGGCCGCCCTCGCTGCGCGCCAGGATCAGATGGGCGTCGCACATCGGCGCCGAGAAAAACCATTTGTGACCGGTCAGCAGGTATTCGGCCCCGCGCCCCCGACCGCTGCCAAGCGGCCGCGCCACGCTGGTGTTGGTGCGCACATCCGAGCCGCCCTGTTTTTCGGTCATCCCCATGCCGATCATGATCGAGTGCTTCTGTTCCAGCGGCAGGTCGCGCGGGTCGTGCTGGCGTGAGAACAGCTTGTCCTTCAAGCTTGCGAACAGGGCCGGCTCTTGTTGCAGGACCGGAATCGCGGCGAAGGTCATGGTGGTCGGGCACAGCGAGCCGGTTTCCACCTGGGTCTGCAGGAAATAGGCGGCGGCACGCGCCACCTGGGCGCCCGCTTGCGGTTGCATCCAGGGCAGCGCGTGCAGCGCCTCGCGCCGCACCATGCCGAGGATTTCATGCCAACTCGGATGGAATTCGATCGCATCCAGGCGATTGCCGAGACGGTCATGCGTGACCAGTTCCGGCAAATGGCGGTTTGCCAATTCACCCAGCCGCAGCACTTCCGTGCGCCCCAGTTCGGCGCCGAAGCGGATCAGCTCCGGTTCGTGCCAGCCGGCCTGTTCGCGCCGCACGCCATCGGCCAGCGCGACGTCGGTGGTAAACATATTGTAGGCGTCGAGTTCCGGTACCTGGTTGGTGACTTCGTGGGTGGGCCATTGCATGGTCGATCTCCTTGTATGATTCGGCTGCATGCGCGGGCAGTCGCGCATGCCGATGCACGGTCCATCATAGCCCCGGCACCGGAGCCGGGTGTTCGTCTTTGGCCGGTGGAGAAAAAGTTGAACCATGCCGCGTTAAAGCCACGCCGGAAGCCGGTTCAGTCCCGATCGATCGCCACCCAGAATGCGATCCTGGAGGCGTTTGTTCGGCTTTTGCAGGAAAAGGGCTACGCCCGGCTGACGATGCGCGAGATCGCCGCCGTCGCCGGGGTCGGCCTGGGCACGGTGTATGAGCATTTTCCCGGCAAGCGCTCGATCGCCGCCAATTGCATTCGTCAGCGTTTCAAGGGCGTTGGCGCGCAGATGCTGGCTTGCGCGGCAACGCTGCGCGGACAGCCGCTGGCGCAAGTGGTCGATGCGGTGCTCGACCTGTTGATCGAAATGCATGCGGCGCAGGCGCAGCAGTGGTCGCTGCTGATCGAACTGGAGCGCCAGATTTCCGACGCCGACGCGTATCGCAGCCTGTATGCGCAGTTCGTCGACATCTGGCAGCAGATATTGCAAGCAGCGGCGCCGTCGGCGGCGTTGCCGTCCGGCGAAACCGCCTATACCGTGCATGCGGCGGTGTATGGCTTGTTATATCAGACCCTGCTGTGCCGGCCGCAGGTGGTGGCCGGCGCCGAATTCCGGCGCCAGCTCGGGGCGCTGGTGCATGGCTATCTGGATGCCGCCGGCCGCGCCTGATCGGCATTCGCGCGGCGGCCACCGAATAAAGGAAAACTGCGGCGGGCAGGTCCTCGCCGTCGGGTAAAATGCGGCAGATACTTCCATTACTCCATGCCATGTCCTACCAGGTTCTCGCTCGCAAATATCGCCCCAGAAATTTCGAGACGCTCGTCGGCCAGGAACACGTCGTGCGGGCCTTGACGCATGCGCTCGAGCAACGGCGCCTGCACCACGCCTGGCTGTTTACCGGTACGCGCGGAGTCGGCAAGACCACGCTCTCGCGCATCCTGGCGAAGTCGCTGAACTGTACCGGCGCCGACGGCAATGGCGATATCACCGCGCGGCCGTGCGGCGTGTGCGACGCCTGCGTGGCGATCGACGCCGGCCGCTTCGTCGATTACATCGAGATGGACGCGGCCTCCAACCGCGGCGTCGACGAGATGGCGCAATTGCTGGAGCAGGCGGTGTACGCGCCGTCGAATGCGCGCTTCAAGGTCTACATGATCGACGAAGTGCACATGCTCTCCAGCCACGCCTTCAACGCGATGCTGAAGACGCTGGAAGAGCCGCCGGAACACGTCAAGTTCATCCTCGCCACCACCGATCCGCAAAAAATTCCGGTCACGGTGCTGTCGCGCTGCCTGCAGTTCAACCTGAAGCAGATGCCGCCCGGCCATATCGTCGATCACCTCGACAACATCCTGGGCCAGGAGGGCATCGAATTCGAGGCACCCGCCTTGCGCTTGCTGGCACAGGGCGCGCACGGCTCGATGCGCGACGCCTTGTCGCTGACCGACCAGGCGATCGCCTACGCGGCCGGCAAGGTGACGCTGGAAGCGGTGCAGGGCATGCTGGGCGCGCTCGACCAGTCGTATCTGGTGCGCGTGCTGGATGCGCTGGCGGCGAACGATGGCGCCGGCCTGCTGGCGGTGGCCGACGACATGGCTGCGCGCAGCCTGTCATACAGCGCCGCGTTGCAGGATCTGGGCACGCTGCTGCATCGGATCGCGCTGGCGCAGACGGTGCCGGCGGCGCTGCCGGATGACCTGCCGGAGCGCGAAGACGTGCTGCGCCTGGCCGGCCTGTTCGACGCCGAGGAAGTGCAGTTGTACTACCAGATCGTCGTGCATGGCCGCAATGAACTGGGGTTGGCACCGGACGAGTACGCCGGTTTTTCGATGACGCTGCTGCGCATGTTGGCCTTCCGTCCTGCAACCGATGCCGGGCCCGGGCTGCCAGCGGGCGGCGCCGTTGCGGCTGCGGTGCCGGCCGCCGCCCGCGTGAATGCGGCGCCCCAGGCGGCCAATGCCAGCGTGCCGGCGGCCCGCGCGATGAGCCCGGCGCGCGCCGCGCTGGAAGCAGCGCGCGGCGGCGCCAAAACCGTGCCGACACCGCCGCCGGCGGCGGAAGCGGTCGGCCGTACCGCCGCTAACCCGCCGTGGGAAGAAGATCCACCAGCCGCGCGGCCGGCTGCCGAACCGGCACCGGAACCGGCCGTCGTTCAAAAAAAAACTGAAGCACCAGTCATAGCGCCGGCCATACGGCAAATGCCGGCACCGTTTGCCGCCGCGAGTCCGCCGTGGGAAGAGGATGGGCCGGCTCGCGTGGAGCCAATGGCGGCGGCCGCGCCGCCGTTCGAATGGGACGGCAACTGGCCGGCATTGGCTTCCAGCCTGCCGTTACGCGGAGTGGCGCAGCAATTGGCCCAACAAAGCGAATTACTGACGATGCAGCGCGAGGGCGGCAACAAGGTCCATTGCCATTTGCGCATTCCGCTCGAGACGCTGCTTTCGGGCGGCAGCGCCGGCAAGCTGGAGGCGGCCTTGTCCGACCATTTCGGTCAGACCGTGCGCGTCACCACCGAAACCGGAACGGTGCAACATACCGCCAACGCGCAGGCTGTGGCCGAGCGCGAGCTACGGCAGCGCGAAGCGGAACGATCCATACAGAACGATCCGTTCGTGCAGACCGTGATGCGCGAATTCGGCGCCACCATCGTGCCGGGGTCGATCAGACCAGTTTGAGCAATTGCGGGACAGAGTACGGCCAAGCCGATTCTGACCAAACCAGTTTTACCCATTCAAGGAGAAAGAAGCATGATGAAAGGCCAATTGGCGGGACTGATGAAACAGGCCCAGGCAATGCAGGACAACATGAAGAAAATGCAGGAGCAGCTGGCGACGATCGAAGTCGAGGGCCAGTCCGGCGCCGGCCTGGTGAAGGTGGTGATGACCTGCAAGAACGACGTCAAGCGCGTCTCGATCGACCCGTCGCTGCTGGCGGACGACAAGGACATGCTGGAGGACCTGGTCGCCGCCGCCTTCAACGACGCGGTGCGCAAGGCGGAAGCGACCTCGCAGGAAAAAATGGCGGGCATGACCGCCGGCCTGCCGCTGCCGCCGGGCTTCAAGATGCCTTTCTAATTTATTGCGGGACAGAGTTTTTGAGCCGCCGCAGCGCGGCGAATTACTCTGTCCCCAACTGATCAAAACAGAAGGTCGCACAAGGTTCGCTCTAGCAGAAGGGCTGGTCATGTAACCCGAACGCCACTAGGTTCCCGCCTACGCGGGAACGACAACAAAAACTCGATCCGACCAGAACGCTGCCAGCCAACCTTGCCTTTGCACAACCGACACCTCCCGTGAAATCTCCCTCCAGCCTGGAATTCCTGACCGAAGCCTTGCGCCGCCTGCCCGGCGTCGGCCCGAAGTCGGCGCAACGCATGGCCTATCACCTGATGCAGCATGACCGGCCGGGCGCCGAAATGCTGGCGCGGGCGCTGGCGCAGGCGGTGGAAAAAATCCGCCACTGCGCAATGTGCAACACCTTCACCGAAAACGAGGTGTGCGAGGTCTGCCTCGATCCGGAGCGCGATCCGACCCTGCTGTGCGTGGTGGAGACGCCGGCCGACCAGTTGATGATCGAGCAGACCTTGACTTACAAGGGGCTGTATTTCGTGCTGATGGGGCGCCTCTCGCCGCTGGATGGCATCGGCCCCAAAGACATCCACCTGGAAAAGCTGATCGCGCGCGCCACCAACGGTATCGTCACGGAAGTGGTGCTGGCCACCAATTTCACCAACGAAGGCGAGGCCACCGCACACTACATCAGCGAAAACCTGAAGGCGCGCGGGCTGAAGGTGAGCCGCCTGGCGCGCGGCGTGCCGGTCGGCGGCGAACTGGAGTATGTCGACGCCGGCACCATCGCGCGCGCGATGCTGGACCGGCGTTCGACCTAGCGGGAGGTCGCGGATGGCAGAGCCAAAACCAGCAGGGCCGCTGGCCGGCGTCAAGGTACTGGAACTGGGCACGCTGATCGCCGGCCCGTTCTGTTCGCGCATGCTGGCCGAGTTCGGCGCCGAGGTGATCAAGATCGAAGCGCCCGACGGCGGCGATCCGATCCGCCAATGGCGCGTGCTGAAGGACGGCACCTCGCTCTGGTGGTCGGTGCAGGCGCGCAACAAGAAGAGCGTCACGCTCAACCTGAAAGATGCGCGCGGGCAGGAAATCGCCAAGCGGCTGGCGCTGGACGCCGATGTCATCATCGAGAATTATCGTCCCGGCGTGCTGGAAAAATGGGGCCTCGGCTATGAAGAGCTGAAGCGGATCAATCCCGCCACCATCATGGTGCGCCTGTCCGGCTACGGCCAGACCGGGCCGATGAAGGATTTGCCCGGCTTCGGCGCCATCGGCGAATCGATGGGCGGCCTGCGCTACGTCTCCGGCCACCCGGACCGGCCGCCGCTGCGGGTCGGCATCTCGATCGGCGATTCGGTGGCGGCGCTGCACGGCGTGATCGGCGCCATGATGGCGCTGCGCCACCGCGACGCCAGCGGCGGCCGCTGGAACGGCAAGCCCGGCGCCGCCTGCGTCGCCGGGCAGGGCCAGATGGTCGACGTCGCGCTGTACGAGGCGGTGTTCAACATGATGGAGTCGCTGGTGCCCGAATACGACTATGCCGGCGTGGTGCGCGAGCGCACCGGCGGCGCCTTGCCCGGCATCGTGCCGTCGAACACCTACACCACGCGCGACGGCGAAAACATCGTGATCGCCGGCAATGGCGACGCCATCTTCAAGCGCCTGATGTGCGCCATCGGCCGTGCCGACCTGGCCGGCGATCCGCAACTGGCGCGCAACGACGGCCGCGTGCCGCGCACCGCCGAGATCGACGGCGCGATCCAGTCCTGGTGCGACACGCAAGGTATCGACGCCGCGCTGGCCGTGCTGAAGCAGGCCGACGTGCCGGTCAGCAAGATCTATTCGGTGCGCGACATGCTGGGCGATCCGCAATTTTTGGCGCGCAACATGTTCGAGCAGCACGCGTTCGCCGACGGCACGCCGATCAAGCTGCCGGCGATCACGCCCAAGCTGTCGGCCACGCCGGGCGAAACCAAATGGCTGGGGCCGGAACTGGGCCAGCACAACCAGGAAGTGCTGGCCGCACTGGGCTACGATCCGGCGCAGATCGAGGCGCTGCGGCAGCAAGGGGTGATTTAAAGGTAGGTGATTTAGATTCGCGTATTGCCGGCAAAGCGGATATTCTTGGATGGCAACCCGTACAATATCTTTGTTATACATATACTCCATTAATAGATGGCTTTTTCCGAGCGTATAAAAAAGAAAATTTCGATATACTCCCGTTGTTAGCGCGGGCAAGAAAAATACAAGGAGGCGATATGAAATTCAACTGGAAGCAGTTTGCGATTGCCATCGGGCTATTCCTGCTCGGCTATTTCACCTTTAACAGCAAGCTGTTTGCGCAAACCCTGGAAAAGCCAAAAGTCTCGATCGCGGTTGGCGGCAAGAACCTGCTGTACTACCTGCCGCTGACGATCGCCGAGCAGCTCGGCTATTTCAAGGATGAAGGCCTGCAGGTGACGATTTCCGATTTCGCCGGCGGCTCGAAGGCGCTGCAGGCATTGGTCGGTGGCAGCGCCGACGTCGTCTCGGGCGCTTACGAACACACGATCAATATGCAGGCCAAGGCGCAGCCGATCACGGCCTTCGTGCTGCAGGGGCGGGCGCCGCAGATCGTGCTGGTGGTGTCCAACAAGACCATGCCCGACTACAAGTCGCTGGCCGACCTGAAGGGCAAGAAAATCGGCGTTTCCGCGCCCGGTTCGTCGACCAACATGATGGCCAATTTCGTCCTGGCCAAGGCCGGGCTGAAGCCGACCGACGTCTCCTTCATCGGCGTCGGCACCGCCGCCGGCGCCTTGTCGGCGCTGCGTTCGGGCCAGATCGACGCCATGGCCAACCTCGATCCGGTGATCACCATGCTGGAGAAGAGCAACGACGTCAAGGTGGTGGCCGACACCCGCACGCTGAAGGACACCAACGACATCTACGGCGGCCCGATGCCGGCGGCGACGCTGTACACCACCGAAGCCTTCCTGGCGAAAAACCCGCATACGGTGCAGGCGCTGACCAATGCCATGGTGCGTGCGCTGCACTGGATTCAGAAGGCCGGCCCGTCCGACTTGATCAAGGTGGTGCCGGAGAACTTCCTGCTGGGCGACCGCGCGCTGTACATCGACGCCTTCACCAAGGTGCGCGAGGCGATCTCGCCAGACGGCAGCTTCCCCGCGGCCGGCCCGGCCACCGCGCTCAAGACGCTGCGGACCTTCGAGCCGGATCTGCGCGACAAGAAGATCGACCTGGCGAAGACGTTCACCAACGACTTCGTCAAGAAGGCCAACGCCAAATACAAATGATGGCCGCAGCCGTTACGCGGTTCAGTTACGACAAACTTGCAGGAGACTGTCATTCCCGCGCAGGCGGGAATCCAGCGGCGTTACGAGCCAATGTCGCTGGTGGGAATGCATGCATTCCCACCAGCGCGGGGGCGGCACAAGGAAGTATTGTGGTTTGAGACGGCCGCAGCCAACACCTCACAGCATCCCTATCCATGACCCCTGCGCTCCTGCTGGAAAATATCAGTTGCACCTTCGTCTCGAAAGACGATCCGTCGCAGCGCTACACCGCAGTGGCCGACACCACGCTGGCGGTCGCGCCGGGCGAATTCGTCTCGGTGGTCGGCCCTACTGGCTGCGGCAAGTCGACGCTGCTGAACGTCGCCGCCGGCCTGCTGCAGCCGTCTTCCGGCACGGTGCAGGTGTTCGGCCAGCCGCTGTTGGGCATCAACCGGCGCGCCGGCTATATGTTCCAGGCCGAGGCGCTGATGCCGTGGCGCAGCGCGCTCGACAACGTCATTGCCGGCCTGCAGTTCGCCGGCGTCGCGTCCGACGAAGCGGCGCGCCAGGGCCAGGACTGGCTGGCGCGGGTCGGCCTGCAAGGCTTCGGCGACCGCTATCCGCACCAGCTGTCGGGCGGCATGCGCAAGCGCGTGGCGCTGGCACAGACCCTGATCCGCGATCCCGACATCATCCTGATGGACGAACCGTTTTCGGCGCTCGACATCCAGACCCGGCAATTGATGGAAAACGAAGTGCTGGAATTGTGGGGCGCGAAGAAGAAGGCGGTGCTGTTCATCACCCACGACCTGGACGAAGCGATCGGCATGTCGGATCGCGTGGTGGTCTTGTCGGCCGGCCCGGCGACGCGCCCGATCGGCGAATTCGCAATCGACCTGCCGCGCCCGCGCGACGTCACCGAGGTGCGCAGCAACCCGCGCTTCGTCGAACTGCACGCGCAGATCTGGGGCGTGCTGCGCGACGAAGTGTTAAAAGGCTATCAACAGCAGAAGCGGGCGGTCTGAGCATGTGGCGCCTCCTCAAACCCAACCCAAGGAACCTGCGCTTCTGGCAGGCGCTGGTGCTGGTCGCGTTCTTCGCGCTCTGGCATGCGGTCTCGCGCGACCCGAAAGCCGCGTTCTTCTTCGGCGAACCGGCCAAGGTGCTGCTGCGCATCTGGCAATGGTTCACGATCGGCAGCGGCAGCCTGGAAGTCGGCTTCGGCGACGCCACCTGGTTCACACTACATTTTCCGGCCGAGATTTATTCGCACCTGCTGGTGACCCTGACCGAAACCCTGCTGGCGTTCGGCATCGGCACCACGCTCGGATTGGCGGTCGGGCTGTGGCTGGCCTTGTCGCCGCTGGCCTCGGCGATCCTCGATCCCTACCTCAAGGCCGCCAACTCGATGCCGCGCGTGATCCTGGCGCCGATCTTCGCCATGTGGTTCGGGCTCGGTATCTGGTCCAAGGTGGCGCTGGCGGTGACGCTGGTGTTCTTCATCGTGTTCTTCAACGTCTACCAGGGCGTCAAGGAAGTCAGTCCGGTAGTGCTGGCCAACGCCCGCATGCTGGGCGCCAACGCGCGCCAATTGCTGCGTCAGGTGTACCTGCCGTCGGCGACTTCCTGGGTGTTTTCCAGCCTGCACACTTCGATCGGGCTGGCCTTCGTCGGCGCCATCGTCGGCGAATACCTGGGTTCGGCGCGCGGCGTCGGTTACCTGATCCTGCAGGCCGAGGGCACTTTCGACATCAACACCGTGTTCGCCGGCATCCTGGTGCTGACCGCGTTCGCGCTGGTGCTCGACGGCCTGGTCGGCGTGGTCGAGAAGCGCCTGATGAAATGGCAGCCGAAGGCGGGCGAGACCGAGAAACTCTAGCCGGAGCGGTGCGCGTAAAATTTAAAGGATGACCGCGAATGGAGGGGACCATGCACCGCTACGAAGCGACGATCCGCTGGCAGCGCGACCAGCAGAAGTTCGTCGACAACCGTTACAGCCGCGCCCACGAATGGGAATTCGACGGCGGTGCCCGTGTGCCGGCCTCGTCCTCGCCGCTCTCGGTGCCGCTGCCGATGTCGGAGGCCGCCAATGTCGACCCGGAAGAGGCGCTGGTGGCCGCCACCTCCAGCTGCCACATGCTGTTTTTCCTGTCGTTCGCGGCGCGCGCCGGCTTCGTGGTCGACAGCTACGTCGATCCGGCCTATGGCGTGATGGAAAAAAACAGCGAGGGCAGGGTGGCGATCACGCGCATCGTGCTGCGGCCGGAGATTGGTTTTTCCGGCACGGCGCCCGCCGCCGATGTATTGGCGCACATGCACGAACAGGCCCATCACCATTGCTATATCGCCAATTCGCTGAAGGCCGAGGTGGTGGTGGAGAACGCCTGACCGCGCGCCTGATCGTCACACCATTCAACCGCACGAGGAAGCCCCATGTATCTGCCCGTCCAGTTCGAAGAAAAGCGCGTCGAGGTCTTGCAGCAATTGATCGGCGCGCAGCCGTTCGGCGCGCTGGTGACGCTGGATGCCGGCGGGTTGAATGCCAACCACATCCCGTTTGAAATCGATCCTGAGCCGGCGCCATTCGGCACCCTGCGCGCGCATGTCTCGCGAGGCAACCCACTGTGGCGCGAGTTCAATCCGGAGGTCCAGGTGCTGGCCATCTTCCAGGGCGCCCACACCTATATCACGCCGTCCTGGTATCAAACCAAGCAGGAAACCGGCAAGGTAGTACCGACCTGGAACTACATGGTGGTGCATGCCTACGGTCCGTTGCGGGTGATCGACGATGCCGCCTGGCTGCGGGCACATGTGAACCGCCTGACCAACCGCCAGGAGGCGGGGTTTGCCGCGCCCTGGAAGGTGGCCGACGCGCCGCCTGAGTTCATCGAGCAGCAATTGAGCGGAATCGTCGGCCTCGAAGTTCCGATCGCCCGACTGGTCGGCAAGTGGAAGGTCAACCAGAACCGCTCGGCGGCGGATCGTGACGGTGTGGTGCGGGCACTGCGCGCGCGCGGCGATGCCGAAGCGCTGACGATGGCCGATGCGGTGGCGCAGAAAGCGAACGTGTCGCGCTAAGGCTGCCCGGCGCCCACGCTTCAGCGTAGCGCTTCGATCATTTTTTCCAGCTTGACGGCATCGGCGCAAAACAGGCGGATGCCTTCCGCCAGCTTTTCGGTCGCCATCGCGTCGTCGTTGAGCATGCTGCGGAAGGCCTTTTCGTCGAGCGTCAGTTTTTCCAGTTGGGCGGCACGCGCGGCGCACGGGTCCAGCCTCCGGGCTACTGGCGCGTTGCTCGCCGCCAGTTGTTGCAATAGTTCCGGGCTGATGGTTAACAGATCGCAGCCGGCCAGCTCCAGAATTTGCGAAGTGTTGCGAAAGCTGGCGCCCATCACCTCGGTGCGGTAGCCGAATTTCTTGTAGTAGGTGTAGATGCGCCGTACCGACTGCACGCCGGGGTCGTCGGCACCGGCATATTCCTGGCCGCTGGATTTCTTGTGCCAGTCGTAGATGCGGCCGACGAAGGGCGAAATCAGTTGCGCGCCGGCGTCGGCGCAGGCGACCGCCTGCGGCAGCGAAAACAGCAGCGTCATGTTGCAGCGGATGCCTTCCTGCTCCAGCACTTCGGCGGCGCGAATACCTTCCCAGGTCGAGGCGATCTTGATCAGGATGCGCTCGCGCGGAATGCCGGCCGCTTCGTATAGCGCGATTAGCGCCCGGCCCTTGGCGATCGAGCCTGCGGTGTCGAACGACAGCCGGGCATCGGTTTCGGTCGAGACGCGGCCGGGGATGATGGAGAGAATTTCCAGGCCGAAGGCGACCAGCAGACGGTCGATGATCTCGGCCACCGGCTTGCCGCCATGCTCGCGCACCGTTGCTTCCAAAAGTGGCCGGTACTCGTCCTTTTGCACCGCCTTCAGGATCAGCGATGGATTGGTGGTGGCGTCCTGCGGCGCGAATGCCTTCATGGTCTGGAAGTCGCCGGTATCGGCGACGACGGTGGTGCTTTGCTTCAATTGCTGCAGTTGATTCATCGAGTTCTCTTTCAAAGGTAGGAATCGAGTTGCATGTCGAATTTTTGCAGGGCCTTTTGCGCCTGCAGCATTTTCTTGCGGAACTCCGGCCCGCGCTTCAGCGCCAGCCCGGTCGCCAGGATATCGATCACCACCAGATGCGCCAGCCGCGCCGACATCGGCGCGTACGGGTCCTGGCTGGCGCCGAGGTCGATCGGCACTAGCACCGTGGCCAGCGCCGCCAGCGGCGTGCCGGACGGCGCCAGCACCACCACCTCGGCACCGCTTCTGCGCGCCAGCCGCACGCTGCGCAGCAGCGTCTCGCTGTTGCCGTGCTGGGAGATGGCGATCACTGCATCGCCCCTTTTCAGCAGCGCGGCGGCAATGCTGTGGAGATGCGGATCGCTGTAGGCGATGGCCGGGACGCCCGAGCGGAAAAACTTGTGTTGCGCGTCGGCAGCGACGATGCCGGAGCTGCCCTGCCCGTACAGCTCGATTTTACCGGCTGCCGCCAGCGCCGCCAGTGCGCGCTGGATGGCATCAGGGTCAAGGTGATTGCGCAAATCGAGCAGGGTATTGATTGAGCGGCTGCAGAGCTTGTCGACCAGGTCCGCCGCGAGATCGCCAGGCGCCAACGGGCGGTCGCTGCCGGGCAGCGCCAGCGCCACGCCTTGCGCCAGCCTCAGCTTGAATTCCCGCCAGCCGTGGTAGCCGATGGCGCGGCAGAAGCGCACCACGGTCGGTTCCGACACCTGCGCGTTGCGCGCCAGCGTGGCCAGATTGGACGCCAGAGCCAGCCGTGGATTATGCAGGATTGCGCGCGCGACTTTCTGCTCCGACTTCGAGAGCGCATCGAGCTGGCTGCGGATGGCATCGAGCAGCATCGGCCTACATTTCCGGCAGCGCTTCTTCGCGCCACTGCAAGCCGTCGCGGCCGATCAGCGCGCTGGCCGCAGCCGGGCCCCAGGTGCCGGCGGCATACGGAATCGGCTCGTTTTCTTCCTGCTCCCAGTATTCCAGGATCGGCGCAACCCATTCCCATGCCGCTTCCAGCTCGTCGCTGCGCATGAACAGCGTCAACTGGCCGCGCAGCACGTCGAGCAGCAGCCGCTCGTAGGCCTCCATGCGTGGGGTCTTGAAGCTGGTGCGGAAATCCAGCTCCAGTTGCACCGGCTTCAGGCGCATCCCTTCGCCCGGCGTCTTGGCCATCAGGTTCAGGTGCAAGCCTTCGTCCGGCTGCAGCCGGATCACCAGGCAATTCGGCTGGAAGCTGCTGTTGTGCTGGGCAAAGATCGAATGCGGCACTGGCTTGAAGCGGATTACGATCTCCGCCAGTTGGTCCGCCATGCGCTTGCCGGTGCGCAGGTAGAACGGCACGCCAGCCCAGCGCCAGGTATCGATTTCCGCCTTGAGCGCGACGAAGGTCTCGGTGCGCGACTCCGGATTGGCGGCTGCTTCCTGGCGATAGCCGGGCACCGCGACGCCGCCGACGTGACCGGCGCGGTATTGGCCGCGCACCACGTTCTGCGCCAGCGCCGTTGGCGTGAGGCGCTTCAGCGAACGCAGCACTTTCAGCTTTTCGTCGCGTACCGCATCCGGCGTGATCGATACTGGCGGTTCCATGGCGACAATGCACAGCAATTGCAGCAGATGGTTTTGCAGCATGTCGCGTAGCGCGCCGGAAGTCTCGTAGTAATCCATGCGGTTGCCGACGCCCAGTTCCTCGGCGATCGTGATCTGCACGTCGGAGATCCATTCGCGCCGCCACAGGGGCTCGAACAGCACGTTGCCGAAGCGCAGCGCCAGCAGGTTCTGCACGGTTTCCTTGCCCAGGTAATGGTCGATGCGAAAGATTTGCGATTCTGAAAACAGTTCGCCGACTTCGGCATTGATCCGGCGCGCGCTGGCCAGGTCGCGCCCCAGCGGCTTTTCCAGCACCACGCGGGTGGTGGGTGTCGCCAGGCCGCTGGCCGCCAGGTTGCGACAGATGCCGGCAAACAGCGCCGGCGGCGTCGCCAGATAGAACACCCGTATGATCTCGGGACCGGGGCGCAGCGCGGTTGCCAGCGCGGTATACGCCGCCGGATCGCCAGCGTCCAGGGCGTAGTAGCGAATCCGGTGGCGGAAGGTCTGCCAGGTATCCTCGCGCAGCAGGTCCGGCGCGATATACGGCTTGACGTCGCGCTCAACCATGGCCAGGAATTCGGCATCGTTGCCCGGATTGCGCCCGATGCAGACGATGCGCGCGGCCGGCGGCAATTCCAGCGCGCGTTCACGTCCATACATCGCCGGCAGCAGCTTGCGCAGCGCCAGATCACCGGTACCGCCGAACAGGATCAGGTCGAAATCCGATAGAACCATGATGCGAAACTTTCTGCCGGGCGCGGTATGGTGGCCGAGGGGCGGGCGCGCGGCCGGCTACAACGCGGCGCGCGCCCGTGCGATCAATCCATTGGTGGAGCTGTCGTGCCGATCCGGCACTGCCGCCCCGGTCAATTCTTCCTCGATATTCTTGGCCAGCAGCTTGCCCAGTTCGACGCCCCATTGGTCGAAGCTGTTGACACCCCAGATCGTGCCCTGGACCAATACCTTGTGCTCATAGAGCGCAATCAGCGCGCCCAGCGCAGCCGGGCTCAACTCCTCCATCAGCAGGGTATTGCTGGGGCGGTTTCCGGGAAAGGTGCGGTGCGGCGCCAGTTCGGCGATGTCGACCGCAGCCATCCCTTGCTGCCGCATTTCCGCGCGCACCTGTTCCAGGCTCTTGCCGCGCATGAACGCTTCCGACTGCGCGAAACAGTTGGCCAGCAAGACCGTCTGATGGCCGGCAAAGCCCGGTACCGGCTGCAGCGCCGCGATGAAATCCACCGGCGTGATGTCGCTGCCCTGATGCAGCAACTGGAAATAGGCGTGCTGGCCGTTGGTGCCGACATCGCCCCAAACCACCGGACAAGTCGCGACGCCGAGTTCTTTGCCGTCCAGCGTTACGCGCTTGCCGTTGCTTTCCATTTCCAGTTGCTGCAGATAGGCTGGGAAGTATTTCAGGCCCTGGTGGTAGGGTGCGATCGATAGCGAGCTGCAGTCCAGAAAGTTGCGGTTCCAGAGGCCAACCACGGCCAGCAGCACCGGCATGTTGGCTTCCAGCGGCGCACTTTGAAAATGCTGGTCCATGGCGTGGGCGCCGGCTAAAAATTGTGCAAAACAATCGGGTCCGATTGCCAGCACCACCGGCAAGCCGATCGCCGACCAGATCGAATAACGACCGCCGACCCAGTCGCGCATCGGGAACATGTTATCCGGATCGATGCCAAAGCTCTTCACCGCCGGCATGTTGCTCGACACCGCGACGAAATGGCGCGGTAGGTCCGCTTCGGCTCCGTGTCGCAAAAACCAGGCGCGCGCGCTGCGCGCGTTCATCATGGTTTCCAGCGTGGTGAAGGTCTTGGAGGCGATCACGAACAGCGTCGTGGCCGGATCGACTTGCGCCAATGCTGCCGCCAGATCGCGGTCGTCGGCGTTCGAGACGAAATGCAGCGCGATACGCGGATGCGCCAGCGGGCGCAGCGCCTGACAAACCATTTTCGGCCCCAGATCGGAGCCGCCGATGCCGATGTGCACGACATCGGTAATCGGTCGGCCGTCATAGCCGAGCCAGTGGCCATCGCGCACCTTGGCGGCAAACGCGTACAGGCGTTCCAGCACCGCATGGACGTCGGCGCTGAGGTTGCGCCCGTCCAGCTCGATCATGGCGTCGCGCGGCGCCCTGAGAGCCGTGTGCAGTACCGCCCGGTGCTCGGTGGTATTGATGGGGGCGCCGGCAAACATGGCGTCGCGTCGCGCCTCGACGCCGCGCGCGTGCGCCAGCGCCAGCAGCAGCGACAGGGTCTGGGCGTCGAGCCGGTTCTTTGAATAATCCAGAAACAGGCCGGCCGCCTCCAGCGAGAAGCGTGTAAAGCGCTCGGCGTCCTGCGCGAACAATTGCGCCATGTGCCAGTGCCGGGCGTCACCTGCATGCCGTTGCAGCGCCTGGAATTCGGAGCTGGCGGTCAGGTTGGGTGGCTGCTGGTCCATGGCGATGTAAGGAGGGAAACAGGGAAAGCTGTCAAATATACTCGATTTATATGTAATTTCACTACAAAAACGGTAACGTGATGCCAGTGTTTCTGCGCGAGAAACAAGATTGTTCTTCCTGGAAATGTATTTTCCATGGAGAAAAATCGGGGAGTAATCCGGCCTGACTCGGGTTGAATTGGCGATGTCTGAATTCGATCCAAGTTCCGGCGTGTAGTAAAATTTCATCACGGTTTTCAAGCCAGGAGTTGATCATGCCTGTTCACCCGACCGTGGCTGGTGTTACCGCGCGGGTCATCCAGCGCAGTGCGCCATATCGTGCCGCCTATCTGTTCCGGCTGGAAGCCGCCCGGCGTGCCGGGGTGCAACGCAGTTCGCTGTCCTGCACCAACCTGGCGCATGGCTTTGCCGCGTCCCCCGCCGGCGACAAGCTGAAGTTGAAGCAAACCAGGAGCGTGTCGGTGGCAATCGTCTCGGCCTACAACGACATGCTGTCGGCGCACCAGCCGTATGAACGTTTCCCGCCAATCATTCGCGATGCGGTGCGTGCGGCCGGCGGCGTGGCGCAGTTTGCCGGCGGCGTGCCGGCCATGTGCGATGGCATCACCCAGGGGCAATTGGGCATGGAACTGTCGCTGTTTTCACGCGACACGATCGCCATGGCTACCGCCATCGCCTTGTCGCACAACATGTTCGACGCCGCACTGCTGCTCGGCATTTGCGACAAGATCGTGCCGGGGCTGCTGATCGGAGCCCTGCATTTCGGCCATTTGCCGGCCCTGTTCGTGCCGGCCGGGCCAATGCCCAGCGGTTTGGCGAACCAGAAAAAGGCGGCGATCCGGCAACTGTATGCGCAGGGAAAAATCGGCCGCGACGAATTGCTGGAGTCGGAAGCACAGTCGTATCATGCCCCCGGCACCTGCACCTTTTACGGTACCGCCAACAGTAACCAGATGTTGATGGAAGTGATGGGGTTGCACCTGCCAGGCGCCGCCTTCATCCACCCCAACACGCCATTGCGCGAGGCGCTGACTGCCGCTGCGGCGCGGCGCGTGGTGGAAATCACCGACCAGGGGCAAAGTTATATCCCGCTCGGGCGCGTGGTCGACGAAAAGGCAATCGTCAACGCCATCGTCGCGCTGCTGGCCACCGGCGGCTCGACCAACCACACGTTGCACTTGGTGGCGATCGCGCGCGCCGCCGGCATCGTCATCGACTGGGATGATTTCGACCAATTGTCATCCGCGGTCCCATTGCTGGCGCGCATCTATCCGAACGGCGAAGCCGACGTCAATCATTTCCACGCCGCCGGCGGCACCGGTCTCCTGATCCGCGAATTGCTGGATGCCGGCCTGCTGCATGACGATGTCACGACCATCCTCGGGCATGGTTTGCGCGCGCATTGCCGCGAACCGTTCCTGCAGGATGGTGTGGCAGTCTGGAAGGATGCACCGGCCCATAGTGCCGACAAGGAAGTATTGCGTCCGGTTGCGCTGCCGTTTTCAGCCGACGGTGGGCTGCGTTTGCTGCGCGGGAATCTGGGACGGGCGGTAATCAAGGTGTCCGCCGTGCAGCCGCAGCACCGGACGATCGAGGCGCCGGCCATGCTGTTCGAATCGCAGGAAGATTTCATGCTGGCCTACAAGGCGGGCCAACTGGAGCGTGATTTCGTCGCCGTGCTGCGTTATCAGGGGCCGCGCGCCAACGGCATGCCGGAATTGCACGCGCTAACGCCAGCCCTGGGCAGCCTGCAGGACGCCGGTTACCGGGTGGCACTGGTGACCGACGGCCGCATGTCGGGCGCCTCCGGCAAGGTGCCGGCGGCGATTCACGTCTCGCCCGAAGTGTCGGCCGGCGGGCCGCTGGGGAAAGTGCGCAATGGCGACCTGATCCGGCTGGACGCCGCTACCGGCCTGCTGCAGGCATTGGTGGCTGACGCCGAGTGGCAGGCGCGCGAGATCGAGCAGGCGGATTTGTCGGCCAACCAGGTCGGCATGGGACGCGAGCTGTTTGCCACCTTTCGCGCCGCGGTCAGCACCGCGGAAGAGGGCGGAGCCACGTTTGCGTTGCCGCCGCCGTTGGCATCCTCGCTGATGCCGCCGGTGCCGACCAACAATACGCATGACGTGCTGGATCAGGCGCCCGGCTCGGATGAGGACATCCTGGTCAAATAGGCCGCCCCGCCAGCGGACATCGATCTTGGAGCGACTATGAAACTGCCACGCGTGACCATGCTGGAAATCCTGCAGCTGTCGCCGGTGATGCCGGTGATTGCAATCGACGATCCGGCGCAGGCGGTGCCGCTGGCGAAGGCGCTGGTGGCCGGCGGCATTCGCGTACTGGAAGTGACGTTGCGTACTGTCCACGGGCTGGAGGCGATTCGCGCCATCACCGCGCAGGTGCCGCAGGCGATTGTCGGCGTCGGCACCCTGACCGAGCCGGCACAATTCATCGCCGCACGCGATGCCGGCGCCGAATTCGGCGTCTCGCCGGGGCTGACGCCGGCGCTGATCGAAGCTGCTCGTACCTCCGGCTTGCGCCTGTTGCCGGGCGTGATGACGCCGTCCGAAGTGATGGCGGCGCGCGCCGCCGGCTTTCGCCGGGTAAAGCTGTTTCCGGCAGTGCCGGCAGGCGGCGTCGGCATGCTGAACGCGCTGGCCGGGCCCTTGCCTGAGATGGTGTTCTGTCCGACCGGCGGCATTTCGCCGGACAATGCCAGGCAATTCCTTGCCTGCCGGAATGTCGCCTGCGTTGGCGGTTCCTGGCTGACGCCGAAAGATGCGCTGGCCGCCGGCGACTGGGCGCGGATTACCGCGCTGGCAACGGTGGCCAGCCGCCTGCGCGGCTAACCGGTCATTGCTTGGCGAACAGCTGCTGCATGTTCTCGAAGCCCTTGATCTCCAGCGCGTTGCCGCTCGGATCGAAAAAGAACATCGTTCCCTGCTCTCCCGGCAAACCGGGGAAGCGGATGTGCGGTTCGATTTCGAATTTCACGCCCGCCCGCTGCAACTGCTCGGCCTTGGCGCGCCACTCGGCCATCGATAGCACCAGGCCGAAATGCGGCACCGGCACATTGTGGCCATCGACCGCGTTGGCGCCGGCCAGCCGCGATTGCGTCGGCACCAGGTGCGCCACCAACTGATGACCGAAGAAATCGAAGTCGATCCATTCGTCGCAGCTGCGCCCCTCGGCGCAACCCAATACGCCGCCGTAAAAGGCGCGCGCGGCGGCTAGATCGTGAACCGGGAAGGCAAGGTGGAAGGGGCGCAGTGTCGGCATCGGAATTCCTCGGGCGAAAAGGGATGGAACCGGAATTGTAGTGGCAAGCCGCGAAGCCGGTGCGCGGTGGCGCGCGTAAAATACGCGGATTCTTTTTTTGAGGCGGACATCATGAATCAGGACCAGTTGAAACAGGCGGTCGCGCGTGCCGCCATCGAGTACGTCGTGGACGGCCAGATCATTGGTATCGGCACCGGCTCCACCGCCAATTTCTTCATCGACGAATTGGCAAAAATCAAGCACCGGATCAAAGGCGCGGTGGCTTCGTCGGACGCCACCGCGGCGCGGCTGGCCGGGCATGGCATCGCGGTGTTCGACCTGAACGACGTCGAATCGATGCCGGTGTATATCGACGGCGCCGATGAAATCACGCCGCAGGGCGCGATGATCAAGGGTGGCGGCGCGGCGCTGACGCGCGAGAAGATTGTCGCTTCGGTGGCGCGGCGGTTCGTCTGCATCGCCGACGGCTCCAAGCTGGTGGATTATCTGGGCGCGTTTCCGCTGCCGGTGGAAGTGATTCCGATGGCGCGCGCGGCGGTCGCGCGGCAACTGGCCAAGCTGGGCGGCGAACCGCGCCTGCGGATGAAGGACGGCCAGCCGCTCTTGACCGACAACGGTTGCCTGATCCTGGATCTGGCGGGAATGAAGATCGAACAGCCGGCGCAATTGGAGGCAGAAATCAACAATATCGCCGGCGTCGTCACGGTTGGTTTGTTTGCCCGCCACGGCGCCGACGTCTGCTTGCTGGGTACCCCGGACGGCGTCAGGGCGCTGACGTTCTGATTCGTAAAATTAGGGAGTATGCTTGAAAATCGGCTATTTCCGTATATAAATTGGACGATTTCTAAAATACTCCTGTTAATTACGGAGCCGCCAGATATCCTCTCGGACTCGCTGCGCTAGCGGGCCGGCGGCACATAGCCGGCGGCGGCATCGGCACCGTCGCCAAAGAAGTGGTTTTCCATCTGGCGCGCCAGGTACTTGCGGGCGCTGGCATCGGCCAGGTTCAGCCGGTTTTCGTTGACCAGCATGGTCTGATGCCGCAGCCACGCGGCCCAGGCTTCCTTCGACACGTTTTCATAAATCCGTTTGCCGAGTTCGCCCGGATACGGCGGAAAATCCAGTCCTTCGGCTTGCCGGTTCAGTTTGATGCAGTGGACCATGCGGGCCATGTGTTTCTCCTTGATTCATGTGGTTTCCGCGGAGGCGGGAACCCGGTGTCGTTGGTGGGTGCTCAACAGATTTTTCTGCGGTAGCTGACCGTGCTCGATGTTTCGTTTTGATTTGTTGGGAATAGAGTAGCTCGACGCCTAGGCGTCTCACAAACTCTGTCCCGCAATGATGTTAAAGGTTCTTTATCAGCACCAGCGACTTGCGTTGCCAGTTATACATCTGCTGGCGGTTCTTCGGCAGGTCGTCGATCGTCGCGCGCACGAAGCCGCGCTTCAGGAACCAGTGTTCGGTGCGGGTGGTCAGCACGAACAGTTTCTTCATGCCGGCGGCGCGCGCGCGGTTTTCCATGTGCTTCAGGATGCGCTCGCCGTCGCCCTGGGTCTGGGCTTCCGGGTTCACCGTCAGCGCTGCCATTTCCGCCATCCGTTCTTCCGGGAACGGGTATAGCGCGGCGCAGCCGAAAATCACGCCGTCATGCTCGATTACGGTGAACTGGTCGATTTCGCGTTCGATCAACTCGCGCCCGCGCTTGACCAGGGTGCCATCGGCCTCCAGCGGTTCCAGCAGTTTCAGGATGCCGCCGACATCCTCGATCGTCGCTTCGCGCAGGCTTTCCAGGTTCTCATAGGAAATCATGGTACCGACGCCGTCGTGCGTGAACAGTTCCAGCAGCGCCGAGCCGTCCAGCGCGAACGGTACGATATGTGCACGCGGCACGCCGAAATGGCAGGCGCGGATCGCATGCCGTAGATAGAATGCCGAATCCGCCGGCAGGCAATCGGCGGCCAGCACGGCCTCCGCCTGATGCGCCGACAGCTCGCGGATTTCGGCACCGGCGGCATCGGTCATCATCGGCGTTTCGCTGATGAACACCAGCTTTTCCGCGCGCAAGGCGATTGCCGCCGCTACCGCCACGTCTTCCATCGACAGGTTGAATGCCTCGCCGGTCGGGGAAAAGCCGAGCGGCGACAGCAGCACGATGGACCCCGCGGCCAGGATCGGATGGATGGTTTCGTAGGCGATCTTGCGCGTGATGCCGGTCAACTGCAGATCGACGCCGTCGATGATGCCGATCGGGCGCGCGGTGACGAAATTGCCGGAAATGATGCGAATCGTCGCATGCGCCATCGGCGTGTTCGGCAAGCCCTGGCTGAAGGCGGCCTCGATGTCCAGCCGCAATTCGCCGGCCGCTTCCTTCGCGCATTCCAGCGCCGCGCTATCGGTGATGCGCAAGTCGTTGTGAAAATGCGCCTCGACATTGCGCAGCGCCAGTTGCTCCTCGACCTGCGGGCGGCTGCCGTGCACGATCACGATGCGGATGCCGAGCGCATGCAACAGCGACAGGTCCTGGGCCAGCACCGGCAGCGCGCCGGCCTTGACCAGTTCGCCGGGAAAGGCGACCACGAAGGTCTTGCCGCGGAACGCGTGGATGTAAGGCGCGACCGAGCGTAGCCAGCCGACGAATTGATCTGGATTTTCCATGAGGCGCATTATAATTCGAGCCGTCATGTCCGTACCCGAACCGCCTCAAAAAACCAGCCCCCGTGGCCGTGCCCGGCCGCAACCTGAACCGGCGCCAATCGTGCGCAACCCGTTGCCGCCAATTACCTTTCCGGAAGAGCTGCCGGTTTCCGCGCGGCGCGCCGAAATCGGCGACGCGTTGCGCACGCACCAGGTCATCATTGTTTGCGGTGAAACCGGCTCCGGCAAGACCACCCAGTTGCCAAAGATCTGTCTGCAGCTCGGGCGCGGCCAGCACGGCCTGATCGGCCACACGCAGCCGCGCCGCATCGCAGCCTCCAGCACTGCCAAGCGCATCGCCCAGGAGCTCCGCTCGCCGCTGGGCGAGCATGTTGGCTTCAAGGTGCGCTTCAACGACACGCTAAGCGCCGGCGCCTCGGTCAAGCTGATGACCGACGGCATCCTGCTGGCGGAAACCCAGAGCGACCCGTTTCTGCGCCAGTACGACACGCTGATCATCGACGAGGCGCACGAGCGCAGCCTGAACATCGACTTCCTGCTCGGCTACCTGAAGCAGTTGCTGCCGCGCCGGCCCGACCTGAAGCTGATCATCACCTCGGCCACCATCGATGCCGAGCGCTTCGCGCGCCATTTCGCGCGCGGCGAGCAGTCGGCGCCGGTGATCGAGGTATCCGGCCGGCTATACCCGGTCGAAATCCGCTACCGTCCGGTCGATTCGGCCGATCGCAGCGAGGTCAAGCCCGGCAGCGCTCCCAGCGCCGCGCAAAAGGAGCGAGGGCAGCGCGACCTGATGGAGGCGGTAGTCGACGCCGTCGATGAGCTGGCGCGCATCGGCTCCGGCGACGTGCTGGTATTCCTGCCCGGCGAACGCGAGATCCGCGACGCCGCCGAAGCGTTGCGCAAGCACCATCCGCCGCATGTGGAAATCCTGCCGCTGTTTGCGCGGCTGTCGGCGCAAGAACAGGAACGGGTGTTCAAGGCCTCGAATGCGCGCCGCATCGTGCTCGCCACCAACGTCGCCGAAACCTCGCTGACGGTGCCCGGCATCCGCTACGTGGTCGATACCGGCACCGCGCGCGTCAAGCGATATAGCTATCGCAACAAGGTCGAGCAATTGCAGGTCGAGCCGGTGGCGCAGTCGGCTGCCAACCAGCGCGCCGGCCGCTGCGGCCGGGTCGCGGCCGGCGTTTGCATCCGCCTGTACGAGGAACAGGATTACTTGCTGCGGCCGAAATTCACCGAACCGGAAATCCTGCGCTCGTCACTGGCGGCGGTGATTTTGCGCATGAAATCCTTGCGCCTGACCGACGTCGAAAGCTTTCCATTCATCGAACCGCCGCAAGGGCGTGCGATTGCCGATGGCTACCAACTGCTGCAGGAACTGGGGGCGGTGGATGACGCCAACCGGCTGACGCCGCTCGGCCACAAGCTGGCCCGGTTGCCGCTCGATCCGCGCATCGGCCGCATGATCCTGGCTGCCATCGACAACGCTTGCCTGACCGAAGTGCTGATCATCGCCGCCGCGCTGTCGGTGCAGGACCCGCGCGACCGGCCGCTGGAAGCGCAGGCGGCGGCCGACGCCGCGCACAAGAAATTCGTCGACGAAAAATCCGAATTCCTGAGCTATTTGAAAATCTGGAAATGGTTCGCCGACGAGATCGAACACAAGAAGACCAACCGCCAGTTGCAGGAACACTGCCGCGCTAACTTCCTGTCGCAACTGCGGCTGCGCGAGTGGCGCGACGTCCATTCGCAGCTGCTGACCATCGTGCGCGAGCAGGGCTGGCGCCTGAATGAGGCGCCAGCCACCTATGAACAGTTGCACGGCGCCTTGCTAACAGGCTTGCTCGGTAACATCGGTTTCAAGCAAGAAGATGAGTCGAGCTATCTTGGCGCGCGTGGCATCAAATTTTATATCTGGCCCGGTTCGCACCTAGGCAAGAAGGCGGGCAAGTGGATCGTCGCCGCCGAACTGGTCGATACTTCGCGTCTGTATGCGCGCACCATCGCACAGATCCAGCCGGAATGGCTGGAACGGATCGGCGGCCACCTGCTGAAGAAATCCTACGGCGAGCCGCGCTGGGAAAAGCGCACCGCCCAAGTCTCGGCCTACGAGCGTGCCACGCTCTACGGCCTGGTGGTGTACAGCCAGCGCCGCATCGACTACGGCCGCATCAATCCGGCCGAGGCGCGCGAAATCTTCATTCGCGATGCATTGGTCGGCGGTGAATTCGACACCCGCGCGCCGTTCTTCGCGCACAACCAGAAGCTGGTTCGCGAGATCGAAAACCTGGAACACAAGTCGCGCCGGGTGGATGTGCTGGTGGACGAGGAGCTGATTGCGGCGTTCTATGACAAGCTGATTCCGGCCGACATCTGCAACGGTATCGCCTTCGAGAGGTGGCTCAAGGACGCCAGCGCCAATAACCCGAAACTCTTGTACCTGAACCGCGACGAGTTGATGCGGCACGAAGCGGCCGGCGTCACCACCGAGCTGTTTCCCAAGCAGATGATGGTGGCCGGCATCGACATGGGCCTGTCGTATCACTTCGAGCCGGGCGCGGTGCGCGACGGCGTCACCTTGAGCGTGCCGCTGTATGCCTTGAACCAGGTGTCGGCGACGCGCTGCGAATGGCTGGTGCCCGGCATGCTGAAAGAAAAGGTGCATTTGCTGCTGAAGTCGCTGCCGCAAAAACTGCGCCGTCACTGCGTGCCGCTGCCCGATTTTGGAGCCAGGTTTTGCGCGCGGATCGAGGAGCGGCAAGCGTTCGGCAGCGGCAGCCTGCTCGACGCCTTGATCGCCGACGTGCGCGAGGAGACCGGGATTGCCGCCAAGGTCAGCGACTTCAAGCTGGAAACCCTGCCGGCGCATCACTTCATGAATTTCAAGGTGATCGACGAACATGGCCGGCAACTGGAGATGGGCCGCAACCTGGCCGCGCTGCAGGCCGAATTCGGCGGCCAGGCGCGCCAGAGCTTTCAGCGCCTGGTGGAACAAACCGCGACGCCTGCCGCAAGCGCCGTCACCCCGGCCGCTGCCGCGCCGGCGCCGGTCGCCAAGGCGGGGCAGGGCGACAAAGCAGCGCAGGGTGGCGCCGATGCCGGCGCCGGGCATGCCGCCGAACATCAGAACCTGACTACCTGGTCGTTCGGCGAATTGCCCGAACTGCTGGAAATCCGGCAGGGCAAGCAGACCCTGATCGGCTTTCCGGCGCTGGTGGACAAGACGACGCATTGCGAACTGCAGGTATTCGATGATCCGGCCGAGGCGGCGCGGGTGCACCGGATCGGCCTGCGCCGGCTGTTCGCGCTGCAATTGAAGGAGCAACTGAAATTCCTGGAAAAAAACATTCCCGGACTGCAACAAATGGGCATGCAATTCATCGCCCTCGGCTCGCAGGAAGAATTGCGCGAGCAGATCATCGGCGCCGGGCTGGAGCGTGCCTGCCTGCAGCCGCCCTTGCCGCAAAACGCCGTCGAATTTGCAAAGCGCCGCGACGAGGGTAAGGCGCGCCTGAACCTGCTGGTGAACGAAATCGCGCGTCTGGCGGGGCACATCCTGGCCGAATACCACGCGCTGCCGAAAAAGTTGCAGGGGGCGAAGGCGCACGCGGCGGCCGCCGCCGACATGCAGGCACAACTGCAGGCGTTGATCGGCAAGCGTTTCGTGGCCGACAACGATTATGCGCAATTGGCACATTTCCCGCGCTACCTGAAGGCGATCAATGTGCGGCTGGAAAAACTGCGCGTCGATCCCACGCGCGATGCCCGGTTGATGGCAGAGTGGCAACAGGCGGCGGCGCCGTGGCAACGAGCGCAGAAGGAGCGCCACGGCGTGCATCAGAACGATCCCAAGATGGCAGAGTTCCGCTGGCTGCTGGAAGAGCTGCGGGTGTCGCTGTTCGCCCAGGAGTTGCGGACACCGATGCCGGTGTCGGCCAAGCGCCTGCAAAAAGTGTGGGAGTCGATGCAGCGGTAGCTGGGCCGGAAATCCTGCCGTAAAAATTGACATGGTTGGGCGGAGCGCATATATTCGCAGGTCCTGTTCAGGAGAAAGCAGCCGTTGCATCACTGCGCGCGTTGCGGCCGAAGGGGCACCACCCAAAAACTCTCAGGCAAAAGGACTGAACGGGATGGAAGACAGGTTCTTCCAACTCTGGAGAGCGGCGGCCGCGCACGCGGACCGCCCACCGAAGGGGCGCACGGGATTCATCCCGTAATCTCTCAGGTACCAAGGACAGAGGGGTCTGCGTGTAACGCGCGGGATGGGCTGACACGCTCGATCCGCCCGGTTCGCTTCCCTATTCCATTGGTACGAGGTTTCCATGACGCTGCAAGAGACGCCCTTAAACGCTACCCACCGCGCCGCCGGCGCCCGCATGGTCGATTTTGGCGGCTGGGACATGCCAGTCAATTACGGTTCGCAAATCGAAGAGCACCAGGCGGTGCGCAATGACTGTGGCATGTTCGACGTCTCCCACATGTGCGTGGTCGATCTGCAGGGCGACAACGCCCGCGCCTTTCTGCGCGGATTGCTGGCCAACAACATCGATAAACTGCAAATTCCCGGCCGTGCGCTGTATTCGTGCATGCTGAATCCGGACGGTTTCGTGATCGACGACCTGATCGTTTATTTTTTCGCGGAAAACTGGTTCCGGCTGGTGGTCAACGCCGGCACCGCCGACAAGGACATTGCCTGGATCGAGGCGCACAACCTGCAAACCGGCAGCGGAGTCGCGATCACGCAGCGCCGCAGCGGTGACGGTGCAATGGCGTTGATTGCGGTGCAGGGGCCGCAGGCACGCGCCAAGGTATGGCAGGTATTGCCGCAGACCCAGGCAGCGTCCGAGCAACTCAAGGCGTTCAGCGCCGTGATCGTGCCCAGCACGCCGCTGGGCGAAGTGATGCTGGCGCGTACCGGCTATACCGGCGAGGATGGTTTTGAAATCGCGCTGCCGGCAACGCAGGCGGTGACGCTGTGGCAGGCGCTGGCGGATGCCGGCGTACGCCCGGCCGGACTCGGCGCGCGCGACACGCTGCGCCTGGAAGCCGGCATGAATCTGTACGGCCAGGACATGGACGAGACGGTTAGCCCGCTCGATGCCGGCCTAGGGTGGACCGTGGATCTGACGGCGCCGCGCGATTTTGTCGGCAAGGCAGCGTTGGTCGAGCATGGCCAGAAGCAGCAATTGCTCGGACTGCTGCTGCGCGAAAAGGGCGGTGTGCTGCGCGCGCATCAAAAAGTTCTGACGCCGCAAGGCGATGGCGAAATCACCAGCGGTACCTTCAGCCCGACCATGCAGCAGGCGATCGCGCTGGCGCGCCTGCCGCTCGGCGTGGCGCTCGGCGACACGGTGCAGGTTGAAATCCGCGACAAGAAATTGGCGGCGAGCGTGGTCAAGCTGCCCTTCGTGCGTAATGGCAAGATTCTGGTTTCCTGATTCAAAATTTTTTCCCTGGAGTCGCAAATGAATGTTCCTGCAGAATTGAAATACGCTGAATCGCACGAGTGGGTGCGCACCGAAGCCGATGGTACGCTGACCGTTGGCATCACCGAATACGCGCAGGATGCGCTGGGCGACATCGTGTTCGTCGAGCTGCCGAAAGTCGGCCAGACGCTGGTGGCCGGCAAGGAATGCGCGGTGGTGGAATCGGTCAAGGCCGCCAGCGACATTTACGCCCCGATCGGCGGCGAGGTGCTGGCAGTCAATGAGTCGCTGGGCGACGCGCCCGAGCAGATCAACGCCAATGCCTATGAGGCGTGGCTGTTCAAGCTGAAGCCTGCCAATCCCGCTGAACTGGATGGCTTGCTGGATGCCGCAGCCTACGGCAAGACTATCGGCGCCTGACCCGTTTTCGAATCGCCAGCGTATCTCCATGTCGTTCCCGCGGGTTTAGGCGGGAACACATGCGTTCCCGCCTGCGCGGGAAGGGCGCAGGTTAAAGGTACGGGCGATTCGGCACGAGCCACGTTTCCCCGAAATTTCTATCCCAATTGTCAGCCATCACTTCCGCTCACTCCAGACCATGACTACCCGCCACAGCCTGTCCCAACTCGAAGCGCGCGACGCCTTCGTCGCCCGCCACGTCGGCCCCTCCGAATCCGAACAGCAAGCCATGCTGGCCGCGGTGGGTTATCCCAGCCGCGGCGCGCTGATCGACGCCATCGTGCCGGCTGGCATTCGCCGCCGCGAAGCCTTGCCGCTTGGCGAGTTTTCGGAGGCGCTGCCGGAGCAGGCGGCGCTGGCCAGACTGAAGGAGCTGGCCGGCAAGAACCAAGTGTTCAAGTCGCTGATCGGGCAGGGCTATTACAACACTGTCACGCCCGGCGTGATCCTGCGCAACCTGTTCGAAAACCCGGCCTGGTACACCGCCTACACGCCATATCAGCCGGAGATCTCGCAGGGGCGCCTGGAGGCGATTCTCAATTTCCAGCAAATGATCACCGACATGACCGGCATGCAGATCGCCAATGCGTCGATGCTGGACGAAGGTACCGCAGCAGCCGAAGCGATGACCCTGCTGCAGCGGGTCGGCAAGTCGAAATCGAACGTGTTCTATGTGGCGGAGGACGTTCTGCCGCAGACGCGCGAGATCATTGAAACCCGAGCCAAACCGCTCGGCATCGAAGTGCGTACCTGCAGCGGCGCGGGTGAGGACAACACGGCGCTGCACCACGACTGCTTCGGCGTGCTGCTGCAATATCCGGGCGTGAACGGCGAGGTGCGCGACTACCGCGCATACGTCGCCGCGCTGCACGCCAAGGGCGCGCTGGTGGTGGTGGCTGCAGACCTGTTGGCGCTGGCCTTGCTGGCGCCGCCGGGGGAATGGGGGGCCGACGTGGTGGTCGGCAACAGCCAGCGCTTCGGCGTGCCGCTCGGCTTTGGCGGCCCGCATGCCGGCTATCTGGCCACACGCGACGAATTCAAGCGCAGCATGCCCGGCCGCCTGGTCGGCGTGACTCAGGACGCGCAGGGCAACCAGGCCTACCGGTTGGCATTGCAAACCCGCGAACAGCATATCCGGCGCGAGAAGGCCACTTCCAACATTTGCACCGCGCAGGTGCTGTTGGCGGTGATGGCGGGGATGTACGCGGTGTACCATGGCCCGCAAGGGATACGCACCATCGCCCAGCGGGTGCATCGCTATACCGGCGTGCTGGCAGCCGGCCTGCGCCGGATGGGCTACGGCATCCTCAACCAGGCGTATTTCGACACCCTGATGGTGCAGGTCAAACTGGCCGACCGGTTGCACGCGGCAGCGCGCGCGCATGGCATCAATCTGCGTCAGATCGACGACCATCACGTCGGTATTTCGCTCGACGAAACCACCGGCCGCGAGGATGTGGCGCTGCTGTGGTCGATCTTTGCGCATGAAGGGCAATCGCCGGCTGCCGAGTTCGACGCCATCGAAGCCGGTGTCGATGCCGCGTTCCCGGATGCGCTGGCGCGTACCAGCACCTACCTGACCCATCCGGTGTTCAACCGCTACCATGCCGAGCACGAAATGCTGCGCTATTTGCGCAGCCTGGCCGACAAGGACCTGGCGCTCGACCGTAGCATGATCCCGCTCGGCTCGTGCACCATGAAGCTGAACGCGACTTCCGAAATGATCCCGGTCACCTGGCCCGAATTCGCCGCGATCCACCCGTATGCGCCGACCGAGCAGACCGTCGGTTACCGCGAAATGATCGATCAACTGGAAGACATGCTATGCGCCGCCACCGGCTATGCGGCGGTGTCGCTGCAGCCGAACGCCGGTTCGCAGGGCGAATATACGGGCCTGCTGGTGATCCAGGCCTATCACGCCGCGCGCGGCGAGGGGCATCGCAACATCTGCCTGATTCCGTCGTCGGCGCACGGCACCAATCCGGCCTCGGCCAGCATGGCCGGCATGCAGGTGGTGGTGGTGGCCTGCGACGAGCGCGGCAACGTCGACCTGGCGGACCTGCAGGCCAAGGCCGAACTGCACGGCAAGAATCTGGCGGCGGCGATGGTGACCTACCCGTCGACGCATGGCGTGTTCGAGGAAGGCATCCGGGAACTGTGCGAGATCGTGCATGCGCACGGCGGCCAGGTGTACATCGACGGCGCCAACATGAATGCGCTGGTCGGCCTCGCCGCACCCGGCCAATTCGGTGGCGACGTCAGCCATCTGAACCTGCACAAGACGTTCTGCATCCCGCACGGCGGCGGCGGCCCCGGCGTCGGCCCGGTGGCGGTCGGCGCGCACCTGGCGCCGTTCCTGCCGAACGTGCGCAGCGTCGGCTATCAGCGCGACGCCGCCGGTATCAGCGCGGTCAGCGCGGCGCCGTTCGGTTCCGCCAGCATCCTGCCGATCTCGTGGATGTATATCGCGATGATGGGCGCGGCCGGGCTGACCGCAGCGACCGAAGTCGCCATCCTCGCCGCCAACTACATCGCGCGCCGCCTGGCGCCGCATTATCCGGTGCTGTATTCCGGCCACGACGGACTGGTGGCGCACGAGTGCATCCTCGACCTGCGGCCGTTGACGGCGGCCACTGGCATCAGCAATGAAGATGTGGCCAAGCGCCTGATGGATTATGGCTTCCACGCGCCGACCATGAGTTTCCCGGTGCCCGGCACGCTGATGATCGAGCCGACCGAAAGCGAATCCAAGCGTGAACTGGATCGTTTCATCGACGCCATGATCGCGATCCGCGCCGAAATTGCCAAGGTGGAAAGCGGCGAATTTGATCGTCTCGACAACCCGCTGAAGCATGCGCCGCACACCGCGCAGGCGGTTACCGCCGATGCCTGGGAGCATGGCTACAGCCGCACTCTTGCCGCCTGGCCGGTGGCATCGCTGCGGCAGCAGAAATACTGGCCGGCGGTCGGGCGTGCCGACAATGCGTATGGCGACCGCCATCTGTTCTGCGGCTGCGTGCCGATTGCCGAATATGAATAGAATGTGTGCCGGCTGCCAAGGGGCCAACCGGCATTTCCAGTTTTGCCGTTGCTTTTGCCTTTGGCGTTGATCTGCCCCGCTTGGACGCTGCCGCTGCTGCGGCGCCGAAATCGGATCAGAAACGAAACATGTTTGAGCGCAGCGAGTTGGTTTCGTTTCCCGATTTTGGCGGTGCAGCGGCGGGAACCCGAAGGGCAGTGTCCTCGCGGTCGTCTTCTTTTGCTTACTTTTCTTGGCGAGACAAGAAAAGTAAGTAGCCGCCGGGCTACCCCCGGCTAGTCACCACGCGGTAGAAAGATATCGTTTAGCCACAAACGCCGCTGGGTTCCCGCTTAAAGCATGCGGGAACGACAGGCGGGATAGCAAAGCGATCCTGCCTGAGTACTGCGCGGGCATTCCAGAGATCAAACGCCCCACAAAACCATTCATGCAAAAGCCGATGCTTGCAAGGCTGAGCAACACCCTTGGCCTTGACCGGGCGGCGGCCGGCTATGCGCTGCAGTTGGCGCTGGCCGCCTGGCTGGCGTTTGCGATCGCATCCTTCTTGCATATCGAAAATGCCTACTGGGCGGCGATGCCGATCTGGGTGGTGGCGCAATCCTCGCGCGGCCTGCTGCTGGAGCGTGCGTTCTTCCGTATCGTCGGCACGCTGGTCGGTGGCGCAGCGGGCTTCGGCCTGATGCATATCCCTGCCAGTCCCTACCTGGTGCTGGCGCTGCTCGGCCTCTGGATCGCACTCGCTTCCGGCCTGACCCACCTGCTGCGCGGTGTGCACTATTACGGTGCGCTGATGGCGGGCATGACGGCCGCCATCGTGGTGCTGCCGTCGATCTGGACCCCGGACGCCGCGCTGGGGATCGCCACCGCCCGCGTCGAATGCACCCTGATCGGGGTGGTCGTGGTGACGCTGGTGACCGGGTTCCTGACGCCGGAAGCGCAGCGCCAGGAGTTTTACCAGAGGGTACGCAAGGTGGCGGGTTCCGCGGTCGCCCATGTGGCGCAATTGCTGAGCAGGCACGACAGTACGGAAAGTGCCGAGGCCGAGCGCCGTATCCTGGCCGGCTTGAGCAAGCTCGAAAATGCAGCGCCATTGGTGACGGCGGGCTCGATTGAAGGCTATCGCCGCCTGCGCCATATCGATACGCTGGTAGTGGCGTCCTTGTCCGTGATTGCCGCTGGCGCTGCGCTGCGCACGCGCACGCAGGCCGGCGCTGACACTCCGACCGATCTGGTGGCGCACCTGCAAGCGCTGGCGCACCGTCTGCGAGCGGGCAAGAGTCCCGATGGATTGGAAATCCCGGTGCCGCCAGCGGAGGCTACCAGCAAGGCGCTGTGGCGACTGCAGGGCGCGCTGCAGCAGTTGCTCGCGGCTGCGGCGATGCTCGACTCGAACGGCGACAAGGCCGATGCCCACGCGTTCAGGGCCAGGGCCGCGCGCCTGGCGCCGCAGCGCGAATGGGCCTTGGCACGGCGCACCGGGCTGGTCTCGGGCGCGGTCAGTTTTGCGGCCTCGGCGCTCGGTTACTGGAGCGGCTGGCCGGCGGCCGAGCTGGCGGCGCTGGGCGTTTGCATCTTCTCAATGGTGCTCGGCTCGATGGCGATGCCGCAAAAGGTGGCGCCGTCTTTGCTGAAGGGTATCCTGGCCGGAGTGACGGTGGCGACGCTCTACCGCTTCCTGCTGCAGCCCCACATCACGACTCTGCCCGAACTGCTGCTGTCGGTCGCGCCCTTCATCCTGGTCGGCGGCTTGGCGCGCGCCAGCACGCGTTTCGCGCTGCCGGCGATCGACTACAACATGGGTTTTCTGCTGGTCAGCCAGGCGGTGTTGCCGGCGGTGACCGATGCCGCCGCGGTCTGGAGCGGTGCTTTTGCGCTGACCGGCGTTGCATTCCTGGTGGCCGGCAGTTTCATCCTGCTGCCGCGCGATTCCGGGCGCCAGGCAATGGAAGCGGCCGAGCGCGTGCGGCGCGACCTGCAACGGCTGATCGAGCGGCGCCAGGCCCCGGATGGCACCGATTGGCAGGCGCAGACGACGCGCCAGATTCTGCGGCTGACATTGCACCTGGGGCGCGCCAGCGAGGTGGCCGAGCGTGTGCCCACTGGCATGCTGGCAGTGCTCAATCTCGGCTATGCGATTGGCGATCTGCATGCGGCGGCGCAGCGCGCGCAGGCCGAACCCGCGGCGCAGCGCATCGTGAGCGAAGCGCAAGGCTTGCTGCTGGCTGGCATCGACATTCCGGAACTGACCGCGGCCCGGCTGCGCGCGCTGGCATCCGGGGCAGAAGACCGGGCGATCGCCGAGATCCTGGACGACATCGCCGCTGCCCTGATCGAAGGGGCGGCGTTGTTGACCTTCGGCGTTGCGCGCGCGCGGCGCGCAGCCAAAGCTCCGTAATTCATGTGGTAATTGGTGCATTTCCGCGAGCATGGAAAATGCAGCTCCAGCCCCTTTTGCTTTTCCTGTTCAGCTGATTCGTCGGATTCCTGACCCGCTGTTTTTCGACTATCGACCAACAGAGACATTCAGGATCTTGATTTCAGAAGGACTGCCAGTGCGGTGCGAGGTCTTCGAGGGGCGTGACTTGTGCGGCTGATCGACAAGAGCCATGCGCGGTTGGGAATTTTCAGCGGACCAGAGCGGATTCTGGTGGTGCTGCCGTACCAGTTGGGCGAAGGCATCGGCGGGCAGCGGTCGGCTGACGATGTAGCCCTGAATGACATCACAGCCGTTATGGTGGAGGAACGCCAACTGCTCGTCATTTTCCACTCCTTCCGCAACGACGCGCAGCTTGAGATTGTGAGCCAGCGCGATGACGGCGCGGCAGATCGCGATATCGTCTTCGTCGTGGGGCAGGCCGTCGACGAAGGATTTGTCGAGTTTCAGCGCATCGATCGGAAAGCGCTTGAGGTAGCTCAGCGACGAATAGCCGGTACCGAAATCATCGACGTCGATGTGCACTACGCCCTTGGCGCGAATTTGCATCAGCATGTCGACCGCGTATTGAGGGTCGTGCATCAGCATGCTCTCGGTGACCTCCAGTTCCAGGAAGCGAGGGTCCAGCCCGGTTTCTTCGAGAATCCGGGCGATCGTGACGGACAGGTTGTTGCGCTGCAGTTGTCGGCCAGAAAGATTGACGGCCACGTTCAAGGGCGGCATGCCGGCGTTCTGCCAGGCGCGGATCTGGGTGCACACGGTTTTCAGCACCCATTCGCCGACTTGTTCGATCTGCCCGGTCTCTTCCAGGATGGGAATGAATTCGCTCGGAGAAACTAGGCCCCAGTCCGGATGTCTCCAGCGCAGCAGCGCCTCGGCACTGATGATCGTTCCGGTGGCCAGATCGACCTTCGGTTGGTAATAAACGATGAATTCCTCCCGCTCCAGGGCGCGGCGCAACCCGCTTTCCATTTCCAGCCGGCCGGTGGTCAGGGTGTTCATCTCCGGAGTAAAGAACAGGTAGCCATTGCCGCCTTCCTGCTTGACCCGGTACATGGCGGTGTCGGCGTTCTTCAGAAGGTTCTCGGCGTTATCGCTATCCAGCGGGTAAATGGTGACGCCGATGCTGGGGGTGACGAAGGTTTCCTGGCCGCTCAAGCGGATCGGCGGCGCCAGGCCTTCGACGATCTTGGCGGCGACGATGCCGGCATCTTCCGGCTTGCTGATCTCGCCGAGGATCACGGTGAACTCGTCGCCTCCGAGGCGGGCCACGGTGTCCTCCTCCCGCACGCAGCGCTGCAGCCGCGCCGACACTTCACTCAGCAGAATGTCTCCGGCGTCGTGGCCCAGAGTGTCATTGATGGTCTTGAACCGGTCCAGATCCAGGAACATGACCGCTACCAGGCCCCGGTGCCGGTCCGCGCGGCTCATGGCCCGGCTGAGGCGGTCGCGGAACAGGTCGCGGTTCGGCAGATGGGTCAGGCCGTCATAGTGGGCCAGGATCTGTAGCCGTGCTTCCGCCTGGCGGCGCTCGATGGCGATGCTGATCAGGTGGGCCGCGACCCAGGTCAGTTCGCGATCATGGGGCGGCTGGTCGGACGGCTTGCGGTAGTGCGCGACGATGAGCCCCAGCACCTGCCTGGAGGCGGATTGGACCGATACCGCAAAGCAGGCTTGCAAACCCCGACTGGAGATCAGGTTCTGGTACTGCGCCCAGGCTGGATTGGCTTCGAGGTTTTCGATCACGCCGCTGAATTCGTCCGGCAATCCATGCTGCTGGCGATCTCCCCATTTTTTTACGTCCGCGAATATCCTGGCCATGGCCGCCTGCCCCTTGCCAAGAATTTCCTCAGCTATCGCCGTGGGCAGGTTGGGGCCGGTGGCGCACAGCAAGGCACTGTCTTCGCCGCTCTCCCGGAACAGGATGGTGCAGAACATTTGTCCGGAAAGTACCTCCACATGGCGCGCCAGAACGTCCAGGGCAGCTTTTAGCGGGATGCCGCAGACGACCATCTCAAGCACTTCCTTTTCCGCCGCCAGCAGTGATTCCGCACGTTTACGCTCGCTGATGTCGCGGAAGCTGGAAACTCGTCCGACGACGTTTCCATCCACGTGCTGGGGACGGGAATTCCACTCGAACAGGCGCCCGTCGCGCAACTCGAGGACGGCGCCGTGGTCGACCTCGATGTGCCGGGTCAAGTGCTTTTGCGTACTGACAAACGCATCCGGGTCGCGTAATTGCCCAGCCAGCCGGAACAGGGTTTCGCCGTCCACCGCGCCGGTGCTGACCGAGCCCTGCAGGTTCCATAGATCGAGAAAGCGCTGGTTGGCAACCACCGCACGACCGGCGACATCGGTGACGAAAATTCCGTCCGCCGTGGATTCCAGCGTAGCGGAGAAAATCGAGAGGGATTTGGCCAGCCGATCTTCGGTAGTCTTGCGGACGGCGATTTCCTGGAGCGCCAGGTGAAAGGCGCGCATCGGCACCGCCTTGAGTCCGAAAAAAGTCACCAGGCCGAGCAGCCCGCCCGGAATCAGCATCAGCATGGTGACGATCAGAAGCGGACGCAGAGAGCTGCTTAGCTCGACCTGCCAGATCTCGGCCTTGCCCTGTGGCAGCGTCGTGCCGCGCGTAATGAGAGGCGGTCGCGCGTCATGGGTCTTTTCGAACAGCAGCCGCTGGTTGGCGTCGCGGACGCGAATATTGACGCTGTCTCCAAGCCAGGCCAGGGACTCGCCGATCTCGCGCACGGAACGGCGGGGCTGGGATTCCGGCTTCGCACGTTCGAGGTGTGCGCTGGAGCGTTCGGCAAGCTCACGTACCCCGATCTGGAGCGCCGCTTCCAGCGGAGCAGCCTGGTTCTGGTACCCGATGGCGAGAAAGAACAGCGGCACCAGCAGGGTGACGAGCACGCCGCCGAACCAGGCGAGGCCGGCGATCGCTCCCGGCAGCTCGGGATCCGATTCCTTCGGAATGAAAGGTGACGCAAAGATCATGGCTTGAGTCGGTGTCGGGTCATTGTTGGGCGGCTTGCGAAAAACATCATCCTTGCGAGCCTCCTGATTTACGCCTGTCAATGTTTCAATATGCCAATTGATGATTATTGGAAATAACGAACAGGGATTTGATAAAGGTCAACGGATGATGCGAAGGCTCATGGATTTTTGATGAATCCGGCCGCGCCGTCATCTTCACCGGAATTGGATGTTTGCCGCGTGCCGCCTCTTTCGGTTGTTCGCTGAGGGCCGGGTGGGTTCCGTGACTGCTTCACTGCGCGGCACGCAGAAGGAGAGGTGTGGGGCAGGGATGGGCGCGGAACGGAAGGCCAATCACGTTTTGGAGCGGTGATGCCCCGGAGGCCTTGGGCGTCGCGCGCCGGGGACCGGTCACGCAGTGCGAGAAGGAATGCGCGTTGAGCGATTTCGCGAAGTCGCGGCGAAAGCGAATGATCAAAAACTCAAGGGATGCTTCCCGGCCGAATATCCAGTCATGAATGATCCGGATACGGGCCGGACGTGGACATAGTGACCGAAGACTGGAACCCTAGTACCAGAGGTGGTTCCCTTCGCGACCGAGTTGTGAGCCACTCACTCTTCTGGCGGGAAGGTGGTCGAAGCTTTATCAACCGAAGTCAAGTCTGGCTGGCGTGATCCGAAACTATAGATCAGTCTCAACCAGGCGGCTGGCCAGTTCGCGATCGATATCGAATATCCAAGACTGTCTATGAAAAGACTAAGCGTAGTCTTTTATTGAGATTACTCAATCAAAAAAAAGACAAAGGCGAAATACTTGGTTCGCGGGGAGGTGAGGGCAGCAGCACCGGATAGCTGGTCCGGATCTGCGAAATAACAACTCCTGCGCAAAGCGTAGTCATGAGTCGAAATTCATATATGTGATTCATTTGGAAAGGAGTTCGTTATGGATGCAATCAGGAATTTCATGAAAGAGGAAGAGGGCGCGGTCGCGATCGAATACGCGCTGTTGGCAGCGCTGATCGCCCTTGCCATCGTCGTTGGCGCCAAGCTGCTGGGGAAAAACCTCTGCGGTATTTTCAACAGCATCGGCACCTTCCTCGGAAGCGCTCCAACCGGCAACTACACGTTTAGCTCCGCCGGCTGCTAGGAGTGGCATCGCACCCGCCTGCCCGAAGATTCTTGCGGAGGGCGGGTGCCCGGTCCCTATGCATCGAAACACACGACGGAGTGAATAAAAAAGATGGATAGTTTGGCGCCAGCGCAGTTGGCCCTGATCTGGGCCAACCCTCCTGTCAGGGGAGCTGCCGGACATGATGGGCAGTAGTCTCCTTGGCCATCGAAAGCCCGAGTTTGCACGGAACCGGCCTGGCGTCACATCCGATGGCCCCTGTAAAAAATGTTCGACTGGTAACGTTTCCTTGCGTTTAATCAACTGGAAAAAATTTGCGTGGGACATACTGGGTTCGCGGGGGAGGCGAGCGCAGCAGGACCGGATAGCTGTTCCGGACTCTGCGAAATAACAGCTCCTGCACAAAGCGTAGTCATGACTCGAAGCTCACATATGTGATTCATTTGAAAAGGAGTTCGTTATGGATGCAATCAGGAATTTCATCAGAGAAGAGGAAGGCGCGGTCGCGATCGAGTACGGTCTGCTGGCGGCGCTGATCGCCCTTGCCATCGTCGTTGGCGCCAAGCTGTTGGGAAAAAACCTCTGCGGTATTTTCAACAGCATCGGCACCTTCCTTGGAGCCGCTCCAACCGGCAACTACACGTTTAGCTCCGCCGGCTGCTAGGAATGGCATCGCACCCGCCTGCTCGCAGATTCTTGCGGAGGGCGGGTGCCCGGTCCCTATCATCTAAACACACGACGGAGTGATTGAAAAAGATGGATGGCTTGACATCGGCGCAGCTGACCCTGATCGGGGTTGGTCCCCTGTTTGCACTACTGCTGGGTGCGGCGTGGAGCGATCTCAGGCACCACCGTATCCCGAACCGGCTGGTGTTTTTAGGAGCCGGGCTGGGGGTGCTGTTGAACAGCGTTCTGCCGGAAGGCTACGGTTTCGTCAGTTCCATGACTGGCGCACTTGGCTTCACCAAGGCGCTGGCTGGCCTCGGCCTGGGTCTGGTCATCATGCTGCCTCTGTACATGCTGCGCGCGCTCGGCGCCGGCGATGTGAAGCTGATGGCGATGGTCGGCGCATTTCTCGGGCCGAACGCGGCGATCGGAGTGGTTCTAGTGACCTTCATCGCCGGCGGCGTATTGACGTTGCTGACGGCGGGGCGGAATCACACGTTCGGGCGCCTGGTCGAAAATGTGCGGTTGATGTTCATGAGCGCGCTGATCAAGGCGACCGTGTTTCACGAAATGCCTAAAGTGGACGCTGCTCCGGAAACGGCGGGGAAGATGCCATACGCGCTGGCGATCGCGCTGGGAACCGCCATCTATGTAGTGCTGGAGCAGGGCGGACGTATGAATTTTCTGAAGGTTTTTTGACGGCGACGGGCGGACGGGACGGCAAGCAATAGTTACAGGACAGGCGGCAATCGAAGGCAAAAATAAGGCCGCCAAAATCGAACAGGATTGGGGGGAGCATGACAACATTCAACGTGCTGGGGGAGACGGTCGCGGACGATGCAGCGCAGGTGCTGCCGCCGTCGCCGCACACGGTCGAGGAGACCGGGTTGAGCTTCCTGTTCCTGAGTGAACTGGTTTGCAAGATACTGTTCCTGCGCGGCCGGATCAGTCTGGCCGACCTGTCCAGCCACATCAAGCTGCCGGTCAGCGTGCTGGAGGGCGTGCTCGATTTCATGCGCACCGAACACCTGTGCGAACTGGTCAGCCGCGGTGACAGCAGCGCCAGCACCTTCTTCCAGTTGTCCGACACCGGCCGTGCCCGCGCCGGTGACTACCTGCGCCGCTGCCAGTACGCCGGCCCGGCGCCAGTCAGCCTGGAAGCCTATGCGGCACAGATCGAGCGCCAATCGATTCGGCGCGTCACTTATACACGCGAGCTGATGGCTGCCGGTTTCGACGGCTTCATCATCCGTAGTACAGTGCTTGACCAGCTCGGCGCGGCGATGAATTCTGGCCGGGCCATTATCGTGTACGGCCAGCCCGGAACCGGCAAGACCTATATCGCCGAACAGTTGACCCGATTGATGCGCGACTTCGTCGCGATCCCGTATGCGATCACCATCGATAACGAAATCATCCAGATTTTCGACCCGCATGTGCACCGGTTGATGCCGCAGAAAGCGACGGCTGCCACACTTGGCCGCCGGAACATGATCGATGCACGCTGGGAGGCCTGCCGGCGGCCGGTCGCGATTTCCGGCGGCGAACTGACACTGGCCACGCTCGACCTCGACTTCGACGACGGTACCCGCTATTACCAGGCACCGCCGCATGTAAAGGCCAATAACGGCCTGTATGTGATCGACGATCTCGGGCGCCAGATTGTGTCGCCGCAGGATTTGATGAACCGCTGGATCGTGCCGCTCGACCGGCGCCGCGATTACCTGACACTGCATACCGGTTACAAGTTCCAGATCCCGTTCGACGTGATCGTGGTGTTTTCCTCGAATATCGATCCGGCCCAGCTGACCGACGAAGCCTTCCTGCGCAGGCTCGGCTACAAGATCCACATCGGTGCACTGTCCGAGGAACAGTATCGCCAGGTGTTCCGTCAGGTCTGCGATGAATTGGGAATCTCGTTCGTCGAGGACGCGTTCCAGCATTTGCTGCACGAATACCACCATCGCGAGGGCCGGCCGCTCTTGGCGTGCTATCCGCGCGATCTGCTGGGGCAGGTCAGGGACTATGCGCGCTACGAAAGCCGTCCGCCAGTCTTGAGCGCACAGATTCTGGATTGGGCCTGGCATAACTACTTCATGGCGGGAAGAAAGGGCATGGGCGAGGTCCCAGGGCGGCGTCTCGAGGATCGTGCGGACAAGGAACGGTGAGCGCATATGGGAGAGGGGCGCATCTGCGTTTGCCTGGGAGTGGCGGAGTGTAGAACTGCGCGATAGCCAGAATTGAGAGGCAGGGCAGGGTAGGGCAGGGCGATTTTAAGTTTGGTGGTGGCGGCTGTTTGTGAAATGGACAAGTCGTCGGGTTGATTCAATCTGCAGGGGAAATCATGAAAAACACCAGAGCCATTCTGATGCTTGGCATCTCGATCCTGGCGGCGCTGTCAGCCGTCGTACTGGCTTCGCGCTGGATGGTGCAGCAGAGCAGCCTGAGTACCAACAAGATCGCGGTAGCGGCAATCGATCTCAACCTCGGCACGCGTTTGACTCCGGACATGGTCCGCTTGGTCGACTGGCCGGCCGGTAGCGTGCAAAAGGACAGTTTCAACGATCTCAAGGCGCTCGATACCAGAGTGATCAAGGTCAGCCTGCAGCGCGGTGAACCGGTGACGGAATCGAAGCTGGCACCGGTCGGCGCGACTGGCGGGCTGTCGGCCGTGGTCGCCGAGGGCAAGCGCGCGATGACGGTGCGCGTCAACGACGTGATTGGCGTCGCCGGTTTTGCCTTGCCGGGCAACTTCGTCGACATCCTGGTCAGCACTCAGGACGATGTCAAAAAAACAGGCAACGGTAACCGGGATCTGAATATATCCAAGCTGGTATTGGAGCGGATCCTGGTACTGGCTGTGGCGCAAGAGGCGAACCAGAACGACACCAAGCCGAAAGTCGTCAATGCGGTGACGCTCGAAGTAACCCCGGAGCAGGCGGAGAAGCTCGATCTGGCGCGCAGCGTCGGCCAGTTGTCGCTGGTATTGCGTAATCAGGTGGATGTGACGCCGGCCGATACCGGCGGCGCCACCAAGCAGACCCTGCTCTATACGCGGCCGGAGCCGGCGGCTCCGCTGCTGGTGGCCGCCGCGGAAACCAAGCCGGTCGTAGTCAAGAAGATCAGGCCCGCCAGGCCGGCTGCCAGGAGCGAGCCGAAACAGGAATGGTGCCAGGAAGTCATCACCGGCACCGGGCGCATCAGTCAATGCTATTGAGGGGCCTCGAACGGCGCGCCGGCCATGTCGTGGCGGCCAGGCGTGCTTGTCGCGAGGTGGGACGGGGGGAGTCGAACATCGCCGAAGCAAGATGGCGGCCGGCCGGTGCCGGGCGGTCTGCCGTTCCACAACAAGGCAGTTCGGTTCAATCGCTGGAAACAGGGGGAAAGCATGAACAATAACGAGGGCAGAGGCAAGTCGGGCGCGAATGATTCGGGTACGGCGCGTCGGTCGGGGTGGGGGCGGCTGGCCGGCGCCGCGGCACTGCTGGTGGCGCTGCCGCTGACGGTCCAGGCGCAGGCGATCGAAGCGGCGGCGGTGAGTGGTAACGTCGGCGGAAATGTCCGGGCCGGCGCCAAGTCGGTCGGCGCCGGCACCAACATGCAGCTCGCCAAGGCGGCCGATGGCAAACCGGGTACGCCGGCAAAGGCCAACGCGAACGCTCCCGCGCGAGCCGTGTTTACCCCGGTCTGTGCGGGTGAGCTGGCGCCGACGGCCAACGTCAGCCTGCCCGAGGGTAAATCGGGAATGCTGAATCTGGATCAGTTGAAACTGCCTTCACCGGCCTGGTTGCGCACCATCGGCGACCCGGAGACGGTCCGGGTCGAACCGCTTACCTCGCAGGCGCCACGCAATGAGTTTTTCCTGTTTGGACAAAAGGTTGGTTCGACCAATCTGATGTTCCAGGACAAGAGCGGGCGCTGCGCGATGGTCGAAGTGTCGGTGGGTATCGATACGGCTTCGGTGCAGGCGACGTTGACACAATTGATGCCGCATGAAAGAAGTATCAAGGTCGCCACCGCCGCCAATTCGCTGGTGCTGAGCGGAGTAGTCAGCGATGCGATGGCGGCCGATCAGGTGCTGGCAATTGCTCAGGCTTATGTGCGCAAGGATGGCGGTGCGCCGGGTGGGACAGGGAGCAACGATCGTATCGTGAACATGCTGTCGGTGGCGGCGCCGCAGCAGGTGATGCTGGAGGTGAAGGTTGCCGAGGTGTCGAAAACCCTGCTCGACCAATTGGGGGTTGGCACCACACTGCGCGGCTCGAGTGGCAGTTGGGCGTATACGCTGCTGTCGAATTTCCTGACCGGCACGCTGGGCGGCGCGCTGACGGCGACCAAATCGAATGGTTCGCAACTGTCGTTTGAGGCCGAAAGGCGCGACGGCCTGGTGCGCATTTTGGCTGAACCCAACGTCATGGCGATCAGCGGCCAGGAAGGTAGTTTTCTGGCTGGCGGAAAGATCTTCATTCCGGTGGCGCAGAGCGGTGCTTCTGGTGCCATCACGATCACCCTGGAAGAAAAGGAATTCGGCGTTGGTCTCAAGTTCACGCCGACGGTTCTGGCCGGCGGCCGCATCAATATCCGGGTAGCGCCTGAAGTCTCCGAGTTGTCGAGTCAAGGCGTCGGCGTCAGCGCCACCGGTATCCCCGGTACCAACATCCTGCCCTTGATCACAACCCGACGGGCGTCCACCACGGTGCAACTCCACGACGGCCAGAGCTTTGCCATCGGCGGTCTGATCAAGAACAACGCCACCGCCAATATCAAGGGGCTACCGGTGCTTGGTGAAGTTCCGGTCCTCGGCGCGCTGTTTCGCAGCACCGATTTCCAGACCGACAAGACCGAATTGCTATTCGTGATCACGCCGCACCTGGTCAAGCCCTTGCCGCCCGACTATGCGCTGCCGACCGATAGCGTCACCGATCCCAGCCGGGCCGAGTTGTTCCTGGGTGGCCAGATGGAAGGTGGCAAGCCAGCCGCACCGGCTGGCGCTCAAGCCGCCCAGACGGAGCAGGAGCGGGCGCCGCAATCCGGTCCCTCGGGCTTTGAAGTGAAATAAGGAGATCGCCATGCTTACCTTCAAACACTCATTCGTCGCCAGCGGTCGGCGCGAACTGGCCCTGCTGATGGTAGCCACCTGCCTGCTCTCAGCCTGCGCACCGACTACACCGCAATGGGATGCGAGCTTCGGGAATTCGGTCCGGGCCGCCGTCGCGGCGCAAACCTTGAATCCTGCAGCGTCGCAAAACCCGGATCAGGTTCGCGGCATGGACGGCCGCGCAGCCCATGAGGCGATGGACCGTTATCAGAAATCGTTCAAGGACCCGACTCCGCAGCCGAACGTCTTCACCATTGGTGTCGGCAGCGGCCAGTAGAAACCAGGATGGCAATCAAAGCAGAAGGATGACCAACATGAGGTACGCATCCACTGGAAGGGATCGTCAGCGTGGCGCCATCGCCGTCGTCGTTGCGGTTTCCATCGCGGTCTTGATCGGCTTCGTCGGCCTGGCGCTCGATTTGGGCAAACTCTATGTGGCAAAAACGGAGTTGCAAAACAGCAGCGACGCCTGCGCACTGGCTGCGGCGCGCGAACTGACTGGAGCCAGCGCAACACAGCTGACGATTGCCGAGGCGGCCGGGATCGCCACCGGTAGCGCCAACCGGGTCATGTTCCAGACCGAACCGGTGGCGTTGGCGGCCAACAGCAGCGTGACCTTCAGTCAAACCTTGAACGGGTCGTATCAACCGAAATTTGAAGACGAAACGGCCAAATTGATGAAGTACGCGCGCTGCACCGTGAGTCGTTCCGGCATTGGTGGCTGGTTCATCCAGATGCTCAATGCACTGCCCGGCATCAGCATCGGCTCGCAGACCGTCGCGACAACCGCGGTGGCGACAATCGCGCCGGCGCAGACCAATTGCGCGCTGCCGGTGGCCATCTGCGACGAGAAATTGAGCACCTTGGCGCCGGGCCAATGGATCGCCGGCGCGCTCGATCCGATGGCGGCGAACAAGGGATCGTTCCGTTGGGTCGATTTCGGCTCCAAGGGCGGCGGCGCACGCGAGATCAAGGACATCCTGTCCGGCACCGGCGTCTGCGATCTGCCATCCGTCGGCAGCCCGATCCTGTTAAAGCCGGGCAACAACAACGGTGTCGATGATGCCTGGAACACCCGTTTCGGCATCTATCATGGCGCCTACAAAGGCCCAGCCGACGGCGTGCCGGATTTTACCGGCTACGCGTATACGCCTTCTAACTGGCCGCCGCCGCTGCCGCCCACTGCGGAACCGAAGAACGCCTATGCCGACTTCAAGAATCAGCGCAAAAACTACACGCCTTATCAGGGCGACGCGCTGACCGGCCTGGATTCCCGCGGAACACCCAGTTCGAGCGCAGTCCACCGCAATGGCGCGGACCGCCGCATCGAGATGTTCCCGGTGGTTTCCTGTCCGGCTTTTGATACCAACAAGCAGGCTCCCTTGGTTTCATGGGCTTGCATGCTGATGCTGCACCCGATCGGCAACAAGCCGGCGAGTGATCCGAGATGGACATTCGGCGGGCCGGTGGATGGCATCAAGATGTACCTCGAATACCTCGCCCCGGCGAGCGATCCGGCCAGTCCGTGCGCCACGGTTGGCCTGCCCGGTCCGCCTGACGGCGCTGGGCCGAAAGTCCCGGTGCTGGTGCAATGATGGGTATCCTGTTCAAAAAGCACGCGCAGAAGATCACGCCATTTCCGGCCGCCACGCGCTCGGCGATGCGCGGTGCCGCCGCAGTGGAATTCGCCTTGCTCCTGATTCCGCTGGTGATGCTGGTGTTTGGCGTGGCCGAAATCGGCCGCGCAATTTTTCAGTACAACACGCTCGCCAAGGCGGTGCGCGATTCGGCCCGGATGCTGTCGCAATACAACCCGGCCGATGCGGATTATCCGCTCGCGCAGGCGAAATGCCTGGCCGTGTACGGTAAGCCCGCCTGCGGCGCCTCGGACGTTCCGCTTGCCCCCGGGCTGACCACAGCGATGGTGGTGGTCTGCAATCCGGTCGATTCGAGCGGATGTCCGGGAGGCGCTTTCGCCAACGTGTCGACCGGCAGTGGCACCATCAACCTGGTCGAAGTCAAGATCACCGGCTTTACGTTCAACTTCGGGGTCAACCCGGCTGTGCTCTGGACCAGCGGCGCTCCTGCCAGCCTGAGGTTCAGCGACATTGGCAGCACGATGAGGCAAATATTATGAATCGGAAGGGGACTCCTCGTCGATTCGGAGAGCGCGGCGGTGTGGCAGTCGAATTCGCCTTGATTGCCGCCATATTCATTACCCTGCTGGTCGGCATCATGGAGACGAGTCGCGTCCTTTTTTATATGAACACGGCCGCTGAAGTCACGCGCATGGGCGCCCGACTGGCGGTGGTGTGCGACGTCGACGCACCGGCAATCAAATCCAAGATGGTCGGTATGCTGGGCATACTGAATTCCAGCGACATCAGCGTCGATTACCAGCCCGCGGGCTGCAGCGTCAGCACATGCCGATCGGTGACGGTCAGCGTCGCCAAAAATATCAATACGTTTATTCCTTTTGTCCCGCTGACGATCAGGATGCCATCGTTTTCAACGACCCTGCCGCGTGAAAGTATGACCAGCGCCGATAACTCGGTGTGCAGCTGAGTCGGCGCCGGCGGCTACAACGACAACAGGTGAGAAATGAGGAAACCAATATTGACCATCGTCGATGGAGAGGGAACGGACAAGGTGTCGGCCATGCAAAACTTTCACATTACGGTGAGTTCTTCCAATAAACGGCACCTCGATGATATCGTCGCCAGCCTTCAGGGCGCAGCGCTGGCCGCCAACGTCGACGCGATCGAGGGTAGTCTGCAGCAGTTGGTCGCGCGCACCGATCTGGAGGCTCCCGACGTGCTGATCGTCGATAGCGCCTGCGATGGTCGCACCGACCTCGAGCCGCTCGAGCGTCTCGGCCAGATCTATCCGAACATGGCATTCGTCGTCCTGTGCGAGCAACAGTCCCCGGATTTCCTGATTCAGGCGATGCGTGCCGGTGTGCGCGAGGTGCTGCCATTCCCGGCCGAGCGCGATGCGCTGAAAGCGGCGATCGACCGCATCCGTCACAAGCTCGGCTTCGCGCCGACCAGAAAGGGCAAGATACTGGCCTTCATGTCGTGCAAGGGCGGCAGCGGCGCCACTTTTTTAGCAGCCAATCTGGCCTATGCGCTGGCTACCCAGGTGAACAAGAAGGTGGCGCTGTTCGACTTCAATCTGCAGTTTGGCGATGCGCTCCTGTTCCTGTCGGACCAGAAGCCGTCCGCGACCCTGTCCGATGTGGCCCGTGGCATCCATCGGCTCGACGCAGCCCTGCTCGCCTCCAGCATGGTGAATGTCGACCCGAATCTTGCCGTGCTGGCAGCACCGGAAGACCCGGCACATGGTATGGAAGTCAAACCTGAGCATATCGACACGCTGCTTAAGCTGGCGCGCAATCAGTACGACTTCATCGTGCTCGATCTCGGCCGCATCCTTGATGCGCAAACGATCAAGGCACTCGATCACACGGACATGATCTTCCCGGTGTGCCAGATCACCTTGCCCTTCATCCGTGACGGCAAGCGTTTGCTGGACGTGTTCCGTACCCTCGACTATCCGAAGGAAAAGGTGCATCTGGTGATCAATCGCTACGAAAAAGGCGGGGATATTGGGTTGGCCGATCTCGAACGATCGCTGAATGCCAAGGTGTGGCGCACCGTTCCCAATCACTATGTGGCGGCGGCTGCTTCCGTGAACCAGGGGATGCCGGTTTCGCGCCTGGCTCGCAACAGTCCTATCACCAAGACCTTGAGCGAGTGGAGCGAGGTGCTGGCGCGTGAGCCCGAGCGCGAGGGCGGCAGTTGGATTTCGCGCGTGTTCAAGCGCGCTTGATGGCGGTGCGGCGGCGTTTTTTGGCAGAAGTTGTCGTTGATGGAGCGCGGCCGGGCCTATCGCGATTGAGAAATTTCTCAATCGTCAGTGCATAAGACGGTCATCGGCATCAGGAATGCCGACACAGGGAGAAGAATCATGTCATTACGAGAGCGACTGGAAACTGGCAACGGGGCAACCGGCACTTTCGGCATGTCGGCCTCGATCGCCAGGAGCATCGACAATCGGTCCTACCGTGAATTGAAGGCGCGCATTCACGTGATGTTGCTGGATCAGATCGACCTGCAGGTGATGGAGACGATGACGCCGGCGCAGCTCAAGGAAGAGCTGAAAACTCTGGTCGAAGAATTGCTGAGCGCCGAGAATGTCGTTATCAACGAGCAGGAGCGCAAGAACCTGGTGCGCGACATCCAGTTCGAAATGCTGGGCCTGGGGCCGCTCGAACTGTTAATGGCCGACCCCACCATCTCCGACATCCTGGTCAATACCTGTAAGCGGGTGTATGTCGAGCGTTTCGGCAAGCTCGAGGCCACCGATGTCTGCTTCAACGACAACGCGCACCTGATGAAGATCATCGACAAGATTGTCTCGCGCGTGGGCAGGCGTGTCGATGAATCGAGTCCGATGGTCGATGCCCGTCTGCCGGATGGTTCGCGCGTCAACGTCATCATTCCGCCGCTGGCGATCGACGGCCCGCTGATGTCGATCCGCCGCTTTGCCGTCAAGCCGCTGATGATGGATGACATGCTTCAGTATCAGACCATGACTCCGGTCATGGCGCAGGTGGTCCAGGGCCTGGCCAAGGCCAAGATCAACCTGATCATCTCGGGCGGTACCGGCAGCGGCAAGACCACGATGCTGAACGTGCTGTCCAGCTTCATCGGCCCTACGGAGCGGATCGTCACGATCGAGGATGCGGCCGAGTTGCAGCTGCAGCAGCCGCATGTGGTACGGCTGGAAACCCGGCCGCCGAACATCGAGGGCAAGGGAGAAATCACCCAACGCGCGCTGGTGCGCAATGCACTGCGGATGCGCCCGGATCGGATCATTCTCGGCGAGGTCCGCGGTGCCGAGGCGGTGGACATGCTGCAGGCGATGAACACCGGCCATGAGGGTTCGCTGGCGACGATCCACGCCAATACACCGCGCGATGCCCTGATCCGACTGGAAAACATGATCGGTATGTCCGGCATGAACCTGCCGTCGAAAGTGGCGCGGCAGCAGATCAGCTCGGCGATCACGGTCGTGCTGCAGATTGCCCGGCTGTCGGATGGCAAGCGCAAGATGGTGAGCCTGCAGGAAATCACCGGAATGGAGGGCGACATCATCACGATGCAGGAAATTTTCACCTTCCGCCAGACCGGGATTACGGCAACCGGAACGGTCGCGGGGCATTTCTGCGCGACCGGCGTGCGCCCGCGTTTCGTCGAACGCCTGCGCGTGCATGGCATCGTCCTGCCGGACACGCTGTTTGATCCGGTCAAGTTGTACGAGGTAAATAGCTGACCGGAGGAGCGTCATGGACTATCTTTATCTGCTGTTCGCGATCGCCATCTTCGTTGCCGTGATCATGATGCTGGAGGGTTTGTACAACCTCTGGAACGGCTCGCGCGGGCCGGAGGCGAAACGCATTTCGCGCCGCTTGCAAATGATGTCGGCCGGCTGGCATCTGGAGCAAAAGGACGTCTCCATCCTGAAGCAGCGCATGCTGAGCGAGACGCCGCGGCTGCAGCGCCTGCTTTTGCGGATGCCCCGGGTGCACTCGTTGGACAAGCTGATCGAACAGGCCGGCCTGAAGGTCAATGTGTCGCAGTTCTTTCTGACCTCATTGTCATGTGGTTTTGTTGCGCTGATGCTGGCACTGCTGTTTGAATTACCGACTGCGCTTGCTGTCTTGTGCGGTATCTTCGTCGCCGGAATTCCTTGGCTGTATTTGCTCGGCAAGAAAAAAAAGCGGATGGCCAGAATCGAAGAACAACTGCCGGATGCACTGGACTTGATGAGCCGCGCGCTGCGCGCCGGCCATTCCCTGCCATCGGCGATCAAAATGGTCGGCGAGGAAATGGTCGATCCAATCGCCGGTGAATTCGCCATCATGTTCGATGAGGTCAATTACGGCATACCGCTCGCGGACGCGCTCAAAAATCTTGCAGTCCGTGTCCCCGGTACGGATATCGCCTATTTTGTGGTTGCGGTGCAGATCCAGCGCGAAACCGGCGGCAACCTGACCGAGATCCTTGGCAATATCGCCAACATGGTACGCGAGCGGCTCAAATTGTTCGGTCAGATTCGCACCTATTCGGCGGAAGGACGCCTGTCGGCGTGGATTCTGAGCCTGCTGCCATTTGTCATGGCGGCGCTGCTTTTCGCTCTCCATCCGACTTTCATGCAGGTGTTATGGACCGATCCGGCCGGCCATAACCTGCTAGGCGCGATGGCGCTGATGATGGTGATCGGCATTTTCTGGATGCGGAAGATCATACGTATCAGGGTGTGACCGGGAAATGGGGAGATAGCCATCATGTCCGATATTTACGTGATTTTTTTGGTCGCGGTTTTTCTGGCGGTGTTCGGTTTCGCATTTGCGCTGATGCGTTTCATGGTGCCGACACCGGCGCAGCAGCGCTTGCAGCAGGTCACTGGCGATTCTGGCGCCTCGCAAAAAAAGGCGAAGCAGGATTGGGTGGCCAGGATTGCCAAGCTGTCGACTCCGCTGGCCAAGTTGTCGGTCCCGGACGAGGGTTGGGAAAAGTCGGCGCTGCGCATCCGCTTCATGAACGCGGGTTTCCGCGGTGAATCGGCGCCGATGATTTACTTTGGCATCAAGACCCTGCTCGCGATCGGAGCACCTCTAGTGCTGTGGGTCGTGCTGCTGATATCCGCCAACATGCCCGCTAATGAGATGCTGTTTTATCTGTTGGCGGCTTCCGCGAGCGGCTTTTATTTGCCGAATCTTGTCCTGCGCAGGATAGTGAGGGAACGACAGCTTGAAATCTTCGAGCATTTCCCGGATGCCCTGGATTTGATGACGGTCTGTATTGAAGCCGGCCTGGCCATTGATGCCGCCATCGCCCGCGTGGCCGACGAGATGGCAAGCAGTGCGCCGGCCGTCAGCGAAGAATTGCACCTGGTTACACTGGAACTGCGGGCCGGCAACAGCAAGGAAAATGCGCTACGCAATCTTGCCATGCGCACCGGCGTCGAGGATGTCGAGACGCTGGTCTCGATGCTGATCCAAGCCGAGCGTTTCGGTACCAGCATCGCCGATTCCTTGCGTATCCATTCGGAGAACTTGCGCACCAAGCGTCGCCAGCGCGCGGAAGAAGCGGCGGCGAAGATTGCGCTAAAACTGTTGTTTCCACTCATTTTCTGCATATTCCCGGCATTGATGCTGGTGCTGCTCGGACCGGCGATGATCCAGGTCTATCGGGTGTTGCTGCCGACCATGTCCGGTCAATGAATATTGAGCCCCGCCAAAACGTAGCAAGAGAGAGGAGCACTCATGAAATTCGCACGCCTTATGCTGCCGCTGGTATGCAGCGCGCCGATCCTGCTCGGTTGCTCGACGCCAGCCGTGGCGCCCGATACCACCGCCGCCACACTCAAGGTGCAGCCGTTGCTGCGCGTCCGGGATGCCGCCAGCAGCGCACGCGACTTCTACCAGCTCGGGCGTTACTATCAGGGGCAGAATCGCTTGGCGCAGGCAGAGGATGCCTACCGCAAGGCGCTGAACTACCGCCCTGACGATCTCGAGACGCGCAATGCGTTGGCGACCACCTATTCGGCGCAAGGCAAGCTGGAGCAGGCGGTTGCGGAGTTCGAGGCGATCCTGAAGAGCCAGCCGCAACTGGCGCACGTCCAGAACAATCTTGGCTACACCCGGTATTTGCAGGGAAACCTGGATCAGGCGATCGCCGCCTTCAATGCTGCGATCGCGCTGGAACCGCAGAACGCCCGGGCCTACAACAACCTGGGCCTGGCATATCGGAAGCTGGGCGAGATGGAGAAAGCGCGCGTCGCGTTCGGGCGCGCGGCTGATCTGTACAACGGCAATGCCGTGGCGCAGGCCGCGCCAGCGGCGGCGGAAAATATCGCGGACGCGGCGCCCTCGATTGCGCTGCAGGGCGATGCGCGTCACATCTCCGCTACTCTGCAACCGGCCAGCGTCAGCGCGATGACGCTGGCCAATGCGAATCCGGCGCGCACCCTGCCAACCGCGGGAGAGCAGGCACAACTGGCTACTGGCGCGATGACGCCCGACCTGAAAGATGCCCCGAGCGTGGCTGCCGGGACCGGCGCGGTGCCGGACAACGGTATCCAGGCTACCGTCGCCGGCACCGTTGCCGGCAAGCCATTCCGCCTTGAAATCGCCAATGGCAATGGCGTCACCGGCCTCGCAAGAAGGATCGGTGTCCAACTGGCGCAGCGCGGCTTGCCGTCGGCGCACCTGATCAACCTGAAGCCGTACCGCGAACCGGCCTCATCGATCCGGTATCGGCAGGGCTTTCAGGCGGAAGCGCTGCGCTTGAGCCAGAGCATGGAAACTCCTCCCGCCGTGCTGGACAACCAGCGCCTGCCGCATGGCGTCGACGTGCAACTGGTGCTGGGCAGAGACGCGCTGACTCCGGTGGCGCTGTTTGGCGCCGAGCCCGATTCGGCCGGGATCGCGCAGAAAGCAGCCCAGCGCGGGCAGGCAGGTTGAGGCCGGCGCATTTTGCGGACAATCTCGGTCGGGATGATAGGCAGCGTGCGGTGATGCTCTGCGCGTCTCCCAGGGTGGTGCTATAAAAGACACAAGGCGCGGTTTCGCCTGCCAGCGGAACCGACGTCCGAGTCGTGCCAATTCACCCCACATTTTTCCCGGAGAGCATCATGAGCAGTTACCAGATAGCCGTTTTGGTCGGCAGCCTTCGCCGCGATTCGTTCAACCGCAAGCTGGCGAATGCGCTGGCCAAGATGGCGCCGCCCGAGTTTTCTTTCAAGCAGGTGCAAATCGACGACCTGCCCCTCTACAACCAGGATCACGATGCCGATCAGCCGGCTCCGGTCAAGCGGCTGAAAGGGGAAATCGCCGCCGCCCAGGGGGTGCTGTTCGTGACTGCTGAATACAATCGCTCGATTCCGGGCGTGCTGAAGAACGCGATCGACAATGCCTCGCGCCCCTACGGCCACAGTGCCTGGGCCGGCAAGCCGGCGGGCGTGATCGGCATCTCGGTCGGTGCCATCGGCACGGCGATTGCGCAACAGCACTTGCGCAACGTACTGGCCTATCTCGACATGCCGACCCTGGGTCAGCCGGAAGCCTTCGTCCAGAACAAGGAAGGGTTGTTTGATGGGCCCGGCAATATCGGCATCGCAGACACCGGGAAGTTTCTGCAGGGCTGGATGGATCGCTACGTGGCCTGGGTGAAAAAGCACGCTGCCTGAGTCCGGAGCAGCGGCAGGATGTGCGGCCCTTCATCCTCTCCGACTTGCAGTACCATCGCGGGTAGCCCCTCGGGGGCGTTACCAGATCGGAGAAGAAAACCATGTCGCGTCGCAGATCGCCATTCCTTACACCCCTGCTGCTCGCTCTTGCCATCATCGGCGCGTCGCCGGCGGCGCTGGCGCAGCAGGTTATCAAGCTCTCCACCACCACCAGCACCGAAAACTCCGGCTTGCTGACCTATCTGCTGCCGATGTTCGAGGCCAGGACCAACAGCCGTGTGCATGTGATCTCGGTCGGCACCGGCAAGGCGCTGGAACTGGCGAAGAATGGCGACGTCGATGTCACGCTGGTGCACGCGCGGGCGGCGGAAGACAAGTTCGTCGCCGACGGCCACGGCGTCAACCGGCGCGACGTCATGTACAACGACTTCATCATCGCCGGCCCGAATTCGGACCCGGCCGGCATCAAGGGCAGCAAGGATGTGTTGCAGGCGATGAAAAAGATCGCCGACAGCGGCGCCAAGTTCATTTCGCGCGGCGACAACTCCGGCACCGACCTGATGGAAAAAGCGTACTGGAAGCAGATCGGCACCCAGCCGAAAGGCGGCGCCTATGTCTCGGCCGGGCTGGGCATGGGCGAGGTGCTGAACATGGCGGCCGAATTGCAGGCCTACACCCTGACCGACCGCGCCACCTACAGCGCCTACCGCGCCAAGACCGGCCTGATGGTCGCGGTGGAGGGCGACAAGCGCATGTTCAATCCATACGGCATCATCGCGGTCAATCCGGCCAAGTACAAGAACATCAACTACAAGGGGGCGATGCAACTGGTCGAATGGATCACCTCGGACGAAGGGCAGAAGGCGATTGCCAACTTCAGGGTTGATGGCCAGCAGTTGTTTTTCCCATCATACAAGGCGGCGCAATAGCCGGGCAGGCGCGGCGCCGGGTTTGTTTTCGCGTAGAATCTGTGCCATTTGCGGCGGCGCGCCGCCGCATGACGGCACCGTGCCACGTTCAACCTGAAGACAGACCCACATGAGCATCAAATCCGACAAATGGATCCGCCGCATGGCGGCCGAAACCGGCATGATCGAACCGTTCGAGCCGGGCCAGGTGCGCTCCGCCAACGGCCACAAGATCGTCTCCTACGGTACTTCGTCCTACGGCTACGACATCCGTTGCGCCGACGAATTCAAGATCTTCACCAATATCAACAGCACCATCGTCGACCCGAAGAATTTCGACGAGAAGTCCTTCGTCGACATCAAGAGCGATGTCTGTATCATCCCGCCGAATTCGTTCGCGCTGGCGCGCACCGTCGAGTACTTCCGCATCCCGCGCAACGTCTTGACGATCTGCCTGGGCAAATCGACCTATGCGCGCTGCGGCATCATCGTCAACGTGACGCCGTTCGAACCGGAATGGGAAGGCTACGTGACGCTGGAGTTTTCCAACACCACGCCGCTGCCAGCCAAGATCTATGCCGGCGAAGGCTGCGCCCAGGTGCTGTTCTTCGAAAGCGACGAAGTCTGCGAAACCTCGTACAAGGACCGCAACGGCAAGTACCAGGGGCAGCACGGCGTGACCCTGCCCAAGACCTGACACCCACCTCTGAATCGATGGCGGAGATCGACATGACCCAGCCGATGGATGGCGCTGGCGCGCCGGGCAGCATCACTTCAGTGCGCGGAATCCGCGTCGGCCACTACACGCACCCGGGCCGCCCCACCGGCTGCACCGTCATCCTGGCCGACGGCGGCGCGACCGCCGGCGTGGACGTGCGCGGTGCCGCGCCCGGCACGCGCGAGACCGATCTGCTGGCGCCCTGCAACCTGGTCGACAAGGTGCACGCGATCATGCTGTCCGGCGGCAGCGCCTTCGGGCTAGACTCGGTTTCCGGCGCGATGCGCTACCTGGAAGAGAACGGCATCGGCGTCGACGTCGGCGTCGCGCGCGTGCCGATCGTTCCAGCCGCGGTGCTGTTCGATCTGGATTCCGGCGATCCGAAGATCCGGCCCGACGCCGCCGGCGGCTACCAGGCCTGCCTGGCGGCGAGCGCGAATCCGCCGGCGGAAGGCAACGTCGGCGCCGGTGCCGGCGCCACCGTCGGCAAGCTGTATGGCGCGCAGCGCGCGATGAAGGGCGGCCTCGGCTGCGCCTCGCTGACGGTCGACGGCCTGACGGTCGGCGCCATCGTCGCGGTCAATGCGGTCGGCGACGTGATCGATCCGGCGAGCGGCCGGGTGCTGGCTGGCGCCCGCACTGCGGACGGCACGGCGCTGCTCGATACGCGGGCGGCGATCCTGGCCGGCGAACTGCCGCTGTCGCTGCTCGAAGGCACGGCCACCACCATCGGCTGCATCGCCACCGACGCCGTACTGACCAAGGCACAGGCGCAAAAGATCGCGCAGCAGGCGCACGACGGGCTGGCGCGCAGCATCAACCCGATCCATACCAGCTACGACGGCGACACCATCTTCGCGCTCGGCACCGGCGCTGCCGGCCGCACCGGCAATCTGCTGCTGCTGGGGATGGTGGCGGCGGAAGTGATGGCGATCGCCGTGCAGCGCGCGGTGCTGGCCGCCTGCTCGATCGCCGGCTATCCGGCGGCTGCGGACGTCGTGGATGGCCGCCTGCGCGGCGCGACGCTGCCGAAGTCGTAATCCTGAACTTTGCTGATGGCGGCGACCTTGAGCAACTGCGGCGGAGGCCGCCGGATCAACCCAGTCTGGTAGGATACTCCGTTAATCGTTATCCTGCGCCGTAGGAAATGCGTCCGCATTTTGCCCATACTCCCATGCGATTGGCTCTGTCGCAGTGGCTGTTGAAGTTGCCCCGGGACATCGGAGTTATGTGGGGGCCGAGTTTTTTTCGCAGCGCTTCATCGCGAAAATTACTCTGACCCCAGTAACGGCCTACAGGAATGAGGCTCCAAATCACGCGGGTTTTGGCGCCGCTGTGCTTGGTCCGGGAAAGTCGGGTTACCTCACTCTGACCCTGGTTTCACTCCACCTTGCTTGCCATTGGCATGAATTCCAACACCCAACTGCGACAGAGCCATGCGGTTACCGGTGCCGTTCAGCGCGCCTTGGCGCTCAACTGGTCAATCACCGCTTCGACGTCGTCCAGGCTGCGCACCAGTTCTTCCAGATCCTTCGCCTGTTGCGGCTGCCGCACGCAACCCTTCAGCCACACCGAGCGCCGCTGGCCCTCGATCCAGACGCTGGTGTCGGCGAAGCGGCCATCGGCGAGGATGGCCTTCTTGACGCGCGGGACGATCTCCTGGTCGTACAGATAGGAGTTCGGCAGGCGGCAGCGGCCCGACTGGAAGCAGCTGGTGCCGCGCTCGATGCGCGAGTGCGCCTGCGCCTCCATCTCGGCGCGCGTGATCGCAGGGCCAGGCGGCACCGGACAGTCGGCGATGCCATTGGTCGCCTGCAGAAACGGGTCGTTGAAGAAATTGGCCCGTTCGTCCGCCGCATGCGCGGCGAATGCCAGCGCGGCCAACGCCAGCGGTACCCGGCACGCCAGGCGCCGCGCTGCCGGGACTAGATGCCGGGAGCGTTTTATCCAGATGCTCCTGCGGACTTCATGGCGAATGCCAGCCACAGTGGCGCGGCGGGGCACCGGCCTATCGCGTCAGCAGCAGGTACGACCAGTAGGCGGCAATCCCGAGTTGGATCGCGAACGCGGTGAAGCGCAGGTTGACCGCCGCCACGCTGGTGGACGCCAGATGGATCAGCGACTGCACGAGCCGGGCCGCGAGCAGCCAGGGCGCGAGCGGATCGGTGATCCCCGCCTTGCCGGTCACGAGCGCGACCACCAGCAGGCCGCCGAAGATGGGCAAGCCCTCCAGGCAATTGGCGTGGGCGCGCGCCAGGCGTTGCATGAAGGGCGACAGGCCGGCGTTGTCCGGCGCGAAGGCGTTGGCGGCGACGCTGCCAATCACGACCAGACGCGCGCGCAGCACCTCCATCAGGAGCAGGAGCAGCAGTGTCCAGGCGATCAGGGCGGTCAAGACCAGGGCAGAGGGAGCGGTCATGGCATTTTCTCCTGAAAGGGCGGGAATGCCCAGATTGGCTTGCGCGGCAGGGTTGCCGTGGCAGCTTTGTATACTCCATTTATAGATCGATTTTTTCGGGCGTCAGTTGGATGGTTGGAGACCATACTCCTATTTTCAACGACTGGTGGATGGCGCGTTCGAGTCCAGGACACGTCCGCAATACGGTCAAATCTGAGAACTGGGAATTCACTATTCCAATGCTGTTATCTTAAGACGCATTTATTGTTCTAGAAACAATGAGGTATTGGCGAATTGCTGTGTCCAAAAGCCGTGTGACTGACCTGTCATATAACTTGGCGGCTTAGTTCGTAAGCTCCGAATCTGGGCTAACGCAGTTGCTCGCATTTGTCTAATTGCATCTGTGCGTGTCTGAGGAGTCAATCTATCTAGGAGAGTTTTTGAGATTAAGTGAGCTTTTAATCGCCCATCTCCACGGTAGTCATGAGAAATAAATAATTTGTTCGCACAATCACTATCATTTACGGAGAAAAGTGTGCGCAAATGCGGGGTGTCTAAAACTATAAATCCAAACTGGTGAGCTTTTTCTCCGGTTGGAATTCTTTGATCTTCCACTATTAATAAAAAGCCCTCCGGATTTAATGCACGATATATTAATGACTCCTGATTGAAGGCTAAAAGCCAATCGTTTGGAGGTATTTCATGTAAGACATTACACATTACGACAATATCAATGCTTGCTTCTGATTTGCAAGAGAAAAAATCCTCTCTACTTCCGAAATATCGTTGCAATCCGTCTCCATATATCTCCGAAATGGCGGATTCACATATTTCCTTATCATCGGCCCATGCATCAAACGCTACATAGTCAATTTTTCCTTGTATCGATTGCCCCACCGAGTTTAAGGCATCATAGAGCCCAGACAGCAAGCGCCCTTTTCCTGCGCCGAAATCTAACAGAGTGCGTGTTGTACCGTTCGGATCGGAACATACTAATTTATTTATTTGCGAGATTTGTGGGTCATCCGGATTTAATGGAAGTATCGCCGGAGGTAACAGGCTTTCTACCGCATAGTTTATCGCTGCAAATTGAGCAGGAAGACTTGTGAACGTATGCAAATACGCAATCTGCTCATCATCCCCTAAAAGACCTTGCAGAACCCTTTCCGGATGTCGCCCCGCATTGCTGCACTTTCCGTTCTCGACGTACCACACGGACATAGGATCCTTTGCGGATACATATGAAAGTAAGGGAATCGAATGGGTTGCAAAAAAGAATTGCGCCCCTTTGGCGTTTTCTGCTAAAGCATCTAAAAATTCAATTAACGCCGCAGGGTGTAGATGATTTTCTGGCTCATCCATCAAAAAAACTGTATTTTCGAGATCGGATTTTTGCGCGTGCATCCCCACGAGAAATTGAATTAATATTTTTTGTCCGTCCGATAAGTTCGATTGAGCCAATGGTTTTCCGAACAAAATTGCGTCGCCGGATACTGACCTAGCAATTGAGGTTTTCAGTAAAGTCTTTATTAACCCCGTTAGTCTTTCGTAGTCTTCAACTACTTGATCTTTCGTTGTTTTTTCAATTGCTGAATTTTGATGAGTAGCTTCCCAATACTGATCCTGAATTGCTTGAATATAAGAGAAGCATTTTTTCTCAAAACCGTCAAAACCAAGCTGCTTAGTACTGTGATGTGCTTGCTGCAGTTGCCCTTTCGTTAAATCACGTGGATCGTGCAAAATCAGTGCTTTAGGGACGAACTGTATCGCGACAAGACCATTATCGGGCCTTGATGAAAATATCCTGCTAGTTTCAAAGAGAATTTGTCGCTCTATCTCCGCAATTTGGTTTTTCCACGTAGTAATTTGGGGATTGTCAGGATTGCCAGCTATTGCTCGCCGCAGATTTTTTAGATTTTCCTTGTTCTGACTTCTACTACTTAATGCATTATTTCTGGCATTAATGAAGAAAAGTAGTTTGTTTAAAATGCGAGATTTGCCGGCACCGTTTTTTCCAGTTAGAGCTACAAATTGACTTAATCTTGCCATATCGATTGGCTGAAGTTCATCAGCCTCGACTTCTTCTTTTGGAACTCTAAACTCTTTTATAAGTATTTCGGCCATTTAGATTCATTAAATTTAATTGTTTGGATTTCCCCCGTTTAAGTAACACGGGGGCCTACGGATACAAACCATACTCCTTGCTTGCAGGAAAAACAACGGTGGGGTTTTCGTGGGCAGGCTGTGTGGTGGTGGGCCGCTTCGCCGTCAGCCATCCTCCTGCGATAGGGGCGCGGCATAGATCCGGAAACCATCTGCGCCAAGGGCCACGCCGATACCTGCTGCTCGACGAAATTCAAGTGCCGCTAATTCGACTCGGAATAACAGGCCGCAAGCTCGCATCGGCGCAGGCGGCGCGACAAAAGAAAATGGGCACCGCAAGGGTGCCCATTTCCATACAACCTCGGTTCCGACGCGGCGCCTTACGGTGCCCGCCGGAAGCCGGAAGCCGCAAGCCAACCTACTGCCGCACGCAATCAACAAAATACCCGCGCCGCCCATCGACTTCCCGCTTCACCAGCCCGTGCACGTCGGTCTCAAAACCCGGGAAGCGCTCGTTGAAGTCGCGCGCGAACTTCAGGTAGTCGACGATGGTCTGGTTGAAGCGCTCGCCCGGGATCAGGAGCGGGATGCCGGGCGGGTAGGGCGTCAGCAGGATCGAGGTGATGCGGCCTTCCAGCTCGTCGATCGGCACGCGGTCGATCTCGCGGTGCGCCATCTTGGCGAACGCATCCGACGGCTTCATCGCCGGCTGCATGTCCGACAAATACATCTCGGTGGTCAGGCGTGCGATGTCGCGCGACTTGTAGAAGCTGTGGATCTGCAGGCACAGGTCGTACAGCCCGATCTTTTCATAGCGCGGATTGGCGGCGGCGAATTCCGGCAGGATGCGCCAGATCGGCTGGTTCTTGTCGTAGTCGTCCTTGAACTGCTGCAGCGCGGTCAGCAGGGTGTTCCAGCGGCCCTTGGTGATGCCGATGGTAAACATGATGAAGAACGAGTACAGCCCGCATTTTTCGACGATCACGCCATGCTCGGCCAGGTATTTGGTGACGATCGAGGCCGGGATGCCGCTGTCGCCGAACTTGCCGTCCAGCGACAGGCCGGGCGTGACGATGGTGGCCTTGATCGGGTCCAGCATGTTGAAACCCGGCGCGAGTTTGCCGAAGCCGTGCCAGTCGTCCTCGGCGCGGATCATCCAGTCCTCGCGCGAGCCGATGCCGTCTTCCGCCAGCTTGTCCGGGCCCCAGACCTGGAACCACCAGTCCTGGCCCCATTCCTGGTCGATCTTGCGCATCGCGCGGCGGAAATCGAGCGCTTCCAGGATGCTTTCCTCGACCAGCGCGGTGCCGCCGGGCGGCTCCATCATCGCCGCCGCGACGTCGCACGAGGCGATGATCGAGTATTGCGGCGAGGTCGAGGTGTGCATCAGGTAAGCCTCGTTGAACGCGTCTTCGTCGAGCTTGACCGCTTCCGACTCACGCACCAGGATCTGTGACGCCTGCGACAGGCCGGCCAGCAGCTTGTGCGTCGATTGGGTCGAAAAGATCAGCGATTCCTTGGCGCGCGGGCGGTTCTTGCCGATCGCATGCATGTCGCGGTAGAACTCATGGAAAGTGGCGTGCGGCAGCCAGGCTTCGTCGAAATGCAGCGTGTCGATCTTGCCGTCCAGCATTTCCTTTAGCGTTTCGACGTTGTACACCACGCCGTCGTAGGTCGACTGCGTGATGGTCAGGATGCGCGGCTTCTTGTTCTTCGCCTCGCGCGCGAACGGGTTGGCCTCGATCTTCTTCATGATGTTTTCGATCTTGAATTCGTCGAGCGGGATCGGGCCGATGATGCCGAGATGGTTGCGGGTCGGCATCAGGAACACCGGAATCGCGCCGGTCATGATGATCGAGTGCAGGATCGACTTGTGGCAGTTGCGGTCGACCACCACGATGTCGCCCGGCGCCACGGTCGAGTGCCACACCATTTTGTTGCTGGTGCTGGTGCCGTTGGTGACGAAGTAGCAATGGTCGGCGTTGAAGATGCGCGCGGCGTTGCGTTCGCTTGCCGCCACCGGGCCGGTGTGATCGAGCAGTTGGCCGAGTTCCTCGACCGCATTGCAGACGTCGGCGCGCAGCATGTTTTCGCCAAAGAACTGGTGGAACATCTGGCCGATCGGCGATTTCAGGAACGCGACGCCGCCCGAATGGCCCGGGCAGTGCCAGGAATACGAACCGTCGTTGGCGTAGTGCACCAGCGCGCGGAAGAACGGCGGCGACAGCCCGTCCAGGTAGGACTTCGCTTCGCGGATGATGTGGCGCGCGACGAATTCCGGCGTGTCCTCGAACATGTGGATGAAGCCGTGCAGCTCGCGCAGGATGTCGTTCGGGATGTGGCGCGAGGTGCGCGTCTCGCCGTACAGGTAGATCGGGATGTCGGCGTTCTTGTAGCGGATTTCCTCGACGAAGGCGCGCAGCGACTTCAGCGCGTGCTCGGTTTCTTCGGCCGAGCCGCCGCCGAATTCCTCGTCGTCGATTGACAGGATGAAGGCGGAGGCGCGCGACTGCTGCTGCGCGAACTGCGACAGGTCGCCGTAGCTGGTGACGCCCAGCACTTCCATACCTTCTTTTTCCATGGCGTCGGCCAGCGCGCGGATGCCCAGGCCGGAAGTGTTTTCGGAACGGAAGTCTTCGTCGATGATGACGATCGGGAAGCGGAATTTCATCGAGGTCTCCAATCAAACCGGATTACTTGGGAGACGCCTGGGCTGTGGCCAACGAGCCAATCCGCTTGCGCGCCGAAAAAAACGAAAGTCGAATTTTCGCAGATATGGGGGTGATGGTGGCGGAAAAAAGCCTGTATTTCCACGCTGTTTCGGCGCCGTTGCCGGATACCACAGATTTCTCTGAAAATCAGAGTATGTTATAAAAACATAATAAATTCAGGCGGAAAATACAATGCGTATAGGGAGTATATGCTTACTCCGAGATTCCTGCCGACGGCTTTCTCCGGTAGGTGACGAATGCATAATCGAAGCCGGCGCCCTCCGAGTAATGCGCTTCGCGCGCCGTTTCCTGCCATTGATCGGCGTCGAGTGGCGGGAAATGCGCATCGCATTCGAAGGCCTTGCCGATTTCGGTGACCTCCAGCCGGCTTGCCTGCGGCAGCGCTTCGGCATAAATCTGGGCGCCGCCGATGACGAAGGCCTGCTCGCCCGCGGCCAGTTGCAGCGCCGTCGCCAGCGAGGGTGCCGACTCGACGCCGGCGTGGCGCCAGTCCGGGTTGCGAGTGATGACGATGTTGCGCCGGTTCGGCAGCGGCCGGCCGATCGAGTCGAAGGTCTTGCGCCCCATGATGATGGCGTGGCCGGTGGTGAGCCGCTTGAAGTGCGCCAGGTCTTCCGGCAGGCGCCACGGCAGGGTGTTGCGGACGCCGATGCCGCGCGCGGCGTCGGTGGCGACGACGATGGTGAAGGGAGCAATGGATGGCATGGCGAAAGCGGTGGATAAAAAGAGTCGTGCAGTTTGACGGCGGACGCGCCAGATTACCAGAGCGGCATCGGCCGTGCCGTGGGCATGGCTGGGCCGCGTGCGGCAGGCGGCATATCGGTCAGAAGCGCCACGTCAGGCCGAGCCCGAACTGGCGGTCGACTTCGGCTCGGTTCAGGCCGAATTTGGCGCCGGCGTCCAGATCGAGGTTCTTGCCGGGCGAGTAGATCAGTCCGGTCAGGAAATACGCAGGGTGGATGCGGCTGGCAGGGTCCGGGTTGCGGGCCAGGCCAATGTCGGCCAGCATCTTCCAGCGCGGGTGCACATCGTAGGAGAGCGCGGCCGATGCCTGCCAGAGCAGCTTGCGCTCGCCGGCGCGGGTGGAGTCGGCGGCCTGCCAATTGGTGGCTGCTCCCAGGTTGGCATGCAGCGCCCAGGGTTCCGCATAATGCGAGCCGATCAGGGTCAGGGCCAGATTGGCGCGTCCGCTGCCGTGGCCCCGGAGCTGGTCGCCGGTGGCGAAACGCAGCGCCGGCTTGATTGCCAGGCTGCTGCCGTCGTTTTCGTAAAAACGCCATTTGGCGCCGGCCGACAGGTCGTCTGCTCCGGCCGGCGCCGTCAGCGCGGCCGGCAGGTTGACGAATAGATCCAGATTCTCCAGCGCGCCATGGCTATAGGTGAAATTGACGACGTGCAGCGATGTATCGTCTTGCCTGCTCCAGTCGGTATTGGCTTCAAATTGCCGGTTGCCGCGTCCCTGGGTTCCGGTGTCGTCGGTGACGAAGGGATGGCCCGCCAGCGCCGGCGGCAGGCACAACGGAAGCAGTAGCGTGACCCAAAATCTGTTGGAAGTAGGCATGCAGGCAATGAACGGACGAACGACGAAAAAGTTCCAGTGTAGCCTGCTGCCGCCCGTGCCTGGGGACGAGGTGCGGCGGCGCGACCATCTGTTTGAGGTAGGCCGGCCGCCGCCGTTGCTTCAGGTAATGAGCGCCGCGTCCTGCGCCACCACGTCTTCCTCGTCCGAAACCGAGCTGCGGATCAGGTAATCGAAGGCCGATAGCGCAGCCTTGGCACCATCACCGGCGGCAATCACGATCTGCTTGTAGGGCACGGTAGTGACGTCGCCGGCGGCAAATACGCCGGGCAAGGAAGTCTGGCCTCTGGCGTCGACCTCGATTTCGCCGTGGCGCGACAAGGCCAGCGTGCCTTTCAGCCATTCGGTATTCGGCACCAGGCCGATCTGGATGAACACGCCTTCCAGATCCACCTGCTTGATCGCGCCGGTACGGCGATCCTTGTAGTCGAGGCCGACCACCTTGTCGCCGTCGCCGCGGATTTCGGTGGTTTGCGCCGAGGTGATGATGCTCACGTTCGGCAGGCTGCGCAGCTTGCGCTGCAACACCGCGTCGGCGCGCAAGGCCGAATCGAATTCGATCAGCGTCACGTGCCTGACCAGGCCAGCCAGGTCGATCGCCGCCTCGACGCCGGAGTTGCCGCCGCCGATCACCGCCACCCGCTTGCCCTTGTACAGCGGGCCGTCGCAGTGCGGGCAGTAGGCGACGCCGCGGTTGCGGTACTGCTGCTCGCCCGGCACGTTGATTTCGCGCCAGCGGGCACCGGTCGAGAGGATCACGGTCTTGCCTTTCAGCACCGCGCCATTCGCCAGCCGGACTTCGATCAGCTTGTCTGGCACCAGTGCTTCGGCCCGCTGCAAATTCATGATGTCGACCTCGTAGGCGCGCACGTGCTGTTCCAGCGCCGCCGCGAAATGCGGGCCGTCGGTTTCCTTGACCGAGATATAGTTTTCGATCGCCATCGTATCCAGCACCTGGCCGCCGAAACGCTCGGCCACGACGCCGGTGCGGATGCCCTTGCGCGCCGCATAGACGGCGGCCGCGGCGCCGGCCGGGCCGCCGCCGACGATCAGCACGTCGTACGGCTCGCGCGTGTTCAATTCTTCCGCCTGGCGGCTGCCGGCATTGGCATCCAGCTTGGCGAGGATTTCCTCCACGCCGGAGCGGCCCTGGCCGAACACTTCGCCATTCAGGAACATGGTCGGCACCGACATCACCTTGCGCGCCTCGACTTCGCCCTGGAATAGCGCGCCGTCGATGGCGACATGCTTGATGCGCGGGTTGATGATCGCCATCGTGTTCAGCGCCTGCACCACGTCCGGGCAGTTCTGGCACGACAGCGAGAAATAGGTTTCAAACTGATAGTCGCCGTCCAGGTTGCGGATCTGTTCGATCACCGCATCGTCCAGCTTGATCGGGTGGCCGCCGACTTGCAGCAGCGCCAGCACCAGCGAGGTGAATTCGTGGCCCAGCGGAATGCCGGCGAAGCGTACGCCGATCGCGGTCCCGGGGCGATTGATGGCAAAAGAGGGCTTGCGCTCGGCGTCGTCGCGCCGCTCGGTCAGTGTGATGCGATCCGACAGCGATACGATTTCCTGCAGCAATTCCTGCAATTCGCGCGATTTTGCGCTGTCGTCCAGCGACGCCACGATCTCGATCGGCTGCGCGACCTTTTCCAGATAGGCTTTCAACTGGGCCTTGAGGTTGGTGTCCAACATGACGGTTCGCCTTTCATGACAGTGGTTCGGAACGCGGGCGGCGCTTGTGGCGCTGCCCGTTCAGGGCACCGGATGAACCCGATGCCTGCTGTACGCCCGGCTGGTGGTGCCGGGCGCACAGCGTTGTGCGGCTGCTTAGATCTTGCCGACCAGGTCGAGCGACGGCTTCAGGGTTGCCGCGCCTTCTTCCCATTTGGCCGGGCACACTTCACCCGGGTGGGAGGCGACGTATTGCGCCGCTTTCACCTTGCGCAGCAGTTCCGAGGCGTCGCGGCCGATGCCGTTGTCATGCACTTCCATCACCTTGATCTGGCCTTCCGGATTGATGACGAAGGTGCCGCGCAGCGCCAGGCCTTCTTCCTCGATCATGACTTCGAAGTTGCGGGTGATGGCGCCAGTCGGATCGCCGATCATCGGGTAGGTCACCTTCTTGATCGCTTCCGAGGTGTCGTGCCAGGCCTTGTGCGCGAAATGGGTGTCGGTCGAAATGCTGTACACCTCGACGCCCAGCTTCTGGAATTCGGCATAGTGATCGGCCAGGTCTTCCAGCTCGGTCGGGCAGACGAAGGTGAAGTCGGCCGGATAGAAGACGAACACCGACCATTTGCCTTGCAGGGTCTCATTGCTGACGTCGATGAACTTGCCATTGTGGAAAGCAGTGGCTTTGAATGGTTTGATTTGGGTGTTGATCAGAGACATGGTGTTTTCCTCCGGGTTAAAAAAGGGGGGGTTAAAAGATGAGCACGGACCTATTATGGCCGCTGGCGAATGATTTGTATAATTGATTAAAATCATTAATTCAATTTGTTTTAGCTATTATAGCTGCTAAACCGGTTACGGATGAATCCGGAGCCGTCGCCCCTTGGCCTTGCCGCCCCCACATCAGTGCAAGTTGACCTTGATCCAATCGTGTCGCGCTATTGGGGCAATTCGCTTGTACATGCTGATGCGTCGGCCTACATTGGTATTTGTCGCAAAAAGGGCGCTGCCGTGCCGCCGCGACAGATGGAGGCATTCATGGCTTTCTCGAAACTGGACAAAACCGCCTGGCATGATTACCTCGACCGCATCTCGAAAGCCCTGGGGGGCAAGCGGGCCGAAGTCGAAGTCGATGCGCTTTCGCTGGGTAGCCAGATCGAAGCGGAATGGCTGCCGCTTCTGGGCATCACCTACGACCAGAAGAGCGACACGCTTGATGTCATCCTGGAAGGGCTGGACCATCGGATCGGCAAGCCGCGTGAGCTGTACGTCGAGCAACTGGCGACCGAATTGAGAAGCCTGGAGGTGGTCGATGGCGACGATGTCCGGCACATCATCAAGTTGCGCGATCCGTTGATGCTGGCGGCGCCTTGACCTCGACGCGGATCGCCTCTTGTGCCAGGAAAAAAGAGTATCCATCGCAGGTGCCGCCGGCGGAGGGCGTGCCCATTTGCCGTGAGCGGCATGCACTGAATGCCATTCTGGAGGAGCGATGAGCGCACAGGAAAATTCGGCGTGGCCGCCGCTTCCTCTGTCCGAGTGGGCGGACACCTATGCGACGCTGCACATGTGGATGCAAATCGTCGGCAAGACGCGGCTGGCGCTTGCGCCGATGGAAAATCATTGGTGGCAGGTGGTGTTCTACCTGACCGCGCGCGGCCTCACGACTTCGCCAATGCCGTACGGCGAGCGGGCGTTTACGGTCGATTTCGATTTCATCGACCATGCCCTCGCGCTGCGCGCCAGCGACGGCGCGACGCATCAGTTTGGATTGGCGCCGCTCCCGGTGGCGGACTTTTACGCGGCATATCTTGCGGCGTTGCGCTCGCTTGGCTTCGAGCTGACGCTGCAACCGACACCGGTCGAGGTCGTGACCGCAATCCCCTTCGCGCAAGACCGCCAGCATGCCGCGTACGATGCGGATGCCGCGCACCGCTACTGGCAGATCCTGCTGCAGGCGGACCGGGTGCTGAAGCGATTTCGCGGCCGCTTTCTCGGAAAGGCCAGCCCCGTGCATTTTTTCTGGGGCAGCTTCGACCTCGCAACGACCCGCTTCTCGGGACGGCGCGCGCCCATCCATCCGGGCGGCGCACCGCATTGCCCGGATTATGTGATGGTCGAAGCCTATTCTCACGAATGCAGCAGCTGCGGTTTCTGGCCGGGCGGTGGCGCCATCGCCGAGCCGGCGTTCTATGCCTATGCGTATCCAGCGCCCGTCGGTTACGCCGAGTATCCAGGACTTCCCGAGGGCGCGCGCTACAGCCCCGAAGTGCAGGAGTTCATTTTTCCGTACGAGGCTGTGCGCCGCGCTGCCGCTCCCGATGAGGCGCTGCTGCAGTTCTTCCAAACGACCTATGATGCCGCCGCCACTTTGGCCCAGTGGGACCGCGCTGCCCTTGAGCGGCCGGGCAGCGAATGGTCATGACGGCAAGGATGATCGAGCGCGGTGGCCATTTGGTGAGCGAGCGCTGCAAGAATATTGGCTATTTCCCGTTTCCTGTGATTTGGTCGAATACCTGAGCCAGTTCCGGCGCTGATGCCGCAGGCAGCGGCGCGAAGTAGGCCGGAATCTGTCCCGGCTCGACGGGGCGCAGATCCACTTCCCCGAGCCTGGCCCGCAAGAATGCGTCGGCATGCTGGACCCAGCGCTGTACGTCTTCTGCGCTGGCGCCGAGCGTCGCCGCCACCGCGCCAAGCGGCATCCCTTCAGCCTGGGTCAGCCATACCGCCCGGCGCCATGTGCTCGGCAGGTGGGCAAGGGCGGCGCGCAGATGCCTGCGCATTTCATGTTCGCTTGCCGTGGTCTCGGGCGTGGTGTCTGAAATCGGCACCAGATCCTCCAGCTTCAGCGTGTCGTCCGGTTGCCAGTACTCATACCTGGCCTCGTCCCGCTCGTCGATGGTTTCATCCGGCGTCACCGGCGGCCTGGCATCCAGCGAGAGAAATCGCTCGTCCTCGGTCTGCCGGCGCCTGACTATCTCCGCCAGTACCTCGTGCGCAATCCGATACAGCCAATGCAGCGGTTCCGCCTGCCGGGGGCGCTGACCCAGTTGCTGGTAAGCGCGCGCCAGCGCTTCGTCCACGACGTCTTGCGCGGCCGGGTAGTCCGCCGTCAAGTCCCCCCGCGCCCAGAGGTAGGAAAACTCCTGCTTCACGAAGCGCTCCAGTTGCGGCAGCAGCGGCCGCACCAGATTGCCGTAGGCCTCGGACTGCGCGGCCGGTGAACTCCCGATCGCGCTCTCAAGCCGCGACAAAACCACGGGTCGTTTCATGGCGCTCCTCCCGCTTCGCGCCGTACCTGGGCAAGCTGCCGCTCGAGTTGCCGCTCCAGTTCCGCAAACGACTTGTGTAGCGCTGCCGTTATCTGATCCGATTCGTCCGCGCTTTCCAGGTTTGCGCCTGGCATGCCGAGCTGGAGTTTGACCTGATAGCGCGCCAGATGCGGGTTTTTTTCCAGACGCACATGCAGTTGTATCGCGTCCGGGGAAAATTTCGACAGATGCAGCGCGATATGGCTCTTGGCCAGTTTATCGACCATGTGCTCCAGTTCGGGGTGGGCAGGCTTCTGGATGTCGTGGGAGCTGATCAGTATTTTCATATTGCCTCCGGCGATAGGCGCCAACATGTTGAGCTGAAATATCGAGCTGGTTGGTGCCGCGGTAAGGCGGCGCGACGGCTGCCACTACTGCCTTTGCTCTGGTTCAATGGTCAGGACAAATCTTGTTGCCGGTCAGGCATTTGGGGGCAGCGTCGGGGCCAAAGCAGCGGTTCCGGAACCAAGAGAACTCCGTTTTCATTTTCAATATAGCAAGCAGGAGCGGAACAACCAGGGTTTTTCGCCGTTTCCAGAGCAGATTTTCCGGCGTAGATTTCGGCGCCGCATCGAGAGTTTGCATTCTTGTATTGCCGGCCGTGCGGCGTCCGATCTGAATTGCCCAAAGGGGGCGCCGTGTATGCCATTCGGGCCTGAGCCGCGAAGACCGCCGGCGGACGGGTAGAAAGTTACGCGTATGATGCCGGGCCTCTGGACGCGGTCACGTCGAAATCGAAGTCGACTATTGCGGTGCCCGTCGTTCGGATTTCGCGGCGAGCATCACCTCTGCTGCAGTTTGCCGCACGCCAGCAGGTTGCCCCCGGGGCCGAGCATTTTCCGATGAGCCGGCTCAATCAGGCCATGGAGCATTTGCGTGCAGGGAAGGCGCGGTACCGTATCGTGCCGGACGCCGATTTCCATGGCTGAAGGACAGCAATTGGCGCTGCGCGGCGAGAACTGCGGCAGCTGATGATGCCGCAACGAAAGCGCCCCGCCTCGGTTACGTCAAACCGCCATCGGCGCCGTCAGTGGCGCATGGTGTTGGTAGCCGTCCAGCGCGAAATCGCCCGGCTCGACCTGCTGCAGCCACTCGGGCTGATACAGGCCGGTTTGGGCATAGTCGGGAATCCGGTCCGACAGCAGCAGCGTCGGCGCTGGATAGGGTTCGCGCGTCAATTGCTCCCGCAGCATGGGCAGATGGTTTTCGTAGATGTGGGCGTCGCCGACGAAGTAGGTAAACCAGCGCGGCGTGTAGCCGGTCAGGCGCCCGACCAGATGCAGCAGCGCCGCGCCTTCGACCAGGTTGAACGGCGTGCCGAGGCCGATGTCGTTGCTGCGGATGTACAGGCACAGCGAGATTTCCCTGGTGGCCGCGTTCGGCAGGAACTGGTACAGCAGATGGCAGGCCGGCAGTGCGATCGCGTCCAGCTCGGCGCAGTTCCAGCCGTGGAATAGGATGCGGCGGCTGCCCGGATTGTGGATGATGGTGTCGAGGCAGGTGCGCAACTGGTCGATCGCCTTGTACAGCAAGACCTTGTCCTTGCCGCCATCCTGCAATGCGGACACCAGCCGGAAGCCGCGTTCCTGCGCATCCGCGATCTGCGCTGCCTGATCGGCGTCGAGCAACTTGTAGGCCGGCCAGGCGCGCCATTGCACGCCGTACACCGGGCCCAGGTCATCCGGCCCCTGGCGATACGGATTGGCCAGCCATTCGGCGTTTTCGTTGGCGTTCTGATCCCACACCTTGCAGCCCAGCGCGCGGAAATCGGCGGCGCTGCGCGTGGCGCGCAAAAAGCCGCACAGTTCGCCGATGGCCGACTTGAAGGCCAGCTTCTTGGTGGTGACCGCCGGGAAGCCGTCGTTCTTCAGGTCGAAGCGCAGCATTGCGCCCGGCAGGCTGATGGTGCGGGTGCCGGTGCGGTTTTCCTGCCAGTTGCCGGATTCGAGCACGGTGCGTACCAGGTCGAGGTATTGCTTCATTCATTTCTCCGTTGATATGGGAGTATGCAGAAAAACATGACAGTTCCCGTCCTGTTTTTCAATGGTTTTAAAAATACTGGTGGTATCTCTGACGTTCCCACATGTATCAAGCGGGACCCAGTGTCGTATTTCGCCAATTAAAACGTTTGCCACTTCGTGGGGACAAGCCGGGGGTGGCCCGGCGGCCACTTACTTTCTTTGTCTCGCCAAAGAAAGTAAGCAAAGAAAGGCGACCGCAAGGACGCTGGCCTGCGGCTTCCCGCCGCCGCACCGCCAAAATCGGGAAACGAAACCAACTCGCTGCGCTCGGACATGTTTCGTTTCTGATCCGATTTCGGCACCGCAGCAGCGGCAGCGTCCCAAGCGGGGGCAGGTCAACAGCAACAGCAACTTCAAAAACACCGGTAGGCTAGGCCGTGGCTGAAACAATGAACCGCCCTGGTCTCGCGCATCAATCCACACCGAGGTTGAATTGTAATGCGGCCAGGCTGGCGTACAGGCCGCCTTGGGCCACTAGCGAGGCATGTGTTCCGCTTTCCACCAGCCGCCCATGTTCCAACACAAGGATGCGGTCGGCGCGCTGCACCGTCGCCAGCCGGTGCGCGATCACCAGCGTGGTGCGGCCGACCATCGCCGCTTCCAGTGCGCCTTGCACCAGCCGTTCGGATTCGGCGTCGAGCGCGCTGGTGGCTTCGTCCAGCAGCAGCAGCGGCGGGTTTTTCAGCAAGGCGCGCGCGATCGCGATGCGCTGGCGCTGGCCGCCCGACAGCCGCACGCCGCGTTCGCCGAGGAAGGATTGGTAGCCTTCCGGCAGGCGCTCGATGAATTCGTGCGCGGCCGCCATTTTGGCCGCTGCGATCACTTCGGCGTCGGTCGCGCCGACGCGGCCGTAGCGGATGTTTTCTATCGCATTCGCGGAAAAAATCACGGTGTCTTGCGGCACGATGCCGATCGTATTGCGCAGGGTGTGTAAATCGAGCTGGCGGATATCGACGCCGTCGAGTCGGATGGTGCCCTGCTGCGGATCGTAAAAGCGCAGCAGCAACTGGAACAGCGTGGTCTTGCCGGCGCCCGAGGGGCCGACCACGGCCACGGTCTGGCCCGGCGCGATCTCCAGCGACAGGTCGACCAATGCCGCCGTATCGGGGCGCGACGGGTAGTGGAAGCGGATGTGCTCCAGGCTGAGGGCGGCGCCGTTTTCGGTAGTTGACCCATGCTGCGTCGGCAACGCTTGCGGCACCGCCGGCGAGGCGATCGGCGAGCGCACCGCCAGCATTTCCAGCAGGCGCTCGGTGGCGCCGGCGGCGCGCTGGGCGTCGCCCAGCACTTCCGACAGCGCGCCGATCGAGCCGGCCACGATTGCCGCGTACAGGATGAACTGGCCCAGTTCGCCGCCGCTCATCCTGCCTTCGATCACCGCGTGCGCGCCCAGCCACAGCACGAATACGATGGCGCCGAACACCAGCAGGATCGCCATCGCGGTCAGGAGCGCGCGCGCCTTGTTGCGCTGGGTGGCGCTGCCGAAGGCACGCTCGACGCTGGTCGAAAAGCGCTGCGCCTCCAGCATTTCGTGGGTGAAGGCCTGCACGGTCGGCATCGCGTTCAAAATTTCGCCGGCCAGCGCCGAGGCGTCGGCCACGCGGTCCTGCGAATCGCGCGACAGGCGCCGCACGCGGCGCCCGAACCAGACGATCGGCAGTACCACCAGCGCCAGCATCACCAGGATGATCGAGGACAATTTAATGCTGGTGACGAACAGCATCGCCATGCCGCCGATGAACAGCAGCGCGTTGCGCAAGGCCATCGAAATGCTGGTGCCGACCAGCGTCTGGATCAGCGTGGTGTCGGTGGTCAGGCGCGACAGCACCTCGCCGGTCTGGGTGGTTTCGAAAAACTGCGGGCTTTGCGTGACCACGTGCGCGTACACCGCGCTGCGGATGTCGGCCGTGACCCGCTCGCCCAGCCAGGACACCATGTAGAAGCGGGCGGCGGTGGCCACCCCCAGCACGCAGGCGACGCCGAACAGGGCGATGAAATACAGGTCGATGTGGCTGCCGTCGATGCCTTTGCCACCGCTGCCGCCGTGGCCGAACCCGAGGTCGATCATTTGCCGGAACGCATACGGGATTGCCAGCGTGGCGCCGGCGGCGACGATCAGCGCCAGCCCGGCCAGCAGGAATTCCCGTTTGTAAGGTTTGAGAAATGCCAGCAGGCCGGCCAGTAGCGCCAGGCTGCCTTTTTGTAATTCGCGCGGATTCGGATTGCTCATTGGATTCTCATAGTTTGAGTGCCTTCAGGTAACCAGTCAGTTCCAGGTAGCCGTGGCCGACGCGCCGGCCGTCGCGGCTGACCTCGACCGCCCCTTCCCAATAGACGGCACCGGTCGATTGCCGCGAATCCAGTTCGGAATCGTCCTGCAGCGGGGTCAGGTGCCAGGTTGTGGTGCCGGTACGGATCGCGGTCGCCACCGGGTAGCTGGCCCCGGTATGCGGCGAGCGCCAGCGCCGCTGCGGCTGGAACTCGACCTCGTCCGGACCGAAGGCCGTAGTATGCCCTGCGGCGTCACGCAGCGCCGCGTGCGCCCATAATTTGGCGCCGCTCAGGTCGCGGATCTGGAACGCCATCAGCGCGCCGCCGTCGGCCAGGTTGATGCCGGCCCAGTCCCAGCCGCTGGCTGCCGCATCCAGCACACTGGTCGACCATTCGTGATCGAGCCAGGCGGTGCCGGTCACCACCACCGGCTTGCCGGCGCGCGTGACCTGCCCGCTGACCCGCAGTTGCGGCTCGCTGTAGTAATAGCTGGCCTGTTCCGGGCGCGGCCCCTTGCGCGAATAGCCGCGCTCGCCTTGCAGCATCGGCGCCTGGGTCGGCGTCAGGCTCAAATCGAGCGTGAAATCGGCGGTGCGCAGCGTGGCGCGATAGCGGCCGTCGGCGGCGCGCAGCAGGCGCCAGTCGTCCAGCTTGACATCGGTGTCGCCGGTCTTGGCGTAGGCCAGGCCGAAGCCTTCGCGCGCGCTTTTCTGGCCGTGCAGCAGGCGCCCGGCAGCGGGATCGGACAGCGCGGCGTGGGCGATGATCAGTTGTTTCGGCGCGAAGCGGCTCGGATTGGCGGTGTCCTGTTCAGTGGCGGAACGGAAGAAGGTGAGCTGGAAGCCGAGCGGCTTGCCGTCCGCCGTCTGCAGCCAGCCGGTGGCGTACCACCATTCGGTGCGAAATTCCGGATGGGCGCCGAAGTCGCGCGGAAATGCCAGCGGCTGGTTGGGCAGCACCGGCGCGAATTGCGGCGGTGCCGCCAGCGCCAGTGCGCTCAGCGCGCCGATCAGCCAGCCGACAGCCTGGCGCCAGAAGCGTCGTGAAATCAGCATTACCAATCCTCCCGCACCGCGCGAATCGCGCTGCCCGCCACCGCCTGCCGGCCCGCCAATAATGCCGTCAAGGTCGCGCACGCCAGCAGGATCGCCGCCACCGCCGCCAGCAAGGCCCACGGCATGTGCAACTGCATGCTCCAGTGGAACGATTGCGGGTTGACGATGAACACCAGGATCAGGCTAATGCACCAGCCGAGCAGAAAGCCGGCCAGGATGCCGAGCGCGGTCAGCAAGCCGCCTTCCGCCGCCAGCAGGCTCAGGACCTGGCGCCGTGTGACGCCGATATGGCGCAGCATGCCGAACTCCTTGGCGCGCGCCAGGGTCTGCGCCGACACCGTGGCGCCGACGCCGAACAGCCCGATGGCGATCGCCACCGCTTCCAGCAGATAGGTGACCGCGAAGCTGCGGTCGAAAATCTTCAGGCTGGTGGCGCGGATCTGCCCCGGTTCGGAAAATTCCAGCGCGCTTCCGAACGGCAGCTTGCGCAAGGCCGCGATCACTTGCGCGGAATCGGCGCCGGGCGCCAGCCACAGCGCGGCGTCGTTGACGGCGGCGTCGCCGCTCAGGCGGCGGTAATCGTCCAGCCGTAACTGGATCGCGCCGGATTGGCGCGCATAGTCGCGCCAGACGCCGGCCACCGTCAACTCGTGCGACGCTCCGCCCAACTGCAGGTGCAGGCGGCTGCCGGGCGTCGCGCGGTACAGGTCGACCATCGCTTCCGAGACCCAGACCGGGGTGCCGTCCAGCCATTCCGGCGCCAAGGGTTGGCCGACGATCGGCAGGATGCGCTCCGGCGCGGTGGCGTCGATCGGGCGTGCGATCAGCATCACCGGCGGCCGCGCCGGGTCCAGCAGCAGCGGCAGCGCGCGCAGGAAATCGGCTCGCAGCAGGCCCGGTGTGGCGGCGATCGCCTGCTGCTGCGCCGGTTGCAGCACGGCGCCCGAACGCAGGTACAGGTCGGCCGGCAGGATATGCGTCAGCCAGTCGTCGACCGAAACGCGGAAGCTGGACACCATGATCGCCATCGCCACCATCAGGGAAAAGCTGGACAGGACGCCGCCCAGCGCCACCGCCGCCTGGTTGGGTGCGTTGGCCAGCCGCGCCAGCGCCAGCGTCGCCACCGTGCGGCTGCCTTCGTGCCGCGCCGCCGCACTGGCGGCCAGCAGCCGTGCCAGCGCGCCGAACAGCCAGGCCGCGCAGCGCGGCATCAGCGCGATGGCGCCGATCAACAGCAAGGCCACCGCCAGATAGCCGAATAGCGGCAGATTCCACAGCGGCGGCAGACGGGTGCAGAGCGCTCCCAGCGCCAGCAGCGAGAGCGCCGGCCACGGCGTCGCCAGGCGCGACAGCGCGCTGTCTTCGCTGCCCGCTTTCAGCGCCGACGCCGGCCGCGCGCGCGCCGCCTCCCACGCCGGCGCCGCGCTGCCCAACAGCGCCACCGCCAGCCCCAGCAGCAGGAACACGGCGGCCGCCAGCGGCTGCAGCGACAAGCCCGGCCGCACGCCGGCAAAGTAGCCGCCACCGAGGTCGCCGCCGAAAAAATGCAGCGCCGCCGCCGCCGCCCCATAGCCGCCCGCCAGACCGAGGCCGGCGCCGAGGATGCCCAGCACGGCGCCTTCCAGCAGCACTTGCGCCAGCAATTGCCGGCGCGACAGGCCGAGCACCCGCAACAGCGCGAATTGCGAGCGGCGCCGCAGCACCGCCAGCGCCTGGCTGGAGAACACCAGGAAGGCGCCGGTAAACAGCGCCACCAGCGCCAGCACGTTCAGGTTGACGCGGTAGGCACGCGACATGTTGGCGCTGCGCGCTTCCTGCTCCTCGGTCTGCAGCGCGAGCAGGCGGCCGTCGAATTCCCGCTTTAGATCACTCTTGAAGGCCTCGCGATTGACGCCCTCGGCCAGCTTCAGGTAGATGCGCGACAACTGGCCGAGGCGGCCGAAGCGCCATTGCAGCGCGCCGATGTCCATCACCGCCAGGCGCTGGCCGGCGCGCGCGCGCCGCAGGCCGCCGGCCACCCGCAGTGTGAGGTTGCCGCTGCCGGTGCGCAGTATCACTGATGCGCCCGGCTGCACGGCTAGCCAGGTCATCGCCGCCGGCGACAGGAAAATCGCATCGTCCGCCAGCATGTCGAAACGCGCGCCGTCGGCGGCCACGCCGAGCAGGTCGGGCGTCACCTGCGCGGCACGAAAGACGTCGATGCCGAGAATGGTCAGCGGCGTCTTCTGGCCGGGCAGGAGCGCCTCCACTTCCAGCACCGGGCTGGCGAGAGCGACGCCGGCGCGCTGCGCCAGCAGGGGATACAGCGCTTCGTCGAAAGTCGGCTCGGCCGCGCGCACCTGCAGGTCGGACTGGCCCGACAGGCTCTTGACTGCGGCGGAAAACTCGTCGAAGGCGGCGGCGTTAATCAGGTGGATCGCGAAGCCGAGCGCGACGCCGATCGCGATCGCGGCGATCGCCACCAGCGCGCGCATCGGGTGCAGGCGCCATTCGCCGGCCAGCAGCCAGCCGCTGGTCCGCCAGCGCGCGGCAAGGGGGTGGCTCATGCGCGGCGTGGCGACGCTGCCGGCTGCAGGCCGTCGCGTGAAAGGATCAGGATGCGGTCGGCGGTCGCGGCCGCCGCCGGCGAATGGGTGACCAGGATCGCCGAGGCGCCGTTGGCCTTGATTTCGGCGCGCAGCAATTGCAGCACGCCGTGCGCGGTATCGGGGTCGAGGTTGCCGGTCGGCTCGTCGGCCAGCACCAGCTTCGGCCGGTGCGCCAGCGCCCGCGCGATCGCCACACGCTGCATTTCGCCGCCCGACAACTGGCGCGGAAAATCGTCGGCGCGATCCTGCAGGCCGACCGCCGCCAGCATCTGCGCGGCACGCGGCAACGGCTGGCTATTCAGCAGCAGGGGCAAGGCCACGTTCTGCTGGAGCGTCAGATGCGGCAACACGTGAAACGCCTGGAACACGAAGCCGATGCGCTCGCGCCGCAGCAGTGTGGCGGCGTCGTCATCCAGCGCCGACATCGGCTGGCCGGCGATCAGGATCTCGCCGCCGTCGGCGTGGTCAAGACCGGCAATGAGATTCAGCAAGGTCGATTTGCCGACGCCGGAATCGCCCATGATGGCGACATACTCGCCGGCCCGCAGCGCGAAATCGAGGCCGTCGAAGACGACGCGGCGGCTGCCGTACGACTTGCGGATGGCGCGGCATTCCAGTGCCAGGGCCGGAACTGCGGGATCGGACGGAGGGCTGTTCTGCATGTGGCGGGCCGCCTGTAGGGGAAAAACCGTGCTCGCCGCGAGCCTCGTGCGCAGGGGCGGCTGGTGGCAATGCACGGCTTGCAGCGTGGTAAAGCGGGCAGCGAGCGCGGATCGGATGCGATAAACTTCGCTAGTTTAGTGGATGTCGGGCGGCGTTGCAGGATTGAAAAAGCGGCGGCGGCCGGATCCGATTGCAACCCAAAATATGTGGATAAAAAATATGGATCGTCGTTCGTTTTTGAAAACCGGCGCGGCCTTTTCGGCTGCCACGATGGCGCCGTTCAGTTTTGCCGCCGAGGAAAAGTGGCGTACCTTTGAAGTCACGACGCGCGTCGAACTGGACGCCGGCGCCCCCGCCACGGTCTGGTTGCCGGTGCCGAGTGTCGAGTCCGATTACCAGAGACTGCTGGCAACTTCGTTCAAGGCTGACGGCGCTGTCACCCAGATCGTGCGCGACCCGAAATACGGCGCCGGCATCCTGGTGGCCGAATTCAAGGGCGGTAACAAGCCGGTGGTCGAGCTGAGTTCGCGCTTTGCCACCCGCGACCGCGCGGTTGATCTGTCCGCAGCGCCGTCCGCCGTGCAACTGAGCGCGGCCGAGCGCAAACAATACCTGGCGGCTACTGAGCTGCTGCCGACCGACGGCATCGTTGCCAAGACCGCGCTGGAAATCACGAACGGCGCCAAAACCGACCTGGAGAAAGGGCGCGCGATCTACGAATGGATCGTCGACAACACTTTCCGCGACGGCAAGGTGCGCGGCTGCGGCGTCGGCGACATCAAGGCCATGCTGGAGAGCGCCAACCTGGGCGGCAAGTGCGCCGATCTGAATGCGCTGTTCGTCGGCCTGGCGCGCGCCGCCGGACTGCCGGCGCGCGACGTGTACGGCATCCGGGTGGCGGATTCGCGTCTCGGCTACAAGTCGCTCGGCAAAGCCGGCGACATTACCAAGGCGCAGCATTGCCGCGCCGAATTCTATTTGACCGGCTACGGCTGGGTGCCGGTCGATCCGGCCGACGTGCGCAAGGTGGTGCTGGAAGAAAACGGCGGCTTGCCGCTGAACGATGCCAAGGTGGAAGCCGCGCGCAAGCGCCTGTTCGGCTCGTGGGAAATGAACTGGCTGGCGCTCAACTACGCGCACGACGTGCAATTGCCGGGCAGCACAAAGAGCAGGATCGGATTTTTCATGTACCCGCAGGCCGAAGCACTGGAGCAAAACAAGATGACCCGTCTCGATAGCCTCGATCCCGGCAACTTCAAATACCGGATCACGGTGAACGAAACCACTGCCTAGTTCGATGCGCCGGCGGCCAGCATGAAATCGTCGCATTTCAGCTTGCTCGTATTGGCAGGGCTCCTGGTCGCTGTATGTTCGGGCGCCGCTCGCGCCGGCGACTGGAAGGCATATTCGGGGGCCGGTGGACAGACTGCGCCGGCCTTGGTGCTGACCGACCTGAAGGGCGGCGAGGTCGACTTGGCGGCGTTGAAGGGTAGCGTGGTGCTGGTTAATTTCTGGGCGACTTGGTGCGTGCCTTGCCGCAACGAAATGCCTTCGCTGAATCAACTGCAGGAGCGCCTGGGGGGTCGTCGGTTCAAGGTTCTGGCAGTCAATATCGGCGAAGGGCGGGCGCGCATCCAGCAATTCCTGGACGCGGTCCCGGTCGATTTCATGATCGTGCGCGATGCGGAATCGGCGGTGATGAAGGCGTGGCGGGTACGGGTTTTGCCTTCCAGTTTTCTGATCGATCAAAATGGTTTGATGCGTTATCAGTTAGTGGGTGAAGCGGATTGGAATGACGCCGGCTTGCAGGCGCCGATTCTCGAACTACTGGACAGGACCACCGCCATTGGCAGAATTCATTCAACAGGCGCAAGAAAATAACGAAGCCGTGCGGGATGAACTGGTGGCCGGACTGACGGCCGCCACGGCTTATGTTGCGCCGAAGTATTTTTACGACACGCTCGGCTCGCGCCTGTTCGAAGCGATCTGCGCGCTGCCCGAGTACTACCCGACCCGTACCGAAGCCGCGATTTTCGACCGCTACGCGCAGCAGATCGCGCAGTGTAACGGCCCCGGCGCGACCCTGATCGACCTCGGCGCCGGCAATTGCGCCAAGGCGGCGCGGCTGTTCCCGGTCTTGCAACCGCAACAATATGTTGCGCTCGACATCTCCGCCGATTTCTTGCGGGAGGCGCTGGCCCGCTTGCAGCAGCGCTTTCCGGCGATTGCGATGGCCGGCATCGGCCTGGATTTTTCCGGCAGCCTCGAGTTGCCGTCCGCAGTGCGCGAGGAGCGGCGCCTGTTCTTTTATCCGGGCTCGTCGATCGGCAATTTTTCGCCGCCGCAGGCGCTGGCTTTCCTGCGCCGCATCCGCCGCGCCTGCCAGCCGAATGGCGCAGCCGACGGCGGACTGTTGATCGGCGTCGATCTGGTCAAGGATCGGGCGACCCTGGAGGCTGCCTACGACGACACGCTGGGCGTCACCGCCGCCTTCAACCTGAACCTGCTGCGGCACCTGAACACCTTGCTGGATGCCGATTTCGACGTGCGCGAGTGGCGTCATCGCGGGTTTTTCAATGCCGCCCAGAATCGCGTCGAAATGCACCTGGAAGCGCGTAGCGAGCTCACCGTGCGCTGGCCCGGCGGCCAGCGCCGTTTCCTGGAGGGTGAGCGGATTCATACCGAAAACAGCTACAAGTACACGCCGGCCGGTTTTACCGAGTTGCTGGAACAGGCCGGCTTCGGTGCCATCCACAACTGGACCGATGACCACGGCTGGTTCATGGTGTGCCATGCGCGCGCTGTTTGACGCCGCCCGCGCGCGGCGATCCCGATTTTTCATCCCGTGCCGTGCGTCGGGCACGGCCGCCAAGCGGAGCCGGGGCAGATGAACGCAACGTATGGAACCAGCAGACCGACGCCTCCCGAATCCCTGCTGGACGCGTTCCGCCAAGTGCGCGCGCAGTCGGTGGCGCTGACCACGCCGTTGTCGGCCGAGGATTGTTGTGCGCAGTCGATGCCGGATGCGAGCCCGCTCAAATGGCACCTGGCGCATACCAGCTGGTTTTTCGAAACCTTCATCCTGGAGCGCTTCGAGGCGGATTTCCGGCCCTGCCATCCGGCCTTCCGCATGCTGTTCAATTCGTACTACAACGGCGTCGGCAGCAAGTACCCGCGGCCGCAGCGCGGCTTGCTGACGCGCCCCTCGCTGGCCGAGGTGCACGACTATCGGCGCGAGGTGGACCGGCGTATCGGCAACTTGCTGGCGCTTCCTCGATCCCCGCAACAGGGTGCCGAGCTGGCCGGCCTGCTGCAACTCGGCCTGCAGCACGAACAGCAGCACCAGGAGCTGATGCAGACCGACCTCAAGCACCTGCTGTCGGCCAATCCGCTGGCGCCGGCCGCCTATGACACGCGGCCGGTGTTTGCGCCGGCGGTGTTGCAGTGGCTCGACTTCGAGGCGCAACTGACCGAGATCGGCCACGCCGGCCCGGCTTTTTGCTTCGACAACGAAACGCCACGGCACCGCCGGTTTATCGAGCCGTTTGAGCTGGCGTCGCGGCTGGTGACCAACGGCGAGTTGCTGGCTTTCATCGAAGCCGGTGGCTATCGCGACCCGGCGCTGTGGCTTTCGGAGGGCTGGGACTGGGTGCGTGCCGGAGGCTTGACGCAGCCGCTGTACTGGCGCCGTGACGAGAGCGGCAATCCGGCGGCCGGCTGGCAAGAGTTCACGCTGTGCGGCCTGCAGCCGCTCGATCCGCAGCAGCCGGCGCTGCACCTGTCCTACTTCGAGGCCGATGCCTATGCGCGCTGGGCCGGAGCGCGGCTGCCGACCGAGACCGAGTGGGAGTTGGCCGCGGCCCATCCCGGTCTGGCGCAAATGTTCGGCGTCGCCTGGCAATGGACCTCCAGCAGCTACGCCCCGTATCCCGGCTACGCGCCGGCGGCCGGCGCGATCGGCGAGTACAACGGCAAGTTCATGGTCAATCAATACGTCTTGCGCGGCTCGTCCTGCGCCACCCCGGCCGGCCATGCGCGCCGCAGCTACCGCAATTTCTTCCCGGCCACGGCGCGCTGGCAGTTTTCCGGCATCCGCCTGGCGAAGTCGGGGCCGGCTTGAGCTGAAGCCGGTGCGCGAACCGGCAGGGCGCCAAGCATGGCGCCTGCGCACTGACACCAACGCTACGTCCGATATGTGCATAGCCAAATGAATGGGGTATGCATGAAAAACGCATAATTTATATACGATATTTGCCTAATGCATATGGAGTATATGAGCGGCCGGCGGTGTTACGATACTGCAAATTTCTATTTGATAATTGTCCGCTGCGCGCAGCCAGCTTGGCCCCGGGAGAGAACAATGAAAATGATTCGGCGCGCCCGTGCGTTGGGGATGGGATTGGTACTTGCGCTTGCCTTTGCAGAAAACGCTGCGGCCGCGACCATCACCAGTTTTTCCCCACAGAACGAAGTGGCCCAGGTGCGCCAGGTCCGCGCTACCTTTTCCGAAGCAGCCGTCCGATTCGGCGATCCGAAAGCGCCAGCGCCGTTCGATATCCAGTGCGGCGAAGCGGGCAGCGGCCGCTGGGCCGACGAGCGCAACTGGGTCTACGATTTCGTGCGCGACCTGCCGCCCGGCACGCGCTGCACCTTCGCACTGAAACCCGGCTTCAAGGCGCTATCCGGCGCCGGCTTCGAGGGCAAGACCGCCTTCCGCTTCAATACCGGCGGCCCGGCCGTGCTCCAGACCTTTCCTTACAGCGGCGCCGACATCGACGATGAACAGGTGTTCGTTCTGGTGCAGAACGGCGCCGCCACCGAGGCCAGCCTGCGCCAGCATCTGTATTGCGCAGCGGAAGGGGTGCAGGAACGGATTCCGGTGACGCTGGTGGCGGGCCAGGTGCGCGCCGACCTGTTGAAGCATTTCGCCAAGGATATCGAGCCGCAGCGGGTCTCGACCGTGCAATGCCAGCAGCGCCTGCCGGCCGGCGCCGCCATGCGGCTGATATGGGATATCGGCATCGCCACGCCGTCCGGGCTGGCGACGCGCGCCCAGCAATTGTTCAACTTCCGGGTGCGCCAGGAGTTTTCCGCCAGCTTCAGCTGCGAACGCGAAAACGCCAACGCCGCCTGCGCACCGATCCTGCCGGTCCGTATCAACTTCAGCGCGCCCGTCAGCCGCAAGCTGGCCGAAGGCATCCTGCTGAACGGCGCGGCAGGCCGCAAGGCACCGTTCTTCGACAAATCCGATGCCGAGGAAACGGTGATGGGAGTGGTATTCCAGCCGCCGTTCGCGGAGAAATCGGAATTCACGCTGACGCTGCCCGACAAGTTCAAGGATATCGACGGCCGGCCGCTGGCCAATGCCGCGCTGTTTCCGCTGAAGGCGCAGATGGCCGCCTATCCGCCGCTGGCCAAGTTCGCCGCGGCGCCGTTCGGCATCCTAGAGCTGAATGCCGACGCCACCTTGCCGCTCAGCTTGCGCAACGTCGAGGTCAACCTGCCGGCCAAGCGCGCCAGTCCCGGCACCGTCGCCAGCCTGAAGGTCGAGGGCGACGCCGCGATCATCGACTGGATCGCCAAGGTCGAGAACTATCACGAAAACAGCTTGGAACTGAACGGCCGGATGACCCAGACGCGCGAGTTGAGTCTGCTGAACCGCGCGCTGGGCGTGAAAAAGCTGGAACTGCCGCCGTCCGCTGCCGCCAAGGACGGCCTGCGCCCGTTCGAAGTGATCGGGATTCCGCTGCCGGCGCCCGGCTTTTACGTGCTGGAACTGGAGTCGCAGCGGCTCGGCAGCGCGCTGCTGGGCAAGCCGGCGCCGATGTTCGTGCGCACCAGCGCGCTGGTGACCAATCTGGCGGTGCACGTCAAGCTCGGGCGCGCCAACGGCGCGGTGTGGGTCACTACGCTCGACGGCGCCAAGCCGGTGGCGGACGCCGATGTGCGCATCTCGAACTGCCACGGCAAGGAGTTGTGGCGCGGCAGGACCGGCGCCAACGGCGTGGCGCCGGTGCCGCAGGCGCTGGATGGCAGCTGCGCCCGCAAGGACAACGACGACACGGCCCGCATCGACGGCCTGTTCGTGTCGGCCCGCAAGACCGACGACCAGGGACGCGCCGACATGGCGTTTGCCCTGAGCTCATGGAACCGCGGCATCGAAGCCTACCGCTTCAACCTGCCGATCGACCAGGCGCGCGCAGCGAGCGTGCGCGCGCATACCGTGTTCGATCGCAGCTTGCTGCGCGCCGGCGAAACGGTGTCGATGAAGCACTTGATCCGCACCGAAACCATGCAGGGTTTCGGGCTGGTGCCGGCCGAGCGGCTACCGACCCGGGTGCGCATCGTGCACCAAGGCAGCGGCCAGGAATTCCAGTTTGCGCTGCAATGGCGCGGGCGCAAGGCGGCGCAGACCGTGTTCCCGATTCCGAAAGAGGCCAAGCTCGGCCGCTACCAGGTGATCCTTGACCGCGGCACGGCCCGGGCCGGCAGCGCGGCGGAGCAGGCGGACGCGCAGGATGGCGGCTATGAAAACACTTTCCACAGCGGCGGATTCCGCGTCGAGGAATTCCGCCTGCCGCTGCTGCAGGGGCGCATCACGCCGCCCAAAGGGGCGCTGGTGGCGCCGAAGGAATTGCCGCTGGACGTGCAGCTGAGCTACCTGAACGGCGGCGGCGCCTCCGGCCAGCAAGTCCATGTCACCAGCTTGCTGCGGCCGAAATATGTGCATTTCCCTGGCTACGACGGCTTTTCGTTCAACCTGAACGACGACAGCGGCGAGGACAAGCAAAAGATCGTCGCCGACAAGCTGGCGGTCACGCTGGACAGGAACGGCGCCGGCAAGACCGTGGTCAAGAACCTGCCGCCGCAGAAGACGCCGCAGGAATTGCTGACCGAAATGACCTTCGCCGATCCCAACGGCGAGATCCAGACGGTGTCGACCGTGTCGCCGCTGTGGCCGGCGGCGGTGGTGGTTGGCCTGAAGGGTAGTGAATGGGTGTCGGTCAAAAAGAAAATGACGCTGACCGCCGTCGCGCTCGATGCCGACGGCAAGCCGCAGGCCGGCGTGCCGATCAGGCTGTCGGCGGTGGCGAAGCAGACCAGCTCGCACCGCAAGCGCATGGTCGGCGGCTTTTACGCCTATGAAAACACGACCAGCAGCAAGGACCTCGGCCAGCTGTGCTCCGGCAAGTCCGATGCGCGCGGCCTGCTGCTGTGTTCGGTCGAGCTGCTCGAATCGGGCAATGTGGTGATCACGGCGCAGGGCAAGGATGGCGCCGGCAATCTGGCGATGGCCAATACCTCGCTCTGGGTCACGCGCGAGGGCGAACTGTGGTTCGACGGCGAAAACCAGGACCGGATCGACATCCTGCCGGAAAAGAAGAGCTATCAGCCCGGCGAGACCGCCAAGTTCCAGGTGCGCACGCCGTTCCGCCACGCTACCGCGCTGGTGGCGGTCGAGCGCGAGGGCGTGCTGGAAACGCAGGTGGTGCAGCTGTCCGGCAGCGATCCCACCGTCAGCCTGCCGGTCAAGGCCGCGTATGGGCCGAACGTCTACGTCTCGGTGCTGGCAGTGCGCGGGTGCATGCGCGAGGTGCCGTGGTACTCCTTCTTCAGCTGGGGCTGGAAGGAGCCGATCAACTGGTGGCACGAATTCCGCCAATACCAGGCGCCGGGGCCGATCGTCGATCTGTCGAAGCCGGCCTATAAATACGGCATCGCCGAGATCGCCGTCGGCGGCGCCGCCCATCAGCTCAAAGTGAACGTCAGCAGCGACAAGCCGGCGTATCCGATCCGCAGCGTCGCCAAGGTCACGGTGCAGGTCATGCTGCCGGACGGCAAGCCGGCGGCCGGCGCCGAGGTTGCGCTGGCGGCGGTGGACGAGGCATTGCTGGAGCTGGAGCCGAACACTAGCTGGGAGCTGCTGCCGGCGATGCTGCAGCGGCGCAGCTACGGCGTGGAAACCGCGACCGCACAGATGCAGGTGGTGGGCAAACGCCACTACGGACGCAAGGCGATTCCGGCTGGCGGCGGCGGCGGCAAGGCGCCGACGCGCGAGCTGTTCGATACCCTGCTGCTGTGGAAGCCGGCCATGGTGCTGGACGCCAATGGCCGCGCCCAGGTCGAGGTGCCGTTGAACGATGCCTTGACCAGCTTCCGCATCGTCGCCGTGGCCGACAGTGGGCTAGGCCTGTTTGGCACCGGCGCCGCCAGCATCCGCTCAACTCAGGATCTGCAGCTGATTTCCGGCCTGCCGCCGCTGGTGCGCGAAGGCGACCGCTTCAGCGCCATGCTGACCCTGCGCAATACCACGCAACGTGCGATGCAGGTCGAGGTGAGCGCCAAGGTGGGCGGCGTGGCCGGCGACCTCCCGCCCAGGAAGCTGGACATCGCCGCCGGCCAGACGGCCGAGATCGCCTGGCCGGTCACGGTGCCGGCTGACGTCGCGCAACTGGCGTGGGAAGTCAGCGCCCAGGAGCAGGGCGGCCAAAAGGTGCGCGATGCGATCAGGGTGACGCAGAAGGTGGTGCCGGCGGTGCCGGTCACGGTGCAGCAGGCCACGCTGTTCCAGCTCGATCGCCAGGCTGCGTTGCCGCTGGCGCCGCCGGCCGACAGCCTGCCCGGTCGCGGCAGCGTCGCAATTGCGCTGGCGCCCAAACTTTCGGGCAGCAGCGAAGGCCTGCGCCGCTTCTTCGAACGCTATCCGTATTCCTGTCTGGAACAGAAGGCGTCGCGCGCGATGGGGCTGAAGGACGATGCGCTGTGGCAGCGCATCATGGCGGACCTGCCGACCTATCTCGATAGCGACGGCCTGGCGTATTACTACCCGCCGCGCGCCGGCGATGCCGGCCGCGGCAGCGATACGCTGACCAGCTATCTGCTGGCGGCGACGCACGAAGCCAGCTTCGCGATCCCGCAGCACAACCGCGAGCAGATGCTGGATGGCCTGGCGGCGTTCGTCGAAGGCCGGCTGACGCGCGAGCACTGGTCGCCGAAAAAGGATCTCGATGTGCGCAAGCTGGCGGCGCTGGAAGCGCTGTCGCGCTACGGCCGGGCGCGGCCCGAGATGCTGGGCTCGATCCAGATCGCGCCCAACCTGTGGCCGACTTCGGCGGTGCTCGACTGGATCGCGCTGCTGCAGCGGCTGCCGGCGATTCCCGAGCGCGACCAGCGCCTGCAGGATGCCGAGCAGATCGTGCGCGCGCGCCTGAATTACCAGGGCACGCGCCTCGGCTTTTCCAGCGAAAGCAACGACTACTGGTGGTGGCTGATGGCCAGCGGCGACAGCAATGCGACACGCCTGATCCTGACCATGCTCGACCATCCGGCCTGGCAGGGCGACCTGCCGAAGCTGGTGACCGGCGCCCTGGCGCGCCAGCAACGCGGCCACTGGGGCACGACCACCGCCAACCTCTGGGGTGCGCTGGCGCTGGAAAAATTCGGACGCAAGTTCGAAGCCGAGAAAGTGGCCGGAACCACGCGCGCCGCGCTGGAGCAGGGCGGCGCTCCGGCCAAGAGCCAGAGCTTCGGCTGGGCCGCGCAGAATGGTATCCAAAGCGGCGGCAAGTTGTCGCTGCCGTGGCCGGCGGCAGTCGGCGCCAGTGAACTGAAGCTGGCGCACGACGGCAGCGGCAAGCCCTGGGTCACGGTGCAAAGCCTGGCGGCGGTGCAATTGAAGCAGCCGTTTTCCAGCGGCTACCGGATCACCAAGACCATCGTGCCGGTCGAGCAGAAGGAAAAGGGCGCCTGGTCGCGCGGTGACATCTACCGCGTCAACCTGGAGATCGACGCCCAGACCGACATGACCTGGGTGGTGGTCAACGATCCGATTCCGGCCGGCGCTACCTTGCTCGGCTCCGGCCTGGGGCGCGATTCGGCGATCGCCACCGGCGGCGAACGCGCCAGCGACAGTGCCTGGCTGGCGTACGAGGAGCGCAGTTTTGAATTTTTCCGCGGCTATTACGAATACGTGCCGAAGGGAAAATTCACCATGAGCTACACCTTCCGTTTGAACAATGCCGGTCAGTTCCAGTTGCGGCCGACCCGGGTCGACGCGCTGTATGCGCCGGAAATGTTTGGCGAAAGCCCGAACCCGGCGGTGACCGTCAAACCGTGATGGCAGAGCGCGGCCAATGAGGCAATTCCTTGACCGGCTCGGGTCCTGGCGGCGCGCGCTGGTGCTGGCGGTGCTGTTGCTGCCGGCGGTTGCCGCCGGCGCCGCCACGCTGCCGAGCTTCGCCGAAGTGCAGCGCGATTTCCGCTCCTCGGAGGCGGTCTTGTACGATCGCCACGGCGAGCCACTCCACCAGCTGCGCCTGAACCTGCACGAGCGCCGGCTGCCGTGGGTCGGGCTGGAGGACGTGTCGCCGGCGCTGCGCACCGCGCTGATCCTGTCGGAAGACCAGCGCTTTTACCGGCACAGCGGCGTCGACTGGAACGCGGTGACGGCTGCCGCCTGGAGCAATTTGTGGAATACCCGTACGCGCGGCGCCTCGACCCTGACCATGCAACTGGCCGGACTGCTAGATGAGGACTTGCGGCGGCGCGCGGCGCCGCGCAGCGTGGCGCAGAAGCTGACGCAGGCGCTGGTGGCGCAGGAACTGGAGCGCAGCTGGCGCAAGGACCAGATCCTCGAGGCCTATCTGAATCTGGTCGGCTTTCGCGGCGAGCTGGTCGGTGTGCACGCCTTGTCGCGCGTGCTGTTCCGCAAGCATCCCAGCGGGCTGAACCGGCGCGAGGCGGCCATCGCGGTGGCCTTGCTGCGGGCGCCAAACGCGCACCCCAACAAGGTGGCGGAACGCGCCTGCGCGATCCTGAAAGAACAGCGGGCCGCCGCCGAGTGCAATGGCATCGCCGGCATCACCGAGCTGACGCTGGCGCGGCTGACGGCGCGCGCCGATTTCGGCAGTTCGATCCCGGGCCCGCAACTGGCGCCGCATCTGGCTCAGCGCTTATTAAAAGCGCCGAACCAGCCGGTACGCTCGACCATCGACGCCGCCACCCAGCGTTTTGCGCGCGAGGCGATCCGGCGCCAGCTGGCGGCGCTGGCCGAGCGCAACATCGAGGACAGCGCGGTGCTGGTATTGGACAACGCCAGCGGCGATGTGCTGGCCTGGGTCGGCTCCAGCGGCGATTTCTCCGACGCCCGCCACGTCGACGGCGTGCTGGCGCTGCGCCAGGCCGGCTCGACCCTGAAGCCGTTCCTGTACCAACTGGCGCTCGAGCAGAAATGGCTGACCGCCGCCTCGCTGCTGGACGATGCGCCGCTCAACCTGACTACCGCCGCCGGACTGTACATCCCGCAAAACTACGACCGCCGCTACCAGGGCCTGGTCAGCCTGCGCACTGCGCTTGGTTCGTCGCTCAACATCCCGGCGGTGCGCACCCTGGTCACGGTGACGCCCGAGCGCCTGTTCCAGCGGCTGCAGGCGCTCGGCTTCGGCTTGCGCGAGTCGGGCGACTATTACGGCTACAGCCTGGCGCTGGGCAGCGCCGACGTCAGCCTACTGGCGCTGACCAATGCCTATCGCGCATTGGCCAATCAGGGCCGCGCGAGCCCGGTGCGCACCAGCCTCGGCGATCCTATCGTAAAACCGCGGCAGGTGATGAACCCGGCCGCGGCATTCATCATCAGCGACATCCTGGCCGACCGCAGCGCCCGCGCCGTCACCTTTGGCCTGGAAAACGCCCTGGCCGGCCGGGTGCCGGCGGCGGTCAAGACCGGCACCTCGAAGGACATGCGCGACAACTGGTGCATCGGCTATTCCGGGCGCTATACGGTCGGGGTGTGGGTCGGCAATGCCTCGGGCGCGCCGATGTGGGACGTTTCCGGCGTCACCGGCGCCGCGCCGATCTGGCAGGAAGTGATGCAGTTCCTGCACGGACGCCTGCCGGCCCAGGCGCGTTCGGCATCGGGCTTCGACGTGCCACCGGCGGGCGTCCGCGTGCGCAACATCCGCTACCAGGATCGACTGGAAGCGCCACGCCGCGAGTATTTCCTGGCCGGCACCGAACAGGAGTTCATCGCACTGGCACCGCCGGAGCAAATCCAGCCGGCGATCCGCTATCCGACCGCCGGCATGCTGGTGGCGCTCGATCCCGACATTCCGCCCGCGCACCAGCGCCTGCGCTTCGTGGCGCAAGGCTTGGCGAATGGCCGCTGGATGCTGGATGGGAAATTGCTGCCGCAGCGCAAGTGCAAGGGCAAAGGCGCCACATCGGCGGACCTGGCCTACGACTGGATGCCGTGGCCGGGCCGGCATACGCTGGCGCTGGTGGACGGCAAGAATGCGGTGGTCGATCAGGTCCGCTTCGAGGTGCGCGGCGCAGTCGAAAAGGCGAAGCTGCCTGCGAACGGCAAGCGCTAGGAGGCGCCTTGCGCGCCGCCGTTACCTCATGGGGTCAGTCGAGCGCCAGGCTGTAGTGGTAGAACGCCTCCTCGCGCGCGTAGCCGGCTGTTTCATACAGCTTCTGCGCCGGATTGTCGTGGGCGGTAGACAGGTCCAGCCGGCGCGCGCCGGTTGCCAGCGCATGGGTCTTGGCCGCCTCCAGCAGCGCACGGCCGACACCCTGGCCGCGTGCCGCCGGCGGCACGTACAGGTCGTTCAGAATCCAGGTGCGGCGCGCCGCCACCGAGGAAAATGACGGATAGAGCTGGGTGAAGCCGAGCGCCGCGCCGCGCTCGTCCTGCGCCAGCAGGATCACCGATTCGCGCAGGGCCAGCCGCTCGTGGATGTATGCCAGCGCCAGCGCCGGATCGGGCGCCTGCCGGTAGAACTGGCGGTAGGCGTCGAACAGCGGGGCAATCGTCGCCGCGTCGCTCAAACGCGCTTCCACCACCCGTACCCTCATGCCGTTACCTCGATGCCGGCGGCGCCGGCCGCCATCTCGCCGATCACCGCGGCGTCGGCAAAACCCTGAGCACGGAACAGCGCCAGCACCTCGTCCACCGCATCGGCGGCGCAGGCCACCAGCAAGCCGCCCGAGGTCTGCGGATCGGTCAGCAAGGCTTGCTGCACCGGTGAAATCGCTGGCTGCAGACGCACCTCGTGGCCGTAGGCGTCCCAGTTGCGGCCGGAGGCGCCGGTCACGCAGCCGGCCTCGGCCAGCCGCTCGACTTCCGGCAGCAGCGGAATGCGCGGCATGGCCAGCCGCGCGGTCAGGCCGGCGCCGCGCGCCAGTTCCAGCGTATGGCCGAGCAGGCCGAAGCCGGTGATGTCGGTCAGCGCGTGCACGCCGGCCAGCCGTGCCAGCGCCGGGCCGGGCGTGTTGAGCTTGGTGGTGTTGGCGATCATGGCGGCGTAGCCGGCGGCGTCGAGCTTCTCCTTTTTCAGCGCGGCCGACAGGATGCCGACGCCGAGCGGCTTGCCCAGCACCAGCCGGTCGCCGGCCTGGGCGTCGGCATTGCGCTTGACCTTGGATGGATGCACCAGGCCCAGCACCACCAGCCCGTAGATCGGTTCGACCGAATCGATGGTATGGCCGCCGGCGATCGGGATGCCGGCTTCGGCGCACACCGCTTCGCCGCCCTGGATGATCTTGCCGATCACATCCAGCGGCAGCTTGCCCACCGGCATCGCCACCAGCGCCAGCGCCATGATCGGCGTGCCGCCCATCGCGTAGACGTCGGAAATCGCGTTGGTGGCGGCGATGCGGCCGAAGTCGAATGGGTCGTCGACGATCGGCATGAAAAAGTCGGTGGTGGCGATCAGCGCCTGCTCGTCGTTCAGCTTGTAGACGGCGGCGTCGTCGGCGGTCTCGATGCCGACCATCAGCTCCTTAGGCACCGGGAAGCCGGAGGATTTTTTCAGTATCTCGGACAGCACGCCGGGCGCGATCTTGCAGCCGCAGCCGCCGCCGTGGGAAAACGAAGTGAGCCGGAGCGGCAGGTCGGTGGGGGCGTTCATGGTTGGGGTTCCGTTTGCTTTGGGGATGAAAGGGCGTTTGCGCCTACCAGATTATCCATCAACTGCAGCAGCAAGGATTTTTCCCGCGCCGGCGCAAACAGCGGCGCCCGCTCGTCGCACTGGCGCCACAGCCGCTGGTGGAACGCTGGCTCGGCGGCCGCACGTTGGATCAGGCGCGCCAGCGCGCGGCTGTCGCCGACCGGGAAGTAGCCTTCGTAGTCGTCGCCCAGCATGCCGCGGTTGCCTTCGATGTCGCTGGCGACGACCGGCACGCCGCTGGTCACCGCTTCGCAAATCACGTTGGCGCCGCCCTCCATCGCCGAGGCGATCACCATCAGGTGTTGGCGCTTCAGGTGCTGGCGCGCAGCAGCGTGCGGCAGGGCGCCGAGCCAGCGGTAGGTGGACAGCGCTTGTTGCGCCTGTTGTGCCTCCCGCCCCAGTTGTGGGTCGAGCGCGGCGCCGATGTGGCTGAAGCAGATGGACGGCACGGTCACCAGCGCGGCGGCCCGCATGAAAGTCAAAGGGTCTTTTTCCGGGCGCAAGTGGCCGATCATCGTGACCTTGAAATGGCGTCCGCGTTGCCGCTGGAATGACTTGAGCGCTGGCGCCGATTGATGGATCACCCAGGCTTTGGCGCGGGCATCGGCATCCAGCCGCTGCAAGGCCGCCTCCTGCAGCACCACCAGCCGTGTCGCCGCTTGCAGGCTGCGTTGCGTCACGGTATCGCTATCCAGATCGTGATACAGGTCGGTGCCGGTCAGCACCAGCAGCGTCGGCGCGGCTGGGCAGGCGGTGCGGAATGCCTCCAGTGCCGGCGCTGAACGCCGCGCGTGCAGCGCAATCAGCGCATCGGCCGCGATACCAGCCAGCGATTGAGGTTCAGCAAGCAAGGTTACGCGGTAGCGCTGGCGCAGGAAGCGCGCCCAGCGGCTGGCGGTGTGCCAGTTGCCATTGTTGGCTTTTGCCGAAGCCGGACTGATAATGAGAATGTGTGGCCTGGTCATTGGCGATGCTGTGTGGCTGGGCTGAAATGGCGCCGTGGCGCCCGCAGTGACTCCTGTCCGGCCATCCCGATGAATGATTCCTTCCGAACCGCCAGTGCCGACCAGTTGGCAAATGCATTGCAGGATGCGCGAAATTATACGCTGGCCCTGTTCGAACGCTTCCTCTCGGCCGGCCTCGATGCGGCGGCCAAGGTGCCGCTGCTGGAAATCCTGAATCCGCCGCTGTGGGAGTTCGGCCACATCGCCTGGTTCGCCGAGTGGTATGTGCTGCGCGAGGCGCATTCGAGCGCGCCCGGCGCGGCGCGGCGCGCCTCGCTGCTGTCGCGCGGCGACGACTGGTTCGATTCGAACCGGGTGCCGCACGATGCGCGCTGGACACTGCCGCTGCCGAGCGCCGGGGCGCTGAAGACCTATTGTCATGAAGTGCTGGATCGGGTGCTGGACAAGCTGGCCCGGCTCGACGGCGCCGACGACCAGGCGCTATATCCGTACCGGCTGGTGCTGGCGCACGAAGACATGCATGGCGAAGCGCTGGCGATGAGCCTGCAGACGCTCGGCATCGCCGGCCCGCCAGCGCTGGCCACGGCAATCGCGGCGCCCTGGGCGCAGGGCGAAATCCGCTTTCCTGGCGGTACCCTGCAGTTGGGCAGCGTCCCGGATCAGGGCTTTGTGTTCGACAATGAAAAATGGCGCCATCCGTGCTACGTGCCGGCGTTCACGATGGATTCGACGCTGGTCTCGAACGCGCAGTTCAAGGATTTCATCGACGACGGCGGCTATCAGCGAGCGCAATTCTGGAGCGCCGGCGGGCGCCGCTGGCTGCAACGGCAGGGACGTGGGGCGCCGCGCGACTGGCAGCGCGCGCAGGGGGAGGATGCGCGAGGACAATGGTACGACCGCCGCTTCGACCGCAGCATCCTGCTGGCGCCGAACCAGCCGGTGCGCCATGTCAGTCTGTACGAGGCGCAAGCGTATTGCGTCTGGGCCAAGCGCCGCCTGCCAACCGAAGCCGAATGGGAATTCGCGGCACTGTCGGCGCACCCGGCCTTGCGCTGGGGCGACCTGTGGGAATGGACTTGCACGCCGTTCGAGCCGTATCCGGGCTTCGCCGCCGATGCCTACCGGGAATATTCGGCGCCGTTTTTCGGCACGCATCAGGTGGTACGCGGAGCCTCGTTCGCGACCCGAGGCCGCCTGCGTTCGCCCAAGTACCGCAATTTCTATTTGCCTGAGCGCGACGACCTGTTCATCGGCTTTCGTACCTGTGGACTCTGATCTCTGTTGCGGATTCGCCATCCAGGCGCATGCCGGGCTGCTTCGCCTTGCCGTGCAGCAGCAAGCAGCACCGTGTGCGGTTTCGCGCCCTGTTCCCGCTTTGATTGCGATCGGCATGAATACTGCCGAAGAATCCGCCGCAGCATAAAAAAACGGCCGCTGGGGATTTTCCAGCGGCCGTATCAGTTGTTGCCCGGGGTATCGCGCTTAGCGATCGCCGTAGGAGCGGCGTCCGCCGCTATCGCCGGTACGCGCGCCCTTGCTGAAGCTGCCTTCGCGGCGCGGGGCATTCGGCTTGCTGAAGCTGCGCCCGCCCGCACCCGGCTTGCCGCCGCGATTGTCGCCCGGCTTCCAGCCGCCCGGCTTGTGGCTCGAACGCGAGGCCGAGGCGGTTTTCTTCGGCTCGAAACCTTCGATCACGTCAACCGGAATCAATTGCTTGGTGAAGCGCTCGATCCGTTTCACGTTCATGCCTTCGGCGTGGTTGACCAGCGAGACGGCGAGGCCGTTGCGGCCGGCGCGGCCGGTGCGGCCGATCCGGTGCACATAGTCTTCCGGGAATTTCGGCAGGTCGTAGTTGAATACGTGCGTGATGGTCGGGACGTCGATGCCGCGCGCCGCGACGTCGGTTGCCACCAGCACCCGCACCTGGCCACGACGCAGGCTGTCCAGCGTGCGGTTGCGCGCGCCCTGATGCATGTCGCCATGCAATGCGGCAGCGGCGAAGCCGGCGATGTTCAGGCGATCGGCGATGGTGTCGGCGTCGCGCTTGGTGGCGGTGAACACCACTGCCTGATCCAGCGTGACGTCGCGCAGCAGGTGATCCAGCAGGCGGTTCTTGTGCGACAGGTCATCGACGAAATGCATCCGTTGCTGGATGTTTTCATGCTTGGTGGCGGAGCCGGCGATCTGGATGATTTGCGGGTTGTTGGTGATGCGGCGCGCCATGTTGCCGACCACGCCATCCAGCGTCGCCGAAAACAGCATGGTCTGGCGCGAGGCCGGCGTGGCTTCGACGATTTTTTCGATGTCGTCGATGAAGCCCATGTCCAGCATGCGGTCGGCTTCGTCCAGCACCAGGATCTGCAATTGCGAGAAATCGATCTTGCCGGATTCCATGTGATCGATCAGGCGGCCGGGCGTCGCCACCAGGATTTCCGGATTTTTCGCCAGCAATTGCATCTGTTTCGGGTACGGCATGCCGCCCAGGATCGAGATTGCCTTGATGCGGCGCAGATAGGCACCGTATTTGGTGGTGGCGGTGGTGACCTGCAGCGCCAGTTCGCGCGTTGGCGTCAACACCAGCATCTTCGGCTGCGCCGGACGGAAGCGTGGGCGCTCGCCGCGGCCGCGCGCCGACTGCGCTTCCTGGTTCGGCGTCTTGCCGGCGACGGCCGGCTGTTCGGCCGAGGCGAATTTATGCAGCGCGGGCAGCATGAAGGCGGCAGTCTTGCCGGAGCCGGTACGCGACGAGACCAACAGGTCGCGCCCTTCGATGGCGGCCGGAATGGCTTGCGCCTGGACGCCGGTGGGTTCGGTATAGCCTGCGTCGGTCAGCGCCTTGAGGACGGACGGGTGCAGGCCAAGGGATTCAAAAGTCATTGATTTCTTTCGTGAAAGCAGCGCCGTCCAGCTTCATCGATGAAGCGACGGCAACAAAAGGAATGCAACGCCAACCAACGAAACAGCTAAGAAAACTTACTGGATAAGCTCAGAGAGATTTCGGCACAAAAGCTTTGCGCCGGGACGGTGTTTGAAGTTCAACACCAGAAGGCGGGAGGGCTTTATCGTTAATGCGAACGGTTCGCGATGCGGCAAAGCGCCATGCGTGTTGCATTGCGCAGGCCGCATTCTACAGGTAAAAAGAGCCCAATGTCGAATTGTTTTGCTGCGTTGCGAAAAGCGATGTCGGACACACATCGCCGTCGCCGCGCTGATATGGCTACTCGGCCAATCCCGGGCCGTACAGCACATTGGAAAAACCGCCGTCGACATAGGTGATTTCGCTGGTGATGCCGGAGGCCAGTTCGGACAGCAAAAAGGCCGCCGTGTTGCCGACTTCCTCGATCGTGACGTTGCGCCGCAGCGGCGCATGCTCGGCGACGACCCCGAGCAGCTTGCCGAAATCCTTGATGCCGGAGGCGGCCAGGGTCTTGATCGGGCCGGCCGAAATGCCGTTGACACGAATGCCTTTCGGTCCCAGCGATTCCGCCAGATAGCGCACGCTGGCTTCCAGCGAAGCCTTGGCCAGGCCCATCGTGTTGTAGTTCGGGGCGGCGCGCACCGACCCCATGTAGGTCAGCGTCAATAGCGCGGAATTCGGGCGCAGCAGCGGCAGCGCGGCTTTGGCCATCGCCGGAAAGCTGTAGGCGGAAATATCGTGCGCGATCTTGAAGGATTCGCGTGACAGGCCTTCCAGGAAGTCGCCGGTGATCGCCTCGCGCGGCGCGAAGCCGATCGAATGCACCAGGCCGTCGAGCTGATCCCAAGACTTGCCGAGATCGGCGAACAGAGCATCGATCTGCTCGTCGCTGCCGACGTCGCAGTCGAAAATCAGGTCGCTGCCGAATTCCTTGGCGAAATCGGTGATGCGCTGCTTGAAGCGCTCGCCGACATAGGTAAACGCCAGCTCCGCGCCTTCGCGCTTGCAGGCCTGGGCGATGCCATAGGCGATGGACCGGTTCGACAGCAGGCCGGTAATCAGGATTTTTTTGCCTTGCAGAAATGCCATGGAGTACTCCAGGTGAGCAGGTGGAAGCCGATGGTGAGCGCCGCGGCGCCGCGGCGAGAATTGTACGGGGCCGGCCGTTGGCGGGCAACTGCCGGCCAACGATCGGGCAGGCAGCGGACGTCGGTTCCGTGCAATTGCCATGCTGTGGTTCGGCAGCAGAGTATAAATCGTCGCGGCGCTCGAAGTGACGCGCCGCTTGGGTAGAATAGCTGCGAATCCATTCATCCTTCCCGCCCACGCATGCGCAAACTCGTGTTTTTCCTGTTGCTGTCCGCCTGCCAGCTGCCGGCGGGCAGCGCCTTCGCCGCCCATGCCTTTGCGCTGTACGACGCCCCCAAGTATCCGGCCGGCTTCACGCATTTCGATTATGTGAATCCCGATGCGCAGAAGGGCGGCGAACTTTACCTGGCCAATCCGGACCGCCGCACCAGCTTCGACAAGTTCAACCCGTTTTCGCTGAAGGGCGTGGCCGCTGCCGGGGTCGCCTCGCTGATGTTCGAAACGCTGGCGGTCGGCTCGATGGATGAAACCGCCACCATGTACGGCCTGCTGGCGGAAGACATGGAACTGGCGCCGGACCGCATGTCGATGAGCTTCCGCCTGAACCCGAAGGCGCGCTTTTCCAACGGCGACCCGGTGACCGCGGCGGACGTCAAGCATTCGTTCGATATGCTGGTGGCCAAGGGCGCGCCGCAATTCAAGTCGATCTTCGCCGACGTCAAGCAGTGCGTGGTAACTGGCGAGCGCAGCGTGCGCTTCGACTTCAAGTCGCTGAACCACGAATTGCCGCTGATCGTGGGCGGCGTGCCGGTGTTTTCGCGCAAATGGGGCGCCAACACCAGCTTCGACAACATCCAGCTGGAAGCGCCGATCGCCAGCGGGCCGTACCTGATCGAGCAGTACGACGTCGGCCGTTCGATCAGCTACCGGCGCGATCCGAACTATTGGGGCGACGCGGTGCCGGCGCGGCGCGGCAGCTTCAACTTCGGCCGCATCATCTACCGTTTCTACAAGGACGATGTCGCCAAGCTGGAAGCGTTCAAGGCCGGCGAGTTCGATGTGGTGGTCGAGTACAGCGCGAAGAACTGGGCGCGCAGCTATAACGGTCCGAAATTCAGGAGCGGCGAAATCGTCAAGCGCACGCTGGCGCATTCCAACGGCGCCGGCATGCAGGGTTTCGTGATGAACTTGCGGCGCGACCAGTTCAAGGATGTCCGGGTGCGGCAGGCGCTCGGACTGGCGCTGGATTTCGAATGGATGAACCGGCAGCTGTTCTACAACCAGTACACGCGCATCTATTCCTTCTTCAACAACAGCGAGATGGCGGCCACCGGCCTGCCGTCGGCGGCCGAGCTGAAACTGCTGGAGCCGTTGCGCACGCAACTCGATCCGGCCGTGTTCGGTCCGGCGCCGGTGCCGCCGCGCACCGATCCACCGCATTCGCTGCGCGCCAACCTGCTGGCCGCGCGCGCGCTGTTCGAGCAGGCCGGCTGGACTTATCGCGACGGCACGCTGCGCAATGCCAAGGGCGAGCCGTTCGCGTTCGAGATCCTGGACGACCAGTCGGCCATGTCGCGCGTCATCAGCGTCTATGTGCGCAACCTGCAAAAGCTCGGCATTGCGGTGACCCAGCGCACCGCCGACTATGCGCTGGTGCAAAAGCGGATGGAGGAATTCGATTTCGACATGACCAGCATCCGCTTTCCCGACGTCACCACGCCCGGCAACGAGATGTACGACATGTTCGGCTCCAAGGCGGCCGACGAGAAGGGCTCGAACAACGCCTGGGGCCTGAAGGACCCGGCGGTCGACAAGCTGGTCGATGCGCTGGTCGCCGCCACCACCCGCGCCGACCTCGACGCCGCCGCGCGCGCCCTGGACCGGGTGCTGCTGCACAAGTTTCTGGTGGTGCCGCACTGGTACTCGTCGACCCACCGCGTTGCCTACCGCAATCGCTTCGGCATACCGGCCAAGCTGCCGCTGTACTATCAGGCCGACCCGTATGTGATTTCGGTGTGGTGGCAGGAGAAGGCGCGATAAGGGCGGCGAGTGGCTGCTGTGGTGGGCGCATCACCACAAGCGCAGTGAAACCAGGGTCTGAGTAATTTTCGCGGTGCTGTTCCGCGAAAATTACTCAGACCCTGCTTTCACGGATTCGGAGTGATGAGGTAAAAACGGCGCTGGTTTGAGGCATCTACTCCGTGGCTCGTTTAATCAGGGTCAGAGTAATTTTCGCGATGGGGCGCTGCGAAAAAAACTCTGACCCTGATTAAACTGCGGCTTTGCGTATTGGCGTGGGTATGTGTAATTTTACAATGTTTTATATGTGGAAATCATACTATGGTATTGGGAGTATATTAAATTAATGCCATCGATCGCGTTTCCCAACAATCTAACTAACCCCTCCCATTTTCTCAACCATGAACCTCTGGCTCTACATCCTAAAACGCATCCTGCTGATGCTGCCCACCTTGCTCGGCGTGGTGGCGATCACCTTCGCGGTGATCCAATTCGTGCCCGGCGGCCCGGTCGAGCAGGCGCTGATCGAACTGAAGAAAGGCCAGGTCGGCGCCGGCGAAGCTTCGGGTGGCGGCGCCTCGCAGTATCGCGGGCGGCAGGGCATCGACGCCGAGCGGGTGGCCGAGATCAAGGCGCTGTACGGCTTCGATAAGCCGGTGTCGGAGCGCTTCTGGCAAATGCTGAAGGGCTTCGCCACCTTCGATCTGGGAAAAAGTTTCTATCACCACGGCGATGTCTGGCAACTGGTCAAGTCGAAGATGCCGGTGTCCATCACGATCGGACTGTGGACTTTTTTCCTGACCTATTTCATCTCGGTGCCGCTTGGTATCGCCAAGGCCACGCGCGAGGGCAGCCGCTTCGATGCTGCCACCAGCCTGGTGGTGCTGGTCGGCTACTCGATTCCCGGCTTCGTGCTGGGCGTATTCCTGCTGGTGATGTTCGGCGGCGGCAGCTTCTTCCAGTGGTTTCCGCTGCGCGGGCTGACTTCGGATAACTGGGAGACGCTGTCGGCTCTCGGCAAGGTCACCGATTATTTATGGCACATCACGCTGCCGATACTGGCCTCGGTGGCGGGTTCGTTCGCGGTGATGACGATGCTGACCAAGAACACCTTCCTCGAAGAAATCCGCAAGCAGTACGTGCTGACCGCGCGTGCCAAGGGTTTGAGCGACAACGTGGTGCTGTACAAGCACGTGTTCCGCAATGCACTGATCCCGCTGGTGACCGGTTTTCCGGCCGCCTTCATCGGCGCCTTCTTCGCCGGCAGCCTGCTGATTGAAACCCTGTTCTCGCTCGATGGCCTGGGCCTGTTGTCGTATGAGTCGGTGGTGCGGCGCGATTATCCGGTGGTGATGGGCACGTTGTACCTGTTCACCCTGATCGGGCTGGTGGTCAAGCTGCTGGGCGACCTGTGCTACGTCTGGGCCGATCCGCGCGTGCAATTCGAGAGTCTGGCCCGATGACGCCGGCCGACACCATCCTCGTCGAGCCGAAGGAAGCGGCGCCGTCGATTTCGCCCGGGCGCCGCGTCTGGCTGCGGTTCCGCCAGAGCCGGCGCGGCTACTGGAGCCTGCTGCTGTTCGTCGCGCTGTTCGCGCTGTCGCTGATGGCCGAGCTGCTGTCGAACGACAAGCCGCTGGTAGCGCGCTACCACGGCGAGTTGGTGTTCCCGGTGTTCCAGACCTATTCGGAAAAGGCCTTCGGCGGCGATTTCGATTCGCCGGCCGATTACCTCGATCCCTTCATCCAGGATCAGTTCAAGCGCGATGGCAACTGGGCGATTTATCCGCCCAACCGTTATTCCTACAACACGCTGAATTACTTCGCCAAGGAGCCGAATCCGGCGCCCCCTTCGGCCGACAACTGGCTCGGCACCGACGACCGCGGCCGCGATGTGGTGGCCCGGCTGCTGTATGGCTTCCGCATCTCGATCCTGTTCGGCCTGGCGCTGACCATCACCGGCGTGGCGCTGGGCATCGTCACCGGCGCGGTGCAAGGCTATTTCGCCGGCAAGACCGACCTGTTCTTCCAGCGCTTCATGGAAATCTGGGGTTCGATGCCGGAGTTGTACCTGCTGATCATCTTCGCCTCGATCTTCGAGCCCAGCATCCTGCTCTTGCTGGTGCTGCTGTCGCTGTTCGGCTGGATGGGTCTGTCCGATTATGTGCGCGCCGATTTCCTGCGCAACCGCAATCTCGAATACGTGCAGGCGGCGCGCGCGCTGGGCCTGACCAATCGCCAGATCATCTGGCGCCACGTGCTGCCCAACAGCCTGACCTCGGTTGTGACCTTTCTGCCGTTCCGCATGAGCGGCGCGATCCTGGCGCTGACCAGCCTCGATTTCCTCGGCCTCGGCGTGCCGCCGTCGACGCCGAGCCTGGGCGAATTGCTGGCGCAGGGCAAGAATAACCTCGATGCGTGGTGGATCGCGCTGTCCACTTTCGTGGTGCTGACCGTCACCTTGCTGCTGCTGACCAATATCGGCGACGCGCTGCGCAATGCGCTGGATGTGCGGAGGAAGGCATGAGCCGGGGGCAGCAATTGCTAGAGATTCAACATCTGCGGGTCGCGTTCGGCGCGGCCACCGTGGTCGACGATGTCAGTTTCTCGATCGCCGCCGGCGAGAAGCTGGCGCTGGTCGGCGAATCGGGCTCGGGTAAGACCGTGACCGCGCTGTCGCTGCTGCGCCTGAACCAGGATGCGCGCTATGAGGGTCGCATCCTGCTGGACGGCGCCGATGTCCTGCAACAGCCGGAAGGCGCGCTGCGCGCGTTGCGCGGCAAGGACGTGGCGATGATCTTTCAGGAACCGATGACGGCATTGAATCCGCTGTTTACCATCGGCAACCAGATCGCCGAAGTGCTGATGCTGCATGAAGGCCTGAGCGCGAAGGCGGCGGCGCAGCGCACGGTCGACCTGCTGGAAAAAACCGGGATTCCGGAGCCGGCGCGGCGCGCGCAGTCGTATCCGCACCAGCTCTCCGGCGGCCAACGCCAGCGCGCGATGATCGCGATGGCGCTGGCCTGCAAACCGAAGCTGTTGATCGCCGACGAGCCGACCACCGCGCTCGACGTCACGATCCAGGTGCAGATCCTGGAACTGCTGGACCAGTTGCAGCGCCAAGAAAACATGGCGGTGCTGATGATCACGCACGACCTCAACCTGGTACGGCATTTCGCCGACCGCGTCGGCGTGATGGAGCGTGGCCGCCTGGTCGAAATCGCGCCGACCGCCGAATTGTTTGCACAGCCGCGGGAAGCGTATACGCGCCAGTTGCTGGCCAGCCATCCGCAGCGCATCGTCGGCCAGGTGCCTGCGAGCGCTTCGCCACTACTGGCGGTCGAACAACTGCGCTGCACCTTTGCCATCAAGCGCGGCTGGCTGGCGCGCACGCAATTCGTCGCCGTCGACAAGGTCGATCTGGAATTGAAGCGGGGCGAGACGCTGGGCATCGTCGGCGAATCCGGTTCTGGCAAATCGACACTGGGCATGGCCTTGCTGCGGCTGTCGGCGGCGACCGTCAGCGGCCGCGTCAGTTTTGAGGGACAGGACCTGGCGAACATGCCGGGCGCGGCGCTGCGACCCTTGCGGGCGCGCATGCAGGTGGTCTTCCAGGACCCGTTTGCCTCGCTGTCGCCGCGCCGTACTATCGAGCAGATCGTCGGCGAGGGCCTGGAAATCCATCGGCCGCAATTGGACTCCGGCCAGCGGCGCGTGGCGGTGGCGGCGGCATTGGAGGAGGTGGGGCTGGAGGCGGCGATGATGACGCGCTATCCGCACGAATTTTCGGGCGGCCAGCGGCAGCGCATCGCGATTGCGCGCGCGCTGGTGTTAAAGCCGGAGCTGATCCTGCTGGACGAGCCGACCTCGTCGCTGGATGTCTCGGTGCAGTTGCAGGTACTGCAATTGCTCGGCGCACTGCAGCGTAAATACGGCATGGCTTATCTGTTCATCAGCCATGACCTGGCCGTGATTCGGGCAATGGCGCACCGGGTGCTGGTGATGAAGGATGGCAAGGTGGTGGAAAACGGCAGCGTCGACGCAGTGCTTTCCAATCCAACCGAAGCTTATACACGCCGCTTGTTGGCCGCGGCCGAGTATGCGGAGGTGGAGGTTTAATGCGGCGCCATTGTCATCGCATATCTCTGAAATCGAGAACGGCGCTGGTGGATCCGCCATCCATCACTCGCGCCTGCGCGGGAACGACAGGCTGAACTCAGCGCTCCGACGCCAGCGTGATCCGTGGCGGCGCTTTCTTGACGCTGCGGCTCGGCGCCTTGGCGGCGACCGTGGTCTTGCTGCCGGTTTTGGCGCGGGCGGTGACCACGGTTTTTTTGCCGTGCACGGCGCTGGCCACTTTGCGGTGGGTGCCGGCAAGCGTGTCCTTCCTGCTGGCCTTGACGGCAACGCGCCGGCGGTCCGGAACGTCCGGTTCGATCGCCAGTTTGGCGGTTTCCAGCAACTCGACCGAGATGTCCTTGTTCATCGATTCGGCGGTTTTCGGCACCAGGATGGTGGAGCCGGCCTTCAGCCGCATCTTGGGCGGGATGCGGTTGGCTTCGCGCAATGCTTCGGGCGTGGTGTTGAATTTGGCGGCGATGGTTTCGATCCTTTCGCGCGCGCTTTGTACCGTATGCGCGGTCCAGGAGGACAGCGCCTGGGTCCATTTGCCAAGGTTGGCCTTGAACTTCTTGGCGTTGCTCTCCGGCAGCAAAATCCGGGTGTCGGCGCCGCCGGTAATGAGCGGCCGGTTGAACTGCGGATTCAATGCCTTGAATTCGTCGAGCGAGAGTTCGGCCAGTTGCGCGGCCAGCTTCAGGTCGATGTCGTGGGTCTTGTCGATGGTGACGAAGTAAGGCTGGTTTTCCACCTTCGGCAGCGCGATGTTGTACAGCGCCGGGGCGGCGATGATGTTCTTCACCGCCTGCAGCTTCGGCACGTAATTGCGGGTTTCAGCCGGCATCAGCGGCGACAAGCTGTTGAAATCGGTCGGCAGGCCGGCAGCGCGGTTCTTGTTGATCGCGCGTTGCACCGAGCCCTCGCCCCAGTTGTAGGCTGCCAGCGCCAGTTGCCAGTCGCCGAACATGCCGTACAGCTTCTGCAGGTAGGTGAGGGCGGCATCGGTCGAGGCCAGCACGTCGCGCCGCTCGTCGCGGAACATGTTCTGCTTCAGGTTGAAGTCAAGCCCGGTGGAGGGAATGAATTGCCACATGCCGGCCGCCTTGGCGCTCGAGTAGGCATGCGGATTGAAGGCCGATTCGATGAACGGCAGCAAGGCCAGTTCGGTTGGCATGTGCCGCTTTTCCAGTTCCTGCACCACATGGAACAGATACAGCGAGGCACGGGTGGTGGTGCGCTGTATATAGTCGGGGCGCGAGCTGTACCACTCGGTTTGCGTGGTCACCAACGGATTTTCCAGGTCGGGTATGGCGAAGCCGTCGCGAATCCGCTGCCAGACGTCGATTTCTTCCATGCGAAAGATTACCGTGTTCGGGTTGCTCGGATCGAACATGTTGAACGCGGGAGAGAAGTAGGAGATGTCGTTGGCTTGCGCCAAGGGGACGGCGCTGAAGAGTAGCAGTCCGGCAAGGGTGAGTGTTCGTCGTATCGGCTGGGACATGGGCGTTTTTCGCGTGGCCGGCGGCCATCGGCCGGCGCTTGGAATAAGGGAATTGGGAGAGTGTAAGTAACACACTTTCCCGCAGTCAAGCACGATTACAATTCGATGGCAACGCTAAGCCCTTGATTCCGTGCAAATAGTTGATTGAAATCAACGGAAGGAGTTCTTCCATTCGCGCAATGCGGCGAAGGCGGCTACGGGTTCCGGATGGTCCAACCGGCCGGCGGCAAGCAGTTGTTCGACGATCGCCGGTTCCCGAAAGCGCAGGAATGGATTAGTCTGTTTTTCCAGGCCGATGCTGGAGGGGACGGTCGGCCGGCCCTGGTCGCGTTTGGTCTGCTCGCTGGCGATGCGCGCGCTCAGTGCCGCATTGTGCGGGTCGACGTGCTGCGCGAAGCGCAGGTTGGACAGGGTATATTCGTGGGCGCAATAGACCTCGGTGTCGTCCGGCAGCGCGGCCAGCTTGGCCAGGGAAGCAATCATTTGCGCCGGTGTGCCTTCGAACAGGCGGCCGCAGCCGCCGGCGAACAAGGTGTCGCCGCAGAACAGCCAGCGCTGTGCGGCGGCGAAGTAGGCAATATGTCCGCGGGTGTGGCCCGGCACATCTAGCACCGAGAATTGCAGTGCCGGCCGGGGCAGTGTCACGAGATCGCCTTCCGCCAGCGGCTGGGTGACGCCGGCAATCCCTTCCGCGCGCGGGCCGAACACCGGCACCGGGAAGCGCCGCAGCAGCGCCGGCACGCCGCCGACATGGTCAGCGTGGTGATGTGTCAGTAAAATAGCGGCAAGCGAGAGCCGATGCGCGTCCAGCGCGGAGAGGATCGGCGCCGCGTCGCCGGGATCGACAGCCACCGCTTGGACGCCGTCATGGATCAGCCACAGGTAGTTGTCGCTGAACGCCGGCACTCCCAATACGCTCAATGTTGTACTCGATAAGTCAGGCATGGATCATCCGTCTTCCGAAAAGCCGATTATAGCGCTCGGGGCCTGGCTCAAAACCGCGCCCGGCACCTACGTGCAGGCCTGGGAGCAGGCACGCCTGGATGCGCTGACTGCCGACATTTTCGGCTTCAACGCGGTGCAGGTCGGTCTGCCGCAACTGGACGCTTTGCAGGCCAATCGGATGCCGCACCGCTGGGTCAGCGGCACGCATCTGCCGGCGGGCGAACTGGCGCAGGATAGTACCCGCATCGTGGTGGTGCACGACGTTGCCGAGTTGCCGTTTGCCTCGCAAAGCCTGGATCTGGTGGTCTTGCCGCACGTGCTTGAATTCGCCAGCGAGCCGCACCAGGTGTTGCGCGAGGTCGAGCGGGTATTGATTCCGGAAGGGCAAGTCATCATTTGCGGCTTCAATCCCGCCAGTTTGTGGGGCCTGCGGCAAGTCGCCGGGCGCATCAGCGGCAACCATTTCCTGCCGCAAAACGGCGAGTTCATTCATTTGCCGCGCTTGAAGGATTGGCTGAAGCTGTTGAACATGGAAGTCAACCGCGGCCATTTCGGCTGCTATGCGCCGCCTTGCCTGAGCGACAAGTGGCTGCACCGCTATCGCTTCATGGAAAAGGCGGGCGATCGCTGGTGGCCGTATTTCGGCGCGATCTACATCGTGCAGGCCATCAAGCGCGTGCAAGGCATGCGGCTGATCGGTCCGGTCTGGTCGCGCCAGGCGCCGCGGGCGCGGCATGCGGTGCCGGCGGCCAACAGCGTTCAGCACTTGAGCGCTCATATGAACCATTACACGAACGACCACACGAAACCACATGGAAAAAATTGAGATATTCACCGATGGTGCCTGCAAGGGCAATCCCGGCCCGGGCGGCTGGGGCGCCTTGCTGGTGGCTGGCGACTTGAAGAAGGAATTGTTTGGCGGCGAACGCAATACGACTAATAACCGGATGGAACTGAAGGCGGTGATCGAGGCATTGACGGCGTTGACCCGTCCGTGCGAAGTGGTCTTGTATACCGATAGCCAGTACGTGCAGAAGGGGATCAGCGAATGGATCCACGGCTGGAAAGCGCGCGGCTGGAAAACCGCGGCCAGGGCGCCGGTCAAGAACGTCGATTTATGGCAGGCGCTGGATGCGGCGCAACTGCGGCACCGGATCGACTGGCGCTGGGTCCGGGGCCATACTGGCCATGCCGGCAACGAATGTGCCGACATGCTGGCGAATCGCGGCGTGCAATCGGTTTCCTGAGCTGCTCGATCGTGCGCCGATAGGCACCAAAATCACAGGCGTTTCCCTGGTGGTTATTGTAATAATACTGGAGTATTGCAAAAATGATGAAATATTGCGAGCGGAAATTGATGATTGTGTAGGGAGTATGTGTTGATAAATCGCCCCTGGCGTTCTCAATAGTTTCCCGCCGATTGGCGGCGCGGGTCGGCACGCATCTCCGGCTGGTAGCAAACATTCGCGAGACGGATCGCACGCCGATTGTCGGCCGCGAAGTTGAGCGGCCGACTGCGCACGAACGGTTGCTCATGACCTGAGACGTACAGCGCCGCCCGGGTAAGCCAGTATTGTGTTGGCGCCGCCTGCATCGAGGATGCCGTCAGTAGCGCCGCCAGGCTGGCAGCCAGCAGCACCTGGCTTAGCGGCGTCCGATGCGCCACTCCGGAAATCCAGATGAAGCCGATACTGACCATCGCCCCCAGCAGGTAGCCGGCAACCACTTCCGCAACGGAATGGAACTCGAGTACCAGCCGCGAGATGCCGACCAGCAAGCCAAGCGTCAATGCCAGCAGCACGCCGCTCGCCCGCAGCGAGGCCGGACGGTGCTGTAATACCAGGAAAGCGACCACCGGCAACACCGCCATCGCGAAGGTCGTATGACCGCTGATGCCGGTGAAGTCCAGGGCGGGAATGCCGACGCCCCAGCCGATGAAGGCAATCTTGCTGCCGACCACCAGCAGGGTGGCGAACGTCAGCAGCACGCACCACCAGTACAGCAGCCGATGGCGGTGCGCCGCCAGCAGCCACAGGCAGATCACGAGCGCTGCCGGCCCCATCAGGCTGGTGTCGCCGAGATGCGTAATTTTTGTCCAGGGAAGCATTGCCTGATCCGGGTGCCTGTCATTTGTCGTCGCGCTGGGTTGGCGACCATGGACAACCTTACCGAAAATCGATTACGGCGCAGTGATTTTGCTCAAGCACGGCAGCGATCCGTGGCGCCGCCGGCAAATCGGCGATCAGCTAAAATGCCGCTGGGCCAACCATTGTTTTTGCCATCAACCATGCGACAGATTGTTCTCGACACAGAAACCACCGGCCTGAATCCGCGCTCTGGCGACCGCATCATTGAAATCGGCTGTGTCGAGTTGATTAACCGCCGTCTGACCGGCAACAATTTCCATACTTACCTGAATCCGGAACGCGATTCGGAAGAAGGTGCGCTGGCGGTGCACGGGTTAACCACCGAATTCCTCTCCAACAAGCCGAAATTTCCGGAAATTGCGCCTGCGCTGCTGGACTACGTGCGCGGCGCCGAACTGATCATCCATAACGCGCCGTTCGATCTGGCTTTCCTGGATGCCGAACTGGAACGCTTGAATCACGCCGGTTTCACCAGTGAAACCGGGCCGGTCATTGATACCTTGCTGCAGGCCAAGGAATTGCACCCGGGCCGCCGCAATTCGCTGGATGCGCTCTGCGACCGTTACGGCATATCCAATGCCCACCGGACACTGCACGGCGCGCTGCTGGACGCCGAACTGCTGGCCGAGGTCTATCTGGCGATGACGCGCGGCCAGAACAGTCTGACGATCGACCTGATGGCAGCCGACTCGTCGGCTGGCAGTGCCGGCCCGGCGGCCGATGCGCCGCTGGCTGCGATCATCGTGCTGGCCGCCAGCGCCGACGAAGTGCGGGAGCACGAAACCATCCTCGCCGGCCTGGACGCTCAGGTGAAAGGAAAATCCGTATGGCGCACTTTGCTGGAATCCTGATCCAAATTTGCTGCGTCGGACTTTCGGAAAAACATCATTTTGTGCGATAATGCGCACCGCCCCGGACGGTTAGCTCAGCGGTAGAGCACTGCCTTCACACGGCAGGGGTCACTGGTTCGATCCCAGTACCGTCCACCAGAACATCAAAAAGACCCGCGCTTCGGCGCGGGTTTTCTTTTGCGGGCGCTTCCAAAACTGCCAACCGGATTCGTCCCCTGCCGCACCCATGATGCGGTTGCTTCGGGTCAACCTGCTCCCCCACCAGTTGCTGCAATCAGTTCCAAAATGAAAATGGTTCCCGCGCGACATACGTGTATGGCGCATGATCCAGGTCAAATCCGGCCCGGCCTGGTCACGTAGAGTTGTGATCAGGATATAGCGGCTGCGGCAAAGCCCATCTGGCGCCCAGTTGCGGATTCCCGCGCGCTTTCAACAATAACCAGCAGCAGGAGCGACTCATGAAATTTCCTTCGACTGTCAGTCTGAAAAATTGGAGCCTCGTTATCCTGCTGCCGCTGCTGGGGGCCTGTGCGGCCATCGCTCCCGGCATGCACATGGACACCGGGACGATGCCTGAGCCGGAGCGGCCTGAAGTCAAAGCCACCCTTCAAGCGATTACCCCACAATTAATGAAGGAAGAAAAGGAGCGCCGCCAGCAGGAGGCTAGTGCCGACATCAGCGGCTTGATGGGCAAGCCCGCGGCATACCGGTTGGCGGCCGGCGATATCCTGGCGATCGTGGTCTGGAACCACCCGGAGCTGGCGGCTGCGGTGATGTCGATGCCGGCCACTGGAATTATCGGTATCGACAATGCCAGCACTTCGTCCTTGCCTGCCGGCTTCGTGGTCGACCAGAACGGCATGCTGCAATTTCCGTTTGTCGGCTCCTTGAAGGCAGAGGGTCTGACGGTGGACGAATTGCGCAGCCAGCTTGGGAGCCAGTTGGCACGTTTTATCAAGAACCCCGATATAACGATACGGGTCCAGGCTTATCGCAGCAAGCGCGTGTATGTTACCGGCGAGGTCAAGAGCCCGGGGCTGCAATCGATCAATGATGTTTCGATGACCTTGCCGGAAGCACTGAGCCGTTCCGGCGGTACCTTGCCAACTGCGGATCGTGGCGCCATCGAGGTCACCCGTGGCGGCAAGACCTATCACGTCAACTTGCCGCAACTGGTCGCGAGGGGCGTCGATCCCAATTCGATTGTTCTCGAAAATGGCGACGTGGTGCGGGTGGCTCCGCGTGACGAGGGCAAGGTGTTTGTGCTGGGTGAGGTTACGGCGCCGCGCGCGCTGATGATGAACGACGGCCGCCTGACGCTGAATGATGCGCTGGGCGAAGCGGGCGGCTTGAGCACCATTACCGCCGGTGCGCGTCATGTGTACGTGGTGCGCAGTGCTGCCGACATGGAACCGCTCGTGTACCACCTGGATGCCCGCTCGCCAGTGGCCTTTGCACTCGCGGAAAATTTCGAGTTGCAGCGCAAGGATGTGGTGTACGTGGATGCGCATCCGCTGGCGAACTGGAATCGCGTGATCAGCTTGTTGTTGCCGGGTCCGCTATCAGCTCCGGTAAATAACATTGGTAACAGATGATCGCTTCCGTGTGTTCGGAGCCATATGTGCCAACCTGTGTGCCCGGTCTATCTCCGCCCGCATCCATGCTGCGATGTCGCCGATCGCAGCCTTCGCCGGCAACCCGTGCGAGACGGTATGAGTAGCTTCGCCCGTGCCGGCGCGAATGCGCAATTGCCGGTATTCGGCGCGGATTTTTCTTCAAACCGCTATCTAGGTTTCAGGTAACTCCATGATGAACAATCTCCCGCTCCAGCAACAAGCCCTGTTGCCAAACTATATGCAACAAGGCGCCCAGCCCTATTTGCCGGAGGATGACGGGGTGGGAATGGCGACCTATCTGAATATCATCCGCGACAATCTCTGGTTGATTTTGAGCATTGCGCTAACGGTCAGCTTGCTGGGGGTCGGCTATGCATTTCTGGCCAAGCCGGTATACCAGGCAAACATGCTGATTCACGTTGAGGAAGATAGCCCGAATGCCTCCAAGAACATCCTCGGAGAAATGTCTTCGATGTTCGAAACCAAAACCGCGGCATCTTCCGAAATAGAACTTTTGCGCTCGCGTCTGGTGACTTCACGAGCGGTAGATAAGTTGCGGTTGTACATCAACGTCCAGCCGAAGTATTTTCCGTTGATAGGTGGCTGGATTTCCAGGCATACCAAGACATCCTTCGCGCCGGGAATATTCGGCTACGGTGGCTACGTGTGGGGCAAGGAAAAAATGGAGGTCAGTGTCTTTAACGTCTCGGATGGACTATTGAACAAGGAATTCGTGGTCACCATCGGCAATGATGGTCAATACCGTCTGACGCAGGATGAGAAGGAGATTGATCTATTGGGCAAGATTGGGGAAACGCTGGACATGGATACCGAAGCTGGTCACATCCAGTTGATTTTGGGAAACCTGGTGGCCGAGCCAGGCGCTCAGTTCCTGCTCACTCGAAATTCAAGGTTGACTACCATTGAATCCATACAGAAGGCGATGACCGTCGAAGAATTGGGTGCCCAGACGTCCGGGGTGATCGGGGTCACGCTCAAGGGGTCGAATCCGAAAGCCGTTAGCGACGTCCTGACGGAAATCGGGAATGAATACATGCGGCAGAATCTCGCGCGCAAGACAGAGGAGGCCGAAAAGTCGCTTGCTTTCCTGGACAAGCAATTGCCCGAACTCAAGCAGCAGCTTGAGCAGTCGGAAAATCAATACAACCAGTTCCGCAATGCGCATGGCACGATTGATTTGAATGAAGAAGCCAAGCAGACGTTGACACAGTTCTCGGCTGCCAAGCTGAAACGCTCGGAACTACGGCAGAAGCGCACCGAGCTATTGGCCCTGTTTACTCCAGATCATCCGGCAGTCAAAGGGATCGATAGCCAACTAAAGGAAATCAACGGTGAAATCAATGACATAGCCGGTCACATCAAAACCTTGCCGATGCTGGAGCAAAACTCGCTACGCCTGTCGCGCGACGTCAAGGTCAATACTGATCTCTATACCGCGTTATTGAATACCGCGCAGCAGTTGCGGCTGGCCACCGTTGGCAAGGTCAGCAACGTGCGTCTGGTCGATACACCCATGGTGCCCGAAAAACCGATCCAGCCGAAGCGGCCTCTGGTTATTTCGGGAGCGGTGCTGATCGGGTTGTTTCTGGGATTGTTGAGCGCCTTCATGAAAAAATCCTTCTTCGGAAAGATCGACGATCCGCAGGAAATTGAAAAAATACTCGGAATTCCTGTCTATGCCACCATTCCTCATAGTAAAACGCAGCGTATCCTGCACAAGCGGATTAACGGTAAATCGTTGAGGATACCGCTTCTGGCGAACCTGTCTGCGACCGATATCGCAATTGAAAGCCTGCGAAATTTTCGGACTGCGCTGCAGTTCTCCACGCAGCAGTCGAGAAACAATATCGTATTGATGACTGGCGCTACGCCGGGTCTTGGAAAATCCTTCGTGTCGGTCAACCTATCGGCGATTATCGCAACCGGCGGAAAAAGGATATTGCTGATCGATGCCGATCTGCGCGATGGCCACCTGCACCAGTATTTTGGGCTCCCCAGGCAGAACGGCTTGTCCGACATTCTCTCGGGGGCTGCGGGCGCGGCGCAAGTAATTCATCGCAGTGTCATGGAAAACATGGATTTCATTTCGACCGGACCCCTTCCACCCAATCCATCCGAACTGCTATTGCGTCCGCGTTTTGGAGAAATGTTGCAGTTCCTGTCCAGCAGCTACGATCTGATTTTGATCGACACCGCGCCGATTCTTGCTGCCGCCGATAGTCTGATAATTGGCGCCCATGCGGGAGCGATTTATATCATTACTCGAGCCGGAATTACGACAAACGGGGAGGTCAAGGAATCACTCAACCGTTTGCGGCAATCGGGTCTGGTCGCCAAAGGCGTCCTGTTTAATGACTTGAAAGCAAGGCCAGCCGGCTACGACTATGGATACGAATATGGGAACTATGGAGCTGTTGCGGCTGGAGGGGAGGCAACTGCGCTGATAGAAACCTCATCATCCTTGCGCTAGCACTGTGGTCTCGGAATGTCTCAGATTCCGCAAGCTCGAATTCGCCCGAGGCGACTATTTTAAAAAACGACCGGGCGGAGATTTCCAGATTCCGGCTTTTTGCACATAACGACAAGATTGACAAGGGTGCTTGCCTTCATTGTTTTTTTAAGGCATCACTTATTGCGTTTATTCAAATGCAATCAGCGCAGGAATTAGGTATTTATTATAATATTCCGGACGCACATCTGTTGCGTGTAGTTAACTATTGTTTCTGTGAAATAAATTGCTATAGCTAATTTGGAATCATGATCGAATGACAGGCAACTAATAGATTGATTGAATATTGCGTATCTACTAATTGCCTATCATTTCACATTCTTCATTTTTTCGGAGTTTTTAACGACAGAACTTTTCCTCTTGGAACTTGTTTCCGCGCATCAAGGTCAGACGAGCACAAGGCATAACGAAGATTGTGCTTTGCAAAATTATGCTTTCGTCACAGACCTTTTTGAACTTGAGGAATCGTTTTGCTTACATCAACTACTCAATTACGAACACGTTCCATGCTCGCCGCCAGCATGACCATACTCCTTGCTGCTTGCGGAGGCGGGGGCGGCACTGAGAGCGCCCAATACCCTGATACCATGATGGTGGCGGGTACAGAACAAATCACCGCTGACACCCAGGCATCGGCAAGCGATTCGAGCACATCTTCTTCCGCTGCGCAGGTGTCCTCCCCGCCGTCGGACCTGCAGCCGACGCCAACTCCGGTACTGGATGGGAAATCGACAACAACGTGGAACCGGAAACCAAAGCCGACCCCGACTCCAGCACCAGCACCAGCACCAGCACCAGCACCAGCACCAGCACCAGCACCAGCACCAGCACCAGCACCAGCACCAGCACCAGCACCAGCACCAGCACCAGCACCAGCACCAGCACCAGCTCCAGCTCCAGCTCCAGCTCCGGCCCCGGCCCCGAGTCGTGACGTACTGAAGCAGCCGTTTGCAGTCAACAGCATCTGGAACATGCCGATTGGCAGCGGGGCGCAGTATGTGGCGGCGAATTTGCCGGCGGTTCCGGGCAACGATGTGTGGGCGCCGATGCCGCAGATTGATGACGAGATCATTGTCCTGAAGCCGTCTGCGCCGAATACCACGATCAATTACAGCAGCGCCGGTTGGAGCGGTGCCAACCGCTGCGGCGCCACTGGCGGGGCACTGACGCAGGTGCCGATTCCCTCGGATTACGTGGTGCCGAACAACAATGCAAATGGCTCGGCGGTTTTCCTGAAAGCCGATGGCCGCACGCTGATTCACGCTCAACCCTTCACGCGCTGCACGGCTGGCGCGGCGGCGACCGCACTGGTGACCTTCCCTGCGGTTGACATCTATGGCGACGGCATCACCGGCTCGCACGGCGGCTCCGGCATGTCGGCGATTGGCGGCTCGATTCGGGTAGGGGAATTGCGGCCTGGTCAGCAAGGTCCGCGCCACGCGCTGAAGGTCAACGTGTACGCCAAGCAAACTCTGTACAAATGCAGCACGCGTTCGGATTGCTACCGTTGGCCGGCAATCGCCGCCGACAGCTATGCGGTCGGGTTTTACGGAACGGCCAGCAACAACACGAACAGTGCGATGAAAATGGGGGCACTGCTGGCGATCCCAGCCTCCACCAACATCGGCAACCTGGGTCTGGAGACGGAGCCGGGCAAGCAGTTGGCCTGGACCCTGCAAAACTACGGTGCCTATATCGTGGACGACACCTGGGGGCCGAGCTTTGCCTTCAACGTCGAGAACGGACCGGACGGATCGGTGCGCACGCAGTTCCAGGCGGACTATGGCTACAAGCTGGAGCAGCGGGTGAATGACAACACCCCGTGGTCACGCGACGTCCAGAAACTGGCACAGGCGCTGTATGTGGTCAACAACAACAGCCCGACCTCGATCGGCGGCGGCGGTACTCCACGCCAACCGCTGGCAGCTGCGCTGCAGTAATCAGGCTGGTACTTGTTTGACGGCGCTTGTCGCTGCGGTGGGAATTGATTGCCGTAAATTATTACGAGTAACGCTACCGATATAAACAAGATGCCAATCTCACCGTGACCGGTATTCAACCAAATACCGGTAAATTTCTTGGTCGAGCGGCAATGTCCGCTCGATTATTAGTTTATCCATAGATTTTTTTATAAGGAATTATTTCCCGCAAAAATCGTTTTCACCCGGAACCGTTGCCCCACATCAAAGTCAGACTTGCTCGGAGCGTGACCAACGTCGTGCTTTTTAAAGCGTTTGGCTTTCATCCAAATTTTTTGTGGGGAAACAGTTTTGACTAAATCAACGATTCTATTGCGGCGGCACATTTTGCTAGCTGCCAGTACTACCGTATTTCTCGCCGCCTGTGGAGGCGGGGGCGACGGCACTACGGCGGGGACATCAACAACGAATCCGAATGTGAGCGCCCAAGAACAGGTCAACACCGGAAACGCTTCAAGTCCAACCACGCCTACCTCTCCAACGCCATCCGGGAATCGTGACGTACTGAAGCAGCCGTTTGCAGTCAACAGCATCTGGAACATGCCGATTGGCAGCGGGGCGCAGTATGTGGCGGCGAATTTGCCGGCGGTTCCGGGCAACGATGTGTGGGCGCCGATGCCGCAGATTGATGACGAGATCATTGTCCTGAAGCCGTCTGCGCCGAATACCACGATCAATTACAGCAGCGCCGGTTGGAGCGGTGCCAACCGCTGCGGCGCCACTGGCGGGGCACTGACGCAGGTGCCGATTCCCTCGGATTACGTGGTGCCGAACAACAATGCAAATGGCTCGGCGGTTTTCCTGAAAGCCGATGGCCGCACGCTGATTCACGCTCAACCCTTCACGCGCTGCACGGCTGGCGCGGCGGCGACCGCACTGGTGACCTTCCCTGCGGTTGACATCTATGGCGACGGCATCACCGGCTCGCACGGCGGCTCCGGCATGTCGGCGATTGGCGGCTCGATTCGGGTAGGGGAATTGCGGCCTGGTCAGCAAGGTCCGCGCCACGCGCTGAAGGTCAACGTGTACGCCAAGCAAACTCTGTACAAATGCAGCACGCGTTCGGATTGCTACCGTTGGCCGGCAATCGCCGCCGACAGCTATGCGGTCGGGTTTTACGGAACGGCCAGCAACAACACGAACAGTGCGATGAAAATGGGGGCACTGCTGGCGATCCCAGCCTCCACCAACATCGGCAACCTGGGTCTGGAGACGGAGCCGGGCAAGCAGTTGGCCTGGACCCTGCAAAACTACGGTGCCTATATCGTGGACGACACCTGGGGGCCGAGCTTTGCCTTCAACGTCGAGAACGGACCGGACGGATCGGTGCGCACGCAGTTCCAGGCGGACTATGGCTACAAGCTGGAGCAGCGGGTGAATGACAACACCCCGTGGTCACGCGACGTCCAGAAACTGGCACAGGCGCTGTATGTGGTCAACAACAACAGCCCGACCTCGATCGGCGGCGGCGGTACTCCACGCCAACCGCTGGCAGCTGCGCTGCCATAGGTCATTGATCGCCATTGTTGCAAATTAATCGGGCCACGCTGCAGCATGCAGGCGTGGCCTTTTCTTGAGAAGCCTGGGTCTCCTCATTGACGCTGGCCGCTCAATAATCCAATATGCTTTTTCCCACCTGCCAGAAAGAAACAGGAAGCACATAGAGCAAGATAAATCCCGCCCTTGGTCAATAGCACCAAGACGAGATTGCCGTTGATGCGGCCGTCCAGAACGGCCACTCCCGTCATGGCGAAGCCGGTGGCCAGCACGGTCGGCCACAGTGCGCCCCAGTCGAGCAATTGATGCATGCGCATGCCGAGGGAATGCGCGACAACATGTACCGACCACAGTTCGCTGATGGAGAAGGTAAACACGCTGCCGAACGCAGCCCCGATCGGGCCCCATCGGTTGACGCCGATGATGCTCAGGGCGACCGAAATGATCAGGCAGCAGCCATTGTTGAGCACTGCGAAGCGGCCCCTTTCAATGGCTGGCAGCACGTGGCCGACCGCGAATGCATTCATCATCATGCCAACCAGATACACCTGCATGATCGGCGCCGCGTCCTGATAGCGGCTGGTGTACACCAGCCGGATCAATTCCGGCGCGGTCGCGAACAGCCCACCTGCAATTGGTATCAGCAGCATGGCAGTGGCGCCATTGCTCTTTGCAATCAGGCGGGCAATTTCAGGCAGGTTGCCAAGCGCATGTGCGCTGTTCAGGCGCGGCATCATGGCGTTGTATACCGGCATGCGAACCAGGGTCGCCACCGGCGTAACCACGGAAGCAATCGAAAACATTGCATATAGCGCGGCGCTCAGCATGCTGGCCACCACCCATTGGTCGGCTTGCAGCCGCATCAGGAATAAGGCATTGCCGAAGGCAAATGGCAGCGAGTATGCCAATTGCTTTCTCAGGGAGCCTATGCTCCAGGTAATTTTTTCTTCCCGATGATTGGCACGAACGTACCAGCCAAGCAGTAGCAGTTTCACAATCGCGACTGCCGTCAGCGCTATCACAATCCATACGATGCCGGCGCCAAGAAGCGCGGCGGCTGCGAGCAGCAAGGTCCTGAGGAGGGATAAAGCGATGGTCGAGCTGGCTTGCCATGGTGCCCGTCCGTCGGCGGTTGGCAATACATCGAGCACCGAGGCCATTACCCACAATCCCAGGAATAGCGCGGAGAGGCCGTGAGTCTGAAAGAATAATTCGATTGCCAAGGGCGGCAGCAAGGGGCTCCAGCCGCTGGTCGCAATGGCTACGATGCCGCCGGCGGCGAACAGATAGGCCAGTGTATTGCCGATAATCTGACCTTTTTCTTCGTGCGGCGTCCTCGGCAGGAAATAGAACAGGGCTTGCGGCATGAAGGCCGGCGCGATTCCCAGCACCGTCCCGGCAAGCAACCAGAGCAGGCGATACTGGGCAAACCCGTTAATGTCGAGAAAGCGTACCAGGATAATCGGCATGGCCAGTTGCAGTCCATACTCGATTCCCCCCGCCAGCGCCAGCGTGACCGCACTTCTGCGCAGGCTTTCGTTACGCGGCATCCGGGGCCTCAGTCTGGATGCGCGGGTGTCTCGGGTGTGCCATGCCGAAAAACAGCCGGTCGTACGCGGCAATCATGGTCGAAAGCGCAAATCGGTCGGAAACGCTTGAACGCGCGTGACCGCCCATCTCGCGGCGCCGGCTTGAATCCATCAGCAGCTTCAATCCTTTCGTGAGACCTGCGATATCGCCTGGCTCATAAAGATAGCCATTTTTGCCATGGGTGACCTGTTCTGATGCGCCGCCAATTCTGGTCATGATCACTGGCTTTCCCAAGGCCATCGCCTCCAGCGTCGCCAGGGAGAATGTTTCAATGTAATGAGAGACGATGGCCATGATGTCGCAAGCCGAGACCGCGAGCCGGACATCGGCCAGATATCCGGTAATCCGGACGTGCTCGGCGAGCCCCATTGCGTCGATTTGCCTTTCTATATTGAGGCGCTCCGGCCCGTCGCCGATCAACAGGCATTTGATGTCGACGTTGGCCGCCCTGAGGGCGGCGACCGCCTGCAACATGTCGCCATGTGCTTTCTCCGGCCGCATGGCAGCGCATAGACCCACGATACAGGCGCTATCGGAAAACCCATAGGTGCTTCGAACCTGATGTTTTTGCTCCGCGCTGTAATGATCTTCAAAGTAGCTGACGTCGATGCCATTGTGAATAACGGTATCGTTCCTGGCTCTCAATATTCTGGTTCTCCAGTATCTTCTCTGGTTTTCACATACGTAAATCAGCATATCGCTGATGCCGAATAGTGGCCGATAAAACAGCATTTGCAGCTTGTTTTTCAATGTACCCATGTCAGTGGTGTGAAAAATATCGACCACCCGTGGACGCAATGTCGAACCGCTACGCGCAAGCCAGCCGTAGAGTAATGAATAGGTGTTCACGCAAACAATAATGTCTGTCTTTTCCTCCTCCACCTGTCTCGCGAGACGGCGGGCTACCGACAGGTCGATTTTTCTTGACGCGTCACAGCCAATTACTCGCCCTTCCAGTTTCTGAAGATCAATCTGCGGTAATTGAGTCGAATCGTTCTTTAGATAGGCTAGAGACATCCGAAATCGTTGGGTGTCCAAATTATTGAGCAATGTGACCAGATGTTTCTCTGCGCCGCCAACGCAAAGTGAATTGACTATGAACAGCAGGTTGATGCGCTTGTTTTCCATTTAACCAATCCGTTGAAACATTGCGTTGTATGGTGAAAGAATGCGGCTTTCGTCGTAAACGCGCGCCATATATGTCCGACAGCGGGTACTCACGCTGGACCAGGCAATGGGGTTGCTCACCAGTTCCGTCACCGCCTTTTCCATCTCGTCCAAGCTTGATACGGCGGCGCCCAGGCTTTCCCTTTTGATGACATTGTCTGGATCAAAAAATGCGACTACCGGGGTGCCACGAATCCACGCCTGGAGATAGGAATTGGGAAACCCCTCGCTATCGGAGGTATTAACGAATACGTGCGCACGACCATATTTTGCGTCCATTTCGTGGTAGGGGACACGGCCGTGGAAAGTGAAATTGGCCAATTTCACAGCCTCGTGCCGGATTGCTTGAAACAGGCCGTCGAAGCCCGGCTGCGGCCCGCCGACCATATGAAACTGGAACTGCGGAAGCCGTCCCGCTAGCGCCAGGAAAAGATCCGGCCTCTTGAACTGGCGCAGGTTATTGACCCACAGCACGTTGATGTCGCGGCTGAATGATTTTTCGGGAGCATCGACCAGCATCTCCGCCACTTCGCTGCGCAGGCCGTAATTGCGCAGCATGGCCTGCTGCTGCGTGACGCTCTGGACCAGGATGCCGTTCGCATGCCGCAAGCCATATTCGTACAGCTTTTTGTCGCGCCAATACGGAATCAGAAGATGCTGCGGCTCGCAATCGGTATCGTGGGCGACCCGAAACACTAGCTTGCGCCGGTAGCGCTGGCAAAACAGGGCGGCCAGCCCCAACTGCATGCCGGCGCAACTGAGGTAGTAGACATCCGCGTCGGCCCGGAGAAGCGCCGACCAGAGGCCGCTCCAGCGCGGGTGGATGAAACGGAAAACCGGAATGCCGGCACCCTGCCGATAGGCCTTGTGCGTCGTCACGCCATTCCAGACAGCGCCTTCGTCCTGGCCGTAGTCATAGACCACCATGCTGACCCTATGTCCGCGTTGCGCCAGGGCGCGCGCCAGCAGGGTATGCTGGACTTGTTCGCCGCCGATTCCGTGCCGGTTGAACTCCGGCGCAAGAACCGGCAGGTTTTCCAGTCCGACGAAGCAGATTTTCATGGCGTTATCGGGAAACGGAACGGGATGTTGTCGAGCCCCTGTCTCAGCCTGGCCGCATCCCGCGCATCCTTCCTCGCGCGCGCGGCCAAGCCGACGCCGATGCCGTAGGACAACCAGAGAAAAGTCTGCGGCAAGGTGGGCGTGAAGCGGTCGTCGGTCAGCCCCTGAACCAGCATGACGAGAATGCAGGCGGTCGCTCCCCTGAAAAACCCGCGCCAGACCGGATCGGGGTGAAATTTTCCGATGCGTGCGAAAAGCCGCCACATATGCCGGAAGAAAAGAAAAATCACGATAGATCCGAGAATGCCGAAATCCAGCAGCGCCCCCAGATAGGCGCTGTGAGGATGGCCGACGGGCAAAATCCGGCGGTGTATCGCGGCGTCGGACCACAAGATGGAACTCAGCCCATGTCCGATCAGGGGGCTGGATAACACCTCCGGCAGCAGCGGACCCCAGATTTGGTCTACCCGTCCGGCGCTGATACCCTTGACGTCGCCGCTATGGACACCCGTCGATGCGCGCTCGACAACCGCTTCGGGCATGACGAAAGTGCTCATGGCGACCAGCATCAAAATCGCCAGCGCCGTACGGAAGCGCCTTTGCGTAAACAAAAGGTAACTGACGACCGTGATCACGCCAAGAAACGCCCCGCGGGAAAAGGTCAACATGATGGCGATCAGCACCATGATCGCCATTGCCCCGAGTAGCCATCTGGCCAGGCGGTTGGTGACGCTGAAAAAGGAAAACAGCACCAGCGCAAACACCATGTTGAACAGAAAGCCGAGTTCGTTGGCGTGGATGCCTAGTGCGGAAAGGAAATTCCTGTGTTCGCTGGCCGCCAGCGTGGCGAGGGATACGCCGGAAATCAATACGTAGCCGATGACCATCAACGGCAGCGAGAGCATCGAGAGGAACAGCGGGATCATGTATCCGCGGGCGCGGCGCGTATTGGCCACCGCGACCGACAGCATGAAGGCCGTCAGCAGGATGATGGCCGGCTTGAACAGGGCATCCCGAAAGTAGCCGGAAGCGGAATTGAAGTCGATCACTTTCAGCAGCGTGTAGTAGGGGGGAATCGAGGACGCGTGCATGGCCCCGTAAATTCCCGCCAGCGTCATCGTGCCCACATACCACCAGAAATGCCGCGGCCATGCCGGAATGAGGATGGCCCCACGCAGCACGGTCTTGGCCATCATCAGCGACAGGATCGACAAGGCCAGCGTGCCATTCAGGGGATTCAGGCCCTTGACCCCGAACAGTTCGCGTGGAATTTCCTGGGTCGCGGTGAGCGGAAGGAGCACGATGGCAATCAGGATTCCCGTCTTGTAGTTGCTGACGGAAGCCGCCAGAACGAACAGCAGTACCAGCGACAGCACGGCGGGCATTTCGCCAGCGGCTGCGGCGACGATTCCGACAAGGATCGCCAGTGCGATGGCTCCTGTAAAAAGGAGCACGGATCGGTTATCGCTGTTGTGTGTCACGGTGCGGAGATACCATTTTCAACAGATCGTTGTATTTCTGGCATTGATTTGAAGTCTGCCTCAATCGCATTTGCCGAGAAGCAGAGCGGACCGCAGGCTGCTGCATCGGCGAAGCCTTACCCAAGGCAAATCAGAACTACGACTCTATACAAGCCCGCCATGCGGGAATTGATTCATCTCAATCGCGCTCGGCTTGGTTCGTGAGTGCCAATCTACGAAGCTTTCAGTGGACACGCCCTGCGGTGCTTGTCGGGACATTGAAACAGTCCGGTGGTCGCGACTGGAGCAGGAGCTCATCACAGGTTTGTGGCTGCGCCGATGACAATTGCGTTGAGATTGATTTCACGCAAATTTTGGAACCTGAATCTGCCTAAACTTTTTTCCGCAGGCGGACAATAGGTAGCCATCGGATCGCCAGGGGGATTTTTTGGGTTGACGCTGGCCGATGATTCTTCAGATCAGGTTATTGCCGGGACGATTCCATGCGTGCGCTAAAGGTAGGTCTGCTTCTCGATGACAGGTTTTGCAACAAATATATTCATGAACTGGTTTGCTGGGCTCAGCAACAGTCCGATGTGCAAATCTCCCATCTGGTTGTGTTCAAAGCGCGCTCAGCCCCGCTCATGGAAAAGCTGCGCAGTTTGACCCGATTCAAGAACGCGGGCTATTTGGCTTCGGTACTTCTGTTTCGACTAATCGTGATGGTCGAGAAAGTGATCCTGCACTTCAACTCATTGCATCGGGCGCATTTCGATACCTTTGACCTAAGCAAGAAAATCGATCGGCAAATCACCATTGAATCGGATTTTTGCCGATCGTGGTTTGTTCACCAATTTTCTTCGGAACAGGTTAGGCGCGTCAGGGATCTCGATCTGGATTTGCTGATCACCTATGGTTCGGAACTCATGCAAGGCGAGATATTGCACGCCAGCCGGCTCGGAATTATTTCGATTTCCAGCGCAGGAAACGAGAGTTATCGCGGCGGTCCGGCCGGCTTTTGGGAGTGCTATTACAAGCATCCGAAAACCGGTTTCGTGATTCAAAACCTGACCGGAGAGAAGGTCAGGAACGTCCTGCTGAGCGGATTTTTTTCCACCAAATTTCTATTTTCCTTGAACCAGGCCAGCTTGTACCGGAAGATAAACCCACACCTGCAACAGTTGCTGAAGCGAATAGCCGCCAGCGGACAGTTGCCGGAAATTGAGGTGCACCAACCGTATTCCGGTGCCGTATTTCGTTTACCGGCTTTTTTCCAGAGCCTGCACTATCTGTTCAAAATTGCCGGTCGAATAGGTACGCGAACAGTGTTTCGAATCGCGAATTACCGCAAGAAATGGGAGATTTCGTTTATCTCGTCCGGCTGGAAAAAGGCGGTTTTATGGAACAGCATCAGCGCCAAGGCGCCGCGGGGGCATTTTTGGGCCGATCCATTTCTGTATGTGCATGACGGCAAAACCTATTGTTTTGTCGAGGATTATGTTTACAAGACCGATCGCGCGCATATCTCCGTGCTGGAAGTATCCGAAGCCAAAGCGCATAAGATCGGCGAATGTATCCGCGAGCCGTTTCATCTGTCTTTCCCATTCCTGTTCAATTACGCCGGCTCCCTGTACATGTGCCCGGAATGCAGCGGGTCACGACAGATCAGAGTGTATCGCTGCACCGGATTCCCATTGCAATGGGAGCTGGCATCGATCGCCATGGACAACGTCTCGGCCGCCGATACGATGATTTTCGAGCGCGCAGGAATATGGTGGATGCTGACCAGCATAGATAAATCCGGCTTGAACGATTATTGCTCGGAACTCTATCTGTTTTCGGCCAGTTCACCGCTGGCGACGGAATGGAAAACCCATCCGCAGAACCCGGTACGAATTGACTCAGAGGGAGGGCGGAACGCCGGCATGCTGTTCGATGACGGCAAGATTTTCCGGCTGGCGCAGCGCCAAGGCTACGATCAGTACGGACAGGGGTTGTTGATGTATGAAATCACCGAACTATCCGAATCTATTTATTCCGAAAAATTGTTTTCTGAGATCAATCCCTTCTTCAAGAAAGGGCTGCTGGGAGTCCATCATCTCTCGACCACTGGTCAGGTAACGGTGTTCGATCATGTATCCCGTTCCTTCGTGCTCTAGTGTTGCATGCCGCCACAGCAGGTCGCCAGGGTTCGCCGCATCCGGCCGAAAACCGTTTGATCCGATTCCTGGGGTTTCGGTATCTGTTGCTTGCTTGATCAAAATCCAAGACAGGCGGCCCCACGGCGGATACGCTTGAAGCACCGGATGTACGAGATCTGTCCGGGGTTTCAGGGTGCGAATCATGGCGTTTGAAGATTTCCTGTATCCACTGCTGGGGTCGTATTTCGCGTCGCCCCAATGGGTTAAAAGCTCTGTGGGTCGGGTCTACTCGCTCTTTTCGGTTTCACTGGCCCGCGGGCCGCGCTACAAGCTTTTCCTGGCCGAGGCGGCGCTGCGGGATGAAGGGGAGATTCGCAGGCTGGCGGCGCGCAAACTGGGTGCGACCTTGCATTGGGCGCTGGAGTCCGTTCCGGCGTATCGGCAATACCGCTATCTGAGACACGATCTCGATTCGCCGTACGAGGTCTTGCGCGAACTGCCGCTGATCTCCAAGGAAGATATCAAGCATGACCTGGGAAGTTTTTTGTCGGACGCTATTTCTCCCGGTTTGCGGCTGAAGACCGCGACCGGCGGCTCGACATCGACGCCGATGGTGTTCTATCTGCAGATGGGTGTGTCGCGACCCAAGGAATATGCATTCATGAAGATGTTCCATGATTATGTAGGACTGTCCGGGTCGGACGTGATCCTGGCGTTGCGCGGGCGCAGCGTGCCGACAGCGAAGCGCGCCGGCGGAAGCATCTGGATGTACGAGCCGATCAAGCGCCAATTGATCCTGAGTTCGGATCACCTGGAACGGCGCTACATGAACCAGTACATCGAGGCGATGCGGATCTGGCGGCCGACCTATATCCAGGCCTACCCGTCGACGATTTACCCGTTGGCGCGCTGGCTGAAGGAAAACCCGGCCCCCGACGTCACTGGCCGGATCAAAGGCATCATGCTGTACTCCGAAAATGTATTCGACCACCACATCAAGCTGCTGAAGGATGTATTTTTCTGCCCGGTACTGAAGCATTACGGCCATTCGGAACGGGTGCTGATGGCGTCCTCCATGCCGGATGACGAGCGCTGCTTTTTCTGGCCGCAGTACGGCCATTTCGAACTGGTGGATGAGGACGGCCGAACAATTACGACGCCGGGTGTAATGGGAGAAATCGTCGGTACCGGCTTTGACAATCAGGTCATGCCGTTCATCCGCTATCGGACCGGCGATATGGCGATCCTGGGCGACCAGCCGCATCCATCATTGCCCGGCTACCCGGTGGTCGACAGCGTCGAAGGCAGGAGGCAGGAATTCCTGGTGTGCAAGAACAATCGTCTGATTGCAGTGTGCGGCATGGGGGCGGCCCATTCGGCGGATCTGGCCGCGGTCGATACGATGCAGTTCGAGCAGTCCGTACCCGGTCACTTTCTGATCAAGGTGACTACCTCGCAGCCGTTGTCGGCCGAGGCGCGCAGCAGGATCGTGCTGGCAATGGAAGCCAAGACCCAGGGCGGCTGCACCGCCGAGGTGGTGGAAGTGGCAGAGATTCCCCGCACTCTGCGCGGCAAGCACCGTTTGCTGGTGCAGCATCTGGACATTTCCAACTATCTGGGGGCGCCGGAAAAGTCATGAAACATCGCGCATATCGCAGCAGTGCAGGGGGGAGCCGCCGGAACGTCGAAATCGGTGCACTGGCGGCGCATGTTGCAGCATCAGCCGGCGTGGTTCCTGGTTCCTTGTCGCGCGCCTGCAAATGGCAACTGGTTGATTCCGGAATTGACAAGAAATGACGCTGGAAGATTTTCTACATCCGCTGCTGGCTCCCTACATTGCTTCTCCGCAGTGGGTCAAGAGCTCGATTGGCCGGGCGTATTCGTGGATTCCGCCGGCGTTGCGCCGGGGGCCGAATTATCAGCGTTTTTTTTGCGAGGCGCAGATACAGGATCCGGCACAACTCGAGCGGCTCGGCATCCGCAAGCTGATAGCGACCTTGCGCTGGGCGCTGACGACCGTACCGGCGTACCGGCAATATCGCTATCTCCTGGGGCAGCTCGACCAACCGCTTGCGGTCCTGCATGAATTGCCGATGCTTTCCAAGCATGAACTGGTGCATGACCTGCCACATTTCATGTCCGGCGGAATCTCCGCACGCGCTGCCCTGAAGACGTTTACCGGCGGCTCGACCGCTGTGCCGATGATGTTCTACCTGCACAAGGGCGTTTCGCGTGCCAAGGAATATGCTTTCATGGACAGCTTCCACCGGCGCGTCGGCCTGGAGGAAGGTGACGTCGTGCTGGCGCTGCGCGGGCGTGGCGTGCCCGGCGCCGGCAAGCCTGGCGGCCGACTCTGGATGTACGAACCGATCAAGCGGCAATTGATCCTCAGTTCCGACCACCTGGAACGAGCCTACATGCCGGAATACATCGACGCCATGCGTGTCTGGAAACCGACTTACATCCAGGCCTTCCCATCCACCATCTATCCGCTGGCGCGCTGGCTGAAAGAGCAGCCGGCGCCGGATGTATCGGCCCGGATCAAGGGCATCATGCTGTTTTCCGAAAATGTATTCGATCATCACATGGCGCTGATCCGCAGCGTGTTTTCCTGTCCGGTGCTGCGGCACTATGGGCATTCGGAGCGGGTGCTGATGGCGGCTTCGCTGCCGGATGATGATCGCTGCTTCTTCTGGCCCCAATACGGATATTTCGAGTTGGCCGACAACGATGGCAGGCCGATTACCAAACCAGGGGTGCTGGGTGAAATCGTCGGTACCGGATTTGACAACCAGGTGATGCCGTTCGTGCGCTATCGCACAGGCGACATGGCGGTCTTGAGCGCGCGGCCCAACCCGCTGCTTCCCGGATACCCGGTGGTCGAGCGGATCGAAGGCCGGCGGCAGGAGTTTATCGTCTGCCGCGATCATCGGCTGATTTCCATCAATTCCCTGAGCGCTGCCCATATCGGCGATCTGGCGCTGGCCGGGGTGGACGCCATGCAGTACGAACAGACCAGGCCGGGCCATTTTCTGATCAAAGTGGTCACCGTGCTACCACTATCGGCCGGGCGCCGGCAGCGGATTGCCCGGGCGCTGGAAGCGAAAACGCAGGGCGGCTGCACGGCGGAGGTGGCTGAGGTGGACGAGATTCCGCGTACCCGGCGCGGCAAGCACCAGATGCTGGTGCAGCACCTGGATATCAGCCGGTACCTCGGTGCGAGCGAAGCCAAATATCAGCCATAGCGGAGGCGGTTTCCTGGCAGCCGGCCACCGGAATTTTCATTTCATCGTTAGCCGGCGGATATCGGGCCGGTCGGAAAGGATCGTTATGTGCGGAATCGCCGGGCATGTACGCCTCGACAGCGCCGCGCCGCGCTTGAGTCCGGAAACCGCACGGCGGGCGCTGCTGGCGCTGGCGCATCGCGGACCGGATGGCAGCGGGGAGTGGCGCGCCAGTGACGATGCATGCTGGCTGGGACACCGGCGGCTGGCCATCATCGACCTGGCGACCGGACAGCAGCCGATGTCGAATGGCGATGGCAGCGTCTGGGTCACCTTCAACGGCGAGATTTACAACTACCGGGAATTGCGGGCAGAACTGGAGAGAGCCGGCTGCCGCTTCAAGACGCACAGCGACACCGAAGTGCTGGTGCACGGCTATCAAGTCTGGGGCGGTGCCGGGCTGGCGCGGCGGTTGCAAGGCTTGTTCGCGTTCGGCGTGTACGACTGCGTAAAGCACGCGCTGATGCTGTGCCGCGACCATATGGGTGTCAAGCCTTTGTATTGGTGGAGCGATGGCAGAACCCTGGTTTTTGCCAGCGAGATCAAGGCATTGCTGTGCTTTCCCGAGATCAGTGCCAGCAAGAAAGTATATCGGCCGGCGATTGCGCAATATGTCGTCACCCGCTACGCCTCGCGCCCGGACACGCTGTTCGAAAAAATTCAAAAGCTGCCGGAAGGCTGTCTATTGGAGTTTTTTTGCGGCGAGCCGGAACCGCAGCCGGTTCGTTACTGGGATGTGCGCTACGAAGCGCGCGATCTGCCCGAAAGCCAGGCGCTGGCGGAGCTCGATGCCCTGTTGCGGCGCACGGTCGACATGCAATTGATGTCGGATGTGCCGCTTGGGGTGCAATTGTCGGGCGGCGTCGATTCCAGCATGGTGGTGGCGCTGATGGAGACCATGCGGCGTGAGAACGGCCAGCGCGAGCCGATCAAGACCTTCGCCGTCGGTTTCGATATTGCCGAATTCAGCGAACTGCATCACGCGCGGAAAATCGCCGAACGCTACGGCACGGAGCATCATGAGGTGGTGGTTGGATCCGACGATTTCATCGCCGATTTTGCGCGCCTGTGCTGGCTGTACGACGAGCCGATGGGGGAGCCGCCGGCGATCCCCACCTATTACATGTGCCAGGCGGCAAAACAGCATGTCAGCGTGATGCTGACCGGCGAAGGTGCCGATGAGCAATTCGGCGGGTATTCCAAATACGTATTCGACTCCTTTGCCGGGCTGCTGGAATGGCTGCCGGTCAGCATGCGCCATGCGGGCCTGCGCAGCGCGGGTGCCGCCATGCCGTTCCAGGGACGGCGCCTGCGTAGCATTCTCGAAATTCTGGGATTGTCTTCGGAAACGCAGCGCTTCGCCTCCTGGTTCGGCGGCTTCGATACCAGCTTGCAACGGCAATTGCTGCATCCGGATTTTCTGAAGGAGGTTGGCGACGGCGGTCTGGAGAGCAGGTTCTCGGCCATCATGACCGGTTGCAACGACCGACAGAGCGCATTGAACCGCTTCCTGTATTGCGACATTCACAGCCGGTTGGTGGACGATATCCTGGTCAAGGGCGATCGCATGAGCATGGCGGCGGGAATCGAAGCCAGGGTGCCTTTCCTGGATCACCGGGTGGCAGAATTCGCTGCCGGTTTGCCGGCGCGCTACAAGGTGGCTGGACTGCAAAAAAAAATACTGTTGAAAAAACTGGCGGAACGCTACCTGCCGCGCGAGACGATTTATCGCCGCAAGGTCGGTTTTACGGTGCCGCTGGGGCGCTGGTTCGGCGGCCCGCTGGCCGGCCTGATTTCACAGGTGCTGCTCTCAGAGCGGTTTTTCGAGCGTGGCTACTTCCAGCCCGAGATGGTCAGGAAGGTCGTGCGCGAGCACCTCGAGCGGAAGGTCGATCGGGAACAGGGCATCTGGTTGTTGCTGACGCTGGAATTGTGGCACCGTATCTTCGTCGATGACGATGGCAGCGCCGCCGCTTCGGAGCGGCTCGGAGCCGAGTTGGCACAATTGTCGCGGGCGTGAAGGGTACCCCATGGACAAGCCGAAGATCGTCATCCTGAGTCCGCCGCTGAGTGCGGTCAGCGGCTTCAGCACGCACGCAAACCTGCTGCTGGGTTCCGGCTTGGCGCAGAAGTACGAGTTGCTGCATTTCTGCGTCGGCAGCGAAGGCAGGGTCGAAAGCAGCCTGCAAAAACTGACCCGTCTTGCGGTGTCGCCGTTTGCGTTGTTGTACCTGGGTTTTCGCCAGCGGCCCGACATCCTGCATATCAATACCGGCCTGGATCACAAGGCGTATTGGCGCGACATGCTCTATCTGGCGGTAGCCAAGCTGTTGCGCGCCAAGGTCGTCAGCCAGATCCACGGCGGGCCGACGCCGGACCAGTTCTTTCCGCATAGCGCCGCGCTGACCTGGCTGCTGCGCCGGGTGTTGGGCGCCAGCGATGCGGTGTCGGTACTGTCGCTGGCCGAATATAGGGCTTACGCAGCGTTTGCTCCCGGTATCCGGCTGGCGCACATCCCGAATGCGATCGACCCCTCCGGGCTCCTGGGGACGATACAGCCGCCCGACCCTCGGCGGCCGTTGCGGCTGGTGTACGTCGGCCGGCTGGTGCGCGCGAAGGGCCTGTTTGAAACGCTGGATGCGCTTGCCAGCCTGCGTCGTGCCGGGCGTCGCCTGCATCTGGAAATTGCCGGCAGCGGTGCGGACGAGCCGGCGCTGCGCGCGCGCAGCGCCGAGTTGGGCTTGGAAGATAGCGTCGTGTTCCGCGGCCCGCTTTTTGGAAACCAGAAAAACGAATTATGGCGTGCCGCGGACCTGCTGGTGTTTCCCAGCTATAGCGAAGGGCTGCCGTATTCGCTGCTGGAGGCGATGGCGGCCGGGACGCCCGCCATCACCTGCGCCGTCGGCGCGATTCCGGATGTGATCCGGCACGGAGTGCACGGATTATTCGTGCCGCCGCGCGACGCCGTTGCGCTGGCGGCGGCGATCGCGGCCATGGATGATGACCGCGCGTTGCTGGAGCGGATGGCGCATGCGGCTCGCGCCAGGGTGTTGGAGCAATACACGTTGGCCCGGCTGGCACGGGATTTTTCCGGCCTGTACGAAGTGGTGCTGCGGCGAGCAGGATGAAGCGCACTGGCGGCGCACGGCAAGCGGCGGCGGAGGATATCGGGTGAAGCTGTCATGGAAGATCAACCGGCTGCGCACCATGACCGCAGCCGAAGTCCTCTGGCGCCTGCGCCAGGCGCTGCAGGCAAGGCTCGAGCGCCATGGGATCGGACTGGCGCGGCGGCCGCCGACACCGCACGGGAACTGCGGCCAGCCGTGGATCGAGGGCTCGCCGGCCGGCTTCGATGTGGGTGCATACCGGCAAGCGGCGGACCGCATCTTATCCGGTCTTTTTACAGTATTTGCCTTGCGCGATGTTGCGCTTGGTTTCCCGCCGTCGTGGAACCGCGATCCGAAGAGCGGCATCGCTGCGCCACAGGGCTTTGGCAAGAGCCTGGACTATCGCGATGAGCATCTGGTGGGCGACATCAAGTATTTGTGGGAGATCAATCGCCACTACGAACTGGTGACGCTGGCCCAGGCCTTTCATCTGTCCGGCGAGCAGCGCTATGCCCTCGGCTGTCGCCGGTTGCTGGAATCCTGGCTGGAACAGACGCACTACCCGGATGGTCAGAACTGGGCCAGCTCGCTGGAAAATGCAATTCGGCTGCTGAACTGGACGGTGGCCTGGCATCTGCTGGGCGGCGAACATGCCGGCTTGTTCATGGATGCTGAAGGGCGCGACTTCAAGCGGCGCTGGCTGGATTCGATCTATCAGCATTGCCATTTCATCGACGGCCATCTGTCGCTGCACTCATCGGCCAACAACCACCTGTTCGGCGAATACATGGGCCTGTTCATCGGTGCCGTGGTCTGGCCGTTGTGGCCGGCCAGCGCGACCTGGCGCGAATCGGCCCGGCGCGGCCTGGAACGGCAGGCGCTGCTGCAGAACGCGCCGGATGGAGTCAACCGCGAACAGGCGATCTGGTATCAGCACGAAGTGGCCGACATGATGCTGCTGTGTGCCTTGTGCGGGCGCGCCAACGGCGTGGAGTTCTCCGGCGGCTACTGGGATCGGCTGCAGGCGATGCTGGAATTCATTTGCGCGCTGATGGACGCCGGCGGCAACGTGCCAATGATCGGCGACGCCGACGACGCGTTGCTGCTGCGGCTGTCGCCATGGCCGCGGTTCGATGCCTACCGTTCGCTGCTGGCGAGCGGCGCGGTGCTGTTCGATCGTGGCGATTTCAAGGCCAAGGCCGGCACCTTCGACAACAAGAGCCACTGGCTGCTGGGCCAGGCCGGAGCGCGCGCGTTCGACGCGCTGCCGGCCGTTGCATTGGCGGCGCCGCCACGGCGGGCGTTTCCCGACGGCGGCTACTACTTGCTGGGTTGCGACTTCGATACCCCGAGCGAAATTCGGATCGTCGCCGACGCCGGCCCGCTCGGCTATCTATCCATCGCCGCGCACGGCCATGCCGATGCGCTGGCGTTCACCATGTCGGTGGCCGGCGCGCCGTTGCTGATCGATCCCGGTACCTATGCCTATCACACGCATCCACGCTGGCGCGCCTACTTCCGCGGGACCGCGGCGCACAACACGGTGCGCATCGATGGGCGTGATCAATCGGAACAGGGCGGCAACTTCATGTGGTTGCGCCAGGCGCAGGCACGCTGCGAGCAATGGTCCAGCGGCGAGGGGGAAGACGTTTTCGTCGGCAGCCATGATGGCTACTTGCGCCTGCCGGACCCGGTTCTGCATCGGCGGAAAATCAGTTTCGACAAGCACCGGCGATTGTTGCGCGTGGAAGACAGCTTCGAATGCGGGGGCGCTCACCAATTGGAATTCAGTTGGCATTTCGCCGCCGGCTGCGAGGTGCGATTGAGCGGGCGCACCGCCTGCGTGTCGTGCGGCGATGCGCAAGTCTGGATGGCGATGCCGGATTGCGACTATGCGCCGCAGGTGGCGCGCGGCCAGGAAACGCCGCCGCTGGGGTGGATCTCGCAGCGCTTGGATGAGAGGCAGCCGTCGCCATCGATCGTCTGGCGCGGCGCGATCGAGCACGGCGCCACGCGTGTGACCTGCTTTTGGATCGGAATTGCGCCGACCGATGAGGCGGCCGCCGCGACCCTCGCAGGCGCGCGCGGTTTCAGGCTGCTCTGCGATTGAGGCGAGGCGATTTTCCGTTACATCGGATTGAAGCCGGAATCCAGCGAAACCGACACGCGCGACTCCAATCCAGATTCGATGATTAATGGAGTATATAAATAAAACCGAGTGCTAATGGGCGAAATAAGATTTATGTATGATGAGTATGTGAAAGTTTCGTAAATCCAGCGCGACACTCATCCAGCCAATATCCGGCCTCCCTTGCTGGAAATCAAAGACGCTCTTTTCTATCGGTCTAAGGTATGCCGACAGACAGGAAGCGAGGTTGTATGGACATCAGTATTTTCGGCTTGGGCTACGTCGGGGCGGTTTCGGCCGGGTGCCTGGCGGCGGACGGGCATGTGGTGATCGGGGTCGACCCGAATTGCACCAAGGTCGATCTGATCAACCAGGGGAGGGCGCCGATCATCGAGGAGGGCATCGGCGACATGATCGCAGGCGCGGTGAAAAAACACCTGCTGCGCGCCAGCGTGGATGCGCGCGATGCCGTCATGCAAACCGATCTTTCGCTGGTATGCGTCGGTACGCCATCGCAACTGAACGGCAATCTCGACCTGACTTATGTCGCTCGGGTGTGTCAGGAAATCGGCGGCGCACTCAAGGATAAGGCGCAGTTTCATGTGGTCGTGATTCGCAGCACCATGCTGCCCGGCTCCATGCGGGCGACCGTGATTCCGGCGCTGGAAGCCTTTTCGGGGAAAAAGGCCGGGGTCGATTTCGGCGTCTGCGCCAATCCGGAATTCCTGCGCGAAGGCACGGCAGTATTCGATTACCGCCATCCGCCGAAAACCGTGATCGGCGAGACCGACAGCCGCTCCGGCGACCTGCTGCTGGCCTTGTACCAGGACATGCAGGCGCCGCTGATCCGCACCGATGTCGAAACCGCGGAGATGGTGAAATATTCCGACAACGCCTGGCACGCGCTGAAGGTGGCATTTGCCAATGAGATCGGAACCATCTGCAAGGCGGTCGGCATCGATGGCCACAGGGTGATGGAAATATTTTGCCAGGACACCAAACTGAACCTGTCGCCGTACTACATGAAACCCGGCTTCGCCTTTGGCGGCTCCTGCCTGCCCAAGGATGTGCGGGCGCTGACCTACAAGGCAAGAAACCTCGATCTGGAAGTGCCGCTCTTGAATGCGATCCTGCCGTCCAACGAGCGGCAGGTGAGGAACGGCATCAAGATGATCGTCGATAAGGGAAAAAGCAGGATCGGTGTGCTGGGGTTTTCATTCAAGGCCGGGACCGACGATCTGCGCGAATCGCCGCTGGTTTCGGTGATCGAGCATCTACTTGGCAAGGGCTACCAGTTGAAGCTGTATGACCGCAACGTCAGCCTGGCCGCGCTGACCGGAGCCAACCAGGATTACATCCTGAACCGGATTCCACACATCTCGCGCCTGATGGTGGACTCGCTGGATGAAGTCCTGGATTTTGCAGAGACCATCGTCATTGGCAATAGCGCGCCGGAATTCGGCGCAGTGCCGGCGCGGCTAAAGGTGGGGCAGGTGGTGGTGGACCTGGTGCGCATCGTCGGTATGCCAAGCGGAGCGAATTATGACGGCATTTGCTGGTGATTTTCCGGCCGTGGATTTTAACGATCCGAAGACGTCGTTGCTGGCGGACATGCTTCTCGCACGACAGCAGGTGGCACCCGCGCGCTTGCTGGTCGTGGGGTGTGGCGACGGTACCGAGGCTGCCGTGCTGGCCCAGCGCCTCGGATCGGAAATCATCGGAATCGACATTGTTTCCAGTTTCGACCCGCGGGCGGCGTCGCTTGCGGATTTGCGCGCAGGGGATGCGATGCAACTGGATTTCGACGATGAGAGTTTTGATTTCGTCTATTCCTTTCACGCACTGGAGCACATCGCCGATCATCGGGCGGCGCTGCGTGAAATGCATCGCGTTCTCAAGCCCGGAGGCGGATATTTGATCGGTACTCCCAATCGCGACCGCCTGATCGGGTATCTTGGAAGCAGAAATACGTCTGTGGCCGAGAAGCTGCAATTCAACGTCGCGGACTGGGTTGCCAAATGGCGCGGCGAATTTCGCAATGAGCTGGGCGCGCATGCCGGTTATACGCTGGATGAATTGCAGGCCGAACTCCAGCGCGTGTTTACCGCCGCCGAAAGCATCACATCCGAGTATTACCTGCGCCTGTATGCGGCGCACCGACGGCTGGTTGCCCTGCTGTGCCGCAGCGGCTTGGGGCGGATACTGTTTCCTGCCATCTATTTTTACGGGATACGCTGATGCCTGGCCTGCCGCACCCGAAGGGAGTCACGGAAAAGCGGATACTGATTCTGGTCGAAAACCTGCCATCTCCATTCGACCGGCGCGTGTGGCAGGAGGCCACCACCCTCGCGGCAAATGGCTATCAGGTGTCGATCATCTGCCCGACCGGCAAAGGTTGCGAGAAAAAATATGAGTGCCTGGGCGGCATCCACATCTACCGTTATCGCCTGCCAGTCGAGGCGCAGGGAGCCGGCGGCTACCTGCTGGAATACGGCGCGGCGCTGTCGTCGACCTTCATCCTGGCCTGGCGCGTGTTGCTGACGCGCGGCTTCGATGTCATCCAGGCATGCAATCCGCCCGACCTGCTGTTTCTGATCGGCGGCTTCTTCAAGCTCTTCTTCCGCAAGAAATTCATCTTTGATCATCACGATATCAATCCCGAGCTATACGAGGCGAAGTTCGGCCGGCGCGATTTCTTCTATCGCTTGATGGTGCGTTTCGAGCGCTGGACTTTCCAGACTGCGGACGTGTCGATCGCCACCAACGAATCGTATCGGCGGATCGCGATCGAACGTGGCGGCATGGACCCCGGCAAGGTATTCGTGGTGCGCAGTGGCCCGCAGCTGGAGCGCATGCGCATCACGCCGCCCAGGCCGGAACTCAAATGCGGCCGGAACTACCTGGTCGGCTACGTCGGCGTGATGGGCGCCCAGGAAGGAATCGACTTGCTGCTGCAGGCTGCGCGGCACATCATCCGGGTCATGGGACGCTCGGACGTGCATTTCGGACTGGTGGGCGGGGGCACCTCGCTCGGCCGAATGCGGCAACTGGCGGCCGACCTGGACATCGCCGATTACGTCACCTTCACCGGGCGCGTCCCGGATGCGGACTTGCTGGACATGCTGAATACTGCCGATGTCTGCGTCAATCCGGATATCGCCAATGACATGAACGACAAGTCGACCATGAACAAGATCATGGAGTACATGGCGCTGGCAAAGCCGATCGTCCAGTTCGACCTGGTCGAGGGCCGGGTTTCGGCGCAGGGCGCTTCCTTGTATGCCAGGCGCAACGATGCGGTCGATCTGGCATGCAAGATCGTGGAACTGCTGGATGACCCGCAGCGGCGCCGCGCCATGGGTGAATTTGGCCGCAAGCGGGTGCAAAACGAACTGGAGTGGAAGTACGAAGCGCCGAAGCTGTTGGCCGCCTACGACAAGGTATTCGGTCTGCGCGAGGAAGTTGCCATTGCGCAGGCCGGAAAATGAGACGAGAGGCCCTGTGCGTGGCGGAATCGGCCCACCGACGTTCCCGCTGACGGTGCTGATCGCCTTTAGATTTCGGGTTTCAGAATCAGCTTTCGACGCGGCATGATGGATGCCCATGCCGGGCGGCTGAACAAAAAGCGGAACGGCGTGTTGCGTACCGACCAGTAAATCAGGAAGGCGCCAATAATCGAAAGTATGCCAACCAGCAGCGAAATCGTGCCGATGTCCATCTGGGGCTGATGAATCAACAGCAGCTTGCGCATGGCGAACAGCGGCACGACAAACCCCAGATAGGCGACGATCGAATGCTCGCCCAGGTAAGCCAGCCAGCGCATCCAGGACAGGCGGGCCAGCGTCACCGAGAGCAGGAAGATGGCGAATGCCCCGAAGTGGCCCATGACCAGGTGGCCCGCCGGAATCCAGTTGACCTCCATCAGCACCAGTAGCCCGTTGGCAAGCGCCCAAGCCGCCAGGATCCCGAGCGTCGCGCGCACATGCGAATGCGCCCAGGCGGCCAGGCGGAACAACTGCGGCGCGAACACATAGCCTGTATAGAAAAAGACGAAATACAGCGCAAAGCGGTCGATCATTTTCCAGCCCGTGTCAGGTGCGTACAGTTTGAAGGCGATGGCGGCGGCATACACCAGTACCGCCGGCACGCGCCTGACCAGCCGCACGGCGATGAAGAAAAGCGGCAGCATGTAGATGAACCATAACTGGCTTTCGGGCTGGATATACAGGTATAGGTAGTTGAGCAGGATTTGATATGCGCCGAGGTCGAGTTGTCCGCGCAGATCGACCAGCACGAATTTGATCGTGGCCCACAGTGCGTAGAAATAAAAGAAATGGACCACCTTGGTGTTCAGGTAGGAGCGCAAGGGCCGGTCCAGGACCCGCGCCATGAACAGGCCGGATAACATGAAAAAATCGGGCATGCGGAACGGCTGGGCAAAATCCACCAGGTAGTGCATCCAGCCGCGCGCGTTCATCATTTCTTCGACGTAGCCGGACGAGTAAAACGTGACCACGGCGAAAATGCAAATGCCTTTGGCGTAATCGACCCAATCCACGCGCATCGTTGGCGATATGGAGGAGTCATTTTCGGATACGGAATCGTTTTTCATGATCAAGCTCCTCGGAGTTTGGCGGCGCTAGCGTTTTTTGTTCCTGGCTGGGGTCAAGTTTTTGCCCGCTCGGTTGCAGCCGTTTCCCTTGGCTGCAGGTCGAGTCGGCCGTAGCGGTCCTGCAGGCGCACGATGTCGTCCTCCCCCAGATAGGCGCCAGACTGGATTTCAATCAGTTCGAGTGGGATCTTGCCGGGGTTTTCCAGTGAATGAACCACGCCCAGCGGAATGTAGGTGGACTGATTCTCGGTCAGTAGATATTCCCGGTCGCCGTTGGTAATCCTGGCGGTACCGGACACCACCACCCAGTGCTCGGCGCGATGATGATGCATCTGCAACGATAGCTTGGCACCCTGCTTGACGGTAATGCGCTTGACGTGAAAGCGCCCGCCGGCGCCGATCGAATCATAGGAGCCCCACGGTCGGAACACTTCCCGATGATGGATGGTTTCCTCGCGTTGTTGGAGCGTGAGGCCCTCGACCAGTTTTTTGGTGTCCTGGGCCCGTTCGGCGTCCAGGATGAGAAGCGCGTCGGCGGTTTCGATCACCACCGTATTGCGCAAGCCGACCGCGGTGATCAGGCGGCTGGTGCCATGCACCAGGCAGCCCGCGCAGTCCTGCAGCACCACGTCGCCTTGGGTGGCGTTAAGGCCGCCATCCTTGACCGCGGCCTGCCATACCGAGGCCCAGGAGCCTATGTCGTTCCAGCCGGCATCCAGCATCACCATCGAGGCGCGCCGGGTATGCTCCATGACCGCATAGTCGACCGCCTTGTCGGGGCTGGCGGCGTAACTGTCGCGGTCGAGGCGGATGAAGTCGAGATCGGCGCGCGCGCGCGCCACCGCCTCGCGGCAGGCCGCCAACATGGCCGGCTCCAGCTCTTCCAACTCTTGCAAATAGCGACTGGCTCGGAACAGGAACATGCCGCTGTTCCAGTAATAGTCGCCACTGGCGACGTATTCGGCGGCCTTCGCCAGCGTTGGTTTTTCGACGAACTCGCGTATCGGACGCGCGCCACAGGCATCGCCCTCGACCCGGATATAGCCATACCCGGTTTCCGGGCCGGCTGGCGTAATGCCGAAGGTCACCAGATCCCCCTCCAGCGCCGCCGCCCGCGCGCTGGCAACGGCGGCGCAGAAGGCTGCATGATCAAGGATCACATGGTCCGACGGCAGCACCAGCAGCAGCGGATCGTCGCCATCGGCCTGCGCATGCAGGGCGGCAGCGGCAATCGCCGGCGCGGTGTTGCGGCGCATCGGTTCAAGCAGGATGCGTGCATCGTCAACACCGATCTGCAGCAATTGCTCGGCGGCGATGAAGCGCGACGATTCATTGCATACCAGCAGCGGGCGGCCAAGATCGTCGATGCCGTGCAGGCGCTGCAGGGTTTGCTGCAGCAGGCTGTGCTCGCCTTGCAGGCGTAGGAACTGCTTCGGGTAGTTCTCACGCGACAGCGGCCACAGCCGCGTGCCAGAACCGCCGCACAGCACCACTGGAATCAATGACATGCTCATTGCAACCTCGATTCGGCGATAAAGCCGGCTTGCGGATGGCCCGGTTTAGTAGGCATTACTTCCGGTCCAGCCGCGAAACGCAGTCCACAGGATGATCTGCAAGTCCATCCAGAGCGACCAGTTCCTGATGTAATACAGGTCGAACTGCACCCGCTTGGCCATTTTTTCCAGAGTGTCGGTTTCGCCGCGATAGCCGTGAATTTGCGCCCAGCCGGTAATGCCGGGCTTGACGCGGTGGCGCAGCATGTAGGTCTCGACCTGGTCCTTGTACAGCTCGTTGTGCTGCAGCGCATGCGGGCGCGGGCCGACCACCGACATGTCGCCGATCAGTACATTGAAAAACTGCGGCAGTTCGTCCAGACTGGTGCGGCGCAGGAAATGCCCGAGTGGAGTGACGCGCGTATCATGCTGGGTCGCCTGGGTAACGGTTCCCTGCTCATCATGCAGCTTCATGGTGCGGAATTTGTAGACATTGAATTTCCTGCCGTTCAGGCCGTGTCGCGGTTGGCGAAAAAACACCGGGCCTGGCGACGACCATTTGATGCCGATCGCGATGACGATGAACAGCGGCGTCATCAATATCAGCATCACCAGCGAAAACACCTTGTCGAACGAATCCTTGATGAGGCCATTCAGCCCGCTGGAGATCGGCCGGTTCAGGTCAACCGCCGGGAAGCCGAGGAAATCGACCATCGTGTTGCTCAGGATCTGCATGCTGAGCGTGTCCGGTATCCAGCGGATATCGACCAGTTCGTTGCGCAGCAGGTATTGCAGGTACTGCAGCTTGTCGGATGCGCTGACTGGCAGGGTGATCCAGATTTCATCCACCTGCTGGGCCTGCACATAATCATGAATATTCTCCAGCGTGTCGATTTCCAGGATCGAGGGGTCGGTCAGACAAGCCGCATTCTCGGCGCTGGCATGCACTGCCTTGACTTCGTAGCCCAGCCAGTCCTGCTGCACAGCGCGGCGATGCATTTCCTGGCCGATGCGGCCGTAGCCGACAATCACCACGCGCTTGCTGTTCCAGCCTTTTTTACGCAGATAATGCAGCGTCGAATAGACGACGATGCGCGTTGCCACCAGCAGGCAGAGGGCGATTCCGTACCAGTAGAAAATCCACAGCCGCGAGACATAGCCGACATGGTGAATCAGGAAACTGAAGAACAGGCCGATCAGCAAGACCAGGGCCCAGGAAGCGGCGATGCGCCCGAACATGACACCCATCGAGCGGCCGCGCCAGGAATCGTACAGGCCCAATTGCGGCAGCATCAGAAATGCCAGCGCGCAACAGAGAAAAACCAGACCGGTTTGAATCGGCATGGTTTCCACCAACGGCGCATTGAAATGCAGAAAGCTCGCCAACTGGCTTGCCACCACGATCGCCAGCACATCGAGCAGGCGCAGCAACAGTTCAAGCTGGGAAGAATTTTTGCCGATCACGCTTTGCATATGACATCCAATTCTCTGCTCGTCTGCGCTATCCATGCGGCTCATACTACGCAGGATTCAGCCGCCGAAAACCGGATATCAATGAATCGTTGAGGCCGCTCAAGCAGACCACGACCGGTACGCCAAGTTGCTGAAGACGTAACGGCAGCGGCGGAAAAACTCGGGATAGGGGTTCACAGATGTTTGGTGCGGTGGGGCAGATTGCTCCGCTTGTGGCGCAACGGTTGTCAGCAGATTGCCACACTGGAAATCAGGCGGCTTTTCGAAATGTCAGATTGATGCGTTGCGCGCCCATCAGCGGGTGATGGGCGTCTTTGAGCGGCGCCACGCCGTGATAGCGGAGCCTTGCGGGGCCGCCCCATACGGCAATGTCGCCATGCGTAAGCGGTATGCGTGACGGCTTTTCCTCACGGCGCAGGCCGCCAAACAGAAAGACCGCTGGAATGCCGAGGGATAGCGAGACAATGGGTTGTGCAAAATCCCGTTCGTTGCGGTCCTGGTGCAGCGACAGGCGAGCGCCCGGAATGTAACGGTTGATGAGACAGGCATCGGGGTCGAATCCGCCGAAGCCGGCGCGCGCGGCAGCCCGACATGCGAGGTCATGGAATATGTCCGGCATGGGCGGCCACGGCCAACCGGTTTCCGGGTCGACGGCATCGTAGCGGTAGCCACTGCGATTCGTAACCCAGCCATGGGTCCCGCAGTTGGCCATCGCCACCGACATGCGAAAACCTCCAGGCGTCACCATATGGCGCAATGGTGCCAGCGTCAGGATAGCTTGCAGCGCTGCCAGGATCGCTGCCTCGTCCGCCAGCGCAAACCGGCGCAACACGACGGCGCCGGGGCATATCGGCTCCTCCCATGCAGGGTTGTTTTCCGCCTCATCGAACAAGCTGGATGTCGTGCCGCGCGGCGCGCATGTGGGCCCGGCGGCGTTTCGTCCGTCGCTCACGCTCATGCGGGTTCTTTCTCTTTCGCCACGGCCTGCGCTTCGGTGTCAAGCAAGGAGCGTTTGCGCTCGACGCCCCAGCGATAGCCGGACAGGCCGCCGTCGTTGCGCACGACCCGATGGCATGGAATGGCGACTGCCAGCGCGTTGGCGCCGCATGCCTGGGCCACGGCCCGCGCGGCACGCGGCGCGCCGATGCGTTTGGCCAGTTCGGTATAACTGATGGTCTGTCCGGCAGGAATTGTCCGCAGAACCTGCCAGACACGCTGCTGGAAAGCGGTCCCGCGCACGTCCAGCGGCAGATCCAGCCCGATGGCTGGGGCTTCCACAAAGCCGATCACCCTGGCCACCAATTGTTCGAACTCGGGATCGCCGCCAAGCAATCTGGCGTGCGGGAAGCGGTCCTGCAGATCACGCGCGAGTTGATCCGGATCATCGCCCAGGAGAATCGCGCAGATACCGCGCACGCTTTGGGCAACCAGAATCGACCCCAGTCCGCATTCGCCGACGGCAAACCGGATTTCCGTATCGGCGCCGCCGGCGCGGTAGCTGGTGGGCGTCATGCCCAAGACCTGGTTCGAGTTTTCATAGAAACGGCTGTTTGAATTGTAGCCGGCGTCGAAGATGGCCTCGGTTACCGTACCGCTGGCGTGGAGCTGGCCGCGTAGCCGCGTCTCCCGCTGCGCCATGGCATACTGGCGCGGCGTCAATCCGGTGGTTTGCTTGAACAGCCGATGAAAGTGGTATGCGCTGACGCCGGCATGCTTCGCCAGTTGTTCCAGGTTGGGCATGGTTTCCGCCTTTTCGATCATTCGGCAGGACGCGGCAACCATGGCTGCGTACCGCTCGGCCTGGGCCGGCTGGTCCGGCTTGCAGCGTTTGCAGGGCCGAAAACCGGCCCGTTCGGCATCCTCGCGAGTGGCGTGGAAACCAATGTTTTCCGGACGCGGCAGGCGTGCCCCGCAAGAAGGCTTGCAATACACGCCGGTGGTTTTCACCGAATAGTAAAAGCTGCCGTCTGCCTGCGGGTTTTTCTCCGCCACCAGGCGCCAGCGCGGATCGGTCAGCGTTGCCGCCGCCAGGCTCGTCTTTCTGTCCCGTGCGTTCATCTGATGTTCCTGCCCGATTTCATGATGGTAAAGACAGTGTAGCGAGCGTTCGGGGCGAACGCACTCCGCTGCTTGCTTTCAAATTCGTCAGCCCAGCATTGCCATACACACAATTCCTTTGCCAGTCGCTGCGCAGACTGACGCCGGATTGAGTCCTGCGGTAGCGGTCATGGTGCTGTCATACTTACGCGTTAATGTAACCGTCTGCCGTTCGCAAGCGCCCCGTTTTTCCTGCCTTGCAGCAAGCCGGCCTCGATGCGGGCCGCCAGTGCGGCGGTTGCTGCTCCGTTGCAGGGGCGAAGCCGGTTTGGCATATTCCGAATGGTTACGGAAAAACAAGGGGAATGCATGTTTGCCGCAGTCGATTTGGGCTCCAACAGTTTCCGCCTGCACGTCGGGCTGCAGGATCGGGATGGCATGCGCGTGGTCAAGAGCGCGCGCGATTCGATCCGGCTGGCGGCCGGGCTGGACCAGCGCGGCTATTTGAGCGAAGCGGCAATGCAGCTTGGCTTGGAGTCGCTGCACCGGTTCGCCGCCATACTGAGCGCATATCAGTTGCAGGCGGTGCGCGTGGTCGCCACCAATACGCTTCGCATTGCAAAAAATGCCGAAGCCTTCTTGCCGGCCGCTGAAAAATCCATCGGCTACCCGATCGAGATCATTTCCGGTGAGGAAGAGGGGCGTCTGATCTATCTCGGCGTCGCCAGCTCGGTGGCGCTCGCGGCGGAGCGGCGACTGGTGGTGGACATCGGCGGTGGCTCGACCGAACTGATCCTCGGCTGCGGCCTCGAGGTGGAACGCGTCGAATCGTTCGGCATCGGTACCGTCCGGCAAAGTCTGTCCTTCTTTGCCGGCGGCCGCATCGATGCGGCGTCGTTCGACGCCGCGATTTTGTCGGCCCGCTCGCAGTTCGAGGAGGCCGCCGCACTGTTCGCACCGGAATACTGGAGTCGCGCCTACGGTTCTTCCGGCACCATGCGCGCGATTGGCGAGGTAATCGCCAAGAACAGTATCGGTAACGGTGAACTCAATTATCAAAATCTGCTGCACCTGAAATCGAAACTGATCGAGCATGGCCGGATCGATACGATCGGCCTGATTGGAATCAAGCCGGAACGGATGGCGGTGCTGGTTGGCGGTCTGGCGATCCTGATCGGCTTGGCGCAGGAATTGGGGATCGAAATGCTGCAGCCAGTCGATGCCGGTTTGCGTATGGGTGTGCTGTGGGATTTGCAACTGCGCGCGACGCGGCGCGACCGCCGCGAGCAGGCGGCACGCGATTTCCTGCAGCGCTTCGGCGTCGATCAAGACCGGGCTGAGCGGGTGGCGCAAACCGCCGGCGCGCTTTACCGGTTGCTGAAACCGGCCGATGACACCTATCAAAGGCCGCTGTATTGGGGTGCATTGCTGCATGAGGTCGGCCTTGCGGTATCGCAGAGCGGGCAACACAAGCACGCGGCGTACCTCATCGAGCATGCCGACATCCCCGGCTTCACCACGCGTGAGCAGCGCACCATGAGCCTGTTGGCGCTAGGGCAGAAGGGCAACCTGCGCAAAATCGGGCAGGCCTTATCCGAGCCCGATTTCGCCAAGGCAGTGCTGGCGCTGCGACTGGCGGTGATGCTCCAGCATGCGCGCCTCGAACTCGATCCGGCTGTGCTGCGCCTGAAAATGAAGAGCCGTATCGAACTCGAAATCCGGCGCGACTGGGTCGCCCTTCATCCGACTTTTTCCTGGTGGGTGCAGAAAGAGCAGGAATCGTGGGATGAGGTCGATATCGACTTCACGGTACGCCTCGGTTGAGCAACTCGGTCGAGTAAGTCAAGCCGCTAGAAAACCAGCCCGCCGCCTTTGCGGAACAGCGCGACATCCAGATATGTCGACAAGGGTTCGTCAGCGCCGGAACTGCGGATCGTCAGGCCGCCGAGATCGATTTCGCGTTTTTGTGCGAACCATTCCTGCAGTGCTGCGCGCCCCGGTTGCCGTGCTGACTGGATCGCGCGCGCCAATGAACGCCCGGCGGCAAATCCTTCCAGTGTCAGCGACGATACGCTTTCGTCGCGGTACTTCTTCATCATGTTCAAATGTTCGATCTGCAGCAGCGAAGTGCCGGCGTTCGGGTTCGGTACGACCTGGGAAAACACGGTCCATTCGACGGCGCGGGCGCCGGCCAGCTCGCGCAGCGTTTCCAGATTGACCAATGACGTGCCGGCGACGAAAGTCTGTGGGCTGTGCTTGCGGAATTCCTTCAGGAACAAGGCGGTGCTGATGGTGTCGGCAATCACCAGCACGAAGCCGGGTTTGGCGGCTGCCATGCGGCCGGCCCCGGCGGCGAATTGCGTCACAGATTGCCCCGTGTCTGCTCCGATCTGGAGGGTGGCGCTCAGCTTCATCTTGCGCTCGTGGATTTCAGCCGACAGGCTGTTGTAGGTATCCCGGTTCGAAGCGGTGGGCTGATAGACGATGCCGACGTCCATCGCGCCAAGCTTGGCGAAATGAGCGAATAGGTGGCGAATTTCCCGCTGGTAGCCGGGGCGCCAGAACAGTACCGGGGCCGCCGGCATCGCGGCGCCGGCTAGCGGCGCAAACAGCGTCAGTCCGCTGCGCCGGAATACGGCATCCTGCAGCACGGCTTGCAGCACGTCGTCGCCGATGCCGCCGAACAGATACTCGACCTGGTCGCGTTCGATCAGTTCCGCCACCGCCCGCGCCGCAGTTTGCGGCAGGCCGCGGTCGTCACGCACGATGTACTGGACGCGGCGGCCGTTGATGCCGCCGGCGGCGTTCAGTGCATCGAAACTGGTCTTGATGCCGGCCACGTAATCGCGGCCGATGCTGGCGTTGGGCCCGGAGAGGTCGATTGCCTGGCCGATCACGATCGAGTTGCCGGCCGCGATGGTCGGCGAGAGCAGCAGCATCAGGCTCAGAAAAGCCTGGGGCCATAGCGGTGACAGGAATCGGATCATGTATATGCGCTCGACAGTGGTTGTGCGCGGAGTTTGCTGCCGAATTGTTACCCGTTGATGAATTGCGCGCGCGCAGATTGGGCGATGCGAAGTGCAGTCTGTCATGAAATCGACATGCCGCTGTCATTTTCCGGCAGCAATACGGTGCCAGCATGTGCTCGTCTTTACGTGAAAAAGGACGAAGCATGAGAATAGCTACCGCCAGTGCCGACTCTGTCGCCCACGCCAACGACACGCGCGCGCCCAGGCTGGCGCTGTCGCTGGCCAGCACAGCGAGGGAATTGCGCGAGGTGCAGCGCCTGCGCTACAAGGTGTTTATCGAAGGCCTGGGTTTGGCGGCGCTGGCCAATCCCGAGCGGCTGGACCAGGATGAGTTCGACGCCCATTGCGATCATCTGATCGTGCGTGACGCCGATACGCTGAAGGTGGTCGGCACCTATCGCCTGCTGAGCCCGCAGGGAGCACGCAAGCTCGGCCGTTTTTATTCCGAGCAGGAATTTGACCTCGGGCGGCTGGATAACCTGCGTGATCGCATTGCCGAAGCGGGGCGCGCTTGCATCCATCCGAATTACCGCAGCGGCGGCGTCATTATGCTGCTATGGGCTGGTCTCGCCGGCTGGATGAAGAAGGAGCGCTGCGATTACCTGATGGGTTGCGCCAGCGTCAGCCTGGCCGATGGCGGCCACAACGCGGCGGCGCTGTACCGTGGACTGGAGCCCGCCAACCTGGCGCCGCCGGAATACCGGGTTATCCCGCATTTGCGGTTTCCGCTGGATGAGCGCGCTACCGGCCAATTGACGAAAATGCCACCGCTGCTGAAAGGCTATCTGCGCAGCGGGGCCTGGATCTGCGGCGAGCCGGCCTGGGATCCGGATTTCCATAGCGCCGATTTTTTCGTCATGCTGCCGCTGGCGAAACTGGACCAGCGCTACGCCCGCCACTATCTGAAAGAAGCCAGGGCGGCATGAAACCGGCCAACACGGTGCTGGATGCGGCCACCCGGTAATTTTTGCGGTATCGCCGGCAGAATTCTCCTCATTGCCTATTTGAGCGGTATCGGCTGGCCGGCCGGGACCGGCACCGCGGTCACGCTGTTTTTCGGACTGCCTTCGATAACCCTGTCGGAATATACGAGGTAGACCAGCGTGTTGCGCTTGGTGTCGGCCATCCGCACCACGCGCACGTGCTTGAACAGGAACGGCGACCGGGCGCAAGGTATGTTTTCTCGGCTTGCTCGATAGCCGGCGCTAGAACATGGCGCGCTCCAGCCAGCGCTACCGCGCGCTGCTAGCCGATCCCGGGCTGATTCCGGTCGCGCTGCTGCGCCGGATGCTGGTGCTGTTCATGCGCAGGCAGTGATTCACACCGCTGGGCGCAATGGCGCCGATGGTGATGGCGCGGCCGACCGCATTCTCTTTTATCTTCCACCGGCACCTGAACGACAAGCTGCGCCTGGGGGCGCTGCGGCAGTGGAAGCTGGCACCGCTGGACGTGCCGACCACGCTGTTTTTTGTCGGGCGACAGATTGTTCGGCGCCCCAAGATTATGGCTGGGGTGCACTGCGCAAGTCGTTGAGCGTGGTGCATATCGGCGGCACCCATGCCTCGAGGATGGAGCCGCCGCTGCGCGACGAATTATGCACGCGCTTCATCGAAGCGCTGCAGCGGCACAAGGCGCAAGCCCGCATGCATCGGCCTGCATGTTCGCGGCGTCGGTGGCAGGCGTCCTTTTCGCGGCTTCTTCCGGCAAGATTCCCTTGCGCATTAAATTGTTATAGAGTGTAAGCAATTATCCATGCTTCATTTGCCCATCAAGGTGGCGCGAGAGGAAGCAGGGGCGGGCAGGGCCGCCATCCGGCGGCGTAATCGTGGAAAGGGAGCGCATGAAAGTCGCAGTGGCCGGCGCCGGAATCGGCGGCCTCACCCTGGCCTTGATGCTGCATCAGCGCGGCATCGATGTCGAAGTCTGTGAAGCGGTAGAGCAAATCAAACCGCTCGGAGTCGGTATCAATCTACTGCCGCACGCGGTCAAGGAATTGACGGAACTCGGGCTGCAGGAACACCTGGCCGGCAGCGCCATCGAAACCTCGACGCTGGCCTATTACAACAAGTTCGGCCAGCCGATCTGGAGCGAGCCGCGCGGCCGTGCCGCCGGCTACGACTGGCCGCAGTTCTCGGTCCATCGCGGCGAACTGCACATGATCTTGTACCGCATCGCCCAGCAGCGCCTGGGTGCCGACAAGATCCATGCCGGCCATGCCTTCGAATCGTTCGAGCAGGACGAGCGGCAGGTGCGATATACGTTGCGCCGTCGCCGTGACGGCCAAGCGGTCGCCGCCGCGGCCGACGTGCTGGTCGGAGCCGACGGTATACATTCCGCCCTGCGGCGCTTTCTGCATCCGATCGGCGACGAGCCGCGTTTTTCCGGACGCATGCTGTGGCGCGCGACGACCGAAGCACCGCCTTACCTGGATGGTCGCAGCATGTTCATGGCCGGACATCAGGACCAGAAATTTGTTGCTTACCCGATTTCGGAACCGTTGCGGCGCACAGGCCGCTCGCTGATCAACTGGATTGCCGAATTGCGCGTCGGCGACGGCGCCATGCCGAGCACCGACTGGAACCGCAAGGTCGACAAGTCGCTGTTCGCCGCCGCCTTTGCCGACTGGAAATGGGACTGGATCGATATCCCGGCGCTGATCGACGGCGCCCGGGCGATTTACGAATTTCCGCTGGTGGACCGCGACCCGCTGCCGCGCTGGACCTTCGGCCGCGTCACCCTGCTGGGCGATGCCGCCCATCCGATGTATCCGATCGGCTCCAACGGCAGCGCGCAGGCCATTCTCGACGCGCGCTACCTGACAGACTGCCTGGCGCGTTGCGTGGCTGGTACCGGCGAAATCAGTTACGAATTGCGCGAGTACGAAGCGGAGCGCCTGCCGCGCACCGCCGGCATCGTGCTGCGCAACCGCATGAACGGGCCGGAGCAAGTAATGCAGATCGCCGAGCAGCGCGCGCCACAGGGATTTGCCGACATCGAAGCGGTGATTCCGCTGGCGGAGCGCGAAGAAATCGCACTGCGCTACAAGCGCCTGGCCGGCTTCGACCGCCAATCGCTGCAGGCCAGTCATGTCGAGCGGCGCTAAGCGCCGGCGGCCGCAGCCAAGCGGCCGGCGCCCGGCATGACTTCGATGCGCAAATATCGGCTGGCCGACATTTTTCCAGGCGACGACGGCTCGGCCCGCTTCAATCCGCATGTGGCGGGCGTCGACTACGACGTGCTCGACCGCCTGATCGGCTATGGCATCCGGCGCGCGCAGATCACGATCTACGACGACTTCATCCGCACGCTGGGAGAGTGGGACATGACGCCGCCGCGCTTTTCGGCTTTGACGATCATCGGCAAAAATCCCGGCCTGCGGCTGACCGACCTGGCGAGTGTTCTCGGCATCGCGCGTTCCGGTGCCGTGCTGCTGATCGACGCACTGGAACGGATGGCGCTGGTGGAGCGCCGGCCGTCGCCGAGCGACAAGCGGGCCTATGGCTTGAACCTGACGGCCGATGGGCTGACGACGCTGGCGCAGATCAGCGCGCTGGTGCAGGAGCACGATGCCAGGATGTCGTCGCATCTCAGTGCGCGCGAGCGGAAAACGCTCCTGCGGCTGTTGCGCAAGCTGGCCAGGATTGACGGTTGAACCGGTCTGCCGCCGCCTGGGACGGCGGGAGTGCAGATGTGACTAGCAAGGAAAGGAGGTACCGAACAAGCGCGTCCCGTTTTAAACCGCCACCGGCGGCAGGTACTTCAAGGAAAGTCCAAGGAAGTGCATAGTAGGTTTGGCAAGGTTTCATCATGACAAAACAGCGCCACCGTTCCCGGTAAAAAGCGCATCCATCCTTCAAGGAGACAAGCATGAATCATCCGTTCCATATTAGCGTTGTCGCCGTTGCCCTGTTCGGCGCCTGCGCATTGCCGGCCTGGGCCGACATCAATGTCGGCATCTCGGTCTCGGCCACCGGTCCGGCAGCGTCGCTCGGCATCCCGGAAAAAAACACGGTGGCGCTTTTGCCCACCAGCGTCGCCGGCGAAAAGATCAACTACATCGTGCTGGACGACGCCACCAACCCGACCGAAGCCAACAAGAACGCGCGCAAGGCCTCCACGGAAAACCGCGCCGACATTTTCTTCGGCTCCTCCGCCGTTCCGACCGCGCTGGCCATTGCCGAAGTCGCCAGCGAAACCAAGACGCCGCAGATTGCCCTGGCGCCGCTTGAACTGCCGCCGGCCAAGGGCGTGTGGACCTTCAGCGCGCCGCAACACAATGCGCTGATGGCGCATGCGCTGGCCGAGCACATGAAGGCAAACGGCGTCAAAAGCCTCGGTTTCATCGGCTATGCCGACGGCTACGGTGAGGGCTGGCTGCGCGAAATGACCAAGGCGGCGGAAGCGGCCGGCATCAAGATGAGCGACATCGAGCGCTACAACCGCACCGATACCAGCGTCACCGGCCAGGTCGTGAAACTGGTGGCGGCCAATCCGACGGCAATCCTGATCGCCGGCTCTGGCACGCCGGCGGCGCTACCGCAAACCGCGCTGGTCGAGCGCGGCTACAAGGGCCGCATCTACCAGACCCACGGCGCCGCCAACAAGGAGTTCATCCGGGTCGGCGGCAAGGCGATCGAAGGCGCGGTGTTGCCGGTCGGGCCGGTGGTGGTCGCCAGCCAACTGCCGGACAGCCATCCCTCGAAAGCGGTCGGCATCGAGTACACCCGCCAGTACGAAGAGAAATACGGTGCCGGTACCGTGTCCTCGTTCGGCGCGCATATGCTGGATGCCTACAAGCTGTTTGCCGCGGCGGTGCCGACGGCCTTGAAGAAAGCCAAGCCGGGCACGCCGGAATTCCGTCAGGCGCTGCGCGACGCCATCGAAAGCGGCCAGGAAACGGTGGGTGCGCACGGCGTCTTCAACATGAGCCCGAGCGACCATTACGGCCATGACGCGCGGGCGCGGGTGCTGGTAAGGATCGAGAAGGGCGACTGGAAACTGATCGACGCCAAATAAGGCCAACCAGGGCGAAGGAGCGGGCGATGAGGGCGAAGGACGATGTTTTGCGCGATCCGGCGCGGCTGTTTGCACAGCCACAAGTCTCCGTCACCGAGAGCGGCGACGGCGTGCTGTACCTGAAGTCGCCGCTCCCGCTGCAGCCTTGTCCGCGCAGCGTCGGCGCCGACCTTGTACTTCAACGTGTCGCGACTTCGACATGCGGATGACGGTCTTGCGCGCCGACGTCGGCCTGCGCCGCACCTTCTTCTCGCGCCGGCAACTGGTATGGGCCCTTTATTGATAGGGAGTATTTTTCAAGACGGTCGTAAATCGTGCGGAAATCGTCGATATTTCCACATACTCTAAATTGTTTAGAGCGGCCGCCCTATCGACGTGCCAACCCCGTCCTTGCTCCGTATAGGAGCCACGCATCGACGGAATTACTTGAGGGGAATCGGCTGGTCGGCCGGGACCGGCACCGCGGTCACGCTGTTCTTCGGGCTGCCTTCGATGATCCTGTCGGAATACACGAGGTAGACCAGCGTATTGCGCTTGGTATCGGCCATCCGCACCACGCGCACGTGCTTGAACAGAAAGGACGAGCGGGCGTTGAAGACTTCCTCCTGCGCCTTGATCTTGCCCTTGAACGAGATCGGCCCGACCTGGCGGCAGGCGACCGCGGCGTCCGACGTATCCTCGGCCAGGCCCATGGCGCCCTTGTAGCCGCCGGTGCGGGCATGCGACAGGTAGCAGGAAATGCCGGCCACTTCGGGATCGTCGAACACGTCGACCACGATCTTGTCGTTCGGACTGAGCAACTTGAAGGTGGTGCTGACGTCGCCGATGGTTTCGCCAAAGGCGGCTGACGTGGCGAGCAACAGGATGTTGAGAGCGAGCAGTGTTTTCATCGGACGTCTTCAGCTTGGACAATGACGGGGGCCGGACACGGGGGTGGCGGCCTCTGATGAGCATACTCGCGTTCGCGAGACCTGCGTTAACACGTGGGAGTATTCCGGATATCGCAGATGAAATAAGCGCAACCAGGGGGCTCCAATACTCTCAGGTTAACTTAGCTTTTTTCGCAACAACGATTCCACCGAGCGTCCGATCTGCAACATCTTGGCATCCTGCCCCGCCAGGCCGCAGACGCTCAAGCCGACTGCGGCTTCGCCACTGAGGTGACAGGGCAGGGATAAGGCGCAGCCGTTAAGGAAGTTGATGACGGAGGGATTGCGCAGCACCAGCCCGTTGGTCGAGAAGAAGGCGGCATCGTCCTGTTCCAGCGGCGCAACCAGCGGCGCGATGACCGGCACCGTGGGCATCAGCCAGGCGTCGAAGCCGCGCAGGCGTTGGCGGGTGCCGGCAATCACGCGCTGGCGTGCATCCAGCAAGTCAATGTAATCGGCGGCATGCTGTTCCAGGCCGCGGCGGATGCGGCTGGCGACGCGCGGATCGTATTGCGCTTCCTTTTGTTCCATCAGCTTGCGGTGCCAGGCATGGGATTCGCCAGCGGCGAAACCGCCGCGGCTGTTGATCCCGGGCAGTTCCAGCAATTCGGGGAAGGAGAAGCGCTCAATGCGGGCGCCCGCCGCCTGCAGCGCGTCCAAGGCGCGTTCAAAGGCAGTGCGCACGGCGTCATCCATGTTCGCGCCGACATAATCCTCGGTCACACCGAAGCGCAATCCGGCCAGCGGCAAGGCCTGAGTGTCCAGAGTTTCGCCCGACAGGATGGCATCGACGATGGCGCAGCAATCGACCGAGCGCGCCAGCGGCCCGGCCGAGTCGAGCGTGCGCGACAGTGGCACTGCGCCGGCCAGCGACACGCGGCGCGCGGTCGGCTTGAAGCCGGTCAGACCGCAAAACGCGGAGGGGATGCGGATCGAGCCGCCGGTATCGGTGCCAAGCGCAACCGCCGCCATGTCCAGCGCCACCGAAACGGCGCCGCCCGAGGTCGAGCCGCCGGCCACGCGTGCGCCGTCGAAGGGGTTCTGCGGCGTGCCGTAGTGCGGATTCAGGCCCAGGCCAGAAAAGGCGAACTCGCTCATATTGGTGCGGCCCAGCAGCACGGCGCCGGCGGCGCGCAGGCGGGCGACCGCAGGCGCGTCGGTGGTGGCCGGCGCTGCATCGGCCAGTGCCTTAGAGCCGGCGGCGGTGACCTGTCCCTTGACGTCGAACAAGTCCTTGATCGATACCGGCAAGCCGGCCAGCGGCGAAGGCACATAACCGGCCTGGCGTGCGGCGTCGGCGGCGCGGGCGCCCGCCAGCGCCTGCTCTTCATCGACGCTGACGTAGGCGACGCCGCCAGCCGCGCGGTGGGCGCGGATGCGAGTCAATGCCTGTTCCACCAGTTTGACGCTGGTCGTGTGGCCGGCGTCGAGGTCGGCGGCGAGTTCACGTATGGTTTGCATGCTTGAATCCCCTGAAGAAATACGGCGCGGGGCAATCCTTGCGCCCGCGCCGCTGAAACGACAATGATGGCAAATGCGCGCTTGCCTGTCGCGCGCTCAGGCAACTTCCGGCAACACCTCGACCTCGTAGCGATGGCGGATGCTGCGCTGGCGGCGCGGATCGAACAACTCCATCGTAAACGATGTCGCTGGCCGGATGCCGCCGATCGCGGCCACCGTGCCGCCGGTCATGCCGGTACCGTCCGGCAGGATGGCGGCGCCGTTGGCATAGCCGGCGATCAGGTCGAGCGGCGTGCGCAGCGAAGCCAGCGTGCCTTCCTGATACAGCACGGTGGCGCCGTTTTCCTCGATGGTGGCGCGGATCACCAGCTCGTCCCAATAGTCGGCGACGTCGGCGAAGCGCCAGGCCACGGTTGCCACCGGCTTGGCGCACACCTGCTTGGACAGCGCCACGCTATGGGTTTCGAGTTTGCGGTCGGTGTGGTCGGAAGCGACGCTGACATACAGCTCGCCGCCGGCGGCAAAGACGAAGGTTTCGACTTCGCCGGACGAGGCGGGGCCGACCATCTGTACCCGCTCGGACTGGGTCAACTGATTGTCGGCGATGCGGTAGTACAGCGGCACCGCGCTCGGGCGCGGCACGCCCAAGGCCAGTAATTCCTCGATGTGATGCTCGATGGCGGCGATGTCGCGGCCGGCCCAGCCGGCCACGATCAAGGTCTGGATATCGACGTCGAGCCGCTCGGATGCCTGGGCCAGATCAAGCTGGAAACTAACTTTCATGACTAAACAACCTCAAAAAATGTAAAGGGAAGCGGCATCAGCCGAACAGATTCGGCAGCCACAGGGCCAGTTGCGGGAAGAACGCCAGCGCAGCCAGCAGCACGAACATGGCAAACACGAAGGGCAGGCTGCCGATGATCACGGCGTTCATCGAACCGGCCTTGCGCAGGCTTTGCACCACGAACAGGTTCAACCCGACCGGCGGCGTGATGAGCGCGGCTTCCACCAGCACGATGATGACGATGCCGAGCCAGATCGGGTCGTAGCCCAGGCCGATCATGATCGGCGCGACGATTGGAATCGTCGTGATCATCATCGATAGGGTCTCCATGAAGCAGCCCAGCACCAGGTAGAAGATCACCAGGATCAGCAGCATCCATCCCGGCGACAGGCCCAGGCCGCTGATGGAATTGGTCAGCGCCGTGGTCAGGCCGGTGGCCGCCATCACGAAGTTAAGAAAGGACGAGGCGAGGATGATCAGCATGATCATGGCGGTCGAACGCATGGTGCCTTCGATCGCTTCGCGCAGCATCGACAGCGTCAGGCGCCGATGCCATGCCGCCAGGATCAGTGCGCCGAACACGCCCAGCGCGGCGGCTTCGGTCGGCGTCGCCAGGCCGGCATAGATCGAACCCACCACCAGCAGGAAGATGCCCAGCGGCGGCAGCAGGTGCACCAGGCTGGCGAAGCGCTCGCCCCAGGATGCCTTGATCTTGTGGCCGCCCCAGGACGGTTTGGCGAGGCAGGCGATGGCCACCGTCAGCATGAACAGCGCGGCCAGCGCAAAGCCCGGAATGATTCCCGCCAGATACAGCTTGGGTACCGAGGAATTGGTCAGCACGCCATAGATCACCAGGTTGATCGATGGCGGGATCAGGATGCCGAGCGTGCCGCCGGCGGCCAGGCTGCCGAGGAATAGCGGCTCGTTGTAGCCGTAGCGCTTGATCTGCGGCAGGGCAACGGTGCCGACGGTGGCGGCGGTCGCCACGCTGGAGCCCGAGGTCGCGGAAAACAGCGTCGAGGCGCCGATGTTTGCATGCATCAAGCCGCCCGGCAGCCACGACAGCCACAGGCTCATGGCGCTGTACATGCGCTCGGCGAAACCGGCGCGCAGCAGGACTTCACCCAGCAGGATGAACAGCGGAATCGCCACCAGCAGGAATTCGGTGCTGGTGCCCCAGGCCAGTTCGCCGATGGCGCGCGTCAGCGGCAGCATCGAGAACAGCGGGTCCAGGATGAGGCCGAGCACGCCGAGGGCGGCGCCGACCGGAATGCTGAGCCCGATCAGGGCCAACAGTAATATCAACGCGGTGGCGATCATGCCCGTTCCCTTTCCACAATGCGCTCGCCCGCGGCGGCTTCTTCTTCGGCTTCCTCGACGGAGGAGCGCAACCCGCACACCGCCTTGACCGTTTCCAGGTCGCCAGTGACCAGCGCCACCGAGGCGCGCAGCAGCATCAGCGCCAGCACGATGCACATCCACACCAGACCGAGCGTCCACAGGCTTTGCGGTATCCATAGCGGCGTACCCAGCGGCGTGTTGGAGGCGGAGTTATGGGCCCAGGACGTCGCGGCGACACCCCAGGCGTAGTAGGTCAGATACGCAATGAACACGCCCAGCGCGACCAGCGAAATCCAGTCGAGCACGGCGGAGACGCGCACCGGGAGTTTTTGGTAAATCACATCGACGCGCACATTGGCGCGCTGCAGGGTGGCGAACGCCAGCGCCCAGGAAGTGCTGATGGCGAAGGCATAGCCCGACAATTCATCGGCGCCGCCGGTAGTGAAGCCGAAGAATTTGCGCGCGAGGACGTCGAAGCAAATGAGCAGGACGCTGGCCAGGGTGAGGGCGCCGCCGAACCAGATCGCGCCATGCGACAGGCTTTCGGCGCGGCGGTACAGCGCCCCCAGCGCGGCGAAGCGTTGGGAGGGTGTGGTGGGTGTCATGGGAGAAAAACCTTTCGAATATCAAGGCGCGCGGGGAAGGGAGCGCGCCTTGCCGGACAGGCCCCGGCGATGAGGGGCCTGCCGTCCTGACCTTACTTCTTGGCGGTGATGCCCAGTTTCTTGCCGATGGTGTCGTTGAAGCTTTGCACGCAGGAGGCCGAGCAGCGCGCCGCCCACTTCGGCACCACAGATTCCTGCAAGACCTTCTTCAGCAACTGACGGTCGGCGTCGGAAGTCTGGACCAATACCATCTTGCCCTTGACCGGCTGCGTGCAGGCGGCGGCGCCGGTGTTGCAGTCGTAGCCTTCCTGGGTTTGCTTGGCAGCGGCATCCCAGATGTCGTCCACCATCTTGCCGATGTTGGTCTCGATCAGGGTGCGCACCTTGGGATCGAGCTTGTCCCATGCCTTCTGGTTTACCGCGTGGATTTGCGGGTTCCAGTTGACCGGCAGCGCCACCAGGTGGGTCGAGACTTCGTACCATTTGGCCGAATAGCCCGACAGCGTGCCGGTGATGGCGCAATCGACCACCTTGTTCTGCAGCGCCGGCACTACTTCGCCGAAAGCCATGGTGACGCTGGCGCCGCCCAGCGCTTCGACGAAATCGGCCTGGGTACGGCTGCTGATGCGGACCTTCTTGCCCTTGATGTCGGCCAAGCCCTTGATCTCGGCGTTGCAGAACAGGACTTGCGCCGGATAGGTCGAGATGCCGAGCAGCTTGATGTTGGAGCCCTGGCCGTAGTGCTTGGCGTAGACGGGTTCGAAGGTGTCGACGATTTCGCGCGCGGTCTTGGCGTCCGGCGCCAGGCCGGCCAGGTCCACCGCTTCATTGATCGGGTTGTCGGTGGCGAAGTAGGACAAGGTCGCGGTGCCGAACTCGATCACGCCTTGCGACATCAGGCGCAGCAGCTCCGGTCCCTTCAGGCCCATTTCGTTGAAGCCCTTGATATCGGCGGTGACGCGCCCCTTGGACAATTCCGGAATGGTCTTGGTCCAGAACGGCTTTTCATAGTCGTTGTAGGGCGCCAGGTTGCTCAAGCCGCCGACGACCTTGACATGGGTCTTGGGCAATTCTTGCGCGTGAACCGCGCCGGTCAGTAGCATGGCCGCGGCAGCGGCTGCAAACACGAAGGACTTCTTCATTTTTCAGTCTCCTTGGGATCGGACAAGAACAAGCGGACCGGCCGCCGATCGAGCGGGGCGGCTGGGCCAGGATTGGGGAAACGATGCGCAGCGAGCAGGATCGCCTATTGCTCCTTCATCAGGGCGCATTGCAACATGGGAGGGAAAGCATCGTCCAATCATCTGTTCCGATGCGAGATATAAGAAATTCTTAAGTCTGGCAAGAGCCTTCACTGCCGTACTGTGCGGCAATGCGCTGCGCCATTTCCGAAATCACTTGCGCCATGTGGCTGTCGGGGCCGGCCAGCCAGCTGGCGGTAAATGCCAGTTCGGGCAAGGCTTCGGCCTTCACGTTCAGGATGCGCAGCTTACCCTGTGCCAGTTCCTCGCCGAGAAACACCGGCGTGATGACGCTGACGCCAATGCAATCCTGCATCATGCGCGCGATCATCGACATCGAGGCACTGCCATACATGCGCGGAGCGGTCACGCCGGCACGCAGGAGCATGCCGCGCACGATCAGATAGGGAATGCTGCTGGAGGGATAGGTAATGATCGGTTTGGCGGCCACTTGCGACAGCGACAGGGGTTCCTTGCCCAGTTTCAGCAAGGGACTGGCGACCCACGCCAGCGGATACTTGCAGAGCGGCACATTTTCGATGCGCGGGTCCAGCACCGGCCCCATCAGGAAGGCGACATGGATCTCGCGCGACAGCAGATGCGCGCGCAGGGCCTGGGTGGTATCGACCTCGATTTCCAGCACCAGCGCGGGATATTTGACATGGATCTGTTCGATCAGGATCGGCAGCCAGGTTTGTACGATGGTTTCGGCCACGCCGATGCGCAAGGTGCCACTCATCGCATGCTGCTCCTGCGCGGCCTGCACCATTTCGTGCCGCACGTGCAGCATGCGTTCGGCGTAAGAGAGCAATTCCTGTCCCTTCGCCGTCATGTTGACGCCACGCGCGCGCCGTTCGAACAGGCGCACGCCAAGTCCGCTTTCCAGCAGCGCAATGCGCTGTGAAATGGAAGGTTGGGTAGTGTTCAGCTTTTCGGCAGCGGCGCGGAAACTGCCCAGCGTCGCCACCCAAAAGAAGGTTTCAATATTTCGCAAATCGATCATAGTGCGTACCGGCACGAAGGTAAGGCCGCATGATAAGCCCTGGGCCTGGAATGCATTGCGTGCCAAGTCGCAGCCGACTCACTTCGCCGCCAGTTCCGGTGTGAGTACTGCGCGCAGATAATTGCCGCCATCATCGTCCGGGTCGTGCTGGCCGATCCACCAGATGCCGGCCTTGCGGATGGTCCAGTCCTGGGTCTGGCCACTGATCAGCAGGGCTGCGAGCCGGCCCAGCGCCGGTTGATGGCCGATCAACAACACTGACTCGCGGCCGTCGGGCCAGCCGGCGGCCGCGAGTAATTGCTGCGGCGTGGCGCCGGGCGCCAGTTCGGGATGAACTTTGAACTTGCGCTGGAGCGCCTCGGCGGTTTGCACGCAGCGCACGGCGGGGCTGACCAGGACGCGGCAACTGCCGGGTAGCTTGCGGTCCAGCCATTCGGCCATCCTGGCCGCCTGCTTGCGGCCTTTCGCGGTAAGAACCCGGCCTGCATCCGGTGCCCCGACTTCGGCTTCCGCGTGCCGCCACAGGATCAGTTCCATGCTCATTTCAGCGCGTCCGCCGGGCGTGCGCCCAGCAACTGCATCAGCGCTTGCTGGGCGCTATAACGTGCCTGGCCATTGCGCAGCTTGCGGCGGTGATACTGGCCGTTGGAATCAAGTACCCAGGTGTTGGTGTTGTCGCGCAGATAGGGACTCAATCCTTCGCTGATCACGCGCTTTTTCATGGCCTTGTCCAGTACCGGGAATGCAACTTCGACCCGGCGGAACAGGTTGCGGTTCATCCAGTCGGCACTGGCCAGGTAAACGTCGTGGGCGAGATCGTTGCGGAAGTAGTAGATGCGCGTGTGTTCCAGGAAGCGGCCGATGATCGAGCGCACCCGGATGTTTTCCGACAACCCCGGTACGCCCGGCCGCAGCGCGCAGGCGCCGCGCACGATCAGGTCGATCTTGACGCCGTCGGCCGAGGCCGCGTACAACGCGCGGATCACCGACTCGTCCAGCAGCGCATTCATCTTGGCGATGATGTGGCCCCGACGGCCTTCGCGCGCATGCCTGGCTTCATTGCGGATGGCACGGATGACTTCCTTCTGCAGCGCAAACGGCGCCAGCCAAAGATGATCGAGCTTTTTCGGCTTGCCCAGGCTGGTCAGGTGCAGGAACACTTCATTGACGTCCGCGGTCAGCCCGGAGTGCGCGGTCAGCAGGCCGAAATCGGTGTACAGCTTGGTGGTGGTCGGATGATAGTTGCCAGTGCCAAGATGCGCGTAGGAGCGCAGGCAGCCTTCTTCGCGCCGGATCACCAGCGCCATCTTGGCATGGGTTTTCAGGCCGACCACACCGTACACCACCTGGGCACCGGCGCTTTCCAGGCGGTCGGCCCAGTTGATGTTGGCTTCCTCGTCGAAGCGTGCCATCAACTCGACAATCACGGTCACCTCCTTGCCACGCTGAGCGGCGGCGATCAGCGCTTCCATCAGATCCGAATTCATACCGGTTCGATAAATGGTTTGCTTGATCGCAACCACATTGCCGTCGTGGGCGGCGGCGCGGATGAAATCGACCACTGGCTGGAACGACTGGAATGGATGATGCAGCATCAAATCCTTCTTTTGCAGCAGCGCGAACAGGTCAGCCGTCGCCGCCTGTGCCGGGAAACCCGGCACGAAGGGCGGGAAGCGCAGTTCCGGCCGGCTTGCCAGGTCGATCAGTTCCGCCAGCCGCACCATGTTGACCGGGCCGTTGACTGCGTACAGACGGCTATCGTCGATGGCGAACTGGTCGAGCAGGAAGCGCGCCAGATGTGCCGGGCAATTGGCGCTCACCTCCAGCCGCACCGCGACGCCGAACTGGCGGCTCTGCAATTCGCTTTGCAGCGCCTGGCGCAAATTCTTGACTTCTTCTTCGTCGACCCACAGATCGCTGTTGCGGGTGACGCGGAATTGCGAATAGGCCATCACCTCGCGGCCGCTGAACAGGTCGGCGATGTGGGCGTGAATCACCGAGGTCAGCAGGCAGAATGCCATGCCTTTTTTCGACAGTTCCGGCGGCAACTGAATGACGCGCGGCAATACCCGTGGCGCCTTGACAATGGCGATCGAGGTGTCGCGTCCGAACGCATCCTTGCCGGATAGCTCGACGATGAAATTCAGGCTCTTGTTGACGACTTGCGGAAACGGGTGCGACGGATCCAGCCCGATTGGCGTCAACAGCGGTCGCACCTGCTGCTCGAAATACGCCTTGACCCAGGCGCGCTGCGCCTCGTTACGATCCTCGTGGCGCAACAGGTGGATGCCGCGGGCCGACAGTTGCGGCAGAATTTCGTCGTTCAGGATCGCGTAGTGCAGGGCGACAATCTGATGGCATTCATCATTGGTCCGTTTCAGCGTCTCGGCTTGCCGCGGCGATTCGGGCTCGCCGTCGATCTTGTTTAGCGCCAGCAGACTGGCGATGCGCACTTCGAAGAACTCATCCAGGTTGCTGCTGACGATGCACAAGTAACGCAGCCGCTCCAACAGCGGCACGTTCTTGTCCACCGCCTGCGCCAGAACCCGCCGGTTGAAGGCCAGTTGCGATAATTCGCGGTTCAGCAAGGCGCCGTCGCGGGCGGCATCGACCAGCGCCCAATTGCCTGAACTCATCTTGTGGATCATGCGCAACATCCCGAGTTTTGACGTTTTGACCATAGTCTAGGGAGTCCGTGTGACAACTTGATGACAGGAAAATCGCGGATTGGAGCATTATTCGAGCGAAGCTTGATATGTCATAAACCCGTCATATTTAGTCGCTACAGTCTGCCTTGTTCTACTTCGTCAACTCAGGGAGCACTCATGCGACTGAATCAATTCTTCAAATCCGCCGCCGTCGCGGCAGTAGCTTCGATAGCCTTTGCTGGTGCCCATGCGGCCGACATTACCGGTGCCGGCGCCACGTTCCCGTACCCAATTTACGCCAAATGGGCTGAAGCCTACAAGGCTGCCAGCAACGTCGGCCTGAACTACCAGTCGATCGGTTCCGGCGGTGGTATCAAGCAGATCAAGGCCAAGACCGTCGATTTTGGGGCATCCGACATGCCGTTGAAAGCGGAAGACCTGAACGCTGAGGGGTTGATCCAGTTTCCCGCCATCATGGGTGGCGTGGTGCCGATCGTCAACCTGGAAGGCATCGCTCCCGGCCAGTTGAAGCTGACCGGCGATGTGCTGGCAGGCATCTACCTGGGCAAGATCACCAAATGGAATGCGCAGGAAATCGCCAGCCTGAATCCGGGCATGAAGTTGTCCGCCGCCGATATCACCGTGGTGCACCGCGCCGACGGTTCCGGCACCTCGTTCGTGTTCACCGACTACCTGTCGAAGGTCAATGCCGACTTCAAGAGCACGGTTGGCGCCGGCACCGCGGTCAAGTGGCCGGTCGGAGTGGGCGGCAAGGGCAATGAAGGCGTCGCCGCCAACGTGCAGCGCATCAAGAATTCGATTGGCTATGTCGAGTATGCCTACGCCAAGAAAAACAAGATTGCCCACACCCAGTTGAAGAACCGCGACGGCCAGGTGGTGCAGCCGGACGAGGATTCCTTCAAGGCTGCGGCTGCCGGCGCCGATTGGGCCAAGGCTCCAGGCTTCGGCGTGGTGCTGACCGACCAGCCGGGCAAGGGCAGCTGGCCGATGACCAGCGCCTCGTTCATCCTGATGCACAAGGCGCAGGCGGATGCGGCCAAGGGCAAGGAAGTCCTGAAGTTCTTCGACTGGGCTTACAAGAACGGCGACAAGATGGCTTCCGATCTGGATTACGTGGCCATGCCGGCCGCAGTAGTCAAGCTGGTGCAGGATGCCTGGAAAAAAGAACTGGTTGACGGTTCCGGCAAGGCAATCTGGTAAAAATCGACTTATTGCCTGTATCCTGACCGCGGGCCGCTGCCTGCCGCGCCATGTTGAATGGGCGGATGGCGCGGCCCGCGTATCCCGTTCTGTAAGCGCCGATATCCATGAATGCTACCGTTCCTTCTGTCGCGATGCCCACCACCGAACCCGACCAAGACAGCGCCGCCGGACTGGCGGACAAGGCGCTGGCCGCCACCATGCGCCACCAGCGCTGGCAGGATTTCCTGTTTCACAAGCTGACGCTCGGCTTTGCCCTGGCGGTATTGCTGGTGCTGGCCGGCATCATCGTTTCGCTGATCGTTGGCGCCTGGCCGGCCTTCCGCGAATTCGGCCCGGGTTTCGTCACCGCCGTCGAGTGGGATCCGGTAAACGACAAGTATGGCGCGCTGATTGCCATCACCGGCACCCTGGTCACTTCGCTGATCGCGCTCCTGATCGCCTTTCCGGTGAGCTTCGGCATTGCGCTGTTCCTGACCGAGATCTGCCCGCCGTGGCTGAAGCGCCCGCTGGGAACTGCGGTGGAATTGCTGGCCGGCGTCCCCAGCATCATCTACGGCATGTGGGGGCTGTTCGTGTTTGCACCGTTTTTCGCCGATCATGTGCAGCCTCTGCTGGCGCAGACACTGGGCCAATTGCCGTTCATCGGCGCCTTGTTCAAAGGGCCGATGATGGGTATCGGCGTGCTGGCCGCCGGCCTCATCCTGGCGATCATGATCGTGCCCTTCATCGCCTCGGTAATGCGCGACGTGTTTGAAATCGTGCCGCCGGTACTGAAGGAATCGGCGTATGCGCTGGGCTGCACCAAATGGGAAGTGGTACGCAAGGTGGTGCTGCCCTACACCAGGATTGGCGTGGTTGGCGGCGTCATGCTTGGGCTGGGCCGGGCGCTAGGCGAGACCATGGCGATCACCTTCGTGATCGGCAATGCGCATCAGTTGTCGTGGTCGCTGTTCGCCGCCGGCAACAGCATTGCCTCCACCCTGGCCAACGAATTCGCCGAAGCCGATTCGGCCTTGCACGTCTCGTCGCTGTTTGCGCTGGGGCTGATCCTGTTCGTGATCACCTTCATCGTCTTGTCGGCCGCCAAGCTGATGTTACTGGGCATGGCTCGCAAGGAAGGAAAAAAATGATGCAGTCATCCATGAATCCTCACTTGAATTCCGTTTATCGCCGCCGCCTGTGGACGCACCGGGTCGGCATCGCGCTGTCGTTCCTGGCGATGGCCGCCGGCATATTCTTCCTGATGTGGATATTGTTTACCTTGCTGGTCAAGGGTGCCGGCGCGATCAACCCGGCAATCTTCAGCCAGACCACTCCAGCCCCCGGCAGCGAGGGCGGCGGCTTGTTGAACGCGATCGTCGGCAGCCTGCTGATGGTGGGCGTGGCGACTGCGGTCAGCACCCCGATCGGGATTTTCGCCGGCATGTATCTGGCCGAGTACGGCCAGGAAAGCCGGCTGGCGCAGCTTACCCGTTTCGTGACCGACATCATGCTGTCGGCGCCGTCGATCGTGATCGGCTTGTTCGTGTATGCGATCTATGTCGCCCAGGCCAAACATTTTTCCGGCTGGGCCGGCAGTTTCGCGATCGCGCTGATCGCGGTGCCGGTAGTGGTGCGCACCACCGATAACATGCTGAACCTGGTGCCGACCAGCCTGCGCGAAGCGGCCTTCGCGCTCGGTGCGCCGCGCTGGAAGGTGGCCACCATGGTGCGCCTGCGCGCAGTGCGGGCCGGCGTCATGACTGGCGTGCTGCTGGCAGTGGCGCGCATCTCGGGTGAAACTGCGCCCTTGCTATTTACCGCGCTGAACAATCAGTTTTTCAGCGCCAACATGAACGCGCCGATGGCCAACCTGCCGGTGGTGATCTACCAGTTCGCCATGAGCCCATACGACAACTGGCGCGCGCTGGCCTGGGGTGGGGCATTGCTGGTGACCTTCAGCGTGCTCGGCCTGAACATCCTGTCGCGCACACTGCTGCAGCAAAAAACTCAACACTAGTTGGATAACGATTGCCATGACCAATCCAGTTCATACCGGCGCAAGCCTCAAGACCACGATCGAGATTTCCGGCCTGAATTTTTTCTATGGCACTTTTCAGGGCCTGAAAAATATCAACCTGAACATTCACGAAAAAAAGGTAACCGCCTTCATCGGCCCGTCCGGTTGCGGAAAATCGACGCTATTGCGCACGCTCAACCGCATGTACGACCTGTACCCGGGCCAGCGCGCGGAAGGAAAGATTATTTACCACGGCCGCAATGTCCTGGAGCCGGGGCTGGACGTCAACATGCTGCGCGCCAAGATCGGCATGGTGTTCCAGAAGCCGACGCCGTTTCCGATGTCGGTCTACGACAACATCGCCTTCGGCGTGCGCCTGTATGAGAACCTCTCCAAGGGCGAGATGGATGAGCGGGTCGAGTGGGCCTTGAACAAGGGCGCGCTGTGGGGCGAAGTGAAGGACAAACTGCATAAGAGCGGCCTGTCGCTGTCGGGCGGCCAGCAGCAGCGGCTGTGCATCGCGCGCGGCGTCGCGGTGAAGCCAGATGTGCTGCTGCTGGACGAGCCGACTTCGGCGCTGGATCCGATTTCGACCGCCAAGATCGAGGAACTGATCAGCGAGTTGAAGGAGGATTACACCATCGCCATCGTCACCCACAACATGCAGCAGGCGGCGCGCTGTTCGGACTACACTGCCTACATGTACCTGGGCGAGTTGGTCGAATTCGGCGGCACCGACCAGATCTTCATGAATCCGGCGAAAAAGGAGACGCAGGATTACATCACCGGCCGCTTCGGCTAGGCACAACCATTCTTCAGACAACAGGAGCGCGCGGATGAACGGCGAACACTCTTCAAAACAATACGATCTGGACCTGGAAGCGATTCGCTCCAAGGTACTGCTGATGGGCGGCCTGGTTGAAAACCAGTTGCGCGAGGCGCTGGCGGCGTTCCGCACCGGCGACCTCGCACAGGCGCAGCACGTGATCGAGATCGACGAAACCGTGAATCGGCTGGAAGTCACACTGGACGATACCTGCAGCCAGTTGATCGTCAAGCGCCAGCCGGCGGCCAACGACTTGCGTACCGTGATGGCCACCATCAAGGTGATCACCGACCTGGAACGCATCGGCGACGAGGCGACCAAGATCGCGCGCGCCGCCAAGACCATGGCGGAACGGGGTGGCACCACCATCAATCACTACGACACTGTGCGCGTGATCGGCAACAACGCCGGCGACATGCTGCACGATGCGCTGGATGCGTTCGCGCGCCTGGATCAAAAATTGGCGACCGAGATCATCGCCCACGACGACGTGATCGACCATGAATTCGGCTCCATCATGCGCAACCTGATCACCTTCATGATGGAAGACCCGCGCACCATTTCCGGCGCGCTGGATACCTTGTGGGTGGCCAAGGCGATCGAGCGGATCGGCGATCACGCCACCAATATCGCCGAATATGTGATCTACATCGTGGGCGGGACCGACATCCGGCACTCCGGTTTCCTGGCCGCCCGCGCCGAACAACCCAGCGCCGAAGGGACCGAGCAGATACCTCATGGCCAGTGACAAGACCACGATCCTGATTGTCGAAGACGAGCCCGCTATCGTCGAACTGGTGAGTTTCACCCTGAGAGAGGCGAACTGGAACATCAGCGTGGTCGGCAACGCCGCCGACGCCTGGGATTGTCTGCAGCAGCGCCTGCCGCAACTGATCCTGCTCGACTGGATGCTGCCCGACCAGAGCGGCTTGCGCCTGCTGTCGCGGATCCGCGCCGATCGCCAGTTCCAGCATGTGCCGGTGATCATGCTGACCGCGAAAAGCATGGAGGAAGACAAGATTGCCGGGCTCGACAATGGCGCCGATGACTACGTCACCAAGCCGTTTTCGCCGCGCGAACTGGTGTCCCGCATCAAGGCGCTGCTGCGCCGCAAAACCCCGGAGCTGGGCGAGAGCCTGATGAGCGCCGGCGGCGTCACGCTCGACCCGGTTGGCTTTGCGGTCAGCGTCCAGGATCAGAAGATAGAGATCGGCCATGCCGAATTCCGGTTGTTGAAGTTCTTCATGGCGCATCCGGATCGGGTATTCTCCCGAAGCCAGTTGCTGGACAAGGTGTGGGGCGATCACGTGGTGATCGAGGAGCGCACGGTCGACGTCCATGTGCTGCGCCTGCGCAAGGCCTTGAAGGAAGCCGGCAAGCTGATCAAGACGGTGCGCAGCGTCGGCTACATGTTGTCGGAAAAATGAGGCTGGCATGGATGCCATGGTGAAATCACGCATATGAATCCGCTCTTGCTGTTCTGGGTACCGGCCGCGCTGCGCCTGTCGCTGGTGCTGGCCGGGATCGTGCTGCTCTGGTTCTTCCTGGGGCCGCTGCCGGCGCTCGCCGCCGGCCTGCTGGCGCTGTGCGCGATGCTGGCGGTGCAACTGCAGTATCTGTATCGGCTGAACGGCTGGCTTGACAATCCGGACCAGCGGCTGCCGGACGGTTGGGGCGCCTGGACCGATATCTTCGCCAAGATGTACAAGCTGCGGCGCGACGATGAAAAAAACCGCAGCGAACTGGCCGAGTGGCTGGCGCGCTTCCGGCAGGCGATGACGCTGCTGCCGGATGGCGTCACCATCATGGACGACGTGCTGTTTCTCGAGTGGTGCAACCCGGCCGCGGAAGCGCATCTGGGCCTTTCCCTGGAACGCGATCGCGGCATGCGCGTGACCAACCTGATCCGCCATCCCGATTTCATCGATTACGTGATTCTCGGCCGCTACGAGCAGCCATTGACCTTGTCGCTGCGCGAACGCAAGCTGATCGTGCAGATCATTCCGTTCGAGAGCCGGCGCCAGATCCTGGTCACCCATGACGCCACCGAATCGGAGCGGATCGAGCGCATGCGGCGCGATTTCATCGCCAACGCCTCGCACGAATTGCGCACGCCGCTGACCGTCATCAACGGCTTCCTGGAAATCGCCTGCGCCCAGCCGAATCTCGATCCGCAGGTGCGGCTGGCGCATTTGAAGCTGATGAACGAGCAGGGCCAGCGCATGCAGCATCTGGTGGACGACATGCTGACCCTGACGCGGCTGGAATCGATCGACTATCCGATGCGGCCGGAGCGGGTGAATATCGGCGCGTTGCTGGAGCAGGTTCTGAACGAAGGCAAGGCCTTATCGGGCGGGCGCCATACGCTGTCGCTGACGGCCGACGCGCCCGACATCAAGGGTAGTGCCGACGAACTGCGCAGCGCCTTCGGCAACCTGGTATCGAACGCGGTGCGCTATACCCCGGCTGGCGGCAGCATCCACCTGCACTGGCGGATGGCCGATAGCGGCCCGCAATTTTCGGTGCAGGACACCGGCATCGGCATCCGCGCCGAGCACATGGTGCGCCTGACCGAGCGCTTCTACCGCATCGACAAAAGCCGCTCGCGCGAGACGCAGGGTACCGGACTCGGGCTGGCAATCGTCAAGCACGTGCTGCTGCGCCATCACGCCACGCTGGCAATCGAATCCGAGCCGGGACAGGGCAGCACCTTCACGATCCGGTTTGCGCGCGCCAGCTTGGTGGACGCCGATACGCCGCATTGAATCGGCCCCCGAAGCGGGCGGCCTGGCGCTCTTTTTTGTGGATGATGGGAGTATGTTGTAAAAACGTATGTTTTACTGGCGGGATGGCTGGCTTTGTCTTGGGGTATATGATCCCGGATGGGCCGCCAGTTATATCGATCCGGGCCGCAGTATTTTTTGCCGCATAATGCCGCTTTTGATCCTGGCGGCGCCGAGTCCCGAATGGCGTGCCGCCGTCGATGCCCCCATGCTCCTGCGCCGCTTGCTCCCGCTGTCCATCCTTTGCACATTGTTCTTCACCCTGAGCGGCTGCAGCAGCGTGGCGCCGCCGCCCGCGTCGGCCGCGCCAAACCAGCCGCGCCCGGTCAAGCTGGCGCTGGCCCTGGGCGGCGGCGCGGCGCGCGGCTTCGCGCATATCGGCGTGATCAAGGCCCTGGAAGCGCAGGGCATCGTGCCCGATATCGTGGTCGGCACCAGTGCCGGCAGCGTGGTTGGCGCGCTGTATGCGGCCGGCAACAACGGCTTCGCCCTGAACAAGCTGGCGCTGGAGATGGACGAGGCGGCGATCTCCGACTGGTCGGTGCCCTTGTTCGCCAAGGTGACTGGCGTCATCAAGGGCGAGGCGATCCAGAATTACATCAACAAGACGGTCCACAACGTGCCGCTGGAAAAGCTGAAAATCCCATTCGGTGCGGTCGCCACCGACCTCAACAGCGGCCAACCGGTGTTGTTCCAGCGCGGCAATACCGGGATCGCAGTACGCGCTTCGTCGGCGGTGCCGGGCGTCTTCCAGCCGGTCCGGATCGGCACCCGCCAATATGTCGACGGCGGCTTGGTGTCGCCGGTGCCGGTGCGTTTCGCGCGCCAGATGGGGGCTGATTTCGTGATTGCGGTCAACATTTCGGCGCAGCCGGAGATGCAATCGGCCAGTACCAGCACGGTCGATATGCTGCTGCAGACGTTCACCATCATGGGGCAAAGCATCAACCAGTATGAGCTGAAGGAGGCCGATGTCGTGCTCCAGCCGCGCCTGGGGGCGATGAGGGGCAGCGACTTCGACAGTCGCAACCTGGCGATCCTGGCTGGCGAGCAGGCGGCGTTGGCGGCGTTGCCGGCAATCCGGCAAAAACTGGAAGAGGCGCGCACAAAAAAACCGCAATGAATGCGGTTCGATCGATGAGTTGGAGCGCTGTTGCCGGTGGTCATTGGTCCGTGTCCTGGATGCGGCGCGCGCCATTGAAGCGCTTCTTCCAGTAACTCAAATTCATGCTTTCGATCCGTACCTTGCCGCCGGCGGACGGCGCGTGGATGAACTTGCTGTCGCCCAAGTAAATGCCGACATGCGAAAAGCCGCGCCGCAGGGTGTTGTAGAACACAAGATCGCCGGGCTGCAATTCCTTGACATCGATGCGCTCGCCGACGCGGCTGATCTCGGCTGATGTGCGCGGCAAATCCTTGCCCCAGGCTTCCTTGAACACGTATTGCACCAAGCCGCTGCAGTCGAGCCCTTGCTCGGGTGCACTGCTGCCATACTTGTAACGGATGCCGAGCATGTCGACGGCCCGCAGCGCCAGTTCGGAGGCGCGATCGGTCAGCTCATTGGTCAGGCCATGCAGGCGGGCCAGTGCGGTGACCGGCTCCGGAGGGGGCGGGGTCTCACCGCCAAACGCATTGCCGGTCAGCCACAGGCTGGCGGCCAAGATGCTGGCGGCGGCAAATAAACGGGCAGGAACAACGGTTTTTTTTGTTGTCATTGTTACATAATTGCTGCAAGGATCGTGACAATGTACGGTATTCAACCGGGGCTGTCAAAATTTGGCCGAGGCAGGTATGCTTGCAAAAACTTTCTCAAAGGCATCACGGCATGCAGTCTGACCCTAGCTTGGAGCTTCGAATCAAACCACGCATTCTGATTGCGGACGACTCCCGCATCGTCCGTGCCACGCTGATCAAGCACATCCAGGGTCTGTTCGAGTTTCGCGAGGCGCTGGATGGCGAACAGGCGTGGGAAACCCTGCTGATCGACCCCGCGATCCGCGTCGTGATTACCGATTTGACCATGCCGCGGCTGGATGGTTACGGCTTGCTGCAACGCATACGCGACTCGAAAATCGGCCGTATTCGCGACATCCCGGTGATCGTGATTTCCGGCAGTGACGAACAACAGGAGCGCGACCGGGCCAAGGCGGCGGGCGCGACCGAACTGATTACCAAAGGCATCGCCACGGCACAGTTGCTGTCACGGCTGGATGCGCTGTCGCAACTGGTCAGCACCCGCCAGGAGCTGGAGCGCGGACTGGAGGTGCTGGCGCGTCGCCTGCCGGCGGATTTTGAGTCGCCAACAACCTCATCCATAACAACCTTTATGGCGGCGGCCGACGCCATGCTGGCCTACGCGACGCAGCATGACAAGAATTTTGTGTTGTTGAATGTTTGCGTTCAAGGCAAGGGCGAGCAAGCGGGCGTGGCGCCGACGCCTGCCGCCATTCAAGCCATCGGTCAGCTCCTGCAGAGTTCGGTGCGCCAGAGCGACTGTGTGGCAAGGACCGGTAGTGCCGAATTCACGCTGGCCACAACCGGTATCGGCGCCGACGCCGCGCACGGATTTGCGCAGCGGATCTGCGATGCGATTACCCGGGCTAGGCTGGACGACGCCGAATCGGCGACGCTGGTCGCCAGTTGCGGATTGGTGTGTCTGGCGGAAAATGGTGCTCGTACCTCGCCACTGGACGAGTTGTGCGCCCTTGCCAAGCGTCGCGCCGGACTGGGGTTGCAGCGTGGCATTTTCGGCGTGATCAGCGTGCGCAACGAAGCCGCGCTCGATGCAGCGCGTTAGCGATCGGCAAAGCGCCGCCGCTGGCGTACAATCGCACCTGGTATTCACGGGAGCCAACATGCAAGCAAAACAGATATTGACCATCGACGACGTGCGGAAAATTGCCGCCGCCGCGGAAGCAGAAGCAAATGCCAACAATTGGGCGGTCACGATTTCGGTAGTGGACGACGGCGGCCACTTGTTGTGGCTGCAGCGGCTGGACGGTGCAGCGCCAATTTCGACCGAGATCGCGCCAGCCAAGGCCAGGACCGCGGCGCTCGGGCGGCGTGAATCCAAGGTGTACGAAGACATGATCAACAATGGCCGGGTATCCTTCCTTTCCGTGCGGACCCTGGAAGGCATGCTGGAAGGCGGCGTGCCGATCATGGCCGGCGCGCAATGCGTTGGCGCGGTCGGGGTTTCCGGCGTCAAGTCGTCCGAAGACGTGCAAATCGCCAAAGCCGGCATCGCGGCGCTCAACCTGTAACACAAGCGGCCAGCGCCGCCTTGGCGGCTGGCCAGTTTCACCTTCCGGTGTGCCCGCGAGTTTGCCGGAAAGGGCGTTTTCCGCTATACTTGCACGGTTTAGCTAATTTTAGCCGCCGTAGCGCATACCCTCTTCAATTCGTCCCGGAAAGACTCACAAAGCACCCTGGCATTTCCCGAATTTCGGGCGCCATGGCGGGCGTCCGGGCGCGGCGCAGCGGCGGTAACCATCTCAGGAGTTACCTTGCTGCCATTTTTCCCCGGCAATACAGTTCCCGCCATTCTTGCGCTTGCGGATGGCACCTTGTTCCAGGGTTTTTCCATCGGCGCCCCCGGTCACACGATCGGCGAAGTGGTATTCAATACCGCGATGACCGGTTATCAGGAAATTCTCACTGACCCCAGCTATAGCCGTCAGATCGTGACGCTGACTTATCCGCATATCGGCAATACCGGCATCAATCCGGAGGACATCGAAGCCGGCAGGATTCATGCCGCCGGCCTGGTGATCAAGGATTTGCCGTTGCGGGTATCGAATTTCCGCGCCACCCAGACCCTGTCGGATTATTTGAAAGCCGAAAACGTGGTCGGCATCGCCGGCATCGACACCCGCAAGCTGACCCGCATCCTGCGCGAAAAAGGCGCGCAGAGCGGCGCCATCGTCACCGATGAGGGCGACCTCGACGCCACCCGCAAGAAGGCGCTGGAACTGGCGAAATCCTTCCCCGGCCTGGCCGGCATGGATCTAGCCAAGGTGGTCACGGCCAGCAAGGGCTACGACTGGACCGAAACCGAATGGAAGCTGGGCAGCGGCTACGGCCAGCAGGCCGCGCCCAAGTATCACGTGGTCGCATTCGACTATGGGGTCAAGGCCAACATCCTGCGCATGTTGACCACGCGCGGCTGCAAGGTCACCGTATTGCCGGCGCAAACCTCGGCAGCGGAGGTGCTGGCGCTGCATCCGGACGGGATATTCCTGTCCAACGGGCCGGGCGACCCCGAGCCTTGCGACTACGCGGTGGCGGCGACCCGTGAATTGATCGAGCGCGGCTTGCCGACCTTCGGCATCTGCCTCGGCCACCAGATCATGGCGCTGGCCTCGGGCGCGAAGACCATGAAGATGAAGTTCGGTCATCACGGCGCCAACCATCCGGTGCAGGATCTGGACAGCAAGCAGGTGCTGATCACCTCGCAAAACCACGGCTTCGCGGTCGATATCGATACGCTGCCGGCCAATTGTCGGGTCACGCACGTGTCGCTGTTCGACGGCTCGCTGCAGGGCTTTGCCCGCACCGACCGGCCGGCGTTCTGCTTCCAGGGCCATCCGGAAGCCTCGCCCGGCCCGAGTGACATCGGCCTCCTGTTCGATCGCTTCATCAATCTCATGCAACAAGCAAAAAACCAGCAGGCAAATCAGCAGACGACAGCGGAGAACAACAAGAATGCCTAAGCGTACCGACATCAAGAGCATCCTCATCATCGGCGCCGGCCCGATCATCATCGGCCAGGCCTGCGAATTCGACTATTCCGGCGCCCAGGCCTGCAAGGCCCTGCGCGAGGAAGGTTTCAAGGTGATCCTGGTCAACAGCAACCCGGCCACCATCATGACCGACCCGGAAATGGCGGATGTGACCTACATCGAGCCGATCACCTGGCAAGTGGTGGAGCGCATCATCGCCAAGGAAAAGCCGGATGCGATCCTGCCCACCATGGGTGGTCAGACCGCATTGAATTGCGCGCTCGATCTGCACAACAACGGCGTGCTGAAAAAATACGGCGTCGAGCTGATCGGCGCCTCGCCGGAAGCGATCGACAAGGCGGAAGACCGCTCCAAGTTCAAGGAGGCGATGACCAGGATCGGCCTCAATTCGGCGCGCTCCGGCGTGGCGCACTCGATGGACGAGTCGTGGGCGGTGCAGAAGGAATTCGGTTTCCCGGTCATCATCCGCCCCTCCTTCACGATGGGCGGCACCGGCGGCGGCATTGCCTACAACCCGGAAGAGTTCGACGCCATCTGCAAGCGCGGTCTGGAAGCCTCGCCGACTTCGGAATTGCTGATCGAGGAATCGCTGATTGGCTGGAAGGAATTCGAGATGGAGGTGGTGCGCGACAAGGCCGATAACTGCATCATCGTCTGCTCGATTGAAAACCTCGACCCGATGGGCGTGCATACCGGCGACTCGATCACGGTGGCGCCGGCGCAGACGCTGACCGACAAGGAGTACCAGATCATGCGCAACGCCTCGATCGCGGTCTTGCGCGAGATCGGCGTCGACACCGGCGGCTCCAACGTGCAGTTCGCGGTCAATCCGGCCGACGGCCGCATGATCGTGATCGAAATGAATCCGCGCGTCTCGCGTTCGTCGGCGCTGGCGTCCAAGGCGACCGGCTTCCCGATCGCCAAGATCGCCGCCAAGCTGGCGGTCGGCTTCACGCTGGACGAACTGCGCAACGAAATCACCGGCGGCGCCACGCCCGCCTCGTTCGAGCCCTCGATCGATTATGTGGTCACCAAGGTGCCACGCTTCGCATTCGAGAAATTCCCGCAGGCGGACAGCCATCTGACTACGCAGATGAAATCGGTCGGCGAAGTGATGGCGATCGGCCGCACCTTCCAGGAATCGTTCCAGAAGGCGCTGCGCGGACTGGAAGTCGGCGTCGACGGCATGAACGAAAAGACCACCGACCGTGAAACCATCGAGGAAGAACTCGGTGAGCCGGGGCCGGACCGCATCTGGTATGTCGGTGACGCCTTCGCCCAGGGTTTCACGCTGGAGGAAGTGCAGGAACTGACCCACATCGACCCGTGGTTCCTGGCGCAGATCAAGGAAATCGTCGACATCGAACTGTGGCTGGAAGCCGGCCAGACGCTCGACGGCCTGGACAAGGACACCTTGTTCCGCCTGAAGCAGAAAGGTTTTGCCGACCGCCGCTTGGCCAAGCTGTTGAGGACCACCGATGCCGCGGTGCGGGCGAAGCGCCATGCGCTGAATATCCGCCCGGTATACAAGCGGGTCGATACCTGCGCCGGCGAATTCGCGACCAACACCGCCTACATGTATTCGACCTACGAGGAAGAATGCGAATCGCGGCCGACCGACAGGAAGAAGATCATGGTGCTGGGGGGCGGCCCGAACCGGATCGGCCAGGGCATCGAATTCGATTACTGCTGCGTGCACGCGGCGCTGGCGATGCGCGAAGACGGCTATGAAACCATCATGGTCAACTGCAATCCGGAGACGGTCTCGACCGACTACGACACCTCGGACCGCCTGTATTTCGAGCCGCTGACGCTGGAAGACGTGCTGGAAATCGTCGACAAGGAAAAGCCGTTCGGCGTGATCGTGCAATACGGTGGCCAGACCCCGTTGAAACTCGCGCTCGATCTGGAAGCCAACGGTGTGCCGATCATCGGCACCTCGCCCGACATGATCGACGCCGCCGAAGACCGCGAGCGCTTCCAGCATCTGCTGAACGACCTCGGCCTGCGCCAGCCGCCGAACCGTACCGCGCGCACCGAGGAAGAAGCCTTGCGCCTGGCGCAGGAAATCGGCTACCCGCTGGTGGTGCGGCCGTCGTATGTGCTGGGCGGACGGGCGATGGAAATCGTCCACGAGCAGCGCGACCTCGAGCGCTACATGCGCGAAGCGGTCAAGGTGTCGCACGATTCGCCGGTGCTGCTGGACCGCTTCCTGAACGACGCGATCGAGGTCGACGTCGATTGTCTGTCGGACGGCACGCGCACCTTCATCGGCGGTGTGATGGAACATATCGAACAGGCCGGCGTGCATTCCGGCGATTCGGCTTGCTCGCTGCCGCCGTATTCGCTCTCACAGGCGACCATCGAGGAATTGAAGCGCCAGACCGCAGCCATGGCCAAGGGCCTGAACGTGGTGGGCCTGATGAACGTGCAGTTCGCGATCCAGGAACGGGAAGTCGAGGGCAAAATGCAGGACGTGGTCTATGTGCTGGAGGTCAACCCACGCGCCTCGCGCACGGTGCCGTTCGTGTCCAAGGCGACCGGCCTGCAATTGGCCAAGATCGCCGCGCGCTGCATGGTCGGGCAGTCGCTCGATAGCCAGGGCATCACGCACGAAGTGGTGCCCCCGTATTTCAGCGTCAAGGAAGCGGTGTTCCCGTTCGTTAAATTCCCGGGTGTCGATACTATTCTCGGGCCGGAAATGAAATCGACCGGCGAAGTGATGGGAGTCGGCATGACGTTCGGCGAGGCGTTCGTCAAGTCGCAACTGGGCGCAGGCGTGCGCTTGCCGCAGTCGGGCAAGGTATTTCTGAGCGTCAAAAATAGCGACAAGGCGCGCGCGGTGCAGATTGCGCATGACCTGGTCGAACTCGGTTTCTCGATTGTCGCCACCAAGGGCACGGCGGCTGCGATTGCTGCCGCCGGCATCGTTGTGGCCACCGTCAACAAGGTCGCGGAAGGACGTCCGCACATCGTCGACATGATCAAGAACGAGGAAATTGCGCTGGTGATCAATACGGTCGAAGAAAAGCGCAGCGCCATCTCCGATTCGCGCGCGATCCGCGTTTCGGCACTTGCCGCGCGTGTGACCTATTACACCACCATCGCCGGCGCCGAAGCGGCGGTGGAGGGCATGCACCATCTGGAGGGTTTGCAGGTCTACGATTTACAAGGACTGCATAAAACTTTACACTAAGCCCACAGTCGAACCCCCATTACAGAGGTCACACATGGTGCCGGATTTGCCGGTACGTGTGTGGCCTCTGTATTTCTTTGAGCGGATAAAGCACATGAGTACAGTCCCCCTTACCAAACGCGGAGCAGAACTTTTAAAGGAAGAACTGATTCGCCTGAAAACCAAAGAACGGCCGGCGGTCATCAATGCGATCGCCGAGGCGCGCGCGCAGGGCGACCTGTCGGAAAACGCCGAGTACGAGGCAGCCAAGGAACGCCAGAGCTTCATCGAAGGCCGCATTGCCGATCTGGAAGGCAAGCTGGGCGCGGCGCAAATCATCGACCCGGCGGCGCTGGAAGCCGATGGCCGCGTCGTGTTCGCATCCACCGTGGACCTGGAAGATCTGGAATCGGGCAATAAGGTGACCTACCAGATCGTCGGCATCGATGAAGCAGACATCAAGGAATCCAAGGTATCGGTGACTTCGCCGATTGCGCGCGCGCTGATCGGCAAGTACGCCGGCGACGTGGTGGAGGTGCAGGCACCGTCCGGCATTCGCGAATACGAGGTGCTGGAGGTGCGCTATATCTGATCGAGGCCAGCTCTGATGCTGTTTCGCCTGCGCTTGCTGGTCGCCACGCTCTGGGTCGGCAGCGCCTGGACCATCGGTTATCTGGTGGCGCCGACGCTGTTTGCCACCTTGCCTGATCCGCTGCAAGCCGGCCGCATTGCCGGCAGCCTGTTCCGGGTCGAAGCCTGGCTGGGGATAGCCTGCGCGCTGCTGCTATTGGCGCTGCTGGCGGCCAGCCGCCGCCGCGACGGTGCCGCTGCAGGCCATCGCATCCCAATGGCGATCGTGGCGGCGATGCTGCTGTGTACGCTGATTGGTTATTTCGGTTTGCAGCCGCTGATGGCGGAATTGCGCGATACGGCCGCGGCCGGCGGGGTGCTGAGCGGGGCCGCCAGAAGCCGGTTTGGCATGCTGCATGGGATTGCCAGCCTGCTGTATCTGTTTCAGAGCCTGCTTGGCGTCGCTCTGATCTGGCGAATCAGATAATCCGGTTTCAAATACCGGGAGTATGTTGAAAAATTGCCTATTTCCGCCGGTATTATTTATGGTTTATAAAATGCACCGGACAGTATGTTCAGGATTGGGTGACAAAGAGTTGCTCAATTGCTACCGAGTGCAGATTTTTTAGTGCTTTTCTGGCGCGGCTTGGCGCGCTTGATCGAGCCGCCGGCAGTGACTCGCTCGTTACCTTTGACCATGACCTTGGTCACCGTCGGGCGCTTGGTGCCCGAGGCGGTGGGCTTGACGATCGTTACTTCGCGCATGCCTTTGCCCCTTTTTTCGCTGCGCGCCTTCGGTTGCTCGACGGGCGGCCGGTACACCACCAGCAGCTTGCCGATATGCTGCACCGGCGCGGCGCCCAGCTTGCCGCAGATGGTGTCGTAGATGCCGATGCGCGCTTCACGGTCGTCGCCGAACACGCGGATCTTGATCAGCCCGTGGGCGTTCAGGCTGGCATCGATTTCCTTCAGCACGGACGGCGTCAGGCCGGCCTCGCCGATGATGACGACCGGATTCAGGGCATGTGCTTCGGCACGGAATGCGCTGCGTTCGGCGGGAGTGAGGTTCATGGTATTGGACAAGTAGGTTGGAGGCTGAGCGGGCCCGGGCGCCGGAGCGCTTTCCGGACGCGCCACCCCGGCTTTGAAGAGACTGTATTCTACGCGAATGGCAAAGAACAAATTAAACAAAAACTGGTTGCACGACCACATCAACGATCCTTACGTGAAGCAGGCGCAGAAGGATGGCTATCGCGCGCGCGCCGCCTATAAGCTGAAGGAAATCGATGAGAGCGAAAAGCTGATCCGGCCCGGCCAGGTTATCGTCGATTTCGGCTGCGCGCCGGGCAGTTGGGCACAATACGCGCGCCATAAACTGTCAGGGCAGCAAGGCGGCGGGATTTACGGCTTGATCATCGGCCTCGACCTGCTGCCGATGGAGCCGATCGCCGATGTCCACTTTATCCAAGGCGATTTCCGCGAGCAGTCGGTGTTGCAACAACTGGAAACGGTGCTGGCCGGGCGCCAGGTGGACCTGGTGCTGTCCGACATGGCGCCGAATCTGTCCGGCATCGCGGTTGCGGATGCGGCCCGGGTCGAACATCTGATTGATTTGGCAATCGAATTTGCGGCCACTCAGATGAAACCTTCCGGAGCGCTGCTCGTCAAATGCTTCAATGGTTCCGGCTATAGCCAGATCGTCGAAAATTTCAAAAACACCTTTCAAACCGTGGTGGCCAAGAAGCCCAAAGCCAGCCGCGACAAGTCTTCCGAGGTTTTCCTGCTGGGAAGGACACTAAAAAGCCGGAATTGTGACGTCTAATCCTTGTTTTTTCAGGGTGTTAGCCACATATGGCGCCTAGTAAGCCCCCATTTTTCCGAGTAGAATCAACCTGTAGATTGGCATGAGGCGCGCCGCGTCCAAGGAGTTCGAGTGAACAACATGTTTTCCAAAACCGCGGTCTGGGTGGTGATCGCACTGGTGCTTTTCACCGTTTTCAAGCAGTTTGACAGTCGCGGACTGAGCACGGGCGCCACGCCGGTCGCCTATTCGGATTTCCTCGATGACGTGCATGCCAAGCGGATCAAGGAAGCGACGATCGAGGATCGCAGCATCGTCGCCACTACCACCGATGGTAAAAAAATCAAGACAGCGGCAACCTATCTGGATCGTGGCCTGATCGGCGACCTGATCAATAACGACGTCAAGTTCGACGTCAAACAGCCGGAAGAGCAATCCTTCCTGTCGCAAGTCTTCATTTCCTGGTTCCCGATGCTGCTGTTGATCGGCGTCTGGGTGTTCTTCATGCGCCAGATGCAGGGCGGCGGCAAGGGCGGCGCCTTCTCGTTCGGCAAGTCGAAGGCGCGCATGCTGGATGAGAACGCCAACACCGTCACCTTCGCCGACGTCGCCGGCTGCGACGAGGCCAAGGAAGAAGTCAACGAGTTGGTCGATTTCCTGCGCGACCCGACCAAATTTCAGAAGCTCGGCGGCCGCATTCCGCGTGGGGTGCTGCTGGTCGGCCCTCCAGGAACCGGTAAAACCTTGTTGGCGCGCGCCATTGCCGGCGAGGCGAAGGTGCCGTTCTTCACGATTTCCGGCTCCGACTTTGTCGAAATGTTTGTGGGCGTCGGCGCTTCGCGCGTGCGCGACATGTTCGAAAACGCCAAGAAGCATTCTCCCTGCATCGTCTTCATCGATGAAATCGACGCCGTCGGCCGCCACCGCGGCGCCGGCATGGGCGGCGGTAACGACGAGCGCGAGCAGACCCTGAACCAGTTGCTGGTCGAGATGGACGGTTTCGAGCCGAATTCCGGCGTGATCGTGATCGCCGCCACCAACCGCGCCGACGTGCTCGACAAGGCGCTGCTGCGCCCAGGCCGTTTCGACCGCCAGGTGATGGTGGGCCTACCCGACATCCGCGGCCGCGAGCAGATCCTGTACGTGCACATGCGCAAGGTGCCGATCGCACCCGACGTCAAGGCCGATATTCTGGCACGCGGCACCCCCGGCTTTTCCGGCGCCGACCTGGCCAACCTGGTCAACGAGGCGGCACTGTTCGCCGCGCGCCGCAGCAAGCGTCTGGTCGAGATGCAGGATTTCGAGGATGCCAAGGACAAGATCGTGATGGGTCCGGAACGCAAGTCGGCCGTCATGCGCGAAGAAGAGCGCCGCAACACCGCCTACCACGAGTCCGGCCACGCGGTGGTGGCCAAGCTGTTGCCGAAGGCCGATCCGGTGCACAAGGTCACGATCATGCCGCGCGGGTTTGCGCTCGGCCTGACCTGGCAGTTGCCGGAACACGACCGCGTCAACATGTACAAGGACAAGATGCTGGAAGAAATCGCGATCCTGTTCGGCGGCCGCATCGCGGAAGAAATTTTCATGCATCAGATGTCGACCGGCGCCTCCAACGACTTCGAGCGCGCGACCAAGCTGGCGCGGGCAATGGTGACGCGTTACGGCATGTCGGATGCGCTCGGTACTATGGTCTACGAAGATAGTCAGAACGAGGGCTATTTCGGTGGCGTCTCCAAGACCATTTCGGAAGCGACGCAGCAGAAGGTGGATGCCGAAATCCGCAGCATTCTCGACACGCAATATGCGTTGTCGCGCAAGTTGCTGGAAGAAAACCGCGACAAAGTCGAAATGATGGCCAAGACGCTGCTGGAATGGGAAACCATTGATGCCGATCAGATCAACGACATCATGGAAGGCAACGAGCCGCGTCCGCCGAAAGCCGGCGTGCCGGCCAAGAAACCGTCCTCCGACGGTACCGCCGGCGGTGTTTCCCCGACAGCTACCGCACCGGCCTGAGATGGCTTTGATGCTGAGCTGATTCCACCATGACCGATAGAAGGGTGAGGAGCGATCCTCGCCCTTTTTCTTTGCAGAAATCTCAATGACACAGGATTTTCAGTGCGGGCGCTATCGCCTGCCCCTCGATCAGAAAAAATCCCCGCTGGTGATGGGGATTCTGAACGTGACCCCGGATTCGTTTTCCGACGGTGGCCGCTTCGATTCGCTGGAGTCGGCGCTGGAACGCGCGGAGCAGATGATCGCCGATGGCGTGGACATCATCGATATCGGCGGCGAATCGAGCCGGCCCGGTGCCGCGCCGCTGCCGCTGGCGGAAGAATTACGGCGCGTATTGCCGGTGGTGTATGCGCTGCGCGACTGCGGCAAGCCGCTCTCGATCGACACCTACAAGCCGGAAGTGATGCGCGAGGCGATTGCCGCCGGGGCGGACATGATCAACGACATCAACGGCTTGCGCGCCGCCGGTGCACTGGAAGCGGTGCGCGACAGCGACTGCGGCCTATGCGTCATGCACATGCTGCGCGATCCGCAAACGATGCAGGAAGAGCCGCACTACCAGGACGTGGTGCGCGAAGTGACCGATTTTCTGCAGCAGTGCGTGGCACAACTGGAAGCTGCCGGAGTCGCCCGCGAACGGCTCTGCATCGACCCCGGTTTCGGCTTCGGCAAGACCTTGACGCATAATGTCGCGTTGCTAAAAAATATCGATCAAATTCAGCAAGCGCTGGGGCTGCCTTTGTTGGCCGGCCTGTCGCGCAAATCGATGCTGGCAGGCATCACCGGAAAAGCGGTGCCGGACCGCCTGGCGGGCAGCTTGGCGCTGGCCTTGGTGGCCGCCGCGAATGGCGCACGCATTCTGCGGGTGCACGATGTCGCCGAAACGGTCGATGCGCTGAAAGTCTGGCACGCGGCAAACGACTGAACAACAACAATCCTGAGGAATGATGGCGCGCAAATACTTTGGTACGGATGGCATACGTGGCCGTGTCGGCAGCATGCCGATCACGCCCGATTTCGTGATGAAACTCGGCTCCGCCGCGGGCAAGGTGCTGGCGCAGGCGGAAGCAGCAAACATGCGACCGACGGTCCTGATCGGCAAGGACACGCGCATTTCCGGCTACATGCTGGAAGCGGCGTTGCAGGCCGGGCTGGCCGCGGCCGGCGTGGACGTGATGCTGGCCGGGCCGATGCCGACGCCTGCGGTTGCCTATCTGACACGGGCGCTGCGGCTGTCGGCCGGCGTGGTGATTTCCGCCTCGCATAATCCCTTCGACGACAACGGCATCAAGTTTTTTTCCGCCCAGGGCAACAAGTTGCCGGACGCGGTGGAAGCAGCGATCGAAAACGAGCTGGATGCGCCGATGTCCTGCGTGACCTCGGAAAAACTGGGCAAGGCGAAACGGCTGGACGACGCCGCCGGGCGCTACATCGAATTTTGCAAAAGCACCTTTCCGACCGAATTCGATTTGCGCGGCTTGACCATCGTGGTCGACTGCGCGCATGGCGCTGCCTATCACATCGCGCCGCACGTATTTCACGAGCTGGGGGCGGAAGTCATCGCGATCGGCAACCAGCCGAACGGCCTGAATATCAATGACGGCTTTGGCGCCACCGCGCCCCAAGCGCTGGCGCTGGCGGTGCGCGCCAACCATGCCGATCTCGGCATTGGATTGGACGGCGACGCCGACCGCCTGTTGATGGTCGATGCCAATGGCCGAATCTACAACGGCGACGAACTGCTGTACGTGATGGTCAAGGATCGCATGGCGACCGCACCGCTACGTGGCGTGGTGGGTACGCTGATGACCAACATGGCGCTGGAAGTCGCGTTGCGCCGGATGAAGGTCGAATTTGCGCGCGCCAAGGTAGGTGACCGCTACGTGCTGGAGTTGTTGCAGCAGCGTGGCTGGGTGTTGGGCGGGGAAGGTTCCGGCCATCTGCTGTGCCTCGACAAGCACACCACCGGGGACGGCATTATTTCCGCGCTACAAGTATTGTCCGCCTTGAAGCGCGCCGGCAAGAGCCTGGCGCAATGCACCGAAGACATGCTGCTGTACCCGCAAAGCCTGGTCAACGTCCGGGTCGCACCGGGCTTTGACTGGCAACAGAGCCCGGCGTTGCTGGCGGAAAAGGAGCGGGCGGAGCGGGAGTTGGGCGATGCTGGCCGCGTGCTGATCCGCGCCTCCGGCACCGAGCCGTTGATCCGGGTCATGGTGGAGGCGCAGAACGCCGACACCGCGCAGGCGATGGCGCGCCGGATTGCCGACCAGGTCAGCGCCTGAGCAACTGGTCGATAGCGTTAATCCGAGCAATACATTGACCGCCGGGGATTAGCCCGGTATGATGCTCGGTCTCGGAGTGTGGCGCAGCCCGGTAGCGCACCTGGTTTGGGACCAGGGGGTCCAAGGTTCGAATCCTTGTACTCCGACCACTTTCAGACGGGCTGTCGCTGACAGCCCGTTTTTCATTTCTGCCGGATGAGTCGAAATTATTCTTGCGACTCATGTCGACGAACTGCCCATAGCTCAGTTGGATAGAGCACAAGCCTTCTAAGCTTGGGGTCGCAGGTTCGATTCCTGCTGGGCAGGCCAGCTTTCTATTTGCCGCATTCCAGCTCGTGTTTTTCCGCCGCGCGACGCGCTTTTTGCGCGGCCTTCGGCACCGACTTTCCCGCCGCCTGCCTGGCGTCCTGTTCCGCCCATTGCACCCGCAGTGCCGATGCGGCGCATTTTTTTCGCTGGGCGGCAGCGGCGCGGGCGCGCTGGCGTTGCTGCCGGTCTTCGGCGGCTTCCTGCCGTTGGCGTTCGTTTTCCAGGCGCTGAAGCTGTTCCTTTTTCTCTGTCAATTGCCGTTGCGCCTGTTGCGCGTCCGCCGCTGACGGCTGGGTATGTGGAGCGGCGACCAGCTTGCCGCCCGGGCAAGGCGCGTCGCTATACGATGTCGTGCCGCCGGCGTCGCATCTGTAGATCGCAAATGCCGGTGTGCAAACAGCCGGGAGTAAAGCGATCAGCAGCAGCAATTTCGACATGGGTCACTCCCCTGATTGGTTCAGATAAGCTTGCCTGGGTTCATCAAGTTCAGCGGGTCGAGTGCGTGCTTGATGGTTTGCATCAGGCCGATTTCGACCGCGGATTTGAAATGGCGGATTTCCTCGCGTTTCAGCGCGCCGACGCCATGTTCGGCCGAAATCGAGCCGCCAAACCGTTCGACGCTGTCATACACCACGCGGTTGATTCCGGCTTGCTGCGCCAGCAGGGCATCGCCCGGGGTATTTTCGGGCGGCGATACGTTGTAATGCAGGTTGCCGTCGCCGAGGTGGCCGAAGGTCACCATGCGCACTTCGGGAAAACTCTGCTGCAGCAGCACGTCGGTGACGCGAATGAACTCGCCGATGCGCGAAATCGGTACCGAAATATCGTGCTTGATGTTCTTGCCTTCCTCCGCCTGCGCCAGCGGAATGTGTTCGCGCAGCTGCCACAAGGTTTCCGATTGCGCGATCGAGACGGCGACGACGGCGTCTTCGATGATGCCTTGCTCCAGCGCCTGCGTGATCACGTTTTCCAGCAGCGCATTCGCGTGTTCTTCGGATTCGCTGTCCGACAGTTCCAGCAGCACGGTTTGCGGATGACTCTGGGCGAACGGCTGGCGAATTTGCGGGAAGTGCTTGGCCACCAGTTGCAGGCAGAGTTCCGACATCAGTTCGAAGCCGGTCAACGCCGCGCCGCATTGCGCCTGTGCCAGCGTCAGGAGCTGCAGCGCATCGTCCGCGCTGCGCATGGCCGCGAGCGCGGTCATTTGCGCCTTCGGTTGCGGGAACAGCTTCAGCACCGCCGCCGTGATGACGCCGAGCGTGCCTTCGGCGCCGATGAACAGATCGCGCAGATCGTAGCCGGTGTTGTCCTTGCGCAGGCCGCGCAGGCTGCTCCAGATTTCCCCTTGCGGCGTCACCACCTCCAACCCGAGGCACAGCTCGCGCGTGTTGCCGTAGCGCAGCACACCGGTGCCGCCGGCATTGGTCGAGAGGTTGCCGCCCAGGGTGCAACTGCCTTCGGCCGCCAGCGAGAGCGGGAACAGGCGGCCGGCGCCGGTGGCTGCCTCCTGCACATGTTGCAGGATACAGCCGGCTTCGACGGTGATCGTATTGTTGACAGTGTCGATTGCGCGCACCTGATTCAAGCGGGTCAGCGACAGCACGACCGCATTGCCGCTGGCATCCGGCACGCTACCCAGCACCAGCCCGGTGTTGCCGCCTTGCGGCACGATCGGCACCCGGAACTGGTTGCATAACTTCACGATCGCCGCTACTTCGGCGGTGGTGCCGGGTTTCAGTACCGCCAGCGCCCGGCCGCTGAAACGGCGGCGCCAGTCGGTCAGGAAGGGTTCGGTATCGGCGGCTGCGGTCAGTACGTGGGCGGCGCCCAGCGACTGCCGGCATTGGTTCAGGAAATCGTTCATCGGGAGGCTTTTTCGATTGCTTGTTTCGCCAGTTTTTTGGCGGCTTGTTTATGTGGTTTCAGATACAGGATGATGCACAAAAAATAGATGCAGACCAGCGCGGTTTCAATCCAGCCCAGCGTCATCGAGATGGCGGAACGGTCGCTGGTGGCACGCACCACGCCTTCGGCCAGATATAGCAAAATCAGCATTGACGACCATTGCATGGTGTAGAGATCACGTTTCAGTACGCCACGCAGTGGCAGCAGCAGCGGCACGACCTTCAGCACCAGCCATGAGCCGCCCGGGCGCAATGGCGCCAGCACCAGTTCCCAGGCGACGCACAGCGCGATCAGCGCCAGCAGGCTGCCGGTGGCGCCGTAGTGGTAAGCCTTCTGCCGCGTGGATTTCATTGAACGCCGCACAGTTTGTGCGCGGTGTGCGCCAGCCGGCGCCCGAGCCCGATCGCCAGGCTGCGGCTATCGTCGGAAATCGGCTGCGCGCCTTCGAGTCCGGCCCAGTGGCTGGCACCATATGGCGTGCCGCCGCTGGTGGTGGTCATCAGTTGCGGCTGGGTGTAGGGGATGCCGAGCAACAGCATGCCGTGATGCATGAGCGGCAGCATCATCGACAACAGCGTGGTTTCCTGGCCGCCGTGCAGGCTACCGGTCGAAGTGAAGACGCAGGCCGGTTTGCCGGCCAGCGTGCCGGCCAGCCAGTCGGTGCTGGTGCCGTCCCAGAAGTATTTCATCGGCGCCGCCATGTTGCCAAAGCGGGTGGGGGAGCCGAGCGCGATGCCGGCGCATTCTTCAAGATCCTGCAGTTCGACATAGGGCGCGCCTTCGGTGGGAATCGCCGGTGCGCTGGCTTCGGTTACGGTGGATACCGGCGGCACCGTGCGCAGGCGGGCGTCGCTGCGCGGTACGCTCTCGATTCCCTGCGCAATGAATTCGGCCAGCTTGCGGGTAGCACCGTGGCGCGAGTAATACAGAACCAGTATGGTAAGGTGGTTGTTATTCATGCTTGATATTATAGGGCGCTTTGCTTGCGGCCAAGTCATCGCGGCGGCCCGTCCAGCCTGACCGAACAACCCATGTCCCGATCCTTTTCGTCACGTGTGCGCGGCTTTTCCTTTGGCGAAGCGCGCGACTTGTTGCGCTTCGCCGGGCGCCGGTTGAGCGAGGAGCAATTGCCGCAAGTCGCCGGCAGCCTGACCTTCACGGTGGTGTTTGCCATCGTGCCGATGCTGACGGTGGCGTTCGCGATCTTTACCGCTTTCCCGCTGTTCTCGACCTTTCGCGCCGCGCTCGATACCTACCTGATCCAGAGCCTGATGCCGCAGGGCGTGGCGGCCACCATCATGGATTACCTGAATCAGTTCGCCGCCAAGTCGGCGCGGCTGTCGGCGGTGGGCGGGATCACCCTGATCATCACCGCGGTCTTGATGATGTCCACCATCGAGCGCGTTTTCAACCAGATCTGGCGCGTCAAGAGCAGCCGCCCGTTCCTGCAGCGCATGTTGCTGTACTGGGCCATCATCACGCTCGGACCGTTGGCGCTCGGCGCCTCGTTTTCCGTGACCGCCTATTTGTTCGGCACGGCCAACAGCGTCGTGCATCAGGTGCCCTTGCTCGGCGCGCTGTTCTATACGCTGGCCTCGGTGCTGCTGACCACCGCCGCCTTCATGCTGCTGTACCTGGCGGTGCCGAATCGGCCGGTGGACTGGCGCGACGCGCTGTGGGGCGGCTTGCTGGCCGGGGTGGCGCTGGAATTAGCGAAGCGCGGCTTTGCCGTATACGTGACGAAATTCCCGACCTATACCGTCGTCTATGGCGCGATCGCCGCGGTGCCGATCTTCCTGATCTGGGTTTACCTGTTCTGGATGATCACGCTGTGCGGCGCGCTGCTGACGGCGGCCTTGCCGGTGGTCAAGTACGAACGCTGGTGGCATGTGGCGAAACCCGGCAGCGCCTTCGTCGACGCGATGGCGATCCTGAAGGTGCTGTTCAAGGCCCGGATGCAGGAGGCCTCCGCAGTCGTCAACGGCAACCGTATTCGGGATCTGACCCGGCTCGGCTTCGATGAGTCCGAAACCCTGCTGCAGCGCATGCTGGAAGCAGGCTGGGTTGGCAAGGTCCGTCCCGAACCGCCGCGCGCAGCAGAGTGGCACCGGCGCTGGAAATTGCGGCAGCGGCCGCATGCCGGCCTGGAGCGCTGGGTGCTGCTGGCCAACCCCGATCAATTGACGGTGGCCGACGTCTACCGCATGTTCGTGTTCGATACCAACGCCGGTGGCGCGCTGGCTGGCAGCGTCGGGCAGGCGGTGGAGCAGGGATTAACGGCCAGCCTCAGAAGCTGTTTCACAGCGGCCGACAAGGGGCCGCGCTCAGCCGCCGAGGCCGAGGGCCAAGTCGCGCGCGCCTAGGAAATCTCGCTTTGCTCGGATACTCCCTGTGTCGTTGGTCTATCCCGGGCATAAAATATTGGCTCTTTGAATATACTCCGCTAATTTTTCGCAAACCGATACAGCGCGTCGAGCACTTGGTCGGGTTGTTCCGCCATCAGCGCATGGCCGCAGCCATCGATTGGCACCACCTCCGCCTGCGCGATTGCGCCGGCCAGCGCCAACGCCGCTTTCGGCGGCGTCATCAGGTCGCGCTTGCCCAGCAAAAATAGCGTCGGACAAGCCACGCCGGCCGCAGCCGCGGCGCCGTTCTGGTAGGCATTGCAGGCCGAAAAATCGGTGAAAAACACTTTTTCCGGACTGTGCCGCGACACATATTGCATCAGGCGCCGGCTGCCGCCCATGACGTAGAAACCCGGCGCCGGGCTGGAAGGTTTCGGCGCAATTGTCGAATGCGACCAGATGTTGACCATGTCGATCGCGGCGATTTCGTTGTCGCGGGAGGCGTCCAGCAAGGTGTCGGACACCTTCATCGGATACGCGGTGCCGACCAGCGCCAGCCGCGCCACCCGCTGCGGCGCGCGGAACGCAGTCTCCAGCGCAATCAGCGAACCCATGCTGTGGCCGATCAGGGTCGCGCGTTCGACACCGGCCGCGTCCAGCAGGGCCAGCAGCCAGTCCGCCATCGCTTCGACGCTGGCCAGCGGCGCGCCCTGGCTGCGGCCATGGCCGGGCAGGTCAAGCGCCAGCACGCCGAAGCCGTGGTGGGCGAAATAGCGGGTCTGTAACACCCAGACCGAATGGTCGTTTTGCGCGCCGTGGATGAACACCGCGGTCGGCAGTTTCGGATCGAAGGGTTTGCCGCCGGTATAGCAATAGGCGTCGTGGCCGTGAACATTCAGCAGCATCTCAGGCTCCCTTGCGTTCGTTGCGCTGCGACGCTTTCAGCCCGCGCGCCAGGTCTTCGATCAGATCGTCCGCATCTTCCAGTCCGATCGACAGCCGCATCGTGCCTTCGCCGATGCCGGCCGCCGCCAGTTGCTCGCTCGGCACGCGGAAATGGGTGGTCGAGGCCGGGTGGATCACCAGCGACTTGGCGTCGCCGACATTGGCCAGGTGCGAAAAGATGTTGAGCGCCTCGACGAAGCGGGCGCCGGCCGCGCGGTCGCCCTTGATGCTGAACGAAAACACCGCGCCGCAGCCTTTCGGCAGCAGCTTTTGCGCCAGCTTGTGGTCGGGATGCGATTCCAGCTCCGGGTAGGAAACTGCTTCCACCGCCGGGTGGGCTGCGAGGAATTCGACCACCTTGCGCGTATTGGCGACGTGCCGGTCCATGCGCAAGCCGAGCGTCTCGATCCCCTGCAGGATGGCAAATGCGTTGTGCGGGCTCAGCGCCGCGCCGAAATCGCGCACCCCTTCGCGCCGCGCGCGCAGCGAGAACGGCGCCACCGAGGATTCTTCGGCGAACACCATGCCGTGGAAGCCGTCGTACGGCTCGCATAGTTCGGCGAAATTGCCGGTCTTTTCATAGGCCTGTTGCCAGTCGAAGCTGCCGCCGTCGACCAGCAGGCCACCCATCGCGGTGCCGTGGCCGCACAGGAACTTGGTGGCGGCGTGGCAAATCAGGTCGGCGCCATGCTCGAACGGCCGCTGCAGGTAGGGCGTGGTGAAGGTGGCGTCGACCATCAGCGGCAGATAATGCTCATGCGCAATGGCCGACACATTCGGGATGTCCAGCACGTCCAATCCTGGATTGCCCAGATTTTCGGCGAACAAGACCTTGGTATTCGGCCGGATCGCGTTGCGCCAGGCGTCGAGGTCGCGCGGATCGACGAAGGTGGTGTCGATGCCGAAGCGCTTCATGGTATAGGCCAGCAGGTTTTGCGAACCGCCATAGATCGCGCGCGAGGCCACCACGTGCGAGCCGGCGCCGGCGATGGTGGCCAGTCCAAGATGGAAGGCCGCCTGGCCGCTGGCGACCGCGATGCCGGCGACCCCGCCTTCCAGAGCGGCGATGCGTTCCTCCAGCACGGCGTTGGTCGGATTCGAAATGCGCGAATAGACGTGGCCGGAGCGCTCCATGTTGAACAGCGAAGCGGCGTGGTCGGAATTCCTGAAGACGAACGAGGTGGTCAGGTAAATCGGCGTGGCGCGGGCGCCGGTAGTGGGGTCGGGCGCGGCGCCGGCGTGCAGCGACAGCGTGTCGAAACCGAGGTAATTGGGACCGCTCATGATCGGGTATGCCTCCTTTGTCCGGGTGCCGGAATCGTAGCACTGAATGCCGCCGTCCCGGTGCGGCCGCAGCTGCTGGATTTTTCGCGGCCCTTGCGCTACATTCGACACGTACCTACCTCCCAACCACCAAGGCGGACTCATGAAAGCTTCGGAAATCCTCAAAGTCAAAGGCAATATCCTGTACACCGTGACGCCGGACACGCCAATTGCCGAGGCGGTCAACACGATGGCGGAAAAGGACATCGGTTCGCTGGTGGTGATGGAGTATGGCGAGTTGGTCGGCATGCTGACCTTCCGCGAGGTGATCAAGACCATCCATGCCAATCACGGGTCGCTTGGCAACGGCACCGTGCGCAAGCAGATGGACGATGCGCCGATTACCGTCACGCCCGACACCGACCTGAACGAGGTGCGCCGCATCATGCTGGAGCGGCACGCGCGCTACGTGCCGGTGATGGAGGCCAAGGTGTTGCTCGGCGTCATGTCGTTCTACGACGTCGCCAAGGCGGTACTGGAAGCGCAGGGCTTCGAGAACAAGATGCTGAAAGCCTATATCCGCGACTGGCCCGCCGAAGGCGACGAGTAATCGTCGTTGCATGCGGCGCCGCAAGCCGTTCCTGGCATCGCCACGAACGGCTTTTTCATGACTGCGTTTTCCTGCTTCGAATTCGCCGGCCACGGCGCCGGCATCAGAAAGGATTCCCATGCATATCGCCATCGTCGGCGCCGGTCTTGCCGGCCTCGTCTGCGCCACCCGCCTGCAGCAGCGCGGACACTGCGTCACGGTCTATGAAAAAAACCCGGATTGCGGCGGCCGCATGTACACGCGTGCGACCGAACTGGGCGGCTTCGATCTCGGCGCGCAATACTTCACCGCCAGCAGTGCCGCCTTCAAAAAGCAGGTGGCAGCCTGGCGCCAAGCAGGCTGGCTGGAGCGCTGGCAGGGTCGCCTGGCAAAGCTGGAAGCCGGCCGCATAGAAAAGGCCGGAGGCCGGCGTCAGCGCTGGGTTGCCGTGCCCGGGATGGATGCGCTATGCGGACAACTGGCGCGGGAACTCGACGTGCGGCGCGAACAGCGGGTCACGGCCATCGAAGCCGATGGCGATGCCTGGCTGCTCAAGCTGCAATGCGACAGCGTGCCGATCGCCGCCAGCGCCGGTCCGTTCGACGCCGTGATCGTGGCCTTGCCGGCCGAGCAGGCGGCGCCCTTGCTGCAAGTCTTGCCGGCGTTGGCGCAACAGGCCGCCAAGGCACGCCTGGCACCCTGCTGGGCGCTGGCGCTGGCATTCCAGGAGACGCTCGATCTGCCATACGACGGCGCCTGGGTGCATGGCTCCCGCCTCGGCTGGATCGCGCGCGACACCTCGAAACCGCAGCGGCGGCCCGGCGAGCACTGGGTGGCGCAGGCAATGCCGGCCTGGAGCCTCGAGCATCTGGAGGATGAGCCGGAACGGGCGCGCGACAAGCTGCAGAAGGCGTTCCAGGAAGCCACCGGGCGCACGGTGCAGCCGGTGTATGCGGCGATTCAGCGCTGGCGCTTCGCACGTGCCGAGCAACCGCTGGCCGGCGCCTGTCTGTGGCAGGCACAACGGCGCATCGGGGCCTGCGGCGACTGGTTTGACGCCGGGCTGGAAGGCGCTGGGCGGGTGGAAAACGCCTGGCTGAGCGGGCTGGCGCTGGCGCAGCAGGTCGGCTGACCCGACCGCGCCATCCGCCAGGAGCGTCAATGCCTGGCGGATACATTGCCAGATCGAAATGTCCTGCAAAGCGGGCGGCGGCCGGTCCGGCATCGGCCAGGGCGGTACCGTCAATTGGCAGGCGCGATCCGCTGGACCTGCTCGCGCCGATTCATGCGGTTCATCGGGCGCAGCACCGCTGGTAGAATGAAAGCCTTTCAGCTTTTCACTTTCCTCCCATGTCCGGCAATACCCTCGGCAAGCTTTTCACCGTCACCACTTTCGGCGAATCCCACGGCCCGGCCATCGGCTGCGTGGTGGATGGCTGCCCGCCCGGCATGGAGCTGTCCGCCGCCGACATCCAGCCCGATCTTGATCTGAGAAAGCCCGGCACCTCGCGCCACGTCACGCAGCGGCAGGAATCCGACACCGTCGAAATCCTGTCAGGCGTGTATGAAGGCAAGACCACCGGTACGCCAATCGCACTCCTGATCCGCAACGAAGACCAGCGCAGCAAGGACTACGGCAATATCGCCGAAACCTTCCGCCCCGGCCATGCCGACTACACCTATTGGCACAAGTACGGCATCCGCGACCCGCGCGGCGGCGGCCGCTCGTCGGCGCGCCTGACGGCGCCGCTGGTAGGCGCCGGCGCGATCGCCAAGAAGTGGCTGCGGCAGCAGTACGGCACCAGCTTCAAGGGCTGCATGAGCCAGTTGGGCGAGATCGCGATCCCATTCGAGGGCTGGCAGCACGTGCGTGGGAATCCGTTTTTCGCCGCCAATGCCAGCGTGATTCCCCAACTTGAGGAATACATGGATGCATTGCGCCGGGCCGGCGACTCATGTGGCGCGCGCGTCGAAGTGGTGGCGCAAAACGTTCCGGCAGGCTGGGGCGAGCCGATCTACGACCGGCTGGATGCCGACATCGCGCACGCAATGATGGGCATCAACGCCGTCAAGGGCGTGGAAATTGGCGCCGGCTTCAGATCGGTTGTGCAAAAAGGCTCGGAACATGGCGACGAACTGACGCCGCAGGGCTTTGCCTCGAACCATGCCGGCGGCATCCTGGGCGGAATTTCTACCGGTCAGGAGATTACGGTGGCATTGGCGATCAAGCCGACTTCCAGCATCCGCACGCCGCGCCATTCGATCGACAAGAACGGCGCCCCGGTCATGGTGGAGACGTTCGGCCGCCACGACCCTTGCGTCGGCATTCGCGCCACGCCGATCGCCGAGGCGATGCTGGCGCTGGTGCTGATCGATCACGCACTGCGCCAGCGCGCGCAGTGCGGCGACATGCGGGTGGCGACGCCGCAGATCGGCAGCGGCACGGCCGGCTGAGGCGGTGCCCGCGCCGCCGGGTGGCTGGCGGCGCAATCTTTTCGCACCATTCCTCGGCAATTCATACAGGAGTCGACATGAACATCGCCACGACATCATGGCTAAAGCGCTGCCTGCTGCTGAGCGCGGCACTGGCGCTGGTTTCCTGCGAATCGGTGCAGACCACGCAAGGCGGGGCGGTGGGCATCGAGCGCCAGCAGCGGATGGCGATTTCCGCCCAGGAAATCGATCAGGAGGCGCGCCAGGAATATGCACAGGTGATCGCTGAGGCTGGCAAGAAGGGGGAGTTGAACCGCAACGCCGCCCAGGTTGGCCGGGTGCGTGCGGTGGCGAACCGGCTGATTGCGCAAAGCGGCGCCTTCCGGCCCGATGCGCGCCAGTGGAAATGGGAAGTCAACGTGCTGTCCTCGGGTGAAATCAATGCCTGGTGCATGCCGGGCGGGAAAATCGCGGTCTATACCGGCTTGATCGAAAAACTGAAAATCACCGACGATGAACTGGCGGCGGTGATGGGCCATGAAATCGCCCATGCATTGCGCGAACACGCGCGCGAACGTGCCTCCGAGCAGATGGTGGCTGGCAGCCTGATTTCGATCGGCTCGGCGATCCTGGGCGTTGGCGACGCGGCCCAGCAGGGGGCGCAGTATGCGTACATGGGCCTGGTCGGCCTGCCCAATTCGCGCGCGCATGAAACCGAGGCCGACCGCATCGGGGTTGAACTGGCGGCACGTGCCGGCTACGACCCGCGCGCGGCGATCACGCTATGGCAGAAAATGGGCCAGGTCGGCGGCAGCGAGCCGCTCAAATTCCTGTCCACCCACCCGGCGCGCGAAGACCGGATGGCGGACCTGGGCGTGTACTCGCAGCGCGTGCTGCCGCTGTACGAGCAGGCGCGCAAGAATCGCTAGCGCGGCGGGCGCCCGGCGACCCGCTCGCAGTGCCGTATTGCAACGCACAAATATGGCATAATCAAAATTCACTTTGAAGGGCTAGGGCGCTTGCGCGCCATTCGGATCATGTTAAAAACGCTTTACGAAAAACTGTGGGACGCGCACGCGGTGCATAGCGAAGAGGACGGCACCACGATCCTGTACATCGACCGCCACCTGGTACATGAAGTGACCAGCCCGCAGGCCTTCGAGGGCCTGAAGCTGCATGGTCGCAAGCCGTGGCGTACCGCCGCCAACCTGGCGGTGGCCGACCACAACGTGCCGACCACCGATCGTTCGCGAGGGATTGCCGACCCGGTCTCGCGGCTGCAGGTGGAAACGCTGGACGCCAACACCAGGGAATATGGTTTCACCTATTTCAACATGGCCGACAAGCGCCAGGGCATCGTCCACGTGATCGGCCCCGAGCAGGGCGCGACGCTGCCCGGCATGACGGTGGTGTGCGGCGATTCGCATACTTCGACGCACGGCGCGTTCGGCTGCCTGGCGCACGGCATCGGCACCTCCGAAGTCGAGCATGTGCTGGCAACGCAAACCCTGCTCGCCAAGAAATCCAAGACTATGCTGGTGCAGGTGGACGGCGCGATTCCGCCCGGCGTCACCGCGAAAGACATCGTGCTGGCCGTGATCGGCAAGATCGGCACCGCCGGCGGCACCGGCTATGCGATCGAATTCGCCGGTTCGGCGATCCGCGCGCTGTCGATGGAAGGCCGCATGACGGTGTGCAACATGGCGATCGAAGCGGGCGCGCGCGCCGGCATGATCGCGGTCGACGACACCACCATCCATTACGTCCAGGGCCGGCCGTACGCGCCGGTCGGGCCGCATTGGCAGCGCGCGCTTGAATACTGGCGCACGCTGCATTCGGACCCCGGCGCACGCTTCGACCTGGTGGTGACGCTGAACGCCGCCGAGATCAGGCCGCAGGTCACCTGGGGCACGTCACCGGAAATGGTGGTCGCGGTCGACGGCCGGGTGCCCGATCCGGACAAGGAAAAAGATGCCACCAAGCGCGAAGGGATGGAGCGGGCGCTGGTTTACATGGGATTGAAGCCGAACACGGCGGTCACCGATATCCGCATCGACAAGGTCTTCATCGGCTCCTGCACCAATTCACGCATCGAGGATTTGCGTGCGGCCGCTGCCGTGGTACGCGGCCGCCAGCGCGCCTCGAACGTCAAGCTGGCGATGGTGGTGCCGGGTTCCGGCCTGGTCAAGGAGCAGGCCGAGCGCGAAGGTCTGGACCGGATTTTCAAGGAGGCCGGCTTTGAATGGCGCGAACCGGGGTGCTCGATGTGCCTGGCAATGAATGCCGATCGGCTGGAGCCGGGCGAGCGCTGCGCCTCGACCTCGAACCGTAATTTCGAGGGCCGCCAGGGGCAGGGCGGCCGCACCCACCTGGTGTCGCCGGCGATGGCGGCGGCGGCGGGCATTGCCGGCCATTTTGTCGATGTGCGTGATTTGCGTTGATTGAGCCTTACATAAATAACAGCGGAGGAAAAAATGAAAAAATTATTGGTTCTGGCGGCGGCGATGGTGGCGATGATGACGCTTGGCGCCTGCAACACGATACAAGGGATGGGCAAGGACGTGCAGAAGGCCGGCAACGCAGTGGAAAAAGCCGCCAAGTAACAGAGTTCTGAAAACAAGATGCAGCAACGCCGCTCGCCCAGCCGGACGGGCGGCGGCAACGATTGAGATCATGGATAAATTTACCGTACACGATGGCCTGGTTGCGCCGCTCGACCGCGCGAATGTCGATACCGATGCGATCATTCCGAAGCAGTTTCTGAAGTCGATCAAGCGCACCGGCTTCGGCCCCAACCTGTTCGACGAATGGCGTTACCTGGATCACGGCGAGCCGGGCATGGACAATTCGCGGCGGCCGCTGAATCCGGACTTCGTGCTGAACCAGGCGCGCTATCAGGGCGCCTCGATCCTCCTGGCGCGCAAGAATTTCGGCTGCGGCTCGTCGCGCGAGCATGCGCCGTGGGCGTTGCAGCAGTATGGTTTTCGGGCCGTGATCGCGCCGAGTTTCGCCGATATCTTCTTCAATAACTGCTACAAGAACGGCCTGCTGCCGATCGTTCTGGCGGAAGCTGAGGTCGATCATCTGTTCAACGAGGTCAAGGCCTTTCCCGGTTTTCGCCTGACTGTCGATTTGGAACGGCAGACCGTCGGCAGCGCCAACGGCAGCCTGAGCTATCCGTTCGAGATCGGCGAATTCCGCAAGTACTGCCTGCTGAACGGACTGGACGACATCGGCCTGACCTTGCGCCAGGCCGACAAGATCCGCGCCTTCGAGGAACGTCATCTGGCGCAGTATCCGTGGCTGGCTAATACCATTTAACGCATTGCGGGGCAGACGTTACTCTGTCTCCAACTGATTGAAGAAACACATGAAAATAGCAATCCTGCCGGGCGACGGCATCGGCCCTGAAATCGTCGAGCAGGCGGTGGCCGTCCTGAACGCGCTGGGCGAAAAATTCGAGATGGAAACCGCGCCGGTCGGCGGCGCCGGCTACGCCGCGCACGGCCACCCGCTGCCGGAAGCGACGCTCAAGCTGGCCAAGGAAGCCGACGCCGTGCTGTTCGGTGCGGTCGGCGACTGGAAATACGACAACCTGGAACGCGCGCTGCGGCCGGAACAGGCGATCCTCGGCCTGCGCAAGAACTTAAACCTGTTCGCCAACCTGCGGCCGGCGATCCTGTATCCGGAACTGGCCGGCGCCTCAACGCTGAAGCCGGAAGTCGTGTCCGGCCTCGATATCCTGATCATCCGCGAACTGACCGGCGACATCTATTTCGGCCAGCCGCGCGGTGTAAGAGTATGCCCGGACGGCCCGTTCAAGGGCACGCGCGAAGGCTTCGACACCATGCGCTACGCCGAGCCGGAAATCCGCCGCATCGCCCACGTCGCCTTCCAGGCGGCGCAAAAGCGCGGCAAGCGCCTGACTTCGGTCGACAAGGCCAACGTGCTGGAAACCTTCCAGTTCTGGAAAGATATCGTCACCGACGTCCATCAGGAATATCCAGACGTCGAACTCGACCATATGTACGTCGACAACGCCGCGATGCAACTGGTGCGGGCGCCGAAGAAGTTCGACGTGATGGTGACCGGCAACATGTTCGGCGACATCCTGTCCGATGCCGCCGCCATGCTGACCGGTTCAATCGGGATGCTGCCGTCGGCCTCGCTGGATGCCAACAACAAGGGTTTGTACGAGCCGTCGCACGGCTCGGCGCCGGACATCGCCGGCAAGGGCGTGGCCAATCCGCTGGCGACCATCCTGTCGGCGGCGATGATGCTGCGCTATTCGTTGAACAAGGCCGATCAGGCCGACCGCATCGAGGCGGCGGTCAAGGCGGTGCTGGCGCAGGGCTTGCGCACGCCGGATATCTACGAAGCCGGAACCACACGCGTCGGCACCAAGGATATGGGCGCTGCGGTCTTGAAAGCGCTGCAATAGCCAGGCCGAGCGCCCAGTAGATTTAAAAATGGCGGAGTATGACGTAAAAAACGCCATTTTTCGCCCGTAATTGATTGCCGGCTATTGGAGTATGTGAGTCGGTGATGCCCGCCCGTCGAAAATAACGGGCCGGCATTGGTTTTTCTATCTTGAAGGAAGCATGATGAAGCTGGTTGGATTGGTTGGTTGGCGCGGCATGGTGGGTTCGGTCCTGATGCAGCGCATGCGCGAAGAGGGCGATTTCGACGAGATCGAACCGGTCTTCTTTTCGACTTCGAATGCCGGCGGCAAGGCGCCGGCGGAGGCCCGCAACGAAAGCACGCTGCAGGACGCCAACGACATCGCCGCGCTGAAGAAGTGCGACATCATCATCAGTTGCCAGGGCGGCGACTACACCAGCGAGGTGTTCCCGAAACTGCGCGGCGCCGGCTGGAGCGGCTACTGGATCGACGCCGCCTCGACCCTGCGCATGAAGGACGATGCGATCATCGTGCTCGACCCGGTGAACGCCGACGTGATCCAGGACGCGCTCAAGCGCGGCGTGAAGAACTACATCGGCGGCAACTGCACGGTGTCGTGCATGCTGATGGGCCTGTCCGGCCTGTTCCAGCACGACCTGGTCGAATGGATGAGCTCAATGACCTACCAGGCCGCCTCCGGCGGCGGCGCCCAGCACATGCGCGAGTTGCTGACCCAGTTCGGCACCATCAATGCCGAAGTCAGGGCGCTGCTGGATGATCCAGCTTCCGCGATCCTGGAAATCGACCGCAAGGTGCTGGCCAAACAGCATGCGCTGAGCGCCGACGAAACGCGCCAGTTCGGCGTGCCGCTGGCGGGGAACCTGATCCCGTGGATCGATAAGGACCTCGGCAATGGCGTTTCGCGCGAGGAATGGAAGGCTGGCGCCGAAACCAACAAGATTCTCGGTCGCGGTGCCACCTTCGGCGCCGCTGCCCCGGCCGTGATCCCGGTCGACGGTTTGTGCGTGCGCATCGGCGCCATGCGCTGCCATTCGCAGGCCTTGACCATCAAGCTGAAAAAAGACGTGCCGCTGGACGAAATCAGCGACATGCTGGCGGCCGGCAATCAATGGGCCAAGGTGGTGCCGAACAACCGCGAGGCCTCGATGCGCGATCTGACCCCGGCCGCGGTCACCGGCACGCTCGAAATCCCGGTCGGACGCCTGCGCAAGATGCAGATGGGCAACGATTATCTGTCGGCGTTTACCGTTGGCGACCAGCTGCTGTGGGGCGCCGCCGAACCGCTGCGCCGCATGCTGCGTATCGTGCTGGAACACTGAGTGCGGCGAGCGGCAGGCGCTGGCGCGTTTGTCGCTCGTTGTCAAATCGCAACAAAAGCTCGCCATATTGGCCTGTTACGGGGCTGAATGGCGAGTTTTGCAGATGTTGAGAAGATAGTTGCGCTTGCGCACCTAAGTTCCTGATGATATTTTGAAAGTTCCTGCCACAACGATAAATATAGAGGAGGCGTCGGTGCCCATGGCACTGCCGGGAATGCCTATCTATGTCACCCAACATGCGTTCAAACAAATCCTCCAGGCAGCTCGCCAGTAACCTGAAAGCGCTGAGCGTTACGGTTGCCTCGGCGTTGATCCTGATCTCCGGTGCCGATGCGGCGGGATTGGGCAAGTTGACGGTGCTGTCCTCGCTTGGCCAGCCGCTGCGCGCCGAGATCGAGATGAACTCGGTGTCGAAGGATGAGGTGGGGACGCTGACGGCGAAGCTGGCCTCGCAGGCGGCGTTCCGTCAGGCCAATATCGATTTCAACCCGGCGCTGCTGTCGTTGCGCTTTGTGATTGAACAGCGTGGCAGCGGGCCGATCATCCGCGTCACATCGGCGCAACCGATGAATGAGCCATTTATCGACATGCTGCTGGAGCTCTCCGGCGGTGGCTCGCATCTGGTGCGCGAATACACATTCCTGCTGGACCCGGCGGATTTGCGCATGACACAGCCAGTGCAGACGGCGGCGCCAGTTGCGGTGCAGACGCCGCGCACGGAAGCCGTTACGCCATTGGCCAGCGTGCCGCCGGCGGTTCGTAAAGCGGTGCCGGAAAACGCCGTGCCGGCGGATGGCGGCACTGGCCAGGCCCGTAGCTACGAAGTCAAGAAAGGCGATTCGCTGGCCGCGATCGCGCACCAGTTCAAGCCGGCCGGCGTGTCGCTGGACCAGATGCTGGTGGTGTTGTATCAGGCCAACCCGGAAGCCTTCGTCGGCAACAACATGAATCGACTGCGCAGCGGGCAGGTGCTGTCGGTGCCGGATGCGCAGGCCGCCGCCGATGTGGCGCCGGCCGAAGCAAGAAGCATCGTGGTGGCGCAGACCAGGGATTTCAATGAATACCGCAACCGGCTGGCGGGCCAGGTTGCAGCCGGCCCTGCCAAGCCGGCGGCCGCATCCCGGCAGAGCGCTGCCGGCAAGGTCACCAGTACGGTGCAAGAACCGGCGGGCGCCGCCGGCGAGGCAAAAGACAAGCTGACGCTGTCGAAGGTGGGGGGCGGCGGCAGCGCCGGTGGCCCGGCCGCCGCCAGCACGGAAGACCTGATTGCCAAGGACAAGGCGCTGGCCGACGCCAACGCCCGCGTTCAGGAACTGGAAAAAAATCTGGCCGACCTGCAAAAGCTGCTGGAAATCAAGAACAAGAGCCTGGCTGGCCAGCAGCAAGCCGTCGCCACCAGTGCCGGCGCTGCGCCCGCCGCAGCGGCGGCAGTCGAAGCGCCGGCGGCGCAGCCGGCCGCTGCGGACAAGGACAGTGCCCAACAGGAACCGGTCCCTGCTGGCGCCAGCGCGGCAGTTGCCAGCGCCGAGAAGCCGGCGGTGCCAGCCAAGCGGCCTCCAGCGCCAGCGCCGGTGGTGGAAGAGCCGAGCTTCATCGACAGCCTGCTGGACAACGCGCTGTTGCTGCCGGGAGCCGGCTTGCTGCTGGTGGCGCTGGGTGCGTTCGGCATCTATAGCTCGCGCAAGAAAAAGCAGAAGTCGTTTTCCGACAGCATCCTGGCCGATTCCAGCCTGAAGGCGAATTCGCTGTTCGGTTCAACCGGCGGCCAGAGTGTCGATACCAACAACAGCGTGTTCAATTCCAGCTATTCGCCTTCGGCCAGCCATCTGGACACCAATGAAGTCGATCCGGTAGCCGAAGCCGATGTCTATATCGCCTATGGCCGCGATGCCCAGGCCGAAGAAATCCTCAAGGAAGCCCTGCGCACCCAGCCCGAGCGCAATCCGGTGCGCCTGAAGCTGCTGGAAATCTATGCCAATCGCAAGGACCTGCGCGCCTTCGAATTGCTGGCCAGCGAGTTGTACGCGATGACCAAGGGCGCAGGCGACGAATGGAGGCAGGCAGCAACGCTGGGGCTGACCATCGATCCGACCAATCCGCTGTACGCCGGCGGCAAACTGGACGACGAGGCGGTGGCCAAGGCGGCGGTGATGATCGCGCCGACCGAGCCGCTGGAAGAACTCGATCTGGATGCCTTGCTGGCCGCCACCCAGCCGCATTCAGTCATGCCCGAGCCCGATCTGCCGGAAGCGGCGCCAAGCCACGAGCCGGAGCCGTTCGAGGACGCGCCGGTGATACCGGCTGCCAGCGTGGCCGCGCCGTCGGTCGAGCAGACGGCAATCGCCGATCTGGATTTCGATCTTGGCGACTTCGGCAAGGAAATGGAAACAGCGCCCGCGGAAATACCTGCGCAAGTGGAAGTCACCGCGGAAGCACCCTCGGCTGAAGCGCCGGCCCTGGATTTCGGCGTCATCGATTTCAACCTGGACGCAGCGCCCGCGATGGCGAGCACCGACAATGGTGCCGATCTGCCGCCGCCTGCCGAGGACAGCGTGCAAGTGGCGGAAAGCGAGCTGGAGGCGTTGCCCGAAATGTCGGCGTCGCCCGCAGTCGCGGCCTCTCCTGCTTTCGATCTGGAGGGGATCGACCTCGATCTCGGCCATGATGGCGCAGCCGAGGGGGGCGATCCGTACAGCGTCGAAATGTCGACCAAGCTGGACCTGGCGCTGGCTTATCGGGAAATCGGCGACCGCGAAGGGGCGCGTGAATTGCTGGACGAAGTGGTCAAGAGCGGCTCGCAGCAGCAAGCCGAAAGGGCCAAGTCGCTCTTGGCCGAATTGGCCTGAGGCGTCGCTCCGCCGCCAGCACTGCAGTAATCGTGAAACGGGCGCAGCATGATGCTGGCGCCCGTTTTGTATTTCAGGGGCGGTTTTTGAAACGGGAAGCGAAGTGAAACGAATCGTTCTCGGCATCCAATACGACGGGGCCCAGTGGCATGGCTGGCAAACCCAGCCCGATCGCCATACGGTGCAAGACCGGCTCGAGCAGGCGCTGCGCGAATTCACGCAGCAGCCGCTTGCCACCACCTGCGCCGGCCGCACCGATCGCGGCGTGCACGCGCTGGAGCAGGTGGTGCATTTCGACACCGCGATCGAGCGGGAAGCGTTTTCCTGGGTGCGCGGCTTGAATGCAATGCTGCCGCCCTCGATCGCGGTGCGCTGGGCCCACAGTCTGGAAGCGGAGGTGCCGAAGCCGTTCCACGCCCGCTTCAGCGCGCGCGACCGCACCTACCGCTACCTGCTGTACAACCACCCGGTACGCTCGCCCCTGCTGACTGGCCGGGCTGGGTGGGTGTTCCGGCCGCTGGCGGTGGAACCGATGCAGGAGGCGGCCAACCATCTGCTTGGCACCCATGATTTTTCGGCGTTCCGCTCCTCCGAATGCCAGGCCGCGTCGCCGGTGCGCACGCTGCATGAACTACGCATCGAGCGCCAGGGACATAGCCTGGTGTTTACGCTGCGCGCGAATGCCTTCCTGCACCACATGGTGCGCAACATCGTCGGCTCGCTGGTGTTCGTCGGCAGTGGCAAGCGGCCGCCGGAATGGCTGCGCCAGCTGCTGCAGGAACGCGAGCGCTCGCGCGCCGCGCCGACCTTCATGCCGGATGGGCTATACCTGGCGAAAGTCGATTACGATGCGGCATGGGGTTTGCCGCAAGAGGATTTCGAGCTATCCGGGCGCTGAGGCGGAATCGGAAAAAAAACTGGGGTATATGGATAATCGGAAATTGATTCGCCCGTATCCGACTATGTTGGCAAGGGGTATATGAGGAAGTCTGAAATATCCGGATGTCGTGGCGGCAATTCATCGGGATGCCGCGCATGACGACGCGCACCCGGATCAAGATTTGCGGCCTGACGCGGCCGCAAGACGTCGACGCGGCGGTGGCGGCTGGCGCCGATGCGCTCGGTTTCGTGTTTTATCCGCGCAGCCCGCGCCACGTCGCGCCGCAGGCGGCGGCACGACTGATTGCGCGGCTGCCGCCCTTCGTGTCCGCCGTCGGCTTGTTCGTCAACGCCGACGCCGAGCAAGTGGCGCAGGTCGTGGCACAGGCGCCGCTGGGCTTATTGCAATTCCACGGCGACGAAAGCCTGGAGCAGTGCTGCGCGCTGGCCGAGCGCGTGCGGCGGCCATTCATCCGCGCGCTACGGATCGACGGCACGCGGGCCCTCCCGGATTTGCTAGAATGCGAGAGAAGCTATCGCGCCGCCAGCCCGCTGTTTGCCGGTTTGTTGCTGGATGCCCATGCGGATGGCTATGGCGGCAGTGGAAAGGTATTCGATTGGTCTCTCATCCCAGAAGAGCTCGCGCCTCGGGTCGTTTTAAGTGGTGGCTTGAGCGCACACAACGCGATTGACGCGGTGACCCGCGTGCGCCCTTACGCGGTCGACGTCAGCAGCGGCGTCGAACAGGCCAAGGGCATCAAGGATGCCGAGCGGATCCGCGCCTTTGTCGAGGCAGTACGGCAGGCGGACGCCGGCATCGCTCCCGATACCGAATCCAGCAGGAAATGACCATGACCCAATTCACTCCGCTCGAACAGCAGTTCGAGCGCCAGCCGCTCGCCACCAGCGCCCTGCGCCAGGCAGCCCACTATGCGCTGCCGGACGCGCGCGGCCATTTCGGCCCGTACGGCGGCAGCTTCGTCGCCGAAACTCTGACGCCGGCGCTGACCGAACTGAAAAACGCTTATGCGCGCTATCAGCGCGACCCCGAATTCGTGGCCGAATTCGAGCGCGAACTGAAGCATTTCGTCGGCCGTCCCAGCCCGGTGTATCACGCCAAGCGCTGGTCGGAGCAGATGGGCGGCGCGCAGATCTACTTCAAGCGCGAAGACCTGAACCACACCGGCGCCCACAAGATCAACAACGTGATCGGCCAGGCGCTGCTGGCCAAGCGCATGGGCAAGCCGCGCGTGATTGCCGAGACCGGCGCCGGCCAGCACGGCGTCGCCACCGCCACCATCTGCGCCCGCTTCGGCATGGAATGCGTGGTCTACATGGGCAGCGAGGACGTCAAGCGTCAGGTGCAGAACGTGTACCGGATGGAGCTCTTGGGCGCGAAAGTGGTGCCGGTCGAATCCGGCTCCAAGACCCTGAAGGACGCGCTGAACGAAGCGATGCGCGACTGGGTCACCAACGTCGAAAACACCTTCTACATCATCGGCACCGTGGCCGGGCCGCATCCGTACCCGATGATGGTGCGCGATTTCCAGTCGGTGATCGGCACCGAATGCCTGACGCAGATGCCGGAAATGACCGGGGGCCAGCCGGACTATGTGGTGGCCTGCATCGGCGGCGGCTCGAACGCGATGGGGATTTTTTATCCGTACATCGACTATCCCGAGGTGCAACTGGTGGGGGTGGAGGCGGCCGGCGACGGCATCGCCACCGGGCGGCACTCGGCCTCGCTGTTGGCCGGCTCGCCCGGCGTCCTGCACGGCAACCGCACCTACCTGCTGCAGGACGAGAACGGCCAGATCAGCGAAACGCATTCGGTCTCGGCCGGGCTGGACTATCCCGGCGTCGGCCCCGAGCATGCCTGGCTGAAGGATAGCGGGCGCGCGCAGTACGTCTCGATCACCGACGACGAGGCGCTGGCCGCGTTCAATACCTGCTGCCGCATCGAAGGCATCATCCCGGCGCTGGAATCGAGCCATGCGCTGGCGCACGCGGCCAAGCTGGCGGCGACCCTGCCGGCGGATAAAACCATCCTGGTGAACCTGTCCGGGCGCGGCGACAAGGACATGCATACGGTGGCGCAGCGCGCCGGGCGAGCTGTCTGAACCAATGCGCGGTGCGCGGCTCGGGAGAGGGCGCAGCGCTCTCCTGCTCGCGCCGACCCTCCACCTTCCCGAGAAAATCCATGTCCCGAATCCAAACTACCTTCGCCGCGCTGGCGGCGAGCCATAAAAAAGGCTTGATTCCCTTCATTACCGCCGGCGATCCGGCGCCGGAACTGACGGTGCCGCTGATGCATGCGCTGGTGGCCGGCGGCGCCGACATCCTCGAACTGGGAGTGCCGTTTTCCGACCCGATGGCGGAAGGCCCGGTGATCCAGCGCGCTTCCGAACGGGCGCTGGCGGCCCGCGTCACCCTCCACCATGTTCTGGAGTATGTGGCCGAATTCCGCAAAACCAATGCAATCACGCCGATAGTCTTGATGGGGTATGCGAATCCGATCGAGCGCATGGGGCAGGCCGCCTTCGTGCAGGCGGCGCAGGCGGCGGGCGTGGACGGCACCATCGTGGTCGATTACCCGCCCGAGGAATGCGAGGAATTCACCGCGCTGATGCAGCAGGCCGGGCTGGACCCGATCTTCCTGCTGGCGCCGACCTCGACCACCGAGCGCATCGGCCAGGTGGCGCGGCTTGGCAGCGGTTTCACGTATTACGTGTCGCTGAAGGGTGTGACCGGCGCCGGCCACATCGATACCGTCGAGGTGGCGCAGCGGATCGCCACCATCCGCCAGCAGCTCACGCTGCCGATCGGCGTCGGCTTCGGGATTCGCGATGCCGCTACCGCCAAGGCGGTCGCCGCGGTGGCGGACGCAGTGGTGATCGGCAGCCGCATCATCCAGGAAATGGAAAACACGCCGCGCGCCGAAGCGGTGGCCGCGGCGCAGCGCTTCCTGGCAGCCATCCGCCAGGCGCTGGACCAGCCGCAACGCTAGCCGGATACCCGCCGCGCAGCCAGATCGTTTTATATACTCCAGATATCAGAACTGAAATTCGCAGATAAAATATCGATTTTTTGAATATACCCCCGTTTTTGAAAAACAGGGCGCGGCGGCTCGGCTTGCGGGCCGGCAGCGCCGCCCGCGCCGGAAGCAGGCCGCCCGTCCGGCCGGCCCGGGGCAGGCGCTGCAAACAGCGCCCGTTGTACAATTCGGCAGGCAAAAAAACAGAAAGAGAGCACCATGAGCTGGCTTGAAAAACTACTGCCGCCGCGCATTCAGCGCAGCGAAGCGGGCGGCACGCGCAAATCGGTTCCGGAAGGATTGTGGGTCAAGTGCCCGTCCTGCGAAGCGGTGCTGTACCGCACCGACCTGGAATCGAATCAGCACGTCTGCCCCAAATGCAATCACCACATGCGGATTCGCGCGCGCGATCGCCTGGACGCCTTGCTGGACGAGGGCGGCCGCTATGAAATCGGCCAGAGCGCGCTGCCGGTCGACACCCTCAAATTCAAGGACAGCAAGAAGTATCCGGACCGGTTGAAGGCGGCCATGGAAGCCACCGGCGAAACCGACGCCCTGGTGGTCATGGGCGGCGCCATCATGACCTTGCCGGTGGTGGTGGCGTGCTTCGAATTCGAATTCATGGGGGGCTCGATGGGTTCGGTGGTCGGCGAGCGTTTCGTGCGCGGCGCGCAGACCGCGCTGGAACAGAAGGTGCCGTTCATCTGCATTACCGCCACCGGCGGCGCGCGCATGCAGGAAGGCTTGCTGTCGCTGATGCAAATGGCGAAAACCACCGCGATGCTGACCAGGCTGTCGGAAAAGAAACTGCCGTTCATCAGCGTCCTGACCGATCCGACCATGGGCGGGGTATCCGCCTCGTTCGCCTTCATGGGCGACGTCGTGATCGCCGAGCCGAAGGCGCTGATCGGCTTTGCCGGCCCGCGCGTGATCGAAAACACGGTGCGCGAGAAGTTGCCGGAAGGTTTCCAGCGCGCCGAATTCCTGGTGCAAAAGGGCGCGGTCGACATGATCGTCGACCGCCGCAAGATGCGCGAGGAAATTGCGCGCCTCTTGGCGTTGCTGCAAAACCAGGCGGCTGACGCCATCACCTGAAGCACTGAAAATACGCTGATCCGCAGCGCGCGCGGCGCACAAGCCGCCGCGCGCCCCCACCCGAACCCGAAGTACGCAAAGCCATCATGCCAACCCAAGCAAGCACCGTTCTCCCCGCCACCCTGGCCGAATGGCTCGCGGTTCTGGAAACCCGGCATCCGACCGCGATCGATCTCGGTCTGGAGCGGGTGGCGCAAGTCAAAGAGCGGCTCGACATCCGCTTCGAGTGCCCGGTGATCACGGTCGGCGGCACCAACGGCAAGGGCTCGACCTGCGCGTTCCTGGAGTCGATCCTGCTGCGCGCGCGCTACCGCGTCGGCCTGTACACCTCGCCGCACCTGCTCGATTTCAACGAACGCGCGCGCATCGACGGCGAGTCGGTGTCCGATCAGGAGCTGATGACCGTTTTTGCGCAAGTCGAGGCGGCGCGCGGCGACGTTTCGCTGACCTATTTCGAATTCACCACGCTGGCGGTGCTGAAGCTGTTCGCCAACGCCAAGCTGGATGCGGTGATCCTGGAAGTCGGCCTGGGCGGGCGGCTGGACGCGGTGAACGTGATCGACGCCGATGTCGCCATCGTGACCAGCGTCGACATCGACCACGCCGCCTATCTGGGCAATACGCGCGAGGCGATCGGCTTCGAGAAGGCCGGCATCTTCCGCCCCGGCCGCGCGGCGATCTGCAGCGATCCGGTGCCGCCGCAGTCGCTGATCGACCATGCGCAGGCGATCGGCGCCGACCTCTGGCTAGTCACGCGCGACTTCAATTATGTCGGCGACAAGCAGCAGTGGAATTACGGCGGCCGCGGCCAGCGCCGCAACGCGCTCGATTTCCCGGCGCTGCGCGGCGCCAACCAGTTGCTGAACGCCTCGGCTGCGCTGGCCGCGCTGGAAGCACTGCGCCTGCGGCTGCCGGTCAGTGGCCAGGAGGTGCGCAACGGTTTGGTGATGGTCGATCTGCCGGCACGCTTCCAGGTATTGCCGGGGCAGCCGCTGGTGATCCTGGACGTCGCCCACAATCCGCATGCGGCAGCGGCGCTGGCCCTGAGCCTCGACAACATGGGCTATTTCCCCTACACCTACGCGGTGTTCGGCGCCATGCAGGACAAGGACATCCGCGGCATCGCCGCCGCCTTCAAGGATCGCATCGATCACTGGTGCGTGACCGATCTGCCGCTGCCGCGCGCCGCCTCGGCCGCAACCATCGAGCAGGAACTGCTGGCGGCCGGCGTTACGCCGTGCGACCAGCCGCAGGCCAAGGTCTCGATCACGCGCTTTGCAAACCCGGCGGCGGCCTACGCCGATGCGCGGAAGCGTGCCGGGCAGAATGATAGAATTGTGGTCTTCGGTTCATTCGTGACGGTTGCCGGCGTCCTGCAGGCGCGTCGTGCCGAGGAACACCATTGACGGATTGTTTCGACAACGCATGAGCTGGTTTCCGTTTTTCCGCAAAAGCAAGCCGGAATCCGCCGCTGGCGGCGATGAGTTCTACTCGCGCGCCGAACAGGAGTCCACTGCGGCGCGCGGCCGCGCCAAACGTGGCGGCAGCAACGGCAGCGCCGCCAAACGCGAGCCGGTTGATCCAGCCCTCCCCGAAAAGAAGCGCGCGCGCCGGCGCCTGGTGGGCGCGGTGGCGCTGGTGCTGGCGCTGGTGATCGGTTTGCCGATGATCCTGGATTCGGAGCCGAAGCCGCTGGCCGAGGATATTTCGATCCAGATTCCCTCGAAAAACAAGACCCCGGCTCCGGCCCCGGCGGACGTGCCACCGCTGCCCGCAGCAGCGCCGGCCAAGTCCAACGGCCTGGATGCGGCCGAAGAAATCATCGAACCGCCGGCCGTCAAGCCGGTTGTGGTGGCCGCCGCCCCGCTTGCCGCGCGCGAGGAGGTCAGCACGCCGGTGACGGTCAAGCCGGTCGAAAAGGCCGCCCTGACTGCGCCTGCGCCGCAGGTGGCGCTGGCCAAACCGGCCGCCAAGCCGGAGAACAAGCCTGAAGCGCATGCTGCGCCCCATGCGCCGGCCGTGCCGCGGGCGGACGAGGCGGCGCGCGCCAAAGCGATCCTCGAAGGGAAATTCGATGCGCCGGCTGCTGTCGCCAAGGCGGGTGACGCCAAGCCCGGCAAATTCGTGGTGCAGGTGGCGGCGCTGGCGTCGGCCGACAAGGTCAACGAATTGCGCGGCAAGCTGACGCATGCCGGCATTACGTCCTACACGCAAAAAGTCGCCACCGCGTCGGGCGAGCGCATCCGCATCCGGGTCGGCCCGTTTGCCAGCAAGGACGAAGCCGAGCAGATGCGCGCCCGGCTCGGCAAGCTGGGCTTGAGCGGCACCCTGGTGCCGGCCTGATCGGCGCCATGGCAGCCATCCGCGCCCTGTTTTGACGGTGACGAGTTTCGATTACCTGGTGTTGTTCGTGCTGGTCTGTTCGGTGCTGATCAGCACCGTGCGCGGACTGGTGAAGGAAATATTGTCGCTGCTGAGCTGGATCGTCGCCTTCGTGGTCGCCAACGCCTATGGCGAAGAGTTGGCGCGCCTGTTGCCGGACATGATTCCCGGCGGCACCACGCGCCTGATCGTCGCCTTCATCGTGCTGTTCATCGGCTGCCGCCTGCTGATGGGATTGCTGATGCTGGCGGTCGATGCGCTCATCAAGGCCAGCGGGCTGACGCTGGCCGACCGCGGTCTGGGCGGCCTGTTCGGACTGGCGCGCGGCGTGCTGATCGTGGTGGCCACGGTGCTGTTGTGCGGCATGACCGCGATTCCGCAGCAGGATTTCTGGCGCAACGCGTTGTTTTCCCCGCTGGCGGAAACGGCGGCGCGCACCGTGCAGCCGTACTTGCCGGGCGAGTTTGCGCAGCGTATCCAGTTTTAAAGCGTTTTCACATCATTTAGTTTAGGAGTCCACCATGTGTGGCATCGTCGGCGTTTTTTCCCATCATTCCGCCAATCAACTGATCTATGACGCGCTGCTGCTGTTGCAGCACCGCGGCCAGGATGCAGCCGGAATCGCCACCAGCCACGGCAACGGATTTTCGATGCACAAGGCCAACGGCCTGGTGCGCGACGTGTTCCGCACCCGCAATATGCGTTCGCTGCCGGGCAATTCCGGCATCGGCCAGGTGCGCTATCCGACCGCCGGTTCCGACAGCGCCGAGGAAGCGCAGCCGTTCTACGTGAATGCCCCGTTCGGCATCATCCTGGCGCACAACGGCAACCTGACCAACTGGGAACAACTCAAGATCGAGATGTTCAAGAACGACCGCCGCCACATCAACACCGATTCCGATACCGAGGTGCTGCTGAACGTGCTGGCGCACGAAATCCAGCAGGCGACCACCGGCTATTCGCTGGAGCCGTCGACGCTGTTCCAGGCGGTCTCGGCCCTGCACCGGCGGGTGCGCGGCTCGTATGCGGTGGTGGCGCAGATCGCCGGCTACGGCTTGCTGGCGTTCCGCGATCCGTTCGGCATCCGGCCGCTGTGCATCGGGTTCAACGATACCGAGGGCGGCATCGAGTACATCGTCGCCAGCGAATCGGTGGCGCTGGACGGTCTGGGTTTCCGCTTCCTGCGCGACGTGCTGCCGGGCGAAGCGATCTTCATCGATACCGAGGGCAAGCTGTATCATCAGCAATGCGCCGACAATCCGTCGCTCAACCCGTGCGCCTTCGAATACGTCTACCTGGCGCGCCCGGATTCGATCATCGACGGCGCCTCGGTCTACGCCACGCGCCTGAAGATGGGCGAATACCTGGCCGACAAGATCCGGCGCGAACTGTCCACCGGCGAGATCGACGTGGTGATGCCGATTCCCGATTCGTCGCGGCCGGCGGCGATGCAACTGGCCGGCAAGCTGAACCTGGAATACCGCGAAGGCTTCATCAAGAACCGCTACATCGGCCGCACCTTCATCATGCCCGGCCAGGCGCAGCGCAAGAAATCGGTGCGGCAGAAACTGAATGCGATCGGGCTCGAATTCAAGGGCAAGAACGTGCTGCTGATCGACGATTCGATCGTGCGCGGCACCACCAGCCGCGAAATCGTGCAGATGGCGCGCGACGCCGGCGCCAACAAGGTGATCTTCGCCTCGGCCGCGCCGCCGGTGAAATACCCGAACGTGTATGGCATCGACATGCCGACCCGAAACGAACTGATCGCGCACGGCCGCAGCGACGATGAAGTGTGCCGCGAAATCACCGCCGACGCGCTGGTGTACCAGGATATCGAAGCGCTGAAGCGCTCGATTTCGGACGTCAATCCGGCGCTGAAAAACTTCGAGGCTTCCTGTTTCGATGGCCGCTACGTGACCGGCGACATTTCACCCGAATACCTGGACCGCATCGAATTCGCCCGCAACAATCCGAAACCGGAGAGCGAGGACATGGTGCGTTCGCAACTCAACCTGAACCTGGCGCAGGTCGACTGATCCCGACGCCGGGCTGCATCCACTACCCAACCCGAACGCCACCAACCGGAAGCACGCCTGCCGCCTTTCCTCTTGCGCGTCCATTCATACCGACGACGATGACTACCACCCAGCCTTACGGTTTCACCACCACCATCCTGCATAGCGACCGGCAAAAGAAAATCGAGCATGGCTCGGTGCACAAGCCGGTGCATACCTCGGTCACCTTCGGCTACCAGGATGCGCGTGAACTGGCGGCGGTGTTCCAGGGCAAGCAGCCCGGCTACCGCTACGGCCGGCAGGGCAACCCGACCGTTTCGGCGCTGGAAGACAAGATCACCAAGATGGAGGGCGGCCTGGCCACGATCTGTTTCGCCACCGGCATGGCGGCGATCGGCGCCGTCGCCCTGGCCTTGCTGCGCGCGGGCGATCACGTGGTGTCGTCGGCCTTCCTGTTCGGCAATACCAACAGCCTGTGGCAAACCGTCAGCGCCCAGGGCGCGAGCGTGTCGATGGTCGATGCCACCGATGTCGCCCAGGTGGAAGCGGCGATCACGCCGCAAACGCGCCTGGTGTTCGTTGAAACCATCGCCAACCCGCGCACCCAGGTGGCCGACCTGCGGCGCATCGGCGAGCTGTGCCGCGCGCGTGGCATCCTGTACGTGGTCGACAACACGATGACGTCGCCCTATCTGTTCCAGCCGAAGACGGTCGGCGCCGGGCTGGTGGTGAATGCGCTGACCAAGTCGATCGGCGGCCACGGCATCGCGCTCGGCGGCAGCCTGACCGATACCGGGCTGTACGACTGGAGCGTCTATCCGAACATTTACGAAACCTACAAGCGCTTCGCGCCGCCGCAGTGGGGCATTGCGCAGATCCGCGCCAAGGCCTTGCGCGACTTCGGCGCCGCGCTCGGGCCGGAAGCGGCGCATCACCTGGCGGTCGGCGCCGAAACCATCGCCCTGCGTATGGAGCGTTCCTGCGCCAGCGCGCTGGCGCTGGCGCAACTGCTGGAGGCCGACCCGCGCGTGGCGGCGGTGCATTACCCGGGCTTGCCGTCGCATCCGCAGCACGCGCTGGCGCGCGAACTGTTCCGCGCCTGCGGCAGCCTGTTCAGCTTCGAGCTGGCCGAGGGAATCGACTGCTTTGACTACCTGAACCGCCTGCAACTGGGGATCGCGGCCAGCAACCTGGGTGACACGCGCACGCTGGTGATTCCGGTTGCGCACACCATCTTCCACGAAATGGGGCGCGAGCGGCGCGCCGCCATGGGCATCGCCGAATCGCTGATCCGGGTTTCGGTTGGGATCGAGGATCAAGCCGACCTGCTGCAGGATTTCAGCCAGGCGCTGGCTGGATAGAGGGTCAAATACTCCCTGGTTATATAGCTTTTCCCGCCCTGAAAATGGAAGTTTTTGTAATATACTCCAATTTTTTCGAAATCCTGCGGAGCGCTAACGCAGGATTTCGCCCGCCGTATCCTGATCCAGGAACTTGTCGTAATACTTCGGCACGTAGGACGTGAAGCGCGCCAGCAGCGTCGCCGGTTCGGCTTCGTGCATCAGGTAGCCGGCCTGGTTCGCCTTCAGGAATTGCTCGCTGACCAGGTGCTGGATGAACTGGATCAAGCCGTCGTAAAAGCCGTTCACGTTCAACAAGCCGATCGGCTTGTCGTGCAGCCCGAGCTGGAACCAGGTGAACACTTCGAACAATTCCTCCAGCGTGCCGACTCCGCCCGGCATCGCGATGAAGCCGTCCGACAGTTCTGCCATCATCGCCTTGCGCTCGTGCATGTCCTTGACGATGTGCAGCCGGGTCAGACCGAGGTGGCCGATTTCCTTGTCCAGCAGCGCCTTCGGAATCACGCCGGTGGCTTCACCGCCCAGGCGCATGACTTCGCTGGCGATCACGCCCATCAGGCCGATGTTGCCGCCGCCGTAGACCAGGCCGATGTTGTTGGCCACCATGCCCTGCGCCAACTGGCGCGCGGCCTGCGCATACACCGGGGAGGCGCCGACCGCGGAGCCGCAATAGATGCAAATCGATTTCATGAACAGTTCACCAATCTCAAGACAAGGTTGCAGGGGAGGGTAGAGCGCCGGCTACGCCGGTGCGGCATGCGCTGCAGCGTTAGCAGGCGTAGCGCGAGTTCGATGCCGGGCCGCGATCAAACGCATTGATTGGCGTGTCAATCGGCGGTTCCGGCGCATGCCGCAAGATCCTGTCATTCTAACGAATGTTGCGGCCCGGTCGGCCCCGTTCCTGATTAGTCCGTAAGTTGCCGCAGGCGGATTTGAATCGCTGCTATCCGCCAGCCGTGGTCGAGCCACGCGATTTCCCAAAATCCGGTTTCCCAATCGATCCGCATTTCTATACAGTCTCACGTTCCGTCACTGCAATCATTCCAGCGCCATGTTGCCACGCCTTTGCCGCCTGCCCACCTTGCTGTTTTTCTTGTTCTGCCTGATGAACGCCGCCCGAGCCACGCCACTGCACGAAGCGGTCCGTGCCGATGACACGGCGGCGGCAGAGCGCCTGCTGGCGAGCCCGTCCGGGCCGTCGCTGCGCGAAATACGCGACGCGGCTGGCCGCACGCCGCTGCTGCTGGCGATCGAGCTGAACCGCATCGCCATCGCCGGCGCGCTGATCGCGGCCGGCGCCGACGTCAACGCCAGGGATGCCAAGCAAGACAGCCCGTATCTGCTGGCCGGCGCCGCAGGCCGGGTCGACATATTGCAAATGACGCTGGCGCACGGTGCCGACCTCGCCAGCACCAACCGTTACGGCGGCACCGCGCTGATTCCGGCCGCCGAGCGCGGCCATGTGGAGGCGGTGCGCACGCTGATCGCCGCCGGCGTCAATCTCGATCACGTCAACCGCCTCGGCTGGACCGCGCTGCTGGAAGCGATCCTGTTGTCCGACGGCGGGCCGGCGCACCAGGACATCGTGCGCCAGCTGATTGCCGCCGGCGCCAACCTCAATCTGGCGGACCGCGACGGTGTGACCCCGTTGCAGCATGCGCTGCGGCGCGGCCAGACTGAGAGCGCCGCCTTGCTGCGCGCCGCCGGCGCGCGCTGAGCAGTTCATACCAAATCATCACAGGAGTTCCCCCATGCCAACCAGCCACCAACAACACTTGCGCGAAGCGGTGCGCCTGGCCGCCGCCAACCTGGCACGCGGCGGCCGCCCGTTCGGCGCGGTGCTGGCGATCGGCGGCGAAGTGGTCGCCACCGGCGTCAACGACATCGTGCACAGCCATGACCCGACCACCCATGCCGAGATGGAAGCGGTACGCGCCGCCAGCCGTAAGCTGGGCAGACCAAACCTGCAGGACAGCGTGGTGTACGCCAGCGGCCACCCGTGTCCGATGTGCGTGGCGGCGCTGGTGATGGCCGGCGTCGACGCGGTCTACTACGCGTTCGACAACCAGGACGCCGCGCCCTACGGCCTGTCCAGCGAAGCCGCGTACCAGGCGCTGCGCCTGCCGCTGGTACCGCCGCCACTGCCGCTGACGCGGCTCGATACCGGCGTCACCGCGGCGCAGTTGTACGGCGGACAGGCCGCCGCCAGCTAAAAAATCCGGGCAGGCCGCGTCAGGCCGCCCATACCCGCGCGATTTGCCACAGCGCAAAACCGAGCAGAAACAGGCCGGCGGCCTGGTTCACGCGGGTCATGATCCGCGCGCTGATGCGGTGCCGGAGCGTCGCCACCATCAGCGCCAGGCCCAGCCACCACAGCGCCGAGCCGGCAAATACGCCGGCCACCATCAGCGCCGCCCTGCCGGCATCGGTCGCCGCGCCTGCTCCCAGCGCCGAAAAGACGGCGACGAAGGACAGGATGGTCAGCGGGTTGGTCATCGTCAGCGCATACACCGAAGAAAACGCCGGCAGCGCCTTCACCGTCTCGCGTGCCCGTGCAGTCTGTTGCGCCACCGGCGCGCGCAGCAGCCTGGCCCCCATCCAGACCAGCAGCACCGAGCCGGCCAGCGCCAGCGGCTGCGCCAGCGCGACGAAGGCTTGCGTGACGGCGGCCACGCCGAACGCGCCGATCAGGCCGAAACAGGCATCGGCGCAGGCGGCGCCGAGGCCGCTGATGAAGCCGATGCGGGCGCCGTGGCTCAAGGTGCGCTGGATGCACAACAAGCCGATCGGCCCCACCGGGGCCGCGATCGAAAGGCCGATCAAGGCCGATTTCAGAAACAGGATGCCATCCACATGGAACTCCGCAGGTGTGTCTGATGGCATCATTATGCGCAAGCCGACGTACCGCTTGAATGGCGAAATTCAGGTAGATCTATCCGATCACCTGAAATATTCTGTTTGTTTTGCAAATTAGGGCAGGATTTTATGGACATCGACGCGCGCTCATGGAAAATCCTGGAAGCGATCCAGGCCGACGGCCGGATCTCGCTGACGGAGTTGGCCGAGAAAGTCGCGCTGTCGGTGCCGGCCACCTCGGAACGCCTGAAACGGCTGGAAGAGGCCGGCGTGATCGAGGGCTTTCGCGCCGTGGTGGCGCCGGAGCAAGTCGGCTACGGCGTCATGGCCCTGGTCGGCATCACCGCGATGCAGCCGGACAAGGCCAGGCTGCTGGCGCAACTGGAACAGATGCCGGAAGTGCTCGAATGCCTGCACGTGACCGGCCAGGATTCGTACATCCTGCGCGTCGTCGCCCGCAACGTCCGCCACCTGGAGCAATTCGTCGGCAGCATCAATCACTTCGGCGAAACCCGCACCTCGATCGTGATGTCGGCACCGATTGCCTTGCGGCCGCTGGCGCCGCCGTCGAGGGAGTAGGGCGATTTGGGATTGCAGCGCCGTGGCAACTGGTGGGATTCATCCCTGATGGGGAACGATGCGGGCGAGTTGGATTGGCTATACACGACTCATAGCAGAAATCGACCAAGTCAAATTGGGCGCCCCGAAGCAGCCGTTGGATGAAAACCAGAAAGGCTGAAGCTGCTTCCATCCAGAGGGCCGCATCAGGAAATTGCTGTAGAAGCCGCCGTTGTGGCTGCTGGTCATCGATCAGACGTTGTTGACCAGGGGAATAGGTTTTTCAAACGGCATGTTTTCGGGCTCACTGGGATGAACCCGCCCGCCCTAGGGTGATCCACCTGGGTGTTTTGGCGGGCCTGCCGCTGCTCAGCATGCGCTCGGCCCGCCGCCTGACCGTAAAGCAGACCCAACTTCTGGCAAACTCTCGTGATTCATAGCCCTTCACACGGCTCTACCCGCGCCAAGCGCAGCCAGTCACCGCAGCCCGGGACGCAAGGCCTGCACAACCACAGGTGCGTGGGGATCCGCTCGATCACTCGACTGCCCCGCAGTTAATAGACAACCACTCGGTCTCCGACCTTTAGCTGCTCATAGAGCCACTTGGCGGCCTGGTAGTCGCGTAGCTGGCTGCAACCGTGCGAGCCGCCCTCGTAGCCCTTATCGGCGAAGTCCTGTGAGTAGTGGATGGCAACGTTACCCTGATAGAACATGGCGTAGGGCATCGGAGTGCGTTCGCCAAAGATCTTTGAGACTGTGTCGCTGTTCATGTACCAGATGCGGAATTCGCCCTCGGGGCTGTCCCAGCCGGGCCTGGAAAAACGCGCCTCCCGCGTGAAGTGCACCTTGCCATCGACGACATAGGACATCTTTCGTTGTTTCTTGGATATGCACACCACCTTGCCCTCCGCACAGCGGGGGTCGAGCTCCTGGACAAGTGTGCTGGCCGGCGACGCGTCGAACAACTCGGCATAGCGGGGGTTTCGCGTGCGGCGGATCAAAAGCGCCCAGGTGCGCTCGTCCATGACCTCACTCACCGGCAAGCCAATGCGGACGCGCCAAGCTTCGATCGCCCGCCGGGTGGTGTCGTTGAATGTGCCGTCGACCGCGCCTTGGTACAGCCCCACTTGGCCCAGTCGGTGCTGCAACTCCATAATGTAACCGGTCTGCTCCGGCGCCGCGAACCAAGAACCGACGTCGGTGTTGTTCAGCTCGGCCTCGGTCGGCACGCGCGAGCGCACCAGCAGCGTGTCCCAGGTCTGCTGGTCGACCATGCCAGTGGCGCTGAGTCCGTTGTCGCGTTGAAACTTCAGCACCGCCTCTCGCGTAAGCATGCCGAAGCGGTCGTCGACATCGTACAGCGCAAGGTATTTGGCAAGCCGCAACCGCACCTGCAACTCGCGCACTTGAGGCGACTTCACGCCGTAGCGCAGCTCCTGCGTGAGTGACCCTGAGGCGCCGATAGCACGCAGCGTGGCGGCCTGTGCCCCTGTGTGTGCGCTGTGGCGCGCCGCTGCAGGCTCTGAAGCCGTCGTCGGAGCGTAGGTCAGGCGAGGCCCGGGCTCGGTTGACGTGGCCTGTGCATGCGCAGGTAAGGCAAGACTGAAGAATGCTGCCGCCGTGATGATGAGCAAGCGAGTGCAAGAAGAATGCCGTGGGATCATGACGGATGATTGTCGAGCCGGCAGCAGACTTGAGTCAAGCGGCATATCGCGCGGGGTTCGTCCGTAAACCAGCGGCGGACACGAGCAGGCGCTTCTGGCCTGTTGCTGGTGGTGGCACCCTTGTCATCTAAGGCCCGGGAACGACAAAAGGAGACGCCGGAAAGCCGCCGTGGCCAGCGTTCGGAACTGGCCGGGTGCTGCCGGTCACGACAGGCTGCGCTCGACCCGTTGCTACCGTTGCTGGACTTGGAAAGCAGACGCTCACCTTTAAAATCACCTGCCTTGCGCGGCTTTTCGTGCGCGATCCGGGTGCATTGCATGTTTGTGCGTTACGCGCCGAGCTTTCTGAACCCATCCATAAAATAGACGGCGTTGTGGCTCGACTGTTCCAAGCCGAATACTCTGGCGCCACCCGCAACAATTACTGAGATTGAGTTTGCGCCGTGAAGCGAGGGAATAATTACATCGCGATCAACGAAGAACGTATTTCGTGCCCCGATCTTGGGTACGCTGTTGTAACTTTGCTTGGCCCCTTCCTCCCAGTTCGCAATCTCCTTTTCCGTGGCTGGCTTTGCGACCGCCATGAAGTAAGTAGTGATGGCGCTCTGCATCACAGCCACCTGCTCGACTGCCCGTTGGAGATCAATCCGCGCGCGCCAGAGCTCAGACTGCAACTCCCGCACAGGATCGCGTTGGAGAACTTGAGGTGATGGCTGCTGCGCGGCAGCCGCTGTGATCGCGCCCCACGACTTTCGCATGGATTGTTTGATCTTCGCGCAACTGGTTGTAACTGCGTCCACCATGTCTTCAATCGAGTCATCGTAGGATGTGACGGTAAGACCTGCAAGGTCGGTGGGCAAACGAAAGTCGCCTTCCACCGACTTCGGGACGAGAACAAAGCACTTTTCAATGCCAAGACCACCGATGAACAGTCCGAGTTCAAATACGACATTGTCTCGGACCGAGCTATAGGTGTTGCCGCGAACAATCGTCTGATCGTCCTTATGAAAGACAAATACCGCAAAGTCAGTTTCTTTCGTACGCGCACACAGTGCGGGTAGCGTAAGCGTTGAAAGGTCGAACGCGTTGTCCCACTGTTTGATCAGACCGTCGCCTTCCAACCGTATGTTGACAGCCTCAGCAACTTGAAGCGCTTCATGAGATGAAGCGATAAAGACTCGCGGCGAATCACTCATTGTCTAGCTCCGATATACGCTGGTACACGCGGCACCGCCGTGTATCTGGATAAACATGTAAATCCATGGGCCGTGGAACCGAATCTCATGGGGAAGTCCAGTGCGGAGTATGGCACCCCACAGCATGCCTCGGCAATAATTCAACTGGATAGATAGCGGGATTCACGACTTCTTGATCGGCGAATGGCCGGTTTCAGACAGGGCGCCATCTGTCCGAAAATGGCCGATCGCAGTCGTTTTCCCTTACTTTGGCTCCGATTAACTCCTGCACTGCCGACAGAATCGGGTCTGATCCGATGCGCCGAAGCGGACTTGATGAGTGGACCCGAAATCAATCCTCCAGCTCTTCCTTCGCCATCTCCACATCCAGCCGCTCCATCGCGTCCGCCGGCTCGCACGCGGCCGCTTCCTGATACAGCGCCAGCGCTTCCGCCATCTTCTTTTTTCCCTCCAGCATCACCAGCGCGTTCGCGTATTCGACGCGCGCGATCGCCGAATCCGGGTTCAGGCTGAGCGCCTTCTTGAAGTGCTTGATGCCTTCATCCTTCTTGGCGCCGTAGGTCAGGCCGCCGATCATGGCGCCGACCTTGTCGATGATTTCGGCGTGGTAGGCACCCAGCGCGATATGGGCGTCGGCGTGCGCGGGCGCCAGCTTGAGGGTGGTGTCGAGGCTGCTCTTGACCTTGCCGCCAATGCCCTGCGACAGCGCCTTGACCACCGAAATGCCTTGCGCATAGCGGCCCAGCGCGTAGGCGTGCCAGTAGAAGCCGGCGGCATTTTTCGGCTGTTCGGCCTGTTGCTGTTCGCAGCGCTCGGCGACCTCCTGGTACAGCTTCAGTTTCTTGGCGTCGGATTTTTCCACGTGAGTGGCGTACATGCAGGTCGCCTTGTTGGCCACCGCGTAGCCGGGCATGCCGAGCGCCAGGCCGGCTTTTGCCGCCTGTTCGAAATTGCCGGCATGGAAGGCGATCCAGGCGTCGATCAGCGCCGCGTCCTTGGGCAGCGCTTCGGCGTCGCCGGCATGCAGCCGCGCCCAGTTCTTTTTCAGGCTGGCGGCGTTGTAGATATAGGCGTCGTTCGGGTACGGGAATTTGGTCCAGGCCATGGGCTTCTCCTTATTTGATTTTCTTCAAATACTCGTCGGCCAGCTTTTGAAACAGCAGGCGGGTTTCGCCGCGCAGATACGGTCCGATCTGCGACAGAGTCTGGTAGCAGCCGCGCGCCAGCGCATCGGCCATCGCTTGCTGCTCGCTGTACTTGCGCGGATTGCGCACGTATTCGTATGACAGCCAGTAGGTGGCCACCACCACCATGTTGGTCGCCAGCGTGTCGATTTCGGCCGGCGTCGCTTCCAGCGCGCCTTCGCGCTGCAGGCCCTCGCACAACTCGCGCGCGACCTTGATCTTGTAGGCGAGGATTTGCTTGAAGTGCAGTTCCAGCGTGCGGTTGCGCGACAGCAGGTCGCTCAGGTCGCGGTAGAAAAAACGGTAGCGCCAGACCAGTTCGAACATCAGGTGCAGGTAGAGCCAGACGTCTTCGATATTCACGCGGCGGCCGTCCGGAGCGCCCAGCATGCGCGTGATTTCCGCTTCGAAACTGGTGAAGATCGAATTGACGATGTCGTCCTTGTTGCGGAAGTGGTAGTACAGGTTGCCGGGAGAAATATTCATCTCTTCGGCGATCACAGTGGTCGTGATGTTGGGTTCGCCGAATTCGTTGAACAGGCGCAGGGACAGTTCGAGGATGCGTTCGCGCGTGCGGCGCGGAGCTTTTTGCTGCATGGCGGGTCGTCTCCCTTGATGGTTTTTTGCTGCAAGCATACCACCGTTGGATTTCAGCTCGATTCGGCTTTTGAGGCAGCTCTTGAATCGGTTGTTGATCCGGTTTTTGGCTCAGCTCCCGGCGACTCTCAGATAGCGTTCCAGGTCGTGCAGCGTCTGATTCAGGCGCCCCAGCGCGAAGCGGTCCTTGCTGCGCGGCGCGGGTGTTTTCACCAGCGTCATGCTGGTGTCCTGCAACAGCGGCACTTTTAGCCGCAAGCCATGCCGCGCCAGTTTTGGCGCCAGCGTCGCGCGCTGCTGCCACAGCGTCAGGCGGGTGTGCTGATAGGCGTTTTCGCACAGGCGCCGACGGTTGGTGTAGCTGAACAGATTGGCGAAGAATATTTCGGCGTCGGATGGGCTGGGTTCGAACAGCAGCACGTCGGCTTGCGGGTACAGGCGGGCATAGTTGTCGATGCCGATTTCCAGGCGCGAATGGATGATGGTGCGCAGGGTTTGCGAGAGCACCGCCAGCAGGCCGTGTTCGGCCACGCTGTCGCCGCCCAGGGTCGTGCTGTTGTAGGGCACCAGCGGGTTCAGGCAGATCGTCAGGTCGGCGCCATCCTTCAGCGCGATCGATGCATGCAGGGTTTTTTTCAATGCGCCATCGACGAAATGGCGGCCGTCGATCGCGACCGGCGGAAACAGCCCCGGCACCGCCGTGCTGGCTTGCACCGCCTGCGAGATCGGCACGTGGTCGAGGCCGGGTTGGCCGAACTCGACCGATGTGCCGGAATCGAGGTCGGTGGCGACGATCACCAGGCGCCGCTGCAATTTGCGAAAGTCATTGCTGCGTCCGGCTTCGGAGAAAGTTTTCTGCAGGAATTCATCGATTCCGGAACTGGCAAACAGGCCGATCGGCAGCGCCCGCTTCAGGCGCTCGAACGAATGGACGACGCTACCCCGGCCGCCGCGCCGCAGGTAGTCGAATGCCGAGCGCGCCAGCAGTGGCGGCAGTGCCGCCGTCCGCTTGCCGAGTTCACCCCAGGCCGGAGTAAAGAACAGTTCCGGCTGCACTCGCTCGCCGGTCGGATCGCCGTGATCGCTCTCGACGAACATGCGGCACATCTGATGCGGCGTGATGCCGTTGGCGAGGCCGGCGGCGACGATGCCGCCGGCGCTGATGCCGACGTAGATGTCGGCATCGTTCAAATCCAGCCCTTCGATCGATTCCTCGATCGCCGCCAGCGCGCCGATTTCATACACCGCGCCCAGTGGCCCGCCGCCCGCCAGCGCGATCCCGATGCGGGAGCGCCCCGAGCGGCCGGTGGAAGCCGTGTGTTTGCTGCGGATGGGGGTGACGCGAGCGGAAGTCATGAGCGATTATCCGGGAGACAACGAAAAAACGGGCTTGTGCGAGGCACAAGCCCGATGCACCGAGTGATCGGCCGCGGTCGCGCGACCGCGGACATGATCAACTCCGGTGGGGAATGGCAAATCGGAAGCTCGAACGATCAGGCGCCCGCAGTGCTGGCCGCTTTCTTGGCGGCGGGCTTGGCACCAGCTTTTGCTGCCGGCTTGGCTGCAGCCTTGACTGCCGGTTTGGCGGCTGTTTTTTTTGCCGCCGGTTTGGCCGCGGCCCGTGCCGGCGCAGCGCCTTCGGCTTTCGCCGCTGCCGGTTTCTTGCCGGATAGCGCGGCCACCGCCTTGTTCAGTTCCTCGACCCGGCGCGTCAGCGCCTGGATGTCTTTTTGCGACGGCACGCCGAGGCTGGTCAGCGAACGTGCGACGCGGTCTTCAAACACCTGCTCCAATTTATCCCACGAGCCGGCTGCCTGTTTGCTGACGTTGTCAGCCATCTTGGTCACGGTGTCGGAAACGCCGGATACCTTGTCGCCGGCCAGCTTCTGGGTGCGCTTTTGCAGTTCGGTGCCTTCCTTGACCAGCTTGGCGAACACCCGGCCGCCTTCTTCCTGCGCCTTGGCAAATGCGCCGAGGCCGGCTTGCCAGATCTGTTGCGCGGAGGTGCGCACCGCTTCGGCCAGTTGATGATCGTCGGTTTTGGCCAGCGCCTTCAATTTTTTCACCATCATGTTCTCCAGTCGTGAGTTGATTCAACCCGGGATTCAAAACGCCGGATCGACCGGCGAGCGTGGTACTGATGCAAGCAGTGTAAGCGCCAAAACTAGAGACCGGTACCTAAAGCCATAGAGCCGGAATTCTAAAGAACTCGTATCGTGACGCAGATGCCACGGCAGCTATTGCCAATCCGACCCGGGGCTGTAATGATTCGAAAATTATAGTCGAAATAAACCAGGGGGAAACATGCAATATTTCGTGACAGGCGCCACCGGCTTCATCGGAAAACGATTGGTCAAAAAACTGCTGGCACGCAAAGGCAGCGTGGTTCATTTTCTGATGCGGCAGGAAAGCGCGGACAAGGTGTCCGAGCTGCTGGCGTATTGGGGCGTCGGCAAGGCGCGCGCGATTCCTGTGTTCGGCGATCTGCGTGAAGCGAAGCTGGGTTTGTCGAAGACCGATCTCAAGGCACTCACGAAAAATATCGACCACTTTTTTCATCTCGCCGCGATCTACGACCTCAAGGCCGATGCCGAGGAACAGATGGCGGTCAACGTTGAAGGCACGCGCAACACCGTGGCGTTGGCCAACGCCATCGGCGCCAGGAATTTTCATCACGTCAGTTCGATCGCGGCGGCCGGTCTGTTCGAAGGTATCTTCCGCGAGGATATGTTCGAGGAAGCGGAAAACCTCGACCATCCGTATTTCGCCACCAAGCATGAATCGGAAAAAATCGTGCGCGAGGAATACAAGGGCGGCAAAGGCACACTTCGTATTTACCGCCCCGGCATGGTGGTGGGCGATTCCAAGACCGGCGAGATGGACAAGATCGACGGTCCCTATTATTTCTTCAAGCTGATCCAGCGCATCCGCCAGTTGCTGCCGCCGTGGATGCCGACCATCGGCATCGAGGGCGGGCGCATCAATATCGTGCCGGTCGACTATGTGGTCGACGCGATGGATCACATTGCGCACCAGCCGGATTTGGCCTCCGATTGCTTCCACCTGACCGACCCCGAGCCGCTGCGCGTGGGCGACGTGCTGAACACCTTCGCGCGCGCTGCGCACGCGCCGACCATGAGCCTGCGCATCAACGCCGCTTTGCTGGGTTTCGTGCCGAAATCGGTGAAGAAGGGCCTGATGTCGCTGACCCCGGTGCGGCGCGTGCGCAATGCGGTGATGAAGGATCTCGGGCTGCCGGAAGACCTGATGCAATTCATCAACTATCCGACCCGTTTCGACAATCGCGCCACTGCCGCCGCCTTGAAAGGCAGCGGCATCGCCTGCCCGCGCCTGGCAGATTATGCCGATCGCATCTGGGATTACTGGGAGCGCAACCTCGACCCCGATCTGTTCATTGACCGCACGCTGGGGGGACAGGTGGCCGGCAAGGTGGTGCTGGTCACCGGCGGTTCGTCCGGCATCGGCCTGGCCGCGGCCCACAAGCTGGCGGAAGCGGGCGCGACTACGATCATCTGCGGCCGCGACGAGGAAAAACTGGCCGAGGCGCAGAAGGAAATTCGTGCACGCGGCTTCGACGTCGTCACCTACGCGGTGGATATCGCCGACATGGCCGATTGCGACCGCTTCGCGCAACTGCTGATCGCCAACCACGGCTGCGTCGATGTGCTGGTCAACAATGCCGGGCGCTCGATCCGGCGCGGCATCGAATCGAGCTATGAGCGCTTCCACGATTTCGAGCGCACCATGCAGTTGAACTACTTCGGAGCGCTGCGCCTGACGATGGGCCTGCTGCCGGCGATGGTGGTGCAAAAGCGCGGTCAGGTCATCAACATATCCTCGATCGGCGTATTGACCAATGCGCCGCGCTTCTCCGCATATGTGGCATCGAAGGCGGCGCTGGACGCCTGGACCCGCTGCGCGGCATCCGAATTCGCCGACATGGGGATCAATTTCACCACGATCAACATGCCGCTGGTGCGCACGCCGATGATCGCGCCGACCAAGATCTACCAGAACGTGCCAACCCTGGCGCCGGAGCAAGCGGCCGACTTGATCGCCCAGGCGATCGTCTACAAGCCGGTACGCATCGCCACCCGGCTAGGGATTACCGGCCAGGTGCTGCATGCGCTGGTACCGCGCGTGGCGCAAATCGTCATGAACACCAGTTTCCGCATGTTTTCCGATTCGGATGCGGCGGCCGGTGGCGAGAAGAAAGCGCCGCGGTTGACGGCGGATCAGGCGGCGCTGGAACACATGTTGCGCGGCGTACATTTTTAAATCCGGAACGGGTGCGCTTCGGCGCACCCGCGGCATTTCTCATTTCGGCAGCAGCACCGTATCGATTGCCTGAATCACGCCATTGTCGGCAAGCAGGTCGCTCTGGATCACGTTGGCGTTGTCGACCGTAACCTTGCCATTGTCGGACGTCACCGTCAGCATGTCGCCCTGGATGGTCTTGGTCTGGCCAGGCTTGAATTCGGTGACCAGGATTCTTCCCGGGAGGATATGGTAGGTCAGCACTTGCGCCAGCCTGACCTTGTCCTTCATCAGCGCGTTCAGGGTACCGGCAGGCAATTTTGAAAACGCGCCATCGGTCGGTGCGAAGATGGTGAAAGGACCCGGGCCCTTCAGGGTGTCGGCCAGGCCGGCTTCTTGCAGTGCTTTCACGAAGGTCTTGAACGAGCCGTCGGCGGCCGCGGTCGCCACGATGTCGGCACAGAATGCCGGCAGGCTGGGGTTGAAAAAAGCCGCGAGTGCAGAGACCGTGAGCAGTAATTTTTTCATCGCAACTTCCTTCGCCGGCAGCGCGCTTGATATTCGTCTGTTGCCTTGTGATTAAAAAAGTTCCTGCACGTGCAGGCCGGAAATGGAATCATGGCTGGCAGCAGGATTTAAGGACGAAAGGTCCCATGACCGATTTGCCGCATCGCCCACTCGCCGAGCGGCGCCCGTACTGGATTGCCGCCGGCGTCAGTGTCCTGAATGGGACGTTGGGCGATTATCTGCAGCAACGCAACAATGGCCTGGCCTTGCGCATGGGGTTCATGCACGACGGACGATCGCTGCCGCTAACCCGCGCCGACTTGCTGCGGGCGCAGCCGGCAGCCACGGCCAAGCTGTGCATTCTGGTGCATGGGCTGTGCTGCAACGAAAATACCTGGAGCTGGAAGGCGCCCGACGGTGGTTGTGTCACATACGGCAGCCGCTTGCAATCGGAACTGGGCTACACGCCGTTTTACCTGCGCTACAACAGCGGCTTGCCGATTGCGCAGAATGGCGCGGCGCTGGCTGCGCTGCTCGCGGAGCTGCTGGCTGCCTATCCGCTGGCGGTGGATGAAATCGTCCTGCTTGGCCACAGCATGGGCGGCCTGGTGCTGCGCGGTGCTTGCGAGGTGGCGAGTCGGCAAAATTTGCCGTGGGTCGAGCGCGTGACCCGGGTGTTTTATCTCGGTACACCGCATGAGGGTGCGCCGCTGGAACGATTGACGCACGCCGCGGTGGCAACGCTGAAAGCGGTGCCGAATCCGATTATCGCGATAATCGGCGACGCGCTCGATTTGCGCAGCCGTGGCATCAAGGATTTGCGTCGCGGCGATGCGCTGGTGTCGACATCGGAGCGGAAATTGCAGCCGATTGCGTGGCTGGCTTCGGCGCAACACTATCTGATTGCCGCTAGCCTGGCTGAAAATCCGCAGCATATCGCCAGCCTGCTATTGGGCGATGCGCTGGTTCCCCTGCCGCGCAAGAAGCGCGGTCGGACCGATTCGGTGGCCGCCGTACTGCCGGACCAAAACATCAAGGTGTTTGCCCGAATGCATCATATGCAGCTAGCGCACGATGCTGCGGTGTACGAACAGATACGCGCCTGGTGCGCCACCAACTGAAGAAGGAACAGACATGCCCTCATTATCGATAGCGCAGGTTCATGGTTTGAAAGATCTGGCGGTGGATGGGATCGCCGCCGGGATTGATGCCAGCGAGCAGGTGCAGCGAGCGATCACGCGGCAGGCATATGCGTTGCTGGCGCAGGTCGAGGTCATCGCGGCCCCGGTGCAGGTAATCGAACAATGCCAGCAAGCTGTAAGTGCTCTGGTCTACGCGTCATTGCGCGCTGCCACCCGGACCAGCGCCGCGCTTGCCGGCAGGCTGATCGACGGGCGGGATAAACCCGGCTGAGGCGATGTCGCGCTAGCTCAAGGCGATCCGGTACCCAGGATTTCCTCGACCACCAGCGCCTGGACGCCGGCATCTTGCGCCAGCGCCACGTGGCCGATTCCGCCCAGTTCGACGTTTTTGGCGCCGGCCAGCCGGGACGAGCTAGGCGGCGACACGATGTTATCGTGGTGCGAGTAAATCGACACGAACAGGCGATGCAGTTCGGCATCTTCGCTGGCCGCCAGCGCCTGTAGCCAGGCACTGGGCTGGCCCTGGCCGGAGCGTCCGCTCCAGCGCATTTCGCGCGTGTTGATGCCGACCCCGAAGCGGGCCAGCGCGGTGCCATGATGCGGGGTGCCGAGCGTGATGATTTTCGCGATGCGGCCCGCGCCATGCCGGCGCAGATACGCGCGGGTCGCCAGTCCGCCCATGCTGTGCGCCAGCACGACGATGCGTTGGCTGCCGCTGGCCGCGCACAGCGCCCGGATCGCGGCGTCAAGCGCCGGTACGTATTGCTCGATGCTGCCGAGTACCGGTTCCAGATCCAGTGCGTGGTGGCTGATGCCGGCACGCGCGAGCGCCCGGCTCATGGCATCCCAATAGCCGCTGTTGCAGACGTAGCCGTGCACCAGCAGCACCGCCGGCCCGCGCGGCGCGGCGGCCGGGCGCTGGTGGAACTGGCGAAACGGCATGCTCCATGAGGATGCGAACAAGGTGGCGTCGAACTCTTGCCAGAACAGGCGGCGCCGGCCACGCCAGTCGAGGCGGAAGGCGGGAGGGATGGCGCCGCGATAACGCGCCGCCAGACAAAAACTGCAGGCGGTAATCCCTACCCGCAGCAGGTACAGCAGGCCGGCGCCGAACACCAGTGCCGCCGCTTCATTCCACTGCCACAGTTGGCGCGCCAGCACCGCCAGTGCCAGCACCGACGCCAGTTGCAGCAGCAGCAGGATGCGCGCGGCGCGGGCGATCATGGCTGGCGCCGCCAGCGCTCAGGCCGCCGGCTTGCCGCCGAGCCGTTCGGCCAGGCCGCTCGCCAGGCGCGCGGTGATGCCGTAAATCGACAATTGCGGATTGGCGCCGATCGAGGTTGGAAACAGCGAGCCGTCATGAATCGACAGGTTGGCCACTTGGTGGTGCACGCCGTTGCCGGCCACCACGCCGCGTGCCGGGTCGTCCGCCAGCGGGCAGCCCCCCATTACGTGCGCCGACACTACGCGCGTTTGCAGCGGCTGATAGGGCAAGGCGTTGATCGCGCTGCGCGCCGCCGTCCAAGTGGTATAGCCGTCCGCCTTTTCATGCACCGGATGCACGCTCTTGGCGCCGGCGGCGAACTGGATCTCGGCCATTGACAGCAGCGCGCGCCGTACCCCGTCCCAGAAAAATGCGTCCAGCGGGTAATCCAGGCGCGGCGAGCCGTCGCTATTCAGTTGCACGGCACCGCCCGGCGACTGTTCGGCAAAGCCGTCGCGCAGCAACGCCAGCAACGCGTGCGTGTGGGAAAACTGCTGCATCATCGCCGCATGCTGCGCGCCGAAGCCCTGCATCGTGGTCGAGAACAGCACCGGGTGCAGCGGCGGCGCTTCCAGCTTGTAGCCAAGCGGGCCGTCGATCGCCTGGGTTTCCAGGAAATGGTCGGAGTAGACCGATTGCGGTGCGCCGTCAAAACCGTTGACCTGTTGCTGGAACAGGGCGGCGCAGATCACGGTCGGATGCAGGAAAGTGCGCTTGCCGAGCAGGCCGTGTGGATCCGGCGCTTGCGAGCGCAGCAGCAGCGCCGGCGTATTCATGGCGCCGCCGCAGACGACGAAATGGCGCGCCCGCACGGTGATCGTGACGCCCGTCGGCGCCAGGCCGTCGGCGTCGAGCGCGCTGCAGCTTAGGCTGTCGACCCGGTCGCCGCGCAACTGCAGGCGCTCGGCGCGGGTGCGGGTCAGCAATTGCGCGCCGCCGGCAAGCGCTGCCGGGATCGTGGTGACCAGCATCGATTGCTTGGCGTTGGTGGGGCAGCCCATGCCGCAATAGCCGAGATTCCAGCAAGCCCTGACATTGCGCCGTATGGTGTGGGTCGGGATTCCGAGGCGGGCGGCGCCGCGCCGCAGCAGGTCATTGTTTTCGTTTGGCGCGACCGGCCAGGGATGAATGCCGAGACGATGCTCCATGCGCTCGAACCAGGGCTGCAGCGCCGCTGCGCCGTAGCCGGAGAGGCCGTTTTTCTCCCAGTGGCGTAGCGTCGCTTCCGGGGTGCGGAAGCTGGAGGTCCAGTTGACGGTGGTCGAGCCGCCGACACAGCGGCCCTGCAGGATATTGATCGCCTTGTCGCCGGTCTTGCGCGCCGCCGATTCCTGGTACAGGGCAGGGTAGGCCTCGGCTTCGCGCATCTTGAAGTCGCGCGAGGATTTCAGCGGGCCTTCCTCGATCAACACCACCGAAAGGCCGGCCAGCGTCAAGATTTCGGCGGTGACGCCGCCCCCGGCGCCGCTGCCGATGATGGCGACGTCGGCCTCGATGCTGCGGTTGGCCGTGAGGGTGGAGGCATCGGTGACTTTCCAGCCGGCGGCGATCCCTGCCTGTACCGGATCGGGGATTGCTGCTGTGTGCGAAGGGGCTGCGGGTTGGCTCATGGTGGCGCGTCAGTGGGGAAGGGAAATCGGGCCGGGGTAGCCGATCGCCGGCCAAGCGCTTTCGTCGCTGTACCAGGAGCCGATGATCAGGTCATGCAGCGCCTGGTAGGCGCTTTGCAGCATGCCGAAACGATGCATGCGCCAGCTTTGCAGGAAGGCTGCCACATCCGCCGGCTTGGCGTTAGGCCAGTCGTCTGGCACGCCGGCCAGCAGGCGCCTGGTCGGTCCCAGCGTCAGCAAGCCGAACAGGTCGGCGATTTCCTTTTGGGTGCGCAGCGGCAGGCCCCCGATCGCCGCCTGGGTGCGCGCAATGACGGCGGCAATGATGCCTGGATCGGCCGCCGGCGTTGCCGGCAACGCGCCTTGCAGCATGGCCGGAACGATCGCTGCCAGTGCTGCGGTGCCGGCAGCGTCCAGCCGAAAGCGCTGCGCTGGCTTGCCGAGCGTGAAGCGATACAGGCCGCCAGCGAGCGCCAGCGTGGCGGCGCCAATCAGGCCGGTCTGGATGAATGCGCGACGGGAGATCATGGTCATGATGTTGTCAAGTTTTTTTCAGTGTACCGCACGTGCTGGATGCCCAATCGGACGGAACTAGAGCTTCACTTCTAGTGCCGCCATTGGTACGGGCGGCGATCGCTGCAAGAATATGGCTTCGGCAACTACGCTGGCGCCGGTTACGCGCGCCTGCTGCAGGGGGGCAAGCATGGAAAAACACGAACTGGTGGCGACGCTCAGAGCGAATTTGCAGGCGTTGGCGCAGCAAAGATCGGCCGCCCGGAGCGATCCGGCCACCCAGGCTGCGCGGCTGGCGCTACAGCAGTTTCAGGCGGCACGCATGACACGCAGCCATGCCGATTTGCTGGCGGCGCCCGAGTCGGCGGCAGCCGCGCGCTTTTTCCTGGACGATTTATATGGCGAGAAGAATGTGATCCAGCGCGATGCCGACCTCGAGCGTGTGTTGCCGACCATGGAGCGCCTGTTGCCCCTGCCGGCACTGATGGCGGTGGCCGAGGCGATCGAACTGGATGCGCTGTCGGAGCAACTGGATACGGCGCTGGCGGCGCGTCTGGGGCCGGATTTTAACGAGCGCGACTATGCCGCCGCCTATCGCGAAAGCGCCACGCGCGCCGCACGCGAGCAGCAGTTGCGGCAAGTGGAGTCGGTCGGCAACGGCCTGTGCCGGCTGGTGCGGATTCCATTGCTCGGAGCGACGCTGGCGATGATGCGCGGTCCGGCCAGGGTGGCCAAGCTAGGCGATTTGCAAAATTTTCTGGAGCGCGGATTCAACGCGTTCAAGGCGATGCCAAAACCGCAGCAATTCGTTGCCACCATCGTGGCGCGCGAAGGGCGCATATTGAACCAGCTTTATGCCGGCAGTCCACACCCATTTGACCTCTAGATATGCCGGGAATTTTGCTTTTCCTGGGGTATGGTGAAAAATCGCTCAGATAATAAGCGGTGTTGATTGGTCATGGCTGGAGTATGTTGCAACTACCAATCCCTGTAATACCAGCTTGAAACCCGGCTCAGCGCCGGCCGGCCTTGGGCGGCGGCGCCACATCGACCAGGCGCGTTCCGGCCAGGCGGTCGTGCAGGAAGCGGCGCTCGCGATCCAGGTAGACGGTGAGCGACCATAGCAGCAGGTTGCCCGCCGGAATCAGGACCAGCAGCCAGCCCCTGGCGCCCAGCATCCAGGCCGCGATCAGGCCGGGGACGCACCAGAACCAGGCCAACAGATAGCGGCCCAGGGCACGCAGCGCACCGACCGGTCCGCCGTCAGCGGCAACCAGGCGGATGCGCCAGGTCTTCATCGCCAGCGTTTGGCCGCCGTGACTCCAGAACCAGACGAAATAAATGCCGATGACAACGAACAACCAATCCTGCAGGCCGTTGCGCAAGTACAGCGCGTGACGCTGTTGCAGCAAGGTGGAAAATAGCCAGCCGGCAAAAAACAGCACGCCGAACAGCAGCATCGATTCATACAGCATGCTGCACAGGCGGCGCGCAAGCGAGGGGGTGGTGAGAGCCGGACTCAAGGGAATGACAATTCTAATGTTGAATGGGATCGGGCATGGATGCGAGCGGTTCGGGAGGCGGAGCGGGCTGTTCGGGAGGTAGTGCAAGTATCGGCGGTGTTGCGGGTGTTGTTTGTGCTGTTGCCGGCGCGGCGGTTGAGGCCGCCGCCGCGGGCGGTGGTGCCGGAACCGGGATTGCGGGCATCCCGCCCGGATGTCCTCCCGGCTGTGGAGTCAAGGCCTGTTCCAACACCGGTTGCGGGGTGGATTTCATCGGCGCCACAGCCGCCTTATTCCCACCTTGTGCCGGTGGCAAGGTAGTGACGCGTTTCTTGATCGTGGTATTTGCCAGTTTTTCCTTTTGCTCCGGCGGTAATTGCTGATATTGCTCCCAGCGTGCCGATTTCTGGTCCTGATCGAGTTTTTTTGCACGCGTGTAACTGTCCCGCGCCACCAGCCGTTGCTGGGGTGTCAATTTCACCCATTCGCTCATGCGTTTTTGCACACGCTGTTGCTCGGCCGGACTCATTGTGGCGTATTTTTTTCCGATGGCCAGCCATTTGGTTTTGCGCGCGGACGGCATGCTGTCCCATTCCGGCGCCAGCGGCGCCAGCGCCGTTTGCTGGGCCGCGCTCAACTCGGCCCAGGCGGGTTTGGTCGCAGCCGTGCTCCCGGCTTTTTTATTGGGCGATGTGGCGGCAGGGGCGGGCGCTGCTGGCGCGCTGGCCGCCGGTGCCCGGCTGCCGAGATCGGAGCTGCTTCGGATGGCGGCAATGGCAAGCAGGATGAGCGCCGCCAGCCCTAACAGGATCAGCAGTGCATGACGGCGCAGGCCGCCGGCAGTACCAATTGCAGCCGGCCATCCCACGCTCAATCTCCCCGCTTGGCGAGGAAGGCATTGAAGCCATGATCTGCATACGCCGATAGCGGCAGCTCATCCGCCAGCACCGCGGCGTCGAGGTCGGCGATGTCATTGATGTGGCTTTGCTGCTCGTATTGATACAAGCCGACGAACAGCAGCAATCCGGCCAATAGCGGCGCGGCAACCCCCAGTCGCGCCAGCCAGGAGCGGCTCTGGGGGCCGGAGCGGAAGGCTCCGGCGGCGGCCAAGGCCGGCGCCGCAGCCCGGACTTCCATTTTTTTGTGCGACAAGGCGAATTCGCGCGCGGCAAGCAGGCGCGCTGCCGTGGCGGCTGGCAATGCCTCGCTGCGCTGGTCCAAAGCGCGTCGTACCTTGTAGGCAAATTCCAGTTCTTCGGTGTTGTTCACAGGCTGATTCCTTTGGCTTTCAGCGCGCGCGCCAGCGCATGTGTGGCGCGCGAACAATGGGTTTTGACGCTGCCCTCTGAACATCCCATCACCAGGGCGGTCTCGGCAATGTCCATATCCTGCCAATAACGCATCAGGAAGGCTTCCCGTTGACGATCAGGAAGCTTTTGTACTTCGGCGTCGATGATCGCCAGAATCTGTTCGCGCTCGACCTGGTCAGCGCTGGGCCCCGCGGCTGACGAATCTTCCGGCACATACGTCGCCAGCAGATCGACCTCTTCGCCGCGCTCGTCGCTGTGATTGTTGCCGGAAAACAGCGAAACCCAGGTATTACGCACCTTTTCCCGACGATAATAGTCGCGTATCGTATTCTGCAATATGCGCTGGAACAACAATGGTAATTCGGCGGCAGGGCGATCGCCGTAACTGGAAGCGAGCTTGAGCATCGAATCCTGCACCACATCCAGCGCCGACTCCTCCTTGCGTACCGCGTACAACGCCTGCTTGAAGGCGCGGCGTTCGATGTCCGCGAGGAAATCGGAGAGCTCTTTGTCAGTGGCCATGCAATGCGACGTCGGGCGGGGTTACCTGGGATTGGTTGGGGGAAATGGCCTGAATACTCGCCGGCACTTGGTTCGCGGTGTGCGCATGCTAGCAAAAAAGCGCACATTGTGCCTGATTTCGCCGCTGAAGAGCGATACTCAAGTGATTCGGCGGGATTTTGCTTGACCAAAATGGTGCAACGCATTAACGTATCAAGCTCCTTGGAATCCCAAGGAGACCCCGGTCTTTTCATGTTTGACGCACCACGCCAAAGTCGAAGAGACATGCTTCATTTGAAAGCTGTTTGCTCTAACCCACGTCAAAAGCGTGAGAAATCCGTAGCGCTGCCTCAGCACATCCGGCCAAACGAGTTGCACCAAGCGCTGTTTTGGTAGCGCGCCCACTGGCGCGCGACGAAATCGCGTGACTGCACGCAAAGGGAAGCCGAAGCACTGTTGCCGCGCATGGTTTCGCCAGGAGAGAGCATCCGATCAATTTCCAATGGACCTTGAAAGGACTTGCACCATGTCTTCACCCATCACGGGCGCCGAAATCGTCGTGCGCTGCCTGGCCGAGGAAGGCGTCGAACATGTGTTCGGCTATCCCGGCGGCGCAGTACTCTACATTTACGACGCCATCTACAAGCAGGAAAAATTCCAGCATATTCTGGTGCGTCACGAACAGGCCGCAGTGCATGCCGCCGACGCCTATTCGCGCAGTTCGCAGAAAGTCGGCGTGGCGCTGGTTACGTCCGGACCCGGTGTGACCAACGCGGTTACCGGCCTGTCGACCGCCTACATGGATTCGATTCCGATGGTGGTCATCTCCGGCCAGGTGCCATCGAATGCGATTGGGCAGGATGCATTCCAGGAATGCGATACGGTCGGCATCACCCGGCCGTGCGTCAAGCACAATTTTCTCGTCAAGGATGTGCGCGATCTGGCACTGACGATCAAAAAGGCGTTCTATATCGCCACTACCGGCCGCCCCGGCCCGGTGCTGGTGGATATTCCAAAAGACATCACCGTGCAGAAATGCGTATTCGAGTATCCGAAAGAGCTCGAAATGCGTTCCTACAAACCGGTCGACAAGGGGCATTCTGGCCAGATCCGCAAGGCCCTGCAACTGTTGCTGCAAGCCGAGCGGCCGATGATCTACACCGGCGGCGGCGTGATCCTGGCGAACGCGGCACCGGAGTTGAATCAACTGGTCGACAAGCTTGGCTTTCCCTGCACCAATACGCTGATGGGTCTGGGCGGCTACCGCGCATCCAGCGACAAGTTTGTCGGCATGCCCGGCATGCACGGTACTTATGAAGCGAACATGGCGATGCAGCACTGCGACGTGCTGATCGCGATCGGTGCCCGTTTCGATGACCGCGTGATCGGCAATCCAAAGCATTTTGCAACGCGCGCGCGCAAGATCATTCACATCGACATCGATCCGTCGTCGATTTCGAAGCGCGTCAAGGTCGACATCCCAATCGTTGGCAACGTCAAGGACGTGCTGCAGGAATTGCTGGCGCAACTGGACACGATCGACGCCAAGCTGCCGCCGCTGACCGATTGGTGGCAGCAGATCAACCAGTGGCGTGGGCGTGAGTGTCTGAAATATGCAGGCTCGGACACCGACATCAAGCCGCAATCGGTGGTCGAGAAAGTCTGGCAGATCACCAAGGGCGATGCCTTCATTACTTCCGATGTCGGCCAGCACCAGATGTGGGCGGCGCAATACTACCGCTTCGACAAGCCGCGGCGCTGGATCAATTCCGGCGGGCTGGGCACCATGGGTGTCGGCCTGCCGTATGCGATGGGAGTGCAGATGGCCAATCCGGATGCCACCGTGGCCTGCATCACCGGCGAGGGTTCGATCCAGATGTGCATCCAGGAGTTGGCAACCTGCAAGCAGTATCACCTGACGCCGAAAATCATCATGCTGAACAACCGCTTTCTCGGTATGGTGCGCCAGTGGCAGGAGATCGACTACGGTTCGCGCTATTCGGAGTCGTATATGGATTCCTTGCCGGATTTCACCAAGTTGGTGGAAGCCTATGGCCATGTCGGCATGCTGATCGACAAGCCGGCAGACGTCGATGGCGCGCTGAAGGAAGCGTTTGCGATGAAAGACCGGCTGGTATTCATGAATTTCATTACGGATCAAACCGAAAACGTCTGGCCGATGGTCAAGGCCGGCCAGGGACTGACCGAAATGCTGCTTGGTTCGGAGGATCTGTAATCATGCGACATATCATTTCTGTCCTGCTGGAAAATGAGGCGGGAGCCTTGTCGCGCGTGGTCGGCCTGTTTTCGGCGCGTGGCTACAATATCGAAACCCTGACCGTGGCGCCGACCGAAGACGCAACCCTGTCGCGCATGACGGTGGTGACTTCGGGATCGGACGATGTGATCGAGCAGATCACCAAGCACTTGAATCGCCTGATTGAAGTGGTGAAGGTGGTTGATCTGACCGAAGGCCCGCACATCGAGCGCGAATTGATGCTGATCAAGGTGCGCGCGGTGGGCAAGGAGCGTGAGGAAATGAAGCGCACCGCGGATATTTTCCGTGGCCGCATCATCGATGTCACGGAAAAGACCTATACCATCGAATTGACTGGCAACAAGACCAAGCTGGATGCGTTCATCGACTCGATCGACCGCAGCTCGATCCTGGAAACCGTACGTACCGGCGGTTCCGGCATTGGCCGCGGCGAACGTATCCTGAAAATCTGATCCCGCATTTTTTCCCTCTTTAATTTCAATAAATCAATAGGAACGACATGAAAGTTTTCTACGACAAAGACTGCGACCTGTCCCTGATCAAGGGCAAGACCGTCGCCATCATCGGTTACGGTTCGCAAGGCCACGCCCATGCACTCAATCTGAACGATTCTGGCGTCAAGGTTACGGTGGGCTTGCGCAAGGGCGGCGCTTCCTGGGACAAGGCGAAAAATGCCGGCTTGAACGTGGCCGAAGTGAACGATGCGGTGAAAGCAGCCGACGTCATCATGATCCTGCTGCCCGATGAAAACATCGCCCAGGTCTACCATGAGAACGTCGCGCCATACGCCAAGCAGGGCGCGGTGCTGGCCTTCGCGCACGGCTTCAACGTGCACTATGGACAAGTCGTGCCGCGCGCCGATCTGGACGTCATCATGGTGGCGCCGAAAGCGCCGGGTCACACCGTGCGTTCGACCTATACCCAGGGCGGCGGCGTGCCGCAACTGATTGCGGTGTACCAGGACAAATCCGGCGTTGCGCGCGACATCGCGCTGTCGTATGCCATGGCCAACGGCGGCGGCCGTGCCGGCATCATCGAAACCAATTTCCGCGAAGAGACCGAAACCGATCTGTTCGGCGAGCAGGCCGTGCTGTGCGGCGGTACCGTCGAACTGGTCAAGGCCGGGTTCGAAACGCTGGTGGAAGCCGGCTATGCGCCGGAAATGGCGTACTTCGAATGCCTGCACGAACTGAAACTGATCGTCGACCTGATCTATGAAGGCGGCATCGCCAACATGAATTACTCGATCTCGAACAATGCCGAATACGGCGAGTACGTCACCGGCCCGCGGATTGTCACCGAAGACACCAAGAACGCGATGCGTCAATGCCTGAAAGACATTCAGACCGGCGAATACGCGAAGAGCTTCATTCTGGAAAACAAGGCTGGTGCACCGACCTTGAGTTCGCGCCGCCGCTTGACTTCGGAGCATCAGATCGAACAGGTGGGCGAGAAATTGCGTGCCATGATGCCTTGGATCAAGAAGAACAAGCTGGTGGATCAAAGCAAAAACTAATCCGGCGGTAACGGCTCCACTGTTGTTGGACGGAAGTTGTTGCACCGAATCCTGTAATTGGTAAAGTAAATGGGGCGTCACTGGGTGTCGCCCCATTTTTTTCTGGAGAATCGTCGTGGCGAAAATTGGAACTTGGGCATTCATGGCGGCCTTGACTGTCGTCGGCACGACTCCGCTGCTGGCCCATGGCCAGACGCCGGCTGCGGTGGCAACTGCCGGCGCCCTGGTGATTGTTCCCGCGTTTGGCGAGGTAACGCAGGCCAATGATGAAGCGCATGCGACCTTCATGCTTGAGGAACAAAACAAGGACAAGGCCGTGGCGGCGTCGCAAGTCAACAGGAAAATGAAACAAGGTACCGACATCATTCGCCAGGCGGATCGTAGTGCGACGCTGAAGACGCGTGGCTACTACACTTACCCGGTATACGCGGATGAGGCGGTGCGTGCGCCGGGCAGCAAGGCCAGGACCCAGATCGGCTGGCGCGTCGGCCAGTATCTGGAAATGAAGACGTCCAACCTGGACGGTCTGGCGAAAACCGTCGCCGCCGCGCAGAGTGTGTTGGCATTGAATGGCTTACAATTCGGCCTGACCGATGCGACGCAGAAAAAACTCGATCGGCAGCGGATTGAGGCGACCTATCAGAACTTGCTGGAGCGGATTGGCGCGATTGCCGGCGCGATGGGCCGCAACCCTGCCGATGCGGTAATCGAGACGGTGGATTTCGAGGGCTCGGGCGCTTATGCGCCAGCCGCGGCGGCGCCGAAGCTGATGATGCGAGCGTCGGCAGCCGACGCAGCTCCGGTGGAGGAGCCAAGTTTCGAGCCGGGCGAGACGACGCTTGGCATGCGGCTGGTGGGCAAAGTCAAATTCAAATGAGCCGAGCAGGCCATCATCAGAGAGACACTCTGCTGGCCAACGTAGAATCACCTGTATCTAACTTTTTGATCTTTTTCATGGAAATGCAGCCATTGCAATGGCTGTGTTTCGACTACAACCTGGAGCATCGTTGAACAATTATCCGCATCCGATTATTGCCCGTGAGGGCTGGCCGTATCTTGCCATCACTTTCGCCGTTGCCATCCTGGTGCTATGGCTGGCGCCGGTCTGGTCGATCCCATTCTGGATCATCGCGTTTTTCGTACTGCAATTCTTCCGCGACCCGGCACGGGTGATTCCCCAAGCCGCCGGTATCGTGCTGTCGCCGGCGGATGGCCGTATCGTCGTGGTGGAAAAGGCACACGATCCGTATGCCAAGCGCGAAGCGTTGAAAATCAGCGTATTCATGAACGTATTCAACGTGCACTCGAACCGGGCTCCGGTCGACGGCAAGATCGAAACGACCCAATATTTTCCGGGAAAGTTCGTGAATGCCGATCTGGACAAGGCCTCAATCGAAAACGAGCGCAACGCGCTGGTCATCACCGCATCAAACGGACAAACCGTCACCTGTGTACAGGTGGCCGGCCTGGTCGCCCGCCGCATCCTCTGTTATGTCAAGCCGGGTGAAAGCCTGTCGCGCGGCCAGCGTTACGGCTTCATTCGTTTTGGGTCGCGGGTGGACGTGTATCTGCCGTTGAGTGCCAAGCCGAACGTGGCGGTTGGCGACAAGGTGGCGGCAACGGAAACGGTCCTGGCCACTTTCTGACGCTTGCTATTTCCCCGCACACTGAACAGGAATATTTTGCATGGTCACCTTTCATCGCCGCAAAGCCAAAAGCCAAACCGGATCCTTGCTGAAAATGCGCCGTGCCCAGCAGCAGACTGATTCGGGAGAATCAGGGGAAGGGGCGGCACTCGCGGTGCGTCCAATGCCGCGGCGTGGCGTCTACCTGCTGCCGAACGCATTTACGACCGCCGCGCTATTTTGCGGCTTTTACGCGATCGTGATGGCGATGAATCTGAAGTTCGATCATGCATCGATTGCGATTTTTGCGGCGATGGTGCTGGATAGCCTGGACGGGCGGGTGGCGCGCATGACCAATACGCAAAGCGAGTTCGGCGCCCAATACGACAGCTTGTCGGATATGGTGTCGTTTGGCGCGGCGCCGGCGCTGGTGGTCTATGAATGGTCGTTGCGCGGCCTGGGCAAGCTGGGGTGGTTGGCCGCGTTTGTGTATTGCGCCGGCGCCGCGCTGCGCCTGGCGCGTTTCAATACCAATATCGAAGTGGTCGACAAGCGGTATTTTCAAGGTCTGCCGAGTCCGGCAGCCGCGGCCCTGGTAGCCGGCTTCGTCTGGTTGATGGATGACTTGCGCTTTGCCGGCGCCGATCTCGACTGGCTGTCATGGACTATCACGTTGTACGCGGGGCTGACCATGGTGACCAATGTGCCGTTTTACAGCTTCAAGGACATCAATTTCCGCAAACCGGTGCCGTTCATCGTTGCATTTTTGATGGTGCTGGTGCTGGTCGCCATTTCGGGCGATCCGCCAAAGGTGTTGTTCGGCCTTTTCGTGCTGTATGGCTTGTCCGGATATGCGCTGTATTTCTGGCGCTGGTTCAAGGGCAAGCCGGTGAGCATCGTGCAAACCGAGGTCGAAGGCGGCGAGGACGGCGAGCATCACTAGCGGACACTGTTTCGTCAAAAGGTTGCGCTTTTGGCGAAATGGGCCTATAGTTTTTGAATGTTCTGCGCCAAGCACACCATTATTTCCGCTTTCAGCAGCCTGATTCCAGGCCTGCTATCGATTTGCCTACTGCGCTAACGCGCAAAAATCCCATACCCCCACAATTCGTGCAGTTTCCCGTTCGTGCCGTCGGCAAGGACAGGCGAAAAGGTATTCAAAAATCGTAGCGCATTTTTTCAAGGAGTTTCAAATGACAGCAAATTCGGTCGACAAGCTCATTATTTTCGATACCACGTTGCGCGATGGCGAGCAGTCGCCGGGGGCCTCGATGACCAGGGACGAAAAGGTCAGAATCGCCAAGCAACTGGAACGATTGAAGGTGGATGTCATCGAGGCGGGATTTGCCGCCGCGTCGGACGGCGATTTCGAGGCAATCCGGGCGATCGCCGCGCTGATCAAGGACGCCACCGTGTGTTCGCTGTCGCGCGCCAATGACCGCGACATATCACGCGCAGCGGAGGCCTTGCGCGGTGCGGCCCAGGCGCGCATTCACACCTTCATCGCGACTTCGGCGCTGCACATGGAAAAGAAATTGCGCATGACGCCGGAGCAAGTGCTGGAGCAGGCCCGCTTGTCGGTGCGCTTCGCCCGCAATCTGGTGGCGGACGTCGAATTCAGCCCGGAGGATGGTTATCGCAGCGACGTCGATTTCCTGTGCCGCGTGATTGAAGCGGTGATTGCCGAGGGCGCCACCACCATCAACGTACCGGATACGGTCGGCTATGCGATTCCGGAGCTGTATGGCAATTTCATCAAGAACCTGCGCGAGCGGGTACCGAACAGCGACAAGGCAATCTGGTCGGTGCATTGCCACAACGATCTCGGCATGGCGGTCGCCAACTCTCTGGCCGGAGTGAAAATCGGCGGCGCGCGCCAGGTCGAATGTACGATCAATGGCTTGGGTGAGCGTGCCGGCAACTGCTCGCTGGAAGAAGTCGTGATGGCCGTCAAGACGCGCAAGGATTACTTCAACCTCGCGCTCGGAATCGACACCCAGCATCTGCTGGCGGCCAGCCGCATGGTGAGCCAGACTACCGGTTTCGTGGTGCAGCCGAACAAGGCAGTGGTTGGCGCCAATGCATTCGCGCACGCGTCCGGCATTCACCAGGATGGCGTACTGAAAGCGCGCGATACCTATGAAATCATGCGGGCCGAAGATGTCGGCTGGAGCGCCAACAAGCTGATCCTGGGCAAGCTGTCTGGCCGGAATGCCTTCAAGCAGCGGCTGGAAGAACTCGGTATCGGGCTCGATTCCGAGGCCGAGGTGAACGCCGCCTTCATGCGCTTCAAGGAATTGGCCGATCGCAAATCGGAAATCTTTGACGAAGACATCGTGGCGCTGGTGTCGGATGAAATGCAGTCCAGCGAAAATGAATACTACCGCTTTGTGTCCCTGTCGCAGCATTCGGAGACAGGGGAAAAGCCCAGCGCAAAAATCGTCTTTTCGATCAATGGCGCCGAATCACACTGCACTGGAGAAGGAAACGGCCCGGTCGACGCGATCGTCAATGCGATCGAGGGCAAGGTGCAAAGCGGCGCCGAACTCTTGCTGTTCTCAGTAAATTCGATCACCACCGGGACACAATCCCAAGGTGAAGTGACGATGCGCCTGTCACGAGCCGGGCGCATCGTCAATGGTGTCGGCGCCGATCTTGATATCGTCGTGGCTTCGGCCAAGGCGTATCTGTCGGCGCTGAACAAACTGCAGTCGCACGCGGAAAAACTGAATCCGCAACTGTAATTGCAGCCTGGATGACGGCAGTCACACCGGACCATGAAAAAGGCCGCACCGCCGGTGCGGCCTTTTTTTATTGGAGCTGCTGATGACGTAGCCTATTGGACGGTGATTTTTTTTGGTTGCGCCGGTTCTTTCTTCGGCAGCACCAGCGTCAGGACGCCGTTTTCCAGCTTGGCATCGGCACGATTTTCGTCCACCTCGCTCGGCAGCGTAAAGCTGCGGCTGAATTTGCTGATGACGCGTTCCGAATGCAGCAGGTTCTCGCCTTCCTTCGGCGTCATTTCGCGCTTCACTTCGCCCTCGATCGAGACGCGCCGGCTGTCCACGGAAAGCTTGATATCTTCCTTGGCGACACCGGGCATATCGGCCTGGACCACGAATCCCTGATCGTTCTCGATCACGTTCATGCGCGGGCTGACCGTGGTGAGGTCCTGGCTTTCCCGGGATGTAAGAAAACCTTCAAGCATGCTGTCCATCAGGCGTTCCAGAGGCTGATCGTAGGAACTTGCACGAAAGACCGTCGATACTGGAAACCCATTGCGTAACACAAGATTCATGATATCTCCTGTTAAAAAGGGAGCCGCGCTCCGACGGTTTCCAGATATGGCGGCTGGCAAAAATTTCAAGAGCCGGGATTCGGGCCGGCCGCGCATTGGCCGCTATCGGCGCAGGCGGCCAAATAGCCCGCGCTCCGGATCAGGGTCGAATTTCGGATCGGGGCCGTTTTCCAGCCTGCGCACGATGCCGGAATTATCGAAGTACACGTGCATCAAGGAATTCCAGACACCGCTTTCCTTGTACGGGTACGACCAGACTTCCCGCTGAACCAGAGTCAGGTAGCTGGTTTCACTGGGGGCGCCGATGGTACGCAGGACATCCTCCTTGTTGTCACGGTCGAGCTTGATGGTGGCGAATTTCTGCGTCGTCAGTACCTGTTCCCACGACAACAGGCGGCCGTCGGCGCCAATGCGAGCCATGAAGGTTTCCTGGCCCCATGGTCCGCGCCGGTATTCCAGCATATGTCCGTCCGCCAGCGGGTAGCGCGCCGTTGGTATTCCGACGCGCGCCACCAGCGTTGTTTCCGGGGCGCCCAGGCTGACCGGCGGCTGGCTGGTCAATGTGGTGCAGCCAGCCAGGACGGATATGGCTATGCAGCAACAAATCTGCGACAGGTTTTTTTTCATGGAAAAGATGGCGGTCAATAAAATGCTGGTATTCCGACAATTGAGCTGTCCGGGCATTTACTGTATACTCCGCGCTCTGGCCGATTTGACCAGCTTTTTTAACTTGTTGTTCACGATGTACGGGGTTGCGACTCCATGCATCGCATGTGAAAGGTAATTGTATGTCGATAGAAAAAGCCGCCAAGGCGGCAATCGTTGCCGATAACGCGCGTGGCGCCAATGATACCGGGTCGCCGGAAGTACAGGTGGCCCTGCTGACTGCCCGTATCAATGAACTGAACGGCCACTTCAAGGCGCACGTCAAGGATCATCATTCCCGCCGCGGCCTGATCAAGATGGTGAATCGCCGTAAAAGCCTGTTGTCGTACCTGAAAGGCAAAGACGCCAATCGCTATCGTGCACTGATCGAAAAACTCGGTCTGCGCAAGTAATTTCATTGCGACATCCAGGCCGATCCTGAGCTGGAATGCCCGCGTCAGTCCGCTGACGTGGGCATTTGCGTTTTTGTAGTTTGCAAAAACGGCGTGTGGCAACGGCTGGTGAGATGGCGGGCTGCCATCTGTGGTGAGGTGAACGACAGCGCCTGAAACTCTGTCGGTAAAAATAGAAAGGAAACCCCATGTTTAATAAAGTCACCAAGACCTTCCAGTATGGTCAGCATCAAGTCACGCTGGAAACCGGTGAAATCGCGCGCCAGGCTTCCGGCGCCGTACTCGTCTCGATTGAAGATACCGTTGTGCTGGCCACCGTGGTTGCCAGAAAGGATGCCAAACCTGGCCAGGATTTTTTCCCGCTGACCGTGGATTACATTGAAAAGACCTACGCTGCCGGCCGTATTCCGGGCGGTTTTTTCAAGCGCGAAGGCCGGCCATCGGAAAAGGAAACCCTGACCTCGCGCCTGATCGATCGCCCGATCCGCCCGTTGTTCCCGGAAGGCTATCTGAACGAAGTACAGGTCATCATCCATGTCCTGTCGGTCAATCCCGAGATCGATCCCGATATCGCCGCGATGATCGGCGCCTCGGCCGCGCTGGCGGTCTCCGGCGTGCCGTTCAACGGCCCGGTCGGTGCAGCTCGCGTCGGCTACATCGACGGCCAGTACGTATTGAATCCGACCACCTCGCAACTGGCGAAATCCGATCTGGATCTGGTGGTGGCCGGCACTGAAATCGCGGTGCTGATGGTCGAATCGGAAGCCAAGCAATTGTCCGAGGAAGTCATGTTGGGTGCCGTGGTCTACGGCCACGAGCAGATGCAGGCGGTGATCAATGCGATCCACGAACTGGTGCGCGACGGTGGCAAGCCGGAAGTCGAGTGGAGTCCGGCGCCGAAAAACGAGGCCCTGATCGCGCGTGTGACCCACTTTGCGGAAGCCAAGTTGCGTGATGCCTACCAGACTCGCGACAAGCAGGCGCGCACCGCCAAGCTGAAGGACGCCACAACGGAAGTCAACGCCGCCCTGGCTGCCGAAGCGGCCTCGACCGGTGCCGCGGCGCCGGACGCGGCCGAAGTTGGCAACATCCTGTTCGATCTGGAAGCGAAGATCGTGCGCTCGCAGATCCTCGAGGGCGAACCGCGTATCGACGGCCGCGATACCCGCACCGTGCGGCCGATCTCGATCCGCACCGGCGTGCTGCCGCGTACCCACGGCTCGGCGCTGTTTACCCGCGGTGAGACGCAGGCGCTGGTGGTGGCGACTCTCGGCACCGCGCGCGACGAGCAAAAAATCGACGCACTGATGGGCGAATACAGCGACCGCTTCATGCTCCACTACAACATGCCGCCGTTCGCCACCGGCGAAACCGGCCGCGTCGGCACGCCCAAGCGGCGCGAAATCGGCCACGGCCGTCTGGCCAAGCGCGCCTTGCAGGCGGCCTTGCCGGCGCCGGAAGACTTCAGCTATTCGGTGCGGCTGGTGTCGGAGATCACCGAATCGAACGGTTCGTCGTCGATGGCCTCGGTGTGCGGCGGCTGCCTGGCGCTGATGGATGCCGGCGTGCCGATGACCGCGCACGTGGCCGGCATCGCCATGGGCCTGATCAAGGAAGGCAACAAGTTCGCGGTGCTGACCGACATCCTGGGCGATGAAGATCACCTGGGCGACATGGACTTCAAGGTGGCCGGTACCGCCAACGGCATCACGGCGCTGCAGATGGACATCAAGATCCAGGGCATCACCAAGGAAATCATGCAGGTCGCGCTGGCGCAGGCCAAGGAAGGCCGCGTCCACATCCTCGGCAAGATGCAGGAAGCCGTGCCGCACGGGAAAGCCGAGCTGTCCGACTTCGCGCCGCGCCTGATCACGATCAAGATCAACCCGGAAAAAATCCGTGACGTGATCGGCAAGGGCGGCGCCGTGATCCGCGCGCTGACCGAGGAAACCGGCACCCAGATCGACATCAGCGACGAAGGCGTGGTCACCATCGCCTCGGTCGATGCCAGCGCCGGCCAGGAAGCCAAGCGTCGCATCGAGGAGCTGACGGCCTCGGTTGAAGTCGGCAAGGTGTACGAAGGTACCGTGCTGAAGCTGCTTGACTTCGGCGCCATCGTCCAGGTGTTGCCGGGCAAGGACGGCTTGCTGCATATCAGCCAGATCGCCAACGAGCGCGTGAATGCGGTGGCCGACTACCTGAAGGAAGGTCAGCAAGTGCGCGTCAAGGTGCTGGAAACCGACGACCGCGGCCGCCTCAAGCTGTCGATGAAGGCCGCCGCCGCGGAAGAGGGCGGCAACCACGCCACGCCGCACGTGGCCGAGTAAGGTCCGAGGCGCGATCCGGCATCCCGGATCGCACCGCCAAAAAAAAGCCGCCCGGTGGGAACGCCGCGCGGCTTTTTTCGTTGGGCGCAAGAATCAGCAGTCGACGGCCGTGGCGCAACTCTAGATCGTTAATACTGGGATGGGCATTTTTTAGAGTCGCCGACATATGGGCAAAATTTGCCCGTTTTTACTACATACTCCACAATTGGACGTTGTCGCCCCGGTTTGCCGGCGCGATCCCGGCGGTATTGGGTTGCTTCGGTTACCATGTCGGCCATGTCTGCAACGTGCTTTTGCGCGTCGCTTGCCGTCTTGAAAACGCAAAACCCGCCGGCTTGACCGGCGCAATCGTCCATGGTCCACATCGTTATCATCGGCTGCGGCTTTGGCGGCCTGGCGGCTGCGCGCGAACTGGCCGGCGCCGAGGTCCGGATTACGCTGGTCGATCGCAGCAACCACCACCTGTTCCAGCCCTTGCTGTACCAGGTGGCGACCGCCGGGCTGTCGGCACCGGCGATTGCGGCGCCGATCCGCCACATCCTGGCCGATCAGCGCAATTTGACCACGCTGATGGCCTGCGTCACCAATATCGATGTCGGGCGCCGCTGCGTGGTGCTGGAAGACGGCGACGAAATCGCCTATGACTACCTGATCGTCGCCAGCGGTTCCACCCATAGCTATTTCGGGCACGATGACTGGGCGTGCTATGCGCCGCCACTGAAGACGCTGGAAGACGCGTTCGAGATCCGCAAGCGCACGCTGATGGCCTTCGAGCATGCCGAGCGCGAGGCCGACGAAGGCAGGCGCGCCGCATGGCTGACCTTCGCCGTGATCGGCGCCGGCGCCACCGGCGTCGAAATGGCCGGTACGCTGGCGGAAATCGGCCGCCATACCTTGCGCGGGGAATTCCGCCATATCGATTCACGCCACGCGCGCGTGGTGCTGCTGGAAGGTTCGGAGCGCGTACTGCCGCCGTATCCGCCCGACCTGTCGGAAAAGGCGCGCGTACAACTTCTGCGGCTTGGCGTCGAAGTGCGCACCGGCTGCCAGGTGAGCGCGATCGACGCCGATGGCGTGACTTTTTCGGGGCCGGAGGGCGAGGAGCGGCTGCAATCGAAAACCGTGATCTGGTCGGCCGGCGTCGCCGCCTCGCCGCTGGGCCGTGCGCTGGCGGCGCCTGGCGGCGCGCAGCTCGACCGCGGCGGCCGGGTCCGGGTCGAACCGGATTTGTCGCTCCCCGCCCATCCGGAGGTATTCGTGATCGGCGATCTGGCGGCCGTCAGCAGCGGCGGCAAGCCGGTGCCGGGCGTATCGCCGGCGGCCAAGCAGATGGGGCGCACTGCGGCGCGCAATATCCTGCTGCGCATCAAAAGGCAGCCGGGCGTCGTCTTTCGCTACCGCGATTTCGGCTCGCTGGCCACCATCGGCCGCAAGGCGGCGGTGGCGATGGTCGGCCGCATCAAGTTTTCCGGCTATCCGGCCTGGCTGTTCTGGCTGTTCGTCCATCTGTATTTCCTGATCGGCTTTCGCAATCGCCTGATGGTCATGACCGATTGGGCCTGGGCCTACATCACGTTCGAACGGAACGCGCGCATCATCAGCAACACCGAAGCCGGAACTGGCGCCACAACGCGCGAACCGGGTTAGCCGGTTCGCCCAACATCAATGAATTTCTGGAGAGGCAAGCATGCGAGCGATTGAAATCACCGAATATGGCGCACCCGAGGTGCTGCAGCCATGCCAACGGCCGCTGCCGGTCCTGAAGCCGGGCGAAGTGCTGATCAAGGTGCATGCGGCCGGCGTCAATCGGCCCGACGTATTGCAGCGCGTCGGGCATTATCCGGTGCCGCCCGGCGCCTCCGATCTGCCCGGGCTGGAAATCGCCGGCGCCATCGTCGATGGCGATCTGGCCGGCACCGACTTTCAGATCGGCGACATGGTGTGCGCACTGGTGCAGGGCGGCGGCTATGCCGAGTACTGCACGGCGCCGCTCGGCCAGTGCTTGCCGGTGCCGCGTGGTTTGTCTGCGATCGAGGCGGCGTCGCTGCCGGAAACCTTCTTTACGGTCTGGAGCAATGTCTTCGATCGGGCGCGCCTGTCCGCCGGTGAAACCTTGCTGGTGCAGGGCGGCAGTTCCGGGATTGGCGTTGCCGCGATCCAGATCGCGGCGGCGCTGGGCCATCGGGTTTTCGCCACCGCCGGTTCGGATGAAAAATGCCGCGCCTGCGAGGCGCTTGGCGCCGAACTGGGCATCAACTACCGCAGCGCGGATTTTGTCGAAGCGGTCAAGACCGCGACTGCCGGCAAGGGTGTCGATGTGATCCTGGATATGGTTGGCGGCGAGTATGTGCCGCGCGAGATCGGCTGCCTGGCGGATGATGGGCGGCTGGTGCTGATCGCCTTGCTGGGCGGCTCCCGCGCCACGATCGACCTTGGCCAGGTCTTGCGCCGGCGCCTGACGCTGACCGGCTCAACCCTGCGCCCGCGGCCGGTGCCATTCAAGGCGGCCATCGCCGAGCAGTTGCGGCAACGGGTCTGGCCGCTGATCGAAGCCGGCAAAATCAAGCCGGTCATCTATCGCACCTTCCCGCTGGAGCAGGCGGCGCAGGCGCATGCGTTGATGGAAAGCGGCGCGCATATCGGCAAGATCATGCTGACCATTTCATAAATATCCGGAGTATTTTTGAAGTTCGCCGTATTACCTACCGAAAATGGCAATATTTCGGCATACTCCGCCATTGGTGATCTTTGGTGAGCGCTGCCGCGAAGCTTCCGGAATTGGCGAAGGCGGCGCAACTTCCGGCGCGGCGCGCAAGTCGAACTTGGGTGCGTGTTTGACCGTGCTTGTTGCGGCGCGATAGAATGCCGGGTTATTTGAACGGTAGGGTCTTATGCGTCGCAAACTGATCGTCGGCAACTGGAAAATGAATGGCTCGCTGGACGCCAATGCGGCTCTGTTGGCGGGTATCGTGGCCGGCGGTGCTGGCGCTCGCGATCTGGCGGTGTGTGTGCCGGCGCCGTATTTCGCCCAATGCCGGGACCTGCTCGGCGCAACAGCGATCGCGTGGGGTGGGCAGGACGTCTCGATGCATGAGGCGGGCGCTTATACCGGCGAGGTTTCGGCGGCGATGCTGCGCGATTTCGGTTGCACTTATGCGATCGTCGGCCACTCCGAGCGGCGCGCGCTGCACGCTGAAACCGATCAGGTGGTGGCGCAAAAGGCGGCGCGGGCGGTGGCTGGCGGCTTGATTCCGATCGTCTGTGTCGGCGAAACGCTGGAGCAGCGCGAATCAGGCCAGACCGGTGCGGTGGTTGAGAGCCAGATCGATGCCGTATTGGCTGCGCTGGATGCTGCGGATTTGACAAAAATCGTGGTGGCGTACGAGCCGGTCTGGGCCATCGGCACCGGCAAGACCGCAACCCCGGCGATGGCCCAGGAAGTGCATGCGACCTTGCGCGCACGGTTGGCGGCCCGTGATGCCTCGGCTGCGTCTCAGGTGCGAATCTTGTATGGCGGCAGCATGAAGCCCGATAACGCCTCGCAATTGCTGGCGATGCCGGATATCGACGGCGGCCTGATCGGTGGCGCGGCCTTGAAGGCGGCTGATTTTCTCGCCATCGCGCACGCCGCACAAGCGTTGGCAGGCAACGATTAACGCAAGAATTCACTCAAGATCGAAAGTCATTAATGAACTATCTATTTACCGCCATCGTCGTGATTCAGGTACTTTCCGCGCTGGCCATCATTGTCCTGGTGCTGCTGCAGCACGGTAAAGGCGCTGATATGGGCGCGGCCTTCGGCTCCGGTGCCTCCGGCAGCCTGTTCGGTGCCTCCGGCTCTTCCAACTTTCTGTCCAAATTTACCGCCGGCGCCGCTGCAGTGTTTTTCATGGCCACGCTGGCGCTGGCGTTTTACGGCGGTCGCCATACGCGTGCCGGCGGTGGCGTGATGGAGAATTTGCCGGCGGCGTCCGCGCCGGCCGCAAACCCGGCAGCACCACCATCTGCGGCTCCGGCGCAATCGGCGGCCAACGCCTCCGCGCCCGCTGTGCCGCCAGCGCCGGCAGGGCAGTCCAGCCAGATTCCGAAATAGCGCGGTTGAGCGCGAATTTGAAGGCGCTTCGGCCGTTTGCGCATTGAATCGGGGTGGCAAAACAGAGTAGAATACGCAAGTTGTGCCGACGTGGTGAAATTGGTAGACACGCTATCTTGAGGGGGTAGTGGCGAAAGCTGTGCGAGTTCGAGTCTCGCCGTCGGCACCAGATAAGCACTCAGAATAAGAGAGCCAGCGAGGGATGTGCCTGAGCTGGCTTTTTATTGACAAAATTTTGAATTGACCGGACGTATCATGCAGCGCATCATTCGGCACAATTATCCATTCCTGTCTGGCAGCGAATCGTGAATCTCGAAGATTATTTCCCCATTCTGCTTTTTATTCTGGTCGGCATCGGTGTCGGTGTCGTGCCTCAGGTGCTGGGGCGCCTCGTCGCTCCGTATCGGCCGGATTCGCAAAAAATCTCTCCGTATGAGTGCGGCTTTGAGGCGTTTGAAGATGCGCGCATGAAATTCGATGTGCGCTACTACCTGATTGCAATTCTTTTCATCCTGTTTGATCTGGAAACCGCTTTTTTCTTCCCCTGGGGCGTTGCGATGCGCGACCTCGGCTGGACCGGCTTTATCACGATGCTGCTGTTCATCGCGGAATTCGTGGTCGGCTTCTGGTACCTGTGGAAGAAAGGCGCGCTGGATTGGGAGTAAGTCATGGCGATTGAAGGTGTAATGCAGGAAGGTTTTGTAACCACGACGGCCGACAAGCTGATCAACTGGACGCGCACCGGCTCGATGTGGCCGATGACCTTCGGTCTGGCCTGCTGCGCGGTGGAGATGATGCATGCGGGCGCGGCGCGTTACGACATGGACCGTTTTGGCGTCGTGTTCCGGCCGTCGCCGCGGCAGTCCGACGTCATGATCGTGGCCGGTACGCTGTGCAACAAGATGGCGCCGGCACTGCGCAAGGTGTACGACCAGATGTCGGAGCCGCGCTGGGTGATCTCGATGGGTTCCTGTGCCAACGGCGGCGGCTACTACCATTACTCGTATTCGGTGGTGCGTGGCTGCGATCGCATCGTGCCGGTCGATATCTATGTGCCGGGTTGCCCGCCGACTGCCGAAGCGCTTCTGTACGGCATCATGCAGTTGCAGAACAAGATCAAGCGCACCAACACCATCGCGCGCTGAGAGAAACGCATGACGACCAAACTCGAAACTCTGGAAGCCTCCCTGCGCGCCGTGCTGGGCGATGATCTGCGGGAAATGACGATCGCGCTGGGCGAAGTCACCGTCGTCGTCAAGGCGGCGACCTATCACTCGTCGATGTGCGCCTTGCGCGACCATGCGGATCTGCGCTTCGAGCAATTGATCGACCTGTGCGGCGTGGATTACTCCGACTATGGCGATGGCATATGGCAGGGCGCGCGCTTTGCCGTGGTCAGTCATCTGCTGTCGGTCACGCACAACTGGCGGGTGCGGGTGCGGGTGTTTGCGCCGGATGACGACGTACCGCAGATCGCCTCGGTGTCGGATCTGTGGTCGGCCGCCAACTGGTTCGAGCGCGAGGCCTTCGATTTCTTCGGCATCCTGTTTGCGGGCCACAACGACCTGCGGCGCATCCTCACCGACTATGGCTTCATCGGCCATCCGTTCCGCAAGGATTTCCCGGTGTCGGGCTATGTCGAGATGCGCTACGACCCGGAACAAAAACGCGTGATTTACCAACCTGTGACGATCGAGCCGCGTGAGGTCACGCCGCGCGTGATTCGTGAAGAAAATTACGGCGGGATCAGATAATGGCAGAGATCAAGAACTACACGCTGAACTTCGGTCCGCAGCACCCGGCTGCGCACGGCGTGTTGCGGCTGGTGCTGGAACTGGACGGCGAAATCATCCAGCGCGCCGATCCGCATATCGGCTTGCTGCATCGCGCGACTGAAAAGCTGGCGGAGCAAAAAACCTACCTGCAATCGGTGCCCTACATGGACCGGCTCGACTACGTGTCGATGATGTGCAACGAGCACGGCTATGTGATGGCGATTGAAAAGCTGCTTGGCATCGATGTGCCGTTGCGCGCCCAGTACATCCGCGTCATGTTCGACGAAATCACGCGCCTGCTGAACCACTTGCTGTGGCTCGGTGCGCACGCGCTGGACGTGGGGGCGATGGGGGTGTTCCTGTACGCGTTCCGCGAGCGCGAGGATTTGATGGACTGCTACGAAGCGGTATCCGGTGCCCGGATGCATGCTGCGTACTACCGCCCGGGCGGCGTGTATCGCGATCTGCCCGACAGCATGCCGCAGTACAAGGCATCGATCGTGCGCAACGACAAGGCGATCAAGCGCATGAATGAAAACCGCCAGGGCTCGCTGCTGGATTTCATCGAAGACTTTACCAATCGCTTCCCGACCTATGTCGATGAGTATGAAACCCTGCTGACCGATAACCGCATCTGGAAGCAGCGCTTGGTCGGCATCGGCGTGGTGTCGCCGGAGCGCGCGCTGGCGATGGGCTTTACCGGCGCCATGCTGCGCGGTTCCGGCGTCGAATGGGATTTGCGCAAGAAGCAGCCGTACGAAGTGTATGACCTGCTCGATTTCGATATTCCGGTTGGCGTCAACGGCGACAGCTATGACCGCTATCTGGTACGGGTCGAAGAGATGCGGCAGTCGAATCGCATCATCAAGCAGTGCGTCGAGTGGCTGCGCAACAATCCGGGCCCGGTGATCGTCGACAATTACAAGGTTGCGCCGCCGTCGCGGGTCAGCATGAAGACCAACATGGAGGAGTTGATCCATCACTTCAAGCTGTTTTCCGAAGGCATGCACGTGCCGCCTGGAGAGGCCTACGCTGCGCTGGAACACCCGAAAGGGGAGTTCGGCATCTACATCGTCTCGGATGGCGCCAACAAGCCGTATCGGCTGAAGATCCGCGCTCCCGGCTTCGCCCATCTGCAGGGACTGGATGAAATGGCCAGAGGCCACATGATCTCCGATGCGGTGACGATCATTGGCACGCAGGATATCGTGTTCGGCGAAATTGACAGGTAGGTTGAGCGCACATCGCGCATCCATATTCGAGGCAAAAGCAATGCTGTTATCAGAACAGGCGTACCAAAAAATCGATCGTGAGATCGCCAAGTTTCCCCCTGAGCAGAAACAGTCGGCGGTGATGGCGGCGCTCGCCGTCGGCCAGGACGAAATCGGCTGGCTGTCGCCGGAACTGATGCAGGAAGTGGCCGACTATCTGGGCATGCCGAGCATCGCGGTGCAGGAAGTCGCGTCGTTCTACAACATGTATAACCAGAAGCCGGCCGGCAAGCACAAGATCACGATTTGCACCAATCTGCCGTGCGCGCTGTCCGGCAGCGAAAAGGCGGCGGAGTATCTGAAGCAGAAACTCGGCATCGACTTCCACGAAACCACGGCGGACGGCCAGTTCTCGCTGCTGGAGGGCGAGTGCATGGGCGCTTGCGGCGACGCACCGGTGCTGCTGGTTAACAACAAGCGCATGTGCAGCTGGATGTCGAACGAAAAAATCGACGCGCTGATCGGCGAATTGAGCGGGGATGCTGCCAAATGACCTGCCTGCACGATCGTCATATCAAACCTCTGATCCTGGCCGGACTCGACGGCAGCAACTGGCATCTGGCGGATTACGTCAAGCGCGGCGGCTATGAAAGCCTGCGGCGCATCCTCACCGAGAAAATGCCGCCGGAGCAGGTGATCGCCGAGCTCAAGGCATCTTCGTTGCGCGGGCGTGGCGGCGCCGGTTTCCCGACCGGCCTCAAATGGAGCTTCATGCCGCGCCAGTTTCCGGGTCAGAAATATTTGGTCTGCAATACCGACGAGGGCGAGCCGGGCACCTTCAAGGATCGGGATATCATCCGCTACAACCCGCATGCGCTGATCGAAGGCATGGCGATCGGCGCGTATGCGATGGGCATCACGGTCGGCTACAACTATATCCACGGCGAGATATGGAAGGAATACGAACGCTTTGAGGAGGCGCTGGAAGAAGCGCGGGCCGAAGGTTTTCTTGGCGATCGGATCATGGGCAGCGATTTCAATTTCCAGCTGCATGCATTCCATGGATATGGCGCGTACATTTGCGGCGAAGAGACTGCGCTGCTGGAATCGCTGGAAGGCAAAAAGGGGCAGCCGCGCTTCAAGCCGCCGTTCCCCGCCAGCTTCGGCCTGTATGGCAAGCCAACCACAATCAACAATACCGAAACCTTCGCGGCAGTGCCATTCATCTTCAAGATTGGCGCCGAGGCCTACGCCGGACTGGGCAAGCCGAACAATGGCGGCACCAAGATTTTCTCGATCTCGGGTGACGTCGAGCGGCCTGGCAACTATGAAATTCCGCTTGGCACGCCGTTCGCGACCCTGCTGGAATTGGCCGGAGGCATGCGCGGCGGCAAGAAGATCAAGGCGGTGATCCCTGGTGGCTCGTCGGCGCCGGTGATTCCCGGCGACGTGATGATGCAGACCGATCTGGATTACGACTCGATTGCGAAAGCCGGTTCGATGCTCGGCTCCGGTGCCGTGATCGTGATGGACGAAACGCGCTGCATGGTGCGTTCGCTGATGCGCCTGTCGTATTTCTATTATGAGGAATCCTGCGGCCAGTGCACGCCGTGCCGCGAAGGCACCGGCTGGATGTACCGGGTGGTGCACCGGATCGAGCACGGCCAGGGCCGGCCGGAAGATCTGGATCTGCTGAATTCGGTGGCGGACAACATCCAGGGGCGTACCATCTGCGCGCTGGGCGATGCAGCGGCGATGCCGGTGCGGGCCTTCATCAAGAATTATCGGGAAGAATTTGAGCACCATATCGAGCACAAGTGCTGCTCGGTACCCGGCCACGTTTAACAAATACGGATTCGCATAGTGCATCTCAGGGCGGAAAAGCATAGCCATGGTTGAAATCGAAATAAACGGCAAGAAAGTCGAAGTGCAGGAAGGCAGCATGGTGATGGATGCCGCCAACAAGCTCGGCACCTATATTCCGCACTTCTGCTATCACAAGAAATTGTCGATTGCGGCCAATTGCCGCATGTGCCTGGTGGAAGTCGAGAAGGCGCCGAAGCCGCTGCCGGCGTGCGCGACCCCAGTGTCGGCCGGCATGGTGGTGCATACCCATAGCCCGAAGGCCATTACCGCGCAAAAAGGGGTGATGGAATTCCTGTTGATCAACCACCCGCTGGATTGCCCGATTTGCGACCAGGGCGGCGAATGCCAGTTGCAGGACTTGGCGGTTGGTTATGGGGCTTCCGGATCGCGCTATGTCGAGGAAAAGCGGATCGTCACGCCGAAGGACGGCGGACCGCTGATCTCGATGAAGGAAATGACGCGCTGCATCCACTGCACCCGTTGCGTGCGCTTCGGCCAGGAAATCGGCGGCGTGATGGAGCTTGGCATGCTGGGCCGCGGCGAGCATGCGCAAATCACCGCTTTCGTCGGCAAGGCAATCGATTCCGAATTGTCCGGCAACATGATTGACCTGTGCCCGGTAGGCGCGCTGACCTCGAAGCCGTTCCGCTTCAGCGCCCGCAACTGGGAGCTGACCCGGCGCAAGTCGGTCAGCCCGCACGATGGTCTTGGCTCCAATCTGATCGTGCAAGTCAAGGGCGCCACCGTGATGCGGGTGCTACCGCTGGAAAACGAGGATGTCAACGAATGCTGGCTCTCGGATCGCGACCGTTTTTCCTATGAAGGCTTGAACAGCCCGGAGCGCCTGCAAAAGCCGATGATCAAGCAGGACGGCCAGTGGCAGGAAACCGACTGGCAGACTGCGCTCGAATATGTCGCCCATGGCCTGCGCAATATCCAGCAGGAACACGGCAGCGACGCGCTGGCCGCGCTGGCGGCGCCAACCTCGACACTGGAAGAACTGTCGTTGTTGCAAAAATTGGTACGCGGCCTGGGTTCGGAAAATGTCGATTTCCGTCTGCGCCAGTCCGATTTCCATCTGGATGGCCAAGTGACGCCGTGGCTGGGCATGTCGGTAGCGCAGTTCGGCCAACTGGATCGTGCCTTCGTGATCGGCTCCTTCCTGCGCAAGGATCATCCGTTGTTGGCGTCCCGTCTGCGCCAGGCGGTCAAGCGTGGCGCCCAGGTCAGCGTGCTGCACGCGGTGGATGAAGATCTGCTGATGCCGGTCGCCAACAAGATGATCGCAGCGCCGTCGGCGTGGCTGTCGGCCCTGGGCGAAGTGATCGCGGTGGTGGCGAAGAGCAGGAACGTCGCGGCGCCCGCCGGGTTTGAATCGGTTCAGCCGTCGGCTGCCGCGGAAAAAATTGCCGCCAGCTTGCTGAGCGGCGAAGCGCGCGGCATCTTCCTTGGCAACGCCGCAGTACAGCACCCGCAGGCTTCGCAACTGCATGCCGCGGCACAGTGGCTGACGCAACATACCGATGCCCGCCTCGGTTATCTGACCGAAGGCGCGAATACGGTGGGCGGCTACCTGGCACATGCGGTGCCGGGCAAGGAACGCAATGCGGCCCAGCTGTTTGCCGCGCCGCGCAAGGCTTATCTGTTGCTGAATACCGAGCCGGAACTGGACGCCGGCGACCCGGTCGCCGCGCGTGCGGCGCTGGCGCAGGCCGATATGGTAGTAGTCCTGTCGCCGTACCGCCATGCGGCCGAGTATGCCGACGTCTTGTTGCCGATCGCGCCGTTTACCGAAACCTCGGGGACCTTCGTCAACTGCGAGGGTCGGGCGCAGAGCTTCAACGGCGCAGTCAAGCCGCTGGGCGAAACCCGTCCGGGTTGGAAGGTGTTGCGCGTATTGGGGAATTTGCTGGATCTGGAAAACTTCGAGTACGAATCTTCCGAGGAGATTCGCAATGAAGTGTTGGGCGGCGATTCGGCTGACAAGATCGACCTCGTTGCGCGCCTGAACAATATCGCCGCGGTTCAGCCGCAGGCGGCTGCAAACCAGGCCGCCGGCGGAGGCCTGGAACGGATCGCCGACGTGCCGATTTATTTCAGCGACGCGATCGTGCGTCGTGCCGGATCGTTGCAGGAAACCGGGGATGCGCGGCCACCGCGCGCGCTGATCTCGCAGGCGCTGGCGCAAAAACTGGCAGTAACGGATGGCGCGCTGCTGCGGGTTGCGCAAGGACAGAACAGCATACAACTGGCTGCCGAAATCGATACCGGTCTGCCAGACAATGTGGTGCGCATTGCCGCCGCGCACGCGAGCACCGCGGCGCTGGGGCCGATGTTTGGCGCACTCTCGGTGGAGAAAGCCTGATGGACCAATTGCTCTTGAATCTGCATGCGACCGGTCAGGGCTGGTTCGGAGGCCTGTGGCCGCTGGTCTGGAATCTGGTCAAAATTATCGCTCTGGTGTTGCCGTTGATGGGCTGCGTCGCCTATCTGACGCTGTGGGAGCGCAAGATGATCGGCTGGATGCACATCCGCCTCGGACCGAATCGCGTCGGCCCGGCCGGCTTGCTGCAGCCGATCGCGGATGCCTTGAAGCTGCTGTTGAAGGAGATCATCGTTCCGGCCAAGGCCAGCAAGGCCCTGTTCCTGATCGCTCCGGTGATGACCATCACGCCGGCACTGGCGGCGTGGGCCATCATTCCGTTTGGACCCGAGGTGGCGCTGGCCAACATCAACGCCGGCCTGCTGTTCGTGATGGCGATAACTTCACTGGAAGTGTACGGCGTCATCATCGCCGGCTGGGCCTCCAACTCGAAATATGCCTTTCTCGGCGCCATGCGCGCCTCGGCCCAGATGCTGTCGTATGAAATCGCGATGGGCTTCTCGCTGGTGATCGTGCTAATGGTGTCCGGTAGCCTGAATTTCACCGACATCGTGCTTGGCCAGGGCAAGGGCTATTTTGCGGAACTCGGCTTGAATTTCCTGTCCTGGAACTGGCTGCCGCTGCTGCCGATTTTCTTTGTCTACGTGATTTCCGGCATCGCCGAGACCAACCGCCATCCATTCGACGTGGTGGAAGGCGAGTCCGAGATCGTGGCCGGCCACATGGTCGAATATTCCGGCATGTCGTTCGCCATGTTCTTCCTGGCTGAATACGCCAACATGATCCTGATCTCGGCATTGGCCTCGCTGATGTTTCTGGGCGGCTGGATGCCGCCGATCGACATGGCGCCGTTCACCTGGATCCCGGGCTGGATCTGGCTCGGCATCAAGACGTTTTTCGTGGTATCGCTGTTCATCTGGTCGCGTGCGTCTTTTCCGCGCTATCGCTACGACCAGATCATGCGTCTCGGCTGGAAGGTTTTCATTCCGCTGGTGCTGGCGTACCTTGTGATCGTCGCTGCGTGGATGCAGATCCCGGCATTGAATATCTGGAAATAAAGAAGCGCGAGGCTGAGTGGCAATGGAGGCCAACATGGTTGCAATCAAGGATTTTTTCGGAAGCTTGATGTTGCGGGAGCTGTTCAAGGGCTTGGCGCTGACTGGCCGGTATATGTTCGCGCGCAAGATTACCGTGCTGTTCCCCGAGGAGAAGACGCCGCAGTCGCCGCGTTTTCGCGGGCTGCATGCATTGCGCCGCTACGACAACGGGGAAGAGCGCTGCATTGCCTGCAAGCTGTGTGAAGCGGTGTGCCCGGCAATGGCGATCACGATCGAATCGGAGCAGCGCGCCGACGGCTCGCGCCGTACCACGCGTTACGACATCGATCTGACCAAATGCATTTTCTGCGGTTTTTGCGAGGAATCCTGCCCGACCGACTCCATCGTGGAAACCCATGTATTGGAATACCACGGCGAAAAGCGGGGCGATCTGTACTACACCAAGGAAATGCTGCTGGCAGTCGGCGACCGCTATGAAAAAGAAATCGCTGCGGCCCGTGCCGTCGATGCCCCGTATCGTTGATTCAGCTAAAACTGGCTTTCTATGGAATTCAAAACTTTCTTGTTCTATGCGTTTGCGCTGATCCTGGTGTTGTCGGCGTTGCGCGTCATCACCGACCGTAATCCGGTGCATGCGGTCCTCTTCCTGGTACTGTCGTTTTTTTCCAGCGCCGCCATCTGGCTCCTGTTAAAAGCGGAATTCCTCGCCATCGTGCTGGTGTTGGTGTATGTCGGCGCGGTGATGGTGCTATTCATGTTCGTGGTGATGATGCTCGACATTAATGTCAGCAAGATCCGCGAGGGGTTCTGGTCTTATCTGCCGCTCGGTTCGGTCATCGGCGTCGTCATCGTGCTGGAAATGTCGGCGGTGCTGCTGCATGGATTCCGGCTTGAGCTGGATGTTCCCGCGGCCTCGGCCCACATCGGCAATACCAAGGAACTCGGCAAGGTCCTCTACACCCAGTACGTGTTCGCGTTCGAGGTGGCGGCGGTGATCTTGCTGGTGGCGATGATTGCCGCAGTGGCGCTGACGATTCGCCGTCGCAAGGACCGCAAATATTTCGATCCGGCCGATGCGGTCAAGGTGAAAAGCCGCGACCGGGTTCGGGTCGTCCGCATGAAATCCGAGTCCGCGCGCAACGATGCCGGGGCGACCGGCGCACAAGCCGTCAAAGACCAATCATAAGGGAAGCGTACCGTGGCTTTATCGTTAGCACACTACCTGATCCTGGGCGCGATCCTGTTCGCAATCTCGATCGTCGGCATTTTCTTGAACCGCAAGAACATCATCATCTTGCTGATGGCAATCGAACTGATGCTGTTGTCGGTAAACATGAATTTCATCGCCTTTTCGTACTATCTGGGCGATGCCGCCGGGCAGATTTTCGTCTTCTTCATCATGACGGTGGCTGCCGCCGAGGCAGCGATCGGATTGGCCATCCTGGTGGTCCTGTTCCGTAACCTGGAAACCATCGATGTCGAAGATCTCGATCGCCTCAAAGGCTGATCAAAACAGTAACTGAATAATATAGACAGGGTTCAACATGGCTGGGCAACTTAACCCGGATTTACTCCTTGCGGTGCCGCTGGCGCCGCTGGTCGGCGCCGTGATCGCCGGCCTGTTTGGCACCAGATTTTTCGGCAACAAGGTCGGCCGCGCGACTTCGCACACGGTCACGATTCTGGGCGTGTTGATCGCCTTCGTCATCTCCTGCCAGACGCTCTTGGCAGTGCTGGACGGCGCCCATTTCGATGGCACCATCTACAACTGGATGACGGTAGCTGGCCTGAAGCTGGAAATCGGCTTTCTGGTCGACAGCCTGACCGCCATGATGATGTGCGTGGTGACCTTCGTCTCGCTGATGGTGCATATCTATACCATCGGTTACATGAAGGACGACGAGGGTTATAACCGCTTCTTTGCCTATATCTCGCTGTTCACCTTCTCGATGCTGATGCTGGTGATGAGCAACAACCTGCTGCAACTGTTCTTCGGCTGGGAGGCGGTCGGGCTAGTGTCCTATCTGCTGATCGGTTTCTGGTATACGCGGCCGACCGCGATCGTGGCCAACCTGAAGGCGTTCATGGTCAACCGCGTCGGCGACTTCGGCTTCGTGCTCGGGATCGGCTTGCTGCTGGCGTTTGCCGGGTCGATGAACTATGCGGAGATTTTTGCGAAGAAGGGCGAACTGGCGCAGATGCTGTTCCCCGGCACCGACTGGATGCTGCTGACCGTCGCCTGCATCTGTCTGTTCATCGGCGCCATGGGCAAGTCGGCGCAGTTTCCGCTGCACGTCTGGCTGCCGGATTCGATGGAAGGTCCAACCCCGATTTCGGCCCTGATTCACGCCGCGACCATGGTAACCGCCGGCATCTTCATGGTGGCGCGCATGTCGCCGCTGTTTGAGCTATCGGATACGGCGCTGTCCTTTGTCCTGATCATCGGCTCGATCACCGCGCTGTTCATGGGCTTCCTCGGCATGATCCAGAACGACATCAAGCGTGTGGTGGCTTATTCGACGCTGTCGCAACTGGGCTATATGACGGTCGCGCTGGGTGTGTCGGCATATTCGATCAGCGTGTTCCACCTGATGACGCACGCGTTTTTCAAGGCGCTGCTGTTCCTGGCAGCGGGTTCGGTCATCATCGGCATGCACCACGATCAGGACATGCGCAACATGGGCGGCCTGCGCAAATACATGCCGATCACCTGGCTGACGACGCTGATCGGCTCTTTGGCTTTGATTGGTACTCCCTTCTTTTCCGGTTTTTATTCGAAGGACAGCATTATCGAAGCGGTGCACCAGAGCACCCTGACCGGCGCCGGATTTGCCAATTTTGCGCTGTCCGCTGGTGTGTTCGTTACCGCTTTTTACTCGTTCCGGCTGTATTTCATGGTGTTTCATGGCAAGGAGCGGTTTGGCGCCCACGCACCGCATGAGCATGCCGACGAAAGCGAGGAAGATGCCGGCGACGGCCATCATCACGGCTTGGCGCCCGGCCAGAAGCCGCATGAATCGCCGTGGGTGGTGACGGTGCCGCTGATCCTGCTGGCGATTCCATCGGCGATGATCGGTTATGTGACGATCGCTCCGATGCTGTTCGGCGATTTCTTCAAGGACGCGATCTTTGTCAGCAGCGCGCACCCGGCGATGGCGGTACTGGCTGAGGAGTTCCACGGTCCGCTGGCGATGGCGCTGCATGGCTTGACCGCGCTGCCGTTCTGGCTGGCGCTGGCCGGGGTTGCCCTGGCGTATTACTTCTACATGGTCAACCCGCGCGTGCCGGCCATGCTCAAGGAAAAATTCAGCGGCATCTTCACCCTGCTGGACAACAAGTACTACATGGACAAGATCAACGAGGTGGTGTTCGCCGGCGGTGCCCGCTGGCTCGGGACTGGCTTGTGGAAAGCCGGTGATCGCGGCCTGATCGACGGCTTGATCGTCAACGGCAGCGCCAAGTTGGTGGGCTGGTTTGCCGGCCTCATTCGTCTTGCGCAAAGCGGTTTTATCTACCACTACGCGTTCGTGATGATCCTGGGCGTACTGGGTTTCCTGATTTATTTCATGCCGTTTCCGTTCGCTAAGTAAGCGGCGGCGCAAAAACAACCATAATTATGATGCAGTCAACTTTTCCCTTGCTTAGTCTTGCCATCTGGTGTCCGATCGCGTTCGGCGTGTTGGTGCTGGCCTTCGGCAGCGGCCGCGACCGCAGCCTGGTAAAAATGGTATCGCTGATCGGCGCCTTGGTCAGTTTTGCCGCCACCTTGCCGCTGGTGCTGAACTTCGACAACGCCGCCCATGGCGTGCAGTTTGTCGAAAGAATGCCGTGGATCGCGCGCTTCAATATCGATTATTTCCTGGGCATCGACGGCTTGTCGCTATGGTTCATTCCATTGACCGCCTTCATCACGGTGATCGTGGTGATCGCCGCCTGGCAAGTCATCGAAAACAAGCTGGCCCAATACATGGGCGCCTTCCTGATCCTGTCCGGTTTGATGATCGGCGTCTTCAGCGCGCTGGATGGCTTGCTGTTCTACGTCTTCTTCGAGGCCACGCTGATCCCGATGTACATCATCATCGGCGTCTGGGGCGGCCCCAACCGGGTGTACGCGGCATTCAAGTTTTTCCTGTACACCTTCCTCGGCTCCGTCCTGACCCTGGTCGCGATCCTGTACCTGTACATCGCTTCCGGTGGCAGTTTCGATATCCTGGTCTGGCACAAGCTGCCGCTCTCGATGACGGAGCAGATCCTGATTTTCCTCGCCTTCCTGGCGGCCTTTGCGGTCAAGGTGCCGATGTGGCCGGTGCACACCTGGCTGCCGGATGCCCACGTCGAGGCGCCTACGGGCGGCTCGGTGGTGCTGGCGGCCATCATGCTGAAGCTGGGCGCGTACGGCTTCCTGCGCTTCTCGCTGCCGATCACGCCGGACGCCAGCCATTACCTGTCCGGTTTCATCATCACGCTGTCGCTGGTGGCGGTGATTTATATCGGGCTGGTGGCGATCGTCCAGGCCGACATGAAAAAGCTGGTGGCGTATTCGTCGATTGCCCACATGGGTTTCGTCACGCTTGGTTTTTTCGCCTTCAACGACATGTCGGTGCAGGGCGGGATCGCGCAAATGATTTCGCACGGCTTTGTGTCGGGCGCCATGTTCCTGTGCATCGGCGTCATGTACGACCGCCTGCATTCGCGCCAGATCGCCGATTACGGCGGCGTGGTCAACAGCATGCCCAAGTTCGCGGCCTTCTTCATCCTGTTTTCGATGGCCAATTGCGGCTTGCCCGGCACCTCGGGTTTCGTCGGCGAATTCATGGTGATTCTGGGCGCGGTGCAATTCAACTTCTGGATCGGCCTGCTGGCGGCGTTGGCGCTGATTCTGGGCGCGGCCTATTCGCTGTGGCTGGTCAAGCGCGTGATCTTCGGCGCGGTCGGCAATGCACGGGTGGCGCAGATGGCCGACATCAACAAGCGCGAGTTTTTCATGCTGAGCCTGCTGGGCATCGCGGTACTCGCGATGGGCATTTACCCGGCGCCCTTTATCGATGCGATGCAGGTATCCGTGGCTGATTTGCTGCAGCATGTCGCAATTTCCAAAATCCATTAGCAACGCATCTTGCAAGCGCAACTAGCGGCGACCAAATGAACAATATGAACCTGGTTCCGGCATATCCGGAGATTTTCCTCGTGATAGCGGCATCGGCGATTCTGCTGATCGACCTGTTTCTGACGAGCGCCAAGCGGCACGTTACTTACGTACTGTCGCTGGTTGCGATCGCGGTTTGCGCGGCGCTGACCATGATAGATTTCAACAGTGGCGCGACCAGCTACACCTTCCACAATCTGTTCATCTCCGATCCGATGTCGAATGTGTTGAAGCTGTTCTGCTACCTGTCGGTCGGCTTCTCGCTGATTTATTCGCAACAGTATGTCAGCGCGCGCAACATGATCAGCGGCCACCTCGGGGGTGAGTATTACGTGCTGGCGTTGTTTACGCTGTTGGGGCAGATGATCATGATTTCGGGGAATAATTTCCTGATCATTTATCTCGGCCTCGAATTGATGTCGCTCAGCCTGTATGCGCTGATTGCGCTGCGCCGTGATACTCCGATTCCGACTGAGGCGGCAATGAAGTATTTCGTGCTGGGCGCGCTGTCGTCCGGCTTCCTGCTGTATGGCATGTCGATGCTGTATGGCGCCACCGGCTCGCTGGACCTGATCGAAGTGGCGCGCGTCACCGCCTCCGGCGTGGTGAACAAGACGGTGCTGGTATTTGGTGTCGTGTTCGTGGTGGCCGGCCTGGCGTTCAAGCTCGGCGCCGCGCCGTTCCACATGTGGTTGCCGGACGTCTACCACGGCGCGCCGACGGCGATCACGCTGCTGGTGGCAACGGCGCCGAAACTGGCTGCATTCGCGATTTGCATCCGCTTGCTGGTGGAAGGCTTGTTGCCGCTGGCATTCGACTGGCAGCAAATGCTGGTGTTCCTGTCCGTGATGTCGATGGCGGTCGGGAATATCACCGCCATCGCGCAAACCAATCTGAAACGCATGCTGGCCTATTCGACCATCGGCCAGATGGGCTTCATGCTGCTCGGCCTGTTGTCGGGCGTGGTGGACGGCAACGTCTCGGGCACCGCCAACGCCTACAGCTCGGCGATGTTCTACATCATTACCTACGTTCTGGCCACGCTCGGCACCTTCGGCATGATCGTGTTGCTGGCCCGCTCTGGCTTCGAGGCCGAGAATCTGGAAGACTTCAAGGGCCTGAACCGGCGCAGCCCGTGGTTCGCGCTGATGATGATGATCCTGATGTTTTCTCTGGCCGGCGTGCCTCCGACCATGGGTTTTTACGCCAAGTTCTCGGTGCTGCAGGCGGTCTTGGGCGCCGGCCAGCTCTGGCTGGCGATCGTCGCGGTGTTGCTGTCGGTGGTGGGCGCGTTCTACTACCTGCGGGTAGTCAAGCTGATGTATTTCGATGAACCGGCCGACGATCAGCCGATCGTGGTCAACCCCGATATGCGGGTGGCGATGAGCATCAACGGCGTTGCGCTGCTGGCGCTGGGTCTGCTGCCGGGGCCGCTGATGAGCGCGTTGGCTGTGGCCATGGTGAAGACGCTGGCATCATGAGCAGAAAGGCTGTCCGGGACTCCCTGTGAACGTTTCTTCCTATAGCTGGCTGGTGATCGTGCTGGCAGTGCTGGCCGCCAACCTGCCGTTTGTCAACGAGCGCCTGTTTGCATTGGTCCCCGTGGCGTTTGGCGGGCGTGCGGTCAAGCCGGTCTGGCTGCGGCTGATTGAACTGGCGGCGCTGTATGCGCTGATTGGCGCCATCGCACGCTTTCTCGAAGTGCAACTCGGCAATGCCTTTGCGCAGGGCTGGGAGTTTTACGCGATAACCGCCTGCCTGTTCATCGTGCTCGCTTATCCCGGTTTCGTGTATCGCTATTTGCGCAAACGGCGCCGCTCCGACTAGCCGCGAGCATCACGCGGTCGCGGCATTCCAGCGGCCTTATTTCCCGGAGTTCCGGCATGGATAGCCACCTGACAGAAACCTGCCTCGACGGCACGCTCGCCTATGACGGCGGCTTCCTCAAGGTTCAGCGCGACAGCGTGCGGCTACCGGACGGCAAGACCGCGCAGCGTGAATACATCCGCCATCCCGGCGCGGTGGTCATCCTGCCGCTGTTCGAAGACGGCACGGTACTGCTGGAGCGGCAGTTCCGCTATCCGCTGGAGCGCGTCTTCATTGAGTTCCCGGCCGGGAAAATCGATGCCGGCGAAGAGCCGCTGCCGTGCGCCAAGCGCGAATTGCAGGAAGAAACCGGCTATACCGCGCTCGACTGGCAGCCGGTGTGCACCATCCACAACGCGATCGCCTATTCCGACGAACATCTGGATCTGTTCCTGGCCCGGCAACTGAGCCCCGGTCCCAGCCGGCTCGACGACGGCGAATTCCTGGAAACCTTCCGCGCGCCGCTGGTGGATTTGCTGGAATGGGTCCGGCAGGGAAAAATCACCGACGTCAAGACCGTGATTGGCGCCTTCTGGCTGCAAAAGATCGTGGCGGGGGAGTGGATCGTCTGAGTCGGGTTCATCGTTCCACTGGCGACTTCTGCCAGGTAAAGATGGAGTATGTTGTATGGACGGCCATTTACCGGCCGGAATCGGCTTGCATTCAAGGCAGTATATAAATGGATGTAGCCACCGCCGTCAGCGTCACCACGAAAGCTGTCCGAAAAAAAAGCCGCAATCACGGCCTTTTTATTTTTACATGTTCGGATAATTCGGCCCGCCGCCGCCTTCCGGCGGAATCCAGACGATATTCTGGGTCGGGTCCTTGATGTCGCAGGTCTTGCAATGCACGCAGTTCTGCGCATTGATCTGCAGCCGATCACCGCCGTTCTCCGTCTTCACGAATTCATACACGCCGGCCGGGCAGTAGCGACTTTCCGGCCCGGCATAGATCGCCAGGTTGACGTCCACCGGCACCGTCGGGTCTTTCAGCGTCAGGTGGATCGGCTGCTCTTCCGCATGGTTGGTGTTGGAGATGAAGACCGACGACAGGCGATCGAAGGTCAGCTTGCCGTCCGGTTTCGGGTAGACGATCGGCTGGCATTCGGCGGCCGGCTTCAGATATTCGTGGTCTGCCTGCGAGTGGTGCAGGGTCCATGGCGCCTTGCCGCGGAATACGACCTGGTCGATGCCGACCATCAGCGTGCCGGTCACCAGGCCCTTGCTCATCCACGGCTTGAAATTGCGCGCCACGTGCAGTTCCTCGTGCAGCCAGGATTGCTCGAATGCCTGCGGGAAGGCGGCCAGTTCGTCGTGCTGGCGTCCGGATGCCAGCGCGTCGAATGCAGCTTCGGCGGCCAGTGATCCGCTCTTGATCGCCGCGTGGCTGCCCTTGATGCGCGAGGCATTCAAGAAACCGGCATCGCAACCGATCAAGGCGCCGCCCGGGAACACCAGCTTCGGCAGCGACTGCAGGCCGCCCGCGGTCAGTGCCCGCGCGCCATAGGAGATGCGCTTGCCGCCCTCGAAGAACTTGCGGATTTCAGGATGGGTCTTGTAGCGCTGGAATTCCTCGTATGGCGACAGGTAGGGATTTTCGTAAGCCAGGCCGACCACGTAGCCGACCGCGACCTGGTTGTTGTCGAGGTGGTAGAGGAAGGAGCCGCCATAGGTCTTGTTATCCAGCGGCCAGCCGGCGGTGTGCACTACCAGTCCCGGTTGGTGCATCTTCGGGTCGATCTCCCATAGTTCCTTGATGCCGATCGCATAGGTTTGCGGGTCGCGGCCCTGGTTCAGATTGTATTTGGCCATCAACTGCTTGCCGAGACTGCCGCGTGCGCCTTCGGCAAACAGCGTGTACTTCGCGCGCAATTCCATGCCGAGCTGGAACGCGGCGGTCGGCTGCCCGTGCCGATCGACGCCCATGTTGCCGGTGGCGACACCTAGAACCTGACCGTTGTCGCTGTACAGCACTTCGGCCGCCGGGAAGCCGGGGAAAATTTCCACGCCCAGCGCTTCGGCCTGCTGGCCCAGCCAGCGCACCACGTTGGCTAGCGATACGACGTAGTTGCCGTGGTTCTGGAAACAGGCTGGCAGCATCCAGCCCGGCGTCTTGTACGCCTTGGTCTGGCTCAGAAACAGGAAGCGGTCCTCGGTGACCGGCACGTTCAGCGGCGCTCCCAGCTCCTGCCAGTTGGGGATCAGTTCGGTCAGCGCCTGCGGTGCCATCACCGCGCCGGACAGGATGTGCGCGCCCAGCTCGCCGCCTTTTTCCAGAACGCAGACCGAAACCTCGCTGCCTTTTTCGGCGGCCAGCTGTTTCAGGCGGATCGCGGCGGACAAGCCGGCGGGACCGCCGCCGACGATAACGACGTCGTATTCCATCGCTTCGCGCGGGCCGTATTGTTCCAGGATGCTTGGGGTCGAGTTTGAAGTCATGGTGTTGGCGGTAAAATTTATTTTTCGAACGGGTGTGCTAATTGTCATGGATTTTGCGGCAGAATACTAGGCACTGCGCACTAATCGCGGGGTGCATGATAACGTGTCTGCTGAGGCTAGGCTGACTAAATGCGCACATCGGGAGAAGCTTGTGGGGATCGAATTCAACTTTCATGGAAAAATCGCGCTGATTACCGGCGCTTCCAGCGGTTTGGGCGCGCGCTTCGCGAAGACGCTGGCGCAAGCCGGAGCCCAGGTGGTGCTGGCGTCGCGCCGCACCGAGCGCCTGAAGGAGCTGCGCGCCGAGATTGAAGCCGAAGGCGGCGCCGCGCACGTGGTGGCGCTCGACGTGTCCGACTATGCCAGCATCAAGGCCGCCATTGCGCATGCAGAAACCGAGGCCGGTCCGATCGACATCCTGGTCAATAATTCCGGCGTCTCGACCACTCAGCGGCTGCTCGATGTCACGCCGGAAGACTACGCGTATGTGATGGACACCAATCTGCGCGGCGCCTTCTTCGTGGCCCAGGAAGCCGCCAAGCGTATGATCGCGCGCGCCAAGGGCGATCCCAAGAAGCAGCATCGGATCATCAACATCGCCTCGGTCGCCGGCCTGCGCGTACTGCCGCAGATCGGCATCTACTGCATCAGCAAGGCCGGCGTGGTGCACATGACGAAGGCGATGGCGGTGGAATGGGGCCGCTACGGCATCAACGTCAATGCGATCTGCCCGGGCTACATCCGGACCGAAATCAACGCCGCGCACTTCGAGACCGAGCAGGGCCAGAAACTGATCGAGATGCTGCCGCGCCGGCGCCTCGGCCAGCCGGAAGACCTGGACGGACTGCTGCTGCTGCTGGCGGCCGATGAGTCGCACTTCATCAATGGCGCCATCATGACCGCCGACGACGGCGCCAGCGCGCAATAAATGCGTTCATGGAGATTGATTTATGGAGCCTCGTAAGGCATGACAACAATTGACAAAAATCTGGTGCATATCACGCGTATGCCGATTCGCTGGGGTGATATGGATGCGATGCGGCACGTCAACAATGCCGTATATTTTCGTTACATGGAGCAAGCGCGCATTGAATGGTTCTCCAGCATTGATCTCGAGCCAGATATGTTCAGCGGCGAAGGACCGGTGGTCGTCAATGCGCATTGTTCATTCATGCGACAATTGAAGTTTCCGGGCGAAATTGAAGTGCTGACGTATGTCGGCGCGCCGGGGCGCTCCAGTTTTGAAACCGTGCACGAGATCCGGCGCGTGGACAACCCGGACCTGATCGTCGCCGAGGGCGGCGCCAAGGTGGTGTGGGTCAACTACGCCAGGGAAAAATCGGTGGCGCTGAACCCGAAGCTGCTGGCGCGCCTGACGCAGGCGCGCCTACCGCAACTGGGAGCATAAGGCGGCGCCGCCTACAGGGCCACGCCCAGCAAGCGGTGTACCAGTTCGCTGGAGGTCGCGGCCGAGAATTTGCGCATCAGCTTGGCGCGATGCATTTCCACCGTGCGCGGACTCAAGCCGATTTCGCGCGCGATCAGCTTGCTGGTTTTTCCTTCCGCCAGCAGCGCTGAAATTTCCCGTTCGCGCGGCGTCAGTTCGGCCGATACGCGCCGCTTCGCGCTCAAGTCCTCGAATACCCAGATGCCGGCGCCGTGCGGGTCGCCCGGGGTCAGCGAGCGGCCGGTGACGTGGCACCAGAACAATTCCTGATCGGCGCGTTTCATGATGCGGTCGTCCGAGTAGCAACCCTTGGCATTCATGATCGGCGTGATGCGGGCACCGGTGCGCTCGAATTCGTCCGGGGTCGGGTACAGCACCAGAAACGACTGCCCGGCCAGCGCGTCCGGCGCATAGCCGAACATCTGGTCCAGCGCGTGATTGCTGGCCTGGATGACGCGGTTCCTGGAGATGCACATGCCGACCGGAGACCGCTGGAAAATCACGTCGTAATCAATTGGCAGTACCGCGCTCATGGAAGAGTCCCCTCCATCTGATCGATTAAAATTCGTAGTTCTACGGTATTGTGCGATTCCGCATGCAGTCTTATGCTGACTGACGCAGAACGGAAAATCGCGAAGGCGTTAAGGCTTTGACGCACTACTTTACACAATAAGAGGTGTTGGTATGAAGAAAGTTTATCCGGACGCGGCGACGGCATTGGCGGATGTGGTGAAAGACGGCCAGACGATCGCGGTGGGCGGCTTTGGTTTGTGCGGGATTCCCGAGGCTCTGATCGCCGCACTGCGCGATTCGGCAGTCAAGAATCTGACCGTGATCTCGAACAATGCCGGCGTCGACGGTTTCGGCCTGGGCCAGTTGCTGGCGACGCGCCAGATCCGGAAAATGATTGCCTCGTACGTCGGCGAGAACAAGGAATTCGAGCGCCAGTTTCTGGCCGGCGAACTGGAACTGGAATTCACCCCGCAAGGCACGCTGGCGGAAAAACTGCGCGCCGGCGGCGCCGGCATCCCGGCCTTCTTCACCCGCACCGGCCTCGGCACCATCGTCGCCGAAGGCAAGGAAGTGCGCGAATTCGACGGCCACCGATACGTGATGGAGCGTTCGCTGGTATCCGACATCTCGCTGGTCAAGGCCTGGAAAGGCGATAAGGCCGGTAACCTGGTATTCAACAAGACCGCGCGCAACTTCAACCCGAACGTCGCGATGGCCGGCAAGATCACGATCGCCGAAGTGGAACAGCTGGTGGAAGTCGGTGAGCTCGACCCGGACCATGTCCATACGCCCGGCATCTTCGTGCACCGCATCGTGCAAAACGCCCACCCGGAAAAACGGATCGAGCAGCGCACCGTGCGTGCCAACCCAGGCAGCAACTAGAGAATACGGAGAACAGAGATGGCATGGACTCGTGAGCAAATGGCCGCGCGCGCGGCGCAGGAACTGCAGGACGGTTTTTACGTCAACCTCGGCATCGGCTTGCCGACCATGGTGGCCAACTATGTACCGCAGAATATCGAAGTCTGGCTGCAATCGGAAAACGGCCTGCTCGGCATCGGCCCGTTCCCGACCGAGGACGCGATCGATCCCGACCTGATCAACGCCGGCAAGCAGACCGTAACCTCATTGCCGGGCTCGTCATACTTCAGTTCGGCGGATTCGTTCGCGATGATCCGCGGCGGCAAGATCAATATCGCGATCCTGGGCGCGATGCAGGTGTCGGAACAGGGCGACCTGGCCAACTGGATGATCCCCGGCAAGATGGTCAAGGGCATGGGCGGCGCGATGGACCTGGTGGCCGGCGTCGGCCGCGTCGTGGTGCTGATGGAGCACGTGGCAAAAGCCAAGGATGGCTCGACTTCGCCCAAGATCCTGAAGCAGTGCAATCTGCCGCTGACCGGGGTCGGCGTCGTCAATCGCATCATCACCGATCTGGGCGTGATCGACGTGGTGGGCGGCCGCTTGAAGCTGGTCGAACTGGCCAGCGGCGTGACGGTGGCGGAAATCAGCGAAAAAACCGAAGCCAGCCTGGACACCAGCGCATTGCAATGAGCGCAATATGCGTGACATGAAAAACAGCGCCCCGGGCGCCGTTTTTTGTAGAAAAGCTAGTGGCTGCTCAGTTGGTAAATCGTGCCGGACAGATCGTCCGAGATATACAGTCCGTTCCGGCCATCCGGGATCACAGCGACCGGCCGGCCCCAGCGTTCCTTGCGCGCCGCATTGGTGACCCAGCCGCTGACCAGATCGACCGCGGCGCCCAGGCTGCCGTCGGGCTGGAATGGCACCAGCATGATCTGGTGGCCATTCAAGGCGCTGCAGTTCCAGCAGCCGTGCAAGGCCGTCACCAGCGCATTGCGGTAAGGCACCGGTAAACCGGACTCCCGCAGGAAACTCAGGCCGAGCGGCGCCGAATGGGGCGGCAGGCCTTTCGTCACGCGCTCGATGCCGGCGCAGTCAAGGCGGCTGCCGTCGGCGTTGAGCTCGGCGTCGCGCTGGTAGGGCATGTCGTCCAGCCCCTGGTCCGGGTCCGAATTGCAGAACGGCCAGCCGTACTGGCCGCCGTCCTTTATCTTGATCAGCAGGTCGGGCGGATGGCCATCGACGTAACGCTGCATCACCCGGCCGAAATCGTCGCGGCCGTCGCCGTCGAAATCGCGGTGCAGCGGGTAGGCGATGTTGTCGCGATTGTTGACGACCACCCACAGTTCGTCGCTACCGGGGCGAAAGCGCAGCCCCTCGATGTTGCGTACGCCGCGCGCATACAAGCGCGGGTTTTTGCCATCCTCGCTGTACACATAGAGCGCGCCGCGCACCGGATCGGCCACGGTGTCGGAGGCGCAGGCGTTGCAACTGGAGCCGATCGAGACGTACAGCTTGTCCTGGTGCAGCGTGAAGTTTTTCAGCGGGTGGTTGTAGCGGCCCTGCAGGCCCGCAGTCGAGCCATCCGGCAAGCCATCCACCACCACCTCGCTCCGGCCGAGGGCGGTGGCGCCGCTGACGTAGGCGGCGCGGATGATCCGGTTCGATTCCGACAGGTAGAGATAGGTGGTGCGGCCGATGGCATGAAAGGCCATGTCGTGTGGCATCTTCAAACCTGCGGCGAACACGAAGGTGGCGGCCGCGGTGTCGCCGCTGCCGGGGCGCAGCAGCGTTACGCGGCCTGTCGCCGGACTGGAGACCAGCAAGTCGCCGTTCGGCGCCAGCGCCATGAAGCGGGCGTCCGCTACCCGTGCCAACACACGGATCGAAAATCCCGGCGGTACCAACAGCGTGCGCGGCACGTCGAAAGGTGCGCGGTCCATGCCGGCCGGTACCTGCACCGTGACCCGGTTGGTGGCTCCAGCCGGCCCGGTACTTGCGCCGCTGGCGGGGGCCGCCACGATCGCCGCCAGCAGGTAGATGGCGCCAAGGCGGATCGCTTCTAGACAGGTTTTTGCCGCAAGCATTCGGCTCTCCGGCGCGTGGGATTGGTGCTGGTGATGGGCCGCACGGCGGCGTTTTACCGCCCGCGCCCGACTCATTCGACGGCTTGCCGCTGTCTTCGTTCCAAAGCACTTGCCTGATGGCGATCAACTCCAGTTCGCCGTGCAAAATCGGGCTGCCTTGCTGCCCGCGATGCACGATCACCGAACCGATCGGAACGCCGCCTTCGGCCAGGCGGTGTTCCACTTCGTGTTTGAAACCGCCCCATAAAAACCTAGAGTATGTGCAAAAAACTCCCGTTTTATATCCGGCTTCAGCTATCGAGTAATGGAGTATGTGAAAACAGCCGGGGCGATTACCGGGTAGTGGAGCTTGCGGTGGCCCTTACTGCGCAACCCAGCCACCGTCCATGTTCCACGCCACGCCGCGCACCTGGCTGGCGGCTTCGCTGCACAGGAAGACCGCCAGCGCACCGAGTTGATCGGGCGTGACGAATTCGCCGGACGGCTGCTTTTCGGCCAGCAGGCTTTTCTTGGCGTCGTCGTTCGACAATCCGGCCTGCGCGGCGCGGGCGTCGACCTGCTTTTGCACCAGCGGCGTCAGCACCCAGCCGGGGCAGATGGCGTTGCAGGTGACGCCGGTGGCGGCGGTTTCCAGTGCGGTGACCTTGGTCAGGCCGACGATGCCGTGCTTGGCGGCGACGTAGGCGGATTTTTGCGCCGAGCCGACCAGGCCGTGCACCGAGGCGATGTTGATGATGCGGCCCCAGTTGCGTGCCTTCATTGCCGGCAGCGCCAGGCGCGTGGTGTGGAAGGCCGAGGAGAGGTTGATGGCGATGATCGCATCCCATTTTTCGGCCGGGAAATCCTCGATGTTTGCTACGTGCTGGATGCCGGCGTTATTCACCAGCACATCGACCGCGCCGAATTTGTCGGCGGCAAATTTCATCATGGCCTCGATCTCGGCCGGCTGCGACATGTCGGCAGGGTGGTAGGCGGTCTGGACGCCGAACTGGCGTGCCGTGTCGTCTTGCAGTTTGACGATCTCGGCGGCGTCGCCGAAGCCGTTGAAGACGATATGCGCGCCTTGCGCGGCCAGCGCGTGCGCCATGCCGAGGCCGATGCCGGAGGTGGAGCCGGTGACCAGCGCGGTTTTTCCCTGCAGCGATTTTTGCATGATGTTCCTCAAGTGAATTGTCCAAAACGCCTGTCTCGGCACGATTTTAAGCGCAACGACAGTAAAATGTCGGAATCGAAGACCTAGTAAAAATACCATGACCGATCCGCGCTTCAAGCACGTGCAATGCCTTTCCCCAGCCGGCCTGCACCGCATGGTGTACAAGGAATGGGGCGATCCGCGCAACCCGAAAGTGCTGCTGTGCGTGCATGGCGTGACGCGCGTGGCCGACGATTTCGATCACCTGGCGCGCGCGCTGTGCGCCGACTATCGGGTAGTGGCGCCGTACGTGGTCGGGCGCGGCCGCTCTGACCACCTGCGCGATCCGCAGTACTACCAGGTGCCGCAATACGTCGCCGACATGGTGAGCCTGCTGGCGCGGCTGGAGGCGGAGACGGTCGACTGGTTCGGCACCTCGATGGGCGGCCTGATCGGCATCGGCATGGCCTCGCTGGCCGGCAATCCAATCCGCAAGCTGATCCTGAACGACATCGGCCCGACGCTGAACCCGGAGGCGCTGGCGCGCATCGGCGACTACATCAGCCAGCCGGTGCGCTTTGAAACCTTCCAGCAGGCGGCCGATTACGTACGCCAGATTTCGCGCACCTTCGGTCCGCACAGCGAGGCCGAATGGCGCAAGCTGGCGACCGATGTGCTGTGCCAGGACAAGGATGGCTTGTGGACCCGGAATTACGATCTGGGACTGGCGCTGCCGTTCAAGGCGATCACGCCGCAAATTGCGCAACAGGCCGAGGCCGGCCTCTGGGCCGCCTACGATGCGATCACCTGTCCGACGCTGCTGGTGCGCGGCACCGAATCGGACCTGCTGACGCCGGAGGTGGCGCAGCGCATGACCCAGCGCGGGCCGCGCGCGCAACTGGTCGAGATCGATGGCGTCGGCCACGCGCCGACCTTCGTGCATCAAGGCCAGATCGCGCTGGCCCGCCGGTTTTTGCTTGGCTGAAATTTTCAGCCTGCTTTTCAATCAATTCAGTTTACCTAGTGAGGACAGAATGGAAATCAAACGCTTGCACGTCGGAAAACGCCTGTCGGAAGTCGCCATCCACAACGGCACCGTCTACCTGGCGGGCCAGGTCGCGGAAGACGTGACGCACAACATCGAAGGCCAGACGCGCGAAGTGCTGGCGCATATCGACCGCTTGCTGCAGGAAGTCGGCAGCGACAAGACGCGCATCCTGATGTGCCAGATCTTCCTGGCCGACATCAAGGATATCGCCGGCATGAACGCGGTCTGGGACAGCTGGGTGGCGGCCGGCGACGCGCCGCCGCGCGCCACGGTGGAAGCCAAGCTGGCGAAGACCGAGTGGCTGGTTGAGATGGTGGTGACGGCGGCGCTGAAGTAAATCCGCATGGTTTCGACCGTCGCCCTGGCTGACGAGTTGGAAGCGCAACTGTGCGCCGGCCTCGCGGTCGAAGACAGTGCGCGCGTGCAGCGGGCGCTGGCCTTCGTCGCGCCGCTGTATGCCGGCCGCACGGTGTTGACCGGCCAGGATGCGCTGCGCTTTTCGCAGGCGGCGGCGGCGGTGCTGGCAATGCTGAAAACCGATGCCGACACCCGCATCGTCGGCTTGCTGTTCGAATTGCCGGCGGTGAATCCGGCAGCGGTGCCCAGGATCGAAGCTGAATTCGGCCAGGAAATCGCCGACTTCGTGGCTGGCGTGCGGCAGTTGATCCGGCTGCACGCGCAAACCTTCGGCCAGCAGCAAGGCACGGCGCGCGGCAAGAATTCCGCCCAGGAAGCCGGCGCCCAGGTCGAGACGCTGCGCAAGATGCTGCTGGCGATGGCTTCCGACATGCGGGTGGTGCTGGTACGGCTGGCCTCGCGCGTGACCACGCTGCGCTACTTCAGCGAACAGAAACTGGAAAACGCCGACACCCGGCGCTATGCGCGCGAAACCTTCGACCTGTACGCGCCGCTGGCCAATCGCCTGGGCGTCTGGCAATTGAAATGGGAACTGGAAGACCTGTCGTTCCGCTTCCTCGAGCCGGCCGCTTACAAGCGCATCGCCAGGATGCTGGAAGAAAAGCGCATCGAGCGCGAAGGCTTCGTCGCCGCCGCGATCGACCGCCTGCGCGCGGAACTGGCGGCGGCCGGCGTGCAGGCCGAAGTCTCGGGCCGGCCCAAGCACATCTACAGCATCTGGAACAAGATGCGCGGCAAGGAGCTGGATTTCTCCGAGCTGTACGATGTGCGCGCGTTTCGCGTCATCGTCGACGACGTCAAGGCGTGCTACACGGCGCTGGGCATCGTGCACCACATCTGGACCCCGGTGCCGAGTGAATTTGACGACTACATTTCGCGCCCCAAGCCGAACGGTTACCAGTCGTTGCACACGGTGGTGCTGGCCGAGGACGGGCGCCCGCTGGAAGTGCAGTTGCGCACCCGCGACATGCACTATTTCGCCGAATACGGCGTGGCCGCGCACTGGCGCTACAAGGAAAGCGGCGGCTCCAACTTCGCGGCGCAGAAATACGACGAAAAGATTGCCTGGCTGCGGCAATTGCTGGCCTGGAAGACCGAGGTTGCCGAATCGGTGGTCGGCGGTGAAGATAATCGTCGCGACTGGGTCGAGCAACTCAAGTCGGCGGCGCTGGACGACCGCATCTACGTGCTGACGCCGCAGGCGCGCGTGATCGAGTTGCCGAGCGGGGCGACACCGATCGACTTCGCCTACCACCTGCACAGCGAGGTCGGGCATCGTTGCCGCGGCGCCCGTGTCGATGGCGTAATGGTGCCCTTGAATACGCCACTGAAGAACGGCCAGACGGTGGAAATCATCACCGTGCGCGCCGGCTCCGGCGGCGTGCCGGGCGCGGCCGGGCCGTCGCGCGACTGGCTCTCCCCCGGTTATGCGGTCAGCAACCGCACGCGGGCCAAGGTGCGCGCCTGGTTCAACGCCATCGAGCAGCAGGAAACCCTGGCCCACGGCCGCGCGCTGGTCGAAAAGACGTTGCAGCGTGAGGGCAAGACGGCGGTCAACCTGGAAGACCTGGCGCGCAAGCTCGATTTTGCCAAGCCGGACGATCTATTCCTCGCCGTCGGCAAGGATACGTTCAGCCTGCGCCAGGTGGAGCAGGCTCTGCATGGCGGCGAGGCAGAAAAAGCCGCGCCCGCCACCGTCGAAGAAGCGGAAGCCGCGATCACACGCAAGAGCCGCGCCTCGAGCGTGATCCACGGCGCCCGCTCGGGCGTGCTGGTGGTCGGTACCGACGGCTTGCTGACGCAACTGGCGAAATGCTGCAAACCGGCGCCGCCGGATGCGATCGTCGGCTTCGTCACGCGCGGCAAGGGGGTGTCGATCCATCGCGCCAACTGCAAGAACTTCGCCGAGATGCAGCGCCATGCGCCCGAGCGCATAATCCAGACCACCTGGGGCAAGCCGGGCGGCGACACCGTGTATCCGGTCGACATCTTCGTGCTGGCCAACGACCGCCAGGGATTGCTGCGCGACATTTCCGACGTGCTGCTGCGCGAGAAAATCAACGTGATCGGCGTCAGCACGCAAAGCGCAAGGGGCCAGGCACGCATGGCATTTACCGCCGAAATCGCCGCCACCGAGCAACTGCAAAAGGCGCTCACGGTGATTCGCGAAGTGCCCGGCGTGCTGGAGGCGCGCCGGCATTGAATCGGCTCAGTCGGGCGGCTCGGCCGCCTGGCTTGCTTCGCTTGCCTCGCCGGCCATCTGCACGGTGCGCACCGGATAGCCGAAACGGATCTGGCGTGCGGCGCAGGCGCGCATCAACTCCAGGTTGATGCGCTGCTGGATATCCATGTAGAGCGCATAGTCGGGCTTGAGCACGTGGTACACCACTTCGTATTCCAGCGCGCTTTCTCCGAAGCCCTTGAAGTGGGCGCGATCGAAGCGCGCATGCTCGATGGCGCCGACGATCTCGGCCACCAGTTGCGGCAATGCGGCCAGTTGTTCGACCGGCGTCTGGTAGGCGACGCGAAAGCCGAACGCAACCCGCCGCTGCTGCATCGGGCGGCTGTTGTGCACGATCTGCTTCAGCAGTTCGGTATTGGAAATGATCACCATCTCGCCGCCCTGCGCCTGGATGCGCGTGGTCTTGATGCCGACCCGGATCACGGTGCCGGAGATGGCGCCGAACGAGATCGAATCGCCGACCACGAACGGTTTGTCGAACGCGATCGCCAGCGATGCGAACAGGTCGGAGAGGATGGTCTGCAAGGCCAGCGCCACCGCGATGCCGCCAATCCCGAGGCTGGCCACCAGCGCCGTGACATTGATGCCGAGATTGGCCAGCACCGCCAGGATCACGGTCAGCCACATGACGAAGCGCATCAGCAGCGCCATCGTGGTGGTAGTGGCACGGTTGCGCAGGTCGGTGCCGGCGCGCGCCTGGTACTGGTGCATCCAGGCAATGATGGCGCGGTTCAGCCACAGCGCCACCTGCAAGCCGATCACGATCACCCAGCCGTGCGCCAGCCAGGTCTCCCGTATCGGCGGCAACTCGACCGCGCTCAAGCCGGCCAGCAGCGCCACCAGCAGCATCAGCACCTGGCTGGTATGCCCCAGCGCTTCGCCGACGATGGTACCAGCCAGGCCGTCGGTCCTGCGCGCCAGCGCGCGAAAACGCGCGGCGATGAAGCCGACCACGGTGCGCAAGACGAGATAGGTGACCAGAGCCACCGCGATCGCGACCACCCAGCTTTCGGGCGGGATTTCCAGCAGGCGTTTCCAGGTTGAGAACGGCATCGTGGCGCTTTTCCTTTCAGGGGTGAGGCAGTCCGGCGCTACCGGCGACCGCTTGCTGCAACTTCATATACTCATCGATACGGCCCCGCGTTCCGTACATGAATGAATGGAGGAATCCATATACTCCGTCGGATACAGGAGTTGGCCATTGTATCCGTATTTTATCGGATGCCGGTTGCGCTATCCTTCACACGGCCGCCCGGGGCGGGCGCCATGCGACTGCCTGACGCGGTCGCCGCTCCAGGCTTGCCACTCTTGGGCAACAAGCTTGTGAAGTTCCCGCTAGCACTGGCACGTCGGGCCATCGGAGCCATTGCACAAGGCAAGCCGGGCATGGCGACCGGGAAAGTCGGAGCCGGAATTTCCGTGGTGCGGCCGGTGCCGCTACGCAATGCCCCGCCATGCATAAGGACAAAACAAATAAATCGTTTGTTTTTACAGGCTTCACTTTTACAGTTTCCTTCCCGATCCACCCGGCGGGTGGGGCATGGCGATCCGGTGGCCGGATCAATCGAAGAGGAATACGAATATGGACATGATGCCTCCTGCGCTGCCTGGCACCGGCATTGACGACTCCCAGCGCGAATTGCTGCGTTCGCTCGGTCGCTCGCTCTCCGTTGAGCAGGCGTTCTGGATCAGCGGCTATTTTGCCGGTGTGGCTGAAGCGCGTGGCAACTTCCAGGCGGTGGCAGCGGTTGCGGCGGCGGCGAGCGCGCCGGCCGGCCAGGCTTCCCAGGCGGCGGCCACGATCAAGATTCTGTATGCCAGCGAAACCGGCAACGCGGCGGAACTGGCGCGCCAGCTTGCCGGCCGTGCACAGCAGGCCGGCATCGCGGCGCAGGCGGAGGATTTGGCGCGCTACAAGCCGCGCGCGCTGAAGGATGAGGAAACGGTGCTGTTCGTCGCCAGCACCCATGGCGAAGGCGAGCCGCCCGAGCCGGCGCTGCCGTTCTTCGAATTCCTGGCCGGACGCAAGGCGCCGGCGCTGCCGCAATTGCGCTTCGCGGTGCTGGGGCTGGGCGATTCGACCTATGAATTTTTCTGCCAGGCCGGCAAAACACTGGACCGCCGCCTGGAAGAACTGGGCGCGCAACGCCTGTTTGCGCGCTGCGATTGCGACGTCGATTACGAGGCCGATGCCGGCCGCTGGATCGATTCGGTGCTGGAGCAGATCCAGGCGGCAGTGCCGGCCGGGGCACATGGTGCGCATGCCGCCTCCGGGCTGGCCGCCGTGCGCCCGGCGCCGCAGCCGCCAGCGGCCACTCCGTACAGCAAGAACAACCCGTTCCTGGCGCAGGTGGTGGAAAACATCCGCATCACCGGCCGCGGCTCGTCGAAGGATACGCGCCACATCGAGCTGGCGCTGGACGGCTCGGACCTGATCCATGTGCCGGGCGATGCCTTGGGCGTGGTGCCGCAAAACGATCCGGCGCTGGTGGACGAACTGCTGGCGCTGTTCGGCTGGTCCGGCTCGGAACCGGTGGCCGGGCGCAACGGCGAACTGGAAATCCGGCGTGCGCTGCAATCCGAATTCGAAATCACCGCCGTCACCCCGCGCTTCATCGAGAAATGGGCCGAGCTGTCGGGCGACAACGAGCTGGCCGCGCAACTGGCGCAAAAGAGCGGAGCCGAACGGGCCGCTTTCCTGGAAGCGACCCATATCATCGACCTGCTCAAGGCGCGCCCGGTGCCCGGCATCGCGCCGCGCGATTTCGTCGCCGCGCTGCGCGGCCTGCAGCCGCGGCTGTACTCGATCGCCTCGGCCGCCGAACTGGCGCCGGGCGAGGTGCACCTGTGCGTGGCGCCGGTGCGCTACCGGCTGCGCCAGCGCGAGCGCCATGGCGTCGCCTCGGTGCATCTGGCGGATCGCCTGCAAAGCGGCGACAGCGTGCCGATCTACCTGCAGCGCAACGAGCATTTCCGCCTACCGTCGGACCAGAATGCGCCGGTGATCATGATCGGCGCCGGTACCGGCGTCGCGCCGTACCGCGCCTTCCTGCAGCAGCGCGAGGCGCTGGCGGCGCCGGGCCGCAACTGGCTGTTTTTCGGCGACCGAAATTTCCGCACCGACTTCCTGTACCAGGCCGAGTGGCAGGAATGGAGGCGCAGCGGCCTGTTGTCGCGCGCCGACGTCGCCTTCTCGCGCGACCAGCAGCAGAAGGTGTATGTCCAGCACAAGCTGCGCGAGCGCGGCGCCGAATTGTTCGACTGGATTGCCGACGGCGCCTACATCTACGTCTGCGGCGACGCCGAACAGATGGCGCCGGACGTGCAGGGCGCGCTGTTGGCGGTGATCGAGGAGCAGCGCGGCCGCGGCGCCGACGATGCGCAGGAATTCCTGCGCGAGCTGCAGGCGGCCGGGCGCTATCAAAAAGACGTGTACTGAAACTGGAAGCCCATGGAAAACCAAATCATCGAAACCGATCGCAGCGCCGACCGCAGTGCTGACCGCAGTGCTGACATCTCGCAGCCGCTGGAAAAACTCTCCGCCGACGAGCGCCTGAAGGCCGCCAGCAATTATCTGCGCGGCACCATCGTCGAAAGCCTGCGCGACACGGTGACCGGCGCGGTGACCGAAACCGACACCAAGCTGATGAAGTTCCACGGCATCTATCAACAGGACGACCGCGACCTGCGCGACGAGCGGCGGCGCCAGAAGCTGGAGCCGGCCTACCAGTTCATGATCCGCGTGCGGCTGGCGGGCGGCGTCTGCTCGCCGCAGCAATGGCTGAAATTGTCGGAACTGGCGCTGGCCTACGGCACGCCGTCGCTGCGGCTGACCACGCGCCAGACCTTCCAGTTTCATGGTGTACTGAAGCACAACGTCAAGCACACGCTGCAGGGCTTGCACGAGGTATTGCTGGATACCATCGCCGCCTGCGGCGACGATGCGCGCGGCGTGATGTCGTCGGTTAATCCGCATCTGTCGGCCCTGCATCGGGAAGTGCTGGAGCTGGCGCGCGCCACCTCGAACCACGTGATCCCGCAGCAGCGCGGCTACCACGAAATCTGGCTCGATGGTGAGAAATACATTTCCTCCGAGCCGGAAGAGCCGGTGTACGGTCCCACTTATCTGCCGCGCAAGTTCAAGTTCGGCTTTGCGATTCCGCCGCAAAACGACATCGACGTGTATAGCCAGGATGTCGGTTTCATCGCGATTGCCGAGGGAGAAAGCCTGCGCGGCTTCAACATCACCGTCGGTGGCGGCATGGGGCGTACCGACCGCGCGCCGGAAACCTATCCGCGGCTGGGCGACGTGATCGGCTATATCCCGAAGGAACGGCTGCTGGATTGCGCGATGGCCATCCTGACCATCCAGCGCGACTACGGCAACCGCGCCAACCGCGCGCGCGCGCGCTTCAAATACACGGTCGACGACAAGGGCTTGCCGTGGCTGAAAAACGAACTGGAACAGCGGCTCGGCCTGGCACTGGAAGCGCCGCGCGCTTTCGCCTTCAGCAGCAACGCCGACCAGTATGGCTGGATCAAGGGTTCGGACGGCCAGTGGCATTACACGCTGTTCATCGAAAACGGCCGCGTCGTTGATCGCGGCAATCTGCGGCTGATGAGCGGCCTGCAGGAAGTGGCGCGTATCCATCACGGCGAATTCCGCGTCACGCCGAACCAGAACCTGATCATCGCGAATGTCGCCGCCAAGGACAAGAAACAGGTCGAGCGCGTGCTGGCGGTGCATGGGCTGGGCGATTCGAACCAGGCTAGCACGCTGCGCCTGAATTCGATGTCCTGCGTCGGCCTGCCGACCTGCGGGCTGGCGATGGCCGAGAGCGAGCGCTATCTGCCGGAGCTGATCGGCAAGATCGAGCCAATCCTGGCCCAGCATGGTCTGGCGGATGAGCCGATCACCTTGCGCATGACCGGCTGCCCGAATGGCTGCGCGCGGCCCTATATTTCGGAGATCGCGTTCACCGGCCGCGCTCCCGGCAAGTACAACATGTACTTGGGCGGCGGCCATCACGGCCAGCGGCTGAACCGGCTCTATCTTGAAAACATCGGCGAGGAGCGCATCCTGCAGGAACTCGACGCGCTGTTCGGGCGTTTTGCCGCCGACCGCACGCCGGCCGAGCACTTTGGCGACTTCGTGATTCGCGCCGGCATCGTGCGGCCGGTCCTGCATGGCAAGGATTCCAACGATTGATACCGATTCGAAATCAAAGCGATCACGGTGTTGCTTCGGCTTGCGGTGCCGCAGCACTGTCTGCGGCTTCGCGCCTTGTGCCGACCTGGATCGCGAACCGGTATGGCCTGTTGACAAGCGGCAGGTTCAGGAAAACCGCAGCGCATAAATCGGCGGCAGCCTGGTTGTGACCTCCTGCCATACGTCGCCGCCGTTTTCCGAAACCCACAGGCCGCCGGTGGTCGATCCCATCGCCAGCGTCCGGCCGTCGTCCGTCACCGCCAGGCCGTGGCGGTAGACCAGGTCATAGCAATTCCGTTGCGGCAAACCGACGCGCAAGGTGTCGAACGACTGGCCAGCGTCGCGCGTGCGGCTGACCGCCAGTGCGGCGCCGACCGGGATGCGCTGCTGGTCGGCGACCGCCGGCACGAACCAGGCGGTATCGGGGTCTTGCGGATGGGCGGCGACCGCGAAGCCGAAGTCCGACACCGGCCCGGCGCTGCCTTGTCCCATCCGTCGCCAGTAGGTGCCGCCATCCGCCGAGCGCCAGATACCGTTGTGGTGCTGCGCCCACAGCACGTCCGGCGCCGCCCCGCACTGCGCGATCAGGTGCGGGTCCTGGATCGCCGGGTCTTCGGCGCGCTCGGGCGGCATGTAGTCGGCGCGCATGCCTGCCGAGCGCGTGCTCCAGCTGTCGCCGCCGTCGCGCGTGGCCCAGGCGCCACCACACGAGATGCCGACCAGTACGCAGCGGCTGTCGCGCGGGTCGACGCAGATCGAGTGGATGCCCGGCACATCGTAGCCGCCGCCGAACCACTCTTTGCGCGGCGGCGCGTCCCATAACGATCGCACCAGTTGCCACGAATTGCCGCGATCGGGCGAGCAGAACAGGCCGCCGGGCAGCGTGCCGGCCCACAGCACGCCGGGCTGGTCGGCACCGCCGGCGGCCAGCGACCAGATCATTGCCAGCTTCCAGGGCGCCTCATCCTTGCACTCTTCCGGCTGCGGCGGATAGCTTGGCGTGGCGATTTCGCTCCAGGCGTCGGTCCCGTGCTCGCGGCGATGCAGCTTGACGCCGAAATGGCCCAGGTTGAGCGCCGCATACAGCGTGCCGTCGCGCCGATCGGACAGCACCATCGTCACCGGCTCGCCGAGGAAGCCGGATTCCTTTAGCGACCAAGCGCGATTGCGGCGAGTCAGTTCGAACAAGCCCTTGCGGGTCGCAATCAAGACTTCGTTTTGCATCGTCAACCTCCGGACAGGGCTTGCAGCACATAAATGGCGCTGTTTTCCGACAGCGCGTCGTCGAGGTGAGCGCGGTCGCGCACGCGCAAGCCATCGATATAGATCATGACGTTAGTGCGCAAATGGCCCTGGTCGTCCAGCACGTAGCCGCGCAGGCGCGGATTGAGCGCGAATGCGGCTTCCAGCACTGCGCGCAAGGTGGCTGCCGAAGTATCGATTTCAGGCGCCTCGGTGAAACGGCGCAACTGCTGCGTAAAGATCAGCTTCGGCATGACGTATGCCTCAAATGCCGGCGTGCCACTCGTAACCCTGGTCTTCCCAGTAACCTCCCTTGCCGCCGCCGATGTGGCGGAAGCTGGCGACCAGTTCGATCGCCATCACGTACTTGGCCATTTTGTAGCCGAGCTGGCGTTCGACCCGCAGCCGGATCGGCGCGCCGTTGGCGATCGGCAGCGGGTGGTCGTTCAATTCGTAGGCGAGCAGGGTTTGCGGGTGGAGTGCATCTTCCAGGTCGATGCTCTCGTAATACAGCGTGCCGTCTTCGTCCATCGGATCGGCGCAATGAAACATCAGATAGCGCGCCGCCGGTTGCGGGCCGACGCGTTGCAGCAGGGCACCGAGCCGGACGCCTTTCCATTTGCCGATCGCGCTCCAGCCTTCGACGCAATCGTGGCGAGTGATCTGGGTGCGGGCAGGCAGTTGCCGCAGTTCAGCCAGCGACAGGCTGGCGGGCCGCTCGACCAGCCCCGCAACCTGCAGCCGGTAAGCGCGAAAGCCGGCGGCGGCCAGCGCCTGGTACTGCGGACTTTCCGGATTGGCGGTGCCGTTGCTGCGAAAGCTGGGCGACAGCTCGGCCTCGCTGAATTCCTGCGCCATCGAGGTGCGTGAGGTCACCAGGTGCTGGGTGGCGCGGCTCAGCCGTTCGCCGCTTTCCAGCATGCGCGGGAACCAGGCCGAGCTCGACAGGCGGTCGCAGCCGGCCAAAAGCGCCGCGCCGGCGGCCAGCGTGCGCGCGACGAAGCGCCGGCGGGGTTCATTCGGTGCCATGGCTGTCTTTCGCGGCGGGAATCCGGTAGCGCCCGGAGATCATCGAGCGCAGATTGTTCCAGAAGCCGCTGACGACCACTTCAAACACGTGGATCAGGACGAATCCGACCAGCGCCCAGGCCAGCACGAAATGCAGCGTGCGCGCCGACTGGCGGCCGCCAACCCAGCCGACCCAGCCTGGAATCACGGTGTCGAGCCACGGCGACATGGCCCAGCCCATCAAAACGATCAGCGGCAGCAGGCCGAAAATGACGATCATATAGGCCAGCTTCTGCAGCACGTTGTAGCGCTTCGCCGCCTCGCCTTGCGGATGGCGCAGCAGCAGATGGTCTTGCAGCGAGCGTCCGACCGAGCGCCAGTCGAAGGCCGTCGGCGCCAGGTCGCGCGCCAGATGTCCGCTGAACACCGTGTACGCAAGATAGGCGCAACCGTTAATGACGAATACCCAGGCAAAAAACAGGTGCCAGCGCCGCCCCATCGCCAGCCACTGGGGACCGGGAATCGTGGCCCAGGATGGGAAACCGCGCGCCTCCAGTGCGCCATCCGGATTGGTCGAGATGCCGAGCACGCCAGTGGTGGTGAATTCATGTCCCAGAACCCTGGTCACCCCGACCACCTGACCGTCCGCTTCTTGCCGCGCGGTCAGTTGCAGCAGCGGCGGCCGGCCCGAGTAGGACGACTGACCCCAATACAGGGCAGGGTAGGCATTGAAGATTTGCAAGCCGCTCATCAGCAGCATGAAAAACGCCAGCACGTTGATCCAGTGCATGATTCGCACCGGCAAACGGTGCCGGTAATACACCGGGTCCGGAATCATTTTTTCATCGTGTCATCATCCTTCTTCATCGTGTCGCCATCCTTCTTCATCGCGTCGTCCTGCTTCATCGCGTCATCTTTTTTCATCCTTTCCTCGCCGGATTTGGCTTTTTTGGCCTTCGATTTCTTCATCTTGTCCTTGTCCTTGTCCTGCTTCATGTTGTCCTTCTGCATTTCATCCTGCTGGGTCATCGTTCCCTGGCCCTGCATCCCGCTATTTGGGGTGGTGTACTGGGCGTGGGCGGGGAGGGCAGTGAGGGCAGTAAAGCCTATCGCCGTCATCAAGGCGGCATACAGTTTGTTCATTATTTGCTCCATCAGTGAGGGTTGTTCGAGGCCGTTCCATTCATGCGGGGGCCAAATGTAGCCGTGACTTGATTCTGTACCGCCGACTCGGTCCATGCTTGATCGATCTCAAGCCGATCCCGCATTGGCAATGCCGCCGATCAATACGTTCCGTCGATTTCTTTTCACCGCCTAAATGTTCCGAACCGGCGCGCCATGAGAGCCGTCGCATGCGGCAGGAAGTCGCCGCCGGTGTTATGCTGCAGTGCACAAAACATGCTGCGCCTACCACCTTGCAAGAACATGTGGCGACCCGCCCGGTTGCCGCCCGCCGGCGCGTAGCACGGAATAGGAGCGAGCCATGTTTTTCGGAAAACCAGCCGAACGATCGATCAACCTTGCCCTGCAAGGCGGTGGCGCCCATGGCGCATTCACCTGGGGCGTGCTGGATGGCCTGCTGGAAGACGGGCGGGTGGAATTCGACGGCGTCAGCGGCACCAGCGCTGGTGCCATGAATGCGGTGATCCTGGCGCACGGTTTGGCTGCCGGCGGCCGCGACGGCGCGCGTGCGGCGCTGGAGAAGTTCTGGAGCGCGGTCGCGCGCAGCGTGCCGTTCGATATCGCGCAGCCGTTGGCGGATGGGCAGAACGTCGCCCTGATGCCGGGGCTAAAGGCCATGCTGGAATGGGCCCGCTATTTTTCGCCGGACCAGTTGAACCCGTTCGACTTGAATCCGCTGCGCGACATCCTGGCCGGGCAGGTCGACTTCGAGCGTGTGCGCCGGCAAAGCAGGGTAAAACTGTTTGTCGCCGCCACCAACGCCAACTCCGGCAAGCTGCGGCTGTTCCGTGCGCCGGAGATGAGCGTCGACGTGCTGCTGGCTTCGGCCTGCCTGCCGATGATGAACCGCAGCGTTGAGATCGACGGCGAACCCTACTGGGACGGCGCTTACTCCGCCAACCCGGCGGTGTTTCCGCTGTTCCATGAATGCATCTCGCGCGACATCCTGCTGGTGCTGCTGGCGCCGCTGATGCACAAGGAAACGCCGCGCAGCGCGCATGAAATCAAGAGCCGCGTGCTGGAGTTGGCGTTCAATTCGACCTTCCTGCGCGAAATGCGCATGTTTGCCCATCTGCGCGAATCCGTGGATCGTTCGCGCTGGCGCCTGGGGCGCATCGAGCACCGCCTGGCCTGCGCCAATTTCCACCTGATCGAAGCGGAGCAGGCGATGAGCGAGCTGGCGGCGGAAACCAAGCTCGCTGCCAGCGAGCGATTTTTTGAAATGTTGCGGGATCGGGGCCGGGCCCGGGCCGCGGCGTGGCTGGCGCAGCACCATGTCCACATCGGCCGGCGCTCGACTGTGGATTTGACGCAACTGTTCGGTTGATTTCGGTCGATCCCAGCCGCTTTCCGCTTCCCCGGAAAAAGGGGGGCTTCTTGCCGAAATCCGTGCCTTCCCCTACAATGCGCGAACCATTCTCGTCTCACGTGACTGGCGAAAAGCCGGGATTTTCAGCATCCGGCACAAGGTGGGCACCCACCGGGAAGCGTGAGATTTCATCAGCCGTGCGCCTGGGTAGCCAAGATGGTAAAAGGTTTGAGGCTGCCCGCAATTCCCTTACATTTGGCCCTCATTCGATCCGGATCACCACCATCGATAGGAAAATTCATGTTTACCAAAAACCACACCGTCGCCAACGTCGACCCCGAAGTCTGGGCCGCGATCCAGCAGGAAAACGCCCGCCAGCAATCGCATATCGAGCTGATTGCCTCGGAAAACTACACCTCGCCCGCCGTGATGGAAGCACAAGGCTCGCAGCTGACCAATAAATACGCCGAGGGCTATCCCGGCAAGCGCTACTACGGCGGCTGCGAATACGTCGATATCGTCGAACAACTGGCGATCGACCGCGTCAAGCAGTTGTACGGCGCCGAAGCCGCCAACGTGCAGCCGAATTCCGGCTCGCAAGCCAACCAGGGCGTGTTCTTCGCGGTCCTGAAACCGGGCGACACCATCATGGGCATGTCGCTGGCCGAGGGTGGCCACCTGACGCACGGCATGTCGCTCAATATGTCCGGCAAATGGTTCAACGTGGTTTCCTATGGCCTGAACGAGCAGGAAGAAATCGACTACGACGCGATGGAGCGCCTGGCGCACGAGAAGAAGCCGAAGCTGATCATCGCCGGCGCCTCGGCCTATGCGCTGCGGATCGATTTCGAGCGCTTCGCCAAGGTCGCCAAGGATGTCGGCGCCTATTTCATGGTCGACATGGCGCACTATGCCGGCCCGATCGCCGGCGGTGTCTATCCGAACCCGGTGCCGTTCGCCGATTTCGTCACCACCACGACCCACAAATCGCTGCGCGGGCCGCGCGGCGGCGTCATCCTGATGAAAGCCGAGCACGAAAAAATCATCAATTCGGCGATCTTCCCCGGCATCCAGGGCGGCCCGCTGATGCACGTCATCGCCGGCAAGGCGGTCGCGTTCAAGGAAGCACTGAGCCCGGAATTCAAGGCGCTGCAGGTGCAGGTGCTGAAGAATGCCGACACGCTGGCCAAAACGCTGGTCGCGCGCGGCCTGCGGATCGTCTCCGGCCGCACCGAAAGCCACGTGATGCTGGTCGACTTGCGCGCCAAGAACATCACCGGCAAGGAAGCCGAGACCATCTTGAACAGCGCGCACCTGACCTGCAACAAGAATGCGATCCCGAACGACCCGGAAAAACCGTCGATCTCCAGCGGCATCCGCCTCGGCTCGCCGGCGATGACCACGCGCGGCTTCAAGGAAGCGGAAGCGGCCAAGGTCGGCAACCTGATCGCCGACGTGCTCGACGCACCGCACGATGCGGCCAACATCGAGCGGGTCAGGGCGGAAGTGAAAAAACTGACAGACGCGTTCCCGGTATATGCCTGACGCAGAAAATATTTTTCACTAGCACTCGGAGTATATGGTTTAAACGTCCATTTCATCCGTGGATTTGCATTGTGCGTGATGGAGTATATGGACGGGCAGCAAGCACAAGATGATCAGCGCAGTGACGCCGGCCGGATCAGGCCGGCGTCACTGCATCCGAATCAAAGTATTTTTGATCTGCGCCCATCATCATGAAATGTCCGTTCTGCCACCACGACGACACCCAGGTCCTGGATACCCGCGTCTCGGAAGAGGGCGACACCATCCGCCGCCGGCGGCGCTGCGCGGCCTGCGACAAGCGCTTCACCACCTATGAGCGGATCGAGCTCAACCTGCCGGTGATCGTCAAGAAAAATGGCAGCCGGGTCGAATTCGATCCGGCCAAGCTGCGCGCCAGCCTGATGCTGGCGCTGCGCAAGCGGCCGGTCTCGGCCGAAGCGGTGGATGCGGCGATCCAGCACATCAAGGAAAAGCTGCTTTCCAGCGGCCAGCGCGAAATTCTCTCCGGCCAGGTCGGAGAACTGGTCATGCGCGAATTGAAGCGACTCGACAAGATCGCCTACATCCGCTTTGCCTCGGTCTACAAGAGCTTCGAGGATGTGACCGAGTTCCAGGAGGCGGTGGCGGAAATCGACCGCGAGCACGGCGGTACCTCGGCAAAGTAAACTTTCGCACGCATGGCGGTCTGGCGGCCAGGAAGCTCGCGCTCAGCGCCGCCGCTCATCCCCCGCAAGCGCCCTTTTGTCGCCCGACCCTTGGCGGTTTGTTGACAAATAATTACGCTGCCGCTGAATTCGATGTGTCTTAAGGGCAACAAGAATGAGGCAAGGGCGAATTTCCATGTGCAAACAAGGTCAGCGCGGCCGCGGCTTTACCGTGATCGAGTTGATGATCACGCTCGTGATCGCCGGCATCTTGCTGAGCATCGGCGTGCCCTCCATGCGCGACATGATGATCGAGAACCGCCTGACGGCGAATGTGAATGAATTCATTGCGGCGGCCACGTTCGCGCGCTCGGAAGCGATCAAGCGCGGTCGTCCGGTCACGCTGTGCCGCAGCGTCAAGGCCGAAGCCGGCACCGATAAATGCATCACCACCGCCAGCGGCGATTACGACAGCAGCGACTGGGGTTCCGGCTGGATCGTCATCGTGCCCGATGAAAAGCTGGTGCTGCTGCGCCAAGGCGCGCTGCCAGCCAAGATCTACGCCGCCGCCAAGCCGACCTCGCTGAAATCGATCACCTACAACGGTTCCGGTGGCCCGGTCGGAGCATTGGCCGGAGCCAGGCTCATATTCAGTTACGACGGCCAGTTCGATCGCACTGTCTGCATTGCGCGTACCGGGCGCATCCGGGTGATTCGCGACGCCGTGACTTGCCCCAGCTAGCGGTGATGGGCGCGATCCGGATGCCCGCAGTTGATCGTCAGCAACGACCGCTCATCTGCTCCAGGGAACGTTTGATCGTCTGGCCATTGTCCATCGCGCAAATGTTGCCTAACATCAAGTCCAAACCAACATGGATGTCAGATGAGCAAAACTTACGCGGCCAAGTTTTTTGATGGTGGGCATATTCGGCCCGGGCGCGGTTTTACCCTGATCGAACTGATGATCACCATCGCCATTGCCGGAATTCTGCTGGCGATCGGCATCCCATCGATGCGCGACATGATTCATCAAAACCGCCTGACCGGCCATGTGAACGAATTCGTCGCCGCCAACCTGCTGGCCCGCTCCGAAGCGATCAAGCGCGGCAGTCAGGTAAAAATCTGCCGCAGCGCCAACGCCGAAACGTCGGATACCTGCAGCACCGGCGCCGGCGACTGGAGCAGCGGCTGGCTGGTCGCCATACCCAATCCGGACGACGCCACCAAAAACGATGAAATCCTGAGCCGGCACGGCGCCTTGCCGGCCGGGACAAGCGCGAGTTCCTCGCTCGACGCCATCACTTACAACGGCATGGGCCAGCCGGTACTGGCGGCGGATAGCGACAGCACCGGCTTCACCTTCGACAATGACTGCAAATTAAGCCGGCGGCAAGTCGACATCGGGCGTACCGGGCGCACTGCCGTCGCCACGATCGGCGCTGCTGGTTGCTGAAAATGGAGACCAATGTGCCAAGGACAAGCAGCACAGAAAGTCAGCGCCTGCGGATGGGCAGCCGCCGACAAGCCGGCGTCGGGCTGATCGAGGTATTGGTGGCGCTGGTGATCGCATCGTTTGCGCTGCTCGGCTTTGCCGGTCTGCAGATGGCGTCGCTGCGCTACCAAAAGGTGGCGCAGTTCCGCTCGCTGGCGAGCCAGTACAGCGCCGACATTGCCGACCGCGTGCGGGCCAATGTGGCGGGAGCAAAAAATAACTATTACAGAACCGCGGACACCTATCCGGCCAACACCGCGCCGGGCGTCACGAATTGCACCAGCGATTGCACGCCGGCGCAAATCGCCAGCCAGGACATTTACAACTGGCGCGTGGCGCTTGGCTCGGCCGTCGCCGGCGGCTGGGGCTCGATCGACGGCGATGTGACCAATGGCTTCACCGTCACGGTTTATTTGAAGGAACCGAATAAACCAAAAGGTAGCAACGATCCCGCCGACCCGAATTGTGCGCGAGGTACCGACAAGGACGTGCGCTGCTTCCAGACGGTGTTCATGCCATGAAAATCCAATCCGTTCCCGGCGCCCGGCAGCGCTTGCAAGCCGGCTTGACCCTGGTTGAGTTGATGATCTCGATCGTGATCGGCCTGGTCCTGCTGCTGTTCGTCAGTACCCTGTTCATCAACAGTAAGGCCAGCTTTCGCCTGAACGACGACAATGCGCGCCTGCAGGAAGACGCTGCTTATGCGATGACATTGATCGGGCGCAACTTGATGCAGGCGGGCTTTGGCAACCTGCTGACCAGTGCGACTACGGACTTTACAGGGCAAGCTTTGAAGGGGTGTGACAGGGGTTTCGTAAATCCGGTTGCAAGTGCGGGTAACTTGGACTGTGGCACCACCGGCAAACCGGCATTTCGAATCAGTTACACGGTGGACGCCTACGATTCCAATACTGGCGCCGGCGCGGACTGTAACGGGCAAAATGCCGCAGGCACGGTTGTCAATATTTTTTTTCTTGACACCAAGACCGGTGAGACCGCGCAGTCGCTGTATTGCAACGGTAACGGCAACACCGTCTCGCAACCGGTGCTCAGCAACGTGGAAGACATGACGGTGACCTATGGCGCAGATAGCAAAGGCGTCTTTACTCCCGATCAATATCTGAATGCGGCCGGCGTTGAGGCACTACCCCTCAGCGCAATCAACAAAAAAAATTGGGACCAGGTGATCAGCGTCCAGGTTTGCCTGCTGGTGGCCAGCGCCAACAATGTGACTGAAGGCAACCGGACCTATACCGACTGTGCCGGCGCGACCCAGACGGCGACAGACAACAGGCTGCGCAGGGCCTTCACCAAGGTGTTTACCTTGCGCAATAACGCCATGCCAAGCCTGGTTTATTGAGGGTGGGGCGATGAACATGACAACCGACATGAAGCGAAAAATATCGCCTGTGCAAGCCGGCATTGCCTTGCCGATCGTGCTGATTTTCCTGGTCGTGATGCTGCTGCTCGGCGCCACCGCGATCCGCAACGTCACGCTGGGTGAAAAAATGGCCGGCAACCAGCGCAACCAGCAACTGGCGTTCCAGGCCGCCGAAAGCGCATTGCGCTATTGCGAAAATGTAATCCAGGGCGGCGTCGTACCGACTTCAAAGCTGACCATTCAGACGCCGGCCAGCCCCAATTTGTGGGAAGTGCCAGCCAACTGGGAGGGAACGGCCGTTTCGATCGAGATTGCTGATGGTAGCGGCAAGCCGATCAAGGGTGTGCGCTGCATGGTGGAGGACATGGCTGATTCGCTGGAATTGGGCCCGACCGAACTGAAAAAAGACGACAGCCTCCAGGCTTACCGGGTGACCGCGCGTGGCGTCGGCGGTACCGACAATGCGGTGGTGCTGTTGCAGAGCTACCTGAAATTTAATTGAGATAGGGGGAATCGCCATGTCGCGAGCCATTTCGTCGAAGCGCCCGGGGTTTGACCTGCAACGCGCGTTGCTCGCGGGCTTGTGGCTTGCCGCCGCGGCCAACACCGGCGCGGCACTGGCGGCGGTATCGCAAACGCCCTTGTTTCTGGCCCAGCCGCCCAAGCCGAATATCATGTTCACGCTGGATAACTCAGGCAGTATGGAGTGGGAGACGGTAACTGGTGCCGACGCCAAAGCCGAGTTCAATAGCAGCAAGACGCTGCGCGCCTTTTATTCCAAGGCCTATAACCAGATTTATTACGATCCGGCGGTCACCTATAGTCCAGGCGTGGATTACAAGGGTGCCGGCATGGGCAATAGTTCGACTACCGCCGCGCGGATCGATCCCTATCCCACTTCCAGTGGCAGTACTTCGACAGTCAACCTGAGCAAGACCTGCTATGTCGAAAACAAGACGCCACTGCCGGTCACCTTGCCGCTTTACAACGCATCGACCTTCTCGGCTTCAAGCAACTACGCCAGTTGTTACGATACCGCGACAACCGTGAATACCGGCACCTCCAAAAAACCTGTCTATGTTACCTATGACAAGCAGGTTGCGCGCTACGCTTTCTATTATGTGTGGAATGGGAGCGGTGTCCCGGACGGATCCAGCGGCCAGGATACCGACGCCAACTATACGCGCGTCGACATCCTGTCCGGCAACACTTACACCAAGGCTTCCACCCGAACCGATTGCGGCACCGGCGCCACTTGTACCGGGGACCAGGAACTGCAGAACTTCGCCAACTGGTTCAGCTACTACCGCACCCGCATCCTGATGACAAAGACTTCGATCGGCTTGGCGTTCGCGCCGATCGACCCGATCGTGAATCCGGTCAATCCGTCCAAGTTCCGGGTCGGTTTCAATGCCATCAACGGGCCGGGTTCAACCAGCCCGAACGCCGCGGTAACCGATGGAGCGGGCTGGCTCACCATCCGCGATTTCGATTCGACCCAAAAGCAGGATTTCTACACCAAGCTGTATGCGATCAATCCGAATGGCGGTACGCCGCTGCGGATCCAGATGGACCGGATCGGCCAACTGTATGCAGGGACGCTGTCCGGGTTTGATTACACTGGCAACGACCCTTATCGCGAAAGTGCCGCCTCGTCGAAATTGACCAGTTGCCGCCCCAGCTACCACATCATGGCGACCGACGGTTTTTGGAACGACACCCTTCCTTCCGGCTTCCCCTCCGCTGTCGGCACCTCGCTGGCGTCGATCGCGGATTATTACTACAAGACGGATCTGCGCAGTGCGCTGGACAACAACATCAAGCCGACCAATACCCGGGATACCGCCACCTGGCAGCACATGACCACCTTCACCATCGGGCTGGGCGCCGATGGCACCATCCCGTATTCCGAGACCGAGCCGACGACCTGGCCGACACCGGTCGCGGACAGCTCAACCGCCATCGATGACCTGTGGCACGCGGCGGTGGTCGGCAAGGGGCGCTACTTCAGTGCCAAGAATCCAACGGCGCTGCAGGCCGGCTTGACCTCGGTACTGAAAGACATTGCGGTTCAGACTGGTGCTGCCTCGACTGGCGCGATCACCGGCAGTGCGATCGATGGTGACAGCTACTTCTATGTGCCGAGCTTTGAGTCAGGCAAGTGGGTAGGACATTTAAAAGCTTACAACCTTACTTCCGCCGGGACGGTCGGGACGGTGCAATGGGATGCCGCTACCAAGTTGCCCGCGTGGAATGCACGCAATATCGTGACCTGGAACCCGACTTCCGGTGCCGCGGTGGATTTTTTGTGGGACAACCTGACTGCCGGCAGCGGCAGCCAGCAATCGTTGTTGACATCTGCGGATGTGCTGGAGTACCTGCGTGGCAATGGCGCCAAGGAACAGACCGAGATCGGTGCCGGTCCGGGAATATACCGGTATCGGGCCAACAAGCTGGGTGACATCGTCAATTCGGCTCCGGTGTACGTCAAGAAATCCGATTTTGGCTATCGGGTATTGCCTGATGCCAGCGGCGGCGGCACTACCTATCGCGACTTCGTCAGCGGCAAGTCGAGCCGCACGCCGATGCTGTATGTGGGTGCCAATGACGGCATGCTGCATGGCTTTAACGCCACCAGCGGGGTCGAGACGTTTGCCTACGTGCCGAATGCGATCTACTCCAAGCTGGTCAGTCTTTCCAGCCCGGATTACGGTCATAACTATTACGTCGATGGCCTGCTGACCGAAGGCGATGCCTATCTCGGAGACGCATGGAAAACCATCCTGCTCGGATCGGTTGGCGCCGGTGGTAGCGGTGTCTTTGCGATCGACATCACCAATCCCGGCAGTCTGACTGCCGGCAAGGTGCTGTGGGAGAAAGGCGCCGGCGACCTTGCCGATATGGGGAGGGTGATGGGACAGGTCACTGCGGTGCGTTTGCGCAATGGCCAGTGGGGTGCGATTTTTGGCAACGGCTATGACAGCGCCGACGGCAAGGCGGTGTTGTATGTGGTTAATCTGTCGACCGGGGCCTTGATCAAGAGCTTTGAGTTGACCACTGGCAGCGTCAACGGCCTGTCGGCGCCGGCGCTGCTATTCAACGCCCAGCGCGAACTGGTTGGCGCCTACGCCGGCGACTTGCTGGGGAATCTGTGGAAATTCAATTTCGACAATGCCAGCTCATCCAGTTGGACCAGCAGTAAATTGTTCAGCGCGGTCAATGGCGACGACAAGATCCAGCCGATGATCAAGCGCCCGGCCCTGGCGCCGCATCCCAATGGCGGATATATGGTCACGGTGGCGACCGGAAAATTCATCGAGGAAGGCGACAAGGCGAATGTCGATGTGCAGAGTATTTACGGCATCTGGGACAAACCCTCCGCCGGCGCCGTAACCGGGCGGACGGAGTTGGTGAAGCAATCGTTTACCGCAGCAACTGGCGGTCGCACGCTCTCCATGAATGCGATCGACTGGGACACCAAGCGCGGCTGGTATATCGATCTCTCCCTGTCCGACGGCGAGCGCGTGATCGGCGATTTGCAAATCATGGATAACGTCGTGATGCTGGCAACGACGCTGGCGCCAACCAGCGATTTATGTCAGGGGGGCGGCGTGTCGCAACTGATGGCGATCAATTATTTGTCTGGCGGCGTCGCGACCAATGCGGTGTTTACCGTAAATGGCACGACGCTCACCAATCTGAGTTCGGTGACGATCGCCGGTACGGTGGCCAATCCGGCCTGGGTTAGCGTCAAGCCAGGCCAGCGGGTCGGGCTAAGCAACCGGCTGGATGGCGGCAGTCCGCAGGAAATCGGCTTTAAATCCGGGGTGACGCCGTTTCGGACCTGGCATCAACTCACCATCAAACACTGATCGGATTTGACGAGAATGGGGAATGTTATGCAGCTTCAACAGCATCATCGACAACGCGGCTTTACCCTGATCGAACTCATGATCACGGTCGCCATCGTCGCGATTCTGGCCTCGGTCGCGGTGCCGAGTTATCTGGAGTCGGTGCGGCGCGGTAATCGTGCCGAAGCCATCGCCACCTTGCTGGAAGCCTCCAACTGGTTGCAGCGCGGCTATACGGTCAACAACACGTATGTCGGCGCCACCACCACGACGCTGCAAGATGCCGGCCTGGGCCAGTCGCCCAAATCCGGCAGCGCAAAATACAACATCACGCTGACCGATGGCAAGACGACGGCAACCGGTTACGAGTTGGTGGCAACTCCGGTTAAAAGCGACAAATGCGGTACCTTCCTGCTGGACGAGACCGGCAAGCGAACCTTGAGCGGCAATACGGCAACGGTGGACGATTGCTGGGGCGGCCGGTGAGAATTGCACGGCCATTGCCGGCCCTGGTCTTGTGTTAAGGTGAGCGCCCCGGCGGCCGTCGGGAGGAAAGGCCGCATCACGCCGCGCGTGATGCTTCGATCGGGAATTGCCCGGATCGCCGGCGCGACATATACTCCTATATAGATATACTGTTTTCCGCAATTAAATAGCGGAAATTATCGACATACTCCACCTTATGAATCAGGATAACGCGTTCATGTCGCAGGCATTGCGGCTGGCGCACAATGCTCTTGCCATCAGCCCGCCGAATCCGGCCGTCGGCTGCGTCATCGTCAAGGACGGCCACGTGATCGGCGCAGGCTGGACCCAGCCGGCCGGCGGTAATCATGCCGAAATCGAGGCGCTGAATGACGCTCGCGCCAAGGGCCGGGATGTGGGCGGCGCCACCGTGTACGTGACGCTGGAGCCGTGCAGCCATTTTGGCCGCACGCCGCCGTGCTGCGACGCGCTGATTGCTGCCGGCGTCGGCCGCGTGGTCGCGGCGGTACAAGACCCGAATCCGCTGGTGGCGGGACAGGGCCTGGCACGGCTGCAGGCGGCCGGCATCGAGGTGGTCTGCGACGTGCTGGCCGCAGAGGCGCGCGAGGTGAATATCGGTTTTTTCTCGCGCATGCAGCGCGGCAAACCCTGGGTGCGGATGAAGGTGGCGGCCAGCCTGGACGGCAGGACCGCGCTGGCGAACGGCCAGAGCCAATGGATCACGTCGGAGGCGGCGCGCGCCGATGGCCATCGGTGGCGCGCGCGCGCCGGTGCCATCCTGTCGGGCATCGGTACCGTCCGGCAGGACGATCCGCAACTGACCGTGCGCGCGGTCGAAACCACGCGCCAGCCGCGCCGCATCGTGCTGGACAGCCGGCTGGCCATCCATGCGCAGGCGCGGGTGCTGGCCGGCGGCGGTACCTGGGTCGTCACCGCGCGCCGCGATCCCGAGCAGGAAGCGATGCTGCGCGAGGCTGGCGCCGAAGTGATTTTTCTGCCCAACCCGCAAGGCAAGGTCGATTTGCCGCAGTTGATGCAGGAACTTGGCCGACGCCAGATCAACGAGCTGCATGTCGAGGCCGGCGCCAAGCTGAACGGTTCGCTGATCCGCGAAGGCTGTGTCGATGAGCTGCTGCTGTATCTGGCGCCGCAGTTGCTGGGGCCGGGGTTTGACATGTTCGAGTTGCCGGCAATCGAGCGGCTGGCCGACCGGATCGCGCTAAAATTCCACGATGTGCGCCAGGTCGGCGATGATTTGCGCATTCTTGCGCGGCTCAGTGATTGAGGCTTGCCTGCCCCGCGATAGCACTCCTAACCCTTAGTCGTTTCCGCGCCGGCGCTACCCCGCGTCTTTGAATCTCCGAAGCCGCTGGGCGCCGGCCCTTGGCGGGCATGACTTGAATAGAGATGCTCCATTCTTCACTTCACCCGGTTTAACTATGTTTACAGGAATTGTTGCTGCCATTGGCAGGATTGTTGATGTCAAGTCGCTTGGTGCGAGCGCCGATGCCGGCGTGCGCCTGATGCTGGATGCCGGCGGCCTGCCGTTGGAGGATGTCGCTCTGGGCGATTCGATCGCGATCAACGGCGCTTGCATGACGGTGGTGGCGAAGAGCGCCACCGGCTTTGCGGTGGATGTTTCGCGCGAGAGCCTGAGCCGTACCGCCGGTCTCGATGTCTTGGGCGAAGTCAACCTGGAAAAAGCGCTGACGCTGGCCGACCGGCTCGGCGGCCATCTGGTTTCCGGCCATGTCGATGGCCTCGGCACGGTAGTCAAATTCGAGCCGGTCGGCGAATCCTGGGAGCTGGTGATCGCCGCGCCGCTGGAACTGGCCAAATACCTCGCCTACAAGGGATCGGTCGTCGTCAACGGCGTTTCGCTGACGGTCAATCGGGTAAGCGACGACAGCGCCGCCTGCCGTTTTTCGATCAACCTGATTCCGCACACGATCGAGGTCACCGCGTTGAAACACCTGAAAAGCGGCGACAAGGTGAACCTGGAGATCGATCTGATCGCGCGCTATGTCGAGCGCATCCTGTCCCTGGGTGCGGCGGCCCGCTGAGGATTCCGGCGCTGCGTCGATACTCCCGGTGTTTCTGGCCAGGTTCGCTCATAAAATGGACGATTTCTGAGCATACTCACGGTTTTCGCGGATTCTCTGAAGGGCGGGCGGGAATGGAGCGAAGCTTGCCCAGCCGGCCAGGCGCAGACTGGACAAGGGTTTGATGGCGGTAATGTCCGGCGCGACGATTCCGATTTGCCAGCGTCGCGCAAAGTTCGTATAATCGCAGGCTTGCTTGATTAGCGCGATCGCGATAATCGTTCAATGGTGGCCGTAGCTCAGTTGGTAGAGTCCAGGATTGTGATTCCTGTCGTCGTGGGTTCGAGTCCCATCGGCCACCCCAGCAGATTCAGGAAAAAGCCCGGTTTTCGAACCGGGCTTTTTCTTTTTGGCGGCCGAATCCCGCGGCTGGGCCTGCCTTAAGCCGATAGCGCGTCCGGCACGCCGGCAATCGATGGCGCCAGTTGCAGCAGGTTGGCAAAGGCCGCCGCCAGGGCTTGCTCGCGGCCGCTGGTGAAGGCCGCGATCGTGCCGGCTTCCAGCGCCGTGCGCTCCAGCCCAGTTTTTGCCAGTAGATGGGCAAGCTGGCGCGCGACCGGCAGGCCGGTATCCAGGATCAGGATCGCGCGCCCATCCAGTTGATGCACGTTCTCTTCGATCAGCGGCCGGATGAAGGGGTAATGGGTGCAGCCGAGCACCAGGGTGTCGGCGCCGCGCGCCAGCAGCGGCGCCACGTATTGCTGCACCAGGCTGGCGGTGGCGGCGGAACGCAGTTCGCCTTTCTCGATCTGGCTGGCGAGGCCGGTACATGGCTGCAGCAGGAAATCGACGCCACTGGCAGTGGCAATGCGTTGGTGCAATAGCGCGAACTTTTCACTGGCCAGCGTGCGCCCGGTTGCCAGGACGCCGACGATCCTGGTCTGCGTTTTTTCTGCCGCCGGTTTCAGGCCGGGTTCGATGCCGACTACGGGCAATTGCGGGTAGCGTGCCCGCAGCGCGGCAATCGCGACCGCGGTCGCAGTATTGCAGGCGACCACCAATGCCTTGGCGCCGCGCTCCAGCAGGAATTCGGCGATTTGCAAGGAGCGCGCCAGCACTTCCGCTTCCGGCTTGTCGCCGTACGGGGCGAAGCCGGAATCGGCGAAGTACAGCAGGTTTTCCCGTGGCAGCGCCTGGCGGATATGGCGCAACACCGACAGGCCGCCGACGCCCGAATCAAAAATGCCAATGGGGCCGTGCGACCCCATTGGCGATTCTTTCTGGAAGCTGGCTGGCATCGAACGCTCTACCTGCCTTACTCCTGGGTGGCGGCGCCGCGCGCCCGCGCAATCGCGGCGATCCGTTGCTGCCATTCCTTCGGCCCGGTTTCATGCACCGAGGTTCCTTGCGCATCGACCGCGACCGTGACCGGCATGTCGCGCACCTCGAATTCGTAGATCGCTTCCATCCCGAGATCTGCAAAGCCGACCACGCGCGCATTGCGGATCGCCTTCGACACCAGGTAGGCGGCGCCACCCACCGCCATCAAGTACGCCGATTGGTGCTTCTTGATCGACTCGATCGCCACCGGGCCGCGTTCGGCCTTGCCGATCATCGCGATCAGCCCGGTCTTTTCCAGCATCATGTCGGTGAACTTGTCCATGCGGGTGGCAGTGGTGGGGCCGGCCGGGCCGACCACTTCGTCGCGCACCGGATCGACCGGGCCGACGTAGTAGATCACGCGGTTGGCGAAATCGACCGGCAGTTGCTCGCCTTTGGCCAGCATGTCCTGGATGCGCTTGTGGGCGGCATCGCGCCCGGTCAGGATCTTGCCGTTCAGCAGCAGCGTTTGTCCGGGTTTCCAGGACGCGACTTCTTCCCGCGTCAGCGAATCCATGTCGACCCGCTTCGATTTTTGAGCGTTCGGCGCCCAATGCACATCCGGCCATTCGGAGAGCGCCGGCGGGTCGATATATACCGGGCCGGAGCCGTCGAGGACGAAATGGGCATGGCGCGTGGCGGCGCAGTTCGGAATCATCGCCACCGGCTTGGAGGCAGCGTGGGTCGGGTACATCTTGATCTTGACGTCGAGCACGGTGGTCAGGCCGCCAAGACCCTGGGCGCCGATGCCGAGCGCGTTGACCTTCTGGTACAAGTCGATGCGCAGCTCTTCGGTCTTGTTTTGCGGGCCGCGCGCCAGGAGGTCGGTCATGTCGATGTCTTCCATCAGCGATTCCTTGGCCATCAGCATCGCTTTCTCGGCGGTGCCGCCGATGCCGATGCCGAGCATGCCGGGCGGGCACCAGCCGGCGCCCATGGTCGGAACCGTCTTCATGACCCAGTCGACCAGCGAGTCGGATGGGTTCAGCATCACGAATTTCGATTTGTTTTCCGAGCCGCCGCCCTTGGCCGCGATCTGGACGTCGACCGTGTTGCCCGGCACCACTTCCATATGCACCACAGCCGGCGTGTTGTCGCGCGTGTTCTTGCGCTCGAATAGCGGGTCGGCCACGATCGAGGCGCGCAAGGTGTTGTCCGGATACAGGTAGCCGCGCCGCACGCCCTCGTTGACGGCATTGACAATCGAGCCGGAAAAGCCTTCAAAGCGAACGCCCATGCCAATCTTCAGGAACACGTTGACGATTCCGGTGTCCTGGCAGATCGGCCGGTGGCCCTCGGCGCACATGCGCGAATTGGTCAGGATCTGGGCGATCGCATCCTTGGCGGCCGGGCTTTGCTCGCTTTCATAGGCGCGCGCCAGATGGCGGATGTAATCGACCGGGTGGTAATAGCTGATGTATTGCAGCGCTGCGGCTACCGATTCGATGAGGTCTTCTTGCTTGATGACGGTCATGACGATTTTCAATGAAAGGTTGGCGGAATTTTCAGGCGAATTGATGGGCAAATCCGGTGCAGCCACGGTGCTCGACAATCAACATCAGGGGGTTGCAGCAGAATGCGGCGGCGATGGGGCTGGCGCGCAAAATCTGATCTGTACGGATGGCAACACAAGCCGCCCCCGCATTTTACACTCGCGGGCGGCAGCCGACGTGCTGCCGAGTCGGGCATGGCTGCGGCTTGACGACTACGATGCCGGCTAGTATTTTAAAGGCACTATGTCAAGCGGAAAACAGCGAGATGGTGGTGGGCCAGAAAGGGGTGCCTGGTTGGCGACGATCGCGGATTTGTTATTGAAAAGCAAATATGTAAGGCTTGAGTAAGTGTAAATGTATATGTTTAACCCCGATTTTTCCTACTACAAACCAATATTCGGAGCAGAGACCATGGCAGAGACAGAATCCGTCAAACAAGAAAATCGCGTATTCATGCCGCCGGCGGGGCTGGTCAAGCACGCGGCGATTTCGGGCATGGATGCCTACCGCGCGTTGCGAGCCGAAGCCGAGCGCGATTATGAAGGGTTCTGGGCCGCGCGCGCGCGCGAGAATCTGCACTGGCACAAGCCGTTTACCAAGGTGCTGGACGAATCGAATGCGCCGTTCTACAAATGGTTCGAGGATGGGCAACTGAACGTCTCCTACAACTGCCTAGACGTCAACTTGCAAAACGGCAACGCCGACAAGGTCGCGATCATCTTCGAAACCGACGGCGGCGACGTCACCAAGGTCACCTATCGCGAGCTGCATCGGAAAGTCTGCCAATTCGCCAACGGCCTGCGTGCGCTCGGCATCCGGAAAGGCGACCGCGTCGTCATCTACATGCCGATGTCGGTTGAAGGCGTGGTCGCGATGCAGGCCTGCGCCCGGATCGGCGCCACCCACTCGGTCGTATTCGGCGGCTTCTCCGCCAAATCGCTGCAGGAACGGATCATCGACGCCGGCGCGGTCGCGGTGGTCACCGCCGACGAGCAGGTGCGCGGCGGCAAGCACCTGGCCCTGAAGGCAATCGTCGACGAAGCGATCGGCATGGGCGGCTGCACTACGCTGAAGAACATCATCGTCTACCGGCGCACCGGCGCCCCGATCGACATGCTCGCCGGTCGTGACCAATACATGCACGACCTGGTCGCCGGCCAGGCCACCGAATGCGAACCGGAATGGGTCGGCGCCGAACACCCGCTGTTCATCCTCTACACCTCCGGCTCGACCGGCACGCCGAAAGGAGTGCAGCACTCCTCGGCCGGCTTCCTGATGTGGGCTGCGCAAAGCATGCGCTGGTCATTCGACATCAAGCCGACCGACGTCTTCTGGTGCACCGCCGACATCGGCTGGGTCACCGGCCACAGCTACGTCACCTACGGGCCGCTGGCGGTCGGCACCACGCAAATCGTCTTCGAAGGCATCCCGGTCTATCCGAACGCCGGCCGTTTCTGGGACATGATCGCGCGCCACAAATGCTCGGTGTTCTACACCGCGCCGACCGCGATCCGCTCGCTGATCAAGGCCGCCGCCGCCGACGAAGCCGTCCACCCGAAGCGCTACGACCTCTCCTCGCTGCGGATTCTCGGCTCGGTCGGCGAACCGATCAACCCGGAAGCCTGGGTCTGGTACTACAAGAACGTCGGCAACGAGCGCTGCCCGGTGGTCGACACCTGGTGGCAAACCGAAACCGGCGGCCACATGATCAACCCGCTGCCGGGCGCCACGCCGATGGTGCCGGGCTCCTGCACCCTGCCGCTGCCCGGCATCCAGATCACCATCGTCGACGAATCCGGCAACGAAGTGCCGAACGGGCAGGGCGGCATGCTGGTCGTCAAGCGCCCCTGGCCGTCGATGATCCGCACCATCTGGAACGACCCGGAACGCTTCAAGAAAAACTACTTCCCGCCGGAACTGGGCGGCGCCTACCTGGCCGGCGACGGCGCAATCCGCAGCGAAGAAAACGGCTACTTCACCATCACCGGGCGCATCGACGACGTGCTGAACGTTTCCGGCCACCGGATGGGCACGATGGAAATCGAATCGGCGCTGGTAGCCAATCCGATGGTGGCCGAAGCCGCGGTGGTCGGCAAGCCGGACGACACCACCGGCGAATCGATCTGCGCCTTCGTGGTCTTGAAGCGCAGCCGGCCGCAGGACGAGGAAGCCAAGCAGATCGCGCAGGAGTTGCGCAACTGGGTTGCCAAGGAAATCGGCCCGATCGCCAAGCCGAAGGAAATCCGCTTTGGCGACAACCTGCCGAAGACCCGCTCCGGCAAGATCATGCGGCGCCTGCTGCGCACCTTGGCACGCGGGCAGGAAATCACCCAAGACGTCTCGACGCTGGAAAACCCGGCCATCCTGGAGCAGTTGAAACAGGCGCGATGAGAGGCTGGCGGCGCGCCAGCGCAGCAGAAGGGCGTCGTGCCATTTCGCAAGCACTGGGCGCCGGTGAAACCATCTTTCCCGGGCAGAATTTTGCTATAATCAGCGGCTTCGTCAAAACGAAGTACGGATTCAGGAGAGATGGATGAGCGGTTTAAGTCGCACGCCTGGAAAGCGTGTATAGGTTAATAGCCTATCGGGGGTTCGAATCCCCCTCTCTCCGCCAATAGCAAGCGCGTAACCTATTGATTTATAACGGTTGCGCGCTTTTTTCTTGGTCATCTGATGGGTCTGAATGGGGTGATGTTGGCATTGAAATGCCAACATTTTTGCCAGCATTTCCAAACATCGCGACCGCTTTATTGCCGGCTTCTGGCTGCGCGTCTTTGATCCATTTGCCATACACGCGGGCGATCATCGTCCAATCCTTGTGGCCCATCTGTTGAGCCACCCACATTGGCGACTCGCCGGCAGTCAGCATCATGCTGGCGAAAGTGTGCCGGGTCTGATACGGTCGACGATAGCGGATCTTCGCCAACTTCAGCGCGCGCTTCCAGGCTTCGCGAATCACCAGGTCGCCACTCCAGCGCTTGTCGGTGCGAGGGTTGCTGAATATCTGGTTGTTGGCCAGATACGTGAAAGTCTTTTGAGAGAGCAACGCCTCAAGCGCCGGGGCGAGTAGCTTGACGTCGCGCCGGCCGGCTCGCGTCTTTGGTGTTTCCCCTTCGCTTTTGGCTACGATCGCTGCCCTGGTCAGCGAGCGTCTTACCTGCACCGTCCCGCGGTGCCAGTCCACATCCCCCCACTCGAGGCCGATCAGTTCGGACGTGCGCATGCCCGTCCAGAATGCGAACTGGAAAAGGTTGCGCTCCTGCCCGTGTAGCTTGCCTAGAATGGCGGTCTGCTCCTCGGCCGTGAATGGATCGACGTCGTCGTCGCTATCCGGCGCTTCCTTGCTTTTCCATTGCCAGCCGTAAAGTGGGTTCGATTCGATCAGGTCATCCTGCAGTGCATCGCCCAGCGCGGCGCGCAGCACCGAGAGCCGGTTCCGGATGGTTTTGTTGGTCGTTCCCTGCTTAGCGCACCAGTCTTTGATGTCAAGCCGCTTCAGGTCTGACAAGATCAATTTGCCGAGACCAGGCGACAAGTGATTCAGTACGATCTTGCGATAGCCGTCGTAGGTCGATGCCTTCAGGTGGGCGCGTTGGTGCTCGAGCCATTCATCCAGATATTTTTCGACGGTCTTGATTTCTCCCTGGCGCTCGACGAAAAGAGCCGCACGCGCGCTGTCTGGGAAGGTAATGCGGTAGTTGAAAGTGCCTTTCTGGATGGAATCCAGGATAGCGGCGCGGTGCTGCGTGGCGCGCTTTAGATTCGCAGGGGTTGGGGCGAGCTTGATTCGTTCGCGGCAGCGCTGGCCACGAAAGGTAAAGGTGATTTCGATCGAGGTTTCGCTCGCTGCGGTGACTCCTGTGCCTTCTCGACCCATTTGCAATATCCTTCAACATCAATCAGGCGCCGGCCGTCCGGCGCCTTTAGCCAAACGTCCCCCTCCAGCCATACACCGTCGCGGATTTTGCTGTTGATCGCGTCCTCCGTGTAGCCGGATTCTTTGGAGAATTTGGGTATTGTTTGGTAGCGTAGCATATTGACAATAGGCGCTGATCTATTGGCTTTTTCCAGCAGGATCCAAGTGTTCCCGTTGAAATTCAACGACCCACACCCACGGATTGGCGGTCCAGCTTCCGGCGCCGTTGATCGATTCCCAGATATGCCTGTAGTGCGTGACGTAACTACCTTGGCGCGATGCAGGATCGAGTGTCACGCGGCCTGATATAGGATCAGTGGAGCGGGCGCCTTCCGCATTCGCATCCGCCTCGCTGATTTCCTGCAGCCGCTCGACGCGCACGCCAGTCACTTCGAGCCTGATGCGGCTGGCCCAGGCGGGCAGGAAGCGGCCGATTTTCAGCCGCCAGCCCCATTGATTGCCGGTGTCCGGTGACACTACGTCGATCGCCGGTCGCTGAGGGTGGTCTGCAGCGTAGATCACCGGCGCCGAGTGCAGCGGCACATACAGCCACTTATCGCGGCCGGTCTTGGTCTTGCCGTTGGGGCGGCGCTCGCACCACATCCAGGCGGCTTCCTTGACACGCAGACCGTCGCCTGGCTGACCGTAGGGGCAGTTGTACGGATGCTCGTTCCCGTCGTTACAGAGCTCGCTTTCCCCATCGTCGCTTTGATAGGGCCACCAGCCGTCGCCGTGATCGATCATCACGAAGGCGTCACGGGTGCGCGGGAACTTAACCGGGCGCCGTGTCTGCATCTTCGCGCCGTCGAGCAGGGCGTGCACCATCGGCGCGCTGAAAAGGATAGGGCGCTCTTTCATGCTAGGATTTCCTTAAACAACACGGAGGTTATATGTCGGGACTGATAATGTTTACGGAAAAGGATTACTGCGGTTATGCAGTCCATTTCGCAGCGACACAGAATGGACCTGGCGACTGGCGCGGTCATTACCGAGTACATAAAAACAATGAGAAGCTTGCTGGTGCAACGGTGGCAAATTCGTACGAAACGCGCGAACTGGCCAAGGCAAAGGCATTCGAATTGGGAATGGAGCGCGTTGACGAACTCATAGCTGCGCTTGAAAAGGAATGAGTTAATAGGCGGCCTCACAAGCCCTCCTTCCGCCATGTGCCGCCAGTGGCGCACGCACATCAGATCGCAAGAGCGTAAGGTCGAGCACAGAGTAGCGATATCCGTGATGTTTGCCGCTTGGCGCGTGGCTACCGTCAACCGGCCGCAAGTCGAACTTGCGGAACAGGCCTTGCTGACCGGTCGGTTTCGACAGGTCGCGCGCTGGAAAGGCGGCTTCAGTAGCGCACCCGCAGAACGCGCGCCGCCCGCAGTAATCGCGGTTGCCGCACGGTCCTGAATTTTTGCTGTGCGTAGGAATAGACAGGCGCGATAGGGTGGATGTCATATTTGCCCCCTGGAGACGTGCCGAGGGAAGGTCTTGGTTAGGTCGCGCGCAACGCAATGACCACGCCGCATCACGGCCTTGGCCAGCGCCGCCCGGTCGCTGTGGCTGCTGTCGGATTGACCCAGCAAGCCGAAATAGCTGTTTGCGGAGGCGTGCACCTGGCCTGCTTCCACGCTGGCGATCCTCCTGACCGCTTCGCGCACGGTTCGGCGCCGGGTGCGGCTGCTCCACGGCTTGATCACATGACCGACAAAATCGACGCCGCGATCGACCGGCTGCAGGATGGTCTTGCTCGGATTCAGGTGCGCGTGCAGCCGCTCAGGCAGGAATGCATCGATGTCGGCCAGCGCTGCGTTGAGCCACTGCGGCGATTCGTGCAGCAGGATGAAGTCGTCGACGTAGCGGATGTAGTGCCGCGCGCGCAGTTGGTGCTTGGCGTGCTGGTCGAGCGCGTCCAGGTAGACGTTGGCAAAAAACTGCGAGGACAGATTGCCGATCGGCAGGCCAAGATGCGCGGGCTGGCTGCCCAGCCGTTTGTGCGGCGGCACCAGGTCGATCATGTCCGGAGCGCCACGCAGTTCGAAATCCTGCCGTGGATCGTGGAACAGAATGGTATACGTGAGTTGCTGCCACCACGGCTCGGTGATGCGCCCCGCAAGCTGTTGCCATAGCACCTGCTTGTCAATGCTGGGAAAGAAATTGGCGAGGTCGAGCTTCAGGTACCAGACCGGCTTCGACCAGTTTTCAGTAGCACTACGGATCTTTGCTTCGAGACGCCGGGCGGCGTACAGCGTACCGCGGCCGGGGATGCAGGCGCAGGTGTCGGCGATGAACGAAGCGTAAAAGCGCGGCGCGATGCGGTTGTACAGCAGGTGGTGCACGATGCGGTCGCGGAAGTCGGCGGCCCACACTTCGCGCGGTTTCGGCCGGGTGATGATGAAACAGATTGAGCGACCAGGCTGGTAGGAACCGTCGCCCAACTCGTCATGCAGGCGTATCAGGTTGCGCTCCAGATCCCGCTCGAAGGCGAGAGCGCTGGCGGTGTTGCGCTTATTCTTGCGGCAGTCGAAATAGGCTTCGACCAGTTCAGAAAAAGAAAAATCAGCATGGTGGTGCGCGGCTTGATCTGCGGACGGCGCGGGCACGCAACTCGTTGTTCGTGTGGTTGTTGTTCTGGTTGCCGTTGTCGAAGTTCTGATACCAGGCGTAGTCGGAGTTGGAGGCGTACTGCGTCCTGTCGTGCTATCTACGTCGCCCAGCCGAAGGCCGGGGCCGATCAGCGGGGAAACTGCGCCAGACCTGCCAAGCCAGCTGCCGGTGGTTTCCGTGGTGCGCATGGCGGTGGCCTCGTGAGCCAGCGGCACAACCAGATTAAGAGTTCGCTCAGTCATGATGGCCGTGACCGTCAGGAAGCGGGCGAAAGTGCGGAACGGCGCCAGCCACCAGCCTGCTTGCCGACGCTGTTGGTCAATTCGATGGCCTTGGCGTACTGGCCGGTCGAGATCAACCGTTTGTCGCGCGAGAGCCGGAGCAGCAGCTCGGCGACTTGCAGCCGCTCGATCAGCGTGCCCAGGTGGGCCGCTTTCTCGCGCGCGACGTTTGCGCGGAAGATCAGTACCACGATCTCGACGCATTCATCACGGAGCTTGCCGCCGATCGATGCCTTGAAATCCCTGGGCATGTTCTTGGCGAGGTCCGTGATGACGTCGAGCAGATCGTAGGCGACCTTGTAGATCGGCAGGTTGGTGTGGAGTGCCATGCTGATGAAAGGACTAAATTACTGAATTTTTAATCTGCGGACGGCGCGGGCACGCAACTCGCCGCTCGTGTGGTAGTAGTTCTGGTTGCCGTAGTCGAAGTCCTGACACCAGGCGTAGTCGGAGTAGGAGGCGTACTGCTCGCCGGACCAGTACCACCGCGGCTGGAACTGCTCTTTCAGGTTCGCAAACAGCAACGATTGTTCGCGTCGCGTCGGCAGTTCGCCACCGATCTTCGCCGCCCACTTCTTGGCCTTCTGCCAGGTGAGTGCCTCGGCTTCGCCGGGCAGCAGAATCAGGTGGTGGTCCGGCTGTCCCTCCTTGCCGAGAACGATGCCGGCGTACTGTTCGCCGTCCTTGAGGTTCTCTTTGATCCACTGTGCTTTGCTCATTGCTGCTCCCTGAAAATGGATGAATGATTAAATTTTTAATCTGCGGACGGCGCGGGCACGCAACTCGTAGTCCGTGTGGCTGGTGAGCTGGTAGCCGTTGGCGAAGTGCTGATACCAGGCGTAGTCGGAGTAGGAGGCGTACTGCTCAGCAGACCAGTACCAGTCCCGCTTAAACTGATTTTTCAGATTGGCATAGAGCAGCGCCTGTTCGCAGCGCGTTGGCAGTTCGCCGCCAGCGTTCTCGGCCCATTGCTTGGCATCGCTCCAGTTGATCGATTCGGCTTCGCCAGGCAGCAGGATCAGGTGGTGGCTCGGCATCCCGTCTTCGCCGATGACGATCCCGGCGTAGTGTTCGCCCGAATTCAGGATCGGGATTGCAATGACGCAGGCCGGAATGGCGGTCGCGTCGGTTGGAATGGCTTGGGTGGCTTGCATGACTTCTCCTCTGTTAGATGCCGCTTGGTTGGTGTTCCGGCGCGCTCCGGTAGACATGGCCGCCGTTGATGCGCGCGTAGACCTCGGCCAGCGCCGCGCGCATTTCTTCCTTGCTGGTGATCTTCACTTGCTCGTCGTGGACGCCCAGGGCTTCGCGGATCGCGCAGATCGCCTCGCCGTCGTAGCGCCAGATGGCGGTCCGCTCGGCGCGGACCTTCGCGCGGAAGGCGCCATCCAGTGCCTTGACGATGTAGGGCTCGTACTCATGGCCGATGCCGCGCTCGGTCAGGATCAGCGCGACATTGAGCGAGACGACGACAATGCTCCAGTTTTCTTCGCTGGAGGCTCCTGTGGTCATGGCGTTGAATGCCAGCCAGTAGGCGCATTGCAGGTCGGTCTGGTCGTCGGCAGCGATCGGCCGGGCGTCTTCGGCCCGGGCGTGCAGGCGGTCGATAGCGGCCAAGCCACCGAATGGGCTGACCGTGCGCGGGCGGTAGCGCTTGGTGCGCCGGGTTGCGTGTGCCATGGCGGTCAGTGGTCGTTGTCGAGGATGGTGACGACGCGCGCCGGCACCGACTCCTTGGCCTTGGCCTCGGCCTTCAGCGCCGCGTAGGCGATGCAGTCTTCGGCGCTGTCGGCGTGATAGCCGGGGCGCTGGAACAGTCGTACGTCCTTCAGGTCCTGCAGCAGCAGCCAGCCCTCGGCTTCGGTCAGGTCGTGCCCGGTCTTGGCGTTGAACGCTTGCACTGCGCGGCCCATGCTGCGCTCGCCATCGGGTTTGTCATACGTCGCAGCGCGAGCGTTCAAATGGCCGGCAGCGTTGAGCATCAGATCTGCGGCGGTAGGTGGTGCTGACATTACTGGCTCCTGAATGGGTTGTGAAATGCCTGTCTTCCCAGGCTGCCCACACAGTCACGCGGCGGAGGCGATGCTGAAAGGATTTCCGCGCCTGTGCTGCCGGTGTTTGCCCACCTCCGGCTGGGGCGATGGATGGTTATCCCGCCTTGCCGACCAGCACGGTGTATTCGCTCTCGCGGGCGCGCTCGATGTAGGTCTGGAACGCGTCTTCGATGGCGTTTTCCGGGCGGTCCAGTTCGTACCAGAACTTGACGCGGCCGGCGCCGAGGCGATACTTGAGGCGGGCCTTGATCGAATAGCCTTCACCACTCTTGAACAGTCGCACGCCGATCTTGAATTCGCGCGGAATTTCCAGCGAGCCGTTGGCGGCGCGGGCGTCGATGGTTTCGCTGTAGGCCAGTTGCACCTGGCCGTTGTCGAGCCGCTTGCTGCTGCTGAAATTGACTTCCGTCTTGGCCTGCATGGTCAGCGCCACGGCAAGCATGACGTCACCGGAGGGCTCGACCACGTCGGCGATGTTGTCCTCGAGAAAAACGGCAAACTCTTCCTGCTCCATCGGCTTCTTGTTGTGCGCCAGCCAGGTGGTGAGCTCGCGGCTGAGGTCGGCGGCATACACGGCGCGGTGATCGCGCCAGCCCGGGCGGCCGCTTTCTTTCTGGTCGTTGAAGACGGCGGTCAGTGTGCGCGCGTCCGGGTCGGCGTAGATGTATCCGGCTCCGGCGCAGTTCTGATCTGCTGCATAGACCAGGAAGCTTTCCATGTCGCGCAACTCAACCCTGCCGCGCTTACGGTTCGGCAGCGGGCTGGCTTTTTCCACCGCATCCGTCAGGTCGATATGCTTGTAGCCGTCCGGCACCAGCAGGTGCGTGGTGCCTCCATGCACCTTGACATTGGCGGCGGCCACGGCCATCCCGCCGATGTGCTGCAGGGCGCTGTCGGTGATCTGCAGGGTCTCGCCGTGGCCGGCGATGGGGTTGGTCTGGTTGGTCATTATTGAGCCCTCTTCAGGTTGGACAATGGCGCCGGCGCGGCTTCACGCAGCTCCAACGATTGCTGTTTCGGGTGGTTGCGGGTCAGGTCGTTGTCGTCGGTCAACCAGAAAAAATCCTCGCCGCGATCCGGCTTCGGCAGCGCCAGCGTGATGGCGTCGGAAATCGTCACCTTGTCGACATCGCCGCCGCGCGTGGCGGGCTTGATCTTGATCTTCAAGGACAGCTCGCCGCCCTTGCCGGTCTCCTTGACTTTGCTGATCAGCTCGGCCAAGTGGGCAGACATCTCTGTGTGGGCGCGGCCGTCGCGCAGGTCCTGCAAAAACACGGCAAATGCTTTGCTCATGGTTCTCCTTCTTGGTGATGGTGTTGCGGTTAATCGAGGTCGTTGGCCTGGCGCTTCTTGACGTCGAAGCGGATACACTGCTTACGGTGCTGGCGCGCCAGGAGGCGCAGCACCCGGTTCTGGGTCGGGTTATTCAGCATGTCGGCGAACGGCATCTGGAACGCGAACTTGCGGTGCACGATCTGCAGGTCGTACAGATCCGGCTCGACGGGCGCCATGGCTTAGAAGCCGCGCAGTTCCGACTGCAGCAGTGCCTGCTCGGCATGCAGGAGGCGCTCCGCCTGGAAGCCGTTTTCGCGTTCGGATGCAATGAACGCCAGGTGGTAGTCGATCGCATAGAGCCGGCGTTTAATCCACAGGCGCCGCAGCCAGCGAAACAGCGGTGTCAATGACAGCGTGAATAGTTGTTGTGTGCTCATGGGGAGAAGCTCCCTAAAAATCCGATGATCAAAATAAGACCAATCGCGCTGATGGCCGGATGCCGCTCGGCGAACGGCACCATGCGGGCATCAAACGCCTGGAGGAGGGCGGTCATGAAAGGGTTGAATTACTGAATGACTAATCTGCGGACGGCGCGGGCACGCAACTCGTCGTGCGTGCGGAGGCCGTCCTGGCCGCCGTAGCCGAAGTACTGACACCAGGCGTGGTCGGAGTAGGAGGCGTACTGCTCGCTCGACCAATACCAGGCGCCCGTAAATCGATCCTTCAGGTTCGCGTACAGCAACGCCTGTTCGCGCCGAGTCGGCAGTTCGCCGCCAGCGTTCTCGGCCCATTGCTTGGCATCGCTCCAGTTGATCGATTCGGCTTCGCCAAGCAGCAGGATCAGGTGATGATCGGCGGCCCCATCCTCGCCGCGTACGACGCCGGCGTAGACGCCGCCTTGCTCGGGCCAGTCGGCACCGATGCGGGGCGGGGTAGTCGACGCCGCGACCTGGTTGGCATTGTCATCAGCCCGCTTCGGCACCCATTGGCCGTCGCGGAAAACACAGTGATCGGTCAGCGCCTTCCAGAAATGGTCGCGGCCCTGATGGGCCCACAGTTCGGGGCGCGTGGCGCCCAAAAAGCGGCGGATGATTTCGCGACCGATGGTTTCGGTGAGGTCACCGGCGTCACGATCGCCATACGGCGCCGGGTTGGCCTGGGCGACGTGCCAGAGGGCGGCCAGGTGGGAATCAGTGGTGTTGTCCAGGGATTCGGCATTGATGGCGATGCTGATGGTGTGCTGCATGTTGGCCTCCGTTGTGGGGTGTGGTGTTGGCGCTGGCGGGGCTTGCTCAGCCATCCAGCCGCTCGACGTCGATCACGATGACGCGATCTGGGGTGACCAAGCGCGCCAGGCGGAATGCTTCGGTGGCGTTTGGCGCCTTGAGCTGGATGAAGGCGTCGAGCGCGGGGTCGAGTTCGCACGCCTGGCCATGGGGCCGTGTGCGGCAGCGGTAACTGGCTGGCGTAGTCATGCGGCACCGCCTTCCTTGCCCATTTCGTCGGCAGCCTCACGCAGCTCTGCCAGAAGTTCGCTGGCCGGCCTGAGGACCGGCGGAACATCGCACACGGAAATGCGCTCTTCGTGCCAGTCAGGTGGCGCTATGGAGGCCTCTATGGCGGCCGCATCAAGGCTGGTGATGACCTCCATGGCGTCCAGCCGAGTGGTGCCGTCCCATTGCGGCAGGGTGCCGCCATAGACGTAGTCCCATGCCGCTTGCAAGCCCAGCAGTTCGGCGATTTCCGCCTCGGTGCCGTGGTAGACGATCGTTCGCGCTGACAACTCCTGCGGGAGTTGCTCGACGTAGTCGTCTGTGAGGTAGATGGCGGCGCCGCGTTCATCATCAAAGATGGCAGCACGTGCGTTACCCGGCTGGCTGATTGCGGATGCAATGGCCCAAAGAATGGATTGCGCTTGCTCGATGCTGTGGACTGGAATGTCCGCGGGGCGTGTGCCGTGGTGGCCACACTGCCATTCGATGAAGCGCAGGGTGTAGGGTGCGCTTGCTGCGTCCTGTTTCGTTTCCATCCTCTTCTCCCCTTCGCCTGGCTGGCTGTGTTTGGTGATGCGATGGAACCATCGTAAGACAGCTTAAGGGAAATGTCAAGTTAGCTTAAGAATATAATTTAAGTACGCTTAAGGTTGTTGTAAAATCTCCCCAACACCCAAATCCGGGTGGGAAATGCGGTTGCTACAATCAAGTCAACCAGGAGAGGGAAATGAGCGACGTACTGGAATGGGCTGAGAAGGCCGGGTTGGAAAACCTGAGATTTAGATTGCAGAATGCGGAAACGCTGGCTAAGGAAGCAGCGGCAACGCTTGCACTGGTGCTTGCCGGGATGGCTGGGTCTTTGGCGTACGCCATTAAAGGCTTTGAACAGCCATCGGCATCTCCACTGGCTATCGGCGCGGCGGTGCTTGCTGCATGGCTTATGGTTGTCGGCTGTCTGTTGGTAGCGTTTTGCATGCTAACAACATCGCTTCCAACGCCAACGAACGAGCCGGCAAATCTTTGCCAGAAAGAGTATCCGCTCGATGCGCTCCGGGCGGTGGAATTGAGAAATATCCAGGGTCGCATTGATCAGGTGAGAGTGCGGAATCATCGGGTAGCGGCATGGCTTGACCGCACCCGATTGCTTGCGCTGGCAAGTCCGATAGTGTTCGTTATCTCGGCTTGGGTCTGGGTGGCACACTAGCTTGGTCCCTGCGTTCTGGTGTAGGTTGCGGGGATATGTCAGGCGGGGAGGGCGTAAAAAAGCCCACCGCGGAGGGTGGGCTTGGCGGGTCGCTGCTACAAAGAAAATAATCGCCGTAGAAGAGTGGGTGGTTTTTTTGTCAGCGGATCGTCTTTCCAACGATTACACAGCCATTCAAATTCTTGGTACAACGTCTCGGTTTTTTGTTTCAGTCGTATCTCAACGATTAAACCATTTAACGCGTTCCAGTCTTTCATGATCATCGAGTAACGCATCCGTTTGTATATTTTTTCGTCGAAGGCGCCTTCCCGAATTCCCGAAGCGAGAAATTCGTAGTTATTCAGGGTAGCTTGTATTGCTTTGTATTGGGGCGAGTCAGGCTGATCCAAATATTTTGAGAGGTTACTATCATTTTTCCGGTGTAAATCCACCACAATGCTCCGTGCCTCAGTTAGATTTTGATCACCTCGTTGATGTAAGACTAGGTCAATCGTGGCGCGGTTGCGCGCCTGCTTGCCGTTGGCGCGGATCACATACATGGCGCCAATCGCCGATATGAAAAAGGCTCCTGTTTGTATCCAGAAGCCTATTGATTCCCCCAAGAGCATTATTTTTTGTACTTGCTCCACCGCCATGACTTAGTCGTCCCAAGTATCCTTCATGCTAACCCCCCGTGATGAACACGCCCCTTGTTTTCCCTTACGAACGACAGCCGGCCACAAATAAAATCAACCGACTGAAATAAAGCATAGCATATCTGGGAGAGATGGGTGCCCGCATCACATCAACACCCATACCGCCTCTTGCCATTGACGATGCGGTACCTCCCGCCACGCGGCCCCACGAGGCAGGTTTGATCGGACTGTGCAGTTGGCGCCAGCTTGGCGGATGTCGGGCGCCGCGCTTCGTCAGGCTCCGGGTTCGCGGCGGGTGAGCTGCGATGGCAGTGGTAATCCCCCGTCTTGCGGTTATGGTGGCAGCCCTGCGAGTCCAGTCCGCCGCCATGGGCGTATGCCAGTGCCGGCAGCAGGAACGAAGCCCAGATTAGGGCCTGTCTCACACCTATTTTTTTTGCAAGCACTTGCCGCCTCCCTTTTTGGACTCAATACGACGACTGCCAATCCACCCCTTGATCCCACCGTGACTGCCAGTGCCCCAGATAGCTCGTTGCCAGCCCCGGATTGTTCCTGATCACCACCACGTTTTCGCTGTTCGCCTTCGCCGCGCTGGCCGAGTAGTTGAACGAGCCAGTCTGCACCGTCTTGCCATCGCTGACGATGAACTTGTCATGGTGGATCCGGTAGGTCGCTACCGTGCGCGCTGGAATGCCGGCATTCACCACCAGGTTCAGTGCCGCGATTCCGCTCTTCGACTTGCTATTTGACCCATCGACCGCCACGCGTACGTCAACGCCGCGCTTCTTGGCGGCGATCAGCGCCCGAATGACCGGAGGCGACGTGAATGCATACGCGGCCAGGCGGATGCTTTGCTGCGATGAATCGATCGTGCGCAAAATCAGCGCCTGGGCGCCGTCGCCTGGCGAGAATGCGGCCTCGATCGCTGGTTGCTGCGCCGCTTGGAATGCATGCGCGCTGCCGAGCGACAGCGCGCAGAGGAGAATGACGAGCGCGCGCAACACCGTCAAACCTGCGTTTCCTGGCGGGCCAGTGCACTATTTTGATTCGGCGACCAGCCTCTTGCCAATGGGCGAATCAGTGGGCACGATGTTTTGGCTTCCGCAGGCGCGGCAGGCCTGGTGGCGGCTGCTCAGCCGCCAAATCGAATAAATCAGTCCTGGTACCAAAAAGCAAATCCAGAGAATGAGTTCGGTAAAAATTGAGCCCTTCGTCACTGTTTTTGGATGGCCCTGCGTACCGCAAGCTGTACAGATCATTTCGTGGTGCATGTTATCCCCCTGAAACCGAAAAGATGGCGCGTTGATGCCATTTCCCTCTCCCTTGTCCCCGGCAGACGGCATGCCGGCGTGCCGCGACGCCTTAAAAATCTTCGCTCTGCCAGACTTTCAGCACCTTAGCGAACACTTCAAAATCCATCTCTGGTGTGATCGTCCACGTCTCGAATTCTTTGTTTTTGGATATGGCGCGAAGACCAACGCCTGGAACGCGCTGCAGGATTTTGATGAACCCCTCGTCGCCAACGCGGAAAAAATAGACGGCATCCTCCTTGACTTCGCGCACGCCACGATCAACCAGCAGCGGATCGCCCGGGTTGAACATGCCTCGCATTGAAGGGCCGAAGCCGGTAACGATTGCGAGATTCTCAACGCCGGTGTGGGCAGGAATGTTTTTCTGCACCCATTCTCCGTTCACCCTCCAGCTCTGAATTTCGCCTGGTTGATCCCGTAATAACACGCCATGCCCCATTGATCCGGCAACATCTTTGTATTGCCTTATTTCAACATCATCGCGCTTTTTTGTGATTGATACAACATTGCTTTCGACGCCGGCGAGCCCTTGATCCGATAGCCGATCACCAGATCCGTTTTCCAACCAAATCGCATTCACGCCAAGATATGCGGCAACCAGCCGCGCCTTTGCTGCACTGATCCCGTTTGTGTCGCCAAGCCAGTAGCTTGCCGACGCGTCAGACACACCAGCGGCGCGCGCAATGTCGGCCGGGCTAATTACAACCCCGTCGCGACGACCTTTTTCATCCATCGCCAACTTTAGGCGCTCTGACAATAGTTTCATAAAGGTAGCTTAACAATCTAGATATTAAGTTGGCTTGACATCAAACTTAAGTCGACTTAAGATCGAGCTATGAATCCATCACAAATTATTGACGAACTGGGCGGAACTGCGGAAGTGGCTCGACTCTGCAAGGTCGAAATGGCCGCCGTCTCGCAGTGGCGACACAACGGCATTCCAAATGCGCGGCTCATGTTCCTGAGGCTGGCTCGACCAAGCGCGTTTGGAGATGAGCCGACCACCACGGAAAGCTCGGAAACCTCATTCCCCATCCCCGGCCACCCCATCGACGGCGCCACTGTGCGCGAGACGATCGCCAAGACCCGGCGGGTAGGGGATCAGAAAGGGCACGTGGAATGAACAAATCGTGGCGCCTGGCGTGCGTCGGATGGCATCTCTTTTTTTGCCCAAATTCAAGACATTGAGAAATATCAAACAAAGAATTTCGATGAAGGCAATGACCGTGGTGGGTGACGTGGCTGGCGGTCCTTCGTCCCCTCCAATTGGTTGCCATCCCTGGGACAAGAGCGGGCTGCGCTTGTCGCTATCCGTCGACCCTGAGGGCGTTGTGGAAATATTTTCATTCGAGACCGCCAGCACGCTGTTCCTGCCTGAGCGCGATGTAGAGCAGCTTATAGAAGCGCTGCGGAATCGGAATCGAACTGCGTTATTGCCTGAAATAAACGACCTTGATCCTTTTTCGTGAATTTGCGGCTGCGGTAGAACAACCGGGCGACTTTGGCGGCTTGGGCATCGGTCAGCGGCGACAGGGAAACGACCTCGATGTAAATACCGCCGATATGGAACCGCGTCGGGTGCCGCACTGAAGGTAGCTTCATGGGAGTTCCTTTGCCGGAACGTTGTTGAGTGGAATTGGCAATGTATCACTTTGGAACTCCCGCCAAATTGTCTGTGAAGCAAGAGTATCCGATGCCGGTTTGTTGAGCATCGGTAATAAAAAGGAAAAATCGCCATGACCTACCGATACTCGGACATCAACCAGCACGACGCCCGCTACAACCTGGCGCGGGCCTACCCGGGCGGCATTGAGATGCTGGCCAAGCGCATGGGAATGTCGGTCAACGTGCTGCGCAACAAGCTGGCGCCCGGCATCAAGACGCACTACGTCAGCGACGAAGAGGATTCGCTGATCATCGAGTATTGCCAGGAGGCGGGCGTGGCCGATCCACTGCGCGCGCTGCTGGCTAAGAACTGGCGCCACCGGCTGATCGCGTTTGCGGTGCCCGACGTCGATCATTTGTCGAACCGGGACCTGACGCAGGCCATGTGCCACACGGTGCAGGAATTCGCCGATGTGATGAGCAGCACGTCAGCGGCGCTGGCCGATGGCAAGGTGACGCTGGCTGAAATGGACAAGCTGGAGAAGGAGATGCAGGAGGCGCTGGCGGCCTTGTGCGAATTGCGCGAGCGGGTGCGTGCGGCGACGGAAGCGAGGTCCGCATGACCCGGCCCGCCGGTCCCCGCGTCGGGAGCATAGCACGCATGATGCTGGAAGCGTTGTACGACCGCGGCGGCGCGCTCGCGATCGATGCGCTGCGCGCGCTGGCGCCTGCCACGCATCGGGCGCCGGCGAAGTTCCGGCTGACGGTGTTGCAGCCGATCGAAAACTGGCGGATGGCGTTTTGTGATGGTGACCAGGTACGCCTGACGCAGGGCGCCTACGCTTTCATTCGCGCCGAGCGCGCAGCCAGGCCGCAGGCGGAGTCGGCAGCACCGGCCACGCCGCCGGCGCCAGCACGGAGCGCGCCGGAATTCCGGGAGCTGGCGCCCGGGGCGCTGCGCGCGGGCGGCCCGTGCCGGCCCGGCATGGATGATTACAAACGGATTCCGTCGCTGTTCTGTGGTCGGCGGATCGTGCCGGGAGGCGCTACCGAATGACGCTGCAGGCGCACGATTTCGACCGGGTAGCGCAGGCTGCCCTGGCATCGATCGAAACGCTGGTAGCGGAATGGCTGCCGTCTGGGGTGCGCGAGGGGCACGATTGGTGCGTGGGGTCACTGGCGGGTGAGGCGGGCAAGTCACTGCGGATCTGCGTGTCTGGCGCCGGCGTTGGGCGCTGGTCGGATTTCGCGATGCACTCCGATGGTGTCAATGACGGCTTTGCCGGCGGCGACCTGATTTCGCTGTATGCGGCGATCGAGCGGATCTCGCAAGGCAAGGCCTGCGCGGCGATTGCCAACCGGCTGGGCATCACCTTGTCCGATGACGGCTCGCGCGCACGGAACAATGCTGGCGCCGCCAGCCAGCAGAAATCGGTGCCGGCGCCAGCGATACGTGGGGAACAGCCGGCAGCGCCGAAACCGCGTACCGAATGGGCGCCGCTGCTGCCGGTCCCGACCGATGCGCCATTCCCGCCGGTCGCACACCTGAAGCGCGGAAAACCGCAAGCGCGTTGGGAATATCTCGATCAACAGGGCAGGCTGCTGGGGCTAATCTACCGGTTTCAGACGTCGGATGGCGGCAAGGATGTACTCCCGTGCGTGTATGCGGAGCACCCGGCTACCGGCGCGCGCGACTGGCGGTGGATGGCATTCCCGGCGCCGCGGCCGCTGTATCTGGCCGCACCGCTGCGGGACGGCGCGCTGCGGCTGATCGTCGAGGGCGAGAAATGTGCCGACGCCGCCTACCGAGCCCTGGCCGGAGGTCTCGATGTGCTGAGCTGGTCTGGCGGCGCCAAGGCGGCGGCCAAGAGCGATTGGTCGCCGGTGCACGACTGCAAGGTGGTGATCTGGCCAGACAACGACGAGCCCGGCATGCGCGCCGCGCGGCAGATTACCGACATCCTGACTGCGCAAGGTTGCGAGGTGCGCTGGGTGACGCTGCCGGACGGCGTGCCGGAAGGCTGGGATGTGGCCGACGCGGTCGATGAGGGGCGCGATGTGCGGGAGCTGCTACGCGCCTTGCACGATCCGAACGCGGCCACGGCGGTGCTCGATGCTGCTTCCACCCCTGCACCCGCTGGCGCGAGCGGCGCCGATTCGGTGCGGGCGGTGCGAGCTCGGTTCATCCCGACGGCGAACGGCGGGATCAAGGCGTGCCGCGAAAATGTCTTCATGGCACTACAGGGTGACCCGCTGCTGCAGGGGATCGTCGCGCTGGACCAGTTTTCCGGGCTGCAGGTCAAGCGCCGCCCGGTGCCGTGGGTCGGCGATGTGGGCGAGTGGACCGAGGGCGATGATTTCCACCTCGGCATGTATCTGGCGCAAACCTATGGTCTGGTGATCGCCGCCATTGGCGACATCGAAAAGGCCGTCTCGCAGGCCGCGCGCGAACATGCGTTCAACCCGGTGACCGACTATCTGGATGCGTGCAAGGCCAAGTGGGATGGCGTGGAGCGCATCGAAACCGCCTTTTCGACGTACTGGGGTTGTCAGGATTCGGAATATCTGCAGTTGGTCGCCACAATGTTTTTTATTGGCCTGGTCAAGCGCGCTTACGAGCCGGGCGTCAAGCACGATCATGCGCCGGTGTTCGAGGGCGGGCAGGGCGCCGGGAAGTCGACCGCCTTGAAAATTCTCGGCGGTGACTGGTTTGCCGATACGCCGTTTCGCATGGGCGAGAAGGACGGCTATTTGTCGATCCAGGGCGTGCTGTTGTATGAGGTGGCGGAGTTGGAGCAATTCAACCGCTCCGAGGTGACCGCGATCAAGGCGTTCATGTCGTCCACCAGCGACCGTTTTCGCGAGCCTTATGGCCGCCGCATGAAGAACATGCCGCGCCGCACCGCATTTGCCGCGACTACCAACGAGGGCGAATATTTCAAGGACACCACCGGCAACCGGCGCTTCTGGCCGGTGGCGTGCGGGCGCATTGATACCGACGCGCTGAAACGCGATCGCGATCAGTTGTTTGCTGAGGCGGTGATCCTGATGGAAGCCGGTGTGCTGTGGTATCCGACACGTGATCAGCAAGAGCGGTTGATCAGCCCGGAACAGGAGCGGCGGGAAATCCCGGACGTCTGGTTTGGCCGCCTGTACGAGTACGTCGAGGGTATCGATGCTTATGGCGCGCCGACGCTCGGCGGCAAGCTGCAGCGGGTGACTGCGCGCGAGTTGCTGGTCAAGGCGCTCCAATTCGATCTGAGCAAGCTGGGGGCAGCAAAGCAGGAAACCATGCGTATAGCCGCTTGCATGCGCAAGATGGGCTGGGGTAAGGAGCGGGAAGCATCCGGCGCGCGCGAGCGGTACTACGTGCGTCCGGCGGCGGCGGTATCGGCAACCTTGCCGCAGGAGGCCGAAGATGCGTTGCCGTTGTGATTCGGTTTTAGCGGGTGGAAACTCGATTGGCAGCCAGGGATCGCGGGCGCATGGTGCGCAGGCGGAAAAGGCGGAATCGTCCCACATCGCCGCGCCGTCCAACCTGTTGTTTTTAAGGTTGGACGGCGCAAACCCGCATGGATATTGGCTCCGCCAACCTCCCAACTTCGCCAACCGACATGCGCCCGCATATGTGCGCGCGTATGCGTATACGCGGGCGGCGAGCTGTTCCTGCTGCGAATCGCTTTCCAGCAAAACACCAAAACGGGTTGGCGAGGTTGGGAGGTTGGCGGAATCAATGCTGGCGCGGCTCTTGACCGTCCAACCTCTCACCCAACCTTTTCGAGGTTGGACGGAATGAGTGAGCCGAATCTTCGGAAACAGATGCCGACCGTGGCCGCTTGGATCGATGACCTGCGTGCGGCGTTCGGCAAGGAAATGATCGACCAGCAGATTCGCAAGGGGATGAAGGGCGAACCGACGTTCTGGGCATCCGAGAACGGGCACGAGATTGGCACCAGGGTGTGGCGGGATCGCGCGGGAGATAAAGCATGAAGATCAGCATTACCACCAACTTCGACGAGGTCGCGCGCCGAGTGGACGCCATCGGCAAGCAGGCGCGGTTCGCCGCCGCGGTGGCATTGACCCGCACCGCCCAGGACGTGCGCACCGCGATCCGCGATGAAATGCCGCGCGCGTTCGATCGGCCGGTGCCATACACGCTGAACAGCTTGTTCCTGAAAGGCGCGAGACCGGACAAGCTGGATGCGCTGGTATGGGTCAAGGATGATCCTTTCGCCTCAGGCACCCCGGCCGACCGCTTTCTCGGCCCGGAAATCTTCGGCGGTGAGCGCCAGCAGAAGCAGTTCGAAAAACTGCTGCAGCGCGCCGGCATCCTGCCGCCAGGCTGGCATGCCGTGCCGGGCGGCGGCGCCGAGATCGACGCATACGGCAACATGAGCCGCGGCCAGATCGTCAAGATTCTGGCGTGGTTCCGCACCTTCGGCGAGCAGGGGTATAGCAAGAACGTCACTGCCGGCGGCCGCGAGAAGCTCAAGCGCGGCACGCGGACCAAGCGTGGCCTGGAATATTTCGTCAGCCACGGCCCAGGAACATCACGCGGCAATCGGATGCAGCACCTGCCAGCCGGGATCTGGAGCCGTACCGATACCGGATTCGGCAAGGCAATCAAGCCCGTTTTGCTGTTCGTCAAGGGAACCAGCTACAAGCCGCGCCTCAAGTTCTTCGAGATCGGCACCGCGGCGGCAGAGCAAAAATTCGGCGGTCACTTCGAGCGTGAACTGCAGAACGCGCTGCGCACCGCACGGCCTGCAGCGGGCAAGGCATGATGCCCACCCCGGGGTCAAGGTACTCCCAGGCAAACCCCGATTACGGGTAATTCATATCCCGGTTTGTCGCTAGTTACGTGGTTTTGCTAAGGGGGTTATGTGATTGATTTAAAAGGGAAAGTAACACAAGCGGTGTTCGGTAGATTAGTTGGGATCAGCCAGCCGGCCGTGAGTGATTTGCTCTCCCGTGGCGTACTCCCAGAGGACGGCACCGCCGCCGACTGGCTGCGCGCCTACTGTGCGAACTTGCGCGAACAGGCGGCGGGCCGCGCCGGTGAGGGCGAGCTCGATCTGGTGGAAGAGCGCGCAGCGCTCGCGCGTGCTCAGCGCGAAAAAATCGAAATGCAAAACGCGGTGACGCGCGGTGAGCTGGCGCCGGTGATCTTGATCGAGCAGGTGCTGACCAAGGCTGCGTCACGGACGGCCGGGATACTGGACGGCATCCCGAGCATGATCCGCCGGCGGGTACCCACCCTGACCGCCGGCGATCTCGACACCATCGCGGGTGAAGTGGCTCGCGCAAGGAATGTGGTGGCGTCGATATCGCTGGCTGACCTACTCAATGACGAGAACGCCACCGTCGACGCATCAGAAACCATGGAGGGTGGCGACTAATGGATTTGTCTGAACACACCCGCTTCATCATACCGGCGCTCGAAAAACACCTGAAGCGCGGCCTGTCCGCCTTTGGCGTTCCGGAGCCGATGACGCTGGAAGAATGGGCGCGCGAGCATTTCTATCTGTCCGCCGAATCGTCCTACGTCGAGCAGCAGTGGACGCCCTGGTGGTTCCAGCGCGCCATCATGGCATGCATCAGTAACGACGATATTCGCGAGGTGGACTGGCGCAAGGCGGCGCGCGTCGGCGCAACCAAGATCATCCTGGCTGCGATCGGCTATTTTGCCCAGCACAAGCGTCGCAACCAGGTGCTGTGGCAACCGACCGACGACGACCGGGACGAGTTCGTCAAGACCGAGCTGGACCCGATGCTGCGCGACGTGGCGGTGATGGAGTCGGCATTCCCGGCCTTCCTACGGCGCGACAAGGACAACACCCTGCAGCAGAAAAAATTCCTCGGCTCCATGCTGCACCTGAAGGGCGGCAAAGCAGCAAAGAATTACCGACGTATCAGCGTCGATGTCGGTTACATGGACGAGTACGACGCCTTCGACAGCAACATCGAAAAGGAAGGCGACCCCGGCACACTCGGGGAAAAGCGCGTCGAGGGCGCCACCTTCCCGAAGATGGTATTCGCCAGCACGCCCAAGCTCAAGGGCTTTTCCAACATTGAAAAGCGCGAGCGCGTCGCGGACATGCGACTTGCCCCGCACATTCCGTGCCCGGAATGCGGAGAATTCCACGCCATCTCCTGGGGCGGCAAGGATGAACCGCACGGCTTCAAGTGGGTGGGCAATGACCCTGAGACGGTTCGCCACCTTTGCCCGCACTGCGGCGCCTTGATCGGCCAGGCGCAATACCTCGCCGTGGGCGAGCAGGGCCGGTACCAAGCCGACGACGGCACTACGCTCGATGCCGCCGGTGTATTTCGCAATGCCGCGGGCGAGATCATTCGCCCGCCGGCGCGCATCGCCTTCGTCGGCGCCTGGAGCGCCTACAGCCCGAACGTATCGTGGACCGACATCGTCCGCGATTTCCTCGCCGCCCATCGCGAGGCGCAGGAAGGCAAGAAGGAAAAGCTGCAAACCTTCTGGAACACCACCCTGGGCGAGTACTGGGCAGAGGAATTTGAAAAGACCGACGACAACGAACTGCGCGCCCGTGCTGAGCCGTATCCGCTCGAGCGAGTTCCCATGGGCGCCGTCCTGCTGCTGGCCGGCATCGACACCCAAGACAACCGGCTGGAATGCGTGGTCTGGGGTTACGGGCGCGGCTGCCAGATGTGGGTGGTGGCGCATCGCGTGTTCTTCGGCAACCCGGACGAAGACGACGTGTGGACGGACCTGGAAGAGTTCCTTTTCGAGACCGACTTTCCGCACGCGAGCGGCCAGAGCCTGCGCATCTACGGCGCCGCGATCGACACCCGCGGCCACAAGACCCAGGCGGTCTACACCTGGGCGGCCAAGCACCAGCGCCGCCGCGTGTTCGCGATCGCCGGCCGATCCGGTCGGGAGAAGCACATCAAGGATGGCGCCAGCAAGGTGGACATCGATTTCCGCGGGCGCGTGCGGAAGAACGGCCTGATCCTCTGGTGGGTCGGCACTAACCTCGCCAAGGACCTGATCCATGGCCGACTGCAAATCACCACACCTGGCCCCGGTTACATGCACTTCAGCCACGAGCTGTCCGATGAATTCTTCAAGCAGTTGACTGGCGAGGCGCGCACCACTCGCCGCACCACGCGGGGCGACGAAAGCGCCTGGACGTCGCTCCGCAAGCGCGTCGAGGCGCTGGACTGCACCAACTACGCGGTGTGGCTGGAAACCCATTTCGAGTTGACGAAGAAGCCGGCCAGATTCTGGAACGAACTTGAAGGCAAAGTGCAGCCAGTGATGGCCGATCTTTTCCACCAGCCCGCGACCGAGCCTGCGCCAGCCACGCAAGCAGCACAGACGAAAGCGCTGCCGGTGCGTCCGGCGGCGCCGCAACAGCGTAATCAATTCGCCAGCGAGGACTGGCTGCGGCGGGGGATTCGATGAACGAAGCCGAAGACATCATTACCGACTTCTTCAATCAAGTGCGCATGATCCTGGGCGCAGACGCGATGCCGGAGGCGGACGCGAAAAAGATCGAGCGCAAGCTGCGCTGCATCTGGGGCGGGCAGGAGCCCTATATCCGGAAAGACGGCGAATCGAAGGCGGAGCTAATCCGGACCGAATTCAACGGTCGTAACCGCCTCGAGCTTCAGCAAAGACATGGCGTCAGCAAGGCCCAGTTCTACCGATACCTGAAGGGCAGCTGACGCCACAGGCAAAAAGTCTCATTCTTCCCCTGGAAATGAGACACCGCCGCCGGTAAGGTGGCAAGACTTCCTGAAAGGACGCACCGATGACCACCGCCACCGAGATGTTGACCAAATACCTGACCGCCGAGCAGGCGCTGCTGGAGGGTAAGGAAGTGTCGTTCGGCGACCGCAAGCTGCGCATGGAAGACCTCCCGTCGATCCGCGCCGGTCGGCAGGAATGGGAGCAGCGCGTCGCCGCCGAGCTGGCCAGCACCGCCCGGGTGCCGACCATCGGCGGCATGCCCTTCAAGCTGGCCAGCTTCAACCGGAGCAATTGAGATGGCGAAACCTGTGGCCATGAACGGCATCGATCGGCTGGTCGCCTACCTGAACCCGACCGCCGGCCTGAAGCGCATTGCGGCGCGTAGGGTGCTGGCCGAGTACGAAGCAGCCAAGCCGTCGCGCCTGCGCAAGTCGACGCGCGATGCGCGCTCTCCCGACCTGCAGGTACAGAAAGGCGCCGCGGCGCTGCGGATGCTGGCACGCAACCTGGAGCAAAACCACGACATCGCCCGCGGCGCCCTGCGCGTGCTGGTCAACAATGTGGTTGGTCCGGGCGGCATCGGCGTCGAGCCACAGCCGCGTCGCAAGAACGGCGAGATCCACGAAGAATATGCAAAGGCCCTGCGCGAAGCCTATCGCGACTGGTGCCGCCGCCCGGAAGTAACGCACTCGCACCACTATGCGAAGGTGCAGCGGATGGTGGTCAAGACCTGGCTGCGCGATGGCGAGGCTTTCTCGCAGCGCCTGATCGGGCCGGTGCCGTACCTGGACCACGGCACCCGCGTGCCGTATTCGCTGGAGTTGTTCGAAGCTGAGATGGTGCCGATGGATTACGACGATGACGCCAAGCGCATCCGCCAGGGCATCGAGCGTAACGCCTGGGGCAAGTCGACCGCCTTCTGGGTCTACAAGGGCTACCCGGGCGATTCCGGTTCGCTGAGCCTGAGGCAGGAGATGAAGCGCATCGAAGCAGCACGCATGTTGCACGTGGCCAGCGTCGATCGCATTAACCAGCTGCGCGGCGTCTCGGAATTCGCCAGCGTTATTACCCGCCTCGAAGACATCAAGGACTACGAAGAGTCAGAGCGCATCGCAGCCAAGATTGCAGCCGCGCTCACGGCCTACGTCAAGAAAGGCGCCCCGGACCTGTACAACCCGGAAGGCATGGAAACGGATGCCGATGGCCGACCGATTCCACGCGAAATCGGTCTGGCTCCCGGCATGATCATCGACAGCCTGGCCGTCGGCGAAGAGATCGGCATGATCGATTCCAACCGGCCCAATCCCAACGTGGTCGCCTTCCGCCAGGGTCAGTTGCGTGCCGTGGCCGCTGGCCTCGGCGGCAGCTATTCCAGCATCGCCCGCGACTACGGCGGCACCTATTCGTCGCAGCGTCAGGAACTGGTGGAGCAGTGGATCCACTACGCCGTGCTGGCCGATGAGTTCACTGGCCAGTTCGTGCAGCCGGTGTGGGAAGACTTCGTACTGGCGGCGCATTTGTCCGGCGTGGTGCCGATGCCCAAAGACCTCGATATCGACACGGCCGACAATGCGCTGTTTGTTGGGCAGTCGATGCCGTGGATCGATCCGTTCAAGGAAGCGATTGCCATGCGTACCTTGGTGCGTGCCGGCTTTGCCAGCGAAGTCGAAGTCATCCGCCGCCGCGGGGCCAACCCGCGCGACGTGATAAGCCAGATCGCGGCCTTCCGCAAGGAAGCCGACGACCAGGATTTGATCTTCGATTCCGACGCTGGCAAGGCCAGCGCGGCGGGTACGGCGCAGGACTACCTGCGCGCTAGAGACGGGATCGATTACTCCGCGGACCCGGCGCCGGACCAAGCTTAAAAATAGTCTCATTTTTCCCCTGGAAATGAGACTTCTAAATTGCCAGACTGTTCGTACTTACAGGAGTGCGAACAGATGGCTCAACAAAATCCCTGGTACAGCATCCGCGCCCGCGCGCAGGCATCGACCGCGGAAGTGCTGATATACGGCGACATCGGCGAATCCTGGTGGGACGACACGGTCACGGCCAAGGATTTCGTGCGTGAGATCGCAGCGCTTGACGTCGACGAGCTGACCGTTCGCATCAACAGCTACGGCGGCTCTGTCTCCGACGGCATCGCCATCCATAACGCGCTCAAGCGCCACAAGGCCAAGGTCACCATCACCATTGATGGGGTCGCCGCGTCGATTGCCAGCCTGATCGCGATGGCCGGCGACACCGTCGAGATGGCGGAAAACGCCCTGCTGATGGTTCATGCACCGTGGGGTTATGCAGCCGGCAACAGTGCCGAGATGCGCAAGTTCGCCGACATGCTGGACACCTGGGCCGATGCTATGGCCACGAGTTACGCCAGCAAGACTGGTCGCGACAAGACGGAAATTCTTGCCCTGCTGACCGATGGTGAAGACCACTGGTACACCGCAGAAGAGGCCATAGCCGGCAAGTTCATTGACGCCGCCGTGCAGTCGCTACCACTGGCGGCGTCGCTGGATCGCCAGGCGCTGGCCGCGCGTTTCAAATCCATTCCCCAAGTTTCAACCCCTGCGGCAGCCGCCGCACCTCAACCTCAGGAGCCTACAATGCCCCAAGCTACCCAAACGGCGGCACCGTCGCAACCCGCCGTCACTCTGAACGAAGAGCAAATCCGCGCCGCCGCCGTCGCCGCCGAGGCGGACCGTCGCGATGCCATCTCGGGCGCCTTCGCCAAGTTCGCCGACATGACTGGCGTTGCAGATCTGCGTGCCGCTTGCGAAAGCGATGTCAACTGCAGCGTCGACCAGGCCAACGCCAAGCTGCTCGCGCACATCGCTGCCGGTGCCACGCCGGTGGCCGGCACGCGCGTCGTGACGATCGAAGATGAGCGCGACAAGTTCCGCGCCGGCGTCTCCGCCGCCATCCTGGCGCGTGGCGGACTGGCCAAGCATGACTCGTCCAACCAGTTCCGGGGTTACTCTCTGTTCGAGATTGCCCGTGCCTCGCTGGAGCAGTCCGGCATCAAGACCGGCGGCATGGACAAAATGAAGCTGATCGCTGCCGCTTTTACGCACACCGGCAGCGATTTCCCGCTACTGCTGGCCAACGTGGCAGAAAAGGCCATGTTGAAGGGCTACGAGGAAGCCGAGGAAACCTTCCAGCTCTGGACCAACGTCGGCACCCTGTCCGACTTCAAGATCGCTAACCGCGTCGGCCTGAACGATTTCCCGGCGCTCGGCGAAGTTCCGGATGGCGCCGAGTACGGGTATGCCACCGTCGGCGAGCGCGGTGAGCAGATCCGACTCGCCACCTACGGCAAGCGCTTTTCGATCACCCGCCAAACCATCATCAACGACGACCTGGACGCCTTCTCCAAGTTGCCGCGCCTAATGGGCCGCGCAGCCATCCGCACCGTCGGCAACCTTGCCTATGCGGTCCTGACCGGCAACCCAAACATGGCCGACGGCGTGGCGTTGTTCCACGCCAACCACGGCAACCTGCCGACCGGTGCCGCAATCAGCACCACGAGCGTGGACGCCATGCGCGTGGCGATGGCCAAGCAGACCGCCGGTGGTGGCGCACTCAACATCCGTCTAGCCAATTTGCTTGTGCCCATTGCGCTGGAAGGTACCGCCAAGGTGGTGCGCGACTCCGAGTTCGAGGTCGGCGCCGCCAGCAAAAACAACACCGTTCCCAACAGCGTGCGCGGCACCTTCGAAGTCATCTCCGATGCTCGCCTGGATGCCGCCAGCGCCAGCGCATGGTACGGCGCGGCCAACCCGGCAATGCACGACACCGTCGAGGTCTCCTACCTGGACGGCAACCAGGCGCCGACGCTGGAACAGCAGAACGGCTGGAACGTCGATGGCGTCGAGTTCAAGGTGCGCATCGATGCCGGCGTCAAGGCACTGGATCACCGCACCATGGGCAAGAACGCCGGCGCGTAACAGTTCATTAAACCAGGCGCGGCCTTGACTGGCCGCCTCTCAATCCAGATCAGGAGTATTGAAAATGGCAAAGAACTACATTCAGGAAGGCGACACCCTCGTGCTGCTGGCGCCGTATGACCGCACCGGCGGCGAAGGCGCACTGATCGGCTCGCTGTTCGCCGTGGCGCTGGCCGATGTCGTCAGCGGCGCTCTCGGCACCTTCACCCCGCAAGGCGTGTTCTCGTTGAACAAGACGAGCGCGCAGGCGTGGACTGTCGGCGCCAAGATCTATTGGGACAACACGGCCAAAGAGTGCACTACCACCGCGACCAGCAACACGCTGATCGGTTGTGCGGTGGAAGCGGCCGCTAACCCCAGCGCCACCGGGATCGTCCGGCTGAACGGGACGGTGGCGTAAAGGCGCATGGAAACACCGTTTGCCGCGCTCGAAGCTCGCGTCAACACCGGCGTGTTCCGCCACCTGGCGAATGCCAGCGCTGCGCTCGACGGCGTGCCGGTGACCGGCATCTTCGACAACGCCTACGCAGTCGACGGCGCCAGCCTCGGCCTCGCCGCCACCGCACCGGCCTTCACGCTTCCGAGCGCCGCCGTGCCGGCTTCTCCGGTCGGCAAGCCGCTGGTGCTGGGCGGCGTCACCTACGCGGTGGCCGAGCATCAGCCGGACGGCGCCGGCGTCTCCGTGCTGATCCTGGAGCGCACCGCATGACGACCGCCTTCGCGGCCATCACCGGCGCCGTTGTCGCCGCGCTGGAACGTGCGCCGGCAGTCTGCCCGGTGATTTTTCGCGCCCGCGACCGCGTGCTGGCGGAAGAGATTGCCAGCGCCGTCAATGTCCAGCTCGACGGCGCCGAACCGCGCCCCGGCGCGATCCGCGGCGCCCCGGTCGATTGGCACTCGCGCATCGCGGTCGAATGCTACGCGCGCTCGATGACGCAGGGCGGCGACCTGGCCGTCGACGATCTGCTGCAGGCGGTCTACCAGCGGTTGGCCGAGGACAGCACGCTGGGCGGGGTGGTGCTGGATATTGGCGCGCCGACCATCGACGCCGAGTACGGCACCGGCGCCCAGAAAACCGGCTGGGTGCGACTGACGTATCCGGTGCGCCACCGCACCAACCAGGGAAGTCTTGTATGAGCAAGCCGAAGAAAACCGCCGCGCAGACGCCCGCACCGCCGCCTGCACCCAATGGCCCGCGCGGTACGCCGCCGGCCGGCGGTAGCTGGCGCTGGAATCCGAACCTCGGCTGGGTGCCGCATCCCGCCGCAACCCCACAACCCACGCAAGACCTAACGCAGGAGCCATCATGACCCGTCTGATTCGCAACACCGTCATCCTCGCCAAGGTGGAAGCCGCCGCCGGCACCGACGCCGCGCCGACCGGCGCCGACAACGCCATCCTGGTATCGGACATGTCCTTCACGCCGCTGGAGGCGCAAAACGTCGATCGCAAGAACGTCCGCGGCACGCTGGGCGCCGACGAGCAACTGGTCGGTACAGCCAGCAGCAAGGTCAGTTTTAGCTGCGAGCTGGCCGGCAGCGGCACCGCCGGCACCGCGCCGGCCTGGGGCAGTCTGCTGCAGGCCTGCGGCATGTCGGAAGCGGTGCTGAGCGCGCCCGACCTGGTCGAATATAACCCGGTGTCGACCGGCATGAAGACCGCCACCATCTACTACCACGACGACGGCGTGCTGCACAAGCTGGTCGGCGCGATGGGCAACTGCAAGATCAGCGCCAAGGTCGGTGAGATCCCGAAGCTGCAATTCGAGTTCACCGGCAAAGTTGGCGGCACATCGGCCGTCGCCAACCCGACCGGCGTCTATACCGCGTGGAAGAAGCCGGTGGTGATGACGATGGCCAACACCGTCGACATCACGCTCGGAGCCACCTATGCCGACGGCGCGCTCACCGGCGGCACAGCCCAGGCCTCGACTGGCCTCGAGCTTGACCTTGGCAACCAGGTCGCGTTCACGCCGCTGCTATCGAAGGAACTGGTACGCATCACCAACCGCAGCGCGTCCGGCTCGGCCGAGCTGGAGCTGTCGGCCGCCGACGAAGTGGCGTTCATGACTGCAGTCAAGGCAAACACCACGCAAAGCGTGGCGCTGACCATCGGCACCGCGGCTGGCAACCAGATCGTGCTATTCGCGCCGGCGGTGCAGATGGTCAATCCGCGCAAGGTGGATCTGGACGGCACCCGGATGATCGGCTTCGACCTGCGCCTGGTGCCGGATGCTGGCAACGACGAACTGAAGATCGCCGTGCTGTAAGCGCAGCGGTATCACATTACAAAAGGAAAGACATGGCACGCAAACTGGTGATTGAAAACACGGTCAAGGTTCCGATCAAATTCACCCTCAACGACAACGGCAAGTTGGCCTCGTTCGTGTTCAGCGTCATCTGCGATCGGCTGGATCAAGCTGAAATCAAGGCGCGCTTGGACGACAAGGACAGCCTGGTCAGCGACTTCTTGACATCCGTGCTGCGCGGCTGGGAGGGGCAGCGGCTGGTAGTGGAAGAAGACGGCACACCGTCCGCGTTCGACGACGAATCGCGCGACATGATGCTGGGCACTGCCGGCGTCGCAGTGACCATCTTCAATGCCTACATCAAGGAATGTGGCGCGAAGGCAAAAAACTAACACAGGCCGCGCAACTGCTGGCGCGCGGCCAGCTACATATCCCGGGTGATGCGGATGACGAAGACAGTGCAGGCAGCAACGTCACCGAAGCACTTGCCGCCTTCGGCCTGCAAGCCGAGTCCGCGCTGCCAGCGAGAGAGGTTTTTGCACTGTGGCCCGAGAATCTTGCGGTGTTCAATTTCTGGCTTGTCGTGCAAACCCAGTGGCGGGTTGGCATGAGCGGCGCAACCGGGCTTGACTATGCCGGCGTGCAAGCCTGCATGGCGTTGCGCGGCATCCGAAAAAAAGACCAGCCGGAACTGTTTGCCGGACTGCAGATCATGGAGCGCGCCGCGTTGGATGTCTGGAACGAAAAGAGATGATGGGGGCGTAGCGCATGGCGACTGAAGCAAAAATCCGGCTGTCTCTGGATGGCGTGCAGCCAGTGGTCAGCGGCCTGAAACAGGTCGGCGACAAGATCGGCGATGTGAGTCATTCGCTGTCGACGCTGACCGCGATCGGCGGCGCGTTGTCGATCGGCGCTTTCGCCAGCATGATCAAGGGCGCCATCGACGCCGCCGACCATCTGAACGACCTGAGCAAATCGACCGGCTTGACTGTCGAGAATCTGGCGGGCCTGAAACTCGCCGCCGAACAGTCCGGCAGCGACCTCGATGGCGTGGCGAAAGCGATCAATAAACTATCGGTCAGCATGGCGAAGGACGCTGACAAGTTCGCCAAGTTGGGCGTGACCGCCAAAGACCCGCTGGAAGCGTTTAAGCAGTTGTCTGATGTTTTCGTGGCGATTCAGGATCCGCAACTACGCGCCGCAGTCGGTGCCGAAGCGCTCGGCAAATCGTGGGAAAGCGCCGCGCCGCTGCTGGCCGAAGGGGGCAAGAGCATCGGCGAGATGGTCGAAAAAGGCCAGCGGCTGTCGCACATGAACGATGACATCACGAAAGGAGCCGATGACCTCAACGACAAACTGGCCGAATTAACAAGCACCCATGGTTTTCTGAATCAGACCGTGGGTCAAATGTTGCCGCTGCTGAATAGCTTGGCCGACACCATGCTGGACGTACGGGACGACGCAAGCCGCGCTGCAGATTCTTTCAATCCCTTAACCGAAACGCTGCGCGCCGTCATCATCTTGGGCGGGAATCTCGCGTTTGTGTTCAAAGCGGTTGGGACCGAAATCGGTGGGATTGCCGCGCAAGCGGCAGCCCTGGCGCGAGGTGATTTCGCGGGTGTTGGAGCAATTCATGAGGCGATGGTCAACGACGCCGCAGTGGCAAGGGAGGCATTTGACAAGTGGGAACAGAAAATGTTGACCGCAGGCACGGCGGCGGCAAGTTTATCCAAGGATTTGAAAACGCTTTCCATTGCTGAATTTGAGCAACAGGAAGCGGCAGCGGGAGCAGCTCACGCTAAAACCATCGCTGCGGAGGCTGCAGCGAAAGTCCTTTTAGATGCCGGCGCGGCCGCCAAAAAAGCCGCCGCCGAGGCTGAAAGGGAAAACGCCGCCTACATCAATCTGACGGCGTCGATTAAAGCCAAGATCGATGAAAACGAACTCGAAATCGCGTTGGGCCGAACCGCCTCCGAAAGCGACAAGCTGCGCATCAAGCTGGTGCAGGATCTGGCCAGCGGCAAACTGACACTGACCGCCGCGCACAAGGCTGGAACGATCGCGGAAATCGATGCATTGGCGGTGTCGGAAAAACGGCTGGCCGTGTACAAGGCCGAAATCGCCATTGTTGACGAGCGCGTCAAGCAGCGCCAGGTCGAAGCCGACAGCATCAAGGCCTATTTCGAGGAACAGCAGGCAGGCTACAGCGCCGCCGTCAAGGCCGCCTCCGATGCCGTGAAAGCGGCGCAGAATGAATACGACCAGCTCGGCCTGAGCAAGAGCCAGATCGCCGAACTCACGCTGGCGCAACTGCAACTGAATCTGGCGAAATTTAACGGCGTCGACGCCGACAATGCCGGCGCCGTCGCCACGCAGCAGCAGATCGACAAACAGCTAGAACTCATCGGCATCCTGCAAAAAACCGAAGTCAAGCAGCAATACAAGGACATTTTCGACAGCATCGACCGCACTGCGCACGATACCTTCGTGTCGATTTTCGACAGCGGCAAAAGCGCGTTCGATCGCCTGCGCGATGCGCTGAAAAACGGCTTGCTCGACCTGCTGTACCAGATGACGTTGAAGAAATGGATTTTCCAGATCGGCGCGACGGTATCGGCAACTGGCGCGGCCGGCATGGCGCAGGCGGCCGGCGTGGAGGGCGGCTTTGGTGGCGTCAGCAATCTGCTGGGCACGGCCAAAACCTTGTACAGCACGATCACCGGCGGCTTTGCCGGCTTGTCATCCAGCCTCGGTTCGATGGTCACCAGTGTCGGCGAATTCTTCGGCTCCGAATCGCTGATGAATGTCGGCTTCGGCATGCAGGGCGCCGGCGGCTTTGGCGCTTCGTCGGGAGCCGCAGGCCTTGGCAGTTCGATCGGTGCCGCGCTGCCATCCGTGGTGGCGACGGTCGGCGGTTACATGCTCGGCAGCGCTATTTCAGGCAAGTTTGCCGCGTTCGGCAATGCCAACATTGCGAATGCTGGCGGCGCGATCATCGGCACTATCTTGGGCGGGCCGATTGGCGGCGTGATCGGTGGCGCCATTGGCGGCTTGATCAACCGCGCCTTCGGCATGGGGGAAAAGGAGTTGCGCGGCAAGGGCATCGAAGGCGCGTTCGGCGCTAGCGGCTTTGCTGGCAACACCTTTGCCGATTGGCATCAGGATGGCGGTTGGTTCCGCAGCGACCGCAACGGCCGCGATACCGGCGCGCTGGACGCGGTGACCAGCCGCAATTTCACCGACCTGTTCCTGAAAATGCGCGCGTCGACCGGCGTACTGGGCGCCACGCTCGGCCTGTCCGCTGATGCGTTGGAAAATTTCAGCCAGCGCATCAGCGTGACGCTGACCGACGATGCGAAGAAGAACGAGGAACTGATTGCCGGCGTCTTTGCCGGCATTGGCGACACGCTGGCGCGCACCGTGGCGCCGGGTATCGACGCCTTCGGCAAAGAGGGCGAGGCCGCCAGCGACACGCTGCAACGGCTGTCGGTTAGCATCACCGCGACCAACGCCTGGCTGTCGATGCTGCGCCAGCGCGTGTTCCAGGTCGGCCTGGCTGGCGGCGATGCTGCCAGCAAGCTGGCCGATGCCTTTGGCGGCCTGGAGAACATGACCGGCGCCAGTGCCAAGTTCTACGAGCTGTATTACTCGGAGGGCGAGCGCGCCGCGCGCAGCCAGGAAGACATGGCGGCCGCTCTGGCGAAGGTCAATCTGACGCTGCCGAGCAGTAAAGATCAACTGCGCGACATGGCGCTGGCACTCGATCTGAATACCGAATCTGGGCGGGCGGCGTATGTCACGTTGCTGGCGATTGCGCCGGAGTTTGCAGCGGTGGCCGACGCCACGGCGCGGATGGCGCAGGAGGCAGCGGATCATCTGATAAGCGTGTTCACCGGGCGCGGCCAACTGCTACCGGCGCTCGATGCGGCCACGCTCAAGACGCTGCTGCTGGGCGATACGTTGGTCAGCACCTACACTGCGGCCGGAAATATTTCGACCCTGTTCCTCGATGTCAAATCCGGCTTGATCACGTTCGGCAGCCGCACGCAGAATTTAAGCGGCGATCTGAGCGGCGCGCAACTGGCGGCCGGGCTGCTGAGTGACCAGATCACCGCGTTGCGCCGCGGTGCCGATGGCGCCACCATCGACTTCCAGGGCTTGAGTGCCGCCCTGGATGGCGTCAATACCGAAACCTTTACCGCCGCGGTCGGCAAGGTGTTTGAGAGCCTGGCCGAACGAATTTCCGGCGTGATCGGCGACATTGGCAGCGAACGCATCGCACTGCGCGACGCCGCGCTGCAGATCATCAATCCGACCGTGATGAGCAAGGCGGCGATCCAGAGCGGGATTGCCGGCATCAATACCGGGCTGCCGAGCAATGCGCAAGTGCTGTCGGCACATGAGCGGCTGAATGCCATGTATGCCGCGCAGTCGTCTATTGATCAGCGCGAGGCAGAGTTGCGCGCGATCCAGGCGCAACGCGATACGGTCGCCGGCTCGGATTATTCCGGCGGCGTTGATAGAAACGCCGCCAGCGCCACGCTGCAGGCCGAACTCGTGCGGCAGGAGCAGATTCGGGCGCAAGCAAAAGCCGCGCGCGATGCGGAATACGCAAGCATCGATGCTGACTGGCAGGTCATGGATTACTACCAGTCGATAGCCGCATCTCGCAGGTACGCGGCCGACAAACGGCTGAATGACACGATCGCGCAAGTGGATGCTGCGATTGTGCAGGCCACGGAGGCGTACAACAACACGGTGCGGCGGGCCGGCGAAGAAGTCAGAAACGCACAACTGGCCAGCATCGACGCAACAATCCAGTCACTGACCGGGCCGTTGGCAGCATCCCAAAGCGCGCTTGCCGCCGAGCGGGAGGCGGCCACAGCGCAGGCAACGCAAGCGCAACTGGCCTACGCCGACGCGCTGCAAGCCTTTGCGATCGATGCCAGCAAATCGGTCGGCAAGCTGTCGAACTTGCGCGAAGAGACGGTCAAGTATTACGAAGCGCAAAGGCAGCTGGCTGACTTGATGGGCAAGAGCGCGGCCGGCCTGCGCGGCACTGTCGCTGATTACCGCTACAGCCAGATGACGGACGCGCAGCAACTTGACAAGCTGCAGGCCGACTATGCCACCGCATACTCGATGGCGCTGTCAATCGACGGCGAGGCGCTGGCCGGCTACGGCGACAAATTGAACGGCCTGCTGAGCCCGATGCTGGAAAAGGCCAAGGATGTGCTCTCCGGCGGCGCTTACACCACCTTTGCCGCCACCGCGATCGCCCGCGCCGAAGCCATCGCCGGCCGGCTGGAAGCGCTGACGCCGACCAATTACGACGCCGACAGCCTGGCGCTGCTGGGCCAGATCGACGCCACGCTGGCGGCGCTGGATGCTTCCAGTAGGTCAGCCGAACAATTGATCGTCAACGCCATCAATGCCGGGCGCGACAAGACCGCAGATGGTTTGCATGCGGTGGTCGCGGCGATCACCGGCCAGGCCGTCCCGGCGTTTGCGACCGGCGGCGATTTCGGCGGCGGCCTGCGCATCGTCGGCGAGCGCGGCCCCGAGCTGGAGGCGACCGGGCCGTCGCGGATTTTCAACGCAGCCCAGACTCGCGCGATGCTGGCCGGCGGCAACGGCAATACCGAGATGGTCGCCGAAATCCGGGCGCTGCGCCAGGAGAACGCGAACATGCGCATCGAGTTGCGCGCCATCGCGACCACGAATGCCAGGCTGGCGCGGCTGGCTGAGCGCGCAGAGCAGGACGGCATCTTGGTGCGCACCGATGCCGACACACCTTTGCATACGGTGGCGCCATGAAGGTCATCAAGCCGACCACCATCGACGACACCATGCTGGTCAGCAGCAGCGTGGCGGAAGCCGACTATGCCACGTATACCGCTGGCACCGATTACGCAGTCGGTGCGCGCGTCATCTACCAGCACGTGATTTACGAATCGGTGCAGACGCCCAATGTCGGGCACACGCCAGGCACCGATGCATTGTACTGGGCGAATATCGCGCCCACCAATCGCTGGCTGATGTTTGACCAGGAGGTCAGCTCACAAACGGCTGACGCCAGCCCGTTGACCGTGGTGATCAAGCCGGGTTATGCCAACAGCCTGGCTCTGTTTGGGCTGGAAGCCGCGCACCTGTCGATCACTGTGCGCGACGGCCTGTCCGGACCGATTGTGTACAACCACGAGATGGATCTGGACGGCACGGTGATCGCCGACTGGTATCAATATTTTTTCGAACCATCGGTGCAGCTTGGCGAAGCGGCGTTCACCGACCTACCGCCCTACATCGACGCTCACATCACGCTCACGCTCACCAGCGCTGACGCCGTGAAATGCGGCTCCCTGATCATTGGCACTTTTTACGATCTGGGCGATGCGCAGTTTGGGGCATCGGTTGGCATCATCGACTTCAGTCGCAAGGACACCAGCGCCGCCGGCGTGACTACGTTGGTCAAGCGGAAGTTTTCCAAGCGCTTGAGCGCGCAACTGATGTTGAGCACCAGCCAGATTAACAAAGTGCAACGCATCTTGGCCGATCTGCGCGCCACGCCGTGCGTCTGGATCGGGGTGGACGATGCCGGCTTTGAACCGCTGACCGTGCTGGGCTTTTATCGTGATTTCTCGATCGATGTCGCGTATCCAACGACATCGTTTTGCAACCTCGAAATTGAAGGGATGACCTGATGGCGATTGCTCCATTGCCGCCCGCGCCGAGCCGCGCCGATCCAGCCAACTTTGCGGCGCGCGGTGACGCACTGTTGGGGGCGCTGGCCACATTTGTCAGCGAAGCCAATGCGTTGCAGACCGACGTGAATGCCAAGCAGGCGGCCACCACGGTGTCCAGCAGCGCCGCTGCCGTAAGCGCGGCCACCGCTTCCGACGGCGCGAGCGTCGCCACGAGTAAGGCGTTGCTGGCCGCCGCCTCCGAGGCCAGTGCGCTGGACAGCAAGACATTTGCGGACGCGTCCGCCGTCAATGCGTCAACCGCCAACACGAATGCTCAGGCCGCGGCAGGAAGCGCTGTATCGTCCGCCGCCGCCTCGTCCGCCGCCCGCGATCAAGCCATCGCCGCCTGGGGCGCAAGCATGGCCCCGGCCGAGACGCTGCCGTCAATCAGCAAGACCCTGCATTCTGGCTCAATCGTCAAGACCATCCTTTACGACACCAGCAAGGACAGTGATGGCGGCGCCTGGCGCCTGCGCTGCCAGGACAAGAGTTGGTACAACGAACCGATCAACGGCGCATGGCTCGGCCAAGCGGCCACCGCAGCAGCAGCATGGGCGATGACTGGCGCGGTCACCGGAGCGTATTTTCAGAACACCACCGACAAGAAATTTTACGCGCTCGGTGCGGCCAGCCCGCAGGTCGTCGAAGTCTTTCGCGGCAACGTGCGCGGCTTCCCGGCGCAGGCAGCGATTATTGCAGAAACAAGCCGAATCGTGCTGTACGACCTGACGCAGCCAGGTTGCCCGATGTGGGCAACGATGGGGATCGGTCAAGTCGTTAGCAATGTCTCATCCTGTTTCGCGCAAGGCGGGAAGCTACTGATTGGGGCGAATGGCGGCGAGGCACAGTACCTTGCGATCTTTGATTTTATCGCACAGGAGTGGGCTGTCTTTAGAACAAGCGGAAAGCAAACTTATACTGGCCGGGCGCTGTCATCTCTCGGCACGGCAGGGGGAATTGACGCAACAAAAGCGATTGTACACAACACGGTCAACGGCGTCGCCCTGACCGTGTTGCCGGGCGCGCCGATTGATCCAGCGACGGGCTTGGCGGTGCCGACGATTGCCGTGGCGACCGGGGGTGGCGTCAGCGTGATCAAACACGATGGCACGGTCGTCAACGGGTTTAATAGCGTCGGCGCAAGCAATGTCCATTTTGATGGGCGGGACAACCTGTGGTGGTCGATTGCGGCAGGGAGCAATGTTGCGTTTGCCAAACCGCCGTTTTCCGCAGGGTTCGGCGCTTATCGATACGTTCACAACACTGCTCCCGCGCCACTGTATGCAGCCGGCGCAAAATTCGCTGGCAAGCAGGCCATCGTCGCCCACGGCGGCGAGTTGGGCTACACCCAAATACTCAATGAGGAAATTTCAGTAGGCCAAAGCCTGAAGTCGATGGTTGCCCATATTACGAACGCCTACGGCACCGGCTGGCTGGTCGGTGACATTCGAGGTGCCTGGCTGGCGGATACGGTAGCGGAGACAATCACAGAATCGGGTGAGCTAGTTGCGAATGGCACGTTTGCCACGGACTTAACCGGGTGGAATACAACCGCACAAGGCGGAACGCTATCCTGGGCATCCGGGCAAATGACTGTCACGGGAACTGCCGCATCCATGCGACAGGGCGGATACGTGTCAATCAATTGTGTGATTGGCAAAACCTACACTGCGCGTTGCACACTGGTTTCATCCAACACAGCAAATAGGTATTTCTGGGTCAGTGCCAGTGCGGTGGGAAGCGCCTCAATAGCGACCCTCGACACCACTAATTTTGTGGTGGGTGAAAATACTCTCACCTTCGTAGCGACTTCGGCGACGCTCTACGTTCACGTAATGGTATTCAATGCCACAAATACTGCGGTTGTAGACGATGTTTCCTGCAAACTCGCAGTCCCTGACCGCAGCGTCAAAAACAACGGATTGAACGTCACCGGTACGCTGACCAAAGCCCCGGTCGCATCGGGTGCGCAACTAGTTGGCTATAGCGGATTTTCGGTGGCGAATTACCTGACTGCCAGCGGTTTTGCTACTGGCGGATTCTTGATGGGATGGCAAAAGGCCGCATCGGGTGTGTGGGAATTCAAGACCGGCGCGGCGCTGGATGGCGTGACTGAAAGCGCCGGCGTGATTCGCATCGAGGGCACGCTGCCGAAGGCATTGATCCGCTACACGATGACGACGCCCTCCGCCGATCAACTCGCCCATATGTATCGCACCGAACTGCCATTATTCCAGCCCGGCGCCCAATGCACGCTCGATGGCACATCTACTGCCGTCACCGCACTGGCGCATGACGAAGATGCCGACATTCTGCATGTTGGTACCTCCTGGGGCCGTAGTGCATTTCGTGATCTGCTGCGCGTCGAGAGTGCCGCGACCTCGGTTGGCAGCATCACCAGCCTATCGGCAGGTCAAGGGGCGTACATCACTGGCGGCGCGACGGCGGCACGGTTTTACCAACCGGCACTGCTGCTGCGCGATGAATTGAAGCGCAAAGCAGAAGCCAAAAAGGCACTCGGTAAAGAGCCCGTATTCATCGAGTTCGACGCCGTCGGCGCCCAAACCGCCTTCACGCTACCCTTGGGATTCACGACCAAGGCGGTGTACACCACTGGAACATTGAAGCGGCTCGGCACGACCAAAGACTATACGACCAGCTTCGACGGTTTCCGCGAAACCGTCACGTTCGGCGTCGCTCCGGGTGCTGGCGTGTGGGTATCGATCATGGCCGTAAGGAGCAACTGATGGCGAGTTTTATCAATCTGATGGCCAATGACGTCTGGAGCGAGGCCGACATCCTCAACCGCACCGAGGCCATGATTCGCAGCGAGTTTTCCGACGTTGCGACCGCGATTCTGAATCGCAAAGCGACCGGCGCGGCATTGGGGCAGTACACGATGAGCGCGGACGAACAGGCCGAGCTGGCGCGATACGCGGTGGTGTCCGAGGCAGCGCGGCAGGCGGGGATCGATGCGCGGGCCGACATGGCGCTGCTGGCGGCGGCGATGGCGGTCGAACGAGCGCAGGCGCGGCTGGCGTGCGAGCACATCGATGGCGATCATCAGGATGCGGACGCGCGCAGCGCCGCTCAGGCAGTGATCGACGCGGCGGCGGCGGAAGCGCTGGCCCTGGTAGCTCTGCGCCGGCCGGCCGGCGAGGGAGTTCCGGCATGACCGCGCTTGCTTTGTATTTCGTACTCTGCCTGCTACAAGGGGCGGACGTGGCAAGTACTGCGTACATCATCCACAACGAGATCGGCTACGAAACCAACCCTGTCATGGCGTGGCTGATCGACAAGCTCGAGCTGCCGCTCGGCCTGGTGGCGCCGAAAGTGGCGCTACTGACGCTGATCTACATCTACGTCCTGCCGTCCGAGTATGTGCTCTACATTCTCGCCGCTCTGATCGCGGTGTACGCGGCGGTGGTGGCGAACAATGTGCGCGTGATTTTCAACTTCAAAAAATAAGGCCAACTATGCCGACAATGGACAGTAGGGAAAGAACGCTGACGGACGCCGACGTGCAGGCGATCGTCAACCAGGCGGAACAGGCGATCGTCAACCGCTTTTACAAGGACCTGGGGCGGGGTGTTTGGGGCATCGTCTGGAAAGCCGTCATCGTAGCCATTATAGGTATTGCGGCAGCAGGTTATTTTAAAGGAGTGAAGTGATGGGAATCATCAGGCGAATGGCAGGGCGCACGCTGGTGTTTTTCGTGCTGACGTGCATGGCGCTCCTTGGGCTTGAGTTGTTGGTGCAGTTGGGGCGCGACCGCTTTGATCTGGTCGGCCGCTTCCCGGAGCTGATGATGGGGCTGAAGGCTGCCGCGATCCTGGCGTGGGCGGAGATTTCGGTAATGTGGCTCCGCATAGGCATTTCGCCACAAGTTGATGTGCAGGAGTGCGCGCGGATGGCACAGTTCAACCCGCAGTCTGCCGCGCTGGCCTTCGCCGCGCACCAATTCGCCTGGGCGGTGCGGCTGGTTGCTTTCATTGTCCTGTACGGGGTGCTGTGATTCTGCGCAGGATCGCGCTGGCCTTCGCCGCGGCGCTGGCCCTCCAGGCATCGGCCCAGCCGTTGCCTGGCGCTGCCGCGCAGTTGGTGCCGCAACTGGCGGCCGAGATCGATCGCTTCTGGCCCGATCTGGTACCGCGCCAATTTCCGGCCGGCGTGATCGAGCAAGAAAGCCTGTGGCGAGTGAATGCTCGGCTCAAGACCGCGCGCGAGCACGGCTGCGGCCTGTCGCAGCATACGATCGCCTATGACGTCGCCGGTCGTGTGCGCTTCGACGCATTGGCCGAGACACGCCGCATGGATCCGTCGCTGGCCGGCTGGACCTGGGCCGATTGCACCAACGTCACCTATCAGCTGCGTGCGGCGGTGCTGAAGCTGCGCTCGACCGCACGCGACTGCGAGGCCATGATGTCCAGCACGCTCGATGCGCGGGCCTGCGACGCCGCGAAGTACAACGGTGGCGCTGGCAGCGTGGCCAAGCGCGTGCGGCTGTGCCGCGCCGAGTCGGCCTGCGATCCGGGGCAATGGTTCGGGCATCTGGATCGCCAGTGCCCGCAGGCGCGAGAAAGGGTCACCGGCTATGCCGAATCGTTCTGCGAGATCAACAGCCGGTATCCGGCGCGGGTGTTCGACCGGATGAAAAAATACGAGGGGTTGCTATGAGCGCCCGCCTCATAGCTGCGGTTTGCGCGCTCACGCTGTTGGCGGGCAGCTACTGGTATGTGTTCAATGCCGGAAAACGCGTGGAGCGGGCCGACTGGGTGGCCGCGCAAGCCAAAGATATCGCGAATGCCCGCGAATCGGAGCACGAACTACAGCGCATGACCAACCGCGCCAGCGCGGCCTACCTCGATCGCGTCAATCGTCAACTGGAGAAAGCCCGTGCGCTACCCAAAATTGCCCTGCCTGTGGATTGCCCTGTCCCTGCTGATGTTGGCCGGGTGCTCAACGACGCGCAACTCGGCGTGCGTGACGATGCCGGATCTAGACCCGGTGCTGGCACAGCCGGCCCGGCCGTTGATTCCACATGCGCAGCCGAGCTCGACATCGCCAAGCGCAATTACGCCGAGGTCTGTATCCCGAACGCCGAGCAACTGACTGAATTGCAGGAGCGCTGGGCAGCGACGAAGAAGAAGGTGAATCGAGAGGACTAATCGGCGGTTCGAATTCCGAAATCGGAGCCACTAGGCGTCGGCCATGGTGGAAACTGAAATGACAGCTTATTGCCAGTATTTCTGTGAAACCCGCATGAAATAATGGGCTTTGGTATATTCGAATCCCCCTCTCTCCGCCAGAAAAAAGGAAAAAGCCCCGCAAGGGGCTTTTCGTTTTTGGAGAGAGGCATGCCCGGCTTTGCCGCACTTTGCGGCCGCTAACGGGAGCTTTTGGTCAATTCCGCCGGAATCCCTTCCGCCAGGAAGTCATAAACCCTGCGAACCAACGCGCTGCCCCGGATCTCTCGGTGCACGGCTAGCCAGCATGGCAACGGTGGGATCTTCAGCATCGGCAGCACTGTCCGCGTGCCTGGCCAGTGGCGCAAGTTGTAGGCGGCTACGAATCCGATACCGGCGCCCGCTGCCAGCAGCTGGCCATAGGCCAGATGATTGTCCGTGCGGACGCTGAACACCTCGCGCGCCAGATCAATGCCCAGCGTGGCAAACCCGCGCTGGATGGTGTCGTCCTTGTCGTACCCGATCAGGGTGTGGCGCAAAAGGTCGGCCGGCTTGCGAGGAATTCCCGCACGCTTCAGGTAGCTATCGTGTGCGGCCGCAACGATGGGGATGTCGGCCAGCTTGCGCGCCACCAGGCTTTGTTGCGCAGGGCGCGCCATCCGCACGGCGATGTCGGCTTCGCGACGCAGCAGGTTGTGAATCTGGTTGGAGGCCACTAGCTCGACCTGGATGCCCGGTTCCGCTTGCTGCAATTGTGCCAGCAAGCTGGGCAGCAAGTAGCTGGCCGCGACCTCGCTTGTGGTGATGCGAACGGTGCCGGTGGTGGCCTCGCGGTTTCCGTTGATGCGGCGCGCCAGCAGGTCCGCACAGTCCTGCATCTGACGCGCGGCGTCGGCCATGGCCAGCGCTGCGGCAGTGGGCACGAGGCCACGGCCGGTGCGTTCGAACAGCGGCGTGCCGAGTTGGGCTTCCAGTTCGGCAATGTGGCGCCCCAAGGTGGGTTGTTGCGCGCCCAGGGCGCGGGCGGCGCCCATCAGACTGCCAGCATCCAGCACCGCGAGGAAGCTGCGCACCAGACTCCAGTCAAAATTGATGGCCATGCATTAGTGTATATCAGGCTTGCTGACTTCATCAATTTACGAATGAGTAAATCATGTCCAGAATAAAGGCCTTAATAAAAAGGAGTGCGTGATGAAAACGGTCTTGATACTCGGCGCCAACGGCCGATTCGGGCAAGCAGCCGTAAGGGTTTTTGCAAACTCGGGATGGCGCGTGCTGGCGCAGGTGCGACGTGCAGCCGCCACGACTTGGCCAGCGGGCGTGACGGAGGTGACCACTGCCTTGAGCGACACCGAGGCCATGGTTCGCGGTACCGCCGGCGCCAGTGTCGTCGTGCATGCCATCAACCCGCCTTACACCCAATGGCACACCGAAGCCCTGCCCCTATTGCGCCAGGGACTTGCAGTGGCGCGCGCTTTGGACGCGACCTTCATGCTGCCTGGCAATGTCTACAACTTTGGCAGCCAACTCCCTTTCGTCCTGCGGGAAGACACTCCGCAGCAACCCGACCACGCTAAAGCATTCATTCGTGCCGCGATGGAGGACGAGATGCGCCGGGCTGCGCAAGACGCGCAGACGCAGGGCCAGGGGATGCGTTGCGTTGTCATTCGCGCTGGCGACTTCTTCGGTTGCGGCAGCGGCTCCTGGTTGGACCAGGTAATCGTCAAGGACATCCGACGCGGCAAGCTCGTCTACCCCGGGCCGCTGGACCTTTCGCACGCGTGGGCCTACTTGCCGGACCTGGCGGGGGCGTTTGAACGTGTGGCCTCCAAGCCAACTCCGGCGCATTTTGAGAACCTGCACTTTGCAGGCCACACGATAACCGGCCAAGAATTACTGGCCGGTATTGAAGCAGCGGCCACTGAATTCAAATTGCGGCCGTCTCAGGGATTCCATGTCGGCAGTCTGCCCTGGGGTTTCATTCGCATGGTGGGCTTGTTCTACCCGCCGTGGCGCGAACTGGCGAGCATGGGCTATTTGTGGCAACGGCCTCATGAATTGGATGGGCGCACTCTCGCGTCCCGCGTCTCTTTGCCCGCTGGCACGCCTCTGGCCACAGCGCTACGCCAAAGCCTTCTGGACCTCGGGTTTGCCCGTACCCGCCCCGTATCACCAATTCACGCCTGAACCCTAGCCGGTTTGCCGACGCCAACGACAGGCTGTGCGCGGTGCACGACACCGTCGAGCGACGTCGGCGTCCTGCACCCGACCTTGGGCGAGGCGTACCTCTTGCAGACGCTATTTCATGACCTGTGGGAGATACCCGATACCGAAGCCGCGACCACCTTCCTGAGCCAGTGGTACACCGAGGCGGCGGCCGACGCCCCGGCTCTCACGCCCTTTGCCCAGACCGTCGAGGCGCACTGGCCGGGCATCGTAGAGTAGCAAAATTGCGCATTTCCAACGGTATCCTCGCGGCCATCAACAGCAATGTGCAACTGGAAAAACGCAATCCCCGCAGCTTTCGCAATCTTGATAACTGCATCAATATGATTTAGTCCTCTGCGGGAAGCTCAGGGTCGATTACCCACTGAAATTCACATAGAGTCCCAAAAATCAACGGGGTATATTCAGATATGACAAATTTTATGGACGAATTTTTGTGGTATGCATGGGAGTATGTGAATATTGGAGGAGTATCTAGGCTCTGTTGGTCCGGCGACGGCTGGCGAGCTGCCTGGCCGGTATCAGGAACGCGCCGAGAATTCCAGTTGCCGGGCCAGCACCAGTAGTCGTGGGCGTACCTCGGCCAGTAAGAATTCCTTCGACAAGCTGGATGAGGGGCCGCAGCAGCTCACTCCATGCATCGCTATCGTGCCGTGCGACCGGAACGTCACGGCAATTTCGTTGACATCAGGCTGCCATTCGCCAAACGAGGTGGCGCAACCTTATTCGCGATAATCCTGCCGGCCGCGCTGGATCCCGACGCGCACGCCGTTGTCTCCCGGTTCGTTTGGGCACGCCAGTTTCAGGATGGCGCTGCGCTCCTTGTCGCTGGCACTGGCCAGATATGCGCGCCCGATCGCCGAGATCGCGATCGGAATGTGCGAGCCGACCTGTAAGGTCGGGGCCTGCGTCGCGCTGCTGCGTGCCACTTCGGTAAAAATGATGGAAAGCCGGTTGCGCAGGCCGAGCGCCAGCGTGCCTTGGGAAAAATCTGCCAACTCCTGCATGAGCGGCCGCGCGAAGGCGCGAACATCGAGTCCGGCCAGCATCGCGCTGCCCAGCGCCAGCGTCGCAGTATCCAGCGCATACCGGCCGTCAGGCTTGATCTGGGCGAGATAGCCGCGCTTGGTCAGCGTATAGACGATGCGCGTCACGGTCGATTTCGGCAGGTGGCAGCGTTGCGCTATCTGCTGATTGCTCAGTGTGGTGTCTTCGGGACGAAAACAAGCCAGTACATCCAGCCCGCGCGCCAGCGCCGTGGTGAAATAGCGATCTTCCTCTGATTTCGGATCGTCGGCCGACTTGTGGTTCATTTTTGCCGGTGGAGGCTATCGTCTCAGACTCAATGCCAAAGCGGGTTTGTCCGATCCGGTCGGATGGCTGCAAACCGATGGCGGGGCGCTTGCGCGGGCGCATCCCCGCACCACGTTCCCGCCACTGCGCCCTGAAACTTTACAGGATGTAATGGCAGGCATCAATCATCATGCCTTTTGAAGAGAATTCTTCCAACCGGCCCATCTGCGTGCCATCATCGACGATGACTCCTGAATACCTGAAACTGCTGGTCAGCCGCGAAATGCCTTACGGAAAATACAAGGGGCGGCTGATTGCGGATTTACCCGCACACTACCTTGGCTGGCTGGCGCGTGCCGGACTTCCCCAGGGCGAGTTGGGTGGCTTGCTGGCATTGATGTATGAACTGGACCATAACGCCCTGAGGCATCTGCTGGACCCGTTGCGCGATCAGTAGAGTGGTATTCCGGACTTTGTAGGGAGCAGGCAAGCGCGCCACCTCGCCGGGACGAAGTGGTTGATGCGTGATATCTAGCGGGCAGCGCTGCCGGAAACAACCGGCAAGGCGGCCTTTTTCCAGGCAATCATGCCGCCTTCGATGTTGGAGGCCGCGCTAAAGCCGGCCTGTTGGAGCTGCTTGACCGCCTTGGCCGAACGGCTGCCGGAGCGGCAAATCAGTATTACCGGCTTGTCCCTGTAACTCTCGATTTCCGGCAGCCGCTGCTGCAACTGGCCGAGCGGAATCAGGACGCTGCCGGGCGCATGTCCTTCTGCATATTCATCGGTTTCACGCACGTCGATCAGCAACGCACCGCTGCCTTGCAGCGCCGCAGCCTGTTGGACATCCACCGCTTGCGGTGCGGCGGTGGCATCCAGTGGGACGCTGGAAGCGGCAATCGCGAGCAGCAGACTCGCTAAAAGGGGTTTGATCATCCGAAAGTCTGTCATGACGGTTTGCCGGTGAGAGAACGGCTTCAAGTATAGCAAGGCATCGACTCCTCGATGCGCAGGCGCCGTATGCGTAACTGCAGACCGTTGCGGCGAAACCGCATGGTGAGCGTTGAGGCGACCCGGGTGCCGGAAATATCTGACTCTCCCGGGTACTGTCCGGGCCGGCGCGCCGCATCGGCATGGGGTACGTGTTCGATTGTCCCGTGATCCGGCGACCTGCCGATCGCCGCGCTCTTCAACTTCTTCTCCAGCCGCTTCGCCGCCAATTTCACCATCGGCGCGGTGAAACGACAGCATGCCGGCGGGAATTTTTATTTTGTAGTTGGGTGGAGGCGAGGCAGGCCAGCCCACCGATAAAAAATGCACGGGTATATGATTCTCTTATCGATCTTCAGGAAGGAGTTCGGCGATGAAAAGGGTCTCCCATATTCTGCGCTCCAAGCTTAGCCAGGTCGTCCACACGATCGGGCCGACGGCTTCGGTACTGGATGCCGTCAAACTGATGGCACAACAGCGCATCGGTGCGCTCCTGGTGATGGAGGGCGAGGCGGTGGTCGGCATCATTACCGAGCGCGACTACGCCAGGAAAGTGGTGCTCATGGGGCGATCGTCCAAGGAAACGCCGGTGCGCGACATCATGACTTCCTCCGTCATGTACGTCAGCCCCGAGCAAACCAACGAGGAGTGCATGGCACTGATGACCGAAAACCGGCTGCGCCATCTGCCGGTCATGGATGGCGGCAAGCTGATCGGCCTGATCTCGATCGGCGACCTGGTGAAGGACATCATTTCCGAGCAGCAGTTCATGATCCAGCAACTCGAGCATTACATCCGCGGCGACCGCGGTTAAGCTCCGGTTCACAGTCGTGCTCGTTCCCTTGGTTGATGATCACCGAGCTGGAGTAGTGGCGATCGATCGAGTTGCCGATGCAGGCAGGGAGGTTGTCGGCGAGATATGCGCCCCATGTCGAAAGCAAGCCCGGGTGAAGCCGAAGCAGGGTTACGCAAGAACAGTGTGCAAAAGCTCCCGGCGCGCATCCGCCGGCCGATTGAGCGGATGCTGCTCCAGATCAGAGCCAGGACATTTTTGCGGACCAAGATGGTAGTCGGCGGATCATAGTTCAAGCCGCAGACTGAACCAGAGAGGACGGGAGAATTGCCATGCCGATCAAGGAGTGTTGCAACATTGGCGTTGTATCCTGCGAGGCCGATGCTTCGCTGCCGGCAGTGGCCGCACTGATGCGCAAGCACCATGTCGGCGATGTGATTGTGATCGAAACCAAGGACGGGGAAAACATACCGGTGGGCATCATCACCGATCGCGATATCGTGATCGAAACGATTGCGCTGCAACTCGACCCGGAGGCGTTCACGGCGGGTGATTTCATGAGCAGGCCGATCGTGACGGTATCCGAAGAGGCCGGTTTTATTGAAACATTGCGCCTGATGCGCGATCACCGGATACGCAGGATGCCAGTTGTGACGGCTGCCGGCGCCTTGTACGGGATCGTCACCGCCGACGACATCATCAATTTGCTGACCACAGAATTGTCGATGATGACCGATGCTGTGTTTGACCAGTCGGTGCAGGAAGCGCGCTTGCGAAAGTAATGTCGCGCGCGATGGCGACGTTCCGCAGGTTGCGGGCAGAGGCTGAGCGTAAGCGTCTGTCGACGGGAAGTGTCGGAATAATGCTTACGCGAGCGTAACGAAAAAGCCCCGCATCGCTGCGAGGCTTATGTGTCTTGGCTCCCCGACCTGGACTCGAACCAGGGACCTGCGGATTAACAGTCCGTCGCTCTACCGACTGAGCTATCAGGGAAAAGAAGCAGGATTATAGGCTGGGACTTCGCTTAGTGTCAAACTTTAAGCGCCGAAATTTTCTGCCGGAATCGCCAATCGTTCTTAACGATTCCGGCTTGCTGGTCCGGTATCAAAGCACCTTGGCAATTGACTCCACAACTCGGTCGATGTTGCGCGAATTCAGCGCGGCGACGCAGATGCGGCCGGTATCCACCGCATAGATCGAAAATTCGTTGCGCAGACGGGCGACTTGCTCCTTGGTCAGGCCCGAATAGGAAAACATGCCGCGCTGACGGGTGACGAAATCGAAGTCGTGGGCCGGCGCCTGTTCCTTCAGTTTCTTGACTAGCAATTGCCGCATTTCCCGAATCCGCACGCGCATGCCAGTCAGTTCGTCTTCCCACAATTGGCGCAGTTCCGGCGCCACCAGGGTGGTGGCAACCACCTGACCGCCGTGGATCGGCGGGTTGGAGTAGTTGGTGCGCACCACGCGTTTCAATTGCGACAACACGCGGCCGGCTTCCTCGGCGCTGGCGGCGACGATAGAGAGCGCGCCAACCCGTTCGCCATACAGCGAGAATGACTTGGAGAAAGAATTTGAGACGAACAGCGGGCCGCCGGCTTGGGCAAACTGCCGCACCACCTTGCCGTCTTCCGCGATGCCGTCGCCGAAGCCTTGATAGGCCATGTCGAGGAAGGGGATCAGGCCGCGCTGGGTGACGACCGCAATCACGTCTTTCCATTGCGCATCGGAGAGATCGGCGCCGGTCGGGTTGTGGCAGCAGGCGTGTAGCACTACGATTGAGCCGGCCGGCATGGTTTTCAGCGCGTCGAGCATTTTGTCGAAGGCCACGCCATGCGTTTCGGAATCGTAGTACGGATAATTGTTGACGGTAAAACCGGCTGCTTCGAACAATGCGCGGTGGTTTTCCCAGCTCGGGTCGCTGATCCAGACTTGCGCGGTCGGCGCGATGCGTTTCAGGAAATCGGCGCCGAGTTTCAATGCGCCGGTTCCGCCCAGAGCCTGCACGGTGATCGCGCGTTTTTCTTGAACTACCGGGTTGTCGGCCCCAAATACCAGTTCTTGCACGGCCTTGTCATAGGCGGGCAGGCCATCGATCGGCAGATAGCTGCGCGGTGCCAGTTTTTGCGCCAATTGCGCTTCCGCTTTCTGCACGCATTCCAGCAGCGGCACCTTGCCGTTGTCGTCATAGTAAACGCCGACCCCGAGATTGATTTTTTGCGGATTTTGATCGGCGTTATAGGCTTCGGTGATGCCGAGAATCGGATCGCGCGGGGCCAGTTGAACGGTGCTGAAGAGGGCGGCAGAAGTGGGTGCGTTCATCGTGATAACATGAAAAGTTGATTGCAATTTTGGGTTGCAAGGAGGGTTCAACGCGGTGCGGAACCTTAAGCCCGGCGCTGAATTGCAAACGAGAATTTTACCAAAGGTCGAATGCAATGGCTGAACTATCCGAAGTGCCGAGCACGCTCGACGAATCCCGGATCATTACCTTTCCCGATTCCCCGTACAAGCTGTATCAGCCATTCGCGCCGGCCGGCGACCAGCCGCAGGCAATCGCCAAGCTGGTGGAGGGAGTCGAGGACGGCCTGTTCTACCAGACCCTGTTGGGCGTGACCGGTTCCGGCAAGACTTATACGATGGCCAACGTGATTGCGCGGCTGGGGCGGCCGGCGATCGTGTTCGCGCCGAACAAGACGCTGGCGGCGCAACTGTACAGCGAATTCCGCGAGTTCTTCCCGCAGAATGCGGTCGAATATTTCGTCAGCTATTACGACTATTACCAGCCGGAAGCGTACGTGCCGCAGCGCGACCTGTTCATCGAGAAGGATTCCTCGATCAACGAACACATCGAGCAGATGCGGCTGTCCTGCACCAAGTCGCTGATGGAGCGGCGCGACGTAGTGATCGTGGCAACGGTGTCGGCGATCTACGGTATCGGCAACCCGAACGAATACCATCAGATGATCCTGACCCTGCGCGCCCACGACAAGCTGAGCCAGCGCGACGTCATCGCGCGCCTGATCCAGATGCAATACACGCGCAACGAGGTCGATTTTGCGCGCGGTACCTTCCGCGTGCGGGGTGACACGATCGACGTCTTTCCGGCTGAACATGCCGAACTTGCGCTGCGCATCGACATGTTCGACGACGAAATCGACAGCCTGCAGTTGTTCGATCCGTTGACTGGCCGCGTGCGGCAAAAGATTCCGCGCTTCACAGTCTATCCCGGCTCGCATTACGTGACGCCGCGTGCCACCGTGCTGCGCGCGATCGAAACCATCAAGGACGAATTGCGCGAACGGCTGGCGTGGTTCCGGCAGGAAGGCAAGCTGGTCGAGGAACAGCGGCTCGAGCAGCGCACCCGGTTTGACTTGGAAATGATGCAGGAAATCGGTTTCACCAAGGGCATCGAGAACTATTCGCGCCACCTGTCCGGCGCCCAGCCGGGCGAGCCGCCGCCGACGCTGGTGGATTATCTGCCGCAGGATGCCCTGATGTTCCTGGACGAATCGCACGTGCTGATCGGGCAATTGAACGGCATGTACAACGGTGACCGGGCGCGCAAGACCAACCTGGTCGATTATGGTTTCCGCCTGCCGTCGGCACTCGACAACCGGCCGCTGCGCTTCGATGAATTCGAATCGAAAATGCGCCAGACCGTGTTCGTCTCGGCAACCCCGGCCGAGTACGAAACTGCGCACGCCGGGCAGGTAGTGGAGCAGGTGGTGCGCCCGACCGGCCTGACCGATCCGGCGATCAGCGTGCGCCCGGCTTCCAGCCAGGTGGACGACCTGATGTCGGAAATCAACCAGCGCGTGAAGAAGAACGAGCGGGTGCTGGTCACCACGCTGACCAAGCGCATGGCCGAGCAGTTGACCGAATTCCTGGATGAAAACGGCATCAAGGTGCGCTATCTGCACAGCGACATCGATACCGTCGAGCGGGTCGAAATCATCCGCGACCTGCGGCTGGGCACCTTCGATGTGCTGGTCGGCATCAACCTGCTGCGCGAGGGGCTGGATATTCCCGAAGTGTCGCTGGTGGCAATCCTGGACGCCGACAAGGAGGGGTTCTTGCGTTCCGAGCGCAGCCTGATCCAGACCATCGGCCGCGCCGCGCGCAACCTGAACGGCACCGCGATCCTGTACGGCGACAAGATCACCGATTCGATGCGGCGCGCGATCGACGAAACCGACCGCCGCCGTAGCAAGCAGGTCGCGTTCAATCTGGCCAACGGCATCACGCCGATCGGCATCAAGAAGACCATCCGCGAACTGATCGACGGCGTCTACAGTCCGCAGGAGGCGCGCGAGGAAATGCAGGCGGCGGAGGAGCACGCGCGCTATGAGGCGATGAGCGAAAAGCAGGCCAGCAAGGAGATCAAGCGGCTGGAAAAACTGATGCTGGACCATGCCAGGAATCTGGAGTTCGAGAAAGCGGCACAGGTGCGCGATCAGCTCGCCAGCTTGAAGCAGCAGTTGTTCGGCGCCTCGGGTGGGGAGAATGTCGCCTCCTTGTTGGGCAAGGCGTAGGCGCCGGGCGCATCGGGTTGTCCAGCACCAGTTTTTCAAGTATTTTGAGAGTATATTATTAAAATGCCCGTTTTATATCCGGAATCATGGTATGAAACTGGGAGTATATGAGGTGTCGCGTACCGGTCCGGTGCCAGCGGACGGTTTGCCGCCGATTGCTTTCATCCCTTTTTATCGATGCCATCTTTCGTGATTCCCGCTCCCATTTCTGCCGCTCTCGCTTCCACCCACTCTTCCTGGCATGCCATCTTGCGGCAAGGGCTGGAGGCGATGGCGCAGCTTGATCCAGCCTATTTGCCCGGACTCGAAGCCGGCGCCTATCTGCCGACCGATGGTCGCCTGTTTGCGGCGTTCGCCGGTCCGCTGCGGCAGGTGCGGTATGTCCTGATCGGCGAAGGGCCGTATCCGCGCGCGGCCAGCGCCACCGGCGTGTGCTTCATGGATGGCGCGGTCGATTCGCTATGGTCGGAACAGGGCTTGTCGAAAGCGGTCAACCGCGCCACCTCGCTGCGCAACTTCATGAAGATGCTGCTGGTGGCCGGGGGGCATGCGCAGCCGCAGCATCTTTCTGCCGGCGCGCTGACGGCGGTCGCGCAGCGGGCACAAGCGGATGGCTCCGGCTGGATTCGCAGCCGCGCCGATTTGCAGCAGCGGCTGCTCGATAACGGCTTCCTGCTATTGAACGCGACGCTGGTATACCGGCCGGAGATGCCGCCGGCAAAGGAGGCCAGGGCGTGGCTGCCTTTCATGCACGCGGTGCTGGCGGCGCTGGCGGCACAAGCCGAGGAGTGCGGAGTGGCGCCGCCGACGCTGGTGCTGTGGGGCAAAATCGCCGGCCAACTGGATCAGTTGCCGGTCAGCGGCCGCTTCCCGAAGGCGGTTTCCGAACACCCCTACAATCTGAGCTTCATCACCAATCCGGTCATGCAGGCCTTGTTCGGACCGATGCAATTGTTGCGCAAGGCGCCGCTGGCTGCGGATCCGGCGGCGCCGGTCGAATGAGGCGGTTGCCCAATAAAAAACCGGCCCGCGGGCCGGTTTTTTATTGGCTAAAGCGCTTAATCGCGGCTGCCGCCGAAAATTCCGAGTAGCGATAGCAGGTTGGCGAAAATGTTGTACAGATCCAGATAGATCGCCAGGGTTGCCGAGATATAGTTGGTTTCGCCGCCATTCAGCACCTGTTGCACGTCATACAGGATGTAGGCCGAGAATATGGCGATTGCGACCACCGAGATGGTCAGATACAGCGCCGGTAACTGCAGGAAAATATTGGCAGCGGCAGCAAGGATGATCACCAGCACGCCGGCAAACAGCCATTTGCCCATTCCGGAAAAATCGCGCTTGGAGACCGTGGCCACGGTTGCCATCACGCCGAAAATCGCCGCCGTGCCGCCGAAGGCCGTCATCACCAGCGATGCGCCATTGGAGAAGCCGAGCACATGGCCGATCAGGCGCGACAGCATCACGCCCATGAAGAAGGTGAAGCCAAGCAAAACCACGACGCCGAGGCCGGAAGTCTTGGTTTTTTCGATCGCATACATGAAGCCGAACGCGATCGCCAGGAAGGCGATGAAGCCGATCATCGGGCTGCCGGCAAACAGCGACAGCTTGAGTTGCACACCGAGCCAGGCGCCGAGGATGGTGGGAATCATCGAGATGGCCAGCAGCCAGTAGGTGTTGCGCAGCACCCGGTTGCGTACTACCAGCGCGGCGCTGGCATTGCCGTAAGCCGATTGAATGTTTTGGTTCATTTTGCCTCCAGTGTGTCCGCAAAATGCGGTATGCAGTTCAATACAATGTCAGAGTATATACGAGTCTCGCCGGGCGGCGGCGTTCCGGCGGTCGTGTGAAGGTCGTCATGCGGTGCCGTGGTTGCCGGGGTTTCATGATAAAATTCTAGGCTAAACAAATTTTCGGATCATCGCTTTAACCCTTTCATTTCATTGGAGTTTTCATAGATGGCAATTGAACGCACCCTGTCGATTATCAAGCCCGACGCAGTCGCAAAAAACGTAATCGGACAGATTTATACCCGTTTTGAAAACGCCGGCCTGAAAATCATTGCCGCCCGCATGATGCATCTGTCGCGCGCCGAAGCCGAAGGTTTCTACGCCGTGCACCGCGAACGTCCGTTCTTCAAGGACCTGGTCGAGTTCATGATTTCCGGGCCCGTCATCGTGCAGGTTCTCGAAGGCGAAAACGCGATCCTCCGCCATCGCGACTTGATGGGCGCCACCGATCCGAAGAAGGCCGAAAAAGGCACGATCCGCGCCGATTTCGCCGATTCCATCGACGCCAACGCGGTACACGGTTCGGATGCGGCCGAGACGGCGCAAGTTGAAATTGCCTATTTCTTCCCGGCACTGAACGTTTATTCACGTTAATCGGCGCTTTCGCCGAAGCCGCTGCGCGAGAGCCTGAACGTGGCGGCGAAACATCGAGTCAATCATGGTCGCTGCCGTTACCAACCTGCTGGATCTGGATTTCTCCCAACTCCTTGCTTTTTGCATCGAGCTGGGCGAAGAGCCGCGTCGCGCCAAAATGCGCGCCCGGCAGTTGCAGCGCTGGATTCACCAGTTCGGCGCCAGCGATTTCGAGCTCATGACGGATCTGGCGAAGTCCTTTCGCGACAAGTTGGCGCAGCATGCCGCCATCACCGCGCCGGGCATCATCAGCGACCATATATCGGCCGACGGCACCCGTAAATGGCTGCTGGATGTGGGCAAGGGCAATGCGGTCGAAGCGGTCTTCATTCCGGAAGAAACGCGCGGCACGCTGTGCATTTCGACCCAGGCCGGCTGTGCCGTCAACTGCCGCTTCTGCTCGACCGGCAAGCAGGGTTTCAGTCGCAATCTGACGGTCGGCGAAATCATCGGCCAGTTGTGGCTGGCTGAGTTTACCCTGCGCCGCAGCAAGGGCATCGAGGGCGGCCCCAAGGGCGAGCGCCAGATCACCAACGTGGTGTTGATGGGAATGGGCGAGCCGCTGCTGAACTTCCATCCGGTAGTGGGCGCCTTGAAACTGATGCTGGATGATCACGCGTACGGCCTGTCGCGCCGCCGCGTGACGCTGTCCACCAGCGGCGTGGTACCGATGATCGACAAGCTGGCGCAGGAATGCCCGGTGGCGCTGGCGGTGTCGCTGCATGCATCGAACGATGCGTTGCGCGACAGCCTGGTGCCGTTGAACAAGAAGCACCCGTTGGCGGAACTGCTGGCGGCCTGCCGCCGCTACCTGCCGCATGCGCCGCGCGATTTCATCACGTTTGAATACTGCATGCTGGATGGCGTCAACGACAGCGACGCCCATGCGCGCGAACTGCTTGCGCTGGTGCAAGGCGGGGCCGCGCCGCTGCCCTGCAAGTTCAACCTGATTCCATTCAATCCTTTCCCCGAATCCGGACTGAAGCGATCCGGCAACCAGCGCATCAAGGCCTTTGCACAAATCCTGATGGATGCCGGCATCGTCACCACCATCCGCAAGACCCGCGGCGACGATATCGACGCCGCTTGCGGCCAGTTGGCCGGCGAGGTGCAGGATCGCACCAAGGTGCAGGAGCGCATGCAGAAAATGGCCGAATACCAGAAAAAGTACGGTAAGGATTTTGGCCGCGTGGTGGAGGTCTCTTCGTGACGCGGATTCTGGCCGGTTTGCCGCTGGCGATCGCATTGGCCGTGTTTGGCATACTCGGCGGCTGCGCGGCGAACCAGGCGGGCAGTGACGGCGGCGGCGCGCAGGCCGAGTTACGTACCAGTTCCGATCAAACCGACGCACAGAAACGAGCGCAAATCCGCATGCAACTGGCAATCGGATATTACGGCCAGCGGCAACTGGAAGTGGCGCTGGATGAAATCAAGCAGGCGCTGAATGCCGACCCTTCCTTCGCCGACGCTTACAGCCTGCGCGGATTGATCTACATGGAAATGGGCGAGACGCGCCTGGCCGAAGACAATCTGCTGCATGCGCTCAAGCTGCAGCCGCGCAATCCCGATTTGTCGAATAACTATGGCTGGTTCCTGTGCCAGAACGGGCGCGAGAAGGCGGCGCTGCCGTACTTTGAAGCGGCACTGGCCAACAAGTCGTACCAGTCGCCGGCCAAGGCCTTGAACAATGCCGGCGCCTGCAGCCTGAAGCTGAACGATGATGCAGCCGCCGAGCGCTATTTTTTGCAGGCTTTTCAGTATGAGCCGGCCAATCCGTCAGTCAACGCCAATCTGGCCAAGGTCTATTACGGACAGCGAAACGATGAACGGGCGCGGTTTCATATCGATCGCGCGCTCAAGTCGGGACAGCTGACTGCGGAAATTCTCTGGATCGGGATCAAGCTGGAGCGCCGGCAAGGGCAGAGGAGCGCGGAGGCCAGCCTGGTAACGCAGTTGCGGCGACGCTTCCCGGACTCAACGGAATACGCGAGCTATTTGCGCGGAGCGTTTGATGAGTGAGCTGGCACACAACGAATCTTCCACCTTCGACGGCCTGGCGCCGGCTGCTGCGCCGCCGTCACCCGGCAGCCAACTGGCCGCCGCACGTCAATCCCAGGGGTGGTCGATCGAGCAGGTGGCGACGCAACTGAAGCTGGCGCCGCGCCAGATCGAGGCCATCGAAGCCGATCGGTGGGAAGCCCTGCCCAGCATGATGGTGGCGCGCGGCTTCATCGGCACTTATGCTCGCTTGCTGAAAATCGATGCGGCACCGCTGCTGGCGACGGTGACTGCCGATGCTTGCTCTCCAATCGAATCGATACGCCGGCAAGGCGACTTGTCGGCACCGTTTTCTGAAACGCGGTTGCCATCGATGTATCGCGATCGGGTTGCGCCAAACCGGAAAGGCGCGTTGCTGTTGGCGCTGGCCCTGATGTTGGGTGGCGGCGTCTGGGGAGTCCAGCAGGCAGGCTGGTGGTCTGATGTATCCGAAGGGTTATCGGCAGTCGTTGGCGGCCAGCCGGCGGCGCAAATCGCGGAGCCCGCTGCGGTCCCGGCTAAAGTCGCGGTTGATAACGACGCCGGCGACGCAGGGGCGGCCGGTGTGGTGGCAAAGGCGGACTTGATCCAGGTGGTGGATACTGGCGCGACCGCCGCGAAATCGGTGCCGCTGCAAGCAGCGGCCGAGGCAGTCCCGGTTACCGCAGCGGCACCATCGCCGACGGGCGATGACTTGTTGAGCCTGGTGCTGCGCCAGGATTCCTGGATCGAGATCAAGCGCGAGGACGGTAGCGTGGTTGTCGCGCGCCTGGCCAAGGCAGGCACCACGGAAACGTTCAAAATCGTCGAACCGGTATCACTGGTGGTGGGCAATAGCGCCGGCGTCGATGCCTCTCTGCGCAACATACCGCTCGATTTGAAAACCGGCGCTTCCAGCAATGTGGCGCGTATCAACCTGAAGTAAGGCACAGCATGTCATCCGTTACCGAACCGATTCCCTCGGGCTCCGGCGCGCGCCGCTCAAGCCGCCGCGTCAGCATTCGCTACCGCACGCGGGAAGTGCTGGTGGGCGGCGCGGCGCCGGTGGCGATCCAGTCGATGACCAATACCGATACCGCGGATGTCGTGGCAACCGCGATCCAGATCAAGGAACTGGCGCGCGCCGGCTCCGAATTGGTGCGCATTACTGTCAATAACGCGGAATCGGCGGCCGCCGTGCCGGCTATTCGGGATCAGCTCGACCGCATGGGAGTCGATGTGCCGCTGGTCGGCGATTTTCATTACAACGGCCATACGCTGCTGAACGATTTCCCGGATTGCGCCCAAGCCTTGTCGAAATACCGGATCAACCCGGGCAATGTCGGCCATGGCGCCAAGCGCGACAGTCAGTTCGCCCAGATGATCGCGATCGCCTGCAAATACGACAAGCCGGTACGCATCGGCGTCAATTGGGGCAGCTTGGATCAGGCCTTGCTGGCACGCACGATGGACGAAAACGCGAGGCGCGCCCAGCCGTGGGATGCACAGGCGGTAATGTATGAGGCATTGATCACGTCGGCGATCGAGAATGCGCGGCGCGCCGAAGGGCTGGGGCTGGCAGGCGACCGCATCATCTTGTCCTGCAAGGTATCCGGTGTGCAGGACCTGATCGCCGTGTATCGCGAGCTGGCGCGCCGCTGCGACTATCCGTTGCACCTCGGGCTGACCGAAGCCGGGATGGGCAGCAAGGGGATTGTCGCTTCCACCGCAGCGTTGTCAGTCTTGCTGCAGGAAGGGATCGGCGACACGATCCGGATCTCGCTGACGCCGGAGCCGGGCGGCGACCGTACCAAGGAAGTGGTGGTGGCGCAGGAAATCCTGCAAACCATGGGCCTGCGGAAATTTACGCCGATGGTGATCGCCTGCCCTGGTTGCGGCCGCACCACGTCGACGGTGTTTCAGGAGCTGGCCAGCAAGATCCAGACCTATTTGCGGGAGCAGATGCCGCTCTGGAAGGAGCAATACCCGGGGGTTGAAAACATGAACGTGGCGGTGATGGGGTGCATCGTCAACGGCCCGGGCGAATCAAAACATGCCAATATTGGCATTAGTTTGCCGGGCACCGGTGAGTCACCGGCGGCGCCGGTGTTTGTCGACGGTGAAAAGAAACTGACCCTGCGCGGCGAGCATATCGCCGAAGAATTCCAGGAGCTTGTGCTGGCCTATGTCCGATCGCATTACGGTAAGACACTGGCCGCCTGAATCTCCTTGTTCCGGCGCAAGAATCGAACGCGCCTCACCAACTCTCTCAAAACGATGTCGGATAGTAAAAAAACGGAAAAAATCGTCGGCGTGAAAGGGATGAACGACATCCTGCCGGCAGATGCACCACTGTGGGAACTGTTCGAGAACACCGCCCATACGATCTTGAAAAGCTACGGTTTCCAGCAAATTCGTACTCCGATCCTGGAATCCACCGCCTTGTTCGCGCGCGGGCTAGGCGAGGTGACCGATATCGTCGAAAAGGAAATGTATTCGTTTACCGATTCGATGAATGGCGATCAGCTTACTTTGCGGCCGGAAAGCACAGCCTGCGTGGTGCGCGCCGCGCTGGAACACAATTTGACCTACGATGGCCCGAAGCGCCTCTGGTATGCGGGCCCGATGTTTCGGCACGAACGGCCGCAGCGCGGCCGGTACCGACAGTTTCACCAGGTCGGGGCGGAAGCGCTTGGTTTTGGCGGGCCGGACATCGATGCCGAACTGATCCTCCTGTGTCAGCGTCTGTGGGACGATCTCGGACTGCAGGGCATACGGCTCGAATTGAATTCGATCGGCGACGCCGCCGAGCGCAATCGGCATCGGGCCGACCTGATTGCCTACTTCGAGCAGCACGCCGACCTGCTGGATGCCGATGCAAAGCGGCGTTTGCATGCCAATCCGCTACGCATCCTCGACAGCAAGAACCCGGCAATGCAGGACATGATCAATCAAGCACCGCGCCTGCTGGATTATCTGGAGGCGGAATCGAAGGCGCATTTCGAAGGGCTGCAGAAAATCCTGCGCCACAACAATATCCCGTTCACGATCAATCCGCGCCTGGTGCGGGGCATGGATTACTACAACCGGACGGTATTCGAGTGGGTCACCGACCAACTGGGAGCGCAAGGCACAGTGTGTGGCGGCGGCCGCTACGACCCGCTGGTCGAGATGTTCGGTGGCAAGCCGACGCCGGCCTGTGGTTTTGCCATGGGCGTTGAGCGTTTGCTGGAATTGATGCGCGCCAGCGGCGAGCCGGTTTCACCCAATCAGTGTGATATCTATCTGGTGCACCAGGGCGAGGCGGCGCAATTGCAGGCGTTCGTACTGGGCGAGCGATTGCGCGATGCCGGCCTGGATGTTGTGCTACATTGCGCGGCGGCGAATGCCAGCGGCAGCTTCAAGTCGCAAATGAAGCGGGCGGATGCCAGCGGCGCGGCCTACGCGATCATCATCGGCGACGATGAAATCGCCGCCGGCACTGCCGCCATCAAGGCACTGCGTGACGGCGATGGCGACAACCAGCAAGTTGCGGTTGCGTTTGATGCGGTAGCCGATTATCTGGTCGACCAAATTATCGGCGATGATCACGACCACGACCACGTTCATTATCATCCTTAAATTTATCCATCATGGCATACGATCTCGAAGAACAGGAACAGCTCGCAACCCTCAAGGCATGGTGGAACCAGTATGGCAATCTGCTGACGTGGTTGCTGATTATCGCGCTCGGAAGTTATGCCGGATGGTCCGGCTGGAATTGGTACCAGGCGAAGCAGTCGGAACAGGCGTCACAGCTCTATGAAGAGTTGCAGAAAGCAGTCGGCGCCAAGGACAATGAAAAGGTGCAGCGTGCCGCAAGCGACATGGAAGACAAGTTCAGCCGAACCGGATACGCACAGATGGCGGCGCTCACGGCGGCCAAAGCGGCATTTGACGCGAACGACCTGAAGACCGCCAGCGTGCAATTGCAATGGGCTGCCGACAACGCGCGCGACGAAGAATACAAGGCATTGGCGAAAATCCGACTGGCCGCCATTTACCTGGACCAAAAAACCTATGACGAAGGCATGAAAGTTCTGTCGGGGACTTTTCCGCCGGCGTTTGAGAGCGAAGTTGCGGATCGCAAAGGGGATCTCCTAGTGGCGCAAGACAAGCTGGAAGAGGCGCGCAGCGCCTATCAGCTTGCCATGGAAAAAATGGATCAAAAAAATCCCGGCCGGCAATTGGTGCAGTTGAAGCTGGATGCGATTGGTGGCGCGCCGGCGAAGAGCGCCGGTTGAGTGCCGGCTTAAAAGGCATAAGGGAAAAAAATCAAATGCATAGAGCAACCAAGTTGGTCGCGATCGGCGCTGTCGCCTTGTTGACCGGGTGTTCCACCTTGTCCTCGCTGAACCCGTTTGCGCGCAAGGCGCCGCCGCTCAATCCGCCGGCCGCGCTGGTGAATTTCACGCCGACGCTGGCGGTGGGCACCGCATGGTCCAGCTCGATCGGGAGTGCCGGAGCCTATCTATTTTCTCCGGCAGTGGCCGGTAATAGCGTGTTCGTCGCCGCCGCCGACGGTTCCCTGATGCGGATCGATGTCGCCAGCGGCGGCGCCATCTGGCGCATCAATGCCGGCACTCCGCTGACCGCCGGCGTCGGTACCGATGGCAATACCGTGGCGGTGGCCGGCGAGAAGGGTGCCGTGCTGGCATTTGACGCCGATGGCAAGCTGCGCTGGAAGGCGCAGGCAAGCAGTGAAATTCTTTCGGCTCCCGCCGTTGGCCAGGGCCTGGTAGTCGTGCGCAGCCTGGATAACCATATCGTTGCTTACGACGCCAGTAGCGGCGCCCGCCGTTGGGCCGCGCAGCGTGCAATTCCGCCACTGACGCTGCGCACCGCACCCGGAATCGTAATCAGTGGCGAAACCGCATTCGTGGCGCTGCCCGGAGGCAGATTATCCGCATTGGCCCTCAGTAACGGCGGTCCACGCTGGGAGGTCGCGGTAGGCGATCCGCGTGGCACCACCGAGCTGGAACGTATCGCCGACACCTCGGGCCGCCCGGCGTTGCTTGAGCGCGAGGTGTGCGCGGTAGCGTATCAAGGGCGGGTCGGCTGTTTTGATGCCAGCTCTGGAGCAGCGCGCTGGATCAAGGAATTTTCCAGTTATGTCGGGGTCACCATCGACCAGCGTTTTGTCTTTGCTGCGGATGAGCGCGGTGCCGTGACGGCATTTTCCCGTCAGAGCGGCGCCAGCACTTGGCGTAACGACAAGCTGGCATACCGCCGCCTGTCGGCTCCGGTTTCGTTCGGGCGGGCCGTTGCGGTTGGCGACTATCAGGGCTATGTCCATTTTCTTTCACGTGAGGATGGTTCCCTGATCGGCCGCGTCAGTAGTGACGGCAGCGCGGTTCTTGCCGAACCTGTGGTGGTCGGCCGCAACCTGATTTTCCAAACTCAAGCCGGATCCGTGGTCGCCTTGACCACCGAATAGAAAAATTTGATGAAACCGGTTATTGCCCTTGTAGGACGCCCCAACGTTGGTAAGTCGACGCTGTTCAACCGCTTGACGCGTTCGCGTGACGCGCTGGTCGCAGACCTTCCCGGGCTGACTCGCGATCGCCATTACGGTCACGGCCGGATCGGCGAGCGGCCCTTCCTGGTGATCGATACCGGCGGCTTCGAGCCGGTCGCGAAAGACGGCATTCTGCATGAAATGGCGAAGCAGACCAGGCAGGCCGTGGCCGAAGCCGACGTTGTGGTTTTCATCGTCGATGGTCGGCAAGGACTGACGCCCCACGATAAGACGATTACCGATTTTCTGCGCAAGGCGGGGCGTCCGGTTTTGCTGGTCGTCAATAAATCGGAGGGCATGAAATACACGACGGTGGCGGCTGATTTCTACGAACTGGGGCTGGGCGATCCGTATGTGATTTCCGCCGCCCACGGCGACGGCGTCATGGACCTGGTGGACGAGGCGCTTGATCTGGCTCTGGCGCGTTCGCAACCGGCCTTGGACGAGTCGGCCCCGGTGACTGAGCAAGGTATCAAGATTGCCATTGTCGGTCGCCCGAATGTGGGTAAATCGACGCTGGTCAATACCCTGCTTGGCGAAGAGCGGGTGATCGCCTTCGACATGCCCGGAACCACGCGGGATTCAATCGAAATCCCGTTCGAGCGCGGCGGCAGGCAATACACCTTGATCGATACCGCCGGCATCCGCCGCCGCGGCAAGGTGTTTGAGGCAATTGAAAAATTTTCGGTGGTGAAAACGCTGCAGTCGGTCTCGGAAGCGAACGTCGTCATCCTGCTGCTCGACGCCCAGCAGGATATTTCGGAGCAGGATGCGCATATCGCCGGCTTCATTCTGGAAACCGGCAGGGCACTGGTGGTGGCGGTGAACAAGTGGGATGGACTGACCAGCCCGGAACGCGATGAGATAAAAATTGATCTGGAACGCAAGCTGGATTTTCTGACGTTCGCCAAGTTCCATTTTATTTCCGCATTGAAAGGAACCGGGATCGGCCCGCTGATGAAGTCGGTGGACGCGGCTTACGCCGCCGCCATGGCGGATTTGACGACGCCCAAGCTGACCAGGGCGCTGATCGAAGCGGTGGAGCGGCAGGAGCCACGCCGCAAGGGCTCGATTCGACCCAAGCTGCGGTATGCCCATCAGGGCGGTAAGAACCCGCCAATTGTGGTGATTCATGGCAATGCACTGGAAGCCGTGGAAGACAACTACAAGCGTTATCTGGAAAAACATTTCCGGGAAACCTTTTCGCTGGTTGGGACTCCGATGCGCATCGAATTTCGGACCGGGAAAAATCCTTACGCGCGACAGCCAAAGTAAGCGCCGGTTGGCGCTCGGTCCTGAAATCGATTAAAGTCGCGACATACTCTCCGTGGGGCACTTGAAATTGAACGGGTCGCCTCCAACTCCTGAACACAACAACACAGTGGAGCTGCCATGAGCAACAAAGGGCAATTGTTACAAGACCCCTTCCTCAACGCCTTGCGTAAAGAACACGTTCCGGTCTCGATTTATCTCGTGAACGGAATCAAACTCCAGGGCCATATCGAATCCTTCGACCAGTACGTCGTCCTGTTGCGTAATACGGTGACGCAGATGGTCTACAAGCATGCGATTTCAACAGTCGTTCCTGCGCGCGCAGTCAACCTGAACATCGAAGCCGAGTCTGACTGATGCCGGAAAGCGTTCCCTCTTGACAGACGCGATCAGCATGCGTGCCGCGCTGGTTGGCATAGATTTCGGCAACACCGATTTCATTGCCACGTTGGAGGAGTTGTCCCTGTTGGCGAAATCCGCCGGCGCCGCCCCAATCATCACCGTCACCGGAAAACGCACGACCCCGGATACGGCACTGTTTGTCGGATCGGGCAAGGCTCAGGAAATTGCCCAGTTGGTGGTAGAGCATCAACTGGATATCGCCATTTTCAATCACGCGCTGACACCTGCGCAGCAGCGCAATCTGGAGCGCGTGCTGCAGACCCGGGTGGTGGATCGGACCAGCCTGATCCTGGACATCTTCGCGCAGCGCGCCAAGAGTCACGAAGGCAAGGTACAGGTTGAACTGGCGCAATTGCAGCACCTGTCGACCCGCCTGGTGCGCGGCTGGACGCACCTGGAGCGGCAAAAAGGCGGCATCGGCTTACGCGGACCGGGCGAGACGCAGTTGGAAACGGACCGTCGGCTGCTGGGGATTCGAGTCAAGACGCTGCGTTCCCGGCTGGACAAACTGCGTCGCCAGCATGAGACCCAGCGCCGTGCGCGCGGGCGCAGTGCCACCTTTTCCGTCTCGCTGGTGGGATATACCAACGCCGGGAAATCGACCTTGTTCAATGCCCTCACCAAAGGGGGGGTGTATGCAGCCGATCAGCTCTTTGCGACGCTGGATACGACCTCGCGTCGTATTTACCTTGGCGAAGCGGGGAGCGTGGTGATATCGGATACGGTGGGATTCATTCGGGAGTTACCGCACCAACTGGTAGCGGCGTTCGGCGCTACCTTGGCCGAAACCGTACAAGCTGATTTGCTGCTGCATGTAGTGGACGCCGCTAGCCCGGCGAGGCTGGAGCAAATTGCGCAAGTCAATGCCGTTTTGCAGGAAATCGGCGCCGATCACGTCCCGCAAATCCTGGTATGGAACAAGATCGATGCGACCGATCTGGGGCCAGCGGTCGAGCGTGACGAGTATGATAAAATTTGCCGTATTTTTATCAGCGCTCAGACAGGGAGCGGTTTGGATTTGCTGCGGCAGGCCATTGCGGAATTCGCACAGATGACCACCACGGCGCGTATCGATAAAGTACAGGTTGCGACGATAGCTGCTGAAATATGAACGATGTTAGCGGGCATTCCAACCCATAACTTAATAAGAGCCGGATCCTCATAGAATGCTTGTTTCCTTTTTAAAAAAACGCGGCTTGAGATTTTCACTGAACGATCCTCGCTGGGGGCGCGACTCCCAGGATGGCAATCAGCAGAATCAGCAGCAGGACGGCAGAAGGCCGAACGACGGCCCGCCGGACCTTGACCAATTGTGGCGTGACTTCAATCAGCGCCTGAACCGGTTGTTTGGCAATCGCAAGGGTGGCGGCGATTCCGGCAACGGCGGTGGTGGGTTCACGCCCGATATGAAGGGTACCGGCATCGGTGCCGGCGTGATCGCAATCATTGCGCTGTTCTTGTGGCTGGCGAGCGGCTTTTTCATTGTACAAGAGGGCCAGACCGGCGTCGTCCTGACATTCGGCAAGTACAGCCACATGTCGCTTCCGGGTTTTAACTGGCGCTGGCCGTATCCGATTCAGAGCCACGAAACCGTCAATCTTTCCCAGGTGCGCACGGTCGAAGTCGGCTATCGCTCGAATACCAAGAACAAGCAACTGCAGGAAGCGCTGATGTTGACTGAAGATGAAAATATCATCGACATCCAGTTTGCCGTGCAGTACACGTTGAAAAGCGCTTCCGAATGGTTGTTCAATAATCGCGACCAGGAAGAAACCGTGCGTCAGGTTGCTGAAACTTCGATTCGCGAGGTGGTTGGCAAAAGCAAGATGGATTTTGTTCTGTATGAGGGACGCGAGAAAGTCGCGCTCGACGTCAGCCAGTTGATGCAGCGCATTCTTGATCTGTACCAGACCGGCGTCCAGATCACCAATGTGACGATGCAAGGTGTACAGCCGCCCGAGCAGGTGCAGGCGGCCTTCGACGATGCAGTCAAGGCCGGGCAGGATCGTGAGCGGCAGAAAAACGAAGGGCAGGCATACGCCAATGATGTCATTCCGAAAGCGCGCGGCGCGGCTTCGCGGCTGATGCAGGAATCGGAGGCGTACCGCGCTCGCGTGGTAGCAACGGCCGAGGGTGATGCATCGCGCTTCAAACAGGTGCTGACCGAATATCAAAAGGCGCCGGCCGTCACCCGTGACCGCATGTACCTCGAATCCATGCAGCAAATATTCGCAAATACCACAAAAGTGATGATTGATGCCAAAGGCGGTAACAACCTGCTTTATTTGCCGTTGGACAAGCTTATTGCGCAGGCAGCGGCTACCGATCTGAGCAACGGTAAATCACCTGCTTTGGTGCCGGCCGCACCGGTCGTGCGCGACGGCAAGCAGGATGCCGAGATGCCGTCATCGCCCTCCGACAGCCGCCAGCGCGATGTACGCAACCGGGATTCGCGTCAACGGGAGGTTCGATAATGAACCGCCTCCTGACCTCCATCGTCCTGGGATTCATCGCGTTGTTCATTTTGCTGTCCACGGTATTTGTGGTTGACCAGCGCCAGTATGCGATCGTGTTCGCGTTGGGCGAAGTCAAGCAGGTGATCAATGAACCAGGGCTGCATTTCAAACTGCCCCCGCCATTCCAGAATGTGCTGTTTCTGGACAAGCGGATTTTGACGATTGATGCGGCCGATACCGATCGCTTCATTACGGCGGAAAAGAAAAATATTCTGGTCGATACTTTCGTCAAATGGCATATCACCGATCCGCGGCTGTATTTTGTCAGCTTCGGCAACGATGAGCGGCGCGCCCAGAACCGGATGGCGCAAATCGTCAAGGCGGCGCTCAACGAGGAAATCACCAAGCGTACGGTGCGTGAAGTGATTTCCGGCGAGCGCGGCAAGGTGATGGATGCAATCCGCAAGAAAGTACAGGACGAAGCGAAACAGATTGGCGTCGAGATCATCGATGTGCGCTTGAAACGGGTCGATTATGTCGATCAGATCAACGCCTCGGTCTATGACCGGATGAAATCCGAGCGTGCCCGGGTAGCCAACGAGTTGCGCTCGACCGGTGCCGCCGAGTCGGAGAAAATTCGGGCCGATGCCGACCGGCAGCGGGTGGTGATTCTGGCCGAAGCCTATCGCGATGCGGAGAAAATTCGCGGTGAAGGGGATGCGAAGGCATCGCGTACCTACGCCGAGGCATTTGGTCAAAATCCCGAGTTCTACAAGTTTTATCAAAGTCTTGAAGCTTATCGGGCTAGTTTCAAGACGCGCAGTGATCTGCTGGTGGTTGATCCGAATTCCGAATTCTTCAAGTATTTCAAGGCTCCTGGCGGCAGCGCCGCGGCGCCGAAGAAGTAGGTAATGCGGCAAATGTGAATTGCTGGAATTGAACGCAGATGCCGCCAGTTGAAGGCGGCGTCTGCGTTCGCGCGATCTTTTCCCGCATATGCGCCTCTGGATTTTTATGGCAGCACAGGGTGTTCGGATGGTAGATATGTCCGTCCAGCCTGATGTCTTGGTTAATCTCGCCAGTCCCGATTTGGCAGACTTTTTTTAAATTTTTCCTATGCCACATTGGGTTCTTCCTGAAAATATTGCCGATGTCCTGCCGTCCGAGGCGCGCAAGATCGAAGAGTTGCGGCGCCTCATGCTTGATCGCTTCCGCGTCTACGGCTACGAGTTGGTCATGCCGCCGATGCTGGAATATCTGGAGTCCTTGCTGACCGGCGCCGGACAGGACACCAATCTGCGCACCTTCAAACTGGTCGATCAAATATCGGGGCGAACCATGGGGGTGCGTGCCGACATGACGACCCAGGTGGCGCGGATCGATGCCCATTTGCTGAATCGGACCTCAATCACCCGCCTTTGCTATGCCGGCACCGTGCTGCGCACCCTGCCAAGCGGTCTGCATGCGACGCGCGAGCCGTTCCAGATCGGCGCTGAAATTTACGGCCACGCAGGGCTCGAAGCGGATGCCGAAATCCAGGAATTGGCGCTGGCCTGCCTAGCCCTGGCCGGAGTTTCGCAACTGCGTCTGGATTTATGCCATGTCGGAGTATTGCGCGCTCTGGTAGCCAACGACCCCGCCGCCAAGGAGTGTGAAGCGGAACTGTTTGCACTCTTGGGCGCCAAGGATATGCCTGGACTGCGCGAGATCAGCGCCCATTTTGACCCGGTCACGCGGGCCGCGTTGCTGGCGTTGCCCGGACTGTACGGTGATGCTGGGGTGATTGCCGAGGCGCGGCGGGTATTGCCGCCATTGGCCGGCATCCAGAAGGCGTTGGACGAGTTGCAGTCGCTGGTGGAACTGGCGGCAAGCGCGAACGTGACGATCGATCTGGCCGATTTGCGTGGCTATCACTACCACAGCGGCGTGATGTTCGCCGTGTACGTTCCCGGCCTTCCGAACGCAGTGGTGCGCGGCGGACGTTATGACCATGTTGGCGAAGCCTTCGGGCGGGCGCGCCCGGCAACCGGCTTTTCGATGGATTTGCGCGAACTGGCACGCCTGTTGCCGGTGGCCAGACGCAAGTGCGCAATTTGTGCGCCGTGGAGCACGGATCCTGACTTGCGCAGGAAAATTGCGGCATGGCGCGAAAACGGCGAGGTGGTGATTCAAAGCCTGCCTGGCCAGCAGACCAGCCCCGATGAATTCGATTGCGATCGGGTGGTGGTGGCTGAAAATGGAAACTGGATTCTCAAGGATTTGGATTAAGTAATGGTACAGAATAGTGTTGCGAAAAACGTTGTTGTCATTGGCACCCAGTGGGGCGATGAGGGCAAGGGCAAGATCGTCGATTGGCTGACCGACCATGCGCAAGCCGTGGTGCGATTCCAGGGCGGGCACAACGCCGGCCACACGCTGGTGATCAATGGTCAAAAAACTGCATTGCAACTGATTCCGTCCGGCATCATGCGCGCTGGCGTGGCCTGCTATATCGGCAATGGCGTTGTGTTGTCGGTGCCGGATCTGCTGCGCGAAATTGACAAGCTGGAAGCGATCGGCGTCGAAGTCATTTCCCGCCTGAAGATATCGGAGGCATGTCCGCTGATCCTGCCATATCACGTTGCGATCGATGTGGCCCGCGAAGCCGCCCGCGGGGACGCCAAGATCGGTACCACCGGCAAGGGCATCGGGCCGGCTTACGAGGACAAGGTGGCGCGGCGCGCTATTCGCGTGGCCGACTTGTTGGACGAACGGCGGTTTAGCGACAAGCTGCGCGAGAACCTGGATTACCACAATTTCGTGCTGAGTCATTTCCTGAAGGTGCAGCCGGTCGATTATCAAAAGACGCTGGATGATGCGCTGGCCACTGCGCCGCGTATCGCGCCCATGTTGGCGGATGTTCCCAGCGCACTGTATGCGGCGCATACCGCCGGCGGGCACCTGTTGTTCGAGGGCGCTCAGGGGAGTATGCTGGATGTCGACCACGGCACTTATCCGTTTGTCACGTCCAGCAACTGCGTTGCCGGCAACGCCGCGAGCGGCGCTGGTGTCGGGCCCAACATGCTGCACTATGTGCTCGGGATTACCAAGGCATATACGACGCGCGTCGGTTCCGGCCCGTTCCCGTCTGAACTGTCGACCGCCGACGGTGTTGGCAAGCATTTGTCGGCGGTCGGCCACGAATTTGGAACCGTCACCGGGCGCGCGCGCCGCTGCGGCTGGTTTGACGCGGCACTGTTGCGGCGCTCGGTGCAGATCAACGGCGTGACAGGCATTTGCCTGACCAAGCTGGACGTGCTGGATGGGTTGGAAAGGCTGCATCTGTGCACCGGGTACATGCTGGATGGTCGCCAGATCGACATTTTTCCGATCGGCGCCGACGATGCCGCGCGTTGCGTTCCGGTTTACGAAGAAATGCCGGGCTGGAAGCAATCGACGGTCGGCATCAAGGCGCTGGCGGAGTTGCCGCACAACGCGTTGGCTTACATCAAGCGCATCGAGCAGTTGACCGGAGTGCCGATCGACATGGTATCGACCGGGCCCGACCGGGAAGAAACCATCGTCTTGCGCCACCCATTCAAATAACAGGAAAGCACGAGACGACATATGGCCGAATCGACTGACAAGGACCTGTGGGTATCGTGGCGCGAATACCATCGCGCCATCGAGCGGTTGGCGCTGCTGGTGCATGAATCGGGCTGGAAATTCGACCAGGTGCTGTGCCTGGCGCGTGGCGGCTTGCGGCCGGGCGATATTTTTTCCCGCATCTTCGATGTGCCGCTGGCGATTCTTTCAACCAGTTCTTATCGGGAGGAGGCCGGCACGGTGCGTGGCAATCTGGATATTGCCAAGTACATCACGATGACCAAAGGTGCGCTCTCCGGCAAGGTGCTGCTGGTGGACGATCTGGTGGATTCCGGTGTGACGCTGGAAAAGGTGCAGCACCATCTGCAGGAAAATTTTCCGGCGGTGACCGAGATCAAGTCTGCCGTAATCTGGTGCAAGGGTTGCTCGGCGGTCAAGCCGGATTTCTATCTTGATTATTTGCCGACCAATCCCTGGATTCACCAGCCATTTGAAGAGTATGACGGTCTGCGGCCACACCAGTTGGCAGCCTGGATGAAGAAAGGGGAAGCCTGATATCCCCTTTTGCACCGCAACGCTCTGTTCCGAGCAAGGAGCGGCAAGCACGGGCAGCGGCAGACCAGCCGCCGCGCGCCCGTAAACGGAAAAACCCGTTGACGAATCAACGGGTTTTTCCGGTTTTACCTGGTGCCCACGGAGGGACTCGAACCCCCACACCTCGCGGCACATGGACCTGAACCATGCGCGTCTACCAATTCCGCCACGTGGGCCAACAAAGAATGCGATTATAGCGGAAATGCCTCGAAAGTCAAACTGCATACCGATTTTTTTCTCACGCCTTTCGGGCCTCGGGCAAAAATCGCGCCGCTCCGCTACACTGGCTTCCGATCGATCACAACTGAATTTCACAATTAAAGACACAAGCTTTTGAGCCAATATCCCTACACTATCCCCAGCCGCGAGGAAATTCTCGGCATTTTGCGCAGCGCGACCGCGTCGCACAACCTGAAATCCCTGGCTAAGGCGCTCGGCGTCCAGCATGAAGAACTGGATGGCCTGACGCGCCGCCTGAACGCGATGGAGCGCGATGGCCAGATCAGCTCGAACCGCGCCGGTTATTTCGAACTCAGCCATTTGCCGAATTTCATCGAGGGCAGGGTCAGTAGCCATCGCGATGGCTACGGCTTTCTGATTCCAGATGACGGCAGCGGCGACATTTTTCTGCCGGAAAAGGAAATGCAGAAGGTGCTGCATGGCGACCGGGTCCAGGCGCGCGTCACCGGCACCGACCGCCGCGGCCGGCCGGAGGGCACGATCGTCGAGGTGGTGCAGCGCGCCAATACCCACGTCATCGGCCGCCTGCTGAATGAAAACGGCGTCTGGGTGGTCGCGCCCGAAGACAAGCGGATCGGCCAGGACATCTTGCTGGCAGGTTCCCCCGGCAAGGCCAAGACCGGACAGGTGGTGAGCGTCGAACTGACCGAACAGCCGTCGCGCTATGCGCAGCCGGTCGGCAAGATCGTCGAAATCCTCGGCGACATCGACGACCCCGGTATGGAAATCGAAATCGCGGTGCGCAAGTATGGCGTGCCGCATGAATTTTCCGCCGCCGCACTGAAACAGGCGGCCCGGCTGCCGAGCGAAGTCCAGGCCAGCGAACTGGGCGAGCGTGTCGATTTACGCGACATTCCGTTGGTCACGATCGACGGCGAGGATGCCCGCGACTTCGATGATGCGGTGTACTGCGAGCCGATCAAGATCGGCCGCAGCAGCGGCTATCGCCTGATCGTCGCCATTGCCGACGTCAGCCACTACGTCAAGCCGAAGGACGCGCTGGATGCCGACGCACTGGAACGCAGTACCTCGGTCTATTTCCCGCGTCGAGTCATCCCGATGCTGCCGGAAAAGCTGTCGAACGGGCTGTGTTCGCTGAATCCCGACGTCGACCGCCTGACCCTGGTGTGCGACGCCGTTATCTCCGCCAAGGGCGAGATCAAGGCATACCAATTCTATCCGGCGGTGATCCATTCGGCGGCGCGGCTGACCTATACCGAGGTGGCTGCCATCATCGGCAACACCGCCGGCCCTGAAGCGGCGCGCCGGCCGGCACTGGTGCCGCATTTGCTGCACCTACATGAGGTTTACCAGGCGCTGCTGCAGGCGCGGCGGGCGCGCGGCGCGATCGATTTCGAAACGGTTGAAACCTATATTGTCTGCAATGCCGCCGGCAAGATCGAACAGATTCTGCCGCGCACCCGCAACGACGCCCATAAGGTGATCGAGGAGTGCATGCTGGCGGCCAACGTCTGCGCCGCCGATCTGCTGCAGCGCCACAAGCATCCGTCGCTATACCGGGTGCATGCAGTGCCGAGCAAGGAAAAGCTCGAGCAGTTGCGCACTTTCCTGAAACAGGTCGGCCTGCATCTGGCTGGCGGCGATGCGCCTGCCGCTTCCGATTATGCGGTGTTGCTGCCCAAGATCATGGGCCGCCCGGACGCGCTGCTGCTGCAGACCATGTTGCTGCGCTCGATGCAGCAGGCAGTCTACAGTCCGGAAAACATCGGTCATTTCGGCTTGTCGTATGAAGCCTATGCGCATTTCACCAGCCCGATCCGGCGCTATCCGGATCTGCTGACGCATCGCGCGATCAAGGCGATCCTGCAGGGCAAGCGCTACGATCCGAAAGGGATCGACGTCGAGAGCCTGAACGCGACGTTGTCGCCGGCCGCGCGCAAACAGCAGGTGCGAGACAAGGCCGAGGGCAAGAAAAAACGCGAGGGCGACCTCACGGTGTGGGAGTCGCTTGGAATTCACTGTTCCGCCAACGAGCGCCGGGCCGACGAAGCCTCGCGCGATGTCGAAGCCTGGCTCAAGTGCTATTTCATCCGAGACCGGCTGGGCGAGGAATTTACCGGCACCATTTCCGGCGTGACCAGTTTCGGCATCTTCGTCCAGCTCGATACGCTGTTTATCGAAGGTCTGGTGCACGTAACGGAACTGGGCGCGGATTACTTCCAATATGACGAGGCACGCCACGAATTGCGCGGCGAACGAACCGGCATCCGGTATCAGTTGACCGACCGCGTCAAGGTACAGGTGAGCCGGGTCGATCTGGATGCGCGCAAGATCGATTTGCGCCTGATGCACGAGCCGGCCATCAAGACCGTGCTGAAGAGCGAAGCGCGCCGCGCCGACGCCGAGCAGACACGGCGCGAACAACCGAAATCGGCGCCGCCGGCCAAGGCAGTCAAGGGCGGGAAGAGCGCCCCCGCGGCCAAAAAAGCCACGGCCCCGGCCAGATCCGCCGCCGGCGCCAGCCGCGCGGCGCTACTGAAACCACGCGCCAATCCCGCCAAGAAAAAACATTAAGCAATGAAAAGTAAAATGATCTTCGGCTTCCACGCCGTCACCGCGCGCTTGCGCCATGAAGCCTCGTCGGTCGAGGAAATCTATGTCGACGCCGGGCGCCACGACCGCCGCATGCAGGAATTGCTGCGCGCGGCGCAGGCGGCCAATGTCCGCATCATCCATGCGGATGATCAGCGTTTGAACAGCATCGTCGGCACGCGCCGCCATCAAGGCGTGGTGGCGAAAGCCGGCGAGCTGTCGCTGGCGCGCAACCTGGATGAATTGCTGGACGCGATCGACGGTCCGCCGCTGCTGTTGGTGCTGGACGGCATCACCGATCCGCACAACCTTGGTGCCTGCCTGCGCGTGGCAGATGGCGCCGGTGCGCATGCGGTGATCGCGCCCAAGGACCGCGCGGTGGGTTTGAATGCGACGGCGGCCAAGGTTGCCAGCGGCGCCGCCGAAACCGTGCCGTACATCACGGTGACCAATCTGGCGCGCACCCTGCGCGAGCTGAAGGAGCGCGACATTTGCCTGATCGGTACTGACGATACTGCCGAAAAGAGCTTGTACGAGGCCGATTTTTCCGGCCCGGCGGCTTTGGTGATGGGGTCCGAAGGCGAGGGCATGCGGCGCCTGACGCGCGAGACCTGTGATGTGCTGGTGAGCGTGCCGATGTTCGGTGCGGTGGAAAGCTTGAACGTGTCGGTGGCGTCCGGCGTCTGCCTGTACGAGGCGCGTCGCCAGCGTCTGGCGCGCGCCTGATCGTTCTTTGCGGCATCACAAGCGCGGCAGCGCCACCTGCTTTTATAATGCCGCGATGAAAGTGCGCTGGCCGCCGCGCCGATCCAGCACAGCGACTGGCGCGAACGCCCAGTGCAACCCTCTCGCCTCTTGAAGGACACCTCCGAGTTCCCATGCTTACCCGTATTCGCGAAGACATCGATAACATCATGGCGCACGACCCGGCCGCCCGCACGGTGTGGGAAGTCGCGACCTGCTATCCCGGCTTGCATGCGGTCGTCATGCACCGCTGGGCGCGCTGGTGCTGGCTGCGCGACTTGAAATGGCTGGGCCGTTTCATTTCCCATATAGCGCGCGGCCTGACCGGAATTGAAATTCATCCGGGCGCGACGATCGGCCGGCGCGTCTTCATCGATCACGGCTTTGGCGTGGTGATCGGCGAAACCGCCGAGATCGGCGACGACTGCACCATCTATCAGGGCGTGACGCTGGGTGGCACCTCCTTGCACAAGGGCGCCAAGCGCCATCCGACGCTGGGCAACAACGTCATCATCGGCGCCGGCGCCAAGGTTCTGGGCGCATTTACGGTGGGCGAGGCAGCCAAGATCGGCTCGAATGCAGTGGTGGTAAAGGAAGTGCCGCCGGGCGCCACCGCGGTCGGCAATCCGGCGCGCATCATCCAGAAGGAAACGATGGATGTGCGCGAAGAAGCGGCGGCGCGCATGTTTGCCGCCTACGGCGTGACGCCCAATGGCGATGATCCGCTATCGAAGGCGTTGCACGGCTTGATCGACAATGCCGCGATCCAGGAAGCGCAGATGATGAAGATCGTGGCGGCGCTGAAGGCGGCTGGCATCGGCTGCGAGACCTTGCCGGAACTGGATAAATTCAATCCGGCCGAACTGACCCGTCTGGTCGAGTGAGGCGCGCATGATGAACGACCAACCCGTGCCTGCGCCGTCGGCAGAGTCCGCGCTTGATCCGCTCGAGATTCGTGTCTTGGCGGTGCTGGCTGAAAAGGAAGCGCTGACCCCGGATAATTACCCGCTGTCGATCAATACCCTGACCAATGGCTGCAACCAGCTCTCCAGCCGCGATCCGGTGATGGCGCTGGAAGAGTCGGCGGTGCAGGAGGTGCTGGCGCGGCTGATCGAGAAAAAATTCGTCAGTGAAGTGCGGCAGGCCGGCGCGCGGGTGATCAAGTACGAACACCGCCTGCGCATCAAGTGGACGCTGCCGCAGGACAAGCTGGCGATCCTGGTGACGTTGATGCTGCGCGGCGCACAGACCGCTGGTGAAGTGCGCGCCCGTAGCGGCCGCCTGCATGAATTTGCCAGCGTGGCCGAGGTGGAAACCGGCCTGCAATTCCTGATCGATAAATACCCGCCCCTGGTAGCGCGCCTGGAGCGCGCCCCCGGCTCGAAGGAGGCGCGTTACGCGCATTTGCTGGCGGGACAGGATTCGCTGATTTCTCTGCAGGCAGCCGCGGTTGCCGGGCGCCCGGCGCCGATGGCGCGTGACGACCGGGTGGCGCAACTGGAACAGGAAGTGGCAGGCTTGCGGCTCGAACTGGAAGCGCTGGTGCAGCAGTTTGAGCAATTCAAGAAGCAGTTTGACTGACATCGGCCGTCAGCACCCGCCGCAGTCCTTGTGAAGGGTTATATACCCCATATTGTGCAGGCTGATTCCGGGCGAAACGCGATCGTTGTTTTGGCATACTCCCGTTATTTTGCACTATTGCCGTGCCGGCTTGGAGGCGCTTGGGCTGGATCAGCGCAGCGCCAGGCCGTCAAGACCGAAGCGATGCAATACGCCGTGCGCATCCAGCCCGATCCAGCCGCCGCGCGCCGGCGCCGCGTCGCAATCCCAATCCGGCAATACGTAACGCTGGCGCATGCCGGCTTGGCTGGCATATTCGTGGCGCGCCGGCCGGTGCGTGTGGCCGTGGATCATCCGGCTGCAGCCGCTCGCGGCGAATAATTGCGCAATCGCGCCCGCATTCACATCCATGATCTCGGCCGTTTTCAGGCGCTGTTCGGCGCGGCTGCTGTCGCGCATGCCGGCGACGATGGTTTTGCGCTGCGCCAGCGGCAGCGCCAGAAACGCCTGCTGCCAAGCGCTCTGGCGCACCTCGGCGCGAAATTTCATATAGCCGATGTCGTCGCTGCATTGGGCGTCGCCATGGGCGAGGACGATCCGGCATGGGCCGGACGCGCCGGCCAGCCCGGCAAATTCGGCGACGAATGGATCAGGCAGCAGCGTCAGGCCGGCCGCCGCCGCGAATTCCGGGCCCACCAGGAAGTCGCGATTGCCCGCCATCCAGAACACCGCCACGCCGGCGTCGGCCACGGCGCGCAGGGCGTCGACGATGCGGCGGTTGAATGGGTTGGCAATGTCATCGTCGCCGACCCAGGATTCAAACAGGTCGCCCAGCAGGTAGAGTCGCTGCGCCCGCCGCGCATGCAGTTCCAGGAAATCGAAAAATGCCTGGGTGGTGCGCGGCAGCGAGGGCTGCAAATGCAAGTCGGAAACAAATAGCGCAACCATTTCCGGTTGCGCCGAATTGCTTGTTACGGCCGGCCGCGCGTTCAGTGCAGGCATCGTGCTTGGCCGGCGTGGGTTTGCCGCTGGCGGCTCAGACCACTTCCGCTTTTTCGATGATCACGTCCTCGACCGGGACATCGGCGTGCATGCCGGCGCGCGTCGTCTTGACCGCCTTGATGCGATCGACCACCTCGGTGCCTTCGACCACCTTGCCGAACACGCAGTAGCCCCAGCCGTCCTGCCCTGGGTAATCGAGGAAGCTGTTGTTCTTGATATTGATGAAGAACTGCGCCGATGCCGAATGCGGATCGGAAGTGCGCGCCATGGCAATACTGTATGGCTCGTTCCTGAGGCCGTTGGCGGCTTCGTTTTCCACTGGGGCGTTGGTCGGCTTCTGCTTCATGCCGGGTTCGAAGCCGCCGCCCTGGATCATGAAACCGTCGATCACGCGATGGAAGATGGTGCCGTCGTAGTGGCCGGAGCCGACGTAGTCGAGGAAGTTGGCGACGGTTTTCGGCGCCTTGTCGGCGTCCAGTTCGATTTTGATGTTGCCGTGGTTGGTGGTGAGCAGAACAGCCATGGGATTTCCTGTTTGTTGGAGAGGGAGGATTGAAATGCGTTACTTGACGAGCGCGGCCGACTCGATCACGACCGGCGTGGCCGGCACGTCGCGGTACATGCCGCTGCCGGTGGTCTTGACCTGGCGAATCCGGTCGACCACTTCCGTGCCCTTGACGACCTTGCCGAACACCGCGTAACCCCAGCCATCCTGGCTTGGGTAATCCAGCGCCGCGTTGTTGGCAACATTGATGAAGAATTGCGCGGTGGCCGAATGTGGGTCCGAGGTGCGCGCCATTGCCACTGTGTAGGCCACGTTCTTCAGGCCGTTCTTGGCTTCGTTCGGGATCGGCTCGCGGGTAGGCTTCTGCTGCATGTTGGCGTCGAAGCCGCCGCCCTGGATCATGAAGCCATTGATGACGCGATGGAAGATGGTGCCGCTGTACTGGCCCTCCTTGACGTAGCGCAGGAAGTTATCCACGCTTTTCGGCGCTTTTTCCGGGTACAGTTCCAGCACGATCTCGCCCATGCTGGTTTTCAGTGCGACCTGCGGCGCTTCGGCCGCATGGGCGATGCCGATGGCGCCGGCCAGTGACAGCATGCCGAGCAGGGCGGTGAATTTGCGGCGTGAATCTTGCATCTTGGTTCCTTGAAAAAATACAATATGCAGGGAATGGAGGTCAATGGCTTGGTAGTGCTTGAGTAGTGCCATCAGGCACGAGCGGCGCCAGGTTTTCGGTGCCGCGCGGCGACGGCGCCAAGTTTCATCAATGCTATACTCCGCAAAAAGCCATTTTATCAAAATACTCTCGCAAGAGAGATCGGGCGGCCTGGTTGCAAGGGCTGGCGCCGCCCGCGAAGGCAGCGCGCCGCGCCCACCTCGCGCTGCAGCAGCTTCCCGTCCGCAACAGACTATTCATCCATGAGCGCCTTGAAAATCTACAACACGCTGGCGCGTGAAAAACAGGCATTTGTGCCGCTTCAGCCGGGCAAGGTGCGCATGTACGTGTGCGGCATGACCGTATATGACTATTGCCACCTTGGTCATGCCCGCGTCATGGTGGTATTCGACATGGTGCAGCGCTGGCTGCGCGCCTCCGGCTTCGAGGTCGACTATGTGCGCAACATCACCGATATCGACGACAAGATCATCGCCCGCGCGGTGGAACGCGGCGAAACCATCGCCCAACTGACGCAGCGCTTCATTGCCGCGATGGATGAGGATGCCGCCGCGCTCGGTGTGCAAAAGCCGGATCACGAGCCGCGCGCAACCGCGTATGTGCCGCAGATGCTGAGCCTGATCGAAACGCTGGAACAGAAGGGCCTGGCATACCGGGCGAGCGATGGCGACGTCAATTATTCGGTGCGCGACTTTCCTGCCTACGGCAAGTTGTCGGGCAAGTCGCTGGACGATTTGCGCGCCGGCGAGCGGGTGGATGTAAATACCGGCAAGCGCGATCCGCTCGACTTTGTTTTATGGAAGGCTTCCAAGCAGAACGAGCCGGACGAAGTCAAATGGAATTCTCGCTGGGGCTCCGGCCGCCCCGGCTGGCATATCGAATGTTCGGCCATGTCCTGCGAACTGCTGGGCGCGCACTTCGACATCCACGGCGGCGGCCAGGATTTGCAGTTCCCGCATCACGAAAATGAAATCGCGCAATCCGAGGGCGCTTCGGGTCAGACCTTCGTGAACTACTGGATGCACAACGGTTTCGTGCGCGTCGACAATGAAAAAATGTCGAAGTCGCTGGGCAATTTTTTTACGATCCGCGAGGTGCTGCAGCAATACGACGCCGAGGTGGTGCGCTTCTTCATCCTGCGCGCCCACTACCGCAGCCCGCTGAATTATTCTGATGCGCACCTGGACGATGCGCGCCACGCCCTGTCCCGGCTGTATATCGCGGTGAAGGAGGTGGTGCCGGATGCGTCGCCGCTGGACCAGACGGAAGTCCACGCGCGGCGTTTTGCCGACGCGATGAACGATGACTTTAATACCGCGCAGGCGCTGGCGGTGTTGTTTGACTTGGCCAATGAAGTCAACCGCAGCCGTTCAGCCGCCTTGGCGCGCCAGTTGCAGCAGCTCGCGGGAGTGTTGGGCCTGCTACAGCGCAATGCCAATGATTTTTTGAAAGGCCGTAAACCCATGTCGCCGGCAACCGAACATGCCGCTCCGGCTGAGGTTTCAGCGCAGGAAGAAAAAATTCTGGCAACGATTGCGGCGCGGACCGAAGCCAAGAGGCAGCGCGATTTCGCCGCGGCCGACCGCATCCGCGCGGAACTGTTGGAGTCCGGAATCGTGCTGGAAGACAAGCCGGGCGGCATCACCGAATGGCGGCGGGCATGACGCGCATGGTGCCGGCGATGGGCTGCGGCGTTCCGCACTACTGGGAAGAGGCCAAGGTCGAGTTGATGAAGCGTGACCGCATCATGAAGAAATTGATTCCGCAGTTCGGCGACCTGCATCTGGTCGGACGCGGCGAACCGTTCACCACGCTGGCGCGCTCGATCGTCGGCCAGCAGATTTCGGTCAAGGCGGCGGAAAGCGTATGGCAGAAATTCTTGCAGGCTTGTCCGAAATGCACGCCGCCGCAGGTGCTGAAGGCGGGCCATGAAAATCTTGCCGCTTGCGGGCTGTCCAAGCGGAAGGCGGAATATATTCTGGATCTGGCCGAGCATTTCAAGGCGCGTCGTCTGCATGTCGACAAATGGGTCGAGATGGATGACGAGGATGTGATCGCGGAACTGGTGCAGATTCGCGGCATCGGCCGCTGGACAGCGGAGATGTTTTTGATATTTAATTTGCTCCGGCCCAACATCCTGCCGCTGGACGACTTGGGGTTGATCCGCGGCATCAGCGTCAATTATTTTTCCAGCGACCCGGTATCGCGCAGCGATGCGCGCGAGGTCGCGGCCAACTGGGAGCCGTGGCGTACGGTCGCCACCTGGTATCTGTGGCGCAGCCTCGACCCGGTTCCGAGCGACTATTGAAACGAAAGAAGTCCGATGACAAAAACCACTTTTTTATCCTTTGAGCAGCCGATTGCCGAACTGGATGCCAAGATCGAGGAATTGCGCTTCGTGCAGGACGATTCGGCGGTCGATATCTCGGAAGAGATCGAACGGCTGTCGAAAAAAAGCCAGCAGTTAACCAAGGATATCTACGCCAAGCTGACACCGTGGCAGGTATCGCAGATCGCGCGCCATCCGCAACGTCCGTATACGATGGATTACGTGAACGAGATTTTTACCGATTTCCATGAGCTGCACGGCGACCGCAGCTATGCCGACGACCTGTCAATCGTCGGCGGACTGGCCCGTTTTAATGGCCAGTCGTGCATGGTGATCGGCCATCAGAAAGGGCGCGACACCAAGGAGCGTGCGCTGCGCAACTTTGGCATGCCGAAGCCGGAAGGCTACCGCAAGGCGATGCGCCTGATGAAGCTGGCGGAAAAATTCGACCTGCCGGTATTTACCTTCGTCGATACGCCCGGCGCCTTTCCCGGCATCGACGCCGAGGAACGCGGGCAGTCGGAAGCGATCGGCCATAACCTGTACGTGATGGCGGAACTGAAAGTGCCGCTGATCGCCACCATCATCGGCGAGGGCGGCTCGGGCGGCGCGCTGGCGATCGCGGTCGGCGATGCGGTCCTGATGCTGCAATACGCAACTTACTCGGTGATTTCGCCGGAAGGCTGCGCCTCGATCTTGTGGAAGACTTCGGAGCGCGCCTCGGATGCGGCCGAAGCGCTTGGCCTGACCGCGCATAGGCTGAAGGCGATCAACCTGATCGACAAGATCGTGCATGAGCCGCTGGGCGGCGCGCACCGCGATCCGAAGCAGATGGCTGCCTTGCTGAAACGGGCGCTGGCGGATGCCTTGCGCCAATTCCAGGGCGTCAAGACCAAGGATCTGCTGGCGGCGCGCCACGAGAAACTGATGAGTTATGGAAAATTCAAGGAAATCGCCGCGCAGGAATAAGCGCGACGGCTTGCCGCTCGTATTTGAACGCGCGCTGGAAGCAATTCTGGCGCGCGTTTGTCTTTCCGCGCCCGGCGCGGCGCCGGCGCTGGCGGTGGCCTATAGCGGCGGCGTCGATTCTTCGGTGCTGCTGCGACTGGCCGGACAATTTACCCAGGCGCGCGGCTTGCCGCTGTATGCACTGCATATCCATCATGGTCTGAGCGCCAACGCCGATGCCTGGCTTCAGCATTGCCGCCATGAAGCCGTGCGCCAGTCGATTCCGTTTCACGCCGCGAAAGTCCAGGTCAGCCAGTCCGATCCAAGCGGCGTGGAACAGGCGGCGCGCGTCGCTCGTTATCGAGAACTCGGCATTCTGTGCCGCCAACTGGGCGCCACGCTGTTGCTGACCGGGCACCATCAGGACGACCAGGCGGAAACGGTATTCCTGCATATGATGCGCGGCGCCGGCCTGCCGGGCCTGTCCGGTATGCCGGCGCTGCAACAGGACAGCGCGTTGCTGGGCGGCGGCATTGCCCTGGGGCGGCCGCTGCTCGCCGTGCCGCGCGGCGTGCTGCAGCAAGCCGCGCGCGAACTGCAACTGGCCCATGTCGACGACGAATCAAATGTCGATCTGCGCTATCGCCGCAACGGCGTGCGCCATAAGCTTTTTCCTGTGGTGGCAAGTGAATTTCCCGCCTTTTCGCCCTGCCTGGCGCGCGTCGCCACGCACATGCAAACTGCGCAACGCCTGCTAGACGAAGTAGCGCAGGCCGATCTGCTGGTCTGTGCGGCTGGCCAGGGCGGCGAGGCGCTGGAGATCGCAGCGCTCCAGCGCCTGTCGCCGGATCGACTTGGGAATCTGCTGCGCTACTGGCTGGGCCGGCAGGGGTTGCGCCTGCCAAGCAGGGCGCGGCTGGAGGAAATCCGCTGGCAAATGCTTGAGGCTGCCGCCGACCTGCACCCGTTCTTCGATTTCGGCGCGGTGCAGTTGCGCCGGGTTGAAAATCGGTTGGAACTGCACCCCGCGCCGACGACGCTGCCACTTGGCACGTTGCGCCTGCAATGGCAAGGGCAGGCGGCGATCGAGGTGCCGGAGTGGGGCGGCCGGCTGGTTTTTCGATCGACGGCCGCTCCAGGCCTTGCGCCCGAACTCTTGAGGGGCGGAACGCTGCTGATTTGCCCACGCAGCGGTTCCGAGCGCCTCAAGCCGGCCCTGAACCGGCCATCCAAAAATCTCAAGCATTTGTTCCAGGAGCGGGCGATCCCGTCTTGGCAGCGGCCGCGGCTGCCGCTGGTGTATCTCGACGAACGATTGGTGTTTGTCGGCGGTATCGGGATGGATGCGCGTGTCGTCACGGCCAAGCCGGGGATCGCCCTGCAGTGGCTGGCCGAGATTGGAATGCCGTCCGCGCATGAACCGGGGTGAGCCAGTCGCAGCGGCTGTCATGTGCCGCCAGCGATTGCGGTAGCGTTATATACTCTATCCTATCGCGGCGTATTCCGATTATTTTCTCTATATTTTTTCAATATACCCGGTATTTTTTGGTATTGATTGACTGCAGAAAATTGGGTGTGGCTGAGTACCGGGTGGCAGCCTCATGGTGTGACGGCAGGACAATCACCGGCAGCGTTCCTCCACAATGGCGGCCTGTGCGCATCGTCCGCGCCTGGCCGCAAGCGCTCTCATCACGCCCACCGTGCGCGGGCCTTGTTATTCTGCGCTGCACAATGTAAAGTTAAAGATTGTTTGCGCGCCTTTTTCCTTCCTTTTCCTTCTCCAAAATGGCCTTATTCGTTCATAAGTACGGCGGCACGTCGATGGGTTCGACCGAGCGCATCAGGAATGTCGCCCAGCGTGTCGCCAAGTGGCACAGTGCCGGCCACCAAGTCATCGTCGTCCCTTCCGCCATGTCGGGCGAAACCAATCGCCTACTCGGACTGGCCCGGGAAATCGTGCCGCAACCGGATCTGCGCGAGCTGGACATGCTTGCCGCCACCGGCGAGCAAGTGTCGGTCGCATTGCTGGCCATGGCCCTGCATGCGCTTGGCAAGAAGGCCGTGTCGTACGCCGGCTGGCAGGTTCCGGTGCAGACGGATTCCGCGCACACCAAGGCGCGGATCCATTCGATCGACGACACCAAGGTGCGACGCGACTTGGACGACGGCAAGATCGTCATCATTACCGGCTTTCAAGGGGTCGATGAAAACGGCAATATCACCACCCTCGGGCGCGGGGGTTCGGACACCTCGGCGGTGGCGGTGGCTGCAGCGATGCAGGCCAGCGAATGCCTGATTTACACCGATGTCGATGGCGTCTACACCACCGACCCGCGGGTGGTACCGGAGGCGCGCCGACTGGATACGGTCACCTTTGAAGAAATGCTGGAAATGGCCTCGCTCGGCTCCAAGGTCCTGCAAATTCGATCGGTCGAATTCGCTGGCAATTACCACATGCCGACCCGCGTCCTGTCATCGCTGACCGATCCGTTAATACCGCTGGAGGAGGAAGCACGCTCCGGCACTCTGATTTCGTTTGAGGGAGATACCAAGGTGGAACAAGCCACGATTACCGGCATCGCGTTTAGCCGCGATGAAGCCAAGATTACCGTCAGGGACGTGCCGGATCGTCCCGGCATCGCCTACCAGATTCTGGGCCCGGTGGCGATCGCCAACATTGAAGTAGACATGATTATCCAGAATCAGTCGGTCGACGGCAAAACCGATTTTACGTTCACCGTTCCGCGTGGTGACTATGCGCGGGCGCTGGAGATCCTGAACAATGGCGTCAAGGCGCATATCGGCGCTGCCAGCGTGGCCGGCGACAACAAGGTGTCGAAGGTGTCGGTGGTGGGCGTCGGCATGCGCAGCCATGTCGGGATTGCGTCGCAAATGTTCCGTACCCTGTCCGAGGAAGGAATCAACATTCAGATGATTTCCACTTCCGAAATCAAGATTTCAGTTCTGATCGACGAGAAATACATGGAACTGGCGGTGCGTGCCTTGCACAAGGCATTCGGTCTCGAAAGCAACTGATTGCGGGCATCGGGCGGTAGAGTTTCATTGACCAAGTCCGCCTGAAAAGCTATCATGCGAAGCCTTGTTGCGGCGCCCCCGCCACAACAGGCAATGGAGACGTGGCCGAGTGGTCGAAGGCACTTCCCTGCTAAGGAAGCATACGGGCTTAAACCTGTATCCAGGGTTCGAATCCCTGCGTCTCCGCCAGCAATACCAAGCCCCTGACTTGTCAGGGGCTTTTTTATGCCCGATACCTTTGTCCGGGGCGATTTCGGCAGTTCAGGTTTGAGGGTTGCAGAAGCCGTGATCATGCCGCGTCCCTCGGCATTTCAAGTCCAGTTGTCCATCCCTTGGAACTAAAATATCGGTCCGCTGGTGTTATCGATACCGATTTCAGTGCGCGTCAAAATGGTAAAGTACCAAACAAGGCGAGACTGATTTTTTGGTAAATGCCTTTCGAACCCGAAAGGGGCAGGCGGGGAAATGGAAAACAAAGACAGGAATATGGCGTTGCTAAAGGACTTGATGACCGTGCCGCCAATGACTGCTGAGCAGCACGCCGCGATCATGCGCAAACGGATTGAACAGCGGCGCATGGTCGAAGAGGCCAGGGAGCGTACCGACCTGGACAGCCAGCCGTTTGAAGAGCAATAGCCAGCAAAGTCACGCGCTCAGTCGCCGTAGGCGGCTTACACCTTAAAGGGTTGACAGCCGCGATGCGTGTGCGCCTGTGCACGCACCATCTCGCCCCGTCGATCTGGATTCCGGGAAATTCCAGCACCTGGTATAGCTCACACGACCTCGATGTAGCGCCAATCCGGCCAAGCGAGGGCATCGGTGAACTATCCCTCAAAAAATTTTCACGACGCCCTAAAGTTCTGATTGCATGGGTCGTTAAAGGGACAGCGGCCGTGTCTTGTAGAAATTTTTAAAAATTCTGCTTTTCAGCCCAAAAGTTTCCAGAAATGCAGTCGTTAATAATGCATAGACTGACAGATTGTTGTTTTATTGTTATTTTTTCTGGCGGTGTTTTTGTCGGAATTACATGACGGTGTAAAAATTACGCAGAAAATATTTTAAATCTAACCTACCTTTCATGATGGATTTGGCCTGAAGCACAAGTTTTATAAAAGGCTCAAGATCCGCTCCAGTACTCGGTTCCGTCTCTTTTTCAGGAGGGGCGGAATATATGTTTTTCTATGCTTGTAGGAGAATTTCCTACAGGCATGCCTTATTGCCCCCTACAAGAAATACCGAGCGAAGCCAATTTCTGGCTTTGGCGTCTGGTTTCAGAATGCAGTCACTGGCGGAATAAACAGCCAAACAGCACTGACCGGACGGGAGAGGGATATGAACACCAACGACATGATGGCCGAAATTCGCGATGCGAATCTGGGGTACTTGATGCTTGCGCAGCAAATGATCCGTTCCGACAAGGCCGCTGCCGTATTTCGTCTTGGTATCAGTCAGGAGATAGCCAATCTGATCGAAGGCTTGAGCAATAGTCAGATACTGAAACTTGCGGGCACTAACATGATGGTGGCTCGTTTTCGTTTCGATGACGGTGCCATTCTTGGTCTGTTGACCAGCCACGGCAAAGACAAAATGCTGGCCCAGTCACATGCTGCTATCTTGATGGCTGGCCAGCCAGTTGAAGAAATTGTTTGATGATCAATGCGGCAGTCGGCATCCATTCCGTGAGCGGGACACGAACAAATGATCAAGAAAAGCGTCGTCACTGAAGCGCAGGAAATCCAACTGGCCATCGAATTGATCAATCTCGGTGCCAGATTGCAATTGCTGGAGGCGGAAACCACGCTGTCACGCGAACGGCTTTTGAAGCTGTACAAGGAATTGAAGGGAGTATCGCCGCCAAAGGGCATGCTGCCATTTTCAACGGATTGGTTTGTCACTTGGCAGCCGAACGTGCACTCCTCGCTGTTCATCAATATTTACACCTATCTGACCACGCATGCCTCCGTTTCAGGAATTACGGCAGTGGTCAAGGCATACAAGCTCTATCTGGAACAGATTGGTCACAGCGGCAGCGAAGAACCGGTGTTGTCTTTGACCAGGGCGTGGACCTTATTGCGTTTCTTTGAGAGTAAGATGTTGACGACAACGCCGTGCAGCGAATGTGGGGGGCATTTCGTGGTGCATCATCTTGATTTGCATGATCACTACTTTTGTGGCCTTTGCCGTATGCCTTCCCGTGCCGGAAAAACCAAAAAGGCTCGACAGGCCATATCCGCCCCTCTTCCTTTGGTTGCCTGATCTGTAAATCAAGTTCAGAACCCTCAACCTGACCGCACAGCCATCGGGATGAAGGCTCAGCCGCGCCAGTCAGCATGGCAATTGCCTGCTTGGCGTGCGTTGATGATTCAGTGCGCTGTTGCTGTTGTCACGGTGGCCATTTTTTTGCTGGCGAGGGTGATCGGGCTTGATATCCCCGTCCTCCCGTTCCTGATATTCCAAGGTACGATTGCATCGGTCGCGTCGCGCAAGGTCCAGCTTGCGCCATGGTGGATGCCTATCCAATTCTTTTTCCCCATCGCGATTTGGGCTGCGCAGTCACTTCAACTGCCATCCGGATTTTTCCTTGCGGGCTTCATTTTCCTAGCAATATTTTACTGGACCACTTTTCGTACTCAGGTGCCCTTTTATCCATCCCGACTGGCGGTATGGGCTGCCGTCGATCGCTTGCTGCCGGCAGGTCGGCCATTGAGGGTGCTGGATGCCGGCAGCGGGGTAGGCGGAATGATCGTTTATCTGGCTGAGCACCATCCCGATGCATGCTTTACCGGTATCGAGGCGGCGCCATTGCCGTGGCTAATCAGCCGCACCCGAAAGGCTCTCGGTTCAAGCAACAGCCGCTTTATATTCGGCGATTACAATCGTCTTGATTTTTCCGAGTATGACGTTCTGTTTGTCTATTTATCTCCCGCCGCGATGCCGTCGTTATGGGAAAAGGCTCGGGCAGAAATGCGTCCCGGGACACTATTGTTGAGTCATGAATTCCGAATCCCGGGAATTGACCCGCAGATTCGGCTGCAGCCGGAAGAGACCGGTCCGATTCTGTACGGCTGGCACATGTAATTTGAGTAATGCGTATGGTACATTGCCATACGGCATCTCAAGTTTCGGGGGGGCGGGTCGTAACCGACTGGTGTCATTCTCCGGGATCGTAGCCATTTTCCAATGAAATCCCACAACTGTTCTTGGTCAAGCCTGTAAGGGCAGGTTGGCAAGCGGATCTTGCCGTTCAACTGGAGTTGCAGGTTTGTTAGTCATATTTGGATACCTGATTGTCATTGCTGCCGTGTTCGGCGGATTCGGCCTTGCGGGGGGCCATTTCGCGGCATTGCTGCAACCGGTAGAGTTACTGATGATTGGCGGCGCTGCAATTGGTTCTTTTTTGGTCGGCAATAACAGCAAGGCGATCAAGGCCACTTTGCGGGCCCTGCCGGGCTTGTTGAAGGGATCAAGATATACCAAGACGCTGTATATGGAGCTCATGGCGCTACAGTTCGAAATATTGAGCAAGGTGCGCAAAGAAGGATTGATGTCAATTGAAGGCGATATCGAGGTGCCGGCGGAAAGTGCGATTTTCAGCAAATATCCCGGGGTGCTGGCCGACCATCATATCGTTGAATTCATGACCGATTATCTGCGCTTGATGGTCTCAGGCAACATGGATGCGTTTCAAATCGAAAATTTGATGGATAACGAGATAGAAACGCATCACCACGAAGGTGAGATCCCGGTACATTGCCTGGCAAAAATGGCCGATGCAATGCCTGCCTTCGGCATCGTGGCAGCCGTCATGGGAGTGGTGCATACCATGGAGTCGGTTGGCTTGCCACCCGCGGAATTGGGGATATTGATTGCCCATGCGCTGGTTGGCACTTTTCTCGGGATTTTGCTGGCTTATGGCTTCATCGGACCGCTTGCCACCCTGCTGGAGCAGAAGCTGCACGAATCGACCAAGATTCTTCAATGTCTCAAGGTAACCTTATTGGCCAGCTTGAATGGATATGCTCCAGCGCTGGCTATCGAATTCGGACGAAAAGTTCTGTTTTCGACTGAGCGTCCATCCTTCCTCGAGTTGGAGGCCCATATCAAGGCGTCTAAAACCAGGTAACGGAACGTCTCATGGCCGACGAAGGACTACGTCCGATCATCATCAAGCGGGTTAAAAAGGCGGGTAGGCGGACTCATGGGGGGGCATGGAAAATTGCCTACGCCGATTTCGTCACGGCGATGATGGCGTTTTTCTTGCTGATGTGGTTGCTGGGTTCGACTACCAAAGGGGACTTGCAGGGAATCGCCGAGTATTTCAAGACGCCACTCAAGGTGGCAATGGCTGGCGGTTCCGGTAGCGGCGACAGTTCGAGTGTGATTCCCGGAGGAGGGCGCGACCTCAGCCAGCGCGATGGCCAACTCAAGAAGGGCGAAAATACGGTTACCAAAAAAACCTACAATTTGAAAGCGGCCGAGGCGGCGCTTGAGCGGGTGGAAGCAGAGCGTCTGAAGGCGCTAAAGCAGCGCATCGAGACCTTGATCGACAGCAATCCCCTACTGAAACAATACAAAAATCAGCTACTGATTGACATTACTTCCGAAGGTTTGCGGATTCAAATAGTCGACGAAAAAAACCGTCCGATGTTTGCGCTGGCCAAGGCTGAACTGCAACCCTATACGAAAATTATTTTGCACGAGATCGGACAGGTGTTGAATGACGTACCGAACCGGATCAGCTTGTCCGGGCACACTGATGCCACAGTATATTCCAGTGGGGAAAAGGGCTACAGTAACTGGGAGTTGTCAGCCGATCGCGCCAACGCATCGCGCAGAGAGTTGATTCAGGGCGGGATGGATGAGGCGAAAGTTTTGCGCGTGGTAGGGCTTTCTTCCGCGGTATTGTTTGACAAAAAAAATCCACTGAACCCGGTAAACAGGCGTATCAGCATTATCGTGATGAACAAAAAGGCGGAAGAAGTGGCATCGCAGGACGGCGGAACAGTAACCGTTGCAAACGAGACTGAAATTCAGCAAGGCATAACTGAGACGGTCGGGAATTGATTCGCTGCCATTGGGACGGGCGAGTTGACGACAACAGGACGGTTCTATGACAACAAAAAAATTGTTGAATTTGCAATTGAAGCGCCTGCTGGCCAGTGTCGCCGAACATGGTAACCAGCACTTGAGCCAGATCGAGGCCGATTTGCTTCAAACCAATTTCCTGCTGGCTGGGGCAATTGGGAAGTTGAATGCCAGTTTCATGGCAATTCATGCATCAATTTGCGCCCAGCAGAAAATTGTCGAAAGATTATTGGAGCGACATGTAAGTGATGGAGATGGGTATGCTGCGCGTCTGGAGGCGGAATCCGCCGAGACGGATATCCATTTGAACGCGGTTGTTACCGCGCTTCAGTTTCATGACATGACGAATCAGTTGATTGGCAGAGCCTTGCAGCGGATAGCCGGTTTGAGCAAGGTGCTGGAAACTTTAGGAACCAGCAGTTCCGGAATGATGGCGCAAACCGGCATTGAGGAAATTGTTGGGTTGCTAAACGACGTCAATCTGTTGCTTGAACAGCAGAGCGGAAAACTGGAAAGCGATTTATGGAAAGCGGTTGGTCAGACTCATATGGAAAGCGGTGATATTGAATTGTTTTAGTGATTGATCAGTAATCATTCGAACAAATATCCCGTAGCAAAATGAAAAATGCAGGAGAGGAAATGTCAAAAACAATACTTGCAGTCGATGATTCAGGCTCACTTCGGCAAATGGTGGTGTTTAGTCTGAAGGCTGCTGGATATCGGGTGACCGAGGCGGTGGACGGCCAGGATGGTTTGGAAAAAGCCCAACAGCAAACGTTTGACCTAGTGCTGACAGATCAGAACATGCCGCGCATGGATGGCCTGGCCCTGATTCGTGCGCTACGCAAGATCTCGAATTACCAACGGGTGCCAATTCTGATGTTGACGACGGAATCGAGCGATGACATGAAGGCAAAAGGGCGCGCGGCCGGGGCTAACGGCTGGCTAGTCAAGCCGTTTGACCCACAACGTCTGACGGAGGTCGTCAAAAAGGTGATTGGTTAACGGTCAAGTGAAACCTCAAGAACGCTGAGAGTATCCACAACGGAGTTTGATGATGACCATTGAGATGAGCCAATTTTTCCAGGTGTTTTTCGACGAGGCTGAAGAGTTGCTCGCGGAAATGGAAAAATTGCTGCTGGCGATAGACGTAACTGCCCCGGACAGTGAATCACTGCACGCCATATTCCGTACGGCGCACTCAATCAAGGGTGGAGCAGCCACTTTCGGGCTTGGTGATCTGACTGAAGTCACGCACGTCCTTGAATCCTTGCTCGACAAGATACGTAACGGCGAGATGGCGCTGACTACCGAGCATGTAGATGCGTTTCTGCATGCCAAGGATGTTCTCAAAATGCAGTTGGATGGGCATCGCCACGGCTCTGCCGTGGATTCGGATGCGGTGACCAATGTGCGCATGATGTTGCAGTCGTTATCGCAGAATGTCGAAACCGCGCCGCTCCCCGATTTATCTGTAATGGCTGCGAAATCCTTGTCGCGGCCGGCCGAATTGGCGCCGCCGTCGGAGCAGCATTTTCGGATTGAATTGCCGGCGATTGCGGAGCGCGACGTCGAGGCGTTGGCGGTGGAATTGGGATTGTTGGGAATGATCACAAGGTCCGTGCTGGCTGATGGTAGATCGGTGTTTTTCCTTGCCACGTCGGAAGACGTCAGCAATATCGTCGCGATTTGCTCTTTTATTATGGAACCGGCCGATCTGAAAATTACGCTTGAGTCGGGCACGCCCCCGACGCCGCAAGCAGTCGCGCTTACCACCAGGGAGCAAGAAGAGAAACAAGGGTACGGATTTTTTGAACCGTTTGCACTTTTCGATAGCTCCAATGGGAAGCCGGTTGCGGATGGCGTTGAAGAGAATATCCAGCCAGTTGCCGAGATTGGGCGGGTGCTGGTACGAGAACCGGAGTCTGCCGGAAAAAACATCCCTGATTTACATCAGGAAAACGAAAGCGTAACCAGAACTGCGGTTGAAAAAACGACAGTAAACCACGAGTCATCTTCAATTCGGGTCGGGATCGAAAAGGTGGATCAGTTGATCAATCTGGTCGGCGAATTGGTCATCACGCAGGCCATGATTGAGCAGCGTACCGGTTCGCTGGATCCGATGGCGCATGAACGTCTGCTTGATAGCGTAAGCCAGTTGACGCGCAACACCCGCGATCTGCAACAAGCGGTAATGTCGATTCGCATGATGCCAATGGATTATGTATTTTCGCGATTTCCACGCATGGTGCGAGATCTAGCGACAAAATTAGGGAAAAAGGTTGAATTCGTCACCCATGGTGCAGCTACCGAATTGGATAAGGGACTGATCGAACGTATTGTCGATCCCCTTACGCACCTAGTTCGAAACAGTATTGACCATGGCATTGAACAGCCGGCGGAACGAGCCAGAGCCGGCAAAAATGAACTTGGTCGGCTGTCGCTTTCAGCGGCACATCAGGGGGGCAATATTGTGATCGATGTGACCGACGATGGCGGCGGCCTAGATCGTAAAAAGATTATCCGTAAAGCGCGGCAGGTGGGCATGTCGATCACTGACGATGCGCCGGATGGCGAGGTTTGGCAATTAATCCTTGCCCCCGGGTTTTCAACTGCCGAGCAGGTTACCGATGTGTCCGGGCGCGGGGTCGGTATGGATGTCGTCAAACGCAATATCACTGCCATGGGTGGCGCCGTTGATATACGTTCCAGCAAGGGGTTTGGGACCACCATTTCCATTTCACTGCCGCTGACACTGGCAATCCTGGACGGTATGTCGATTAAGGTAGGAAATGAGATTTATATTCTTCCACTCGGTTATGTGGTCGAATCACTGCAACCGGCTCCCGCGGATATCAAGGAAATCAGTGGGCAGGGGCGAGTGGTGAAGGTGCGCGGCAACTATTTGCCGCTCATTCCGCTATATCAAATGTTCGGGATTGATCCTCATTTCACCGATCCATCAAAGGGAATCGTGGTCATCCTCGAATCCGAGGGCCGACAGGCTGCATTGTTTGTGGATGACCTGGTTGGGCAGCAACAAGTCGTTGTCAAGAACCTTGAATCAAATTATCGCAAGGTTGCCGGCATTTCGGGGGCCACGATTCTTGGTGACGGGGGAGTAGCACTGATTATTGATGTGGCTGCGCTTTTACGCTCGAGCCGACAACTCAAAGATGAATCCATTTTTTCTTGAAAAGGAAGAGCCATGTTACATAGCGAGCAGTCAAATATGACAGAGTCGCAGGGAAAAGCAGATCGGACAGGGGATGAATTCCTTGCTTTCACGCTGGGCAAGGAAGAGTACGGCATCGATATTCTGAAGGTGCAGGAAATTCGCGGTTACGAAGCCGTCACGCGTATCGCGAACGCACCGGACTTTATCAAAGGTGTTGTGAATTTGCGCGGCATCATTGTCCCGATCGTTGATATGCGGATCAAGTTCAACCTCGGTGAGCCGATTTACGATCAATTTACGGTAGTGATCATTTTGAATATCAACGGACGTATCGTCGGTATGGTGGTTGACAGCGTGTCTGACGTGATTACATTGTCAGCCGAGCAGATCAAGCCGGCGCCTGAAATGGGCACCGCTTTCAACACCGATTATTTGATCGGATTGGGAACCCTGGATGAGCGCATGCTGATTTTGGTCGACATCAACAAGTTGATGTCGAGCGCCGAGATGGGACTGATCGATAAGATTGCAGCCTGATATCGGCTAGCTCATCAAACAAACCCGTTTGGTATTTGGTGATCCGGCTATCGACCCAGGGGGGCAAAAAGGTGTTGAAAAATCTAAGTATTCGGTCGCGGCTTGTTTTTGTGCTTGGCGTTCTATCCGTAATGCTGATTTGCGGCGGTGTCATCGGCATCTCCAGTTTGAGCTATACCAATGGATCGTTGGAAGCACTTTATGCGCATCGGCTGGTGCCGACCGGGCAATTGAACCAGATCATTGTAGCGATCAACAAGAATCAGTTGGCGATTGCACAATCCCTCAACGATGATCCGGCGGCCATCAGCAAACGGATGGATCAGGTCGACCTGGGAATGTCCGAAACCAATAAGACTTGGGCAGCATATCGGTCTGGCAATTTTGCGGAAGAGGAAAGAAAAATTGCCGATAAGGCTTACGGTAGCTATCAAAAGCTTGTGGCCGAGGGTTTGCAGCCGGCGATCGATGCTTTACGCGCCCCAAACACCCAGTTAGCGATGGAGATCATGCAAGGGCCCATGCGTCAGAATTTCGTGGATGTAGAGCAGGGGATTGCGCAACTGATCAAGATCCAATTGGACGTGGCAAAAGCTGATTTTACAAATTCGCAGGAGCTATACATCTGGGTTCGGAATTCGTGCGTGACCGCAATCGCGCTTGGAGTCCTGTTCGCGATAGGGATTGGCATCTGGCTGACGCGCGCCATTTCCATGCCGCTAAACAAAGCCGTGCTAATTGCCCGCAGTGTTGCCGCCGGCGATCTAACACAGAAAATCGAGGTGAGATCCGGGGATGAAACCGGACAGCTTTTACAGGCGCTAAAGCACATGACCGACAGCCTGATTCAAACGGTGGGGCAGGTTCGGCGCAGCACCGAAACGATTGGGGTGGCGTCGGCCGAGATTGCGAGCGGGAACGCGGACCTGTCATCGCGCACGGAGTCGCAGGCGAGTTCGCTGGAAGAGACGGCCTCGTCGATGGAAGAGCTGACGTCGACGGTGAAGCAGAACGCGGAGAATGCGCGGCAAGCGAATCAACTGGTGGTCTCGGCATCCGACTTTGCGGTCAAGGGTGGGCAAGTGGTGGGGCAAGTGGTGGACACCATGGGTTCGATCAAGGAAAGCTCGAAAAAGATCGTAGACATCATCGGCGTGATCGACGGCATCGCGTTCCAGACCAACATTCTGGCGCTCAACGCGGCGGTGGAAGCGGCGCGGGCCGGGGAACAGGGGCGCGGATTTGCGGTGGTGGCGGCGGAAGTGCGCAACTTGGCGCAACGCTCGGCGGGAGCGGCCAAGGAAATCAAGGGGCTGATCGGGGACTCGGTAGAAAAGGTGGACGTAGGCAGCAAGCTGGTGGACGAAGCGGGCAAGACGATGGGGGAGATTGTGACCTCGGTCAAGCACGTGGCGGACATCATGAACGAAATCACGGCTGCCAGCCAGGAGCAAAGCAGCGGGATCGAAGAAGTGAACCGGGCGATCGGGCAAATGGACGAAATGACGCAGCAGAATGCGGCGTTGGTGGAGCAGGCGGCGGCGGCGGCGGAAAGCATGCAGGAACAGGCGGTGCAACTGGCTCAGGCAGTCAGCGTCTTCAAGCTGGAAGGAGAGGGCACGGCTGGGAAGGTGATGGTGGTAGCCAGGCCTGCGGCCAAGGCGCAGCCACCGGTAGCGGACGCGCGCGGCGCGAAGGGGATTGCGGCGGTGGCTGGCCCCAAGACCGGACGCCCGGCGGTAGTTCGTTCGGCTCCAGCGGTAACTGCGGGCAATGAGGACTGGGAAGAATTCTGATGTATTACCGCTTAAGAGGAGTGTTCGATAGCCGTATCAATATTGCATGGGTCAATTGGCGGGTGCCGATCAGGGTATAAGGGCACATCATATATTTCTGGAATGCGCTAACCGAATCTTACCTGGCAGAGCAGAATTCGATTGCAGCAAACAGTTGCGATCCAGCGCGTCACTACAACAATGGCAGACGTCGAAAAATTAGAATTGAATCGGGAGGAAACATGATGGACCTGCGCAATCTACGCATTGGCGCTCGCTTGGGAGTGGGCTTTGGTTTGATCTTGATGATATTGGTTGCGGTACTGATGATCGGCAATGTCTCAAGCGCGCGGAGCGGAGCCAGTCTGATTGACAGGTTGCAGGCAGCCAACGCCAAAAGCGAATTGGCGGTGACCATGAAAAGCGCATTGCTGCAGCAAGGGATCGCCATGCGCAACATCGGCTTGCAGCATGATGTTGCTTCAATGCGCAAGGAGGAAGCCAAAGTCAAGGAAGAAAGCAAACGGTTTTCCGCGGCGCGCGATCAATTGGTAGCACTCGGAATGAGTTCGGCGGAAAAGAAGATGCTGGAAGAAATCGCTCGGCTGGATAAGGAATTGGAGGCTCCGCTCAATGAAGCGATCGAACAACTGCAAACATTTAATGGGGAACAGGAGGCCGCCAAGACTATTGTTGAACGTATCGGCCCGTTGAATCAAAGAGCGGTTGTAGAAATTGACAAGCTGGTGGCGGCGCAGCAGGCGGTTGAGCGGGAAACGCTGGCGGGGAGCATCAGTGCTCAAAGAAATCTGACATACCTGTTTATCCTGATGGGGGCGGTTGCCCTGGCATTGGGTGGAGTGCTGGCATTTCTGCTGACGCGCAGCATCACGGCGCCTTTGCGGGATGCGGTGGAAGTGGCCAGGAAAGTGGCGGCGGGTGAATTGACATCGCGTGTGAACGCGGTTGGTAAAGACGAAATTGGCGATTTGCTGCGGGCATTGAAGGGGATGAACGAAAGTTTGCTGAAAATCGTCGGCAAGGTCAGGGTCGGGACCGACGCCATTACCAGCGCTTCCGAAGAAATTGCGAGCGGGAACGCGGACCTGTCATCGCGCACGGAGTCGCAGGCGAGTTCGCTGGAAGAGACGGCCTCGTCGATGGAAGAGCTGACGTCGACGGTGAAGCAGAACGCGGAGAATGCGCGGCAAGCGAATCAACTGGTGGTCTCGGCATCCGACTTTGCGGTCAAGGGTGGGCAAGTGGTGGGGCAAGTGGTGGACACCATGGGTTCGATCAAGGAAAGCTCGAAAAAGATCGTAGACATCATCGGCGTGATCGACGGCATTGCGTTCCAGACCAACATTCTGGCGCTCAACGCGGCGGTGGAAGCGGCGCGGGCCGGGGAACAGGGGCGCGGATTTGCGGTGGTGGCGGCGGAAGTGCGCAACTTGGCGCAACGCTCGGCGGGAGCGGCCAAGGAAATCAAGGGGCTGATCGGGGACTCGGTAGAAAAGGTGGACGTAGGCAGCAAGCTGGTGGACGAAGCGGGCAAGACGATGGGGGAGATTGTGACCTCGGTCAAGCACGTGGCGGACATCATGAACGAAATCACGGCTGCCAGCCAGGAGCAAAGCAGCGGGATCGAAGAAGTGAACCGGGCGATTGGGCAAATGGACGAAATGACGCAGCAGAATGCGGCGTTGGTGGAGCAGGCGGCGGCGGCGGCGGAAAGCATGCAGGAACAGGCGGTGCAACTGGCGCAGGCAGTCAGCGTCTTCAAGCTGGCCGAGGGCGAATGGGGGAGGAAATCGACGCGGCCGGCGAGCGAGGCCAGGTTGCCGGTGTCGGCCGCGAGAGCGGGCAAGCGTCTCACGCTTACGGAAGAAATTCCACGCAAAAAAATGACGGCGGCCGCCGGCGGTAACGATGAGGACTGGGCGGAATTTTAAGAGGTGATTGTCAACTGAAAATTTTCAGGATGGGCTGATTTTTTTAGTCCGCCCCTATGGTATCCAGGAACAATCACATCGCTTCGTAAATTTTATACGCAGCGAAAATTATCGTCGGCGCAGGGGTTCTATGAAAATCGCTAACTTGAAAATCGGCTTGAGACTTGCAATCGCCTTCGGTGCAGTGCTGATCCTGACGGCATTGATGATCGCCGTGAGTATTTGGCGCTTGCAAGAAGTAGGTCAATCGACCGACTACATGGTCAAGCAAATGCTGGTCAAGGAACGATTGTCGGTTGACTGGCTGCGCTCGGTGAGCCTCAATGGCGTGCGCACTGCTGCGGTTACCAAGAGTGCCGGTTACGGAGCGCAGAGATTTTTCGAAGACCAAATCGAAGAGGAGGGCAAGAGAGTCCGCGACTTGCAGAAAAAATTGGAATCTGCTTTGGTTACGGTGGAGGAAAAGAAATTGTTTGCCGATATTTTGGCAAAACATGCCATCTATCTGGATGCCAACAACGCAGTCATTAAGGGTAAGTCATTCGATAGCGAAGAAGAAATTAAGAAACTGATCGACACCAAGATGACCCCCGCAATGAACGCATATGTTTTGAGCATCGAGAAAATGTCTGACTATCAACGTCGGAATATCGATGCGGTTGCTGCGAATACCGACGATACTTTCCGGTCCGGACGCGTGATCCTGATTGCGCTCGGCCTGTTTGCTCTTGTGATCGGTGGCTTGTGTTCGTGGTTGCTGACCCGCAGTATTGTTCGCCCGCTCGGTGAGGCAGTTGGAGTGGCGCAACGGGTGGCTTCCGGTAATCTGCAGGCCTGCGCCGCATCCACTAGAAAGGACGAGATCGGTCAGTTGCTGCAGGCGCTAAAGCACATGACCGACAGCCTGATTCAAACGGTTGGGCAGGTTCGGCGCAGCACCGAAACGATCGGGGTGGCGTCGGCCGAGATTGCGAGCGGGAACGCGGACCTGTCATCGCGCACGGAGTCGCAAGCGAGTTCGCTGGAAGAGACGGCCTCGTCGATGGAAGAGCTGACGTCAACGGTGAAGCAGAACGCGGAGAATGCGCGGCAAGCGAATCAACTGGTGGTCTCGGCATCCGACTTTGCGGTCAAGGGTGGGCAAGTGGTGGGGCAAGTGGTGGACACCATGGGTTCGATCAAGGAAAGCTCGAAAAAGATCGTAGACATCATCGGCGTGATCGACGGCATTGCGTTCCAGACCAACATTCTGGCGCTCAACGCGGCGGTGGAAGCGGCGCGGGCCGGGGAACAGGGGCGCGGATTTGCGGTGGTGGCGGCGGAAGTGCGCAACTTGGCGCAACGCTCGGCGGGAGCGGCCAAGGAAATCAAGGGGCTGATCGGGGACTCGGTAGAAAAGGTGGACGTAGGCAGCAAGCTGGTGGACGAAGCGGGCAAGACGATGGGGGAGATTGTGACCTCGGTCAAGCACGTGGCGGACATCATGAACGAAATCACGGCTGCCAGCCAGGAGCAAAGCAGCGGGATCGAAGAAGTGAACCGGGCGATTGGGCAAATGGACGAAATGACGCAGCAGAATGCGGCGTTGGTGGAGCAGGCGGCGGCGGCGGCGGAAAGCATGCAGGAACAGGCGGTGCAACTGGCGCAGGCAGTCAGCGTCTTCAAGCTGGAAGGAGAGGGCACGGCTGGGAAGGTGATGGTGGTAGCCAGGCCTGCGGCCAAGACGCAGCCACCGGTAGCGGACGCGCGCGGCGCGAAGGGGATTGCGGCGGTGGCTGGCCCCAAGACCGGACGCCCGGCGGTAGTTCGTTCGGCTCCAGCGGTAACTGCGGGCAATGAGGACTGGGAAGAGTTTTAGCGTTCTAGCTGCTGAATCGGTTGAACGAATGCGGTGCAAATACATGATTGGAAGCCTCCAGCAACGAATCATTGCTTGTACCAAGATACTTGCGACCAGGTCTGAGTTGGCCAGCAAGAGCACCAACGGCAAGAATGGATAGAGGAGGAATTCGATACGCCAACGAGTGATTTGATGGATTCATAATCCGGTTGCGAACAATGTACACCGTTGTAAGCAGCTTCCACTATGGTCGTCGTTACACAGATTGCCAGAGCTGGGACAATAAAAACTGAATCAGGAGGAAACAGGATGAACCTGCGCAACCTACGTATTGGCGCTCGCCTGGGAGTGGGCTTTGGCTTGATCTTGATGATATTGGTTGCGGTACTGATGATCGGCAATGTTTCAAGCGCGCGGAGCGGGGCCAGTCTGATTGACAGGTTGCAGGCGGCCAACGCCAAAAGCGAATTGGCAGTGACCATGAAAAGCGCATTGCTGCAGGGAGGGATCGCCATGCGCAACATCGGCTTGCAATCCGATGTTGCGGCGATGCAAAGAGAAGAAGCCAAAGTCAAGGAAGAAAGCAAACGCTACATCGATGCGCGTATGCGGCTGGTGGCAGCCGGATTGAGCCAGGGCGAACAAAAAGCTCTGGACGAAATTGCAAGACTGGATAAGGAACTCGAGGCGCCATTCAAGGAAGCGATTCAACAAGTGTTGGCGTTCAACGGCGAGGAAGCCGGAAAAATTATCGCCGGCCGCATCGATCCATTGAATCAAAGAGCGGTTGTAGAAATTGACAAGCTGGTGGCGGCGCAGCAGGCGGTTGAGCGGGAAACGCTGGCGGGGAGCATCAGTGCTCAAAGAAATCTGACATACCTGTTTATCCTGATGGGGGCGGTTGCCCTGGCATTGGGTGGAGTGCTGGCATTTCTGCTGACGCGCAGCATCACGGCGCCTTTGCAGGATGCGGTAGAGGTGGCCCGGAAAGTGGCGGCGGGTGAATTGACATCGCGTGTGAACGCGGTTGGTAAGGATGAAATTGGCGATTTGCTGCGGGCATTGAAGGGGATGAACGAAAGTTTGCTGCAAATCGTCGGCAAGGTCAGGGTCGGGACCGACGCCATTACCAGCGCTTCCGAAGAAATTGCGAGCGGGAACGCGGACCTGTCATCGCGCACGGAGTCGCAAGCGAGTTCGCTGGAAGAGACGGCCTCGTCGATGGAAGAGCTGACGTCAACGGTGAAGCAGAACGCGGAGAATGCGCGGCAAGCGAATCAACTGGTGGTCTCGGCATCCGACTTTGCGGTCAAGGGTGGGCAAGTGGTGGGGCAAGTGGTGGACACCATGGGTTCGATCAAGGAAAGCTCGAAAAAGATCGTAGACATCATCGGCGTGATCGACGGCATTGCGTTCCAGACCAACATTCTGGCGCTCAACGCGGCGGTGGAAGCGGCGCGGGCCGGGGAACAGGGGCGCGGATTTGCGGTGGTGGCGGCGGAAGTGCGCAACTTGGCGCAACGCTCGGCGGGAGCGGCCAAGGAAATCAAGGGGCTGATCGGGGACTCGGTAGAAAAGGTGGACGTAGGCAGCAAGCTGGTGGACGAAGCGGGCAAGACGATGGGGGAGATTGTGACCTCGGTCAAGCACGTGGCGGACATCATGAACGAAATCACGGCTGCCAGCCAGGAGCAAAGCAGCGGGATCGAAGAAGTGAACCGGGCGATTGGGCAAATGGACGAAATGACGCAGCAGAATGCGGCGTTGGTGGAGCAGGCGGCGGCGGCGGCGGAAAGCATGCAGGAACAGGCGGTGCAACTGGCGCAGGCAGTCAGCGTCTTCAAGCTGGAAGGAGAGGGCTCGGCTGGGAAGGCCACGGTGGCCGCGCCCGTGGGCAATGATTGGGACGAATTCTAATGTAAGAGCGAGATGTGCATCTGGCAAGATTCAAGTTCATCTTGCCGATAGTCGATAACGTGATAGATAAACTGATCAATCACCTGATTTTGTTGGTGTCAAAAACCTACCGTTTGGAATGCGATGAACCCTATGCGTAAACTCTTGCCTCTGCTAAAGCTGCTGGCGGCGGGTGTATTCGCCAGTATTCTTATCGCCCTCCTGATCGACTGGCTGGCGGGTGCTGTAATCGGCTCGCTGGCGGTGGCGGTGATCGCATCAATTGGCGGCGTGCTGGCCGCCGTACTGATTGGCGAGCGAGGTGGTGCTGGCGGCACACGTTTTGGGTACAAGGTTGCTCAGGAAATCGACCACATCATGATCGGCGCAGCAGAAACATCATTTTTCGTCGATTCGGTCAAAAACAAGATTGAGTACGATCTCCGGACGCTCAACGAAATCGTGAGCAGAGCCGAGCAGAATGCCAGTACCACGGTGCAGATTGCGGCGAATGCCGAGCGTGCGGCCAACATGGCGCACGAGGTGCGTGACGAAAGCGCCGCCGGGCGATCCCAGGTGGATCAAAGCGTGAATCAAATCAACAACGCCCGCCAGGATGCCCAAGCCGCATCGCAGGTAATGGCGCAACTGCAAGACAAGGCGCGACGTATTCACGGGATTACCGAAGTGATTAACGAGATTGCCGCCCGCACCAATTTGCTGGCGCTGAACGCCGCGATTGAGGCTGCACGCGCAGGTGAGCATGGGCGCGGCTTTGCCGTGGTGGCTGGTGAAGTCCGGCAATTGGCACAGCGCACCAAAAACGCTACCGACGATATCGGCCACATGGTGCGCGAAATCAATGAAGAGGCTGAGCGAGCGGCGGGTGGAATGGCCTCCCTAACCGGCAAGGTGATGGAGGCCGCGCAAAATGCCGGACGTGTGCATGATTTCCTTGGCAATATCGAACGTGCTGCGTCAGTATCAGAAGATGAAGTTCAGCAGATTGCCCACGCTTCGCGCGAGCACGTCGAAACGACGCGCCAGATCGCCAACGGCGTCCTGAAAATCCGCGACAGTATGTTGCTGACCGATGCCGAACTGCCACCGGCCGCAGCTTCGGCGATGGCTCTGTCGGAGCGGGCTGAGGCCGTGTATGGTGCCATTGCGGAATTCAATATCCAGACCACGCATGATACGATTCGCGCTTCCGCAGAAGCGGCGGCCAAAGAAGTCGGTAAAATTTTTGCCGACGCGATTCAGGGCGGACAGATCAGCGAGGATGCGTTGTTCGATCGGTCTTATACACCGATTCCAAAAACCAATCCGCAGAAACACTCGACCCGGTTTGACAGATTTACCGATCGTGTGTTACCGCAGTTGCAAGAGGGGCTGCTGGAAGCGATGCCGCAGTTGGCCTATGCCGGGGCAGTGGATAACAACGGCTATTTCCCGACCCACAACAGGAAATTCTCGCAGCCGCTGACCGGCAATTATGAATTCGATTTGGTCAACAATCGGACCAAGCGGATTTTCAATGACCGAACCGGTGCCCGTTGTGGCGCCAATACCGGGTCGTTTTTGTTGCAAACGTATAAACGCGATACGGGTGAAGTCATGCATGATTTATCAGTGCCAATTTATGTGAATGGTAAGCACTGGGGAGCCTTCCGCGTTGGCTATCGCTCCAGCGCGCTAACCACAGACGCTGTTAGCGCCCCAACGGCACCAGCGCGCTTGATCGAGGTGTCGCCACAGCGCCTGATGCAGAAGAGCGGATGACACCGATCGTGGCGCGATGTGCTTGCGCAATTGACAGGAAAGAGCAGCAGATTGAAACCAGCGCCGCTGAATAAACTCGACGCAGTCAAGGAATTCGAATTCACTGCTCGCGATTTTGAAAGAGCAAGAAGCCTGATCCATCGGCACGCCGGTATCGCACTGGCAGCCAGCAAACAGGAGATGGTGTACAGCCGCCTTGCGCGCCGCCTGCGCGCGACTGGAATCAATACATTCTCGGATTATCTCGACTGGCTGGAGCGTGGCGGCGACGATGGTGAGCAGGAGGCGTTCGTGAATGCGCTGACCACCAACCTCACCTCTTTTTTTCGTGAGTCGCACCATTTTCCGATTCTTGCCGAGCATGTTGGCCAGCTACGCGAACCGGTTGCCATCTGGTGCTGCGCCAGTTCGACTGGTGAAGAGCCATATTCCATCGCCATGACTTTGTGCGAGACGTATGCAACGCTGACGCCACCGGTGCATATCCTGGCTACGGATATCGATACCAACGTGCTGGGGATAGCAGCACGCGGCGTCTATCCGATCGAACGGCTCGACAAGCTTTCCGCAGAGCGGAAAAAGCGGTTTTTTCTGAAAGGGACTGGAGCACAGAGTGGCTTGGCCAGGATACGTCCGGAACTGGGGAAATTAATTACGTTTCAGCCACTTAACTTGTTGGCTAGCAATTGGCCGATTTCCACTTCGTTTGATGCAATATTTTGTCGAAATGTCATGATTTATTTCGACAAGATGACCCAGGCAAAGATTTTGTCCCGTTTTGCACCGCTAATGAAGGCACACGGATTGCTATTTGCTGGACATTCGGAAAATTTCTCATACATATCGGACGCGTTCAGGTTACGTGCCAAGACCGTATACGAGCTCGCGCTACACAATGACAAAAAGGCGAGTGGCAAGAAACCCGAATTGGACTTGCAGTCATGAGCCAGGGAATTGAAGAGCAATTTGCTAATAATGTGTATTACGACCGCACATTCGATCGGGATGCGGCCAAGATACTTCCCGGCGAATACTATTTCACCTGCAAGGACATGCTGATTGTGACCGTGCTGGGGTCATGCGTTGCGGCCTGCATTCGGGACAGGATCACCGGAATCGGCGGCATGAATCATTTCATGTTGCCTGCCAGCGGTGATCTCGACAGCCCGGTGTCGGCCTCGATGCGTTATGGCACCTATGCCATGGAAGTTTTGATCAACGAGCTGTTGAAGGCCGGAGCCAGGCGCGAAAACCTGGAAGCCAAGGTATTCGGCGGCGGCAATGTACTGGCCGGATTTACTTCGATGAACGTCGGCCAACGCAATGCGCAATTCGTGCGCGAGTATCTGCAGGCGGAAAACATTCGGATGGTGGCTGAGGATTTGAATGACATTCATCCGCGCAAAGTTTATTTTTTCCCGCGCTCGGGGAAAGTTCTGGTAAAAAAACTGAAACAGCTGAACAACAACACGCTGGCCAATCGCGAACAGGATTACGCGAACCGGCTGGAGAATAATCGCGTCAGCGGTGCAATCGAGCTGTTTTGATTGCAACCGTTTGCGTGGAGTGATTCGGAAGACGAGTTTATGAAAATTAAGGTGCTCATTGTTGACGACTCAGCGTTGATTCGCAGCGTCATGAAAGAGATCATCGGCAGCCAGCCCGATATGGAAGTGGTTGGCGTCGCACCCGATCCGCTGGTGGCGCGCGATTTGATCAAGCAGACCAATCCGGATGTCCTGACGCTGGACGTCGAGATGCCAAAGATGGATGGCCTCGACTTTCTGGAAAAGCTGATGCGGTTGCGACCGATGCCAGTCGTGATGGTATCGTCGCTGACCGAGCGCGGGTCCGAAATCACCTTGCGCGCGCTGGAACTTGGCGCTATCGATTTCGTGACCAAACCGAAGCTGTCGATTCAAAGCGGCATGCGCGACTATACGGAGTTGATTGCCGACAAGATCCGCATCGCGTCGAAGGCGCATATCCGTGCGCGCACCATGGCCACTGCCGGCGCCAGCCAGGCAGCGGGCGAACTGCCCTTGATTCGCAACCCCCTGACCAGTAGCGAAAAACTGATCGTCATTGGCGCTTCCACCGGCGGCACCGAGGCGATCAAGAATTTTCTGGTGCAAATGCCGTCGGACAGCCCTGGCATCCTGATAACCCAGCATATGCCGGAAGGGTTTACGCGATCGTTCGCGCGGCGCCTCGACAGCCTGTGCAAGATCGCGGTCAGTGAAGCGGCCGGCGAGGAGCGCATTCTGCCCGGCCACGCCTACATTGCGCCTGGAAATGCTCACTTGCTGCTGGTACGCAGTGGCGCCAATTACATGACTCGGCTCGACGCCGGCGCACCAGTAAACCGGCACCGGCCTTCGGTCGATGTCCTGTTCGACTCGGTTGCAGGTTGCGCCGGCAAGAATGCGGTCGGCGTCATCCTGACCGGGATGGGCAAGGACGGCGCGCAGGGCATGCTGAAAATGAAACAGGCTGGCGCCCAAAATTTCGCCCAGGACGAAGCGAGCTGCGTCGTGTTCGGCATGCCGCGCGAAGCAATCGCCATCGGCGCCGTTCATCACACCGGCGCACTGAACGAGCTTCCCGGCATGGTGTTGAACTATCTTGCCACGCATAGCAGCCGGGCGCTGCGGGTTTAGATTAATATAGGCACCGCAATCCTATTCCCCGTTTGTTCGGCGCCGGAGCTACCGGTCCGATCGATAACGAGTCTTACGCAATAATGGAGTGATTCATGGCCGGTCCCAATACCAAATTTTTAGTGGTTGACGATTTTTCTACAATGCGCCGCATTGTTCGAAATCTACTCAAGGAATTGGGCTATACCAACGTGGATGAGGCGGAAGACGGTTCGATGGCTCTGTCCAAGCTGCGCACCGACAATTTTGATTTCGTGATCTCCGATTGGAACATGCCGGTGATGGATGGACTGACCATGCTGCAAACGATCCGTGCCGATCCGACACTGTCGAAATTGCCGGTGTTGATGGTCACCGCCGAAGCGAAGAAGGAAAATATCATTGCGGCGGCACAGGCGGGTGCGAGTGGCTACGTAGTTAAGCCGTTTACTGCAGCCACACTGGATGAAAAGCTGGCGAAAATTTTTGAAAAGCTTGAAAAAGCTGGCGCCTGAGCGAGCGGCGGCATCGCCCGCGCATCGGTGCGGCGAGCCACCGGGCGTTCCTGATTAATCGTTGCTTGTCAGGACAGATTTCATGCATACCTCAGATTTTATCGTCCGAGAACCGCTTCTTGATCCCAAACAGCAGGTGCTCGGCTACGAGCTGAGCTGGCAGCAGTCTGGCAGCGATAAGGGGTTGCCAGGTGCCTCCAATCCGGTCGCTTTGGCCGGACTCATCGGGCAACATCTGAACAATGGCGAAAGCGGTTGGCTGCTGGGTGGCGCGCTCCTGTTTTTGCAGGCGTCGCCGGAGCTGCTGGCGACCGATGCGCTACTGGCGCTACCGCCCAAAAATACCGTTTTGGCCCTGACTGCGGCGGATCTGGCAGACCCGGCGGTTCTAAGCGCAGTCCAGGAATTGCGCGCACAAGGCTATGGCATCTTGTTGCGCAATGCCGATTTCAAGGCGCTTGACAAGGGTTTGCTGGCATTGCTGACGCATATCGAAGTTCGTTTCGATCCGGACGATCTGGCCAGTCAGGCCAAGATTTACGGTGCCTTCAAGCAATCATCGGTGCGCCTGGTAGCGCGTGGCGTCAGCACCTGGCAGCAATATGATTCCTGCGCAGCGCTCGGCCTGGACGCCTTTGTCGGCAAGCTGCATCTGACCCCGCGTCCCGGGCCGCAGCCGAAAGGCATGAATCCGGCGCAGACGGTGGTGCTGCAGTTGATGCGCATGGTGCGGCAAAATGCCGATGTGCGCGAACTGGAAGCGGTGCTGAAGCGCGACGCCGCATTGTCTTTTAAGCTGTTGCGCTACATCAATTCAGCTGGTTTTGGGCATGGCACGGAAATTCATTCATTGCGGCACGCTGTGACCCTGCTGGGCTATGCCCCGTTGTTTCGTTGGCTTTCGCTGCTGCTGGCTACTGCCAGTACTACCGGCTACTCCCCGGTACTGATGCAGACCGCGGTGATTCGCGGCCGTCTGGCCGAACTGCTGGGAACGCCAACCCTCCCGCGCGGGGAATCCGAAAACCTGTTCGTGGCCGGCCTGTTTTCCCTGCTGGACCGGCTGCTTGGAATTCCAATGGCGCAGGTACTGCAAGAGATGCAGTTTCCCGAAGGGCTGGCGCAGGCACTGTCCTCGCGTGGAGGTATCTACGGGCCATATCTGGCGTTGGCCGAAGCGTGTGAGCTGAATAGCGCGCTGGTCGGATCGCTGGCGGCTTCGCTGCAGGTCGAGGCGGATGAAGTAAATCAACTGCATCTATCGGCGCTGGCTTGGTCGCATAACCTGCAGTTGTAGGGTGCGCGTCAAATCCGTCTGCTTATCTGCGGAGACCTACCCGTCGCGGGCGCACATAAAAAAGCCGCCGGGCGCGGTGGGTCGGCGCCGGCGGCTTTTGCTCAGGCCTGCCGGGCCGACGCAGCGGCGGCTGGCACCGTCATCAGGAAAGCGTCGGAGAAGCAGGCATTCTCATCGAGTCCCCGGGCGATGAAGGCGGGGACGGCCGTTTCCACCATCTGAACCGAACCGCACAGGTACACCTCATGGCTGCGGAGGTCCGGGAAGTCAGCCAGCATGGCTTCGTGCACCAAGCCGGTGCGACCAGTCCAGCCGTCGCCTTCGGCGGGCTCGGAGAGGACCGGCACCACCGTGAAGTTCGGGTGGGCGCGCTGCCACTGCTCGCAGCGTTCGAGCATATACAGGTCCTGGCGCCGACGCACGCCCCAATACAAGCGCATGGAGCGCTGCACGCCACGCGCGAAGGCATCTTCCACGATGCTCTTGATGGGGGCGAACCCCGTAGCCCCGGCGACGAACAGAATGGGGTGCGGACTTTCGCGCAGCGTGAAGCTGCCGAGCGGGCCTTCGAAGCGCAGCAGATCGCCCACCTTCATGCCCTGAAACACATGGGTGGTAAAGCGCCCGCCGGGCACTAGGCGGATGTGCAGCTCAATCCGGCTGCCCTCTCCGGGCCGGTTGGCAAACGAGAAGGCGCGGCGCTGACAGTCGTCGAGCAGGATGTTGATGTATTGGCCGGCGGCGAAGTCCAGCGCCTTGCCGTCGGGTAGTTCCAGCACCAGGTGCATCACGTCGTCGGCCAGGCGCTTCATGCCCACCACGGTGGCGCTGTGCACCTCGGGCGCCGTGGCCTTGCCGCCGATGTCGTACTCGACCTCGATTGCCATATCCTCGCTCGGTTCCATGCAGCACATCAGGGCCTTGCCTTGGGCTTTCTGGGCGTTGGAGAGCGCGCTGATCTGGTACGGGCGCTGGTCGTAGCTGCCGTGCGCCACGCTGCAGATGCAGCGGCCGCAGCCGCCGTTGCGGCAGTCGTAGTCCAGGGTCAGGCCCTCGCGAAGGCCGGCGTCGAGGATGGTCTCGCCCTTGCGCACCGTGAACTCGGTGCGCAAGCCCTGTTCGCCATGCACCGCCACCTGGAATTTGGTCTTGGCGCCGCGTCCGAACCGAAGGGGCAGCCAGGGCTGCAGCGCGAGCAGCACGGACGCGCCAATCACCAGCGCCCATACGTGGCCCAGTGGCCATTCGGTGAGCAGTGGGAACACGGCCATGTAGAACCAGTCGAGTTCCACGCGGGTGACTGCATTGGCGAGGTCGCTGACGCCACCCTGAATCCGCACCGGAGCCACCAGCGACAGCGCCAGCACAGTCAGCAGCAGGCCGACGACGATCGGCCTGGGCGGTGTGGTACGCGCCTTGGGCACGCGCTGCACGTGGATCCACATGACCATCAGCACCACCAGCGGCAGGCCCAGGTGCATGAACGACAGTAGCGTGAAGAAGCGGCTGCCGACGTGGTCGGAATATAGGAAGTTGCGCATCAGCGTGCCGTTGAAGATCGGCAGCCAGTCCAGCCATTCGAAGCTGGTAACGGTGACGTATTGCGCCAACTGGTCCCAGGGCAGCATGTAGCCGTTCACGCCCGAGGCATACACCATCCAGATCAGCATTACCCCGGTGACCCAGGAGAACCAGCGGAAGCCGTGATAGCGGTCGAATGCGAAGTAGCGCAGCATGTGCAGCACCATGGTCAGCACCATGGCGTCGGACGCATAGCGGTGCACGCTGCGCAGCACGCCGCCGAGCCACCATTGCTTGTCGGTCAGAGCCACGACCGAGGTATAGGCCTCGGGAATGCCGGTTTCAAAGAATACATAGAGGTATAGGCCGCTGGCCCCGACCACCCAGAACAGGAAGAAGGTGATGGCACCGAGGTGATAGAACGGGTTAATGCGGTCGCCGAAGGCGGCGTTGAACAATCCTTCGGCGCGCAGGAACGGCCATTGCAGCAATGCTTGGAATTTCTTGATCATTCTTCGCTTTCCTTCAGCCTTGTACGGTGGCGGCAAGCGGGTGGCGGATGGCGCGGATCACGACCGCCACGAACAGCAGCCCGCCGATAATGGCGATCAGGCCGCCAAGCCCCATCAGGCCCATGCCGGCGACTTCGGCGGTGCTGCGCAGCACCTGCTCGGCGCCCGCCACCTTGCGTTGCACGCCATAACCGCCGGACCAGACCAACCCGATGATGTGCATCAGTTGCCCGATGCCGTATAGCCAGGGCTGCCAGGTGGCCATGCGATCCTGCGGCGCCTGGTAGCCCAGCGAGGGTAGGATGCGGTACACCGCACCCATCAGCGCTAGCGTGACGCCGACGATGCAGCCGTGGTAATGCGCCGGAATGCGCACATTGCTGCCGTTGATGAAGACGCCGATCAGGCCGCCGGCGGCAAACAGCAGCACCGAGGACAGCAGCGCCGCGCGCAGCGGCCGCATGGCCGGTTCGAGCCGTCGCAGCTTAAGCACGCCGAACACCACGGCAAGGCTGACCGGGGCAATGGCCGGGCCGCCGCCCAGGCGCATGGACCAGGTCAGCAGGTCGCGGTGTTCGACCGACGCCACTGGATAGGCCAGATAGGCATAGGGAATGACGAAGACGCCGGCCAGCGCCAGCAGGAACATCAGCACCGTGACGCGCGGGCTCAACACCAGGCGCGCGCCGCAGGTGCTGGCCAGCCACAGCCAGGACACCAGCATCAGCAGCGTCCAGGTGAACTGTAGCGCGTGGCCGCCGCCCCAGAACAGGATTTCGTAATAGGTCTTGTCATGCAGCGTCGTCGGCAGCTCGGCCCAGGACCAGGCCAGGCACAGCAGCCCCACCGCGGTGGCGACGGCAGCGGTGCTCAGGCCGAAGTCCAGCGCGCCGCTGCCGCCGTACTGCAGCCCCAGCCGGGGTGCGGCCAGCAGGCTGCGCAACACCAGCAGGGTGGACCCCACGCCGAACACCACCAGACCGGCGAGAAACAGCGGCGATTCGAGCACCGGGATGTAGTTGGCCATGATTGGCTCGCCTGGCGCGACGAACGGCGCCAGCGCCATGGCCAGCGTGCCGGCCGCCGTGACCCACAGCGCCAGCCAGCCGATCTCGCGGGCGCGGGTGCCGCCGTGCAGGCTCCAGAGCAGCCCGGCCATCGCCACGAACCAGACCAGCACCGACAGGTCCACGTGCAGCACCAGCGAGATATGGAAAAAATTGGCCGCCGGCAGCCACTGGTTCACGTAAGGCGTGCGCGAGACCACCAGCAGCACTGAAAAAAGGCCCGATCCGATCAGCGCGGCCAGCCCCAGCCACAGCCAGCCCCGTGCCAGCGCGCGGCGCGTATCTTGCGGGATGCTCAGTTGGTAGTCGGCACCGGGGCAGGCCGCCGGCAGACGCGCTGGCACGCGGGAAAGCCCCGGCAGGGGCGAGACGCTTGCGCTCATAGCAGGACGATGCCTCCCTTATCAGGATTGAAGTCAATGACCATGATCTGCGCCGGCTTCAGCGTCACGGTCTGCTCGCGCTGGTCGGTAAAGCCAGCGGCCGACTGGTTGTCCTTGAAGCGAACCGCGATGCGGTGCTCGCCGGCGGGAATGTCCAGGCGCTGATACAGGGTGGAGGCGCCGTCGCGCGACAGTCCCGAGGGCGGCGCGGTACGGCGCAGCGCCGGCTTGCCGTCGATGTCGACCTCGATGCTGACTGGCGAACGCTCGCGCTCGCACTTCATCGCCTTGCGCATGTTTGGCGCCATCTTCGCCTGCTCTTCGGCGGTGTAGGGGCGGCACTCGGCGATGCGCGCCCCGTGGTGGATGAAGCTGACCTTGATCTGCGCCGTGTCGGGCGGCAGCGGGTGGTACGCTGGCCAGCGCGAAAACACTCCGAGCGCCACGGCAAAGCAGCCGTACAGCAGGGCCTGGCCGCTCCAGTTGAGTGCGCGGTTCATTGATGTTTCTCCTCAGGAACAGGGGTGCCGGCATCGCATTGCCGGCGTAGTTCGTGCACGGCGGCCGCGAGCGCGCGTTCGTCGCCCGGATCGGTCCATGCGGTGCGCCAGCGCTCGGTAGGCACCGAGCGGCGCAGGTGCGGTTCGCGCTCCCCCGCCAGGCGCTCGGTGGTCCAGCGCTGGCCCAGGCGGAATTCGCAGCCGCCCGCGCGGCAGCCGTTGATCAGGACGCCGTCGGCGCCGGCGCGCAGCGCGTATTCGACGAAGGAGGGCGGCAGCATGCCGGCGCACGCCAGCCCGAAATGCAGCACATCGGGCGCCTGCAGGCGCGTGCGCGCTCCCTGCTCGCAGCCGAAAACCACGAAACGCCTGGCGCCCGGCATCGCACGCAGGCCCTGCACCAGTTGCCGGCGCAGGTGGTCGATGGGGAATTGCGGCATGTCGATTCCCGTCACCAGCACTTGGGCGCCGCGGAATGGAGTGGACGAGGGGCAGGCGCCGGCGCAGATGCCGCAACTGGCGCACAGGTCGGCACGCACTTCCGCCATGCGCATGCCGCGCCGGCCGTTCGGGTGGGGCACCATGGTAATCGCGGAATAGGGGCAATCGTCGAAGCAGCGTGCGCAGCCGCTGCACTGGTCCGGATGGACCACGGCCGCCGGCTGGCGCGGCGGTGCCGGCAGCAAGGGCGGCACCGCCAGCAGCACGAAGGCCAGTCCCAGCAGCAGCCAGACCGTGGCGCCCGAGGTGGCGTCGGCCAGCGGATGGATGAATAGCACGAACCAGTCGAGCGCGAGCGCCGTCGGCACCGTGCCGAGGTCGGCCGGGCCCTGGCTGTAAACCGGCAGCACGAAGGACAGCGCCAGCAGCGCGAGGAAAGTCCCCGTGGCCAGAGGCCGGGGCGGAAACACCTTGGCCAGGCTGATGCGCTGGATGTGGAACCACAGGCCGAAGATCAGCAGCAGCGGTACGCCGATGTGGATGAAGACGAGCAGGGTAAACAGCCGGTCGTTAAGGCTGACGGCCCCGAGGAAATTGCGTGCCAGCGGCGAGCCGAAAAAGGGCAGGACATCGATCCATTCGGCCGTCGCCACCACCGAATACTGGCCCAACTGGTCCCAGTTGAGCCAGAACCCGCCCACCGCGCTGACAAAGACCAGCGCGACCAGCGGCACGCCGGTCAGCCAGGGTATCTTGCGGAAATGCCGGTAGTGCCCCAGCGCCCATTCGCGCCCGATGTGGGCCAGCATGACGACCACGAACGCGTCGGCCGCGTAGCGGTGCACGCCGCGCAGTACGGTGCCCAGCATCCAGGGCACTTCGGCCAGCGCCTCGATCGAGCGGTACGCTTCCGCGGCCGAGGTGTCGAGCACGATGTAGAGGATGGTTCCGCTCGCCACCAGCAGCCACAGCAGCATGAAGCCGAGGGCGCCCAGGTGCTTGAGCGGATTCAGCGCCGCGCTGAAAGGTCGATCGAACGCATGCTCCAGCGCCCGGTAGGCGGCGGCAGGGCGGGGAACCGGTGAAGGCGAGATTGAGGTGCGGGAGTCCTCGGCGGCGACGGCTGGACCTGGCACTGGCATGGTACTGGCAAGCATCAGGTGTTTCGCACCCGCTTGTTGCGTGAACTTTGCCGGTTCGAGCGCCATTCATTGATGAAAAATACCAGCATCAGGATGAAGAAGGTCGCGCCGCCGGCAATCTGGATCGGCAGCGTGTAGTCCACCCGGTAGGCGCCGGTCTTGGGGTCGTACACGGTGCACAGGATGCGCACCCGGTCCATCAGGTGGTCCAGTACATCGTTCGATTGCACCGGCTGCCCGGCCAGCAGCATCTTCAGCGGTTCCCCCAATTCGGCCGGGAACAGGGATTCGCCGTACACCTGGCGCACGATGCGGCCCTCGGCATCGAGGACGGAGACCTGCAAAACATGGTCAAACCCCGCCGGGGTCGCCTCGTAGGCGAAGCCGAAATCCTGCGTCAGCGCGGGAACGATGGCTGCCGGCGGGCTCAGGAAATCCCAGTTGGACTGCCTGATCTGATACTGGGCGGCAAAAGCCTTCAGAGCCTGCGGCGAATCGGCCGGCTGGTTGAAGCCGATGCTGACCACATTGAACTGGTTCGGCCCCAGGCCCTTTTGCAAGCCCTCCACGGTTTCCTGCAGGGAACGCGTGGTGGTGGGGCACACCTGGAAGCAGCCGGTGTAGATGAAGCTCACCAGCAGGGGTTTGCCGCGAAACGAGGAGAGGGCCACCGGACGGCCTTCGCGGTTCAGCAGGATGTGGTCGCCGATCTGGCGGCCGATCGCGGCCTGGCTCGTACGCAGCGCCTGCTCACGGTCCAGCCCGAGGTCGGCGGCGCGATCAGGCTTGTCCGCGGCCAGTGCCGCCGGTAGCAGCGCCAGCGCCAGGCCACAGAACGCGAACCCGCACCGGAGTCTGGAGAGTAGCGACTTGGCCACGGCCCGCCCTCAACGCAACAGGGCGTCGATGCAGGCAGCGGCCAGCAGGACGCTCAGTTGCACCAGCGATGCGAAGAAAGAGCCCATGGCGGTGGCACGCCCAGGCCGGCGCGCCAGTTGCCAGGACTTGCGGACGAAGTGCAGGCCGCCGGCGAGCGCGCCCACCGCATACACCGGCCCGGCGCCATAGGCCAGCGGCAGCAGCGAGGCGACGAACAGCGCCACGGTGCTGATCAGCACCGTGCGGGCCGCGCGGGCCGGCCCGACGACCACGGGCAGCATCGGCACGCCCGCCTGCGCATAGTCGTCGCGGTTGGCAATCGCCAGGCTCCAGAAGTGCGGAGGCGTCCATAGAAATAGCACCAGGGCCAGCAGCCAGGACAGCGGTCCGAGCGCGGGATCGACGGCGGCAGCGCCCGCCAGCACGGCGAAGCTTCCCGCCAGACCGCCGATGACGATGTTGAGGGCAGTGCGCCGCTTCAGCCACAGGGTATACACCACCCCGTAGAAGAAGGCGCCGAGAAACACATGCAGCGCCGCCGTGCCATTCAGCATGACCCAGGCTGCCACTACCGCACCGGCCAGCAGCACGGTCATCAGGACCAGCCAGGCGGGGTGGTGCGGCAGCGCGCCGGTGACGAAGGCGCGCTTCTTGGTGCGCGCCATCAGGCGATCGCTCTGGTACTCGACATACTGGTTGAATGCCCCCGCGCTGGCGGACGCCAGCAGCACCGACAGGGCCAGGATCAGCACCTGCATCAAGCTGGGTGCCGGGCCCGGCGTCACCGCCATGCCTACCAGCGCGGTAATCATGATGAGCACGCCGATGCGCAGCTTGAACAGCGAGATGACGTCACGCGCCATCTGCGCCGTGCCGCGCCCGGCGGGCTTGAGCGGGGTGGTGTGCATCGCGCCGGGTCCAGCTTAGCTCAGGCCCCACAACTGGCCGAGGTACTTCCAGTTGACGAAGTAGTACAGCACGAAGGACACCAGGAAGAACATGGCCAGCACGAAAGTGCCGGGCGCCACGAAACCGGCGGAGCCATAAGTTTGCGCGGCGGCCGTGGGCGCGGCGCGAGGCACCGGTGTGAAGTTCGGACTGGTCACGCCGGCGTCGAGCTTCTTGCCGAAGAACACGGAGCCGACGGTGACGTAGACGTAGATCACACCGCCAGCGATCGCTGCGACACCGCCGATGCCGACCAGGCCCATCATCAGATAGGCGGCGCCAGGCCACTCATAGGCCAGGGCATGGCCGCTGAAGGCCATGTCCCAGTGGCGGCGGGACACGCCCAGCGTACCGGCTCCCATCATCACGAGGCAGAAGAAGTACATCGAGAAGCCGAACAGGTAGGGCTGGATCCTGGCCAGGCCGGGCGCGATCATTTCGCGCCGGAACAGCACCGGGATCAGGTAATACGTGAGGGCCATGAAGGTTAGCGTGGTGCCGACCACGACGGTCGCGTGGAAGTGGCCAGGCACGTAGATGGTGTTGTGGATCAGCAGGTTGAGCTGTTCGGTACCCATCATCACGCCGGAAATCCCGCCCAGGAAGCCGAAACCTACCAGCGCGATGAACACGCCGGAGAACGTCGGATTGCTCCAGGGCGCCTTGCGCAGCCACTCGAACAGGCCCTTGTTGTAGCCACGGGCGCGCTGCGCCACTTCCATCGCGCCGGGGATCGACAGGGCATGGATCATCGAGGCCAGCACGGCGAAGTACATGAAGTAGCTGGTGTTCACCACTTTCCATTCTGTACTGACGCCGGGATCGGCCAGCAGGTGATGGGCACTGGCGAGTTGCAGGAACAGGATGTACAGCAGGAAGGCGCCGCGGCTGACGCGCTCGGACATCGGCTTGGCGCCGAAGGCAATGGCGGCCACGGCGTACCAGATCGAGATGTGGGTCGCTACGTTGATCTGCTGCGACGAGTGGCCCAGTGCCCACCAGATGGTCCGGTAGATCAGCGGATCGACTTGATTCAGGGCGCCGACCGACAGGAACAGGGTCGGGACCAGGATGATGGCGCCGGAAAGGAGGGTGAACACCGCGATGATGGCAGCGGTGAGGGCGCCAAAGGTCACCAGCGGCACCGAACCCTCATAGGTCTTCTCGCGCTTGGCCACGACCAGCGTGCCGAAGAAAATGAAGCAGGCGATCAGCGCGCCGACGGCGAACAGGATCAGGCCGAGGTAGAAAGACCAGTGCGCCATCATCGGCACATAGGAGGTCATCATCACGCTCGAATCGCCGCGGAACACGGCGACGTTGTTCATCACAGCGCCGATCAGCATCAACGCATACGCGGCCCAGGCGATCTTGGGCGTGGCCAGGCGGCAGCGCAGCAGCGTCGATGAGGCGAAATACAGGACGGCGATCTCGAAGAATATGACCCAGAAGATCAGCATGTCGATGCCGTGGGCCGTGAGCACCATGTAGAAGGTGTCGGCCGGCAGCCAGTGCACCGCCGGCCAGCGGGTCAGCACCACGCCGATGGCCAGCAGGCCCCCGACGAGCAGTGCCACCACGGCGGTGACGGCGTTGACGATCATGAGTTTCTCTGCCTGGGCTTCGAACTGCAGGCCGGAACGCGGGCAGGTACGGTAAGTGGTATTGACGGTCATGGCGTTCCTCGCGTTACTTTACATAGATGCGACCCACCATCTCGTGGTGGCCGATGCCGCAATACTCATTACACACGACGGAAAAGGTGCCCGACTCGTTGGGCGTGACCTTGATCACGTGCTCGTAGCCGGGCACCACCTGGATGTTGATGTTGGTCGGCTGCAGGGAGAAGCCGTGGTTGTAGTCCATCGAGGTCAGGTGCAGCTTGTAGGTCTTGCCTTTTTGCAGCTCAAGGATGGGCCACCAGTTCCAGAGCCGGCCGATCATGTAGACGTCGGCGCCCTCGGGCGGAGCCACGACCGGAATCTTCTGATCGGTCTCGGTGCGCACCGTCCACTTGTCGACGACGGCCTGCGCCTGGGCGGCAAATTTGTCCGGGGTGGTCTTGTAAGTTTCGGTCGCCAGGTTCTGCTTGCCGTAGACGTGCCAGAACACCATCATGAAAAACATGACCATGCACCAGACGAAGGAGATGCCGATCCATACGGCTTCGAGGCGGTCCAGCGGGTGTTTCCACCACAACCGCTCTGAGGGAGGGAGAATTGCGCTCATGGGTTGGCTCCTTTATTTGGCCGCTGGAATGGTCAGGATGTCGATGACGCCCCACAGGTTGTACACGATCATGGGGACCATCACGCCCAGAAACAGCAGCAGGAAAGGGCTGTCCAGCAGCTGCTGTATGAGCGGAACTTTGTCGTTCTCATCGTCATGGTGGTTCATGGTTTTCTCCCAAGTAAGCTTTTTGGCAACTGGCATTGTTGTCCGTTGCTACCGGCTTGAACATTGATCTAAATCAATACTTGGAAAAAGGCATCCGGTCTTTGTGGATAACCCGACAAAACCGGATTCCCAAGTACGATTTCATGCATACTTCCGCGATTCGGGGCGATTTACCTTGCCGGTGGCAGTTCATGCAGCCATTTGTCACTTTTAAACCATGTCCTTTCTTCGAATATCCCCATGACTCCGGTTGAAATGGAATTGGAGGCCCCCTCCGTGTCCCGCAGATCGATGCTGCTGCGGCGCATGGCCTGGGTATGCGCCGTCATGGTGCTCTTGGTTATGAGCCTGAGCGCCTACCTCCGCCTGTCCAATGCCGGGCTGGGGTGTGAGCCATGGCCGCAGTGCTACGGCCAGGCGCTGCGGACGCTACCCGCGAATGTCGCAGTTCCCGCGGCCGACAGCGCCACGGCAGCGGCACGCCTGGCCCACCGGGTAATTGCCTCGGCGGCCTTGCTGCTGGTGTTGGCGATGGTGATGACTGCCTTGGGCCGGCGCCCTGCACTGTGGCCCGAGGGCCGCATGGCATTGGGGCTGCTGGGGCTGGTGCTGTTTCTGGCCGTGCTCGGGCGCTGGACGGCACAATCGCGGCTGCCCGCCGTGACGCTGGGCAACCTGCTGGGGGGGGTTGCCCTGTTTGCTCTCAGCGTGCGCCTGGCCTTGGTGGCGGCGCGCGGCCCGGCACCATCCGTGGACCGCCCGCTGCCGGCGGCCTGGATTTGGCTGGCTGCCCTGCTCATGCTGGTGCAGGTAGCGCTGGGCGGCCTCGTGGGTACCGGCCATGCGGGCATGAGCTGCCCCGCCTTTGACGCCTGCAACCTCGGTGCCGGCTCCTGGCAGCTGTTCGTCCCTTGGGTGGAGCCCCCTGCCGGAGTACTGCCCACTCACGCGGAAGGCGCACTGGTACATGTGCTGCACCGTGCGGGCGGGCTGCTGCTGGCTGCCGCGCTGGTGGTGCTGGCCTGGCGCGTCTGGCGTCAAGGGCAACGGACTGCCGCCATGCTGCTGGCGGGTTTGCCGGCGCTACAGGTGGCGCTGGGGCTGGGGCTGGTTGCGCTGGATCTGCCGCTGGCGCTGGCCTTGGCGCACAATTTGACTGCTGCGCTGCTGCTGGCAGTGCTGTTGGGTATCTCCGTGCCGCAGCGTAACTCGATGCTGCTGCCTGCCTTGTAACAGCGGTTGCTGCGTCGGTTCGAATGCGCCGTGGGCTTCGTCCCGATCGCCGACGGCGATAATTCGGTCTCCGCGACCTGAAGAAGGTAAGCGCCAAGTGGAAATCGATTTCCCTGGCACTTAAGCCGAAGGGGGTCCTCATTGATCGACGCACTGCGCACCCCGGGTCGGAGAATCCTGAAAAGAAGCCCATTTCCATCCCTGTTCGGCTGATCGCGTGCCAGCCGCTTCACCAATAATCAAGCCTGATGGGCCTATGGCGTCGTGTGGAACGCCGATGGCGCCATGACAGGAGTCGGCGGTGGCTGAAGACAGCGATCTCGAAAAGACAGAACCCGCATCGCCCCGGCGCATCGAGCAGGCGCGCGAAGAGGGCGACGTTCCGCGTTCGCGCGAGCTGGCGACCTGCACCATCCTGCTGGCGGCCGGCAGCGGGCTGTGGTTTTTCGGCGGCGGGGTGGTACAGCGTCTGAACCGGAGCCTGGAAGCAGGGCTTGGCTTCGACCGCGCGCAAGCCTTCGATCCCAATGTGCTGTTCGAGCAGATCGGCGCCAGCGTCACTGGTGTCATGCTGGCCTTTGCGCCGATCGCGATTTTGCTTGTGATCGTGGCGCTCGCCTCGCCGCTGCTGATCGGCGGCTGGCTGTTTTCGGCCAAGGCGCTGCAGCCGAAATTCGACAAGCTCAACCCGCTCAAGGGTTTGGGCAACATGGTGTCGGTCAATGCCGCGGTGGAACTGGGCAAGGCAATCGCCAAGACGATCCTGGTCGGCAGCGTGTCCTGGCTGGTGATCAGCCACCAGCTCGACGCCATGCTCGGGCTGGGCGTGGAAACCGCCAGGGACGGCACGCTGCACCTGGCGCGCCTGATGCTGACCGGCTTCATCTCGATCGTCGGCGCACTGGTGCTGATCGCGCTGATCGACGCACCGTTCCAGATGTGGCGTTATGCCAACAAGCTGAAGATGACGCGCCAGGAAGTGCGGCAGGAATCCAAGGAATCCGACGGCGACCCGCAGATCAAGGCCAAGATCCGCTCGATGCAGCGCGAGATGGCGCGCCGGCGCATGATGGCGGAAGTGCCGACTGCCGACGTCGTGGTCACCAACCCGACCCACTATGCGGTGGCGCTGAAATACGCCGACGGCGCGATGCGCGCACCGAAGGTGGTGGCCAAGGGCGCCGACGAAGTGGCGGCCAGGATCCGCGAGATCGCCGCCGCCAACAACGTGCCGATGCTGGAAGCGCCGGCCCTGGCGCGGGCACTGCACCGCCACACCGAACTCGGCGATGAAATCCCGGAAGCGTTGTATACAGCGGTGGCCGAAGTGCTGGCCTATGTATTCCAGTTGCGCAGCTATAAAAAACAGGGCGGGATTCGCCCCGAGCTGCCGCAGGAACTGGATGTGCCGCCGGAGCTGGATCCGAACAACGCAGCCGCCGCCGCTGAACCGGGTGCCTCCGCATGAACGGCCTGAAACTGCCGGCCTGGCTGACTGGAGAAGGCTCGCGCGCAATGGCGGCGCCGATCATCATCGTCATGATGCTGGCGATGATGGTTCTGCCGTTGCCGGCATTTGCGCTGGACGTGTTCTTCAGCTTCAATATCGCGCTGTCGATCATCGTTCTGCTGACCGCGTTGTACACGGTCAAGCCGCTTGATTTCATGGTATTCCCGACCGTGCTGCTGGTTTCGACCATGTTGCGCCTGTCGCTCAACGTCGCTTCCACCCGCATCGTGCTGACCGAAGGGCACAGCGGCCCGGATGCCGCCGGCAAGGTGATCGAGGCCTTCGGCCATTTCCTGATCGGCGGCAACTACGCGGTCGGACTGGTGGTGTTCGTGATCCTGACCATCATCAACTTCATGGTGGTCACCAAGGGTGCCGGCCGCATTGCCGAGGTCGGCGCACGTTTCGCGCTGGATGCGATGCCGGGCAAGCAGATGGCGATTGATGCCGACCTGAACGCCGGCCTGATCGGTGAGCAGGAAGCGCGTCGCCGCCGCCAGGAAGTCGGGCAGGAAGCCGAGTTCTACGGCGCCATGGACGGCGCCAGCAAATACGTGCGCGGCGACGCCATCGCCGGCATCATCATCACCGTCATCAACATCATCGGCGGCCTGGTGGTCGGCATGGTGCAGCATGACCTCGCATTCGATGCGGCGCTGAAAAATTACACGCTACTGGCGATCGGCGACGGCCTGGTGGCGCAGATTCCGTCGCTGATCATTTCCACCGCGGCCGGCGTGGTGGTGTCGCGCGTGGCCAGCGAACAGGATATCGGCGGCCAATTGGTCGGGCAGTTGCTGGCCAAACCGCAGGTGCTCTACATCACCGCCGCCATCATCGGCGGCATGGGCCTGATTCCGGGCATGCCGCACGTCGCCTTCCTGCTGCTGGCCGGTGTCCTGGGCGGCGGCGCCTATGTCCTGTCGCAGCGCGCTGCCCAGGCGGCGCAGGCAGAACCCGAGGCGGTGGCGGCGGTGGTCGCGCCGGAAATCGAGGAAGCGACCTGGCAAGACATCGTCCCGGTCGATACCCTGGGCCTGGAAGTCGGCTACCGGCTGATTCCGCTGGTGGACAAGGGGCAGGGCGGCGAACTGCTGCGTCGGATCAAGGGCATTCGCAAGAAATTCGCGCAGGAAGTTGGCTTCCTGTCGCCGCCGGTGCATATTCGCGACAACCTGGAACTGAAGCCGTCGGCCTACCGCATTACCTTGAAAGGGGTCGAAGTCGGCAGCGGCGAAGCGCACGCCGGCCAGTTCCTCGCCATCAATCCCGGCATGGTGACCGGCGCCTTGCCCGGCCCGACCACCAGCGATCCGGCCTTCGGCCTGCCCGCCACCTGGGTCGACGGCGGCCTGCGCGAACAGGCGCAGACCATGGGCTACACCGTGGTCGACGCCGGCACCGTGGTCGCCACCCACCTGAATCACCTAATCACGACCCATGCGGCGGAATTGCTGGGGCGGCAGGAGGTGCAGCAGTTGCTGGATCACGTCGGCAAGGATGCGCCGAAGCTGGTGGAAGACCTGGTGCCGAAGCTGATTCCGTTAGCGACGCTGCAAAAGGTGCTGCAGAACCTGCTGTCCGAAGGCATCCACATCCGCGACATGCGCACCATCGTCGAAACCCTGGCGGAACAGGCGCTGCGCACGCAGGACCCGAACGAACTGACGGCGATGGTACGCGTCGCGCTGGGGCCGGCAATCGTGCAGCAGATCTTCCCCTCCACCGGCGAATTGTCGGTGATGACGCTGGACAACCGGCTCGAGCGCCTCTTGATGCAGGCGCTGCATGCCAGCGGTCCGGAGGGCGCCGGCATCGAGCCCGGCCTGGCCGACACCCTGGCACAGCAGGCCGAACACGCCACGCGCCAGCAGGAACAAATGGGCCTGCCGCCGGTACTGCTGGTGCCGGCGCCGCTGCGCGCCCTGCTGGCGCGCTTCCTGCGCCGCGCGCTGCCGCAATTGAAGGTGCTGTCGCAGGCCGAACTGCCGGATTCGAAAACCATTAGAGTGACCAGCCTGATTGGAGGCCAAGCATGAACGTCAAGAAATTCCTAGCCCATACCTCGCGCGAGGCATTGCGCCAGGTGCGCGACGCCATCGGACCGGACGCTGTGATCCTGTCCAACCGCTCAGTGGAGGGAGGCGTCGAAATCCTGGCGCTGGCGCACGACGACATCGCTTCGCTGGCGGCTCCCGCGCGCGACCAGGAAAGCGCGATCGAGGCGCCAGTCGCAAGCGAAGCGCTGCCGCGCCGCAACGAAAACACGCAGGCGGCGAATCTGGCAGCGATGCTCAGCCGCGCTCCGGAGCAGGCGCCCGCGGCTGCCGCGGTCAGCAGCAACGAGCTGAACGAAGTGATGAGCGAAATCCGCTCGATGCGCGGCATGCTGGAGGCGCAACTGGCCGGGCTGGCCTGGGGCGCGCTGCAAAAGCGCGAGCCGATGAAGGCGGTGATCATGCGCGAGATGCTGGCGGCCGGGTTTTCCGCCAGCCTGGCGCGCTACCTGACCGAAAAGCTGCAGGACGGCGACAGCCGCGAAGCCGGCATGAACTGGATCAAGACCATCCTGGCGCGCAATCTGGGTACGATGGACAACGAAGACCAGATTCTGGAGCAGGGCGGCGTGTATGCGCTGGTCGGTCCGACCGGCGTTGGCAAGACCACCACCACCGCCAAGCTGGCGGCGCGTTGCGTGATGCGGCACGGCGCCGGCAAGCTGGCGCTGATCACCACCGATGGCTACCGCATCGGCGGCTACGAGCAGTTGCGCATCTACGGCAAGATTCTGGGCGTCATGGTGCACTCGGTGAAGGACGAAGCCGACCTGAAGATCGCGCTGCAGGAATTGAAGGGCAAGCACATGGTGCTGATCGACACGGTCGGCGTCAGCCAGCGCGACCAGATGGTGGCGCAACAGGTGGCGATGCTGGCCGGCGCAAGTACCGGGGCCGGCGCCGAGGTCAAGCGGCTGTTGTGCCTGAATGCCACCTCGACTGGCGAAACCCTGAATGAAGTGATCCGCGCCTACAAGGGCGACGGCCTGGCAGGCTGCATCATGACCAAGCTGGATGAGGCGGCCACCATCGGCAGCACGCTGGATGCGCTGATCCGCCACAAGCTCTGCCTGTATTACGTCGCCAATGGCCAGCGCGTGCCGGAAGATCTGCACGTGGCCAATCGCCAGTACCTGGTCGACCGCGCCTTCAAACTGAAACGCGAAACCGCGCCGTTCACGTTGCAGGATTCCGAATTGCCGCTGGTGGTGGCCAACACCGCGCACGCGATGAACGACAAGAGTCTGCGCGAGGTCAGCCTTGTCTAATTTTCATCACGACCAGGCGGAAGGCTTGCGGCGCATGCTGGCGGGGCCGAAGCCGCGCATTGTCACGCTGCTGTCAGTGCTGCCGGAGGCGGAGAAGAGCGCCACGCTGATCAATCTGGGCGCCTCGCTGGCGCGCGCCGGCCGCGATGTCCTGCTGCTGGACGCCAGTTTGCGGGCGAATGGCGTCGCCGGCCGCCTGGGCGACTTGCCGCGCGCAAGCCTGATGCAGGTAGCGCGCGGCGAACGTACGCTGGAACAGGCGGTGCGTATGCTGCCGCAGGGCTTTGGGCTGGCGGCGCTGGTTTCGGGCAGCAACCGGCCGGCGCCACTGGCGGCGCACGCAGGCGAACTGGAACGGTTATGCGGCCGGCTGACACAGCAAACCGATATCCTGCTGGCGGACGCCGCGCTCGGCGACGACGGCAGCCTGCCGCTGGCGGCGTTGGCAGCCGGCGAAGTGGTGGTCCAGGTAGCAACCGATGCCGCCTCGATCACCGCCGGCTACGCGCTGATCAAGCGCCTGAATGCTGCTTTCGGTCGGCGCTCGTTTGGCGTGCTGGTATCGGGTGCCAGCGAAGAACAGGCGCAACTGGTGTTTCGCAACATGGCACAGGCGGCCAACCGCTATCTGGCGCTGCCGCTGCATGCGCTCGGCTCGGTTCCGGCTGACGACCACATCGGGCGCGCCGCGCGCCTCGGGCGGGCGGTGGTGGACGCCTTTCCGCTGGCCGGTGCCTCGGTTGCGTTCCGCCGCATGGCTGGACGATTGGCGCCGGGTGAGTTACCGTTAGGAAACCATGGCATGCTGGCCAGTGGGGTCAATCGCGGAATTTGAATATGTATAACGCCAACGGAAAGTCGGACAGGGAGAATCTGCTCACGCAGCACGCACCGCTGGTCAAGAAACTCGCCTATCAGATGAAAGCCCGGCTGCCGCCCAGCGTCGAAGCGGACGACTTGGTGCAGGCCGGTATGATCGGCTTGCTGGATGCCGTCAACCGTTACGAGGAGACGCACGGCGCGCAGTTCGAAACCTACGCGGTGCAGCGTATCCGCGGCGCCATGCTGGACGAGTTGCGCAATAGCGACTGGCTGCCGCGCAGCATGCGCCAGAATATGCGCAAGATCGAGGTCGCGATGGCGACGCTGCAGCAGCGCCTCGGGCGGCCGCCAAAGGAAACCGAAGTCGCCAAGCAATTGAAGCTGTCGCTGGAAGCCTACCAGGAGATGCTGGCCGACGGCGGCGGCCATCAACTGGTGTATTACGAGGATTTTCATGATACGTCCGAAGGCGGCCATGAGCATTTTCTCGACCGCTACTGTCCCGACACCAACGACGATCCGCTGCAGGCCCTGCTCAACAGCGGTTTCCGCGAGGCCGTGATCGACGCTATCACAGCTCTTCCCGAGCGCGAAAAAATCCTGATGGGGCTGTACTACGAACAGGAAATGAACCTGAAGGAAATCGGCGCCGTGATGGGCGTGTCCGAGTCGCGCGTGTGCCAGTTGCACGGCCAGGCGATCGCGCGCATGCGCGCCACCTTGAGAGAGCAGGCGTGGACTGGGGTAGCGTAGCCGGGCTGGTTCTTGCGCTGGTCGGCATCCTCGGCGGGCAGTTGCTGGAAGGCGGCCATCTGGCCTCGCTGGTGCAGCCGGCCGCTTTCGTCATCGTCGTTATCGGCACGCTGGGAGCGGTGCTGCTGCAAAGCGGCCTGGTGCCTTTTGTGCGCGGCGTGCGCATGGTGGTGTGGGCGTTCCTGCCGCCGCCGCTGGAACACGAAGCGCTGATTCGCGACGCCGGCGTCTGGAGCTTCACCGCCCGGCGCGAGGGCTTGCTCAGCCTGGAGCGTTTCCTCGAGCGTAGCGAAGACCCGTTCATCGCCAAGGGTCTGCGCCTGTTGGTGGACGGCATTGAACCGGGCCGGATACGGGAAATCCTGGAAGTCGAAATCTCCACCTACGAAAGCGGCCGGCGCCAGGCATTGAAGATCTGGGAAGCGGCCGGCGGTTATGCACCGACCATCGGCATCATCGGCGCCGTGCTGGGGTTGATTCACGTGATGGAAAACCTGTCCGATCCGTCCAAGCTGGGCGCCGGTATCGCGGTCGCCTTCGTCGCCACCATTTACGGTGTCGGTTTGGCCAACCTGGTGTTCCTGCCGATTGCCAACAAGTTGAAGGCGGTGGTGGCGCAGCAGGTGCAACGGCTGGACATGCTGCTCGACGCCTTTGCCGGAATTGCGCAAGGCGACAATCCGCGCGTGATCGAAGAACGGATGCGTGCCTATTTCGAACAGTGAGAACTACTCGGTAAACTCGGGAATTGGCGGAGTATATTAATATAACCGCCATTTTTAATGCGAAATTGGCTATCGGTAAGTTGAGTATATGGATCGAGCGAGAGCCGCTCCAAGCCGTATTTTTCGGAGTGGTTTCTCCGGCGCGTTGCAAAGGCGCGCTCCCAACCTCTTTGCTTGAGCAGGACTGTCGGCATGGCGCGAAAAAAACATGAGGACGAAGCGGATAACCACGAGCGCTGGCTGGTTTCGTACGCCGACTTCATGACACTGCTGTTTGCTTTTTTTGTCGTCATGTACGCGGTGTCGTCGGTCAACGAAGGCAAGTACCGGGTACTGTCGAATGCGCTTGGCAATGCCTTTGGCCAGGCGCGCATGTCGCCGCTGGTTCCGCCGAATCCGGTACAAGTCACGCCGCAGCTACCGCTGCGGCCGATGCAGTTGGGGTCCTCCAAGCCACGCAACAGCGAAGCGCTGCGGCGCGAGAAAGAGCACATGACCGCGATGGCGCGCAGCCTGCTCGATGCGCTGGCGCCGCTGGTGAAACAGGGCAAGGTGCGCGTCACCCAAAGCAGCCGCGGCGTCAACATCGAAATCAACGCCAGTGTCCTGTTTGCTCCCGGTGAAGCGAAGCTGACGGCCGAGTCGAGCCAGGCGCTGATCGCGGTGGCCGCGGTGCTGAAGGGGAGCGAACATGCGATCCAGGTTGAAGGTCATACCGACACCATCCCGATCGCCACCGCGATGTTTCCCTCGAATTGGGAATTATCGGCGGTGCGCGCCGGCAGCGTGGTGCGGCTGTTCATCGAGCAAGGCGTGGACAAGCAACGCCTGACCGCAGTCGGTTATGGCGACACCCGGCCGCTCGGGCCCAACGACACGCCGGACGGGCGGCAACGCAACCGCCGGGTTGAAGTCGTGATCCTGTCGTCGCTGCCGGAAACCGTGACCGAGGTGCCGGTCTCAGCAACTGGCGTCGCAGCCGGCAAGTGAACGCCGGGCAGGCATGGGCGGCGCCATGTGGTTTCAGCAGGATAAAGCGGCGACGCACAAGACGATGTCAGGTCGCGAACCACGGTCCGCGTTATCGTTGGTTTGCTGATGGATGCTTGAGAAGCGCGGAATTGCCGAAAAAGCCGCAATTTCCGGCTTTATGTGGCGATCAGCCGGCGATCAACCGATGGCTTGAGCCGCGCACGGTGGATTGACCATCCGGGCCGTAGAAACTGCCGCCGGCGCCGGCGGCAGTTTGCAATACATTCAGTGCGCCCTGGTTGCGTGCCAGATGCTTGCCAATCAATATGCCGTTGGTGCGATTCAGTTCCCTGGCCGCTTCGGCATGGGTGCGCAAGTCGGTCCAGAGCCGTTGCGCGGCGTGGTGCCGACCTTGTTCCAGCCAGGCCCGCATGCCGTTTTCGTCGGCGTCGTGGTCCGCGGCAGCCAGCGCCGTGTAGCGCGCCCGGCCGAGCGCCACCATGCGGTTGATCAAGAGATTTTTTTCTGTGGTTGTTTCCGGCAGGCCGTCGATTCCAGTCGCCATCAACAACTCTTGCTCCCGTTGCAGCAATGCCAGCAGGTTTTGCACTACCTGTTGTTCTTCGGCCAGATTGCCGGCAGGATCGGGGAGCGTCGTGGTCATTGTCAGTTTTTGCGTGAATGAATCAGATCGCGTACCGATTCCAGCAAGCCGGTGGCGACTTTTTCGGGGTCAACCTGGAACTGGCCGCCGGCAATCGCCGCCTTGATTTCCTCGACCTTGCCGCTATCGAATACGGCGCCGCTGGCCACCTGGCCGGACAGCGCCTTCAGTTGCGCGGAAATATGCACGTTGTCGGAGGCCGGCGCGGCGCCGGCCGCAGCGGCCGCGCCCGTTTTCCCGGCGCCGCTGCCGCCACGTGTCTCGGTCGAGGCAACCGGCAGGCCGGTGGTTTTCTTGATCGAATTATCGATTTTCACGACATCATCCTTGTCTGGTTAGGGCAAATCGCCTCAGGGCGCACCTGATTATCGACGATATCGCCACAAACTTTAACATTTGGCCGCGTACTCGCAAAACTGGCCGATCGATCAAAAACGAACTTCCAGCACGCCGCCGGCGCGGGCCACGCCGCTCACCAGTTGCCCGGCCGCGGTACGCGCCTGGGCGATCTGGCCTTCATTGGCATTGTTGACCGCGCGGCCTTCGCCGGAGATGCGAAACCCCGGCCCGATGGTGACCAATTGCACGGCCTGGCCGCTCCGGATCGCCTGCTGGTTGCGCAGCGAATCCTCACGCAACGGCGCGCCGAGGGGCAGGGAACGTGCCACGCTGCGGCCGATGGCTTGCGAAGGGTCGGTCACGATGCCGGGCGGCAACGTGGTCAGATCACCTTTCAGCGTCGCGATATCGTCGGCGCCAATTACCTGCCCTTGCGCCAGCGGCGCGGCGGCGGCCACGTATTCGGCAAGGATGCGCACGCGTGCTGCCACATACACCGTCCACGAGGCCGGTGCAGTGCAGCGCACCCCGACCGTGGTCTTGCCCCAGGCGCGGCTGCCGTTCGCCAGGAAAGCCGTGGGGGCCGGGCAGGCGGCCAGGTTCAGGCGCGAATCGACGGCGTCCACTTCAACCTCGACGGTGCCGGGCAGCCCTGCTGCCTGCGCGCGCAGGAATTGCTGCGCGGTTTTCTGCAACGTGGCCAGGTCCTGGCGAGCGTCGGCGGCGTGCGCGATAACCACCGGCGACAGCAGCGAGATCAGCACGACCAGGATGAGCAGAGGATTTTTCATATCGACTGGGGTTTTTGGGCACGGTCAATGGTACGGATTCCGGCAGCGCTTAAAGCGTGAAACAGGGATGGGTTTGGGTGCTTGATCGGGCAATCGAACCGGTTCAGCTTTCGTATGATACGAGCTATACAAAAACCCTTATCGGCGCAAGACGCACTTTCTTGGGCCGGTCATTTCGGGAGCCGGACATGATCGGAAAGCTGGACGATGCACTGCGCTTCAATGAACTGGCGCTGAGCTTGCGCGCGCAGCGCCAGCAAATGCTGGCGTCGAACATCGCCAACGCCGACACGCCGAATTACAAGGCGCGCGACATCGATTTCAATCAGGCGCTGCAGGGGGCGTTGAACCATCAAAAACAGGCGCATGGCGGTTTGGTCAAAACCGCAACTGCGCATTTGAATGGTTCCGGCGCAATCGCCAGTGTGGGCGGTACACCGCTGCTGTATCGCACTACCGCGCAGGGCAACGTCGATGGCAACACGGTCGACATGGACGTCGAGCGCAACCAGTTTGCCGACAATGCGCTGCGCTACGAGGCGAGCCTGACGGTGGTCAGCATGCAGATCAGAAACCTGCTGGCGGCGATCCAGGGCTGATCCGGCGCGCGACTTACGGGAGTAATCCAATGTCACTCTTCAACATTTTCAATGTCGCCGGTTCCGCCATGAGCGCACAGGCGCAACGGCTGAATGCGGTCGCCAGCAATCTGGCGAATGCCGACAGCACCACCAGTTCGACCGGCCAAGTCTACAAGGCCAAGCAGGTGGTGTTCGAAGCGGTGCCGCTGCAAGGCGCGGCGGCTGGCGTCAAGGTGCAGCAGGTGGTCGAAGATGCTTCGCCGGGGCGCTTGGTGTATGACCCGAAACATCCGCTGGCCGATGCCAACGGCAACGTCGCGATGCCGAACGTAAACACGGTGGAAGAAATGGTCAACATGATTTCCGCCTCGCGCTCGTACCAGACCAACGTGGAAACCATGAACGCGGCCAAGACCATGCTGCTGAAAACCCTGACCATCGGTCAATAAGATCATTCACAACAGGCTGGCGACCATCGCGCAGAAGGATTCTCATGAGCACAGTGCAAAACAATACGGTATCCCCGAGCCTGCTGGCGACGATGAATCCCGCCTCGGATAGCGGCAAAGCCAGCGGCACCGCGGCCACCGAGGATAGATTCCTGAAATTGCTGGTGGCGCAAATGAAGAATCAGGATCCCTTGAACCCGCTCGACAATGCGCAGGTGACCAGTCAAATGGCGCAGTTGTCGACCGTGACCGGCATCGAAAAGCTGAATACCACGCTGGCGGCGATGGTGAGCGGCCAACAGAGCAGCCAGGTGCTGCAGGCGGCCAACCTGATCGGGCACGGTGTGCTGGTGCCCGGATCAAGCATGACGCTGCAGGACGACAAGGCGATATTCGGCATCGAATTGGCCGAACCTGCGGACGACGTTCAAATCACGATCCGCAATGCCGACGGCCAGATCGTGCAGCAAATCAGCCTCGGCGCGCAGCAGGCCGGTGCGCAGCCGCTGGCGTGGGACGGCAAGGCCCAGGATGGCACGCAGGCGGCGGACGGCAGCTATGCCTTCGAGGTGGCGGCCGTGCGCGGCGGCGTGGCCAGCCCGGCAAGCGCGCTCTCGTTCGGCCAGGTTGGCAGCGTCTCGACCGGAGGGCAGGGCGCCACGCTCAATCTGACCGGCGGCAACAGCGTCAGCCTGGCGGATATCCGGCAAATCATCTAATCCCGGCACAACACACGAGAACTGAAACAGGAGCCAATAATGAGTTTTCAACAAGGTCTGAGTGGTCTGAATGCCGCAGCCAAGAACCTGGATGTGGTCGGCAACAACGTCGCCAACTCGGGCACGGTCGGCTTCAAGCAGGGGCAGGCGCAGTTTGCCGACATGTATGCGAATTCGATGAATGGCTCCGGCGCCTCGGTGGTCGGGATCGGCGTCAACGTCGCCAACGTGTCGCAGCAATTCACGCAGGGTAATGTCAGTTCCAGCAACAACCCGCTCGACATCGCGATCAAGGGCAGCGGTTTTTTCCGCATGGTCAGCAACGGCACCGTAATGTACGGCCGCAACGGCCAGTTCGAGCTCGACAAGAGCGGCTACATCGTCAACCCCAGCCAGGGTTATGCGCGCCTGACCGGCTACGGCACTGTGTTGAATGCGGCGACCGGCCTGCCGGCGCTGGATACCGGCAAGCAAATCGATCTACAGATCAATACCGCCGACATCGCTCCCAAGACGACGACCGCCGGAACCATGATACTGCGGCTGGATTCGCGCACGCCGATCCTGGATCCAGCGAATTTCGACATGAACGATCCTTCCACCTATGCCTGGTCAACGCCGCTGCCGGTCTACGACAGCCTCGGCAATGTCCATTCGCTGCAGACCTACTATGTCAAGACCGGACCGATTGCGCCGGCCGTCGGCAACGGCGAGTGGAGCATGTTCGCATCTTGCGACGGTGTATTGGTTGATCCTCCGCTCCCGGCAGCGCCAGGGGACCCGGTCGGCACCTTCGAATTCACCACCGACGGCGTCATCGTGCCGGACGCCCCGGCGACACCGCCGCTGACGGCCAAGCGCGCGTTTGCGATTCCGATTGGCGGCGGAGCCACGTCGCCGATCAATCTGACCGTCGATTTCATCGGCACCACGCAGTACGGCTCGGATTTCGGTCGCAGCGCCGCAACCCAGAACGGCTATGCCTCGGGCAGTCTGTCCGGCTTCAATATCGGCCCGGACGGTAGCTTGCTGGGCAAGTACACCAATGGCCAGACCTGGCTGCTGGGGCAGGTGACGCTGACCAATTTCGCCAATCCGAACGGCTTGGCGCCGCTGGGCAACAACCTGTGGGGCGAAACTGCAGCGTCCGGCGTGGCGCTCTCCGGCTCGCCGAATACCGGCACGCTTGGCACGCTGCAATCGAACGCGACCGAAGACTCCAACGTCGACCTGACCGCCGAGCTGGTCAGCATGATCACCGCGCAGCGCGCCTATCAGGCCAATGCGCAAACCATCAAGACCCAGGACCAGATGATGCAGACCCTGGTCAACCTGCGCTAAGCGCGACTGACTGTCCACAGCGGGAGAAAACATGGACCGCCTGATCTACACCGCCATGACCGGCGCCAAGCACATCCTGGCGCAGCAGGCGACCGTGTCGCACAACCTGGCGAATGCCACCACCACCGGTTTCCGGGCCCAGATCGATGCGTTTCGGGCGGTGCCGGTGCAAGGCGAGGGCTTGCCGACGCGCGCTTTCGTAGTCGATTCGACGGTCGGCAGCGACTTCGCGCCGGGACCGCTGCAGCACACCGGCCGCGAGCTGGATGTGGCGCTGCAAGGCGCCGGCTGGTTTGCGGTGCAACTGGAAGACGGCACCGAAGCCTATACCCGCCACGGCAGTCTGAAATTGAGCGAAAACGGCGTGCTGCAAACGCATAACGACCTGACGGTGTTGGGCGACGGCGGTCCGATCAGCGTGCCGCCGAACGTGAACGTGGCCATCGCCCGTGACGGCACGGTATCGGCGGTACCGACCACCAGCGACAAGAATGCCGTCAACGAACTGGGCCGCATCAAGCTGGTCAATCCGCCTGCGGATGCGCTGGTGCGCGGCGACGATGGCCTGTTCCGATTGAAGGGCGGCGGCGAAGCCGAGGCGGATGCGGACGTCAGCCTGATTGGAGGCTCGCTGGAAGGCAGCAACGTCAACGTGGTGGAAGCGATGGTCAACATGATTAGCCTGGCGCGCCAGTTCGAACTGCACATGAAATTGATCCAGAACGCCGAGACCAACGCCAATAAAGCCGCTCAGCTCCTCGCTTTGAGTTAGGTGCACAGCAGGCACAATCGATAATCAGGCGGGCGCCCCATCCGGGACGCCGGCACCGCAGGTTCGGAGGAATAATGATTCGCTCACTATGGATTTCCAAGACCGGTCTGGAAGCGCAGCAAACCCAGATGGATGTCATTTCAAACAACCTGGCCAACGTCAGCACGACCGGCTTCAAGCGCTCGCGCGCGGTGTTCGAGGACTTGCTGTACCAGACCCTGCGCCAGCCCGGTGCGCAGTCGTCGCAGCAGACGCAATTGCCGTCCGGCCTGCAGCTTGGCACCGGCGTGCGGCCGGTGGCGACCGAGCGCGTCCACACTCAGGGCAACCTGCAGCAGACCGGCAACGACAAGGACGTGGCAATCCAGGGCGCCGGCTTTTTCCAGGTGCTGCTGCCGGATGGCACCACCGCCTATACCCGCGACGGTTCGTTCCAGACTGATAGCCAGGGGCAACTGGTCACGTCGAGCGGTTACGTGGTGCAGCCGGCGATGCAGATTCCAGCCGGCGCGCAGAGTCTGACCATCGGTCGTGACGGTACCGTTTCGGTTACCCAGTCTGGCTCCACCCAGCCGGTGCAGATCGGCACCCTGCAATTGGCCACCTTCATCAATCCGGCCGGGCTGGAAAGCCGGGGCGAGAATCTGTACATCGAGACCGCGGCCTCGGGCAACCCCAATCTTGAAACGCCGGGCGAGAACGGCAGCGGCACGCTGGCGCAGCGTTACGTCGAAACCTCGAACGTGAACGTGGTCGAGGAACTGGTCAACATGATCCAGACCCAGCGCGCCTATGAAATCAACAGCAAGGCCATCACCACGTCCGACCAGATGCTGCAACGGCTGTCCCAACTGTAATGTTCAAGCAAGCGTGAACGGGCGCGGTTGCAACCCGGCCCGGATGCGCAATGGAGTGGATATGAAATACCTGTCGCCCCTAGTTTGTCTGACCATGCTGCTGGTGCTGGGCGGTTGCGCCAGCGTGCCGGATTCGATCGTGATGCAGCCGACCAGCGCGCGCCCGCAACCGGCGGCGGCGATGGCGCCGGCGAATGGCGCGATCTTCCAGAGCGCGGCTTACCGGCCGTTGTTTGAAGATCGCCGTGCGCGCCTGGTGGGCGACGTGATCACGATTGCGATCGTTGAAAAGACCGCTGCCGGCAAATCCGCCAACAGCAACGGCAGCAAGACCGGCAGCGTCGGCTTCGGCGTGTCCAAGCTGTTCGGGGTGCCGGCCAGCACGACCCGCGATTCTTCGTTCGCCAGCAATGGTGCGCTCAAGTTTGAAGACAAGGGCGGCGTCAATTCCAACAACAACTTCACCGGCACCATCACGGTGACGGTGGTCGACGTCCTGCCGAACGGCAACCTGGTGGTCAGCGGCGAGAAACAGATCGCGCTCGACAAGAGCACCGAATACATCCGTTTTTCGGGTGTGGTCAGTCCCGACAATGTCGTCGCCGGCAATGTCGTGCCGTCGACCCAGGTGGCCGATGCGCGGGTCGAGTACCGCACCAACACCAATATCGACAAGACCGAAGTGATGGGGGCGCTGGCGCGCTTCTTCCTGAGCGTCATGCCGTTGTAGAACAGAAAGGCAGGTTTGAACATGACAATCCAGCCCACCATTGGCTTGACCCGCAGGCTGCTGCTGGCGGCCTTGTGCGCGGCCGGTATCGGCGCCGCGCCGGCGCTGCATGCCGAGCGCCTGAAGGATCTGGCCAGCATTCAGGGCGTGCGGCAAAACCAGTTGATCGGCTACGGCCTGGTGGTCGGGCTGGACGGCAGCGGCGACCAGACCACGCAAACCCCGTTTACCGTACAAAGCGTGGTCAGCATGCTGCAGCAGATGGGCGTCAACCTGCCGCCGGCCAACCGCATGCAGTTGAAGAACGTGGCCGCCGTGATGGTGACTGCTTCGCTGCCGCCGTTCGCGCAGCCAGGTCAGATGCTGGATGTCACGGTGTCGTCGATGGGGAATGCCAAGAGTCTGCGCGGCGGCACGCTGGTCATGACGCCGTTGAAAGGCGCCGATGGCCAGATCTACGGTATGGCGCAGGGCAGCATATTGGTCGGTGGCGCCGGTGCCGCGGCCGGCGGCAGTTCGAAGCAGATCAATCACCTGAGCGTCGGCCGCATTTCGTCCGGCGCCACGGTCGAGCGCGCGGTGCCCAGTGCCGTGGGCCAGGACAACGTGATTCATCTGGAACTGAATTACAGCGATTTTTCCACTGCCAGTCGCGTGGTGCAGGCGGTCAACAATCGCTTCGGCGCGAATATCGCGGCGGCGCAGAATGGGCGCGTGATCCAGGTGCAGGCGCCGGCCGGCAGCAACGAGCGGGTGGCATTCCTGGGCGCGCTGGAAAGCCTGGACGTGACGCCGGCGCAAATGATGGCGAAGGTGATCCTGAACGCCCGCACCGGCTCGGTGGTGATGAACCAGACCGTGACGCTGGAAACCTGCGCCGTGTCGCACGGCAATCTGTCGGTGGTGATCAATACTGAGCCGGTCATCAGCCAGCCGGCGCCGCTATCCGGCGGCCAGACCGTGGTTACCCAGACTTCGCAGATCGAGATCAACAAGGAGCCGGGCAAGGTCATGCTGCTGCCGGGCGGCGCCTCGCTGGCCGAGGTGGTCAAGGCGCTGAATGCGATCGGTGCCACGCCGCAAGACCTGCTGGCGATCCTGCAGGCGATGAAGGCGGCCGGCTCCTTGCGAGCGGAACTGGAAATTATTTAACGCATCATGCTAAGCGCCGCCAACAATATATCCGGCCAGCTCGCCATCGACCAGAAGGGCGTGGGCGACTTGCGCCAGGCGGCGCGCCAGAACTCCCCGGAAGCGCTGAAAGCTACCGCGCGACAGTTCGAGGCGCTGTTCCTGAACATGGTCATGAAAAGCATGCGCGACGCCACGCCGCAGGAAGGCGCGTTCGACAACCAGCAAAGCCGGATGTTTACCTCGATGCTGGATCAGCAACTGAGTCAGAACATGGCTTCGCGTGGCATCGGACTGGCCGACGTGCTGATCCGACAATTGTCCAATACGGCCGGCAAACCGGCTGCCGATGCGCCGGCCGCGCTTCCGGGCAACAATGGCGTGGCCGCCCTGCCACCGCGGCCCAATCCGATGCTGGCGCCGGTCGCCAATCCGTCGCAGCCGCCGCATGTGCAGGCCTTTTTGTCGCGACTGGCCCCCGAGGCCGAGGAAGCCAGCCGCAGCACCGGTATTCCGGCCAGATTCATGCTGGGCCAGGCGGCGCTGGAAAGCGGCTGGGGCAAGCGCCAGATCACCGGAGCTGACGGCACTCCGAGTCACAACCTGTTCGGCATCAAGGCTGGCGGCAACTGGGGCGGCAAGGTGGTGGAGGCGACCACCACCGAATATGTGAATGGCGTGCCGCAAAAGAGGGTGGAAAAATTCCGCGCCTACGATTCATACGCCGATTCGTTCCGCGACTACGCCCGCCTGTTGCGCAACAATCCGCGTTATGAAAACGTGCTGACCAATGCGCAGGATGTGAAAGGTTTTGCCCAGGGATTGCAGAATGCCGGCTATGCAACCGACCCGAATTATGCCTCCAAGCTGACCCGCATCATTGCTCAGGCCGCTGCCGGATCGGTTCGGGAAAGCGGCAGTTAAAGTTTTTCGGTGCGGATGCCGATGACACGGTATCGGTAGCTTGCGCGCCGCACCATCACAGAAGAAGAGACCATGGGCTCGAATATCCTCAGTATCGGCAAGAGTGCCTTGAACGCGGCCCAGGTCGGGCTCAGCACGACTGGGCACAACATTGCCAATGCTGCAACCCCGGGCTATAACCGCCAAGTCATGATCCAGGGCGCGGCCAATGCGCAGAACCTCGGATTCGGCTTCATGGGGCAGGGGGTCGAGGTGACCACCATCCAGCGCGTCTACAACGAATTCCTGAGCAACCAGGTGGTGGCTTCGCAAAACGCAAAAACCGCGCTCGATACCTACCATGCGCAAATCAGCCGCATCGACAATCTGCTGGCCGATACCGCTGCCGGCCTGTCGCCCAGCCTGCAGGGTTTTTTCAAGGACATTCAAGACCTGACCGGCAACCCGAACGCGGCGGCTTCGCGCCAGGCCGTGCTGTCCGGCGCGCAGACGCTGGCGGCGCGCTTCCAGAGCCTGAACAGCCAACTGGTTGCCAGCCGCGAAGACGTCAACAGTCAGATCACCGCCAGCGTCACCAGCATCAATGCCTATGCGCGCCAGATTGCGCAATTGAATGACGCGATCGAGAAAGCCAGCGCGACCGGCAGCCCGCCTAACGACCTGCTGGATCAGCGTGATCAGGTGATTGCCGATCTCAACAAGGAAGTCAAGGCGACCGTGATCAAGCAGGGCGACAACAGCTATGGTGTGTCGATCGGCAATGGCCAGCAGCTGGTGATGGGTACGCAGGCTTTTTCCTTGACGGTGTTACAGTCGGCGGACGATGCCGGGCGGCTGCAGGTGGGCTATACCGGCGGTAACGGCCGCACTATGCCGCTGGCGGAGAACGCCCTGATGGGCGGCACGCTCGGCGGCCTGTTCGAATATCGTTCGCAGACGCTGGATGTGGCGCAAAACGCGCTGGGGCGGGTGGCGATCGGGTTGGCAATGGATTTCAACGCCCAGCATGCAAAGGGACTGGACCAGAAGGGCGACGCGGGAGGGGATTTTTTTGCGGTCGGCCAGCCGCTGCCCATCGCCAACGCCGGCAACCCTTCCGACACAGTGATGGCGGCCGCTGTCAGCGACCCTTCCAAGTTAACTACGAGCAACTACCGACTGCAGTATGACGGTACCAATTACAAGGTGACGCGCTTGTCGGATGGCGCGGTCACCACCTTCAACACCTTTCCGCAAACCATCGACGGCGTCGATTTCAGCGTGGCTTCCGGTACTCCCGCGGCAGGCGACAGCTTCCTGATCAAGCCGACCGCGAATGGCGCGCAGGACTTCAAGGTGCTGATCAGCGACACCACCAAGATCGCCGCCGCCGGCGTGCCGGCGATGCCGGTGCTGTCTGCAGTCGGTAGCGCCAATACCGGCACGGGCGCCATCGTGGCCACCGGAGTCGGCCCCGGCTATGCCGCTACGCCGTTGCAAGCAGGAGAAACACTGGAGCTGAAATACGATGCCAGCGCCGTTCCGCCCGGTTTCGCCGTGACGCTGCAACCGGCGGGAACGCCGCAGCCGGCCATCCCCTACACCGATGGCGCCAGCGTCAATAGCTACGGCATCGATTTCACGATCAGCGGGACCCTCGGCGACGGCGATACTTTCATCCTGCGCCCAAGCAAAAACGTCGGCGACAACGGCAATGCGATGAAGCTGGGCGAATTGCAAATCAAAAACACGCTGATCGACGGCACCGCCAGCTACCAGGGTGCCTATTCGCAACTGGTCAGCCTGATCGGCAACAAGACGCACGAACTGGATGTGAGCCGTACCGCCGAAGCCAATCAGTTGTTGGCGGCGCGCCAGGCGCAGCAGGCGGAATCCGGCGTCAATCTGGACGAAGAAGCGGCCAACATCATGCGTTATCAGCAGGCGTATCAGGCGGCGGCCAAGCTCATGCAGACCGCCAGCACCATGTTCGACACGCTGTTGACACTCGGTCATTAAAGGCGAATTTCCATGCGCGTTTCCACCAACCTGATGTTCGAAACCGGCGCGGGCCGGATTGGCGACATGCAGTCGGCACTGAACAAGACCATGCAGCAGATCAGCACCAATCGCCGCGTGCTCACTCCGGCCGACGATGCGGTCGCGGCCGCGCGCGCGCTCGACGTCTCGCAGGCGCAGGCAGTAAATCAGCAGTATGGCGTCAACCGCCAGAATGCCAAGACTTCGCTGATGATGGTGGAGGGTGCGCTGCAAGGAGTGACGCCGCTGCTGCAGGATGTCAAGACGGCGATCGTGAGCGCCGGCAACGGCAGTATCAACGATCGCGACCGCGCTTCGATCGCCACCGAATTGCGCGGCCGTTTCGACGAATTGCTGGGGCTGGCAAACGGTACCGATGGTTCCGGCAACTACCTGTTTTCCGGATACCAGACGACGACCCCGGCCTTCGCCAAGACAGTTGGCGGTGCTCAATACCAGGGTGACGATGGGCAGCGCAAATTGCAGGTCGAGGCAGCGCGCACGATGGACATCAGTAATTCGGGACAGGAGATTTTCCAGGGTGGCGGCAAGCCCGGTGAAGATATCTTCAAGACGCTGCATGACCTGATCACGCTGTTGGAAACGCCGGTGGCGAGCGATACCGACAAGGCCAATCTGACCGCCGGCCTCGCCACCGCCAATGGCAACCTCGACAAGACCCTGGATAACGTCCTCACGGTGCGTGCCTCGATCGGCGCCCGCCTGAATGAAATCGATGCGCTGGATGACACCGGCAGCGCGCGCGATATCCAGTACCAGGAAAACCTCGCGGATCTGGTCGGGCTGGACCCGGTGGAAGCCTATTCGCGGCTAATGCAGCAGCAGATCACGCTGCAGGCAGCGCAAAAAGCGTATGTCAGCGCCTCCGGATTGTCGCTGTTCCAGTACATGTAAGGCCGCCGGCAGGTCATACTCCTGAATGTGCTGTCTGGTACCGGCCTTGAAATGGCGGAAAAACCGCCATACTCCATCTTGAATCAACGTACAGGCACGGCTGGCGGCATGCTGCCCAAGTACCGCACCAACTCGATTCCCTCCTGCAACAAGCGCTCCATCGGCGTCGCCAGATAGGGCAGCGACAGCGCGATCAGGATGAAGCCGACCGCCAGCGTGACTGGAAATCCGATGCCGAACAGGTTCAACTGCGGTGCCGCCCGGGTCAGGATGCCGAGCGCCATGTTGGTCATCAACAGCGCCGCCACCATTGGCAGCGCCAGTTGCACTCCGAGGTTGAAGATGCGCCCGCCGGCCAGAACCAGTTGCCGCACCGCTTCGCCCTCCAGCGGCGCGGGCGAGACCGGCAGTGCCGAAAAGCTCTCCACCAGTACCGACAGCAGCACCAAATGAACGTTGGCGGCGAGGTAGATCATCAGCACCAGCAGCGCCAGGAACTGGCTGACGGCCGACGAGCGCCCCTGCGATTGCGGATCAAAAAACGTCGCAAAGCCCAGGCCCATGGTCATGCCGGTCATCTCGCCGGCCATCTCGACCGCAGCAAACACCAGGCGCATGGCAAAGCCCATCGCCATGCCGATTACCATTTGCTGAGCCAGCAGCAGGATGCCGGCAACCGACATCGGATCGACCGCTGGCAGGTTGGTCACGGTCGGTGCCACGATCAGCGCGATCATGAAACCCAGCCCGACCCGCACCCGCATCGGTATGCTGCGATTGGAAAACAGCGGCGCCACCATGATCAGGCCGAGAATGCGCGACAGCGGCCACAACAGGCCGCCGATCCACGCCAGCAGTTCGGCACTGGTGATGGTGATCATGGAACGGATGCCGGCGGGCGGTTTGCGCTGCTCAAGGCGAGCGGCGGCCTAGCCAATCAGGCTCGGGATGCTGGTCAGCATCTGCCGCATGTAGTCGATCATGACCGACAGGATCCACGGCCCGGCCAGCACCAGCGCGACGAAGATGCCGACCAGTTTGGGAATGAAGGAGAGCGTCATCTCATTGATCTGGGTCGCGGCCTGGAAGATGCTGACCAGCAGGCCGATCGCCAGCGCCACCAGCAACAGCGGCGCGGACACCATCAACATCACTTCCACCGCCTGCCGGCCCATGGTCATCACGCTTTCCGGGGTCATTTCGATTTCCTCAGTAGAAGCTCTGCGCCAGCGAGCCGATCAGCAACTGCCAGCCGTCCACCAGCACGAACAGCATCAGCTTGAACGGCAGCGAGACGATCGCCGGCGACACCATCATCATCCCCATTGACATGAGGACGCTGGCCACCACCATGTCGATGATCAAGAACGGGATGAAGATGGCAAAACTGATCTGGAACGCGGTTTTCAGTTCGCTGGTGACGAAGGCCGGCACCAGCACACGGAGCGACACGTCTTCCGGCCCTTGCGGCTGGACGCTGTTGGACAGCTTCACGTACAGCGCCAGATCGGATTGCCGGGTCTGCTTCATCATGAATTCCTTCAACGGCGCCACTCCCTTGTCCAGCGCCTCGCTCATCGTGATCCTGTCTTCCGCCAGCGGCTGGTAGGCTTCGGTGTAAATCTTGTCGAACACCGGCCCCATCACGAACAGCGTCAGAAACAGCGCCAACCCGACCAGCACCTGGTTGGGCGGTGCCGACTGCGTGCCGATCGCCTGGCGCAGGATCGACAGCACGATGATGATGCGGGTGAAACTAGTCATCATCAGCAGTACCGCCGGCAGGAACGACAGCGCGGTCAGCAGCAGCAGGGTTTGCAGGCTGAGGGTATACGACTGGCCGCCGCCTGCAGTTGGCGTGCTGGTCAATGCGGGCAGGCCGGCCTGCTGCGCGCCGACCAGCAGCGGCAGGAACAGCAAGGCCAGCGGCAGCCAGCGCGCCAGTGTGCGGGGTGCGCGGTTACTGGTTGCCATGGCGCCTGTCAGCGGTCTGTTTCAACCATGCGGAAAAGGATTTGGCGGAGGCCGCGCCGCCGGCGGATGGCGCCGGGTTTTCCTGGCGCGGCATGCTGGCCAGCGCATTGACGCGGCCGGGGGCAACGCCGACCACGATCCACTGGTCGGCCACCTCGACCACCAGCACCCGCTCGCGGTTGCCGACCGAGACGCCGCCAACGATCCTCGCCACCGAGTTGCCGGTACCACGGGCAGCCCCGAAGCGCTTCAGGAGCCAGGCCGCGCCTGCCATCAATGCCAGTACCGCGATCAGGCCGAGCAGCACCTGGAGCAGGCTGGCGGTCGTGGGTGTGGCGCCGTCAGCCGCTCGCGCGCCGGCCGCCGCTAGCGCCAGCGGCAGCGCAAACCATCTCGAACCGATCATTTGTTCAGCTTGCGGATGCGTTCGGACGGCGTGATGACGTCGGTCAGGCGGATGCCGAACTTGTCGTTGACTACCACCACCTCGCCCTGGGCGATCAGGCAGCCGTTGACCAGCACGTCCATCGGCTCTCCGGCCAGGCCGTCCAGCTCGACCACCGAACCCTGCGCCAGTTGCAGCAGGTTCTTGATGGCGATCTTGGTGCGGCCCAGTTCGACCGTTAGTTGCACCGGGATATCGAGGATGAAATCGATGTCGTTATGGGTGTCGGCGCGTGGCGCGGGATTGGCGAAATCCCGGAACACTTCGGCGCTGGCGCTCTTGGCCTGCGCCGCTGCTTCCGCCTGCGCCTGTTCGGCGATGGCGGCGCCCCAGTCGTCTTCCGAGATGGCCTGGGTATCGGCAGTATCAGACATGTTCGTCTCCTTGAGATTCGGAATTGGCTTGCGTCAGCAGTTTTTCCACACGCAGCGCGTATTGGCCGTTGAGCTTGCCGTAGCTGCACTCCATCACCGGCACGCCGTCCACCTTGGCGCTGACCGTTTCTGGAATCGCCAGCGGAATGATGTCGCCGGCCTTCATGTTCAGGATGTCGCCCAGGGTGACCTTGGCAACCCCCAAGTCGGCGATGATTTCCACTTCGGCGGTCTGGATCTGCTGCGTCATCAGGCGGATCCAGCGCTTGTCCACTTCCAGCGTTTCACCCTGCAAGCTGGAAGTCAGGAGGTCGCGCACCGGTTCGATCATCGAATATGGGGTGCAGAAATGCAGTTCGCCGGATACCTGCCCGAGTTCGATGGTGAAGGTGGTTGCCACCACCACCTCGTTGGGAGTGGCGATGTTGGCGAACTGGGTGTTCATTTCGGAACGGATATATTCGAACGAGACCGGGTACACCGGTTCCCAGGACTTGGCATAGGTTTCGAACACGATGTCCAGCAGGCGCGAGATGATGCGCTGCTCGGTCTGGGTAAAGTCGCGGCCCTCGACCCGGGTGTGGAAGCGGCCGTCGCCGCCGAACAGGTTGTCCACCATCAGGAACACCAGAGTCGGGTCGAACACGATCAGCGCGGTGCCGCGGAACGGCTTCATGTGCACCAGGTTGAGGTTGGTCGGCACCACCAGGTTGCGGATGAATTCGCTGTATTTCGAGACCCGTACCGGGCCTACCGAGACTTCCGAGCTGCGGTGCAGGAAGTTGAACAGGCCGATGCGCAACAGGCGGGCGAAGCGTTCGTTGATGATTTCCAGCGTGGGCATGCGGCCGCGCACGATGCGCTCTTGCGTCGCCAGGTTATACGGCCGGATGCTGGACGGGTCTTCCGCCGGGCGCACCTCGTCCTGCTCGCCGGTGACGCCCTTGAGCAGCGCATCGACTTCTTCCTGGGACAGAAAATTATCGGCCATGAGCTTACTGGATCACGAAAGAAGTAAAGAAAACATCGGACACGCTTTGCGGCTCGCCATTCGGCGCAAAAGGCAGATTGAGCTGGGCGATGATGTCATCGGATAGCTTTTTCTTGCCCTCGACGGTGGAGATATCGCTCGCTTTCTTGCTTGACAATAACAATAAAACCCGGCTGCGCACCTGCGGCATGTACAGCTTGATGCGGTCGACCTGGGCCTGATCCGTCACCTGCAAGGTCAGCGCCACCTGCAAGTACTGGTCGCCATTTTCACCGGCGGCAAGATTGACCGTGAACGGTTCGATGGTCACGAATACCGGCGGCTTGGGCGCCTCGCGTACCTCCTTGGCAGGCGTTGCCGCCGGCATGAAATACCACCAGGCGCCGGCCGCGCCGCCGCCCAGTACCAGGAGCAGCAGCAACAGCAATAGGTAAACCTTCTTGCGCGATTTGCGCGGCGCTTCCTCCTTGGGCTCGGGCGGTGGCGGCGCCGCGGGAGCTGGTTTGGGGACTGCGCGCGGCATGGTCCTCGGGCTTGCTGTTGCCATCCTGTTTCCTCTGATCCCTAGCCTGACCGGTTATATCCATTATCGGTAAATAGTCGCAGCCCGCATGCGAAGAAGAGAGGGCTGAAGCCGTTGCAACTCGGCGCTTTTATGTTACCCGATGCCGCTGACGAATGTTGCGCGATGCCAATGAAAATTCTGGCGAATATCGGAAAGCCGCGCGGCTTTCGCCGCGCTGTCGATAAGGGTGTATCGGCTGGAAGCGGCAGAAGATGAAGGGCAGGGGCGGCGGGGAGGCGCTATCAGGCGAAGGTATCCACCAGGCCGCGGCCGATCCCGGTCACCGGCACCTGGCCGCTACGCACGGGTGTATCGGCATGGCCGCCGATGCCCTCGTTGCCGCGGGCGGCCTGGCGTGGCGTCTGGCCATTCCAGGTTGGTTGCTGATCCGGGGTGCCGGTGCTGACGTTGGCTTGCCCGAGCTGGATGCCGGCATCGCCCATCATTTCGCGCAAGCGCGGCATGGCGGCTTCCAAAGCTTGCCGCACCTCGGGCTGGGCAGAAATGAAGGTGGCGTTGGCGTGCGAATTGTTGACGTGCAAGACCACTTGCAGCGGTCCCAGGTCCGGCGGGTTCAACCTCAGCGATGCGCTTTGCTGGGCCCCGGCCGCCATCCACACCACTTTTTGCCCGAGTGCCGAATCCCAGGCCGGCGTGCCGACTTGCGGTGTCAGTTTGTCGGCGGCCTGAACCGGTACGCCCTGATTGGCGTGCAAGGAGCTGGGGGCGAGTTGCGCTACGGCGGGCGCCGGCGTGGCGGCGGCGTCCAGGCTTTCCAGGCGATTGAGCTCGGGCGCCGTGTTGGCTTTGCTGGCTTGCTGGATCGCGGTGGCGAACGCCGCGTCCGGCTTGAGGGTGGGAGCTTGGGTCGGATCGGTGGCGTGTCCGGCCGGCGCTAAGCCATGGGCAGGTAATTCGGTTTTGCCGCCGTTAGATGCGGAGCCAGCGGCCGGCGGTCTGATCTTGCTGTCGGCAAGCGCCAAGATGGCATCTTTTTTCGAGCTTGCGCGCGACAAGTCAGGGTCGATCGCTAGCGTGGCGTCCTGCTTGCTCGCCTTGGCGGTAACTGCGGCTGCGGCATCTTCCGCGCCGTCGGTCGCCACGGCGCCGGTTCCGTTTGCGCGCTGTAGATCGGCGACCAGCGCCAGCAGTTCGGCTGAGGCGGGAACCACCGAGGCGGCGCCGTCGCGTTCCGCCTCGTCGCTCTTTGCCTGCGCGCGGGTCTTGTCTAGCGGCGCGCCGTCATTGCCGGCCACAGCCGGCGCTTGGTCGCCCTCGCCTGGCTTCGCTGGTGCTGTCTTATCGTCGGTGTTACCGGCGTCGCGTCGTTGCGCGACTTCGTTCGACAGCACCTGGTTGAATGGAGTCTGTGCCGGATTGGCGTCGCCTTGCCGTCCCGCGGGCGGGGCGTTTTGCAGGAGGCCTGCCGGATTCTGGAGCGGAGCTGTGTTCATGGCATTTACCGTTTTTTGATTGCGAATCCGTATCAGACCGCAGGCAGCGGGTGGCTGCCTGGCGGCGCTAGCGTTTGTATGACATCAGGCGCGCCGCGTGCTCGTCGTTTTGCTTCTGGTCGCGCCTGTTTTCCTGTTTCTGCACTGCTTTTTGCGCCCGCGTCGCCAGCGTGTCGTACGACATGCGTTTGCGTTCGCTGGCTTGCCAGGCGCCGCGCTCCTGGCCAATGCGGCGTTCGGCGCCGGCCACCACCTGCTGCTGGCTGGCGATGGCACTGTCGAGCTTGTCGATGAACGTCTGGAAATTGCGATAGCCGCTGGCCGACAGGCCGGCCGCCATGCTGGCCTGAAAGCGCGCCGCATAATCGTCGCGGTACTGCTGCAGCAGGGTCAGCTTCTGGTGCGCTTCCTCGCCGGTGCGCATGGCTTGGCCCAGCCGCTTGGCGGCTTCGTCGGTTTCCTGGGTCGCCAGTTCGATCAGCGTGTGAATTGCGGACGAAGTTGCCATAGGTGATTCGAATCCTTAAAACCTGTTCGTGCAAACTCGCAATGAAACGTATACTCCACGCAATGACGTCAGATATCGCACCAGTAATGAATATATTGGTCGCATACTCCGTTTCATTGGGCGCTGGGGTCGAGAAACATCCTCAATGCCCCTGATTATATTTTGCCTCTCCATGCCTTGATCAGCCAAACAGAGCGGTAAGTTGCGCCAAGCTTTCGGCAACGCCGGCCCGTTCCGGGATGCCCTGCTGCAGGAAGGCTTCGATTCTGCTGTTGAGCGCGATCGCTTCATCCAGCACCGGATCGCTGCCGGGGCTGTAGGCGCCGACCGCGATCAGGTCGCGGTTGCGCTGGTAGCGCGAGTAGAGCTGCTTCAGCCGCCGCGTTTTTGCCTGGTGCTCGGCGGAGGTGATGGTGTGCATCGCGCGCGAAATTGATTGCTCGATGTCGATCGCCGGATAGTGGCCGCCTTCGGCCAGCACCCGGTTCAAGACGATGTGGCCGTCCAGGATCGCGCGCGCGGCGTCGGCAATCGGGTCCTGCTGGTCGTCGCCCTCGGTCAGCACAGTGTAGAAGGCGGTGATCGAGCCGCCGCCTTGCTTGCCGTTACCGGCGCGCTCGACCAGCGCCGGCAGCTTGGCGAATACCGACGGCGGATAGCCCTTGGTGGCGGGCGGCTCGCCGATCGCCAGCGCGATTTCGCGCTGCGCCATCGCATAGCGGGTCAGCGAATCCATGATCAGCAGCACGTGCTTGCCCTGGTCGCGGAAATGCTCGGCGATTGCGGTAGCGTAGGCCGCGCCCTGCATGCGCATCAGCGGCGGCGTATCGGCCGGAGCGGCCACCACCACCGAGCGCGCCAGGCCTTCGCGGCCGAGAATCTGCTCGATGAATTCCTTGACTTCGCGGCCGCGTTCGCCGATCAGGCCGACCACGATCACGTCGGCGCTGGTGTAGCGCGCCATCATGCCGAGCAGCACGCTTTTGCCGACGCCGGAGCCGGCGAACAGCCCCATGCGCTGGCCACGGCCGACCGTCAGCATGCTGTTGATCGCGCGTACGCCGACATCGAGGATGTCCACGATCGGCGCCCGCGTCAGCGGATTGGCGGCGCGTACGTTCAGGGGTGCCGAACTGGCCGCATGCAGCGGACCAAGGTTGTCCAGCGGGCGGCCGGCGCCGTCCAGCACCCGCCCCAGCAATTCATCGCCGACCGGCAGGTGGCGGCCGCGGTCGCTCGGGCGGCGCCGTGGATGGTTGACCGCGCCCGGGCGCGGCAGGCTTTGCACCACTTCCACCGGAAACACGCGGGTGCCGGGCACGATGCCTTCGACGTCGCTTTGCGGCATCAAAAATAGCCGCTCGCCGTCAAAGCCGACCACTTCCGCCTCCAGCCGCGCGCCATTCGGCAGCGGCACGGTGCAGGCGCTGCCGACCGCCAGCTTGAGCCCGACCGCTTCCATCACCAGCCCGGCCACGCGCGTCACACGCCCCGAAACCAGCATCGGCTCGGCCAGTGCGGCCAGCGCGCGGCAGTCGCGCAGGTAGGCTTGCCAGCGCGCGCCGTGGCGCGACAGCCCTGCAGCCGGCGTGGCGGGGTTCGGGCTCATGCGTCGAGCCACTCCGATTCCTTGCCCAGCGCAGCGGCGATGCGCTGCCAGCGGCTGCCAGTGGAGGCATCGATCTGGTTGCTGGCGGTTTCGATGCGGCAGCCGCCGCGTTCCAGTTGGGCATCGTCGGCCACCCGCCAGCCGGCCTTTTGCAACTCGTCATCCATGTGGCTTTTCACCAGCAGTGCATCTTCCGGATGCAGGAACAGGCTTGCCGGTTGCTGCAGCGCGGGCAGGTAATGGATCGCTTCGGCGACGATCGGCAGCACCAGTTGCGGCCGTACCGCGAGCGCCGTTTTCAGCATCGCTTTGGCCAGATCCAGCGCCAGATCGAGCATTTGCTGGGCAATCACTTCATCGGCGCGCGCCACTTCGTGGCCGAAGGTTTCGGCGATCTGCCGCAGCCGCTGCGTTTCGGCGGCGGCTTCAGCCCGGCCTTGCGCCAGCCCGGCGGCGCGGCCTTCGGCCAGACCTTCCGCGTGGCCTTTGCTGCGCGCCGCTTCGCGGATTTCGGCGATCTGTTCGATGCTGGGGCGGGTAGCTTCCGGCGCCGACGCGGCCGGACGCTCGTTGAACGAAGCCATTTCCCATCGCTGGAAGGCCGACATCTGTTCTTTCGGGATCACCGTGCTAGACATACGCATCGTCCCCCTTGGCGCCCAGCATGATCTGGCCTTCGTCGGCCAGGCGGCGCACGATCTGCAGGATTTCCTTCTGCTGCGCCTCGACCTCGGACAGACGCACCGGGCCTTTCGATTCCAGGTCCTCGCGCATCATCTCGGCCGCGCGCTGCGACATGTTCTTGAAGATTTTCTCGCGCAATTCCCCGGGCGCGCCTTTCAGCGCGATGATCAGCGATTCCGACTGCACTTCGCGCAGGATGATCTGGATGCCGCGGTCGTCGATGTCCATGATGTTGTCGAACACGAACATCTCGTCCATGATCCGCTGCGCCATGTCGGGATCGTAATTCTTCAGGTTTTCCATCACCGCCGCTTCGTTTTCGCCGGACAGGAAGTTGAGGATTTCGGCGGCGGCGCGTATCCCGCCCATCGGTTTTTTCTTCAGGTTCTCGTTACCGGCCAGGAGCTTGGTCAGCACTTCATTTAACTCGCGCAAGGCCGCTGGCTGCACCCCGTCCAGCGTGGCGATGCGCAGTACGACATCGTTGCGCAGCCGTTCGGTGAACTGGTCCAGCACTTCGCAGGCATGGTAGCGCTCCAGATGCACCATGATGGTGGCGATGATTTGTGGATGCTCGTTGCGAATCAGGTCGGCCACCGACTGCGCATCCATCCATTTCAGGCTTTCGATGCCAGAAGCGTCGCGTCCGCCGAGAATCCGGTTCAACAGCGACGACGCCTTGTCGCTGCCGAGCGCCTTAGTCAGCACCGTGCGGATGTATTCGTCCGAATCGACGCCAAGCGAGGTCTGCAGCTCGGTTTCGTTGCGGAACTCGTTCAGCACCGAATCGAGGTCTTCGCTGGCGACGCCCTTCATCACCGACATCGCGGCGCCCAGTTTCTGCACTTCGCGCGGGCCGAGGTATTTCATCACTTCGGCGGCCTCATCCTCGCCCAGCGCCAGCATCAGGATCGCGCCTTTCTGGATACCGAGTTCACTCATTGCCGTTCACCCACGCCTTGACGACATTAGCCACCACTTTCGGATCGTCGCGCGCCAATTGCTTGGCCATGTCCAGATTGTTCTGATAAGTACGCGGCAGGCGCTCCGGCGCCCCTTCCTGCGCGGGAGCGGACAGGCGCACCACGGCGTCCTCGCTCGGAGGCGCCGGCAGCGCGGCTGACGTCGGCGCGGTCAGCTTGCGCAAGGTGGGGCGCAGGAAGGCGAAGAACAGGTACAGCAGAACCAGACCGGCCAACAGATACTTGCCGCCCTGTTTCGCCATATCCAGCGCTTCCGGCCGTTTCCACAGCGGTACATCGGCGACGATTTCCATTTCCACGCCGGCGAACGGGCTGTTGACCACGTTCAGGGTATCGCCGCGATCCTTGTTGTAACCCATGGCTTCCTTGACCAGATCGGTGATCTGGGTTTTCTCGGCGTCGGAGAGCGGGCGGCTGATCATCTTGCCATCGGCATCCAGTTCACGCTTGTAATTCACCACCACCGCGACCGACAGCCTTTTCACGCCGCCCATCGGCTGCTGCACGTAACGGATGGTTTTATCGACTTCGTAATTGACGGTCGATTCCTTGTGCGTATTCTGCGGCGGAGTGCCGGCGGCCGATTGCTGCGTGGTTCTGGCGTTGGCTGCAGTGGCAGTCGTTGTCACGGTGATTGGTGCGGTGGCCGGCGCCGGCGGCTGGTTCGACAGCGCACCCGGAATGCCGCCGGCGTTGGCACTGCCGGGCGTCGCCGATTCGCTGCTTTGCAGGCTGCGCACCGCGCCGGAATCCGGCGTCTGGTTCGGCTTGTAGATTTCCGCCGCCTGTTCGCTATGCGAAAAATCGACATCGGCGGTGGCTTCGGCGCGCACGTTGTTGGGGCCGACGATCGGCGTGATGATCGATTCGACCCGCTGCGCGATGCTTTGCTGCAGCTCCTGCACGTATTTCAACTGGGTCGGATCGAGGCCGTTGGCGCGGGTTTTCTTGTCCGATTCCGACAGCAGGTTGCCATTCTGATCGACCAACGTGACGTTCTTTGGCGGCAGGTTCGGCACGCTGCTGGCCACCAGGTGAACGATGGCGCTGACCTGCTGCTGGTCCAGCGTGCGGCCCGGGTGCAAGTTCAGCAATACCGATGCGGTCGGCGCCTGCTGCTCGCGCACGAATACCGAGGCCTTCGGCAGGGCGAGGTGGATGCGCGCCGACTGCACCGCCGCCACCGCCTGGATCGAACGGGCCAGCTCGCCTTCCAGCGCGCGCTGGAAATTCACCTGTTCCAGGAACTGGGACACGCCCAGCTTCTGGTTCTCCATCAGTTCGAAGCCGACCCCGCCGCCTTTCGGCAAGCCCTGAGAAGCCAGCTTCAGCCGCGCGTCGTACACCTGGTTGGCCGGCACCAGGATGGCGCCGCCGCCTTCGGCGAACTTGTACGGAACGTTCATCTGCTGCAGCGCGGCGACGATGGCGCCGCCATCGCGATCCGAATAGTTCGAAAACAGGATGCGGTAATCCGGCGCCTGGCTCCACATCCAGACACCAGCCATGACGGCGACGATGGCCGCTGCCGCCACCGCCAGCAGCGCGTTGCGCGCGCCCGGCGTTTGCGTCAGCCCCATCAGGCCGGGAGTAACCGTGCCGTCTGCTGCTACCGCCATGGTGCGCTCCCGCCGCCGGATTGATTGAAAATGTCTGGATTCACCTGATGCCTCGTTGGTTACGCTTTTAGCCTTATGCCGATTGTCGTTCCGCCAGCGTATTTCAATCGTTGGAATAGAGCAATATTTCTTGCGCTGTTCGAGGGCGAAGCCAAAGCGCGCCCGTGTTAACGTGCTGTCATTGCGGCGCATGGCGCCAGCCAGCAGGGGAGCAATGCAATGAGCGTAGGAGCCATAGACACCAGCAGGATCGAAGCCATGGTGGCGCAACTGAAAGCGGCCGCGGCACGTACCCAGGGGGTCGCCAATCCGCTGCAGCCGCAGCCGCAGGAACCGGTAACCAGGCCCGGTTTTGCCGATGCCTTGAAGGCGTCGCTGGATTCGGTCAACGGTGTGCAGCGGAAATCGGAGCAAATGGCCAAGGATTTCGCCCTGGGCGACGACAAGGTCAGTCTGTCGGACATGATGATTTCGATGCAAAAGGCCAGCATCACCTTCCAGGCCACGGTACAGGCGCGCAACAAGCTGGTATCGGCCTACCACGACATCATGAATATGCAGGTATAGGCACAGTTCGGACCAGCGGGCGCAAGTGGTAGCGGAGTCAAACAATTCGACTCTGACTTACGGGCGTCCTGTCCGCAACAGGCGCAAGCCGAGTGAAACCAGGGTCGGAGTTTTTTTGCACCGGCTTCATGGCGCAAATTACTCCGACCCTGCTTTCACGGATTTCGCGCAATCGCCAGAAAAGTTCCGAAAATAATTCGACTCTGACCCTAATTTACAGAGGCGGTGGAGTATGTTTTCTATATCACCATTTTTCCGCCGGAATTGATAGTTTGGGTGGCCAGTATGTAAGCCGGCCGCCATGCTTCCTATCTTGGTGAACGCCTGCGAGCAGCTCATCCCATCCCGGCATGGCGCGCGTTCTGTTCGCGTTCCAGGCTGGTGATGTAACGCTGCACCGCATTCAGCATGGCACTGGGCAAGTTGACGAAGCGGCAACCCACGCGGCGCGTATTCTTGCCGTTGGCCAGCGTCAGGTCGCGCGTGTTGCGGATTTCCAGTGCGGTCTGCACCAGCGTTCCGGCTGGCAACTGGATGCGGCAATCCGGATAGATGAAGCCAATGGTCGGGTTCAGCAACTTGTGTTCATCCATCAGGGCAATACCGCCGCCGCTGATGTTGTGCAGGGGCAGGGTGATGACGCGCTCGTCCTCGCCTTGACCGCTGCGGATGTCGCACAGCAGCGGGTTGACGGTCGGAGTTGGTACGCGGTAAAACTCGCGCCGCTGCAGCCGTATCAGTACCGGTGGAATCGGCACGCGCAGGGCGGGGCCGCCCTGGTGCTGGCAGGCGCTGGCGGCGCCGGTCTGAAACAGGATGCGGATATTGTTGAGCACGGTTTCAAAGAAAATCCGCTCGCTGGCCAGGATGCGCTGGTTAACAGTCGAACTGGGCGCGCAGTCGATCACCACCTCGCCCGCGCCGTCCTCGACCGCCAGCACCGAGGTCACGATGGTGTCGGCGCCGCCCTCGAGCCGCAACTGGATCAATTGATTGCATTCGCCCAGACTGCGCAGGATATTGATGATTTCGCGCCGCGAGTGGATTTCGTAGTCGCTTAAGTCGAGTGACTGGAAGTCGTCGTGATCTGGCATCGAGGTAGTCAGTAAGGTCGGAGCGGCAAGGGATGTGGCGGGGCTGATTTGGCAGATTCATTTTTGCCCATGGTCGCAATTGCCGGCTGAATCGAATGACGAAAGGCGTCAACCAACTCCGCCCTTGCATCTGGTTCCACACGGCAACATTGCGCCATCATACTCCGCCCTCGGCCTTTTGCGCAGCATCGACCTGATACAGCCATGCCAGCAGTTCCGCCACCGCCCGGTACAGCGCCGGCGGGATCTGGTCATCCAGTTCCACCTCCATCAACAGCGCCACCAGCTCCTTCGATTCATGCACGAACACATCGTGCTCGCGGGCGCGCGCAATGATCTGTTCGGCCAGCAGACCGCGCCCCTTGGCCACCACTTTCGGTGCGCCGTCGCCGCTCTGATAGGCCAGCGCCACCGCGCTGGGCGGCACGATCGGCGGTGCTTCAGGGTTCGGCGGCATCGCGTTTCACCGTCAGAGAATCGAGGGTCGAGCCGGCCGCGTTCAAGGCTTCAGACAAGCGGGGGCCGTGCGCGCGCAGGGCAAGGGCAGCGGTGTCGGTTTCAGTGCGCAATTGCATGTGCAAGCGCTGGCCAACCAGCCGGATCGCTCCGCTTACCTTGCCCAGGAGCGGCAGCTCGAAATGCACCACGCTTTGCCAGGATGGCTCCGCATCCGGCGCCGCGGGATCGCCGCCTTGCGGCGCGTCCTTGCCGATTTCCCATTCCAGCGTCTGCCCCGGCCACAGTTCGCCGCGCCACAGCACGCGCTGGTTTTCCAGCGTGTCCAGCTGCAGCGGGATCAGTTGGTGCGAGGGAGAGGTCTCGGCACGTGCCGCGCCTGGCGGATTCGCGGTCAGCAGCCTGGCGTCCGGCAACCTGGGGTCCTGCAGTGGCTCCCGCGCCTGCGGCTCGCGCAGCAATTGCGCCAGGCTGCGGCTACCGGCGGCCCATTGGGCTACATGGGATTCATAGAACAATCCGCTGTACACCACCGCGTCGCGCAAGGCGTTGGCGATCTGGGCCGGTTGGGTTGCTGAGGCCGAGGGTGGCGTCTGCAGCAGCGGCGCGCTGCCCTGCAAGCTGGCCGGGGCATTCCCTTGCCGCGCGCCTTGCAGCAGATGATCGATCAGGCGGCCGGCGGCGCTGACGTTGGCGGTGGCGGCCGGATTGCCGGCGCTGCCCAGCAAAAAAGTTGGGCGCGGTATGGTGCCGGTGAGCGTCAGCAGCAAGGACTGGCCAACCTTGGCGTCAGCCGGCAGATTCATGCGCGCCGTGGCGCCCTCCAGCCGCACCAGGAAAGTGCCATCCTCCAGTGCCGACAGTACCTTGGCCTGCACCTGCTGGCCCAGCGCAATCTGCGCCAGGCGGCTGACGGTTTCGTGTTTGGAGTCGGCAATCGTGACGACCGCAGGCGGCGCATCGATCGCAAGCACGGGTCGAATGCTGGACAAGTCGGCCCGCGGCAGCATGCTCAGCTCGCTTGTTGCGTCCCGTACGCCTGGGTCAGTTTGCGTTCGGTTCCGGCATTCTTCATTAACGCGGACAATTGCTGCATCCACGGTTCGGTGATGTTGCGAATCTCGCGGTCGTCGGCCAGGATTTTCTGAATGATCTCGACCTTGCGCTGGCGCACCGTGCCGGTCAGCGGCTCCGGCGGCTCGCCGTTTTGCAGCCGCTGCACATGATGGTTGCAATGGTTTTCCAGCGCCACCAACTGATCCCAGTCGCCGCTGCGGGCTGCGGCCAGCATCTGTGTCGTGATGCCGGCGACGGTTTCGTACAGGGAAATGACTTCCTGGCTATTCATCGGTTCAGGCCCTCACCAGGTTGGACATGCGCGGCGCCAGCGCGTCGTAGGCCGGCATTTTCGGCGCTGCCGCCGGCATTGGCTGAGCAGGATTGGCGGTTTCGCCGATCGCTTCCCAGGCGCCTTTCAGCTCGGCCAACAAGCCGTGTACTTCATCCAGGATCGCCGGCTGGTTTCCGATATTCGCCGCCAGCAAGCGCCGCCCCATGTAGTCGTACAGCGCATCCAGGCTGATGGCGATTTCGCCGCCAACCTCCTTGTTCAGGCTGGCGCGCAAGCCGCTGTCGATGATGGCGATGGCCTTGGAGATCGCCTGGCCCTTGCCGGCGATGTCACCATCCTTCATTTTTTGCAGGGCGGTGGCGACCGACAGCAGCGCGCCGTCGAACAGCATCACGATCAACTTGTGCGGGCTGGCGGCCGCCACCCCGGTTTCGATTCCAACTTTGGCGTAGGCGTTGGCGCCGTTTCTGGTCGATCCGAACATGTGCTTTCTCCGCTTATTGTTTATTGAGGTTGGCTAGTCCCGCCAACTGCTGAGTCAGGTAATTGCTGGTTGAGTTCATATTGGAAAGCATGACGTCGAGCGCGGTGAATTGCTTGCGGTACTGCGCCTCGATGTTGGTCAAGCGCAGATTCAGTGCATCGCGGTTCTTGCCGATATCCTTGATACTGCTGTTCAGGCCATCGGTGCGGCTGGAGATCAGGCCTTCGCTGCCCAGGAAGCCGTCGACCAGTTTGCCCAGTTGCGAAGCATAGCCTTGCGAAAAATCCAGTGTCCCTCGATTGCCCAAGGTGTCGCCAGTAACCTGGAGTTTCAGGCCATCGGTGCTGGTCAGGAACTGGCCGGACCCGCTGGCGGCAATGCCATTGATGGTGCCGGCGACGTCGACGCCGTCGGTGGCAGTTGGCTCGGTGCCCAGCAACTCGGCGGCCCCGCTGCCGCTGAGCGTGACCGTGGACGCCGAGCCGTAGCGTTCGGACATGATCGTCAGGACGCCATCGGTCTGGCTGACCTTGGCCGTGAAGCCTGCCGCCGAAAAATCCTTGACGCCGTTGATGGTCGCCTGCAGATGAGCCGCTAGCGACGCCGCGTTGTAGGAACCGGCGGTCAGCTTGAAGGTGGACTTGATGCCATTGAGTGTCAGCGTCAGTTCGTCGTTCACTCCCGCGGTAATGGTGGTGTTGGCCGCCGCCGAACCGACCAGCTGCCCCTTGGTCGCCAGCGTGGTGATGTTGATCGCATTGCTGCCGGCCTTGGTGGCCAGAGTCGAGCCGGCATAGCTGATCAAGCTGTCGGAAGCGGTGCCGGCGACGGCAAACAGCTTGCCGATGTCGTTGAAATTGCTGGCGATCGTTTTTTGCAACTTTCCCGAATCGAGCGTAAGCGTACCGTCTTTCTGAAAGGAGACGCCGATTTGCGACAGTTGCGTCAGTGACCCTCCCAGCCCTGCAGGCGGTGCCGCAAACATCCTCTGCAATCCGGTCTGGATCGTGCGCACGGTCGAGTCGCCGATCAGTAGGCCGCCGGTCTTTGCGTCAGCGTTGTATCCAGCCAACATCTTCAACGCTGCATTCAGGTCGTTATAGGATTTAACGAACGCATTGACGTTTTTTTCGATGGCACCGGTATCGCGGGTAATCGAAATATCGGTGCTGCCGATTTTGCTTGCAGTTAGCGTCACGCCCTCGATCGCGCCTGCGATGACATTGGTGGCGCTGGTGACGGCGATGCCGTTGATTGTCAGTTGCGCGTTTTGCGCGGCGCTGGTTTGGGTTAGCTTTTGCGTGCCGCCGCTGGCAGTATCGGGATCATAGGCCAACAAATCCTGCAGCGCCGCGTCGCCATCGACCGTGATCCGCATGCTGGAGGCGGCGCCGGTCTTGTCCGAAGTCAGTACCAGCCGATTTGGTTCCGCGCTGCCATCGGCGACGACAGTGGCGGTCACGCCCAGGCCAGCCTTGTTGATTGCGTCGCGGATGCCTTGCAGCGAATTATTGCTGCTGTCGATGGTGATGCTGCCGGAGGGCTGATCGGGGTTTTCCGCGAAGCTGGCACCGGTATACACGCCATTGCTTAGTGTGCCGCCGCTGATGGTGCCGAATTGAAAGCGGATAGTAGTGGCGTCGCCACCGCCGATCGAGGCGGTGGTCGAAGCCATGCCCTTGCCGGCCAGCGACTGCTGCTGCGCCAATTGGGTCAGGTTGATGCTGTATTTGCCGGCCGCCGCACCTTTGGCAGTGGTGGCGGTGGCGACTGTCGAATCGCTGCTGGCGCTGGCTAGTTGTTGGAATTTGGAAAGATCACTCAAGCCAGCTAGCGTCGTCTGGAACGAGGTCAGTGCCCCCGATAGGCTACCGAAGGCTGACAGCTTTGCCTGGTAACTCGCCTCTTTTTTGGCAAGCGCCACCAGCGGTTTGCTTTCCACCTGCATCAACTGGTTGATGATGGAATTGATATCGAGATTGGATCCGACGCCGGGGGAGGAAATACCCACGTGGCCTCCTGCTGAAAAGTGACAATATACCCCGTTATCGGCCGAATCAAATTCGACTTGAGATGGGTTTTTCGGGTCTAGTTCGCTGTGCAGGCCATCATGCTTTTTGGTTGATTAACATGCCCTGCACCCGATCCAGCGCCTTGGCGATTTCCAGGGCTTCCGCCGACGGCATCTGGCGGATCAATTCTTTCGTTTGCTGATCGACCACTTTGACCACGGTACGATGCGATTCTTCGTCGATCGAAAACTCCAATCCGGATTCGCGAGTTTTCATCGTTTGGTTCAGATGACCAACTGCCTGCAACAGTTGCGCGCTGTCGGGAGCCGGCACGGCAGCCTCTGGAGCAGGATTTGCCGTCGTTGCCAGGGCGGCGGACTTGGCCGCAGCCGCTGTAGCTGCTTTTTCTGTGACTGGCGGCTGCGATGTAGAAGACGTGGCTATCGATCGAATTTCCATGATCGCTCCTTAAATGGGAACACCCCGTCCGGGTTAAGCCGGACGGGGAATATTCCTGAATTACCCCGACCTAGGTCGGGTCATGCGAGCTGCGCCGATCAGCCACGCAGCAGGGCCAGCACGCCGTTTGGCAATGAGTTGGCTTGTGCCAGCATCGCGGTGCCAGCCTGCTGCAAAATCTGACCACGGGTCAAGGTGGCAGTTTCCGACGCAAAATCGGCGTCCTGAATCCGGCTGCGTGCGCCGGACAGGTTTTCCGAAGTCGTCTGCAGGTTTGAAATTGCCGACGAAAAACGGTTCTGATAGGCGCCGAGGTCACCCCGCGAGCTGTTGGTCTGGGCCAGCGCCGCGTCTAGCACGGCAATCGCGGATTGTGCATTGGTGGCGCTGGTGAGACTGAGGCTGGCTACCGATGAAAAGGAACTCGTTGTGGTATTAAACACAGTTCCACCGGTAGTGCTACCTAAAGTGATGGCACCCTTGCTGCTGCTAAGAGATACCGACCCGGTTTTGATCGACGAATCTGTTGCTGCACCACCAGTCAACGTTTTGCCAGAGAAGTCAACTGTCTTGGTAGCGCCGTCGTTAGCAAAGTTCAGAATGCTGATATCGCTACCATCGGAGCTAGTCAAGGTAATCCCATTTTTCGCCGATGTGCTGGTGAAAGTGGCGGTGACCCCGGTGGTTCCCGATGCGCCGTTGATGGCTGCGACCAGTGACGTCAGATCGGTTGGATCCGCGACAACTGCGGAAATGGCGGCGGAGGCGGTACCGCCGAGCGTGAAGCTGACGGTGCCGGCGGCGCCAAGGCTGCTCAAGGTAGCGCTGTTAGTGGCCGTAGCCGTTACGCCAACATTGCTAGCAGAGGCGTTAATGGCTGCAGCGATCGCTTTGGCACTGCTTCCGACAGCTATGTTAAATGCAGAGGTGGTGCCACCGTTAGCCGTATTAACCGTCATTGCGTTTTGGGCAGCAACTCCGTTGCCGCCCGAGATGTCGGCGGCAGCAGCGGTAGCAACATTCATCGCTGTCCCGCCCACTTGCAATACGTTGCTGCCCAACCCAGTTGCGCGCGAATCGGCGATCGAGCTGATGGAAATCGTCTGATTTGCGTTGGCGCCGACCTGAAATGCTTGGTTTTGAAAGGATCCATCCAGAAGATTCAAGCCGTTAAACGACGACTGGCTGGCAACCCGCGTGATTTCCGCAATCAACTGGCTCGATTCCGCATCCAGCGAAGCGCGGTCGCTGGCGCTGTTGGTGGCGTTGGCCGACTGTACCGCCAGTTCGCGAATTCGTTGCAGGTTGTTGGTGATTTCGCCCAGCGCGCCTTCCGCTGTTTGTGCCAGCGAGATGCCATCGTTGGCATTGCGGACCGCCTGGTTGAGGCCGCGGATTTGCGAAGTCATCCGATCGGAAATGGCCAGACCGGCAGCGTCGTCCTTGGCACTGTTGATGCGCAGGCCGGAGGATAGACGTTGCAGCGAGGTGGCGAGCGAGGACTGCGAGGTGTTCAGATTGCGTTGTGCATTCAACGACGCAATATTGGTATTGATAAAAGCAGCCATGTTGATTCTCCTGTAATGGGCCGATGATGTCCGACCTGAGCACTTTCATTGTCGGTATGCGCTTTTTTGATTGGCGCAAGCCGTCGTTGGATGTGATATCGGACGCGGCTGGAAAAAGTTGAGCGTTTCTGAAATTTTTCGGAAACTTTCTTTTCTTCCAGCCTCACCCGAACTCAGGCCAGGTGCTTGTTTTGTCGGCTTGCATTTCGGAAATCTTTAAGCAATTAACCGCTTCGCGCGAAGATATAAATTCGCCAAAAACCCTTCAGATTTTCGATTTGGTGTCGATTGGGCGCAGGCATTCATGCTTGCCTGGCTCCTCAATCTGGACGGCCAGGGAAATTCTCTACGCTCATTGCTAAACAATTCGCTAAAATGTTTAGCAACTGGAGTTGCCATGAGATTTTCCGAACTCAACCTCTCTGCCCAAACCGCTTATGCCGAATTGTTCGAGCAGACACGCGCGTTTGAAATGACCAATGCGTTGGCAGGACTGGCGGGAAGTTTTCACAAGCTCGAACGCAAGGGAAAGTCGTATTGGTATTTTGCTTACCGCGATACCGACCAGAAGCTCAGGATGGCATACGTCGGCCCCGACGAGGCCCGGGTCCGGGCGCTGGTCGCCAGGTTCGCCGAAATCCGCCAGGACAAACCGCTCGCGCCGGCAGCCCGCTCGGCCATTGCCCTGGGCTGCACCCCGATCGCGCCCAAGCATTTCAGGATCATCAAGCGCCTTTCCGAATACGGATTCTTCCGCGCCGGCGGCATATTGATCGGCACCCATGCCTTCCTGGCGATCGGCAACATGCTTGGCGTACGCTGGCTGGATGGCGCCGCCACCCTGGACGTCGATTTTGCACCTGCCGGCCGTAATATTTCGGTGGCGCTGCCTGCCTCCATCCAGCTTGATGTCCATGGTGCGCTGGAATCCCTCGAAATGGGCCTGTTGCCCATTTCTCAGTTCAACGGCGCGGCCGGCGCCCAGTATCGCAATCCAAACGATCAGGAATTGCGGATCGACTTTGTCACCAGCATGACCAGGGATAACAAAACCGTCGTCCTGCCCGAACTCAACCTGGCCTTGGAGCCTTTGAAATTCATGGAGTTTTCGCTGGAACAAACCACGCAAGGCTGCGTATTCGGCACTGCCGGCTCCTGCGTGGTCAACCTGCCGGCACCGGAACGTCTCGCCATTCACAAGCTGATCGTGTATGGAGAGCGCCCGGTCAGCGAACGCGTCAAGGCAAACAAGGACATCTTGCAGGCTACCAGCCTGGTGAGTTACTTCCACGAGTCGGGGCAGGCCGATCTGTTCAACGCCGCCTGGAAAGATGCGCTGGGGCGCGGCAAAGGCTGGAAGGAGCGCGCCCTGCAGGGCCGCGCCGCCTTGCTAAGAGTCGCGCCGGAACTCGATCAGGCGGTGCTCTGGAGCGAGTAAGCCAAATTCGCCAAACGCGCTGCCGTACCGAAATGTCAGATAGCAGTTTTCGCCGCGATAGCCGTGCACACGCAAGGCTGACAACGCGGCCGCATGCGCTAATGCGGTTCAGTTAAGACGAAATATTTCTCCGGGTTGTCCCCGCGCGGAGCATAGCAGGGAATTCAGGCAGCCCGCTGTCTGCCTGCGAAACGGTTTGCGCTTGCCAGCGGAAACGCGCCCTGCAAGGGGGCAGTGATGTTCGTTCATCACGCCGCTGAATTTCCGCTGTCGTGGAATGACATTCTCTCGGAAGTTCGTTTAACTGAGCGGTATCAAGCCGTATGGCGATTGCCCAGGCGGCATTGTCTAATGCGTTCTTGACGGCCACTGTCTGGCGGTGTGCAGTACGCGCAGCACCCGCGCCAGATCGCCGGCCGAATCATAGATAGGGATGTAATTTTGATGCGCTACCAACTCGCGGGTGCCGGCAACGCGGCCAAGCCGACCCAGGCCGGGATGATCGACCAGGCGGCCGGCTTTCTCTGCAAACAGTTCATCGAGAGCCAGCGCGGCGGCCCGGTTGTCGGTCTCGATGAAGTCATGGATTTCGTCGCGGTCTTGTGTCGCCTCGGGCGTCCAAAGCAGTTCCATCATTTGGTGGATGCTTCAAGCCGGCGGCGCGTTGCTGCCCGCTTGGCCGCGAACTTGGCTTCGACCTCGGCCGCTGGAATCAGGTTGCCGGCATTGTTCGAGCGGGCGGTTTCAAACACGAAGTGCAACACCGATCAACGGAAGGAGGGCGAGATGCGCTAGCATTCGAACCCTTTGACCAGCCAGTCGAAAGTTGCCGAATATGCGCTATACACACCTCACCCGAGACGAACGATACCAAATTCACGAACTGCAGGCAGACGATCATTCAGTCAGCGAGATTGCGCGCCGGCTGGGGCGGCATCGCTCGACGATCAGTCGCGAACTGCGGCGCAACCGGGGCGTGCATCAATGGCGGCCTGGCCAGGCACACGATAAAGCCTTGGCACGGCAACAGAACAGTCGTAATGCGAGCCGGGTTGCCGACGCCGCCTGGTTGGCGGTTCAGGCCTATATCCGCCTGGACCTGTCGCCCGAACAAGCGATCCACCGCCTGACGCTGGAACGGGGCAGCCCGATCGGCATCAGTCATGAGAGCGTCTATCAACGGATCTACGCCGATCGGCGTGGCGGCGGCGATTTGATCCGGCACTTGCGCAGCCAGAAACCCCGGCGCCAGCGCCACGGCAGCGGCCGGCGGCGTCGGGGAATCCTGCCGGGCCGGATCGGCATCGAGCATCGTCCCCTGATGGTCGAGCAACGCCTGCGGCTGGGCGATTGGGAAGGCGACACCGTGATTGGCAAAGGCCAGCAAGGGGTGCTGGTGACGCTGGTGGAACGGCGGTCGCGCTTCACCCTGGCCGCCCCAGCCAACAGCAAGCAGGCCGAGGGCGTGGGTGCGGTGGTGGTCGATTTGCTCAGCCCGCATCGGCGGGTGTGCCACACCATCACCTTCGACAACGGATCGGAATTCGCCGACCACGCCTTGATCAGTGCCCGCCTGCGGGCCGATGTCTACTTTGCCCGCCCCTATCATTCCTGGGAGCGCGGCCTGAATGAAAACACCAATGGCTTGCTCCGGCAGTATTTCCCGAAGAACACCAATCTGAAAACCGTCAGCCAGCAAGCGCTCCAGGCCGCCGTCGACAAACTCAACCACCGCCCCCGCAAATGCCTTGGTTACAGAACCCCGCATGAGGTCTTTTACAACCTTGCTACACTTCCTCTGGATTTAGCCTATGTTGCACTTCGTGTTTGAAACCGCCGCGCAGTTTGGTGGAGTATGTTGATAAATCCGCCATTTTATTTCCGGTAAGAATGTCATCCACTGGGAGTATATTGTTTGTATGCGGAAGCCGCGCAAAGCGTGGCCCGTTGCAGCAAGCGATTTGGCGGCGCCGTTCAGCCGGCGCTGACCACCCGGTTTTTACCGGCCTTCTTCGCTTTGTACAAGGCGGCGTCGGCGCGCCGGATCAGGGATTTCTGGTCTTCGCCCGCGGCGCGCAAGGCGAGGCCGGCGGAAAAGGTGATCAGGATGCGCTGGTGGTTGTGCAGGAAGATGCGCTTGGTCAGTTCGCGCTGCAGGCGGGTGATGGTGGCGCTGGCCGATTCCAGCACGGTGTCGGGCAGCAGGATCAGGAATTCCTCGCCGCCGAAGCGGGCGATGACATCCATCGTGCGCAGGGTGTCCTTGATCACGCGCACCAGGTGGATCAGCGCTTCGTCGCCGGCGGCATGGCCGTGCGAATCGTTGATGCGCTTGAAGTCATCGAGGTCCAGCATGGCGATGCACAGCGGCGTGCCGCGGCGGTCGGCGCGCGCCAGCTCGCGCTCGAAAACGCCGTCCAGGCCGCGCCGGTTGAGGCTGCCGGTCAACTGGTCTTCGCGCACCAGTTCGCTCATTTGCGCCAGTTGCGTTTCCAGCGCCTTGATGCGGTCGTCCGCGCTGTGCGCGGCTTGCTGGGCATGCAGCATCTGGTCGCGCGAGCGTAGCGCTTCGCTTTGCAACAGCAGCGTTTCGCGCATCACGTCGTGCAGGATGGTGTTGAGCTTGCCGATGTCGTCGGTGCGGCTGATTTCAGTCGTGTAGTGCTCGATCTTCTGGTGATAGTCGCGCGTGGTGGCGGCGGTGGCCGACAGGCATTCGATGAAAGTTAGCATCATGTGCTTTACCGTGACCTTGGCTTCGGTCAGGCTTTGCTTCAATACGCCTTGCTGGTAGATCACTTCCTTCAGGCTGCGCGTGGCATCCTGCAAGGCGGCGGAATCGATCGGGCCGGCAAGCAGCGCCTGCACGCTGGCGATCTGGCCGGCCAGCCAGCTGTCTTCTTCGGCCAGTTCCTTGACGTTGTCCAGCAGCAACCGGAACAGCCGCAGCAACATCTCCTGCTGGTGCTGCGTGTCTTCGCTGTCCTGTTCGATGTGCAAGCACAGTTGGCGCAACCGGCCGGCGGCCTGGTTTAGCGCTTCGGTGCTGTCGGCCTCCTTGATGCTGGCGGCCAGCGCCTGCGCTTCGGCCATCAGGTGCGGGGCGTGCTGCAGTTGCGCCGTCAGCGCCAGATTGAGCGAGCGCACCAGCATGTCGCGCAGCAGGTTGCCCTGGGCACCGGTGAGGATGACCGATGGCGGCAGGGTCGCCATCGGCTCTGGCGCAACGTCGATGGCGGCCGCTGCCGGCGCCAGATGTTGTTCCAGCAGTTGGATCAGTTGTTCGCCGCAGTCTTGCCAATTGCCTTGCGCGCGTGCCTGGACACAACGGCGGCCGAGCTCGGCAACATCGCCGCTCCCGGCTGCGAGCCTGGTAGCCAGTGCGGAGAGGATGGTTTCCGCGTCCGTCTGCGCGGGCAGGCCGCCGATTTCATCGTAGACCGCGCGGTAGGCATCCGGGGTGGGGGCAATGCGTTGCGCCGCCAAGCGATGGAACGCTTCGCGCGCGATGTCGGCGGCGTTGTGCTGGACGGACTTGGGTGGCTTGGCGGGCATAACGATAAGTGGGTTGTGCAATTTTGCAGTGCAATAATGCTAGCCCGGCATGATCGCGCGATTTGGCGCCGCGATTCTGGAAGATTCTGTCGTTTCCGGTATTTTGTGCGTTTCTGTTGTTTTTTCGATCAACGGCTATATCGTGGTCAGACCGCGTACACGACGCGGTTTTTACCTGCCTGCTTGGCCGCGTACAGCGCGGCATCAGCGCGCGCCACCAGCGCCGGCCGTCCTTCATTGGCGGCGCGCAGGGCGATGCCGGCGCTGAAGGTGATCGGCAGCCGCTGGCGCTTGTGAATGAAGACCTGTTCGGCCAGCTTTTGCTGCAGGCGTGCCAGCGCCAGGCTGGCGGCTTCCAGCGTGGTATCAGGCAGCAGGATCAGAAATTCCTCGCCACCGAAGCGGGCCACGGTATCCATGCTGCGTAAGGTCTGCTTGATGACTTGCACCAGGTGCACCAGCACTTCGTCACCGACGCAATGGCCGTGGGTGTCGTTCAGTTGCTTGAAATCGTCAAGGTCGAGCATCGCCACGCACAAAGGCGTGCCGCGCCGATTGGCGCGGCTCAGTTCGCGCGAAAGCATATCGTCCAGGCCACGCCGGTTCAGGCTGCCGGTCAACTGGTCTTCGCATACCAGTTCGTTCAGTTGTTCTAGCCGCGATTCCAGTGCGCGTATGCGGGTGTTGGCATCTTGCGCGTCGTACGGAGCGCGCCCGCGGCTCTTGCCGAAACGCGCCAGTACGGTTTCGGCCTGATGCGACGCGGTCCCGGCGATTTCGTCATACAGTGCGCGATAGGCGTCCGGAGTGGGGGCGATGCGGCGTGCTGCCAGTCGACGCAAAACCTCGAAGCCGACATCGACCGGATTTGATGCGGAAGAATAGCTTGAGCTGATTTGTGTGGCCTGCATGAGCGCTCCCGGATCGAGATTTTCTGGCTGTGGGAATCATGTTATGGGATCAAGGCGCGCATTGATGCCGGGAGTAGCGGCAGAAAGGGGGTGCAATTTGAGGTTTCGGGGGCTGGCCATGGCTTCGGTTACGAACCTGCCCAGCCTGTCGTTCCCGGGGAGCCAAGCGGGAGCCCAGCGGCGTTCTTCCCAGCCGGCCCGAACGGGATTGATCTCACATGGCGCGCGACACTTGGTTCCCGCTTTCGCGGGAACGGCAAGCGTGCGACATCAGTCCACCAGTTGGTTCTTGATCGCGTAATGCGTCAGTTCGGCGTTGTGCCGCAACTTCATTTTTTGCAGCACGCGCGAGCGGTACATGCTGATGGTCTTGACCGAGAGCGCCAGCTCGGCGGCAATGTCGCTGACGGTCTTGCCGGAGGCGATCATGGTCATGGTCTGATACTCGCGGTCGGAGAGCGTGGCATGCAGCGGCCGTTCGTGGTCCTCGCCCACCTGGTTGGCGAGTTCTTCGGCCAGTGCGGGGCTAACGTATTTGCGGCCGGTGGCGACCTGCCGGATCGCGGTGACCAGTTCGGCCGGAGCGCTTTGCTTGTTGAGATAGCCGGCGGCGCCGGCCTTCAGCGCCCGGATCGCATATTGATCTTCGCGGTGCATCGACAGCATCAGCACCGCCAGCTTGGGAAATTCCTTCTTCAACTGTTTCAGGACATCGATGCCGCTGCGGTCGGGCATGGAAATGTCGAGCAACATGACGTCGCTGGGGCCGCGCCGGATCAGCTTGATCGCTTCGAAGCCGTTTTCGGCGTCGCCGGCAACCGCGATGTCGGTGGTGTCCGCCAGGATCTGTTTCAGGCCTTCGCGCACGATGGCGTGGTCGTCGGCGATCAGGACTTTTATTTTTTTTGCTGAATTTTTGCTGGTCATGACGATCTGTACTGCTGATTGCTGTTGTGTTGTGATTCTGGTGCCGCCATGGCTGGCAGCGGGATCCGGATCGCCACCAGGCTGCCGCCGCCGGGTTCGGCACTGACGCTGAGGCTGCCGCCCAGCGCACTGGCACGTTCAGTCATGCCGCGAATGCCGAAGGAATTCGGTTTCAGGCGGTCGGTGGCGGCGATGCCACGTCCGTTGTCCTTGATTTCAAGAAGCACCCCATGCCGGTTTTTGCCAAGCCGCACGCGCACCCGGGTCGCATGTGCGTGCTTGCCGATATTGGTGAGCGCCTCCTGGAAGATGCGAAACAGCGCGGCCGCCTGGTCCGGATGCAGATCCAGCTCGCTCATTTCCGGGCTGAAAATACAGGGGATGCCTGCCTGCTTTTCAAATTCCTTCGCTTGCCAGTCGATTGCTGCGACGATGCCGAAGTCAAGCACGCCCGGACGCAGGTCGCCCGAAATGCGGTGCGCCGATTCGATGGTGCGATCGACCAGTGCATCGAGGTACGCTGCCTTGGCGGCCAGTGCGGTGTCGCCTGCCGGCAGACGGCGCGCCAGGAGCGCCAGCGCCATCTTGATCGCGGTCAGGTTACCGCCCAGGTCGTCGTGGATTTCGCGCGCGATGCGGGTGCGCTCCTGCTCTTTCACGTTTTCGACATGCGCCGACAATTCTGCCAACTGCGCGCGCGAACGCGTGATTTCGGCTTGTTCCAGCTTGCTTTCGGTGATGTTGGTCATGATGCCTTCCCATTGCACCAGGCCACCCTCCAGGGCGCGCGGCGTGCCGCGCAGATTGATCCACTTGATGTCCTTCCAGGCCTCGATCCAGATGCGGCCTTCCCAGTTCCAGGCTGTCATGTCGGCGGCGGAGGCGGCCATCGATTCCAGCCAGGAAGGTCGGTCTTCGGCCAGGATCAGTTGCAGGAACAGCGTCGCATCGGTACGCAGCCGCTCGGCGGCAACGCCCAGCAGCGCATGACAGCCGCCGCTCAGATAAGGGAAGGCGACGCTACCATCCGCTTGCCGCAGGAGCTGGTAGACCAAACCTGGAGTGTTGGAGACGATGGCGCGAAAACGCGCCTCGCTCAGCCGCAGTGCATGGGCCGACTCATAGCGCGAACTAAGATCGTTGCCGATCGCGATGAATACCGGTGCCGGCCCGAGCGTCGAGCGCAGCAGCCGCAATTCGGTCGGATAGCGGGTGCCGTCGTGGCGCGTCAGCATGGTATCCAGCGTGACCTGTGCCGCGCCATCGTCGTGCAGCGGCTGCAGGATTCGGCGGCAACTTTCCTGATCCAGATTGCCGGCCACATCCAGCAATGTCATGCCAGCCAGCAGGTGCTGCGGATATTGCAGATTGGCGCAGGCGGCCGGATTCAGGTACAGCAGGCGCAGGCTGTCACAGTCGATTGCGTAGATTTCGTTGAAGGCGCCTTGCATCACCGGCACCAGCCATTCCGCCCGCATCTGGTCTATGGCGCGATTGGCGGCGCTATCCGTTGGCCGCGCGCGGTGGCGCAGTGGGGAAGCCGGTGTTTTGGTCATGGCGTGTGCGCGGCGATTAGATCAGATTTTCGAGGACGGCATGGCGCGGCTCCCAGCGCTTGAACCAGGGTAAAAACTGGTCGGCCGGCATTGGCCGGCTGATGAAATAGCCCTGGCCCTGGTCGCAGCCCATGCGTGCCAGCAATTGCAGTGCGGCATCGCTTTCGATTCCTTCGGCCACCACGCGCAGCCCCATGTTGTGGCCAAGATCGATGGTGGAGCGGACGATGGTGGCGTCGTCGGTTTCATGCTCCATGTTCATCACAAAGGATCTGTCGATCTTCAGTTCGTGCACCGGTAGCCGCTTCAGGTAGGACAGCGAGGAATAGCCGGTGCCGAAATCGTCGATCGATAGCTCGATCCCCATGGCGTACAGGCGTTCCAGCGTTTGCTGGGCGCGCACCGGATCGTCCATGATCGCGCTTTCGGTGATTTCGAGGCAGAAGGATGAAGACGCTACCTGATGCCGCGCCAGGATTTCCATGAACTTGGCCGGCAGATCCTGATCCAGTAGATCGCGGGTGGACAGGTTGACCGAGATCATCAGACGCACGCCGGCGGCTTCCCAGCGGCTGCACAGCGCCGCGGCCTGCTCCAGCACCCAGCGCGTCAGGACCCGGATGAATCCGGTCTTTTCGGCAAACGGGATGAAGTGGTCCGGTTGCAGCAAGCCTCTCTTCGGGTGCATCCAGCGCACCAGCGCTTCGACGCCGATGACCTTCCCGTCCGGCAGCAGGGTCTTGGGCTGGACGTGCAGCCGGAATTCGTCATTGTCCATGGCGCGCCGCAGTTCCCCCAGCAGCGACAGGCTTTCCTGGCTGGTCTTGTCGATTGCGGTGTCATATACCATCGCCTCGTTGCCGCCGGTCTTGGCGGCGTACATTGCCACTTCGGCGCGGCTTAGCAGCACCTCGGCACCACTGCCGTGTGTCGGGAAGCCGGCGATGCCGATGCTGGCGCCCAGATCGACCGTCTGGTCTTCCAGCGAGATCGGGGTTTCCAGCGACTCCAGGATGCGACTGGCGATTTCCCGCGCTTCGTCGAGACTGCTGTTGGTCAGCAGGATTGCAAATTCATCACCCCCTAGGCGGGCAATATGATCGCCGCTCTTGATTTTCAGGGTCGACAGGCGCTGCGCTACCTGACGCAACAAGGCATCGCCGAACGAGTGGCCCAGGACATCGTTGACGTGCTTGAAGCGATCCAGGTCCATCATCAGTACATGGCAGGACAGATCTTGCTTGCGCGCCTGCGTCAGGGCACTGTCGAGCATGGTCACGAACTGGGCACGGTTCGGCAGGTTGGTCAGGTTGTCCCAATATGCCAGGCGGCGGATTTCCAGCTCGCGGTTGGCGATGCCTTCGCGCATGCTGTCGAATGCGCGTGACAATTCGCCGATTTCGTCTTCCCGCTTGATTTCGATCAGGCCCTGGTAATAGTCGCCGGTGCCAAGCCGCTTGGCGCTCTCCGCCAGTTGCCGCAGCGGTCCGGTAATGCGCTTGGCAATCAGGATGCTGCCAACCATCGCCAGTCCAATACCAAGCGCGGTCAGCGCCAGCAGGGCTAGCAGCAGGCCCTGATAGGGAGCCATTGCCTGGCCAATCGAATGCTGCAATACCACGATCGCGGTCTGGCCGGAATCCTGCGCCAGGCGGAAGATGCGCGTGCCAAATTCGTCGTCATGCAGTTGCACTTCGGTGGGAGAAAGCGCAGCGCCCGCTACTGCTTGTAATTGCGCGCTTAGCTTGTCGAGGTTGGATTGGCCGAGGGTCGACACGCCGGCTGTCCATTTGCCATTGTCGCCTCGTGTCAGAATCGATATCTGTAGTGACGATAACTCGCTCATATCGGCTGCGAGGGCTTGGTCGATCGGTTGCGCCATCGCTACCCAGCCGATGGTGACTGGCGCCATGACCGGCACCACAATCACCTGGAAAGCGCGATTGGCCACCAGTGCAATGCCCGTGGCCTTGCCGGACTGCTCGGCACCGCTGACCAGTTGCAGTACCGCCCGTTCCAGGCTTGGTGAAGGTTGGTCGCCGGTGCTGGCGCGGATTCGATGGTCAGGCCCTACCAGCGCCGTCAGCGTGGTATTGCTGTGGCTGCCGTAACTGGCGAGCGCCGCGGAGATGGTTTCGTAATCATCGTTGTCTACGGCCTTCTGGAAATCGTGATCGGTAGCCAGCAAGCGCAGTCCCTGGCTCAGGTTTCTCGCATTCTGCAGCAGCAGGTGCCGGAATACCTTTTCGCCAATTGCCAATTGCTCGCCGATCGTGGCCCGCACGTTTCGCTCGATGTTGGCGCGAATCGTCACAAAACCCGCCAACTGCACCATCAGAATCAGAAGCAGAAACAAGACAACGATGCGGCTTTCCAGACTGCGTAGACGCATGGCGGCCCCTAAAGCACACCGGACAGACAGGCGCCGAACGCGGTTGGCAGCATCCTGCGCTGCGCTTCCAGCATATCGCGCGTGGTCGATTGCGCCATGAACCGCCCCCCCGCTGGCGCCGACGCTAGCATTTGCGATGGCTGAATTTTCATGGCTGTCCCGGCACAGGGCGCTGTTTGCGGCCGGCTTGAGGCAGTCTTGTCGTTCCGGCATGTACCCGTTGCTGCCGGCCAGGCGATTGGTCTGACGGAATTTTTTCGGCGCGGCGAAGCGAGTGATGAGGTAGAGTTGAAATCACAAAAAATCTGGAAGTGCGCTGGTCCAATGAATCACGGAAAATATGTCGGGAAGAAGCAAACAAACAACGTGTCGCCATACTGGCTACTTGACTCGACAGTTTTTTGATGTCGAAGCGACAACCGACAAGCCGCCAAGCGAAAAGTTCGATGTAGTCGACTTTAGCATAAGTAATTTACAAAAAAAGCTATTGCAGCAACACATCCGGAAAAAGCCCAAGTCGGTCATGCGTTGTTGTGTTTCACGGACTCGCCAGCCGCCGGACTGTGCAGGAAGAATGTCTGAAATTAGGACTTTCAAATGGAAATTAACTCGTGCTATACTTTCGTTTTTCGCGGCTGTAGCTCAGCTGGATAGAGTACTTGGCTACGAACCAAGGGGTCGTGGGTTCGATTCCTGCCAGCCGCACCAGTAACAGAAAGGGTCTACCGCAAGGTAGGCCCTTTTTATTTGTCGGCGACTTTTTCTGCCGATCGGCTCTCATATCAACTGCCGCTGTCTCGATTGGAGCAGGGGTGTCGCCCGGTCATGGTGGCGCTTCTTCTACACCTCGGCTGTCCCGGACTTGCTCCCGGTGGGTATTGCGCTGACGGGTTGTACGCATCACACTTCAGTTTCATTTTAACTGGAGGAATCCGATGCCGAACTCGATTACGCTTGCCGTCAACGCCAGACTTGATCAACTCGGAATCCTCATCCCAGATGCACCCCGGCCGGCCGGCGCGTACCAGCGCGTCGTCGTCCGCAACGGCATCGGCTTCATCTCAGGACAATTTCCGCTGATTGATGGAAAACTTGCCTATACCGGTCGAGTCGGAGCGGGGCTGACCGAAGAAGACGGGAGGCTGGCGGCGCGGATCGCCGCCATCAATGTTCTGGCCCAGATTCATCATCATCTTGGCGGATTCGACGGCTTTGCCGGCCTACTGCGAATCGAAGGGTACGTGGCCTCCGTTCCGGGAAATTTCAGCCAGCCGAAGGTACTGGACGGCGCGTCGGATCTGTTTGTTTCCGTTCTGGGCCCGGAACTTGGCGCGCACGCACGGACCGCCTTCTCGGTCGACCAACTGCCTCTCGATGCGCCGGTCGAGCTGGCGGTTACTTTTGCCGTGGTTGGTGGATAGCTCTCTTTAATAAATGCCACGTTCGATCCACCGGCAAGATCGGATCGAACGTGGCGATGCCGCTAGCCTCTGATTTCATGGCACCTTGCCCGAGGTATTCAATGAATCATCCCGCGTCATGCAGCGATTTCCCGGCAGTGCTCGGGAGGGCACGTCTGTTCTCATTTCGGGGTGGCTCTTTTGCGTCAGGAGTTTGCGCGGCGGTAGTTGTGGTGGGCCTGGCTGCCTGCAGCGGCCAGCACGGCGTGCTGGCGCCAACCGGTGCGCCCGAACCGGGGGCGTGCGCGCTGGATGCGGCGCCGGCCGCCGAAGTTGCAGCGCAGATCGGGGACGCCGGCGCGCCGGAAGTGGCGACCGGTTATCGTCCGAAGAAGCTGGTGCATGCCAAGACCTACATGGCAATTACCAACAGCCCGCTTTCCACCAAAATTGCCTGCCAGGTGCTGCAGCAGGGCGGTACTGCGGCCGATGCGGCGGTGGCGGCGCAAATGGCGCTGAACCTGGTCGAGCCGCAATCATCCGGAATTGGCGGAGGCGCTTTCATCCTTTACTACGACGCCGGAACGCGCCAGGTCACTGCCTATGACGGCCGCGAAACGGCGCCAGCGCAAGCCGATGAAAATTACCTGCGCTGGAAATCGGCGGCCGAGCGCAGCGCGCCGGTGCCGGACGCGATGCGCAGCGGCCGTTCGATTGGCACGCCCGGCGTGCTACGCGCGCTGGAACTGCTGCATGCCGAATACGGCAAGTTGCGTTGGCAGGCTTTGTTTGCGCCGGCAATCCGCCTGGGGACCGATGGCTTTGCGGTGCCGCCGCGCATGGCGGCCGCGATTGCGGAGCCAGGCGCGCTGCGACGCATTCGCGCCCATCCCGAGATGGCTGCGTTCTTTCTGGATGCCGACGGCAACCCGCCCAAGACCAATAGTCTGATCAGGAATCCGGCGCTGGCGCAGACCTTTGGCGTGCTGGCCGAGCGCGGCGCCGGCGCATTTTATGAGGATGGCCCGATCGCGCGCGCGATCGTGGCCAGCATTCGGACCAGCGATGGCGGCCGCATTACGCCGGGCGTCACCAGCCTGCAGGACCTCGCCGATTACCGTGCCAAGAAGCGGCCGGCGCTCTGTTCCGACTATCGGCGCTATGTGATCTGCGGCATGCCGCCACCGTCTTCCGGCGGCATCGCGGTGGCGCAAACGCTGGGCATCCTGGAAAATTTTGACCTGTCCCGCTACGCACCGCCGCGGAAGGATCAAAACGGCGGCAAGCCCGATGTGACCGGCGTCCATCTGGTGACGGAGGCGGAGCACCTGGCTTATGCCGACCGCAATCAATATGTTGCCGATACCGATTTCGTACCGCTGCCTGGCGCCGGCTTGGACAGCCTGCTCGACAAGGCGTATTTGCGGCGGCGTGCTGCCCTGATCGACGTCGGTAAGGCGCTGCCGCTGCCGGTGCCGGCCGGCGATTTCGGCACGCAGCCGCTGGCGGCGCCGCACACGCCGGAACACGGCACTACCCAGGTTTCCCTGATCGACCGCTATGGCAACGTGCTGTCGATGACCAGCACGATTGAAGCCGGCTTCGGCTCGTTTCACATGACACACGGTTTTTTGCTGAACAATCAGTTGACCGATTTCAGCGCCGCCCCGGAGCTCGATGGCGCGCCGGTGGCGAATCGGCTGCAAGCCGGCAAGCGGCCACGTAGTTCGATGGCGCCGACCCTGGTGTTTCGCCGGAAACCTGACGGCAGCCGCGGCGAATTTGTGATGGCGACCGGATCGCCGGGCGGTGCCGCCATCATCCAGTATGTGGTCAAAACGCTGGTGGGCGTGCTGGACTGGAACATGGATGCGCAGCAGGCGGTGTCGATGATCGATTTCGGCGGCAACAATGCGGCCACCACGGTGGGCGGCGAACATCCAAATCTGCAGCTTGCGGCGCCGGTTCATGGCGTGGCGGGTGACGCCGATGAATTGATCACTGGTTTGCGCTCGCTCGGCCACCGCGTTAGCCTCCAGCCGCAAGCCAGCGGACTGAGCACGATCGTCAAATCCATGTCGAATGGCGTACCGCGGTTAAGCGGGGGTGCCGATCCGCGGCGTGATGGCGCGGTGCTGGGTGATACCTATCAGCCGTAGGGGTGATGCAGCGGCGCAGGGCCGTTTTGTGGTTACGTGCCTCAAACGATTCACAGTACGCACAGAGTTGTTTCCCGGTTAATAATGCAGAGTATGCACAAATTAATGAATAAAAAAGGGCAGAAACCAATACTCATGATTTGAGTATGCAAAATTTAGATACATATTGCGCGTCGTCTACCGGTATTGCGCCAGTCTCGGATACCCCTGCCGGTGCCAACTCTGTTGCGACAACGTCACTGCCAACCGCTTGTCGCGGCGGTGCCGCACTGAGCCGCCACAAAGAGTAATTATTAGGGAACATGTTCGGGTCGAGTGCGGCAGCAATGCTAAAATTCAAGTGTTGAGGGAAAGCAATATTGATCTGGTTTTTATAATTCCATGTTCGATCTGCAGAGCGAGGCAATGCGTTTCATGCGCGTATTCGAACTGGGGCGGTAGTGCATTTTTCCGATTTCTTATGCTGAAATGCGTTCTTGTTTTTCCATGGTGAAGGACATTTCGATGCCGCGTGGCAGCTTTTTTGGAGTTGTTGGGTTTGTTAAGCGTTTTCCGCAAATCGATCAGATATACGTGCTACGGTTGCCTGGCTTTCGGCAGTCCGCTAGCCGTTGGTGCCACTCCCAACAACCAGGGGCAATCCGGATACGTCAACATGCCGAGCGCCGTCGTCGAGACCGATGGGACCTTCAGTTTCGGATATAGCTACGACAGTCCATATGGGGATTTGTGGGCAACCGCGAATATCCTGCCGTTTCTACAGGCAACCGGCCGTTATGTATCGGTCACCGGCATCAACGGATTTAATGCGGGCAATGACTACGGTAGCGGCTACGGGCGCTACAAAGACAAGGTTATCGATTTCAAGCTGAAGCTATGGGACGAAAGCCGCTGGCTGCCTTCGATCGCGTTCGGGGCAAGCGATCTGTTCGGTACCGAGCTTTTCAAAGGGCAATACGCCGTAGCCACCAAGACATTTGGCGCAAACAATAATCTGGAAGTCAGCATCGGCTATGGCCGCAAAAGGCCGGATGGCTTGTTTGGCGGCGTCCGCTGGAGGCCGGAGGGCCTTCCCCATTGGGCGGTGGTAGCCGAGTACGATGCAAACAATTACAGCACGGATTTCCGTGCCTCGGAGACATACGCCGGCCAACGTAACAAAGGGCCGGCGGTGGGAGTCGAGTACCGCTGGGGCTGGTTAGGGCTCCAGGCTGCGCGGCACCGAGACCATTCCAGCGTCAACGCATTCATCAGCATCCCGCTCTCCGATCGCGAATTCGTTCCCAAGATTTATGAGCCAGCCTGGTTCCAGCAGAAAAATACGTGGACACGTCCCTCGATCGACGAGTGGCAGCACGATGCCAGCCACGGCGCCGCCCTGGTACAGGCTCTGGCCAAACAAGACTATAAGAACATCCGCATTGAGCTACGGGGATACACGCTCGATCTCGTACTCACCAATACTCGCATTTCCAATCTCGGGAGGGCGGTAGGGCGCGCCGTACGCACCGCGCAGGCCTTTGCACCGGCGGGCGTGAGGGCAATTCACGTTACCTATACCAAACTCGAACAGCCGGTCGCCACCTATGAGTTTTTTGATCTGGACAGGCTGAACGGCTATCTGGATGGGAAAATAAACCGTCAGGCGTTTCTCGACGCCGTGCTGATACGCCAGCCCGGGCCGGACGACGTCATCCACGACGACCAGGCCGGCATGCTGGCCGGCATCAAGGACGATTCAGGGTTGGCCGTGCTGGTGGGCCAGGACGGAAATCTGGTCCAGTTCAGTTCGGAAGATCGCGAAGCCAACCGCTTCCGGATTGTTCCCAAGATCGGCTTTTTCTTCAACGATCCCAGTGGCGCTTTGCGCTCCGAGTTGTCGGTGGCGACCGATTACGACAAGCGCCTGGGCGAAGGGCTATATCTGAACGGTGCGCTGGGACTAACCATCGCCGAAAACGTCAGCGGCGTCACGCAACAGTCCAACAGCCTGTTGCCGCACGTGCGCAGCGACGTCGCCGAGTACAAGCGAGGCAATCGTTTCAAGCTGCATCGTCTCCTTCTCAACCAATACATGATGCCCGGCGAACGCTGGTACGCCCGCGTTTCAGGCGGGATGTATGAAGAAATGTACCGCGGAGTCGGCGGACAGGTTCTCTACCTGCCCGGAAACAGCCGCTGGGCGGTTGATCTTTCGGTCGATGCGCTGCAGCAGCGGGACTTCAAGGGCTGGTTCGGCAAGCGGGATTACCAGACAATCACTGCGCTTGGCGCGCTGCATTACCGCCTGCCCTATGACATCACCGCCACCGCTCGGGTTGGGCGCTTTTTGGCCAAGGACGTCGGCGTGCGCGCCGAGGTCAAACGGCGCTTTCGCTCTGGCGTCGAAGTCGGGGCGTGGTACACCCGAACGAACGGCAAAGACACCACGTCGCCAGGCTCGGTCGCCTCTCCCTACAATGACAAGGGAGTTTTCCTTTCGATCCCGCTGGGAAGCATGCTGCCCGCCGACTCCCAGGCTAATGCCAACTTCGCGATCTCGCCCTGGACCCGCGACGTAGGCCAGATGGTGGCCTCGCCCGGCGATCTGTACGAACTCCTGGAAAACCCCCGGCGCGACATGAACATGCTCGATGGCCTTGGCAACTTCGCTGAGCGCGCGGACGAGCAAAACCACCCGGCAGTCAATCCGCCGATCGAACCAATTGGCAACCCATGGCCGGAAGTCCGGACGCGCATCGATCAATCCTCTTCCGCGCTGCCGCGGGCGACCGATTGGGCCCAGGGAGCGGCAATCGCCGCCGGCGCGGTACTGGTCGCCGCGGTCAGCGATAAGCCAATCGACCGGTTTGCAAAAAATCATGCCGACTCGCGCATATTGCGCGGCTGGAATACCTTCGGCAATGTCCTGCCTTATGCGCTGGTCGGCGGCGCCGGTGCCGCCACCCTGCTGGGCGACCAGCGCATGCAAAATACCGGCCTGATATCGCTCCAGTCCGTTGCGGCGGCGACCGGTCTCGCCTTCGGCACCAAATATATTGTCGGCCGTGCGAGGCCGGACGAAGAAAGAGGTGCGTGGTCAGGTACAGGAAGCGGCCAGCCCCGCTCGAATTCGTCATTCCCATCCGGCCATGCCACGGTTGCATTCGCGGCCGTCACGCCGTTTGCGAAGGAATACGATGCGCAATGGCTGTATGGCCTTGCCGCGGTGGGTTCGATGGGCAGGGTAGCTGGTAGAAAGCATTGGTTTTCGGATACAGTCGCGGGTAGTTTGTTGGGCTACGCAGTCGGCAGTTGGCTTTGGCAGGCACAGCGGGACGATAGCCAGTCGAGAATTTCGGTCAGTACCGGCCCGGGAGAAATTGGCGTTGTGTGGCAAAAATCGTATTGAGAAAGTGGCAGTACGTCGTCATGGTTTTTGTAAAACTCAATAAACGTTGATCCAACATTATTGATCTGGGAAAATTTTTAAAGGTTCGTTGATGCGTTATTCCTCGTTGTTCGCAATTCTGGTCGGCTTGTGCGTTACCTCGGTGCCGGGCGTGGCGCATGAAACATCTGGCTTCGGCGACGGCGCGGCGCCGTCCGGTTCCGCGGCAGCGCAATCAACCGGCCAATCGTCCAGAGCAGACACAGCCACACAGCAACCCGCTCCAAATATGGCGCCTGCGCCGATTACCAATGCGGCCTTTCCCACCACAACGGAAACCAAATCCGGCGATCAGGCAATCGCTGCGCCAAACTTGAACGACCAGCAGGAAAAAAACGAATTCCAGGATTTCGTGAGTTTCTCGACAGGGCGCAATCTGCCGCTGTTCGGTTATAACCTGTTCGGTGCCTCGCCCTCGACCTTCGCCCCGGTGGACCGGATTCCCGTTACCGCTGACTATGTCCTTGGCCCTGGTGACGAGATCGTGGTGCGCGCCTGGGGCCAGATCGACATCGATTACCGCGCAACGGTGGACCGTAACGGCGATTTTTATATCCCGAAGGTGGGCAACGTCAACGTTGCTGGGATCAAGTATCAGGAGTTGCAGGGCTATCTTAAAACCGCCATCGGCCGGGTCTTCCGCAACTTCGACCTGAGCGTCAATCTGGGCCAGTTGCGCTCGATCCAGGTGTTTGTGGTCGGCCAGGCCCGGCGTCCGGGCAGCTACACCGTCAGCTCAATGAGCACTCTGGTTAATACCTTGTTCGCCTCCGGCGGGCCGTCCGCCAAGGGCTCGATGCGCCACATTCAGCTAAAACGCGACAATAAGGTCGTTACCGAGTTCGATATGTATGACCTGCTCGTCAAAGGTGACAAATCGAAAGATGCCCGTCTGTTGCCCGGTGATGTGATCTATATTCCGCCGATCGGCCCGCTGGTCGCCATCACCGGCAGCGTGAACGCGCCTGCAATATACGAAATCAAGGGCAAGCCCACCCTGGAGGAAGCCATTGCACTGGCGGGCGGTTTGACCACTACCGCAGCGGCAGAGAAGGTTACCCTGGAGCGCATCGCCCAGCGCAAGGCGCGCGTTGTCGAGGAATTCAGGTTCGACCAGGCCGGGCTGGCACGCACGCTGGACGATGGTGACCTGGTGACCATCCTGTCGATCTCGCCGCGCTTCGAGAATGCCGTCACCTTGCGCGGCAACGTCGCCGCGACTGCACGCTACCCCTGGCAAAAGGGCATGCGCATCAAGGACCTGATTCCAGAAAAAGACGCACTGATCACGCCCGACTATTGGGTAAAAAAGAATGCCGCGACACGTATTGAGGTCGATACGGCATCCCGGTTGCGCAACGACGTCGCGCGCTCGATTGCGGAAGTCAACTGGGATTATGCGGTGATCGAGCGGCTCAATGCCGCGGATCTGACGACCAGCCTGATCCCGTTCAACCTGGGCAAAGTCGTCATGGGCAACGATCCGGAGTCGAACCTACTGTTGCAGCCGGGCGATGTCGTCACGATTTTTTCCAAGGACGATATACGGGTACCCACCGCCAAGCAAACCAAATACGTCCGGGTGGAAGGAGAAATCAACCAAGCCGGGCTGTACAAGGCAGAGGTCGGCGAAACGCTGCGCCAGCTTGCCGCAAGGGTCGGCAGTCTGACTCCTCAAGCCTACCTGTACGGCGCCGAATTCACCCGCGAGTCGGCGCGTGTGCAGCAGCAAAAGAAAATGGATGAAGCACTGGACCGGATGGAGCGCGAGAACGAGCGTACCGCGGCTACCCGGTCGCAAAATGCATTAAATCCGGAAGACGTGCAAGCATTGAAAGCGGAAATAGAAAGTCGCAGGGCGCTGATCGCCAGGCTGCGCCAAGTCAAGGCTACCGGCCGTATCCCGCTGGAACTGTCCGATGAATCGACTGTTAAAAATTTGCCCGACATTGCACTGGAAGATGGTGACCGCCTGTTGATCCCGTCGCGGCCATCCGTAGTGGGTGTCATCGGCGCGGTTTATAACGAAAACACCTTCCTCTACAAGCCAGGGAAACAGGTGGCGGATTATCTGGCCCAGGCGGGCGGCACGACCAAGGATGCTGACGAGGGTCGCGCCTACATACTGAAGGCCGACGGATCGGTTCTCGGCAGCCAGCAATCCGGTTGGCTGAGCGGCTTTGAAGGCCGGCGCCTGATGCCGGGCGATACCATCGTCGTGCCGGAGAAAACGGAAAAAACCAGTTGGATCAAGAACTTCAAGGACTGGACGCAGATTCTCTATCAGTTCGGCTTGGGCGCGGCCGCGATCAAAGTGTTGAAGTAACAATCCATGCACTTTCCCCGCCTGCAGGCAGCGGCGGGAACGGGCAGTAGTAAATTTTTTGAAAGCGAACAATGTCCGAGCAACCGGAAAACAAAGCACGGCAACGTCCGCCCACAGACGAAGATGGTGACCAGATTCGTTTACTGGACTGGGTGATCGTGTTGGCCAAACATAAGGAACTGGTGATCGGCACCTCGATCGTTGCCGGAGTATTGGCAATGGCTGTCACGCTGCTGATGACGCCGATTTTTACCGGTACAGCCACCATCATGCCGCCACAGCAGCAGCAAAGCGCCGGTGTTGCCGCCATGCTGGGGCAGCTTGGCAACTTGGCTGGCGTAGCGGGAAGCGTCGCCGGGCTTAAAAATCCGAACGATCTTTATGTCGGTTTGCTGGGGAGCCGCACCGTTGCCGATAACCTGATCACGCGCTTCAAGCTGAAAGAGCGGTATCAGAAGACGACCATGGATGACACGCGCGTGGCGTTACGCAGCACTAGCGATATTTCCAGCGGCAAGAGCGATGGTTTGATTTACATCAGCGTGAATGACGAGGATCCGCAGTTTGCTGCCGACCTGGCAAATGCCTATGTCGATGAGCTGGCCAAGCTGACCCAGACCATGGCCATCACCGAAGCCTCGCAACGCCGCCTGTTTTTTGAAAAACAATTGAAAGAAGCAAAAGACCAGTTGGCAAATGCCGAAGTCGCGCTGCGTACCACCCAGGAAAAAACCGGCATGATCCAGCCCGATGGGCAAGTACAGGCAATCATTACGAATGTTGCACAGATCAAGGGCACCATCGCAGCCAAAGAAGTGCAGTTGAATGCAATGCGCACCTTCGCAACTGGCCAAAACCCCGATTTGCTGCGTACCCAGGAAGAGCTTCGCGCGCTGCGGACGCAGTTATCCAAGCTGGAAAAGAGTCAGCCATCCGGGGAAAACGATTTCATGATCCCCACAGGGAAAATACCCGAGGTCGGAGTCGAGTATGTGCGCAGTTTACGCAGCGTCAAGTATTACGAAACCATTTTCGAGTTGCTGGCAAAGCAGTTTGAATTGGCAAAGATCGATGAAGCCAAAAATTCGTCACTGATTCAGCAACTGGATAAGGCGGTTCCCGCCGAGCGAAGGTCCAAACCAAAACGCACAGTGATTACGCTGACCAGCGCAGCTGCTGGCGGTTTATTGGGAATGATCCTGGCCTTCCTGCACGCGGCTTATCAAAACTCGCGTATTGACCCGGATAACAGCAAGCGCTGGCAGCAACTGTCAATTGCCTGGAAGAGGCGCGAACCGTAACCACGGCTCGACAGCATCCTATGATTCCCGCGGTTTGAAGCGGGAATCAATGGCTAGTAACGAAATTGTAAAACGGCCCGAAGCTGCAGGTGTAGCGGTGATTTTGTAGTTTACGGCTGTGCTTAATTTGAAGCAGAAACTCTATCTCGTAGTGATTAATGAATGAAAAACAATTCAATGCGTTCCTTTCCTCCCGCGATTACCGATCGCAAAATCCGTTTCGCGCTAGTCGGCTGCGGCCGCATCGCCAAAAATCATTTCGCCGCGATGAAACAGCATGAAGAGCGCTGCGAGTTGGTCGGCGTCTGCGACATCAATCCGCAAGCCTTGGAAGAGGCCGCAGGCGCGACGGGCGCCAGGCCGTTTAAGAATTTAAAAGATATGCTCGAAGGCTGCGATGCCGACGCGTTCATTCTGACCACGCCATCCGGTTTGCATTCGGAGCAGGGAATTCAGATTGCCCAGGCTGGTCGCCATGTGATTACTGAAAAACCGATGGCGACGCGCTGGGACGATGCCAAGCGCATGGTTGCGGCCTGCGATGCGGCCAGAGTACGTCTGTTCGTCGTCAAGCAAAATCGCCGTAACGCTACCTTGCAATTGCTGAAGCGCGCAGTCGAAAAAAACCGTTTCGGTCGTATCTACATGGTCAACCTGAATGTTTTCTGGACACGACCACAGGAATACTACGACAGCGCCAAGTGGCGGGGGACCTGGGAGTTTGATGGCGGCGCCTTCATGAACCAGGCCAGCCATTACGTCGACCTGATCGACTGGATCATCGGCCCGGTCGAAAGTCTGCACGCGTATACGGCCACGCTGGCGCGCGACATCGAGGTGGAGGATAGCGGCGTCGTTAGTGTGCGTTGGCGCAATGGCGCGCTCGGTTCGATGAATGTAACCATGTTGACCTACCCCAAGAACCTCGAGGGCAGCATCACCATTCTTGGCGAAAAAGGTACTGTCCGTATTGGCGGGGTCGCGGTTAATGAGGTGCAGCACTGGGAGTTCGCCGAGGCGGACGAGGACGACCAGAAAATCAAGGATGCCAGCTATCAGACCACCTCTGTCTATGGGTTTGGCCATCCGCTCTACTACGACAACGTCATCCGGGTACTGCGCGGAGAGTCCGAACCCGAGACCGACGGCCGCGAGGGCTTGAAATCGATGGAAGTCCTGATTGCCGCGTATCTGTCGGCGCGCGACGGCAAGCGGGTCGCGCTGCCGCTGGAGTACTGAGATGGCAGCCACGATTCATCCGAGTGCGATTGTCGACGATGGAGCGATTATCGGCGACGGCAGCCGGATCTGGCATTTCGTGCATGTCTGCGGTGGCGCACGTATCGGTGCCGGTTGCTCGCTGGGCCAAAACGTCTTTGTCGGCAGCGACGTCGTCATTGGCGATAACGTCAAGATCCAGAACAACGTCTCGGTTTATGACGCAGTAACGATCGAGGATGACGTATTTTGTGGCCCGAGCATGGTGTTCACCAACGTCTACAATCCGCGTTCGGCGGTGACGCGCAAGAACGAATACCGCAAGACGCTAGTCAGACGCGGCGCAACCCTGGGAGCCAATTGCACCATCGTGTGCGGTACCACCATCGGCGAATATGCGTTTATCGGTGCCGGAGCAGTCGTGAATCGCGATGTACCTGATTTTGCCCTCATGGCTGGAGTGCCGGCGCGTCAGATTGGCTGGATGAGCCGGTTTGGCGAGCGGCTGGATTTGCCGCTCAAAGGTGAAGGCGAAACTACGTGTCTCCATACTGGCGAGCGCTACGAACTAAAAGAGAATGTTTGTAGACTGATCTCCAATCAATAAAAGGGCAAATTCATGCAATTCATTGATCTCAAGGCTCAGTACAATGCCTTGCGCGAAAATATCAATGCCCGTGTCCAGGCAGTATTCGATCATGGTCAATATATTCTTGGGCCTGAAGTTTCCGAACTGGAGCAAAAACTAACCGGCTTTGTCGGCGCCAAACATTGCATTACTTGTGCCAACGGCACCGATGCCCTGCAAATCGCCCAAATGGCGCTCGGCATCAGTCCCGGCGATGAAGTCATCACACCGGGCTTTTCCTATATCGCGACGGCAGAGACTGTTGCGTTGTTGGGTGCAAAGCCAGTGTATGTCGACATCGATCCGCGTACCTACAACCTTGACCCGCAATTGCTTGAGGCGGCGATTACACCCAGAACCAAGGCAATTATTCCGGTATCGCTCTATGGCCAATGTGCGGATTTCGACGCCATCAATGCGATTGCCGCCAAATACGACATCCCGGTGATCGAGGATGCCGCACAGAGTTTCGGCGCCACCTACAAGGGCCGCCGCTCCTGCAATCTGACGACTATTGCTTGTGCCAGCTTTTTTCCCAGCAAGCCGCTGGGCTGCTACGGCGACGGCGGCGCCATCTTCACCAATGATGACCAGTTGGCTATGGTGCTGCGCCAGATCGCCCGCCATGGGCAGGATCGCCGTTATCACCACATCCGGGTTGGCGTCAACAGCCGGCTGGACACACTTCAGGCAGCCATCTTGCTGGCGAAACTGGAAGTCTTCGATGAAGAAATAGTACTGCGCCAGCAAGTGGCACAGCACTATGATCAGATCCTCGACGCAGCGGGAACCGTCGTTACACCCTATATCGAACAGCACAACACCAGCGTCTACGCGCAATACACGATTCGGGTAACGGACCGCACTGCGGTCGAGGCCAAGCTTAAGGAGGCTGGCATTCCGAGTGCGGTGCATTACCCGATCCCGTTAAACAAGCAGCCCGCCGTTGCAGATAATGCGGTCACGCTGCCAGTTGGGGATGAAGTAGCGCAGCAGGTATTGAGCTTGCCGATGCATCCATATTTGCTGGCGCAAGATGTGGCAGCCATCGTTGCGGCGATCCGCTAGGCGCGCGGTGTGTTGCTGGCTTCGGTAAAAAAGGCAATCCACGCCCGGCTAGATGCCCGTCACGGAATCGTGCATTCCGTGGGCATCTTGGTGGGCGGCACCGCCTTTGCCCAAGCGCTGGCGGTTCTTGCTCTACCGATTCTTACCCGGCTATACACGCCGGCAGATTTCAGCGTGTTGGCGGTGTATGCCTCGCTGCTGGGCATCCTTGCCGTGGTGGCCTGTCTGCGGCTTGAAATCGCCATTCCGATGCCGGAAAGAGATGAAGAAGCCGCCAGTTTATTGGCGCTGGCGCTCGCAAGTGCCACTGCATTCACGGCGCTGCTGGGCCTGCTAGTATTTTTCTGCGGGGACTGGATTGCTGTGCGTTTGAAAGTGTCCGCCATTGCCCCCTATCTATGGCTGGTGCCGTTGGGTACCTGGTTTGCGAGTGCCTATGCTGCAGTTCAGTTTTGGTCAACGCGGAAGAAGAAATTCCCTCGCATCGCGCGCGCGCGCATGGCGCAGACGGTTGGGGGGACGGCAATACAGATCGGTGGCGGCTTGGCAGGCGCCGGTCCCATCGGTCTTATGGTGGGGCAGATGGTGAATGGCGGCGCGGGATTTGTGGGATTGGTGTGCGATGCATGGCGCGAGGATCGCGCAGCACTTCGCAGTGTCACCGTGGCCAGCACATGGCAAGCACTGCGGAATTATTCCAAGTTTCCAAAATATTCGACGCTGGAGGCCTTAGCCAATAGCGCAGGCACGCAAATTCCCGTCATCATCATCGCCACCTTGGCGATAGGCCCGGAGGCGGGCTACCTGATGCTGGCGACCAAGGTGATGGCCGCTCCAATGGGGTTGATCGGTGGTTCGATTGCACAAGTGTATCTTGCGCATGCGCCAGAAGAATTGCGGGCGGGGCGGCTGGAGGAATTCACCACGCGTATTTTGGGCGGGCTGCTGAAGACGGGCGTGGGGCCGTTGATATTTGCGGGTATCGTTGCCGCCCCGGTATTTGCACTCTTGTTTGGTGCCGAGTGGCGCAGGGCGGGAGAGTTGGTGGGCTGGATGATGCCGTGGTTTGTGTTTCAGTTCGTGTCCTCACCAGTTTCCATGGTGACGCATGTTGCCGGAAAGCAAAAAACGATGCTGGGGCTGACTCTGCTTGGTGGTGGGGTAAGGGTTGGCGCAGTTTTTCTGGTAGGCAGAATGAATGTGGTGCTGTTGGCAGAGACCTATGCAATTGCATCGGCGATGGTGTATCTGCTGTATTTGATTGTTTTTTGTCGGATATCGGGTGTCGACTTTAGTGCTCTGGCCCGTGTTATGGAGAAGTGCTGGCGCATCCTGCTGTTGTGGGCGACATCAGGGGCGCTCTTTTTGGCGCTGTTTCGGCTGTTGTAATCCAATACTGGATCTGGATGAGAGGGTTCGAATTGTCATGGGCAAACCAATGAGAGGCAAAGAAAGGGAACAGTCACTGTCGCGAGATATTTATTACTCGGACGGCTATTTTGCGCTTACGCAACTGTGTTCGCTGTCCCAGCAAATACATGAGATCCATGCACTCAGGCCAAAAAGCATCCTTGAGGTAGGGATTGGAAATGGTTTTACGTCCACGTTCCTGAGACGGGCCGGATATCAGGTAACGACGGTGGATATTAACCCGGCATTGGAACCGGATATTTGTGCGCCACTAGATGAGGTCGCTACTCATATCAAGGGGGAGCGCTTTGACCTCGTCGTTTGCTGCGAAGTACTTGAGCACATGCCGTACGAGCAGTTCATTCCCAGTCTTGATCATCTCGGCGCGCTAGGAGAAAGATTATTTATGACGCTTCCAAATTATCGGGCATCAATCGGTCTGGGGGGATTTTTGCGGCTTCCGAAGATTTCACCGGTACTTTGGAATACATTTATTGACATTCCAAGGCCAAAGAAATTAGCAGCTGAGCATTTTTGGGAGGTTGGCTCGGAAAGGAAGACGTCGCGGAAGCAGATAATGAAAGAGCTTAAAGCCAAGTATCGATATGTTGTAGTCAAGAATTTTGCGTTGAATCCTTATCACATCGCGTTTTACGGCAGTCAATCATGAGGCTTAATTGAGGGTATTTTGCGTCGAATAAAATTATTACCATCCTCGGTGTACGCTCTCAATTCATCAAGGCGGCAGCGGTGTCGTGCGTGCTTGCACAATATGGTATCAATGAAGTACTAATCCATACTGGGCGACATTATGATGCCGGTATGTCGGATATCTTCTTCGAGGAAATGGATATTCCGTAGCCTGCCTATGATTTTGGCATCGGTGGCGGTGCGCATCATGCGATGGCCGGGCGGCAGCTTGAGAAAATCGAAGAAGTGCTACTGGCTGAAAAGCCGGATCGCGTGTTGGTGTAGGGTGACACCAATTCCGTACTGGCGAGTGGAAGGCTACATGGCTAAGGATAGTATTTCGTGATGTTTTATATCGGTAATACCTGCGATGGTAATATCCAATAGGCTTTGCAGCCATTGAATATTTATTGATCTATATGAAAATAATAACTATTACATTCAATGATTTAGGTATTTCCTGGGGGCCAGCAATCCATTTCCTGGAACTTTGGAATGCTTTGTTAGATGTTTGGCCTGGTTGTCAAGTAACTGGTTTCGCGCCATCTTGGACAAGGCGTCCACCTATAATCAATGCACGGTTCAAGTTACGAAGTGTCAGTGTCATCAATGTGCCAAAATTAAGACAGGTGTGCTTCGACACATTCATGGGGTTGTATTTATTGATGCGGGGTGGCCAATACGATCTTGTTTATATTCGTCTTAGTCATTGGCATTTTTTTGTTATTTTTTCCTTATGGATCATTCATGTTCCATTTGTTTTGGAATTGAATGGGCTGGCGCAGGAAGATTCGGTATCCGCGGGGAAGTTAAGTTTGATGAGGAATCTCATCTGCTGGCAGGAACGGTGGTTGGTCAGGAATGCGGCACGGTGCATTGCAGTAAGTGATGGCATTGCAGATGCTGTTCGTAAGCGTTACCAGCCTCGTGGTGCTGTTTTTACAATTACTAATGGTGTGGCTAAACAGTTCTTCATCAATAAACGGCCCTTGCGTGAACCGGGGCGATCATTGACAGTTATTTATGTGGGTACGTTTACACCTTGGGATGGCGCGGAAGACGTTGTAAGGCTGGCGCACCACTTTCCAGATATTTGTTTTCTTATGGTAGGTGATGGTGATGCGCGTGCACGCATACAGGCTGGCTCGCCCACCAATGTTCGGTATATGGGTAAGGTTGATTACTCGGATTTGCCTAAGCTTTATGCTTCAGCCGATGCAGCCATTGTGCTATACGAATATGAGAGGCACAGGAATGTGAAACTTTCGTCTCTCAAGACTTTGGAGTATGTGGCTTCGCGCTTGCCGGTTTTTACCACCGATACCCCAGGGCAGGAGTATATCGAGCAGAACCAGTTCGGCGTTTTGTTGCGCGAAGGCAGCAATGCAGTTTCTACATTTCGTCATTTTATTGCCGATGTTGATCGCTATGCGGCCAACTATGAGGATAGTGTTGATGGCATGTGCAGCCGCTATGGTTGGGTACGTACCGCTCAGGAAACTGCAGAATTAATAAGGACGCTGGCGACGCCTTCTGTTTCGTGTGCTGGCCGCTGAGTGCCTGATCGGGAGGACTTTTCTTATAAAGGGTTGGGCTATGAAGGAGCAAAGTAAGAATTACTGGCGCGACAGGCAGGTTTCATCACTATCTTTTTTTTCTAAGCTTAAGAGCATCAAATTTTTTGCGTGGCTTTTCTCCGTCAGGGGAGGAGATGAGTTGTTTTTGTCGCAGCAATTATATGGCAATGAGATTTGTCTTGATGTGGCTTGTGGTTGCGGAAAACAGGTATTGGTGGATCGCACAGCAGGAGTTTATGGGGTAGATATTCTTGGCTTTCCCTCTGATTTAGCAAGAGCGCGTGGCTACCTTAATGCTTTGCCGTACTTGGATGGCGGTCAGCTGCCGTATGAGCATCAGTTTGATGTTTTTACCTTCATAAATCTTAATGCGCATATTTCATTTGATGTGATGCGTAGATTGCTGAGTGAGTCGCTTCGTTGCTGCGGGGAGGGGGCGAGACTCATATTTGTGAATGAATATGATAATGATAGTGCGATATATAGGTTCATGAAGAAAGACTCGGAAAAATTTATTGCTTATGTTAATGGTTGTGAGCACTTTTTTTTTCACTATCAAGAGTACTTTGAGCAGTTTATGAGTGAATTTGACAGTCTTGAATTAGTTGCTACAAAAGTGATTGCAAGTAATCCACCGTTTACCCATTTTCTTGCGGTCAAGGGATGGCGAGTTCCAGGATTTATTTCATTAGGGATGGATTTGTTTATTAGCACATACAACAATTTTTTTGCTAGTAAAAAAGGTTCTGGATTCCTGGTTGGGCATGTCTATCGAGTTAAAGAAAGTGGCTCTTCAGATATTCCTGTAAGGTAATAGAAGTGACTCCGGAAATTTGAGTAGTTGGATAAGTGACCTACTTTGGTCATCACGTTACCAACGCCGTCGCGGAAGAATTGAATTCCAAGATTGCTATCTTCCAGAAGCGCGCTTGCGGTTATCGTAATCCGAACAACTTCAAGATCGTCGTTTATTTCCATTGTGGTGGACTCAACCTATATTTGGCCGCCGTGTCCTACACGAGAGCCGGATGAACCTAAATTTTGTGCGTGAAATGCGATGATAAGGGTTTTTCATATTATTGTTGGACTCAATATTGGCGGTGCTGAATTGATGCTCAAGCGCTTGCTCGAATCACATCTTGGCAACGGAAATTATCAGCACGAGGTTGTTTCACTCACTGGCGTTGGCAAGATAGGGCCACAACTGCAGGCTCTTGGCATTGAGGTTCATGCACTGGGCATGAGTTCTGCGCTGGATATCCCTCGTGTGATGTGGAGGCTGATGAACTTGATCCGCACTTCTTGTCCCGATATCGTGCAAACTTGGATGTATCACTCCGATCTCCTCGGGGGCATAGCGGCCCGGCTAGTCGGTTTAAAAAACGTCATATGGGGCATTCGAACCACCGATGCTGCTGCCGGTAGTACCCGCGCGACCGTTTGGATACGCTGGCTGTGTGCCAGGCTCTCTGGTTTGGTACCGCACACAATTGTATGTGCGGCGGAGGCTTCACGTCGGGTCCACGTGGCATTAGGCTACAGCGCCGCCCGCATGATGGTAGTTCCGAATGGATTCGATTTAGCGGGCTTGAACGTCACCCCGGCGCAAAAACTGGCGCTACGGAGCGAATGCGGTTGGGCGGAGGACACGTTGGTAGTGGGTACATTAGGGCGCTTTAATGCTGTGAAAGACCAGCGTAATTTCGTCAACGCTGCTGGCTTGTTGGCAAGGCAACACTCCGGCGTTCGATTTTTGATGGTGGGGCGCGACTGCGACCCCGCCAACGCTCAATTGACAGGGTGGATTGCCGCTACTGGATGCGCGGAGCGCTTTGTATTGCTGGGCGAGCGTAGCGATGCGCCAGTATGTTTGGCTGCCATGGATGTATTTTGCCTGTCGTCCCGAACAGAAGGCTTTCCCAATGTGGTTGGTGAAGCAATGGCAATTGGCAAGCCTTGCGTAGTCACTGATGTAGGTGATGCCGCCTATTTGCTTGGCGACTGCGGCGTGGTGGTACCCAAAGAAGATACCCCAGCGCTGGCCGCGGGCTTGTTTCATGTTTTAACTCTATCGGCCACCGATCGTGCCGCATTAGGCATAAAAGCACACGCCCGCATAGCTTCACAGTTCACCATTGAGCATACACGTGAACGATATGAGAGCTTGTATGTGCAAATGATGAATGTATAGAAAAGGGGGAGGCCTCATATGAAGCCTGGAGTTTGCCTGATTTGCTGTCTTTTCGGAAAATTTTATAACTATATACTTTGGCGAATCTATCGGTTTGATTGGTGGCATGCGTCCGCTCCATGGTCTTGCCGCCCGTATAAAAAACAGGTTGTCGAACTCGCCAACCACGCTGGAGCTTCTACGGTAATGGAAATAGGATGCGGCCTAGGCGAGATTATTTGTCGAATTCCTGCTGAACGAAGATTTGGTTTTGACGCAGACCCTACAGTGATCAAAGCGGGAAGTCGTATCGCTTCAAGGTCGGTAAATTTTCATGTTGCATCCCTTTCTGAAATCGATAAATTGCAGAAGGCTTGTAATTATCCTGTTGACCTTCTGATTATGGTTAATTGGCTGCACAATATTAAATCTTTAGAAATTAAAGAAGCTGTTATGTCAATAAAGGAACGAATTGGATTGCGTTATTTGCTCGTCGATGAAATAAAAAAGGGATCTAATGGATATAGATATAATCATGATGCCGATTTTCTTTCTTCTCTTGGGCGTATTGCCAAAACGATAGATGCTATTGACGGCGTCCGCCGCCTCCATTTAATCGAAATTTCGTGTAATGAGTAAATACATAATTCGTCTTGACGACATTACTCCGACCATGGCATGGACGAAGTTTGAACAGTTGGAAAAAACTCTTCTTAAATACAACGTAAAACCTATTCTTGGTGTGGTTCCATCAAATAAAGATAAAAAATTAGTAGTTGAGCCGACGCGTGAAGATTTTTGGAGTGTGGTGAGACAATGGGCTGCTAGCGGGTGGTCGATTGCGCAGCACGGTTATACACATGAGTACGTAACTTCAGACGCCGGTCTATTGAGAATAAATCGCAGATCGGAGTTTGCAGGTCTGTCATATGGTGAGCAAATTGAAAAACTAGAGGCAGGAAAAAAAATAATGGTTGCCAATAAAATTTGGCAACCACTATTCATGGCTCCAGCACATTCTTTTGATAGGATAACTGTTTCTGCCCTGAGCGATCTTGGGTTTAGAGCATTAACGGACGGATACGGGATTTATCCATATAAGATCGGTAACTTACGTGTACTTCCGCAGTTGTTTTCTTCGCCAATACAGTTTGGTTTTGGTATTTATACTATTTGTCTGCACATCAATAATATGACAGTAAGGGAGATCGAGAAAATTAAATTATTTATTGAGTTAAATAAAAAACATTTTATTTCTTTTGAAGACGCCCTTGCTGTTAGAGATGTACCAATTGTGGGCACCTCTGCTAGATATATTTCTGAAATTGGCCTGCGTACAATTCGCAATATAAGGCGTGGGGCATAGGCTGTTATGTGTGGTCTTGCTGGATTTCTTGGCGGCTCTTCTTCTTATCAAGAATCTGACACACTTGTCAGGATGCTTGAGGTGATTACACACCGTGGCCCGGACGGTTCGGGGCTTTGGTTTGATGGAGAACAGGGTTTTGCGTTGGGACATCGGCGCCTTGCGGTCCTCGATTTATCATCTACCGGGCATCAGCCCATGCTTTCCGCAAGCGGAGTGTTCGTGCTGGCTTTCAATGGCGAAATTTACAATCACTTGGCGCTGCGTGGAGAACTCGAATCTGTGGGGAGGGCGCCGGCTTGGCGCGGTCATTCCGATACCGAGACGTTGCTGGCGTGCTTCGACGCTTGGGGCGTTGGGGTGACGGTAGAAAAATGTACCGGTATGTTTGCATTTGCGGTATGGGATAAGCAGACGCGCACGCTGACGCTGGGGCGGGACCGGTTGGGTGAAAAGCCGCTTTATTACGGCTGGCAGGGGTGCGGGGAAGGCGCGGTGTTTTTATTTGGGTCTGAACTCAAGGCCCTCAAGGCCCATCCGACGTTTGCCGCAGAAATCGACCGTGGCGCGCTCTGCTTGCTGATGCGCCATGGCTACATTCCAGCGCCGCATAGCATTTATCGCGACATTGCCAAGCTGCCGCCTGGCTGCCTGCTGTCGGTGTCGCTGGCGGATCGGATGCCGCGGTTAATCACATACTGGAGCGGTAAGGCGGCGGTGGAACAAGGGCTGGCGCAGCCATTTGCCGGTACGCCGGAGCAGGCTGTCGATGCGTTGGAGTCGATGTTGAAAGATGCGGTGCGTCAGCAAATGGCGGCCGACGTGCCGTTGGGCGCATTTTTGTCGGGTGGCGTGGATAGCAGCACCGTGGTTGCCTTGATGCAGGTAGTGGCCAAGGAGCAGGGCGGCCACCCCGTAAAAACCTTCACCATCGGTTTTGGCGAGGCCGGCTACAACGAGGCCGAGCATGCCAAAGCCGTGGCACGGCACCTCGGTACAGATCATACCGAGCTGTATGTCTCGCCACGGCAGGCGCTGGATGTCATTCCCAAGTTGCCGAACCTGTACTGCGAACCGTTCGCGGATTACTCGCAAATCCCGACGTTTTTGGTCAGCCAACTGGCGCGTCGGCATGTCACCGTGTCGCTTAGCGGTGATGCTGGGGATGAGCTGTTTGGCGGCTACAACTCGTATGTGCTGGGCCAGCAGTTGTGGCACAAGCTGCAGCGTCTGCCGGTGGGAATGCGTCGTGTCTTGGCCGGCGCGTTGACGAGCCTGTCGCCCTCCACGTGGAACCGGTTATTGGGGCCGATGCAGAGTCTGCTACCCGTAAGTCTTGCGCGGGCCAATATTGGCGACAAGCTGCATAAAGGCGCAGGGGTGCTGGCTGCCGGTAGTGCGGTTGAGTTGTACCGCTTGCTGGTGAGTCAATGGACCGATCCGGCTGGCGTGGTGATCGATGGCGCTGAATCATCCTCCGTGCTTACCGACTCTGGTCGGCAGCCTGCCACCGATCATTTCGTCCATCAGATGATGGCGCTGGATATGCTGAGCTATCTGCCGGACGGCATTTTATGTAAGGTGGACCGTGCAGCCATGGGCGTCAGTCTCGAAACGCGCGTGCCGCTGCTGGATCATCGGATTGTCGAATTCGCCTGGGGCTTGCCGCTGGCGTATAAGCTGCGTAATGGTGTTGGCAAATGGCCGCTGCGTGAAGTGTTGTATCGGCATGTGCCGCGCGAACTGATCGAGCGCCCAAAGATGGGGTTCGGGATTCCGTTGCACGAATGGCTGCGCGGCCCATTGCGCGAATGGGCCGAAAATTTGCTGGGGGAGCAACATCTTCGTCAGGAAGGCTATTTTTATCCTGGGCCGATTCGGCAAAAGTGGGCGGAACATTTGAGCGGGCAGCGCAACTGGGGGCCGCACCTGTGGAATGTCCTGATGTTTCAGGCTTGGCTTGAAGAGAGTCGCTAACGATGGTGCCTTACTGGTTCTTGTTTTTTCTGGTGGCGTGGCGCGCCACCACGCGCCTGCGGCCAGTGCGAGTCCGGGCAGCCTACTGGCCTGACTGGTGGCTCGTGGTATTTGCGCTTCTGGTGTTGATGATCGGGCTGCGCCATGAGGTCGGAGGAGATTGGTTTAATTACCTTGGCTACGTCAGACAAGCGGGCTACCAGTCGTTTCGGGAGGCTGTTTCCAGTAGCGATCCGGCCTATGGAATGCTCAACTGGATTGCGGCCCAGACGAAGCTTGGACCTTATTTTGTCAATACCGTCTGTGCGGCGCTATTTGCCTGGGGTTTGGTGACGTTTTGTCGAGCCCAGCCGCGGCCCTGGCTGGCGCTGGTGGTGGCAGTGCCGTATCTGGTAACGGTGGTGGCCATGGGTTATACGCGTCAAGGGGTAGCGATCGGCCTTGCCATGCTGGCGCTGGTGGCACTGTCAGATCAAAAAATACTGCGTTTCGTGGCGTTTGTGGCGCTGGCGGCGACGTTTCATAAATCGGCGGTAATCTTGATGCCGCTGGCCGCATTGGCCGGGACCCGGCATCGGATCTGGATGGTGTTATGGATAGGCTTGGCTTCCTTGCTATTTTTTTTGCTGTTGCTGCAGGGGTCGGTGGAGGCACTGGCCGCCAACTATATCGGGGCGCAATACGATTCGTCCGGGGCAGCCATCCGCGTGGCCATGAATGCGTTGCCGGCGGCGTTGTTCCTGTTTTATCGCCAACGCTTTGAAATGCCGCAGGAAGACCGGGCGTTCTGGAGCTGGATGTCGCTGGGGGCGCTGGGCTTTGTGGGGTTGTTGGTGGTGTCGCCGTCCTCCACGGCGGTGGATCGGGTCGCCCTGTACTGGATTCCGCTGCAGTTGTTTGTGTTATCGCGCCTGCCCAATGTTTTGGGAAAACGCGAGGGTCACAATGTTATTTGGGTAGGCGCCGTGGTGGCCTACAGCGCGGCGGTGCTGTTTGTCTGGTTGGTCTTTGCATCCCATGCATTTGCCTGGCTGCCTTACCAGTTTTATCCGTGGGTACTGCTGTGGCGCTAACCTGATTTGGCGAGGCAGTTTTTTGGGTGAGGACGTGTGTCGAAGAATCGGTTGTCCGGAATATGCCGAAGGCCGACTGGCCTTGACTAAACTGCTGCACCTGGTTGCGATTCATGGCAAAACCGGAATGCTGATGGAGTGGTTTGCACAGTTGTCCCGTGGTAATTAACGAAGGTGTTATTGGGAGTATCATTATTAATGTAACGGTTTCCGTTATCAATCGTTGCAGATTTAAAAATACTGTAAACCAGTATCTGGAAATAAGCTATTTCATCGGCGTCAAATATTAAAATGTGAACTATGCATACAAGAAAAATTTCTGTTGTAGGACTTGGCTATGTCGGCCTGCCCGTGGCGGTGGCTTTCGGCAAGCAAGCCAGGACGATTGGCTTTGATGTCAATGCGGCACGGCTGGTCGAGTTACGGGATGGTGTGGATCGTACCAATGAAGTTGATGCTGCCGATTTGGCGCGCTCAGATATCGTCTTCACCGCTGACCCGGAGCAGTTGGCGACTGCCGACTTTCATATTGTGGCGGTGCCGACGCCGGTCAATGATGCGCATCAGCCGGATCTGACGCCGGTTGAGCGCGCCTCGGAAACGGTAGGGCGCGCGCTGAAAGAAGGCGACATCGTGGTTTACGAGTCCACGGTTTATCCCGGCGTAACCGAAGACGTGTGTGTGCCGATTCTGGAGCGGGTGTCTGGCCTGAAGTGCGGCGTGGATTTTACGGTTGGCTATAGCCCGGAGCGGATCAACCCCGGTGACAAGGAACACACGTTCACAAAAATCACCAAGGTGGTTTCAGGGCAGGATGCCGCAACGCTGGATGTGATTGCTGCGGTCTATGAATCGGTGGTCACGGCGGGGGTGCACCGCGCGGCTACGATCAAGGTCGCGGAAGCTGCGAAGGTGATCGAGAACACCCAGCGCGATTTGAATATCGCCTTGATGAACGAGTTGTCGCTGATTTTTGATCGGATGGGGATCGATACCAACAGTGTGCTGGAAGCTGCCGGGACCAAATGGAATTTCCTCAAGTTCAAACCCGGCCTGGTGGGCGGCCATTGCATCGGGGTTGACCCGTATTACCTGACGCACAAGGCAGAAATGCTTGGTTACCATCCGTTGGTGATTCTTGCTGGCCGGCGCATTAACGATGGTATGGGCGCATATGTTGGGCAACAGACCATTAAACAACTGATTCATGCAGGGCACGATGTTGGCCGCTGCACGGTGACCGTGCTCGGCCTGACCTTCAAGGAAAATTGCCCGGACCTGCGGAACTCGAAGGTGATTGACGTGATTCGCGAACTGCAATCCTTCGGGCTGGAGGTGCAGGTTTGCGACCCGGAAGCGGACGAAGCCAAGGCCAAGGAAGAATATGGCGTGAAGTTGACATCGCTGGATCGGTTGCGACCATCGGAAGCGGTGGTTGTTGCGGTGGCGCATAAGGATTTTTCCCAGTTGGGCGTCACGGATTATTTGCGCATGCTGAAAAACAACCCGGTCGTAATTGACGTTAAAGGAATTTGTAATCAGGTGGATTTCGCCGCTGCCGGTATCCGGCTTTGGCGTCTGTGAGAAGGAACCGGATGACTGCTTACCAGGACAAGCAACAAGAGTTGCGCGCCGATCGGAAAACGTGGCTGATCACCGGTGTCGCCGGTTTTATCGGCTCGAATTTGCTGGAGGCATTACTCAAGCTGGATCAACGGGTTATCGGGCTCGATAACTTTGAAACGGGTTTTCGCAAAAATCTGGAGTGGGTGCAGGAGTTGGTGCGTCCCGAGCAATGGGAGCGTTTCCGCTTTCATGAGGGCGATATCCGTGACCTGGATGCGTGTCGCCAGGCGGTCGCCGGCGTTGATTATGTGCTGCACCAAGCGGCTCTGGGCAGTGTGCCGCGCTCGCTGGAAAACCCGATCCGTACCAATGAAATCAATATCTCGGGTTTTCTGAACATGCTGACGGCCAGCCGTGATGCCAAGGTACGGCGGTTTGTGTATGCGGCGTCCAGCTCGACTTATGGCGATCATCCCGGCTTACCAAAAGTGGAAGACCGGATTGGCAAGCCGCTGTCGCCATATGCCGTGACCAAGTACGTTAACGAGCTTTATGCGGATGTTTTTGGGCGCTGCTATGGCCTGGAGACGATCGGCTTGCGATATTTCAATGTATTCGGTCCGCGGCAGGATCCGGATGGCGCGTATGCGGCGGTCATGCCCAAGTGGTTCAGCAGTATTTTGCGCGAGCAGCCGGTGTTTATTAATGGCGACGGGGAAACCAGCCGGGACTTTTGCTATGTAGCGAACGTTGTGCAGATGAATGTGCTGGCCGCCACTGTTCAGAATCCGGATGCAGTGAACCAGATCTATAACGTAGCCTTGGGAGATCGCACCACGTTGAACGAACTTTTCGACGCGATCCAGAAATTGGTCTTTGAGCGATGCCCTGAGCTTGGTATCACGCCACCGATATACAGGGATTTTCGCGCCGGGGATGTCAGGCATTCACAAGCGGACATTCAAAAAGCGCAACAGTGCCTGGGCTACGCGCCGACGCACCGGGTTCAACAGGGGCTGGCAGAAGCTGCCGATTGGTATATCGAGAATGTTTCTACGGTGGCGATGTGACGGCACCCAGACCGACGGTCGCGATTACTTCCAATACGGCATGGTACGTTTTCAACTTCAGGCGCGGCCTGATCAAGCTGTTGCAGGACGAGGGGTACCAGGTCGTGGTGTTTGCGCCTACCGACGAGTATGTGCCCCGTTTGGCGGACTTGGGGTGCACATATTTTGAGATAAGGATGCAGAACGCCGGCGCAAACCCCTTCAAGGATATTTCAGTTGCCTGGCAGTATTGGAAACTCATTAAAAAAAGCGGTGCGGATCTGCTTTTGACCTATACGCCGAAGGCTAATATCTATGGCGCAATCGCGGCGAAATGTGCCGGGGTGCCTGTAATTTCCAATGTGTCGGGATTGGGGCGGGCATTTATCAATCCGAACTGGATTACCGTCATTGTTCGCCTTCTGTACCGATTTTCCCTCAGGTTTCCGGAAAAGGTTTTTTTTCAGAATTCCGACGACAGGGATTTTTTCCTGGGCGCAGGCCTGGTGCGGGTGAGGCAGGCAGGTCTTCTGCCTGGATCGGGTGTCGATCTGGAGTTCTTCCAGCCGGCGGAGTTGCCGAAAAATTCCGGAAAATTTGTTTTCTTGCTGGTCGCGCGAATGCTCTGGGACAAGGGCATTGGCGAGTTCGTTGCAGCGGCCAGGAAAGTGAAGAAAAAATACCCTGATGCCCGGTTCCGGCTGGTTGGGTTTCTGGATATCGATAACCCATCCGCGATTTCACGCGGGCAAATGGGCAAGTGGGTGGAGGAGGGCGTGGTTGAATACCTGGGTTCGACCGATAATGTGCGCGAATGTTTTGCCCAGGCGGATTGTGCCGTGCTTCCTTCCTATCGCGAGGGAACGCCGAAAACACTGCTGGAGGCTGCCAGCATGGGGGTGCCGGTCATTACCACCAATGCCGTTGGCTGCCGTGACACGGTTGATGACGGTGTTAGCGGTTTCCTGTGCCGGGTAAAGGATGTGGACGACCTGGCCGACTGTATGTCGCGGATATTGGATTTGTCGGCGCCTGATCTCAGGAAAATGGGCTTGGCGGGCCGCGAAAAAATGCAGCGGGAGTTTGATGAAAAGCTCGTTTTTAACGCTTATCTTGAACAAATCATCAAAATTTTTCGGCAGAAAAATATCCTGGCGTCACATCGGATCGAAGAAATATCAGTAGAATAGAACTCCCGCATCCGCGCTGTTTCATTCCGGGCGAACCCGGGGGTCCAGTTGTTTTATTTTGGTCAATTTCCCGGCAGGCCGGGCGCCGGCACGGCCGTACATCAGCAACCACCTTGGTGTTTTGAAGCGAACAATACGGTCGTATAGCCAGAGGTAGGTAAGAATGTGCAGGATGACGAATCCGCACAGAACCAGGCTGTTATCCCAAAATAGAATTGCGGGAATAACCGCAAACAGATGCAGCACCCAAAGATAAGGCGAGGTTGCTGAATTCCCTCTGCTCCTGAGGGATGTCGTACCGTCATCGACATTCCAGCGAACCCATCGTTTATGGATCAACTGGTGCAAGTGCAGCGCATCCGGTACGCCCGGCGAGATGCCTTTGATGAACTTGCGCCGATAAATGGTGAATATGGTTTCAAAAACCGGGTAAATCATTAACAGCAATGGGAAAACAACCGATACCGTTGCGTTTCGTTCGTTCAGAAGAACTGACAGTTCCGCAATGATGAACCCCACCAGGTAGGCGCCGCCATCTCCCAGGAAAATTTTCGCCTTGGGGTAATTCCAGATTAAAAATCCACCGACCGCGCCGGCACAAATCATCGCGAACACGAAAACCGTATGATCTCCGACCAGGCTGGCAACAAAGCCGAGCGCAAAAAGCGTGGTCATGGACACGAATCCGGAAAGTCCGTTGAAACCATCAATCAAGTTTACGGCGTTGGCCACCCCGGCGACCGCGAATATGGTCAGAAGAAGCGAGATATAGGTAACTTGGAGCAGCTCATCTACTGGAGGAATATCGAAGGTTTGAAGCTGGACATTCAGCAGAAAAAAACCTATCGAGGCTGAACACATGGCTGCAATCAGCCGCATGCGCGCGCTGACCCGTTTCGTCAAGTCTTCAACAAATCCAACGACGAAAACTAGAAAGCAGGGGAGGAGAAACAGAAAATAAAAGCGAACATCGCGAGAGTCGGTTACCCACAGCCAAATACCGGCGGTGACCATTGCAAAAAAAATTCCAACCCCACCGATGCGCGGTACCGGAGTTTCATGGAATTTCTGAACGCCGTGCAGATCGTAGTCGGCCGACAGCCACAGGTGAACGTGGCTGTAGCGTACGATCAGGAGCGTTGCAAGCACGGAAAAAAAGAATGAAACAATCAGTATTTGCATACATCGTCAGTTGAATCGTGTGTGATATGTCGTCAGCCATGAAGGCGGTTTGGTTCTGAGCAAAGGCACGTATATGGCCATAGGGTATGGCCGGCTAAACCACCGATGTCTCTATCAGAAATGCGATGAATATGCACGCGGCGGTGAGGCTCAGGAGTAGCACAGCCCCCGCCGAACAATCTTTGGCTAACCGTATGGCAGGATGCCGTTCCGGATTCAGATGGTCGAGCGCGTGTTCCAGTGCGGTATTGAAAAGTTCTGCGGCCAGCACCAGGCCACAGTTCAGTAATAGCAATGCCCACCAGATCATGGAAGGTCTGCGCCAACCGAGGATGAATACGACACCCAGCGCGATAACACACTGCTGGCGAAAACTCTTTTCGCCGCGCCAGGCCGTAGCGATTCCGTGAATCGCAAAACCAAGACGGCGGTGAAAAGATTGGTTCTTCATGGGAGATGGCGGCCTATCGATTCAGGACGGTCAGCTCATAGTTAGATGGCTCAAGCAAAACGGCAACCATACGACCGCCACAAAGCACTGTCTGCCTGGAGCTTGCATCCAGGCAGACAGTGCTTTGTACCGGTATGGTGGTGGGGCGACTTGGGAGCGCCATGGGGCGTTCCCGGGAGGCAATCAGTGCCGGGTCGTAGAGTGGCTTGTCGTCGAATTGGAGTTGGACGCGGCCGCTGCAACGCCGGCAACAGCTACTCCGATGGCGGCCATAGTGCCTACGCTCAGACCGGCCGCGGTTGCACCCGCCGCGGCTGCACCGGCGCCAGCACCGGCCGTACCCGCGCTAGCAGCAGCGCCCGTACCCGCGCCGGTACCCGAACCTGCCGCGCCAGCGGCGGGCGTGGTTTGAGCAATTCCTTGGGTGGAAAGGAGGCCGAAAATAGCAGCGATTAGCAGAATTTTTTTCATATGATAGTTTCCTCCGGGCGGTAAAAGGGGAAGGTTTTCAGAAAGATGACCCTAGTCCAAGTATAACAGTATATTTCTTTTCCGAAACTGTATTACCGTAGCAAGATGAGATAAAACCGGCAATCGAATCACGAACAGACTCGGTTCTTCGGATAGGGCTGTCAATTTGGCGATGTCTGATGTTTTTTGACAGTGCAGCGCATCCAGCGTTAGCATGCGTCCCGCCAAGTCCGACTCGCCAATCAGTTGCTGGGCCGCCACCACTCCCCTGGCTTTGCCGGCGACGTCGAGATGCCCAGGTGCAATCTAATCGCTGCATGGCGCCATACTTGAATGCCCCCCGTCAATAGGGCTCACCACGAAGATTGTCGATGGCTCACCGCAAAAAAAAAGCCCGCAAACCTTGCGGTTGCGGGCTAAATCCAATTCTTTAGGAGGAAATTGGAGGAGACAGAGCAACTATATTGCGTCGCATCATTGTTGTCTGCTTTCCTTTGAGAATGTCAGATATAGATGTTTGTGATACTTAACTTTTTTTGAGGGCCGGGAAACAACCCGAAACAGGCTTCATTTCATATACTCAGCTAACATCAACTATTTTCGGCAATAAAATAAGGGAAATTTTTCTTATATCCCATATCAGTAACGGGCGGATTCAAATATCGAGTGCAATAGCAGAAAAGCACGGTCATCATGTGTGTCGGTCTTCCGGCGACCGGCCTCCGCCCTGACGCTGCCGGCGTTCCCGAGACGTGGATAATTTGCGTCGGAACGTCAGGGTTGGCACCGCCCCATATGCTAAGATGCGCGCCTCTTCTGCTGCCGGATTGCCGGCGGTTGTTGATGGTTTCGGCGCTTCGGCTAGCGCCGAACGTCCTAGGCCGATTCGCTAGAATCGCATCAGGCCCGAGTGGTGAAATTGGTAGACACAGCGGACTTAAAATCCGCCGCTTACCCGAGAGGGGGCGTACCGGTTCGATTCCGGTCTCGGGCACCATCCAGTTGTTTTATTCCATCTGAAACGGCCTGAAAATCCGCATGCTTTCTGGCATGCGGCAGGTCCCATGCCTTTGCCCGATGCCGCCAAGGCAGGGCCTTCGCATCGCACGAACGCGTTTTACGATGCGTTGCTCGCGGTAAGCCCGGCAAATGCGCGCGGTTTGGCCTCGCTCAATGCTGCTATTAGGTTCGTTGAGTATTGTTCTAGCGTTGTCTATTAAAAGGTGATGGATATGAAGCGCACATCGACAGTGCTCGTCGCCGGTCTTTTATTGGCGGCGTCGGCTTGGTCCCAGCCTTACGGCATGGGGTCGGGGATGATGGGCGGTGGCTACGGTGGCTATCGCATGGGGCCCGGCATGATGGGCGATGATGACTGGGGCCAGGGATGCGGGCAAGGTGGCTACCGGGATGGCTACAAGATGGGTCCGGGAATGATGGGGCGCTATGGCCTCGGCAATATTCCTGATCTCACCAGCGAGCAGCGTGCGAAGATAGAGCAGATCGAGAAAGAGTTTCTGGGCAAACAATGGGACCTGATGGGCAAGATGCATGAACAGGGCCTTCCCACAGGTCAGTTTGACGAGCAAGCCGCGCGCAAGGCATATGCCGCGATGGCTGATCTGCGCAAACAGATGTTCGAGAATTGGCTGGAACAACGCAAGCGCATCGACGGCGTGCTGACGACACAACAACGCGAGCAACTGCGGCGCGGTTGGGGTAGCCGGTAATTGCCGGGTCCAAGCTTCCCCTGTGATGCCCCCTGCCCCTGACAGGAGACGGCATGTAGCCCGCGTGCTGGTAATTCTCCGCAATTCCGGTTTCAGTCAGTTTTTGAAACAATCCCGCCGATAACCAGCCGCTCCCGGTCTCAAATCACTCAGCGAAAAATACCGACACTTCGCTGCGCGAGTCAGTTTGTCATTATTCGCGTACGCTATAATCCGTGCACAAAAAATTGACAGCAAGCAAATGACAAACAGGCCAATCCCGGCCTGCTCATCGTCAAGGAAGGGCCGCGGCCCAGCAGTTGAACCTACTTGAGACTGGCTGTGTACCGGATCACGGCGCTTCAATTCCTGCCTCGCCGCAGATGTTTCAAACCGATGAAGCATAATATTTCAGAGTTGATTGACTTGCCTGAGTTGCAACAGGTAATGGAAGCCTTGCATCGGGCCACCGGCATCAATCACGCCTTGCTGGATCTTCAGGGAAACATTCTGTCGGCTGCCGGTTGGGAAAAGTGTTGCGTCAAATTCCACCGCGCCCACCCCAAGGCCTGCGAGAACTGCGAAACCAGCGATCGCCATATTTTCAGCCACTTGGCGGATCAGAGCTATGTCGGCTATGAATGCCTGAACGGCTTGTTCGATTATGCGACCCCGGTCAAAATCGATGGCGAACATGTCGCCACCATCTTCACCGGCCAGATGCTGCACGCCGCTCCCGATCTGGAGCGCTTTCGTCGGCAGGCGCGCCAATTCGGTTTTGACGAAGCCGCCTATCTGGCGTCCATTAAGGAGGTCACGGTTATCCCGCGCGAGCGCATGGCCGCGATCATGGAATTTCTGGTTGGGCTGGCGCAGATGCTGGGGCGCAATGGCGCGACGCGGCTGCAGTGTGCCATCAGGATCGAACAGGACAAGCGGCGCGTGGCGCGCGAAATGCATGATGAACTCGGACAGTTGCTGACTGCGCAGGCGATGCAGGTTGCCCTGCTTGATTTACGTTTCGGCGACGATCGTCCCGAGCTACGCGAAAAAACCCGGGAGCTGGCGGCGTTGGTGGAAAAAACCATTGAGTCGGTGCGCCGTCTGGCGACCAGCCTGCGGCCAGCGGCGCTTGATTTCGGCTTGTTGGCCGCCATCGCATGGTTGGCTGAGGATTTCAACCGCTGTGGGGGCGTCCGCTGCCGAGTTGAGGCGCCGGACGGCGACGTCAGGCTGGATGACGCGATCGCGACCGAGTTGTTTCGTATCGCGCAGGAAGCGCTGACCAACGTGCGGCGTCACGCCGGCGCCAGCGAGGTGCTGATTTCCCTGCAGCGCAGCCCTTCGGTGTTGCGATTGGCGGTAAAGGACAACGGCTGCGGCTTCGACGTGGCGGCGATGCGCGATCGCGCCGGTTTTGGCTTGCAAAGCATGCGCGAGCGTGCGCAGGGGTTGGGTAACGTGCTTCGCATCGATAGCAGTCCCGGCAGCGGCACCTGCATTACCATCGAGTTGCCATTCTCGGAGAGCGGGGCACAGGGATGATCCGGATTCTGATTGCCGACGACCATGCATTGATTCGCAGCGGCCTGAGACAGATCATTGGCACCGCCGACGACATGGCGGTGGTAGCCGAAGCGGCAAGCGGTGTGGAAGCGCTGGAACTGGCGCGACACGGCCAGTTCGATATCCTGCTGCTGGATGTCAACATGCCGGGCCCGACCGGACTCGAGGTGATCGGCCGCCTGCGCGAGGAACATCCGGCGGTGCCGATCCTGATTCTGTCGATGCATAACGAGGGGCAAATCGTACGCCACGGACTGGCGGCCGGCGCCAGCGGCTATATCAGCAAATCCAGCGATCTACGCATGCTGACGGAGGCCATTCGCAAGGTCGCCGCCGGCGGCCGCTTCATCGATCCGGCGCTGGTGGAGGTTGCCATCTTCGACGCCCGGGTGCATGGACCGCCGCAGGAGGCGCTGACCAGGCGCGAGTTGCTGGTGCTGCAAATGATTGCCGCCGGCCAGCCGATCGGATCGATAGCGCGGCAACTCCATCTGAGCCCGAAAACTGTCAGCACGCACAAGATGCGGCTAATGAAAAAGCTGCACATCGACAATAATGCCGATCTGGTGTTATTCGCGCATAACCAACAATTGGCGGGCGCGGCGCCTCCCGCCCCCATCCGACATTCCAGCTATCGTTCTTCCGCCAAGTAAGGATTTCCTGCTTTTTTTCGCCGGATGTTCTGACTTTATTTGCAGAAAAAGCCGACTACTGTGCGAATGGGGAATGCCCGATACTTGATTCAAGTCAAGTCAAGTCAAGTCAAGTCCATGTTCGCAGTGTGACCAGTGCTGGGAAACATGGGCCGGTTATTTACTCCGGGGGAATCGTAATGGGCAAGGCAAGCATGAAGGTCGCAACGCGTCTGAGTCTCGGTTTTGGACTGGTGCTGGTTCTGATGGCTGTGCTGATCGCGGTCGGTTTGGTGCGCTTCAACGAAGTCGGTGCGCTCAGTGCACGAATCATCGACAAGGATTGGGTCAAGGCCGAGGCGGTCAACACAATCGATCGCATCACGCGTGCCAATGCCCGCAACACGCTGGAGTTGTTCTTGGTCGCCGACAGGTCCGAGGCGAACAAAATCTACCAGAAGATCGACGCCAACAAGAACACTGGCGATGAAGCTACCCAGACACTGGAAAGGCTGGTGTACGCTCCGGAGGGCAAGGCCTTGCTGGCCAATATCAAGGACGCACGCGGCAGATATGTGGCTTCTTTTTCTCGGGTAAAAACCCTGCTGGAAGAGGGGAGCCGTGATGCCGCCACCAGCCTGATGAAAACCGAAACCTTGCCGGCGCTGGATGCTTTGCAGGAGCCGATCAGTGCCCTGCTGGTGTTTCAGGGCAGACTGGTCGCCAGCGGTGGCGTCGAAATCAAGCAAAACATCCAATTCGCCGGCATCCTGATGTTGACGCTCGGCGGCCTCGCGCTGGCGATCGGCATGTTGGCTGGCTTCCTGATTTTGCGCCGCCTGCTGCGGCAGTTGGGTGGTGAGCCGGACTACGCCGTGGGGATCACCCAACAAATTGCAGCCGGCGATCTGTCCGGCGCGATCGATGTCAAACACGGCGATCACGACAGCTTGCTGTTTGCGATCAAGGCCATGCGCGACAGCCTGGCCGCCATCGTCCACCAGGTGCGCACCGGCACCGATACGATTGCCACCGCCTCGGGCCAGATTACCGCCGGCAACCTCGATCTGTCGGCGCGTACCGAGGAGCAGGCCAGTTCGCTGGAAGAAACAGCGTCATCGATGGAAGAACTGACCTCGACCGTCAAACAAAATTCCGACAATGCGCGCCAGGCGAATCAGCTGGTATTGTCGGCCGCCGAAACCGCGCAAAAGGGCGGCGCGGTGGTGGCGCAAGTGGTCGACACGATGGGCTCGATCAATGAATCATCCCGAAAGATTGTTGATATCATCGGCGTCATCGACGGCATCGCGTTTCAGACCAATATCCTGGCGTTGAATGCGGCGGTCGAGGCGGCGCGCGCCGGCGAGCAGGGGCGCGGTTTCGCGGTGGTGGCCGGCGAAGTGCGCAACCTGGCGCAGCGTAGCGCGTCAGCTGCGCGCGAAATCAAGACCCTGATCAGTGATTCGGTGGAGAAGGTCGGAGTCGGCAACGCGCTGGTGGAGCAGGCCGGCGTCACGATGAGCGAGGTCGTGGCGAGCGTCAAGCAGGTGACCGACATCATGGGCGAAATCACCATGGCGAGTCGGGAACAGACTTCCGGCATTGAGCAGATCAATCTGGCGATCACCGAAATGGATACCGTGACCCAGCAGAATGCGTCGCTGGTGGAGGAAGCGGCGGCAGCGGCGGCGGCGCTACAAGACCAGGCGACCAATCTGGCGCATGTGGTCAGTGTCTTCAAACTGGCTGGAACCGACGGCATGACGGCGGCCTCGGCGCTCGATGTCACGCAGCGGCCGGCGATCGGGAGCGTCGGCGTGCAGCGTCATGCGAGAGCGGCGCCGGCGCTCAAGGCGCCGGCCGCAAATGCGCCGCGCATCAAAAAGCTTGGCAATTCCACTGCGGCGGATAGCGACTGGGAGAAATTTTGAAATCAATGCCGGCGATGCGATGAATCGTCGGTGCAGCAGCGGGCGCCATGCAGGATATGACTGAAGAATTCGTTAAACAATTACCATATTCCGGCCGCAGCCACCCCTTTTTGCGCCCCAGCATCGGCCAGAAGATGGGCTGGGTGTTTTTCGTGGTGCTGCTGGTGGCGGCGGCCAACATCGTCGTCGTCAAGCAGATGCTGAACGACCTGAACGACGTGGCCGCGACCCTGAACGTGGCCGGCAAGCTGCGCATGCTGAGCCAGCGGATCGCATTTGAAACCGTCAGCCTGTCGTCGGCGAACAGTGCCGAACACGATTCGGTAACGCGCGGTCTCCAGGATTTCGAAGCGGCGCTGACTGTCTTGTTGCAGGGCGGCAGCGTGTTCGGCTACGACATCCCGAAGCTGGGTGTGCAACATCATGGGCGGTTGGAGGCGGTGCAGCGCGACTGGGCCAGCTATCGCAGTTACGTGGAAGCGGCGCTGACCATGCGTGCAAGGACTGGCGGCAGCGCACCGGCGGCTACCCTCAAATTCGGATCGATGGCGGAAGCCGCGGCGACCATCCTGGCCGACAGCGAGAGCTTGATCGGCTTCATCGTCACCGACACGCAGCAAATGCAGCAGCGCGGCATGATGAAAATCTACGCCTTGCTGCTGCTGGATGTGCTGGTACTGGCGGCGGCCTTCCTTGCCATCCGCCGCAAGATCGTCTATCCGCTGCAGGAATTGTCCGGCTACTGCGCCGAGCTGGCGGCTGGCAACTACCATGTGCGCACCAGCTTTCAGTCATTTGATGAAATAGGCCAGTTGGCGACTGCCTTCAACCATTCCGCGCAGCACATCGGCAATCTGCTGGGCCGCGTCGAACAGGAGCGGCAAAGCCTGATGCGGGCGGAAACCATGTTCCGCCAGCTCGCCGAAAATTCCGGGGTTGGCGTCTACATCGTCAAGGATCACAAATTTCACTTTGCCAATGCCAAGATGGCCGCCATGTTCGGTTATGAGCGCAGCGAGATGACAGCGTCGGTTGGGGTGTTTGACATCGTTGCCGAGAACGAGCGGCAGGCGGTAAAGGAAGGCATTCGTCGCCGGCTGGCCGGCGAATTGCAGGAAGTGCATTACGAGCGGCAGGCACGCAAAAAGGATGGCTCTCTGTTCGACGTCGAAGTGTTCGGTTCGAAAATGCAGATTGACGGTCGTGACGTTACGATTGGCGTCATGCTGGACATTAGCCGGCGCAAGGAAATCGAACGGGAAGGTCAATTGGCTGCCTTGGCGTACCGGCACACCAGCGAGGCCATCATGGTTACCGACGCGGTCGGTACCGTCGTCACCGTCAACCCGGCGTTTACCGAAATCACCGGCTACCAGCCGCAGGAAGTGATCGGCCAGAACATCAAGCTCATCAGTTCCGGTCGGCAGGACCAGATTTTTTACCAGGCGATGTGGCGAGCCATCAATACTACTGGCAGATGGCAGGGCGAGCTCTGGAACCGGCGCAAGAATGGCGAGCTATATGCCGAGCATCTGGCGATCAATACGGTTTTCAATGAGGACGGTACGGTGTACCGGCGGATTGGCCTGTTTTCCGACGTGACCGACAAGAAGAAAACCGAATCGCTGATCTGGGAACAGGCGAATTTCGATTCCCTGACCGGGCTGCCGAATCGGTTGATGTTTCACGATCGGCTGCAACAGGAAATCCAGAAATCGCAACGCGCCGCCTTGCCGCTGGCCTTGATGTTCCTGGATCTCGATAACTTCAAGGAAATCAACGATACGCTGGGTCACGAGCTCGGCGACCAGTTGCTGCAACAGGCGGCCCAGCGCCTGCGGAATTGCGTGCGCGGGTCGGATACGGTGGCGCGCCTGGGCGGCGATGAATTTACCCTGATCCTGGGCGAACTGACCGATGTTGGCGTCGTCGAGCGTATCGCGCGCAAGATATTGCAGGCACTGGCGGAGCCGTTCCTGCTGGCGGAAGAAGCGCTATACATCTCAGCCAGCATCGGCATCACCCTGTATCCGGAGGATGCAAGCGAACCCGAGGAGTTGATCAAGAACGCCGACCAGGCGATGTATGCCGCCAAGGATTGCGGCCGCAACCGGTTCAGCTATTTCGTCCGGTCGATGCAGGAAACCGCGCAGAGCCGGCGCCGGCTGGCGCGCGATTTGCGCTTGGCGCTGGCCGGAAACCAGTTCTGCCTGTATTACCAGCCGATCGTGAAATTGGCGACTGGCGCCATCGAGAAGGCGGAAGCCCTGATCCGCTGGCGCCACCCGGAGCGCGGCATGATCAGTCCGGCCGAATTCATCCCGGTCGCCGAAGAAACCGGGCTGATCAACGCGCTGGGAGACTGGGTATTTCGCCAGGCGGCACGGCAGGCGATGTTGTGGAGAGCGTCGCGCGGAGCGCAGTTCCAGGTCAGCGTCAATACGTCTGCCGTGCAGTTTCGACGCGAAGGCATCAAACCGGCCGAATGGCTGGTTTGGCTGGAGGAGATTGGATTGTCGGGCAACAGCATTTGCATCGAAATTACGGAAGGCTTGCTGATGGACGCCGGCGCCGCCGTCACCGATACCTTGCTGGCATTTCGCGACGCCGGCATTGCGGTGTCAATCGACGATTTTGGTACCGGCTATTCGTCGCTGTCCTACCTCAAGAAATTCCATATCGATTATCTGAAGATCGACCAGTCCTTCGTGCGCAGCCTGGTGCCGGATTCACCCGACCTGGCCTTATGCGAAGCCATGATCGTGATGGCGCACAAACTCGGCATCGAAGTCATTGCGGAAGGGGTGGAGAATACGCAACAGCGCGATTTGCTGGCCGCTGCCGGCTGCGATTACGCACAGGGCTATTTGTTTTCCAGGCCGGTCGCGGCCGAGGATTTTCCGCCCTCGCTCTGAGCGCCGCCTGCGGGCAGTGCTGCCCGCCTGTCGGTGGGAGAGCACCGCACTGAAAATCCGCGAGCCGACGACGCGCATCGATTCCGCAAGTGATCAGAAGCGTGCGCAACAGTCCGATGCGCATGAAATCCCCTGTATAATCTTTTTGAACGGTCGTGCTATTTAATGACTCAACAGGGGGAGACAGCATGGATTTGAACTACACCGCGGACGATCTCGCGTTTCGCGACCAGGTGCGCGGCTGGCTACAGCAAAACCTGCCGGCGGACCTGCAGCACAAGGTGCAAAACCACAAGCGCCTGGCGAAACAGGATTACGTACGCTGGCACCAGACGCTGGCCAGGCAGGGCTGGGTGGCGCCGGCGTGGCCGGTCGAATATGGCGGCACCGGCTGGTCGGCGGTACAGCGTCATATTTGGGAAGAAGAATGCGCGCATGCCGGTACGCCGCCGGTGCTGCCGTTCGGTGTCGCGATGGTGGCGCCGGTGATCATGGCATTCGGCAACGAAGCGCAAAAGCAGTATTACCTGCCGCGCATCCTGTCCTGCGAGGACTGGTGGTGCCAAGGCTATTCGGAACCCGGTTCCGGTTCCGACCTGGCCTCGCTGAAAACCCGCGCCGAGCTGGTGAAAAGCGCCGACGGCGACTATTACCTGGTGAATGGCCAGAAAACCTGGACCACGCTCGGCCAGCACGCCGACATGATGTTTTGCCTGGTGCGCACCGATCCCGGCGCGCGCAAGCAGGAAGGTATCTCGTTCCTGCTGATCGATATGCATACGCCCGGCATCACGGTGCGGCCGATCATCATGCTGGATGAAGAGCATGAGGTGAACGAGGTTTTTCTCGACAACGTCAAGGTGCCGGTGGCCAACCGCATCGGCGAGGAAAACAAGGGCTGGACCTACGCTAAATACCTGCTTGGCCATGAACGCACCGGCATTGCGGCAGTGGGGCGCTCGAAACGCGAGCTGCAATTCCTGAAACGGGTCGCCAACAGCCAGCAAAAAAACGGCAAGCCGTTGCTGGACGATCCGGTGTTCGCGGCCAAGGTGGCCAGTCTCGAAATCGAACTGATGGCGCTGGAAGTGACCGTGCTGCGCGTGGTATCGCAGGAAGGCAGCAAGCGCGGCCCGGGGCCGGAAGCCTCCCTGTTGAAGGTGAAGGGTACCGAGGTGCAGCAGATGCTGACCGAGCTGATGCTGGAAGCGGTCGGCCCTTACGGCCTGCCGTTCGATCAGGATTTCCTGGAAGGCGCGCATGAGCACAGCGTCACGCAGGACGACGACGCGGCGCCGCTGGCGGCCTACTACTTCAATTACCGCAAGACCTCGATCTACGGCGGTTCCAACGAAATTCAAAAGAACATCATCACCCAGATGATCCTGGGTCTGTGAGGAGAGAGCAATGGATTTCAATTTCACGCAGGAGCAACAACAATTCGCCGACGCCCTGCAACGCTGGGCCGCCAAGGACTACGGCTTTGAACAGCGCAAGCGGATCATCCACTCGGCCGCCGGAGTCTCGGATCAGGCCTGGAGCGCGCTGGCCGAGCTGGGCATGACTGCACTGCCGATCCCGGAAGCGCAGGGCGGCTTCAACGGCTCCGCGGTTGACATGCTGGTGGTGATGCAGGAACTGGGGCGCGGACTGGTGGTCGAGCCGTATTGGGCGACCGTGCTCGGCGCCGAATTTCTGAAGCGCGCCGGCGGCCATGGCGGCATGCTGGAACGGGTCGCCGCAGGTGAATTGAAGCTGGCCTCGGCCTTGGGCGAAAAACAATCGCGCCATGACCTGTTCGACATCGCTGCCAAGGTAGAAGCCAATGCCGAAGGCTATCTGTTGAACGGCACCAAAACCGTGGTGATCCACGGCGGCCAGGCCGATGCCTTGGTCGTTTCCGCGCGCAGCGGCGGCGGCCAGCGCGACACCGGCGGCATTTCGCTGTTTCTGGTGCCGGCCGATGCCGCCGGCGTGACGCGGCGCGACTACCGCACCATCGACGGCCAGCGCGCCGCCGACATCGCGTTCAAGGACGTGCAGGTGCCGGCATCGGCGCTGCTGGGCGCGGCCGGCGCCGGCTGGGAACTGCTGGATGCGGTTGCCGACTACGGCATCGGCTTGCTGTGCGCGGAAGCGATCGGCCTGATGGAAGCGCTGAATGCGGCGACGCTGGACTACCTGAAGACGCGCCAGCAATTCGGCGTGCCGATCGGAAAATTCCAGGCGCTGCAGCACCGCATGGCCGAGATGTTCATGCAACTGGAGCAGGCACGCTCGCTGGCGACCCTGGCTGCGGTCAAGGTGGCCTCCGGCGATGTCGAGGAGCGGCGCCGCACGGTATCGGCGGCCAAGGCGAAAATTGGTCAGGCGGCGAAATTCATCGGCCAGCAGGCGGTGCAACTGCATGGCGGCATGGGCGTCACCGACGAGCTGCCGGCGGCGCATTACTTCAAGCGCCTGACCATGATCGAGCTGACGCTGGGCGATACCGACCATCACCTGGCGCGCTTTGCGGCGCAACCCGGCTTCAAGGATGCGGCCTGATAGCCTGAATTATTCGGAAAGGATGTTCGATGCCACAACCGAAATGGTATTTTGAGGATTTCAAGGTCGGCGACTCGGTCGAGATCGGTTCGCGCACGGTGACCGAGGAAGAGATCATCGCCTTCGCCACCCAATTCGATCCGCAGCCGTTCCATGTCGACCCGGAAGCGGCGGCGCAATCGATCTATGGCGGCATCATCGCCAGCGGCTGGCATACCTGCAGCATGATGATGCGGCTGATGGTGGACGGTTTTCTGAGCAACTCGTCGAGCATGGGCTCGCCCGGCGTCGATCAGTTGCGCTGGCTGAAACCGGTGCGTGCCGGCGATACGCTGACGCTGAATCTGGTGACGCTGGAATCGACGCCCTCATCCAGCAAGCCGGATCGTGGCGTGGTGCTGTCCGAGTGGCGCGCCACCAATCAGCACGGTGAACTGGTATTGTCGATCAAGGGCCTGGGCATGTTCGGCCGGCGCCCGACCTAAGCCGATCAATTACAAAAGGGGGAGAACACTGTGCGTGAAATTGGAACACTGGCAGAACTGAAAGAGCTGGTCGGACAGGAAGTTGCGGTGTCGGACTGGGTCGAAATTACCCAGGAGCGCGTCAACCTGTTCGCTGACGCCACCGGCGACCATCAATGGATACATGTCGATGTCGAGCGCAGTCGGCGGCAGTCGCCGTTCGGTTCGACCATCGCGCACGGCTTTCTGACGCTGTCGCTATTGCCGAGGATGATGACGGACTCGATTTCGATGTCCGATGTGAAGATGGCCGTCAACTACGGCCTGAACAAGGTGCGCTTTCCGGCACCGGTGACGATTCCCAGCCGCGTGCGCGGCCGCATCAAGCTGCTGGCGGTGGAAGACATCGCCGGCGGCGCGCAGATGGTGTGGGAAGTGACGATGGAGCGCGAGGGGAGCGACAAGCCGGTGTGCGTGGCGGAGTCGATTTCGCGGCGCTATTCGTAGCGATCAGTCACCCCCGCGCAGGCAGGGGCCCAGGGCCGTTGATCCTTCACGCCACCAGATTCCCGCCTGCGCGGGAACGACACCGGAAAAAATTCAACAGATAACTGCGACAGGCCTTGAAGCTGACAGTATGTTGCGAAGACATAAATTTTATCTGCGGAATCTGCACACTATATAGGGAGTATGTTGAGCGGCCGAGGCCCTCCGGGTTACTCCCGGCCCGGCTTCAGTGCTTACCGTACTGGACGCTGCCGAACAAAATCTCGCGCGCCTTGTCATCGGTCAGCGGGCGGCGCAAATCGGCCAGCACCTGGACGCCGCGCTGCACCGCCGGCCGTGCGCCGATCTCGTCGAACCAGCGCTTCACCGCCGGGAACTGCTCCAGCTCGATGCCCTGGTTTTTCCACGAGCGGGTCCAGGGGAAGGTGGCGATGTCGGCGATCGTGTAGGCATCGCCGGCCAGATACGCATGCTGCGAGAGCTGCTTGTCCAGCACGCCATACAGCCGCCGCGCTTCGTTGGTATAGCGATTCACCGCATAGTCGATCTTTTCCGGCGCGTAGATGCGGAAATGGTGTGCCTGTCCCAGCATCGGGCCGATGCCGCCCATCTGAAACATCAGCCATTGCAGCGTGGTGAATTTTTCGCGGTCGGTGTTGCCCAGGAATTTGCCGGCCTTGCTGGCCAGGTAGATCAGGATCGCGCCCGATTCGAACAGCGAGATTGGCTTGCCGTCCGGGCCGTCGGCATCGACGATGGCGGGAATCTTGTTGTTCGGCGAAATCGCCAGGAAGTCCGGCCGGAACTGGTCGCCGGCGCCGATATCGATGTGGTGCACGCGGTATGGCAATCCGCATTCTTCCAGCATGATGTGGATCTTGTGGCCGTTCGGAGTGGCGGCGGAATAGACATCGATCATGGCAAGCCCTCATGGAAAAATCATCGTGTGCCCCGATCCGGAACGGGCCGGCAGCGCAGCGCTGATCCGCATTATGCGGAAATTCAGGCTGCCGCGCTGCACGCTGCCGTGCTTGTCGGTCCTTACGAACGCGTGATCGGCAATTCCACTTCCTGTCCCGGTACCGGCAAGTGCCGCGCCAGCTCCAGCTTGGCGATGGCGTTGCGGTGCACTTCGTCCGGGCCGTCGGCCAGGCGCAGCGTGCGGTTGCCGGCCCATTGCGCGGCCAGCGGGAAGACGTCGGAGACGCCGCCGCCGCCGTGCGCCTGGATCGCCCAGTCCAGCACCTGCTGGGTGACGTTCGGCGCCAGCACCTTGATCATCGCGATTTCCGATTTGGCGTGCTTGTTGCCGACCGTATCCATCATGTAGGCGGCTTTCAGCGTCAACAGGCGCGCGCAATCGATCTGGATGCGCGACTCGGCGATGCGCTCGCGCCACACCCCCTGTTCCGACAGCTTGCGGCCGAACGCGGTGCGCTGGTTGAGGCGCTGGCACATCAGTTCCAGCGCCCGTTCGGCCACGCCGACCGCGCGCATGCAGTGGTGAATCCGGCCCGGCCCGAGCCGGCCCTGGGCGATCTCGAAGCCGCGCCCTTCGCCCAGCAGGATGTTGGAAACCGGCACCCGCACGTTCTCGAACAGGATTTCGCTATGGCCGTGCGGCGCGTCGTCGTAGCCGAATACCGGCAATTGCCGCACGATGGTGATGCCGGGCGCGTTGGCCGGCACCAGGATCATCGATTGCTGCACGTGGCGCGGTGCCTCCGGATCGGTCTTGCCCATCAGGATGTAGACCGCGCAACGCGGATCGCCGGCGCCGGAAATCCACCACTTGTGGCCGTTGATCACGTACTCGTCGCCATCGCGCTCGATGCGGGTTTCGATGTTGGTCGCGTCACTGGAGGCGACCGCCGGCTCGGTCATCGCGAACGCCGAGCGGATCTCGCCGCGCAACAGCGGCTCCAGCCATTCGCGTTTCTGTTCTTCGGTGCCGTAGCGCTCGATGGTTTCCATGTTGCCGGTGTCCGGCGCCGAGCAGTTGAACACTTCCGGCGCCCACGATACGCGCCCCATGATTTCGCACAGCGGCGCGTAGTCGAGATTGGACAGTCCCTCCGGCGCGCGGCTTGACTTCGGCAGGAACAAATTCCACAAGCCCTGTTCGCGCGCCTTCGGTTTCAACTCCTCGATCAATTTGGTCGGAATCCAGCGATTGCCGTGTTCCTTGCCGTTGCGGTGCACTTCCTTGGTGAACGCCGTTTCGTTCGGATAGATGTGCTGATCCATGAACTTCAGCAGCTTTTCCTGCAAATCCTTGCAGCGGTCCGAGTATTCGAATTCCATGCCGTCTCCTGGTGGTAAGGGGGTGAAGGGTGAATCAGTCCGTTTTGCCGCAAGCGTAGGCCCAGCCCATGTCAGCCAGCGGCCGTGCCTGCTTGCCGGCGTTCAAGGCTTGTGCGCTGGCGGCCGTGCCATCTACATAGCGCTTCATGATTCCTTGCAGGATGCCGGCCAGACGGAACATGTTGTAGGCCAGGTAAAAGCCGAAGTCTTCCTGGCGGATGGTCTTGCCGGTGCGCTCGCAATAGCGTGCGATGTATTCCGCTTCGGACGGAATCCCGAGTGCCGGCAAGTCGAGCCCGCCGATGCCGCGGAACTGCCCGGGCGGGATGTGCCAGCTCATGCAGTGATAGGAGAAATCGGCCAGCGGATGGCCCAGCGTCGACAGTTCCCAATCCAGCAGGGCCAGGATGCGCGGCTCGCTCGGATGGAAGATCATGTTGTCGAGCCGATAGTCGCCATGCACGATCGAGGTGTCGTCGCCGGGCGGGATGTTGTCGGGCAACCAGGCAATCAACCGGTCCATCGACTCGATCTTCTCGGTTTCGGACGCGCGGTATTGCTTGATCCAGCGCTCGATCTGGCGCGCGAAATAATTGCCGGGCTTGCCGAAATCGCCGAGCCCGATCGCCGCGTAATCGATGGTGTGCAACTGCGCGATCACGCGGTTCATTTCGTCGTAGATGGCGGCGCGCTCGGCCTGGCTCATGTCGGGCAGCGACTGATCCCACAGCACGCGGCCGTCGACGAATTCCATCAGGTAGAAGGCGCGTCCGAGGACCGCTTCGTCGGTGCACAGCGCATACTGCTTGGCGGCCGGGAAGCCAGCCTTGGAAAGCGCATCCATGACGCGGAATTCGCGCTCGATCGCATGCGCGGAAGGCAGCAGCTTGGCCGCCGGGCCGGGCTTGGTGCGCAGCACGAAGTGTTGGCCGTCGGCGGAAACCTTGAAGGTCGGGTTCGACTGTCCGCCCTTGAACTGTTCGACGGTCAGATCGCCCTGGATCGGGCCTACATGCTGGCGCATGTAGTCGTGCAAGGCGCCGACATCGAATTTTTGCCGCTCCGACACTGGCATGGTGCCCATGAATTCTTCAAACATCGTGTCTCCTGCGTGATGCACGAAAGCGTGCGGGTGGGTCGGAGCCATTCTACCCGATAGAATAGAACGTTCGTACTATTCGACGCGGAAATTTAACCCCGTTTCCGGGGTTTCCTGGCCGTTTGTTCCAGCTTACAGGCCGCGCGCCTTCTTGTACTGCTTCCACAGCGACTCCATCGTGGTGTCGCGCGACTTGTCCTGCAACTGCGACAGCGGCGAATAATTCATGATCCGCACCACCCAGTCGGCGCGATTGGCGCCGACGTCGAGTACGTTGATGCAGCCGGCGGTTTGCGCCAGCCCGCCCATGAACAGCCGCTGGCCGGTGAGCGCATAGGACAGGATCGCGCGGTTGACGCCGCCGTGCAGCACCAGCAGGATCGTGTCCCAGTCCGGTTCGGCATGCAGGCGGTCGATGCACGGGTGCACCCGGTCCAGCAACTGGCCGATCGTTTCGCCGCCGAGGAATTGCCTGTCTTCCGTCACCAGGCCCTGGAAGGCGCTGATGAAGGCATTTTTCAATTCGTCATCGCGGATCTGCGACAGCTTGCCGCCTTTCAGCTCCTCCAGTTGCGGCCAAGTTTCGAGCCCGATCTGCTGGCCGGTTTGCGCCAGCACATGCTGCGCCGTCTGCACCGTGCGCGGCAGGCCGGAGACGATCACGCGATCGAAGCGCACCGCCTGCTGCGCGAATACCTGGCCGGCCGCGGTCGCCTGTGCGCGGCCTTGTTCATTGAGCGGCACCGTATCCGGCGCGAAGGGTTTGCCAGCGGCGTCGAAATAGGTCACGTTGCCGTGGCGCATCAGGTAAATGCGTCGTCTGCTGTGCTGGGTCATTTGTAGTTCGGCTTTCTTTTTTCGAGGAATGCGCTGATGCCTTCATGGCCGTCGCGGTGATGCAGGCTGGCGACGAAGCTGCGTTTTTCCGCTTCCAGGTGCTGCGCCAGGGAATTGTCCGCCGCTTCGGCTACCAGGCCCTTGATGCGCTCCATCGCCTGCGGCGACAGTGTCGCCAATTGGTCGGCCCAGGCCAGCGCCGCTTCCAGCGCGGTGCCGTCCGGCACCACGCGATTCACCAGTCCCAGCGCCTGCAGCCGCGGCGCCAACACCGGCTTGCCTTCGAGCAGGATTTCGCTGGCCAGTTGGCGTGGCAGCGCGCGGGTCAGGAACCAGGAGCCGCCGCCATCCGGCGTCAAGCCGACCTGGACGTAGGCCATGACGAATTTGGCCGAGGCGCCGGCGACGATCAGGTCGCACGCCAGCGCCAGCGAAAAGCCGGCGCCGGCGGCGGCGCACTCGACCGCGGCGAGCACCGGCTTCGGGCAGGCGCGCAAGGCGTCGATCCAGCCATGCAGGCGGTCGATCGCGTCGGCTTGCACCGCTTGCTCGAGCGCGCGGTTTTCCAGCAGTCGGTTGAGATTGCCGCCGGCGCAAAAGAAATTATCGGCGCCGGTCAGCACCACGGCCCGGATCGAATCGTCGCGCTCGGCGGTGGACAGGGTTTCGATCGCGGCTGCGTACATGTCCGGATGCAGCGCATTTTTCGCTTCCGGATTGGACAGCGTCAGGATCAGCGTGGCGTCGCGGCGCGACGCGCGGAGTTCAGCAGTCATGGAAGATTGTGGTAAAGGTGGATGGCCGAAAATTTATCTGTGGTTCTGCCAGGCGGCAGTACATGCATTCCACTGGTGTCGTGCGTCGTGTGAGGTGGCCAGGCATCGGTTCTGGAATCGGTCGGATCGCCCAAGGTATTGAAAACGCCCGTCATTATTGCCCAAACCGCGGGCGCCGGTACAGGCGCATGCTTGATATCTGGTGTGCGAGCGATGCCGCGCCCGCACAACAAATTGCCGACGGCAAGGTTTTTGTGGCATAGAATACGCCGTTGTTTTTTTCATATTCGTCCACAGCAAGGAGCGCTTATGGCAAGGCCGGAAAAGGTCCGCCTGGGAGAAATTCTGGTCCAGCAAAAGCTGCTTTCCGAAGAGCAGTTGCAATTCGCGCTGGCCGAGCAAAAGCGCAGCGGGCGCAAGCTGGGGCGGGTGTTTGTCGAAAACGGCCTGGTCAGCGAGGAGCAGATTTCCGGCGCGCTGGCCAGCCAGTTGAACATTCCGTACATCAACCTGAAGTTTTTCAACATCGATCCGGAGCGGGTGCGGCTGCTGCCGGAAACCCAGGCGCGCCGCTTTCGCGCGCTGGTGCTGGAAGAGCGCGGCGGCGCCTTGCTGATCGGCATGGTGGATCCGACCGACCTGTTCGCCTACGACGAAATCTCGCGTCTGGTGAAGCGCAACATCGCGCTGGCGGTGGTGAATGAAAGCGAGCTACTGCAAACCATCGACCGCGTCTATCGCCGCACTGACGAAATTACCGACTTCGCACGCGAGCTGGAGCAGGACCTGGGCGACACCGTGGTCGATTTCGGCGCGCTGGGCGGCACGCCGGGGCTGGAAGAAGCACCGGTGGTCAAGCTGCTGCAATCGGTGTTCGACGATGCGACCCAGGTGCGCGCCTCCGACATCCACATCGAGCCGCAGGAAAAACGGCTGCAGATCCGCTTCCGCATCGACGGCGTACTGCACCTGCAGACCGAGGCCGACATCCGGATCGCGCCGGCGCTGGCGCTGCGTCTGAAACTGATGTCCGAACTCGACATCTCCGAGAAGCGGTTGCCGCAGGACGGCCGCTTCGGCGTGCGCGTCAAGCAGCAGCAGATCGACGTGCGGATTTCCACCATGCCGACCCAGTACGGCGAATCGGTGGTGATGCGGCTGCTGAACCAGAGCGGCGGCACACTGCGGCTCGATTCGATCGGCATGGCGCCGGCAATGGTGAAAAAATTCCGCGCCATCGTCCAGCGCCCGAACGGCTTGGTGCTGGTCACCGGACCCACCGGCAGCGGCAAGACCACCACCTTGTACGGCGCGCTGTCGGAATTGAACACGCTGGAAAAGAAGCTGATCACGGTCGAAGACCCGGTCGAATACCGGCTGCCCGGCGTCAACCAGGTGCAGGTCAACGACAAGATCGAATTGAGCTTCGCGCGCGTGCTGCGCTCGGCTCTGCGGCAAGATCCGGATGTGGTGCTGGTGGGCGAGATGCGCGACCAGGAAACTGCGCAGATCGGCATGCGCGCGGCACTCACCGGCCACCTGGTGCTATCGACGCTGCACACTAACGACGCCGTCAGCACGCCGATCCGGCTGCTGGACATGGGCGTGCCGCGCTACATGATGGCGACCTCGCTGCAAGCGGTGCTGGCGCAGCGGCTGGTGCGCGTCATTTGCGAAAGCTGCAGCGAACCGGTGGCCTTGACCGCCGGCGAAGCGGCATGGCTGAAAGCCGAACTGGGCGACCAGGTCGGCGCGTATCGATACCATCACGGACGCGGCTGCTCGCACTGCAACGGCACCGGCTATCGCGGCCGCACCGGCGTCTATGAAATGCTGGAAATGACCGAAGCGGTGGCCGACGCCGCCAACCACCACGACCCGGCACATTTCCTGAAGGTGGCCCAGGCGCAGATGGCCGGCGAAACCCTGCGCCGGCATGCGGTGGCGCTGGTGGTGGCCGGCAAGACCACGGTCGGCGAAGCGATGCGGATTAGTAACCAGTTTGAGGATTGAATGCCCGTGCGGTTTTTGGCATCCCTGAGCGGGAGCAGATTCCGGCTGCAGGCGGATGCTCTATTGCAGGTCGCTGTTTGCTGTTGAAGTACGTCCGTATCGCAAGCGATGCGCAGTGAAACCAGGGGCAGAGTAATTTTCGCGATGCCTTTCCGCGAAAATTACTCTGCCCCTGGTTTCACGGACTTGGGGCAAGGACATCAAAACCGGCGCGGTTTGGAGGATTGTTCTCCAGTCCATTATTGGGATCAGAGACATTTTCGTGATGAAACGCTGCGAAAAAAAAATCTGACCCCAATAACTACGACAGTGGATAAGATGCAGCAAAAAATTTATGGAGTATATGTAAAACACATCCAATATATGAGCGGATTCGGCTGATAACGATTGGAGTATATTGCCAGCTCAGCGCCGCCACCGTGCCAGCCTACCCTTGATTTTCGGAACCCTCCATGCCTTTCTTTTCCTACAAAGCCCGCAACGCCCGGGGTGAACTGCTGCAAGGGGTACTCGAAGGTGCCGACAGCGGCGCCATCGCCGACCAGTTGTTCAACACCGGCGCCACGCCGGTCGAAATCCTGCCGACCACGAAAACCATCAGCAACGGCGAGCAAAACTGGTGGCAACGGCTGACCGAGGAAAAAGTACGCCCGATCGACCTGCAGCTCTTCAGTCGCCAACTGCACACGTTGCTGAAAGCCGGGGTGCCGATCATGCGTGGCCTGGCCGGCTTGCAGGAGTCGGCCACCAACAGGGGCTTCGCCCGCATCCTGAAAGACTTGCGCGATTCGCTCGATGCCGGGCGCGAACTGTCGGCCGCCATGCATCGCCATCCGGAAGTGTTCTCCGGTTTCTACACCAGCATGGTGCGGGTCGGCGAAACCACCGGCCGGCTCGATGAAATTTTCCTGCGCCTGTTCGATCACCTCGAATTCGAGCGCGAAATGAAGCAGCGCGTCAAAGCCGCGCTACGCTACCCGATCTTCGTGGTGGTGGCGATGACGGCCGCGATGGCGGTGATCAACCTGTTCGTGATCCCGGCCTTCGCCAAGGTGTATGCCGGCTTTAATGCCGAACTGCCGCTGATGACGCGTATCTTGCTCGGCACCTCGAATTTCTCGGTGCAGTACTGGCCGCTGCTGCTGGCCGTGCTGGCTGGCGCCGCAGTCGGGTTCAAGCTGTACGTTGGCACCGTCCGCGGCCGCTATCGCTGGGACAGATTCAAGCTGCGCCTGCCGATCGTCGGCAAGATCATGCAAAAGGGTACGCTGGCGCGCTTCGCCCGCAGTTTCGCGCTGGCCAGCAAGAGCGGCGTGCCGATCGTGCAGGGCATGAACGTGGTGGCGCAAACGGTCGACAACGCCTACATCTCGGCCCGCGTCGAGCAGATGCGCGATGGTGTCGAGCGCGGCGAGAGCATCCTACGCGTCGCCACCACCACCGGCGTCTTCACGCCGGTAGTGCTGCAGATGATCGCGGTCGGCGAAGAAACCGGCGAGATTGACACGCTGATGGACGAGGTCGCTGAAATGTACGAGCGCGAAGTCGATTACGAACTGAAGACGCTGTCCTCACAAATCGAACCGATCCTGATCCTTGGACTCGGCATCCTGGTATTGATCCTGGCGCTCGGTGTGTTCCTGCCGATCTGGGACCTGGGTAAGGTGGCGCTGCCGAAATGAGCGCGCCGTGCGGAATGTCGCCTTCGCAACGGCGTAGCCTGCCATGAAGCGTGTGCGCGGCGCCTCGCGGCTCGAACTGCTGCTCGCGGTGATCGTGATCGGCATCGTCGCCGCGCTACTGCTGGAGCGCCTGACGCGCTACCAGGAATACGCCGAAAAGACGGTGATGGAAGCCACCATCGCCAACCTGCGCAGCGGTCTGCGGGTACGCGTCGCGGAACTGATGATCGGCGGCGAAATGGCGCGCATGGGCGAGCTGCTGCGGGAAAACCCGATCACCTGGCTGGCGGCGCCGCCCGCCAATTACGCCGGCCTGCTGGCGCAGCCGGACGCCGGCAATGCACGGCCGGGCCACTGGTATTTCGACGCGGTGCGCCGGCAACTGGTGTATTTCCCGCAGCACCGGCGATTTTTCCAGCCTGAGGCTGGCGCCAACCAAGTGCGACTACAGGTGATGGCGCGCACGCCGGCCGCCGGCCTGACGGCTTCGCCGCCGACACCGGTGGAAGGCGTGGCCCTGGTGCTGGCCACGCCCTACCGCTGGAATGAACCGATTTAACAAGATTTATAAAATTTCCCGAAAAAACATGTTGTAAAGAAGCTGCATAGTTACAGTCTGACAACGTTTTTTTTTTCTTCATTGCTACAATCGACCCAGTTTTTTCCTATGGGGCAAACATGAAACACAAGAGCAGCGGCTTTACCTTGATCGAGCTGGTCATCGTCCTCTCGATCATCGGCATCCTGGCGGCGACCGCCTTGCCGCGCTACATCAACATGCAAACTCAAGCCCGGGTTGCCAAGGCGCAAGCCATTTTTGGCTCGATCAAGGCCGCCGCCGCGCTGGCGCGCGCCAATTGCATGGTCGATATGGCGACGAATGCGGCACCAACCTGCAACGCAACCACCGGCAACACCAACATGGATGGCGCCGCGATTGCGATGGCCAACCAGTATCCGACCGCAGCGGATGCCGGTATCATCGCCGCCGCCCAACTGAATGCTGCTGCCGACGGATTAACCATCACCGGTACCAACCCGCGCCTGATCAGCATCAATGGCGCGACTACCGCTGCCAACTGCCGTATTTCCTATACCCAGGCAGCGCTGGGCCCGGTGGCGCCGGTCATTACATTAACCACTACAGGTTGTTAATTACCAAGTTCTAGTAGGAACATTTTTATTCAACATCTAGGGAGTGAATGATGCGTAAAGTACAGGCGGGTTTTACCTTGATTGAACTGGTGGTAGTGATCGTGATTCTCGGAATCTTGGCGGCGGTGGCGATTCCAAAGTTCGTCGATCTTAGTTCGGATGCGAGTGCCGCTGCCTTGCAGGGCGTCGCGGGCGCCATCAATTCGGCTAGTGCCGTCAATTACGCTGCGAAGAGTGCTAACAGTGCTAAAGGCGAAACCACGACCGGCCTGAGCTGCACTGCCGCCGCGGATGCGATCCTGCAAGGCGGCATTCCGGACGGATATACGCTCGGCGCCACGCCGGCCGCGCTTCTTGCTGGCGAGAATACTTGTGTGCTGACCCAGACCAAGGGCGGCGCCACCGCTAGCGTGACGATCATCGGCGTCTAAGGACATGCTGTAACAGTGCCACCGATCCGCCAAACGGCGGTGATGCACTGAATCCATACCGCGCCAAGTAATGGACTCGGCGGGACGGGCGCGCAAACGTCCTCCCGCTTTTTTCTTGCCCGCTGCCGGGCATGGCGCCTCAACCAGAGAGCAAGCGAAACCGCGATGAAAAATTCCGGCTTTACCCTGGTCGAGCTGATTGTCGTGATGATCATCCTGGGCGTATTGGCGGTGGTTGCACTGCCGCGCATGTTTGACCGCAACACATTCGACACCCGTGCGTTTGGCGATCAGATGCAGTCGATGTTGCGTTACGCACAAAAAGTCGCGATCGCGCAGAACCGAAATGTCTTCGTCAGTTTCGCCAACAATCGGGGCGCGCTGTGCTTCGACGCCGCCTGCAACAGCCGCGTGCGTTCGCCCGCGAACCGGGCCGCCTCCGCTGCTTGCGCCAATGACGGCACATGGATGTGTGCAGCATTGCCTGCCAATATCAATGTCGCAATCGCGCCGGCGATGGCGGGTTTTTATTTCAACGCGTTGGGACGGCCATTCAACCTTGGCGATGCCGACCCCGGCTCCAGCTTCGCCGGTTTGACCGTCACGCTGACCGGTGGCGGCCTGGTTCACAAGATCATCGTCGAGCGGGAAACCGGTTATGTCCATCAGTAACCGTTTGCCGAGCAGTCATGCGCGATCTGGCTTCACGCTGGTGGAGCTGGTGCTGTTCATCGTCATTGTCAGCATTGCGGTGATCGGGGTGTTGCAGGTATTGAATATCACGACAAAAAGCAGTGCCGATCCGCAGTTGCGCAAACAGGCATTGTCGGTGGCCGAAGCGCTGCTGGAAGAAGTGTCGCTGGCCCGCTTTACGTTTTGCGATCCGGCCGATCCGGATGCGGAAACCGCCGCCAGTGCCGCGGAGTGTCTGGCCGCTCCGGAGGGAGTGGGGCCGGAAGCTGGCAACACGCGTCCGTTTGATAACGTCAACGATTACGTCGCGGCGTACGGCGTGCCACAACCGATTGCGATTGCGGACGTAAACGCGATTGGCGTTCCCGGCATGGCCGGGTATGCAGCGACGATCGAAGTTGCGCAAGAAGCGTTGGGCGGCATTCCTGCCAGCGATTCGCTGCGGATTACGATCAGGGTGACGCACGGTAGCGAGACCATCCGGCTGGATGGCTATCGCATCCGTTATGCGCCGGGCTTGCTGCCATGAACCGGTCGGCTCTCTCGATTTCATCGGCATACTCCGGCAACCGGCGCGGATTCACGCTGGTGGAGATGGTCATCGTGATCGTCATCACCGCCATTATCAGCGCGGTGGTGGCGGTGTTTATCCGCTCGCCGGTGCAGGGTTATGTGGATAGCGTCAGTCGGGCTGAATTGGCGGACGAGGCGGATACCGTCGTGCGGCGCATGGCGCGTGACTTACGTCTGGCGCTGCCGAACAGCATCCGTATCACGACCGATGGTTCCAGTACGTTTCTCGAATTCCTATTGACCAGCACCGGGGGGCGTTATCTGGCCGAAGAAGACGCAGTCGAGGGGGGCGATATTCTCGACTTTTCAAATACTGCCGATCGGACCTTTAGAGTGGTCGGACCATTAGCCGCTGCTGGTTCGCAACAGATTTTGGCTGGACAGCACATTGTGATTTACAACCTGGGGCAGGCCCCTGCCGATGCCTATAACTGCACCGGCTCATGTAATCGTGCGTTGATTAGCGCAATCAACACAGGTTCGCGCACGATTACGCTGGCGACCAATCCGTTTGCAGCGCAGACGCCTGTATCCATGCGTTCGCCGGCTCATCGCTTTCAGGTGGTGACTACGCCGGTGACCTACGTATGCAATCCAGGCGCCGGTATACTGATGCGCTATTGGGGTTATCCGATCCAGGCGGCACAGCCGGCGAATCCCGGCGCGGTACCGCTTTCCGGTGCCGCCAATGCGCTGCTGGTCGATGGTGTGAGCGGCTGCACGTTCAATTACGAGACGCTTGCCAATGTGAGGAGCGCGTTGGTTGGCATCACGCTTGCCTTGCAGCGGCCAGACAGCGGCACGATCACATTGTTTCATCAAGTTCATGTGGACAATACACCATGATCTTTTGGCGACGAACCCGGCACCTCGGAAATGCCCGGACCGGCTCACGCCCAGCGTCCGGTTTCGCGTTGGTCAGCGCAATATTCATGTTGGTGGTGCTGGCCGCGCTCGGCGCGGCGATGGTCTCGATTTCAACCGTTCAGCATCAAAGTTCCACGCTCGATGTGCAGGGCGTACAGGCGTACCAGGCTGCGCGCGCAGGAATCGAGTGGGGTTTGTATCAAAAGCTGCAGGCCGGCGGTTGCGCCGCCGCCACCAATCTTGTCCTGCCTGCCGGTAGCTCGCTATCCGCATTTACCGTGACGGTGGTGTGTACGCCGGATACCGGTTTGGGTCTGAACATCGACACCGCTGTCATCCAGGCGACTGCATGCAACCTGCCGGCGGCTGGCATCTGCCCCAATCCGACGCCGGGCAGCAGCAATTATGTGCAAAGGGTGGTGCAGGTACAGCTGTGATGGGAACGTCGATATGCCATGCCGATATTGATCATCGCATGCGCGCGGCAAGCAGGAGGCGAGCTTTTGACGTCGAAGTGGAGCAAAGTAAAAAGGCAATGAAATACGATAGAAATCCGATGCATGCCAGCACTGGCAATGGGGCTTTGCGCTTCTTGTCGTTTGTTTGCCGCGCATTTTTTTTGCTTAGTCTGGTTGCTGATGCGTCGGCGCAAGTCGTTTTTCGTGCCGCTACCTCCGCTAGTCTGGCGGCCGGAAATGCCGGCATCACTTATGTCGGATCAGGAGGCGCCGCGACCGGCAACTCGGGTAACCTGACTCCTGCCTTGCCGGGTGGCCTGCAGGCAAACGATTTGTTGGTGTGCCTGGTCGAGTCGACTGATACGGTGGATCACTCGATAAACGATGCTGCCTGGACTCGCCTTGCTTATTCGGTCGCCAGCGGCTCGCATCGGGCATCCTTGTTTTGGCGGCTCGCGATCAGCAATACGCCGACTCCGACGATTGTGCACCCGGCCGGCAGCCGCATCGTCGCGCGCTGCAGCGGATTCAGAGGGGTCGATCCCGCCGCGCCGTTCGATGTCCCTTTCGCCGCCGTCAATTCGGGAGCCGATTTGACGGTTGAATCTGGCGTATTGAACACGACTACCAACGGCGCATGGGTATTGTTCGCTGCGCATGTGGCGAGCAGGCCAAGTGGTTTGACGATGACGACAACCGGAGGTTTAAGCTGGAGCAGCGCATATTTTTCTCGTAACAATTCGGCTCCGGGCGCTGCCATCGGGCTGTTTTACAGCGGTGCGCTGGCGCCGCAAGCGGTTGGCCCGGTGGTCGCCACGATGAACAACAATCAGCCTGGCCTGAATACCGGTGCGCTGATCGCACTGCGCCCGTCGACCAGCGGCAATGTGCTGGCGATCGCCAAACCCTCAGGAACAGAAGCCAATGATGTAATGATCGCTTCGGTATCGGTTGCAACCAGCGCGATCGTGGTTACCCCGCCCAGTGGCTGGTCATTGGTGAGACAGGTGGTTCGGAGTGGTACCAATTCAAGCACATTGCAGACTTACTACCGCATTGCAACCGCCAATGAACCGGCCAGTTATGCGTGGACGCTGTCAGGTGGCGCGCATGTCGGCGCAGTGGGCGGCATCGCGGCGTTCGGCGGTGCCGATCCGAACGGGCCAATCGGTGCCGAGGCTGGCGTAGCGACGGCCAGCGCGCTTACCCACACGGCTCCCAGCCTGACTACCAGCAAGGCGAATAGCGTGCTGGTTACGGTGCATGAATACGCCAGTTCCGGCACCTGGTCGCCACCGCCGGGCATGACCGAAGTGATCGATAAGGCATCCGGGACGCCACCCAATGCGGCCGGCATTTCGATGGAAATGAATTTTGAGTCTCGCCCATCGGTTGGCGCCACCGGCACACGAACCGCTACAGCCAGCGGCAACGCTGACCTCGGTGCGGCGCAATCGGTGGTGATCAACCCGCTGGGTGGCCTGTCTTGCTTTGGTGACGATTTCAATCGGGCCAACGGTCATCCGGGCAGTGACTGGACGGTAGGTAACGAGGGGGGAAGTTTTGGCAATCCGGCGATCGCGAGCAATCGCTTGCGGCTGACGAACGCGTCGCAATCGGTATCGACATACGCCACGCTGCAACGAGTATTTCCCGGTGCCGGAAACAAGATCATCGTTGAATTTCAGCATTTTTCGTATGGCGGGACTGGTGCCGACGGTATCGGCATCATCCTGTCCGACGCCTCGCAGCCGGCGATCGCCGGCGCTTTCGGCGGTTCGATGGGTTATGCGCCCAAACGACAGGACCAAGGGGGCGATACCACGCACGAAGGCTTCAAGGGCGGGTGGCTGGGAATCGCGCTGGACGAGTTCGGGAATTTTTCCAGCAATACCGAAGGGCGATCGGGTGGCAATGCGCCGGGAGCGAGGCCCGACGCGGTTGCCATTCGCGGCTCCGGAAGCGGTTTTACAGGCTATTCCTATCTCGGTGGCACAGGTACCTTGTCGCCGGGGATTGATAATGCCGCATCTTCGTCACCTGCGCCTGGACACAAGTATCGAATCATCGTCGACCACAGCGATGGCGTGAAAGCACTGACTTCGGTCGAGCGCGACACGACCGGCACTGGTAATAGTTATCAGGTCGTGGTGCCGGTATTCGACGCCAAGGCGCAGGACGGACAAGCGGCAGTGCCGACAAACTGGAGCATGTCGTTCACCGGGGCCACCGGGGGGAGTGCCAATATCCACGAGATCGATGCACTACAAATATGTTCCATCACGCAGCGGGTGCTGACCTTGCATCATATTCGGCTGGAGCATTCGGGTACGGCGTGCGGTTCCGCTGCGGTTGTTGTGAAGGCATGCGCCGATGCGGACTGCACCGCCTTGTTCGGGGGAGCGGTTACTGTCAACCTAACCAACTCCACTGGTAGTTGGTCGGCCGATCCGATCACGTTTACCGGTGGACAAAGAGAAGTGACGCTTACCAGGAGCGGCGCCGGAGATGTCGTCATTGGTGGTGCGGCGACCTCGCCGATAGCGGCTACCGGAACCCGCTGTTTCGGCGATTCGGCCGAAACCTGCACCGTGCGCTTTTTGTCAGGCTGCTTTGATGCAGCCGAGCCGGGCAATGGGCCGGCCACTCCGATTTATACCAAGTTGGCAGGTATCGCCTTTTCCCTGGATGTATTGGCCGTCAAGAACGCGGTTATCGACACAGGCAACAAGGATACGGTGTCGGTCTCGTTGGTTGATCCGACCGCGCCCAGCGGAAACTGCAGCGATACGAATGCCGGCCTGGTTGCTTCGGTCTCGCGAACACTGGCAAACGGCCGTGTATCGGTACCATTCAATTATCCGAATGCCGCCAGGAATGTGAAGGTGCGTATCACCAAAGGTAGTGAATCCGTTTGTTCCAAGGATAATTTTGCAATACGCCCGCAGCAATTTGGATTGTCGACGACCCCGGCATTGGATCCCGCAGCCGCATCCCCTGCCAACAGCTTTCCGGCGGGAAGCGATTTTGCCATCACTGCCAACCCGGCTGTGAGCTTCGGCTACGACGGCACACCGTTGCTGGATATAGCGAAGGTGACAGCGGTTCCAGCCGGGGCGAGTATCCCGCTGAACGGCGAGTTCCAGGCAGCGGCCGGTTCCACATCGGTTGGCTCGTTTCAATACGAAGATGCGGGTACCCTCACATTCAATCTGGATACGGTAACGGACGACACCTTCACCGCAGTCGATCAGGTGACCGGCGTGGTAAACGGCGTCAATCACGGGCCGACCCAGGACTGTGTGGTGGATAGCACGGCAAATGGCCTGGTCAATTCCCGCTACGGATGCGTGATCGGTAGTTCCCCGATAGGGCCGAAAGGGCGTTTCAGGCCGCACCACTACGATGTAACGACGACATTGAAAGCAGCTTGCGACGACAAGTTTACCTACATGGGACAACCCGCACTGGGAATACAAATCAGCCTTCAGGCAATGAGCGCAAATGGCGTTCAACTGGCGCGCTATGGAGCCGGTTATTCGCCTCTCTCGACCTTTTCGATTGTCGGCGATAATTCCGGTCTTGCGATCAATCCGCTGAATGCCCGCCTGACTCCTGGCTTGCCTGGCTTCACCTGGAATGCGGGCGGTTATGTCGTTGATGGCAAATATAGTTTCGATCGGAATTCGGCGCCAGATGGCTCATATGAAAATTTCGCGCTCAAGACGGCGATCAACGATCCAGATGGTGTCGGCATCACGTCATTCAATGGTACCCCGCAATCACCAGGTGGCAGCGTGATATCGGGATCGACCGCGATTCGCTTTGGGCGCTTGAAGCTTTCGAATACCCACGGCTCGGAATTGATCGACTTGCCGGTTCAACTGTATACCGAGTATTGGAAAAATAATGTCGGATTCGTTACCAATGCGGACGATAATTGCACCTTGATAGACCCGGCCAGTGTGAAGCTTTATAACCAGCGTGGTGCGCTATCCGCTTCCAACATGCCGTCCAATAATTTCGTGGCTACGCCACTTGAGTTTTCTAATGGGCGTGCTTCGCTTGTTGTGAAAAAACCGCTTTCGAAACCGTCTGGTAACGGTAGTGTCGATATCTGTATTGATCTGGCGGATGACAATGTGCCGGGTACGGCTTGCGTTGCGACGACGCCGGCGAACATGCCCTGGCTGCAGGGAAAATGGAATGGCTTGCTTTTCGATGACGATCCGACTGCGCGCGCAACGTTTGGTGTGTATAAAAGCGGCCCGATTATTTATCTGCGTGAAGTTTATTAGATTAACGGGACGGCGATTGGCGCTAGACATGCTCGTTTGAAACGCAAGGTAAATCAAGCATGCGGCAGCGGGTAGCCGGAGCCGTCAAGAACCGGAGCAACAGTAGAAGGATTGGTAGAACCACCTTACTTCAGGTGGGAATTTTGGGGGGCATGTAGAGGCATGGGCTTATTCAGGAAAAGAAAGAAAAGCACAGGCTGGGTCAGCGTTAGTCCGCAGCGAGACGGCGTGCTGGCGGCCTGCGTTGGGCGTGCCGACGGCGCGAAGCCGAAGGTGCGGCAGGCCGCGTTCTATCCGCTGGCGAAAGCCTCGGCGGAAAGCGTGCTGGAACGCCTGGCAAAAGACCTGCACGCCGATCGTCACGATTGCACCACGCTGTTGGGCGCGGACGAATACCAGTTGTTGCTGGTGGATGCGCCGAACGTGCCGCCGGATGAACTGAAGACCGCGATCCGCTGGCGCCTGAAGGACATGCTGGATTTCCATGTCGACGATGCCACCATCGACGTGCTGGATGTGCCGCCCGACCCGGCGGCGCCGGCCCGCAATCATTCGATGTACGTGGTGGCGGCGCGCAATCAATTGATCGCGCAGCGCCAGGAGTTGTTCGGCGCCGCCAAGATTCCCCTGAGCGTGATCGACGTGCCGGAAATGGCGCAGCGGAATATCTCGGCGCTGCTGGAACCGGAGGGGCGCGGCGTGGCGTTGCTGTCGTTCGGTGCCGAAGGCGGCCTGCTGACGGTGACCTATCGTGGCGAACTGTATCTGTCGCGCCGTATCGACGTGCGTCCCGAGCAATTGCTGGCGGGTGATGCCGGGCAGCAGGAAGCCTGCCGCGAGCGCATCACGCTGGAACTGCAGCGCTCGCTGGACCACCTCGACCGCCAATATCACTTCATCACGCTGGCCAAACTGGTGCTGGCGCCGCTGGCTGAGGCCGGCTCCGATTTGCGCGACTACCTGGCGGCCAATCTGTACGTGCCGGTGGAGATGCTCGATCTGGATACCCTGTTCGATTTTTCCGCCGTCGCTGAATTGCGCCAGCCGGCGCAGCAGCAGCGTTATTTCCTGACGCTGGGCGCGGCCCTGCGGCACGAGGAGAAGGCGCTGTGAGCCAGCAGATCAATCTTTTCAATCCGATATTGCTGCGCCAGAAGAAATACTTTTCGGCGTTGACGATGCTGCAGGCGCTGGCACTGGTCCTGATCGGCTCCCTGCTGGTGGCGGCGTATGCCAATTACCGCTCGTCGGGTCTGCGCGCGGAGGCCGACAAGACCAGCGCCCAGCTTGGCCAGGCGCTGACGCAGCAAGCGCGCATCAATGCCGAGTTCGGCCAGCGCAAACCGGATTCCGCGCTGGCGGCGGAGCTGCAAAAGACCGGCGCCGACGTCAAGGCGCTGCAACAACTATACGACCTCCTGCAAACCGGGGAAATCGGCAACACCAGGGGTTATTCGAGTTACCTGCAGGCCTTCGCGCGCCAGATCACCGGCGGCCTGTGGCTGACCGGGCTGGCGATCCAGGGTGCCGGCAACGAGATCGCGCTGCAGGGCCGCACGCTGCAGCCGGATTTGGTGCCGGCGTATATCAGTCGCCTGACGCGTGAGCCGGTGATGCAGGGAAAATCGTTTTCGATGCTGGAAATGCGGCAGCCGCCGGCCGAGGCGGCCGACGGCTCCCAGGCGGCCGGTGCGGCGCCCGGTGTGACCACTAAGGCGGCCGCTTACGTCGAGTTCCGGCTGCAGTCGGCCGGGGTCGCAAAGGATGCGGGCAACGCCGCCGGAGCCAAGCTCAAATGAAACAATCCTGGCAAAAATTTTCCGCCCGTATCGACGCGATGAGTCTGCGCGAGCGGGCCCTGATCTTCCTGATGGCGGCGGTGATCCTGGTGGTGCTGGTGAATGCGCTGCTACTCGATCCGCAGTTCGCCCGGCAAAAACAGTTGTCGCAGAAAATCGCCGCGGAGCAGGCGCAGATTGCGGCCATCCAGAACGACATCCAGCAAAAAGTGCGCGCACGGGGCAACGACCCGGACGCGGCGCTGCGTCAGCAATTGGTGCATCTGCAGCAGCAGTCCGGCCAGTTGCGCGGGGCGCTGGAGGATACCCGCAAGGCACTGGTGGCACCGGAAAAAATGCCGGCATTGCTGGAAGCGATCCTGCGCCGCGACGGCCGCTTGCAACTGCTCTCGCTGACGACCCTGCCGGTCGCCGATCTGGCCGAACGCGCGCCGGCCGAGGCCAAGGCTGGCGCTGCAGGCTCTGCCGCTGCCGGTGCCGCCAGCGGTATTGGCAGCATCTATCGCCACGGAGTTGAAATTACGGTTGCCGGCACTTATCCCGACATGGTGCATTACATGGCGCAACTGGAGGCGATGCCGTGGCAACTGTATTGGGGCAAGGCGAATCTGCAAGTGGAATCCTGGCCGCAGGCGCGCCTGACACTGACTTTGTTTACTTTGAGCCTGGATAAGAAATGGATCAACCTGTGAGGCGGGCGTGGCGCCTGGCGAGTTTGGCTGCCGGCCTGGCACTGGCGTCGGCAGCGACCGCCGCCACCGGTGCCGACCTGCCCGATCCGACGCGCCCGCCGCCGGCCCTGGCGGCGGCGGAGGACGCGGCGGTCGCCAGCACGTTGCCGGTGCTGCAATCCGTGATGTTGTCGCCATCGCGCAAGGTGGCCATCATCAGTGGCCAGACCGTGGCTCTGGGCGGGACGTACCAGGGCGCGCGGCTGGTCACGATCACCGAAAGTGAAGTGGTGCTTCGCAATGGCAGCGAGGTGCAGAGATTGAAGCTCTTTCCTGATCTGGAAAAGCAGCCGCTCTCCGGCCGCCCGGGCGTCAATGCCTCCCGACATTCGCAAATTCAGAAGTAACCGTGGAAAACAACATGAAAAGATTAGGCTCTCTTGTCGCCGTGCTGCTGCTGGCCGGATGTGTCTCTCCCGCCTCACAGCGCGCCACCCATGATTTGCTGAACGCCGAGATGCAAAAGGCGGTTGCGTCGAGCACGGCGCCGGCAGCGCCGGATGCGGTGGCGGCATCGCTGCTGCCGCCGCTGAAAATCGAAATGCCGGCGGTTCGCCCACAGGCGGAGGAGCGCTTCAATCTGGCATTCAACAACGCGCCGGCACAGCAGTTCTTCAATGCGATCGTGGCCGGCACGCGCTACAACATGCTGGTGCATCCGGACGTAACGGGCACCATTTCGGCCAACCTGAAGGACGTTACGCTGTTCGAGGCACTGGATGCGGTGCGCGAACTGTACGGCTACGACTACAAGGTCGAGGGGCGGCGCATCTATGTCAAGCCGCTGACGATCCAGACGCGGGTATTCCAGGTCAATTACCTGACCGGCAACCGCGACGGCACCTCGGATATTCGGGTGACCTCCGGTTCGGTCAGTGATTCCCCTACCAGCGGCGCCAGCGCACCGGGCGGCATCTTGCCCGGCAGCGTTGCGCCCGGCTCGACCTCGCAGGCGCTGAATACCAGCAAGATCAAAACCACGTCCAAGAGCGATTTCTGGGGCGAGCTGAAAGCCTCGCTGGAAGCGATCGTTGGGCAAGGCAAGGAGGGGCGGAGCGTCGTCATCAGCCCGCAATCCGGAGTGGTGGTGGTGCGCGCGCTGCCGGAGGAGTTGAAAAACGTTGCCGCCTACCTGAAGGCAACCCAGCTGTCGGTCGATCGCCAAGTCATCATCGAAGCCAAGATCATGGAGGTCGAGCTGAACGACGGCTACCAGGCCGGAGTCAACTGGGCAGCCTTCCATCGGGGCGGCAATAGCCGGCTTTCGAGCGGCTTCATCTCGCCGGGCACGGTGCTGCAACCGAACGGGGCGCTGGCAACCGGATCGGCCTCGATCGATCCCGGCGCGCGTACCTTCACCGATCCGCGCCTGGTCAGCGTGCCGGGCCAGGATCTGGCGGCTCGTGCCGCCACCGGCATGGGCGGCTTGTTCGGACTGGCCTTCCAGACCAGCAATTTCGCCGCGCTGCTGTCATTTCTTGAAACGCAGGGCAATGTGCATGTGCTGTCCAGCCCGCGCATCGCGACGCTGAACAATCAGAAAGCGGTATTGAAGGTGGGTACCGACGAATTCTTCGTCACCAACGTCAGCACCACGACCACCAGCGGCACCACCACCACCACCACCCCGAGCGTGACGCTGCAGCCGTTCTTTTCCGGCGTGGCGCTGGACGTGACGCCGCAGATCGATGACGATGGCAACATCATTTTGCATATTCATCCATCGGTCAGCAATGTGACTACAGTCGAGAAATCGATCAACCTGGGCGGTACCAGCGGTACGCTGAACCTGCCGCTGGCGTCTTCCGCGGTATCGGAAACCGATAGTGTGGTGCGCGGCCAGAATGGCCAGATCGTCGCCATCGGCGGCCTGATGCGGCAAGCCACCAGCACCGATCGCTCGCAATTGCCGGGCGTGGGCAACGTGCCGGTGCTGGGCCTGCTGGCACGGAATACCAGCCAAACCATGCAAAAGCGCGAACTGGTGATCCTGCTGAAGCCGACCATCGTCCAGGGCAGCGCCAGTTGGGCCAATGACCTGCTCGAGTCCCAGGGCCGGATCAAGGACATGGCGCCGCGCATGTTGCCGGAGTAATCGCCCGGCATGTACAAAAAACACTTTGGCCTGCGCGAGCTGCCGTTCGGTATTACTCCGGATACCAGTTTCTTTTTTTCCTCCGGCAGCGCGCAGAAGGCGCTCAATACCCTGCTGGTCGCTGCCAGGAACGGCGAAGGCTTCATCAAGATCACCGGCGAGGTCGGTACCGGCAAAACCCTGTTGTGCCGCAAGTTCATGGCGACGCTGGGCGGCGGCTTCGTCACCGCCTACATCCCCAATCCCTATCTGGAACCGCGCAGCCTGATGCTGGCACTGGCCGACGAACTGGGCATCGCGCTCGACCAGGGCGTCGATCAGCACCAGATCCTGAAGGCGCTCACGCAACGCCTGCTGGCGTTGGCGGGCGAGGGCAAGCGCGTGCTGCTGTGCCTGGACGAGGCGCAGGCGATGCCGCTGGAAAGCCTGGAGGCCTTGCGCCTGCTGACCAATCTGGAAACCGAAAAGCGCAAGCTGCTGCAGATCGTCCTGTTCGGGCAACCGGAGCTGAACCACAAGTTGCAACAGCCGGAGATCCGGCAACTGGCGCAGCGCATCACCTTCCATTACCATCTCGGGCCGCTCGGCGCGGATGACCTGGAGTTTTACGTCTCGCATCGGCTGGCTGTCGCCGGCTATGGCGGTGGCCGATTGTTCACGCGCGACGCGATGCGCAAGCTGCGCCAGGCCAGCGGTGGCATTCCGCGCCTGGTGAATATCCTCGCGCATAAATCGTTGATGCTGGCGTATGGCGAGGGGCGGCGGCGGGTACTGGGGCGCCATGTCGCCGGCGCCGCGCGCGATACGCTGGCGGCCGCCAGCGGCCAATGGCAGCGCTGGGGGTTCGGCAGTGTTATTTTCCTGGCGGCCGCGGCCGCCATCGGCTGGGTGGTGTTGAGATGAGCCTGATCAATCAAATGTTGCAGGACCTGGAGCAGCGCCGTGCCGATGACGCGCCGCTGGCGATGGAGCAGATGCAGGTCCGCGCGGTGCCGGCAGCGCCCCGCCTGCCTGCCGTTTGGTGGCTGGTACTGCTGCCGGCGCTATTGATCGGAGGTGGGGTCGGGGTCGGGCTGTGGTGGTGGCTGCGCGCGCCGCCTCCGGTGGCCACACCGGTTGTTGCCGCGGTCCAGGCTGCGGCTCCGCAGGCGCGGGTTGGAGCCGCGATCGCCGGCGCCGCAGCGGCGAGCCCTGAGCCGGCGCCAGTCGCAAGCGCGCCAGCAGCTGCCGTTGCAACGACTCAGCCGGAGCACGCGCCCGTCGCTCCGGCCGCGGCCATGCCAGCGCCGGAAAAAACAGCCGGCCCGACGCCACCGGCCCTAGCTGTCGCGATCGATAAGGTGGTGCCTGCAGCTACGCCAGTTCCGCTCAATGTGGAGCCGACGCCAAAGCCGACCCCAACGCCGACCTCGACCCCAAGACCGGCACCGCCCGCCACGCCCCTGGTAGTGGCCGAGCCGAAGCCGGCTGATAAAGCCGAAACGCAAGCCCCCAGCGCGCCGCTGACCAAGGAAATTCGTGCGCTGACCCCGCAGCAGCAGGCGGAGAACGATTTCCGCCGGGCGGTTGTGCAACTCCAGCAGGGTAATGCCGCGGCCGCGCAGGGGGCGCTGGAACAAGCATTACACGGCGACCCGCGGCACACGGCGGCACGCCAGACTCTGGCCGGTCTGCTACTCGATGCCAAGCGCCCGCAGGCGGCAATCGATCTGTTGCAGGCCGGCCTGCAACTGGATCCGGCACAGGTCGGCATGGCGATGATCCTGGCCCGGGTGCAGGTGGAGCAGGGCGGGTTGGGGCCGGCGCTGGATACCTTGCGGCGCAGCTTGCCGCATGCGGCCGAGCGCGCCGATTACCAGGCCTTCCTGGCCGCGCTGCTGCAGCGCGATGGTCGCCATCCGGAAGCGATCGAGCATTACCGGCAGGCACTGCACAAGGCGCCGGACAACGGCCTGTGGTGGATGGGGCTGGGGATTTCGCTGCGCGATGCGGCGCGTCCGGACGAAGCGCGCGAAGCCTTCGGGCGGGCGGCTGCCAGCAATACGCTGACGCCGCAATTGCAGGCATTCGTCGAACAACAATTGCGGCAATTGCCGCCGGCGCAACGCTGACACGGTTGCAACCAGCGTTAGCGGATATCATGTCCGGCCGGCTACCATCGATTCGAAAAAGGAGATTACATGTTGAGATTATGCGGTTTTGCCGCCAGCAATTACTACAACAAGGTCAAGCTGGGTTTGCTGGAAAAAGAGCTGGCATTTGAAGAAGCGCTGGTGTGGGCCGATCGCAGCCCGGCGTTGTTGGAAAAGTCGCCGCTCGGAAAAATCCCTTATCTCGAAGTCGAGCAGGGCGTGCTGTGCGAATCGAACGTGATCGTGGAATACATTGAAGCCGCCTATCCGCAAAAGCCGCTGTTGCCGGCCGACCCGTTCGCGGCCGCCAAGGTGCGCGAACTGCTGACGTTTCTGGAACTGCATCTGGAACTGGTGGCGCGCGAATTGTATCCGCAAGCCTTTTTTGGCGGCACCGTATCCGAGGAAACCAAGACCCGGGTGCAAAAACTGCTGAAGCGCCATATCCAGGGCTTCGCCAAGCTGGCGCGCTTTGCGCCATTCATCGCCGGTGACCAGTTCACGCTGGCTGATTGCGCCGCCATCGTTCACTTGCCGCTGGTGTCGCTGGCGACCAAGGTGATATACGGCGAAGACATGCTGGCCGAACTGCCGGTGCGCGCCTACCTGAAGGAGATGGGCGAGCGGCCGACGGTGCAAAAGGTCAATGCCGACCGCAAGATCAATACCGAATTGATGATGAAGAATTACGCCAAGTGAACGGCGCTTGACCGCTGGGCCGTCGGCTATTGAAGGCTGTCGTTCCGGCTGCCGCGGGGACGACAAATATCGTAGCGCCAGTCATATACTCCCTATGTGGCAGTCTATTGTCGGTCGTGAAACTGTTGTTTGTGAAGCATACCCGAGTGGTTACCTGGCGGTTTCAAAGACGAAGTGCAACACCGATCAACGGAAGGAGGGCGAGATGCGCTAGCATTCGAACCCTTTGACCAGCCAGTCGAAAGTTGCCGAATATGCGCTATACGCACCTCACCCGAGACGAACGATACCAAATTCACGAACTGCAGGCAGACGATCATTCAGTCAGCGAGATTGCGCGCCGGCTGGGGCGGCATCGCTCGACGATCAGTCGCGAACTGCGGCGCAACCGGGGCGTGCATCAATGGCGGCCTGGCCAGGCACACGATAAAGCCTTGGCACGGCAACAGAACAGTCGTAATGCGAGCCGGGTTGCCGACGCCGCCTGGTTGGCGGTTCAGGCCTATATCCGCCTGGACCTGTCGCCCGAACAAGCGATCCACCGCCTGACGCTGGAACGGGGCAGCCCGATCGGCATCAGTCATGAGAGCGTCTATCAACGGATCTACGCCGATCGGCGTGGCGGCGGCGATTTGATCCGGCACTTGCGCAGCCAGAAACCCCGGCGCCAGCGCCACGGCAGCGGCCGGCGGCGTCGGGGAATCCTGCCGGGCCGGATCGGCATCGAGCATCGTCCCCTGATGGTCGAGCAACGCCTGCGGCTGGGCGATTGGGAAGGCGACACCGTGATTGGCAAAGGCCAGCAAGGGGTGCTGGTGACGCTGGTGGAACGGCGGTCGCGCTTCACCCTGGCCGCCCCAGCCAACAGCAAGCAGGCCGAGGGCGTGGGTGCGGTGGTGGTCGATTTGCTCAGCCCGCATCGGCGGGTGTGCCACACCATCACCTTCGACAACGGATCGGAATTCGCCGACCACGCCTTGATCAGTGCCCGCCTGCGGGCCGATGTCTACTTTGCCCGCCCCTATCATTCCTGGGAGCGCGGCCTGAATGAAAACACCAATGGCTTGCTCCGGCAGTATTTCCCGAAGAACACCAATCTGAAAACCGTCAGCCAGCAAGCGCTCCAGGCCGCCGTCGACAAACTCAACCACCGCCCCCGCAAATGCCTTGGTTACAGAACCCCGCATGAGGTCTTTTACAACCTTGCTACACTTCCTCTGGATTTAGCCTATGTTGCACTTCGTGTTTGAAACCGCGCCTGCGGGGATGAGGTTCCCAACCACGCGGGTTTTGGCGCCGCCGCGCTTGATCCGTGAAAGCAGGGTCAGAGTAATTTACGCCATGAGGCCGGCGTAAAAAAACTCTGACCCTGGTTTCACTCCGCCTTGCTTGGAATTGGCCTGAATTTCTACAGCCAACTGCAACAGAGCCATTCAGTCATATTTTCTCCAGCCGTGCCAGCGCTGCCTGCAGCGTTTCATCCCGCTTCGCAAAACAGAAGCGCACGATGCCCGATTCCTTTGGCTGGCTGTAGAACGCCGATACCGGAATCGCGGCGACGCCGATCTCGGCCGTCAGCCACTGCGCGAATTCGATTTCCGGCAGCGCGGACACCGCCGAATAATCGACGCACTGGAAATAGGTGCCGTCGGCCGGCAGCAGCCGCAAGCGGGTTTTGCGCAGACCGGCGCGGAACAGGTCGCGCTTTTTCTGGTAAAACGCTGCCAGCTCCAGGTACGGCGCCGGGTCCGCCATATACGCGGCCAGTCCGTGCTGCATCGGCGTATTCACGGTGAAGACGTTGAACTGATGCACCTTGCGGAACTCTCTCATCAGCGCGGCCGGGGCGGCGACGTAGCCTACCTTCCAGCCGGTCACGTGATAGGTCTTGCCAAAACTGGAGACGACGAAGGAGCGCGCCGCCAGTTCCGGCATGCGCGCCACCGACTGGTGCAGCGCGCCGTCGTACACCATGTGTTCGTACACTTCGTCGGCCAGGATCAGGATGCCGCTGCCGCGCACGATGTCGGCCAGCGCCGCCAGATCGGCCGCCTCCAGCACGGAACCGGTCGGATTGTGCGGCGAATTGATGATGATCAGCCGCGTGCGCGGGCTGATTGCCGCCGCCACTTGCGGCCACGGCACCGCATAGCCGTTCGGGCCCAATTCCATCTGCACCGGCACCGCCTTGCCACCCGCCAGTTCGATTGCCGGCAGATAGCTATCGTAGGCCGGCTCGATGATGATCACTTCGTCGCCGGCATGCACGCAGCACAGGATGGCGGTCAGGATGGCTTGCGTGGCGCCGGCGGTAATGGTGATTTCGTCGGCCGGATCGTAGGTGTGCCGGTACAGGCGCGCGATCTTGTCGGCGATCGCCTGCCGCAGCGCCGGCACGCCGGCCATCGGCGGGTACTGGTTGTGGCCATCCCGCATGGCGCTGCCGACCGCGTCGAGCAGTCGCGGGTCGCAATCGAAATCGGGAAAACCCTGGCCCAGGTTGACTGCATTCTTTTCGGCGGCTAGCGCCGACATCAGGGTGAAGATGGTGGTGCCGACATTCGGCAGGCGCGAGGGCAGGCGGCTGAAATCAGGAGCGGAAGCGAGAGGCGAATTCATCGAGGGAAATCCGGGCAGCAACGGTCGGTGGAAACGTCTTATTCTAGCGCCGCAGCGCCGGCCGCGGCCCATTGCGCCAGCCAGGCCTCGGGCGGGATGATGGAAAACAGTCCGGCGCGCCGCGTTTTGTTGGCCAGCTTCAGCAATGCCTTGTCCTTGGTGATCAGCGTCTCGGCCTTGGCATCGCGCGCCAGTTCCAGGAATTTCTGGTCGTCCGTATCCTTGCACAAGGGCAGGCGGACTTCCGCCTCCGCCGGCTGTGCTTCGAAGGCGAGGCAGGTGATCAGCGCATCGAATTCGCGTTCGATTTGCGGCCGTGCGGCGGCGTCCAGCGGCAGATGGGCGTAGCCCAGCACGATCTGCCATTCGCGCCGGCAATCGGCGCGCGTCACCGCCTGCAGGCTGCCGTCGCGCAGCGCGGCCAGCAGCGGCACCCAGCGCGGGTCGCGGAACACGAACAGGTCGAGGCAGACGTTGGTGTCGATGACCACGCGATTCGGTATCATGAGGCAAATTTTTTGATCGAGATGTGCACCATGCTGATTGTCCTGTCGCCCGCCAAATCCCTGGATTACCAAACGCCGCTGCCCACCGACCAGCACACCCAACCCGATTTCATCCCGCGTTCGGCGCAACTGGTCGAGATCCTGAAAACATATTCTCCCGCGCAGATCGCCAGCCTGATGCGCATTTCGGATCCGCTGGCGCACCTGAATACGGAGCGGTATGCCGCCTGGTCGCCCAGGTTCAGCCGCAAGAATTCCAGGCCGGCGATCTTTGCTTTCAACGGCGATGTATATGAGGGTTTGCAAGCCGCCTCACTGTCCACGGCCCAGCTCGATTATGCGCAAGCGCACATCCGGATTTTATCGGGATTGTACGGCCTGTTGCGACCGCTCGACCTGCTGCAGCCGTATCGGCTGGAAATGGGAACGCGCCTGGCCAATCCGGGCGGTAAGGATTTGTATGCATTCTGGGGCGAGGTCGTGACCGATGCATTGAGCCGCCTGCTGGCGGCGCAAGGCGAGCCGGTGCTGATCAACCTGGCTTCGGAAGAGTATTTCAAGGTGGTGCAGCGCGCGCGGCTGCCGTTTCCGGTGATTACGCCGGTATTCGAAGACTGGAAGGGCGGCCGCTACAAGATCATTTCGTTTCATGCCAAACGCGCGCGCGGCCTGATGGCGCGCCACGCCGCCGTGCACCGGATTGCGCGGCCAGAGCGGTTGCAGGCATTTGCCGAGGAAGGTTATACGTTTGCACCGGAACAATCGGATGCGTGCCGCTGGGTATTCCGGCGCCGCCTGGAGTCGTGAGCCGAAGCCGGCGAAAATCCGCAATGAAAATGAAAAAAGCCTCGTGACGAGGCTTTTTTCATATTTGCTAGAAGCGTCTTACCAGAACTTCCACCAAGGGGCTTTCTTCGGGCCGCCGAGTTGCGTCACGTCGCTGTTCGGGAAATTCAGCTTCAGCACCCGCTGCGCGTCGTCGCGCAATTCCGGCAAGCCGAGCGCGTCATAGGAGCGCACCATGATGTGCAGCGCTTCCTCGATCGCCGGCGCTTCGCGGTATTCGCTGATCGCGGTTTGCGCGCGGTTGACGGCAGCCAGGTAGGCGCCGCGCCGGTAGTAGTAATTGGCCACGTGTACTTCATGCTGGGCCATCGCGTTGACCAGGTATTTCAGGCGCGCCGCCGAATCCTTGGCGTACACACTGTCCGGGTAGCGCTCGACCAGCAACTTGAAGGAGTCGAAGGCTTCGCGCGCCGCCTTCGGATCGCGCTCGGTGGTGTCTTCGCTGGCCAGGAAGTCGAACAGGCTGACCTTGTCATTGAAGTTGATCAGGCCGCGCAGGTAATACATGTAATCGACATTCGGGTGATTCGGGTGCAGCTTGATGAAGCGCTCGACCGCGGCCAGCGCTTGCGGCTGGTCGCCTTGCCGGTAATGCGCGTAGGCAATTTCCATCTGCGCCTGTTGCGCATAGGTGCCGAACGGATAGCGCGATTCCAGTTTTTCGAAGTACTTGATGGCCTTGTCGTAGCCGCCGGCCGACAGCTCGTCATGCGCCTCCGCGTATAATTTGGAAGCGGACCAGTTGGCGGTTTCGTCCGGCGCTTCGGAGAACACGCCGCACCCCGACAACGAGAATACAAACAGCACAGCGAGCAGCTTCGAACAATTTTTTTGCATGGTTTTGGCCGGAATGCGTATCAACAAGGGACTGATTATAGCTGAAGCGATTTGCCGTGATGCCGGTTAAGAAGGTACTTCCAGGCAAAAATCCCGGGCGCGCCGAAATCGGCAAAGGCGGCGATGAAACCGGCGATTTTGCGGACGATTGGGCCGATGCCGACGCGACCGATATGGCGCCGATTCGTTTGCGCCTGTCCGCAGCCGACGGTGGTGTTCGACTCGACAAGGTGCTGGCGCGCCATATACCGCAGTTTTCCCGCGGGCGCATTCAGCACTGGATCGAAAGCGGGCGCGTCACGCTGGACGGCGCCGTCGCGCACATGAAGAGCATGCCGTTCGGCGACGAGGCGGTGCTGGTGTTGCCGCAGGCGGCGCCGGAAGAAAGCGCATTCCAGCCGGAGCCGATGGCGTTGAGCATCGTGGCCGAGGATGACGCGATCCTGGTGCTCGACAAGCCGGCCGGACTGGTGGTGCACCCGGCCGCCGGCAACTGGTCTGGCACCTTGCTGAACGGCCTGTTGCATCACTGCCCGGCGCTATCCGGAGTGCCGCGCGCCGGCATCGTGCACCGCCTGGACAAGGATACCAGCGGCCTGATGGTGGTGGCGAAAACGCTGGAGGCGCATACCGACCTGGTGCGGCAACTGCAGGCGCGCACCGTGCAGCGCGAATACCTGGCGCTGGTATGGGGCACGCCGCAGGCAAGCGGCAGCATCGAGGGCGCGATCGGCCGCCATCCGCGTGATCGCATCAAGATGGCGGTGCTGGAAAGCGAGCGCGCGAAGCCGGCCCGCACCCATTACCAGCGGCTAGCCGGCGGGCAGTTGGAGGGGCGTGCCGTCAGCCTGGTGCGCTGCCGGCTGGAAACCGGACGCACCCACCAGATTCGCGTTCACATGCAGTCGCTGGGCTGGCCGCTGGTCGGCGATGCCGTGTATGGCAAGGCGCATCTGGCGCCGGTGTTTCCGCGCCAGGCACTGCAGGCGTGGCGCCTAGGGCTGGTGCATCCGGTCACGCATGTGCAATGCGCGTGGAGCGTGCAGCTGGCACCGGATTTTGCCGCGCTGCTGGCACGTGCCGGCATCGATGTGAAGCAGGTACTGACCTCGGCAGAGGAGTAGGGGCATGGAAGTTATTCGCGCGACTTGGGAGCAGGCGCCGGCCAATGTCGGCACCCTGATCACCTCGCGTGGCGGCGGCGTCAGTGCCGCGCCCTACGATGACGGCAGCGGCGGCGGTGGTTTGAACCTGGGGGCGCATGTCGGCGATGATCCGAGTTGCGTGCAACGCAATCGCCAACTGCTGCGACAGCTCTTGCCGGCCGAACCGGCTTGGCTGACGCAGGTGCATGGCACGCGAGTGGTGGATGCTACCGCGGTCGACGCCGTCCCGCCTGCCGACGCCAGCATTGCTACCCGGCCCGGAGTGGTGTGCGCGATCCTGACCGCCGATTGCCTGCCGGTATTGCTGTGCGATCGCGCCGGTCGGGTGGTCGGCGCCGCACATGCCGGCTGGCGCGGACTGGCGGGGGGAGTGCTGGAACGTACGGTCGATGCGATGCGCGCGGCCGGCGCCGCCGACATTCTGGCCTGGCTGGGACCGGCGATCGGCCCGCAGGCGTTTGAGGTCGGCGCCGAGGTTCGGCAGGCATTTGTCGAACAGGATGCCGCCGCGAATGCAGCGTTTGCGCCGATCGCGGCGCGCGACGGCAAATTCCACGCCGACATCTACCGACTGGCGCGGGCGCGCTTGCAGGCGGCCGGCATCGATTTGATTTCCGGCGGCGACCGGTGCACGGTTTTCGAGCGTGAGAGCTTCTATTCGTACCGCCGCGATGGCATAACCGGGCGCATTGGCTCCTTCATCTGGCTGTCGTGACAGATACTCGATCGCCGCTAATCAGGCGTGCGGCCCTCGGTCGGCACGGGATCTTCCGGCGTGCTGCGGACAGTGTCGGCCGATCCGGTTTTTTGCGCCAGCGCGCGCCGGCGCCGCCGTCCGCGGCTGCCGCCGATGTACAAAATAATTGCCAAAGGCAACACACCGTATAGCAAAAACGTCATAATGGCTGCAACGATGGAGTGTTCGGTGATGGCCATCATCAGTACCACGTATATCCACGCAATTGCTACGATATGCATAACGAACCCGCTCCCTGCGATAAACCGTAACCATACGTGAGAACGAGGATTCGCGCATGACTACTCCGCACCCCGAGAACGCATACGGCCACTGGCTGGCGCAATTCTCCAACCCCGATGCGTGGCGGTCGTGGCTGCAGCCGGCGGCACAGCCCGATACCCGTTCGCTGACGGCCAAGCTGGAAGAACTGGGCATCAAACTCGATCCGGCGGTGGTGGCGCAACTGCAGCAGGACTACATCCAGCAATTTTCCACTTTGTGGCGGGATGCCCTGAGCGCCAAGGCGCCAGCCATTGCCGACAAGCGCTTTGCCGCCTCGGCCTGGAATGCCAATCCGCTGTTTGCCTTCAATGCAGCAGCCTATTTGCTCAACTCACGTTTTTTGACGGCGCTGACCGATGCCGTGCAGGCCCCGCCGAAGGTGAAGCGGAAGATACGGTTTGCCGTGCAGCAGATGGTGGATGCGGTTTCTCCCGCCAATTTTCTGGCGACCAATCCCGAAGCCCAGCAAAAAATCGTCGAAACCGGCGGCGAGAGTTTGGCCAAGGGCGTGGCGCAGCTGATTGCCGACATGCAAAAGGGGCGAATTTCTCAGACCGACGAGGCGGCGTTCGAGATCGGGAAAAGCGTCGCCCTGACCGAAGGCGCGGTAATTTTCGAGAACGAGATTTTCCAACTGATTCAGTACAAGCCGCAAACCCGCACCGTGTACGAACGGCCGCTCTTGCTGGTGCCACCTTGCATCAACAAGTTCTACATCATGGATCTGCAGCCGGAGAATTCGCTGGTGCGCTACGCGGTGGAGCAGGGGCATACCGTGTTTCTGGTGTCTTGGCGCAATCCTGACGAATCGCAGGCTCACTTGAGCTGGGATGATTACATTGAAAATGCGGTGATCAAGGCGATTCACGTCGCGCAGGATATCTCCGGCCAGGAGCAGATCAACGCGCTTGGTTTCTGCGTCGGCGGAACGCTGGTCGCGACCGCGCTGGCGGTGCTGGCCGCGCGCGGCGAAAAGCCGGTTGCCAGCCTTTCTTTACTGACTGCGCTGCTGGATTTTTCGGACACCGGCATTCTCGATGTGTACATTGACGAGATGCAGGTGGCGTTACGCGAGCAGGCGATTGGCCGTGGCGGCTTGATGCCAGGGCGTGATTTTGCCGCGGCCTTTTCCAGCTTGCGGCCAAATGACCTGGTGTGGAATTATGTCGAATCGAATTACCTGAAGGGCGAAGACCCGCGCGCTTTCGATTTGCTGTACTGGAATGCCGACAGCACCAATCTGCCGGGGCCGATGTTCTGCTATTACCTGCGCAACATGTACCTGGAAAACAGCCTGAAGGAACCTGGCCGGCTGACGGTGTGCGGCGAGCAGGTCGATCTGGGGAAAATCAATGCGCCGGCCTTCATTTACGGTTCGCGCGAAGATCATATCGTGCCGTGGGAAGCCGCGTATGCATCGACCACCTTGCTCAACCCGAAAAAACCGAACCGCAATCGTTTCATTCTGGGGGCTTCCGGCCATATCGCTGGCGTGATCAATCCTCCGGCCAAGAACAAACGCAGCTATTGGCGTAACGACAAGACGGCCGACGATGCGGCGGCGTGGTTGCGCACGGCACAGGAGCATGCCGGCAGCTGGTGGCCGGAATGGTCGGCCTTCCTGGCCGAACACGGCGGCGTGCAGGTGGCGGCGCCGCGCAAATACGGAAATACGACATACAAGCCGATAGAGCCGGCGCCCGGGCGCTACGTACGGGTACGTTCTGATTGAAGTGACTGCAACACGATAAAAGGAGACGAAAATGGCACGACGCATCGCATATGTAACAGGTGGCATGGGTGGCATCGGAACGCCAATCTGCCGTCGGCTTTGTGCGGAAGGGTATACGGTTGTGGCCGGCTGCGGCCCGAATTCCCAGCGCAAGGATAAATGGCTGGCCGACATGCGCGCCGAGGGCCTGGATATCCACGCGTCCGAAGGCAACGTGTCCAATTGGGATTCGACCAAAGCAGCGTTTGACAAGGTCAAGGCGGAAATCGGTGAAGTCGACGTACTGGTGAATAATGCCGGCATTACCCGCGATGGCCAGTTCCGGAAGATGAGCAAGGATGACTGGGACGCGGTGATCGACACCAACCTGAATTCCCTGTTTAACGTCACCAAGCAGGTGATCGACGGCATGGCTGATCGCGGCTGGGGCCGCATCATCAACATTTCCTCGGTCAACGGGCAGAAGGGCCAGTTCGGACAAACCAATTATTCGACCGCGAAAGCCGGCATCCACGGCTTCACGATGGCGCTGGCGCAGGAAGTGGCGAGCAAGGGCGTGACCGTGAATACCGTTTCGCCCGGCTATGTCGGCACCGACATGGTGCGTTCGATCCGGCCGGATGTGCTGGAAAAAATCATTGCCGGCATTCCGCTCAAACGCCTGGGTAAGCCAAGCGAAATTGCCTCGATCGTGGCCTGGATTGCCTCGGAAGAAGGGGGCTATGCGACCGGCTCCGATTTCTCGCTGAATGGCGGCCTGCACATGGGTTAGACCGGACCGGCGGCGCGGAACCATGCGCCGCCGGTGGAACTTGCAATGGATCGGCGAAAATTACGGAAATTGCATGGCCGTGCATGTTACGGATTATGATTGCAAATGGGGAGGCGAACGTACGTTCGTGTTTTTGCTGATTGACTTACGCTGCGCGGTGGCGCAATAACTGGATTTCCCGATGAATAGTGCAAAAAAAGTTTCCGAGCGCATGATCAAGAAGTATCCGAATCGCCGTTTGTACGATACCCAGACCAGTTCTTACATCACGCTGACCGATGTCAAGCAGCTTGTGCTCGACAACGAGGAATTCACCGTGGTCGATGCCAAGACCAATGAAGACCTGACGCGCAGCATCCTGCTGCAGATCATTCTGGAAGAAGAAGCGAATGGCACGCCGATGTTTTCCAGCGCGGCGCTGTCGCAGATCATCCGCTACTACGGCCATGCGATGCAAGGCATGATGGGTTCCTACCTGGAAAAAAACATCCAGGCCTTCATCGACATCCAGAACAAGCTGGCGGAAAATTCCAAGGGTTTGTATGAAGGCAAGCCGTTCAGCCCGGAAATGTGGACCCAGTTCATGAATGTGCAGGGCCCGATGATGCAGGGCATGATGAGCAACTACATCGAGCAAAGCAAGAACCTGTTCATCCAGATGCAGGAACAGATGCAAAACCAGACCAAGAGCATGTTCGGTAGCTTTCCATTCGGTCCGGTGGACAAAGCGAAATAAGTCGCCTGCGCGCAATCCGGCCGGCACCGGCGCCAAGCCGGTGCAGAACGAGCGGCCGAGCGCCGCAAGTGAACGGGTACAATAGCGGATTCGCTTTTGATACCCTTTTTTATGTCCAACCCACCCCAAACCGCACCCAAAGTCGGCTTCGTTTCGCTCGGCTGCCCGAAGGCGCTGGTCGATTCCGAGCAGATCCTGACCCAGTTGCGGGCGGAAGGCTACGAAACCGCCAAGTCCTATGACGGCGCCGATCTGGTGATCGTCAACACCTGCGGCTTCATCGATGCCGCGGTGCAGGAGTCGCTGGACGCGATCGGCGAGGCGCTGCACGAAAACGGCAAGGTGATCGTCACCGGCTGCCTCGGCGCCAAGAAAGATGCGGCCGGCAACGATATCATCCAGCAAGTGCATCCGAAGGTGCTGGCGGTGACCGGGCCGCACGCGCTGGGCGAGGTGATGGATGCTGTGCACCTGCATCTGCCGAAGCCGCACGACCCGTTTCTCGACCTGCTGCCGCCGCAAGGCATCAAGCTGACGCCCAAGCATTTCGCCTATCTGAAGATTTCCGAAGGCTGCAACCACCGCTGCAGCTTTTGCATCATTCCGTCGCTGCGCGGCGACCTGGTGTCGCGCCCGATCGCCGACGTCATGCTGGAAGCGGAAAACCTGTTCAAGGCCGGCGTCAAGGAGTTGCTGGTGATTTCGCAGGACACCAGCGCCTACGGCGTCGACGTCAAGTTCCGCATGGGCTTCTGGAACGGCAAGCCGGTCAAGACCCATATGACGCAACTGGTGACCGCACTCGGCGAAGTGGCCGCGCAGTATGGCGCCTGGGTGCGCCTGCATTACGTGTATCCGTACCCGCACGTCGACCAGATCATTCCGCTGATGGCCGAGGGCAAGGTGCTGCCGTATCTCGACGTGCCGCTGCAGCATGCGCACCCGGACGTGCTGAAACGGATGAAGCGGCCCGCCAGCGGCGAAAAGAATATCGAACGCATCCGCGCCTGGCGCGCGCTGTGTCCGGATATCACGATCCGCTCCACCTTCATCGCCGGCTTTCCCGGCGAAACCGAAGCCGAGTTCGAATACCTGCTGGATTTCCTGAAGGAAGCCGAAATCGACCGCCTCGGCTGCTTCGCCTATTCGCCGGTGGAGGGCGCCAGCGCCAATTTGCTACCCGATCCGGTGCCGGAAGAAGTGCGCGAAGAACGGCGCGGTCGCGTGATGCAGCTGCAGGAAGAAATTTCGAAGAAGCGCCTGCGCGCCAAGGTTGGTCAGACCATCCGGGTCCTGATCGACGAGCTGGACGGCCGCAATGGCGTCGGTCGTTCCGCCGCCGACGCACCCGAAATCGACGGCCTGGTGTATGTGAAAGCGCCGTATGAGCCGCACCGCAAGCTGGCGGTCGGCGAATTCGTCGATGTCACCGTGACCGCCTCCGACGCGCATGACTTGTGGGCGGCGGCATGATGCAGCGGCTGTTGTTGTGCGTCTTGCTGGGCGCGGGCGGTGCGGCGCTGGCCGCCAGTGATTTGTCCATGACTGCTGCGAACCCGGCAGTCGCGATCGTCGTCCCTGACGCGCCGCCATCCGCTGCCGAAAGGTTGTTCGCCGGCGCGCCGGCCTTGAGCGGCACGCTGGGCGAACTGAAGATCCAGGCCAGCCTGCGCATCAAGGAAGACATGCGCGAAGGGCTGGAAGGCGAATACTTCGTTTTCGGCGGTTCGCAGAAAATCCTGCTGGCCGGCGAATTCGAGCGCGACGGCGCCGTGTTCCTGGAAGAATCCGAGAACGGCAGGAACGTCTCGGGCCAGTGGGACGGCAAGCTTGAAGGCGACACCTTCAGCGGCACCTGGTCGTCGTTCGACGGTTCGATCAGCGAGCCGTTCGTATTGACAGTGATCCGGCCCAAGCCCGCGGCGTCGAAAAAGCCGCCGCCACGGCGGGCAGGAGCCGCAGTCAAGCCATAACCACAACCGGAGGCAGGTGTGAACTCGAAAAAATCCCCGCAAACCGCGTTGATCCACAGCGATTACACCCCGCCCGCCGGCTTCGCCGCGCTGCAGCCGGCGATCCATCACGCCTCTACCGTGCTGTTTGCGAATGTGGCGGCGCTGCGCTCGCGCAACTGGCAGGAAAAATCCGGGTACACCTACGGCTTGCACGGCACGCCGACTTCGTTCACGCTGGAAGCGCGGCTGGCCGCGATCGAGGATGGCACGCATTGCATCCTGGCGCCTTCCGGGCTGGCAGCGATCGCGATGGTGGACTTCGCGCTGCTAACAAGCGGTGATGACGTGCTGCTGCCCGACAATGTGTACAACCCGAACCGCGAGCTGGGCAACTGGCTGGCCAAGGATTTCGGCATCAGCGCGCGCTACTACGATCCGCTGGTCGGCGCCGGCATCGCCGAACTGATTCAGCCGAATACGCGCCTGATCTGGACCGAGGCGCCAGGTTCGGTATCGATGGAAGTGCCGGACATCCCGGCCATCTGCCGCGCCGCGCATGACAAGGGTGTGCTGGTGGCGCTCGACAACACCTGGTCGGCCGGCATTGCCTTTCGCGCCTTCGAGCATGGGGTCGACATCCTGATGCAGGCGCTGACCAAATACCAGTCGGGCGGCTCGGACGTGCTGATGGGCGCGATCATCACACGCGACGCCGAATTGACTCACAAAATCGAGCGCGCCCACATGCGGCTCGGGTTCGGGGTCGGGATGGATGACGCCTATCTGGTGTTGCGCAGCTTGCCGACCATGCGCTTGCGCTTCGCGGCGCACGACGCCGGCGCGCTCAAAGTGGCGACCTGGCTGAAGAGCCGGCCCGAAATCGCCAAGGTGCTGCATCCGGCGTTTCCGGATTGTCCCGGTCATGAAATCTGGCAGCGCGACTTTTCCGGCGCCGGCGGCCTATTTTCGGTGATCTTCGAGCCGCGTTACAGCGAGGCGCAAACCGACCGTTTCATCGATAGCCTGCAGCTGTTCCAGATCGGCTATAGCTGGGGCGGCGCGCACAGCCTGTGCGTGCCGTACCGGATGGCGGGCATGCGCCAAAGCTGGCGCGAGAGCGGGCAGCTGGTGCGCTTCTACATCGGGCTGGAACAGCCCGATGATTTGATTGCGGATATTGAACAGGCTATGGCGCTGCTTTGAAAATGATGGAGTATGTTCTCTAAATGACCATATATCTTGCGAAATTTACAGTCTATTTCTTGAGTATATGGTTTGAAGCGGAGTGAGCCGACAGCGCCGGGCATGACTTTCCGCGATTGTGCGCAAGGCTCGCGCTGAAACTCCGAACGAAGCACGTCCGGCGACGGATAAGATCCCAGCCGGTACCCTGTCGGATCGGATCAACAGGCTTGAAACAGCGCCGTCGCGCTCGTGACGACCGCGCGTTCTCTCACATGCTTGTGCGGGGAGGGGTAGAAGCAGGGCGAAGTTTGGTCGTTGCGATGCGCGCCGTGATGTGCGAAGCGGAGCCACGTGTGAATGCACTTCCTACCGGGGCGCCGCCGCTCACCAGCTTGAAAGCGTCCACCAGATGCGCCAGCTTGACTACCTGTGCCTGCATGCTGTGCGCAGCGGCGGCGGCATGTTCGACCAGGGCGGCGTTCTGTTGCGTCACATCTTCCATTTGGGCAATCGCCTGATTGACTTGGGCGATTCCCGCACTTTGATCCTGGCTGGCGGCTGTGATGTCATTCATGTAGCCGGCCGCCCGCTGCACCGATGTGACGATCTCGTCCATGGTCTTGCCGGCCTCGTCGACCAGCTTGCTTCCGGCGTCGACTTTTTCAACCGAGTCGCCGATCAGGAGTTTGATTTCCTTAGCCGCGCCTGCCGAGCGCTGGGCGAGATTGCGTACTTCGGTCGCCACCACCGCGAAGCCACGCCCCTGTTCTCCGGCGCGCGCCGCCTCGACCGCAGCGTTCAAGGCCAGGATATTGGTCTGGAAGGCAATGCTGTCAATCACCCCGATGATTTCCACGATCTTGCGCGAACTTTCGTTGATCGACCCCATCGTCTCGACCACCTGGCCGACTACGTGACCGCCCTTGGCCGCGATGTCCGAGGCGGCTGCCACCAACTGGTTCGCCTCGCGCGCGTTTTCGGCATTCTGCTTGACGGTTCCGGTCAGTCCGTCCATGGACGACGCAGTTTCCTCCAGCGAGCTTGCTTGTGATTCGGTGCGTGCCGAGAGATTGGTATTGCCGGAGGCGATTTCAGCCGCTCCGTCGTTGACCAGTTCGGTCGCCTCTTTGATTTGCCCCACCAGCAGTTTCACGTTGGTCTGGAGAACGCGCAGCGACTGCATCAGACGCGCCAACTCGTCGTTGCCGTCGGATTCGATTTTTCCTGTCAGGTCTCCGGCGCTCATGCGGTCGATGTCGCGGCAAACGCGTTCGATCGGAGCGAGCGTGCTGCGGTACAGCATGAATCCGAACAATGCCGCCAGTGCAATGCCGAGAAGCGAGGCGACGGCCGACCAGTCCCGGTAGTGCTCGCCTCCTATGCTTGAGGCCGCCAGGTTGGCGCCGAACAGGAGCATCAATAGCGTCGAGGAGACGCCCATTTTGGCTTTGAGGGAGAGCGCTTGCAGCAAGCTGAAGCGACGGCGGAGAGTGCGTTTCACGATCGCGCCGTCCCGAATTCCGAGACTTTTGTTGCCCGCTTTAATTTCCCGGTAGGCCTGTTCCGCCGCCTGTACCTGCTCGCGGCTCGGCTTGACCCGGATCGACGCATAGCCGACGATTTTTCCGTTTTCCATCATGGGCGCGGCATTCGCTTCAACCCAGTAATGATCGCCATTCTTGCAGCGATTCTTGACAAGGCCGGTCCATGCGTTGCCGTTTTTCAGGGCGCGCCAGAAATCTTCGAACGCTTCCGGCGGCATATCCGGGTGGCGCACGATGTTTTGCGGAGCGCCGATCAGTTCTTCTTCGGAAAAGCCGCTGATGTTGACGAAATCCCGATTGACGTAGGTAATGTTGCCTCGCAAATCGGTCTTTGAGACCACGGTTTCCGAGTCCTTCAGGATGTACTCGATATTCGTTACCGGCATATTGGTTCGCATGGTGCACTCTTCAAAACGTGATGTGATTCAGGTTTTTCCACCCAGCCGTTCCGCACGCCCTGATGGGGCTACGCGCGGTGCGTCACCATCCTTTCACTTTGTACTCGATATTCGTTACCGGCATATTGGTTCGCATGGTCCACTTTTCAAACCGTAGCGTGATTCAGATTTTTTGATTCGGCCGTTTCGTCCCCTTGGATGGGGGGTACGCGCGCCGTGCGTCGCCATCCCTTTGCTTATCCGGATACTCTGGAAGTACATTGGAAACGTTCGGAGAAATACTGCCCTGATTCCGCCCCATTGGCAGGAGCGGCCTGTCCCGTTTCAACCGGGCATGGCCTTGTTGGCGTTCAGATCAACCAGGCCGCGGATCAGGCGGTAGGCCTTCCAGATCCAGGCGATGGCCAGGATCGGCACGCCGATGATGATGCCGATGAAGGTGAAGATGCACAGCCAGCCGATCGCGCTCCAGACCAGGAACCACCAGAACGAGCGGATTTGCCAGCTGTGATGGCTATACACGAAGGTGCCGGCGGTTTCGGGGCGTTTGACGTAGCTGATGATCAGCGGGATGAAGGAAAACAGGCCCATGGAAAACACCAGGCTGGCGGCGTGAAAGATGTATAGCCACCAGGCCAGGTTCTTGCGCGATTCCAGATAGGGGTCGAACACGATTTCCTGCGCCATAAGTCTTCCTCGAGGATTGAAGGTGTTGGTCGAATACTGGCCAGATGCCGTCGGCAGCGGCAAATTCAAGGCCGGGCTGGCCGCAGGCTGGTGCGGCACGGGGCTCAATGTATCAGATCGGCAGTCCAGCCGCCGCCCGACGCCTTGGTCAGCAGTACGCTGGCGGCCAGGCGCCGGGGGAATGCCGGGTTCTCCTTAAAAGGGGCGCCGTCGCCTTTCCAGTCATCGTCGTGGTTATTCGGGGCAGCCGGGACCAGGTTGGAGCTGGCACAGCAAATTTACGCGGCCGACATTCTCCCCGCCGGCCTCTTTCTGGCGTACATGAATGTTCGCTGAGACGGCGCCTCCGCCCGCTAGTTCACTGATGCAGCAGTGGCAGTATCCCGTCCAGCCCGACGAAATTCAATGCCACGTCGGCCTGCGCCCGCACCACCGGCTTGGCGCGGAACGCGACTGAAAGGCCGGCGATCGACATCATCTTCAGGTCGTTGGCGCCGTCGCCCATGATGATGGCTTGATCGGTGCGGATGCCGGTTGCGGCGCAGACGCGCTCGACGGTGCGGCGCTTTTCGTCGGCATCGACGATCTCGCCCAGCACTTTTCCGGTCAGTTTGCCGTCGACCGCTTCCAGCACGTTGGCGTGGCTGAAGTCGAGCCCGAGCCGGGCCTTGATGCGGTCGGTGAAAAAGGTAAAGCCGCCCGACACCAGCAGCGTTTTCAAGCCCGCAGCCTGCACCGCCGCCAGCATGCGTTCGGCGCCGGACGAGAGCCGCAGCCGCTCGTCGTAGACCCGCTGCAGCGCCGTCGCGTCCAGCCCCTTCAATAGCGCGACGCGGCGCGTCAGGCTTTCGCGGAATTCGATCTCGCCGCGCATCGCGGCTTCGGTAATGGTCGCCACTTGCGGTTTCAGGCCGTGCATGTCGGCGATTTCATCGATGCATTCGATCGTGATCAGGGTCGAATCCATGTCCATCACCAGCAGCTTGAAGTCGGTGAGGATACGGCCTGGCGGCATGAAGGCATAGTCGAGGCCAGCGGTCAGGCAGGCGGCATCGACCTTAGCCTTCAACTCGGCCGAGCATTCCACGTCCTCGCAGCGCCAGGCGCGGGCATCGATCGGAGTCAGGCACCGGGTATGAACGAGGGCGGCGACGCGCTCGATTACGGCACGGTCGGGGTTCTGGCCTTGCAAGATCAGGTTCATGTCAGTGCCCCGCGATCGTGGTGACAGCCGTGGCACGGGGCGCTGGATGGTAACTGCAAATTTTCATGGAACTATAGAGTATATGCAAAATGTTCAACATTTATATGTGTAAAAAGACATTGACTATAGGAGTATATGAAAACCCTGCTGCCCGCGCGGCTCATCCGACCAGCATCCTGATCGTCGCCTTCACCTGCGATACCCGCGCCGCCAGGTCCGGCATGTTGGCGGTGATGCGCAGCTTGTCCTGGCCGTTCAGGCGGATATGGCGGTTTTTCTGGATCAGCTCGATGATGCGCATGGCGTCGACTGGCGGGTTCGGCTCGAACTGCAGCAATGCCGACTCGCCGTGGGCATCGATCTTGACGATGCCGGCCGGGCGCGCGGCGAGACGCAGGCGGTGCGTTTCGATCAGCGCCTTGACCGCGTCCGGCAGCTTGCCAAAGCGGTCGATCAGCTCTTCCTGCAAGTCGTCGATGGCGTCGGCCGTGCCGCAGTTAGCCATGCGCTTATAGAGCGATAGCCGCTCGTGGACGTCGCCGCAGAAATCGTTGGGCAACAGCGCCGGCACGTGCAGGTTGATTTCGGTGGTGGTCGACAGCGGCGCCGCCAGGTCTGGTTCCTTGCCGTTCTTCAGCGCCTTGACCGCTTCGTTCAGCATGTCGGAATACAGCTGGAAGCCGATTTCGGTCATTTCGCCCGACTGGTTTTCGCCCAGCACCTCGCCGGCGCCGCGGATTTCCAGGTCGTGCATCGCCAGGTAGAAGCCGCTGCCCAGTTCTTCCATCTGCTGGATCGCATCGAGCCGGCGCTGCGCCAGCTTGGACAGGCCCTGCACGTCGTGCACCAGCAGATAGGCGTAAGCCTGGTGGTGCGAGCGGCCGACGCGGCCGCGCAGCTGGTGCAGCTGCGCCAGGCCGAACTTGTCGGCGCGATGCATGACGATGGTGTTGGCAGTCGGCACGTCGATGCCGGTCTCGATGATGGTGGTGCAGAGCAGGATGTTGAAGCGCTGGGCGACGAAATCGCGCATCACCTTTTCCAGCTCGCGCTCATGCATCTGGCCGTGGGCGACGCCGATGCGCGCCTCCGGCAGCAGTTCTTCCAGCATCGCCTTGCGGTTCTGGATGGTCTCGACTTCGTTGTGCAGGAAGTAAACCTGGCCGCCGCGCTTCAGTTCGCGCAGACAGGCTTCGCGGATCACCGCCTCGCCTTCGCTCCTCACGAAGGTCTTGATCGCCAGCCGTTTTTGCGGCGCGGTGGCGATCACCGAAAAGTCGCGCAAGCCTTCCAGCGCCATGCCGAGCGTGCGCGGAATCGGCGTCGCCGTCAGCGTCAGCACGTCGACTTCGGCCCGCAAGGCTTTCAGCGCTTCCTTCTGGCGCACGCCGAAGCGGTGTTCCTCGTCGATGATGACCAGCCCCAGGCGGGTGAACTTGACGTCTTTCGACAGCAGCTTGTGGGTGCCGATCACGATGTCGAGCGTCCCGTCGGCCATGCCCTTGATCGCCTGCGTGACTTCCTTGCCGGTGCGAAAGCGTGACAGTTCGGCGATCTTGACCGGCCAGTCGGCGAAGCGGTCGGCGAACAGTTGCGCGTGCTGCTCTGCCAGTAGCGTAGTCGGCGCCAGGATCGCCACCTGCTTGCCGCCCAGCACGGCGACGAAGGCGGCGCGCAGCGCGACTTCGGTCTTGCCGAAGCCGACGTCGCCGCAGATCAGGCGATCCATCGGCTTGCCGGAAGTCATGTCCTCGATCACGGCGGTGATCGCGGCCGCCTGGTCCGGGGTTTCCTCGAAGCCGAAGCTGTCGGCGAACGCTGCGTAATCCTGCGCCGAATACTCGAAGCGGTGGCCCTGGCGCAAGGCGCGGCGCGCGTACAGGTTGAGCAGTTCGGCGGCGGTATCGCGCACCTGCTGCGCTGCGCGTTGCTTGGCCTTTTCCCACTGGCCGGAACCGAGCGCGTGCAGCGGCGCGTCCTCCGGCGAGGCGCCGGAGTAGCGCGAAATCACATGCAGCTGCGCCACCGGCACGTATAGCTTGGTGTCCTTGGCGTATTCGAGGTGCAGGAATTCGGTTTCGCCTTCGCCCAGATCCATGCTGACCAGGCCCATGTAGCGCCCGATGCCGTGGTTGATGTGCACCACCGGATCGCCGATCTTCAGCTCCGACAGGTCGCGCACCATCGATTCGACCTGGGTCGCGCCCTCTTGACGTTTGCGGCCAACCCGGCGGCCGGAACCGGCGTACAACTCGGTTTCGGTGACGAAAGCCAGATTGCCCAGTTCCGAACTCAGCTCGAAGCCGGCATACAGCGGCGCCACGCCCAGCATCACTGGGGCGCGGCCGGCGGAAAAATCGGCGTAGCTTTCGCATGGCTCGAAGCGCAGGGCATGCTCGTTGAAGTACTGCTGCAGGGTTTCGCGGCGGCCATGCGATTCGGCGCAGATCAGCACGCGTTTTTTGGTTTGCAGCAGATAGGCGCGCAGGTTCACCAGCGGGTCGTCGGCGCGGCGGTTGACGGCGACATCCGGAATCGGCGCTGACAGCTCGGATGCCGCCGTGCCGGCCTGGATCACCCAGCGCCCGTAAGGCTTGGCCAGCGTGAAGAAATCCTCGTCGCGCAGGAACAGGGTTTCCGGCGCCAGCAGCGGACGCTCGCGGTCCGACTTCAGGAAGTTGTAGCGCGACTGCGTATCGGCCCAGAAGCGCCGGATCGCGCCTTCGATATCGCCGACCAGCGCGAACAGGGTGTCGGCCGGCAGGTATTCGAACAGCGTCGCGGTCTGCTCGAAAAACAGCGGCAGATAGTATTCGATGCCGGCCGAGGCGATGCCGTGGCCGATATCCTTGTAGGTCGCCGCACGCGACGGATCGCCTTCAAATACTTCGCGCCAGCGGCCGCGAAAGGCATTGCGCGCCGCTTCGTCCATTGGAAATTCGCGCCCCGGCAGCAGCCGCACTTCGCCCACAGGATAGAGGGAGCGCTGGGTGTCGGCGTCGAAGGTGCGAATGGTGTCGATGGTGTCGCCGAACAGGTCGATCCGGTACGGTAGCGCCGAGCCCATCGGAAACAGGTCGATCAGGCCACCGCGCACCGAGTATTCGCCGGGCGACATCACTTGCGAGACGTGGGTATAGCCGGCCAGCGTCAGCTGCGATTTGAGGCGCGCCTCGTTTAGCGTTTCGCCCTTCTTGAAGAAAAAGGTATAGCCGGCCAGGAACGACGGCGGCGCCATCCGCAGCAGCGCGGTGGTGGCGGGCACGATCAGCACATCGCACTGGCCGTTCTGGACTTCATATAGCGTCGCCAGCCGCTCAGACACCAGGTCCTGATGCGGCGAAAAGGCATCGTACGGCAGTGTTTCCCAGTCCGGCAAGACGTCGCAGCGCAATTCCGGCGCGCCGTCGGCGCGAAACCACGTAATCTCGGCGCGCAAGCGCTGGGCATCGGTGGCATTGGCGACCACTACCGCCAGCATGCGGTTCTGCGTTTTCAGCTCAGCAGCCGCCTGCGCCAGCAGACAGGCATCGGCCGAACCGTGCAGGCTGGGCAAGGCGAAACGATGACCGGGTTTTGGAAGGGATTTTGTCAGATCAAAGGACATCGGGTGATGACATGCGGAATGTCATGGCGATCGAAAAACGTGCGGGGGATCGGGGTTGACGGTTAGAATTTCAGCCCACATTATAAATTAAGCCGCAGCCGCCGTTCCCCGCCACCCCGGCCTGCGCTTCCCCGTTTGCCATGGAACCTCGCGCTTCATCGCCATCCGCCAACCCGCCACGCTGCTTTGCGCTGATCCCGGCTGCCGGCGTCGGTGCCCGCATGGCGGCGGAATGCCCGAAACAATACCTGTCGCTGGCCGGCAAGCCGATGCTGCGCCACGTGCTCGATACGTTCGCGGCGACAGCGGCGATCGCGCATGCCTGGGTCGTGGTCAGTGCCGACGATGGCTGGATCGGCCCCCTCATGGCCGATGCGCAGCACCTGGCGCCGCGCATCGGCGTGTTGCGCGCTGGCGGCGATAGCCGCCGCCAAACGGTGCAAAACGGCTTGCGGGCGATGCGGGATCAGGTTGCCGACCACGATTGGGTGCTGGTGCACGATGCGGCCCGGCCTGGCCTGACGCCGGACTTGATTGAACGTTTGCTGCACGCGCTGCAAGACGATGCGGTCGGCGGCCTGCTGGCGCTGCCGGTGGTCGACACGCTGAAGCGTGCAGATGCAGGGGAGCGGGTGGAGGCGACCGTCGCGCGGGCGAATTTATGGGCCGCGCAAACGCCGCAAATGTTTCGCTACGGGCTCCTGGGTCGGGCGCTGGAGCAGGCGCCCGACGTGACCGACGAGGCGGGCGCGGTCGAGGCGCTCGGCCTGCGGCCGAAGCTGGTGACGGGCAGCCCGCGCAATTTCAAGGTGACGCTGCCGCACGATGTGGCGCTGGCCGAACTGTTTTTGAAGGGAAACAAATGACGCGACATCCGGGATTCAGAATCGGCCAGGGCTACGATTGTCATGCGCTGGTGGCGGGCCGCGCGCTCGTCATTGGCGGCGTCACGATCGAACACTACGCCGGCCTGCTCGGCCATTCGGATGCCGACGTGCTACTGCACGCGGTGACCGATGCCCTGATCGGGGCGGCTGGGCTGGGGGATATCGGCCATCATTTTCCGGATACCGACGCGCGCTTTGCCGGCGCCGATTCGCGTGCCTTGCTGCGCGAAATCGTGTCCCGGATCGAGGCCGCCGGCTACGCCATCGGTAACGTCGATGCGACCGTGATCGCGCAGGCGCCGAAAATGGCGCCGCACATCCCGCAAATGATCGTCAACCTGGCCGCCGACCTCGGGATTGACGCCGGGTATGTGAACATCAAGGCCAAAACCAACGAAAAACTGGGTTACCTGGGGCGGGAGGAGGGCATTGCGGCGCAAGCCGTGGCGCTGGTGTATCGCCTGCCGGCCGCCGGCTAGGGCGAAAACTTGGCCAGTTCAATCCGCTTGCGGCCGCGCCGCTTGGCGTCGTAGAGGGCGGTGTCGACCCGTTCGATCATGGTGGCGATCTCTTCCGGCAAGTAGTATTGGGCAATCCCGACCGACATCGTGATGCGAAAATCCGGCGGCAAGCCTTCGAACGATACCGACTGCATCGCCTTCATGATGCGCTCGATACAGAATTTGGCCAGTTCCAGCGAAGTTTGCGGCAGGAACAGGATGAATTCCTCGCCGCCATAGCGGGCGAACAAGTCCGTGTTGCGCATCGCGGCATGCACGGTGTCCGTCAGGCCTTTGAGCACCGCATCGCCGGCACAGTGGCCGTAGGTGTCATTCACCCGCTTGAAATGATCGAGATCGATCAGGCAGATGCAAAAGGCGCCGCCGCCGCGGTCGGTGCGGTGCTTTTCATGGGTCAGCATGTCCAGCAGGTGGCGCCGGTTGTAGGCGCCGGTGAGTTCGTCGCGCGTCGCCAGATCGGTAACCTTGCGCACCGCGTCCGCCAGCAGGTTGTTGGTGGACGCGAGTTTCTTGCGCATTTCGCTGACGGTACCGGCAACCACCGCCGATGCCGGTATGAAGATCGAGAAGGTCAACCAAAGGGTCATCTCGATCGCTGGCCGGAATTGGCTCCCCTCGACGCGGCTGATGATCGGCAGCGTCATGGCATAGGTCAGTATCGCCAGCAGGCTCAGGCCAAGCAGCTCCCGCGTGCTGAGTTTGAAGCAGCCAAACACGAAGGCCACCATCAATGCGAGCAGGAAACTGCCGCGCACCGGCCCGGCATAGATCTGGACGTAAAACAGCACGCCGATGGCAAACACCAGTTGCGGCATGGTCAGGCTGGGGTCGGCAAAGCGCTTGTTGTAGCCGAGGCGCATCGTCAGGTACAGCGCGAGGTTACCGAGCGTGGATGCGCCAAGAAAGATCAGCATGACGCGCAGCGGCACGATGCCGTGATAAACCGACAGACCGATCGGCACGCAGCACAGCCCGTACATCACGACGCTCATGAAAAATCGGCGAATCCGCAATTGCTGCGAAGGGTCATCCGGGGGGTAAAGGCTGAATCGATGCATGGCACAGCGCCCTTTTATGGAGCGGCGCACACGAATGGGGGCGCCCTGTATTGCATTACAGTAACGTTGCGGATTTTTGTCAATCGATCTCCGGTCGTTCGTCGTTTTTCGGAACACATGATCGGCCCCGCCGGCGCATCAGCCGGGCGATGTGTCGTACCATCGATGTGTCGTACCATATTTGCTGGCGGCGGAACACCAGGCCCCCCGTGCTGCCGTACCGCGCAAGATTTTTGAACGAAAGGAAGAAGACTATGGCGAATGAGGGCTATCACGAACCAATCGAAAAGCTGTCGCCTGAAACCATGGACATGCACCGCGCCATCCAGTCGCTAATGGAAGAATTGGAGGCGGTGGATTGGTACAACCAGCGGGTCGATGCCTGCAGCGACCCGGAGCTGAAGCGGATCCTGGCGCATAACCGCGACGAGGAAAAGGAACATGCGGCGATGGTGCTGGAGTGGATTCGCCGGCGTGATCCGAAGATGGATCAGGAGTTGAAGGAAAATCTGTTCAAGACCGGCCCGATCGCCGGCAACCACGACCACTAGGCCGATTTCGGCAAGGTCACCTGCACGATCAAGCCGCCGCCGCCGGCATTGCGCAGCCGCAGGCTGCCGCCGTGGCGCTTGACCACGCGGTCGACAATTGCCAGTCCCAGTCCGGCGCCGCTGGCCTGGCTGCGCGCGGTATCCATGCGCGCAAATGGCTTGATCAGGCGCGCCATTTCCGCCTCCGGTAGGCCCGGCCCGCGGTCGGCGATTTCA